>OZ220698.1:0-2373081 GCA_965116555.1 Dehalococcoidia bacterium | reverse complement strand
ACTGAAGTCGTGGACGTGTACGAGACGGGTCGAGACGGCGCTACATCCTAATCTGGTCGTTGTCACCGTACGGCGACCCGCATGGCCGCCTTGTCGATCGGGCCTGGTATTCCAGGAAAGGGAGTGCACCGGAAGAATGCCGAGAGACTACCGGACAAGAAGAGACGCCGTCATCCGGAGGTGGTACGGCGGAAACCCTCAACAAGGAACCCAAGGCCGCGCAGGAGCTGGAACGAAGGCCCCATCACTCCGGCGGACTGCCTCGGCGTGCCCATGCAGGTGAACTCTCCCTTCACGCCTTTCGGGCAATTGCATGGTATGGAAATACGGCCTGAACCGGGACGGCTACGGCGTCCTCACGATTGAGGAGAGAAGCAGGAGCTGGCACACAGGGCCGTGTTCATTCAGACGCGAGAGCCGGTCCCCGAGGACCGGCAGGTCAACCATCTCTGCAATAGGCCTTACTGCGTTCAACCCTCCCACCTCTACGCTGGGACCCGTCAGGACAACAGGGACGACTCCCAGATCTTCAGCAAGGGAAGAATTGCTGCACGCCCCCTGGATACTCCACTGGCCGCGTGGGAAAGGTTCAGAAGACGCCCTCCTCCAGAGACTGCTCGATTCCAACCGGTACGACGGTACGGAACCCTGGGACCCAGTAGCACAGCCGGCACAGAGGCCGCTGGAGGAGTTCACCTGCCCAGCGCATGACTTTGCAATCACGATGTTCGGCGCCAACTCAAGGATATGCCGGATATGCGAGACCTCCGAGTTCCAGGAGGGGATGTTCGATGAGTTGGGAACACCGTACCTTATCAAGGAGCTCTGGCCGACATCCCAGACGGTAAGCCCCATATTCGAGAAGATACTGTCCTCTGAGTTCGTAGGGGAATCCCAGCGGGAGGCACGAGGCAAGGCCTACCGCCGTAGCCAAGGACCCGGCCTGGGCTCTCACAACCTGAGAGACTGCCGGTGCGACTATTGTGCTCGTGATCGAACAGTCTTCCGGGACGCCATTGAGCCCCGGCTGACCAGAGAGGAGTCAGAACTCCTCTCCATCTGCGACCGGCTTCGTCACCGGATCACCACTCCTCTGGAGGAAGCATCCGTTGACATGATGGCTTCGTGGGGAGCGGCGGCGGGCCTGAACGACGAACAGACGCGAGCCCTGATGAAACACTACAGGGAATGCCCCAACACAAGGGATGAGTTGACCAGGACAACCCAGACCCTGGAGGGCGAGTTCGGATACCTGATGCACGCATTGGCCGGGTTCGGAAGCCGTCATGAGATGATCGAGGACCAGATGTCCCAACTGATCATGGCCCGCCTTAGCCTCTTCCGAATGAGGCCACAGGATGAAGGGAAAGTTGTGGGAACGGTCCTGCCAGTCGTTGAGGAAACCGCCAACAAGGTCGTCCTGGCCTGGGAAGAAGAGGCGGAGCCCCTAATGAGACCCTACATCGAGAGCAAGCCGGAGCTCTGCCAGGACATCGGTCAACTGGCCAAGTCATTGGCGGTCAAGGGGGTCTTTGAACACCTCCGGCACGAGCTCTTGGGCAGGAACAGTTTCAGCGAACAACAACCGCACCCACACAGCTCCTGTGCGGCGAGCATAGTGGAGACTGGGACGGTGCAGCCTTTCCCGAGCGAGTTCGAGGAGGGCCAGGGCTATACACCGTCCATGCAGTAACACCAGGGTGAAACGACTATGTATCTGATAAGGGTTCCCATTAGAGGGCAATTGGATTGCCGAATTTGATGCGTAGCGCATAAGGACTACATCCACCGCAAGCTGGTGGCAGTGGTGTGCTGGGATGAGGACTCAGGTGGGAGCTCAAAACTGGGACAGAGCAATGGCCGGGGCGAGAGTCCAGGATGCAACGACGATTGCGGTTGACGTCACGCCCCCGGCTTGCGTCGAAGCAATCGGCGAGTCCAGCGAGGCCAGAGAGATAGGTGGTCAACCACCTCTTCCAGATATGCGCATTCGTAGGAAGCCAGGGCGGACATGTCCTGCTTGAGCGTGTTCATTTCGGAGTCTTCGGCGGCGGCGGGCTGCAACCAAGCGTCGTGCATCGCCGAACCTGCCACATTCCGCGCCTGCTCAAGCAGTTCCGAGAAGCTGCGGTGGACATGACGAGATTCGGTCATAAGCCAGGCAGAATAGAATGCTAGGTCGGCCTGAACCCTACGCAATTCAGAGGAGATGCGTATTCGTTCCTCCTCTGGCGTATCCTTCCTGCGTCGCGCAATCACGTAGGGGAATTCCTTGTACTCCTGGACTGCAGCGTACGCCTTCGAAAAAACTTCACGACTTCGGGTCAGCCTCTCACGTTCCCCGTTCCACCAGTTGGTGAGAACGAATACGGTGAACGACACTGCTCCGATAATGACCGCACCGACAACAGGCCAAGGCAGAGTGAGTTGCTGCGCCTCGTTCACGTCCCTGTTTGCTCCTTCGTCTGGGCTCCATGCGGGACTTCCTCGCCAAGCCACTCCCCCGTCTCCCGCCACCAGGCTTCCTTGAATAGATGAGCCATTACCGATCCCAATAGGGCCAGTAGACCGTCGTCGAAGACCCACCGGCGCTCTACGGGGTCGTCCGGAAACCACATGCAGAGGTCTCCGTCAGGGTAGCGGTGTGGTGAGTCTTGGGGACCGTCGACGAACACGGATGGGACCTTCGCCATGCCGTTAAACCTGATGCGGGTCTTTCTGGGCTCGTAGTGAGGCACTGGCAGAGTGGCCCTATATTCGTAGCCACCCTTGACCCTTCCGCCGTTCAAGTTGGGAAACTGGCTCTTGACGCCTCGCTCAAACTTGAGTCGCACCACTGTCAGCCCAAACCACGGTCCCTTGTTTGTGTTGGGTGGTCCGGTGAACCTCCTACGAGCGCTCACTTCCCCACGATCTGGTCGGCTTGACGTTGGAGCCGCCGCCACCGGCAAGACTCAGCGCGCCTCCTGAGACGCCCAGCGAGGGGTTTCCACTTCGGAGTGCGGAGGCAATCCCCACCTTGGATTTGCTTCCTTCTGGCGGGCTGACGTATTTCCAATACAGACTCGCCATCGCCTCCTGGACCTTTATCTTGTCGTCGTCATTGTCCAGCGCATCCTTCATACGCTCGGCCGCTCTCTTCAAGCGGCCAACGACGACATCGCGGTCCATGAGCAGCTTTATGGGCTTGGACACCCCTGCCGGGTCGGGAGTGAATCGCTTCTTGAGGTCGCTGGCGGCAAAGCGGAAGAGCTCCGCCAGACCGTCGGGCACACCGTGCTCTTCGGTGATGCAGCTCAGGGCCAGTGCCTCGATGTTGAAGCTACAGAGGCCGGGTTCTGCGAATTGAGTGTTCCATCCCTTCGCGAGCCTGATGACCTTCGCACTAACACGCCTGAGATCGGCAGGGTCATCGGTCAAGACCCTCGTGTGATACTCCGGATCGGAGGCGTCCCAATCCTTGCTCTCGACGTTGGGTATCCAGAGCCCCTGGGCATTCTTCCGGGTCAGGGCGACGATCAGGTCTACGGATGGGTCTGTCCCATCGTCCAGCGGCTCGTTGAACGACACCGTTATGGCTCGCTTGGTGACCCGGAACCTAATGTCGGGGTGGTCCTCCTTCAGACGCTCGCGCAGGAACTCTCTGACTTCCTCGACGGTCTCGTTCGGTGCTTTCCCTTCGCCGTCTGGGCCCAGACTCGGATACGACCGCCGGTCTAGCACCACACCGCAGTCTGCATCGGTGTCATGATTCGCCGTTCTGTGGGCGATTGAGCCGGACTTGTAGGTTCGGAGGGCGCCAGCAAAGCTACTGGCCTTCGCGAGAACCTCATCTCGCCGGCTTCGGGCGGCGGACAGTGTGTCGTCAGACGGGGCCAGTTCCGCGTGAACGTCGTTCAGGTGTGAGGCCGTATTCTGCAATACAGGATTCCTCCTCAGTGTGGTCCCTCCATTTTACACCGGCATCCGCAGTTAAGACTACGCAGTGGCAGGGCTTACGCTGATTCACAGGTCGCCCGGTTTCTTTGCTGGAAGACCCCGAGAAGCGCTAGGATGTCAGTTGTAGGGATGTGCCTTCGAAAAGAGCATGCAGGACCCACGCGAAGACACCCGCACGCCCGCACAGGCCCCTCGAGGAGACTCATTTAGTAGGGCCAGTAGTCGCAGGTCGCATTCAACGAGGAGGCTGAGATTCGTGGAGCTCGCACAGCATTTCGAGCGCTTCCTCGAGAACATCAGCCTGGATGAACCCAAGCTCAACCGAATAAAGGCGGAGCATGAGGCCCTGCGTGGGGCGCTGGAGGCCGACCAATTTGCTTCTCCGGCCCTATACGAGACGTTCCTCCAGGGATCGTACGTTCATGGCACGGCCATCCGTCCGTTGGGGAGTGGTGCAGACTTTGACGTCGATGTCTGCTGCTCTCTCGACCTCGATGCTGTTCCAGCTGGAACCGCGGAACCAAAGCGGTTGGTTCGCTGGCTTGCCAGGCGTCTCAAGAAAACCGAAGCGTATCGTGGGAAGGTGAGTACACGGCCAAGGTGCGTTCGGATTGAATTCCCCGGCGAGTTTCACATGGACGTGGTCCCGCTGGCTGGGGATTCAAGACAGGTGAACAATGTCCTGTACATCCCCAACCGGACCGTCAACGGCTGGGAGGCGACCAATCCGAAGGGGCTTGAGGAATGGTATCGCCGGCAGAATTCTCGCACCGACGGCCGGTTCGTTCGGGTCGCCAAGATGCTGAAGCACTGGCGTAACCAGGCGCTGCCCAAAAGGGCCCGGCTACCCTCAGTCGCGCTGGAAGTGATGATTGCTCAGGCTTGGCCCATCTTGCTATCGAGCTCAGATGCCGATGCGGTGTCCGGTGTTCTTCGGCAACTCTCCAACAACCACATGTTCTCATACTCGGCTCCACGGACAATGAACCCCTCGCTCCAGAACGAGAACCTGTTGAGAGACTGCGACGATTACCACATCGAAGCACTCAAGACCAAGCTCACGGAGGCAGCTGGAATCGCAGAGGCAGCGCGCCGCGAATGGGACGAAGACCGGTCGATTGGATTGTGGCAAAGCCTGTTCAGGACAAGATTCCCGCAGCGGATTGATTGAGTGCGGGCTATAACCCCAAATGTCTAGGACACCGCCTACAGGTACTGTGAAGGCATCGAGACGGTGGAAGCAGCCCGGCGCCTTGCCGTCGACCCCGGGTCGGGAGGTTCAAGTGCTTCAGGAGGTCCAAGCGCCGTGAGCAAGCAGAGTAAAGGCGACTCCCTGCAAATCGAACAGACCAGGGAGGGATGGCGCGTCAGCGGTGCCGGCCAAGTCGGCGTCCTGATAGCGGGACTCGTGGGAGGCCCCCCGCTTATCCTGATAGTAGTCTCCCTGTTCTTTGGGCTGGCCGATCACCCCTGGACACTGGTAGCCTTGTCAGCCCCAGTCATCATAGGACAGATCGCGGCACTGACTTTTGTCCTGGTGCGCATGCTAGACCAGCGGCATGAAAGGGTAATGGCAATGGGGGACCAGCACAGCGCAGGGCAGGGCGGCCGAAGTGCGCCGAGAACCAGGCCTGCCGCAGAAGCTCGCCGTGGGCAAGCACGCGACCAGCGTTGACCGAAGAACTCATAGGGCATCCGGTAGTCGGCTCTGTCAACTGAACGAGACAACCCACCAGACTTGACAAAATCAAGAACTTTCACACTTACCCTCGTTCTGGACCTGTAGTCAATCTGTAGACCGTCAGCGATAATGGGACACCCGAGGGGATAGGAAAACCCGAGAGATTTGAGGTGGTGTGAGCTCCCTGACTGAGGGTAGAGTGCCCCGGGAAAGGAGCAGAAGTGTCCCAACCAGATACTGACAAAGCAGCGGCCGCCCAGGGGCGTAGCCGGGAGACGGAACCGCTCGTCATTTCCACGAACGCGGGAACTATCGAACCCCCCGAGCCCAGGCCAACCGAATCACCGATGGGGCCAGCCACGCCATGGCGTTACACTCTATACTGTCGAACCGCGTTCGGAAGGTGTGAGGAGATGCGCAAGTGACGCGAGACAGACTGAAGAAGGCAGGCTTGGTGCTCCTGATCCCCTATCTGATCATAGGCTTTGGCTTTATCCTGTGGGGTCACTACGTGCAAGATGTCGATATCGGCGAAGGAGTAACCCGGTGGGTCTTCTGGTGGGCGCTGCCTGGTCTCGCCGTGCTGCCGATACTTGCCTCTGTAGCTGTAGAGCCACCTGAATCAAGGATTCACCCCCGACTATTCCACGGGTTGGTCTTTGTCGCGACTGTGCTTGGGGCCCTCTTCGTCGCATGGGCGCTATGGGTTTCCTTCGTACTTGCGCCGGAGCCTAGCGACGATGTGTATCGCTGGTGGACCGCTGGAGTGATCCTGATCTTGGGCGCACTATTCGTCATATCTGGCATATCGTTCGTCTCATCTAAAGAAGACCCTCCAGAGGCAACGCGCGAGAGCTCTTGGAAGAAAACTGCGCTCGATGTCGCAGGGGGCGGATTGGTGTTTGCCGGGTTAGCTCTCCTGCTATGGGCATTCTACGTCGACGATGCGGACACGTCTGAGCCGGTGTACGTATGGGTAGTACTACTCTCTCTCGCTGGCTTTGTACGTTGGGTGATTCCCTGGGTAGTGTCGAATTGGAAGCGCACTCTCGTCGGCACGTTTCTATTCATATACACGGCCATCGTGCTGGCGCTTGCCGTGGATGCCCTGGACGAAAGTGAGGATTGGCGCTTCTGGACACTAATCGTAGTTTGGTTGGCAGTGACGGGGGCATCATGGGCTTCATTACATTTGCCGGTCTTAAAGTACGCCATCGAGATAGTGCTGATATTCTGCGTGTTCATTGCCGGCTTCGCGTTGCTATGGATATTCATCAACTTGGGAGTACTCGGGAACCAAGGCGGTTCCACGGAGAATGTGCTCTCGGCACCGCTCAGCTTCATGATTGAGGTTGCATTACCAGCGGCCGGAATGGTGGGCGGGCTTGAGATTGCAGAGAGACTGAGATGTTGGTTGGGTATTGGTCGGGTGCCCCGTTTTCAAATACGTTCGTAGCCAAGTAAGAAACCAGGCGGGACGAAACCCATGCCGGAGGCGCCGGAACTCACCATTGTCCGCGAGGTGCTGGAGCGCCACGCGGTGGGCGCTTCCGTGGTCTCTGCCCGCGTCGTCCGCCCAACGGTGTTTCGGACGCTATCCGAGATTGACGTGGCCGGGGACATTGAGGGGCGCTCTTTCACGAACGTGTCCCGGTACGGCAAGAGCGTCACTTTGACGCTCTCCGACGGAATGGCGCTCGTCATCTTTCCGATGCTGACTGGCCAGCCAGCCAGAGGTACCACCTGACGGCCTAGGGCATCGAAGAAGCCGCGTGGGTCCTCCGCTTCGACACGTCCTCGGACTTCGTGCGGGCCTACCCCATGTCCAGGGAGTGACTGACGCTGCTCCTACGCAGGATGGACGCCGTGGCCTCCATATATCGCCTGGCCGCCACCATGTCCACTCGAGAAGCCTCGAACCTATCGTTCGGGCCGCCCTAGGCCTCCCAGCCACATCTCGAAGATGGTACTTGTTTCAGTGCACGGTGGTGGGCGGTACTGGACTCGAACCAGTGACCTTCGCGATGTGAACGCGACGCTCTAGCCAACTGAGCTAACCGCCCCTGATCTGCGTAACTTGGCTTGGCCCTTAATGGTGGCAACGGTTGGATTCGAACCAACGACCTAGCGCTTATGAAGCGCCCGCTCTGCCGCTGAGCTACGTTGCCCCCAGGAGAGGAGTGACCAGCCGTCTCATACCCTCTCCCCAACGAAAAATAATCTTATCTTGGCAAAATATGAGTGTCAAACAAGGTGAAAACCGCACTCTGCAGGGAAATCCTCCCACCGGATGATTGGTATAATGGGCGCAGACCGCCCCCTTGTCTTGGGAGAGTAATGGCTAAAGACAACCAGGGAGAGCTCATGGAAAGAAGGCCCCTTCTCATGCTCATGGACGGCAACGCAATGGTGCATCGCGCGTACCATGCCATCCAGCAGCCAATGACAGTGCGACGCACAGGGCAAGAGGTCAGGGGTGTTTACGGTTTCACCAACACTTTCCTCAGGGCCGTTTCAGACTGGAAGCCCACCCATTGCGCCATAGCCTTTGACGTCAAAGGCCCCACCTTTCGTCACGAGCAGTACAAAGAGTACAAAGCGCAGCGTCCGCCCACCGCGCCCGAGCTACAGGCCCAGTTCCCACTGGTGCGGCAGGTGCTGGAGGCCTTTGAGGTGCCCATCTACGAAATGGAAGGCTACGAGGCGGATGATGTTATAGGCACGCTGTGCGCTCAGGCTGAAGAGGCGGGCTTGGACACCATAATACTCACCGGGGACACAGACACCCTTCAACTTGTCTCGCCTCATGTAAGAGTTGTGCTGAGCTACAGCGTGCAGCAGCAAAAGGTCTACGACATTCCAGCCGTGCGCGAACGGTACGGCGGCCTGGGCCCGGAGCACATCCCCGACATCAAAGCGCTGGAAGGAGACCCCTCAGACAATATACCGGGCGTGCCTGGGATAGGCCGCGGCACGGCAGTGAAGCTCATCCTGCAGTTCCAGAGCCTGGATGGCGTGTACCAGGGCATAGATGAGGTGAAGCCTCCGCGTATTCAGCAGTTGTTGCGAGACCACGAAGAAGCGGCCTTTGATGGTAGAGAGCTGACCACCATAGTCAGAGACATGTCGGTGGACTTGGATTCGGAGGCAGTGAAGTTTGGGAACTTCGACCGGGACAGGGTGGCCAGCGCACTGCGAGACCTTGAATTCATCAGCATGATCAACCGGCTTCCCGGCGGTGAAAGCGCTGCGAATGCGCAGCCTCAACAGGGCACCCTGCTGGACCTGGATGAACCTGACGAAGGCGAGGCGCGTCCGGTCAAACAGAGCGTGGAACAGGATTACCGCTGTGTTAACACCATGGAGGCATTGGAGACCCTGGTAGAAGAGCTTAGAACGGCCGGACACTTTGCCTTTGACGCGGAGACGTCCGGCATTGACCCCGTGCGGTCCGACCTGGTCGGTCTGTCGTTCTCGACAAAGGAGGGGCAGGGCTTCTACGTTCCGGTAGGCCACGCCGAAGGCCGGCAGGTATCGCTGGGCGAGGCGCTGGAAGCGCTGAAGCCGCTCCTTGAAGACCCATCGATATCCAAGACGGCGCACAAGGCCAGCTTCGACATGACAGTCCTCCAGAACTACGACGTGCGAGTGCGGGGACTGGAGTTCGATTCCATGATCGCAGCGCAGCTACTGGGCCACAACGCCATCCGCTTGAAGCAACTGGCGTTTCAACTCCTGCAGGAGGAGATGACGCCCATCACGGCGCTCATCGGCACCGGTCGAAAGCAGGTTACCTTCGACAAGGTGCCCATCGAAGCCGCCACGCCCTACGCCGCGGCTGACGCCGACATAGCAGGACGGCTGAGGACGAACCTGGAGCCCAAGCTGGAGAGAAGAGGAGTGCGGAACATACTTGAAGAGATGGAGCTACCGTTGATCCCGGCGCTGGTAGACATGCAGACCACCGGCATCATTGTGGACACCGACGAGCTTCGCCAGATGTCCGACCGCATCAGCGAGGAGCTGGGCGGCGTCGAAGATGAGGTGTACAGGGACGCCGGAGAGCGGTTCAACATCAACTCACCGCAGCAGCTGGGGATCATCCTGTTCGAAAAGCTGTTGCCGCCGGCAAGACTGCGCGAGCTTGAACTGCCCGCGCCCAAGCGCACCAAGACCGGCTATTCCACCGATGCATCCGTGCTGGAAACTCTCAAGGACGCCGTCCCAGTGGTGGCAAAAGTCCTGCGTTACCGCGAGCTGAGCAAGCTCAAGTCCACCTACCTGGACGCTCTGCCCACGCTGGTGAACCCCAAAACGGGCAGAGTACACACCAACTACAACCAGGTAGGCTCGGCGACAGGGCGGTTCTCCTCCAGCGACCCTAACTTGCAGAACATTCCCATTCGGACAGAGCTGGGCAGGCAGGTGAGACGCGCTTTCAAGGCCGAGATGGGCTGGAGCCTGATAGCCGCCGACTACTCGCAGATAGAGCTCCGCATCCTGGCCCATTTGTCCCAGGATCAGGGCCTGCTGGACGCGTTTCACCGCGACGAGGATATCCACGCCGCAACGGCGTCCCAGGTATACGGGGTGCACATTGAGCAGGTCACGGCGGACATGCGGCGTCTGGCCAAGGTGATGAACTTCGGCATCATCTATGGTCTGTCGGCGCATGGCATGTCCCAGCAGACCGACCTGGACATGCAGGAAAGCGCCGCCTTCATCGAGAGCTACTTCGCCAAGTACCCGGGCATTAGGTTCTATATCGAGGAGGCCAAACAGCAGGCCCGCGAGAGACGCTATTCCGAGACTATACTGGGCAGACAGCGGTTCTTGCCGGAGATAAACCACTCCAACATCCACACCCGGCAGGCCGCGGAGCGCATAGCCATCAACATGCCCATCCAGGGCACGGCGGCGGACATCATAAAGATAGCGATGATACGGATTTATAACCGCATGAAAGAGAACGGATTGAACAGCCGCATGCTCCTGCAGGTACACGACGAGCTCATCTTCGAGTCGCCGCCCCGGGAGATGGAGACCATGAAGGAGATAATCCTGGAGCTGATGCCTTCAGCCCTGGAATTGAGTGTTCCGTTGAAAGTGGACCTCAAGATAGGCCCCACCTGGGGAGACTTGGAGTAGGAAGTGCTCCTATGCGCGCCGTAAAGATTGTTGCCACCATAGGCCCGGCCACTTCGTCTCCTCAACGAATCGAGGAGTTGATACACGCAGGCGTGGACGTGGTGCGTCTCAACTTCTCGCACGGGTCGCATGAAGACCACGCCCGGCTTGTGCAGATGGTTCGCGACGCGTCGCAGCGGCTGGGGAGGCACGTGGCCGTACTTCAGGACCTGCAGGGGCCCCGTATGCGTACCGGCCCGTTGAGGGACGGCGCCGCACTGGAATTGAAGCAGGACTCGGAGCTCCTCATCTGCCATGACCAGTCGGAGGGCGAGGACGGCAGGATAAGCACCACCTATCCTGAGATGTACCGCTTTGTGTCGCCGGGGAACCGCGTCCTTCTCGACGATGGCCGTCTGGAGGCGAAGGTGGTGGCCGTAGAGGGATACGACATCAGGTGCCGCGTAGTCAAAGGGGGACTGCTCGGCGCATACCAGGGCATCAACCTGCCCGGCGTTTTCCTGGATATCCCCACGTTCACCGAAAAAGACCGAGCCGACCTTGAGGTGGGCCTGAACATTGGTGTTGACTGGGTAGCGATGAGCTTCGTGAGGAGCGGCGATGACGCCAAGCCGCTGAGAGAGATGATGCGCCAGTACCGCAAGCGGTTGCCGCTGATAGCCAAGGTGGAGCGGTCGAGGGCGCTGCGCAACCTGGAAGGCATCCTGAACGCTTTCGACGGCGTGATGGTGGCCCGCGGCGACATGGGGGTGGAGCTTTCCACGGAAGAGGTGCCCGCGTGGCAGAAGAGAATCATTCACCAAGCTCACCAGAAGGGCAAAGTAACCATAGTGGCCACGCAGATGCTGGAGTCTATGATCAACGAGCCGCGACCCACCCGCGCCGAGGCTTCCGACGTGGCCAACGCGGTGTGGGAAGGGGCCGACGCCGTGATGCTCAGCGGAGAGACGGCCATAGGGTCGTACCCGGTAGAGGCGGTGTCGGTGATGGCTCGCATCATAGAGAAAGCGCAGGAAATCTACGTGCCGGAAGATACCGGCGTGACGGGCAGGCACCGGCGAGAGGCTCAAGCCGTGGCGCGGGCCGCTTGCAGCCTGGCCGGAGACCTTGATGCCCGCGCAATCGTGGTTTTGACTCGCTCCGGTGTAACGGCGCACCGGGTGTCCAAGAACAGGCCCGCAGTGCCCATCCTGGCGCTGACCAGAGAACCGAACGTGGCGCGGCAGTTGAACCTGTGGTGGGGTGTGCTCCCCATAGTCACCGACCTGCCGCAGGTCACGGCGGACACATCCGGCGTTGTGGAAGAGGCGCTGATGGAGAAGAACCTGGTGCAGCGCGGCGACAGGATAGTTTTGATCGGCTCCGCGCCGTTCACGGCACGCGCTCCCACCAACTTCCTCAAGGTACACAGGGTGGGTACGCATGTATGATATACAGACCACTTTGGGCACCCAGGAGGCAATCATGGCATTGAACGACCAGCAACTTATGCAGATAGCAATAGACGAAGCGCTGAATGGCCTTGAAGTGGGCGATCAGCCATTCGGGGCGGTGCTTTCCAGGGACGGCGAGGTTATAGCCACGGGACGCAACCTGGAGAACAGCACCTTTGATCCAACGGCCCACGCCGAAACCATGGCGTTGCGCAATGCCGGCACCTCCACCAAGACGTTGAGATTCCCCGGCGCTACGCTTTACGCATCTTGGGAGCCTTGCCCCATGTGCCTTGGCGCCATCATGGCGGCGGGAGTGAGCAGGCTGGTGCTGGGCGGCAGGTTCAGCGGCCGGGCGGGACAGTACAGCGGCTATTCGGTGGAGCGGCTGATAGAGCTGGCGGAGTTCCAGGACAAGCTGTCGCTGACCACGGGAGTGCTGAACGAGGAGAGCGAACGTTTCGTAGGTGAGTGGCGGGCTCAACAGCAAGCCTAAACGAGATGCCTGAGCTGCCTGAAGTAGAATCGGTGCGCCTTGCCCTGGTCGAGGCTGGCATAGTGGAGTCCCGCATCACCGATGTCGTGTTGAACTATCCAAAGGCCGTCCTAGAGCCGTCGGCTACCGAGTTCGTGGACCGCATGCGAGGCCGCGTCGTGCTGGATGCGGGGAGACGCGCCAAATACCTCTACTTCCCCCTGGACGAAGGCGCGCTGGTTGTTCACCTGCGTATGACGGGGAACCTCAAAATGGAAGCGGCGGAGGAGCCTGCAGAGAGAGTGCCCACTGCCGTGTTCTCGCTCTCTACCGGCCAGGAGATGCGGTTTTACGATAGGAGACGCCTGGGGAAGCTGTGGCTTGTGGAGGACTTGGAGCCGCTGTTTACAAAGTTGGGGCCGGAGCCCTTGGGCCCGGAGTTCACTGCGGGCTGGTTGAAAGGTAGGTTATCGTCCAGGAACGCTCCCATCAAGCCGCTGCTCATGGAGCAGGACATAGCCGCCGGAGTGGGCAACATCTACGCCGACGAAGCGCTGTTCTGCGCCGGGATACACCCAAATCGTTCCGCTTCCAAGCTCACGGGTGAAGAGGTGGGCCGCTTGCATGCTTCCATTGTCGAAATATTGCAGAGGGCGGTTGACGTGCTCGCGCCGCTGATTTCCGGGGGAGCGTCTCCCACGTTATCGGAAACGGGCCACGAGGCGCTGCGCATGCCCCGCAGGGCGGATGAGCCGTGCAGCAACTGCGGCAAGCCGGTGGAGCGGCTGGTGATCAGGGGGCGCAGCGCCTACTTCTGCGACGCCTGTCAGGGATAGTTGTACCTTGCGGCTGAATGGCTGCCTTGCTATAGTTTTCATTATTGGAGGAGGGATCGCATAGAGGCCTAGTGCGCCCGCCTGCTAAGCGGGTTGGGGGTGTTGAGCCCCCTCGCGGGTTCGAATCCCGCTCCCTCCGCCACTGTAATGTGGCACTAGGCATCAAATGGATGCGCCCCCAACTCCCCGTTTGAGAAGGGCTATTCCCTGACCAGAGCCAGCGCGCGCACGCCCGCTTTGTAATGCTCCTCCGGAGTCACTATGGGGCCGGGGTGGTAGGTGTAGCTTGCCCCCGGAGTAAGCACTTCCTCGTAGAGGACCTCCCTGTGGCCGGGATAGGCGACGATCACTGCGTAATAGGCCTCGTCCGGCACGAAGAACCTAGCCAGGCCTTTGGCGTCGGTCATGGTGCGGCCTATTCCTGCTAGGATGACTTCGGCGCCGCTGACCGCCTCCCCCTCACGGTTGAAGACCCGCAAGGTATTGTTGGGTCGGGGCAGCCGGCCCATAGTGATGGCGCGCTGGAGTCGTTGTACCCGGCTGAGCAGTGTGCCGTCTTTGATCTTCATGACGACGTCGGCCTCAAAGCCAGGCCCTTTAGGCGTTCGCCACTCGGGGCCGTACTTCAGTCGGAGGTATTCCTCGGGCGGGTTCGGAATTCGGAACTTCTCGCCGATAAACTCGATCTCTCTGGGGTTCTCGAAGAGGCTCAGTGGCAGCTCGACACCAGGGAACTCGTAGGCCTTGCCGTCGACGATGCGGTGGCAGGTCCAGTCCACCCTGACGCCGTCCTTTATGAATTTGACGGATGAGTAGCGAGAGTTGTGCTTGACAGGGGAGTAGAAGCCACGCTCTCTGAACGCCTCGGCGACCCGGTCGATTGTCTCGACAGTGAGGCCGTGCATCCCGATGACCCCGGCCGTATCCATCTCGTCGTCCCAGGGGATGAAGCGCCCCTCGCGGACGGCACCAAGGCAGGTGCCGGAGCCGAGCCAGAAGAAGACGCCCAACTCGTCGAAAACGCTCTTGACCTCTTTCAGTCGCTGGGCGGCAAAGGCCGGGTCCAAGGGCTTTGGGTCCTTGATCGTCTTTTCGTACGCCGCCGCGCCAGCATCGTCGCGTTCCGTCATGATGTCCTCCCGTGGCGCCAGGATATTCAGATATTAACATTCCGTCTGAGAAAGGCTATTCCCTGACCAGCGCCATCGCGCGCACACCTGCCTTATAATGCTCCTCCGGAGTCACAATGGGGCCGGGGTGGTAGGTGTAGGCGGCCCCCGGAGTGAGTACCTCCTCGTAGAGGACCTCACTGTGGCCGGGATACGTGACTACCACCGCGTAATAGGCCTCGTACGGCACGAAGAACCTGGCCAGGCCTTGGGCGTTGGTCGTTGTGCGGCCTATTCCCGCGACGATGACTTCGGCGCCGCTGACCGCCTCCCCCTCACGATTGAAGACACGCAAGGTATTGTTGGGGCGGGGCAGCCAGCCCATGGTGACGGCGCGTAGGAGTCGTTGTGCCCGGCTGAGCAGTGTGCCGTCTTTGATCTTCATGACGACGTCGGCCTCAAAGCCGGGCCCTTTAGGTGTCCGCCACTCGGGTCCGTACTTCAGCCGCAGGTATTCCTCGGGCGGGTTGGGAACTCGGAACTTCTCGCCGATAAACTCGATCTCTCTGGGGTTCTCGAAGAGGCTCAGGGGAAACTCGATCCCAGGGAACAGGTAGGCCTTGCCGTCGACGATGCGGTGGCAGGTCCAGTCCACCCTGACGCCGTCCTTTATGAAGCTGAAGGAGGAGTAGCGGAAGTTGTGGTCGACATGGTAGTAGAAGCCACGCTCTCTGAACGCCTCGGCGACCCGGTCGATTGTCTCGACAGTGAGGCCGTGCATCCCGATGACCGATGCCGTGTCCATCTCATCGTCCCAGGGAATGAAGCGCCCCTCACGGACGGCGCCAAGGCAGGTGCCTGAGCCCAGCCAGAAGAAGACGCCCAGCTCGTCGAAAACGCTCTTGACCTCTTTCAGTCGCTGGGCGGCAAACGCCGGGTCCAAGGGCTTTGGATCCTTGATCGTCTTCTCGTACGCTGCCTCGCCTGCATCGTCGCGCTCAGCCATGATGTCCTCCCGGGGAGCCAGGATGTTCAGATATTAACATTCCGTTGGGGTTCTCCACCAACCGCCGTTGGTAGGCACGTGTTTCATGGCACACGAGGTTGGAGTTGCTTGCTGTCGCTGCCGCCAGATTGACCAAGCCATTGAGTGTATTACACTTGCAGTGGGCGATTGGCGGTCGCTTGTATGGAGGGACTCTCAGATGCGACGAGGCCATCATGCGCCGCAAGCCCATTCATAAAGAGGTAGGAGGAACCAAATATGACCGAGACCTATGACGTAGTCATCATCGGCGGCGGGGCGGCGGGCGAGAACGTGGCGGGACGAACCGCGACCGCCGGTCTCAGCACCGTGATCGTGGAGTCGGAGTTGGTGGGTGGGGAGTGTTCGTATTGGGCCTGTATGCCGAGCAAGGCGTTGCTGAGGCCCGGCGAGGCGCTTGCCGCGGCGCGACGCGTTCCGGCGGCGCGCGACGCAGTGACGGGGACTGTGGACGTTACCCGCGCGCTGCGCGGCCGCGACGCTTTCGCCAGCGGATGGGACGACAAGCACCAAGTGGCATGGGTCGATTCGGTTGGCGCGACCCTCATCCGAGGGAAGGGTAGGCTGAACGGCCCTAGGAGGGTTGTCGTCGAGCAGGCTGATGGTGGGGAGCTTGAGATTGAGGCGCGGAAGGCGGTGGTGCTGGCGACGGGCTCGCGGGCGTTCGTTCCGCCGATTCCAGGACTGGCGGAGGCTGAGCCTTGGACGAGCCGCGAGGTCACCTCGGCGCAGAGCGCGCCAAAGAGCCTGATCATCATCGGCGGCGGGGTCGTGGGCTTGGAGATGGCGCAGGCCTGGAAGTCGCTGGGGACGGCGAGCGTGACGGTGCTTGAGCGACGGCAGCCTCAAGATTCGGCCACTATGGAGCCGTTCGCGGTGGAAGCGGTGGTCTCGTCGCTCAAAGGGCTGGGTATCGTGTTCCGCTTCGGCTGCGTGGTGGCTTCGGTGGAGCGGATGGAAAGCGGCGTGAAGGTAACGATGGACAACGGAGAGGACCTAGCGGCGGAGCAAGTGGTCGTGGCGGCGGGAAGGACCGGCGTCGTGGACGGCGTGGGCCTCGATTCGGTCGGCGTGGCAGCAGAGCGGTTCGTCTCGGTCAATGACCACCTGCAGGTCGAGGGTGTGGACGGAGGTTGGCTGTACGCGGTGGGCGACGTGAACGGCCGGGCGCTGCTTACGCACCAAGGCAAATACCAGGCGCGCCAGGCGGGAGACCACATCCTGGGCAAGGGGACATCGGCGTGGGCGGACAACAACGCCGTGCCCGCCGTTGTGTTCACAGACCCGCAGGTGGGGAGCGTGGGACTGACGGAACGGGCCGCCCGTGGCAGGGGCTTGAATGTTCGCGTCGTGGATATGGGTTGGGGAGTCGCGGCCGCGCCGCTGCAGGGCGAGGGTTTCAAGGGCGGCGTGAAGTTCATAGTAGACGAGGACCGCCGGGTGTTGCTAGGAGCGACGTTCGTGGGGCCGGGAGTGGGTGAACTGACGCACGCGGCCACGATCGCCATCGTGGGCGAGGTAACGCTAGACCGGCTCTGGCACGCGACGCCGGCGTTCCCGACGTTGAGCGAGATATGGCTGCGGTTCCTGGAGGCTTACGGGCTGTAAGAGTGGTTCTACGGCTGCGTCTGTGACGCCTCCTCGCTGTGATTCCGTTTGCCGCCCAGCTGGTCTAAGTCCTCTCGTAGAGCCTTGACCTCTTGAACCAGCTCTTCGATTGCGTCGTTGTTCCGCTGTCTCCTGACCATCACTGCAGCAAAGTTCGCGGTCAGGGCGCCGACAAGCCCTACGCCACCCAGCATCAGCACAACGCCGGCAACCCTACCTGTCAGTGTGCTGGGGACCATGTCTCCGTATCCCACGGTGGTAACGGTTGTAAGCGCCCACCATAGTGAATTGAGAAAGGAGCCAAGGGGAGAGCCGCTGCCTGCTTCCGCCGTGGTCACTATTGTGGCTATTATCAGGACCAATCCGACCGCATAGACCAGCAGGAAGTCCACGTTGAATATGCGGACGGCGCCTCTGAATGCCCTGGTCCCGTAGACTCCTATGCGAAGCAGGCGGAAGGGACGTGCAAACGGAACGACGACAATCAGCACATCTAGCCAGTGCTGCATAAGGAAGCCACGCCGGTCAGGCGCTACGGCTGTCTTTACTGCCAGATCGGCGGCGAACAGCGCCCAGACAATGACATCAGCGATGAACACCAACCTCTCGCCGTTGGGGGTTAGGTCCCAGAACAAGGAAGCGGCAAGAAGCGGCACTATGGCGAAGGCAAGGATGAGAAGGGGTAGCTCGGTCACCCTTTCGATTCTGACAAGCAGCGCTTCACGCCTGTCGTTGCTGGAAGATTGTTCCACTGTTGAATTGCTCACCTCACCCTCCATGTCAGTGTTATGGCGTAGGCGGCCATTGTACGGGGTTAGGCCCCAACCCCTGAACGCCACCAGTCTTCAAGGATAAGGTATCATGACCACCGTGAGAGCACGGATTGTCCGACGGACTCCTTTCTTCTACGGCTGGATCATCGTGGCCGGCGCCTTCTTCGGCGCTTTCGCAAGCGGTGGTATCCAGGGGTTCACCTTCAGCGTTTTTCTCAAGCCAATGTCGGAGGACTTGGGTTGGGATAGGGCGGCTCTGACCGCGGGAGTCGCGATCAACACGCTGGTTGCGTCCTTCATTGCTCCACTATTCGGCTACATTGTGGATAGGCACGGGCCGAGGCCTTTGATGGCCGCCGCCGCCGTAGTGGGAGGAGTCGCTGCGTTTCTGCTTAGCCAGGTGACGCAGCTCTGGCAGTTCTACCTCATATTTGCCGTTGCCGGCATATTCGGTGGAGCGGCCCTGGGCGAAGTGGTTACGCAATCCACCGTGGTCAAGTGGTTCGTGAGACGTCGTGGGCGGGCGGTAGCCTTTGGCAGCATGGGAGGAGCCGCCTCCGGGGCTATACTGTCTCCAATCATCAGCTTCATCGTGGTCAACTCCGGTTGGAGAGACGGTTGGGTGCTGATGGCGGCTTTGTTCTTTCTCGTACTGTTGCCTGTTTCATACTTGATGATACGCCGTCCCGAGGACGTTGGACTCAAACCTGACGGGGACGGGTTGCTGGATACCATTCAGTCCGGGGGAGGCGCTGGCACCGAAAGGTCATGGACTCTGCGGCAGGCGCTCCGCGACAAGTCGTTGTGGCTCTTGACCGGCTCACTAACGGTAGTCGGTCTATGCGTTTCTTCAGTGGTCATCCATGAGTACAGCTACATAACTGATCGCGGCTTTTCCGATGCAATAGCGAGAACAGTGCTCGGTACGCATGCCGCTATGGCCGCGATAGGCCGGCTTCTCTGGGGCTTCATAGTAGAAAGGGTAAGGGTCAGATATGCAATGGCCGCCGTCTACATACTGTGCGGGACATCGCTTGTGCTCTTGGTGACAGCGGAGTTTGCTGTCTTGCTCCTTGTGTTTGCCGTTGTCTACGGCCTGAGCATCGGCGGGTACTCCGTGACTACAACCGTCGCCTTCGCCAACTACTACGGTAGAGACCACGTGGGGACGATTAGAGGAGCGCTCAGCCCTCTGGTTACCGGGTCTGTGGCACTGGGGCCGGTGCTGATTGCCAGGGGCCACGACATCCAGGGGACGTATAACAGCGGTTTCCTGGCTATGGTGGCTTTGTTCATTGCGGCGGGCGCGCTGGCTATACTGGCCAAACCCCCAAGAAGGGCAGAGGACGGCGGATAGGGTAACTACTGTATGTTCAGCGCCCTGGCAGGGTTTGTGACCGTTATCTTCTGTATGTCCGAGTCGCTTATGCCCAGGGCTCTCAGCCTGTGTAGGAAATCCTCAAAGATGTAGCAATAGCCGGAGTGGCCGCCGCTCCTGAGCCACCTCGGGCGGCTCGTGTCTTGGGAGAGAAGCAGATTATCCGCATATCCCCTTTGGATTAAGGCGTGCACCAGCTCAGCCCGTGTCTGGTCCAGCAAGAAGTGCTCCTTGCCAATAACGTCAAACTGGATGAAGCACCCTTCACCGGCCAATCTGGATAACACGTCCACATCGGGCCGTTCGTCGACGTGGCCCACTATAAGCCTCGAAGGGTTGACCCCTTCCGATTTGAGGATCTCCAGCTGATGTACACCTGCCACTCCGCCAGGCACCTCCATGCGACGGTTTCCGGTGGTGTGTGTGGTGATCACCGCGCCCGTGCGCTTCTGGGCAGTGGCGACGGCCTTCAGCACCTTCAACTCCACACCCTCTACTCTGGCCCGGTGTATGGCCGACTTGAAGAGGCCGCAGCGGCGCTTGCTGTCGCCTACCCCCTCTTGAATCTCCCTGGTTATGAGATCGGCGATGCGCTCTACCGGCCACTCGTGGACGAATTTTGGGATGTGGGGCTCGATGTAAAATCCGGATGTGGACAGTATGTGCACCTCGCTGGCCTCGGACAGCCTTGCCAGCATATCCAGGTCTCGGCCCCATCCGTTGCAGGTTACTTCCACGATTGCTCTGCCCCCGGCTTCGCGATAGGCGCTAAGTTCGGACACCATCACGTCAAAGTCGTCCAGCCGCATGTAGGTGCTCTCAGGGCGGGTAGTGCCCAGCAGGTCTACTCTTGGCCCATAGCGCTGGTCGCACCAGATGTGCTCGTGGGGAAGGCAGAATCCCAGCTCATCGGGGGTTATTTGGCCTAGTACGGTTTGGATCATCTGTGCATCCCTACGTTAGAGGAGAAAGGAGCCTTCCTTCTTCACGACTTGCAGCAGGTCGATCACTTCACTGGTTGTGCGCAGCTTTATCAGACCGTGCGCTATGTTGCCGGTTGTGTAGTCTTGACTGGGCCTGGTCAGCGCGGCCACCGCGTCCGAAACGATCAAGCTGCTGACGCCGCGGTCGCTGAGGTCGAGGCACGTCTGGCTGATGCCAAAGTCCAGCATAGTGCCCATGACCGCTACGTTGGCGATGTTGTTCTCTTGTAAATATGCTGCGAAGTCGGGATTAGATAGCGCGCTCCATCCCGGTTTGGGAAGAATCGGCTCTCCCTCACGAGGCTCCCAGGCCGTTGGATAGCTGCCGTTTTCTCCGTTCAAGTCCCATGACCAGCCGGTGGCCTGTTGGAAATCTGAAACGTTGTCATCGCCGTGACCCAGGCTGCTAAAGACCACGGACATACCAAGGTCACGCGCCGCTCCCAGCACTTTAGGAATGTTCTGAGAGATGATGGCAAGCAGCTCAAAGTAGTCGTCGAACTCCCTGCTCAGCACCTTCTCTTTGACACGGCGCGCCAGCCATCCGTTCTCAGGGTCGGCGAACGGTGCGTGGAGGTCCTGCAACAGCAAGCATGTATTGCTTGCTGTCAGGTTGATGGGTCTGGTCTCCTTGGTGACCAGAGTCAATGGATGGCGCAGCACCATCAGCGTCCCCCTCTTTGCAGCGCCTGCCATTCCAGCCGCGACTTCATCTCTTCCGGATTGGGCGTGACCTTCTCAGGAGCAAAGTCGAAATCCCATCCCTCAGCCGCGATGATATCCACCACTCTCCCCGCATCAAAGCTTAGCCCAGTAAGACTGCTTGGCGGTTGGCTGGCCAGCCAGACAAACGCCTTGCCCAGTTCGGCAGGATCCGTCCAGCTTGACGTCACCTCTTCAGGCATCTGCTCTGCCGCCGCCAGGGTTACCCCGGTTGGCTTGATTCGCTTTCCGGGGCTCATGGTGTTGACGGCTATATTGTGAGGCGTCGCTTCTAGGGCCAGGGCCTTGGCAAATCCCTCCAGGCCGTGTTTTCCGGCGCAGTATGTAACTTCATTGACATAGCCCTTAAAGCTGGCGCCGCTTGCCACGGCCATGATATGTCCGCCGCCTTGCGCCTTCATTATGTCCCATGCCGCCTTTGCGCCGTTGAACATTCCGCCTATATGAATGTTTAGCTCACTCCACCAAGCCTCATGACTTGTTTCCTCGAAGCTGAGCAGAGGCAATATCGCCGCGGTATGTATCAGCGCGTCCAGCCTGCCCCATTCGTCAACTGTCTTTTGAACAACGCTGTTGAACATCTCAGGGTCGGCTACATCCAAGGGCAGGTTGAGGAGTTGCACGCCGTCTACGTCCATGCCCTTGAAAGAAGCTTCCATCTCCGCTTCATCCACGTCGGTGGCGCAGACACTGGCTCCGGCCAGTGCGGAGGCCTTGGCAATTCCCCAGCCGAGGCCTCTTGCTGCGCCTGTTACCAACACGACCTTTCCTTCCAACGCGGTCACTATGCAAGCTCCTTCAATGGCCTAGCTGGCGGCAAGACCCAGTGTGCCCGCCACCGATTTCAGCGCATCTATGACGAACGTAATATGTTCGTCAAGGTCCACGCCCAGCTCTTCAGCGCCCTGGACTATGTCTTCCCGGCTCACGGACTTGGCGAAAGCTTTGTCCTTCATCTTCTTTCTAACGGAGCGGACGTCCGTATCCGCCAGACTTTTGGTAGGTCGGACCAGCGCCACCGCCGTGACAAACCCCGATAGCTCGTCCAGCGAGAACAGCGCCTTCTCCATCATTGTCTCGCGGGGTACTCCGGTATGATTGCCGTGTGACAGCACCGCTTTCACGATTGAGTCCGGGTAGCCCCGGGCCTTGAGGATGTCGGCGCCAAACTGGGGGTGTTCTTCCGGTGTCGGGCAGGAGTCCCAATCGAAGTCATGCAACATGCCGGTAATACCCCAGAGCTCTTCATCCTCTCCGATTTGGCGGGCATAGGCGCGCATGCAAGCCTCCACCGCAGTGGCGTGCCTGAAGAGGGCGTCACTCTTGCCAAACTCCTGAAGCAGTGTCCAAGCCTCGTCGCGAGTAACCATTCTGATCCCT
This sequence comes from Dehalococcoidia bacterium, assembly GCA_965116555.1. GTDB lineage: Bacteria > Chloroflexota > Dehalococcoidia > Lucifugimonadales > QGNO01 > DAOUJH01. The sequence continues at coordinate 2,350,570 of OZ220698.1, read as the reverse complement.
CCGAGGTCGCGTGAAACCGGATTTTGAGGCGACCTTAACACAACGCAAGTGTGCGCTGCTACAGTGGCAAGACTAGCAAAGGAGTACCTGGACAGCCTATAATCCCGTCGTCTGCAATAGGGTGTTGTCGAATGACAGATTCGAGCATCTTTCAAACCTGTCAGAAGGGGAGGTGACAGAGTGGTTACAGCAGAGCCGATGTCACTAACACTTGCGGAAGCGGCCAGCAAGATCAAGTCTCGCGAAATATCACCGGTAGAGTTGACACAAGCGAGCTTAGACCGTATCGATGAGTTGCAGCCCAAGCTCAACGCATTCATAACAATCTGCCCTGATCATGCTCTCTCCGCTGCGAGAAGGGCTGAGAGGGATATTGCCGGGGGCAAATACCGCGGCCCTCTGCATGGCATTCCTTACGCGGTCAAGGACATCTATGCCAGCAAGGGAATCCTCTCCACAAGCGGGTCGAAAGTCTTTGCTGATCACGTTCCTGACCACGACAGTACAGCGGTCAGGAAGCTGAACTCCGCAGGCGCAATCATGGTGGGGAAGAACAACACCAATGAATTCGCCAGCGGCGGTGACGACAGCAGCTTTTACGGCCCGGTGCAGAACCCCTGGAAGCTGGGCTACACGCCGGGCGGGTCCTCTAGCGGTTCGGCCGCCTCGGTGGCTGCGGGGATGATCTTTGCATCCATGGGGTCGTGTACCGGCGGCTCCGTTCGTGTACCCGGCTCTAACTGCAGCCTGGTGGGCCTGAAGCCCAGCTATGGGCTGGTCAGCAGACACGGCATATTCCCATTGAGCTGGTCTTTGGACCATCCCGGCACCTTGACCAGGACAGTTGAAGACTGTGCGCTTCTGCTCCAGACGGTGGCAGGTTACGACGCAAAGGACCCATCTTCGACCAGAGTGTCAGTCCCTGACTATGCTTCAGCACTTACCGGAGATATCCGCGGGATCAGAGTAGGGGTTCCAAGGGAACTCCGTGAGGGCACATCGGCAGAGGTTGACCAATTAGTAGAGCAGGCTTTATCGGTGCTGAGGGAACTGGGCGCATCGGTTGAAGAGGTTTCGGTGCCGGTCACGGACAACTACGCCACAACCGCAGGCAATGTGATTACGTGGAGTGAGGCGGGACAGATACATACGCCGTATCTCCAACACCTGCATGAATACTCTATTGGCGTGAGAGAAAAGGTCCAGGTGGGGCTTGTCATTCCCTCCAACGACTACCACAAGGCGCAAAAGATGCGCCGCAGGGTCCAAGAGGAGCTGACTCAGATGCTGAATCGGGTGGATGTACTGGTCGGCCCGATACAGAGGACTCCACCTGGGACCCTACAGGTCAGCGTGGCGACAGGCGCCGCGACGGGGATGGCTACTCAGCGGAGCTTCACCCGGCCGTTTAACCTGACAGGGATGCCCGCAGTCAGCGTGCCTTGCGGCTTTTCACCGGACAGCCTGCCGGTAGGATTGCAGATAGCCGGCAGACTTTTTGACGATTCCACCGTGCTCCGCGTGGCCCACGCTTATGAGCAGGCGACCCCGTGGCACGATATGCATCCATCGATATCCTGAGGAGGCGCTCATGTCCAGAATGTCCAAAGAAACCGTTAGTGCCTTGATAACGCTTGGCGGCGCCGATGCCACTCCTCAAGAGGTTGAGGCGATTACCACGCTTTATAACACCCTTGCCGAGCAGCTAGAGGAAGTTCCGGCCGACGCACTGGAAGAGGTCGAGCCGCACTTCATCCAGCCCACAAGGCGGGGACGCAGCAGCTCTTAGTGCAAGAGCCCTCTCGGCTCGAAAGTGCTTGCACTCAGCATGGTCAGGATACACAGGATAAAGGCAGAGTTGATGACCCCGGCTTCGTTCGCGCCGTTCGGGCAGGTCATCGACGCGTCGGACGTGCCTGATGAGATCTCTCCCGTCGATTTTCAAGGAGGCGAATTGCGGTTCAACGCAACTCTCCTGCCCTATCTAGGCCTGGAGTTCAGCCAGATGGAGCAGCACTTCCACGTTACGCAAGCTTTCTTGCCGCTAAGCGGGCCGCCGGCGGTGGTTGCCGTTGCCGCTCCCACAGACCAAAACGACCCTGATGCGATTCCGGGACCCGAAGAATGCCGCGCTTTCCTCATAGACGGGACCAAGGGTTATATTCTAAAGAAGGGGACATGGCACTCCGACCGGTTGCCGCTCTATCCGCCAGGCACCAAAATGGTGATCATGACCGATAGCGAGACGAACTTAGACCTTAGCAAGTATGGATCTATACGGACTCCAGAGAGCGAACGGGGAGGGTGGAAGATCAACCGCATAGTTGATTACCGGACAAAGTTTGGGGTTACGTTCGAGATAGTTCTCTAGCGGCATTGGCGCCCCTCTTAGGCTCCGATAATCTCCTCCATCACCCGAAGCAGGTTCTCCCCAAGCACCTTCCTCACCGTGTCCTCTGAATGGCCCCGTCGCAGCAGCTCCTCCGTCAGCGCGGGCAGTTTGCTGCAGTCCTCCATGCCCACGGGTAGGCTGACCACCCCGTCGAAATCGGATCCGAATCCTACGTGGTCAGGACCTGCGATTTTCAACGTATGCTCTATGTGGTCGGCGATGACTCCAAGATCCGGCGCTGGCACCTTGCTTACTAGCTCGTCATATTTAGCCCGCAGCTCTTTCTTTGACCTGTCCAGCGCCTCTTCATCCCCTGCCAGTTTCTCTTCAAGAGCCTCCTCTTCAAGGCGGTGCTGCTCCATTAGCGCATCGTTGGCTATGCGGCATTCTTCTGAGATGAACGCAGGCACAAAAGTAACGCAGACAACGCCGCCGCCGTCCGCAACCGCTTTAATTTGGTCATCCCTGAGATTGCGGCGGTGATCGCATATAGACCTTGCGGAAGAGTGGGAAGCTATGACCGGCTTGGAAGTGACTTTCATGACGTCCCAGAAGGTCTCTTCAGAGACATGGGAGATATCAACCATCATGCCCAGCCGGTTCATCTCTTTCACCACTTCGACTCCGAAAGGTGTCAGCCCGTGGTGCTTTGGTGTATCCAGGCAGCCGTCGGCCCAGTTGTTATTGTTGCTCCAGGTAAGGGTCATGTAACGCACGCCCAAGTCAAAGAACATGCGGAGAACGGCCAGATCGTCTTCAATGGCATGACCACCCTCAATACAGAGGATTGCCGCTAGTTTGCCTCCGCCAACGATGCGCCTGACATCGCTAGCCGTGGTTGCCAGTTCAAAGTCATCCGGGTAGTTCTTGCATACCTGTTTAATCGCGTCCAAGTCCTGCAAGACCCGCTGGATGCATTCCCTTCTTGGAATGAGATTAGGACGTATCCAGGCGGAGAAAAAGACGGCGTCGAGACCTCCCTGGCGCATCTTGGGAGCGTCCACGTGGGTGAGACTTCCACCCAGCCCTAGATCTGCACCGTTGTCTACGATTCGGTCCGGTGTGTCGGCGTGGCAGTCAATTACGATAGAGGAGTAGTGTAGATTCCGTTCCGTTGAGTTCATTTTGGGCACCCCCACAGTGTATTTGAAGCAAGAGACAGAACCGTTGGCGGCATAGTAACTCTTTTGCACATCGACAGGCTAGGTTTCCGAAACGACAACGGTTGGCCTGCGTATGCCTGCCACCAGCAACGTAGCCACGAATCCGGCCACGGCAAAACCGGCGAAAGCCAGCGAGTAGTTTCCGGTGAGGTCGAACACCACACCAGCAAAGACCGGCCCAATTAGAGTACCTATAGTCTGCACAGTGCTCATCAAGCCCCTGATGGTGGCAAAGGACCTGCGACCGAAGTAGTCAGCTTGGAGCGAAACGGGCAACACAATAGAGCCGCCATAAGCCACGGCATACAGGACGAGAATACCTACAAGCAGTGATTGGGACTGCACTTGAGACATTGCAAGCATGGTCAAGCTACTCACCCCCAGCGTGGCGGCAAGCAGATACCGCTTGTCAACGAAGTCACCCAGCCAGGAAAAGCCGATTCTGCCGGGTAGGCTTACAAGCGCTACAGACCCAAGGAGTAAGCTAGCTACAAAAAATGTAAACCCTCTATCGACCATCATCGAAACGAAGTGAATGGTGAACCCTGTAGTTACTATGGCACGAAGGGATAGCGACGTACCCAGGAACCAGAACTGGGTTGTTTTAAGGCTCTGAAGTCCTCCAATCTCCGGGCCGCTGACCGGTCTGGGACGGCCTGTGCCACGGGAAGCATCCGGGACAGTACCGGCTACGCCCGAACCGTCCGGGAGCAGCCCGTAGTCCTCCGGCCTATGTCGCATTAGCATTGCGAGTGGCAAGCCCGCAGCTAGTATCAGGACTCCGGACGCTATCGCCGCACTGCGCCACCCGTAGGTCTCTATCCACCATCCCAAGGCCGGTACCAGCAACGCTCCACCTAGGGCCACGCCGGACATCACAAATCCAATTGCTCTGCTGCGTTTTCTAAGGAACCAGTTAGCCACGGCGGCGGTAGCCGGGGCGAACGTTCCCAGGCTACTCCCCAGAGTGATGGTGAGGATATATACCAGGTACAGGGCAAGAAGAGAATTGATTCCAGCAAGTAAGATGAAGCCAAATCCCATCAGTGGGATGCCGATGAACATCATCTTCCTGGGCCCGTACTTGTCTATGAGGAAACCCTCAACCGGTCCCAGGAATCCGCCCTCCAAGCGCGCCAGGGCAAAGACGCCTGATAGAACGCTGCGGCTCCAGCCAAACTCCACGGTTAGCGGATAGAAAAAGGCGCTGAAGCCGTAGAAGTTTAGGCCCGCGCCCAGCGCGGTGAGGATGGAGCCACCCGCCACGATCCACCAGCCGTAGAAAATGCCGTCGGGGCTCCACTTCCGCCGGAGTTTGGTATCGTGCGTTGTGTCGCTCATCTCAGCATTGTCCCCAGAGGTCTAGCGGCAGTCCCAAGCGCAAGTCGCACCATATTGGCAGGCCAATCTGCAAGCAGAAATCAGATTTCGGTGGGTGCGTATGGCAGTATTTGACGTCCGGCTCTCATAACCATGGCCATTTCGCGCAATGCCCGAATATCCTGCAGGGGGTCCTGTTCGACAACGATAATATCGGCTTCCTTGCCGGCTTCCAGAGTTCCGACTTGGTCGCCCATCCCTATTGCTTCGGCAGCTTCACCTGTTGCCGATTTTATTACGTCCATGTTGGACATACCGGCATCCGAATGGAGTTCCAGTCCCAGGCAGTAGTCACCGAAGGACTGTATAGCATCGGTGCCTGCAATGATCCTGATCCCCCACTCAGTCCACATTCTTCCCACGAACTCCAGCTGACTCTCACACTTTGCCTTGAGGCTTTCAAGGCGGGCATGATCTTCCATAGACAGGGGTTCCGTCTCCGCTTGGGCCAGCAGCCTCTCGCGTCCTCGGTACCCGGTCTGCACCGTTGGGCTGACATACACTCCCTGTTCCGCGATACGCTCCGCAATGCGCTGGTCGAATTTATAGGAGCCGTCGGGCTCGATGAACCCAGCATGCTCAATCATATCTACGCCCGCATCAAGGGCGTTTGTGATGCTCTGAGTAGCCAGGCAATGCGCCGTGGTGAGCTTGCCGTGCACGTGGGCTTCTTCGACGATTGTCCTCATCTCCTCCACGCTGTACGAATCTTTGCGGTTGTCGGTGATGGCGGTGCCTCCACCGGAAGCCATGATCTTGAGATGATCGGCTCCCTCTTTGATCAGTGTTCGCACCGCTTGTCGCACACCGTCCACGCCATCGGCTTCGCCGTTACACCAAAAGAAGTGGCCGCCTGTCATGGTCACGGGTCGTCCACAGAGCAGAAGGCGTGGAGCTGTCACAAGCCCCTGCGCCGCGGCGGCCCGCAGGTCAAAGGTAATCTTATTGCGCGCTCCGTTATCCCTCAGCGTGGTTACACCGGCGCTGAGGTGAATGTGGGTGTTGTGTGCAGCCCTGAGAAGCATGATCTCGTCGGAGTCACGTTCAATCACCTTCTCGTAGGGCCCGCCATCGTAACCGTAGCCATTGACAGTACCGAACATTAGGTGGGTGTGAGCGTCGATCAGCCCGGGCAATATGTAGCCATCGGGGAACTCTATGATCCGCACGCCAGGTCCTTCCGGCAGCTTGAGTTGCGATTTTGGGCCAACTTGGCTAATTTTGGATCCCTCGATCACAATTGCGGCGTCCTGTATAGGAGCGCTCCCCGTACCGTCGATCAACTGCTTACCGCTTACCACTGTTGTAACCATCAGGAGCACCTCGATTCTGTGTTGGACACTGGAGATTATAGCGCGAGCAGTACATACATGCCCAAGTGGTATATTGGGAAACGAGGTTCAAGCACGGTTGCCCCAGTCGTGCCTTCCACTCAAGCCCCGCTCCACAAAACTCAGAACATGGTTATAATAGTCGCCGCCTTGTTCACAAATCGGCAACTTCCGTAGCTTAAGGAGTCCACTTTGGAACAGCTTGCCCTGAGCATGCTGGCGGTTTTTATTGGAATAGTCCTCATCCCGCCGCTGGCGCACCGGGTCAGAATACCCATTATTGTAGCCGAGATAATTTTTGGCATAGGTATAGGGGTTTCCTTCCTTGACATTGTTCCAGAAAGCCAAACCGTGGAATTCTTCTCCTCGTTTGGGCTGGCTTACCTCATGTTCCTGGCCGGCATGGACCTGGACTTGAGGGTTGTACGCCGTCATGTCTTCAAAGCAACAACTATAGCAACCGTCTCCGTTGGAGCGCCGCTGCTTAGCGGTGTTTTGCTGGCTTCCTACGTGGGGGTGCACCCCATGCTCCTGGGAACCATCCTTTCGACTACTTCCCTGGGGCTGGTTCTGCCGTTGTTGAAAGACTTGCGGGCCAGGGGAGATTTCGCCAACCTGATGCTGGGAACGGTGGTCATAGTGGACATAGTCAGCATATTCTTGCTGGCATTTTCTTTGAGTGTCATCCAGGGTCCGCTTCAGGTGGAGTTCTTCTATTCGCTGGTCGCTATATTGATCCTATTTGTTATTCCAATGCTGCTCAGCAGATCTGCATTGACCAGGCGGTTCGCATCTCTGTTGTCTCGCCAAAGATACTTTGACCTTGAGGTCAGGCTGGCTTTCGCCCTGATCTTTCTGCTGGCTGCCATATCCGGGCAACTGGGGTTCCACTCAATCATGGGCGCGTTCATCGCGGGGTTGATATTCTCCGAGATAATGCCGAGGGCAACGCGGATAGAGGAGAAGCTGGAGAGCTTCGGCTACGGTTTCTTCATACCGTTGTTCTTCATCTTCACCGGAGCCAGGGTGGATCTCCCGTCCCTCTTCTCCGACGTGCAGAACCTGGGGGTTTTGGCGGTCATACTGGCCGTGGGACTGCTCTCCAAGATGATAAGCGTGTCGGTGGTAACCAGACTACTGGGAATGACGCCCAGAGAAAGCGCAGCCTTTGGACTTTTCCATGCAGCGCGCCTTAGTCTGATCATAGCCGCCGCGGACATAGTGGTCAGGTTGGGCCTGATAGACCGGAACCTATTTTCAACTCTTGTGCTGCTGGCAATAGCATCCGCACTGATAGCGCCGGCTTTGGGCAGGTACGTATTGGGACGGTCTCTCCACCAAGAGCCGGAGCCGCCGGCCCATGAACCGGTAGCTGCGGGCACACCCTCCGATAGCTAGTGGAGGAAGTGACGCACGCCTGCAAAGACCATCGCTATCCCCAAGCGGTCGGCGGTGGCTATGATCTCTTCGTCACGGATTGAGCCGCCCGGCTGAACGATAGCGCCGATGCCCGCCTCGGCTGCTTCCACTACGTTGTCATCGAAGGGGAACAGCGCATCTGAGGCGAGAACGGCGCCCTTTGACCGTTCGCCAGCGAACTGCGACGCCAGCCTTACGCTGGTTACCCTGTTGGGCTGTCCGGCACCCATACCAACGAGAACGCCGTCTTTGACCATGGTGATGGCGTTGGACTTCACGTGCTTGCACACCGCCCAGGCCACAGCCATGTCTGCTAGTTCAGATGCTGAGGGCTGTCTCTTTGTAACTACCCTGAAAGAGGTTTCGCCGGAGACGGTGACATCGGCTTCCTGCACCAGGGCTCCTCCTCTCACCGTACGGACCTCTCTGCGCGGCCGGCGTGCGTCTCCGGTGGGGGCTGTGAGTATGCGCAGGTCTTTGGACTTTTTCTTCAGGTGTTCCAGGGCATCCGGCTCTGCGCCGGGCGCGATGACGATTTCGTAGAACATGCGCGCACCGTTCACCGGACTGCGCACTTCGCGCAGGGCCTTGGCATAGGCCATGTCTATAGGCCGGTTGGAGGCGACTATTCCTCCATAGGCAGAAACGGGGTCACCCTGCGTCAGAGCCTTCTCATAAAGGGCGGCGACGTCTCCGTCTCCCGTGGCGAAACAGCAGGGATTTGTGTGTTTGATAATAGCTACGGCAGGCTCAGGGAAGTCTGCGACAAGGTTAAAAGCGGCGTCGGCGTCCAGAATGTTGACAAGGGACAGATCCTTGCCGTGATGCTGTACAAAGCCTCCCATGCCATCAACCGGCCCCGAGTCCAGCGTGTAGAAGGCGCCCTTTTGGTGGGGGTTCTCACCGTAGCGCAGGTCCAATCTCTTATTCAGGCCAACGGTCAGCTCGTCCGGGAAAGAGGATGCGCCATCGCGGGAGAGGTAGTGCGAAACGGCGGTATCGTACAGCGCCACGTGTTGGAAAGCCTTGCGGGCCAGGCCCTGCCGGTCTTCCATGGAAAGGCCGCTGCCGCCCAGCTTGTCCGACACCCACTGGTAGTCGGCGGGATCCACGACTACCACGACGTGAGGGAAGTTCTTTGCTGCGGCTCTGATCAGGGTAGGCCCGCCGATGTCGATGTTCTCCAGCGCCTCTTCCAGGGCCACGCCGTCTTTCTCTACCGTTTCGCGGAACGGGTACAGGTTGGAGACCACCAGATCAATCGTGTCGATGCTGTACTCAGCGAGTTCGGCCATATCCTTGGGCAGGTTGCGCCTGGCCAGGATGCCTCCGTGTACCCTGGGATGAAGCGTTTTTACACGTCCATCCAGCATTTCGGGAGAGCCGGTCATGTCGGCGACCTGCTGCACCGGCAGCCCCGCCGTCGACAGATCCCGGTGGGTGCCCCCTGTGCTGACCAGGTTGTACCCCAGCTTGTGAATAGACACGGCGAACTCCACCAGGCCTGTCTTATTGGATACGCTAAGCAGTGCTTTCAATGGATTCCCTCTCAAGTAGCGAATGTGTTAGTCCTCAAAGCCCGGGTAATTCTATTTCCCTGTTACTTCCCCAACTACCCACGCTTCTGGGAGCGCCCCGACAATATCGGAGGCGTAGTCTGCGGCGCAGACCAGAGCCATGCCCACTCCCATATTGAACACACGCCTCATCTCGGCAAGGTCTACGTTCCCCGCGGCCTGAATTATGCCAAATATGGACGGTGTTTCCCAGGAAGACCAGTCCAAGCGCGCCGACAAACCCTGCGGCATCACCCTCTCCAGGTTTTCCTCCGCCCCGCCGCCGGTGATGTGGGCCATAGCTTTGACGAGGGGAAGCACCGGCTCCAGCAAGGGCCAGTAGCTGCGGTGGGGTTCCAATAGCGCCTCGCCAAGGGTACACCCCAGTTCGTCGTATGCTTTGTACAGAGGAGACCGATCCTCTTCCAGATTGAATATGGCCCGCACCAGAGAGTAGCCGTTGGTGTGCAGCCCGCTGGAAGGCAGGCCGATCAGTAAGTCTCCCGTCTTGATGCTGGAAGGGTCAAGGAGAGCTTCTCGCTCCGCCGCGCCGACAACAAACCCCACCAGCTCGAACGCTCCCGGCTTAAAGACGTCCGACATCTGAGACGTCTCGCCGCCCAAGAGGGCGCATCCCGCCTCGCTACAGGCTTCAGCCATGCCTTTCACCAGGGCCTCCAGCCGCTCCGGCAACAACAACTCCATGGCAATGTAGTCCAGGAAGAAGAGCGGCCTTGCCCCGCTGGTGAGCACGTCGTTGATGCTCTGGTTCACTACGTCTTTGCCAATAGTCTGATATTGATCCAGCCAAACCGCCAGTTTCAGCTTGGTGCCCACACCGTCCGTGCTGGAAACAAGCACCGGTTCCCTGAAGTTCTGAAGCTGAAACAACCCTCCAAACAAACCGACGTCTCCCAGAACCTGGGGCCCGAAAGTAGAACGGGCTAGGGGTTTGATGAGGTCTTTGATGCGTCCAGCGGCATCCAGGTCTACACCTGATGCCAGGTAGGTCATTTTGGGCATGCTCTAGGAGCGCTCCAAGGCCAGCTTGTCCATTTCCAACTGCACCGGAATGGGGTAGTTGCCCGTGAAACAGGCGGCACAGAAATTGTCTTCGCTGCCGTTTACCGTCCCCAACAGCCCTTCCACGCTGAGGTAACCGAGGCTGTCAGCGCCCACGAACTCCTGTATCTCATCGAGCGACATATTGGCCGCCAGCAGTTCGCCCTTGGTAGCCATGTCCACGCCAAAGTGGCAGGGGAAGCGTATGGGCGGCGCACATACTCGCATGTGAACTTCCTTGGCGCCGGATCTGCGAACCATGCTCACCACTTGCGGGGTGGTGGTGCCTCGGACAATGCTATCGTCCACGATGACCACTCGCTTGCCGCTAAAGACTTCAGGGAGCGGATTGAATTTCATCTGCACACCCAGCTCGCGTATGCGCTGGTCAGGCTGTATGAAGGTGCGCCCCACGTACCGGTTCTTAATCAGGCCGTCGCTGAACGGGATACCCGACTCCTGGGAATAGCCTACTGCCGCTGCCGTGGCCGAATCGGGAACACCAATCACAATGTCCGCTTTCACGGGATGCTCTTTGGCGAGCCGTTTGCCCATATCAAGACGAGACAGGTAGTTGAGCCGGTCTCCCAGCAGGCTATCGGGCCTGGCGAAGTAGATATACTCAAAAACGCATGGCGCGGGATTGGGCAGGCGGCCGGCATATGGAACAGAGGTCAGGCCGTCCTCGTTGATGATGACCGTTTCACCCGGGTCTATCTCGCGGAGGTAGCTGGCTCCCAAGTGGTCCAAAGCACAGGACTCCGATGCTATTATCCAGCCGCCATCCAGCTTACCCAGGCAGAGAGGTCTGACGCCGCGCGGGTCCCGGATGCCTATTAAGGTATCGCTGGTCAGCACGGTTAGAGAGTAGGCCCCCTGCAGACGCCGCATTGTGTAGGCCACTCTCTCGGCGAGGTCTTCGCCGGGAGCGTGGACCAGCATTTGAGCTATGACTTCGGAGTCGGTGCCTGTCGAAAAGGATGCGCCCGTTTCCATAAGCTCGGCGCGCAACTTTTCCGCGTTGATAACGTTGCCGTTGTGAGCCAGAGCCAGCTCCAGACCGCCATTTTCGGCCACGATGGGTTGAGCATTCTGAATGCGCGTTGAACCGGTGGTGGAGTAGCGGGTGTGACCTATGGCGATATGCCCTTCCAGGCGATCCAGATCGCTCTCTCGGAAAGCCTGGGACACGAGCCCCATGGAGGTGTGGGTGTTGATTCGTTTACCGGTGGCTGTGGAGATACCGGCGCTTTCCTGGCCCCTGTGTTGCAGGGCATAGAGACCGTAGAATGCGGTTTGGGCTACATTGAGGCCTGGTGCGTATACGCCTATAACTCCACAACTTTCGTGGAGAGAATCGTCATCATTAGCTGCAGTCCCAATGCAAGACTCCGCAAATGAGGCCAACAAGCACCCCCGGGGCAGGCTGGACAGTTCAGATTATAAGTCGCTGAGAGCGCTGCGGTCAAACGGTAACGCAGTGCAATTTCGCTCATAGTTGGCAAAGGACGTATACGCCCACCGGCGACGAAGGTGGGGAGTGAGGCTATCATGGACCATGCACGAACGCTACTCCCGCATCCTCATAGCGCTGAGACCCCCTGGCAAGGCATCCGCTCCCATCGCCCTCCGCCATGTTGCAGGTTCTGGGTCAGTTTCCGCCAGACTGGAGACGGACGGTCACCTTCGACAACGGTACCGAGTTCGCCCACCATTACGAACTCCACGAGTTGGGTATAGAGACCTTCTTCTGCGATACATACTCTCCTTGGCAGAAGGGAGGAGTGGAGAACGCTATAGGCCGGCTGCGCCGTACACTGCCCCGCAAGACTGACCTGGCCAGTCTGTCTGAAGGCCGGTTTACTCAGCTGATACAGGCCTACAACAACACCCCACGCAAGTGTCTTGGTTACAGGACTCCGGCAGAGATATTTTTGGACAGAGTGTTGCACTTGAAATGTGAATCCACCTTCCCGCCTACGCGGGAAAGACGGTAGTGGGGCGGGAATGGCGGGAGGGTGGCTGCTCTTTACAATCGAGAAACAGTTGCGCTAAACTCGGTTTTACCAGGGCAGTAGGGGTGACTTCCTTTGCCCTGACTTTCTTTTTGTTTGTTTTGTAGGGTGAGGAAGACGTGGTCCACAAGGAAACATACCTAACGGGAGAGGGACTGGTTAAGCTGGAGGCCGAGTTGGAGCACCTGCGCTCGGTATCGCGGCAGGAGGTGGCTCAGCGAATTCAACAGGCAAAGGAGCTGGGCGGCACCGTGGACAACGCCGAGTACGAGGTAGCCAAGAACGAACAGGCGTTCATCGAGGGCAGGATTCTCACCCTTGAGAACATGATCAAGAACGCCGTCCTCATTCCGGATGACAGGAAGCCCTCCGGCAAGGTGGAAGTTGGGTCTGAAGTCACCATAAAGGATGCCGCGGGCAAGGAGCATACCTACACTATCGTGGGCAGCTCGGAGGCGGACCCATCCGAGGGCAAAATCTCCAATGAATCGCCAGTGGGCCAAGCCCTATTGGGACGCAAGAAGGGGCAGCAGGCCAAGGTGCAGACCCCTTCAGGCTCTATCGAATATACTGTCGTCAAGATTTCTTAGCCCCGGCGTGGGGGTGCACCCTTCGCCAGGCAGCCGGATTTGCAAATGACACAACGGAGCAAGGCGCTCGCTGAATCGCGCCAGGACAAGCTTAGAAAGCTGCGTGCCCAAGGCATCGACCCGTACCCTCCACGGTTTCATCGCACCCATACCAACCAGGAAGCCATGGACTGGTACCAGAAGGCCGAGGCTCGCAGGGGAGAGGGGTACCACAGCCGCAAGAAGCTGGCCGTCGCCGGCCGCATCACGGCCCTGCGCGACATGGGCAAGGCCGCTTTCCTGGACCTGCGCGACGGCTCTCAAAGGCTCCAGGTGCATCTGAGGAGCGACGTCCTCAAGAAGTCGTACAGCTTGATGGAAACGCTGGACCTGGGCGACTTCCTGGGCGTTGAGGGGAGTATGTTTCGCACGCGGCGCGGCGAGATAACCCTACAGGCGCGCAGTATCGTTCTCCTGGCAAAAGCACACCGTCCGCCTCCTGAAAAGTGGCACGGCATCCGCGACGTTGAAATACGTTACCGGCAGCGTTACCTGGATTTGATAGCCAACCCGGACGTCAAGTCGGTGTTTCAGGGAAGAAGCAAGATCATCTCTACGGTGCGCAACTTCATGGACGGCCGGGGCTATATAGAGGTGGAGACGCCGGTCATGGTGCCCGTGGCAGCCGGCGCAATGGCCCAACCCTTTGTGACCAAGCACAACGCCCTTGATAGGGTGCTGTATCTGCGAATTGCGACGGAACTGTATCTGAAGCGGCTGATCATAGGCGGGCTGGACAGGGTCTACGAGATAGGGCGCATATTTCGCAACGAAGGCATAGACATGGACCACAACCCGGAGTTCACTATGCTGGAGAGCTATGAAGCCTACGCCGACTACAACGACATCATGTCCCTGGTGGAGCAGATGGTGGCGACGGCGGCGCTCACCGTCAACGGCTCGACCAAGGTTACGTTCCACGGCCATGAGATAGACTTCACGCCTCCGTGGCGTCGTCTTTCTCTCACGGGGGAGCTGAAGAAAGCGGGACTGGACATAGAGGAACTGTCGCAAACCGAGGACCTGGTGACGGCAGCCAGGGCGAAAGGCGTTGAAACCGCAGGCTTGGAAAGCCGGGGCAGGATCATAGACAAACTGATCGGTTCCCTGGTCGAGCCGAACCTGATTCAGCCTGCTTTCCTGGTAGACTATCCGGTGGAGATGTCTCCGCTGGCCAAAGCTAAGGGGGACGACCCGCGCTACGCCGAGCGTTTCGAAGCGTTCGCCGGGGGCATGGAGATAGCCAACTCCTTCACGGAGTTGAACGACCCCGAGGTGCAGCGGGAGCGCTTCCAAGAGCAGGAGAATCTGCGAAAGGCATTTGGAGACGAAGATTTCGATCGCCTGGATGAGGACTTTCTCACCGCAATGGAGTACGGCATGCCTCCCACCGGCGGACTTGGAGTGGGCATAGACAGGGTGGTGATGCTTCTCACCGGCCAGGACACAATCAGAGACGTTGTGCTGTTCCCCCAGATGAGAAGCAGAGAGTCTGAAGCATGAAACGCCACATGACAGTTACCGCTTTTGTCTCCAAAGAGGGCTGCACCCTGTTGCACTGGCACGCCAAGAACAGGATGTGGCTTCCACCGGGAGGACACATAGAGCCTGACGAGGACCCTCTTCAGGCTCTGTGCCGTGAAGCGGAAGAGGAGACCGGCCTTGTCGTTAAAGTGCTCCCTTCTTCGGACTCGTTTCCGTACGAAGAGCCCGAACAGCTTCCCGCACCGGTAACCATCATGGTGGAGGACATCCCGGCCACCCCGAAAGAGCCGGCGCACCAGCACATTGACCTGGTCTACTTCGCCCGGCCGGATAAGGCGGCATCCGACGTTTCCTTGAACGAAGGATGGCGCTGGGTTTCAGAGCAAGAGCTGCGGAGCAACGCGGCTCTGAACACGGGGAACGGCGCCGCTCCGATCCCAGTCCCGGAAGACGTACGAGTGCTGGGGCTGGCCGCTATAAGGGCTGCCAGGGAAGAGAGCAGAGATGCTTGACCTGGACCTGATACGTCGTGACCCGGATGCAGTTCGCCAGGCGCTGGGCAAACGGGGCGAAGAGTCTACCCTGGAACGCATCCTGGAGTTGGATGCGGAACGCCGCGGCAAGATTCGCGAACGCGACGAGCTTAGGGCTCGTCGCAATCAGGTCAGCCAGGAGCTTGGCCGCAGCGGCGAGCGTCCCCCGGAACTGTTGCAGGAGATGCGCCTGGTTGGTGGCAACGTCAAGTCGCTGGAGGAGCAGCTAAGGAAGGTGGAAGAGGAGCTTACGTCGCTCCTCCTGGAACTGCCGAATACACCTCTTGAAGAAGTCCCTGTAGGGCCGGACGAATCGGCCAACACGGTGGTGCGCTCCTGGGGAGAGCCGGCGGAGTTCGACTTCGAACCCAAGGCGCACTGGGACCTCAACGAAGGCCTGGGGATCATAGACTTCCAGCGCGGCGTCAAGCTGTCGGGGTCACGGTTCTACCTGCTTCAGGGCACGGGCGCCAGGCTGCAGCGCGCTCTGATCACCTGGATGCTTGACGTGCATACCAGGGAGAACGGCTACACGGAGATATATCCCCCGGCCCTGGTGCGGGAAGACATTATGAGAGGCAGCGGCAACCTGCCCAAGTTCCAGGAGAACCTGTACAGGGACGCGGAAGAGGACCTGTGGCTGGTGCCTTCTGCGGAGGTGCCCCTGACCGGGCTGCATCGTGACGAAATCCTGGAACCGGGCTCCATGCCGCTCTACTACGCGGCGTATACGCCTTGTTTTCGCCGTGAGAAGGCGGCAGCGGGCCGCGACACCAGGGGCATGAAACGCGTCCACCAGTTCGACAAAGTGGAGCTGTACGCGCTGGTTGAGCCGGAGAAATCGGCTGAAGCGTTGGAGAAGCTGATGGCGGACGCCGAAGACCTGCTGCAGCGCCTTGGCCTGCACTACCGTGTTGTCCAACTGTGCACTGGAGACCTTGGGTTTCAATCGGCCAAGACGTACGACCTGGAAGTATGGGCGCCCGGCTCCGGAGAGTGGCTGGAGGTCAGCTCCTGCTCCACCTGCACCGACTTTCAGGCTCGACGCTCCAACATCAGGTTCCGCCGCGAGGCGGGAGGTCGCACTGAGTACGTACACACGCTCAACGCCTCCGGGCTGGCGGTGCCCAGGATCATGATCTCCATACTGGAGACGTACCAGCAGGCGGATGGCTCGGTGACCGTGCCGGAGACCCTGCGCCCATACGTGGGTGTCGACTCAATAGATGCGCGGGCGGGACGCTAGTTTGGAGGGATGGCCGAGCGGTTTAAGGCGCCTGTCTTGAAAACAGGTAAACTCGAAAGGGTTTCGTGGGTTCGAATCCCACTCCCTCCGCCACTACAGTTGTCCCGCGCCGTCCACACAGCAGTCTAACGAACGCAATCTCTTTCTCTTTATACAAACTTCACAGCAATTGGTGAAAAATCGCCCGATTCTTAACGGGTAGATTACACGTGTTCTGTACAATTGGTGACTGTCGACAATCGAGACTTCGACCGTAGGCCTATGCCGACGACTGCCGGGGAAATCTGAAACAGCGTGATGCTGAAATGAGCGTTCTAAAGAGATTCGACCTTATCGTAGCTGTGATTGCGCTTGGGGTGACGCTGATGCTGGCCGGAGCGCAGTCGGCTCTGGCACAGCAAGCCGATGTTCCGGCGACGCCTTCCCGTCCTACGGTCGATTCCGTCGCGCACGACTCAGTCACCATCACGTGGACAGACCCCGGAGACTCCAGCATCACGGGGTACCAGGTGCTCAGGCGTACCCCCGCGATCCACGCTCGCCACGAATTTGAGACCATAGAGGACGACACTGCCAACTCGGGCACGAGCTACACGGACACGAGTGTGGCGGCGGAGACGAGGTACATCTACCGCGTGAAGGCCCGCAACGCCCACGGGCTGAGCAGTTGGTCCAAAGTCGCCAAAGCAACCACCCTGGCGGATCCCACGCCGGCCGACGAGACGCCCACAGGCCTGCCAACGATCACGGGCACAGAGCAGGTGGGGGAGACGCTGAGCGCGGACACCTCCGGGATCAGCGACGCGAATGGGCTGACGGGAGTGAGTTACGCCTACCAATGGATTCGCAATGACGGTTCCTCCGACTCGAACATCTCGGGCGCCACCGGGCAGACGTACACGCTGACCGACGACGACCAGGGCAAGACCATTAAGGTGAAAGTCAGCTTCACCGACGACGACGGGTATTCGGCGACTCTGACCAGCGCCGCCACGGGGAGCGTGGCCAGGCCGGCCAATGAGTCGCCCACCGGCCTGCCGATAATCGTTGGGGCAGTCTATATAGGTGAGACGCTGAGCGCGAACACCTCCGGGATCAGTGATGCCAACGGTTTGACCGGCGTGACCTACACGTACCAATGGATACGTACTGACGGTTCTTCGGATACGAACATCTCCGGAGCCACAGGACAGACCTATACCCTCACCGACGACGATAATGAGAAGACGATTAAGGTGAAAGTCAGCTTTACCGACGACGACGGGTACTCGGAGAGTCTGACCAGTGCCGCGACGGTGAGCGTCGGAACACTCACGGTCATAAACCCGCCCACCGAAACCCCGACCTATCAACTGCTCCAGCAACAGGGGCCAAGTGCGAGCGTCTCTGAGGGTTCAGGCCAGGACTTTCCCGCGGACAACACGACAACCGGCTGGGTGATCGTCGGAGACGGCGGAGCGACGGGCAACCTGGGCGCCACCAGCGACACTGACGCATTCAAAATCAATCTTGAAACGGGGAAGCGCTACAGGATCGATGTTCTGGGCAAAGGCCCTCGAGACCACGCGCTTGGCGGCACGTACGAAGGAGAGCTTGAACTCCAGGTACGGAAGTTGGACAGCACCGTCGGAACCGCCTTCGAGCGCCTGAACGGGTTTGGGGAAGCGACTCCGTCCGACACCACCGCCAACAACGTCGTCAATAAAGCAGGGGGGCCGGACCTGGGGGCGCGGTCCGAGTTCAACGTTACGGCGACCGACACCTACCTGGTCAAGGTGGTTGCCGATGGGAGCAACACGGGCACCTACACGGTCAAGGCGTCTGAAATCACGTCGGAGCAGGCGTTCGGGGAATTCACCAGCCAATGGAATAGCGGACGCATAGAAATTGACGACGACGAAGCCATGACGGGCAACATCGAGGATTCCGGAGACAGTGACTGGTTTGTCGCGGGACTGGAAGCGGGCAAGTGCTACTCCATCCAGGTAAGGGGTGATCATTCAGATTCGGCGCACGATGGTGGCACGTTGAATGACCCGAAACTCAAGGTGATGAATTTCTACGACTACTACCACAGGGACTTCTATGACCCGAACACGCTCGCGTACGTCGGCATCCCTGCTAACGAGCGAGATGTAGCGTACTACGACATGACCTACATCAACCCGTCCAACTTCGAGCTCCTGAACCGGGCCGACAAGATATGCAACATGGTGAGCCCGTCAGACCAACCCAGCGACTACAAGCTCATTTGCAACTACTACTGTGACGATGACAGCGGCCCGGGCAACAACTCGCTGATCAAGGTGCGCGTGAAGACAGGCGGGGCCGGCGACTACGTGATTGGGGTGGAAGGACAGGGTTCGACGGGGACATACAGCATCTACATCAAGGAGATCACCTGCCCCTCCAACTAGATAACCGGAATTGCGCCGGTCGAACTGCGGCCTATTCACTCTTCCGCTATAGTGACTGAGAGTTCCATGGGTCAACATCGGGGAACTCCCTCCGCCATCTACAGTTGTCCCACGCCGTCCACTCCCTTCGCATCCCGGTAGCGGATTGGAATGCGTTCGTGCTATAGTTCACTGTGGATCGGGAACCGATTGCTCAACCCACTGAGCGGTCGCCGGTGATCCCGTGTGGGTAAAAATGCCCGTACTTCTTGGTTTTGGACTCATGTTAGAGACAGGAAGCGCAGCGCCAGACTTCACCATCACCCTGGTCTCCGGCGAGGAGTTCATCCTTTCCGACCTCCGGGGCTCCAAGGTTGTCCTCTTTTTCTTCCCGATGGCCTTCACCCCGGGCTGAATGTCCGAGAACTGGGGATTTGGAAAATCCCAGGGGAAGATGGCGGACCATAACACCGTTGTGGTCGGCATCAGCACTGATAAGGAGAGGAGACTAAGGCGCCTGGCCAAGTACTTCAGGTACTTAAGGATTGACCTGCCCTTGGCCAGTGATTCTGATAGCCGTGTGGGCGGCCTTTTCGACGTCAGGCGTGATACCGGTGTGGGAAACTTGCGGGTGACCTACGTCATTGACGAAGAGGGGTTGGTCCAGGGTTTCCACCACAACCAACTGTCCATATCCAGCCACTGGCGTTGGGCGTTGCAGACGGTGGGCGCCACCCGTTAGGCAACGGGCGCCTGCGCCTGCAGGTAGTCTTAGAAATCTCCAACCACAATTCGAAGACGGTTCTGTCTACTGTATACATTGGTGGGGTTGGCCCAGCAAGGAGAGAGATTATAAACAGAGAAGATAGCGGCCTGAAGGACGTGGTCGGCATTGGCAACGCGATGGTGGACATTCTGACCTACGCCGACGAGGAGTTCCTGGCAGCTCACAACATGATAAAGGGCGCTATGGTCCTGGTGGACGCCGACCAGGGCGCGTCCATATACGATGCTATGGAGTCCACCGTGGCGATATCCGGCGGCTCCGTGGGCAACACCATGGCCGGCTTGGCCTCGCTGGGGGGCACAGGCTCCTACATCGGCAAGGTGCGCAACGACGAGCTTGGCAACATCTTCAGCCGCGACCTGGCTTCCCTGGGAATCGACTTTGGCAGCTCGCCGGCTGTCTCCGGTTCGCCAACGGCCCGCTGTCTGATCGTCGTCACGCCTGACGGCCAGCGCTCCATGGCGACCTACCTGGGGGCGAGCGCGGAGCTGGGGCCTGAGGACATCGACGCCGACACCATTCGCAGACACTCCATCACCTACCTGGAGGGCTACCTGTGGGACGCCCCCGAGGCGATGGAGGCAATGGCGCTGGCGGCGCGCCTGGCCCGCGACGCCGGGCGGCGAGTGGCGTTGACCCTCTCCGACCCGTTCTGCGTAGACCGCCACCGCGAGTCGTTCCGGGAGCTGATCCTGAAGCACGTGGACATTCTCTTTGCCAACGAGGAGGAGTTAATCTCCCTGTACCAGGCATCGAACGTCGAAGAGGCCGTGGGGAGGATACGACGCGACTGCCCTCTGGCCGCGGTAACCCGCAGCGAAAAGGGGTCGATAATAGTTGCGGGCGAGGAGACCCACAACGTCGACATCGTGCCGGTGGAGCGGGTCGTGGACGCCACCGGGGCGGGCGACCTGTACGCCGCCGGCTTCCTCTACGGCGTGACCCACGGCTACGACCTGCCCGCCTGCGGTCGGATAGGGGCCATAGCCGCCGCCGAGGTGATCAGCCACATGGGGGCGAGGCCGGAGACGCGGTTGCAGGAGCTGGTGCGGAGCGATCTGGAATGACGGGCTTTTTGTCGTTCTGAGGAGCGCAGCGACGAAGAATCCAAGGCCGTACGCCTCGGGCACGCCAGATTTGGGGACTGAGGTTTTGGATTCTTCGCCTTCGGCTCAGAATGACATTTGAGGGGGCGTGGGAGCTGACGGCGGGAGGCTTCATCCCCATCTCAATCTTCCCCCATCAAGGGGGAAGAGGTTTTGCGGCTACCTCATTTGCGCGTCTGAATCCAGAAGCTCCGACGCTGGAACGGATAGCCCGGAATGGCGATGCGGCGGCGCTCCTCTCCGGCGAAAAGCTCCGCGAACGAGACCTGTTCTCCGGCCTCGTAGGCGGCTGCGGCGGCCTCGAGGGCGGTTCGCGAACCGCTCCTACCGGAGTCTTCGTCGGAGCGCGGCGGGTCGGACTCCTCGGCCAACGCCTCCAGTCCGGCCCTCAGTTCCGTTGCATCGCGGAAGACCAGCGCGGCCCGGTGCTCGAAGTGGCTGCGCCCCATGCTGGCTGTCCAAGCCATGTCGGCCAGAAGCGGCGCGGCAGTGTCTTCCGAGGCCAGCTCACCGGCTCGTTCGTCCAGCCATGACAGGTACAACCCGGCCAGGTCGCGGAGCGCTTCGGGCGATCTGCCGGACAGCGGCAGAAGCCTGACGGGAATCCCCTGCTCTGCCACGTCCGGCGTCGCCTGCGATGCCTCCACGGGCACCGGCTGACCGGACGGCCAGAACGTCCCGTTGTCCGGCGGGCCGTAGCCCTCGATGAGGACATGGGCGTTGGAACCGGAGAGGCCGAAGGCGCTGACGCCCGCCAGAGGCTGCCGACCGGAAACGGCGGGCCACTCCGTGTTCTCCGAGGTTACCCGAACTGCCATTTGGTCCCACTCGACGTTGGGATTAAGGGTTTGGAGGTTCGGAACTCCGGGTATGACGCCCTTGGTGATGGAGAGGACGGCCTTAATGAAAGCGGATATTCCGGCAGCCCATTCAGTGTGTCCGATGTTGGACTTGATCGATCCTATGAGCAACGGCCTGTCTTGGTCGCGCTCCCTGGCGTAAACCGACGCCACCGCATTCAACTCGATTGGGTCTCCCAACTGCGAGCCGACGGCGTGGGCCTCCAGGTAATCGACGTCCGACGGAGAAACGCCCGCCTGGGCAACGGCGTCCTCCATGACGCGCTCCTGCGCCGGGCCGTTTGGCACCGTAAGCCCTGCGCTGGCTCCGTTTTGGTTGATAGCCGAGCCACGTATGACAGCCCATATGCGATCGCCATCGGCCTCGGCTTCACTCAACCGTTTCAGCACCACTACTCCGCAACCCTCGCCCCGGACGTAGCCGTTGGCTGAGGCGTCGAAAGGCCGGCACTCGCCGGTGGGAGACAACATGCCCACATCCATCATGAACCTGGAAACGGGTGGAGAGAGGACCACGTTTACGCCACCGGCCAGAGCCATGTCCACCTCGCCTCTCTGCAAGGCAACGACCGCCTGATGAACCGCCGCCAGTGACGATGCGCAGGCCATGTCCAGGGGCATTGCCGGCCCTTCCAAGCCAAGCGCGAACGCGATGCGGCCAACGGTTACGCTTCCGGTTGTGCCGAGGTAGGTATGGAACTGGTCGTTGGCCTGGATCAAGTCGCGGTACTCGCTTCCGCCAACCCCTGCGTATATTCCCGTGCGGCTGCCCCGGAGCCGGTCGGGGTCAAGCCCCGCATCTTCAAGGGCTTGCCAGCTCGTCTCCAACAACATTCGCTGCCTGGGGTCCATCATCCGCGCCTCTATGGGCTGGATGCGGAAGAACCGGTTGTCGAAGCGGTCAATGTCGTCGAGGAACCCGCCCCGCCGGTATGCTATGTCCTCAGCCGCGGGGTCTCCCACGGCGCCGCTCCATGAACCGCCGTCCTGGCGGCCATCGGTAACCGCATCGGCGCCGGTCTCCAGGAGGTCCCAGAACGCCGCCAAATCGCTGGCCCCGGGGAAGCGGCAGGCCATGCCCACAACGGCAATCCCGTCAGTATCGCTTCCGATCTGCGGAGGCGTCTCCGCGACGATAGGCTCTGGCGATGCCGGGGCAGCGCTAACCTCTCGAACCTGACCAAGCTCTCCGGCCAGATGGCGCGCCAGGCTGTCGATATTGGGATAATCGAAGACGACTGTATTGGAGGCGACGTATTCACCGGCAAAGGCCCGGTTCAGCCGGTTCCGCAACTCCACCGTCATCAAGGAGTCCATCCCCAGATCAAAGAACCCGACATTGGGTGCGGGCGTGGACGGCAGCCTGAGCACGGCCTGGACCTGTTGCTGCAGGAAGGACACAAGCACATCCTGGGGACCAGCAGCAGGCACACTCCGCAGCCGGGAAAGCAGGTCTTCCGACGAAGCCGAGTCATCTACTCTTTCGTCGGAGCCGGAGGAGAGGAGGTCTTCCAGGAACGAAGGACGGACTTCCACGGCTTCTTCAAATATCGACCAGTCCATGGACATCACCACAGAAGTGGTGGTGTCCTGACGGACCAATTTCTCCAGGGCCCGCAGACCCTGCCGCGGCGTGAACCATCGGCCTCCTAGGGCGGACCGTCGCCGCTCGATTCTCTCCCGCTGCTCCGCCGCCTCACCGATCTCCGACCACGCTCCCCAGGCAATGGCCTGCCCGGGTAGACCCAGCGCCCGGCGATGACCGGCAAGCTGGTCCAGGAAGGCGTTGGCGGCGGCATGGTTGGCCTGGCCGGGATTGCCCATTACGCCCACCCGGCTTGAGAAAAGGATGAACATGTCCAGGTCACGGCGCATGGTGGCCCGGTGCAGATGCCAGGCCCCTACGATCTTGGGTCTCAGAACCGTGTCGAAGGTATCCCAGGTCTGGTTGGCCAGCGCCGCGTCCGAGAGAACGCCGACACTGTGGATGACACCGGCGAGCGGGGGCAGGTTGGCGTCGATACGTTCCAGCATCGCATCGACTGCGGCAGCGTCGGTTACATCCGCCAGCTCAACCTCGACCCTTACACCTCTCTTGCGGAGGGTATCGATGGCTTCCTCCGCTTCCGGATCGGGAGCGCGGCGGCCGTTGAGCACGATGACGCCTGCGCCCTGGTCCGCGAGCCACTCCGCAAGGGCACACCCGATACCGCCCAGTCCTCCGGTTACCAGGTAGGAGCGGTCCGACCGCAACTGACCTCGCACCAGCGGCTGGGTGGTGAGGACGATTTTCCCGATGTGACGGGCGGAACGCATGAAGCTCAGTGCGGCCCCGGCTTCGGCCAGGGGCCATCGAATGTGGATCAGGGGAGTCAGCTCTCCTGAGGAGACCCGCTCCATGACCTCGCGCAGCACTACTCCCACCCGCTCAGGCTCGGTTTTCTTCAGGACATCCAGCTCCAGAATGGAGTAGCCCACGTCGGGGCGCACCGCCGCCATTTCCTCCGGGCTGAGAATGTCCCTTCTGGCCAACTCGACGAATCTGCCAGCAGGAGCCAGGCAAGACAAGCTGGCCTCTATGAAGCCCTCGCTGGTGAGGCTGTTCAGCACCACGTGGACGCCCTTGCCCCCGGTGGCTTCCAGGATTTCCTGACCGAAACCGGTCTGGCGGCTATCAAAAATGTGCTTGACGCCAAGGGAGCGAAGGTAAGCCTGCTTTGGAGCGCTGGCGGTGGCGAATACTTCCGCACCGGCCGCTTGCGCCAGCTGTATGGCTGCCAGTCCCACCCCGCCCGCGGCAGCGTGAATCAGCACACGGTCCCCGGGTTTCAGCCCCGACATTTGGTACGAGAGCGCCGCGGAAACAAAGGCGCTGGGTATGGTGGCCAACCCCGATACGGGAATCCCCTCCGGCGCCGGAGCCACCAACTCCCCATGGGTGACCATCTCAGGCGCAAATGCGCCAAACCCCAGGCCAACCACGTGGTCTCCAACGGATACGTTTGACACTTCCGAACCTACGGCCATTACATAGCCGCACATCTCCCGGCCCAGGTTGCCTTCTTCTATAAAGCCAAGCGACCGGAAAACGTCCCAGAAGTTGATACCGGCAGCCTCGACCGCAACCCGAACCTCCCTGGGTTGCAGGGGTTGGGCAGGGAGCAGCTTGGCTTCCGGCCTGTCGAACACGCCGTCCCGGTTCGGGACGAGCACCCATTCCGGTTCTTCCGGCGGGGCGATTCGTCCGGACTCCTCCGCTCCGGCGGCGGCCCGAACCAGCCGCGCCGCCCACCGGCGATCCAGCCGGTATGCGATGTGGTTCTCCTGGTCGGGATAGAGCAGTTCACTGGCGAGGTCAGAGAGCGACGCCACAGCACTGGGATCCAGGTCCAGCATACGCGGCTGCAGGTGGGCCGCTTCCAGTGCCACGACCTTCCCCAAGCCCCAGAGGACAGCCCCAGCCAGTTCTCCGGTGTTCTCCCGTTCGATTATCTGCGCCCCGCGAGTGATGAACCACACGCCCTTGTCCGGGGTCAAATTCGTGTCGACCAACGCATGGACAAGCGCCAGCGCGCTCGCTCCCGCTTGTCTCACATCGTCCTCAAGCTCACCGGTGGTGGCCTGGGCGCCGTGACCCTTCAGGCCCTGGAGGTGGACGACACCGTTGAAGGGCAGGTCTTGAGGCATACCTTCGAGCAGTGAACGCCACGACTCGCGGTTCATAGTGTCGACAGCGGCTGTGAGAAGATTTTGATCCGCCGCTGCCGGTGCGCCGTCTGCCAACCCCTCGTGGTTTGCCAGTACGACCGTTTGGTTTCGGGATGCGAGCTGGGCCGCCAGTTCCCCGGCGACTCCGACTTCGCCGCCTGAGATGACCCACAGGCCCGGAGCCTCTACTACGTGGGCGGGCCCCTGGGCCACGATTACGCCTTTGTCCAGGGACTCGTAGGGGATGGAGTCGTCGACGCCGAGGACTTGAGGGTCGTGGAAACCCGCGTCAGCAAGCGCCTGACGCCAGATTGCCGGGGTGGCCAGGGCGTGGTGGGGACGGTACGCATCGGCAAACCGCCACCAACCGTCCAGTTGGCCGAAGGTGAGATCCATCCAACCGAGGCCGCGAAGGTTTTCGAGCGCCACCAGCTGACCCGATGGAGCAAGCAAGTCACGGCAGTGGTCCAGGGTCTCTTCCAGGTACTGTGTGGCGTGGAGCACGTTGGAAGCGATGATCAGGTCATAGCCGTGGGCGTCGTAGCCCTGCCCAACGGGGTCTTTTTCGATATCCAGCGGCCGGTATTCGATGCCTTCGTTGCCGAACCTCTCTTCCGCTTCGGCAAAGAAGCCCGCGGAGATATCCGTGTAAGTGTAGTCGAAGCGGCCTTTGGGAAGCTCCGGCAGCACGTAGGCGGTCGCCGATCCGGTACCGGCTCCGATCTCCAACACACGCAGCCGCCGTTGTTCAGGCAACCGGGCCAGCAGTTCTCGAACGGCATCTGCCAGCAACCGGTTCGCGGCGCGGGCAACCGGGGCTTTCAGGTATAGGTCCGCGGCGGTGGGTTCCCCGCTGCTGAAGAGGAGCGTCAGCGGGTCCTGCTTGCCTCGGAGCACGTCGACCAGGGCCGCGGCGGAGCGGCGGAACAGCCCGATTTCGGTCAAGCCGTGGGGGTATTTTTCGATCATTTCCGCATCGAACCCCACGGGGTCGTTGGGGTACGTTTCCGGCAAGGGGTCTCCGGGTCCCACTACAACGGCAAAGCCTTCCTCTGTCTCTTCAAGAACCCCGGACCTGGCCAGCATTTCCAGCAACCGTCGGAAGAGGCGCTTGTGTTCGGGAAGAACATCCAGGCTTTGCATCAACTCATCGGGGTCCACTGTCTCGCCCATGTTGCGCCGCCAGCCCAGGTTTTCCAGGGTGAGGAGCGCGTAGGCGTGAGACCATCGCTCCAGGTCGGCGAGCAGGGCATTCCTGTTTTGAGGATCGACACCGGCGCCGGTGAGGTAGTCGGAGAAGAGTTCCGTTTGGGCTGCTACAGCCGATGGAGCCGGGAAGAAGTCCGCCGGCACCAGTCCCGATTCAAGGGCGCGATCTCGCCAGACCACCTCGTACAGCAGGTCGTTTACTCCCTCTGCGCCTTCCACCGCGGCCAGCAGCGCCGACTCGGTGGCCCGCTTCACCGTGTAGCCGCTCAATCCACCGATGAGAACTCCATCCGGATTGTAGATGCGGATTTCCCCGCTCAGGACCTCCGGATACTCGTCCGAGTCAGGGTCCGGAGTCCGGTTGCTCTCGCTCATTTGCACGTGGCAAACCACGCTATCCGGCAATGGCCCAGTTAGCCACAGCCGTTCCCAGCCAAAGGGCAGATAGGTTGGTTCGTCCGGAGAGCCGGTCATGTTGCGCGCCATGCCCACGACCTGGAAACAGCCGTCCAGGACAAGGGGGTGTACGTCCAGGTCGTTCCGGCCAACGGATTCAGGCAGCCGGACCTCGCCCAGAGCCTCGCCAGGGCCGAACCATACCGTGCCCAGCGTACGGAAGGAGGGGCCCAGGTCGATGCTGGTGGCGGCCTTGGCACGGTAATAGGCGGCCACGTCCGCCGGTGAGAGGCGGGCCTTCAGGCTTTCGAGATCGACCCGTTGCCCGGCGTCCTGCAACGCGGCGTCCGAGACCACGCGGCCTTCCAGGTGCATTGTCCAGCCCTTTTCCGTACCGCGGCTGAATACTTGCAGCAGGCGCGACTGCGCTTCTTCGGAATCGTCCAGCAGCGCCTGCATCTTCCGGCCAGCGTTGCCCGCGCCGTCTTCCGAGTCCTGCTCCAGGAAGACGAGCGGGCTATGCAACTGCACGTCGTCCAACACCACCGGGCTGTTGCCCACTACAAGCGATGCCGTTGCCGCCATGGACCCGGAGAGCGCCCCCGGGGCCACAAGACGGCCAAATACCCGGTGGTCCATCAGCCAGGCGGGATCCGAGGGGAAAACCTCCGTTTCAAAGGTAATTTCACCACGAGCCGATTCGTGTCGGTCACCCAGCAGAGGATGGCCCGCGCCGGTGCGTCGCTGCCTGGAAGCCTGGAGCCAGTACCGTTCGCGCTGGAAGGGATAACCCGGCAACGAGATCCTGCGCCGGTCCTCCCCCGCAAACAGGCCTTGGAATGAAATCTCCAGACCAGCCTCGTACGCCTCCGCCACCGCGTCAATGAAGCTGCTCTCCGGATCAGGGGTGGAGCCGTCCCTGGGAGGGCGGCGCAGACTGGCAATCACAACCGGGCTTTCCGTCGCCCCGCCTTGGGGAGAGGACTCTGGCCAGGCTTGCATAGCCATTGGGCCCAGCACCGAATGGGGGCCCATCTCAATCACCAGATCGACCCCCAATTGGGCCATTGCTCTGACTCCACCGGCGAACGCCACCGGCTGACGGGCATGCTGCCTCCAATAAGAGCCGTCCATCGCCATGGACGGCTCTACGGGACGCCCCGTCAGGTTGCTGATCAGGGTAATGGATGGATGCCGGATTGCCACACCGTCCAGGGCGCCTTCCAGTCCGTCCAGGGCCGGGTCGAGCAGAGCGCTGTGGAATCCCCAGGAAGTGTTGAGCCGGATTGCCCGGATGCCTTCCGACTCGAAGAGATTGGAAATAGCCTCAATATCAGGCACAGGGCCGCTTACCACCTGTTGGACTCCGTTGTCGCCGGAAATGCTGAGACCAACGCTGCTTGACTCCGCGTTCACTTTTTCAACCGCCGCCGCCACCTTGGAAGCCGGGGCAAAGACCGCGGCCATGCCGCCTCGTTCAGTTGCGGACAACAGCGTGCCCCGCGCCGCGGCAAACCGCATTCCGTCTTCCAGGCTGAACACTCCCGCCGCCTGGGCCGCCGCCAGCTCTCCAACGCTGTGTCCCATGACTACGCTTGGCAGGATGCCCAGGCTGGACCAGAGAGCCGTAAGAGCGCATTGCAAAGCGTAGAGGGCGGGCTGCTCCCAGGCGGTGTCTCCCAGTTCGCCCGCCGCCCCTTCCCGTCCAAACATCAAGTCAAGCAGGGAAGTGCCTCTGACTTCCTGAATCACCTTTTCACATCGGTCCAGGACGGCCCTAGCCACCGGCTCGCTCTCGTAAAGGGCGCGTCCCATACCTATCCACTGGCTTCCCTGGCCCGTGTAAACGAAAGCCACTTTCGTCGCTCGTTGCGACGCCCTATCCGCGCCAGTCTCGGCCAGCGCGCTCAGCCCTTCCCGCAGCGACTTCTCATCGCGAAACACGACCCCGGCCCGATGGTCGAAATGGCTCCGGCCAACAGCGGCAGTCCATGCCATGTCCGACAGAATCGCCGGGAAGGGGACTCCCGCGGAGGCCAGCTTTGGGGCCTCTGCATCGAGCCACGTCATATAACGCTGTGCAAGCTCCCGCAGGGCACTTTCCGACTTGCCCGACAGAGGCAGGAAACGGGTGTCGCGTGGAGATAGCCCGTCCCGCGGCAGCGGCAGATTGGCCAAAGCGTCCGGCAGGGCAACTTCCACGGATTGGGCCGGGCCGAGGGCAGGAGGGTTCAGGCCATTTGAGTCGCCGTCTTGGACGTACTCCTCCACCACGATATGCGCGTTGGTTCCTGAAATGCCAAAGGAGTTCACCCCGGCCAGTCTTGGCCGCTTGCCACGATCGGGCCACTCCATGGTGTCCGTGGTTACCTGCAGGGGCCAGCGGTCCCAGTCGAAAGCCGGGTTGGGATTTTGGAAATGCAGGTGCTTGGGAATTAGTCCTTGCTTCACCGTAAGCGCCGCTTTGATGAGCCCCGCGACACCAGCGGCCGATTCCAGGTGACCGAGGTTGGTCTTCACGGAACCGATCAATAGCGGGTCATCGGCTTTGCGGCTCGGACCGTAAACGGCGCTCATGGCATTGAGCTCGATGGGGTCGCCCACGGCGGTCCCGGTCCCGTGGGCCTCTATATAGTCGATCTCCGACGGGTCGACGCCCGCATCCGAGAGGGCAGCTTCCATCACCTGTTCCAACCCGGGCGCGTTCGGCACTGTGAGACCGACGCCCGTGCCGCCATGGTTCACCGCCGAACCTCGTATGACAGCCCAAATCCTATCGCCGTCAGCCTCAGCTTCACTGAGCCGCTTCAATACGACTACCCCGCATCCTTCGCCCCTGACGTAGCCGTTGGCCGAGGCGTCGAATGCCTTGCATTGACCATCGGGGGACAACATCATGGAATCGGCGCGGAGCTCGTAAATGCGACCGTTCAGGATGGCCTGAACGCCGCCCGCAATGGCGAGGTCGGCCTTGCCCTGCTGAAGGTCAGCTACGGCGTCGTGCACCGACACCAGGGAGGAGGCGCAAGCGGCGTCGATTGCCTTCGCCGGTCCCATCAGGCCCAGCACAAAGGAGACGCGCCCGCTTGTGCCGTTCAGGTTGGTGCCACTGAGGGCGTAGAGACTGCCGGCGGCCTCCGCAGGCTTGCTGGAGTCCACAACCAGCATCCGGTATTCGTCGTTGCTGATTCCTGTGTAAACGCCGGTGCGGCTTCCCCTGAGCCTGGCCGGATCTATTCCCGCATCCTCAAGAGCCAGCCAGCTCATCTCCAGCATCATGCGCTGCTGTGGGTCCAGAAACTCTGCTTCCACGGGTGAAATGCGGAAGAACGCGGCATCAAATTGATCCAGATCGTCGACGAATGCGCCGAAACGGCATGCCTGGTTTTGCACCTGTCGATCACCGAAAAGGTCACCCATGCGTCCGACGCCTGAACCGGGGTCGCCTTCGGTCACCGAGTTCTTACCTTCCATCAAGAGACGCCAGAAGGAGTCCAGGTCGTTCGCGCCGGGGAACCGACAGGCCATGCCTATGATGGCGATGGGTTCTCCGGCGGGGTCGCCATTCCTGTTCCCGTTCACTGTTTTCGCGGAAGGGTTTCTCGCCGTCATCGGTCTTTCCTCTGTATTGTCGGTCTCGTTAATAAGGGCCGCCGTCAACTTTGGGCCTGAAGCCAATCTGAGAATGCTTTGCTGTTCGCATTTTATAGTACGCCACCCGTTGCTCGGTCACAATACGCCAGCCGCGAATATAGCTTCCTGCAAATGGGGCCGAACAGTCCAAAGTGCGTGGGGTGCGGAAGTAGCTAGCCACCGGGCAATTTCTATGTATGTACTCTCGGTCTCTCAGGCTAACGCCGCCAACAATCTGCTAAAGTGGGAGCAGAAGGAGCAGCCTTGGCAATCGGGCGACAAATTGATGTTTCGGATATCGAGATAGGGGGTGGTCATAGCTACAGTCGCGATAGAGGAACGATTTGCCAGAATAGAGGCGACTCTACCGCACTTGGCATCCAAAGCCGTCCTCAATCCCTGGAAGTCAGGATGTACGGGGTGATGGTCACGGTAGTCAGCGCCAGTGTGGCATTCCTGAAGCTGACCGAGATGTGAGAAATGCGTTACGCGGTCTTCTTCATTCTGATTCTAGCGCTTGCCTCATGCAGAGCGCCGGCACAGCCCGCGCCTACCGCTACACTGGATGCCACTGCCACCGCGGAAGTGGCAAAAGCGGCTGAGGTTGTCGACCAGTTCAGGAGAGCGGGGCCCCAGACCTTCCAGGATATCCTCGCCCTGGAAGAGTCGGCGGGGGTGGAGTTCATGGACACCGTCTGTAGAGTATCGAAGAGGAAGTATGTGCCCGATCTCTACCCAACCGCACTGACCGTAGATACCAACGAGTTCTTTGCCATTCGGAACTACTGCCTTGGAACCCGATGGGACAACTATACGTGCATAGGGTGTAGCAAGGCCGA
Source organism: Dehalococcoidia bacterium (assembly GCA_965116555.1). Lineage (GTDB taxonomy): Bacteria > Chloroflexota > Dehalococcoidia > Lucifugimonadales > QGNO01 > DAOUJH01. The sequence continues at coordinate 2,319,425 of OZ220698.1, read as the reverse complement.
AAAGATCGCAAGGGTCAGAAGAGTGGCACTGGCAAATCCAGAGATGGAACGGGATGAAGTGCAGATATGGAATGACCGGCCGAGACCCATCGCCTTTTATGCGGCTTCCTAGCCTGGATCCCGCTTTGCAAAAACCCGTAGGCACGGCGTAGGCATGAAAAGCACGTCTATTCTACACTTCCCTCTATGTAACGGGCTTAATTGTTCCATATCCACTTGTCTGCTACAATTCGCTCTGTGTAGCCATAGCTACTAATGTTGCAGTATGGAGGACACCCCTCCGCCAGAGCGTATATGAAGCTGCACGAATACCAAGCCAAGTCGATTCTCTCAGGTTACGGCATGACCGTACCTCGCAGCGGCGTTGCCACCACACCCAGTGAAGCACGCGATGTAATGCGCAACCTGGGCAGGCCCGCCGTGGTAAAGGCCCAGGTGCACGCCGGGGGCCGCGGCAAGGGAGGCGGCATCAAGCCGGTTAAGACCGCTGAAGAGGCAGAGGACGCCGCCGCCGCGATGCTGGGCACCCGGCTGGTAACGCCTCAAACGGGAAGCACCGGAGCCCCGGTAAGCATGGTCATGGTAGAAGAGGCCCTGGAAGTTGAGCAGGAGCTGTATGTTGGAATAGTCGTAGACGCTGCCGCTCGGGCGCCCGTGGTCATCGCCAGCAGCGCCGGCGGCATGGAGATAGAGGAGATAGCCCGCGATCACCCCGATCTCATCCTGAGAGAGGTGGTGGAGCCGACGGTAGGCTTGCGAGCCTACCAGGGGCGTCGCCTTGCCGCGGGAATGGGACTGCCCTCCAACCTGGCGAATGCCATAGCGGACCAGATGATTCGCTTGTATCGCGTCTTCATAGCCAATGACTGTACGCTGGCAGAGATCAACCCCATGGCGATAACCAAGAGCGGCCAGGTAGTTGTCATGGACGCCAAGATGACCATGGACGATGACGCCGCTTTCCGCCAGCTAGGTATGCCCGGCCTGCGTGACTGGAGCCAGGAAGAGAGGCTGGAGGCCAAGGCGGGGCAGGCCGGCATAGCGTACGTCAAACTCAATGGAGAGGTCGGCTGCTTGGTGAACGGGGCCGGTCTGGCCATGGCCACCATGGACACCATCAAAGAGGGCGGATGTGAGCCGGCGAACTTCCTGGACGTGGGCGGCGGCGCAGAGCCCATCAGGGTAGCCGAGGCCATGGGAATCATCCTGGCCGACCGGCAGGTGACAAGCGTACTGGTAAACGTATTTGGCGGCATTGCACGTTGCGACGACATTGCGGAGGGTATTGTCAGAGCCGTGCCGGAGGGCCGTAGAGAGTTGCCGATAGTGGTCCGCTTCCTGGGCACCAACAAGGACGAAGGCACTCGTATCCTCAAGGAAGCCGGGCTCAACACCTATTTTGTAGACAGCCTTGCGGAGGCGACGAAAGTCCTGAGGGAGATGCGCTCATCATGAGCATCCTGGTAGATAAGACATCTCGTATCCTGGTGCAGGGCATCACCGGCAAACAGGGCACGTTCCACTCAATGCAGATGCTGGAGTACGGCACCAACATTGTGGCTGGCGTGACCCCGGGAAGGGGCGGACAAAAGTTCCAGGAAGCGGTGCCCGTATTCGATGCGGTGGAGACGGCGGTGAAACAGACCGGCGCCGACACCTCGATAATCTTCGTGCCCGCTCCCGGCGCAGCTGACGCCATATTAGAGGCCGCCGACGCCGGCATATCCCTGGCCATCTGCATTACTGAGGGCGTGCCAGCCCTGGACATGGTAAACGTACTGCGCTCCCTGCCGGAATCCAGCATGCGCATCATTGGCCCAAACTGCCCTGGCGTCATCTCTCCCGGCCACCGTTGCCGTGTGGGCATCATGCCCTCTGAAATACACATGGCGGGCAACGTAGGCGTCGTCTCCCGCAGCGGAACGCTCACCTACGAAGCGGTCAACGCGTTGACCCAAGCAGGTATCGGCCAGTCGACTTGCGTAGGCATTGGCGGCGACCCCCTGGTGGGCACCAGCTTTGTAGACGTGCTTGCCATGTTCCAGGAAGACCCGGAAACGGAAGCTGTGGTTCTGATAGGGGAGATTGGCGGTAACCGAGAGCAGGAAGCGGCGGAGTTCATCAAGAAGGGCGGCTTCACCAAGCCGCTGGTTGCGCTGGTGGCGGGCCGCTCTGCGCCGCCGGGCAAGCGAATGGGACACGCCGGCGCCATCGTCACGGGCAACGCAGCCACCGCATCCGACAAGATAGGCGCCCTCTCCGATGCTGGCGCCACCATTGCCGCCACTGTGGAAGACGTGGGCGTCGTGATGAACGGCGTGCTAACCGCGGATAGGGTGTAGCCCTAAACGGGTTAGCACGCGCAGCTTTCAATCTTATCCCTGCAGGACGGTAGCCCTGGGCACCTGGATCACACTGGTTCGCAGCCAGACTCCTGCGGGCATGTCGGCGGCCAAGAAGCGTATGTCGGGGGATATCGCCTCTCCGTCGGCGGAGAGGAATCCCAACTCAGTCTGCCCGTCGGCCAGTCGCCGGGCGCGGACCCTGCCGATGGTGCCTTCGCCCACCTCAACGTCCGTACTGACGCTCCACTCGTTGACCGGGGAGTCGGCGGCTAGGTATCGCATGCTTGGCAGTACCTGCTGGCCGCCGGATAGTTCCACGCCGAGCTCGATGCGGTCGTTGTCGCCCAGCTTGGCGAGAATTCTCAACAGGTGCGGCGGCGTCACGGGGGCCGGGGGCTGCTCCTGTCCGAATAGGCTTTGAATCTCCCGGTCGTTTGAGATTGAGAGAATCCTGAGGAAGCGTGAACTGACGATGTCGGCTTTGGGGACGCCACAGAGCACGGAGTCAACCGCGAGGCCGTAGACCGGCAGCGCCGCCCTGGCTTCGGAGTCGAGATGCAATAGCGCGTCCGCGTTTGCGGACTCATCCAGGGCACGGCGCATGGCCGGCGTTCCGGCGCGGCAGGAGGCCAACTTTTCGAGTTCGGCGGTCATGGCCTGCACCGCGGGGTCGTTCCAGCCAAGATCGGCCGCCCGTGATGCTTGCACTGCTTCTCCCGCAGCGACCATCGGCGCAAGGACGCGTTCGGCGTAGGCGAGCTGGGACTGGAAGGTGAATGCCTGCTCCGGGGAAATAGGAATTCTACTCTGGACCTGTTGTTGGAGGGTCGTCCAAGAGGCCGCCTGTGAAGCGTATCTGGCGGATGCCGTCTCCGCGATGTCGAGGAGTAGGTCTTCAAGCTTCACGGGGTTGACCACCTCACCCGCGGCGAGGGTCTGCGTGAGCCGAGATGTGGAGACGGCGTCAACGTATTGGTCCGCGAACAGCTTGAGCAGCGTGCCGGACGACGGATTGTCGACGGTCACAGTCTGCCGTGTCCCCGCTGTGGGCAGGTCCGATATGGAAGGACGCTGGAAGACACCATCGAGCATCTGGGTCTGCACGCCGGCGGCATAGATGGCCTTGGCGCGCGTTGAGTCGGTCACTTCGGCGTTGCGGTCAGCGACTGAGGTGACGGAGACTGTCACCAACCCCTCGTTGTCCGCTCTTGCGGACACTCTATATTCAGAATCGTCCACTTCGACCGTGACCTGGTTGAAGGCGAATGTGCTGAGGACCGTCAGATTCCGCCACAGGCCGTGGAACCCGACCTCTTCGTCTTGGTCGTCGAACGTAACGACCCCGACGAAGACCCAGGTGGGCCCAGAGCTGCCGAAGGTGATCTCAAATGGCGGCAACTCATCGATGGCTACACTGGCGTCTCTCGCCATTTCCGGGCCGGAGTGGTAAGCGACTCCGGCCTGCCAGCGCTCAGTTGACGCGAAGATGGGGCCGATGACATTGCGGATGCGAGGCCCAACCACGTAGACATAGGCGCTGCCTCCTACGTCAGCCAGGTCGCCTCCACCCAGATTGCTCACACGGTAGTTTACTGAGAAGGGCTCACCGGCGACCACGGGGTCCGGAGTGTGGGTCTCTTCGATCTTCAACAGGAAGCTCTGCTGCGCTGCCGCCTCGTCCACGATTTGAACGATGAGGGTGAAGTCGGCAGCCAGCGGCTGGTAGTCGCGCTCAAGGTAAGTGGTGGCCTCGATGAGATAGGAACCCGGTTGCAGGTAGCGCTCGATACGTGCGTTACGATACTCTCCGCCGTCGTCGTTGGCGCCGATCACACCGGCCGAGGGCGAGATCAATGAGAGGACGGCGTCGCCGTTGTCCGACTTAAGGTCGATGAGAACGCGGCTGGCCTGGGACAGGGTGAACAGGTAGCGGTGCGCGGGGTGTTCCGGGACGAAGCCCGAACCGCAGGTGTCGAGCGTCCAAGAGCCGGATGCCTTCAGGTCTAGACCTGGTTCCAACGCGCCGAGATTGACCGGGTCACAGCCGGCGACGCGGCTGACGGAGAGAGAGAATTCCGCCGCTCCGCGCCCGCGACCACCTACCGTGGTGGCCTCTACCTGGTATACGCCCGGAGCGAGGTCACGTTCGATGCGGGCATCCAGACCGGCGCCGCCGTCGTCGTTGTCCGTGATGCGGCTACCGTCTTCGGCCAGTAGGTAGAGGTAAGGATCGGCCTCGGCGGAGGATAGACCGATCCTGATGCGCCCGCCTTCCACCAGTTGGAAGCGGTAGGTGTGGGCGTCGCTGTCGGTGCGGAAGCGCGAGTCGCAGTCACTGGTCGTCCAGAGTCCGTCGGCGCTCAGTTCGGCGTCCGCCTCAGCGCCAAGGACGCCCAGGTCCGTCGTATCGCACGAGGCGGACTGAGCGCCCGCGGTGCGGGTCCCCTCCATGTACAGGGCCAACGCTACCACCAAGACGACGATGCTCGCCGCAGCCAGGGGGCGCAGTCCCAGGGTAGCCAGTCTATTCGAGGTGTATCTAAACATGGAAGCCTCCAAATGTGCGATTGACTTGTTTCATGCGTTTGGACGGAAGCGAAGTATGGCACAGGACGACTATATCATACTGGTGTAATCTGGGCGTTACTTTAGACGATATTTCTTATGACTTCTTGTGACTTTCACGAATCTCGGCATAATTGCCCACGTTGATGCCGAATCATGCGGCTACGAGGGCTGGGTAGGTGAAGCTGGGCTCTTCCAGGCTACAGAAGGCGCGATTGATGGTGACCCGGTAAGCCCTTTATAGGGTACTAACTCCAAGTCATTCACTACCCTGCGAAAGCGCTCACAGTCCCAGGATGTTCCCCTTGTCGTCCACGTCCAGCTGCCTTGGGGAGCCGGGCAGGCCCGGCAGGGTGAGTATGCTCCCGGCAATCGGGTAAATGAACCCGGCTCCAATGGACGCCCTCACGTCGGAGACCTGAAAGGTGTAGTCGGATGGCCTTCCCTTCAGGGAGGGCAAATGAGAGATGGAGAGGGGGGTCTTGGCCATGCAAACCGGCAGACCGCCCCATCCTAACGACTCATATTGTCGCAGCTTTCTACGGGCGACCGCATCCCAACGGACGTCCCTTGCGTTGTAGACCTTGCGGGCAAGGGTTTCCATCTTCTCCCGTACCGGAGCGTCTTCTGGGTAGAGGTAAGTCACCTCGCTGTCCTGGGCCGCCGCTCCGACGACCGCTTCGGCCAGCTCCACGGCTCCTTCGCCGCCGTCGGAGAAGGCTGTGCTCTTTGCTGCGGCGAATGCCCCGGCGTCCAGCGCGCTCTGTCGCACCAGGTCCAGCTCTCCCTGGGTATCGGAGGGAAAGGCGTTCACTGCCACGACCACGGGAATTCCGAAGGACCTGCCGATTCCGACGTGATGTTCCAAGTTGGGCATCCCCCGCCGCACCGCATCTTCATCCGGCGTGTCCAGGTCCCGCAATGCAACGCCTCCGTGGAACTTGAGCGCTCGCACGGAAGCCACCAGCACGGCGGCCCTGGGCTTCAGCCCGCCGGCGCGGGTCTTGATGTGCATGAACTTCTCAAACCCCAGGTCAGACCCGAACCCCGCTTCGGTGAGAACATAGTCCACGTAGCCCAGGGCAAGTCGGTCGGCGAGGACGGAGCTGCAGCCGTGAGCTATGTTGCCAAAGGGGCCGGTGTGCACCAGTACGGGCTGCCCCTCCGTGGTCTGCACCAGGTTGGGTTGTATGGCATACCTGAGCAGCGACATCATGGAGCCGACTGCACCCACGTCCTGTGCGGTGACGGGCTGCCCGTCCCGGTTGAAGCCCACCACCATCCGGCTCAGCCTCGACCTCAGGTCTTCCAGGCTTTGGGACAGAGCCAGAACGGTCATTATCTCCGACGCGGTGACTATGTCGAAGCCGGTCTGCCTCAGAGGAGCGTTGGCGGAGCCGCCGATGCCGGTGACTATGTCCCGCAACGCCCTATCTTCGACGTCGGTGACCCTGCGCCAGGTGGAGTCGACCGGGCCGAAGCCGGGGATCAGGTTTCGCTGAGTCGCGTTGTCGGTGAGAGCCGCCAGGAGGTTGTGGGCCGAGCCCACGGCGTGAGCGTCACCGGTGAAGTGAACGTTTACCTCGTCCTGGGGTTCCACCAAGCAAGCGCCGCCTCCCGTGCCTCCTCCCTTGATGCCAAAGATAGGCCCCAGGGACGGCTCTCTGAGAGTGGCCGCGACCCGTTTCCCCAGCTTGCCCATTCCCTGGGCCAACCCGACCGTGGTCGTCGTCTTTCCCTCACCCAACGGCGTCGGGGTGATTCCCGTTACCACAACCAGGTTCCCCTGATGGGCGTCCTTCTTTATTGCATCCAGAGCCAGCTTGGCCTTGTACTTCCCGTAGGGGATAACAAAATCGGGGCTAATGCCCATTGCGTCCGCGATCTCAGCTATAGGCTTCATATCTTTCTCTCATCCCTTTCGCACATTTAACGTGCTCTTGGCTGGGTCAGCCGCCGTTTCAATATGAGATTATCCTATCCATAGGGGGCGGAATCAACTTGAAGGGATATTGCATACGGGACTACTACAGTCGATTGACATTGCTCTGGCGCCCCGTTACGGTTACGAGCATCGGGTTACTGGCGGCTAGCTTAGGACAATTTCCATGTCGATAAAGCTCTCCAAAACCTTGAAGGGCAAACCAACCGACTCCGCAGTCGCTCCGGCCATTCGGGAGTACGAAGAAAGCTTCAGGACGGTCCAGGATGGTATATCGGAGAATGTAAAGGGTGACCATGAGAAGGTCAACAATCTCTACTATGACCTGGTTACGGATTTCTTTGAGTACGGATGGGGCAGGTCTTTTCACTTTGCGCCTCGCGTCCCCGGAGAGAGCTTCAAGGCGTCGCTGGCGCGTCACGAGCGTTATCTAGCGCAGGTTCTCGGGCTCGGCCCCGGGATGGTCGTGGCAGACATTGGCTGCGGCGTTGGCGGGCCACTGATGGAGATGGCCCGCTTTTCCGGCGCAAAAATCATCGGCGTAAACAGCAATGCCTATCAATTGGAACGCGCCCGGAGATTGGTGGAAGAGGCGGGGCTGGCACATCTCGCCGATTTTATCAACTGCGACTTCCTGCAGGTCGATGCCCCGGATGAATCGTTTGATGCCGTCTATTCCATCGAGGCGACTTGCTGCGCACCGGACAAGCTGAGCATCTATGGAGAGATCTTTCGGCTGCTGAAGCCCGGCGCGCACTTCGCAGCTTACGAATACTGCATGACCGATCCATTCGATGCAAGCAACCCCCGCCACCTCAAGATCAAGGCCGACATAGAGCTGGGAGGCGGGTTGCTCGTTATCGACGACCCGCAAACAGTGAATGACGCGCTCCGAACGGTGGGGTTCGAGGTGCTGGAAACGCGAGACCTATCCGTACAGTCCGGCCCTTCGATTCCCTGGTACCAACCCCTGGTAGGTTCAGGTATTTCATTTGCCAGCTTCCGCAGCTCACGGGTGGGACGCTTTGTAACCCACAATACACTGAGAGCGCTTGAGACGCTTCGCCTTGCGCCGAGGGGAACGGTCCGCGTATCGGGGACATTGAACCTCTGCGCGTCAGCTATGGCCGAGGCGGGCCGCCTGGGCATCTTCACGCCAATGTACTTCATCCACGCCCGCAAACCGGCCTAGCGAATCCAGTCTTGGAGTCGCCATCTGTGGCCTCAAGATTCTCTTCTCCCTAAAGAGCCGAAAAGGACGTATACTTACCTCCATGACCAACGCTCAACGGACAACCGGAGGCATGGCGCGACGGCACGACCTGGACGCGCTGCGAGCATTCGCGATGCTGCTGGGCATTGTGCTGCACGGAGCGCTGGCGTTCATACCCGGCGCGTGGGCGGTCACCGATGCGTCGGTGGAGGGCGACGGGACGCCGTTCGCGTTGCTGACCGCGGCGATACACGGCTTCCGTATGCCGGTCTTCTTCCTGATGAGCGGCTTCTTCACGGCTATGCTGTTGCGGCAGCGCGGGTTGCGGTCATTGCTGCGCCACAGGGCGCAACGCATCCTGCTGCCGCTGGTGATTGCCATGTTTGCCGTGATCCCGCTGACCTGGATCGCCTGGGGCTACGCGGCGGGCACTTCCGACACAGACGACGTCGACACCGCCGGAGTTGAAACCCCGGCGGAGGACGACATTTGGCAGGCTGCGAAGCGGGGCGACGTTGCCGCGCTGGAGCACTTCGCAGAGGAGGGAGCGTCGCTGGACGAGCCTGAGCCGGAGTCAAGCACGACCCCTCTGGGCTGGACGGCATTGCACGGCCACGTGGCCGCGGCGAAGTGGCTGCTGGAAAACGGCGCGGAGGTGAACGCACGCAACGCCGACGGAAGTACGGCGCTGCACTCGGCGGCGTTCATGGGCCAGGCGGAGATTGTGCAGCTGATGCTGGAGCGCGGCGCGGACCCCAATGCCAAACACCCCAATGGAGCCCTTCCCATCCACAGCAGCCGCGCCGACCCTGGGACGACGGCGTACTACGTGAATCTGCTCGGACTATCGTACGACCAGGCGACGCTGGATGCAGGACGCGAGAAGGTTGGGGAGCTCCTGACCGAAGCGATGGAGCGGCCAAAGCCGGTGGCCGCGACAGGCGAGGAGGTCAGCCCCGCCGATGAGCGAATGGACGCGGCGGGCGGAGTGGCGCCGTACCGCGGCGACCCGGATGCGGACGTAGACAAGGGCAAGGTTTTGCTGGCGCCGTGGTACTGGGACATGCTGTACGCGAGAGATTGGGGCGGGCTGTTCACCTATGACGTGTTTAGCCACCTCTGGTTCCTCTGGTATCTCGTGTGGCTGGCGGGGGCGTTTATCCTGGCCGCGTGGGTCGCGAGACGGCTGGGCCTGCGATTGCCGAGACTGCCGGAGCGGCTGGTGGTGACGCCGGCGCTCTACCTGTGGGCGGTGCCGCTGACGATGGCGACGCAGTACTTCATGGGCGTAGAGGGGCAGGTTCCGGTATTCGGAGCGGACACGTTCACGGGACTCCTCCCGGCGCCGCACGTGCTGCTCTACTACGGCGTATTCTTCGCCCTCGGCGCGGTCTACTTCACACACAACGAGGGCGGAGCACGCATTGGTCGTTGGTGGCAGGCGACGCTGCCGCTCGCGCTGATCGTGTTCCTGGCGGGCGCCGTGCTGACGTTTCCCGAGGAAGGCGGCACGGCAGAAGGCTGGGCGCGCGCCGGTTCGCTGTTCTTCCAGGCTGCCTACGCCTGGATGATGACATTGTGCCTGATGGGGCTCTTCCGCGCCGTTCTGGGAGAGGGGAACGCGCGCGTACGCTATGTCTCGGACGCTTCCTACTGGCTGTACCTGATGCATCTACCGCTGATCATTGCGTTGCAGGGTGTGTCGCAGGAGTGGCCGTTGCCCTCGGTCGTGAAGCTGGCGTTGCTGGTGACGGTTACGTCGGCCGTACTGCTGCTCATCTACGAGTGGGGAGTGCGGTACACGCCGATAGGTACGCTGCTCAATGGGAGGCGCGTGCGGGTACGATCCGCCGAGGCTTAACCCACTCTCAGCGGCAGGCCGCGCTGACGTGTGCTGGATGCTGCCCAAGCGCAAGTCCCTATGTCCGCATGTGGTCGAGTGTAGTAGAATGGTGACGCCTAGAGGAATGCGTCAGCTTGGCAATTTGAAAAGAGTTCCTATATAAGTGACTGAATATTTGATATATCCCGCCTGCGCGGTTGCCCATGCAGCCGACCGTATGGCCTTCCTCATCCTCCCGGTGATGACGGGCGGCACCTTTTCAGGAGACGTGTCTTGACCGAAGGTTTGGCCCGTTTCAGCGCGCGAAAGCCCTACCTGGTGCTCGGCGTCTGGCTTGTGCTCCTGCTCATTGGCGGCGCGCTGGCTGTCGACGGCGAGATTGCCCCCGGCCACCAGTTTGTCGACGTCATCGACGTGGCGACGACCACGGAGCTACGCCTCAGCGGCGACGCGGAGTCGAGCCGGGCGGAGGCGCTGCTGGAGGAGAGGCTACGCGGCCCCCAGCAGCTGCGCGAGTTCGTCATCGTACAGTCCGAATCGCTGACCGTGAACGATCCCGCCTTCCAGGCAAAAGTGGAGAGAGTGTACGCCGACCTGGCCGCGCTGGGCGGCGACGTCCTCACCCCGGGGCCGAACTTCTACAACACTACCGACATCCTGACGCGGCAGGGACTGGCGTCCCAAGATGGACGCACCACCATAATGCTCATGGAGATGGCGGGAGACTACGAGGATTCCGTGAAAAACGTGGCGCAGGTGCTGGAGGTGGTGGAACACGCGGACGCTGAGGACGGCTTCCGGGTGCTCGTGATCGGGGACGCCAGCGTGGCCCACGAGCAGAACGAACTCGCCGAGACGGACCTGCGGCAGGGAGAGCGAGTGGGCATCCCGGTTGCCCTGCTCATTCTGGTAGTGCTCTTCGGGACGGTCGTGGCGGTCATAATGCCCATAGGCCTCGCCATAGTCTGCATAGCTATTGCACTTGGCATCGCCGCGCTCATCGGGCAGGCGTTCGAGCTGGTCTTCTTCGTATCGCTGATGATAATCATGATAGGCTTGGCCGTGGGAATCGACTATTCGCTGCTCATCATATCCCGCTTCCGCGACGAGCTGGCGAATGGCTTGGACAAGACCGAGGCCATCGCGCGCGCCGGGGCCACGGCGGGCCGGACGGTGCTGTTCAGCGGCCTGACAGTGGTCATCGCCCTCTGCGGCATCCTCATCGTGCCCTTCTCCTTCTTCCAGTCGCTTGGTCTGGGAGCCATCCTGGTGGTGCTTGTCTCTCTGGCGGGCACTCTCACCTTCTTACCGGCCAACCTGGCGATTCACGGCGACCGGATCAACCGTTGGCCCGTCCCCTTCTTCGGACGCCGGCTGCAACGAGCGGACCAGCCATCCGACGGCGCCGGACACGGCTTCTGGGACCGGGTGACCTACGCCGTGATGCGCTACCCCGTGGTCAGCATCATCGCCGTCAGCGCGCCCATGATAGTCATAATCCTGTTCTACTTCTTCTGGCCGGGCATCAAGACCGGCCTCAACGGCGTGGACGTATTTCCGGAAGGCGCGGAGACCAGGGAGGCCTTCTTCGTCATAGAGGAGGCGTTCCCCTTCGGCTTCGGCGCGGTGAACCCCACCGAGATCGTCATCGACGGGGATATCGACAGCCCGGCGGTGCAGGAAGCCGTGGGCAAGCTGCTGACCTCTCTGTCCGCTCAACAGGGGGTCACCGTTGTTCCGCTCCCCACCGTCAATGAGGCGCGAGACCTGGCCCTGCTCACCGTGCTCATTCCAGGCGAGGCGAGCCGCGTTGAGACAGTGGACGTGGTCACCCGCATTCGCGACGAGTATATCCCGGCGGCGTTCCAAGGGGTGGAGGCGGAAGTGGTGGTCGGCGGAACATCCGCGATAAGCGCAGACGTATTCGACATAGTAGACAGGTACACCATCCCGGTATTCGCCTTCGTGCTGGGCTTCAGCTTCATCGTGCTCATGCTGGTTTTCCGCTCCATTGTCATCCCAATCAAGGCCGTCCTGATGAACCTGCTATCCGTGGGCACTGCGTACGGGATGATGGTGCTGGTGTTCCAGAGGGGGATAGGAGCAAACCTGTTGGGGTTCCAGCAGGCGGAGGTCATAGACGTTTGGATACCCCTGTTCCTGTTCTCGATCCTCTTCGGTCTGTCCATGGACTACCACGTGTTCTTGTTGAGCCGCATCCGGGAACGGTATGATCAGACGGGCGACAACGCCGAGGCGGTCGCCTACGGCCTGCGGTCGACCGCAGGGATGATCACCGGGGCGGCGCTGATCATGGTGGCGGTTTTCGGCGCGTTCGCATCCGGTAAAACCATAATCAACCAGCAGGTGGGCTTCGGCTTGGCCGTAGCTGTGATTCTGGACGCCACGCTCGTACGGTCGGTGCTGGTGCCGGCGAGCATGGAAGTGCTGGGCAGACGCAACTGGTACCTGCCCTCCTGGCTCCACTGGCTCCCGGACCTGCGGGTGGAGTCGGAAGAGGAGCACGGCCCAGCGCGGAGTTGACCATTGGAACCTACTAAGATACCAACTGACTATATACCGGGCTATAAGGAAGCCCAAGCCATAGACCGCGAGCGGGCTGACAACTACATAGCCCACACGGTCATCGAGGATCCTTTAGCCGACGAACTGGCGGAAACCCTGGTTGCCGTTAGTGGGAGAGAGAGGACTCGTCTCCTCCAAGCCGGCATGGATGGAGAAGAGGACGCTCTCCGAGACGCGCCGGCCGCGGTCCGCAACTTCTTCGATGAAGCAAGCACTCCGCCGGACTGGGTCGACTTGGCGGGCTTCAGACCCGGCTTCCGCCTGTTTCACCGGAACTCAAATCTGGCCCTGGGGGCAATGGTGGGCGGCACCCTGGTAGAGGGCTTCTCCACCAACATCAGCAAGTCCTTCTTCATAACGGGAAGAGTGCGGGACCAGGGAGTGCGGCGGCTGCAGCAGAACAACCGCCACATGGTGGAGATATTCATACCCGGCGGCCTGGAGCGAAACGGCGACGGCTGGAAGTTATCCGTCCGCATCCGCGTGATCCATGCTATGGTCAGACGCCTATTAAACGATTCCGACGAATGGGACGCCGAGGCGTGGGGAGCGCCGATCAGCGCGGCGCACGTGGGATTTGCCATTACCGCGTTTTCGGCAAGGCTGCTGAAGCACTTACGCGATCTGGGGGCCAAGTTCGATGACGAGGAACGGGCCAGCTTCATGCAGGTGTGGCGCTACTCCGGCCATCTGATGGGGATTCCTGAGTCCATTCTGTTTCACGACGAAGAGGATGCCCTGAAGACCTACAGAATCGGCTTGGTCTGTGAGCCTGAGCCCTCCATGGAGTCGATCTCCATGGCAAACTCCCTGATCAACGCCGCTCCGCTGGTAGTGGGGATAACCGAGCCCGCTGAGCGCAGAAGCCTTTCTTCATACGTGTACCGCGTTTCCCGCGCGTTAATAGGGTCTCCTCTCGCCGACAAGCTGCAGTATCCCCACTACAACACGCTGGGAGTCCTCTGGTCGTTTCGCTTGCAGAACCGCTACGATAACTTCATGAACAGGCTGTTCAAGAGCCGCAACCAGAAGAGCAACAAGATGGCCGCCTTGTTGGACGCTTCCGCATTCGACGAGGGGGGCATCACCTACCATATGCCCGACCACGTCTACGCCGAAGAGTCCCGTGGTTGGTGACGGCTCTGTCATGCGGGGCACCTATGGAACCTACGAAAGTACCGACAGACTACATTGAGGGCTATAAGGAAGCACTAGCCATAGACCGCGAGCGGGCCAAGAACTACATGGCCCACATGGTCATTGGAGACCCTTTGGCCGACGAGCTGGCGGAAACCCTGGTTGCCGTTGGGGGAAGAGAGAGGAGCCGTCTCCTCCAAGCCGGCATGGATGGAGAGCAGGACGCTCTCCGAGACGCGCCGGCCGCGGTCCGCAACTTCTTCGATGAAGCAAGCACTCCGCCGGACTGGGTCGACTTGGCGGGCTTCAGACCCGGCTTCCGACTGTTTCACAGGAACTCCAACCTGGCCCTTGGTGCAATGGTGGGCGGCACCCTGATAGAGGGCTTCTCCACCAACATCAGCAAGTCCTTCTTCATAACGGGAAGACTGTGGGAACAGGGTGTGCGAAGGCTGCGGCAGAACAACCGCCACATGGTGGAGATATTCATACCCGGCGGCCTGGAGCGAAACGGAGACGGCTGGAAGCTGTCCGTGCGCATCCGCGTGATACACGCGATGGTCAGACGCCTACTGAAGAATTCCGACGAATGGGACGCCGAGGCGTGGGGAGCGCCGATCAGCGCGGCGCACGTGGGATTTGCCATCACCGCGTTTTCGGCAAGGCTGTTGGAGCATTTGCGCAACCTGGGGGCCAAGTTCGACAAGGAGGAGCGCGCCAGCTTCATGCAGGTCTGGCGCTACTCCGGCCATCTGATGGGCATTCCTGAGACCATTCTGTTTCAAAACGAAGAGGATGCCCTGAAGACCTACAAAATCGGCCTGGCCTGTGAGCCTGGGACTCCTATAGAGTCGGTCTCCATGGCGAACGCCCTGATCAACGCCGCTCCGCTGGTGGTGGGGATAACCGAGCCTGCTGAGCGCAGAAACCTTGCTTCATACGTGTACCGCGTTTCCCGCGCGCTAATAGGGTCTTCCCTCGCGGACAGACTACAGTATCCCTCCTACCCTACTCTGGGAGTCCTCTGGTTGTTCCGCATGCAGAACCGCTACGATAACTTCATGAACAGGCTGTTCAAGAGCCGCAACCAGAAGAGTAACAAGATGTCTACCCTGTTGGGCGCTTCGATGTTCGACGAGGAGGGCATAACCTACGAAATGCCCGACCACGTCTACGACGAAGAGTCCCGCTGGTGGTGACGGCAGTGTCGTAAGAGGGCGCTACCTAAAGACGTTCATGTCACGGAAACGGGGGCGGTTTCCAGCTCCAACAGCCGCTTTTTGGCGTCTGCCCGTCCATGCAAAGCTTGTCGGTAACTAGCAAAGCGTGGTAAAAACATCACGTGCCGGGCCTGCCCGCTTGCCGCAGATATGTAGAGAGCGGAGTTCAACTGTGAGGTAAGAGGCTTATGGACATCATCAACGACTTCCTCCCCAGCGGATTGAACGTGTACGACGCCATAGACCTGCTGCGTCCCGTGGTGGTCTACATTGTAGGCATGGCGGTGTACGCCGTCTTCGTCTTCAACTTCTACAGGTTTGTCGCGACCAGAGACATGTTCCAGATAGACCTGTCCAAGTATGAAGAGTCGCGTTTCCGTTGGGTGCGCGCCTTCCTTCAAGTGGTAATGTACATCATCAAATACCTCATTGTGTTTCCCGTATTCGCCTTCTTCTGGTTCGCTATTCTCACGTTGATACTTATCTTTCTTTCCAAAGAGCAGTCCTTTACGGAAGTACTGTTGATGGCGCTGGCCACGGTAAGCGCTATCCGTGTGACCTCTTATTACAACGAAGCCCTGTCCACGGACCTGGCAAAGATTCTCCCGTTTGCCGTTCTCGGCATATTTGTCGTCGATACCTCCTTCTTCTCCGTCTCAGACTCTCTGGACAAACTGCTGGAGGCCGAGGGCTACACAGAGAACATCCTGTACTACCTGGCGTTCCTCATCTTGCTGGAGTTCGCTTTGCGCATCATATTGGGGGTCTTAAAGCTGCTCCGCGCATTGGGCAGGGCGCTGATCAACAAGCCCGCTTCCGAATAGAAAGTTGTGCCCTGGCTTGCTAGTCCCAGTTTTCCGGCGCGTAGTATGATACTTTAACTAAGTCCCATGCTCAGGAGGTGAGCCACGGCAGCACAGCTAGGAAACCCGAGATACGAAGGGGACGAGAATCCCCCGATTCTCCTGTCTTTGGGTCACGGCGCTCAATTCAGCCTGATGGCCGCGGCCACACTGCTGGTGACGCCGGTGATAGTGGCCAACGCATCGGACCTTGGCGAGTCGTACCTGGACTGGATGGTCTTCGCCGCACTGGTGGTGGTTGGGCTTTCCACCCTGCTGCAGGTCCGTCGCATTGGGCCGTTGGGAGCGGGAGCCATGCTGCCCATGTTCACGGCTGCCGTCTCCATTCCCTTCTGCATAACGGCGGTGGTGGATGGAGGCCCGGCCACACTGACCACACTGGTGCTGGTGGCGGCCATAGCCCAGCTGGTCGTCTCCAGGTGGTTGTTCATACTGCGGCGCGTCGTCACCCCCACCGTGGGCGGCATCATCGTCACCATACTCTCAATAACGCTGGCGTCGGTGGTCTTCCATCTGCTGGACGAGTCCTCCCAGGAAGAGCCCATCGCGGCGCCGTTGACGGCTCTGATCACTCTTGTAGTGGTAGCGGCGCTGACGCTGCGGGGCTCTGCTCTTCTGCGATTATGGGGGCCGGTCGTTGGCATAGTCGTCGGCACGGCCGCCGCGGCGGCGCTAGGCATATACGACGTGAGCAGGATCATCGATGCGCCCTGGGTTGGGATACCAAGCTCGGCCCCCGGCCTGGCGCTGGACTTCGGCATCCCATTTTGGACCCTGTTGCCCTCCTTCCTGTTCCTTGGGGTAATATTCTCCATCCAGGCAACCGGGGAGGCCATCACCATTCAGAGGGTATCTTCGAGGGAGAGCAGGGCCATAGACTTCCGGCAGGTGCAGGGAACCCTAGCAGGTAGCGGGGCAAGCAACCTGATGGCCGGATTAGCAGGCGCTGTGCCCAACATAGTTCACTCCGGCGCAGGCTCCTTCATAAGAACAACGGGTATGGCTTCCCGCCGGGTTGGATACAGTGTAGGTTTCATATTCATCGCTATGGCGTTTCTGCCCAAGGTCTCCGCCATCTTCAGCACCATCCCCGGCCCGGTGATGACTGGCTATCTGCTCCTGGTGACGGGCACCCTCTTTGTGGACGGCGCGCGCACAATCATACAGACGGAGCAGAACCAGTCAAAGGTTGCCGTGGCGGGGATATGCTTCTGGATAGGGGCGGCCTTTCAGTTCAGTCTCTTCTCTCTTCCGGACCTGGGTCCAGTAATAGGAGGGCTTTTCAAGAGCGGCATCACCACTGGGGGATTCGCTGCCATTGTCATGATCCTGTACCTGGAGCTCACCAACCCCAGGCGCATGCGCTTCGAGTCCCGGCTGGACGTAGAGGTGCTGCCGGAGCTGAACGAGTTCATAAAGAAGTTCGCCAACAGCAGGGGATGGAACGATGCTATGAAGGATAGGCTGAGCGCGGTGGCGGAGGAGACCCTCCTAACCCTTGCTCCCCTGGACCTGGAGGCCATGATGGAGGAGGATGACGGCAGCGAAGGCTCGGATGAAGAGGAAAGGAGACTGGTGGTAGTGGCATCCAGCGAGGGCCCGGCGGCGGACCTGGAGTTCATTGGCGGAGCGAGCGAGGAGGGCAACATAGAAGACCGCATACGCCAGATACAGCAGCACGATTCCGAGGTGCCTGTGGAGAACGAGATGTCCCTGCGGTTGCTGAGGGGTTACGCTTCCTCCGTACGGCATCAGCAGTACCACGGCACTGACGTTATCACCGTACGCGTTCTGCCCCCCGACGAGTAGGAGGTCTGAATAGCGGGGTGAAAAGCCCTATTCGCTCAAGGCGGGCACTTTCTCTTGGACAGTCAGCTTCATCTGAGTCACGTCGGGCATGCTGGGATAGTGCCCGATTGCCTTTCTGTCAAAGATGAGGTCACCGTCAACATAGACCTCTAGCCGTCCCTCACCTACGGGCGTCAGGGTGATTGCCAGCTTGCCGCCGAATTGGCGATTGAATTCGGCCCCTATCCAAGAGGCCTGGGGGAAGTACCCTCAGGGTGAGCAGTACTTTATCTCGAGATGGGGTGTACCGTTCATGACCATGGTGTTATCACCTCCGTAATCCGCAGGCTACCATCGGTTGGTTTCGTTTGACAAGGGCGTACTGGCATACTCAAGGTGAATGCAAGCGTAATCGGTAAGGCAGGCAAGGCTCTGGTATAATCGCGGATATGGCGGCTTGGAATTGAGGAATCGGTGAAAGAAAAGGGAAGAAGCCAGCTAAGAAGACGCCTGTCAATCCTGTTCCGTCGTAGTTTCCTAGGGAGGACGGAACGACGTTTCATGGGCCATATTCGGAAGGCCCTGCTCGCCGGGATTTTGCTGCTTGTCCCCCTAGTGCTGACATACTTAGTAGTGAGATGGCTGTTTTTCACGCTAAACGGCCTGTTGCAGCCAGTGGTGCAATGGGTCTTGGACAGGTACGGAGTGGACATAGGGTTTCCAGGCCTGGGCCTTATTCTATCCATTGTGCTCTTGTACCTGGCCGGTATGTTCTTTGCCTTTGGCCCGGGAAGGATAGCCATTGGATGGGGACAGTCGGTTACTCTAAGGATTCCCTTGGTGGGCCATATCTACTCGGCGTCCAGGCAGTTTGTAGAGTCGTTCACCGGTTCCAGGGTCAACGAGACCGGGTTCAAGCGGGTTGTCTTGATAGAGTACCCAAGGACGGGCGCTTGGAGCGTGGGATTCTTGACCAGCCTTACCGATACTTCCGAAGGGCTGATCCTGGCGGTGGTGTACGTGCCAACGGCGCCGCTGCCAAACTCTGGTTGGGTGGCGATAGTGCCGCTGGACCAGGTGCTGGACACGGACTTGACGGTGCCACAGGCCATGCGGATGGTGTTCTCAGCGGGGATAGTGTCCCCGGAGCATATCAAGACATCGCCGCTGGTCCTTACCGACCCAAGCGAACTGGAAACAGTGGTGACTAGGGATAGGCTCAGCTAGTCCTGCTGGCCACGGTGGTCATGGCCGCCGGCGGCGGACTCGAAATTGGAAAGACGTTTTTCCAGGGAGTGCTGGCGCAAGGCCATGGTGAGGTCGCCGCGGGTGCGTTCCAGGACTCCTCTAAGCTGATCAGTGGTGCGGCGCAGGCCGCCTGTGACCGCTTCCGGGAAGTCCAGGGTGATGAGTAGACTATAGACCTGGTCCATGGTTTGCATCCAGACCTCACAGGGCGCCATGTTGTCGCGGCGCAAAGCGTCAAGGATGCTGCGACGCAGCTCGCTGGCCGCTTCTGCCAGGCCGTTGAGATAGGCGGACATCTGGATACCCAGTTCGTCCGGGCCGGAGAGCGTATCCCCAGAGAGGAAGGCCAGCGTTGCCCAGCCCTCCGCGTACTCCTTCTGCGCGTCCGATACGTAGCCGGAGTGGTAGAGGTCGGGGTGGTCCGCTAGGGCGTCCTTGAGCCGGGTTATGTTTTCCCTTGCTTGGTCAAGGATGCCGCGTGAGGCGTCAAATTCGCCGCGGTGCGCGGAACGTATGGCGGCGGCGGAGAGCTGGATTATCTTGCGGCTTAGCGGTATAGCCTGCTCACGGGCTTGGTGGGTGAGGGCCAGCTTGCTTTGTGCCTGGTTCGCGATGGTAGACAGCGCTTGGCTATACTCCACCGGCTTCCTCCGCTGCGGCGGCCTGGTGCGCTTTGATGCGTTCCACTAGCTCAGCGGCCGCTTGCTCCGGATCGTCGGCCATGCAGACGGAGCTGATTACGCAAATGCCATCGGCTCCGGCGTTGAGGACAGCGTCCAGATTGTCCAGGTTGATTCCGCCTATTGCCACCAGGGGAATGTCTGTAACAAATTGCCGCGCTATGCGCAGGGTCTCTATTCCGGCGAACCGGATTTTCGTTTTTGTGTCGGTGTGGAATATCGCGCCGACGCCAACGTAGTCTACCCCTTCAGACAGTGCGGTCTGAGCTTCCTCCAGCAGGGCGCTGGACTTGCCGATGAACTGGCTGGAATAGAGGATGCGGCGCGCTTCATATATAGGGAGGTCTTTCTGCCCAAGGTGAAGGCCGTGAGCGCCGGAGGACGTGGCCAGGCTGGCGCTATCGTTGACCAGGAAAGAGGCGTTGTACTGCTCGCAAAGGTCCCTCAACTCATGGGCCACCGGCAGCTGTTCACCGATAGTGTGGACCTTGTCCCTGTACTGAATTGACGCTGCGCCGCCTTTGAGGGCTGCGCGGGCTACGTCGACTACGTTTCTACCGTTGGTGTGCTCAGGATCAACAATGACATAGAGACCGGCGACGCGCTGGGCGCCCGAAGTTCTGGCCTGCATGGCGAGGGCGTTCTCCGTTACTTGCAGGACTTCCCTGAGGTCCGCGGCAAACCTGGCATCGTGCTCCTTGCGGTCAAAGTGACGCAGAGAGCCAATGAAGCGGTTCAATCCGGCCGCCAGAGAGGCGGTTTCCGAGAGGCCCGGAGAAGCGCCAATGTAAGGCTGAGACTCTATCCGGACGGCCAACGTACGGAGACGCGCCGCCAGCTCACGGTTTTGGACGTGCGTTTCTACCGCTTGGGCCAGGCGGTAGATGGTAGATGAGGTAAAGGCAACTTCATGGGGTTCAAAGGTCATATTTGTAAGAAATTCCTCTTCTGCTTAGATGCTGAGTTGCATAATGCCGCGAGAGGCGACTACTAGTCCAGCCCGTCGTCGGCCATTCTTTCCGCTTCGGCCTCCTCAATGAACTCGTCGAAATCGTGCCCCCAATCTTGGCCCATATCGCGGCGCATGCCTTCGACAAAACTCCTCATGCTGTCAGGGTCGTCCTCATCGAAGTCGGACATGGTCTCCTGGGAGGGAATATTTATGCCGGAATCCCACGACTGGTGTACGGCGAACTTGGAAAGAAGGCGTACAACGTTGGAGCTGCCGCAATGCGGGCAATCAGGCTGACTCACTTCTGAGAATGAACGGAAGAAGTGTGAGCTCCTTTTTGCGCACTGCTTGCAACGATAGTCGTGGATAGGCATTTGGTACCGGCCGAACGGTCTTAGATCCAAGAGAATCTTACCATATAGCGTTCGCCGTATCTAATGGGAGTCAAGGCAGAGAGCAGGCCGCGTTCCCGGCAGAATGAAAGGGCTGCTCCTTGGGATTGGGGAGTCCGTTTGGTTGAAAATCATGTCCTCTACTGAAATCCAAAGGCTGGCATTCTGCGTATTACAAGCAAGTAGCCCTGAACAACCTCTGATATCCAGGCACGGCGCATCGGGGTGCGGGAAGCGTCACAGTAATGGCCCGTTGGAGGTTGTGCAGGGCTACTCGCAGTCTACTCCTCTACCGTTTCGATGTGTCAAGGGCTGATAGGCAATACGTCAAAAGCCCGTCACGGCGTTTTCCAGGTGCTCAAAGGAATAGGCGCCATTGTTGGAGGCTTTCAGCCGCGCCGAGACAACGTCTATTCTCCACGTTGCGTTCTCCAAGCTGCGCTGCTGAATGAACTCCTGCGCCGAAAGTATGAGGCTCCGTTGCTTTTTCCGTGTTATGGATTCGAACGGAGTACCCATGGAGCTACTGCGACGGGACTTGACCTCAACGAAGGTGATGGTTTCGCCATGCTGAGCTATGAGATCGATTTCGCCCCAGCGGCAGGTGAAGCCGCGCTCCAGCACGCGATACCCCCGCGATTCCAGAAAGACGGCTACTGCGGCTTCGGCAGCGCGGCCACGAGAGCGAGTGCTATCAGATACGCTGGCGGGAGGTTGGAGAAGATCGCGAATAGGGGCAAAGGAACGGCGGTGAATGGAGCATGGGCCAAGCTCATTGAGCTTCTTCAGATGCTCCGGTGAGGCGTATCCCTTGTGCCTGGAAAAGCCGTAGGCGGGATGAACCCGGTGCTCTTGCCTCATGCGACGGTCCCTGGCCACCTTGGCGACAATGGATGCGGCGGCTATGGACCGGCAGAGGGCGTCGCCCTTTGTCACGGCGCGGAAGGGGATGCTGATCTCAGGCAGCGGAACAGCATCGATTAGGACGTGGTCCGGCCTGACTTTGAGTCCGGCGATGGCGCGGGCCATGGACGTCTTGGTGGCGGGAACAATGCCGAAGGCGTCGATATCCTGCGACTCAACGAATGCGACGTTGACGGCTTTGGCGTGCGCCTTGATCAGCTTGGCTAGTTGCTGCCTCTTGCGGGGAGGAACGACTTTGCTATCGTCCAGTTCTTCATACCAGTCATGGTCAGCGCTGGGGTCCAAGATGACGGCGGCGGCGGCGACGGGGCCAGCCAGTGGGCCGCGGCCCACTTCGTCGACTCCGGCAATGAGCGAGTAGCCTTTCCGGAGGAGGAGGTTCTCTTCTGCCCAGGTTGGCTTCATGGATGAGACGATACAAGACGGCGAGTTGGAGTCACAAGGCGGAAATGTCACGGCTACGGCGGGAAACTAGCGCGCCGTGCCGCCCCGCTCCACCCCTCCCCCGGACATACGGACAGGCAGGCAAACGGGCAGAGGGGGCGTACTTGGACTACGGGCGCTACTTCAGGCGTTCGATCCCGGGGCAGGCATCGAAACCAACGTCGAAGCTCAATATGCGACTGACACCGGCATTCTGCATCACCGCCACGTGCAATGCATCACGCGCCGAGAGGCCTGCCACTGTGCCCAACAGCGCTCTGGCGGAGCGTATCTCCGCAATGCCAAAGATCAAGACTTCGTCGGCTAAACCATCCAGAATTTCGAAGGCAGCGTCGATAGCGTCCTGTCTATTTATCGCCGTGTAACGGTGGAGGATCTCTTGGTACACCTCTACGTCGGTGACGAACCACTCACCGTCTCGCACCAACTGCGCCAGTGCAGCCACGGCTCGGTCCTTGTTGGGATGTGCCGCTCCCACCATGTACATGGGAACATTGGAGTCTATGAAGATCACTGGAGCCGTTGCCCCGCTTCGATCTCCCGAAGCATGACCTCTATGTCGGCGGTGGGAAACTCGTGTCGAGAGGCATCGGCGATAACGCGCAACTTGGTTTCCATGGTTCCGGGGTGATCGCTCCGCGCCTGACGCAGTGCCTGCCGGACCCACTCTGCAAGAGTCATCCGCTGCCTGCGGGCAACAGCCTGAAACTCCCGAAACTCTTCCTCATCCAAGAGGACCTGTAGGCGCTTAGACATGGCAACAGTCTAATTGACTCATACACCATTAGTCAATTGGCCACACGTCTCCCGGAAGATGGGCAGATACTTCGTCGGTGGGAGCGGTTTTAGGTCGGACGGAGAGCAACCGACTCCTCAGCATTGACACCTACGCAGCTACGATAATGGCACGGTGTCGAGATAGGGGCCTTCAATGATGCCGCCGCCGATGAGCTCGTCCTGGCGGTAGAAGGCCACGGCCTGGCCGGGCGTGACGGCGCGCTGAGGAGCCTGGAAGCTGATGACAGCGGAGTCGCCGCGGGGATAGAGGACGGCAGGCGCCTCGGAAGCCTTGTAACGAATCTTGGCGTCGACCTGGACGGGGCCTGAAGGAGCGCCGCCGGTGAAGCTGACCTGTGAAGCCCACAGATTATGGCTGAGCAGGTCTTTGGCTTCGCCTACGATCACTCGTTGCCGCTGGGCGTCTATGCCGAGGACAAACATGGGCTTGCCCGCGGTGATTCCCAGTCCCCGGCGCTGACCAACGGTAAAGTTCTGGACACCGTCGTGCCAGCCAAGGACGTTGCCCTCCGTGTCCACGATCTCGCCGGAAGTGGGGGCAACTCGCTCTTTGATGAAGGAACGGTAATCGCCGTCCGGGATGAAGCATATCTCCTGGCTGTCAGGCTTGTTGGCCACTGGCAGGCCGGCGTTAAGCGCAAAGTCGCGGATCTGCGACTTGCTGTACCAGCCGACGGGCAGCAGGGTGCGCCGCAGCTCCTCTTGACGCAGGGTGAAGAGGACGTAGGACTGGTCCTTGGACTGGTCTATACCCTTGAGAAGCCGGTATGCCCCGTCCTGTTCATCGACGCGGGCGTAGTGGCCGGTAGCAATGTAGTCGGCGTCCAGGGCGACGGCGCGCTGGAAAAGGAAGGAGAACTTGATCTTATCGTTGCAGGCAAGGCAGGGATGCGGGGTGCGTCCACGGGCGTATTCGTCGCAGAAATAGTCGATGACGAACTGCTGGAACTCGCGCTCGAAGTTCATCAGGTAGTGGGGAGCGCCGATGATCTGGCAGACGCGCCGGGCGTCTTCAACGTCCTGCGGGGTGCAGCAGCCCTTGTTGTACCGGGTGAGGGCGTTGTCTTCGTCATAGGGGAAGAGGCGCATGGTAACGCCAACTACGTCGTAGCCCTGCTCCTTGAGGAGGAGGGCCGCAACTGAGGAATCGACGCCGCCGCTCATGGCGACGACTACACGGGGCTTGGGAGTAGACATTTCAGCTATAAGGATAGCATACGGTGAAAACCAAGCCCCAAGCCGGCTACTGCACCTCACAGAACGGAAGACCAAGCACTGAGAAGTCCGTGCGCTTTACATTCTGCAGTTCAGCAGGCACACACCCGCTCAGCTCATTCGATGAGAGGTATAGCTCTGTCAGATGAGGAAGGTTACTGAGGGAAGAGGGGATCTCTCCTGTGAGCTGGTTGTTATCTAAATCTAAGCGCACCAGGTTCTTCGTGTTGCCCAAGGAAGGGGGGATCTCCCCCGTGAGCTGGTTGTTATCTAAATATAGATACCACAGGCTGGGGAGGTTGCTCAGGAAAGAGGGGATCTCTCCTGTGAGCCGGTTGTTACGTAAATCTAGAGACAGCAGGTTGGGGAGGTTGGTCAGGGAGGGAATCTCTCCTGTGAGCCGGTTGTAATCTAAACGCAGAGACCGCAGGCTGGGAAGGTTGCTCAGGGAGGGAATCTCTCCCGTGAGTTGGTTGCGGCTCAAAAAGAGAGTCTCCAGGTTGGTGAGGTTGGCCAGGCAGGGAATCTCTCCCGTGAGTTGGTTGCCACTTAAATCTAAATCCTCTAGGTATGTGAGGTTGGCCAGGGAGGGAATCTCTCCCGTTAGTTGGTTGTCCTCCAAAGATAGATGCCGCAGGTCGGTGAGGTTGGTCAGGGAGGGAATCTCTCCCGTGAGTTGGTTGCGGCTCAAAAAGAGAGTCTCCAGGTTGGTGAGGTTGGCCAGGGATGGGATCTCCCCCGTGAACTGGTTGCCCCATAAACCGAGAGACTCCAAGTTGGTGAGGTTGGCCAGGGATGGGATCTCCCCCGTGAACTGGTTGCCCCCTAAACGAAGCGTCTCCAGGTTGGTGAGGTTGGCTATGAAAGATGGAACCTCTCCGCTAAACCGGTGGCCCCATAAACTAAGCGTTTTCAAGTTGGTGAGGTTGGCTAGTGAAGAGGGTATCTGTCCTGAGAAGTGATTGCCGCCCAAATCCAAATGCTCCAGGTTGGTGAGGTTGGCTAGGGAAGAGGGGATCTCCCCAGTGAGGCCGTTCTTATCTAAACGTAGATACCGCAGGGCGGTGAGACCACCCAGCGATGGTGGGATGCGCCCTACAAGAACGACCGTGAGGGGCCTGGCCTCCATGCCTGGATGCGATACTAAATGCGTTGTTGAGCGATAGGGGTCTATATTTATACCTGTGACGCGGCCTTCAGCGATGTGAATGCCTTTCCATTTCGTGATGGCAAGATGAGGGCTCCAATTTAAGTCGTACAATTCTAGGGGGTTACGTTCGCCTCCTGAGGTCGTCAGGACATCTCTGGCCCCCAGCAGGATTGCACAGTCTCTGACCAGATCCGGGTTGTCTTCAGGATTGGGCACGGCAAGCCCATTGGAACAGGCTTCGATGTCACTGGGGGAAGGTTCGGGAACACTGACAGGGGTTGGTGAGGGAGTGTGGGTAGGCGTGGGTGAAGGAGTGTTCTGACAGGCCGCTAGGGTGAGGAGCGCCAAAATGACCACCAATATGGTTATCGTCTTGATACAACACCCCCTCTGCCCAGTGCTAGATGATGGTTATACGAAGGAATTCGAACCTTGGATCCTCTCCGCACAAAGCGGGCTTCCCCGTGAGCTACAGCAATTTAGTCTAAAGAAAGTCCTGTCTTGTCTCAACTCAATGGGAACCAGCAAAATTGACCGGAACGCATGGGTGTTCCTATAATTGGGGTGTTCAATCGGGTCGGCTGTCCACGTACGGTTCACCCCCATCTCAATCTTCCCCCATCAAGGGGGAAGAGGTTTTAGAATAAGGAGCAACGCCTGGAACCCCTGGAAGTAGCGCACAAGGTAGTAGAGGTAGCGGAAGAGAAGCAGGCATCGGACATCCTGCTGCTGGATATCCGTGAGTTGAGCAGCTTTGCCGACTTCTTTGTGATACTGACGGCGGAGAGCCGCCGCCAGATGGAAGCGCTGGCCCAGGACATGGTGCAGCAGTTGAAGCAGTCGGGGAGTGTGTTGCATCACCGTGAAGGCGGGTTGGACTCAGGATGGCTGCTGCTGGACTTTGGCGACGTCATTGCCCATCTCTTTGCCCCGCAAGAGCGTGAGTATTACCGGTTGGAAGAGCGCTGGTCCAGGGCAAAGCAGATAGTCGCTATTCAATGATCCAGGAGTCGATGTTCCGGTCGTAGTCCACCACTTCGGCAGGGTCGAAAAAGAGGGCTATCTCTGTGGCGGCGGCCTCAGGAGAGTCCGAGCCGTGGACGATGTTGCGCCCGATATCCTGGGCAAGGTCGCCGCGAATGGTGCCGGGGGCGGCCTTTGCGGGATCGGTCTCACCCATGGTCTTCCGCACAGTATCTACGGCATCCTTCCCTTCAACGACCATGGCCGCCAGCGGCGCGGAAGTGATGAAGCTGACCAGTCCCTGAAAGAACGGTTTGTCCACGTGCGCGCCGTAGTGGCTGCGCGCCGCATCATCGGAAAGCTGTAGAAGCTTTAGCCCCGCTATCTTGAGGCCGCGGTTTTCAAGGCGTGAAATGACCTCGCCAATAAGGCCGCGCTGCACGCCGTCAGGCTTGACAAGTACCAGAGTCCGTTGCATATGAAGCCTCTCTTGAATGCCACCTGCCCTTTACCGCATCGCTTGCCGGAAAGGAAACGGGCGCTTGGATTACGGTTTCCGTAATGCTACCGTGAGGATGTGAAGGCGTCAACGTGGGATGTTGCGGCTAGCGCCGCGGTTCGGTGATTGTGGGACGCCTCAGGTAGAGGGGCTGGACGGAGAGGACGTCCACGGTCAGCCCGGCCTGAAGCCTGGATAGGCCAAGATGGGCGAGTGAAAGCAATCTCTGGCCAGGCAGATAGGGAAGCGCCGGTTTGACGTGGGACGGCATGCCGGAGGTGAACGCCTCCCGCTGCAGCTCCAACGCCTCACCGCAGAGAATAGATGGGTCGGGAAGCGATTGAAGCACCTCTTGCGGGGCGGCGATGGCCTCCTGGGAGGTCTGCGATATTCCATCTTCGTGAGCTTCAAACAGCGCCCAACTCACCTGTCCACGGCCCGCATCGAGGACGGCGCAGACGGGCAGTCCCGCCGTGAGATAGGGGAAGGCCTCCATCTCTAGGGTGGAGGCGGTAACCAGGGGCAGGGCCGATGTCCAGGCAATGCCCTTGGCGACGCTGATGCCGACTCGCAGGGCGCTGAATCCACCTGGGCCGATGGCGACGGCAACGCCGGTCAGTTCTTCCACGGACGTCGACTCCCGTTGCAGCAGGGATTCGATGGTGGGAAGCAGCTCCACGCTGTGGTTTTGCCGGGAGCGCCAGTGAGCGGCCTGGAGAATCCGCGTCTCGCTGGCAAGAGCAACGCCGGCGTATCTGGTCGAGGTGTCTATTACGAGGAGCATTTGTCGCAGGGAAGGTAGTTCCGCATACCTCAACGCTAGCTTGGCGTGAGCCTGAGGTGCTTGGGAGGCTCGTCCGGCAGCTGCCAGACAATCTCCTCGTGGTTGTATTCACGGTGATAGGCGTTGGCCGCGGTGATGCCGGCATTGTACCAGTGCTCAAAGTCGTCCCAGTTCCGCTCCTCAATGGCCTTGTTCATGGCCGTTAAAGGCCCCTTGATAAAGGCCTCCAGATGGTCCGTATACCTGGGTCGCGTCACCTCTCCTATCTTGAACGCCTTTTCCAGCTCCGATGACTGAAGGGCAGCCAGCTTCCAGTTTCCGCCCTTGGCCGCGTAGTACATGATCCAGTACCTGTCGCTGACCTCCGCCATGAGGCGTGCCAACCCAGGCTGCATATTACCGAGCTGGTCAAGGGTTATCTCCGTGTGAGACGTGTGCGCTACCGGCTGTTGGTCTTGCGTCATACAGAAAACTCCCCGCGTTAATCGGTGTTGGTGCGGCTGCCCAGCCGCGCATATTCAAATATAGCATAAGAGGGCATAGGTGTTGTTGCCGAGAGGGCTATCCCGTCCTAACTTCCAGCCGTTGCCTGGATGGTAGGCCGGATAAGTGTTAGGCAGAGAGAGACGGTATAAGATAGGGTAAGAATGCACCCTCACCAAGGAGCGAAGGATATGGTCGGCGGTCTGAAAGCGCAGATAGTAATCAAGAACGCCAACGTCATTACAATAGACCCGAGCATGCCGCGTGCCGGAGCCATTGCCATATCGGACGGCAAGATTGTAGGTGTCGGCTCCAACCAGGATATGGAAGGGCTTACCGGCCCGAACACCAGGGCCCTGGACCTAGGCGGCAAGACTGTGCTCCCCGGCTTCATAGATGCGCATACCCACGTTATGAGCAGCGGGGTGCGTCACGTAACGCAGGCCGACTGCGCACAACCGAGCATAGGGGCTATACAAGACGCGCTGAGGGAGCAGGCATCCAAGAAAAGACCGGGCGAATGGGTGCAGGGCTTCAACTTTGATGACACCAAGACATCGGAAAACCGCTTCCTCAACAGGGCGGACCTGGACGCGGTGAGCAGGGAGCATCCCATCTTCGTGGCGCACCGTGCCGGGCTGGTCTACTACTTCAACTCGAAAGCCCTGGAGGCCGCCGGGTACAACCGGGATACACAGCCGCCGCCGGGGGGCTACCTGGAAAAGGACTCCGTCACCGGAGAGCTGACGGGCGTGGTCTACCAACACGCCGCGGAATGGGTGGAAAAGGAACTGATACCCCAGCCAACGGACAATGACCGACGCAACGGATTGAAGATCATCATGGATATGTACGCCAAGGTTGGCGCCACCACCGTCCATGACGCCATGGTATCGGCGGATGAGTTCCGCGTTTACCAGGAAGCGCGTCAAAACGGGAAGCTGCCGTTGCGGGTGTACCTGCTGATGCACCACAGTCACTTTCCGGCGCTGCGCGACGCGGGGGTAAGGTCAGGCTTTGGAGATGACCGCCTGCGTTTCGGCGGCATCAAGATATCGGTCGATGGGGGGATAGCGTCTCGCACCGCTTACCTGTCGAGTCCTTACGAGGGGAGCGATGACGACCGCGGCTTTCTGGCCGTGGGGCCTGAGGAGACCGAGCGCAAGGTGATGGAGTGGCACCGCGCCGGGTTCCAGATCTGCATTCACGCCAACGGCGACTCGGCGATAGAGCAGGTGCTCACCGCTTACGAGAAGGCGCAGGCCGGATATCCAAGGACGGGGACCCGGCATCGCATTGAGCATTGCACCGTGGTGAATCCGGACATCCTGCGTCGCATGAGGGCGCTTGGCTGCGTAGCAACGCCTTTCTGCACTTACGTTTACTACCATGGGGAGAAGATGCAGTATTACGGAAAGGAGCGCGTGGAGTGGATGTTTGCCCAGCGCTCCTTCATAGACAACGGGATAGTATCGACGGGCGCAGCCGATTACCCCTGCGGCATGTACCCGCCTCTCATGGGGATCCAGGCTTGCGTGACCAGGACCGATATGCATGGGAACGTTTGGGGGCCCAGCCAGCGCGTGACCGTGGAGGAAGCGCTGAAGATATACACCATAAACGGGGCCTACGCCTCTTTTGAGGAGAACATCAAAGGGTCGATAGAAGCCGGAAAGCTGGCGGACCTGGTGGTGCTGGCAGAGGACCCAACGGCGGTGGAGGCGGAGGCTATCATTGACATCCCGGTGGAGATGACAATGGTCGGCGGGGAGATAGTGCACGAGGCGTGAGGGGCTTTGGGGTGTGTGGCAAAGGGCGACTGTCATGTTGAGGAGTCGGTTGGTCTCCACCCGACCCAAGACCACTCCCTCCGACGAAGCATCTGTCCGTCAGGGGCAAGGGCTAGGACTGTATGAGGCCCGACTGCGGCTGTGTCCAGGGTACGGAGGGAAGATGCGATTGCAGCTTGGCTCGCGGCAACCGCAGGTGCCTTACAGGCACGTCGATCACCACTGGCGCATGGCTTTCCAGCGCAAGCGGCAACAGCTTCTCCAGGTCCGCTGGGTCGTCCGCCGTCATTGCAACGGCGCCGAACGACTCGACGAACTTGGTTATGTCCGGATTCAACAGATCCGTCTCGTAAGTCCCTTCGAACATGTCCTCCATGTCGCGGGCAACGTTGCCGAATGAGTCGTCTCTGAAAAGGACGGTAACCGTATTGATCCCATAGCGGACTGCCGTTGAAAGCTCCATTGCGTTGAACATGAATCCCCCGTCTCCGGTAACGCAGACCACGGGGCGGTCCGGTCTAGCCACCTTCATGCCCAGCGCTGTGGGAAAGGAGAAGCCGACGTTGAATGAATAGCCGGAGTCTACGTATGTCTTGGGGTGGTTAACCGGGTAATGCGTGCGGGAGTAGTAGCCGAACTGGGTAACGTCCCATACGGTGAAAGTCTCCTCAGGGATGCTGTTCTTGATTGTTTCCAGGATGGCGTACTGAGGCTCCTTGAGCCTGATGTCATAGTACGCGATCAGACGCCTGGCGGCTTTCACCGCAGCCGCCGGCGACGACCGTTCCCCGGCTCCGACTTCGATTAGAATGGGAAGCAAGGCCTCGATAGTTGCTCTGGCGTCGCCATGCAACGGGATGGTGTTGGACTGGACCCTGGTGAGTTCGGAGTCGTCTATATTGATGTTGATGAGAGTGGACGATTCTCCCGCCGGATTTCCCAGCGAAAACCGCGAGCCGACGCCTATGACCACGTCGGCGGACTGCATCACTTCAAAAAGCTGGTTCATCTCATGCCTCTCCCCCGCGGGGCTGAGGCAAGACCCGTAGCACAGCGGATGGCTGTCCGGTATGGCTCCCTTGCCGCCGCCGGACGTGACCACCGGTATGTTTGTAGCTTCGGCCAGTTGTACGAGAGCCTCCTCCGCGTCCGATAGCGCCACGCCCCCACCGGCGAATATAAGGGGCAACCTGGCTTGAGAGATGACGCGGGCAGCCCTGCGCAGGTCTTCCGAACTGGGCACTATTCGCGAGACGGGGGCCGGGTTCCGCAGACGCACTTCCTCACGCTCTACCCCGACCTCCGGTGGCACGTCGAGCAGAACGGGACGAGGACGGCCCGTGCGCATCTGCCTGAACGCTTCCGTCACAGCGTCGGGGATCTCCCTGGGCCTGAACACCTGCCGCCGCCACTTGGTAACCGGGCGCACGGTTTCCGCCTGGTCCTCAACCTCGTGATAGGCGCCAAGGCCCTTGCCTATCTGGTTCCTCGGGATCTGAGCGGCAATCAAAAGCACGGGCGAGGAACGGGAGTATGCGGTGGCAATGCCGGAGGCGGCATTGTAGACCGCCGCGCCCGGGACCACCAGGGCAACTCCGGGTTTCCCCGTGGCGCGAGCGTAGCCGTCGGCCATGTGCGCGGCGCCCGCTTCGTGGCGGGTCGTTATCAAGCGGATGCCGGGTTCGTCGCGCAGCGCGGCGATGATACCGGACATGTGGATGCCCGGTATTCCGAATAAGACCTCAACGCCTTCCCGCACAAGTGACTTGGCGAGGGCTTCGCCTCCGCTCATCTTGGCCATAGTTCACATAACCTCGTTTAGTATAGACAGGTAACGTTAGAGGCTGCGAAGAGGGGCTACAGGCCCTCCACGATTATCATGTTTATGTTGGATGACTTGGTGCGAATCTCGTCTAGGGCGGTGAATTCCGGAGAGCTTAGCCACGACTTTGCACTCTCGGCGCTGTCGAACTCCAGGATTGCGATCCGTTTCGGCGCCCAATCACCCCATATGGCTTCGATGCCACCGCCACGAGCTATGAACCTTCCGCCGTAACTATCAACGGTCGGCGTCATCCGTTCAAGGAACTGTCCATAGAGAGCCGGATCCGTTATCTCAACATCAGTGATCAAGTATGCCGCCATTGTTCCGCCACCTTTCGTAGGGTATAACCCCTCTTTTAGATGAGAGTGTCATCATATCATGCCCTAACTGTGATGGTACTGCACTGAGGAAGAATCTCAGGCCGTCGCTTTTGCAAACAGCGTGGCATACCACCCACTACGCCACACCATCACTCCCACGTAGGCGGGAACGGGAACCCAGGGGCGGCGGGGCGGTGCTTGCCCTCCATACGTCGTTCCCGAGAAGTCGGAAACCCACAGGCGGCGGCGGGGAGTTCACCCAGAGCCTCCCTCTCTCGTCATTGCGAGCGCAGCGTGGCAATCCGGCGGCGGGGGGAGGCAAACCCCTCTGAGCCACAGGCGAAGAATCCAAAACCTCCCGCTTGCAAACACACCCGCTGTCCGCCTTGACGCTGTGGATGCACGAGGGTAACTTAGCCTCAGAGGCACATATCAGCAAGGAGGCTACGGCAATGAAAGTGAAATGGCTGGGACACGCTTCGTTTCTCATAACCGCCGGTGACGGCACAAGGATCATCACCGACCCGTACAAGGCTCAATCGGATGGCGGCCTGGTTGGCTACTCCAAGATCAACGAGGCGGCGGACGTGGTCACGGTAAGCCACGAGCATAACGACCACAATCACACCGACGACGTGGGCGGCGGCCCTGAAGTCGTGCGGGGTACGGGACCTCAGGACGCCAAAGGCATCCATTTCCGCGGCGTTGCCACCTACCACGACACGGAACAGGGAGCACAGCGCGGCGACAACACCGTCTTCTGCTTCGCCGTGGACGGGGTCAATTTCTGCCATCTGGGAGACCTTGGGCATCAGCTAAGCTCGCAGCAGCTATCGGAGATAGGCGAGGTGGATGTGCTTCTCGCCGTCGCGGGTGGTGGGCCTACCATCGACTTGGAAGCGCTCAACCAGCTGGTGGAGAACATGAAGCCAAAGGCGGTCATCCCCATGCACTTCACCAACGAGAACTGCACCTATACCAAGTACACGGCGGAGGACTTCGCTAGAGGTAAGAGCGACGTGCAGCGCGTGGGTGAGAGCGAGACGGCTATCTCCGCCGCTGAACTGCCCGGCGACACCCGCGTCATTGTCCTGGACCATGCCCTGTAACCACGGGCGCAAAGGGTTGTACGCATACTGATGAAGCAAGACCGGATGGGAAGCGCGGTAGGTAATGCGTAAGACACCGTTGCTAGTGCTGGCAGTGGTCTTAGTGGCCGCCTCTGCTATAGGAATAGCGGTATTGAGCAGGGGCAATTCGACCGGGCCCGTGGATGGCACCGCGTCGACTCCTACGCCCGGCGGACTGGCGCCCGGCATAGATGCGGACCCAAACTACGAAGAGGCGTTGAGAGCGGCGCGCCTTCCCACCGGAAATTGGAAGACCGACTTCAGCCGCTATACCGTAGATTACGGGGAGATACTCTCCGGCGGCGTGGGCAGGGACGGCATCCCGCCTATCGACAATCCCAGTTTCGTCACGGTTCAGGAGGCGGACGGCTGGTTGGGAGACCAAGAGCCGGTCGTTTTGGTCGAGGTCAACGGTGAAGCCAAGGCTTATCCGATACAGATTTTGACCTGGCACGAAATAGTCAACGACGAGATAGGCGGCGTTCCCGTATCGGTGACGTTTTGCCCCCTATGCAACTCGGCGATTGCCTTCGACCGCCGGTTTGAAGGAGCAGTGCTCGACTTTGGCGTGTCGGGCAACCTGCGGAACAGCGACCTCATCATGTACGACAGGCAGACTCAGTCCTGGTGGCAGCAGCTCACCGGAGAGGGGATAGTGGGAACGCTGGCCGGTCGCGAGCTGACGATACTCCCCGCTTCTATCATCGCTTGGAGCGACTTCAAAGAGGCCAACCCGGAGAGCCGGGTACTATCGCGGGCCACGGGCTTTTCACGACGCTACGGAGAGAATCCCTATTCAGGCTACGACCGAGTGGACAACCCGCCGTTCCTGTTCCGGGGCGACATGGACTCCAGGCTGCTGCCCAAAGAGCGCGTAGCGGCGGTGAGCATAGACGGCGTGGACGCGGCTTACCCGTTCTCCCTGCTGGAGCAAGAGAGGGTAGTACACGACACGGTGGGCGGCCAGGAGATCGTGGTCTTCTTCAAGACGGGCACGGTTTCCGCGCTGGATAGGCGTGTGATCGTCGATTCCAACGACGTGGGCTCTACGGGAGTGTTCGAGTCCGCGGTAGACGGTCGGAAGCTGACATTCAGCGCCGACGGCGACGGCTTTGTGGACGATGAGACGGGCAGCAGGTGGAACATACTGGGCGAATCGGTTGGCGGGGAACTGTCGGGCAGCAGGCTGACTCCGGTGGTACACGCCAACCACTTCTGGTTCGCTTGGGCCGCCTTCAAGCCGGATACGGTTATCTACGTGGGCGGTGGTTAGAACGACAGTTGCCGCTCGTCGTGGTTTTCAGGCACGCGGGCTATGCACTCCGGGTCGTCGTTGCGGGCGGAGTTGACCAGCGTGGACACCTCGTAAGCGTCCATCTCGGATGCGTCGAAGGGTTTGAGCAAGCTCAGCAGCGGTGCAGCATCAGCGACTCCGGGGTCAATCCACAGTTCTTCGTCGTCTCTGGGCAGAATCACGGGCATGCGGTTGTGCACCTGCTCCATGAGGGCGTTGGGCCCGGTGGTGATGATGGAGCAGCTGCGCAGCCACTGGCCTTCCGGCGATTTCCATACGCTCCACAGCCCGGCGAAGGCGAAGAGGTCTCCAGATTTGAGCACGAAGCGAATC
This sequence comes from Dehalococcoidia bacterium, assembly GCA_965116555.1. GTDB lineage: Bacteria > Chloroflexota > Dehalococcoidia > Lucifugimonadales > QGNO01 > DAOUJH01. Next base: position 2,284,699 of record OZ220698.1, on the reverse strand, counting down.
GGTGTGCGGCGCGGCCCCTCGCGAAGCCACTCGTAGAAGCCGTCGGCCAGTACCAAACAGCGCCTCTTCTGAAACATACTGCGGAAACTCGGCTTCTCCAGAGAGTCGTCCCGCAGGTTGATCATGCGGTTGCCCACCGAGACGTCCTTGGCCCACCAGGGAACGAGTCCCCAGCGCACCAGCTCGGCGCGCCCCTTGCCCTCGTTCGTGACGATAAGCACCTCTTGAGTCGGCGCTACGTTGTACTTGGGGGCAACGTCTACCCCTTCCGTGGAAACCCCGAATCGCTGCTGGATTCCCTGTTTGTCGGTGATCAGCGTATATCTACCGCACATGATGGAACATTTTAGAGGCTCACTGGGTGTCTTGGCTAATCAGGGTGACCCGCACCCGCCGCCTGCGCCCGTCGGCGACGCCCGTCCGGCATGTGGTAATGTATTGCGGGTCAAGTGTTAAGTATTCTGGGCAATGCGGTCTTACCCGTATTCATCATGGCGGGAGTGGGTGCGGTCTTGGGCCGCACTCTGCATATTGACGCGCGCTCCGTGGGCAGGATGACCCTCTACGTGTTCTCTCCCGCGCTGGTCTTTGCCTCGCTCTACGATGCGGAGATACCCACCCGGGACGTGGTGAACGTCTTCGCGTTTCAGGCGGTCTGGGGGGTGATCTTCTATGCCTCTTGCTTTCTAATCGCCTGGAGAGCCGGACTGAAGGGACAGGACCGCAGCGCCTTCTTGCTGAGCACCATGTTCATGAACGCGGCCAACTACGGGCTTCCGGTGGCTCTGTTCGCCTTTGGAGAAGCGGGACTGGAGCGGGCCATACTCTTCTTTGCTCCGCAGTCTCTGATGGCGGGAACGCTGGCCATATACGTTGCGTCCAGCGGCAAGCTGGGGGCAAAACAGGGACTGATTACGGTGCTGCGGCTTCCCATCTTCTACGCCGCAGTCGCCGGCCTGGCGCTGAATCCGTTCAAGGTGTCGCTGCCGGGCGTTTTGGAGATTCCGTTGGATATCCTGGCGGATGCGGCCATTCCTTGCATGGTGATAGTGCTGGGCATTCAACTGGCGCGGGCCTCCTGGAGGGAGGACCTGATACCGGCGGGGTCGGCGTCAGTGGTGCGGCTGTTGCTTTCACCGCTGCTGGCCTTCGGGGTGACGCTGCTCCTGGGCATAGACGGTGTTACTCAGCAGACGGTGGTTGTCATAGCGGGAATGCCTACGGCGGTGTACACGACCATCCTGGCTACGGAGTTCGATGCGAGACCTCAGAGGGTGACCAGCGCAGTGGCGCTGAGTACGGCAGTGAGCCTGGTTACGGTGACGACTTTAATCTGGCTGGTGCAAGAGTTGCTGTGATGGAGGCGCCCTACTCCGCCCCTGGACAAACGGGCAGGCGGGCAAGCGGCACTCGTTCACACCCTTCGGCGGTGATCAGACGCCTGCAAGGTCGCCCACGGCCTTGACGCGGACGCGCACGGCGTTGCTGGGCAGGTAGGCCAGCGGAACTTCTTCTATTTCGACGATTTCCAGCGTGGAGGGATCAGCGCCGGCGCCGGTTGCTTTGTCCACGGCCTCTTGCTTTGCATTGGAGAGCGCTTCTTCCCGGCTTACGTCGGCGAGGGAGTAGACCTTCTCCACCTGGCCGCCGACCTGGGCAATGGCCGCGCCTATGGCATTGGCGACCTCTGCGTGTTCGGGCCGCAGGACCTCGGAAGCGCCGTTGAGGGAGCCCTTGACCAGAATGCTCCCGCCACCGACCAGTATCACCGGTACGGCGGTGGCGCTGAGCTTTAGCTGGTCGACTACGTCCTCCAGCTTGCCTTGGATCTGGGCCACGGCCTCGTTCACCAGGGACTTGTCCAGGCTATCGGCGGCGCTTGGATCGCCTACACTGGCAAGGCCTGCGACGACGGCTACGTCGGTAGCGGTGCGGGTGGAGCCTCCGAAGACCAGACCCTCCTCGACGAGGCGGTAGCCAACGCTCCGAGGGCCTATGCTTAACGGGTCGCTCTGGATGATGCTGCCTCCTCCCAGGGCGATGGAGAATACGTCAGGCATGCGGAAGTTGGTGCGCACCCCGGCCACGTCGACCGCGATTGAGGCTTCACGTGGGAATCCGCCGACCAGCGCGCCGCCGTCGGTGGAGGTGCCTCCTACGTCGATAACGATGCCATCGCGCACACCGGAGAGGAAGGCGGCGCCCCTCATGCTGTTGGTGGGGCCGGAAGCGATGGTGAAGACCGGGTAGCGCGCGGCGAACTCGGCGTCCATCAGTGTGCCGTCGTTCTGGCTGAGGAACAGGGGAACGTCCAGCCCCAGCGACTTGACGGCGTCCTGGATGCCTTGGATGGTGCGCTCCGCCATTTCCGCCAGGCAGGAGTTCAGTGTGGCGGCGTTCTCCCGCTCCAATATGCCGACGCGGCCTATGTCCGATGACAGCGTTACCCTGAGATGGGGCGCCTCTTCTCTGATGATGTCCCCCGCCTGCTGCTCGTGAGAGGTGTCGACGGGAGAGAACACCCCGCTCACCGCCACGGCCCGCACGCCTTTGTCGAGCATATCTCTGACAGCGCGTCGTATCTCCTCAGGGTCGGTTTCGGATATCTCCCGGCCATCGAACTCATGGCCGCCGTGCACCATGTAGGTGTGGCCGCCAATGGCCTCCCTGAGCTCGTCAGGCCAGTCTATCAATGGGGGCAGCAGCGTAGTGGCGGGAAGGCAGAGGCGTAGGGTAGCCGTTGGGGAGAGGGACTTGTGCTCGAGCAGGGCGTTGGTGAAGTGGGTTGTGCCAAGCATCACGGCTTCAATGGATGCGCCCGGCGGGCCGGAGTCAAGGACGGCCTTCAGGGAATCAAAGATGCCGGATGTAACGTCGGCCGTGGTGGGGCGTTTTGCCTGGGCCACCAGCTTAGCGCCTTCCAGAAGGACTGCGTCGGTATTGGTTCCGCCTACGTCTATGCCAATGCGCATGTGTTGTTCCTTCCTATGGGGATTTCCTGGGCTTTGGTCATTCGCCACTGGACAAGGCCGGTTTCGTAGGACTCGCAGCCTGCGGTGCGGTATCGGGTCAGGTTTGCTCCGGGCGCGAAAAGGGGAATGCCGTCTCCCAAGACCAGGGGGAAGACGGTGAGGATGATCTCATCGATGAGTCCGGCATTGAGCATGACGGTGTTGATTTGTCCCCCGCCAACGAGCCATATGTCTTTCCCTGGCGAGCTCTTCAACGACTCCACGAAAGAGACGATATCTCCCGATACAAACCGTACGTTGGCCGTGTCCGGAGGGGGCGCGCTTCTGGTGAACACGTAGTTGGCCTTGCCCGCGTAGGGGAACTCCGAGACGGTTAGGGTCAGCTTGTAAGTGGAGTTGCCCATCAAGGTGGTGTCTATGGAGGAGTAGAAATCGTGGTAGCCGTAGTCCAGGTTGCTTCCGGCCTCCTCCAGCCAGTCGATTTCACCATTGGGCCCGGCAATGTAACCGTCCATGCTTGCGGCTATGTACAGTTTCAGGTTCCTGTTTCCGGTTTGTTTCAGCACGCCGCCCCGTCCAGCGCCAGCGGGGTGAACTCCACGTCGTAGCCAAAGGCTTTGGGCCCGGCTACGGCTAATCCCTGCGGCGCAGTCCAGAGGTGCGGGCCGGGGAAGCCCAGCACGGTGACGCGGAACCCGTAGCGCAACAGCTCTGTCGTTATCGGCTCCCCGCGCTCCGTATCGACGATGCAGATCAGGTCGGGGACTATGCACACGACCTCGCCGTCGACGCTGGCGATCAGGTTTTCGTTTTGGAACTCTATTCGCATGCGGTCGCCGTTGTATTGCCCCATACCTTCTATGGTGAGGTTTCCTCGGGCGAAGCCTTGTGTGGTGCGGCGTTCCAGGTCGGAGATCTTGCCCTGGAACAGCACTTTGCCGGGGTGGGCCTCCAGGATGGCATCGATTGGGTCCTCATGCTGACGACGCGCCCTCATCACCGCGTCTCCCAGCTTCTTGGTTAAGGTCAGCGAATCCAGTACGGCGGTGGTGCGTATCTGTTCCGCGTTCATCGGCGCAATGGCGTAGCAGGCTACACAGCCCATCTGGATGGTGAGGGCGCGCGCCATGCGCTCTACCCACTTGGCGCTGATTGCCTCCGGGATAATTGCGGAGTTCCCCTTTTCGTCGGCGATGGCCATGGGGACGTAGGGAACGCCGTAGACAAAATAGGTTTCCATCTGGAACTCGGGGTAAGCGCGGCCCATGCCGTCGGCGTCCACCACGGGAAGTCCGGACATAGCGGCGGGTATGAGCGGTTCCAGGGAGTTGGTGCCGCCGATCTCGTTGGAGATGAGGGCAGTGGCCTTGGAGCCGGTGTATTCCTCGATGGAGCGAAAGGCGTAATAGGCCTGCTTGTCGAGCATCTTCTCTATGCTAACCGTGGGCGCGCCAATGGCGCCGACGCAGATGATCCGGTCGTCGTCGGTAAGTTCATCAGGGGAGAGGACGTTGACCGGGCCGTTCTCCCGGATGGCCAGCCTGGCACGGAGCATCCCTAAGTAGGGACTACCGCCTCCACCGGAGCCGAGGATACCGGCGCCTATGGCTATTGATTCCAAGTCTTGCTCAGTTATCTGCCACATGGGTGATTTTCACGCCTATTCAGGATTTTGACCGTCGACCAGTCTTGCACAAGATATCGCATTTTTCCAGTTTCTGAGGGAGGTCAAGGTTACGATGACAGCACCCTGGACGGATCCAGCGCCAGCGGGACGAACTCCACGTCGTAGCCGAAGGCTCTGGGCCCAGCCACTGCCAATCCCGGCGGCGCAGTCCAGAGGTGCGGCCCGGGGAAGCCCAGCACAGTGACGCGGAACCCGTAACGCAGCAGCTCCGTAGTTATCGGCTCTCCGCGCTCCGTATCGACGACGCAGATGAGGTCGGGGACTATGCAGACGGCCTCGCCGTCGATGCGGGCAATGAGATTTTCGTTCTGGAAATCTATTCGCATGCGACTGCCGTTGTATTGCCCCATGCCTTCTATGGTGACGTTTCCCCGCGCGAAGCCCTGGGTGGTTCGGCGCTCCAGGTCGGCGATCTTGCCCTGGAACAGCACCTTGCCGGGATGGGCCTCCAGGATGGCGTCGATGGGGTCCTCATGCTGGCGACGCGCCCTCTTCACCGCGTCTCCCAGCTTCTTGGTGAGGGTCAGCGAATCCAGAACGGCGGTGGTGCGTATCTGCTCAGCGTTCATAGGCGCAATTGCGTAGCATGCGACACAGCCCATTTGGATAGTGAGTGCGCGCGCCATGCGCTCCACCCACTTGGCGCTGATTGCCTCCGGGATGATGGCGGAGTTCCCCTTTTCATCTGAGATGGCCATGGGGACATAGGGAACGCCGTAGACAAAGTAGGTCTTCATCTGGAACTCGGGGTAGGCGCGGCCCATGCCGTCGGCGTCCACCACGGGAAGGCCGGATATGGCGGCGGGTATGAGCGGCTCCAGGGAGTTGCTGCCGCCGATCTCGTTGGAGACGAGGGCAGTGGCCTTGGAGCCGGTGTACTCCTCGATGGCGCGAAAGGCGTAGTAGGCCTGCTTGTCGCGCATCTTCTCTATGCCAACCGTGGGCGCGCCAATGCCGCCGACGCAGATGATCCGGTCGTCATCGGTAAGCTCATCCGGGGAGAGGACGTTGACGGGGCCGTTCTCCCGGATGGCCTGCCTGGCGCGGAGCATCCCTATGTATGGATTACCGCCTCCGCCGGTGCCGAGGATACCGGCGCCTATGGCTATTGATTCCAGGTCTTGCTCAGTTATCTGCCACATGGGTTATTTTCACGCCTATTCATGGTTTTGACCGTCGACCAGTCTTGCACAAGCTCTCACATTTTTCCAGTTCCGTAGTTGGTCCGCAGTCCGCGGTTTGGACATCCACTATTCTAATTGGACATCCATACTCTATTGTGTATAGGATACCGCCGGGAGGTACTGATTTGCGGGATCGTCTTGCGCAACTCCCCCAGCGTTACAGCTTCCAGTCTTTGTTCGGAGACGTCCTTGGCGGTATCACCGCGGCTGTGGTGGGCCTGCCCGTGGCTCTGGCGTTCGGCGTATCGTCAGGGCTGGGCGCCGCCGCCGGAATATACGGGGCGGTCGCCGTAGGATTCTTTGCCGCCGTATTCGGCGGCACCAGGTCACTCATATCGGGTCCCACAGGCTCAATGACTGTGGCCATGGCCGTCATAGTCACCACCTACGCTCAGGACATAGCCCAGGCATTCACCATCGTCATCATGGCGGGGCTCATCCAGATGCTCTTCGGCTTTCTGCGAATTGGACGGTTCGTAACTTACACGCCCTACTCGGTGATAGCCGGGTTCATGACAGGGGTTGGAATAATAATCCTATCGGTACAGATTCTGCCCTTCATGGGAGCCGATCCCGTAACCGGCGGGCCAATTGAAGCTTTACGGAACTTGCCAACAGTATTAGAGAGCTTTGATCTCAGCGCCGTGGGCATAGCGGGCGTCACCCTTGCCGTAGCCATTGCATGGCCAAGCAGACTAGACAAGTATTTGCCGTCGACCTTGATAGCCCTCTTTGCGGGGCTCATCGTGACCATCCTATGGTTCAGCAACGCTCCCACCATAGGCAACGTACCCACGGACCTGCCGGTCGTCAAGCTGCCGGCGCTCTCCTTTGACGCGCTGGTGCGCGCCATCGAGCCCGCGATGGTGCTAGCCCTGGTAGGGTCTGCGGACACCTTGCTGACCGCGCTTGTGGGTGACTCCATGACGCGGGCGCGCCATGACCCCAACAAGGAGCTGTTTGCCCAGGGCTTAGGCGCCGTAGTCACCGGATTCATCCAGGGTCTTCCCGGATCAGGGGCTACCCCAAGCACTATAGCCAACATCAGGGCTGGCGGGACTACCCTTGTTGCAGGTGTGATTGCCGTGGCCATCCTGGTGGTCATGATCCTGGCCCTGGAAGACTACGTAGCCAAAATACCCAACGCCCTCCTGGCGGGCGTCCTCATGAAAGTTGCCTTGGACACCATGGAATGGAGATTTGTCACCAGGTTGCTCCGCATTCAGCGCGAGCACATGGTGGTGATGCTGCTTACCCTTGGCCTCACGGTGTTCCTGGATTTGGTCACGGCCATAGCGGCGGGCATGATAGCCGCTGCGGTAACCAGCGCGCGCCAGTTCGAGAGGCTGGAGCTGGACAGCGTGGTCTCGGTGCCCATTTTGGACCAGAGCTTCTTCGGCGGCAGATCGGGAGAGGACGATCTGGAAGGCTTCACCGCCAGGGTTGGCCTGGTTGCGCTCAGAGGCTCCTTTACCGTCGCATCGTCCAGGAAGCTGTTGGACACCATTGGCGAGGACATCCGGGAGCACGAGGTGGTTATCCTGGACTTTTCCAACACGGTTTACATTGACGAAAGCGCGGCTATGGTGATTGAGCGACTCATAGAGACCGCTGCAAGCTACGAAACCGGCTGCATAGTGATGGGACTGGCCGGGATGCCTGCCAGGAATCTTGAGGCTCTGAACATTCTCAGGCAGATACCGTTGGATCAGAGGGTGCAAACCTGGGACGAGGCGCGCGTGGTGGCGGCTAAGCTCCTGGCTCCTTAGGCCTCCCGGGCCCGTGTCATTCGGATGAACGAGCGCCCCTGCCTGTCATTCTGAGGAGCGACCAGCGACGAAGAATCCAAAGCGGTGGCTGTAGCAGTCAAGCCCAGTTTGGAGACAGCCGCCCGTTCTGCCTGCAACCTCTTCCCCCTTGACGGGGGAAGATTGAGATGGGGATGAGTGAGCCCCTATTTCACTCTGATACCGCTCTTGAACACGGCGACGACGTCCTGCAGGTGGCTGATGTTCTGCGTGGGGTCGCCGTTGACGAGCAGAAAGTCGGCTTCCTTGCCCGGCTCGATGGAGCCCACCTCGTCGGCGACGCCCAGCGACTTGGCGGCTTCGCTGGTGCCGGCCAGCAGCGCCTCTCCGTGCGTCATGCCGGACATGACCAGCGTCTCCAGCTCCTTGTGGAACAAGCCGAACTGGTAGACATACCAGCCGCAGTCGGAGCCGCCTATGACCTTTGCGCCGTCTTGGATGAGCCGTCGGGTCACTTCCACTCGGTCTTCAACCGCCTTGACGACGTCCACAAGCTGGGCCTCTTCCTCCGGGGTTAGGCCCTCCTCTTCTCGCTTCTCTTCCAGCAACTGTAGGGAGGCGCGCCGCACGTGGATGGTGGGGTTGACCCAGGTGCCCGTTGAAGCGATGCGCTCCCCGACGCAGGGGTCGTACTTTATAGTGCCGTCGGGCTGGACAAAGGTGCAGTGGATTAGCATGTCGACTCCGGCGTCCAGGGCGTTCTCGATGCCCTTGGTGGCTATGGAATGCGCGCCGACGAGGCGATTGCGCCGGTGTGCTTCGTCGGAGAGGGCGATCAGCTCCTCCACGGTGTAGGAGGGTCGCTCCGGCATGCTGCCCAGCGTAGAGCCGCCGGTGGTCATGACCTTGATGAAGTCGGCGCCTTCCCAGACCAGCTCCCGCACGGCCTGTCGCACGCCGTCTACGCCGTCGGCCTCAGAGCCCATCATCCAGCAGTGTCCGCCGGTCATGGTGATGGGCCTTCCCGACGCCAGTATGCGCGGCCCGGCTACAAGCTGGCGTCGGATGCCCTCCTTGAGCCAGAACACGCTCCGGTGCCAGCCGCCGTTATCGCGCATGGTGGTCACGCCGGTCTCCAGGGCGAGCCGCGCCTGCTTCACGCCCTGCAGTATGTGCATTTCGTAGGACTCCAGGCCAACGTCGTCGACGGAGGTGCCGTCGCCGGGCATGTTGGTGTGGGTATGGCAATCGACGAGGCCGGGGACAAGGGTGGCTTCGGGGAAGTCGTAGGTCTCCACGGTTGCGCCTTCAGCGATGGCTACCTCCGCTTGGGGGACGACGTGGGTGATGCGGCTGCCCTCGGCGACGACGGCCATGCCCTGCAGGGACGGGCCGCCCTTGCCATCGGCGAGGTTGCCCGCCTTGATTACGATGTGTGATGGAGCTTTAGGGGCCATGATTCCTCCTTGCGTTCATCCGGCTGAGGCGTTGCGTACCGAGACTCTATCAGAAAATGGTATCGGTGTAGTTAGGGGTTGCGGAGTGGTGGCAGCCAGAGTGACAAGCTATCAAGCGTATGCTAGGATGCGCTAGGCGGCTGAGGGGGTTTATCCGTAAACACGAGAGGAAACTGGCGGATGACCGCCACGGTAATTACTCAACATCATACTGCCGACCTAAGTGATTTGTTGCATGGGTCTTTCGGAACCATCTTGGCCGATCCTCCTTGGCGCTTCAAGAACCGCACTGGGCGCGTTGCCCCTGAATACCATCGCTTGCACCGCTACCCGTCTTTGACTGATGATGAGATTAAGGCATTGCCTGTTCCTGATCTCGCTGACAAACAAAGCCACCTTTACCTTTGGGTGCCTAATGCGCTCATACAGACGGGCTTGGAAGTAATGAGCCATTGGGGGTTTGAATACAAGACAAATCTCGTATGGTTCAAAGTACGGAAGGATGGTGGCCCAGATGGTCGGGGTGTAGGCTTCTACTTCCGAAACGTTACGGAGTTGATTCTTTTCGGTGTAAAGGGCGGAGTTAGGACTCTATCTCCGGGCAGACGTCAAGTGAATCTGTTGGCAACACAGAAGCGCGAGCACTCTCGAAAGCCCGACGAGCTGTACGATATCATAGAACAATGCAGTCCCGGGCCTCACTTGGAACTTTTTGCTCGTCACAGCCGGGAAGGGTGGGTTCAATGGGGTGACCAACTTGTAACATCCAGTCGAAACGGGACAAGCGCTGGAGAATCATGAATAGTAGCTCTGACCCATCCGACAGCATGTCCACGGGCCTCGCGGGGCTCCTGACAGGACATTCAATATCTGCAGCCCTTCGTAATCGCAAGAAGCTTCACTACGAAAAGACATTTCCTCTAAGCGAGGAACAGCTAAGATTGTCCGAAGGCTGGGAGCTGTTTCGTCGTTACCAGAATAAGGTCAGGCTGCGCAAGGAGAAGCCAGACGATGAGAAACTCGAAGACGAGGTGTGGCGCCTATTTGCGGGAATGCGATTCAACTTTATAAACGCAGATCGCCAATTTAAGATACCGGTAGACTCCACGGCTTCTGGGATTCCGCCAAAGCAGATTGATGTGTTTGCTGCCGATGATGAGACTGCTATTGTAGTTGAGTGCAAGGCAGCTTCCAGCCTTCGTTCAAGGTCGCTACAGAAAGATCTGAATGAAACAAGAGGACTACAAGACGCCATAAGACAAACTATTCACACAAAGCTACCGGGCTCTCGCAGACGGGTTATATTCTTATATGCAACGCGGAATATCGACTGGAGCGAACCCGATAGGGCTAGAGCTAAGGACCATCAAATTGCAATCCTCAGGGATAGCCTACTCGACTACTACGCGAGGCTCGTAGGCATTTTAGGGCCAGCCGCTCGGTATCAACTCTTAGGAGATCTCCTTGATGGGAGCAACATATCTGGTCTCAATGAAACGGTATCAGCGGTAAGAGGCAGATTCGGCTCTAACCGATTTTATCAGTTCACGATAGAACCGGAGAAGCTGCTAAAGCTAGTTTATGTAAGCCATCGAGGCTCAAGCGATGACGATCCAATAGGTACGTACCAGAGACTCTTAAGTCGAAATCGCCTTAAAAGCATCGCCGAGCACATAGAAAAACATAAAGGAGGGATATTCCCGACTAACGTTGTCGTAAACCTCCGTGGCCGCATTCGCTTTGATGCTAGTCGTCCGGCGCACGGCGATGAACCGGTGGTGGGGACATTGTACTTGCCGAACAAATATCGCAGCGCGTTTTTGATAGATGGACAACACCGGCTCTATGGATTTGCCCGGACAGAATTTGCAACCAAAGGAAAGATCCCAGTACTGGCGTTTGAAAACCTGGAAAGAAGTGAAGAAGTCAACATGTTTGTGGACATTAACAGTAAGCAGGTACGAGTTCCCAAGCGCCTGTTGGTAGAACTGGAGCCAGAAATTCTCGATCCGAACGCAGGGCCACGTGATAGGCTTCGCCAATTGAACTCAAGGATAGCTGCAAACTTAGCGACCCGCAGGTCTTCTCCGCTTTATGACTTGGTGGCAGGCGAATGGGGGCCAGATTCCAGTAAGAGACCGATAACTAGGCCAACCTTGCGGGATGCCGTCAAGGATAGCCAGATCGTAGGTAGAATTGCTGCGGGTGTATTTTATCCGGGGGTGCTTTATTTAACTAACGACGATATTGCCGTTGATCGCTGTACACAGTTTATTGAGTCGTTCTTGAGCGAATTTGCCCACGGCTGCGGTGAACACTGGAACAGGCGCAAGGGACCAGGTGGGTTTCTGTGCACGAATAACGGAATCGCAGCCCTTTTGCGTTACCTTGGTGAGGCCCTGACGTATGAATTAGACCGCAGGAATGAAAAGCAACCTTGGCGACTATCTCCCAAAGACTTACTAGACTACATCAAGTATCTGGGAGAACCGATCATTGAGCACTTCAAAGCTGCTGATGAAGATGCGGTCATGCGTGACTTTAGGCAAAGGGACTATGGTTCAAGCGGATACAGAAATTCTGCGATGCGCGTTATGGCTTTAGTGAAAGCAGAATATCCTAAATTTGAACCAGAGGGGCTGAAAGAGTTTCTAGCCCAGAGCAAGGAGGGGAACATTGAGTTGGCACGGAACCTCGTCAGTGGCATCGAGAATGGTATTCGTGATGTAACCTTTAGAGTCTTGAATAATCGCTATGAGGGTGGAGTGGATGAATGGTGGAGACCCGCAGTTCCGCAGTCGATTCGCGAATCGGCTGCTATGCGAGCAGAAGCAAATGACGAGCCGGGCGAACCTCACGAGTTCTTGAATCTACTGGACTACAAGCACATCGCAGAAAACAACTGGCAGCATTTCGACCATGTTTGGGCACGTTCGACTTCGGAAAGAGGCAGAAGAGCCCAATTGGGCTGGTTTGAAGAATTGAAACCCATTCGAAACAGGCTTTCCCATTCAGGGAGGCAGTACATCACAGAGGAAGAATTGGAGAGGCTTCAAGATCTTGACCTTCACATCAATAATGTGTGGCAACGGATAACGACATCGGAGAGTTCTCCGATCACCGTGACAGCCTAGCAGTTAGCGGAGGCGTACCAGTCTATTTGCCCGCTCTCAAACGCCCGCTTCCCCACCCCCCCATCTCCCTGACATCTCCCCCTTCCCCACACCCCTCCACGCCCGATACCCTTAACCCATGGACTCCCAGAAAAGCGCCCAACAACCCCTACAACCTCGGCATGGCGCGTCTCTTGGCAGCCAAAACGACCGCCTCCATACCCTCAACTTTGCCCCGGAATCTGATTCGTTTCCCATATTTTCAACAAAATGGGTCTCGTTTAGCCTTGCGGTTCTTTACATAATGTTAAAACAATTCCCTTCTCAGGCACGACACAACTCCGCCGTTAACCGCCATTTCACGCAAAATACCCGCTTTTTCGACCAAAAATGCACTTTTCAAAACTACTTATGTCAAGTAGCCAACCATCACCCGGTCTGCCCTCCTGCACCCTTCCACTCATGGTGAGCGGTGTAGGCAGACTAGCTGTTAATGGAGGCGTACCAGTCGATGATCTGGGAGCCGGTGGCTTTCCAGACCCGCTGGTGGCCGGCGATGTGGGAGAGGGCTTGGTCCAGGTACTTGGAGCGGAATGGCTGGCCGATGAGCCAGGGGTGGAGGTTGAGCACCATGAGGCGGCCGTTGCTTTCGCCTTCCACGTACAGCCTGTCGAAGCTGTCCTGGAGGGCGCGGGTGTAGTCCATGACGGGCAGTATGCGCGTCCAGAGCATGTGGAAGTCGTCAAGGTCAAGGAGCACGGGCAGCGAGTACATCTCGCCGCCGGGCACCTTCATCCGGTAGGGATGGTCGTCGTTGGGCCAGTCGCAGAGGTAGCGCACGCCCTCGGCGGCCAGGAGGCGCGGGGTGCGCGTCGATTCGGAGTAGCCGGCGCCCATCCATCCGGCGGGACGGCTGCCTGTAGCGTCGCGCAATGCGGTGAGGGAGCTTTGGATGTAGTCGCGCTCTTCCTCCTCCGTCATCTCGCTGGTGATGAGCCGGGTGGCGGTCTGGCCGTGCCCGATGAACTCCCAGCCGCGCTGGCGGCACTGCTCGATGAGGAAGGGGTAGTTGGAGGCGACAGTGGCGTCCATGGCGACGGTGGCCGGGATGCCGTACCTGTCGAGCAGGTCCATGATGCGGAAGACGCCGACTCGGTTGCCGTATTCGCGCTGGGAGAAGTTGCGCATGTCGGGGTAAGGAAGGGGCGCTCTGAAGCCCGGCATGCTCTGGGGCCGTGTCTTGATCTTGGAGAGGTCCCATTCGTAGTGCTCCAGGTTGACGATGACGCAGAGAGCGACGCGCGCGCCGTCGGGCCAGCTCAAGGGCTGGCGGTGCGCCATGGCGGAGAAGTCGTAGTATTCGTTGTCCATGCCCGGCATGCGGGCGGCGGGCCCGGTCATGACGCCCTCCCCGTGTAGTCGACGACCTGGTCGTAGTAGCGCTCCATGTAGTAGTCGGCGATCTGGTCGGCGGTGGCCTGCCAGACGGCGTCGTGGGAGAAGATGTAGCTGAAGGCGTCGTCCAGGTATCGGATGCGGTGAGCCTGGCCGCTCCAGTAGGGATGGAGGGCGATGCACATAACGCGACCGCTCTCCGCGCCCTCCTTGTAGAGCACGTCGAACTGGTCTTTGATGATCTGGGCCAGGTAGTCGGCCTCAAAGCCGAGCATGTTGGCCGCGCCGTCGTTGGTCTCGATGGAGTAGGGCACGGTGATGAGCCTGCCCTGCTTCACCTTCATGGGGAACGGCTGGTCGTCGTGGAACCAGTCGGTGTGGTAGATGAGTCCGGCTTCGGCCATGAGGTCCGGGGTGCGCTCGGTGTTGGTGAGGGCGGGACCGAGCATGCCCTTGAGCTGCTTGCCGGTGTGACGCCGGATGGTATCGATGGTGTCCTGGTAGAAGTCGCGCTCCTCCTCCTCGGTTGCGCCCCAGAGGTATCGGGTGTTGTACACGCCGTGGGACATGAAATCCCAATCGCGCTCCACCATGGCGTCGCGTATTTCGGGGTAGTGGTCAAGGACAGCGACGTTGAGGGCGGGCGTGCAGCGGATGTTGTGCTTGTCGAAGAGCTCCAGGAGGCGCCAGAATCCGACGCGGTTGCCGTAGTCCATGTAGGCGTAGCTCATGACGTCGGGGTGCGGCGTACGGGGCCAGGCGTTCTGGTGCGGGTTGTGAGGAGGGAGGTAGTCGTAGTGCTCCACGTTGGGAGCGACCCAGAGGGCTACGCGGGCGTCGTTGGGCCATTTGATGACGGGCCGGTCTATGATAGGCGAGTAGTCGAAGCGGTCAGGCTCCATAGTGCCCTCCCCTGGTTGGCTTGTTTGGGATGATATGCAGGGGAGGGTGCGGTGTCAAATGGGGGGCTAACGGGTGCTATAATGGCCAAGAGTCAAACTAGGAGCCTGTCATGGAAAAACAGCGGAAGTTCACCGTGATACTGGAGCCGGAAAAGGCGGGCGGATACTCCATCCACTGCCCCGCTCTACCCGGTTGCGTGAGCCAGGGGGAAAGCAGGGAAGAGGCGCTTCAGAACATCCGGGAGGCTATCCGCCTTTCGCTGGAAGTGCGTGATGTCGAAGGGTTAGGTTCAGAACTGAGAGACGACCCCCAGGTTATAGGGGAAGAGGTGAAGCAGATTCTGCGGTCCAGGGAAGAAGACGGGTTGCCGTTTACGATTGAAACCGCTGAAGTTGAGATATCACAGGTGCCCTTGTTCCAAAAGGCTCTCACCATTTGATTCCCGCTTGTCGCCACCGTAGCGCTGTTGGGTCAACATAATTCTGGAAGAATGTGCTGAAGCTAACCACATTCTGCGCATTGGTATAATCAGTCTTGTTGGCCTTGTTTTCAGAAGGCATCACTAGAATGATGCGGTGCCCCCTCATCTCGTTGAGAGCAGCCGAAGATAACTTTTCATCAATGGTTGCTAGAAAATAGTAGGGAGTTTTTAGACCTTCAGGTACAACCTGGCGCCACCGCTCCCTCAATGTGCGTTTTACAGTGAACAATATCAAGTCAGTAGGATTGTTTGTATACATGTCAACATTGGGTAGCAGAAAGTCAGGTCTGCCGTTTATGACCTTCTGTTCGTCAAATGGGTAGTTCAACAGCCTGAACAAGAAACGCACATGATCTTCAAAAGATAGCCCAGCCCGTGATTTCCTGCTTTGTGCTAATGATGAAAAGAACTCGTTAAAAAGGCCGAAATTGCCAGCTACGAAGTCAACGACCTGTTGAGGAGATGTAGGGTTAGATGCTGTAGCGTCCTCAATGAGGGAATCCTTGATTAACTGTTTATTGGCTTGCTCTTCCTTTTGCAGGTAGATTCTGTACTCTATATCCAGTAGAGATGAGATAGCCAAGTCAAAGTTGGCTTTCAATACGTCCGGTTGGTAGATGTTAGCGATGCCGATCTCTTTAGGGAGTGCATTCCTTGCAGCCTCTGCTAACTGCTTCGGTGTAGCCATTATGCTCTTGCGTGCGTTAGCGAACTTACTGGGGGGCATAATCAACCAGTCTTTCTGAATACTAAAATAGTTTCACGATGCATGGTGTCGTCCAACACACCCACGACATTAGTTGGGCTATTGCGTAGCGGCATTCGCTTTGAGGGGATGTTCCTAACCATGACATTCACGGCTTCTAGACCGTATTTCTTGGCAAGCTCAATCGTGATGAAGTCCGTAGGTATTCGCACACCCTTTACTTTACGATTTCCTACCACGAAGCATACATAGGCGTCTGGCTTCAAATAGGTAGTTATTTGGCCGAGGCAGCTATCAAAATCTTTATAGAAGGCCAACACTTCTCGGGCTCGTTCTTTATCCTGGGCGCTGATCAGTTCAATTACTTCTTCCAGTCCGTGAGACCCTAGACCGGATTCTAAAGTGTTTCCCCTCTTACCGCCTAACAGGAGGCTATCTAGGTCTCCCATTTCTTCCATTCCTAGCCAGCGCGTTGCTAACCTAGAAAACTGACCGTAGGCTACTGTCGTTCTACTGTCTCCGTATGGAGGAGAGGACACTACGATGTCGACAGATTCTTTGGGTATTTCCATTATTGGGAGCATGGTATTGCCGAGCAGAGGCTTAGCCCACGTCTCGCGTTTCACGTCACTATAGAAATCTTCCATGCCCTGTATGTTTTTAAGACTTTGCTCTTGGAACAAACCAAAGACGTGGGGATTGTGCTTGTCTAGCTTTTCAGGTGGATACCTATGTAGCTTGTACTCATAGCTGCGAGAGTTGGAACTAAGCCTTACTATTTCGCTATAGGCTACTTGGAAGAACTCTCGAATAGTTTGGTCCCTAATCAGGTCAAGGGTTTCCTTGATCTTGGACAGGTCAATAATAACCTTCTCTTTGAACCAAAAGCTCAGATTTGGGAAGTCGCTAGGTGGCGTAGCGGCATCATCCGGAATACAAGCAGCATGTTCCCAAATACGGGTAAGGGTCCAGTACAGAAGAGTTGGTTCGACTGGCGTAACCTTAACTCTAGCAATAAGAACTGCTAGTGGGTTAAGGTCAATTCCCCAAGAATGTCGACCTTTTAGTCTGCCTTCAACTTGAACAGAGCCTGACCCGCAAAATGGGTCAAAAAGCACATCTCCTTCTGAACTGTATTCCTCTATGAGTCGACCAGCCACCTGGGGAATCATCATAGCCGGATAGCTATGCAGCCCATGTGTATAAGACTTGGTGTTTTCTCCACGATAGTCCCAAGACGAATCCTCAACAAGCAGACTGGCGAAGCGCTCATTCTCTTTGGGACTCTGTACCTCTTGTCCAACGACCACTTTTGCCTCCCTCATTTTGCTTGCTTGGGTAGCCCAAGAAGAAAACTATAGACCATCTGTTCGCAGAGAATATCCGTTTCCGTGTAAGATGTCAAGGGGTCTCTGGTGGCAATTCTAGTTGTTGCTCTTTTGAATCTTCAAGCAGGCCAACAAGCAATTACTTGTGGAATGAGCGCCCACAACGTACTGCTAACCTAACTCGGACCTACTCCCTAAATCCGCAGGTCGCGGCGCTGGAAGGCGAGGTACCCGGCTATGGCGGGGACGGCGATTACCAGAAGCAATAGGCCTACGTGCAGCGGGTCGAGGCCGTTGAGTATGGGCACGTTGCCGTTGTAATAGAAGAACGGCGAGAGCCATTTGGCAGGCTCCAATACATCTACGATGGCGGCCAGTGTGTTGATCACATAGGATGCCGCCGCGGCTCCGGCGGAGACGCCTAGGCTGAGACCTCGGTTGCCGGTAAACGCTCCGATGGCGAAGGCCAGCGAGCCGAAGGTGACGCCGAGCAGCGCAGAGCTCAGGGTGGCCGCAGCAAGGTTGACCATGCTGATATCCATACCGACGGCGATGGCTCCGATGGCCAGGGATAGCCAGATTACGACGCCCAGCACGGCGTTGGCGGCGATGAGAAAGGCGTACTTTTCAAGTACCACGCGATGCCTGCTGACCGGTTCGGAGAGGAGGATCTCCATGGTGCGCTTGTCCTCCTCGCCGGCTATGGCCGATGCTCCCAGGCTGACGGCGAATATGATGACCACTACGGGCACCATGAAGC
This sequence comes from Dehalococcoidia bacterium, assembly GCA_965116555.1. Classification (GTDB taxonomy): domain Bacteria; phylum Chloroflexota; class Dehalococcoidia; order Lucifugimonadales; family QGNO01; genus DAOUJH01. The sequence goes on along the minus strand of OZ220698.1, from coordinate 2,266,965 downwards.
TGAACATCTCGGCGTTGAGGTAGCCCGGGCCTGAGGTGATGTCCATCAGCTCCGTGAACCCGAACAGGGCCAGCAGGTCGGGGTCGAAGGCGTCGACGTAGTCCTGTATGGCATCGTTGGTGGAGATACTGGGATAGAAGGCGGTCATGGCCGCGGAGAGCAGGACGACCCCCAGAACCCACCAAGCCAAACCGCGCCGGTGATCCAGCAGAGACTTGACAAAGAGGTTACGCAGAAGCATCCGATTCCTCCTCTCCGTAGAACGCCAGGAAAACCTCCTCCAGGCTGGGTTCGTGGACGGTCATGTCGACCACTTCATAGCGGGCGGCCGTCTTGATGAACTGGTCGAGGGAGCCCACCACCTCGCACTTCAGGGTGCTGCCCTCTACGGCTACGTTTCGCACGCCGTCGACGCCTTGGAAGGCGTTTTCGGGCAGGGGCTCGCCGAAGCGGAGCTCCAGGCGGCGCATGCTGCGCGCCTTGAAGGTGGCGACGTCTTCCACCGCAACCAGGCTGCCATCCCGGATGATGGCGACCCTATCGCAGAGCTCCTCCACCTCGGGAATTATGTGGGAGGAGAGGAAGACGGTCCTTCCATCGGCCTTCGCCTCCCTGACCATGCTTTCGAACTCCTGCTGCATGAGGGGGTCAAGGCCGGAGGTTGGTTCGTCCAGAATGAGAAGTTCCGGCTGGTGCATGAAGGCGCGAATGACGGCTATTTTCTGCCTGTTGCCGTGGGACAGAGTGCGAATGTTGCGGGAAAGGTCGCACTCCAGCCTGTCGGCCATGCGCTTGATATTGGACCAGGGGAGGCCGCCCTTTAGGTTGGCGGCGTAGAGGAGAAACTGCTCGCCGGTGAGATTGGCGTAGAGAGCAGGGTCGGAGGGGAGATAGCCAATGCGACGTCGCACCTCCAGGGAGGCGGCCTGAGCGTCCAGGCCGAACACCCTGGCCGCGCCGCCGGTGGGTCGGATGAGGTCTAGGAGGAGGCGGATGGTGGTGGTCTTGCCTGCGCCGTTGGGGCCGAGATAGCCGAAAACGCCGCCGGGCATGACCTCAAGATCGAGATCGATGACGCCTCTCTGCTCACCGTAGTACTTGGTGAGCTTCTGAAGCTGGATGACGGGGTCCATATACGCTCCTACGTTCTCAGTCGCCGCGTTTCAAAGACTGGAAGGCACAATTACTATTATACACCCGCTGGGGGTGGAGGGTTGTGGGAGGGGGCTATGCCCGCCCGCCTCGCCACCGGATTGCTCCGGTTCCTGGCAATGACGAGAGGGGAGTGGGCTCCCGTTCCCGTCTCCACTGGGAACAAGCCTGCACGGGAGCGACGTTGGAGGTGAGCAGGCGAAAAGGGCTAACTCCCTCTTTTGCTTTTGAGCCAGGCGAGGGCGCTGATGGCTTCCAGGATGACGCGGTTGGCGGCATCGGCGGCGAGGCCGGCGGGGCCGTCGTAGGGGGGAGAGACCTCCACAACGTCCATGCCGACGAGATTCACGGAGGAGGCTATGCGTCGCACGGCGCGCAGGAGGTCGAGGGTAGCGAGGCCGCCCGGCTCCGGCGTGCCGGTGCCGGGGGCAAAGGCGGGATCGAGCACGTCTATGTCCACGGAGAGATAGATGTACTGCGGGCCTTCCTGCGCCTCCTTGATGGCGTCGTTGAGGACGGCGTCGAATCCGCGCTGCTCGATCTCGGACATCTGGTGCCATCGCATGCCCTGCCCGCGCATCCAGTCCTGCAGTCCTTCGCCATGGGCGTAGCCGCGCAGACCCACCTGGACGAAGTTCTTGCCAGGGACAGCGCCGCTTTCTATGAGGCGGCGCATGGGGCTGGCGTGGGAGACCAGCGACCCGTATACGGAGTCCCAGGTGTCGGCGTGGGCGTCGAAGTGGACGATGCCTACGTTGCCGAAGCCGTACTTCTTGGCTACGGCTGTGGCGCTGGGCAGCGTGACCGAGTGGTCGCCGCCGAGCACGATGGGCACGGTGTCGGCCTCCAGCGCCTCGGCGACCTTGGCCTGGATGGCCCGGTGGCTGAGCTCGATGGAGAAGGGAGGACAGGCGGCGTCGCCAAAGTCGACGACGTTGAGGATGCGGGTGGGGTGGACCTCAAGCTCCATGTGGTAGATGTAGTCGTTGGGGTGCTCCACGTATCCGGCCTGTCGTATGGCTCGCGGGCCGAACCTGGCGCCGGGACGGTAGATCACCATCTCGGCGGGTGCGCCGATGATGGCAATGTCGGCCTCCATCTGCTTCAGCTCAGCGACAGTAAGGGCAAGGGGAGCATGGATGAACGTGGGAATTCCCACGAAGGAGGCGTGCTCTTCTTCACCGTGGATGTCAGGCATACGGTTCTCCTATGAATTGTGGGGGATGATATGAGGGTGGGGGATGGGGTGTCAAACCTACCCGTCCAATCCGGGCAGGGGTTGCTCCCATATCTCGGTGAAGACGAACTCCGAGAAGGGCTTGCGCTCCCGCCTCCTCTGCTCGCGCTGTTTCAGTTCGTCGGGGAGCCGGTCTAGGTTGCCCCAATAGCCTACGGCGCCCGCGGTTACAGGCTCGAATCCGTCGGGCACGCCGAAGGTCTGTCGCACGTTGTCCGCCGAGAATCCGGCCATGTAGTGGCAGTGCAGCCCCAGGTCTATGGCCTGGAGGAAGAGGTTCTCCAGAGAGGCCCCCACGTCGTGGGCGAAATGCGGGTTGTGCCGGTCGTTGCGGGTGGTCTTGGACACGGCGACGAAGAGCAGAGGGGCGTTAGCGGCCCAGAGGCGGTTGCCCTCGACGAGGCAGTCCAAGACGGCTCGGTGAGCTTCGTCGAAGTTGAGGCCGACGATGTACCGCCAGGGCTGCTCGTTGCCCGACGACGGGGCCCAGCGCGCAGCCTCGAACAGGGATCCGACGGTCTGCGGGTCCAGAGGGAGCTCGGCGTCAAAAGCGCGCGGGCTCCAACGGTTGGCTATGACGGGAATGACGGGGTATGTGGTCAGTGCCGGGTTGTCCATTAAGCTCTCCTAAGGCGGTATGGGTTTCTTATGGTACTATCCGTAGGCTGCAAAAGCGAAGCCTGCATATTGGAGGACGGATTGGAAGCTGAGAGCAAGTTCGTTGATACGCCGGAGATAAGGTTGCACTACTTGGAGTGGCCGGGCAGCGGCCCGCCGGCGGTGCTGCTTCACGGCAGAGGCCTCTGCGCGCAGGTGTGGCGTCCCACCGCAGAATCGTTGGCTTCACAGTTTCGCGTGGTGGCCATGGACCTGCGGGGTCACGGCGACTCGGACAAGCCGGACGGCTACAACTGGGAAAACGTGGCCCCGGATCTGAAGGGGTTCGTGGAGGGGCTGGACCTGCGAGACATACTGCTCATCGGTCATTCCAGAGGTGCGGTGCTGGCGGCGCTGGGAGGCTCTTTCATCAGCGATAGGGTGAGGGGCGCGATTCTCATAGAACCCGGCATGCCTGTGCACAACCCGGAGCCGGGCAGCCATCACGACCGCAGCGCGGCGGCGAGGGTGGCCCGTAACCGTCGCTCTCTGTGGCCCAGCCGTCAGGCTATCTTTGATCGCTACTCGCAGGCGGAGGCGTTCAGAAACTGGAGGACGGACCTGCTCTGGGAGTACATCAACGGCGGTACGGAGGAGATGGACGACGGGCAGGTGCAGCTAAAGTGCACGCCGGAGATAGAGGCGGAGTTCACGGCGGCGCAGGCCCCCGTCGACCAGGAGGAATGGCTGGCCAGGGTCACGTTCCCTATCCTGCTCATCACCAGCGAGAACCCGACGCGCCATCCAGCGGCGAATACATCTTTGCGGCTATTGCAGAAGGCGTCGCCCAGCTTTGAGCACGTTGTTATGAAGGACGTGGGGCATTTCATTCCGCAGGAGAGGCCGGACGATTTGGAAAGGGAGATCCGTCGGTTTGTGGAGAGCGGGGTGATGAGGGGGGTGTAGGATGCACTACTCCGCAACGTCTGGATAGCCGTTCCCGCATCAAAGTGCGGGGCAGGCTATACGGGTATAACGGACGGTGGGCGCTCCCTATCGCGTGGTAAAGGGCATGATCTCTGAGGCGAAGTAGCGCATTCTCTCCAGGGTTTGGTCAAGGGTCGGGCCCTGGAAGCCGAGCATGAGATGTCGCACGCCCAGTTCCTGGAACGCTAGGATGTCGTCCGCTATCTGCTGAGGCGTTCCGGTGAAGGTGAGCCGCTCGCCGTCGGGGCCGGTGCGGGCTTCATTCTCGTTGTACCAGCCGGCGCTGAAAGCAAGGTCTATCTCCGCTGGGTCGCGCCCGAACCCTTCGGCGTAGCCGTGAAGACGGCTGATGGCTTCCGAAAGCTGCGGGACGGTCTGCAAGGGGTAGGTGGGGTTGCTGCCGATGGGATACCAGGCATCGCCGAGGCGGGCGGCACGTCGCAGGGCGGCGGGGCTTTCGCCGCCTATCCAGATGGGTGGGTGCGGCTTCTGGACGGGCTGAGGGCTGAAGACGATGTCTGAGAAGCTGGCGTATTTGCCTTCGAAGGCCGGGGCATCGCTGGTCCAGAGCTCCTTGAAAACGCGGATGTACTCGTCGCTGACGGAGCCGCGGTTGTCGAAGGGAGGCGTGCCGATGGCCTCGAACTCCTCGCGCATCCAGCCGACACCGCAGCCCACGGTGAGTCGGCCCCCGGAAAGGTTGTCTATGGTGGAGAGGATCTTGGCGGTGTGCACGGGATTGCGATGCGGAACGACCATGACGGAGGAGAGCAGGCGTATTGTTGTGGTGTGGGCGGCCAGATAGCCGAGGAGGGTAAGCTGCTCCAGGCACTCGCCGGACTCCCAGCCGGTGAATGAGCCGCTCTCGCTGTAGGGGTAGGTGGAGTCGATGCGTCGCGCCACCACGATGTGGTCGGCGACGCCGATGTAGCTGAATCCCAACTCCTCGCCGCTGGCGACGAGGGTTGCTAACGTTTGCGGCGCGGACAAGGGGCCGCGGGTGGGCACGCCAAAGCCAAAGTCCATGTGGTCTCTCCTAACTAGGGGTTATCCAGTGATGAGCTATCCTTGAAACAACTCTCGCGCCAATTGTCCTTCGCTTATTTCCAGGTAGTCCGCCACTTCACCCAGCACGCCGCTCAGAGTGCCAACCTTTAGTGGATTATGGATGGGAATAGTAATACGATGCTCGTAGCCCCGATAATCGCTTGAAAGTCTCATGTGACTGCCTGTTTAGCGTATGACGTGGTAGCCGTAGCTGCGTCTTAGCAGTGTAGCCAATTCCATGCCGGAGAGGCTGCGCGGCAACCTCAAACCGGGATTATCTCACCCTGGATCATATGGACGCGAATAGATTGAGGCGCTTCTCCCTTCTCAAAGTGACACAGCACGGCATCCCGCATCATTTCCCGGAGATGCTCCCAGCTATCAGCTTCTGTGAAGATGCTATGACCCACAGCGCGAGCCTCATAGCCGCCCTCAGGGGATTCCCGTACCTGGAAGACTATTTCAGCGTCCGGCATTTGCGACCTCCTCAACAACGCCATTGTACTATAGTTGAGCCTTATTCCCCAGCCGGTGAATGAGCCGCTTTCGCTGTAAGGGTATATTGAAACGCCCGTGCTTTTTCCTATAGCCTATGCGCCCAAATCCGGGAGCGCGGCAGGCGGACACGGGCCTTGACCAACCGAAGGAGCGAAGAGTCATGGACAACATAGACCTTGGGAGCTTGAACTACCTGGCGATCATTGTGGGAATCATCATCAACCAGGCGCTTGGCGCGGCGTGGTACAGCGCGTTGGCGAAGCCGTGGATGGCGGGAGTTGGCTTGACGATGGAGGACGTGGAGGCCATGAGGGGGACTGCGCGGCAGTGGTACCCCTACGTGGTGGCGATTGTGAGCGCGCTAGTGTTCACCGTTGGTCTGGCAGTGGTGATTCAAGGCTTGGGAGCGGAAGGGGTTGTGGAAGGCCTCATTCTCGGTCTGCTGGCGGCTATCGGGTTCATAGCGACATCGTACGCAACGACCTACAGCTTCGAGGGCCGGAGCGTCAAGATATTCCTGATCAACACCGGGTATCCGGTGATATCGTATGGCATCATTGGGGTGCTGCTGGCCGTCTGGCAGTAGGGTTGAAGGGCTGTCGGACGAGCAGTTTGACCACTGCACAGTCTAGGTAGCGTTGGCGTTCAACCAGTCTACTACGCGGCTTGAAGTCTGAGATAGCCGACGACGGTTGAGCACGAGACCCCAGTGCGATGAACCACGAGACTCTAGGTACTCCGCCGGTAGATGCATGCCAGCGTACTTCGAGCGCGGCCAGTCCCTGTCTTCGCTTCCCGTGACCACCAATAGTGGGCAGGGTAGCAAGGGAATCACAATCCCCGCCTTGCGGTCGTCCCGGGCTGTCCGTGACTCGCTCGAGGCCGCCTCGAGCGCAATCAACCTCTCTTCCAGGTCAAGGTCGGGCATGGCAAGTTGGTTGACTGGATTCTTGCTCGTAATGCCGTATTCCTCGGGACCGAACACTCCACGGCGGATACGAACTCTCTCGTCTCGTGTCGATGCCGGCATGCTTGGCGCCAGACCTACGCATGCCTTTGCCAACCCTCGCGCAGCGACAATCATAGCCACAAGTCCGCCCATGCTCCACCCCATCACAACCGGCATCTCAGACAGATCTTTGGCTACGATAGCAACGTCGTCGGCGTAATCTGACATTGAAGCCCCGTCCACCGAGCCCAAGCTTTTGCCGTGGCCACGAAGATCAACTGCATAACTACTCCACCCACGTTGAGCTAGCGCCTCCTGCCAGAACTGCCAGACCGCCGCCGAATTCGCAGAGCCGTGTATAAGTAACACCGGCGGCCGATCGGACAAGTTAAGCGCATGTACGATTGTAACCGCTTCCATTGCAGGGAAATTATACATTGGGCTTCATGATCGCTCCGGTCACCTTGGACAGCGCGACTGATGCCGCGGTCCTATGGCCCGGCGGCCCAGCGGGCCAGCATCTTGTACGGTGAGAGGATCTCAGCAAGCGAGGTGTAGTAGTAGTCCTGCCAGTCGCGCTCCGGCATGCCCGTGAAGAGCATGAGGTTGAGGGGATACTGCTCCGAGTCGGTGGCGCGGCGGAAGTCGTCTCGGAAGAGGAAGGTAGGCTTACCGAGGGAGATGGCGATGCCCAGTTCGACCATAACACCCTCGTCCGGAGGCACGCCGTTGACGACGGCAAAGATGGCGTCGGCCTCACGCACGTCTCTCACATCGGCCTGTCCGACGCGGTAGGCCCAACCGGGCTTCAGTCCGGCCTCCTGATTGTTGCGCTGGAAGGGCTCCCAGACCTCCAGGCCCAGGGACTCCAATGCGGACACCAGCTCCGGCAGTACCGTGGCGCGCAGCCGGTCGGAGAAGCCATAGGCATTGGCGAGATACACGGTCTTGCGTCGGACTGGTTCCAAGCGTTCCTCCATATGGAGGGTACTCTAGCAGACCGTAGGAGGGCTTTGCACTCCTGCTCAAATGGGTTCCCTTGGCGGTGCTGAGGGTGAACTTCGGGCTCACCCCCATCTCAATCTTCCCCCGTCAAGGGGGAAGAGGTTACGAGGGTTCTCCCGCGTCGCCAGATTGCCACGCCCCGATTGTATCGGGGCTCGCAAGACGGTAGGGGGCGCTCATGGGGTTCCCTTGGCGGTGCTGAGGGTGAACTTCGGGCTCACCCCCATCTCAATCTTCCCCCGTCAAGGGGGAAGAGGTTACGAGGGTCCTCCCGCGTCGCCAGATTGCCACGCCCCGATTGTATCGGGGCTCGCAATGACGGTAGGGGGGTGCTCATGGGGTTCCCTTGGCGGTGCTGAGGGTGAACTTCGGGCTCACCCCCATCTTAATCTTCCCCCGTCAAGGGGGAAGAGGTTACGATGGTCCTCTCCGCGTCGCCAGATAGGGGGGCGGCGGCTTGCTTGAAAGTCGTGCGATAATGTAGTCCTCTATGCAAAGGCTGCCTACCGTTCCCGTTCCCATACCTTCCCGGGTCTACTACGGCTGGGTGATTGTGGCTACGGGCCTGGCTATCAACATGGCCACGACGCCGCTGAACCCGGTGGTGTTCTCCTTCTTCATAAAGCCGATGAGCGAGGAGATGGGTTGGAGCCTGGGGGCTTTGTCGCTGGCGATAACGTTCCGGATGGCGGTAAGCGGGGCCACCGCGCCGCTCATCGGGTTGATACTAGACAGGTTTGGTCCTCGCTGGCTGGGGCTGTTCGCGGGTGTGGTGGCGGGGGGCAGCCTGATTGGGCTGTTCTATACACAGCAGATCTGGCTGGTGTACCTGCTGTTCGCGATTTCAGGCGGCGTCGGCCTGGGAGGCGGGCCGGGCGGCAACCTGCTCACCCTGGTGCCCGTGGCGAAGTGGTTCGTTCAGAAACGGGGCCGCGCCATGTCGATAGCCACCACGGGGATGGCCGTAGGCACGGTCTTAGCCATTCCGGCGACTCAGTGGATAATCCAAAACATGGGCTGGCGCGAGGCGTGGGCCATCCTGGGCGTGATGGTGGCGTTCATAATCATTCCGCTGAGCCTTCTCTTCCTGCGGGGCGCCCCTTCTGACCTGGGACTGCAGCCGGACGGTATGAACGTTAAGCAACCGACGCCATCGCCGGGTGCGGGACAGGGGTCGGAAGGGGTTGTCGAGACGGATTGGACGGCCAAGGAGGCGCTGCGGCACCCGGTGCTATGGCTGATACTGTTTGCGCTGGCCGTGGGCGGCTTCGCTCTGGCGGGCACGCTGCTTCACAGAGTGGCGTACTGGGAGGAGACCGGCATGTCGCCGGCGCTGGTGGCATTCGGCACGGCGATGGACCCGTTCACGTTCATGTTCTCCGTGGTCGTATTCGGCGTTATCGGGGAGAAGGTGAGGACGCGGAACCTGGCGCTCTTTGGCGGGCTGGTGTTCACGCTCTCCATGATTCCGATGATACTGTCGACCGGCCAGACGTACACCATCTTCGCGCACAACATGATCTGGGCTTCGGGAGGAGGCGCCTACATCACGGCGAACAACCTGATCTGGCCCAACTACTTTGGTCGGAGGTCTCTGGGCACCATTCGCGGCATAGTGTTCCCCGTGCAGGTGGCGGCGACCGGCTTGGGGCCCCCGGTCTACGGGTTCCTTCTGGATGCCGGAGTAACGCATATCACGCTATGGATGTTCTCGGCGGGGTTCTTTGCCATGTCGGGCATTCTGCTGTTCCTGGCCAGGCCGCCGCAGCGCAAGGCAGTGGCTGAGGAGGAGCCGGCCACACTCCCCGAATAGGAGGCGTTTCATGGCTCAATGGGAGGGTCTATGACGGCGGAAGTAACGGAACAGACCGGCGAGATCCGGGGCGTCAATGTGCGCTGGATCAACGTCATGGTGGCGGGCCACGTTGTGGAGCAGGTGTTGTCGTTCGACATTGCCGAGGCGGAGGTCGTCTATGGGCGACCGTTCGATGACGAGATGGACGAGTACATCCAGATGGGTATGTTTGCCATAGACCGCATAGCTGCCGATGAGACTATGGGCAAGGTTGCGTCGGCCACGAGTTACGTCCTGGACGGCAAGTGCATTCGAACTGCGAAGATCGAGCATTGCAAGGAGATAGAACCGGCGAGCGCTAGCTGGCGCATCACGAGAGCGGACGGCAGTGAGGTCCAACAGGAGCCTTGGAGCTGCGTTCCGGGGACTCCTCCGAAGTCGCATAGAGATCTGAAGTGACACAGCAACCAGCCGTCAAAATGGGAGGCGTTTCATGGAGTTGGAAGGGAAAGTAGCCGTCGTCACCGGCGGCGCTGCCGGAATAGGCAAAGCAATTGTCAACGCACTGGCGGCAAAGGGAGCAGTCATCGCCATCGCCGACATTGATCAGAGCCTGGCCATGGAAACGTCGCAGGAGCTGGAGGCCGTGGGCAACACGGCGGGCGTCTTCGTATGCGACGTATCGGACTCGGCACAGGTGGAGCGGCTGTTCCAGGGGGTGATCGGAACCTACGGCAGGGTGGATATACTGGTGAACGACGCGGGAGTGGGTCACAACTCCGGCGTGCTGGAGATAACCGAGGCGGAATGGGACCGCATAGTGGCGGTGAACCTGAAGGGCGCGTTCCTCTGCTCGCGGGCGGCAGCCAGGGCAATGATAGACCGGGGCGAGGGCGGTCGCATCATAAGCATAGCGTCGACGGCGGGAGAGAACGCACGGGTGAACAGCGCGGCGTACTCGGCGTCCAAGGCGGGCCTGCTGCAGTTCACCCGCGTGCTGGCGATGGAGCTGGGCCCGCACGCCGTCACGGTCAACGCGGTGGCGCCGGGGCTGACCATGACAGGTTCGCCGGTGTGGAGTCCGCCCAGCGAGGCGTATCAGAGGGCGTTCATAGAGCAGACGGCGCTGGGAAGGACGGGCACGCCGCAGGATATAGCCGAGGCGGTGGCGTTTCTGGCATCGCCGCAGGCGGGGTACATCACGGGGCAGACGCTGTTTGTGGATGGGGGTTACTCGGCGGGGAAGCTTTCAGTTAGGGGGTAGGGGGCAAACGGGTAGACGCACAGGCACCTCTGGATACCCGCCTGCGCGGGTATGACGATGGAGGGGGAGCGGGCGGCTGTCTGCAAACATGGGCCTGTCTGCTAAGCCATGGCTTTGGATTCTTCGTCGCGTTGCTCCTCAGAATGACAGATGGTCAGGACTATAGGGATACCGGCTCTCCCAGGTTGCGCACGACGTTCCACTCTTCTTCGGTGACGGTCTGAATGGAGAGTCGGTTGCCGCGTTTGAGAACGCCCATGTTTGCCAGCTGCGTCACTTCTTTCAGTTCATCGCGGGTGACTATGCGGGTGAACCGTTCCAGCGGTTTGAGGTCTACCATGTACCAGATTGGGTTGTCGGGGGTGCTCTTGGGGTCGGGGTGGTCTGATCCTGGGTCCCACGCCGTGTCGTCGGGGTAGCCTTCACGGACCACCTCGGCGGTGCCCACTATAGCAATGGGGTCGGCGTTGCTGTGATAGAAGAGAACGCCGTCGCCCGGTTTGACCTCGTCGCGCAGGTAGTTGCGCGCCTTGAAGTTACGCACCCCGTCCCACTCGGCGACACCGTCGTTGACCAGGTCGTCGAAGGAGTACGCGCCGGGCTCCGATTTGAACAGCCAGTAACGCTTTGCCATGGTTTCGCCTCCTACGTGGGTGGGTTTCACCCCCATCTTAATCTTCCCCCATCAAGGGGGAAGAGGTTTTTGCTAAGCTCTGCGTGGCATTATAGCGGACGCTTTTCATATAGAATACGGCATCCAAAGGAGGCAAAAATGCCGAGCAGCAAATATAAGACTCCCGAGCAGATCAATCCGCAAAGCCTGGGTGATTACCTGGACGTGATGAGCAAGGCCATCTTCCAGACCGGAATGTCGTGGAGGGTTGTGGAGAGCAAGTGGCCGGGGACAAGGGAGGTGTTCCACAACTTCGATGCGGAGAGGGTGGCAAGGATGTCGTTGGATGAGATAGACGCGATTGCGCAGGATACGCGGGTGATACGGAACCGCCGCAAGATAGAAGCCATCGTGAGCAACGCGTTCAAGATGGTGGAACTGGCGGAGCAGCACGGCTCTTTCAAGGGCTATCTGGGGTCGCACGGCGGCTTCGAGGGGACGGTTGCCGCTCTGCGCAAGGAGTTCAAGTTCCTTGGCGATACGGGGGCGTACTATCTGCTGTACGTGGTGGGTGAGGAAGTGCCATCGCACGAGGAGTGGATGGAGTCTAGGGGGAGGTGACGGCGCTAGAGGAGAATACGGTATCGGCGGACGCGTTTCAGCAGTTCAACCTGTGGTACGAGGAAGCGCGGCAATCGGGCGAGGATTTTCCCGACGCCATGGTGCTGGCCACCACGGGCAAGGACGGTGCGCCTTCGGCCCGCGTGGTACTGTTGCGCGCCGTCGATGATGGGTGCCTTGTCTTCTTCACCAGCTACACGAGCCGCAAGGGTGAGGAGTTGAGGGACAACCCCAGAGCCGCCGCGGTGTTCCACTGGCCCAAGCTGAGCCGCCAGGTGAGGGCGGAGGGCAGCATTGAGCGCGCGACGACGGAGGAGTCGGACGCGTACTTTGCAAGCCGCTCCCGCGAAAGCCGGGTAGCCGCCTGGGCCGCAGAGCAGAGCAAAGTGATCCCGGATAGGCGTCGTTTGGAAGAGCGCTGGAGCGAATACGACGCCAGGTTCAAAGACGATGTTCCCAGGCCTCCGGACTGGGGAGGGTTCAGACTGCGGGTCAGGGTGATGGAGTTCTGGCAATCCAGGGAACACCGCCTGCACGACCGTTTGCGGTATACTCTGGAAGAAAGCGGGGGGTGGCGGATTGAACGCCTTGGCCCTTGAGACGCCTTCATGTGGGTAGGGAACTTCAAGCTCCAGGAGCCGTTGCCTGAGTTGCGACAGCCGCACGTCATAGGGTCACTGTCGCCGTGGGTAGACGTGGGTCGCTCGGCGACCATGGCCTTGGAACGGCTTGAACGGGACATCGACGCCCGCGATCTGGCTTCGCTGGCCAATCCCGGTCGCTATTTCGATTTCACCCGCTACCGGCCGACCATATTCTCCATAGAGGGACGCCGCGAGACTTCCATTCCCAACGTTCACGTCAGATACGCCAGGGGCCACGCCGGTATCGACTTCGTCACCATGCACCTGCTGGAGCCGCACGCCAACACCGATGAATACGTAGATTCCATAGTGGAGCTGATGCGGCGTTTGGGCGTGAAGCGGTACTGCCGCATAGGCAGCATGTGGTCGGACGTGCCTCACACCCGGCCTCTGCCGGTGATGGCGACCCTCGACGGCGACGACATGGGACTGCCTGGCACCATGTCCAGGCAGCAAAGGCGGTATTCCGGCCGCACCTCAATAATGAACCTGGTGGGCACCAGGGCAGCGGAACAGGGCATAGAGGACGCGAATATTCTAGCGCGGCTGCCTTCAATCGCCAGGCTGGAGGAGGACCACAACGGCGCGGCGCGTCTGCTGGGCACCCTGTGCTATATGTACGGCTTTCCCGATAGGTTGGCCGAAAACCAGGAAGGGATACGGCAGTACCAGCAGGTCTCGAGGCAGATAGAGCAGAACCCCGAGCTCAGGTACTACCTCAAGGAGCTGGAGGCCACCTACGATTCCTGGGTTGCATCGGAGGGGATAAGACCGCTGGGGCCGCCGTACTCCATGCCGCCGGGGCTGGAACAGCTCCTGGACGACTTGGAAGAGCAGCTCTAGGGCAGGCGTCTTCCTCCACCGGCGCCGAGGAAGCCTCCGCCGAAGAGGTCTCCTTCAGGCGTGACCATGACGTCGGTGGCTTGTATTACCCCTTCTTCGTTTCGCTCACCCCTGATGACCACCTGCTGACCGACTTCAAGGTCTTGCGGAGTTCCCTGACTGAACACCTGGATGCCGGTGTCCTCGCTCAAAGTTGCCTGCAGCGGGCCCTGCGGCGTGTTCACGGTGATTACGTTGCCGTCGATACTCTCTATGTTGCCGGTCAATGCTCTTGCAGCCAGCTCACCGCCGCCGAATGGAAATCCTCCGGCCCCGCCAAGTGGTAACCCTCCGCCCTCGCCGAGTTGCTGGCGGAACTGCTGAATCTGCTCAGGGGTAATCTCCTGGAGACCTTCCTGCGCTCGCGGAGGTGTGAATGCAGGAGTGTCGGTGGACGCGCCGTTTGCGGCCTGGCCATTGTCCTGGGACCTGCCCACGGCTATGCCTGCGGCGAAAGCTCCTCCCAGACCGGCCCCCAGCAAAATAGCGATTGCTACCAATACCAGGAAAGCTTTGTTACCCATGTTTAGTCCTTTCTCCGATGGTCTGATCATTCATAACGCAGCGCCTCTATGGGATGCAGCCGGGCCGCCCGCATGGCCGGATATATGCCGAAGAAGAGGCCTATGGCGGCGGAGACTACCAGGGCGAGCACAGCAATATCCGCGCTGACCAGGGTGGTGAAGTCCTCACCCAATACTCCGCTGCGGTCTATAAGCCTGGAAACCCCAATTCCGGACAGCAAGCCTATAATGCCGCCGCCCAGGCTGAGGACGGTTGCTTCCATGAGGAACTGGAGCATGACGTCCCTTCTTCTGGCGCCCATGGCTTTGCGCACGCCTATTTCGCGGGTGCGTTCCGTGACGGAAACCAGCATTATGTTCATGATCCCGATGCCGCCCACGAGCAGAGATATGCCGGCGATGGCTCCGAGGAAGACGACGAACGTGTCGGTGGTCTCCTCCAAGGTCTCCAGGGTCTCCTGTTGGTTGGTGATTGTGAAGTCGTCTTCACCGGTGATGCGGTGCCGCAGGCGCAATACGGTGGCCACATCTTGCATGGCCTGGTCCATCTCCTCGCGGTCGTCCACCTGGACGTTGATCAGCGACAGGCTAACGCCGCCCTGCGTGGTGCGCTGCGATTCCAATCGATAGTAGGCCGTGGTGATGGGGACGAGGGCGATGCTGTCCTGCGAGCCGAAGGCGGTGCCGCCCTTGCTCTCCAGAACGCCCACCACGGTGAACTGTAGGCCGTTTATGCGTATGTTTTGGCCCACCGGATCGCGGAAGCCGAACAGGAATTCGGCCACTTCGGAACCCAGCACGGCCACGTTGGAACGGTTGTTGACGTGGGCTTCCGATATGAACTGGCCGGAAGCCACGGAGAAGTTGCGCACCGACCGGTATTCTGGGGTAACGCCCACCACCTGGCTGGACAGGCTGTCTCTACCCACCTCAAGTGTTCCAAAAGAGCTGATCTCAGGAGCAACGGCGGAAACCCTGGGGGAGAAGACGGGGTCACGCAGGCTGCGGGCGTCTTCCAGAGTCAGGGTGGCGCTATCGCTGCCGCCAAAGAATCCGCCTTCGCTTGCCGAACCGGGCCTGACAAAGAGCAGGTTTGTGCCCAGCTCCTCTATGCGCGAGACGATGCTCTCCTGTGCGCCGCGCCCTATAGACATGAGCGAGATCACGGCGGCCACGCCTATCACTATGCCGAGAAGGGTGAGGCCAGCGCGTAGCTTGTTGGCTCCGATTGACGCCAGCGCGGTGCGGATGATGAAGAGAGGTCTCAGAGTGAGCCGTCCTTCCCAACGGTAGCGGAGAACCTCTGCTGCGTCACGGGCTTGTCGTCTACTATTTGTCCGTCGTGCATGGTGACCACGCGGCGGGTGCTGGCGGCGATGTCAGGTTCGTGGGTTACAAGGATGACGGTCAGCCCTTCCTCATCGTTGAGCTTTTGCAGAAGGGCGACTATCTCATGGCTGGAGCGGCTGTCCAGGTTGCCGGTAGGCTCGTCGGCGAGGAGGATGGAGGGGTCCTTGGCCAGGGCGCGGGCTATGCCGACGCGCTGCTGCTGTCCGCCCGATAGCTCATTGGGCTTGTGGTGCGCCCGGTCCGCCAGTCCAACCTTGGCCAGGGCGTCCAGGGACTTGGGCTTGGAGTCTTTAGCGTTGCCGTAGAGCAGGGGCATCTCCACGTTGGCCTGCGCGGTGAGCCTGGGTAGCAGATTGTAGGTCTGGAACACAAATCCAACCTTCTTGTTGCGGATGTCGGCCAGGCTATCGTCGTTCAGGCGGCCCACCTCCTGTCCTTCCAAGAAGTAGCGGCCGGAGGTGGGCACGTCCAGGCAGCCAACGATGTTCATGAGTGTTGACTTGCCGGAACCGGAGGGCCCTATGATGGCAACCATCTCTCCCTGCCGGATACCGAGAGAGACGTCCTGCAGGGCCACCACTTCCAGGCTGCCCATTGGGTACACCTTATTCACGTTCTGCAGTTCGATCACAAGTCACCTACCTGGGAGGCCGGATCAACGGAGTAGTTCTGCCTCCCCCACCGCCGAAGCCGCCAAAGAAGCCGACCGAGCTGGCATCCTGCGATTCGATGACTATCTGCTCCCCCTCGTCCAGTCCTCCCGCTACTACAACCCAGAAATCGTCGCTGTTGCCGAGAAGCACGGGCCGTTCTTCTATGCTGCCGTTGTTAATCACCATTACGGTGGGTTCTTGGAAGGTGCCGTAGATGGCCTGCAGGGGCACAAGCAGGACGTTGTTCTCCTGTCGCAGCACTATGCTGGCGGTAGCGGTGAGGCCTTCCCGGAGGTCTATACCCGTAGGAACCTGCAGGCGTATTCCAACCGGGTAGGTTACGATGCCCTGCTGGCCTGCGCCTGCGCTGCCTATGGTAGAGACTTCGCCGGTGAGGACCTGGCCCTGCAAGGCGTCCAGCGTCACAGTGGCCAGCGCGCCCGTCTGAATGAACAGCACGTCGATCTCATCCACGGAGCCGTCCATCTCGATGACAGAAGGGTCTGTGACTTCGATGGCCAGCGCGTCAGGGCCTACCTGTCCTCCGTCCTCGATGTTGACCCTGGAGACGATTCCGTCGAAGGGGGCGTGGATGTCGATGTCCTCCAGGTCCTGCAGCGCGTCATCCAGCACCGATTGCGCCTCGGCCACGTCTGCCTGGCGCAGAGCCAGCATCAGTTCATCGGTACCGGCGGTCAGATCGTCCAGTGCGTCCCTGGCTTTGTCCAGCGTCTCTTCCGCAGCGGCCACGGCGTTTTCGGCCTTGGTTATGGCGCTGGCCGCCTGTATCTGCGTAGTATCAAACGCTTCCAGCGCCCCGGAAAGGATGTCCCATGGCGTCGTCATTTCGCCGTAGATGCAGACGCCCTGAAAAGAAACGTCGTTGTCGCAGGTGACGACAATCTGGCCGGGGAATATGTTCAACCAGGTGTAGACCAAGGACTCGCTCCAGGGAGTGGCCGGGTCATCGGGGGGCATCCCATCCGGCGAGGCGTTGCGTCGCAAGTCGGAGAAGCGCAGCCTGGGATCATAGAGGGCGGTCAGGTCGATGCCGAGGGAGTCCAGCAGATCCTGTGGCGCCATGTTGACCTGTTCCGCATTTGGGGTGATGCCCAGCCATTTCTGGAACGGTTTGACGTACTCCTCTTGGGCATCGTCAAGGGCTTCCTGAGCGGTCTCCAGCTTGCTCTCCCACTCCAGGTTGGCCAGCTTCAAATCGCCGTTAGCGACGTCGAGGTCTTCCCGGGCTGAGGTTACGCTATCTTGCGCGCTTTGCAGCTCGTCTAGGTCGGGGCCGTTGGCTATTTCGTCGAGCAGGTCTTGGGCGTCGCGCAGGTCCAGGCGCGCCTGGGCAACCACCCTTTCCAGGGTGGCTGTGGATGTGCCGTCTACCGACGCCAGCAACTGGCCCACTTCCAGTTCCTGCAATGCCGTATCCAGCGCCCATTGCGCCTCGGCCACCTCTGCTTGGCGCAGAGCCAGCGTCAGTTCGTCGGTAGCGGCGGTCAGATGGTCCAGTGCATCCCTGGCTTTGTCCAACGCATCTTCCGCAGCGGCCACGGCGTTTTCGGCCTTGGCTAAGGCGCCGGCCGCCTGTATCTGCGTGGTGTCCAGCGCTTCCAGCGCCCCGGAAAGGGTGTCCCATGGCGTCGTCATTTCGTCGTAGATGCATGCGCCCTGAAAAGGAACGTCGTCATCGCAGGTGACGACAATCTGGCCGGGGAATATGTTCAACCAGGTGTAGACCAAGACCTCGTTCCAGGGGGTGGCAGGGTCATCGGAGGACATCCCCTCCGGCGAGGCGTTGCGCAAGCTGGGGTCGTATAGGGCATCCAGGTCGATGCCGAGGGAGTCCAGCAAATCCTGCGGCGTCATGTTGACCTGTTCCCCATATGGGGTGATGCCCAGCCATTTCTGGAACGGTTTGACGTACTCCTCCTGGGCATCGTCAAGGGCTTCCTGAGCGGTCTCCAGCTCGCTCTCCCACTCCCAGTTGGCCAGTTTCAAATCGCCGTTAGCGACGTCGAGGTCTTTCTCGGCGAAGGTAACGCTGTCCTGCGCGCTTTGCAGATCATCAATATCGGGGCCGCTGGCTATTTCGTCGAGCAGGTCTTGGGCGTCGCGCAGGTCCACGCGCGCCTGGGCGGCTGCTCTTTCCAGGGTGGCCTTGGAGGCGCTGTCCAACGATGCCAGCAACTGGCCCTGCGCTACTAAGTCGCCCTCTTCTACCGATACTTGCCCAACCGTGCCCTGCGAGCCGAATCCCAGGGCCTCCTTGTTGGGGAAAACAAGGCTGCCGTTGGTGTAGACCTGGTTGATGAGGTCGCCGCGCTGTACGGGGATAGACTGCTGGCCTTCCTGCAGACCGGCGCTGCCTGCGTTGTTGACTATGTTGTACACGCCGTACGTTGCGCCGGGCGCCGCCAACAGGACTACTAGCAGAACCGCCGCCTGCCACAGCTTGATACCTTTTACTATGGCCATTGATTCTTACCTTTGCGTTGACCGGATTACTTGGAGGAGAGGATTGTCCACCCAGAAAGGAGAACGTTAGCGAGATACCAGATGTCAGGAGAGGGGAGGCCGTTTCCGCGGCAATGACAGAGTTCGCGGGGGCAGCTTCGCTTTAACCGGCAAGCTTGACCCCTGCCTATCGCCAAGCCTAGAATCAAGGCGTATCTTTCTTGTAGCAGCAGCGAGCACAATGTCTGAAACACCTTTGCTGGATGAGCTTGGCCAGCTTTCGCAGGAAGCGCAGCGCGTCTTGGAGTCGGCGGCGGGCGAGGACGGCCTGGAGTCGTGGAGAGTCGCCTACCTGGGCCGTCGCGGGCGTTTGACGCTGCTGCTGCGGCAACTAGGTTCACTGTCGGTGGAGGAGCGGCGGTCGGTTGGAGCGGAGGCGAACAGGGTCAAGGCGGTACTGGAAGAGCGATTCCAGGAGCGCAACCAGGCGTTGAAAGAGACGGAACGCGCCCGGTACCTGGAGGAGGGTGGCATAGACGTCACGCTGCCCGGCAGGCCCGTGCCGCGGGGACGGCTGCACCCCACTACCCAGATGGTGCGCCAGATATTGGATGCTTTCGTATCGATGGGCTTCAGCGTGGTGGAGGGGCCGGAGGTGGAGTGGGAGCACTACAACTTCGACGCTCTGAACATACCCCGCGATCACCCGGCGCGAGACATGTGGGACACGCTATGGGTAGATTGGGAAGACCCGACGCCACAGGGACGCCGTATGCTGATGCGCACCCACACATCGCCGATGCAGGCCCGCATCATGGAGGGCACAAAGCCGCCGGTGCGCGTGGTGGTGCCCGGCAAGTGCTATCGCTACGAGGCGAGCGACGCCACCCACGAGTGGCATTTCTATCAGGTGGAGGGGCTGGCGGTGGACGACGGCATCACCTTTGCCGATCTGAAGGGAACGCTGTACGAGTTCGCACGGCGCATCTTCGGCGAGGAGCGCCGGGTGCGGTTCCGCTGCGACTACTTCCCCTTTGTGGAGCCGGGCGTGGACATGTCCATAGACTGCTTTTCCTGCAAGGGAGAGGGTTGCCGCATCTGCAAGGAGACGGGCTGGATAGAGATCATGGGAGCGGGCATGGTGCATCCGCACGTCCTGGAAGGCGTGGGCTACGACTCGCGGAAGTACACGGGCTTTGCCTTTGGGTTGGGGCCGGAGCGCATCGCCATGCTGAAGTACGGCATCGACGATATACGCCACTTCTACACCAACGACATGCGCTTCCTGAGCCAGTTCTAGGGGAGTAGACTCTCTAACGGCGTCACTTTTGCGGCGTTGGTTTCATGTAAACCCACTCGGTGTCGTCCGGGTCCAGTTCTCTGATCAGGCCGCAAAACGCATATCCCAGCTTGCTCAGCAGACCCCTCATGGGGAGGTTGGAGGAATTTGTTGAGGTGAATATCTTGGGAGTGGCACAGGTATCCTCAACGTAACTGACTAATGCTTGTCCTACGCCCTTCCGCCGGTGGTCGAGAGAAACCATGACCATTGATATGAACCCGTAGCCATAGAAGGTATATTCCAAGACGGCGTATCCAACGATTGTGCCGTCCAAGATCGCGACAAAACAGGTATTCGCGCTTACTGCGTTCTCTATGAAACGTCCCCTTTCAGGGAGTCTTGGTCTGGCGGTGTCGAGCAAGAGCAAGGCAGGAGTGTCAGATGGAAGCGCAGGTCTGATGGCTATGTCCCTAGCTCTGTTCATGCCACGACCGGTCCCAGGCTAGTGAATCCCCTTCGGATTTAATCCGGAAAAGGTCGGGGTTCTTCATCGCCATCCATCCATCGAAGCTAAACGAGGAGTGGATGCTGTTCAACAAAAGGGATATGGCACTACCGTGTGAAGAGACCAGCAAGGTCCTTCCGGGATGTCGTCTGATGAGATCCCTGACGGCGTTCACAACCCTCAGCTGGCACTCAGCGTTCGATTCGGTGCCGGGAGGCGTGAAATGAAAGTCTTCCCACCTCTTACGCATCTGATCCATGAAGTCCTCCACAGAGTCCACCCAAAGACTGTGTTGCTCTCGTAGCTCATCGTAGATACGCAACGGCTTGCCCGCGAAATCGGCGAAGGGCTTCGCTGTTTCGACTGCTCTGAGAAAGGGGCTTGTGTAAACGTGGTCGATATCCAACTTGGCCAGGGTGGGCACTAGGTCGCGTGCCTGCTCCTTGCCCAGGTCGCTGAGCGGCCAATCCGGCTCGTTGACTGTAGCGCTGGGCCGGCTTTCGGCGTGCCTGAGCAGGTACACGGTGGTCGTTTGATTGGATATCACGAGAATAGTCCTTCAGTGGCAAGTTTACCCATATGGTAAAATAGGCTCAACTTTCAACCTGCTCAACGCCTGAGAAAGATGGATTTCAGAATTCGTCCCATGACGCTTGAGGACATCCCTCAAGTCGCCGACATAGAGCGCGAGGCTTTCCCCACTACGTGGCCTCCGACACCGCTGAAGAAGGAGCTTAACAACAAGCTGGCCCGCTACCTTGTCGCGTCGTCTCCCATAGCGGGAACCGACGGGGAGTCAGGCGCGGAGCAGCCCGCTCCATCCTTGGAAGCGCCCAAGGCGTTTCTGCAACGGCTGCTCTCCGGGATGAAGTCACTGGTGGCCCCGCCGGAGCAGATAGCGACCGGCGACTGGAACGAGTTCGTTGTCGGCTACGTTGGGGTCTGGTTCATGTCGGATGAAGCGCACATCACATCGATTGCGGTGAGGGAGGAGTTCAGGGGCAGAGGCCTGGGCGAGCTTCTGATGCTGGGCACGATGGAGATGGCAATGGCCAGGAGAGCGCAGCGGGTGACGCTGGAGGCTCGGGTGAGCAACTTCCCAGCACACGCTCTGTACGAGAAGTACGGCTTCATCAAGGACGGCATCCGGAGAAGGTACTACGCCGACAACCGCGAGGACGCGGTGATAATGACGGTGGACCGCATCCGCTCGCCGGAGTACCAGCAGCTATTCCAGGAACGCGTCGACAGCTTCAGCCGCCGCCGGGGTCAAGTAGTGCTCAACGTGGCTTAGGCTGCGGGGGTATGGCCTGCCGTTGCCCAGCTCGGCGGCAAGAGAGCGCGACTGCCAGCGCTGCTCATCCGATGCGCCAAGCTCAGGATGAGCGGTGTGTGGTTGCTCAGGTGGTGCACCCCCATCTCAATCTTCCCCCGTCAAGGGGGAAGAGGTTTTAAGGCAGGACGGGCGGCTGTTTCTAAACTGGTCCTGCCTACCACAGCTATCGCTTTGGATTCTTCGTCACTGGCGGCTCCACAGAATAAGAGGGAGGTGGGTGGATTCCCGTGCCAAGCACGGGATGACGGTGTGGGGGACTTGGCATCGCCGCTTATGAGACCTGCTTCAAACGTGCCATTCAGGCCTCTAACTATCGCGCTGCGGCTTGCTATAATCGGTGTATTGTGCAGACCAGCCATATCCTGGAAGGACTAAACCCGGCGCAGAGAGAGGCCGCCGAGTCCATAGAGGGCCCCATGCTCATAGTGGCAGGCCCGGGCAGCGGCAAGACCCGCGTCATCACACATCGCATCGCTTATCTGGTGCGCGTTTGCGGCATCAGTCCGTACCGCATCGCCGCGGTGACCTTCACCAACAAGGCGGCGCGAGAGATGCGGTACAGATTGGAGCGCCTGCTGGGCAGCCGCGCCGAGGGGTTGACCTGCAGCACGTTCCACTCGCTGTGCGTTTCGATACTGAGGCGCGACGGCCATCACATAGGGCTGGACCGCAGCTTTGTCATCTACGACGACGACGACACCATGGCTCTGTTGAAACGGGCCATGGAAGAGGGCGAAATAGACCCCAAGCGGTACCCGTTGCGCGCCGTGAGCAACTTCATCTCAGGAGCCAAGAGCAACCTGATAGACCCGGCGGGCTTTGCCGACGCCGTGTCGAGCTACTACGAGGAGATTGTGCTCAGGGTGTACGAACGGTACGAATCGCTGCTCTGGCAGAGCAGGGCCCTGGACTTCGACGACCTGCTGTCAAAGACCGTGAAGCTGCTGCAGGACGCACCCCAGGTGCTTGAGAAGTACCAGTCGCGCTACCTGCACCTGCTCATCGACGAGTTCCAGGACACCAACATAGCCCAGTACGCCCTGGCCAAGCTGCTTGCCGGAGAGTACCGCAACATCTGCGTTGTGGGCGACCCCGATCAGTCGATCTACTCCTGGCGCAACGCTGACATCAGAAACATTTTGTCGTTCCAGAGGGACTACCCGGAAGCCAGGGTGGTCACACTGGCGGAGAACTACCGCTCCACAAAGAACATTTTAGAGGCGGCAAAGGGGGTCATAGCTCCCAACCGGAACAGGTTGGAGAACGACCTGTTCACCGGCAGGGGGCAGGGTCGTCCCCTGGTGGTGCGCGAGGGGCATAACGAGGACGAGGAAGCCCGCATGGTGGTTCAAGAGGTCGACAGGCTGGTCAGAGAGGAGGGTCTGTCCCTGGGCGATTGTGCCGTGATGTACCGCATAAACGCACAGTCCAGGGCAATGGAGGAAGCCTGCCTGCGCTACGGAATGACCTACCGTCTGATAGGCGGCGTCAGGTTCTACCAGAGGCGCGAGGTCAAGGACGTGGTCGCCTATCTGAGGGTTGTGCAGAACCCGTACGACGAGGTGAGCCTGAACCGCATCGTCAACGTGCCGTCGAGGGGCATAGGCTCCAGAACAATGGAGGAAGTGACCCGGTGGGCGCAAGAGATCGGTCTGCCCCTGTACGCGGCTCTACAGGCGATTGCCGCCGGAGAGGTAGGCGACGTGAAGCCTGGGATTGCGGCGAGGGCCGTCGCCGCTATAGAGCGGTTCGTCAGCCTCATGGGCTATCTGATCGAGCAGGCGGAGAAGGTGGGAGCCGCCGGGCTGATAGACCTGTTGCTGGAAAGGATAGGCTATCGGAGGTACCTTCAGGAGGACGAACGTGGTGAGGAGCAGTGGGAGAACGTTCTGGAACTGAAAGGGCAGGCCGCCGAGGTGGAGGAGCTGCTGGCGGGAGAGGAAGATAGCTCGCTGGCCGCTTTCCTGGAGAGGATATCCCTTGTCTCCGACGTGGACAGCCTGGACGAAAGCAAGGATGCTCTAACCCTGATCACCCTGCACCAAGCCAAGGGGCTGGAGTTCCCCGTCGTGTTCATCATTGGGCTGGAGGAACGGTTGCTGCCACACTCGCGCTCCATGGACGACCCGGATCAGATGGAGGAGGAGCGCCGTCTGTTTTACGTGGGTATAACCAGGGCGGAGGAGCGCCTCTACCTGTTCCGCGCTTTTCGACGCCGGCTCATGGGCTTAAGCATGGCCGGCACGCCGTCGCGCTTCCTTGCCGACATTCCCAGAGAGCTCATAGAGCAGCCGGTGGCCGTTTCCACGCCGTGGCAATGGCCAAGGCGGCGCGGCCGGACCGAGGCAACGGATGAGGCGGGACCGCCGTTGCGGACGGGTGACAAGGTGCGTCACAAGGCCTTCGGCGATGGGATTGTGGTCAACTGCATAGCATCGGGGAACGACCATGAGGCGACGGTAGCGTTCAAAGGGAAGGCGGGCGTGAAGCGTCTGCTGCTGAGCATTGCGCCGTTGGAGAAGGTGTCGGGGAAGTAGGGGTTGCTACGTTAATTCCCCAGCCGCCCCTGGATACCCGCCTGCGCGGGTATGACGGACGGGGGAGCACCCTCTCCACCCTTCTGAAACAGTCGGAAAAGCGCCATCGTCCTGTTTGACTTACAGGGCAAGGCATCCGCTACAATGGGCCAAATCCTGAACCGGCTCGTTGGGCCCACGATGCATCAAAAGACAGTCCTAGACAACGGCATCCGCGTGTTGACCGCGTCCATGCCGCATACCCGCTCGGTATCGATATGCATATACGTGGGCAGCGGCTCACGCTACGAGGACGACGAGCATGCGGGGATTTCGCACTACCTGGAGCACATGCTGTTCAAGGGCACGCCTCGCAGGCAGACCGCCGCCGAGATCACCGGAGCCATCGAGCAGGTGGGCGGCATGATGAACGGCAGCACAGACCGCGAGATCACGGCCTACTGGTGCAAGGTGGCGGCGCCGCACTTCCAAAGCGCACTGGACGTGCTGGTCGACATGGTCCGCAACCCCTTGATGGACAGCGAAGAGGTGGAGAAGGAGCGCAGCGTCATCCAGGAAGAGCTGGCGATGTCGAACGATTATCCCGGCTATCGAGTGGAGATGCTCACCGACCAGATGCTGTGGCCGGACCATCCCATGGGGCGTGACGTCGGCGGCAGCAAGGAAACGGTCAACGGCATCACTCAGGAGATGCTGACCGACTGGTTCCAGCACCAGTACGGGGCCAGCAACGTGGTGATCAGCATAGCGGGAAGCCTGTCGAATGAAGAGATGCTGGACGCGGTGACGCCCATGGTCAAGGACTGGCCTTCCGGGTCACCGTTAGGCTGGGAGCCGGCCAGCGACGAAAGCAGGCAGGAACCGCAAGCGCGCATGGAGTATCGCAAGACGGAGCAGGCGCACCTGGCGCTTTCCCTTCCCGGCATCTCCACCCGCCATCCGCAGAGATATCCCATGGATATGATGAACGGGGTGATGGGAGAGGGGATGAGCAGCCGTCTCTTCCTGGAGGTGCGGGAGAAACGGGGGCTGGCTTACGATATCCATAGCTCGGCTAGCCATTTCCGCGACACGGGTTCCATAGCCATATATTTCGGCGTGGACCCCAAGAAAGCGCGCTACGCCATTGAGACGACGATTGAGGAGCTGAACCGTCTGAAGGAAGACATTCCGGATGAAGACCTGCACCGGGCGCGTGAGCTGGCCAAGGGCCGCTTGCTGCTTCGCATGGAGGACACTCGAGCCGTCGCCGCCTGGGGAGGCGCACAAGAGCTACTGCACAACGAGGTGCGCACCGTGGACCAGGTGGTGGAGCGCGTGGACGAGGTCACCACGGAAGACGTGAGGCAGGCGGCGAACCAGTTCCTAGCCAGGGACAAGCTGAACCTGGCGGTGGTAGGCCCGTACCGCAGCGACAAGCAGTTCCAGAACGCGATCCGGCTATAACGGTTCCCGCTCACGCCTTTTCCTTCGACAAGCTCAAGTGAGCGGGAGTTTGAGGGCGGCCCACGGCTCTTTGGATTCCCGTGTCAAGCACGGGAATGACGGTTGGGGGCGTTACGGGGTGAACTAACAGGCTGGCAAGAGGCAGCAACGCAACCCTCCCGCTCATATGGTTCGACAGGCTCACCATGAACGGGAGGATACAGGCGAGAGTGCAATCACCGCCCCTGTGACCGCTGGGTCAGGGCGTAGGCTATCTTCTCCCGCGACGACATGTCGCTGAACTCCTGCGCCCCTCTTACCGGCGCACCGGAAGGGATGCGTTCATCGGCAATCTGTGACTCGATTCGCCCGCGCACCCTCTCCACCATCTGCCGCGCTCCGGCCAGGGAGGCCTCGACCTCCTCCGGCGATTCTCCCACGACCAGCTCCTCCGGGATTTCTGGGGCGGCGGCGAGCAGCGCTTCTCGATAGCGGGCGGTGGCAGAGGCGAGTCTGCTCTGCAGCGATTCGATCTCAAGGTCGCGCTGCTCCAGGGCCGAGCGGAGCTCGGCAAGCTCGTCCGGCGCCGTGGCGGCTTCGGCGGCTTCATCGTCCTGCTCGGTGGGTTCTACCATCGTCTCTTCAGGGGTTACTTGTTCCATGTTGCCCTCCTCTGCGTTATGCATTCAGAATAGGACGCGGTTGGCGGCTTGGGGAAGAAGGAGATGGCAGGGTGGTTTCATTGGGGAGCGTGGCGATGAGGAATTCCACCCCGCCACCAGATTGCCACGCCCCGATCGTATCGGGGCTCGCAACGACGGGGGGAGCGGGTTCATCCTTCCGCTTGTACTTTGGCGAGCTCTGCATCGGGGTCTGGCACGCCGAGGGCCTCCATTGCGGTGCGCCGGCTGTGGATGCCTGAGCCGACCAGTGCTTGCTCGTCGCGGACAAGGCGGCCCCTGTCCTGGGGCAGCACGGGTCCCCAGATTATCTCCTGGCGCACCGGCAGATAGCTAACGCCGCTGCGCTGCTCCAGGATGCGCAGTATGAGCTCGTTGCGGCGCTTGTAAGCGGCGGAGCGCACCAGCCTCTTGCGTCGTATTCTCTGCAGCAGCGGGTGCAGCTCCATCTCCAAGGCCACGCCGGAGAGCGCCTTGGGATTGTCGCCGAAGCTGGTGCGCGGAGCCTCCGACAGGTCGTGGATGGCGCGGTATATGAGGTCGATGAAGTCGACGTGAAGGCGCACGCCGCCGCCCTGAAGCAGATCGAGAAGGTAGGCGCGGGCCTGCTCCGGCAGCTCCCAGACCGCGCCGGGCTGGACGGCTATGTCCTCGGCGCGCTCAACCCCTTCCAGCACCGCAATGGGGTTGCCGGATAGCTCCACGATCATGGAAAGCTGCGACAGGGCGCGGTTCAGCTCGCGGGCCGGTTCCACCAGCGGCGGAACGTCCGATTCGCCCCAGAACGACTTGGGAAGACGCAGGTTGGGGAAGATGACGAATGGGATGACGCCGTAGGGGTTGGCGCGCTCCTGGAGCAGGACGTCGTCCGCCCATAGCTGGAACGAGTCGTCGGTCCAGGCCTCGACCACGGTGACCTGCTTGCGCCTTGGAGACTCGACCCCGTAGAGCATGGCGGCCTCCTCCACCGATAGCTTGTAGCGGCTGGCGACGCGCCAGACCCGCGACGGGTCGTCGGCGATCCACCAGGCGAAGAGGCCCTGCACGTCAGGCGCGGATACGTGGACGCGCTGTGCCGCGTTGTCCCAGGTCACCTTGTAGGCGGCGTCGCCGAGGATGGCGGCGTCCAACTCCGTCTCGAAATCCAGCTCGTCCAGCTGGTTGTCCTCGTGGACTCGTCGCAGTGCCTCCCGAGAGCGCCGGGCGCGTTCGGCGCTCTCCTGCGACGAGTCGGAGGGTTCGATGGCGGTGTTGACGCCGCTCATCAGGTAGGAGGTAATCTTTTCCAGGACGGTCTTGGTGTAGTTGAAGGTGAGTCGTCGCTCACCGTTACGGGCGCGGCCCCGCCACTGGTCGCCCTGGTAGAAAGATAGGTTGTCGCGGTAGGCGCGCATGCGTTCGCCGTCCATGCGGGCCAGGGTCTGAGGGAAAGTGGTCTGGGTCATGGTACCTCCTTTCATAGTTCGCCGCGCTTCCCTCACCTTGCCAGGGACAACGCGGGCAAGGGCTTTGCCGTCACCGAGACCTCCCTGCCGTTGGCCCGCGCCAGGATGCGGTGCACGGTACGCTCGCTGATCTGGAAGCGCTGGGCCAGCTCGCCGACGGTGGCGTTCTCGCGGCTTCGCACCCTGAGCAGGCGTCGGTCCCGCTGGGCGCGCCGGTAGCTGCGCAGCCAGCCGGGGTCGTCGTGCTTGCACTTGGGCAGAGGGCACTGCAGGCACGACTGCGATACCTCACAGCCGTTGTCTCTGTATGAAAAGTGTTCCGGCAATACGTCCGTCTTGGGCATACCTTTGTTGTTGTTCATTGGCCATCACCTGTATTGGTTTCTACAGTCCTTGTGTCTGTCCTCACACCGCCCGCGGGGGTCACCCCCATCTCAATCTTCCCCCGTCAAGGGGGAAGAGGTTTTGCATCCCCCCGCGCCGCCGCCCCTGGATGCCCGCCTGCGCGGGCATGACGGAGGGGGAGAAGGGCGGTTCGCGAACCGCCCCTACAATGTTTCTCGCAATGACGCCTCCCCACACCGCCGCCCCTGGGCTCCCGCCTGCGCGGGAGTGACGACTCTTGGGGCGTCAGCGCATGGCAGCCACCTCCATTTCGCGGGCTGCGTTGCGGCTGTGGCCGCGAGCGACACGGGGAGCGTACCTGGAGGCCTGCACGAGCAGGGCAAGGCTTGCCAGGTAATCGTCATGGCCGCGCCTGGGGTCAACGTGGAAGTTCATGGTGCGGTTGGGTCGAAAGTAGGCCTCCGCCCGTGCCATCTGCTCCCAGAACTCCACGTACTCCGGCGAACCGTCCGGGACGTACATCTTGAGACGGCCGCTGTTCACCGCCGCCAGCAGGTCGAAGCCGAGGCGCGACTTGCTCTGCGCGGTGAAAACGAACGATTCGACGATGCCCTTGCCCAGGGCGCGTTCCAGGAAGCTGGCCGGCCCCTGCCCCAGGCCGGTGGCGTCGACCACCACTCGACGGCAGTTCCAGACCCGCTTCAGCAGGTCGACAAGCTGGGGATAGACCGCGGCCAGGGATACACCAGTCCACTGCACGTGCTCCACCACCTTGACCTGCGGCTCGCCGCTGAAGGGGTCACCGACGTCGAAGTCAAGCTCAGCGATGGTGAGCACGGTGGAGTCGCGCCGGGGCGTTCCATTGCCTGAGCCGGATGAGCCGCCCGCGCTGTAACCAATGGCGTCGCTTCCTATTGCTCCGCCCGCCATGTCCAGGGCCGCCACGTAGGTCTTGCCATGCTCCGGCCAGCGGCGGCGTGAGTGGGCGCCCTGAAGCTGTGCCTGCTGCGACGCGCCGAGCATGCCCCCCTGACCGCGCACCGGAAGCAGCATGTACTGGCTGCGGAACAGGGGGTGGTCTTCTCCCAGCCGCAGCCGCTCACCCTCCACGTACTCACGGTAGAGCGGGTTGTGCCGCGCCACGTCCTGCCAGTCGTAGCGGAAGTGGCGGCGGACCCCGTCGCGCCGCTCCAGCTCCATGTTCAACTGCTTCTGCTCTTCCAGCAGCGAGTCGCCGTCCCAGGGAGTACCGTAGAGCACGGTTGTGACGTTGGTGGAAGCGCCCATGGGGCGGAACTCCTTGTAGTACTTGGTCTTGTCAATCTCCTGCGCCTCGTCCATTTCGAGGAGGACGTGGGCCGTGGCGCCCACCACCCTGGACGACGGCTCCGCGCTGAGGAAGACCTGGCGGGCGCTGCCCACGCGGAAGGAGTTTCTGCCCTCCGCGGTCCAGAGGCCCTTGTAACCGGCATCGTTGAGGCGGTCTTTGAGCCGGAATATGCTGTTGAGCAGCTGGGGCATGTAGGTGGGCGCGGCCTTGATGAGGTTCCCGCCCGCAGAGCGATTGAGGGTGAGCAGGAGAAGCTCCATCTGGGCCGAAAGCTCGTTCTTGCCCCCCTGCCGCGCCACCTCCACCGTGAAGGTGAGTCCGCGGTTCTGTAAGACGCTCTTCAGAATGGCGTGCGCCGCCTCCAACTGATACGGTCTGAGTCTTTGCTTGATTCCCATAATCTCGCCTCCTTAACTGAGCAGGCCTATCACTATCTGCACTATCACGGCTGCTATGACCAGGAATATCAGGCCGTTGACCCGGCCCTTCAGATCGTCCACCTGGCGTTCTAGGACGTTCAGCCTGGCATCCAACAAGGCATCGAAGGCCGAGCGGGGCGACAGGTTAACGCCGTCCCACAGGTCGCGCCTCAGTCTCCTCGCCGCTTCTCTCATCTCTTCAGACGGCACTGGGACTCTCCTCCGCAATCGCCTGCAATAGTTCCTCCACAGTGGCCAGCATCTCCTTCTCCAGTTTCTCCGTAGATCCGGAGGAGAGCTTGTACTTGAAAGACAGGCTCTTTACCAACATGCCTATGCCCCGCAGCAGCAGGGCGAACTCGTCCGGCTTTTCCCCGGCTAAGCGGCGCAGACGTATCCTGAGAAGGGCTATCTCCTCATCCATGCCTTCCAAGGACATGGCAGAGGGAAGATCCGTCTCCTCCGCCTTGGTCAGGGCGGATTTATAGAACCGTCGCGTATTCACCCTCTTATTGCTGTCCGTCATCGGTCCCTTCCAATATCTCCAACATCTGTGGAATGGCGTCTTCGGGAAGCGTTAGAGCGGTATCCATCAAGGCATTGAGGAGCACCAGGGCGGCTATGTCCCATCGCTCGGCCCGGATTGCCTCTGCCAGTGTGCTCATGACTTCCTCCTAGTACCCCTTGAGCCTTCGCCTCAGGACCAGCGCGGTCAGGGCGGCGGCCACGGCCAGGGATAGGGACGCGGCGGCGATCTGCACTCCCGCTGAAACCCTGAAATCGCTGCCGAACAGGGTGGAAAATACGAAGGCCATGCTTTCCAGGCCGATGGCCAGGTTGATCAGGACCAGGGTGAGCAAGCCAACCCGCCGCTTCCTCTGGCACGAGAAGTAGAGCCAAAAGTAGAATGCGTTGTAAGCGCTCAATGCTATGGTGAAGCCGCGTTGCAAGAGCAAAAACAGCTCTACGGGACTGTTCAATACGACACCTCTGGCCACCATGGCCTCCTGACAACCAGAACGTTAGTGCTGGGTATAATAGAATAGATGTTCTACAAATGCAAGTCCAAGGTGTCCTTTTTGGTAGAATTCTTCGACGGCGGGGTGCGTCTTGCCCGCGCAGGCGGGCATCCACTGCCCTGGACTCCCGACTACTCGGGAGCGACGGTTGGGGGTGAGAACGATGGGTGGGCGGTTCGCGAACCGCCCCTACAGGGTGAGCGGGTGAGTTGCTCCTAATACCGGCGCGTCAGGCTTCTGAGACGCCTTATTGAAAGGAGAACATAGCTATGTGGTGGTCAGACCTTCTCTGGGGATTGTGGAACGGGCTTACAGCCTGGATTGTCTTCGTTGTCCACGTATTCGGCGGCTGGGACAACTTCCCCGTTTACAACTCGGCAAGGAGCGGAAACTGGTACGACCTTGGGTTCCTGCTTGGCGCGGGCTCGCCCTTTTTGGGCGCATTTGGCAGGCGGCCTAGGAAGCGTGGCCGTTCCTCATAAGCAGAGGAAGCGACGCCTAAAGCCGCATCAGCAAATCGTTGCGCGACTCTATGGAGGCCGGATGCACCAGACTTCCCTTTTCCAGCAGCGAGGCGATCTCCGCCGTGAGGTATTCCGCGGCGGCCCGTTCCAGGCTTTGGCGGGCCAGCTCTGCTACCCTGCCCAAATGCGGGGCGCGTTCCACTTTCTGAGGCTCCACTTTGTCGGCGATGAAGACGACCAGGCCAACCCTGCTCATGCCGGGGCACGACGTGGAGTGCCAGCGCACCGCTTGTAGCACTTCTTCATCGGTCACGTCGCACTCTTCGTTGAGCAGGCGCGCCGCCAGAGGGCCGTGGAGGAGAAGCGGCACTCGCTCCTCCACAGGGTTCGGGACCAGGCCCCTGGCCCCGGCCTCGCTCAAGAGCTGATCCCCGCTGTGAGCGCGAAAGAGGTCGTGTGCCAGGGCCGCCGTCTCCACCTTGACGGGGTCGACTCCGTGAATGGCGGCCAGCTCCAGAGACAGCTCCCTGACCCGTTCCAGGTGGGCTTGCAAGCCCGGAGGGAGCGACTCAATGATGGAGCGCAGCTTGACCAGGGAGCCGGCTACGGCGCTCATTAGCCGTCGCCCCAGGGCAGCCTCTTGCCGCCGAGCAGGTGCACGTGGACGTGGGGGAAGGTCTGGCCGGCGTCCTCGCCCTGGTTAATGATCAGCCTGAAACCGCTACCGGCGACGCCCTCCCGCTCAGCCATCCGATCCGCCACTTGGAAGAGGTGGCCGATCACCCCCTCGTGAGGCTCGTCCAGGGAGACGATGTGCTCGTGTGGAATGATGAGGAGATGGGTTGGCGCCACGGGATAGATGTCGCGTATGGCAAAGCAGACATCGTCATCGTGGAGCTTGTCGCCGGGTATCTCGCCGGCGTCGATCTTGCAGAAGACGCAGTCAACCATTACTCACTCCTTGGACTTAACCCATCGCCCCTACTCCTGGATGCCCGCCTGCGCGGGCATGACGGACGGACGTGGGACCAGCGCGCCTAGCAGTACACGCCTTGAAGGGAGGCGGGCTAACGGGGGCTAGTGCCCAACGGATAGGCAGGTCACGGTGCGCTGGATCCCGCCGATGGCGTGTACGTTGCTGGTCACCATGTTGCCCACCGAGCCCAGGTCTTCGGCCTCAACGACGGCGATGATGTCGTACGGGCCGGTGACAACATCCACCGACTTGATCCCGTCGGTGCCCTCCAGCGCCTGCACCACGTCCTTGGTCTTGCCTACGGCGGTCTCGATAAGTACAAAAGCTTTTGTGGCCACAATTCCCCTCCCGGCGTATGTTTTGGAAACTGGCGCCATTTTATGAACGGCCAAGTGGGCTGTCAATTTGGGGTCAATCGAACATGCAATACTCCAAGCGATGCTAACATAGCTGCCAGATCATGGATGTGCAAAGAGTAGTTCGCGGTATCTTGCTGCGAGACGACAAAGCGTTCGTAGTCCTGCGCAGGGAGGACAGGCTCGATGGTGGGTTGTGGGAATTTCCCGGAGGCAAAGTGGATGACGGCGAGTCCCCCATTGATGCTCTGGCACGTGAGTTTCTTGAAGAAACGGGCATGGAAATCCAGGTTGGGGAAGTTGTAGATGAGCACTGGTGGTCCAGTTCACAAGATAAGATGACCTTCCACTGCACTATGCATCTAGTCCAGGCTCTCCATCCTGAGATTCGCCCTTTGCTGAATGATGAGAGCACCCGCTTCACTTGGATGCCGCTGGCGGCTTTGGCGAGGAAAGAGCAGGTGACGTGGAACGTTCGGCTCACGGCAGAGCGATTGGCTGTCAACGATGCTAGCTGCTGATAAGCAGGGCAACACGCTTCTGGAGTTTATCCGTACCACTGAAGATGCTGCCTCGGCGTTCCAACCGCTGACGGGTGCGCTAGTTGTCGCACGCTGGGATGACCGTTATCTGTTTGTCTTTGATAGACACAGGGGGCAATGGGAGATACCCGGCGGGGCTATAGAAGCGGGTGAGACACCACGGGAATGCGCCGCAAGGGAGTTCAAGGAGGAGACTAATCAAGGGGCCAAGTCGCTTCGCTTTTGCGGCCTGGCCAAGACAGCCACCTCCGATGGGATCACCGAATACACGTCGCTCTTTTCAGCCGTGGTAGATAAGCTCGCACCCTTCCAAAGCAACGACGAGATAGAGAGGATAACGTTATGGGACCTGAACCAGGATATTGGAGAGGTGAACCCTATCGACCGTAAGCTGGTCGACTACGCCTAGTCGTTCTGGCGGGGAGCTTTCCTTTTCGCCCATGTTGTGGAACCTTATCCGCCTGGTTTACGTAATAGTTATTGTGGAGGGTTGCAGGAACATGACTTTGAAACAAAAGCAAGGTCATTTGCCCCTTGACCGAACCGACCTGAGGTATTACAATGGAGAGTCCTAGATTAGAACAGATGTGTGGTGAGGGAGTATGGTGAACACAAACCATCTATTAGAAGAAAAGACCACAGAGGAAAAGCAAAACCTGTGTCAGCACCACTGGCTGATTGAACCGGCGGGAGGGCCTACCAGCAAGGGGCGTTGCCGTCTGTGTGGTGAGGAGCGGTTCTTCAGGAATTCCCTGGATAGTTTGGGGTGGGAGAGGGATATGCCCGTCATAACCGACTCTCCTCGCACACGTCCGGCCACTATTTCAATAGTGGAAGAAGACATAGACGAGTAGCGAGCATCGTACGGATACAGAGATAGGGTTTGCTCGCCGTAAGCCAGCGGTGCTAGAATGAGTCCTCGCTTGGGGATTCGTCTAGTGGTAGGACGTCAGACTCTGGATCTGAAAGCCCTGGTTCGAATCCAGGATCCCCAGCCAGGTTCAAGCAGCCCCCGTGGCGCATTCGTCTAGCGGCCAAGGACATCGCCCTCTCAAGGCGAAGATCACGGGTTCGAATCCCGTATGCGCCACCACGCGCTTGCGCCCCGCGAACATAGATGGAAGGTGGCTAGAAGGGAGCCGCGCATATGAGCGCCAAGCGAGTCGTCATAGTCGGTGGGGGATTCGCAGGTCTCAGCGCCGCCTACACGCTGATGAAGCGGGGCATCACTCCCCTCCTGCTTGAGGCTAAGGACCGTGTGGGAGGACGCGGCAGCGGAGAGAGGGTGGACGGGTTCTCCCTGGACATGGGCGCTTTCGTCTTCACCTCCACCTACGACACCGCATTCCGCATCTGCGAGGAGTTGGGACTGCCCCTAGTACCTTCCCAGATGAAGTTCGGCCACTACCGCAACGGACGGTGGGTTACCACAACGCCGGACCAGTCGCTCTGGAATTTCATCCGGCATCTGCGTACAGCCATGACCATGGGATTCCTCTCCCCGTCAGGCATGCGGGCCAGTTTCAAGGTGATGCGTCAGATCCGGCAACAGTCGGACTACATGAGTTTCGCCGGCGACAGCCCCCTCGCCGAGATCGACGACGATGAGTCCTTCGGCGATTACCTGGAGCGGCTCCGTGTGCCCCGGAAACTGCAGGTGACGCTCAAAGCGCCCCTCGACATGATATTGGGGGATCCGGCGCCCGCAGGCCAAGCGCTGATGCGGGCCTACATCGGAGAAACGATGCTGCACTCCGGCAGAGTTTACATGCCAGAACGAGGCATCGGCTCCCTGAGCCAAGCGCTTGCCACTGCATGCTCCGATGCGATTCGCGTATCTACTCCCGTGAGGAGAATCGTCGCCGCAGACGGGAAGGCGACCGGCGTCGTTGTGGACGGCGAGACTATCGAGGCTGACGCCGTCATATGCGCCGTCCCCGGTACCAAGGTCCCGGACCTCATCCCCGACCTGCCGGAAGAGACCCGCCGCGCTCTAAGCACCGTCAGCTACTCAA
The DNA here is from genome assembly GCA_965116555.1 of Dehalococcoidia bacterium. GTDB lineage: Bacteria > Chloroflexota > Dehalococcoidia > Lucifugimonadales > QGNO01 > DAOUJH01. The sequence continues at coordinate 2,232,008 of OZ220698.1, read as the reverse complement.
CCGGTTGCCGGGTGGTGATCGGCCTTGACCACTCCCCGCTCCCTCCAGGCTGGCATGGCGCTCTCTTCCCCGAGGACGACGATACGCCGCTCCTGCTGAACCGAACCGCCTTCCTGCCTGCCTGCGCCCCTCCGGGCAAAAGCATCCTCGACCTGCTCATCGGACGCGACCGCGCCAAGGAACTCATCCCGCTCCACGACGAAGAGATAAAGAAACACATGCTGGGCGCCGCTCGACAAAAAGCGCCCCCAGGCTCCGCTCTTCCCGGCGACGACGAGGGTCTGTTTTACCGCGTGTATCGATGGGAAGAGGCGCTGTGCATGGGGACGCCCGGGATGCTCGCCGCCTTGGCGAACATCCCGGCGCAGCTTGCAGGACGAATCGACAACCTGTTTTTGGCGGGAGATTACATGCGCGTGCCGTCGGTCAACGGCGCCCTATCCAGTGGTCAGAGCGCCGCAATTGAGGTAGCAGACCTGTTGGCGTCCCGCACCAACTAGGTAGGAACTCTAACTGCGGCTCTCGACAGCGTCCAAGGCTGCGGCAACATCCGCATGATTGGGGATGATCTGGTTGAACCCAATTATCTCAAAGACCTGCTGTATGTATGGTCTAAGGCCACAGATGTGGAGGGTGTGGTCCTCCTTCTTGAGGTCCTGCCACAGGTGCAAAAGTACGCGTAGACCCGGGGTGCTCAGATAGGTCACTCCCGATGCGTCTATGATGACATCACGGTCAGCGCCCGCCAAGACGCGTCTAGCCTGGACTTCGAATACATCAGCGTTGAAGAAGTCAATGCGCCCCCAAGCTTGCAGCAGTAGGACGCGACCCTCGGACGAGACAATGTCGAGCATCATGGAGGCTATTGTAGTAGAAGGTCACATGTACAAGTCAAGGTGCCGTGGCAGTCCGTTTCTTTCGAACCGGTCAGAGCCTAAGGTCGTCTCTCCAAAACCCCCTCCTAATTTCTCCCGCTCGCATCTTTTCAGAACAGCGCCACTTGGGTACCATCTGTTGCATCCATACTCTAAGGAGGGTGAGATGACTATCAACTCGGCGGCTGGTTGGTCACTCATTATCGCAGTGGTTGTTGGTCTTGTGGGATCGCTGTTCACTCCGGGCGGGCTTCTGATGGAACCGGTAGACCCTGCCAACTTTGTAGAGGCGGCGGGCGTTTTGGGAGACAATGCTCCTTTGGCGCAATACGTGACGTTCCTCTTCGTTATCAGCGTTGTACTCTACTGGTTTGGACTGCACAGCTTGCACCGAGCGTTCAGCAGCGGTTCACTCATGAACCGCGTTTCTAGCTTTGCACTGAATATCTTCCTATTTGGGTACGCCTTTCTCATCGTTGAGCTGAGCATCCGGCATGTTCTGATCCACGTGCTAGAACACGGCGTCGGAGGCACTGCCGCAGAAGAAATGACCATGGCGACGACGCTCTTTGCGGCGGCTGGGGGGCTACACTTTGCCTTCCTTTACGTTACGTCCATCGGCTCGGCTATATTCGGATATGGGCTGGCGCGCCGGTGCGCCGGCATAAGCATCTTCAAGCTGGCGGCTCTGGGATTGTCGCTAACTGGCGTGCTCAGCTTCATCGTTCTGATGATTGCGGAGCACGTACCGGCCATAGACCTGCACGGTGTCGTGATTTTCAGCAACGTCGTGTTGTTCTTCGGCTCCCTCTGCATCCTGGTCATCGGCGTGGGGATCATGCAGGGACGCCAGGAGTTCGTGGGCGAAGAAGCGGCCTCTTAGACAGCGTCTCGGCTCAAGACAAACATAAGCAGCGGCGGCTCAAGCCGCTACAGCATGCCGGTCATTCGGGCAGCTTAGCATCGTCTGTACCTATATGGGCCAATCCTCCATCCTGTAAGCGGCGTCCCAGAACAGGTACTCGTACTTGCTGTTGGAAACAAATATCTGTGCCAGTCGCTCACGCTGCTCCTCGCCTAGACTCAGCGCGGTGCGGTCTATGAAGGAGCGGAGCCACTCGGCCAGTTCACCGAATTCTGGAGAGCTGTACATCTCTATCCACCGGCAGTAGAGGGGGTGATCCTCGGGCTTGCCCCGCGCCTCCAGGGCCTGCCCTATCTCCGCGTATCCCCAGGAGCATGGTAGAAGAGTAGCCGCAACCTCACCAATTGTACCCGAGTGCGCGTTGGAGAGCATATGGTTAGTGTAGGCTAGGGTCGTCGGCGATAGTTGGGTTGCCAGTAGCTCGGATTCTGATATGCCGAACTCCTGGCAGAAGCTAACGTGTAGAGCCATCTCCGTGTTCAGCGTCTCGTGGAGCAGTCGGGCGAACCAGCCCATATCGTCCAGGGAGTCTGCCTTGGCCACGGCCATGGCAATGACACGGCTGAAGTCTATCAAGAACAGGTAGTCCTGCCTCATGTACCACTGGAATTTCTCCAGAGGAAGTGTGCCGTCTCCGAGCTCGACTACGAACGGGTGCCGGTGCTCCATCTCCCAGATGCCGGAAGCGCGGTTTCTCAGAATGTCGCTGAACTTGGTCACTCGCGGATCGCTCCTCGTTGGGTAGGCGACGTTGAAGGTCTGGCTGAGCAGCCTCTCCTCTCTGCACACACTACCGCATCGTTCCCAATCCATCCCTCCTCTCACCAGTCTAGCAGATAGAAGATGCCTGGCGCTTGCATGAGCCTAGCCTCTCTAGCCACACTCTAGTTTGCCGAACGTCGGACGGTATTGTAAGATTCGCGTAAGATTCATATAAAATTCGTATAATCCTTGGCAACGCTAGCATGGAGCGATAGGAGCTATCATGGGACACTTACAAGTGAAATGGGTAACACTGCTGGGGTTGGCTTTGGTGCTGATATTCTCCGTGGCCGCCTGCGATGGAGAGGAGGACCAGGCCTTTAGGATAGGAGTGATGGAGTCCGTCACCGGGCCTGGAGAGACCTACGGCAACGTTGCGGTCAGGGCCAAGCAGATGGCGGTGGATGAGATCAATGCCGCCGGCGGCATCGATGGGCGCATGCTGGAACTCATTGTGGAGGACTCCAAGTGCAGCGCCCAAGACGCCATAACCGCCTACAACAAGCTCACAGACGTGGACGGCGTCAAGATCATCCTGGGCACCTCCTGCAGCGGCGCAATGCTCGGAGCCGCCCCCCTGGCCGAGGAGGAAGGCGTGATACTCTTCTCCGGCCTGGCCACCAACCCGGACATCGCCAACGCTGGAGACTACATCTTCCGCACTTCAATGAGCGATGCGCAGCTTGGCATCGACACCGCCAACGTCCTCTGGGTCGGCGGGATACGCAGGCTGGCCACGATCTCCGAGTCGACCGACTATGCCGAAGGCGTGAGGAGAACCACCTCCGACCGGTTCGAGGAACTGGGAGGCGAGATTGTGGGGGCAGAGCGCTACTCCTCCGACGTCACCGACTTTAGAAGTCAGCTGACCAAGCTGCTCGGCGAGAACCCGGATGCCATTCATGTAGCCGCCCAGGCGGAGTTCAGCGGCGGCACCGTTGTCAAACAGTTGCGGGAGCTGGGCTACACCGGCCCCATCTTCTCTGAAGTAGTGGTGGTGGGAACCACCGCGTTGGAGGTGGCCGGAGAGGCCGCCACCGGCGTGGTTGCCATAACCGCCGACCTGGACCCGGCCAATCAGAAGGCCCAAGAAGTCCTCAGGAACTTCAGAGCCAAGTACGATTACGTTACCCTGCCTTGGTACATCGGTTCGGCCTACGACGATGTCTATATCACGGCCGAGTGCCTGAAGCAGACGGGTGACGACCAGGACGCCGACGGGTTCAGGGACTGCCTGTACGACATCACTTGGAGCGGAGCAATCGGGGACAGCTACAGCTTCGACGAGATGGGCGAGGTTGTAGGCCTCTCCAACCTCGTCGTTCAGGTGCTGCCCCTGGCCCAGAGAAACGAGGACAACCAGGGCTACCAGGTCTTGGGAGGCGCTCCCAGTGTTGGATGATCGTTGCTGCGTCACAGGCCTGAGAGTCCGGGCAACCAGAGGCTGACGTGCTCCCGGGGAGCGGCCTGATGCTCTTATCGGGCGAGCGCCGTCGCAGGCTCTTGGCAACGGTGCTGGTGACGCTGATCGTTGCCTACGTTGGCTGGAAGATCGCGGAGTCTCCCAGTCAGGCGGTGCAGTTCACCTTCAACGGCCTTTCCGTTGGCGCCGTGTACGCCCTGATGGCCATGGGCTTCACCCTGGTCTACAGCACCGTCTGGTTCTTCGATATGTACTACGGGGCCGCGGCGGCCCTGGGCGCTTACGGCGTCTTCTATCTGCGCTCTCAGGAGTTCCTGGGCGGCCAGTACGCGGTGAACGAATACTCAATAAACGTGCTGTTCGCCTTGATAGTCGCCGCGGTTGTGGCCTGGGCCCTTTACACCGCCTTCCACAGCCGCTTCCGCGAACGCTACAGCCGAAACGCGCTGCTGGCGGCCGGAGGGCTGCTGGCAGGCAGCTCCGGGGCCTACACATGGTTGGTGCTGGCTTATCCCAAGAACCTCCACCTCACCTTTGCCCCCGCGATAGGCGCCGCCGCGGCCCTGGTTGCCTACTGGCTGTTGCGCCAGGGTCTGCGACGCGTCCTTCCCTCCTTACCAAGCCCGGCTGCCGCTGTCCCTTCGTCCGTCATCGCCATTGCGCTGGGGGTCTACTGCGGTTATCTGCTGACCGGCACACCGGAGTCCAAGCTATACCTTAGCTGGGTCGTCTCATGCTTGCTGGCCGGGACCGTTGCGCTGGCTCTGTATCGCGGCCTCTACGTATTCATGCGCAGGCGGTCCAGGTCTCCCCTCATTATGCTCGTCGCCTCTCTGGGCATCCTCCTTGCCATCACAGCCTTCCTCACCATCATATTCCAGAGTGCGCCCCGCCCGTTGCCGGATGCCTTGGGCAGCGACCCTTGGACCCTGGCCGGGGCCAACATAAAGGGCTTCAACGTCTTCGCCATTGGCGTAGCCGTCGCCGGTTTCCTGGGACTGCTTTACCTCCTCAAGTGGACCACCTTCGGCAGGGCGGTTCGCGCCATCGGCGACGATGAGGATGTCTCCAAGGTCGTAGGCATCAACACCACCGCAATCATTGCCGTGGTGTTCTTCATCGGCGCAGTCTTCGCCGCCATGGCGGGACTGCTCAGCGGCCACGATACCGCCGTTCAGCCCAGGATGGGCCTGCTCCTCCTGCTCAAGGGCTGGATAGCCTCCGTGGTGGGCGGTATCGGCAACCTATACGGCGCCATAGTTGGCGGCTTCATCCTGGGCATGGTCGAACAGTTTGGCATCTGGGACCTGGCCGGGGAGTGGAAGGACGTCATATCCTTCCTCATGCTGATACTATTCCTATCGTTCTGGCCCCAGGGCCTGATACCCAGGAAGTAGGCCAGTGTTCATCAACTCACTGACATACGCAAACATGAGGCAGATTGCTCGCAATCCCAGGGAGGCCTTCCGGACTGCCAGCCGAAACGTGGAACTGTGGGCCAACCTGCTAGTCATCACGCTGGCTATGTCCCTCATGCTCTGGCAAGGGCTTGGATTTGCCATATCGATAGCAACCGTTTTTGCCATTTGGGCCATACTGGCGGTGAGCCTTAACCTGGTCATTGGCTTCACAGGCCTGCTTTCCGTTGGACACATCGCCTTCTTCGGCATTGGCGCCTACACCACCGCCATCCTCACCTCGCAGACTACTTACGACCAGCTCCGAACCGATGCCATTCCAACCTTTGGCTTGCCATTCTTCGCCGCGCTGGTCGTCAGCGTGATTCTGGCTGGGCTGGCAGCCATCATGGTCGGCATAGTGCTCAACCGGTTCCGGGACGACATTTTCGTCCTGGTCTCATTCGGATTTGCCATCATCAGCTTCAACGTCTTTCTGAACTGGCGGGCCCTCACCCGGGGCGCGTTCGGCATTCACGACATTCCCAGGCCCGAGATAGCGGGGTGGGCCTTCACCGGGGAGGTGCCGTTCCTGCTTCTCTCGCTATTCTTCCTGGCATTGGTGGTGCTGGTCGCCTGGTTTATCGTTACCTCATCCTTCGGACGGGTGCTGACCGCCATCCGGGAGGACGAACAGGCCATTGAGGTGTTCGGCTACCAGGCAACCCACTACAAGCTGGCGGTGTGGGTCATCTCAGCCATGATGGCCGGGCTGGCGGGGGCGCTGTTCAGCACCTGGGCCAGATTCATAGACCCCAACTCCTTCATCCTGCTTGAGTCCATCTTGCTGGTGTCCATAGTCATACTCGGCGGGCTGGCCACCATCTGGGGGTCTCTGCTTGGAGCCATGGCCTTCGTTCTGCTGGAAGAGGGGATGCGGTTCATCCCGGGCTTCCCCACGGAGTACATAGGCCAAGCGCGGCAGGTGATCCTGGGCATCCTGCTGGTGCTGCTCATGCTGTTCAGACCCCAGGGCCTGGTTGGGAGGTTCAAGCTATGACCGTTGCACCGGGCATCCCCACCGCCGACTACGCCTTGCAGACCGAGGAGATTTCCAAGCACTTCGGTGCTGTGACGGCTGTTGACCAACTGTCCATATCCGTTCTCCGCGGCAAGATAACCAGCATCGTTGGCCCCAACGGTTCCGGCAAGTCAACCCTGGTGAACCTCCTCAGCGGCGTTCTACCCCTGGACGGAGGCATCGTCGTCATCGAAGGCGCACGCTTCAGCGTGGTCAGGGCCCACGAGACGCCGGGACACGGCATCACTCGCACCTTCCAGGAGGTGCGTCTCTTCGACCAGATCACCGTTTGGGACAACATCATGGTCGTCCTTACCCAGCGCAGCCTCTTTCCCGCCATGTTGGAGCGTACCAAGCGCAGCCACACCGAAAGAGCACAGGAGATCCTGGAGACCGTGGGCATGTGGGAGAAGCGCCGCTCCCTGGCCATGGACCTCTCCTACGGCCAGCGCAAACTGCTGGAAATAGGCCGCGCCATGGCCCTCAACGTGAGCATCTATCTCTTCGACGAACCCTACGCCGGCCTCTTTCCCCAGATGGTGGAGCGGGTCAAGGTCATCATGAAGGGGATGCGCGACAACGGCGGGACCTTGATCTTCATCTCCCACAACATGTCCATTGTGCGGGAGATATCCGACTACATCATAGTCATGGACAGTGGCCAGCTCCTCACCGAGGGAGAGGTGTCGGAAGCCCTGGGACGGCAGGAGGTCATCGACGCCTACCTGGGCGCATAGCCCCATCACGACCAGCCGAGTAGCGCTATGGAAGAACCACAGCAACAAACCAACGGACGACAAGCAAACCCCGACCACGGAGAGACGCTCCTGGAGCTGGTAGACGTCTCGGTTCAGTACATGGCGGTGCTGGCCCTGAGCAAAGCATCATTGGAGATCAAGAGCGGCGAGCTTGTCGCCGTAATGGGCCCCAACGGCGCTGGCAAGTCAACCGTTCTCAAGGCCATCATGGGTCTGGCCCCTGTGGTGAACGGCACCGTGTATCTCCGCCAGAAGCCTCTGACCGTGCCTACTCACGAGATCGTGAAGCAGGGTGTCGCCTTCGTTCCACAGGGCAGACGCGTCTTCACTCATCTATCCATCGAGGAGAATCTGGAGATGGGTTGCATCTACCTGAACGACCGCGCCGAGCGGAAACGCCGCATGGACTCGGTGTTCCAGATGTTCCCCATCCTGCACCAGAAGCGACGAGACCTGGCCAGCCAGATGTCCGGTGGACAGCAGCAGATGCTCGCCCTGGGACGGGGCCTCATGGCCTCTCCCGACATACTGCTGCTGGACGAGCCCACCATCGGCCTTGCCCCCATCGTGGTCAAGGAGGTCTTCCAGAAGGTGGCCGAGATCAACCAGGAGCTCAAGACCACCGTATTCGTGGTGGAGCACAACATCAAAGGCGTGTTGGACATTGCCAACCGGGCCTATGTGCTGAACCAGGGGCGCGTGGTGCACCAAGGCACACCCAAATCGGTCCGCGACACCGACATTCTCACCACCGTCTTCCTCGGACAAGCAGACGTAGAGGAAGAATAAGGCCCCAACCTTTGAACAAGCCCCTCTGGACTTGCCCCAAGTGCGGCGCCAGGTTTGTCACCCGTAACATGTGGCACGGCTGTGGCGACTATTCCGTTGAGAAATTCCTTGAAGGAAAGGGACCGCGGGCACGGGAACTGTTTGAACGCTTTGCAGGCCTAATTGCAGCCTGCGGCCCGTTTGACGTAGCGCCTGCCAAGACCCGCGTCGCGTTCATGGCGCGGGTCAGATTCGCCGGGATCATACGCCTCAGCAACAGAGGAATGACCGTGTCCTTCGGATTGCCCCGTAGACTGGAGCACCCCAGAATCAGCAAAATCGAGGAGTACGGCTCCGGCTGGTACGGCCACTTCGTCAGGGTGACCTCTGCAGAGGAAATGGATGATGAAATGCTGCAATGGCTGAAAGAGTCGTACTCCCAAATGGGCCAGCAACGTCGCTTTCAGAAAGAATAAGCAATCCCTTGCTGGTACAATACCCAACATGGAAGGCATGACGCCAATACAGTGGGCATTTCTGGGCAGAATGGACTACACCGAAGCCTGGGACCTGCAGCGCGACCTGGCCGAAGCAAGGACCCGCGGTGAAATCCCAAACACGCTGTTGTTATTGGAGCATCCTCCCACCTACACCCTCGGTAGGCGCGGCGGTGACTCCGACCTGCTCCTTCCCGCAGAAGACCTGGAGCTGCAGGGCGCAGCGGTCATAGACGTCGACCGGGGAGGGCAGGCCACATTCCACGGGCCGGGGCAGCTAGTTGCGTACCCCATCCTCGACTTGAAGGAGTGGGGCCGGGGGCCGTTGCACTACGTCAGGACGTTGGAATCCGTCCTGATCGGCGTGCTGCAAGAGTTCGGAGTCCGTGCAATGCGCATCGATAAACTGACCGGCGTCTGGGTCGGTGACAAGAAGATAGCCGCCATTGGCCTCAAGATAAGCCGTGGCGTGACAACGCACGGTTTTGCCCTGAACGTTTCCCCCGACCTGGCATGGTTCCAACACATCGTACCTTGCGGAGTCCCGGACAAGGACGTGACCTCCATGGAGCGCCTGCTTGGAAGACCGGTCACCGTCGCGGAAGTGATGCCCGTTCTGCTTAAAAGGTTCAGCGCCGAATTCAGCGTTGAGATGACTGCTGCGACGCCGGAATCGCTGCTCGGTTCCGTCTCTAGCGTGACTTAGATGCCCGGTCACGCAATCTGGACTGAATCTTCTCGCTGGTAAGCTCACGCAGCGCGTCGGAAGCAACCCAGCGTGCCGGCCTGACCCCGGAGTCCAGGATTTGGCGAGCCGTGGCAATGGCCTTGGCGTTCAAGCTCAGGTTCCGCTTCCCTATCTGCCTCAGCGCCCAGTTGACGGCTTTGCGCACGAAGTTGCGGTCATCCGCGGCCTGGGCCTCGATTACAGGCAAGAACTCCTCCAATCGCTCGTCGCTGGCCTTCTTGTCGTGGATGGCAACGGCAACCATAAGCGAGAAGGCGGTTCGTTTCACGAACTCCTCGTCTCTGGTGCTCCATTCATGGGCTTTCTGATACGCATAGGGAGATCTACCCCATAGGTTCATGCAAACCTGGTCGCATACGTCCCATGAATCTATGTCTTCTACCCAGGCCTCCATCTGTTCTTCGGTTACCTGGGCGGGTTTGCCGATTATGCTGGCCAGTATGCGCGCTTCGTGAATGCCGGAGTCCCATAGCCGTTGCGCCAAGTCATGGTCTTTCCCTATCTCCCTGGCCAGGGGCCGCAGTATACTAAGCGGGATGCCAAGGGTTTTGTCAGGGTTGATGCCAAAGCGAGCCATACCCTCTACGTTCTCTGGGTTCGCCAGGGTCTTGAGGTGCCTTATAACTTCTTCAGCCTGCATCTTGGGTTGCCGCTACAGTACCACTTTCAAGGTGAATGTTTAAGCTTCCCGCTATTCCTTGACACTCCGCCTACACCTGCCTACGATTTATTTACCGTTGCTAGGGAGGAGATTTGACCACGATACGACCGATTTATGAGCTTCAGGAGATGGATTCCAAGATAGACCGGCAGCAATCGGAACTGGCCACGGTGGAGGAGCGTCTTGCCGACAACAGATTGATGGAGGAACTGAAGAGACGGCTTTCCTCCAACGAAGAGCGCTTGATGCAGACCAAAAGCAGTCAAGCCATGCAGGACTTGGAAGCAAAGCAGTTTCAGGCCAAGGTGCAGAGCCTTGAAGAACGTCTCTATGGCGGCTCTGTCAGGAACCAGAAGGAGTTGGAGAGCATCACCAGCGAATTGCAGTATACAAAACAGCAGTCCACGGAAAGCGACGAGCAGCTTCTGACTTTGATGCTCACTGTAGATGAGCTTGAACAACAGATCTCTGAAACCCGGGCACGGATCAAGGAGCTTGAGTCCACGCAGGCTGAAGCCAGGGTGAGACTGGCCGGAGAGAGGGACGCGCTCAAGGAGAGCCTGGCCTCTGATGCGGAGAATCGCGCGCGGATGGTCCAGGCAATACCTCCATTGCTGCTCAGCCAGTATGAAAGACTACGAAAGGCGAAACAGGGGGTGGCTGTGGCTATGGTGCAGGGCGGCAGGTGTATGGCCTGTCGTCTTGCCTTGCCCACCAGGGAGTTGCAGAGTCTGCGCACCTCCAATGTGCCCATTACCTGCAGCAGCTGTGGCCGCATCCTATACACGAGTTGATATATGCACGCCGTGGGCTACATACGCTATAACAAGCACCTTCCCCCGAACTCAGCCATGTCGCGGAGGGGCCAGGAGTATCGATTGGCTGCTTTTGCCAGGAACAACGGCCATACGCTAAGGCGGCTCTTCGTAGACGCCGCACCGGAGGACAACTCCCAGGGCTACACCGACTTGCTGAATTACCTGCAAGGGCAAGCCGAGGAGTTCCTGGTCCTAATCAACGACCCATCTCAGCTATCGGCGACCCTGGAAGGAGCCGTGGATGCCGTGCTCAGCGTAAACGGCTTGGGGTCAAGCGTAGTATGCACCCTAGACGGCCTGCCGGACCCCGTCCAGGCCCTATACAGGGCAATGACCTCGGAAGGACAGAACGCCGCCAAACGACAGCAAATTATACAGGCCATGCAGGACAAAGCGCTGCGCGGGGAAGGCTTGGGGAAACCGCCCTATGGATACTCTCTGGGCAACGATGGCAAGTTTGAAGTGGTGCCCCATGAAGAGGAGGTCGTGCGCCTCATATTCAAACTCTACCTGGAAGGATCAGGGCTCAGGACCATCACACGACGCCTGAACGAAAGCGGATACAGGACACGCAAAGGACGCAACTGGAACATGGTCACGCTGCGTGACATGCTGCGTAACCGTGCTTACATGGGCACCTACCAGAGGTTTGGTCTGCGGCTTCCCAACAATCATCCCGCCATAGTCTCGTCGGAAGATTCCAGGCGCGTTCAGGACCTCATGGCCTCTCGCAAGCCACTCCGGCGGTCTGGAGAGAGCGAGCCCTTCTTGCTTTCCGGGATGGTTTACTGCGCATCATGCGGCAACCGGATGATCGGTGTGACCAGAAGGCAGGCATGGCGCACCAAGGACGGACGGCGCAAACAAGGTAGCTACAGATATTACCAGTGCCAGACCCGCGCCAATCAGAGCCAGTGCCAGTACCACACCAAGAGGGCCAGCGATTTGGAGACATCCGTTAAGCAGTACGTTACGGACGCCAAGGGAGACTCCTTGGAACAACGGGACTCCGGGGCAAACGGCGAGGGCATTAGGGAAAACGACGTATCGCAGAGGCTCTATCTAAAGTACCTCAAACAGGCGGCTGACGGATCTATCTCCCTGGAACGGCTGGAGGCATTGCTGCGGGGAAGAGAACAACAGGATGACGGGTGGCGCCATCTGTTGCTGCAGCACGTGGATAGGATCGATGTTGGTGAAGACTCGTTAGAAATCAAGCTCCACCCCTCCGCTTAACCACATAGGCTGACGCCGTGCGTGTCCAGCCCTTCTCCATACAAGGCATCGATGTACCGTGTGTTAAACTGGAACCGGGCTGGGTAGATTGGGCGGCCGCTCTGGCGCGTTGAGCGCCGGGGAGGAAAGTCCGAGCTCCTCCGGGCAAAGGTGCTGGGTAACACCCAGGCGGGGCAACCCGATAGAGAGTGCCACAGAAACATACCGCCTCAGCGGCAATAGCAGCGGGGGCAAGGTTGAAATCGTGAGGTAAGAGCTCACGGCTCCTGCGGCGACGTTAGGAGTGGGTAAACCTCACCTGGAGCAAGGCCTAATAGAGGGACAACGGCGCCCGGCCTGTCCCCGGGTTGGCCGCTTGAGCCTGCTGGAAACGGCAGGCCCAGATGGATGGTCGCCGTTCGCCTCAGGGCGAATACAGAACTCGGCTTACAGATCTACCCAGTCCGCACTGCCTGCCTCTAGGCTAGCGCGCCACTGTTGCGCAAGGGAAACCTTTGCAAAACATCTTCCCCTTGACGGGGGAAGATTGAGATGGGGGGTGAACCGTGTGTGGGCAGCCGACCGGATTGCCACATCCCCGCATCAAGTGTGAGGCAGGCTCTAACCTTCCCCCACAGACGGGGAAAGGGACTTTAGGTTCCTCAAAGCGTGTGGCTTGAGCAGAGCGTAGATGGCCTCGTTTGCCGGCGTGGATATCCCTGCCTCTTTCCCTAAGCGGACCACCGCGCCCGTCAGGGCATCCAGTTCCATGGGCCGCCCCGTTTCCATGTCCTTCTGCATGGACGCCTTGAGCGAACTCGCTTCCGTCTCCATGTAGTGGAGGGTCTTTTCGACGACATCGCTGTCCAGGTTGACGCCCAGCTTTCTGCCCAAGCTGTCTATCTCACGCAACACCTGCACCACAAGAAGGCGGGACTCCGGTACCGCCAGAAGATCGGCTAGGCCTGCATGTGCGGCGCAGGTGGTCCCCGCCAGAGCCGTGATGAAGAGCCATTTGCTCCATAGGACGCTGGTTATATCGTTGGAGATCTCCGTAGGCATACCCGCGCTTTGCATGGCCGAGGCTATAGCTTGGATTCGTGGCGTCGAAGAGCCGTCCGCTTCACCAAAAACAAGGCGACGCACGTTGCCCTGCTGTTGCACGACTCCGGGTTCTATCACACTGGCCTCGATATAGACTGCGCCGGGCAGTACCGTGTTGGGCGGCAGCGCTTGTTGCGCCTGCTCCCAGCTATCGACGCCGTTCTGTACGCAGAGCACCGTTGTTTTTCCTTCAAGAAGCGGGCGAAGCAGAGGAACGGCCTCCGCGTTGTGGTAGGTCTTCACCGCGTGGATCACCAGGTCCACGGGCCCTATCTCAGAGGGCTGGTCTGTGGCCCGCACTTGGGTTGTGAAGTCCCCCTGTTCGCTCCGCACCTGGAGCCCTGAATCTCGGATGGCCTGCAAGTGCTGACCGCGAGCTATCAGGGACACTTCATGGCCGGCGCGTGCAAGCAATGCGCCCAGGTAGCCGCCCACGGCGCCAGCGCCCATCACCGCTATACGCATTTCAACCGCCCATTGTCAAGCGTCACTTAGACCCCCTGCTTTGCTTGCTATTCAGTGGGCTTGATAACCAGTACGGGGATGCCGGACTCCCGCATCACTTTGTCGAAGACACTCCCCAAGACCATCCTGCCCAGCCCCGATCTGCCGTGAGTGGAAATAGCAACAAGGTCAAACTGGTTCTCCTGTATGTGCAGGAGGATTTCATCCGCCGCAATCCCTTCTCGTACCGACCAATCGGCGTAGAACCCGCTTGCCTTTAGCTCTTCTGCTTGGCTCTCCAGGTAGTCGCCGGCTTCTCTACTCTGCAGCCGCACGGATTCTTCGTAAGCCTCCCTGTCCGGAGCTGTAATTGAGACTACTGTGAGCAAGTGAATGCTGGCTGGAAGGCCTGACGCCATCTCTTTGACGTGGGGTAGCACCGCCTCTGAAAGAAGGGAACCGTCTAGGGGAACCAGAATGCTTTTCATAAGCGCCCTCCAATTGGCATCGCCGCTTTGTCCATTAGCACACTTCACAGTATAGGTGCACCGGTCTACGGTTGGAAGCCTGGTTGTATAATGTGATCAACTCCGTGGGAAGGAGACCCCTGTGGAACCGTTGCTTCAGGTAAAGGCCGTCCAGGATTTTCTTAGCAATGCTCTGATAGGGCACCGCATAGATTATTACCAAAGCGTTGGTTCAACCATGGATCTAGCGCGCCAGGCGGCGGAAGAGGGTGCAGCGGAAGGGACGGTGATTGTGGCCGAAGAGCAGACGGCGGGCAGGGGACGCTTCGGCAGAAAATGGGTAACCGCTCCCGGCCAGAATCTATCCTTCTCGGTAGTGCTCTATCCTTCCAAATGGGCTGTTTCACGTTTGGGCATTGCCGCCGCCGTGGCGGTTGCAAGGGTTATCCGTCATATGTACGGATTATCGGCTGGGATAAAGTGGCCCAACGACGTACGCATCAATGGCAAGAAGGTCTCCGGTATTCTTGTAGAGTCGGCGGTCCAAAATGAACAGGTGCGATACGCCGTGCTTGGAGTTGGCGTCAATGTCAACATGGATCCGGCAGATGAAGTCAACGAGGGCTTGGGAGATACCACCTGCCTCTCCAAGGAGGTTGACCATGCCGTGCAGCGCGAAGAGACGCTTCAGGCCGTCCTTCAAGAGTTGGGCTACATATACGCCAGCTTGCAGGAGTGGGGGGCAGTATGGAGCGAGTGGCGTGAAAGTATGGAGACGCTGGGCAAAGAGGTGCGGGTGCTTTGGGGAGAGCAGGTAGAGGAGGGCCTAGCCGAAGACATAGACGGTGAGGGCAACCTGGTGCTGCGCCGCAAGGACGGTACAGTGGTGTCTCTGACGGCTGGAGAGGTAACTTTTCAGATCTGAAGATCGATCTGGGGCAGAACGAAAACCATAGCGATCAATATCGCAATCACTATCCCTGAGGCGATGCCGATGCGGCGTATCTCGGGGACAAAGTAGGCCTCCACGGGCTTGACCTGTATTCCCCTGCTTCTTGACCGGGGCGTGCGGGGCTGAGCGACTGGGGGTGCGCCGGCCTCTGCCCTCACCACGGCCTTTGGTTCTGCCACGGCCACAGCCGAGTCCACGGCTGCCCTGGACGATGAAGAGCCTTCCTGTGGAGAGGCGGTTACAGGTATTCCTGAAGGGCCGTGTGAGCGCGTCCTCTTTGATCTGCCGCTCAACTGCGCCTGGCGCGATGCAACTCTCTTAGATTTCTTCGGCATGGTCAGATGCCCCCATTGCTATCCGGACTCCCGGTTGCCTGTCCTGGAACAGCTAAATTATTTACCAGCTATCATCTTAACCTACTGCGGCCTTAATGATAAGGCTTGCCGCTTTTTCCTGGTCTACTATGCTGGTGTTGAGCATCATGTGGAAGTCGTTGGGATTATCCGCCTCAGCCTGAAAATACTTGCGGAAGTATTCCAACCTGGCTATTTCGGTTTCGGTGATGAACCTAAGCGCATCTTCTTCCGGCATGTTTTCACGCTTTTTGATGACCTCAACTCGGTAATCAATCGTGGAGATAATCCCCACGTGGAAAGTGTCCGGCCTATCCCTGAGTATGTGATTGCTGGCCCGTCCAATTATCACTACGTTCCCCGTATTGGCCAGGTCGAAAATCACATCCCTGGTAGCCTCCAGGAAGTGTTCGTCCACCAGCTGATCGGACGTGTTTATCGGCTCCGCCACCGCCTCAGGGTAGTCCTGGCCAAGCAGGACTCCAAGGCCCGGCCCAAAGTAGGGGTCTCCTCCCGCGCCAGCGGTGGCCGAGCGCTCCATGATGCGTTCCAGGAAGCGCCCCAACCGTTCGGCCAGCCCCGGCTTTCGCTGCCATTTATCCTCCACCGCTTCTACGGTTGCGCCCAAGCGCATAGCCGATTCGGCCAGTATGAGCCGGTCTACGTAGTCATAGCCCAGCTGCTGTGCTACCTCTGCGCCTATTTCCCTGGCGGCGCTGCCTCTCTGCCCGTTTATAGTGATTACGCCCATGGCATCCCTCCGTTTTCTGCTTATGCAATGTGGCGGCTCAGTTTTACAATGTCATGTCAAGCCCTCGGATGAGCGCGGTCGTACTCCTCCATAATCCGTTCGCTTGTGATGTGAGTATATATCTGTGTTGTGGCAATGCTGGCGTGTCCCAGGAACTCCTGTACGTTGCGCAGCGAAGCTCCACCGGCCAGCAGGTGGGTAGCAAAGCTGTGACGCAGGGTATGGGGAGTGATTCTCTGGACTATGCCGGCATTTATGGCATGATTCTTGAGAATAAACCAGAACCCCTGCCTTGTCAGCCTATCTCCGTGACGGTTTAGGAAAAGCGCCTGCTCATTCCGGTTGCTGTCGGCAAGAAGTTCGGGGCGGCCGTTTGTGACGTAGTACCGTACAACCTCTACCACCTCGTCGTAGAGAGGCACTACACGCTCCTTGGACCCCTTGCCCATGCAGCGCAGGTACTGCTCGTCTATGTTTACGTCACGTACGTTCAGATTGATCATTTCGCTGACGCGCAGGCCGCTGGCATAGAGCAACTCCAGCATTGCGCCGTCGCGCAGACCCTCGGGTGAGTTGGACTTGAACGGTTCCTCAAGAAGGCGCAGTATATCCTCTTCGCTGAGCGGCTTGGGCAAACTTCTGCCGGTTCTGGGCGAGGACAGGTTTTCCGTGGGGTCTTCCTTCACCTCCCCCTCTTCCAGCAGGAAATTGAAGAAAGACTTGACGGAAGCAATCTTCCTGGCAACGGTGGTGTTGGAGTAGCCGCGTTCTTGGAGTGCAATCACATAGTCGCTGAGAAGACGCGGGCTGACTCTGGCCCCCTCGGCAAACTCCAGCAGCTGGCCCAAGTCGTTCCGGTAGGCGGCGACCGTGTGAGGCGACGCTCCTTTCTCCACGGTAAGGTGGTTCAGGAAACCTTGTAAAGCTTGCTCCATGTTACCCAACCTCGGAAACTGGGTACTCTATTCTACCACATACCCAAGGATTTGCTTGGTGGCAGAAGGCTGCAGCATATGGAGATTTGGCCTTTGGGGCGTTGGCAAACACAGTCCTTGGCATAAGCCCACGGATGTGGGAGACTTCCAGTCATGCTGAATCTGCCCCATGCCGACGTTGTTGGGAGCCTGATCAGGCCGCCAGAACTGATCGCCGCGCGAGAGGACGTTGCGGCTGG
The DNA here is from genome assembly GCA_965116555.1 of Dehalococcoidia bacterium. Classification (GTDB taxonomy): domain Bacteria; phylum Chloroflexota; class Dehalococcoidia; order Lucifugimonadales; family QGNO01; genus DAOUJH01. The sequence goes on along the minus strand of OZ220698.1, from coordinate 2,214,835 downwards.
ACGTATGGCGCCCTCGGAGTTCAAGCGCATCGAGGACGCCGCTGTCGATAGCGCCGTAACCGCCCAAGAGGAGGCGGGACTAGAGGTCCTCACCGACGGTGAGATGCGCCGGCTCTCTTTCCAGAGTCAGATGCCAGAGGCAGTCGAAGGTTTCGGCGAGTTCGACATTGATGCATTCCTCTGGGGTGATTGGCGGGGCAGCGAACGGGTGGGAGACTTGCACAAGGAGCGTCCTGCAACCCTGGGGGTCGTCGGGCCCCTCCGGCGCAAACGTCACCTGTCGGCGGAGGAGTTCACCTACCTGCGCGGTCGAACGTCGCGCCTGGCGAAGATTACGTTGCCAAGCCCCAGCCTGTTCGCCAACTTCTGGTCGCCGGTGAAGTCTGTCACAGCCTACCCCACGCTGGATGCGTTCCTGTCAGACGTGGCGCGGATCATCCGTGAAGAGATCGAAGAGCTGATCAGGCTCGGCGCAACCTACATTCAGCTCGATGCTCCGCACTACCCACTCGTGCTGGATCCAACCTGGGCGGCCTTCTACAACGACCAGGCCGGGACCATGGAAAACTGGATTGCCCAAGGCATAGAGTTGGACAACGCAGTGATGGACGGGTTCCCAGAGGCCGTATTCGCGTTCCACCTCTGCCGGGGCAACCAGGGCGGCCGCTGGCTGGCTGAAGGCGGTTACGACCAGCTCGTCGAGCCGGTGCTCCGGCGCGTGAATGCGCAGCGGCTGATGCTGGAGTACGACGACGAGCGTTCAGGCTCGTTCGAGCCTTTGCACAGTATACCGGACGACAAGACGGTGGCGCTTGGGCTGGTCACGACCAAGTCGCCACGCGCCGAGACCCAATCGGAGCTTGCGGATAGGATTGCCGAGGCGGCGCGCCATTTCCCTCGTGAGCAACTTGCCCTCAGTCCTCAATGCGGGTTCGGCACATCCATCGTTGGCAATCCCCTCACTATAGAGCAGCAGAACGCAAAGCTCCGCATCGTCGCTGAGACAGCACGCCATGTCTGGGGCTGAACAATCCGGCCCATCGCCGCCGGAGCCGCGCTCTACAGTCATCAACTGTCCATGAATACCGCACTTTTCCGTTGGTATTGCGTGCCCTCTCTGGGCACGTCAAGAGGCGGTTCCTTGACACCAAGCCAAGCCGTAATACAATTGGTGGGTTATGTTGAACTACGCCATACAACCCTTAGCTATCCAAATTAATATCAATCCCAACCTTTTTGAAAGCGGGGGGTTCGTACTAAGCTGGCACGGATTCCTCACCTTTGTGGCCGTGGTCGTGGCCGTGATCCTTGTGGCCAGGTGGGCAAAGCGCGACGGCATCGATACGGACGTTGTCTATGCCACCGCGGTCTGGGCCGTCATCTCCGGCATAGTGGGCGCCAGGCTCTTCCACGTCATAGACCGCTGGGACTTCTATGGCCAGAACCTAAACCAGATATACGCCGTATGGCAGGGAGGAATTGCCCTCTACGGGGCCATTCTCACCGGGTTTGTCGGTGGCTACGGCTACATCTGGGTGAGGAAGTACCTGGGGCGAATCTACTCCGGTGAGACGCAGCCCTGGTTCAAGCGGCTGGTGGGAGAAAAGATATCCCAGGGTTATTTGAACGGGCAGATGTACGCCAAGTTCAAGAACTTCTCCGCCGGCGCACTGGCCGACATAACCGCTCCGGCGCTCCTCATCGCGCAGACCATAGGCCGGGTGGGAGACATCATCAACGGAGAGCACCTCTCCGTGCGCACAGACCTGCCCTGGGGCTTTGTCTACGGTCATTACTTGAGCCCCTCCTTTGAAAGATGGGGACTGAACGCCAGTCAGCCCGTGATCGCCTACGAGATGATATGGAATGTCATAGTGCTGGCGGTGATCTGGAAGCTGAGAGGACGGCTGGCCCCGCCGGGCATGCTGTTTGCGCTATACCTGATGCTCTACTCCATAGGGCGTTTCTTCATCCAGTTCCTCAGATTGGACAAGGAGTGGTTCGCCGGCTTCCAGGAAGCCCACATCATTGCGCTGGTAGTCCTGGCAATTACGGTGCCGCTGCTGGCCTACAAGGCGCGCTGGGTACGCCGTGCGCCAAAGCCCGCGTCCAAGGCTCGTTCCCGTCGCCCTAGGGCCAGGGCTTAAGCGGCAACGGCAGGCCGCACGTCCTTGACGTTCAGCCGCAAGGTCTCACGGGAGCGCCAGCGGTCTACCTCAACGGTATAGACCACGTCCACTTTATCTATGTTCTCAGGCAGTCGGCAGCTATTGCTGAAAGCAATGGCGTCCCAGGTTATGCCGTTCTCCTTCAGCTTGAGCAGTTGATGGTCTCCGTTGGAGCCTATCTGCCGGTTGCTCACCAGTTGCACGTTGCGGCTGAGAAACAGCGGAGCGGGGTTGGCCGCGCCAAACGGGGCCAGCCTCTGCACCGTCGGGTAGATGTCACGCGGCAGATCCCGCAACGGCAGCTCCACGTCTATTTCCAAGCGCGGCTGCAAGACCTGGTCGGACAGCGCCTCCTCCGCCACGGAGGTGAGCCGCCTCTGTAGGGAGTCCAAGCTCGATGTGACAATGGTGAAGCCCGCCGCCTGAGGATGGCCGCCGAATCTCAGCATTCCCTCCACCTCCGGAGCCACCTCATGCAACGCGGAACCGATGTCGAACTCGGGGATGCTGCGACAGCTGCCCCGGCTGACGTCCGGGCCCAAACTGAGCACAACAGCAGGCCGGTGAAACTCCTCCGCAAGCCGGCTGGCAACCAGTCCAATTATGCCCGGAGAAAACGACTCATCCCCCACCATGATGAGCGGCGCAGGCTCCACCAGAGACCTCGCCTTCTCGTATGCCTCCGTCGTCATGGTCCGCCTGTCGCGGTTCTGCTGTTCCAGTTGCTGTGCCAGTCCTTCCGCTTCCCCGGCGTCGTTGGTGACCAGCAGTCTGTAGCTTGTGTCAGCATGGTCCAGCCTTCCCGCGGCGTTGAGCCGGGGCGCCAGCACCCACCCGATGGTTTCTGCATCGAAGGATACGTCTTCGATGCGCGCCGTCCTGAACATGGCCTGGAGACCGGTCGACGAGGAGCGGGCAAGCTCCTCCAAGCCGCGCCTGACAAGGGAACGGTTCTCGTCCAACAGCGGCGCAACGTCGGCCACGGTTCCCAGAGCGGCCAGGGATAGCAGGGTGCCCACCTGCTCCTGGCCGCTAAAGCCAAACGATTGCAAAAGGGCTTTGCATAGCTTGTAAGCAAGTCCCGCGCCCGTGAGGTGCGGAAACGGATACGTTGAGCCTGGAAGTCGCGGGTCTATGATGGCGCAAGCATCGGGAGCTCCCTCAGGGGCCAGATGGTGGTCGGTTATGATTACGTCCACGCCCATGTCCTGAGCCGCCGCCACCTCGGCGAAGGCGGTGACGCCGGTGTCCACCGTGACTATCAGGGTTGCGCCTTGGGCCGCAAGGTAGCTCACGGCGTCCGTGTTGAGTCCGTGACCCTCGTCGACGCGATGGGGAATGTACGGAATTACCTGAATGCCCAGCGAGGTCAGGGCGCGGGCCATGATGGCGGTTCCCGTAATGCCGTCTACGTCGAAATCGCCGAAAACGGCAACCCGCTCCTGGTCCCTTACCGCCCTCCTCAGCCTTTCCACGGCCTGTTGCAGACCGGGCAGCAACGCTGCATCGTGAGACACCTCGTCGGTGGAAAGGAAAGCTAGGGCCTGATCGGGGCTATGTAAGCCTCTGTTGTAGAGAAGCTGCGAGAGGATTGGCGTCAGCCCCGAATCCATCAGTGGCCGGGCTATCTCTTGGGGAACGGCAGGGCGAACTCGCCATTCAATCCGCTGGTGGGCCGAATTCAACGCCGTCCCTCCCAACATAGATTTAGACTAAGCTTCCATTCACTGAACGAAAGATGAGCGCCGAGTTGTGGCCGCCGAATCCCAGTGCGTTGCTCATTACGGCGTCTACCTTGAGCTGCCGGGAGGCGTGGGGGGTGTAGTCCAAGTCGCACTCCGGACCGTGGTTATCCAGGTTTATGGTGGGCGGGATCACCCCTTTTTCCAGGACGGCGACGCTGATCGCCGCTTCCAGGGCAGCGCCCGCTCCAAGGAGATGTCCGGTCATTGACTTGGTGGAGCTGATGGCCAACCGCTCAGCGTGCTCCTTGAATACGGTTCTGGTAGCAATCGACTCAACCTTGTCGTTCAGTTGCGTAGACGTACCGTGGGCGTTGATATAGCCGACCTCTTCAGGAGCCATGCCAGCGGCTTCAAGCGACATGCGCATAGCCCTGGCTGCGCCGTCGCCGTCCGGGTCGGGCTGGGTAACGTGAAATGCGTCGGAGGTAGCGCCGTAGCCCACAAGCTCGGCGAGTACGTGCGAATCATGCTTTCGCACGCTGTCTTCGCTCTGCAGCACCAGGATCCCAGATCCCTCGCCCATCACAAACCCGTCGCGATCAATATCGAACGGTCGGCTTGCGCGCTTGGGATCATCATTGCGGCGGGACAGGGCATGGCAAGCGTTGAATCCGGCAATGGTAATGGGGCATATGGGCGCTTCGGCCCCGCCTGCAATGGCTATGTCCGTCTCGCCGCGCCTGATCATGTGCCAGGCCTGGCCTATGGCCTCGCCTCCACTGGAACATGACGATACCGGTGAATAGTTCAGCCCCTTGATCCCCAGCTTCATAGACACCTGCCCGGAGGCCATGTCCGCCAGCATCTTGGGAATGAGGAATGGGCTTACCCTGTTTGCGCCGCGCTCCTGAAGAACCTGGTACTGTTCGGAGAGGGTGAGCAAGCCTCCCACAGCGCTGCCCACGATGGCGGCAACCCGCGTGGGGTCCTCCTTTGTCAGGTCCAAGTCCGCTTGCCACAGCGCCTCCTGAGCCGCCACCACGGCGAACTGGGCGAACCTGTCCATGTGGCGGGCGCTCTTCTTGTCCAGGAAGTCGGTTGGTTCAAACCCGGTTGCCTCAGCGGCAAAGCGAGTTGCCAGGCCCTCCGCATCGAACGACGAGATGAAGTCTACGCCGGATACTCCGTTGACCAGGCTATGCCAGGTCTCCGTGGTATCCAGCCCGACGGGTGTGACCATTCCAATGCCAGTCACAAAAACGCGTCTACTCAAATAGGCTCCTTACAAAGGTCACTATAAATCCAACGAGCGTAGATTATACTTGAAGTCGGTTTTGAAGCAAGCAGCATTGCAGACCTTTATTTCGTTCGCTGCGGATGCTACTATCGTTAGGTAGACTGGCCGCCGGGCAGCGCTCCATGCCACAGACTGCTGCGGCCGGTTTAGTCATGGTGGGCGTGGCCAAGTGGTTAAGGCGCCAGGTTGTGGCCCTGGAGATCGAGGGTTCAAATCCCTCCGCTCACCCCATCGATTTTCTTCGTATCGCTGCTCTGCGATTCCTATCTTGTGAAAGCCGTCATACTCAACCAAGCCGCCCGTATTGAAGACGTTGCCCTGCATGCAAAGGACGTTGATATCCCTCAAGCGGGCCCTGGAGACGTCCTGATCAGGGTCAAAGCGTGCGGCCTCTGCCGCACTGACCTGCATATCATTGAGGGAGACCTGCCCCAACGCAAACTGCCGGTGATTCCGGGGCATCAGGTGATTGGTGTTGTGGAGCAGATGGGCCACGAGGTCAGTGGCGTGAGACCCGGCGATCGCGTAGGAGTGGCCTGGCTGAATTGGACGTGCGGCGCTTGCGGCTTCTGCAAGTCGGGCCGGGAGAACCTCTGCACCAGGGCCAAGTTCACAGGGTACGACGTTGACGGCGGCTATGCGGAGTATCTCTCCGCGCCCGCTTATTTCGTCTACCGCATTCCGGAAAGCTTCTCCGATGAGCATGCTGCGCCGCTGCTTTGCGGAGGTGTCATTGGATACAGAGCGCTGAAGCTCTCACAAGTTGGACCCGGACAGAGCTTGGGTTTATACGGGTTCGGCTCTTCAGCGCACATAGTGCTTCAGCTAGCGCGATATTTGAACTGCCGCGTATTTGTCTTCACCAGAAGCGCGGAGCACCAAGAGATGGCGATGGAAATGGGAGTGGAATGGGCTGGCACGGCGGCGGATAGATCGCCAGAAAAGATGGACGCCTCCATCATATTTGCTCCGGCGGGTGAGCTTGTCCCACAGGCGCTGAGCTCCATCAAGAAGGGCGGCGCTCTGGTGCTGGCCGGGGTCACCATGAGCCGCATCCCTGAAATGCCGTACCAGCTTCTTTACGGCGAGCGCAGTGTGCGCAGCGTGGCCAACGCTACGCGGCGGGACGCCATTGAACTGCTGGATATAGCGGATCAGGCGCAGATTGAAACCCAAATCCAGACTTTCAGCCTGCAGCAGGCCGGTGAAGCGTTGCGGCTGCTCAAGGCGGGAAAGATCAACGGTTCAGGGGTGTTTGTGATAAGTTAGTGCGCAATTCCATAACCCGATGCAAGGAGGTTCGGCATGATTGTCTCAAGAAACTCGGACGTTGAGTACCGTACGGTTACCAGCGTGGAAGGTCTGCCTGTAACCGGGTCCGCCAGGGTCAAACCCCTCCTCCAAGGGGACGAGATGACCATTATGCAAATGGTCTATGCGGAGGGCGCCAGTTCCCCAATGCATTCGCACGACCATGAGTCCCTGCTCTATGTGATAAGCGGCAAGGTCCAGGCAATCGTCGGTGAAGAGACGTACACGCTGCAACCCGGCGACGTCTGCCGGCATCCCATAGGAGTGCCGCACAACGTTCAAGCGCTGGAACAGTCTACGTTTTTGGAAGTCAAGTCTCCCGCGCCGTCATTGGAACAGTTCGCGAGTACTCAGTAACATTCGATTGTAGGAGCCAGACAGATGACTATTACACAGGTGCGGATTCCGGTTCAAAAGCTGGAGGCGTTCGTCCACGACATGCTGCGTGCCATAGGCATGTCGGAGGAGCAGATCCGCTATTGCGGCAACGGTATAATGCAGAGCCACCTGCGCTGCCTCCCCGGCCAGGGGCAGGGAGTGAGCAAGCTGCTGCAATACTTCGACCGTATCGGCAGCGGGGGAATCGATCTGGAAGCGCCGTTTGACGTCGTGAAGGAAACCGCGGCGCTGGCCCTCGTAGATGGCCACAACGGTCTGGGCTCCATGATAGGGCAGAAATCCATGGAACTAGCCGTGCAAAAGGCCAAGTCCAGCGGCATAGGAACCGTGATAGTCCGCAATAGCACCCACTTCGGCTCGTCGGCGGTCCATGCCCGCCTCGCACTGGAACACGATTGCATCGGAATTGCCATGACCAACGCCGGGCCTGAGATGGCGCCCTGGGGAGGAGCGACCCCCGTGGTCGGCACCAACCCCTGGAGCGTTGCCGCGCCCACGGGCGGAGACTTCCCCCTGGTGCTGGACATTGCCCTGACCACCGCTGGCAAGGGCATGATGCGATGGTTCGTGCGTGAAGGGAAGAAGATGCCTACGGACTGGGCGCTTACTCCCGACGGCTATGAGACGGACGACCCGGCGGCCGCCATGCAGGGCGCGCTGCTGGGCATAGGCCAGCACAAAGGGTACGGTTTGGCCATGATAACCGACGTGCTGACTGGCGTGATCGGCGGCGGCGCCTTTGGGTTGTCGCCGTACTCAAATCCGTCCCGGCAGGACGTGGCGCATACCTTCATCGCCTTGGACATAGCCTGGTTCATGCCGGTGGACGAGTTCAAACAGCGCATGGACGCCTTCATTCGCGAGGTCAAGTCGAGCAAGCTGAGGCCGGGATTCAACGAAATCCTGGCCCCGGGTGAAATCGAGTACCGCCGTGAGCAGGAGTACCTTCGCAACGGCGCTGAGATAGACGACGCCTTGGTGGCGCAGCTCGAAGAGATAGCTTCCAAGCTGGGCGTGGAGTCCCCTTTCCAGCGGTAGCCGTCTCCCCCAACAGTGGACATAGCAAAGAACGGGGACTACGATAAATTAGTGTGCGCCCGTAGCTCAGCGGAACAGAGCATCGGTCTTCGGAACCGGGGGTCGTGGGTTCGAATCCCACCGGGCGTGCCAGACTTTGCTGGTTGTGCGCGGGGGAACACGCGTCGCCAACCCTGCCTTACAGATATAGCCTTAGATTCTCAGGCGACGGATGCACCGTTCGATGTCTTTCAATCCTTCATACACACTTTGGAAATGGTGGCTGACTGCTGAAGGGGCGAGTACGGTTATGGTAATGCCTTCAATGTATGTGTGGGCAGCCCTATTGCGCTCACTATAGAGGATGTCGAGACTTGACCTCATATTTCCAAACTTTTTCTGATCGAGCTTTGATTCCAGTTCTTCGACCTTAATCAGTCCAAGAACCCTCATAAGCATATTCCGGAAGTGTCTGTTATATTTGAAGCCGTATGTCCTTCCAACTATAACGCTCTCCACATGTTTCCGATTTTTGGTAGCTGCCAAACGCCTCAGGGAACAGTCCCGTATTATGCTATCCATAGTTTCTTCTATCCAGCCGCACAACTCTATCAGGTACAACTTCGAATAATACAAAGGGTCTCTGGAGTTGCGGTGTCTCCTGTTATAACGGGAATGCAGTTCACCTAGGTTTCTGGCAATGGTAGTCTTGTTAACCATTTCCCTGGTCGGAGAATGCCCGTTCAGCGGTTGACATCCGATCTAGTACTTTTTGCCTTCCGGAGAGCCCTTCCCGCAGCTTCGCCTCGGAGAGAGCCTCCGACCTCAGAAATTGATCATACATCTGGTGAACACGCTCGCTGGGAAGCGTCTCCAGATGGTCTAGGTTTAGAGACACGCCAACTAAAGTTGCTTCCATGACTGTCAGAGATTTTCCAAGCCATTCACTAGGCTGCTCACCTAGAATTGAGTTGTGAACAATTCTAATTGTGCGGTTGAAGACCTCTCTCTTGTCTTCCAAAAACCTTCCCCCCGTGTGGCGGTGCTTTTCCATATACCGGTTCAGAAACTTTACCAAGCTGCCTTTGTAATCGCGATAATTGTCGTGGAAGGCAAGTAGACGGAGTATCTGTTCCTGTCCACGGTAACGATGTCCCTCACTTGAAGACCATCCATTCAGCTTTAGCCATGTTTGGTCAATGTCAAGTTCATGCAGGAAGTCGTTAAAAGCACCAGAGTAGATGCAGTTCCGGATTTCCTGGTTATTGAGTTTGACGGAGCCCGTATTAAGGCGATGGAAGATGGTGAATAGGTAATCCATGTGGCTAGGTTTGGAGTAATCACAACGAATAACTGTAACGGGCAAAGTTACATTCTCTACACGGGTGTAGTATCTGTGCAAGGCGGGCTTGCTGCGGAAGCTGGGGACGTGCTGGCCGGCAATCTTCTTGTCCACGTCATCAAGACTGGAAAGACTCCAGTCATCGCCGCGTAGAAAGCGGATAATACTCGACATACGCTGAAGCCCATCTATAACCTGCCATTTATCCGTCTTGTAATCCAGGCTAAAGCACATGCTAGGAATCGGGAGCTGTTTAATCAGGGAATCTATGAAGCGAGTTTGTTTCTTGTCATCCCACACCACCTCTCTCTGAAATTCCGGGCGAATATTAAGGGTGCCTTCTTGGTACATTCGGAACAGATCCGCGCAAGACCTGAGTTCGTTGTACGCTATAAGGTCGGGTGGCGGAACATCTATACTGTCGCTTTCTTGAAAGGTCAGTTTTTCGATGTCATGAAGGCTTGTTTCAGTCATTGTTGCCATAGTTGCTTCCTAAGATTGAGAACTGGCGTCAAGAGAGACATTTGATCGCCAGACCGGATAAAGCCCAGTATAGGTTTGGCATAAATTGGAGTCAAATACAGTAGCTATCCCCCGTGTGTACGGGCGTGCCAGACTAGCCCAGTCTCAGACGGATGCCTTAACCAACGGCTCTATGGCGCTGACGTCGGTCTTGGCGCGAGCCACGTCCAGGTCGTACATTCGCTGGAGATTCAACCAGAAGTCGGGACTCATTCCCAGGGCCTTGCCGATTCGCAGTGCTGTGTCCGCAGTAATGGACCTGCGACGGTGAACTATGTTGTGGATGCGTATTGGGGGCACCCCTGTTGTCTTTGCCAGACGATACTGGGTGATGCCCAACTCATCCATGATTTCAGCCAGATGCTCGCCAGGGTGTATCGGTTCCGGCACGGTCTTGTGACTCAATCTACTCCTCCCTTTGGGGCACCCAGCGCTTGCCGCCCTTCACGGTTAAAATGGGCGCAAGCCGTTTCTCAGCCTCAATGGAGTGGCCCAGCTGGTCTTCGAAATAGAAGCTGCCCTGTTCGATGTCCAGCACCGCCGCGTCTCCCTCGGCGCCCACTCCCAGGTGACCCAGGTCCTCCCTGCCGATGACAGCGGCCGGACCGCTGGTCGTGGCTCTGACAACCTCTTCAAGTCCCATGCCCAGGTCATGGAAGATCGACATTATCTCCAGCAGGTTGTAGCAGACGGTCCCCGGGCGTTCCCCCACTATGTCCGTGCTGATGGTGTCGGGCTCAAACCCCTGTTCTATGGCGGAGCGGCACAGTGGAATTGAGAAGTGCCGCATGAAGCACCCCGTATCGAATACAATCCCGTCGCGCCTTGCCTGTTGCATCTCCGGCCTGACCTCCCCGCCTGCGTCCATGATGTTGTGCTCCTCACCGTGGAAGGCGTGGGTTAGGATGTCCCCCCTCCTCAAGTACTTAACCACTTCAGCCATGGGAAGTGGAGAGTCCATAACGTGCACCATGAACTTGGTCTTTGTTCTGTCCGCCACGCGGCGCGCCATCTCCATCGAGGGAACGGCGTTGGCCACCGTGGTGCCGTGGGGCGAAAGGCGCACCTTGACGCCAAGAATCAGGTCGCGGTTTGCTTCAATGCATTGCACCGCCTCCTCTTCCCTGGCTAGGCGGAAGTCCTCGGTGTCCGGTATCCCCAGCGTGAGAACTGTGGAAACGCCAAGCGACGACAGGTGAAGGAACGCATAGAGCCGGGTATCCACTCTCTCGATGACGTATGCCCGGAAGCCGGGGAAGTTGATCCATCCCGTGCTCCCCGTATCCACCGCCGTGGTAACCCCTACGGGGAGACAGACAGCGTCGGGGTCAGCCCGGAAGGGCGTTATCTTGTGCGCAAAGTGGCCGTGCAGGTCGATCAGGCCGGGGACTACCAGCTTGCCGTTCACCTCCACCGTCTCGTCCGACTCTTCTCTTGCGATATCCTTGGAAAGCGCCGCTACCTTGCCCCCGGCAAATGCTATGTCCAGCGAGTCGTTCAAACCCTGTGAGGGGTCGATTATTCTGCCGCCCTTTAGAAGAAGGTCGTATTTTGCCGCCATGGTTTATTCCTCATCGTCTGCTGTACTTGAAACACGTGCGCTCCTGATAATATCGCAATGCCATCGGGAGCAACAATCCGCCGTCATTGACCTGGCGCAGGGCAAAGGCCATAATTGCCCAAACTGCAAGGTATCCAACGGTCGAGAGGTGGGAGATGGAAGCATTCGCCAGTGGTATAGGTAGTGATTACCCCAAGGCCCTGAAGAGGATACGGCTCGTCAAGGCCGGTGAGAAGATTCTGTTTCAGGGCGTACGGCTCATCGACGGCACGGGGCGGAGCCCCCGTGACGGCGTATCTCTGCTGGTGGAGGATGGCAAGATCGGTTGGATTGGGCCGCAGGAAGCAGCGCCGGAACAGGCGCTGGGAGCGGAGACCATAGCCGCGGAAGGCAAGACCCTGATGCCCGGCCTCATGGATTGTCACGTTCACATTTCGGGGGAGGCCACCGCTGGCGCCTATCAACGCTACCTGGACCCCCCGCTGCAGGTGCGTCTGCTGCGTGCAGCGACCGATGCTTTCGATGCACTGGCCTCTGGCTTCACCACTTTAAGAGACGCCGGAACGGCAAACGGAGTGCCAATTGCGGTGCGCAGGGCCATCGACGACAACGTGATCACGGGCCCTCGCATCTATGCCGCAGGCGATGCTCTGTCCCAATCCAACGGCCACGGGGACTGGCACGCCTTCCCCTATAGCTGGATGAAAGACCTGCAGCCCAGAGCCTGGCTTGTCGATGGTGTTGATGAGTGCCGCAAGGCGGTGAGGCTAAACTTCAGGCAAGGCGCGGACTTGATAAAGGTCTTCCTCGCTTCTGGGGGCATTACCAACACACCGGAAGACCTGGTGGCCCATCCCGAGTTCTCCCTCGACGAACTCCGAGCCATCGTGGACGAGGCGCACCGCCGGGAAAAGCGTGTAGCTGCTCATGTGACTGGCGCGCCGTCCGTGCTCCACGGCCTGGAGGCAGGCGTGGACACTATGGAACATGGTCGGATTGGCCCCAACCGCGAGTTGCTGGAGAAGATAGCGGAAGCCGGAGTGTTCCTCTGCCCTACCATAAGCATATTCCACTGGATTGCCACGGAAGGCGAACGATGGAACGTATTTCCCGGGGGCATAGAAGAGGCGAAATCCGAGGTGGACAACCAGTTCAAGATGGTGGGGCTTGCCAATGAGGTGGGAGTGAAGATTGCCAGCAGCAGCGACTGCGGCAGCAAATTCGGCCGCGGCAACCTGGCCAAAGAGCTGGAACTGATGGTGGAAAGCGGTCTGACCCCCATGGAGGCAATCGTAGCCGCCACCCGTACCGGGGCTGAGTGCATCGGTATCGAAGATACTGTGGGAACAATAGAGAGCGGCAAGAAGGCCGACTTGCTTCTCATAGACGGAGACCCGCTGGCGGATATCCGTCTCTTGCAGAACAGGGACGCCATCTCAATGGTAATGACGGCGCCTGATTAGCGCGACGTCCGGGGAGGTATCAATGGTACGCAAGAACAGAACAAAAGAGAAGCTGAGCGCCGGGGGCGTTGCCTTTGGAGTAACCGTAGCGGCGGACGAACCCGCCACACTGGAGCTGGCCGGCCTTCTGGGCTTTGACTACGCCATCATAGACTGCGAGCACGATCCGTTCACCGAGCGTGAACTGGAAGAGTCGATTCGCGCCGCCGACCTGAATGGCATGACGGCAATCGCCAGGATGCAGAACAACCCTGAGCTTATTTTGCACGCCCTGGATGGTGGGGCGCAGGGAGTGCTGGTGGCGCGGGTGAATACCGCACAGGATGCCCAGGCGGTAATCGACGCCGCCAAGTTCCGCCCCGAGGGTAAACGGACTATCTTCTTCAGAAGCAGGGGCGGGGAGTTCGGCTTGAACATGTCCTCGGCTAAGCAGTGGACGCTGGACATCAACAGCGAAACTATGATTGGCTTCATCATGGAGGAGATCACCGCCGTGAACAATCTGGCGGACATACTGGCAACGCCCGGCCTGGATTTCATCGACCTGGGCCCCCTGGACCTGGCTCACTCCATGGACTGGCCCGATCAGGATCTGGTTACCGGCCACGTCGAGAAGATAGTCAACGACTCCATTGCCGCCGGAAAGACCGTCAACTCAGCCGCTAATGTGGATAATCTGGCGGACGTCCTGGACAGAGGCTTCCGCATGATCACGGTATCGCCCAGGGAGTTCTTTCAGAGCGGCGGCGCGCGCTTTCTAGCGCATGCCGGAGAGGTGCTCAAAAGCAAGGGCCTGGCCTAGCGGTGCCCATTTCCCCTTGACGGCGGAAGGTTGGAGCCTTGCCCCGCACTTGATGCGGGGATGGGGTGTAGAGCTTTGCAGCCGTAACCCTATATCCCTTCCCCCTCGATGGGGGAAGGTTAGGATGGGGGTGAAGAACTAGTTGATCAAAGGAATCGCCGGCGTAATCATCTGGACAGCCAATGTGGAACGACTAGCCAGCTTCTACCGCGACGTCCTCGCGATGAAACCGGCCTCGCAGCGTGACGGCTTCATCGCGTTTCAGTTTGGCGACTTGCGATTGACCATAACCGACCACAGCGAGGTCAAGGGCGAAGCCAAAGACCCCCTTCGCATCATGGTCAACCTTGCCGTGGACGATATCCACTCGGTGTATCAGCGCCTGCACGCAAAAGGAGTCGAGTTTCTCAGAGAACCGGAGAAGGAGCACTGGGGCGGATACGTAGCCACCTTCAAAGACCCCGACGGCAACGTGCTGCAGCTGCTTCAACAGCCCTCCGCCAAGAACTGATCCGCCGGGGCATTCTTCTTGAAGAGCCCGGTGAAAAACAAGTATCCTAGATCGTCCCCTACCCGGTAGCTCAGAGAATAGAGACTGAAGTGGAGATTGTACAAAATGAAGAATGCCCAAAAGCCTGATCACGTGAGCCTCAACAACATGGTCGTTCGTTTGCGCCAGGGGCGGTACGTCATACCTGATTTCCAGCGTGATTTCGAGTGGCAGCCGTGGGACATCAACGCTCTCATGCGCTCTATATTCCGTGACTACTACATAGGCAGCTTGCTTCTGTGGAAGGGAAAGGAGGAGAACTACGATAGTCTAGCATGTCAGCCGCTTTACGGATTTGAAGGTAAGAACGACCACCCTGACATCGTGCTGGACGGCCAGCAGCGATTGACGGCCATGTACTACGCCTTCATGGCCCCTAACTTACCTCCCCCGAACCGCCACAACCGATACCTATACTTCATCAAAGTAGACCAGTTCATGGAGGAGAATTACGAAGACGCTTTTGAATACGATTGGACCCGAAGAGGGCTGAACCTTATTGAGGACAAAACACAACAATATCAAAAACACATGTTCCCTCTATCGGTCGTCGGAGCGAGTGGCTGGGAACTACCGAACTGGGTGCAGGGCTATGAGGAATATTGGAAAGACATCGCGCAGGCAAGTGTCGCGCCAGACGGTGTGCTGGCTGAAGTCCACGCGCAAAACGCCCGAAAGTTCGGCGAGCTTCTAAAGGAGCTCACTGAACAATACCAGATTTCCTTCATCGAACTGGATCAGAACCTCGAACTTGACAAGGTCTGCGACATATTCACGCAGATCAACAGCCGTGGAGTCCGGCTCTCTGTCTTTGACTTGATGAACGCTCTTCTGAAACCTAAGGGGTTACAGCTTAGAGTGAAACTCTGGAGAGACGCCGAACCTCGGTTGGACTTCGTCGATAGCGGGAGGATGGATGTCTACATTCTGCAGGTGATGTCCATCCTCCTACAGGCATATTGCTCACCTAAATACCTCTATTACCTACTGCCTGGCAACCCGAGGCCGGTGCGTGGATCGGATGGAGTTGTTCGGCGAGAAATACTGGTGAAAGACACCGATGAGTTTGAGGAGCGCTGGCACGATGCGGTCAGGGCCATGGAGAAAGTGATTTCTCTCGTGAGTCACCCCCAGGAGTTCGGAGCGATCTCATCTCAGTACCTACCCTATGTGACGATCCTTCCAGCGTTTGCCTCATTGCAGGAGCAAGCACGCCGGTTGCCTGCTGACCAGAGGCTGGACGCCCAACGTAAGATACGATTGTGGTATTGGGCGAGCGTGTTCACCAATCGCTACTCAGGTGCAGTCGATTCCACAGCCGCAAGGGACTACCAGGACGTCATGGCCTGGTTTGCTAATGATCAAGCCGAGCCAGCATCTATCTCCGAGTTCAAAAACAGCTTTAAAGACCTCGATCTCAGAAGAGAGACTCGGAGCGGTACATCGGTCTACAACGGGATTTTCAACCTGCTTGTTCTCAGGGGTGCTCGGGATTGGATCACAGGCAACGTGCCCCAGCACGGTGACCTTGACGACCATCACATAGTACCGAAGAGTTGGGAGTGCGCATCTACTCTGAGCACCTCAATCGACACAATCCTCAACCGCTCACCCTTGAGTGGTGAAACCAACCGCGAAATCATAGGAAGCCGTCTTCCCAATCAATATCTGCCGGAACTTGCCGCCAAGAACGGTGAGTTGATGGGGATTCTAGAGTCACATTTCATCTCGAGCCGGGCCTACGAGATCCTCTTGAGAGACCCATTCACGCCAAATGATTTCGAGGACTTCGTCACGGAGAGACGTGCCTCGTTCCTTGAAGGCATCCAAGACCTGCTTATCAAGCAGCGGCTGGATCTGTCCCCACAACTTAGGGAACTTGACGCCGATGTCGAGGAAGTTGAGCTAAATCTGCGCCATATCATCTCAGAGCGGATGAGCAACAGCGCCAATGGACTACCAGAGCACATACGTCAGAGAATCGATGAGCGTCTCCAGGCCGCTGCAAGAAGCAACCCGGCTCTAGACTTGGATTACTATCAGACCTTGATTGGCAAGTTGGAATATGGCGACCTGAGAGAACTAAAGGACATTATCATGAACAAGAACCTCTGGACGTTGTTCAGAGATATCTTCCCAAACAAGGAGTTGCTTGAGACCCGGTTTCGACAGATTGCCGATCTACGCAACAGCATTCGTCATAGTCGTACTGTAGACGACATAATGCGAAAAGAGGGTGAGGCGTCCATTCTCTGGTTTAGGCAAATAATCGCAATTGCACAAGAAGGTACATTGCCGTCCTAACGTACACACAATGAGCCAGCCTACTACGGATAGACCCCGCGGAGCTTGAACGCACCGGCAACGCGTTCAATACCCAGCATCAAGGCAACGTCGCGCATGGGCAGACTCTCTGCCTCCTGTCGCGCCACCACTTCAGAGAACGCCGTTCTCAAGACCTTTTGCATCTTATCTCGGACTTCAGCAAGGTCCCAGAAGTGAAACTGGATATCTTGCACCCATTCGAAGTAGGAGACTACAACTCCTCCGGCGTTGGCCAGTATGTCAGGCACGACCGTGACTCCGTTGTCGTAGAGAATGGCGTCCGCCTCCGGAGTGGTCGGCCCGTTGGCACCTTCCACAACCATCTTGGCGCGCACCCTGTCGGCGTTGCTCCCCGTGATCTGGTTCTCCAAGGCCGAAGGCACCAGAATATCGCAGGGCAGCTCCAGCAGCTCTTGGTTGGAGATCCGGTCATGCTTGGGGAACTCCGCGAAGCGGCCTCCCTCCTTGCGAAACGCGATTAGCTCGTCCGGGTCCAGCCCCTGAGAGTTGTACAAGCCCCCTGAAGAGTCGCTGACCGCGATTATAGAAGCCCCCATGTTCTGCAGGGTCTGGGCAGCGTAGACTCCGACATTCCCGAAACCCTGGATGGCCACCGTGGCCCCTTCAATCGAACGCTCCATGTGGTTCATGGCCTCGCTGGCTATGATGGCGGCCCCCCTGCCGGTGGCCTCCTCGCGGCCTTGGCTCCCGCCCAGCTCAAGGGGTTTGCCGGTCACTATGCCCGGCGTGGAGTGCCCCACGTTCATACTGTAGGTATCCATGATCCAGGCCATCACCTGCGCGTTGGTGTTAACGTCCGGCGCAGGAATGTCCGACTCAGGACTTATTATTATCGATATCTCAGAGGTATACCGCCTTGTGAGGCGCTCCAACTCGCCCAGGGAAAGCTGTTTGGGGTCGCACTTGACGCCGCCTTTGGCCCCTCCGTACGGAATGTCCACCAGGGCGCACTTCCAGGTCATCCACATGGCCAGCGCGCGGACTTCGCCCAAGCTGACCTGGGGATGATACCGAATGCCGCCCTTTGCCGGGCCGCGGACTACGTTGTGCTGGATACGGTATCCGGTGAACACCTGCACGGAGCCGTCGTCCATTGTGACTGGGAAGCTCACGGTAAGCTCGCGCTTTGGAACGCTGAGAAGCGTTCTAACGCCACCGTCAAGGCCTAGTCTGTCGGCGGTTGAGTTGAACTGGGTTAAGGCTATTGCGTAAGCGGGGTCTTCCAGTAGCTCTGAAGCTGGTCCGGCGGTGTGAGCAGCGTCTGTGGTCATGGTAAACCTCCTTTTCCCCTAGCGCGCCTATTGAACTCCCACCTGGTTTGCAGCCATGTCAAGACTTGATTTCCAGCCCGCCAAACGCAATCGAAGCGTTGATAATCAGAGTAGGGGTATCGTCTGTGGCTGCGGGCTGAGTCCTGGAGTACTCGATTCCCCCTAGAACCGGCGAACCGTTGACATTTACCACCCATTCATCCGGGACGCGAAGCTCTATTCCGCCCATGAAGACGTTTACGTTTAGAACGGGGCTTTCCGCCAGCCCGGCGCCACTCAGGTCAAGTTCAACGGCCCCAAAGCTAGCGGAGACGTTTCCGCCCTGAAAGCTCTGCGAGGTAACGCGATGCTCGCTGCCGCTGAACAGCGCCGACACGTTTATCGAATCCTGGCCCACCTCGTCAGCGGTAGATCTGCGCGATGCTCGGCTCGATACGCGGTTATGGAACAGAATCCAAAGACCGGCGCCGATGATGGCAATGGGCCAGAGTATGTCGAAATCAGCGACGTCATTCGTTATCAGCAGAAACACGCCGCCTATGACGATGAGGAAGATGGAACCAACGGGCGTACCCCGTGCCTGAAATAGCCCGATTACACCTAGCGCAATCAGGATGAGGGGCCACCAGGTAGTAATGAGGTCTCCAATATCAGCATCTATGATATCCAGGTTGTCCAAGAGGAAGATGACGCCCAGAACTATGAGCACGATGGCTATTACAAACTGGCTGCGCTGCTTATTCATGGCGTCTCCTGGAATACGGCTTGCAAGCTAACCTCCGCCCACCGGCTGCACTATTTCCAACACATCGCCTTCGTCTAGCACTACGCCGTTGTACTCCTCTTTCTGCAGCACGTCGCCGTTGTAAGCCACAGCAACAAATTTCGTATTCACGTTTCGCTCGTCCAGAAACCGCTCCAGCGATACGGAACCTTCGAGTTGTACAGGCTTGCCATTGATGGTTACAGCAATCATCTCTCTGCTTTGATTTTATCACTTTTGACGTGCGGCTGCGGACATCGATTGCTTTATCTCCCGCGCCGCCACCACCGGATTGGAGGAGCCAAGAATTGACCTGATGACCGCAACGCCATAACCGCCTGACCTGATTATCTGCCCCGCGTTGTTCTGGTCGATGCCCCCTATGCCCAGGACCGGAATGCTGACCCGCCGTGCCGCCTCTTCCAGCAAACCGATGCCTGCAGGCTCGACGCCAGGCTTGGAATCGCTGGTAAAGATGGTGCCCAGGACAAGGAAGTCGGCTCCCTGGACCTCCGCTTCAACGGCCCCCTCTACGGAGTGCACCGAGCGTCCCACCAGCATCTCTGCGCCGACCAGACGGCGCGCCGCCTCGACGCAGATGGCGTCCTCCCCCAGTTGCACGCCGTCGGCCTCGGCGGCTATCGCCACGTCTATGCGGTCGTTGATGAAGAGCAACGCCCTTTGACCTGTGACTTTGCGCAGTGATTGTGCCAGCGAGAGGAGTCTTCCGGCAGCGAGTTCCTTGGCGCGAAGCTGCACTGTGTCTACACCGCCGTCCAGCGCCTTTTCTACCCTGTTCAGCAGCGCCTCCCCACCGGCGAGGCTCAGCTCTGTGACCAGGCAGAGGGTGGGGTAGGGCAGACCGCCGGGTTGGTTCATGTAGCCACGGTGCCGTCCGGTGGGCTGCTTGGCACGGCGTACTGTCTGGCGGGAATGCGGCCCGCTAGATGGGCCATGCGGCCCGCTTCTACGCCAAGCTTGAATGCCCGGCCCATGGCGGCGGGGTCCGTAGCTTGAGCAATAGCCGTGTTGACCAGGACGGCGTCGGCGCCAATCTCCATAGCTTGAGATGCGTCGGAGGGAACGGCCAGTCCCGCATCCACTATAACCGGGACATTTGACTGTTCGATGATGATTTCAATCTCTTCCTTGGTGTGAATCCCTCGACCTGAGCCTATGGCTGACCCCAAGGGCATCACGGTGGCGCAGCCCACCTCTTCCAGCTGGCGTGCCAGCACTGGGTCGGCGTGTATGTAGGGCAGCACGGTAAACCCTTCTTTGACAAGCTGTTCCGCCGCTCTCAGCGTGCCTAAGGGATCGGGAAGAAGATATCTGGCATCCGGCTGCACTTCCAGCTTGACCCAATCCGATAGTCCCATTGCCCTGGCCAAGCGCGCCGTGGTCAGGGCCTCCTCCGGAGTCTTGCACCCGGCCGTGTTGGGCAGAATGGTGTACTTGGTCCAGTCCAGGTAATCCAGGATGCCCTTGCTGCGGGTATCGTCCAGGTCCAGGCGGCGTATTGCCACCGTTATGATCTCCGTCTCGGAGGCCTCTACGGAGGCGACCATCTCCTCCATGGAGCGGTGCCGGCCGGTGCCCACCATGAGCCGGGAAGTGAAACTCTTTCCTGCAATGACAAGCTTATCTTCCATCTGCCTACCCCAAGAATATCATAGCCGCCATGGCTCGGCCTGTTAATCTCAGGATATTGTACACCTGCCACCGAGTCGATGCTGCCCGGATGTCAGCGGGCGGGGGCTTCCACGGGCAGATCGGTGGTAACGATAGCGAAGATACCTTGTGCATCGCGAACCGGAACGGAGCGGGTGACCATCCAGATTTCGCCTCCTCCGGCATCAAAGTAAGGGTCCGTCCATACGCCCGCGTTGGCAGCCAGTGGCGCCGTGATCCACTCTTGGGAGTCGATATTGTAGGACGGCACGGCTAGATTCAAGGTAGCGTAGCCGTCGGCGGTGCGATAGACGTAGGGGCTGACGGTGACCCTTTCGTCGTCATCCAGTAACGCCGCAGCGCTGCCATAGAACGCGGGATGGCCATCCAGGTAGGCTCGCAGGCGCTCCGTATACCCGTCTGCGTCTATGGGTCGCTCCGCCGCCAATTCTGCCGCCAAGTTATCGAGGGCGGAAACCACCTGGGCTTGTAGAGCCTCCTGGGTCGGCGCGCTGTTATTGCAGGAGAGGGTGACCACTAGGACAAACAGGAGAAGTGAGGCGATCTTAGTGCCCAAAGTCAGTCACCAAGTGCTCCCACAAGACATCCAGGTTGTCGCCGTAGTAGAGGACATCGATCATGGTGAGCCAATTAAAGCACACTGCCTGTATACGTGCAAACGGGCTAGGATAACCGCTCGAATGGTCTCCCTTCAGCTACGCCCAAAGTTACCCTGCTTCTCTCATTCTGAGCGTAGCGAAGAATCCAAAGCCCATTCACGCACAATCAGGGTTCTTTAACCGTCGCTCCCGTGCAGGCTTGTCCTCGTGCCCCGACACGGGGACGGGAGCCCACTCCCTCCGCACCACCCCCTGCATGCGTGAATCTCCCGCTCATCCTGAGCCTGTCGAAGGAAATGAGCAGGGCGGGGAATGCCCCCCTCACACCCGCGGCGAGACCTTCCCCGCCTCGTTTACGTGATGGGTCTCCCAGCTCTTGGCATTGTTCTTCGCAATAACCTCTTCCAGCGCCGCCGACGCCAGGTCTTGGTCTAAGCGCAGCACCGTGCCTATCGCCACGTACAGCACGTCTACCGCCTCGTTCGCCACCCGTTCCGGCGTTTCGTGCAGTACAGCCTGATGCAGCTCGCGGACCTCCTCTTCCTGTATGGGTATGCGGCTCAGCAGCTCCTCTTTCGACGTAGGCCCCACCAGCCCGAAGCGTTCATGGAACAGCTGCACCGATCCTGCCAGCCCGGCAATCAGGCGCTGTATCTCGCTCTCCATCATAGACAACCCTCCCATGATTTCAGGGTCAATTATCAACCCCGCCTGCTGCCAGACCCAAGGAGCCTAACCCCCTTGTGGGAAGCAAACTCCTCCTCAAACCAAAAGCGCCATAGGTTGCGTGAAGCGCGGGAATTATCTACAGTTTTAGGCGCATCCACGACACGGTTAGGAGATTCCCCTTTGAAAGAAGGAGCCCCGACGGCTCAGGCGCAGCACCAGCCTAGGACTAACATCCTGGTGGCGCGGCTGGTGGTAGCCGTCGCCTTCCTGGACCTCTTCATGCAGTTCCCCGTAATTGCTCCCTTTGCCAGGAGTCTGGGTGCAACGGCGTCAATGACCGGAATCATCGTGGCCGCCTACTCGCTGACCAACCTGGGAGGCAACATCACCGCCGGGTTTCTACTCGACCGGTGGGGGCGCAGCGCGCCCGTGCAGGCAGGCCTGTTACTTACGGCTCTGGCCCTGCTTGGCTACGTCTTCTCCACCTCGCCGGCACACCTACTGACGGCGAGGCTGGTCCACGGACTGAGCGCGGCCATTCTCGCCCCCGGCGCATTCGCCATCATCGGCGATGCCTCCACGGAGGGCAGCAGGATGCGCCTGATGGGAAGAAGCAGTGCACCCATAGCAGCCGCTGCGGTAGCCGGTCCATTGATCGCGGCAACGCTCGGTAACGCAGCCGGTTACCCCGCCGTTTTCCTGCTCAGCGCCTCGCTTATGTTCATTGTCTTCGCGACTTTCCTGATAGCTTCTCGATCTGTCTCACGACCGTTGGCAAGGGACGACCAAGACCCGTCGGCCCAGAGAAAAGCCGACCCGATAAACTACCCGCGGCTCATTATTGCTTATACCGCCGCCCTCTCTATGACCGTAGGCCTGGGGGCGCTCGTCGCTCATCTTCCGACCTGGCTGGCGGAACAGGGCCAATCAGCCTCGGCATCCGGCCTGCCATTCACCACCTTCGCCCTGATAGGCATGGCAATCATGGCCAGTCCCCTGGTCTCGATAAGTGAACAGCGAGGCAGGCTGCTCCCGCTGGTTGCCGGGCTTCTTCTCATCAGCGGCGGAATGCTCCTGCTTTCCGCTTTCCAGGGAATGCTTGGCGCAGTCGCCGGAATGGCCGTCTTCGGCGGCGGTTTCGGGCTGCTCTTCCCCACCATGACCGCCATAGTGGCCGAAGCCGCTTCACCCGGAACCCGGGGCAGAGCATTCGGTGTATTCTATGCCGTCTATTCGCTGGGGGTCGTCATAGGCTCTGTGAGTAGCGGCGCACTCGCGGGTGTGTATGGAGACGCCAGCCCTACTCCGTTCTTGCTGGGCATGGCGGCCACTCTGGCAGCCGTCCCGGCCATAGCCTTGATCGAGCGTCTTGTCCGGGTTAGGGCGCCACAGGAGTGAAGACCGGCAAGCCACGCTATTTCTACGGTTGGAAGATAGTAGGGGCGGCGTTCCTGTCCCGGTTTTCCTTCGCCAGCGGCAATGCATCCGTGCTCGGCCTGTTCTTCACCCCCCTGCACGGCGAGTTCGGCTGGTCGCGCACCGCCATCTCCGTCGTTCTCAGCCTGGCCCGCCTGTTCGAAGGGCTTGCCTCGCCCCTTCTCGGCCCCATCATCGACCGCTATGGACCCAGGGTGCCTATGGTTATCGGCGGGATACTGCTCAGTCTGGGCTTCGTGATCCTCAGCCTAGTGGGGAACCTATGGCAGTTCTACCTGGTCAGGGGTGTCTTCATGGCGTTCGGCTTTGCTCTCACCGGCATGCTGGTCACCAATACCGCCGTTTCCAACTGGTTCATAAGACGTAGGGGACGCGCCATAGCCACGGCCGGCATGGGGACCAACACCGGCATGCTCATCATCGCGCCGGTCACCGTTGGCATAATCGCCGTCTGGGGATGGCAAGCCGCCTGGCTCTTCTTCGCAGTGCTGGCCTGGGTCGTCGTCGTGATCCCTTCCGCTATTCTGATGCGGCGCAGGCCGGAGGATATCGGCCTCCTACCCGACGGTGACCTTCCCCCCGACAGTGAAACCCCCGACGATCCGTCCCGCCTCAGTACGGCAACGCGCGCCGCCAGAGAAGCAATATGGACTCGTAGGGAGGTCATAAGAACGCCGGCGTTCTGGCTCCTCATCATAGGCATCTCCTCCTCTATGCTGGCTTTCCAGGGCGTCAATATCAGCATAGCTCCTTACGCGGAAGACCTCGGCTTGGGCCCAGCCAACGTCGCCGCATTGCTCATGGTGCGCTCGATTGCCACGCTGACGGTGGCGCCAGGCTGGGGTATCCTCAGCGAACGGGTGCACTTGCCGCTTGTCAGAATCAGCCCGTTCTTCATACAGATGATGGCCAGCGCCTTCCTTGCCATGGCTGATAGAACCGCCATGCTCTGGCTGGGCGTCGTGTTCTACGGCGCGGGCTTTTCCGGCATGATGATTGTCCAGGAAGTGATATGGGCCAACTACTACGGCCGTCTCACCCTGGGCACCGTGCGTTCCACCTCTCTTCCGCTGCAGGTGCTGATTGCTGGAGGAGGGCCTGTCCTCATCAACGTAGTGTTCGACATCGTAGGGTCGTACCGGCCTGCTTACACAGCGTTCATCGGCCTCTACTTGCTGGCGGCGCTGCTCGTCTGGTTCGCCAGGCCTCCCCAGGCAAAGAGATTCGCCCAGGCTTAGACCCCCAATCAAGACCTGCTACAATCGGTTGTATGCCTCAGTACCTGGCCGATTCACATACTCATCTTGACCAGTACCAGCCTGAAGAGGTGCCGGACATCCTGCACAGAGCCGGCGATTCGGGCGTTGAGCTTGTAATCACAGCCGGTGTCACCGAGGAATCGTCCCTCAAGTGCATTGATCTTGCCAGCCGGTACGACAGCGTCTACGCCGGAATTGGCATTCATCCCATGGACATAACGGAGCCAATGGATGAAGCCGCTTACCAACGGTTCCGCTCATTGGCCCTTGACAATCCCAAAGTGGTCTGCGTAAGCGAAGTTGGTCTGGACTTCAGCGAAGACATGCCCGACTTGGAGATGCAGATTCAGGTGCTCCGTCAGCACGTCCGTATGGCCAGAGATCTCGACCTACCCGTCATCTTCCACTCACGCGAGTACCCCGGCCGTATGGACGACCATTATCGGACGTTGCAGGTGCTCCAGGAGGAAAAGGTGCAAGAGGTGGGCGGAGCCATGCACTACTTCCAGTGGGATGCAAAGATAGCCAATGTGTGCCTGGAAATGGGACTTGCCGTATCCATCGGCAAGCCTCTCCTGCGCCTGCCCCAGCTTCAAGAGACGGTCAAGGACATACCCTTGGACAGCATCGTTCTGGAGACCGATGCCTATCCGCAATACTTCAAGCGCAACAGGATGCGCTGGACGGAACCCAAGGATATCAAAGACGTTGCCCAGAAGCTGGCCGAGTTGAAAGGTCTCTCGGCGAACGAAGTAGCCAAAGCCACTACCGGCAATCTCCTGCGGGTATTGAAAGGGCGGGTGAAACTGCGAGGGCCTGTGTGAGCAGGCGCAATAAGGCCGGACGCCTCATTCCTCTATCCCTCATTCTGGCCTTCGTTTGCGTCACTCTAGGCGGTGTATATATGACAGGTTTCATAGAACGGCGTCTCATCTATCACCCTGAAAAAGCTCTGGATTCAGACCCTTCCTTATTAGGCTTGGCCTATGAAGACGTGGTTTTCACCGCCGGCGACGGCGTGCGGCTGCACGGCTGGTACGTACCCGGGTCAAGAGACGTGACCCTCCTCTGGTTCCATGGCAATGCGGGCAACATCGGTAACCGCCTTCACAACCTGAAGGAGATGCACGATGAGATGGCAGTGAACATATTCATTTTCGACTACCGCGGCTACGGGCAAAGCCGGGGAACCCCCAGCGAACAGGGGACCTATTTGGATTCCATAGCCGCCCTTGATTACCTGAAATCGAGAGAGGACGTCTCAACACGTAAAATCGTCTATTACGGGCGCTCTCTGGGAGGCGCTATGGCTGTGGAGTTAGCCACGCAAGAACCGCCCTATGGACTGGTCCTGGAATCAAGCTTCCCCTCGGTGACCTACATGGCCCGAAAAGCCAACCCCTTGCCGCTTTGGCGGCTGCTGCGCACAAAGTACGATTCAGCAGCCAAATTACCCCACCTGCAAGCGCCTCTGCTGCAAATACACGGAGACAGCGACGATACCGTCCCCTTGGAAGCGGGCAGGGCTCTCTTTGAAACAGCGGCCAACACGCCCAAGGAGTTCTATGTTATCCCTGGCGCAGACCATAACGACACTTACCTGGTCGGCGGAACGGCGTACTGGGGAAAGCTCCGCGAGTTCATAGACAACTTGAACGAGTCCAGTACCTAGACTGAAAGCGTAAACTACGTTGAAAGGCACACCTTATGAACAACAACACGCATGAATTCTCCATAGTCCCGCGCCTTGCCGTTGGCGTCATGGGCTCTGCCGGCGGCGATCTGGGTCTCCGGACACGGCGCACGGTACACGAGCTGGGCAAAGAGATAGCGCGCCGCGGCTACGTGCTCATCACCGGCGCCGCCCCCGGGCTGCCTCACGACGCTGTACTGGGAGCAAAATCGGAGGGAGGACTTGTCGTGGGAATCTCCCCCGCCCTCGACATGTTTGAGCACGTGGGCAAATATAACGCCCCCACCCGCGCCTACGATGCTATCATTTACACTGGCAGCGGACTCATGGGCAGAGAGATAGAGAACATCAGAAGTTGCGACGTAGTTATCTTTGCCGGTGGCCGCTCCGGCACACTGGGGGAGTTCGCCATCGCCTATGACGAAGGAAAAGTCATCGGCGCTCTGACCGGCACGGGGGGAATTACGGATAACATCCGCGAAATCATCAAGGTCTTCGACAAGGAGACATCCGCCTATATCTGCTACCACTCGGATCCCAAGAACCTGATGGATGATTTAGAAAGGGTCTACGCGGAACGGATACTCCCGGGCTACATGAGGGCCCTGGAAGGCCATGACCCGGACGGGACACTTGAAGCTTGACTACTCATCATAGGGCCTGCGGAACAACCCCATATACGCCATGCACAGCTCGCATGGCACGGCCTGTTTCGGACTGGAGGGTTGTTGGCTGACTTACTTACGGCGTTTGGCCTCTTGGCCGCCGTTCTAACCATTACCGCCCTTTCCTCCGGTTTCATCCGGAGGTCTCCGCTGAGCTTTCCCTTGATGTTCCTTACCCTTGGGCTTGTCCTGGGGCAGAACGGATTAGCTTTCATCACCATATCTCCTCACGATCCAATCTTGGAGATAGTAGCCACCCTGACCCTGTGCTTGGTGCTGTTCCTGGATGCGCTGCAAATACAGATCAAGGAGCTAGGCAAACGGTGGCTTGTACCCGCCCTGGTGCTGGGGCCTGGCACAGTGCTGATCATTGCGTTGGGAGCAATGCCTCTGGCCTGGATGCTGGGCTTCACCTGGACCGTAGCCTTCATCGGCGGCGCTGTCCTCGCATCGACCGACCCTGTGATACTCCGTGAAATCCTCCAAGACGAGCGCATACCTAGACCTGTGCGGCAGGTATTGAAGATAGAAGCGGGCACCAACGACCTTGTAGTATTGCCGGTCATACTGATTCTGATAGCAGTAGCCCAGTCGGAGATCGGCGCTCCCCTGGAATGGGCCGGCTTTCTCTTCAGGCTGCTCATCCTGGGGCCAGCCGTGGGCTTCATCATAGGAGGCATAGGCTCCTGGTTGATGGCCAAGAGCAATGAGCGCCTTGGCGTCAAACGAGTGCATCAGGCCCTCTTCGGTCTGGGCCTTGTGCTGGCTTCTTACTCCGCCGCTACCGCTCTGGGCGGCGACGGATTTCTGGCGGCTTTCTTTGCAGGCCTTGCTGTCGTGCTGCTGAACCAAACGCTCTGCAGCTGCTTCTTGGACTACGGAGAGACGTCCGCTGAAATGGCCATGATGGTGGCTTTTATTCTATTTGGCGCTGTCCTGTCCGGCATACTGGGCCAAACAGATTTCTGGCCCGCTTTGCTCCTGGCTGTGCTCGTAATCTTCCTCATCAGGCCATCCGTACTTGGCCTGGTCTTGGCAAGGTGGCAAGACCACTTCCTGGTGGCCTGGTTCGGCCCCAGGGGACTCAACTCCCTACTGCTCGCCCTCCTGGTTGTACAGGCCAATCTCCTTGAAGCGGAAGCGCTCCTCGCAACGGTCGGAGTTGTAGTCCTCGCCTCGGCGGCTGTACACGGAGCTTCCGCGGCGCCCTTGGCCCGATGGTACTCCAACAGAATCAACAGTAAGCCCCCCAAAGAAAAGCGCCAAAGGCGCAGCCGCAAGACTTAGTCTCTGGACTGTCTTAAAATGCTATTATGAGGTAAACTTCCGGGAGGTCGTTTCATACCTTCCCTGCCGTCCCTGGTAGGATGCCCCCTACCCAGATGAGCATGATGGAAATAGCAGCACGCACTCCGTTTAGCTCTGGTGAGATAGCAGTATCTCAACAATACCAAGATGCTCCCAACATACTGGTCCGCGCAGCGGCTATGATTGCGGGAGGATCGTTGCTCGCCTCTGCTGTCGCCATTTTCGCCGTTTCCGGCCAGTACCCCAATCCCGAGCACCAGGTCATAGGCGCTGCCGCCACCCTTGTATTGGGCCTCGTAGTCGGAGCTGCTGGCCTGGGTCTGGGCTCCACTAATCGTTACGTTGACCTCTCCGTGTTCAGCCTGCTTTTCTTGCTCGTGCTTGCCCTACCGCTCCTGCGATTCGTTCCGGCCGTCTACACCACCGTCTATGAGCGAGACCTTGAATCCCTGTTCCCGCCGTTCTGGGTGTTCAGCCTCAGCATCCCGCTCATGGTCATGGTAGTCGCGGAACTGGCTCTAGTGGGTAGGAAGCGCACCTTTTCCGCGGCTCTGCTGGTGTCCGCCGTGGTGCCTGCCAGCTTGCTCCTGTTTTACAGCTCGGTGATAGTAGACATCATGTCCTCTTTCGCATTTGTGACTCTGCCAAGCAGAACGCTGTTTGCATACAGCGCGTGCCTTGGGCTGAGCAGTCTGCTCATAGTTGGCGCTGCCATGACCACGCGAGGCATGGCGGTACTGGGGATTCTGATACTGGTGGCAACCGGCTTGTCATTGCAGATAACCTCCATATACTTCTATGACGGGATTTCAAGGTACTGGACCTTTAGCAAGATCTGGCTCCCCTATTCCTTCTGGGTGCCGTTCCTCGCGGGAACCGTACCCGGCGCTATGGCTTTACTAATAGCGCTGGCAAGAGTAATCTTCACCGACTCAACGGATCAAACCGGGCAGGAAGGATACGTCGCCGCCGGCACGGCTGCAGACACGGATGCAACCAGGTTCCAGAGGAAGGCTATCTCTTGACCAGGCGTTTCTATACGGTATTGACCATAACGGTGCTGACACTGTTCTCCGCCATAAGCTCCGGCTTTACCGTCTTTTATTTTATGTTTTACGTGCTGCTGGCTGCTCTGCTGGCCAGCTTCCTAATGACGCGCCTGAACCTGGCCGGTGTCCACATTTCCGCGCGGCGCAGGTCCGGACGGGCTCAGGTTGGGGACTATGTGGAAACGGAGCTGTTCATCAGGAACGCCAGCCCCTTGCCAAAGCTCTTCTTGGAAGTGCAGGATATGGCCCAGTTGCCCGGCCAGTCGACAGGTACCGTGCTTAACATGAGCCCCTACCGGGCAACGGTCTGGCAGGCGGAAGCTCTTCTGAGAAAGCGCGGCGTCTACCAGTTGGGCCCGCCCCAAGCATTCGCCAGCGATCTCTTTGGCATATTCAGCTTCCAGCGGAGTTTCCCCGGCGTCAATGAGATCACTGTTTATCCCCATACCGTGGACGTGCCCTTCTTCCAGCTATCGGCCAGCCATGGCTTTCATCCTAGCATCAGCCGCAGGTTGACTCAGGACGTCACCCCATCCGTATCCACCATACGGGACTACAAGTACGGCGACGCCATGAGACGCATCCACTGGGTCTCCACAATGCGCCTGTCCAAGCTTATGGTCAAGGAGTTCGATGGCGATACCAGGAGCCAGTCCTGGGTTCTTCTGGACTTGCACCAGGACGTTCAATTCGGTGATGAAATAGACAACACGGAGGAAATGGGCGTCACCCTTGCCGCTTCCGTAGCCAACAAGATGCTGAATATGGACGTGCCGGTGGGATTTATTGCCTACGGCGATCAGAAGTACGTTGTTTCGCCTCAAAGGAGCGCCTCAGCCCACGACGAGCTGCTGAGGGTCTTGGCGGTGGCCAAAGCCGAAGGGACTCGCTCCATGGCCGAAGTGCTCAGGGAAGAGCGCAACCTGTTTGCCACCTCTTCCAGCTTGGTGATTATCACTCCTTCCACCAACGGGGCCTGGATTCAGGCCGTCAGCGCCATGATGGCGGAGGTTCCCCAGATAGTGGTAATCCTCATAGACCCCCACTCTTTCGGAGCGGAAGAAACCATCGACCGTGCCTTGAATATGCTGTACTTGAGCGGCGCCTTGAGCTACGTTGTACGCAAGGGAGATGACCTGAGCGAAGCCCTCAGCCTCCGCAGGGTCGCGCCGGAAACGGAAAAATCCTTCCTTGCCGGTCAGGCGGCGTCATGATGCAAGCAAGGGCCATACCCAGAATAGATGTGCTCCGCTGGCTGCGTACGGAGGACTGGATCACCTTTGTTCTCACCGCCGGTGTAGCCCTTATCGTGATCAACTCCATAGAATCCGCAGAGTGGGTGGTCACGCCTTCCCTTCCTCTGGCGGCTTTACTGGGAGCCTTCGCCGGCCTAATCATCGCCCGCTCGCCCCTCGCTGGATGGCAGGCATATCTAACGGCTGCGGCTCTTGGCCTCTTATTGGTATATCTTCAAGTGCTAGGCCTGGTCGAAGGTGAGTCCTTCACGGAGCGTATCGCTGATCTGAATTCACGCTTGTGGGCCTGGCTAAATGCAATCTTTGGCAACGGCATCAGCACCGATGCCATTCCCTTTGCAGTCATCCTATCCGCAGTGGCCTGGTCAGCCGGATATACTTCGGCCTGGGCCGTTTTTAGGCTAAACAAGATATGGATAGCCATTGTGCCCGCCTCCGTGGGTCTCTTCATCAACCTGACCTATCTGCCGGAAACCCACTTCTCCGTTGTTTTCCCGTTCCTGCTGGTCACATTGCTCTTGGTGGCGCGTTTCACCTCTCTGCAACGCCAGGAGTACCTGAACAAGCAGGGCATATCCTACCCGGCTTCGCTGCGCAGGGTATGGATCGGAATAGCCCTGGTCTTCTCCGCGCTGATAGTGGGGTTGGTTTTCATACTTCCGGATACCCGCGTTAGAAGTGAGTCGCTAACCGGTGTATGGAACGTCTCCCGGGAACCCGCCTCCTTGTTCCAGCAAGAGTTTGGACGTCTTTTTTCTGCTATAGAAAGCAAGAAGGATTCGCCTCAGCTCTTTGGTCCCGTACTGGCCATTCTGCCCAATGCATCCATCAGTGAAGAACCCGTGTTCAGAGGAGACATTCCATCTCCAACCTATTGGAAAGCACGGGCATATACCACCTACACCTCCGGAGGCTGGACCACCGATGCCACCGTCTCCGAGACGGCGTTCACCTTCTTCATTACTCCGGAGTCCCTGGCATTGGAAGACGAGCCCGAGGAAGCGCAGGCCATCGGTGGCCTCAGCTTCAGGGTGCAGCTGGAGTCATCTCCAAGGTATCTATACATACCTCTCACCGGGCTGGACACCATGCCCATCAGGCTGGAGGTTGAGACTCATGCCGGCTCTCCTGTCGAGAGAAATGTCATCACCGTCCGCGCTGAGGAGCGCCTGGGCGAAGGCGATGTATATTTCGGCACTATGCGTGTGCCCGTTTTCACGGAAGTTGAAATACGCAATTCAGACACGGACTATCCGGATTGGGTTACTGAACACTACCTGGAGCTTCCGGATTCCCTGCCGGACAGAGTCCACACACTGGCGCAAGAGGTCACCCAGGGCGCGGCTACCCCCTATGACAAGGCTCTGGCTATTGAGCGCTACCTGCGCGATTTGGAGTATTCCACTGACCTCGTCCCTCCCAGGTTCGACGAAGACCGTGTAGACCACTTCCTCTTTGAGAGCAAAGCAGGTCATAGCGACCACTTTGCTTCCGCAATGGCAGTGATGCTCCGTTCTGTTGGTATACCGGCGCGGCTGATATCCGGTTTCAACACGGGTGTCGTTGATGATGAAACTCGGTCTTTCATTATCAGGAAAATGGACAAGCACAGCTGGGTTGAAACCTACTTCCCCGGGCCGGGCTGGATACCCTTTGAGCCCTCTCCAATATTTGACCCCTTACCACAGACGGCCCAGGACTACCTTATCCTGTCAGGATTAGATGGAGAGACACCGGCAACAACTCCAGAGTTTGTGCCCGAGGAATCCACAACGCAAGAAACCGTGGACGGGCCTAACGAAGACCTCCCAGGCGGTCGGGAGCAAGGCGGCGAAGGCGGACGGCCCCCGCCTCTTTCATTTACAGCCTCGCCATTCGGGTCAGGCGGATTGCTCTTGATCACTACAATGGTTGCCTTTACCGCTGCGCTATGGCTGCTCTGGCACAGATTCATAATGCGTTTGCCCCGCCCGGAGCTCACCTACTTCAGAATGCGCCGCATGGCCGGCCTGCTTGTCGCCCAACCTGAGCGAACCCACACCCCCTTGGAGTTTGGACGCCTCTTGTCTCATGCCGTCCCTGAAGCCGGAGACGACATCGGCTACATCTGCAACACCTACAGCCGGTCCATATATGGCAACTCGCCCATTTCCATGATGGAAGGCCTCCGACTCCGCTCAGCATGGAACCGCGTCCGCAGGGCGCTCGTCCTCCGCACCTTCAACTAGCCCAGGCGGGCACACTCACACCCGTCGTTCCCTCTTTACCGTCGTTCCCGTGTAGACGGGAACCCAGGGGTGGGGCACACCCCCTCTCGCAATGCCCTCCCTCTCCCGTCATTCTGAGCGCAGCGAAGAATCCAAAGCCTCTGCCCTCCTGCCACCGCGACTTGGGGAGGTAACCCAAACGAAGACAGTCTCCACCATCCGTCATTGCGAGCCCCGATATGGTCGGGGCGTGGCAATCTGGTGGGGTGCCCCCGCTCATCCTGAGCCTGTCGAAGGACATGAGCGCCCCTATCCTGTCATTCTGAGCGCAGCGAAGAATCCAAAGCCTCTGCCCTCCTGCCACCGCGACTTGGGGAGGTAACCCAAACGAAGACAGTCCCCGCCTTCCGTCATTGCGAGCCCCGATATAGTCGGGGCGTGGCAATCCGGCGGGGTGCCCCCGCTCATCCTGAGCCTGTCGAAGGACATGAGCGCCCCTATCCTGTCATTCTGAGCGCAGCGAAGAATCTGCGTCGCAGGGAGAAAAGCTAACATATCGCAAGCCACGCACCCCGCGTTACCCGTTTGCCCGCCTGCCCGCCTTGCCCGTTCCCAGCCCATAGCGGATAATGCCAACCATCCTTCCACCAGGAGGCCGTCCTGTGCAGATCGTCAGACCGTCCCAAGTTGCCAAGGAGCAGTACCTAAGCGACCTCTTCACCCATTCGGACGTTACCCGTCAGCCGGTAACGCCGGGAAGCAACGACTACAACGCCAACATCATCGGTTTCGGAAAAGGGGTGCGCAACAAGCTGCACACCCACACCAGCGAGCAGATACTCATCGTGACGGAGGGCAAAGGCATCGTCGCCACCGAGACGGAGCAGCGGGAAGTCACCACCGGCGACGTCATACTCATATCAGCCGGTGAGAAGCACTGGCACGGCGCCACCGCCGATTCCGAGTTCGCCCACATTGCCATCACCCGCTCAGACAGCCATACGGAGCAGGTGGAGAAGTAGCCCTGGCCGGAGCGAATCACCCATGACCACAGCCGCAGCTTGGTACCTCTATAACGAAGACGGAGCCCCCGCGGGGCACCGCATAGTGGAAGGCGATTCGCCGTTTCCCGTAGTGGGAGACCGCATAGCCAGTGATAGCGAATGGACCACAGCGGAGATAGTCGCCTTTGAAGAGTTGGCTCACGTCTGCGCCATGAGACGCTTCAAAGTAGTTGTCCGTATCCTCTGCTAAACCCTCGCCGCCACCCACACCCGTCGTTCCTGCGGAGGCAGACCTTTGCAAAACCTCTTCCCCCTTGATGGGGGAAGATTGAGATGGGGGTGAACCGTGCGACAGCCGGGCTTACCTCTACCCGGAGTGGCCGTTCTTCCCGTTCTTCGCCAGGTATCGCACCGCCAGGGGCGTAAGCCTCCCCTCAGGGGTAACATATTCGCCCGGCTCAAGCTCATCCAGACTGAACGGCAGATACTGGCCCCAGGAGTACTCCTGGTAGTCCTGCTCCCCTGGATAGCTCACCGGCTCGCCGCAGGGCCAGCCGTAGCAGTAGCTCAGCGTCCTGCTCGCTGGCTCCAGTATCTCAGAGCTTACGGTGCCGCTGCGCTCTCCGTCGGAAGATTTCGTGTGCCCGTGCGCACATATCGACCAGCCGGTCTCGGCCAGGGTTTCGTGGTCGCGGTACAGGTCGGACAGATACGAAACGTCTATGCGGCCCTCGCCGTTCCCCATCAGCTCCGTGGCCCTCTTCAATCGCACCTGGCTGGAGCTTTGTTCGCTGGACGATCGCCCCTTGTAAGCCATCTCCTCCGACACCCAGTGATTGCTTCGCGCCAGCCAGCCGTCCCTGGTGCGCGTCTCCACGTGCATCGACTGTGTGCTCACCTCTATCAGCGCCACCTCGCCGCCAGCATCCGCGAAGAGGTAGTTCCCGTGAAACGCCCTGGGAATAGACCCCAAGAGATCGATGCCCTCTGCCACGGAGCCCGCCCTGCTCAGCAGCATCCTGCCAAACTGCTCGAACGGGATGCCGTACGACCCGCTGTAGTCGGGTTCGTACTGTGTGTTGGGCGGCGCTCCCGACCACACGTAGGCAAACCCCTTCTCGTTAACCCCGCGTGTGTGCATGTGGTGGAATTCCACCGGCTCATATCCCGGCAGGGTCACGATTTGCGTGGCCACGAACCTGTACCCATCCTCCGGCTCTACCGCCACTACCCGCGTTCTTGTACTGAAAGGGTCGTCGCTGGTGCTGGCTATGAACGGCGTTCCTCCCCTGGTCGCCGAACCGGTAGCGCCAACTATGGTGCAGTTCAAGTCCAGCGATTCTAGCTTCCCTGTACGCTCCATGATGCCCTCCTCGTTTACTCCTCACCGAGGATTATGTCCCCGCCTATTACTCATGTCAATGAAAGTAATGTTATCCTTATTGGGATGACCTCCCTAATACCAAAACCATTCTTTACCTGGCGCACCTTCATTGCCCTGTTGTCGCTGCTCAGCATAGCGGCGGGACTGACCGGATCCGTGCAGGCTCAGCAGCGGCATGTCCTGCTGCTGGAGGTCGATGGCATCATCAACCCCATCTCGGAGGGGTTCATCGCCAGGGGTGTAGAGCGTGCCGAGCAGGAGGGCGCTGAGATGGTCATCATACGCCTGGATACTCCGGGCGGCATGTTGGACTCGACCCGCAAGATAACCCAGCATCTACTGGAAGCCGACGTTCCCTCCGCCGTTTACGTAGCGCCTCGCGGCGCCAGGGCGGCCTCTGCGGGGACTTTCATCACGGCAGCGGCCAATTTCGCCGTAATGGCGCCAAGCACCAACATCGGGGCTGCCAGCCCTATCTCAGGCAGCGGTGAAGACCTGCCCGATACCCTCAAGTCCAAGGCGTTTCAGGACGCCGCCGCCGAGATGCGCGGCATAGCCGAGGCAAGGGGAAGAAACGCCGAGCAGTTGGAGGCCACCGTCCTGGAGGCGCTCTCCTTCACCTCGGAGGAGGCTCTTGCCGAAGGCATGATCGACTTCATCGCCAGTGACGTGGACGATTTGCTCCAACAAGTGCACGGCCTGGAGACCCCGCTGCGGCCTCCCGGCGGCCCAAAAGTTACCCTGGACACGCAGGACATCGCCGTGCAAACTATGGAACTGAGCTTGGTGGAGCGACTTCTCCGCTTCCTCGCCAATCCCAACATATCGTTCCTGCTCCTCTCCCTGGGCGGGCTTGGCCTGTTCGTAGAGCTGTTGAACCCCGGCCTTATACTCCCCGGAGTGACCGGCATCATCCTGCTTGTCCTGGCCTGGGTCGTCCTCGGGAACCTGCCCGTGAACTGGGCCGGAGCCATCCTCATCCTGCTTGCCTTCGGGTTGGCGCTGCTGGAATACTACGTATCGGGCTTTGGCGTACTGGGGGTAGGCGCCATCGTCTGCCTGCTGCTGGGCGGACTGTTGCTCTTTTTCCACACCGGGGTGCCTTCCCCTACGGCGCCGCCATCCATATCTGTCAGCCTCTGGGTGCTCATCCCCACCGTCCTCGTCCTCGGATTCGGAGGGGGCCTTGTAGTCAGGTTCGCCTATCAATCTCGCCACGGCCCGCCCGATCCGGAGGTTGTAGACCTGATTGGACAGGTGGTGGAGACCACCAGCGACCTCAACCCTAGGGGTACCGTTCGCGCCCGCGGCGAGACGTGGACGGCAGTGCTTGAGGGACGGGGGTCCATCTCCACAGGACAGCAGGTGCGCATTGTTGCCGTGGACGGCATCATGTTAACCGTAGCCCCCATTGAGACCGACGAGCCGCCGCCTCTGCCGCAGTAGGCCCCCACACCGTCGTTCCCGAGAAGTCGGGAACCCATCCACGGGCGGCGGGGAGTTTACCCTGAGCGCCTCCGAAGGGTCATTCTGAGCGCAGCGAAGAATCCAAAGCCTCCAGCCTGCCCCACACACCGTCATACTCGCGGATGCGGGTATCCAGGGGCGGTGGGGGTGTGGGCTCCCGTCTGCACGGCAGCGACGGGCGGGCGGCGTCTTCCCCGAGAGTGAGACCCTTGCAAACCCCTTCCCCCTTGATGCGGGGATGGGAGTGAGCCCGCCGCCTTCCCGCTCACCCTAAACGCCCCACACTGTCATTCTGAGCGCAGCGAAGAATCTGTTCCCACAACAAATACAAGGTCCCTACCCACAAACTCCGTCCCTTGCCAGCTAGCCCTGTTCTCCCCCTGAGTGGGCGATGCTTGCCAAACGCCGTTTGATTCTCTCTACGTAATCACCGGTTTCACCACGAAGCAGATAGACATTAGTTCGTGGCGAGTCCTGATATTCCCTAGGCAGCTTCTTGTATTCATCCACCCAACCCGCATTGCAGGGACGACACAATAGGCCACGAACAAAGCCGGTCTCGTTGTCATGGTCTACTGCTAGTCCTCTTGCCCCTCTGCTGGGTCTACGATCGTCACAAAAATAGCACTTGCCGCATTGATCTTCGTAAATGGCCTGGTGGATTTCTGGGGTAATACCGTACTCATGCTTTAGCTTGGATTTCCATCCGCTGATCGCTTGTCTTTCTAGATGGCACTTCCTACAGCGAGCACGTCCGGGAGGGAATACTGTCTTCTCAAACCACCCGTGACAGTTGCTACACTGTTTGAGGGATGGTTCGGGGTTCTCGACCATTGTCATTTGGATCATTGCCGTTTGCCTCTTAGCAGATATGTGTTCAAACGCGGCGAATCCTGGTGTTGGGGTGGAAACTTCTCGTAGCGAGGCAATAGCTTGAAGTTACAATTCTTGCAAAGGAATCCACGCGGCTTATTGGTAGCATGGTCATGATCAAGTTCCGGCGGCTTAGGTCTGTCGCAGATAGCACACTTGCCCTCTTGTTCTGAATACAATCTATCCTCATCAAAGTCAGTTCCATATCGGCTACGCCTATGAGCTTTGCGCCTCTTGGCTCTCAGCCTCGCCTTTTCCTCCGGAGGTAGATTGGCCTCCTTATCTCTCTCACGCCGGCCCTGAATGCGACGTCTTCTTTGCCGCTCCTCAACAGGCAGAGCTTGGGAATATTCCCGAACTGCGCTTGCTTCGCAGCTTTTGCAGACTGAGCGTCTACGACCGGAGTGCATTCCAAATTCAGTGTGCTCTTTGGTCTCCCTGCACTTAGTACATGTCTTGGTGTATCCCTCTAACTCCTTTGACTGCTGATGGCGTTGCCTGCAATCCTTGCTACAGAATTGTGTTCTGGCCCCTCTCTTAGAAATGTCGTTAGGGCATACCATGCACTTTCTGGGAGGAGGTGTTGCGCAACGCTTGCACCATTTGGCGTTATGTCCTCTATCGGATATATCTGCGCCACATTTCTCGCAGGTTCTGCCTTCCGGATTGTAACCGGTCTTCTCTCGGTGCCTCTGCTTCTGGCGTTGACGGTATATCAGGAACTTCTCTGGGTTGCGCTTTTCCCATTCTTGGCGTTTCTGCTTACCTTCAATGGTTTGTCGGTACCTTGTAACAGACTCCAAGACCCTTCCGCGATTCGCCAAATAGTAGTTCTTGAAGCGTTGCAATCTATCCGTACGATTGTCCCAATAGTCCTTTCTCTTGAGTTCCTTGGTGCGTTCTTTTGCACAGACTTTGCAGCGTTGAGCATTGCGTGCTCCGTTAGAGATATCTCGGCGACAATCCAAGCAAAGACGCTTTTCTTGTGTGGTAGTTACAACCATGCCTCTATTCTAACCTAGACACCTCGTTCTGCTTTAGCGACCCCTTTGATGATTTCTGTGTAGCAATGTCCTGACCCGCAAACTCCGCCTCGCCCACCTTACCCTCCCCTCTGACACCTCCCCCTTCCCAACACCCCTCCGCGCCCGATACCCTTAACCCATGGACTCACGGAAAAGCATCCAACAACCACTGCACCATCGGCGTGGCGCGCCACTTGCCAATCAAAACGCCCGCCTCCATACCCTCTACTTTGCCCCGGAATCTGATTCGTTTCTCACCTCCGCCAAAATTTCCCTCCAATTTAGCCTTGTACTTGACATAACGTTGGAAACGAATCCCTATTCCCAGGCACAAAACGCCCCCACCATCAAACGCCATTTCACGCCAAAAAACCCCTTTTTCGACCAAAAAACGCCACTTTTGTCCACTTTTGTCCAGTGGTCAACCATCACCGGATCACCCGTTTGCCTGTTTGCCCGTTTGCCCGTTTGCCCTTCAGATGGTAACGTTATCTATAAGGGGATGCGCTAGGAGGAAAAGATGGCAACCGGCATAGTAATAGTCAAACAGTACGAAAGAATGGTGAAGTTCCGCCTTGGCCGCTACGTAGGCAGCGTCAAGGGCCCGGGCTTCCACTTCCTCATACCAATCCTGGAGACGGGAAAGGTAGTGGACACCCGTGAAGTGCCTGAGCGCGTTCCCACCCAGCAGTACATCACCAAGGACAACGTCGTGGTCGATATGGACTTCGTCCTCTACTATCGCGTCCTACCCGAAATGGCCGACAGAGCCGTCCTGGAGGTGGCCGACCACCAGTTGGCGGTGCGCAACCTTGCCATGGGCGAACTGCGCGCCATCATGGGCAACGTTAGCCTGGCCGAAGCTCTGTCGGAACGTGAGCGCATCCAGAGCCAGCTCCAGGTGGCGCTCGATGAGAACACGGGACGATGGGGAGTGAAGGTGCAGGGAGTGGCCATCAACGAGATCGACCCGCCTCCCGGCGTGAAAAGCGCCATGGAGCGCGAGAAATCCGCGGCTGCCATCAAGACCGCCGATATCACCGAGTCGGAAGGCCAGCGACAGGCCCAGATCAACCGCGCCGAGGGAGAAAAGCAGGCCGCTATTCTTTCCGCCCAGGGTGAGCGCGAAGCCGCCATTCTCCGCGCCGAAGGGACCCGGCAGGCCGCCATCCTCAATGCGGAGGGCTTCTCCAACGCCTTGGACCAGATAAACACTGTGGCCCAAAGCGCGGACAGCCGCACCATGAGCCTGCAATACTTCGATACGCTGCAGCGGTTGGGAGAGGGTCAAGCCACCAAGTTCATCTTCCCCATGGAGTTCACCAGCATGCTGCAGAACTTCGTCAAGGGCAACGGTACGGACGGCAACGGCCAGAGTTAGCGCTCGATAGCCGCGCAG
Source organism: Dehalococcoidia bacterium (assembly GCA_965116555.1). GTDB lineage: Bacteria > Chloroflexota > Dehalococcoidia > Lucifugimonadales > QGNO01 > DAOUJH01. Next base: position 2,175,352 of record OZ220698.1, on the reverse strand, counting down.
CCATCCTTCGTTGATTCTCAATCGTGCCCTCCCACCGGGGGACTGGGCTGGTCTTGCGCACTTCTTGAAATAGTCGAGTACCATAGAGGACATGGATATAACGTTTGAAAGAGGAAACCGTGACCAGCCCAGAGGCCACGCCATCTTGTACTACCTGGCCGGAGAAAAGGTGCTGGCCACCTACCTGGCCGTCCTGCCCCTCAGGATGGACTTGACCAAGTACGTGCCTCCTTTTCTTGCCGCCCAGGTCAAGTCCTCTGGCATGGAGGATTTCTCCTCCTTCGCCATTCCTCCCATTCCGGAAGAAGTGGCGAACCTGGAGTTCCTGGAAAAGCTCGCCGAACTGCGGGGCGACGACCTCGTCTACGCCGGCTTCGTGCGTGAGGAAGATCCTCTGGAAGCAGCGCAGCAGGTCAACGACGCCGTTCAGGAGTACACCCGCATTTATAACAGCGCCGTCCAGGCCGAACCGGGGCTGGATGCGCCTCACGCTCTTCCCTCTGAGACCGCCTCCGACCTGGACGTTGGAGAGGTCATGCTCTCCCTGATGAGCGAACGTGACCGCCTGGCGGAGCTCGCCAAGCTGGTTGGCAAGCTGCAATTCGCCATGGACGGCAACGATGGTCGCCTCATGGAAGAGTCCAAGGGAGAAATAGCCGTCCTAGCCAAGTATTTGCCCCAAAAGTACCACGCTTCCCAAATAGTTGACGCGATAAGCCGGCCCGGGCCCCATGGCTCCAGGCTGGCACAGCTCTACCTTGACCGCTGCTACAAGATTGCCGACGACGACTTCGACGGCCTCCAACAGGTCGAACAGTCCATCAAAGACCTGCTCAACAGTTCGCCGGGAGGACCATGACTGAGCCTCTCTACCACCACGACAGCTACATCAGAGAGTTCCAGGCCCAAGTCGTAGAGACGCTGGACAAAGGCGTCGTCCTGGATAGGAGCGCCTTCTACCCTGGCGGCGGCGGACAACCCAGTGATACCGGTGTCCTCCGCACCGCGGACGGCGAATACAGGGTGACTAGGATTAGCCGGAAAGACGGCAAGGAGATCCATGAAATAGAGGGCGACTCTCCTCCGGTGGGCACACAGGTCACCGGAGTAATCGACTGGGACAGGCGTTACATGCTGATGCGCACCCATACCGCTCTTCACATCCTCTGCGGCGTGATCTGGCGCGACTACGGAGCGCAGGTCACCGGCGGCGACATGCAACCCCTCAGGGCGCGCATGGACTTCGAGTTGGAGAACATGTCAGTGGATTTCGCGCGTGAAGTGGAGGAGAAGATCAACGCGGAGGTAGCCGCCTCACGCCCGGTTACCACCCAGAATTTGCCCCGTGACGAAGCCATGCGCATCCCAGACCTCATTCGCACCAAGATCAACCTGCTTCCGCCCGCGATTAAGGAAGTGCGTATTGTAGACGTCACCGGGCTTGACCTCCAGGCCGACGGCGGCACTCACGTCGCCAGTACAGATGAGGTCGGCCGCATTCGTGTCGTCGGCCATGAGAGCAAGGGACGCATCAACAAGCGCCTTCGCATAGAAGTGGAAGAAAAGCCCAACGGCAACTAGCTGCTCTCGACTCTTGGAGTTGCCCCCATCACCAGTGTTCTCGCAGCGTTGTGTCGCTGATGATAGCTGTAGCCTAGAACCCTGGAATGCGCGATAGAAATGCCCGCATGGTCGCAACACACTCCGCCGGTTTCTCTATGGGCAGGAAATGAGTGGCATCCGGAAGAAAATCGTAGTCCACAATGGCTACGTCGCTAAAGTCCAGGGTGGGTAGGTAGGAGTACGGCAGCGTGGGGTCCGCTCCAATAACCTTCAGCGGACACAGCATCATCTCAAAGTCCACGGCCAGGGAAAAAACCCGGGCGTAGTCAATGATCCGGGCCTCATACTCCGGAGGACACCTGAGCTCTACCCCATCGCCGGCGCTGCTCTGCCGGAGCGTGGTCTTCGCCATCAGCTCATACGCTCCGGGTACCATGTTCTGAAAGGCGGGAATGAAGGGCAGTATCTGTGAGAACTCTTCCGGCGACCGGAACTTGGTCGTGCGCCGCCGCGCCAGCCCGGCGGTCCGCATGGATGCCTTGTCGAACTCCTCGTCGGAGAGGTTTGGACGGCGAATCGGCGGATCAAACATGACCAGCGCCGAGTAAGCGGCGCCTTGCGTGGGCGATAGAAGAGAAATCAGTGCTGACATAGAGTGGTACACGCCCACCTTGGGCTTCTCCCCAAATTCCTCGTCTATGGCCTTGATGACATGGTCGTGATCATCAACCAGCGTGGGTACGTTGTGCCGCTCTATAGGGCTCAGCGCGTTCCACCCATGGTTCCTCAGGTCGTAGATGAAAATATCGTACTCGTCCGTCAGCAGTGACCAGAACGGGTAGTAGAGGTCCATGGCCAAGCCGTTGCCGTGGCTCATCACTAATCGTGGCCCGTTAGGATTGCCGTGCCTCCGCACGGTGATGACGGTGTCGGCATCCACCGCTACTTCGTGGGTTGCCAGGGGTTCGGGGACCTCCCACTTTACCTCAGCAGTAGCCATATCTGTGCTGTCTTCCTGTAGCGTTCCTTGGCTGGCTGCCGGCGCCACTCGATATGATCGACTCCACCGCAGGTCTCCTCCGTTCGTCCTCTGGGTCAACCGTATCGGTGCCTGCGGTCATCTCATGGGCAATTGCCGCGGCAAAGTCACTCGTGCCCAGGTCTTCGACCCACCACGCCACTTCCGGTAGATGAGGGAATCTAAACTCAGCTCCCGTACCGCTGCGCAGTAGCTCCAGAGGCGCCCTGAAGGTGGACACGTCCAGGTAGAGACCGGTGCCCAGCGCCTTGACTAGCGCCTCCTTGGCGGTCCAGAGTCTGTAGAAACGCTCTACCTTCTGTTCTCCCACCGCTGCAGTCACGGACGCCTGTTCCTCTGCGTCGAAGACCATCTCGGCCAACCCGTCCAGGTCTCGATTTACGGACCTCTCCTCAACGTCTATCCCCACCGACCCGGCCGGAGCGACGGCAATGAGTCCGTGCATCCCGCTATCGCTGACGTTGAACTGTATAGAAGCCGGAGCGCCGTGCACAACGGCATACGGTTTTCCCTGCTTCTCTCTCTTGAAGGATAGGACATCGTTGCTGCAGCCAAGAAGGTCGCAAAGGAGGGACCGCAGCGCAGCACGAAGAAGGATGTAGCGCCGCCGGGGCCCAGGATAGAGAAACCCGTCGGCGCGCCGGTGTTCCCCGTCGCTGAGCAGAGTAGACGCTGCTTCCTCGTTCTCCGCGTGGGGCCCAAGCCGAACGTGTAGCACTTCCGCAGATCCAACTTTGCGGAAAGCGCTCCACCACTGGTCTGCAATAGGAATCAGCATGAAAGGCATTATAGCCAACGGAGTGGCTCAAATGCCAAGCACAAATAGCAAGCCGCGACTCCGGCCCGGGACGGGCCGTTCAGGCTGCTTATTTGTCCAGTACGGCTATCAGGTCCGAAAGGCTCTGGAAGTTCTGGCAGTCGCCGGCGCTAATTTCAACGCCAAATTCATCCACTACCACCTTCATAAAGGCAACAAAGTCCGTAGAGCTTACACCCGCGTCTCTCAGATTCTTGGCGACGTCCAACTCCCGGCCAATGGGACGTCCGTCTACCTCAAGGTTCTCGTCCACCAGTTTACGCAGGCGCTCTTCAGTTGTGGTCATAGAAATAATCTCCTTAAGTTTATGCTTCTCCGCACTGCAAGGTACTAGACTAGCCTTAACCAGTCAAGCAGTGTAAAGGAACTGAGTCTTAACTTGCTCCCCACTGCTCAGGTCAGTGTGTCAGAATCTGGTCCAGGAAGAGCTGGGTGCGCGCCTCCTTCGGGTTGGTGAACAGTTGGTCGGAGGTGCCCATCTCCACTATTTCCCCTTCGTCCATGAAGATGACGCGGTCGGCAACCTCTCGTGCAAAGCCTATTTCGTGGCTGATTATAATCATGGTCATGCCGGAGGTGGCCAGCTCTCGCATAACGTCCAGCACCTCCTTGATCATCTCCGGGTCCAGGGCGGACGTCGGCTCGTCGAACAGCATGATCTTGGGCTGCATGGCAAGGGCGCGGGCTATGGCGACCCGCTGCTGCTGGCCACCGGACAGCTGGCTGGGGAACTTGTCAGCCTGCTCCGGGATTCCCACCCTTGTCAGAAGTTCAATGGCAATTTCTTCAGCCTCGCTCTTGGGCCATTTCCTCACCTTCGTGGGCGCAAGGGTTATATTCTGCATCACCGTGAGATGGGGAAAGAGGTTGAACTGCTGGAAAACCATCCCAATCTCCCGGCGAATGGTGTCTATGTTGCGCACGTCGTCTGTTAGCTCAACTCCGTCGATTATGATTGTGCCTCGCTGATGCACCTCCAGCCGGTTCAGCGTGCGGATGAAGGTGGACTTTCCCGAACCGGACGGCCCCAGGACAACCACTTTCTCCCCTCGTTTCACGGAGGTGGTCACGCCCTTCAGCACGTGAAAGGAGCCGAACCACTTGTGCACGTCCGTGGCTATGATGATATCGTCTGACGGATTGTTGTTCTCAGCGTCCATATCAGTCTCCTAACAGGCTTCAACGGCTCCCTACACCTAGGTGCTCCTCTATTCTCCTGCTCACGTAGGACATGCTGTAGCAGAATATCCAGAACACCAGCGCCAGGAAGATGAACAGCTCCTGTGCGCTCGGTATGAACTCAGGGTTGCCCTGGATGAACGCCCTGCTTATCTCCACCACGTCCAGCATGCCTATGATGTACACAAGGCTGGTGTCTTTGAACAAGGCGATGAACTGGCCCACTATCGCCGGTATGACATTGCGGATGGCCTGAGGCAGTGTGATGAACAGGGTGATCTGCCAGTTCGCCAACCCTAGGGACGCCGCCGCCTCAGCCTGTCCGCGGTGAAGCGCCTGCAAGCCTCCACGAATGTTCTCGGCCGTGTACGCTGCGCTAAACAGGGTGATGACTATAGCGGCACGCAGAAGCGAATTCAGGGGAAAATCTTCTGGGAATGCAAGAGGCACCAACACCTGGGACATGAAGAGCAGCGTTATCAGGGGAACGCCCCGGAAGACCTCTATAAACACCACGCAGAGCAGCTTCACCACTGGAAGTCTGCTACGCCGTCCCAAAGCCAGCGCAATGCCAATGGGGAAGCTGAGCGTTATGCCAGCCACAGCCAGTAGCAGGTTCAGCATCAGGCCGCCCCAGTAGATAACGGACACAGGCTGAAGGCCGGGTACCCCCTCCACGCCCCTCAGCAGGACTAACGTTATGAGGAATGTCCCCACGAAGAATATGGCCAGCCAGCGAACACTCCCCAATGGCGTGAACTTGGCCAGGGCCCAGCCAGCCGCCAGAGCGGGAATGTTGGCCAGCAGCAGCAGCCGCACGTCTAGACCCATCCGTTCCAGGCTGTACGGCAAAAGGGAGAAGGCGGCCAGCACGGCCACCACCCCAATTGCCATGCGCTTGGCCAGCCCTCCGCCGATTATCCCCCAGCCCATTCCCAGGAGCATTGTTACCAGCAGCAAAGACGCCTGCGGTCTCCAAAAGCAGTTCTTCCCAGGGCAGGCGGCTTCTATGTTGTACTGCCCTATCACCATCTGGCCGCCCAGTGTCCCTATAACGGTCCAGTCCGCTTCCAGGATCAGCCATCTAAGCCCAAACCAGGCTACCAAGCCCAGAATAACGCCGAACACCACGGTTAGCGCGGTATTGAATCTATTGCTGAACAGGTTGGAGTAAACCCAGCCGATTATCCCTCGTTCCGAGACGGGTGGCTTGAGCTCCGGGGCAGGCATTATGTTGGGATTGGTTGACATCAAGAGAACCGTATATGGCGGTTATAAAGGTTTCCGATGAGTGAATATGTCAGGCTCATCGCCAGGTATGCCAGCATTATCAGAAGGAAAATGGACACGGCAGGCGCGGTCTGGGTCATGGTCTTGGCTACGTTGGTCAGGTCTGAAAAGCCAATGGCCCCGGCAAGGCTGCTGTTCTTGGTCAGGTTCAGGTACTGGCTTATCATCGGAGGGACTATGACCCTCAGGGCCTGCGGAAAGGTCACGTGGCGCAGAGCCTTCAGGTAGGGGAGTCCCAGGGATCGGGCGGCTTCTCTCTGGCCGCGACCGACCGATTGGATGCCGGCCCGGACTATTTCGGCAATAAAGGACGACGTGTACATAACAAGCCCAACCAGTAACGCCAACAAACCGGCAGAGGCAGTGAAACCTCCTACGTGTTGGAGGAAGGCCCCTTGTGTCTCCGGAACGGATATGGTGAAAGGAGCGCCGCCAAACGCCATGCTGAGGGACGTCCAGCCTATTGCCACAATGAGCAAGGCCGCACCCGCCCCCAACACTAAGGGGTAGGACGCCGCTCCCGTAAGGGTCTCTCGCCGCTCCATCGCGCGATGGATAGCGAAACCGGCAAGCGCCGCCGCCACTAACACTACCGGGAACATCCACGCCGCCCCCGCACTGACAGGGGTCGGCCACGGTATGGACACACCCCTGTTGTTTATGTGTATCACTTCCGCTATCACCAACTCTTCTTGGATGGGCGGAAGCGCCAGCATTATGTAGAACCAGAAGAACAGCTGGACCAGAAGAGGCACGTTGCGGAAGAACTCTATGTACACCAGGGCGGCCTTGGACACCAGCCAGTTGCCGGACATCCGGGATACGCCTATGAAAATCCCCAGCGCCGTCGCCAGTATTACGCCTACTATGGAGACGAATATGGTGTTCGTCGTCGCTACGACAAAGGCGTAGAGGAAGGAGTCTGACGACTCATAGGGCAGGAAGTGCTGCCCTATGGGAGTCTGGTACGCTCTGGAGAGAAAGCCAAAGTCATTCGGAATATTTCTATCCCGTATGGCCCCGCTAATGTTGGCAAAGAACCATACTACGAGGACAACCACCAAGAAGCCGGACACTACCTGCAATACCCACTGGATAATCCTGGTGTGCCGCCAGAGTGGTATGCCCTCGTAGGTCAGTCCTCGCAGTACGGCCTGCCATGATGGCATTGAGTTTTACCTCAGTGGAGCAGCGTAAATCTGCCCTCCCTTGGGACAATCGGTGCAGGGGGCGTCGGACCAAAGAGCGTTCCGACCGCCTTCTCTGGGCAGGTTAATGCCATCGGGCCCCAGGTTGCGGGAATAGATCTCCCCGTAGTTGCCGACGCTGCGGATTACGGTCTGGGCCGCTGTATTGCTGATGCCCAGGGAGTCCTGCCCGAATGAGCCTTCAAGCCCGAAGAGTCTGTCGACTTTTGTGTCGCCGGTCGCGGCGCTGGGTACGTTCGCCGAGGTTACACCGTAGGCCTCAGCGTAGATGAGTATGCCCATAACCGTCTTGACAATGTCGAACCACTGGTCGTCGCCATGGGGCACCACGGGGCCCAACGGCTCTTCGGATATGGTCTCTGGAAGGATAACGTGGTCGTCGCGGTTCTGGAGCGCGGTGCCCAGGGCAGCGAGCTGCGAATTGTCATTGGTGAAGGCGTCGCACTGCCCGCTCTCATAGGCGGCAACAACCGCGTCGGTGTCCTCAAAGGTCAGAGGCGAGATGTTCAGGTTGTTCTGGTTGGAAAAGTCCTGAAGGTTCAGTTCCGTGGTCGTTCCCTGCGTCACGCAAACCGTAGCATCCCTCAGATCAAGGGCGCTGTCCACTCCAAGGTCCTTCCTGACCATAAAGCCCTGGCCGTCGTAGAACATTGTCTGGGCGTAGTTGCCCCACTGGGCGTCGCGGGAAGTGGTCCAAGTGACCGTGCGAACCAGCATGTCAACCTCGCCGGACTGGATGGTAGGACCGCGCTCAGCGGCAGTAATCAGGCGAATCTCAATGGCGTTGGGGTCGCCCAGCACTGCAGCGGCAAGCGCTCGGCACAGGTCTATGTCGAAGCCAACGTTGTTGCCGGAAGCGTCCAGGGATCCGTAGCCGGGAACGTCGTTGCGGCTGGCGCATACTACGTTGCCCCGCTCTTTCACCGTGTCCAAGCGGCTGGCCATGGTTTCCTCTTCTGCATCGGATTCGCAGGCTGCCAGCACCAGCAACGACAAGGCCATTGCCATTGCAATTAGCAATACACTATAACGGTTCATCTCTCCTCCACGTAAATAAGCTAAACGAGTCGCCAGTCTACATTATAGTGATTTAAGCCTTTCTTGCAAGGGAACTGGTTTCAATTTTGTGTCGCTGCCGCCGCGGCCCCACACGAATAGCAACCCAATGGCCTGTTGGAGAGTGAAGCAGACGATTATGCTAAGATAGGCACACTGCGGATTTCGCCATAAGGAATGCCAAGGAGGTTGCATGAAATATCACCTAGATCTCTTCACTCCTGAGACATGGGAGGCATTTAGAGAGATGGGTTCAACAATCACCGGCTTCCGGGAGCGGCAGCGGCGCTTGGCTGAAGAACGGGTCAGCCGGGGTGATATATTCCTCTGCTACCTGACACGCTTGTCGCGATGGTGCGGAGCGCTAGAAGTCGAATCTGGTCCTTTTTTTGATGACACTCCGAGATTCAGCGACTCCGACCCTTTCACTGTACGGTTCAAGGTCAAACCCATAGTTGTCTTGGCCCCGGAGTTGGCGATACCCATACGAGAGCAGCGGATTTGGCAAGCCTTGTCCATAACAAATCAGTATGACAAGGGGAGCCGATACTGGACGGGGTTTTTTCGCGCCTCCCTCAATACTTTCAAGCATGGTGACGGAGACCTCCTTTTGGAGTTGCTAAAGGAGCAGCAAGCTAACCCTACAACTTACCCGCTCATCGATCGAAGAAAGGAGGGAAAAGAGAGCCGTGAGTCAACTGTATACCAAGCGAGGGTGGCGCAGATCGGGGCAGAAATGGGATTTCACATCTGGGTACCAAGGAATGATAAGGGACGGGTGATGGAGCTAGTGCCAGAAGAGATGCACAAGCGGTTCTTGGAAGATCTCCCTCTGAACTATAACTATACGACTCTGAGGACTATAGAACAGATTGATGTGCTATGGCTCAAAGACCAGGCAATGGCGAGGGCGTTTGAAATCGAGCACACAACCGCTATCTATTCCGGCTTGCTGCGAATGGCAGATCTGTTGGCCCTACAACCCAACATGGACATCAGGCTGCATATAGTGGCGCCGTCGGACAAGCGGGAGCAGGTCTTCCGTGAGATAAATCGTCCCGTATTCTCGCAATTGAAGCCTCGATCTCTCCGCGATCAATGCTCGTTTCTGTCTTATGAAGTAATTGACTCGTTGGCGCAAACGCAGCATCTTTCCTATATTAATGACGCTATCATTAGGGAATACGAGGAATACGCGAATGTCTAGGCTCCAGCCTTGATTTTAAGCCCGCCTCCACCCCAGTTGACCTTCCCATTTACTGTCAATAGAATCAGCCCACTATGTCCAATCAAGAACTGCACTACCTGACTGTTTCCGAGCTGGCCCCACTGTTGCGCGACAAGAAAGTGTCGCCCGTTGAGCTTGTGCAGGCATGCCTGGAACGCATCCACGCCCTGGACGGCACGTTTCACTCCTTCATCACGCTGATGGAAGAATCCGCGGTCAAAGAGGCGGAGGAGTCGGAGAGGGCGTTGTCCTCCGGCGACTACAGCGGTCCCCTGCACGGCATACCCATCGGGCTTAAGGACCTCTACTACACCAAGGGCGTGGTCACCACGGCGGGGTCGCCTATCCTGGGCGACTTCGTACCTGACGAGGACGCCACTACGGTGACAAAGCTGAAGGAAGCGGGCGGCATCATCCTGGGCAAGCTGAACATGCACCCCTTTGCATACGGCGCAATAGGGATCAACCCGGACTACGGCACGCCGCCCAATCCCTGGGATACGGAGCGCATACCCGGAGGCTCCAGCAGCGGCTCCGGTGTGGCGCTGATGGCCGGCATGCTGCCTGCCGCCACCGGCTCCGATACGGGCGGCTCAATACGCATCCCAGCCTCGATATGCGGAGTTGTGGGAATAAAGCCTACCTACGGACGTGTGAGCAAGCACGGCGTGGTGCCGCTGTCGTGGTCTCTGGACCATGCCGGACCCATGGCCCGGAGCGTGGAGGACTGCGCCATTCTCCTGCAGGCTATGGCGGGGTACGACCCCAAAGACCTCGGCTCCAGGGAGGCGCCGGTGCCCGACTATGTTGCGGAGATGAAGAGACCGCTGAAAGGGCTGAAGGCCGGCCTGCCCCGAAAGGAGTTCTTCGTCCGCTTGCAGCCGGGGGTAAGTGACGCCGTGGAGAAGGCCATCGAAACCCTGGAGGAGATGGGCGTGGAGGTGCGCGAGGTAGACGTGCCCAGCATGGACGACGCCGTAGCCATCTCGCTCGGTATCCTGGGCCCGGAAGTGGCGGCGTTTCACCGCAAGTGGATAGAGGAACGACCCGGCGATTACGTGCCGCAGGTGCTGACCCGGATAAAGTCGGGGATGTTCGTGCCGGCGGTGGACTACATCAAGTCGCACCAGGCTAGGGCCAGGTTCACGCAGGGGTATCTCGATGCGATGAATGACCTGGACATACTGATAACCCCCACCGAGCAGCTTACCGCGCCCAAGATTGAGGAAAGCCGCGTGACCATAGACGGAGTGGAGGAAACGACACAGAACCTGATGCTCTGGCACAACCGTCCCTTCAATATCACGGGCTTCCCAGCCATTAGCCTGCCCTGCGGCTTCGACGACAAAGGGCTGCCGGTGGGTTTGCAGATAGTAGGCAAGCCGTTCCAGGAAGGAACCGTGCTCCAGGCGGCTTACGCCTACGAACAGGCCACTCCCTGGCACGACAGGCGACCGCAGCTATAGGAGATTTCCCTTGCGTTTTGGAATAGTAGTCTTCCCGGGCACCTGGAGCGATACCGATTGCTACCATGCCATCACCGGCGTGTTGCACCAGGACGCCCAATATATCTGGCACAAAGACACCGACCTATCCGGCGTGGACTGCGTAGTCCTGCCCGGCGGCTTCTCCTACGGCGACTATCTGCGCACGGGAGCCATTGCCCGTTTCTCGCCGGTGATGAGTTCAGTAAAGCGCCACGCCGAACGCGGCGGTCTGGTCATAGGAATATGCAACGGCTTTCAAGTGCTCTGCGAAGCAGGCCTGCTGCCCGGCGTCCTCATGCGCAACCGTGACCTGCGCTTCCACTGCGAGTGGACGCACCTGCGAGTGGAAAACCCCTCCACCAGGTTCTCCTCCACCTATGAAAAAGACCAGGTGATCCAGGTGCCCATTTCACACGGTGAGGGCAACTACTACGCAGACCCTGACACGCTCCGGATGCTCAATGATGACGGCCTGATCGTTTTCCGGTATTCCAGCCCCTCCGGCGAGATAACGGAAGACTCCAATCCCAACGGTTCGCTGCAAAACATAGCCGGCGTCGTGAACAAGAACGGCAACGTGCTCGGCATGATGCCTCATCCTGAGCGCTGTTGTGAGCTTCTGCTTGGTGGAACGGACGGACGGCCAATCTTCGAATCGATAGCGGCTTCGGCGGGCTAGATTGGCCTTAGCAATCGTCTTCGCGCTGCTGGCCGCGACCGGATGGGGAGCGTCTGCAATCTTCGTACGCTTGGGCTTGCAGAACATCAGCTCCACAACCGGCACGGCGCTTTCCCTGGCCGTCGGGACGCTTCTCATCGGCGCTATTGCCTTCGCGGTCCACGGCCCGGACGAATTTGCCCTGTCTTCCACGGCAATAGGATGGATAGCCCTGCTTGGCCTTCTCAATTACTTGCTGGGCAGGTTCCTCAACTTCAACAGCATCCGGCTTGCTGGTGTGTCGCGTGCCGCGCCGTTGCTTGCCGCGGCGCCTCTGGTGGCAGTGACGCTGGGCGTGCTCATTGGCGGCGAGACTCTGGATCCTCTTATCGCACTGGGAACCCTCACTATAGTTGGAGGCGTTGTTCTCATAGTGACTGCGAGGGAGCAGCGTTAGGATGCATACTCCCGGTAGGCTCAACAACAAACCCATTGTCCTGGGCATGACTCTTGCCCTTATGGCCGCTACCGCCTATGGCTCAAGCCAGTTCCTTGCCAGGCAGATTGTGACTGAACATGCGCCGCCGCTGGTAGTGGCCACTGTGGCCTTGTTCGTGGGCTTTCTTGTCCTCACCGCACTTGCCAACAAGAACATCGTCAAAGACCGACGCGCGCCCAGAAAGGCGTTTCTCTTCCTGGTCTTGTCTGGCATTGCGGCGTCGTCCGGGGTCGCGTTCAATTACTCTGCGCTCAGCCTGGCGCCCGTAGTAGTCGTTGCCCCTGTATCGTCCGTTTCTCCCTTGATATCTTTGAGCTTGGCGCACGTTTTTCTGCAACAGCTGGAGCGGATAACGCTGAGAATATGGATAGGAGCTTTCCTAGTCGTGGGAGGGGTAATATTGGTAACATTGGGAAGCGGCGGATAGTTTGAGCTAGGTGTGTAACGTGGCCATATCTAAAGAAACCTTAGACCAGATAGCCCTAACGGAAGAGGAGTACAGCGATATACTGCGCAGACTCGACAGGGAGCCAAACCCTGTTGAGCTTGGCATGTTCGGCGCGCTATGGAGCGAGCACTGCGGCTACAAGCACTCAAAGCAGCTCATACGCACATTCCCCTCCGAAAGTCCGCATCTTCTCACCGCTCCCGGTCAGGAGAACGCAGGCGTCATAGACATAGGCGACGGGCTGGCCGCCGTGATCAAGGTGGAGTCGCACAACCACCCTTCCGCGGTGGAGCCGTACCAGGGCGCGGCCACCGGGGTAGGGGGCATTGTGCGCGACATACTGGCAATGGGCGCACGGCCCATTGCCCTGCTGAACTCGCTGCGATTCGGGCCATTGACCGAGTCGCGCAACCGCCATCTCTTTCAAGGAGTGGTCGGCGGTATCTCCGGGTACGGCAACTGCATAGGCGTGCCCGATGTCGGCGGGGAAATCGCCTTTGACAGCTCGTACTCCGGCAATCCGCTTGTGAACGCGCTCTGCGTTGGAATCGTCCCCTCCGACAGCCTGGTGCGAGCCGTGGCCAGGACACCGGGCAACCTGCTTGTCCTCGTGGGCGCGGAAACGGGACGCGATGGCATTCACGGGGCATCAGGCCTGGCATCACGCACCTTTGAGGAGGAGACGGAGCTTAGGCCAACGGTACAAGTGGGCAACCCCTTCATGGAAAAGGTGCTCATAGAAGCCTGCCTGGAAGTGGCGCGTGCTGATCTGATAGAAGGAATGCAAGACCTGGGCGCCGCCGGACTTACCAGCTCAACGGTGGAAGCCACGACCAAGGGCGGCACCGGGTTCAAGCTGGATGTCTCGCGTGTGCCCAGACGAGAGTCTGGCATGTCTCCTTACGAGGTCATGCTTTCCGAGTCCCAGGAACGGATGTTGCTTATACTCCGTCCCGAAAACCTGGAAGCGGTGAGAGTCATCATGGACAAGTGGGACATACCATGCACCGTCATCGGCGAGGTGACCAGGGACGGCATGGCGCGCATCTTCCAGGGAGACGAACAGGTCGGGATTGTCCCCGGGGGAATGCTCACGCACCCCCCGCTTTACAACGTTGCCGGAGAAAAGCCCCAGCTTCTCAAGGATCTGCAGGAGTACAACCTGGACTCCACACCTGTGCCGGATGAATCACCTTCCCAGGTGCTGCTGAAGCTTCTCGCTTCACCCAACATCGCCAGCAGGGCAATGGTTTATCGCCAGTACGACCACCAGGTGCAGACCAACACTGTCCTTGCCCCGGGAGCGGCCGACGCCGCGGTACTCCGAATCAAGGCTACTCAACGAGGCATTGCTCTCTCCACCGATTGCAACGGCCGCATCTGCTACCTGGACCCCTTTGTTGGCGGCGCGCTTGCCGTCGCCGAAGCCTGCCGCAACGTGTCCTGCACGGGAGCAACGCCCGTAGCCGTCACCGATTGCCTGAACTTTGGCAACCCGGACGAGTCCTACGTGGCCTACCAGATGAGGGAGTCCGTGCGCGGCATGGTGGAAGCGTGCACCGCTCTGGACGTGCCTGTAGTGAGCGGCAACGCCAGCCTTTACAACGAGACCAGGGGAACGGCGGTCTATCCCACACCGGTTGTCGGCGCAATGGGACTTCTGGAAGACGTAAGCCGCGCTGTGGGGTCGGCTTTCAGGAACGAGGACGACCTCGTACTCCTTATCGGAGCCTCGGAGCTTTCAGGCACCACCGCGAGCCTGGCTGGCAGCGAATACCTGGAACTGATTCACGGCGTGGTGGCAGGCCGGCCAAGCATACACCTCGATCTGGAAGTGAAGGTGCAGCAATGCTGCCGGCAGCTTGTCAATCAGGGTCTCGTCAGCTCCGCCCATGACTGCTCGGAGGGCGGCCTTAGCGTAGCAATAGCCGAAAGCTCTATCCAGGGCAACCTGGGCTTTGCCGGCAGCGTTGGTCCGGGGGACCGCTGGGACGCGGCTCTGTTTGGTGAAGCGGCCTCAAGGATTCTGCTGTCATTGGACCCGGCCAATCTATCGGCGGTGGAAACAGCCTGCCAAGAGATGGGTGTGCCGTATCTATTGCTGGGCACAGTGGGCGGGGATCGTTTCTCATTTCCCGATACCCTGGACCTTCCGCTGGCGGAGATTTCGGATGCCTGGCATAACGGTCTTGAAAGAGCGCTGCAGAGCTGATGCCACGACCTTCCGGTTTGCACTTCCTTCTCAAACCGGAGAATCCCAGCTATAATAGCTCAAACGTTCCAAAGAGGTCTTGTTTAGACGGATAAGGTAAAATTCTCTTTTCATCTTCTTGGGGTTTTGCTCCGAGTTAGAGAAAATCTAATTTTCTGAGGTGTTTTGGATATGAAAGTAATCTTCCTGTCAGATGTACCGGGCAGTGGTCAAGCTGGAGACGTCAAAGAGGTGAAGAACGGTTACGCCCGTAACTTCCTCCTTCCCCGGCAACTGGCCGTTCCCGCATCCCACGACCATATGCAGAGACTGGAGGCCATACGCAAAGCTGGAGATGAGCGTCGCATCAAAGAGCAGAAGGATCTGAACGCCTTGGTGGAGCAGCTTAGCGAGCTGACACTCCACCTCAGCGCCAGGGTTGGGCCTACCGGTAGATTTTACGGCGCGGTGACCTCCACTCAGGTCACTGAAGAGTTGACCCGTGTTACCGAGCGTGAGTTCGACCGCCGCTCGATTAGCCTGGAAAGCCCAATTCATGAGCCGGGAGCCTATGAAGCGCAGGCGCGCTTCGCCTACGGCATATCGGCTACTTTGAAACTCATCATCGATGCTGAAGGGCAGGAGGGCGCTGTGGAGGCACGGATAGCCGAAGAGGCGGGGTTGACCGAGGATGCGGAACAAGCAGAAGCCGCGAGCCAGGAAATAGAGCCGGAGGCTGCGGAATCTCCCAGTACGGACGGTGCCGACGAGCAGGCTCTCTCATCCGAGCCTGATCCGCCCGACCCTGAACCGGATGTAGAAGAGGAACAGCAGCCTTGATGTACACCGACCGTTTGCCACCTCATGATGACGCCGCTGAAGAAGCGGTGCTTGGCTCCATCCTGTTGGACGGCAGTGCCATGCTGCAGGTGGCCCCCTTCCTCAGGGCGGAGGACTTTTACCGGGAGCGAAACAGATGGAGCTTCGAGGCGTGCCTTGCTCTCTTTCAACGCGGTGAGCCTATCAACCAGGTCTCCGTTGCCCACGAGATGGAAGGCCTGGAGCGGCTCGACCCAGCCGGAGGGGCGGCATTCCTCAGCCACCTGGTAACCACCGTTCCCACGTCCGTATACGTAGAGCACTACGCCCGCATGGTGAGCCGAACCTCTACCATGCGCAACCTCATCTCAGCCGCCACGGAAATAGCCGCCCTGGGTTATGAGCAGGACTCCGACGTTGACTCGGCGCTGGGACAGGCAGAGGAGTTGCTGTTCCGCATTAGGTCCCGCAGGGAAAACAGGGACTTCGTTCCGCTGAAAGACGTCCTGGACAAATACATGGAAGATACGGCGGATATGCATACTGCACTGGAACACGGCACGGCGCCAGTGCCCACGGGATTCATGGACTTGGATACAGTGCTGGGAGGACTGCAAAGAGCCGACCTTGTCATACTCGCCGCCCGCCCCAGCATGGGTAAAAGCACCCTGGCGCTGAATATTGCCCAGCACGCTGCCGGTCAAGGCGCCAACGTGGGCATATTCAGCCTGGAAATGAGCAATGAGCAGCTGGCGATGCGCTTGCTTTCTTCCGAGGCGCAAGTGGACAGCCACAGCCTGCGTATAAACCTTATGAGCGATCGCGAACAACAACGGGTCATCAACGCGGTGGGCGCACTTTCAGATCTGCCCATCTTCATTGACGATACCCCGCTTCAGACAATCATAGAGGTGCGCAGCAAGGCAAGGCGGCTGCACATGGAGCGGAGGCTGGATCTGATAGTTGTCGACTACCTCCAGCTTATGCAAGGCAGCAGCCGTTCCGAAAATCGGGTCCAAGAGATGAGCGATATCTCGCGTGCCTTGAAAGGACTGGCCAGAGACCTTAATCTTCCCTTGATTGCCATTTCACAGCTAAGCCGCGCCGTGGAGCAGCGCCCCTCCCATCGACCTCAACTCTCCGACCTCAGGGACAGCGGCAGCATAGAGCAAGACGCCGACGTGGTCGCGTTTATCTATAGAGACGACATGTACTACACCGAAGAGGACTGGGAAAGGCAGAATCCCACCGAGCCGTACCCCAAGAACATCGCCGAGCTCATCATCGCCAAGCATAGAAACGGCCCCCTCAAGAACCTGAGCCTGTACTTCAGAGACCAGTTCTCTCGGTTCGAAAACCTGGCTACCCAGAGAGCGGTCTAGTCATGCCCGCAACACCGGCCTTTCCTAAAGGAACCAAGCTTATTCCCGTTCCCGCGCAGGCGCTGGGGCCGCTCCTTGCGGAGATAGACTCCCTTGCCGAGCTGAAGTGCACCCTCAGATTGATCGGATTGGTGCACCAGCGTCGCAGCAAGCGTCTCTGGGTCACTGCATCGGAGCTGGAGAACGACGCTATACTTGCCGGTGCCCTGGCCCAAGAGCCGGAAGGCTCTAAACAGGCAATCATCACGGGCGTTCAACTGGCGGTAACCCGGGGCACCTTGCTGGAAGCCGGGCAGGACAACGAGAAGGTGCTGTTCTTGAACGACGAACCGGGAAGGAAGGCCATGGCCAGGTTGGGTCAAGTGGTAGTGGAGGAGCCTGCGTCTGCATCGCAAGATGACGACCGTCCAAACATCTTTGTCCTGTATGAGCAGAACATCGGCTCTTTGACTCCTCTGCTTACTGAGGAGCTCAAGGAAGCGGAGTCGATGTATCCCTCGCCGTGGATTGAGGAAGCGTTTCGCATTGCTGTTAGCTTGAATCACAGAAGCTGGCGATACATAGCCAGGATACTGGATAGATGGGACACTGAAGGAAGGAACAATGGAGAGCCTGGGCGACATTCTCAAACGAGTGACCGCAAAGAATATCTCCGACGATACGGTTACCTGGCACGCTGAGGAGGAGACCCCCTCGGACGATTGCGCCGTTTGCGGAGGCAAAGGCTGGATAAGGCAGGACGTACCCGTCGGCCATCCCGACTTTGGGCGGGCTATCCTCTGCTCCTGCCAGGAAGAGGTTACTGAAGCTCAAAGGCTGGAACGGCTCCAGCGCCACAGCAACCTGGGCGCGCTGTCCCGGCTCAGGTTCAACTCCCTGGACTCCAGCGGACGCTCCGCCATGCCGGAGGCCCAGCAGAGGTTCGCCCAAGCCTACCAAGCCGCCATAGAATACGCCGGTGACCCCCAGGGCTGGCTGCTCTTCACCGGGGCGGGAGGCTCCGGCAAGACTCACCTGCTTGCCGCTATAATCAATCTCAGCATAGAGCGAGAGACGCCCGCCTTCTACATCTCTGTCCCTGATCTGCTGGACCACCTGCGCTCTACGTTCACTCCCAGCAGCGAAGTCTCCTATGACGAGCTCTTTGAGCACGTGCGAAACATACCGCTCCTTGCCCTGGACGATCTGGGCGCACACGCCACAACCCCCTGGGCGCAGGAGAAGCTCAACCAGATATTGAACCACCGGTTCAACCGGCAGATGGCCACCGTAATCTCCCTTAGCGTCCCCCTGGGCCAGCTGGATGAGCAGCTTCGGGCACGCCTGGAGGACCGCGGCCTGGTAATGCACATCATGCTGGGAGAACAGGCCGTCGCCTCTCCCCACTGGCAGTTGGATCGGATGAAGGCCGATCTGAAACCTCGCATGACTTTCGAAAACTTTAACGCCAGAGGTAACAGAGCGGACGCTGAAGATCAAGCGAGCCTGAAGACCGCGATAAATGCGGCCAGCGTCTTTGCCGAGCACCCCTCCGGCTGGCTGGTGTTCGCCGGGGGAGAAGGCTGCGGCAAGACCCACCTTGCCGTAGCCGTTGTCAACGAAATAGAACGCGACGGCAGATACGTTTGCTTCGCCTTTGTTCCCGATCTGTTGGACCATCTAAGGTATACCTTCAGTCCCGATAGCCCGGTCAGGTACGACCAGCTGTTCGAAGAAGTAAGGACGGCCCCCTACCTGGTCTTGGACGACCTTGGTTCTCACAGCAGCACTCCCTGGGCGGAAGAGAAGCTCTATCAGATAATCGTGCACAGACAGGAAGCCAGGCTCCCCACCATAATCACCCTGCGTGGTTTGATGGAAGACCGCCTCCCGCCGCCGGTGAGGTCACGGCTCAAGGACGTAAACGTGAATTGGTGCCCTATTTCCGCGCCGGATTTCCGTGACAAGGGCAGTTCCAGCAAGGGAAACCAGAGCGGCTATGGTGAATACAAAGGTACTAGGGGGAAGAAGCGCTGACCAGCGAGGCATGCGTATTCTGTAAAATAGTCCGTAAAGAAGAGCCCGGTGACATCATCTATGAGGATGACGACGTAATGGTCTTTCGCAACCGTCTCAGGTGGGCGCCTGTCATGCTCCTGGCCGTACCCAAGAAGCATATGACCCAGGGAGAGTTGTGGAGCTGCCAAGAGATGGCCAACGTAGCCTCAGTGGCGGCGCGCATCGGCAATGAGCAATGCCCCAACGGGTTCAGATTGCTTTCCAATTTCGGACACGACGGTATGCAGAGCCAGCCCCACGGCCACATACACATCATAGGAGGCATGCACCTGGGACCCTACGTCTAAGGGAACCTGGATACCTCGTTGCCCCCGCTGTCGAACAGTATGGCAACATCGCCGTCGTTGTTCCAAATGTGCCCTCGGTAAGGGCTTCCGTCTGATTTAAGCCACTGCAACACCCTAGGAGGTTCTTGACGGCCGTTGGGGCCACTGGTAACCCGGACGGCAGCGCCCGGGTCTAGAGTCAACTCCGGAAACACGAAACGCTGTCCTCCCTCTTGGCTAAGCAACTCCCAGCCGGTCATAACCTGCGGGCCGGCTCCAGTATTGACAATGACGACAACCTCCCCCGCCAGGTCGACGTTCTCGATACTCACCTGATATTGACCCTCCACCTGCGGAGTCGGTATGGCCTCAATAGTAGGCGCAGGCTCAGGTTCAGTCGTGGCAGTGACTATAGGCTCAGGTTCGGCCGTGGCAGTAACTATAGGCGCAGGCTCAGCTGTAGCCTTAGCTGTAGGCTCCGGTTCAGCCGTAGCAGTGGCTGTGGACGTAGGTGTGGCCGCAGGCTCCGATGTAGCAGTGGCTACCGGTTCCGGTGCAACCGTGGCTGTGGCTGTCAGAGCCGCGCTTACGGTGGCCTCCACCGCGGATACAACCGTTGCCTCTAGATCGGGCGTGGTAGTGCGATTGATGATGACAGGTGTCGACGTGGGTGTAGGAGGAGAAGACACGGGTGAAATCGTAGGGATCACGGTAGCCTCACTCTGGGCACACGCGGAGACGAGGAGAGCGATTGCAGCAATGAGTAGGGATGACTTTCTCCGCATTTGACTTCCTAGACAAAGGCGGTCGGTAGGATATCACAACCCAAGACAACGTCTAGAGGAACTGCTGGGAAAGCACGGGAATCATGACCCTGACCCGTTCTTCCACTTGGTCGCGGACTCTTCTCACTACCTCCACGGGCTGGCCGCTGGGGTCGTCCAACCCCCAATCTTCGCTGGGGACGAACACGGCCGGGCAAGACTCATCTATGGCGCAGCCCATGGTGATGACCTTGTCCGACTCATCCACCATCTCCTGCGTCAATAACTTGGGCTTGTTATCCGATACGTCTATTCCCTTCTCCTTCATCACCTCGATGACCGCAGGATTAACCGCATCGGACGGCTGAGTTCCCGCCGATTCCACTTCTACTCTTCCACCGCCTAATTTTTCAAGGAAGGCAGCGGCCATCTGGCTTCTCCCCGAATTGTGGACGCAAACGAATAAGACCCGTTTCATCTCTCTGCCCAATCCTCATCTGCCTTGCCGGAGTAATGCTCCTCTCCCCTTAGCCACCAATATGTCAGTGAAGCCGCCGCAGCCCCGGTCAGAGGCCCCACAATATAGAGCCACTGGCTGGACCACGTCCAACCCACCAGCGCCGGACCCAGTGAGCGCGCCGGGTTCATTGAAGCCCCCGATATCGGCCCGGCGAAAATGGCTTCAAGTCCAACCGTGCCGCCTATGGCCAGCGCCGCGACCCCTCCGGCGGCTCGCACGTCCGTGGCCACCGCCATAATCACAAACATGAGGAAAAAGGTGAGCACTATCTCAAGCCCCAGAGACTGCAGGTCGCTGCCTGATGGCAAAGTTGCTCCCACATCCGCTACGTCTCCCAAGATTGCCAGCAGCGCCAGGCTGGCCGACGCGGCACCGGCCAGCTGAGCCGCCAGATAGTAGGGGACGTTCTTCCAGGGAAAGTGGCGGCTAACCGCGAATGCAATTGTGACGGCTGGGTTTATATGAGCGCCGGAGATGTGTCCGGTGGCAAAGACCATGGTTCCCACCGCCAACCCAAATGACAGGCCTATACCCAGATGGGTCACCTGCCCATCCATGAGATGGTTGATCATGATTGCCCCGGTTCCGGCAAAAACAAGGCCAAACGTCCCTATGAACTCTGCAACGCTTTTCTTCAGCATCTTTAACGCAGTCACGCCATTGGCAGTTTATCCAGCATATCTGCCATTGTTTAACGTACTTTTAACAGGCTTTTAACAGATTCACTTCAGTTTGACGACCCTCCAAGCGGCTTGTACACTCCATTCAGCAAGGTTGAGGAGAAGGTTATGGGCAACTTCCATGGTGTCGTTCCGGCATTGATTACACCGTTCGATGCGGAGGGCAAGCTCAATGAAGAAGCGTATCGCGAAGTGATGGAGCACAACATCCAGGCCGGTGTAGACGGGTTCTGGATAACCGGCGGCACCGGCGAGAGCGTGCTGCTCAGCGAAGAAGAGGTAATCCAAATAGCCCAGGTCTCCGCCGACCAGTCCAAGGGCAGAGCCAAGACTATTGTCCACGTGGGAGCGCTCACCACGCAGAGCGCCGTGCGAATGGCGGAAGCCTCCCGCGCAGCGGGCGTCGACGCCATAAGCTGCGTGCCACCTTTCTTCTACAGGCCCACTGATCAGGGGGTCGTCGACCATTACAAGGCCGTCGCCGGCGCGGCGGACCTCCCATTCTTCGTCTACAACCAGCCCAAGTACACAGGCGTCGAAATTACCCCCGCACTGATGAGCACCCTGATTGAGCAGATTCCTCAGGTAGCCGGGGTCAAACACTCGGCGCCGGACTTCCACAACATCCGCCGCTTCTCTCAAATGGGCATCGACGTCTTCACCGGCAGCGGCTCTCTGTTCCTTGCCGCGCTTACCGCCGGGGCTGCCGGAGGGGTCGATGGGCCGCTCACCGTTGCGCCGGAGATCTGGGTGGAGGCTTACCGGGCGTACAGAGAAGGCGATGTTCAGCGTGCCCAGGAGCTTCAAGAGCTGGGCGCTAAGCTGATAGACCTGGCGGGCAAATACGGGATGCAAGCCACCTGCAAAGCGCTGGTCAAGGCCCGATTGGGTATCGATAGCGGAGAGCCCAGACCGCCTATCTCGTCCCTCAGCCAAGAGCAAACTAGCCAGCTACTGGATGAGGCAAGAGCCATAGGAGTGCTTCCCGCCTAGCTAGACTCCTGCTTGGTAGCCGCCGGCGTGATCCATATGTTGCCGTAGTCGTCCACGCGCCCTGCGTACCCAGGCGGTATCACCGTGGTCGCGTCCAGTTGCTCTATGACCGCAGGCCCGTCCATTCGATTCCCGGCCTTGAGTCGGTTCCTATCGTAAACCAGGCATTCCGTTGCGCCGCCCTGTGCAAAGTACACCTCCCTTGAGCCTGTACAACCCTCATAGGAGTCCTCGCCGCCTCCGGCAATGCTCTTGACCTTGAGCGGGGCAGAGGACGCATAGGCATGGACGCGAAAGCTCACCACCTCTACCGCATCGGTATCGCTGGAGTGGCCGTACATCTGCTGGTGGAGGCGCACGAAATCTTTTCGAGCGTCCTCCAACTGCTCTTCCGACGTGGGGAGAGCGCTGAGATTGACCGTAAGCTCCCAGTTTTGTCCCACGTAGCGCATGTCCATGGACCTGGTGAGCGCTCTCTTCTCTCTGTCAATGCCCTCGCTGTCCATCCAGTCCACCGCCTCCTTTTCCAACGCGGCCACCGTGGCCAGCATGGTCGATAGGTTTGCGTCCTCCCAGCGGGTGACCCGTGTCCTTACGAACTCGTTTAGGACATAGGCCTGGCAGAGACCCTGCGCCGAAAACAGGCCGGGGTACAGCGGCACCACAACCTCTGTAATATCAAGAGCCGACGCCAAGTCCACGGCATGCAGCGGCCCCGCGCCGCCGAAGGCCACCAGGGTGAACTCCCGCGGGTCAAACCCACGGCGCACCGACACTACTCGCAGAATCCCTTCCATCTGCGCGTTCGCCACCTCTATGATGCCCTCGGCCGCCTGGGCGACCTTCATGTCCAACCTCTCGGCTATGTGCTGTTGAATAGCCGTCTCGGCCCTGGTAACGTCCACCTCTACCTCGCCGCCCAGTAGGCGGCCGGAACCAATCCTCCCCAGCGCCACTTGCGCGTCCGTTACGGTTGGCAGCTCTCCTCCCCGGCCATAGCTGGCCGGGCCAGGGCTGGCGCCCGCGCTCATCGGGCCGACCTTGAGCACCCCGGCGGGGTCCACCCAAGCGATGCTTCCGCCGCCTGCGCTGCACTCCACCAGGTCTATCATGGCCGCCCTCACCGGGTAACCTCTGCTCCTCGTGGTGAAAGCGCCGTGCTGCTCCGTGCCAACCTCGAACTCAAAAGCAAGCCCGGGCGTGGCGTTCTCCATCAAACTGGCCTTGGCAGTTGTTCCTCCCATGTCAAATGAGACCAGCTTCTCCCTGCCCAACAGGCGTCCCAGCTCGGCGGCGGCAAGCACGCCCGCGGCGGGGCCGGACTCTGTTGTGGTATGCGGTTGCCTGATAGCGGTGCCGACGCCAACCAGTCCACCGGCGGACTGCATGATATACAAGCCGGACGGCTGGGATAGGGCGCTAGTAAGCTCGCGTTCCAACCTGGCGACATATCCCTGGAGCACCGGCGCCAAGTATGCCGCCACCGCCACCGTGCTCGCCCGCTCGAACTCCCTGAACTCAGCGGCTATGCCGGACGAGATCGATACGAACCCCTCAACGCCGGCCTTAGCGAACTCCTCCTCCACAATTTGCCTGGCCCTGATCTCGTGGGCGGGATTGACAAAGGAGAACAGGAAGCAGATGCCCACGGAGTTTACGCCCTCCGCAATGAAATCCCTGGCCAAGCTGCGGCACTGCTCCTCATCCAGGGGGACCACCACCGAGCCGTCGTTCGCTACCCGCTCATCCACCTCTCTCCTCAAATATCGAGGCGCAAGGGGCTCGGCGCGGTCCACGGTGTAGTCAAACTGATCAGGCTCTATCTGCCTGCCTATTTCCAGGATGTCGCGGAACCCCTTTGTAGTGATGAAGCCAAGCCGCGCCCCCCTGCGCTCCAACAAGGCGTTGGTGCACACGGTAGTCCCATGCGCCACGTATGGCACTACCGCATCGTTCTCATGATCGCTGTACATGCGCTGCAATCCATCGACAAAGCAGACCGCGAGGTCGTGTGGTGTCGTGGGCACCTTGACTACGGAGAGGTCGCCAGTAGCCTCGTCATACCATAGGTGGTCGGTAAACGTGCCGCCTATATCTATGCCTACGCGAAATCTGCCCACCTATCCCCTTGCCTTCCTCAGAGCCGCGGTCTCCTCTTCGAGCACCGTCCAGCTTTCCGCGTCTATAGCCACTCCGTAAATCTCACGGGCACGCTCCGGCGATACCTTGCCGTCTCGCACGTCGCTAAGCACGGCTGCCGGGTCGCGGTCCAGTGGATTTGCATAACCGCCTCCGCCGCCCGCTAACACGGTTACAACGTCGCCCTTCTTCAGCGGATAGTTGGCCGTCTCGCGGGGCAGTTCAACGGGGTCATCCGAATCGTAGTTCAGCACCAGCCTGGACAGTCCGCCCGGCCGGCCGCCGGACACGCCCGGTGCCGGTATCTTGTGCCTGTTGGAATGAGTAGCCAGGTTTACGTCCATCAGCACTTCCCAATCCTGCCTCACGCCTACTCCGCCGCGGTACTTTCCCGCCCCCTCCGAATCCTGAATATACTCAAGCCGACGGCCCCTCAACGGATACTGCATCTCCATGGGCTCCACCGGCAGGTTGAGGACCTCATGCACCGAGTCCACGCCGTCCTTGAACGTGCGGGCGCCGCCCCCGCCCCCTACGGTCTGATAGTGGATGAAGTAGCGCTGGCCCTCCATGTTGCTGAAGCCCACTCCGTGAACGCCGTGCCAGGGCCCCCTGGCTTTCTCCGGGAAAGCCTCCATCAGAGCGGCCAGAATTACGTCTCTAACCAGGTAGGTGGTCTCCGTCCTTGCGCCCACCGCGGAGGGGGGCTTGGCGTTGATCAACGAATGTTCCGGCATGACCACCTTGAACGGTTTGAGAAAGCCTGCGTTTATGGGCACCGTGTCGTCTACCAGGAGATTCCTGAACACCCCGACCACCATTTGCCATGTCCCGTGATAAGCAACGTTTATGCCCCACTTGGCCGGTGGACCGCTGCCCGTGAAGTCCACCTCTATCAGGGGGCTTGGTCTATGCTTTATCGACACCTTGACCTTGACCGTTATTGGAACGTCGCTGCCCAGGTCGTCATCCAGGTAATCGACCGCCGACCAGCTTCCCTCGGGCGTATTCAGTATGGCCTGCTGCAACCGCGTCTCGGAATAATCGACAAGCGCGCCCATGTAACGTTTCAGGCCCTTGGCTCCATACCGTTGCGCCAGTTCATGGACGCGCCGTTCCGCCAGGTGCAACGCCGCCATGTGCGCTCTGATATCCGCCGCCCTTTCGTAGGGGCCGCGGATATTCGCCAGCATTATCTCGTAGATGTCCTCTTCCAGACTGCCCGATTTGTACAAAGCCACAGGCGGCAAGCGGAGACCCTCCTGGTATATCTCCGTGGCGTCGCCCACCACGCCCTGCGCCGGAGCCTTGCCGCCCACGTCGGCCCAGTGGCCCTGGTTGCACACGAAGCAGAGCAACTCTCCGTCATAGAAAACGGGTTTGAGGAACGACATATCCGGCAGATGCGTGGGCCCGCCCAGGTACGGGTCGTTCATCACGAAGACATCCCCGTCCGACATCCTGGATTCGAACTTCTCCAGGATGCGAGCTCCCACGGGCCCGTACCCCGAATTGTTGTACTGGCCGCCTGAGTAACGACCCCCGCAGAAAGGCTGGCCGTCCGAATCCAGCAGCCACGCCGAACAGTCCTTTCTTTCCTTGATGTTGGTGGAATACGCGGAGCGCACCAGTATCGCCTGCGACTCGTCGCAGAGCGTCATGAAGGCGTTGAGCATCACCTCCATGATCACGGGGTCAACGCCTAAAGATTGCTTTGGTCTCAAAGAGTGCTCCATGCCAACTCAGCAAACACGGGCAGCTGTCGGATCAAGGGACGTCCATGGTGCGCAAACGAAATATCGCGAGAAGGAGGAAGACCAGCGAAACCGCCGCCGCCCCCACAATGGCCGCCGGGAACTCTATTACGCTCCCCCCCAGCGCTTGGAAAGTCTCTTTATCCAATTCATGCATGATGGCCAGGATGTAGTTTCTAATGCTTACGTACCGTATTCCTTCCAAGAACGTGCTAACAAGCCCCTCCCAGAGAAACACGTAGACCAGCCCGAACGCCAAAGCGCGAGAACTGATCAACCCCGCCCAGGTGAATACGGATGCATAGGCCACAACACCGGCAAACAGGGCAATAGCAACGGCCAGCAGAGGCTGAACGCCTCCGCCCAAGCCTATTGTCACGGCCAGCATAGAGCTGATTATCAGGATAGGCGAGGCTACTATTACGGAGGCAAGGAACTTTGGAACCACAATCTGGTATCTCGGCACCGGCTTCAGGGTCAGGTAGTTCAGCGTTCTATCGTCCACCTCATCTCCGAACGCGGCAGTGGCCAATGCCATGGTTACTATTGGCGCAATGCCGCTGATTATCATGCCGTTTACCAGGATTGTTACAAACTCGTCACCAACGGATTCCTCAGACGATGAAAAGCTCGCCACAACTGCGGCCAAAGCCACGGGCAACATGGACAGAAGCGCAATCACTATCAAGCGGCGCTTCCCCGTCTGGCGCAGCGACAGCAGCAGTATATGTACCATCAGCGCTCCACCACGTAGCTGAACACGCTCTCCAGCGAATCATCCAGCGGTTCCACGCGAAGCAGGCGCACTCCCAACTCTTTTGCCAACCGGGGCAGCGAACGTTGCAGTACGCTTACCCTTTGGCTCAACACGGTGAGCACCCCTTCTTCATCTACCGATACCGAATCCGCCTCCTCCATCTGGAGTATCGCCGCCGCCATCTTGCGCGGCTCGCTTACCACCACTCTCACGCGATACGGGCGCTCATCCAGCTTGGCGCGGATGGCGCGGTAGTCTCCGGCGGCGGCCAGCTTGCCGCTGACCATGAGCAGTATCTGCTCAGCGAATATCTCAACCTCCTCCAGTATGTGAGACGAAATGACTATAGTCCTTCCCTCACTCGCCAGGCCTTTCATCAAGTCATGGAACTCCAGTCTCTGGCGGGGGTCGGTGCCGTTAAGGGGCTCGTCCAATATCAGGACCTGGGGATCGTGCACCATGGCCGCGGCCAGTCGCATGCGCTGGCGCATCCCCCTCGAATACGTGGACAGTGCCCGGTGCTGCGCATCTTCAAGGCCCACCCTTGCAATCGCCTGGTCCACGTACGCTTCCAAGGGCTGCAAACCGTACAACCGTCCCGAGAACTCCACGAACTGACGGCCCGTGAAGAACCCGTATACCCCCTCGTGCTCCGCCATGATGCCGACGCGGCGATACAGCTCCACGTTGTCTCTGGGCTTTTCACCAAGCAGCTTGACCTCTCCCTTGGACGCCTTGGAAAGACCGGTGATCATGTGCAAGATCGTGGTCTTTCCCGCGCCGTTGGGGCCCAGAAGACCCGTTACGCCCGGGTATATGTCGAACGACACGTCATTCACGGCAACCACGTTGCCAAACCACTTGGACACCCCGACAACGTTCACGGTGGGCTCGGTGCGGCTCATAGGAGACGTTTGCAATGTGCTCATATCGCTATGCCCTGATAACGCCGCCAGAGGACGAACCCAGGCCCTACGGTCAAAATCAAGTACCAGCCAATGGGGACTATGTCGGGCAGCTCCCCCACCAGGGCGCCAAACCCGGACTCCGCCTCTTCGCCAAATATCAAGTCGTTGATTCTGATCGGCGCGTCTCCAATGCTCAACAGGGCGAACCACTTGGCCATGTCTCCCGCAATAGGCTCACTCTCTTCCATCTCTACGCTTACAGTCCCATCGGGCGCGGTGGTGGTCCTGACCTCGGTTTCTTCAGCTGTGGTAAGGATACCTGCGGCAGAGGCGGAAACTATCCACAGACCGATTA
Organism: Dehalococcoidia bacterium; assembly: GCA_965116555.1. GTDB lineage: Bacteria > Chloroflexota > Dehalococcoidia > Lucifugimonadales > QGNO01 > DAOUJH01. The sequence goes on along the minus strand of OZ220698.1, from coordinate 2,147,294 downwards.
CGAATGCAGCCGCATAGGCTCTTCGACTTGTGAAGGCGGCAACCCCCAGGGGCAGGGTTGTGGTGAAGACCGCCACAACTAGACCGGCCGCCAGGAAACGGGGAACGTCCAACCAGTTTTCTCTAACGTAATCCACCGGGTCAGGCGCCGTGAGGAGCAACCCAAAGAAAAGCAAGACCTGCCCGGAATACACAATGGCCAGCGTGACTATGAGAAACGCCGACCACCTGCCGGCAACGTAATCGGTGGGGGTTAGAGGCCTTACCAGGTAGAGGTGTAGAATACGGTCCCGACGGTCAGGGATTAGCAATTCAGGCGCAATTATCGCGGAAAAGAGGAGGAGGATCGTGGCGATCATCGAATAGTAGTCCGCATGACCGGCCACCTCAAACCCCGGCCCGGCCAGAGACGCTACTATGACCATGACGACTGCCGGGCCCAAAACCGCCACAAAAAGCAGTACCGGCAGCACCTTGGCGCGTGAGCCGCGGCCTATCCCCAGCGCTGACCTGATGCCGTTGACCAGCAACGCCCGGCGCGCCCGCGCTCTACCTTCCCTGGGCCCGTCGTATCTCTGGTACCCCAGGTCATATACCTCTCCCTGCCGCTCGGACGTCATGACCCGCTGCCTCTGAAGATGTCCTGCAGACTGCCCCGTCTCGGAGCCAAACGACGCAACCTTGAATCGGCATCCACCAGGGCATCCCTGATGTCGTCGTACTGCTCCTCGGTTACGTCCTGCACCACTACGGAAGCTCCCTCCAGCTCGGCTTGGATCCCGTGCTTTTGCAAGGCCTCCATCAGCTCGTCCAGCTTGTCGTCAACCTCCAAGAAAAGCGTCTGAGTCTCCTGGGTGAACTGCGATACCGCGCCTGCCTGGGTGACGCGGCCGCCTTCCAGAACAATGATTCGATCGCATGTCCGCTCCACCTCGCCCATGAGATGCGACGAAAGAAGCAAGCTTATCCCGAACTCACGACCGGTGCGCCTGATCAAGTCCAGCATCTCTTCACGCCCGCCCGGGTCCAGGCCCGCCGTAGGCTCGTCGAGCATTACAATGGTGGGGTCGTGGACTAGTGCCTGTGCCAGCTTGACACGCTGCTTCATGCCCGTGGAGTACTCGCCTATGGGACGGTAACGCTCTTCGTCCAGGCCAACGTGCCGCAGAACGTCGGCGGCGCGGGTACGCGCATGGGAGGGAGGCAGTCCGCTGACCTGGGCCATGTGCGATAGGAACTCGGACGAGTTGATAGCATCCGGCAAGCAATCGTGCTCCGGCATGTAACCAAGCCGTCCGCGTATCTCGATGGAATTGTACGGTTGCTGCCCCATGACCTCGGCGGCGCCGGATGTGGGCTTGAGCAACCCAAGGAACAGTTTGATAGCCGTGCTCTTACCGGCTCCGTTGGGGCCCAGGAGCCCGGTAATCCCCTGGTTTACCTCAAAATCCACGGAATCAAGAGCGATTGTGGAGCCGTAACGCTTGGTCAGATTCTTGGCTTCCAGGATAGGCGGCATGAAAAGGAGTATATTAAATCTACGTTAGTTTTGGAATCCTCGCTTTGGATGACCAGTTCTTAATCATGATTTCTGCGTTAACTTGTACCGGGGCTAACTGAACCATGACGACATCTCGCTTTTTTAGCACTTTGAGCATCCGCGACTTCCGCCTGCTGTGGGGGAGCAGCTCCTTCTATGTAGTAGGGGCGGCAACGGAGCTTATTGCCCAGGGCTGGATGGTGCTCTTGCTTACTAACGATTCCGCCCTTTGGGTTGGCATAGCTTCAGGTACACGCGGAGTCGGACACATAATCTTTGCGCTCATTGGAGGGGTCCTCGCCGACCGGTTGAGCCGCCGCATGGTGCTAAGTACGTTCAGAGCCATGAGCGGACTGGTTCTCTTGGGCCTGGCAGTGCTGGTCTTCCAAGAAAAGGCGGAACTCTGGCACATACTTGTCGTCGTTTTCATACAAGGCTCCGTCGACGGCATGGTCGCGCCTGCCTTCAACGGCCTCATCTACGATACCGTGGGCCCGCGCCGGCTGATGAATGCCGTTGCCTACACCCTGGGCGGATTCCATATCTTTTGGACCGTTGGCTCCGTGCTTGCCGGCAATTTAATCGACTCATCAGGTATAGGAGCCGCCTACGCTCTGGCCGGTGTCGTCTACTCAACCAGCGTAATTCCTCTGTTCTTCATGAAGGTTGCCAGGTCAGGGCAGCAGAGGCAGGAGTCCATCTGGCGCAACCTTGGACAGGGACTTGCCTACGTCGCGGGAAACAGAGTCCTACGATCCTTGCTTATCCTCAGCGTCCTCACTGAAACGTTCGGGTTCTCCTACATGATCATGCTGCCCGTGATAGCCAAAACCGTTCTCAATGTGGGGCCTACCGGACTGGGGTACCTCTCCGCGGCAGGAGGCGCGGGGGGACTGATAGGGACAGCGGCGGCGGCAGCATTCAGCGATTACCCAAACAAATGGAGGCTGCTCACCATAGGCACCCTGGGTGCGGGAACCGGCATTGTCCTGTTTGCTTTCTCTCCCTTGTACGCAATCTCGCTTGTCCTGGTAGCTGTCATCGGGCTTTCCCTTGTCATGTACGATGCGTCCCTCAACACGCTGCTCCAGCTAACCTCCGACGAGAACATGAGAGGGCGCGTCCTGGGGCTGTACGGCATGACGTGGGGGTTCACACCGGGGGGCGGCTTCCTGGTGGGAGCCATTGCCAGCATAGCAACCGCGCCACTCGCCGTGGGAATGGGGGGCGTCGTCATCGTAACCTATGCGGCAGCGGTCATAGCCAGGATGGGAGCCAAGGTCAAGTCACCGGAACCCAACTAGACCACTACCCACCGCCCGCAAAACCTCTTCCCCCTTGATGGGGGAAGATTGAGATGGGGGGTGAACCGTACGTGGGCAAGTTGCAGGCGACCGCCTGGCCGTATGTCCGCATTTCCGTGGGGCGGCGGCAGGGATTGCCCCCTTGCCCGTTTGCATATAACCTAGTGCCGCCACCGTGGCAGGGAGGAGGTACGCATGACCATCGAACAGACCTTTGAAGAAGCCGTAACTGAGTTCATAGCAAAGACCAAGGAGTTCATCGATACGGAATCGCTGGAGGGCATTCCGCCTAACGAGCCCTGTCCTTACGAGCAAGAAGGGCCTCCCTACGAATCACCCATCCGCCTCGATTCCAACTTCATTACCAAGTATTCCCGCGCCATAGGCGACAACAACCCTATCTATACCGACCCTGACTACGGCAGGAAGACCAAGTATGGCACGCAGCTGGCTCCTGGGCCGGTGTTGAACTACATAAGGTATCCGGGCATTCACGGCGCCACCCGCCCCCAGGGCTATCCAGTAGCCAACTTTGTGGCCGGATGCGCCTGGGAGTTCTTTGACGTGCTGCGAGTAGGCGATAGGTTCAGGACATCCAAAGAGACCAAAGAGCTCATCGAGAAGAAGGGAGGCCACGGAGACCTGCTCTTCCTTATTTCGGAGGTGAACTACTGGGACTTCCACAACGACCTCAGGGCCAAGTCATACGGCACCCTGATCATGGTTCCGCAAAGGACCATGGGCACTTCCAGGGCTATGGACGTGCAGCGCCTGGGTGAAAGCATGCTCTACGAGCGGAAAGCCCAGAGCTACTCCAAGCAGGAGATGGAGGAGTTGGTCAAACGGCTGGAGGGCGCGGAGCGCAGGGGCTCCAATACGCTGTACTGGGAAGATGTAGAAGTGGGCGACAAGCTGGGCCCGCTTGTACTTCCCCCCTGGACTCTCCAAGACCAGGTCTGCCAGGACACCGTCAACTCTCAGACCGTTGGTACGGGAGACAATCCGGGAGATGTCCCAATCAAAGAAAAAGACGTCCTTTCCTTTGAATCAGCTTACCGCCGCATGAGAGAAAGGCCGGGCAGCGCGCGGACTCACCCCAACACCCTCTGGCCCTGGACTCCCGGAGCCGAGCATGAGGACGCGCTGCTGGCCGCTTTCCGCGGTCAGCCCGGCCCGTTCGACCACGGCGGTCAGCGGTTCCAGATACCGGAGCAGCTTTTCACCAACTGGATGGGCGACGATGGCTTCATACGCCGCCAGTACTCGGCGCTGAGGAGGCCCGTATACTACGCCGACGTCACGACCTACACCGGCGAAGTGGTAAAGAAGTACACGGAAGTACAGAAGGGCAACAGCGAACCGGGGGGTGTTCCCGGAGAGGCCACTTACCATGCAATCGGCATCCGCTGGCAGGGAGTCAACCAGGTAGGCGAGGCGCAGGTTCCTGGCACCGCCACGGTATACCTGCCGTCGAGAGAAAACGGCCCGGTGCAGCTGCCCATACCGCACGCGGCCAAGCCGCCCTTCGTCAACTACGAAACGTTCCGCAACGACTGGTATTGAGGCTAACCTCTTCCACTACTATAGTCGCGCGCCCGTCAAGGACTAGCAAATGTGTTGCTTTTCCGTGCCTACCTTGCATAGAATGGCGCCACTCTGTGGCGCCGCTCTTATGGTACCATAGAGAAGAGGCGCTTTTAGGAGAATGGGACATGACTGCTAGCAAATCCCCCAAGAAACACGGCGGAAGACCGCCTATGCTATGGAAGACACCAGACACCTTCGAGAACATGATCAAGGCTCTGTTCAAACCTGTCAGGAAGGGGAATTAGCCCCTCGTGGCAACATACATGAGTATCCTCACAGGATGGGGGAAGGGGGTGCAGAAATGGCAGTTATTACTCAGGACATAGCCGCATACGAGAAACAAAGGGATGAGTTGGAGGCAAAGCATCTAGGAAAGTGGGTCGTGTTTCACGATGAAACACTTATTGGAATCTTCGATGAACTTGAAGATGCTGCTGTAGAAGCCGCACGTCTGTATGGCCGCGGCCCGTATCTCATCCGGCAGATTGGCGCTCCGCCACTCCGTTTGCCTGCGTCAGTTCTATACAGACCAGTCTAATGCCGACGATTAACGCAGGGTTTAACGATACTTTCGGATTGGTTCGGTTTGGTCCTACTGTGAGTGTTCAGATTGGGTACGATCCTGCATTCAAGGTAGGTGTACGTCCAGATCTGCCAGAGACGATCCTGCCCGCATTGGTAGATACAGGAGCGACTGAGAGTTGTATCGATACTGACCTTGCCAAGAAGTTGAACTTACCTTTAGTCGATAGAGGAGAATTATCCGGCTCACAAGGGTCCCATACAGCAGATATATATCTCGCTCAGATTCACGTTATTGACCTTGCTTTCTCTGTCTATGGCAGATTTGCGGGAGTCCACCTTGCCGCCGGCAACCAACCGCATGCTGCGCTATTAGGCAGGACATTCCTGAGGAACTTTAAAATGATCTATGAGGGTCGCACCGGGGAAGTCACTATCACTAGGCGAACTGGCGAAGAGCAGTAAGCAAAGGTACCCACTTGAACACATACCCGACACCTTCGCGAGCGTGATCAAGGCATTAGTCAAACCCGTCAGGAAGGTGACCTAAAAGTTGACTAACCCAAAGCAAATGACCTCCGAGTAGGTAGCCTTCTCCGGCTAAGGAACAAGAAGGCTCGCAGAGGCTGCCCCCCAAGAGAGGAGTGAGCGAGTGTTCAATTTCCTTGAAAAGTTCATAGCGTATGGCATGCTTGTCCTACAGGCATTCAAGGTCCTCTTCGGTCTGCTATTGTTGGCCTTAATCCTTCTTGGGGTAGGCTGGATCATATACGCTATCAGCACATCCTAGGCTGTCTAGTGGCAGTGGCAAGCAGCGATGACCAAGGAAGATTGTATATAGTCCCCCTACTTTAGGACTTCGCCAGTTCTTCCATCAAACTGTGGTACGCCACCCAGGGACCCTGCGCGCCAGCGCTGGACCTCTCCGCCGCTCTCTGCTCAATCGTCCTGATCTCAGGCTCTATCCTGACCGTTGCCAGTACAGGCCCTTCCGTATCGAATATCTCTGCGGCGGCGGTGCTGAAATCCTCCAAGTCGTCAAAGTCGTAGGCAGCGCTGTAACCCGCGGACAGCGCCATCTCTTTGAAGGAAACCGTATCCGCTCCAACTATGGGCTGTCCGCCCGTTGAAGCGTAAACGCCGTTCTGCACCACAAAGTGGTACAGGTTCTTGGGCTTCTGCTCTCCAATGGTTATCAACGCGCCCAGGTTCATTTCAAGGCTGCCGTCCCCGTCCAGCAGGATAACCGCCTTGTCCGGCCTGGCCAGCGCCACTCCCAAGGCAAACGACGACGCCTTGCCCATGGCGCCGCCTACCGGCAAATCTAACTCCGGGTGGTCGCTCACCTCTTTCCAGCGGGGAGTAGCGCGAAACACTGGTATAACCACCGCTTCTCCCCGGTGTTCTTGAATTACCCGCATCATCTCTGCTTGCTGGATCATTGCCGGATTCTCCTATAGCTAATTGGACTATTGCCTGTAAGTCTGTCTTTCCTGCGCGACCTCTGAAAGCGGCCTGCCCGAGTCCAGTTGTCCAAGGGCGTACGCCTCCCACTCCTCAAGCTCCAGGCACGCATCAAGCTGTTCCCGTGCTTCATCAAAGGTGCACACTATCACGCCGTCCTCGTCGGCGACTATGAGGTCGCCGGGATTCACGGTTATGCCGCCTACCTCCACCGGAACGTTGACCGCGCCCTCATCCGCGCCGCCCCGCTTGGCTATAATCGCCGAAACGCCACGGCAGAATATGGGAAACTCCAACCGTTCAATGGCCCGCTGGTCCGTGACTAGGCCGTCGGTGATCATTCCCGCTATGCCCTTTTCCTGGAAATTGAGCACCGCAAAGTCGCCGGTGGTGGCGTGACGGTTCTCGCCGCCGCGGCTCATCACAATTACATCGCCCGGCTGGGCAATCTCCGCTGCTTTACCTAGGGCGGCGGCGGAGTTGGCAGTGGTCTGCACGGTCAGCGCCGGGCCAACCAGCTTCACCGGCTGCCATAAGGCTTTGATGGCCGGATCCATCCCTCCATCCAGAAAGTGGCCTAGTGAAGGGGCCAGTATCTTCTTGTAAGCCTCTATCAATTCGCTGTCTGACGTAAAAGAACGCGGGTTGACCGTTACCATTAATGCCTCCAGTCTTTATCTGCGCCTGGGCTGGGCTCTAGTGGGTTGTATGTAGTGAGGCTCCGCTGCTACAAATGATTCAGCGGACGCCTTCCCCATTTGCTCATCCAGGGCATTGTGCAGCTTCAGCGTGGTCTCCACCTCCTCCTCGGAAGCGTGGAGTCCCTCCTGCCGCAACAGTTTTCTAACCATCTCTTTGGTTATGCTCATTGCTCCTCTCCCTAGACTTCAGGATGTCTCTTGTGCCATTCCGTAGCCTGCTCGTAAGCGTGGGCCACCTTCAATACCAGGTCGTCTTCAAACAACCGCCCCGATACCTGCAGGCCAACGGGCAGACCCTCGGCGGAGAATCCGCATGGCACGCTCACCGCCGGCTGGCCCGTGAGATTCTGAGGCCGGGTGAAGCTGCGTTGCGTGGCCATTCTCAATGCACCGGCGTCGCCGCCCGCTGCCACGCTTGCTTGTATCTGTCCCGGAGGAGCCGCCGAAGTTGGACCCACCAGAACGTCCACACTTTTCATGACCTGGCTGATCTCATCCTGGATCTGCCTTCTTAGAAGCTGCGCCTTGTGGTACATGGTAGAAGATATCACGGAGCCCACCAAGACCTTTTGTTGCACGCCCACGGTGTACTCCTTCAGCCGGTCCTTCCATGGAGCGTGCACTTGAGCAGCCTCGCTCCATGTGATGGTGTTGCCGGAGGCGGCGGCGTAATCCGCCGTTATCGGCAACGACACCTCCTCTACGGAGGCTCCAAGCTCGCTTAGCACCTCTATAGCCTCTTGCACCAGGCTTGTCACCTCTTCCGTAGCACCTTCGGTGAACTCCCTGGGCACCCCAACGCGGATATTCCCGATGCCGCCCTTCAGCGCCCCGGCATAGTCGGGCAGGCGCACCCTCGCCGACGACGGATCTCTCGAGTCGTAACCGGCCACTGCCTGCAGCATCAAGGCGCAATCCTCCACTGTCCTGGTCATAGGCCCTGCATGGTCTATTGACCAGCTCAGAGGGAAAACTCCGTATCTGCTCACCAGGCCATACGTAGGCTTCAAGCCGACAATACTACAGAAGGAGGCCGGCCCGCGTATCGACCCGCCGGTACAGGAACCCATGGAGCCAAACACCATGCTGGCCGCCACGGAGGCCGCAGAACCGCTGGAAGAGCCGCCCGGGGTGTGTTCCAGGTTCCAGGGGTTGCGCACTTCCCCGTACAGGCCGTTGTGGTTGCCGCAGGCGAACTCCAGGCAGTGATTCTTCCCGACCAGCACTCCGCCGGCTCTGTTCAAATTGCGCACGGCGGTGCTGTCGTGGTTCGGAACGTGCTCTGAGAACACGCTGGAGCCGTTGGTAGTGCGTATGCCTCTCGTGGCATAGATATCCTTGACCGCATAAGGTATGCCGTGCAGCGGCCCGCGATACTTTCCTTGAGATATCTCCTGTTCCGCCTGTTGCGCCGTTGCCAGCGCTCTATCGCCCAACACGGTAAGGAATGCGTTCAATTTGGGGTTGAGCTCGTCAATGCGACTAAGAACGGCCTGTGTAAGCTCAACAGGTGAAAGTTTGCGGGATTCGATTGCTCTGGCAGCGTCCGCCAAGGTCAGGCTGGTTAGTTCCGCAGACATTTGGCTCCTCCCTGCTTAGAATGCGGGCTTATTCTATCAAAGATGACGAGAAATCCAAGTTGGATTCTTCTTCGTACAGTATTTTGTAGCTTGGGAATCTTAAATTTGCTTCAAGGAGGTATTGACAAACACGATATATCCCATAGAATTGTTGCGATTCTTGCCAAGCGTCAACTACGCTTGGTGGAACTTACCTTTGGAGGGGTGAGATTATGCATTTAGGACTTAGCTTAAGGAAACTACTGGGTGTGATTGTTTCCATTGGGCTTCTGGCAGTTCTGGCGTGCGGACCTTCGGAAGAGGCCACGCCTACGCCTACTACGCCGGACGCGCCCACTCCCACACCCACGGCAGCGCTGCAGGTGCCGCAGATCACGGTGCCCACGCCTACGGCAACACCCGTACCGCCCGCGCCGGGAGTTACGGCTGCGCCGCAGCCCACCAACACGCCGACTCCGGTTCCTGAAGGCGGCGGACCCGTTTACGGCGGCACCACCGCCATAGGACAGCGCTTGGTGGGATCCCCAGGCCACTTCGATGCCTCCGGAGGCTCTGCCGGTTATGGATGGTCAGGGCTTGGACTCATTGGCAACGTCTGGGGCCAAGTGCTCCGATTCAGCGTGGCGGACAAGCAGACCGTGGAGAACGATCTGGCCGAGTCGTGGTCAGTTGACGACGACGGGACCACTTACAGGTTCCAAATTCGCGACAACATCTACGACCATGAAGGCAACAGGTTCACCGCGGAAGACGCTGCGTACTCCTTGTACCGGTACATCGAGCGCCCCAACGGCCTCTCCTCGAAGCGCCAGGGATGCCTGCGCCAGTATGTGAAGCCCGTAAATGACGACTCGATGGCACAGCTGCCTGAGCCCGGCGTCGAGGCGGTTTCAGACACCGAGCTGATCGTTAGGACCAAGGACTCCGTTGTAGCGTTCGTGGCCTGCTTCGTCTCACCTTGGACGAGCATAATGCCCGACACCTATACCAGGGCCATCGATGAGAGCGGTGAGTGGAGAGACGTAGACTTCGCCCGGGGCGAGGTTATGGGCACCGGTCCATTCAAGATGACCGTATTTGAAGACGAAAACCGCGTCGAACTGGAGCGGAACCCCAACTACTTCCTGCCAGAGTACCCCTACCTGGATGGCTACTCGATCTTGGCAATACCTGATCCCAACACCCGCGTCGCCGCCTTCATGGCGGGGCAGGTTGACTACCTGGGGCTGTTCGGCGATGCTCCTTCGCCGCGTGACGTTGAGCGCATTGTGGCACGCCTGGGCGAAGACGCCGTTAAGCAGCCTCGCGTCAACGCCAACGGCTGGCGCGGCTTCCCTCTGAACACCATGAAGCCGCCGTTCGGCCCGGTGGGTGACCCCGTCGCCGACGATCTTCGCACCGCTATTCAGTGGATGGCGGACAGGAACGAGTTCAACAAACTCGCCTTCAACGGCACCGGCCATCTGTCCACGCCGTACTTCATCGGCTGGAATTGGATCCACACCGAGGAAGAGTGGCTGGCGCAGTACAAGGGCCTTGATTCCACACCCGACGTGAAGGCGCGGGACCTTGCCGATGCACAGGAGCTAATGAAGAGGCATGGCTACGGTCCGGACAACCCGTTGAAAGTCCACTTTATGTGCGCCACCGGCAACCGGAAAGACTGCGAAGTCTTTGACCAGCAGCTGGAGCGCATCTGGATCGATGCTAATCTCGAGATAGCTCCGGATTACGCCAGCTCCGACAAGGCCGGCCAGGAAGGCAACTTCCAGATCATCCAGATCAGCAAGGGACTCTCCTTCCAGGACCCCGACGGATACAGCGTATCCACCTTCTTGACCTGGCAGGAGGGCGGTCGTAACTACAGCGGTCATGTCGATGAAGAGTGGAGAAGGCTTATGAACCAGCAGTCGTTCATAAGAGATCAGGCCGAAAGGGCTGAAATCATCCGCCAGATGGCCAGAATCTTCTGGGACGACGCGCACATGATCGGCATGGTTAGGCCGGGAGTCATTGGCCTGCACAGGTCAACCTGGCAGAACTGGACGCCTCCTATTGTGCACACAGACTCCTACTCCCTGGAGAGGGTCTGGCTGTCCGACGACATGATGTAAGTCAGTCAAGTTGATTTGCAAATCAGTGGGCGCCGCTATTCTAGGGGCGCCCACTGATATAACTGAACCATGAGACAGTATCTATTACGCAGGCTCGCTCTATTCGTCCCTACTTTGATAGGGGCGTCTATCGTTATATTCGTGATTCTTCGCATTCTTCCCGGAGACGTGGCCGCCATTCTACTTGCTGGCCCATCCGGTGACTCCGAATACACCCAAGAGGACATCGACAACCTGCGTGAGAACCTGGGCTTGAACAAACCCATCCCCGTACAGTACTTGGATTGGGCATACGGTATGATCCGCTTTGACCTTGGGAACTCCTACGTAACCAATGTACCCATAGCCCGGTCCATCAAACGGCAGTTCCCCGTCTCCTTAGAGCTCGGCATCTTTACCATCATAGTGACCTGGATAATCGCCGTTCCCATAGGCATACTTGCCGCGATACGCCAAGACGGGATCTCGGATTATATTCTGCGCGGGATAGCCATCATCGGGCTCGCCATGCCCAGCTTCTTCGTTGGCCTGCTTGTCATACTCTTTCTCTCAGTGGTCTTTAACTGGATACCGCCCATAGGCTTCACACACCTCTGGCAAGACCCGGTGGTGAGCTTCCAACAGCTTGTCTTCCCTGCCGTGGCCCTCGGCTTCTCCATCAATGGCACGCTGCTGCGTATGACCCGAACTCAGCTATTGGAGGTGCTCCGTGACGACTACGTACGCACCGCCAGGGCTAAGGGTCTATCGGAACGAGTTGTCGTAATGCGGCACGCCGTGAGAAACGCCTTGCTTCCCGTTGTCACCATAGCCGGTGCGCAGATGGGCCTTATCTTCTCCGGCACCATCGTAATTGAAAACATCTTCAGCATTCCTGGAATTGGTCGCGGCGTCCTCCAAGCTATGTTCTTCCGAGACTTGCCCATGGTGCAAGCATATCTAACCTACTTTGTGCTGGTGGCATTGGTCGCAAATCTGCTGGTGGACCTTACGTATGCCTACCTTGACCCGCGCATACGGTACTCCTAGGGAGAATTCGGTATGACCACACGTCAAGACTCGATTGAAGTTCCAGTAGCCTTTGAGAAGGTCAAGCGTCCCAACGTTGCTCAGCAGTTCTTGACTTTCATGCGGACGAAACCGCTGGGCGGGACCGGAGTAGTGATATTGCTCTTGGCGACGTTGGTGGCAATAGGCGCGCCTGCAATCGTACCTCATGATCCCTGGGACATCAGCGGGGCCAATCAACTGCTGTCCCCAAGCTCAGAATTCTGGTTCGGGACGGATATACTGGGAAGAGATATCCTCAGCCGGACGATCTACGGGACCCGGGTCTCCCTCTTTGTGGGCATCATCGCTATGCTGGCGGCAACCAGCATAGGGGCCTTTGTCGGCATTATCAGCGCCTACTACGGCGGCAAGACTGACTTGGTTGTTCAGAGGTTCATAGACTCTATAACCTATCTGCCCTCACTTGTGCTGGGCCTTGCCCTTATGGCAGCGTTTGGGCCCGGCTTCACTAGCCTGATCATAGCTATGATCATCATCTTCACCAGCCGCGGGGTGCGGATCATACGTTCACAGGCGCTCAGCATCAGAGAACTGCCTTACGTGGATGCGTCCTACTCTATCGGCGCCAGCGACCTCCGAATCATGCTGCGGCACATCCTGCCCAACACCTTTGGCCCCATGATGGTCGTTGCAACCACCATGATAGGCTCCGCGATAGTGATCGAGGCCTCACTCAGCTTCTTGGGGGTGGGACTCCCGCCTGAAGTGATCTCCTGGGGCGGAATGCTCTCCGGTGAGATACTCATGGACTTCGCCAGCGCCCCCTGGATTGGCATATTCCCCGGAACGGCGCTTACGCTGGTCGTGTTCGCCATCAACGTCCTGGGCGACGCCATGCGGGACATCTTCGACCCCAGACTACGCGGGCGCTAATCGGAACCAATCACCAGTTCTGCGGATACAGTATCTGGTAGCCGCCCGTCCCAGTGAGATCAGGCCAGGTGCGGTCGGAGTATTCAGGAAAAATCTGGCGATAGTTCTTCACCGCCGCTCTTAGCTCAGGTATCGGATTCGCGCTGTCGTCCACCCGCACGTCCAAGTTCGGGTTCGCGTCTATCCTCTTCCAGTGCATCTGCACAGCCGCCGCCTGCCTCCCACGATGGTCTCCTCCCGTTGCCTGTGCCGCCTCCAAACACCTCAGCAGCCTCTCCTCCAGCGGCATCCCTATGCCCTCTGTCTCCTCGAACGTGTCTCCCAGCGCCTTCACCACCTCTGGACCCACCATGGTGTTCGCGCTGCACGCATAGTGCTTTCCTGTCCGACTCCCAGCCCACGGACTCAACCCGGGCGACGTGTACGCCGCAGACTGACCCGTCCTGTCTATCAAGCTGTACTGGCCGGCTCCGTTGCTCACTTTGATCAAGGCTTCTAGCACCACGTCTGCCGGGAAGCCCAGTTGCAGCATCGCTATCCCACGACGCCTCTGCGTCTCCACCGAGCTGAACCCCACCATACCCACCTCTCCCATCCCGCGCAGCACCCTGGAGCCCACTGCCGGGTTCTTAGTAGCCACCGCACCGCCAAACTGGCCCGTCTCAGCATCGTAGCCCACTATCGTCATTGTCATGGCCTACACCCGCCTGCCCTGCACGGCGCGCTCCTTCTCGCCTTCGGTGAGCGCCTTCATCACCGTAATGCTGGAGTTCTGCCGCTGCTCCAGCCGCTTGGCAAAAGCACGAGCTTCCTCCTCGTCCCGCTTGGAATACGTAAGCACCATATCGGCTTCGCCTTTGGTCCAGTACAGACCGTAGTAGCCGCTGCTTGTAGTAATGGCGGAGATCCCGCCGCTCTCCTCTTGGGCCAGGTCCAACGCGGCCTTTCCTGCGGCAAGCTCCTCTTCACCTGTTCTCTCTCCGTTCAATCTCACCAATGCAACGTATACCGGCATCTTAGTCTTCTCCTTTGTGTTCCAACAGGTCTACCAGCCGCCGGGGTACAGGATGTTGTATCCGCCCGTGCCCGACAATTCAGGCCACGTCCTATCGTGGTACTGAGGAAAGATCTGACGATAGTTCTTTATTGCCGCCCTCAGCTCCGGTATCGGATTTGCGCTGTCGTCGACCCGCACGTCCAGGTTCGCGTTCGCGTCTATCCTCTTCCAGTGCACCTGTATAGCCGCCGCCTGCCTGCCCCGATGATCCCCTCCCGTTGCCTGTGCCGCCTCCAAGCACCTCAGCAGCCTCTCCTCCAGCGGCATCCCCACGCCCTCCGTCTCCTCGAACGTGTCTCCCAGCGCCTTCACCACCTCTGGACCGACCATGGTGTTCGCACTGCACGCATAATGCTTCCCCGTCCGACTCCCAGCCCACGGACTGTGTCCCGGCGACGTATACGCCGCGGACCTGCCAGTCCTGTCTATCAAGCTGTACTGGCCGGCTCCGTTGCTCACTTTGATCAACGCCTCCAGCGTCACGTCTGCCGGGAAACCCAGCTGCAGCATCGCTATCCCGCGACGCCTCTGCGTCTCCACCGAGCTGAACCCCACCATCCCCACCTCTCCTATGCCGCGCAGCACCCTTGAGCCCACCGCGGGGTTCTTGGTAGCCACTCCTCCGCCAAACTGGCCCGTTTCAGCGTCGTAGCCCACTATTGTCATTGTCATAACCCGACTCCTTAGTAAGACTTCCCCTGCACCGATAGTCGTTTCTCCCAGTCCACCAGCGCCGGCGACACCGCTACCGTCGCGTTCTCCTGTTCGCCCAGCTTGGTGAATATCGCGTTCGCCACGGCTTCGTCCTTCGACTCCAGCGTCAGCACCATGTCGTACTCACCCTCCGACCACAGAATGCTCAGGAACCTGGCGCCGTGATTCTCTATCTCCGCGATAGCTCGCGCCACACGGCCCGTGGCCAGCTCCTCGTCCCCGCTCCGCCTGGGCGACTCGTTGTATTTCAGCAACCCTATGTAAGCTGTCAAAATTGGGCCTCCTTGCAAGTCTGGACGCATTATTCAAGCCGCAGCCGTAGGTGTCAAGCTCACCGCGCTGTCCCCTCTTCCCCCCCTTCCTTCCCGTCATACCCGAGAAGTCGGGAACCCAGGGGCGGTGGGAGCCTGCCCTGAGCGCAACGAAGGGCAAAAAGATAGGGGGCCTCGAAAGGCCCCCTATCGCTTGCGTCTATCTACTGCCCCGTTGGGTCAGTCCAGGCTTACCTTTGCTGCCTGTTCCTCACCACCAGGACTCCAGCCACGATTACTGCTGCCAGTCCTAGGACTATGATCACTATCAGCAGTCCTGGGAACCCGCCTTCATCTGCCGGTTCCGGTGTTGCCGTCGGCGCCGGTGGTACCGGTGTTGCCGTCGGCGCCGGTGGTACCGGTGTTGCCGTCGGTGGCACCGGGGTAGCCGTAGGCGGTACCGGTGTTGGCGTCGCCGGTGGTGGCGGCGGCGGCGGTGGCGGCGGTGGTGGAGGCGGCGGCGGCGGCGGAGGCGGAGGCTCCGGCGCTGGCGGTACGCCCGTTGCGTCGCTTTCCAGCGTCGACTCCTCACCCGACGCGTCCGTGTACGTTACTTCCACCCTGATCAGCAGCCCGCCGTCGCTTTCCGATGGCGTGTAGCTCGCCGACCTTCCGCCAGGTAGCGTGAACCACGTCTGCCCGAGGTCGGACCACTGCCACTCATAGCTCACGTCGGTGATACCGCCGTCCGGGTCGCTTACGCTTGCCGTCATCTCCACGCCAAACTCGGCCGTGTCAGGCGACACCGTCAGCGTTCCATCCTCGTTCTCGTTGGTCACGCTTATCGCCACGTCTATGCTGTCCTCTCCGCCAGTCTCGTTCGTCGCGGTTACTGTCACCGCGTACGATGTCGGCCCGGCCTCGAAGTCCAGCGACGTGTCGTCGCCTACCGTAATCTGGCCCGTCTCGCTATCTATCGCGAACGACCCTGCATCGTCTCCGCTCAGCGCGTACGTAAGGTCTCCCTGGCTAACTGTCGCCGTCACGGGGTCGCCCACGTTGCTACCGGCTGCGGAGTTCTCCGCTACCGACCGCTCCGCGCTCGCGCCCTCGCCGAAGACCGGCGGCGGCGCAGCCGTCACAGTTATCGTGACCTCGGCCGATGCCGTGCCTTCGTTTCCGTCGTCAACGGTCACCGTTACCGTGTACTCATCCTTCGTCGCCGCGACCAGTGCTGCGTTGGTCCTTATCTGACCGCTGCTGGTGATGGTGAACGAGTCCGCATCGTCTCCGCTCAGCGTGTAGCTAAGCGTGTCGTCCTCGTCCTCGTCGGTCGCCGTTACCGGCGCTCCAACGCTGCGACCAGTCGCCGTGCCCTCAACTACCTCTAGTTCATAGGTAGCCTCGGCGAACTCCGGCTCCACGTTTGGCGGAGTCTCCACCAGCTTCGGCGGCTCAGGCTCCACGTCTAGGACGTTGATCGTCACCGTGATGCTGGCCGACGCGCCGGAGCCGTCCGTCGCCGTTACCACGACCGTGTACACGCTCTTCGTCTCGTAGTCCAGGGCGTTTGCCTTCTTCACCGAAATCTGTCCACGGCTTCCCGACACAGCGGTCGCGCCATTGGTCGACGGCTCGCCTCGGTCGATGCTGAACGTTGCCGCGTCTGGACCGCTCAGGGTGTAGGTCAGGTTGTTGTTGACTTCGTCCCTAGACGAGTCCTCGGCCAGCACCGCTTCTCCCACGACTTCGCCCGCCGCGTTGTTCTCCTCGATCTCTCTCGTCGTCGACGAGATTGTCCTGCCCTCGTCGTTCTTGAACGCGGGCCTGGAGTTCGACGCCTGGTGGGCACGTATCGCATAGAGGTCATCGATGTCGTCGCCGTTAGCAGACTCGGTAATTGTCCGCGCAGTGCCGTTGCTGAGGGAATCCATGTATTCCACCCCTACGGTCACGGCGCCAGTGCCTGCCGGAGGCGTCCAGGTGCTTGAGACGGACTCTGACTTCATATACGGGCTATCTTCCGAATCGGTCGGGGACGCCAAGGTCCAAGTCCAATCGACTTTGCCGACTACGCCGTCAGGGTCTTTGAGTGTGGCCGTTATCGGGCTTCCGACCTGCGGCTGCACCGTGCTGAACGTTATCTTACCGGGCTCGTTCACGTTCTTGACGTCAACCTTCACGTCCTCTCGGCTGGCGTTTCCGGCCGGGTCTGTGGCAACTATCGTAACTCTGTACCTGTTGTTCCCCGCCGCCGAGCCCTTGGCCTCGAAGTCAGGCTTGCTCTTGAAGGCAAGGAGCCCACCGGTGATCTTGAACTTGCCTTCATCCGCGCCTTCTAGCGACCAGGTCACGTCGTCTTCCTCAGGGTCACTCGCCTCGAACATAGCGGCCGTGAACACGGCTCCTCCAACAGTACTGTATTCCGCCGCCGTGGCTGTGGTGAGATCGGTCGGGACATCTCCGTCTGCGTCTATTATCGTCTGCGTTTCCGGAGCTGCCAGTTCGTCACCCTCACCCCCTGTCACGGGGCTTGTAATCTTGGGTTTTTCGTCCACGTCGGTGACTATGATGGTCACTTTGACGTCTTCCGAGGCATTGCTTGTATCCGTCGCCGTCACGGTAACCCTGTACAGGTCTTCACCTTCTCCCTCGTAGTTGAGCTTGGCGGAACCCACCTTGATCTGGCCTGTCGCCTGGTCGATGCTGAACAGCTTGGACGGCTCGGTTGATTTGCCGTCGCCAACACCTTCATGCCCGTCAAATATGGAGTATGTCAGGATATCGTCGTCGCTGGCCGTAACCGGATCGCCTACCAGCGTTCCCCTAGACGAGTTCTCCGGGACGTCCCTGTCCTGGTCCGTCTCCCTTGTTTCGGTCGATGCCGGTTCCTGGTCGGGGAAGACCGGAAGTGGGTTGGCCAGGTCACGCGCCTTCACCGGATGCGCAGAGACCTTGGACACCGTCTTCGGATTGCTTGCGCTGCCGTAGGAGGCCGTCACACGCAGGAACAGATCCACGTCGTCGCTGTCCGGTTGGTAGTCCGCATTCGTGGCGTTCTCAATGTCCGTAAATTCGCCGCCTGCGGAGTCGCCGCTTGCCCACTGCCAGGTCGCGGCTCCCGGCTTGTCGGTAAGCACGTCGTCGTCATGCAACGTGGCCGTGAGCGTTACGTCCTCGCCCGGCTGCTCCATGCTCAGCCTTATTCTGCCCAGGTCGTCCACGTCTGTCACCGTGACTTCAACCTTCTTCTCGCCCCTGTTGTCCACGGTGTCGGTTGCGCGCACCGTGACCTCGTATATGTTGTTGGTGTCACTGTCGCCCATGGCTTCGTAGTTGGGCGCGCTCTTGAAGGAGAGAACACCGGTATTCGGGTCGATTCTGAACTTGCCCGCGTCGTCGTCATTGTTGGGCTTCAACGACCAGGTAAACGCGTCCCCCTCGGGGTCCATGGCCGTGTACGTGCCCACCGCATCTGTGTTCTCCTCGATGGTGACCGCGGCGGAGCCGCTCACAATGGGCTTTTCATTCACGTTCGTGACGTTGATGGTCACCGGGAGATCCCTGTAGGCCCGGCTTCCGTCCGTCGCCCTCACCGTGACGCTATAGACATTCTTCGTCTCGTAGTCCAGCTTCGCCTCCACCATGATTTGGCCCGAATTGTCTTCGATCTTGAAGGAGGCCGCATCGGTGCCGCGCAGCGAGTAGGTCAGGTTGTCGCTGAGGTCTATATCGGTCCCATCTGGGCCGTCGGTGCGGTCGTCATCCGGGTCCTCGGCCCCTACCGCATTCCCCACGTTCATTACTGTACGCGGCTGGTCTCCGTCCTCGACGATCTCCCTGGTTGTCGAGGTGATTACCTTCCCCTCCTCCTTGAACACAGGACGGCTGTTGGACCGCCGCAACGGGAGAACCGGACTGTCCGCTTGCCCACTGGCGCTGTCCTCAGGAGGGTCATTAGCAACGCCTTCTCTGTCGAATCCGTCGTTGTATGATGCCGTCACCTGGAGACAGTTGGCTGCAAATTCGCCAGTGCCTCCGGTGTTCACATCCCCTGCTACAGGTGTGAAAGTCGCCCTGTTGTCCCTTGTTGAATCGGCATCGATTGCGGTGTAGCCAGCAGTCGGGCACGTCACCTCACCTGTAGTACTGTCGATAGTTGCTTCGACCTTTAACCACTGCCACGTGATGCTGCCCTTCACGCCGTCCTCATCCATCACTTCGGCGGTGATGGGCTGTCCGACCTGGGGCTGCCGCGTCGAAAAATCGATCGTGCCGTCGTCTTCAGCGTCAATGACCCTGACGGTCACCTCCCGCGTCTTGGTCAGCTTCCTTTGGTCCATAGCTACGATGGACACGCTGTAGGTGTCCTGCTTCTCGTAGTTGACCTTCGTGGCCTCCTTGAACTGGAGTATGGCTTGGTCGGTAGTGGTAGTGAGGTCCAGTGTAAACGCGCTCTTATCGGGGCCACCTAGGGAATAGGTGACGCTCTCATCTCCTGGTTGGTCACCATCGGTATCGGGGTCGTTGTCCGCGACCTGGTCCTCATCCGTAGCGGCGTAAGTGGAAATAAAGGTGATGGTTCCATCTGTGGATTCATCTTCATCCGTCAAAGGGTTATTGGTGAGCAAGGGGGCGCCTGTAGGGGGCGGGGAATCCGCTCCGGCTCCCGTGTTCTCTGTAACCCAGAGCCTGGTCGCCCCGGTGTTAGCGAACGCTGGCGCGTCATTCACGTCAAGGACGTCAATGGTCACTGTAACTGTGTCCTCGGCGTTGTACGGGTCCTTAGCCATAACCACGACTTCGTATATAGGAGCACCCGTAGGAGGAGAAGCCGTATCACCCTCATGGCTTAGTGAGCCGTTCACAGTGATTTGCCCCGTCGCCGCGTCGACTTTGAACTTGCCCGGCGTCGGAGTAACTACAGTGGTCCCATCATCCTGATAGGCGGTGACGGTACCTAGAGAGTAGTACAGAACGTCGCTGTCCCTGGCCCTCACCGGAGCTCCCACCAAGGCATTCTTGTCGTTCTCGTTCACTTCCCTGCTCTGCTGGTTGCCGGCTGGGTCGCCAGTCTCGTCTTCATCGTCTGCAAACACAGGGGCCTGGTTGGTGTTGTCCTCCGCCTTCACAGGATGGTTCGACACCGCTCTGGCCGTCCTGATCGGCGCGTTTGCAACCGGGTCAGCGGGGGCATCAGTAGTGGTGTCGCCGTCGTATCGGTCTCTGTTGCTGTAGGTCACCGTCACCCGCAGGTAGTGGCCCACGTCGGCCGATTCCGGAGTGTACGTATGACTTATTGCGTCGGCGATGGTGGTCCAGTCGGACGTGCCGTTCGGGGACTTCTCCCACTTCCACCGGGCCAACTCGGCTACATTGACAGTATCACTCGTTGTAGAACCTTCGTCGGCGTTGGCGGGATCGTTGTTGGCGTCAAAACTCTCGTACAGCTTGTTGCCAGCACCCCTGTAACCGTCGTCCTCATCGGTGGCGTCGGCCATGTATTCAACGCCTTCCGCCGGCTGCAGGTGGCTCAGCTTCACCTTGCCCGGGTCGTCCACGTCGATGACCTTGACCGTCGCTTCTACCAGGACGGTGCCATTCGCCACGATGTTTACAAGGTAGGTGTTGTTGCCTACGCCTTCGTCAGTAGGGTCGATGGTGCCGTCGTCATTGGCGTCGTCCGCACCGTCCCCCGGAACCTCGTAGTTGGGCTGGCCATCCCAGGTGAGCACAGCACTACTGGTCAGACCGCTAGTTATATCGAACTCGCCGGCGTCTGTTCCGGTCAAAGTCCAGGTAACGTCCCTGTCCGCCCTGAACGTCGCAATAGGGTCAGTGCGGTTCTCGTTGTACCTGTACGTTCTCTCATGAGATGACGCGGATACGGAAAAGGTGGAGGCCAGCATTAAAGCCGCCAGCAGAATACCCGCTATCACAACAACCGGATTGGTAATCAGCTTCATTGGACTGTACACCGCCTCGTTGAAGATTGCCGCATTGGAAAGTCGATTAGACATGGAGATCCTCACTTGCCGCTATTCTTGGACTTGAATCTTTGAATTGGCTTGAATTTTTACCGAAAATCATAATAGCGCAACTCGGCGCACTTTACCACCAGTTGAGAATACTTGTCAACTATCTCGATGACTATTCTAGGCGTCATCCCCAACTGCCTCAGGCAACGCTCCATAGCTGCGACTAGAATCTTACCACCTACTCACCCACTCCACAATACCACCATGACACATTCCCTCCCCTTTCCTTATATATATACGATGGTGTAGGGGCGGGGGGAGCCTGCCCTGAGCCCCCTTCCTGTCATTCTGAGCCCCCTTCTTCTGTCATTCTGAGGAGCGACAGCGACGAAGAATCCAAAATCGCCCGCCCACAACCAAAGCCTCCCGCCCTTCACCGACCCTCCTCCGCTCACCCTGAGCGCCCCGGAGCCTGCCCTGAGCCTGCCGAAGGGTCATTCTGAGCCCCCTTCCTGTCATTCTGAGCGCAGCGAAGAATCTTCCCCCGCCCTTCCACCGACCTACCGTTTCCCCCGTTCCCCTTCCTCCCGCTCATCCTGAGCCCGTCGAAGGGCATGAGCGCCCTCTCCCTGTCATTCTGAGCCCCTCTCCTGTCATTCTGAGGAGCGACAGCGACGAAGAATCCAAAGCCTCCCGCCCTTACAACCGGTCACATCTCAGCTACAATAACCAAGCAACCCAACCCATGCGACAATACTACGTATACATACTCACAAACGAGACCCATAGGCTCTACGTCGGCGTCACCGGCGACCTCCACCGTCGGATCTACCAGCACAAGCACAAGCTCACCCCAGGCTTTGCAAGCAAGTACAACCTGCGCTGGCTCGTCTACTTCGAAACCACCACAGACGTCCAGTCCGCAATAGCCCGCGAGAAGCAAATAAAGGGATGGAAGCGGTACAGGAAGGTCGCCCTCATAGAATCGGAGAACCCCAAATGGCTAGACCTAAGCGCTGAGTGGTCGTAGAACCTGTCATTCTGAGGAGCGCCGCGACGAAGAATCCAAAGCCTTGCGCCTATGAACATCCCACCTTTGCAAGCATAGTCTTGGGATTCTTCACTCCGTTCAGAATGACAGTGTATGTGCCCTGAGCTTGTCGAACCATATGAGCGGAAGATACAGACGCGGGTGACCCTAACAATCCCCCCCTGACACCAACCCCTTCCCAACACCCCAATGCACCCCATACCCTTACCCCATGCACTCGACCAACAACAACCAGCCCCCTCTCCTTGTAGGGGCGGTTCGAGAACCGCCCAACCCCCACGATACACATGGGGGTGAACCCGATTCGTTTCCCGTATTTTCAACAAAATGGGCCCCCTTTAGCCTTGCAGCACTTTACATAATGTTAAAACGATTCCCCTCTCAGGCACAAAGCAACTCCACAAAAACCCCCCATTTTCACGCAAAAACCCCCTTTTCCCACCAAAAACCCCCTTTTCCGACACCCCAAAATCCACTTATGTCAACCAACATTGCCCCAAACTTCCCCCCAATGGTAAAATAGCCTTAACACAAGGCCAAAACGCCGCTGCCGTATATATAAGGTACGGAGACCAGTGCCATGACAGTTGCAGAAACCGTCGAAACCCAGCCTCTGAGCCTCCCAGAAGAGCTCATCCTCATGCTCCTCAACGAGGAGAACGGCTACTTCTACCAGGTCGCCGGATGGGACCTCAACTGCGCCGTCATCGGAGCCGTCATCGCCGAACTCTCCCTCCGCTCCCGCATAGACACCGACCTCCAATCCCTCTTCCTCGTCGACGGTACCGAAACGGGCAGTCCCTTCCTGGACCCCATCCTCAAAGAGATCGCCTCCGAACCAACCCAGCGCACCGCCCAGTACTGGATCGAACGACTCGCTCCCCGCGCCGAATCCATCATCGACCAGATCCTGGACCGCCTCGTAGACCTCGACATCCTCCAGTACCATGACGGCGACTTCTGGACACTGTCGCAAGCCGCCTGGCGCACGGAGGTGTTCGGCGGAGGCGTCTCCTCCCGGCTCGTCAAGACGCGCATAAGCAACGCCATCTTCAATGACGAACTCCCCCTTCCCAGGGACGTCATCATCATCTGCCTCATAAACACCTGCGACGTGTTTCGCTTCATATTCCAGCTTGATGAAGAGTCGGAGAAGCGCATCGAGTTCATCTCCACGCTGGACCTAATCGGCCAGTCCATTGCCACCGCCGTCTCCCACAACCTGGCGGGCCCCTTGCTCAGGCGTTCCGCCCTGAGCAAGAAGATCCCCAGGGTCTCCATGCGCAAGCTGCTGTCCAACCGCAACCTGCGCACCGGCAACGTCCCCGCAATGTTTACGGACCTGGCCAAAGAGTACGGCCCGGTGTTTGAGCTCCGCCCACCCTTTACCAGGCCCATGATCTTCCTCGCCGGCCCGGATACAAATCGCTGGACGCATAGGAACGGGCGCATGTACCTCAGAGCGCAGACCTACTTCAGCGACTTTGAGAAGATCTACGGCGCCCACGGGGTGCTGCCTTCGCTTGACGGCGCAGACCACTTCCGCCTGCGCAAGTCGCTGTCGCAGGCCTACTCGCGGGGACGGCTGGCGGGTCAGCTGGAAGAAGTCTACGATTATGCGCGGGAATACATGGGGAACTGGTCGGTTGGAGACGTCTATCCCGCTACCAGGATGAGCCGGCTGATGATCAACTCGCAGCTCTCCCCGCTATTTATCAGCGTTGATTCTCAGGACATCATTGACGACCTTATAAAGTACAAGGAACGGGCACTCATGACCCACATAATCGGGGTGCTGCCCAAGTTCATGTTGAAGACACCCGGCATGAGACGCCGCGCCAAGGGCGTGGAGACGTTGCTTGAACGGGTGCAGAACGTACATACCACCGCCCAGCGGGCCGGGGCCAAGAGGGACCTGGTAGACGACATGCTGGGCCTGCACGCCAGCGACCCGCAGCTGGTGCCGGAGTCCAACCTGCCGTTTGCTATCTCCGCGGCGCTGATTGCCAGCGTGTACCTCGGCGACGCCTTCAGCTTCGCCCTGTACGCCATGGCATCTCAGCCGGATCTCTACGCCAAAATCCAGGTTGAAGCCGACGCCCTCTTTGAAAACGGCGATCCTGGCGGCGAGGACTTCAACCTGTCCTCTATAGATGTCACCCACCGCTTCCTCATGGAGTGCTTGCGCATTTACCCCATAGTACCAATGTCTATGCGGGACGTGATGAATTCGTGCTTGGTGGAGGGTTACGAGCTTCCGGTGGGCTCGCGGGTAATCATCGCCCAGACGGCCACCCACTTCATGGAGGACATCTTCCCAGACCCCTTCAAGTTCGACATTGACCGCTACCTGCCTCCGCGCAGCGAGCACACAAGCCCCGGCTATGCGCCGTACGGGCTGGGCACGCACAAGTGTCTCGGTTCCCGGTGGATGGAGTTGCACCTTGCCGTCAACGTGCTCATGGTAGCGCACTACTTCAACATTGAGGTCTTTCCATCCAACTACAAGCTTCGGTTCAACCCGTTGCCGTCAATGAAGCCCAGCAAGAACCTGAGGTTCCGCATTGCGGGGAAGAGGCGTGAGCTAAACGTTTAGAAGGGGCTTGCGCGCCAGGAAACAGTACAACGGCGTGAACAACCCGGACTTGCCGC
Organism: Dehalococcoidia bacterium; assembly: GCA_965116555.1. Classification (GTDB taxonomy): domain Bacteria; phylum Chloroflexota; class Dehalococcoidia; order Lucifugimonadales; family QGNO01; genus DAOUJH01. The sequence continues at coordinate 2,122,836 of OZ220698.1, read as the reverse complement.
CCTCGACATAGGCATTGGCTGTCCGATCCATCAACCCGATGACGTCCGCGGAGCCACCGGGGAATAACCTCAGCACCTCGGCCAGCTTGGATGTCCCCTTGATCAGCTTGCGGCCCAGCGGAGTCCTACGCAGGGCGTTGCCTAGAATATCCCCCCGTGTCTCCATGGGCTTGTACCACGGCGTGGCAGAATCGTTCTCCCCGATGGCCCGGTCCTTTGCCTCTATGACCTGGAACCCCGCCTGTTCCAAGGCCAGGGTCACCTCACCCATAGTTGCGATGTCCTTGAGCGCAATGCCGTGCATCAGGCCCTGCTTGATTGCCAGGTGCCGCTTGTCGCCGGGATCAAACCTGTCCGTCATGCACATCTCTTGGCCCCAGAAGAGGGCTCCGGGTTTCAGTACGCGGTATATCTCGGCAAACGCGCCCGCCTTGTCTGGCGCATGGCACGTCGATTCGATTGCGTATCCACGGTCGAACGTGTCGTCCGCGACCACGCCCATGTCCATGAAGCTGCACGCCAGGTAGTCAACCATGTGGTCAAGTCCCGCCTCAGCGTTCAACACCTTTGCCTTGTTCAGCTGGATTTCATTGATATTAACCCCGGTGACCCTTACGCCGGCCTCCCGGACGACGCGGCGCATGGGGCCGCCAATCCCGCACCCGATATCAACCACCGTCATCCCCTCCTGCAACTCCAGCTTGTCGATCATCAGCCGCTGGTGCCGCATCTGGGACTCTTCCAGGCTCTCCCGGGACGATAGCGGCGCGAAGTGCAGGGATTCGCTCCAACCGAACACCATGAACTCGCTGCAGAGGTCGTAGTATTCCTTGACAGTTTCGCTGTGGTCGTAGCCCGCCTCGCCAGCCTCCTCCATGCTCGCTCTGTCCATCCATCCATCGAACTGTTTTACCCGACTGTGGACATCCGATCCACGATACGAGTCCTTAAGCCCTTTGGATAGTTTGCGGAGCTGCATTGAGCCTTTTCCTATGCCTGGCTCTGTTCTTGCTCGTGGCGCTGGTGCACGCTCTCAATCGCCACATCCAGGTCATCCCACATGCGCTCTATCGTTGAGCGCAGCCGCATGTTCTGGTACGCGCCCCAGACCACCATAGCGGGCAGAACCACCGTGACGGAGACTATCAGCGAGTAGACGATGGTAATGGTTGCTGTGATGCCAAACTGCTGGGACGCAAGCAGCGGCGAGGCTATCAGCACTCCGAATCCGAACGCCGTGGTCAGGGCAGACCCCAAAAGCGCAGAACCGGTGGTAGACAGAGTACGAATCGCCGCCTGTTCCGGGTTGCGCAGGTGCGCAAACTCCTCCCGGTAGCGATGAATAATGTGAATGGTGTAGTCCACTCCAATTCCGATGGATAGCGCTGTGATGATGGAGGTGATCAGCGTGTAGGGAATATTCAGCAGCGCCATGGTGCCCAGCACACTGATAAGGACGAGGACTATTGGGCCCACCGCTACGATACCCAGCGAAGGCTGGCGCAGCGTCACCCAGAAGAAGATGGAGAGGATGCCTAGGGCAATGGCAATAGTGGTGCCTATTGCCTCCGTCTGCCGGTCAGTGATCTGATCCGTGACCGCCATTGATACGATGTTAACGGATGTAGCTGTGATACCGCTGTCATCTCCTAACCACAAGTCCTCGATATCCTCTTGAAGCGTCCGGATTTGGCGTGGGTTGCCCAAGTAGGTCGGGAATTGCAGCAGCATAGTATCAATGCCATCAGGGTCATTGATCAGGAAGCGGGCCAGGTCGGGTTCCCTCTCCACAAGTTTGTCAAGGAACTCCTGCATCAGTGTAGGGTCAAGTTCCACTCCGGCAGTTGATTCTTGGAAGAGCGCTGCAAGCTCTGGGTCATACTTATCGCCGGGATCCCCGCTATCGTCTATCCAGTCTCCTAAATAGGAGTAGTACGATGCCTGGATGGGTCCGGCTACGGCCTGCGGGCGGCGGTTTTCGTCTTCGAAAGCAGTGGTAAGGTCCTGGATATTCAAGAGTGTGCGGGTCTCTGTGACCTCGGCCCTCAGCAGTAAGCTGGCAAGCTCCGTGGAGCCGCCTACTGCGGCCTCAAGCGTGTTCATATCTTCCAGAACGTGGCCTCCTCTGGGCAGGACGTCCTTAATACTGAATTCTGAATGCAGCCCTCTGGCAGCAAACCCAAGTCCAATAGTCACCGCGAGCACGCCGATCAGGTAGGGCGCAGGCCAGCGAGTAACGCTCCTACCAAGCTTCTCAGCCAACTGACTGATGCCGGGCAGTGCATTCGATATTGGACGAGCCGGCGCCAATCTGCCGCGTGCCTCCCGACGCCGATCGATAATTGTACGACCCGCCGGGAGCAGCGTCAGCATAACTATCAGGCTCATTCCCACACCCATTCCAGCGACAACGCCAAAGTCGCCAATAACGCCAATGGGCGAAAATAGGGTCGCCAGCAAGCTGACAATCGTTGTGACGGCGGCTAACGTCAGCGGGACGGTTACGTTTCGGAGGCCTACCCGTACCGCCTGCAGAACAGGCTCTCCGGCAACTCGCTGCTCGCGGTAGTGGGAGATAGACTGGATTGCATAGTCCACAGTGAGGCTGATAATAATGACGGGCACCATTGCAGAAAGGGAGCTGGGAGGACCTATCACGCCCAGTCCATTTGGCCCAAGCCAGCCCTCTGCCCCGACGATCCAGCTAATTGATAGGATAAGCCCCGTCAGCGTCAGAAGCGTATCTGAGAGGGTACGTGTGAAGAGCAACAACAGCACCACGATGAGCAGCAGCGCCAGCCCGATGAGCGGCGCCATCCCCGACTCGGTAGCCTGCTTGTACTCGTCCTCAAAGACTATTGGAGACAGACTGCTAACCCGTAACGGGCCATCGTCGCTTTCCGCAAGTTCCTTTATCATCCGTTCCACATTCTGGATCCGCTCGTCCCCTGTATTGATCAAACGGATGTCGGCGATCGCAATCGGCGTGCCGTCGGTGTCTGTCCCAGTCAGAGCAGCCAGAACTCCCTGAATCTCCGGGATGTTTCCAACTGAATCAATTTCCTCCTGCGTGATCGACTCGAAGTCGTTCACCTGTAGCGCGGAACCAATCAGAAACGACGGCGCGAAGATCGGGTGTCCAGGCGCCAGTAGTTCACTCACGCTCGGGTCGCTCACAATGTCATTGATCAAGGAGGACATCTGGGAGAGACCTCCGGGTGTCAGCGACTCCCCACGAAAGATCAGCGTTACGACGCTGATCTCGCTGGAGTCCCCGAAAAGCTCCTCTATGTCTTGCGTTGCAGTGGCGATTGGGTGTCCTGGTGGGAGGAACGCCACGTCGGCGCCCTCCGTTGGCTCGGCGCGCAGCGAAGCGCCCTGGACAAGCACAACGGTGATGATAAGGAGCACGATGAGCGTGATATAAGGGCGGGCCGTTACTATCCGGCTCAGTCTATCAAGAACCTTGCTCATGGTGCCGCCTTCCCTCTGAGAAAGTTATCCAAACTAAGTTCGTTATCTTAAGCAACGCAGCGTACAAAGTAGGACTGCCCAGCTAAGCGCCCTCATGCTAACACGTCATGATTTGGAAGTCGATTATGCCCAAGACTGACCAATACGGACGGTTCATCGCTCTGTGGACTTCCCAAACTGCAACTCCCTAAGAACCGGCAGCGGGCACGGACTCCGGTACTTCCTCCGCGCTCTCCACTCTCATCAGCAGGGCTGGCAGAATGGCGAGCAGGGACAGGAACCCCGCGATGGCAAAGAGGTTCTGGAACACAGTCACCCCGGCCTCTATCAAGGGCGCCTCTGTCTCCTCAAACGACGATCCAATTGTCACGTGGGCGGTTAGACTGTAGAACCGCTCAATGCCCCAGGCGGACAGGGCCGCCAGCCCCAACGCCATACCCACCATTCGCGCCGCAGTGACCAATGAAGCCGCAGCTCCCCAGTAGTGGCTGGGCGAGGCGCTCAATGCGCTGACTCCAATGGGCGGGATCACCAGTCCAAACCCCAGGCCAGCCGTCACCAAGGGCAGGGTCAATCTGAGTTCCCCAACGTCCGTATCCCAGCCGCTCATGAACAGCATACCCGTTCCCATCAGCGCAAGGCCGGTTATGCACACCTCCCTGACCCCCGCCCAGCGAAGGATGTAGCCTCCAATCAACGCCCCAACCGGAATGGCCGCCGTAAGGCGAACCAGGCTGAGAGCACTCTCCCACGTCTCCCTTTCCATAACGGTGCCGGTCATCAGTGGCACGCACACCAGGGCCATGATCAATGCAGTCCCCACCAGGAACTGGGCAACGTTGGATGATATAAACGCCCTGGAGGTGTACAAGAAAGAGGCCAGCAACGGCTGTTCCGCGCGCCGTTCTATCACAATCAATACGCCCACAAGGAGAGCGCTAAAAGCCATCATCAAGTACGGGATGATGGACTCCCCGGAAAATATGCTTCTCTGGGCCAGCGCAACGGTCAGGATGGTGAGGGCCACTCCAAGGACCAGGGACCCGACGTAGTCCATCCTGGCTTGGGGATTGGCGCGATTCGGTAGAAAAGCCATGAGCGCTACCAAAATGAGGCTCTGGGGGACGTCCAGCCAGAATATCCATCGCCAGCCAACCCATTCGATAATGGCTCCTCCGTAGAGGGGCCCCACAACGGATCCAGCTTCAGCCGAAGCGGCCACAACCCCTATTGCAATTCCCCTTTTCTCCTTGGATACCGCCGCCACGGCCATGGCCAGGCCGATGGGAACCGTAGCACCGCCCCCAAATGCCTGGAGTATCCTGGCCGGCACAATCGTGTTGAGGCTGGGGGCAAGGGCCACCGCCGCCGACCCAATGGCGAATACAACCAGTGCCCCCTGGAACACCCTGACGCGCCCGTAGACGTCGGAGAGCCGCCCCGCCAGCGGCATTGCCACGGTGTAGCTGATCAGATACCCGGTTACTATCCAGGACGCCCTGTCCAGGTCCGTAAGCGGAATCTCCAGGTCAAGCATAACGTCCGACAAGGCCACAACCAGAACGGTCTGGTCCAAAGCCGTGGAGAACACTCCCAAGCAAAGAATTCCCAGTACCACCCACTCGGAGGAGCGTAGGGAGTCGATGGCAGACCGGGCAGTACTCACGACCCGGAGGCTATGTTGGGGAGTTGGATGTCTATAGGGGTGTTGACGTCCAGGATGTTTATGAGGCGAGTTGTCTCCGGCGCATCGTCGTCGAAGATTTGGCCGTCTATTCTAAGCCGCCGCAAAGTATGCTCGGACTCTTCAATCCACAAGGACAACGCAATCGGATGGCCGGAGTCCACGGACGTGATGAGGTTCGAAAGCTCGTCAGAAACCATCGACCCATCGACACGCACGGCCTGGATGCCATCTATAGACTCCCGGCCCACAATGGTTGCATTCTCCATCACGGGCAGCAGTTCGCTCAAGGTAACGCCCAGCCTAACGAAATTAAACGGCACCTGCTCTAGGGGCAGGGGTGTCCACGGCGCATCCCGGGAGAACTTTATGTACGATTCCTCCCCGATTGCTACTATTTCGATTTTCGCAAATCCAAGACCCGCAATCACGTCCACCAGCAGCCTGACGCTGTCCGGATTGCTTACCTCGCCTTCCACCTTTTTCAAAGTGGCTCCAAAGAACTTGGCTCCCGATTCCATTTCGTCGATCATCTCGAACTTCGCCGACGACATGGCGGCCAACTCTTCTCCGGTACTCGCCAGCAGCTCATCCAGGGACAGCTCAGGCTCTTCTGGTTCCGGTTCTTCACCACACCCGGCAACCAGCAAAAGGAACGCCATCGCCATCGCGGAGATGGCCAGTCTTAGACGCGTTGCCGCAGACGAATTCATACGCCTGTCTCTGTGCTCCTGCCTTCGAGAGTGGTACCCCTGGGCGGACTCGAACCGCCGACACACGGTTTAGGAAACCGTTGCTCTATCCTCTGAGCTACAGGGGCGCGCTACACCAGCGAGTCTAGCATACCACACCACCCCTCAGAATCCGTCCCAGCCGGGCAGGGCGGCCGCCTGCAGAACCCACGTCGCCATCTGCTCCTCGTTGAGCTCGCCCTCGTAGACATCGATCCAGCGAGCGTCCGGGTCCTTGCCTGATCCGGGTGGGGCGGGACTCAGCGACGCGCCATTGAGGAACGTTACCTTGACGTATGGGCTGAAGACGTGGTAGCTCAGGAACCAACCCATGCCTTCGATGCCATACCATGGCGAGTTCCACCTCACGGCCTTGCGTACGTCGGGCACGTTGCGCGCAATGAGGTCGTCCAAGCGGCGTCCCACGTCGCTCTTCCAGCCCGGCATGGCCGCGATGTAGGTCTGCACGGGGGCATCACCCTCGCCCTTAGGAATCTGTGGGTTGCCGCCTGAAAGGAGCACCGGCCCCGCGCCGTCCTGCCTGCCGTTGTAGGCCACGGCCTCGCGCACCAGCGCCTGCAGCGCGAGAGCGTCTATCGCGTCACCCTCAAGGAGTTCTATCGTCCGCATCGTGTCCGCGTCCAGGCTTGCGTTGAACAGCTTGCCTGGGTCGGGGAGGCTCGCGCCGTACGCGAACGTCAGCCGCACCTTGATCTTGGTCACCTTGGCGGCGACGACCACCCCGTCGTGCGACCACACAGCGGAGTTCTGCCATTTCCATTCTTCGACCGCCTCGGGATCGGCATTGAGGATGAGCTTGCGGATTTCGGTCAGCCTCTCACCTCTCCAATCGCCCAAGTCCGCTATTATCTTGTCAATCTTGCTGGATGCGCTCATGCTTTCACTCCGTACATCCTAATCTAGCACTGGACAAAAGTGGACGGAAAGTGACGTTTTTTGGTCGAAAAAGGGGGTTTTTGGGCGTGAAATGGCGTTTGATGGTGGAGTCGTGTTGTGCCTGAGAAGGGGAATTCGTTTCCAACGTTATGTCAAGTACAAGGCTAAATGCGAAGCAAATTTTGGCGGAGGTGAGAAACGAATCAGATTCTGGGGCAAAGTTGAGGGTATGGAGGCGGTCGTTTTGGCCCCCTATGGGGGAGCTACGCCGATGCCGCAGGGGTTGTTGGGCGCTCCTCCGTGAGTCCATGTGTTGAGGGTAGCAGGCGCGGGGGGGTGTGGGGAAGGGGGAGATGTCAGGAGACGGGCAATGGACGGAGTTTACGAGTAGAGGGCCTGGTTTGTTGTGGTGGAAGATTCTTCGCTGCGCTCAGGATGACAGGTGGGGGTGCCGTAAGCGGTGGTGGAGATAGGGGGACTCGAACCCCCAACCTCCGCGATGCGAACGCGGCGCTCTCCCAGTTGAGCTATATCCCCACAAGATACAGCTTACGCTTAATCCCAGGGAATTGGAAGGCGATCAGCCCAGCCGACGGCCATCAAGCCATGCCGGAGCCTAGCTCAATTCCCAGGGCAAGTCTTGGAGTTTGTCCAGCAGGTTGCTTGCTGTCAGATCCGTATGCAGTGGAGTTATCGAGACGCGGTTGTTGCGCACCGACCATATATCGGTTCCCTCCACCGGCTCTCCGACGAGCCTGCTGCGAGCGATCCAGTAGTATTTTCGCCTGCCGTCGTTCCCAGCCCGTATTTGGTCAGTGTATGCCCTGCCACTTAGGCAGGTGATGTCAATGCCGCTAATCTCGTGATCCTGCAATGGAGGCAGATTGACGTTGAGCAACGACGGGCTGGGCAGCGCACCCTGATCTAACTCGCTCACCATTCGCTGTAAGAGCAAAGACGCCGCATCGAAACTCGTGGGATGGAGAGACGCTATGGATATGGCAATGGCAGGCAAACCACGGACGTACCCTTGCAGAGCAGCCCCCACCGTGCCGGATATCAAGATGTCTTGACCCAGGTTGGCGCCGCTGTTGATGCCAGCGACCACCATGTCTACCCCTCTGACGAGACGCTCCAAAGCCAGTATGACGCTGTCGGCAGGAGTGCCTTCTATAGAATAGGTGGTCACACCGGCGACTATAGGGCGTGTCTTTGCCGCGCGCACCGGTCCGTTTAGCGTCACCGAGGAACCTGTCCCGCTTTGCTCTCTGTCGGGCGCAGACACTACCACCCTGGCCACTTCCCGCAATGAAGAGGCTGCGGCTCGCAAACCGGGGGCATTGAGGCCGTCGTCGTTGGTGAGCAGTATCTTCACTGCATACCCTCTTCCCTCAAAACCACGTTATCTATGAGACGGGCCTTGCCGAACCAGGCAGCCACCGAAGCCATGGCGGGAACGGTTACCCTTTCCACCTCCTCCAAAGTGTCCAGTGCGGCGATGCTGACGTATTCAAGCTTGGCTGGAAACCCCTCATTGATGACGCGTTCCATCTCCCCGCGCAGCACGCCGGCATCTGTCTCTCCCTTCCGCCACATCTCTCTGACCCTGGAGAGGGCTTTATACAAAACCGCGGCGTTACCCCTCTGGCAGGGAGTGAGGTAGACGTTGCGGCTGCTCATTGCCAGGCCGTCCGGCTCACGCACCGTAGGCGTTACAACGATTTCCGCTCCCAAGTTGAGGTCACGGTTGAGCCGCTCGATGACGAGGCTCTGCTGGCCGTCCTTCTGTCCAATGTAGGTGCGGTCAGGTCGTACGATAGTGAGCAGCTTGGTCACTATCGTGACGACGCCTCTAAAATGTCCGGGACGATGTTTGCCTTCCAGCTTCTCTCCGATTTCACCCACGTCAACGTAAGTCGAGTAACCGGACGGATACACTTGGGCTGGACCTGGTGCGAAAACGATGTCCACGCCTTGTTCGGTAAGCATGGCGACGTCCCGCTCAAAGTCGCGGGGGTAGCCCTCCAGATCCTCCCCAGGACCGAACTGTGTGGGGTTGACGAATATGGACACCACCACGCTTCTGTTCTCGTTCCTCGCCTGCTCTACAAGCGTCATGTGACCCTGGTGCAGATATCCCATGGTCGGCACCAGTCCAAGGGGACGCTCCAGCCCGTCTCGGGCCTTCATCATGGCGGGTACGGTGCCGATTACATCCATCGACTAGGTTGTAAGCAGGTCTGTCAGTATGGCTTCGTCCATGTGGAAGCTCTGGTCCTCCGTAGGGAACCTGTGCTCCTGCACTTCTCGCCGATAAGCGGCAAGCGCTTGCGTGATCGCTTCACTGAGGTTGACGTACACCGCGGCATGCTTGTGAGCGCGAGGCGTGAGTCCCAATATCTCATATATAACCTGGATCTCACCGTCGCAGTCGGGACCCGCCCCTATCCCGACCGTCGGAATAGTGAGTCGATCAGTAATGATGCGGGCCAGCTCTGAAGGAATGGTTTCCAGAACAACAGCAAAAGCGCCGGCATCTTCCAGCGCCACCGCGTCATCAATCAGAGCAAGTGCGCCGACCAAGTCCTTACCCTGAACTCTGAATCCTCCCAAAGCATGCTCAGACTGAGGAGTCAGGCCAATATGTCCCATAACTGGAATGCCCGCTTCAACAATTCGCCTAACCGTCTCCGCGGAACGGGTACCGCCTTCCAGCTTGACGGCATGGGCTCCGCCCTCCTGTACCAGCCTGCCGGCGTTTCGCAGAGCCTCTTCCGTGCTCACCTGGTATGACATAAACGGCATGTCAGCTACTACCAGAGCGTTCTTTACCCCTCTGACCACGGCCTTTGTGTGGTGGAGCATCTCGGCCATGGTGACACGGACCGTGGTCTTGTAACCCAAGACCACGTTGCCCAAGCTGTCCCCCACCAGAAGCAGAGGTATGCCAGCCTTATCGGCGAGGTGTGCCATGGTATAATCGTAGGCGGTTACAGCAGTGATGCGCTCCCGCCTTTGCTTCATATCCTTGAACAGACGTACTCTAGTCCGCATTGCTGCCCTCCTTCAACCGGAGACCTAGAAACCGTATCCATTGCAACCCATCCATCAACGCTCAAGCTCCCTTACGGAAGGTACTCCAGCCAACCCACTGGCCTGCGTAACCCCCCGGACTATCGCCTGCGCCATTACAAAAGCGGCTACTGCGCCCAGCCTTGTTAACTGCATACGATCCACCCGACCAGGCCAAGCACCCGTAGCCAGTGCGAACACGGTATCGCCGTCAACCATGGTATGAGACGGCCTCACTGCAAGCGCCACGCCATCCTGGCCGCGTTCCGCCAGCTTATTAGCCTGCTCTTTGTTGAGAGAAGCATTGGTGGCCAGGACACCTATGGTAGTGTTCCCCTCGGCAGTCGCTTGCGCTCCTTGGGGCCGTTCGGAAGGAGGGCTGACCATTAGCTCAATGGTGTTATGGTAACCGTCGTTGTCTTCAGTCCTGGGAGCGGCAATGACGCGGCACGACTCCGGGTCTACAACGTCGCCCCAAGCGTTGACTACCGCAATTGCGGATACTAAAAGACCATCGCCCAGGTCACGGCTGCAAGTACCCAGCCCACCCTTGACGGCATAACTCAGTCCCCGTGCCTTGGCCACGGTAGCTCCCGTGCCTGCTCCCACGGTGCCCTCCTCCACTTCGTCGGAAACAGCGCTCTGACAAGCGGTATAGCCGTCGTCCGCTGTGGGCCTTACGCTGGAGCTGCCCAAACCCAGATCGAAGATGATGGCGCCGGGAACGATAGGGACTACCACTTGACCAATTTCGTAGCCTGTGCCGCTCTCTTCCAGATAACGCATGACCCCGGAAGCGGCGTCCAAACCGTAGGCGCTGCCTCCACTAAGGAGAATCGCGTGGACCTCGTTGACCAGGTTGCCCGGCCTCAACAGATCCGTCTCCCTCGTGCCCGGAGCGGAGCCTCTGACATCAACTCCACCGACGGTACCTTGGGGACAAAGCACCACTGTGCAGCCCGTGGCGTGTTCAAGGTCGGTTGCGTGTCCAACCCTGATCCCCGGTATATCCGTTATAGACCCTAATCTCTTGTTCATGCAAAACGCCTTCCCTGAGAACCGGGAAGGCGCTTTGCAACTTAGCATTGTCGCTCCAGCCGTCTCGGTCTCTAGGGATCCCAGCGGCGATTCGTTCTTAAACATCTCTGCTCATCTCCAAACGGTAGATGGCGACGCCATGCTAACAACCTGTCGCTTGACCAGTCAAGGAAACCTGATGCTCCATTGTTCCTTTCAATTCATTGCGGCCAAGTTATCAAAATTTGCAATCGGCCATTGCACAAACCTGCCACGTTCCCTCCGCTTGCCTCCACTTGAATGGCATGTCTAAATTACGTAAAAGAACTACCCATAAAAAGCATTGAGAGGACTAGAAGGAGGTGCTATACTCCGCCAAATTTACTGGTAGAGTGTGCAAAATGATCGGAACGTTGAAAGAAGTCCGGCATGCCTACGGCTTTGAAGATGTCGCCATAGTACCCGGCGACGTTACTGTAAACCCCGAGCAAGCAAACTTGGACATGGAGATCGGCCAGTTGCGTTTCTCCCTTCCCATCATTGCATCTGCCATGGATGCTGTAGTCTCGCCGGACTTCGCGGTCAAGTTGAGCGGCATGGGCGGCCTTGGTGTATTGAACATGGAGGGGCTGTATTCCCGCTACGAAGACGCTGCAAGCAAGATAGACGAAATCACATCAGTGCCTGCGGAAACGGTTACGGAGGTACTGCAAACGCTGTACCAAGAGCCCATGAAAGAAGACTTGGTAGCAAAACGAGTCGAGCAAATCAAAGGCGCAGGGGCAACCTGCGCCGTTTCATTTACCCCACAAAACACCAAGCGAATGGGTCCGGTGGCCGTAGAGGCCGGGGCGGACATCCTGGTGGTGCAGTCGACGGTGACCACGGCACGGCACCTATCCAAGAGCTATCACGGACTGGTCTTCTCCGAACTCGTCGACCAGATCAATGCGCCGGTAGTGGTGGGCAACTGCGTTACCTATAGCGCCAGCTTAGAGCTGATGGAAACCGGAGTAGCGGCCATACTGGTTGGCGTAGGGCCCGGCGCGGCATGCACTACGCGAGATGTGACCGGCGTCGGCGTCCCTCAGGTTACCGCCACCATGGACTGCGCCGCTGCCAGGGACGAGTACTACCGACGCACAGGTCGATACGTATCAGTAATCACCGACGGCGGCATTCGCACCGGCGGAGACCTCTGTAAATCTATAGTAGCAGGCGCCGATGCAGTGATGATAGGCACTCCCTTTGCTCAGACGGAAGAAGCTCCCGGCAAAGGATTCAACTGGGGCATGGCCACGCCTCACCCGGCTCTACCCAGGGGCACCAGAATAAAGACCGGCACCAAAGGGACCTTGGACCAGTTGCTCTTTGGGCCCTCAAGCCGTACGGACGGCACGCAAAACTTGGTCGGTGCGCTGCGGGTCTGCATGGGTATGTGTGGCGCTCTTAGCATCCGCGAGTTGCAGCAAGCCGAAATGGTAGTAGCCCCTGCCATAGCTACCGAGGGCAAGGCTTTCCAGCGAGCCGGACTCATTTAGCAACCCCTCCCTGACTAACCGTGCCGATTGTGAGCATGGTACCCTATTAACCACACTCTACTCCCGTTATACTGTTGGCAATTTGGAGGCTGGCTTTGGCCAAACGAGACCTACTATCCATAGCGGACCTCTCGTCGGAAGAGATTAGACAGGTCGTTGGACGCGCCTCGCTCCTCAAAGAGGGCGAGAAAAGCACGGCGTTACAGGACAAAAGCGTGGCCATGCTCTTTGAGAAGCCGTCGTTGCGTACCAGGGTCAGCTTCGACGTAGGAATCAAGCAGTTGGGGGGGCACCCCGTGTACCTTGGCAAGGACGAAGTGGGGCTGGGAGGCCGCGAAGCTATTTCAGACGTGGCTCAGGTGCTTTCCAGGTACGTAGACGCCATTGTAGCGCGCGTCTACCAGCATCAAACGCTGGAAGAACTGGCCAAGCATGCTTCCGTCCCTGTGATCAATGCCCTATCAGACGTAGAACATCCCTGCCAAGCGCTGGGAGACATATTCACCATCCAGGAAAGCCTGGGCAAGACCGACGGCGTATCCATAGCTTTCGTTGGAGACGGTAACAACGTTGCCGCCAGCCTGGCGCTGGCGGCTGCATCCATGGGCGCCGGTTGCACCGTCGCCTCTCCTGAGGGATACGAGATTCCCGAAACCTTGCTGCGGATGGCCGGCCGGCGGGCAAAGGACGGTGGAGCCGAGGTCGTGCAGGTCGGCGCGCCTGAAGAAGCGGTGGCCGGAGCAGACGTCGTATACACGGATGTCTGGGTCAGCATGGGACAGGAAGACGAAACAAAGGAGAGGCTGGAGATCTTCAAAAGCTATCAGGTAAACCCCAGCTTGATGGAGCTTGCCAAGCCGGGAGCAATCTTCATGCACCCACTACCGGCTCACCACGGAGAAGAGGTTGGCAGCGGCATGCTGGAGCATCCCGCATCCGTGGTGTTCAATCAAGCGGAAAACCGGCTGCACGCTCAAAAAGCGGTGCTTGAAAAGATATTGGAAGGAACGGGTGGGTAAGTTCGGCTTACCGGCTTTGTGATGAGCAAACCTGTAGTCGCCATAGTGGGACGTCCCAACGTGGGAAAGTCCACTCTATTCAACCGTCTCGTAGGGCGCCGGGCCGCTGTAATCGCCGAAGAGCCGGGCACTACCAGGGACCGAATCTCCCTGGACGCCATATGGGAAGGGCGCCATTTCATCATAGTTGACACGGGCGGCTTGGAACACGGCACTACCGCTCCCCTATCAGAAGAGATCGAGGAGCAGGTAGAAGCAGCAATAGAGTCGGCCGATGCAATCGTCTTCCTCACCGACGTACTGGACGGCGTAACCCCGTTGGATTTGGAAATAGGGGGTCGTCTGCGGAGGTGGGAGAAGCCTGTCTTCTTGGCGATCAACAAAGTGGACAACCCCAAGCTGTCGCAGGGCGCCGCGGAGTTCTATGAGCTGAGCTTGGGGGACCCAATTGCAATAAGCGCCTACCACAACACTGGCATAGATGCCCTGATGGACGCGGTGGTAGAACGGTTTCCCTACGCCGACTATGAGCAATCAGACGAGGCCGAAACTCTTTCACTGGCCATAGTGGGCCGGGTCAACGTGGGCAAGTCCTCGTTGCTCAACGCCATTTTGGGTGAGGAGCGAGCTATAGTCAGCGACGTGCCCGGAACCACTCGCGATGCAATAGACACCTCTCTGCATTACAAAGAGCAGCGGTTTCTTATCATAGATACAGCTGGAATACGGCGGCGAGGTAAAGTTGTCCCCGGCATAGAGAAGTTCAGTGTTTTACGCTCCGTCCGTTCCATAGACAGGGCAGACGTTGTGTTTCTAGTGCTAGATGCCTCCGAACTGGCAACCGCTCAAGACGCCCACATCTTGGGGCAAATAGCCAACGCATTCAAGGGAGTAGTGGTGCTTGTAAACAAGTGGGATCTGGCGGATGAACTGGGACTGAACGAGGCAGCTTGCGTTGCGTTGATACGGGACAAGTTCAGGTTCATCCCGTACGCTCCTATCAGGTTTGTTTCCGCCGTGCAAGAGAGCGGCATAGATGAGGCGTTGGATGCGGCATTGATGGTATTCAACGACTTGAATAAAGAGGTGCCGCAAGACCAGCTTACCAGTGAAGTTGTATCGGCAATGTCACGCCATCTGCCGCCGCACAAGGGAAAGCGTTACCTGAGATTGAACAGAGTGGCCCAGGAGGGTGTCAATCCACCAACTTTCGCCTTCTACGTCAACCATCCCGACCTAATGCACTTCTCCTATCAAAGATACCTTGAAAACCGCTTGCGAGAAACTTTAGGATTTCGCTGGTCGCATTTGAAACTGGAATTCAAAAACGGCAGGAAGAAGTGATTGAGTACGCTGAGTATGCTTTGATTCTACCGGGAGCCTATCTGTTGGGAAGCATCTCCTGGGGATTGATCATGGGGAAGCTGAAACAGGGCGTTGACATACGCCGTCACGGAAGCGGCTCCACCGGAACTACCAACGTCCTGCGCATACTGGGCGTACGCATGGCGGCCATAGTTCTTGTGGCGGACATCTCCAAAGGGATCATTGCAGTATTGGCGGCAAAGCTTGTAAGCAACAACCTCCTCCTGGAAGCGCTGGCCGCCCTTTCCGTAGTCGCGGGGCACAACTGGCCGGTCTTCAGCAAATTCCGAGGCGGACGAGGAATCACTGCCGCCGTAGGTTCCCTCGTTATGCTGGCTCCAATAGTGGCGGCGCTGGCTCTCGCCGCCTTTGTTCCCATTGTCTCCTTCAGCCGGTACGTCTCCTTGGCTTCGATTTCAGCCGTAATAGTGGCAGTTGCTGCAATGCCAGTCATGGTTGCGTTGGACTGGGCGCCCTGGCAGTATCTAGTTTACACAACGGCCGGCGGACCCCTGATCATCTGGCGTCATAGAGGCAACATCCAACGTCTCATCAATGGCACGGAAAGCCGCTTACAGTTCGGCGGTGGCCCTCCCGGGGCTGTACCGCCCCATGCAAGATGACAGAAGACAAGAAAAGCGTCGGAGTACTCGGCACCACCGGCTGGGGCACTACACTGGCCATTCTCATGGCGTCTCAGGGCCACCGGGTCACATTGTGGGCCAGAACACCGGAAGAGGCCGGCATCCTCAACAATGACCGCGAGAACAAGCGTCTACTTCCCGGCTTTCCCTTTCCTGAGACACTGACCGTAACCTGTTCCGTGGACGCAGCATTTCAAATGGCGGACATGACCATCATAGCTGTCCCCTCCAAGAGTTTCAGAACAAACCTTCAGCAGGTGTGTAACAGCTTGAATCAATCCGGAGTGATCATCAGCGCCACTAAAGGCTTGGAGCTCGGTACGGGATTCAGAATGAGCCAAATAATGGAGCAAGAGCTCCCTGAGTCTTTGAGCTCCAGCATCGGTGTATTGTCCGGGCCCAATCTTTCAAAAGAGATCGCTAAGCGCATCCCTTCATCAACCGTGGTGGCATCTAAAGATGCTGAGCTAGCCAGCACGGCCCAGGCCATGATAATGACGCCATACTTCCGCATCTACACCAACACCGACGTGCTGGGAGTAGAGCTGGGAGGAGCCTTAAAAAACACCATAGCTATTGGATCCGGCATCAGCGACGGGCTGGGGTTCGGAGACAACGCAAAGGCCGCCTTCATCACCCGCGGGCTGGCGGAGATTACCCGGCTTGGAGTGGCGGCTGGCGCCAGTCCGTTGACCTTTGCAGGTCTAGCGGGCCTGGGCGATCTCATAGCCACCTCGGCAAGTCCATTGAGCCGCAACAGGTACGTGGGAGAGCATCTGGCCAAGGGGCGCAAGCTGAACGATATCCTTGCCACCATGCAAAACGTGGCTGAGGGTGTGGACACCACGGCTGCGGCAATGAAGATGGCGCAAGAACTCAATGCTGAAATGCCCATCACAGAGGCGACCTATCGGATCCTCTTTGAAGGACTCGACCCCAAGCAGGCGGTTGCGGAGCTTCTGGGAAGAGCGCCTCAGCCGGAATCGATTTGAAGTAATCAAACTTACGAACCATGGCTGTAGCGCCTATACTTATAATCTTTGCTAACTCGTTCCTTGTGGGCTTCTCCGGTGCAATCTCTCCGGGCCCTCTGCTCGCCTACAATATCAAGGAAACCGTAAGAATCGGCTTCATTGCGGGGCCCCTGGTGGTAGCCGGACATTCCCTGCTGGAGCTGGTTACGGTGGCAGCGCTAGCTTTTGGGCTGGCGCAAGTCTTGGACTCGGATCCCGTTGTGGCAGCCATAGGACTGCTGGGCGGAGGCTTCCTTCTATGGATGAGCTGGGGGTTGCTGAGAAATCCGTCAAAGAACGCCCCCTACCTCCCCGGGCGAGGCGCACCGCTTTCTAGCGTAAGCATGAAACCGGTGATAGGTGGAGTGCTGGTCAGCTTGAGCAACCCTTTCTGGGCCCTGTGGTGGCTCACAGTGGGCGCGGCGCTGATTACGCGCTCGCTGGAGGCTGGCTTAGTGGGTATAGCCTCCTTTTACCTGGGGCATATTCTGTCTGATCTGGCCTGGTACGGCTTTGTTTCGGGCGCCGTTACCTCCGGCAAACGTTTTCTGTCCCAAAACGTCTTCCGCGGCATAATCCTAGTCTGCGGCTCCTTCCTAGGGCTCCTTGGCGTCTACTTTGTGGTCACTGGGATAAGCCTACTGGGATGGTAGGCCGGGCTTTCGCGCCACCACAGTCAACCAGTCGCCATCGGTGAGGGACTGCTCAACAACGAACGATTCAGCAAGCGCAGCTTCGACCTCTTCCCGTCGTTCTACCAGGATGCCTGAAGCAATGAGAAGGCCGTTTTCTCTCAGCGCCCTGGCAAGTGATCCGGCAGAGGAGGCGACCACTCCGGCAGTGACGTTGGCCAGAGCCAGGTCATACTCGCCGTCCTGCACAGTGGAGTGAGGCAGCGATCCGTGTACGAGCCGTACCCGGCAGACCTTGTTCTGCTCGACATTGGTGCGTGCCACTTGGATCGCCGTCTCGTCGGTATCCAGGCCCACTACGGAACCTGCGCCCAGCTTTACAGCGGCAATAGCCAGTATCCCGGAGCCTGTGCCTAGGTCAAGGACGCGCATGCCTGGAACTAAGAGCCTTTCTAGCTGTTCCAGGCACATGCGCGTGGTTGGGTGGTGTCCGGTGCCGAACGCCATGCCGGGATCAAGCTCAATGACAACTTCGCCCGCCGCGGACCGATGTGTCTGCCACGTAGGCTTGAGTACCAGCCTTTCCCCAATATGCTTGACGGTGAAACGGGACTTCCAGGCGGTTTCCCATTCACCCTCATCTACAACTCTATCTTCCAGTGTAGCGCCGGGCTCCAAGATTGAAACCAAGCGAATGCCAGCATCTATCATTTCACGCCGGCTGCTCGTCGTGGAGTCCATGGGAAGGCAGGTCATCACTACTACAGAGGTCGGCGGGGCCATTTCGCCGGTGTTGTCCGGATCCCAGTCGCCCTCTTCCTGGACAATCACGTCCCTCTCTCCGTAGCGCCGGAGAAGCTCGGAGACGGGCTCCACGAACTCAGGAGTGGTGCGAACGCTCAGCTGCAGCCACTTCATCTAGAACCGGAGCCGCCCCCAAAGGTGTCCTTGATACGGTTGAACCAGCCCTTGTCCTCTTCCATGACTTGGCCTCCACCCAGTTTGCCTGCCAGTTGCTCTAACAGCTTCTTAGCATCAGGGTCAAGCGAGCGCGGCGTGCTGACGTGCACGGTAACAAAGAGGTCGCCGCGTCCTCTGTCATGGACTTTGACCACGCCCTGACCCTTGACTCGGAGCACGGTGCCCGTTTGTATGCCTGCGGGAATGGCCAGTGGCGTTGTCCCTTCCAAGGTGGGAACCTCCACCGAGTCGCCCAGAGCCGCCTGCGAAAAGTTGATCGAAAGATTGAGAAGCAAATTGGCCCCGTCCCGTTGGAAAACTCGGTGCAGTTTCACGTTGAGCAATAGCAATACATCGCCGGGCTGGCCGCCGTGAGAGCCCGCGTCGCCCTCTGCAGGGAGTCGCAGATGCGAACCGTCTTCAACGCCGGCCGGAATCGACACGTCCAGATCTCGCATGTTTCGCTCCACGCCTCGGGCGCGACACTTCTGGCATGGCTGCGACACAACCTGGCCTTCGCCGCGGCAACTGGGACAGGCCGCCACCTGTACGAACTGTCCAAACAGGCTCTGCTGGGAGCGCTTCACCTGGCCGGCGCCTCGGCAAGCGGCGCACGTCTCCATAGATGTGCCAGGCTCGCCGCGACTCCCCTGGCACCGGTCGCAGGCCTCTATGCGCGACACCCTGATCCTTTTTTGCGTGCCCATAGCCGCTTCTTCAAAGGTCAGGGTCAGGCCAATTTCAAGGTCGCGGCCGCGCGTGGGACGTGCTTTGGCTCGTGCAGCGGTTCCGAAGCCGCCAAAAAAAGCATCGAAGATGTCACCGAAACCGCTGAATGTATCGAACCCTTCAAACCCGCGCCCTGTACCGCCATTGGATGCAACGCCGGCGTGGCCGAACCTATCGTACGCTGAGCGCTTCTCTCTGCTGCTCAGCACCTGGTACGCTTCGTTGACCTCTTTGAACCGCTCTTCGGCGTTGGGCTCCTTGTTCCTATCTGGGTGATACTCAAGAGCAAGTTTGCGAAACGCCCTCTTGATCTCCTCGTCGGAGGCCCCGTTGGAGACGCCCAGCACCTCATAATAGTCTCTCTTCACAGCCATAGGTATAAGATTATACGCCAAACGTCTACCATAGTTCAGGCATCCAGGAGCAGCAACTTAGGCATCGTCGTCCTTCAGTTCATAGAAGAGTCAGCCCGGTTACCTGCCGTGCAAACTTCCCACCATTTCAGTCATCAGGTGGGAGAAATAGCGAACGTTGGATATGGCGTCCGGGTACCTCATACGCGTGGGTCCCAGAATTGCGACGACGCCTCCTGTCTCTGAAGGCTCCCCATAGCGCGCGTAGACAACGCTGAAGGGGTGAAGCTGGTTCATTCTGTGTTCCGTTCCTATCGTCACGTTGACGTCACCAGCACCGGGAGCCTGCGACAGCACCACCGGTACAAGCTCACCATCCTCCACCAGCTCAAGCACGTTCCTCGCCGTGGGACCGGCAGCAAGCTCCGGGTACGCGAACATGTGACGCAGCCCATCTATGAAGTGAACCGGCTCCGATTCGTATTCCTGCTTCAGCAGCTCGCCGGCAGCGTCCATCACGTCTGACTCAAACGGGGCAAGCTCCCGATCGCTCGCCGTCACCTCTTGCTGAGTATTGCCTGAATAGAGCGCATTGAGCTTATTGGCTACGCGGGTAAGCTGGTCTTGGGTCATGGCCTCTTTGAGGGGTAGAAGCCGCTGGCGCAACTTCGACTCATCCAGCACCATTACGAGGAGTGCTAGGAACTCCTGTAGGTAGACCAGCTCCAGACGCCTCCAGCGGGGAGGCGCCGCCGCGGGGAAGCTGATCATGGCGAGGGTGTGGACAAGTCCGGCCAGCATGCGCACCGCCATGCGCCCCCACGCCTCTACCTCCATGCTCGTCTGGCTGAACCTGCCCTGGATCTCCTCTTGTACCTGCCTGGGCAAGTCCGGTATGTACAGCGATTCCACGTAAGCGCGATAGGCCTTATCAGAAGGAACGCCGCCCGCGGAGGTGTGCGGACGCGTGATGTAGCCCGCCTTGTCCAACTCCGCCATCTCGTTGCGGATTGTCGCCGAACTGACGGGGCGGTCCATCTTGCCCGCCACAACGTCGGATGGCACTGGAGCGGAGCTCCGGATGTACCAATCAACGATGATATTGAGTATTTGTTTCTGTCGGTCTGTGAGCATTGTTGGCGCCTGTTCTTACGTAAGTGCCTCGTCCTTCGAATCTAGCAACCACGGCTTGCGGGTGTCAATAGGTTAGCGCCTACGCCCAAGGGAATCCCCTACGTCGGGCCGCCCAGGATTCGTACTCCCCGCTTGTCTCTAGGTGTGTACCAGACCTGAGTTCCTCCACGCCAGCCAGCGTTTACTCGTACCAGCCAGAGGCGAATATCAGTCCGTCATGAAGCACCGCCCAGGTGTGCTTCTGCCGGTCGTCGCCTGTTTCCGGGTTGAGCAGCACGTAGTCCACCCATTTCCCCGACTCTGTCGCCGACAGCAGGTCGTCGCCGTAGAAGTATCCATTGGCATCAATTCGGAGGCTCGGATCACGGCCTATAAACATCTCATTATGGTGACTTATGGTGTAGCCGTCCTTGGTGTCTATGATGAAGACGTACCACTGGCCGTCTACACTGTCCCTGGTGTTGTAGTAGGCCACCGTGTCCTCGCGGCCAATGGCGTTATACAGGTCTATAGCACCCCCAACGAATGCCCTGGTGTAAGCGGGGGCGTCGTGTTTGCCAGGCCCGCGTTCATACCACCCTGATCCGAATGTCAGACCATCATGCTCCACCATCCAGGAATGCTTGGTCTCGACAGCGCCTGTGGCGGGGTTGGGGTATGTGTAGCTGAACCATTCGCCGTCCTCATCAGCGGCGGCAACTACAGCCTCTCCGGCAGGATAATTGTTAGGCCCGACGGCTACGGAGGCCGGCTGGTCAACCAGAGTAGGATTCGCGGCGTGGGAAAGCATGATGTCGTTCTCATCAAAAATGAACACGTACCACTGCCCGTCGATGCTCTCATCGGTGTTGTAGTAAGTGACGGTAGCATCGAGACCCTCTGAGTCATACTTGCTGATGGCCTCGTTGACGAAGTACTTGGTGTAGTCAGCGGCCTGCCACTTGGGGGGTGCGGACGCCGGCGTCAAGTCCTGGAACTGCTCCATGATAGTGGCGATGGTAGCCGGATCCAGGGAGGGAACGTCCCCCTGGGGACCAGGAGGCCCCTCTGGGCCTTGAGGGCCGGCAGGCCCTGTATCTCCCTGACAGGCAACAGCCGACAGAACAAGAACAATCGGTAAAATTGCCGTTATCAGTATGCGCATCGTTATTACGTCTCCGTTTAAGCTAGTGGCTGAGATGGGACGCAGCCCCGCTCAGCGGGTGGTGTGTCTCTAAGTCACTTAAAACATATCACATGAGAGATTGCGCCCACTATTGCCCTTTCTTGACAACCTGCCGTCGTACTGTACCCCTGAACAAGTTGATCGGGAGTCACTTGCCTCTAAGTGGGGCATGCTCCTCTGAATGAGAGAGGACGCGAGCGAATCGTGTATAATGTTGACCGCTATTCTTGAGGAGCGCACCTCCAATGAGCAACGCGCTGACATCCAGGATCGTGCTGGAAATCTGTGGCAGGTCATAGGCTCATGACGATTCGCCCGGCGGACACTAAACTTGCCCCGTGTGAAGTGCGGGAGGCTTATAAGCACTGCGAACAGCTGGCGCGCAGCCACTACGAAAACTTCACCGTAGGCTCCTGGCTCCTGCCCCGCACGCTGCGGCCGCACATCTTCGCCGTCTACGCCTTCTGTCGCCGCACCGACGACCTCGGCGACGAAGCACCCGGCGACCGCCTAGCCCTCCTAAACGACTGGGAGGCCGAGCTGTCCCTCTGCTACGGAGGCCAACCCACCGATCCCGTAATGGTAGCGCTGCAGGACACTATTCGCCGGTTCGACATTCCGGCAGAGCCCTTCACTCGGCTCATAGAGGCAAACCGCATGGACCAGCGCCAGAGGCGCTACAGCACATACGACGATCTGCTGCACTACTGCAGCCACTCGGCGGAACCGGTGGGCCGCATGGTGCTCTACGTGCTGGGATACCGTGACTCTGCGCGGCAGGCCCTCTCCGACGCCACCTGCACGGCGTTGCAGCTTGCCAACTTCTGGCAAGACGTGCACAGGGACTACCGGATGGGCCGCGTCTACATCCCTCAGGAGGATATGTCCCGCTTCGGCTACTCTGAGGAGGAACTGGCAGCCGGCGTAGTGAACGACCACTTCCGTTCCCTGATGCGATTTCAGGTAGACCGGGCCGAGGCACTGTTCCGGCAGGGATTGCCGCTGCAAAAACTCCTCCACGGCCGGGCAAGGCTGGACATTGCGCTGTTCAGCATGGGAGGCCTGGCCGTTTTGGCGGCGATCCGTCGCCAGAACTACGACGTGCTCAGCCGCCGTCCCGTGGTGACGCGAAGCCGCAAGCTCTGGCTAATGCTCTGCACCATGGCGCGGCTTGCCGTCTCAAGGTCTGCATTGTCCGCAGACAGGCGGTCGTGATGGCGGCGGATGGAGCCTTGGCCCAAGCCTACGACCACTGCAGGGAGGTAGCCAAACGAGAGGCGCGAAACTTCTACTTCGCCTTCCTCACGCTTCCCTCCGCCAAGCGCCAGGCCATTTACGCCGTGTACGCCTTTGCCCGCATCTGCGACGACATAGCTGACGGTGACGCTTCCACCGAGTCCAAGCTGACTGGGCTGACCGAGGTACGCCGTTCCCTTGAGCGAACCTATGCCGGCGCCCCCAAGGGCCCTGTTTTCACGGCGCTGGCAGATGTAGCGGCAACGTACCACATAGAGCAGTCAATGTTCCAAGCACTGGTGGGTGGTGTAGAAATGGACACGGCCCAGAATAGGTACGCAACTTTTGAAGACCTGCGCCGGTACTGCTATGGCGTGGCCTCCACCGTAGGGCTTATCTGCGTCAAGGTCTTTGGGTATGCGCGACCGGAGGCGCTCTGCTACGCAGAAGACCTTGGCCTGGCCATGCAACTTACCAACATCATGCGCGACATCCGGGAGGATGCCGAGCGAGGCCGAATCTACATTCCTCAAGACGAACTGGACCGCTTTGGCTATTCGGAAGAGGAGCTGGCCGGGGGCATTATCAACCAGTGCTTCATAGAGATGATGCGCTTTCAGACAGAGCGAGCACGCAGCTATTACAACAGCGGCGCCCGGCTGCTCCCTCTAGTGCCCGTCCGCTCCCGCGCCTGCGTCTCCGTCCTTCACGGGCTTTATTCGCGGCTGCTGGATCGAATAGAGGCGCACCGCTTCGATGTCTTCCACGGCCGGGTCAGGCTCACCACCGCCGAGAAAGTCCTGCTCACGGCCAAGCTGTGGGCGGCAAGCCTCCTCCCGGTGCGCCAGGGCACGTGAGCAGCGTCGTTGTACTGGGTGGGGGGCTGGCCGGAATGGCTGCGGCCTGGCGCCTCTCCCGCCTGGGGCACAACGTGACGCTGGTAGAGCGACGACCATACCTGGGGGGGAGAGTGTTCTCCTTCACGGACCGCGAGAGTGGTGTGCAGGTGGACAACGGGCAGCACGTGTTTCTGGGTTGCTGCACGGAGTACGCCCAATTCCTAGACGAGATAGAGACGCTGCACCTCACCCATCGCCAGCGCCGCCTCCGCATAGAGGTCTTCGACCCTCATGGAAAGCGCGGCTTGCTCTCCGCTCTGCCGCTTCCTGCACCGCTCCACCTTGGGTGGTCGTTGCTGCGCTACCCGCACATCAGCTGGATCGACAAGCTGCGCGCGGCGCGGGCACTGCTGCGCATCAAGCAGGAGCGCCGCCACGACCGCCGCGAATTGGAGTCGCGTTCCTTCCGGGACTGGCTGGAAGAAGCAGGTCAGAGCAGCAGGGCAATAAGGAATCTATGGGATCTGCTGGTGCTTCCTGCACTAAACGATGCTTCGGAAGACGTAAGCGCCAGCGCCGGCTTCATGCTATTCAAGACCGCCATGCTCAAAGACCGCCATGGCGCTAACGTGGGCTACGCCAGCGCCGGTTTGTCGGATGTCATGGGAAGCGCCGTTGAACGAAGGCTGCGCGAGCAAGGGGTCACACTTGTGCTGGGGCGCACGGTGGAGCGTCTGCACCTAGGCCACGGTTCCGTGACCGGCGTGGCGCTGACCGGAGGCGAAGTCGTGCGCGCCGATTTCTACGTGAGCGCGCTCATGCCAACGGTGCTGCTTGAGTTGCTGCCGGAGGAGTGGCGCCTGCATCCCGCATTCGCCCCTGCTCAAGCCCTTACCTGGTCGCCCATTGTGAACCTACACGTCTGGTATGACCGCCCCGTAGCCAACTTCGACTTCGCCGCGTTTGTGGAGAGTCCGGTGCAGTGGGTATTCAACAAGACTCGCATTCTGGGTCTGTCAGGGCCCGGCCAGTATCTCACCGTCTCGCTGAGCGGAGCCTGGGAATACTGGCCGGTGAGCAAGAAAGAGCTCGCGGACTCCTTCCTGCCGGAGCTGGCTCGGGTGCTGCCGGGCGCACGAGATGCTACTGTGGAACGGTTCGTGATTGTCAAGGAACGGCAAGCCACGTTCCGGCCAGCTCCGGGATCCGCACCGGCACGTCTTCCCATAGAGACGCCTCTGGGCAATTTGCTGCTGGCCGGGGACTGGACCGATACGGGTTGGCCTGCCACAATGGAGGGCGCTGTGCGAAGCGGCAACTCAGCGGCAGACAAGCTCCATGAGCGGACGACCCGGTAAAAGCCCGTCACTACCGTTTGCTCACCTGCCTCACCCCTCATTCTGAGCGCAGGAAAGAATCTCTTACGTACGCCTAACACCCCACGTCCCTGCCGGATTGCTTTCGGTTTCTCGCAATGACGAAAGCTCATTTGCTCCCCAAAAGAAGATGCTCTTTTTCAAGAGCCCTCTCCGCTTTAGGCTTTTGGCGCGGCCTGGTTTGAGGTACCAGGACGCCAGCTTGCTCTACAACCAGTAGCCTTTGCCCACTTCCACGTCGTGGCGCAGTGGCTAACCACTCCCGCGCTGTGGTATCTTGATGCCGTGAAATTCGATGGCTACAACCTAGAACCGTCCATATATGATGAGATGTTCCTGCAGGACGGAACGCCCAGGGAGCATTATCGACCTCTTCACGAAAGCCTGCTGTCCCTCTCCTCCGAGGATATCAGGAGCATCCAGGAACGAGTGACCCGTTCCTTCTCCAACGAAGGAATCTCCTTCACCGTCTACGGCGACGAGGAGGGTGAGGAGCGGATAATACCCGTGGACTGCGTACCCAGGGTCATCTCCGCTGACGAGTGGCGTTTCTTGGAAAAGGGGCTGGCCCAGCGGGTGAAGGCGCTCAACCTCTTTTTGGAAGACGTATACAACGAAGCCCGTATTCTAGAAGACGGCGTGATCCCCGTAGACGTGGTCATGGAGTGCCCCCAGTACCGCACGGAGATGCGTGGCTTTTCAGCGCCCCATGGCACCTGGGTTGGCATCTGCGGCACCGACGTCATCAGAACCAACGACGGCTTCCGAGTGCTGGAGGACAACCTGCGAGTGCCCTCCGGCGTCTCTTATATGATCGCAAACCGTAAGGCTGTGAAGACCAGTATGCGCCGGCTCTACAGGAGCTCACGCGTACAGGAAGTGGAGCACTACGGCCGTTTGCTGCTGACCACCCTTTTGGAGCTTGCCCCCAGGGGCCGGTCCCAACCTAGCATCGCTCTCCTCACCCCAGGGGTCTATAACTCCGCCTTCTACGAGCACATGTTCCTGGCTCACGAGATCGGCGCAGAGCTTGTGGAGGGCCGGGACCTACTGGTGAACGACGGTTTTGTGTACATGCGCACCACCACAGGCCTGCGCAGGGTGGACATTATCTACCGGAGGGTTGACGACGATTTCCTGGACCCGCTGGTCTTCCGCCCCGACTCCATGCTGGGCGTGCCGGGACTGCTCCACGCTTACAAGCTGGGCAACGTGGCCCTGGTGAACGCCCCCGGCACCGGCGTTGCCGACGACAAGAGCGTCTACGCATACGTACCGGATATGATCAAATACTACCTTGGAGAGGAGGCCATCCTGGCCAACGTGGAAACGTACCTTTGTCGCCGGCCCCTTGACCTGGAATACACCCTGGACAACCTGGCTAACCTAGTGGTGAAACGGGTGGGAGAGTCGGGAGGCTACGGAATGATCATTGGCCCCCACGCCACGCAGAAGGAACGAGACGATTACGCCGTACAGATCCGCGCCAACCCCGCCGACTTCATATCCCAGCCTGTGCTCTCCCTTTCCAGGTCACCGTGCCTGATCGACGGCAACTTTGAACCACGACACGTGGACCTGCGCCCCTTCATACTTCACGGGCAGGAAACCCGTATGGTGCCCGGCGCGTTCTGCCGCGTAGCCCTGCGTCGGGGCAGTCTGGTGGTGAACTCCAGTCAGGGCGGCGGAGGCAAAGACATCTGGGTTCTGGGGGACTGATACGGATGCTATCTCGCAGTGCACAGGGGTTGTACTGGATGGGCAGATACCTGGAGCGGGCGGAGTTCGTCTGCCGTTTGCTGCGACTACAGACGGAAGCCCTGGTGGACCGCCCCATATCGGAGATCCACTCAGGCTGGAACAGGATCTACAACGGGCTCAACCGTTTGCCTCCCCTGGGAAGCCAGGTGACAACGAGCAGCGATGAATTCACCCAGGCCGATTCCTACACCCTTGCCGACGATCTGACCTTTGAGCGCACCAATCCCGATTCGGTGTGGAGCTGCTTCTCCATGGGGCGTGAAAATGCCCGGCAGATGCGCCATCACATCAGCGGCGAGCTATGGACCAGTATCAACCTGGCCTACCTCAAGATGCAGAAGCTGACCATCACGGATATCTGGGCAACCTCGCCGGAGGGCTTCTACGCCGAAACGGCGGCGGAGATGAACACCTTCTCCGGCGTGGCCGGCGCCACCATTTACCGGGATGAGGGCTGGAGCTTCATGCAACTGGGCCGATTCATAGAGCGGGCCCAACTCTCCACCTCGCTGCTCCTGACGCAAATCGACGCCGATGCCCAGGCCGGGGAGTACTCCGACGCTGACTGGACCAGTCTGCTCCGCCTCTTCCACGCTGTTGAGGCTTACAACCGCAGCTACAGCGTCGAGGTGCACCCGGACCAGGTGCTGAACCTGCTAGTCACGGACGCCCTGCTACCGGATTCACTATGCCGATCCCTGGATAGGGCCCATTCCGGCATAGCATCCATTGGCTCCGGGCCCAATGCCAAAGCCAGCAGCGCAGCTCTACGACTGGCGGGCCGCACCGGGGCCCTCATCCACTACAATTGGCCGGATGGTGAGGACAGGCCCAAGCTGCTGCAACAGGTGCAGCAGTACAGCCGCGAGTTGCACCATCTTCTGGTCGACGCCTACTTCGACTATCCCATAGAGGACTTGCCAGCCCGCTAGCCCATGGTCGGATCGACGCCGGAACTCTATGAAATAGAGCACGTTTCCCGCTATCAATACGCTTCCCCCGTACGCCGCAGCATCCTGTCCCTCTGCCTCAAACCGCGCAACGACCGGCTACAACGGCTTTTTAGCTATGAGGTAATCACCAGCCCACAGGCGCATCTGAGCAGCGAAACCGACTTCTACGGCAACACAAAGCAGATTATGAACATCTACCAGGAGCACCAGGCCCTGGAGATTACTTCTCGGTCCGTCGTGGAGTGCAGTCCTCCATCTCCTCTGCCCGGTGTCTCCGGCGCCAGCACATGGGAGGAGATTCTATCCTGGCGTGGCTCCTTCAGGTACTGGGAATTCACTCGGCCAAGCGCCTTCGCCAGACCCTCTTCCGCCCTTAACTCTTTCCTGAAGAAGCTAGACGCCAAACCGGGCGACGACCCACTACAGTCTCTGCTCCAGCTTTCCAGTACCCTCTTTCGAAGGTTCCAGTACGTCCCGGGTGTCACGTCTGTGTTGTCTCCCATTGAGCACATCCTGGAAACCGGACAGGGCGTATGCCAGGACTACGCCCACGTCATGATAGCAATTGCCCGTAACTGGCATATTCCGGCCAGATACGTGTCGGGCTATCTATACCTGGGCGGCAGCGGAGAGTCTCGACAGATGGCCAGTCACGCCTGGGTGGAGTGCCTATTGCCCAACTTAGGCTGGATTGGCTTTGATCCCACCAATGATTGCACGGCGGATCAGCGGTACGTAAGGGTAGCCATTGGCCGCGATTACCAGGACGTGCCTCCGGTTCGCGGAGTGTTAATGGGAGGCGGGGAGTCTCAACTTGACGTGACCATACGTATCAAGCTGGCATGAACTTCAAGGTCATTCTAAAGACATGGCGCCCTTGGGGGATGCTCAGTACGCGTAGGGGTGGATTGACATTGCCACGGACGCCTCAATGTCTCGAATGGCCTGGGTCATGGCCTGGCCTATGAGGTCAAGCTTTTGCAGCTGCTCTATCCGGTCGGCCAGATTGTTGAGTTCGTTCCTGGACAGCAGATGCTCAAATATGCGACAGGCGTTGACCAGAGAGATGATGACCACGTCTCGTGGGTCCGGAATCTCATTGCTGAAGAGGATGCCCATTATGCGCAGCTTGACCTCTTGCTCAGCCTCGCCCTCTATGGTCGGGTAGCGCCTGGACTTGAACACCCAGAGGAACCGGGCATCCCGCCGCTCCAGGATCCCCTGGGCAACCAGCCTGGACAGTGCTTCCTCACGGATAAATGGGCCGCGGGCTGCCGCTCGCTCCACCCAGTAGCGGGCGTTGTGCCCGTCCCCGGCGGCAATGTCGGCCAGCGTGGGGTCTAAGAGACTGTCGCCCACGGGAGTAGAGTCGAGCAGGACAAGATTGTCAGGATCCGTGTCAATGCGATTTTCCAACGCCAAATCCATCAATACGCCTCCAGCAAGGGCATAATCTAAAGCCCAGCTGGGTACACGCGCAAAACGCCCGCCCTCATCGTCGAGCAGCAACAGCATCAGTTCCTCAGCAAATCTCAGCACGGTGTTTTCCCTCCAAATAGACCAAGTCCCCTCATTATCAAGGAGCGTTGCGGGCTATACCTAGCCGATGGACTCCTGAGCGGACGGGTCGCCATGTTTCTATAGCTCCTCATATCTAGCGTTTGGCCAATGTCTTAGCTGTGGTTGCAGGTGAAGAGGCCTCGGTCGCCGCAAACCGATTTACCTAAGATTAGTTGCTGCATTGTACTAGAGGCAACGCATCTTTAGCAATTCAGTTGTCTAGCACCTGAAATTGCGCTATCATGCTTTCTTGGCTGGGCCCCCAGGCCGTAAGCGCGCCTGGCCGGAAATCTCCATTCACATGAGGACGGAATGAGTATAAGAGCAGAGTACATTTGGATAGATGGCAGCGTACCCACACCCAAGCTCAGGTCAAAGACTCGGATCGTTAATGAAGGCGATCCTCTGCCCATCTGGGGCTTCGATGGTTCCAGCACCAATCAGGCTCCCGGCGGCGATTCCGACTGCGTCCTGAGACCGGTCTTTCAGTGTCCTGACCCCGTGAGAGGTGGGAACAACATTCTGGTGATGACAGAGGTCCTGAATACCGACCTCTCCCCCCACGAGTCCAATACCCGCGCCGCATGCGCAGTGGCCGCGGAGAAGTACGCCGAACATGAGTACATCTTCGGTATTGAACAGGAGTACACCTTCTTCAAGGGCTCCAGGCCATTGGGCTTCCCGGAGCAGGGAATCGCCGCTCCGCAAGGAGGCTACTACTGCGGCGTTGGAGCCGACGAGATATTCGGCAGGCCGGTGGTAGAAGAGCACCTGACCGCTTGCCTCGATGCCGGACTGGACATCTCCGGCATCAACGCGGAGGTGATGCCAGGTCAGTGGGAGTTCCAGGTAGGGCCCGTCCCGGCGCTGGAAGTATCTGACCAGCTATGGATTGCCCGCTGGCTGCTGTACCGGGTCGGCGAGCACTATGACATCAACGCAACCCTCGATCCAAAGCCCGCCCGGGGCGACTGGAACGGCGCGGGAGCGCACACCAACTTCTCTACCAGAGAGATGAGGGCCAGCTACGATGCCTGCATTCAAGCCGCCGAGGCATTGGGAACCAGGCACGACCTGCACATTGCCAACTACGGCTACGGGATAGAGGAGAGGCTTACCGGACGGCATGAGACCTGCTCCTACAAGGAGTTTCGCTATGGAGTCTCAGACAGAGGCGCATCTATCAGAATCCCCTGGCAGGTGGAGCGGGAAGGCAAAGGCTATATAGAGGACCGCCGTCCCAACGCCAACATGGATCCCTACGTGGTCACACGGCTAATCATGGAAACGGTATCGGAGGCGGCATAAGCCCGTTGCGGCGACACTGTGCGGTAGATGGTATTGCCCTAGCGATTGATTTTGTGTATGCTTCCACAGCACAGAGCTAGCTCTCTAGCTCTATGGTCTAAATTTGACAGTGTTTTGATAGACTGGTGGTATCCGCTGATCCAGCTCTATAAACCGGAGCAGATAAGCTAGGTGTGGGTCTACAAGGCACTGTACAAAGTCTCTAGGGAGGAACAACGCTCCCTAACCGATATAAGACAAATAATATGTACACGTCACTGTAACTTAAGCTACAGGCACGGCCAGGGAGATAGATTGCATGGAGATTCAACAGGAGCGAAGGGGAAATACTCTAATAGCAATGACGGAAGGGCGCGTGGATGGCACCAACGCCAGGGACTTCCAGGTTGCTTTGGAAGGCGCCATAAACGGAAGCGAGACCGCCGTGATTCTGGATCTGGAGAATCTTTCCTATATCAGCAGCGCCGGCCTTCGTGTGATTCTGCTAATGGCCAAGACACTGCGAAACCAGCAGGCCGAGTTCGCCGTCTGCTCCCTTTCCGAGTCTATCCGGGAAATATTCGCTATAAGCGGCTTCGATAAGATTGTGAACATCCACAACTCTAAGGACGAAGCCCTTGCCGCTCTCAGCAGCTAAGGAACCCGCACCAGGGCTACTTGGGCTGCCTCTTCTGAGACCCCACCCGGGACACCCCCCGGGCGTGGGGGCTTGACAGACCCCTAAAGCCCTGTAACAATCATCAGACCCTCTGATACCGAGTATCATGACAACTCCTCTGACAGCACACCCGGACATAGCTTCCCTCTTGGAAGACAGGGGCTACAGGTCCACGGCCCCAAGACGCGCCATAATCCGCATACTGGAAGGGAAGCAGGAAGGCTTCACCGCTGAGGAGATCGGCAATGAGTTGCCGGGAGTGGGAAGGGCTACCATCTTCCGCACCATCAAGATCCTCATAGAAGTCGGCGTTATATGCAGGCTGAACCTCATAGATGGAGCCCCCAGATACAGCCTCTCTCGCATTGGGCACCATCACCATACGGCATGCGTTAAGTGCGGTAACGTCGGTGAGTTCCGCGCCGCTACCGTCGAGCGGTTGATGAGGGGCTTGGGCAGCGGCATACCCGGCGAAATTGTAGGTCACCGCATAGAGATCTACGTAATCTGCGACAAGTGCGGTAACGGCCAGGAAGAGTAGGAATATCAATCAAGAATTCCCAGCAGATCCGGCGTGGCACGTGTTGAGATTGAGTCTCATTTCATGTAGCCAACGCCATCGCCCGTGAAGTTGTTGTTCAAAACGTAAAACAAAAGGAAAGGACAGCGGAACAATGATGATACCAGGTATTGATAGACGTATATCCGGCTTGTGGGTAACTACGCTTCTGGCGTTTGCCCTGGTCTTGAGTTTGGCCGCTTGCTCCAGCGAAGCAACACCAACGCCAACACCCACACAATCCACCACTGCCCCACAGCCAACTCCCACTCCGCAGCCAACCCCTACGCCTGAACCTACCCCCACTCCAGAGCCAACCATCCTCAGTGTAGTCACTTCCACCAGCATAGTCGCGGATTGGGTGGAGAACATCGGCGGAGACAGCGTAGAGGTCTTCAGCCTCGTTCCAAGAGGAGCGGATCCCCACGGATACCAACCGGGCGCCAGGGACGTTGCCAGAGTTGCTGACGCGGACCTCGTGTTGACTATTGGTCTGGGGTTAGAAGAGTCATGGCTCACAGAGTTGATCCAGAACGCCGCACGGGACCCGGCGAGCATCATTGAGCTGGCCGATTCGATCGAACCGATAGAGTTCGGCGAGACCCATATAGAAGATGTGGAGTTCCTGGAAGAGCTCGAGCACATAGTCCATGAGGTGGAGGAAGGAGAGATAAGCGCGGAGGAGGGGCTGGAGGAGGTTGCAGAGTTGCTGGAAGGCCTTGAACACCACGAAGAGGAAGGTGCAGAAGAAGGAGAGATGGAAGAGCCTTCCGAGCACGTGGCCGAGCTACTCGAACAGTTCCAAAACGGGCAGATTGACGCCGAGGAAGCCATAGAGGAGATTGAACACGTTGTCGGTGAGGGCGAGGATGAGCACGAAGGCCACGGCCACGGCGTTCACGACCCCCATTTCTGGTTCGACCCCCTTCGCGTCAAGGCCGCCGTCATTGAAATCGCCACCCAACTTGCCACGATGAATCCGGACGGTGTGCAGACCTACACTGCTGACGCCACCGCCTACGTGGCCCAGTTGGAGGAACTCCACGCGTGGACAGAGCAGCAGGTTGCTATGGTGCCGGAGGAACGCAGACTGCTGGTCACCTCCCACGACAGCCTGGGCTATTTCGCGGAGCTGTACGGCTTCAGCGTAGTTGGAGTCATTCTGGGCACAACCACGGAGACCGAGCCATCCGCTGAGGACCTGGCCGAGTTAATCCACGAGGTGGAGGAACTGGGCGTTCCGGCAATCTTTGGTGAGACAACAGTTAGCGAGCGCTTGGCCAACGCCGTGGCCACGGAGTCGGGAGCGAGGCTAGTACGCCTCTATTCGGGCTCCCTGGACAGCCAGGGCACCGACGCTGGAACCTACATCGGCATGATAAGAGCCAATGTAGAGCGCATAGTAGAAGCATTGAGATGAGCTACCGGCAATACAGCTAGTGCCGACTATGATTCTCAAGACGCGCCCTTCTTAAATTAGGAAGGGCGCGTCTTCTCGCGAAGAGGGCAAGAGCTCATCCGGAAGAAGACTTACGGAGCAGCCGTATGCCGGTGGAGGCCACCAGCAGGGGGTGCGTGGAGCCTATAAAAAGCCATAGCAGCGCATTGTCGTTGCGTGGCTCCACCCATTCAACACCGAACCAGTTCCAGGCGAAGGCAATCAGAAGAGCCGCCGAAAAGTAGAAGGTGAAGTTAGCCTCCAGATATTCTCGGGTTATCGCCTTGGAGTCGTCTCCGTTCAATTTCCTGTTCAATGCGACTATCAGCGCTATGACAATTCCTATTACCATCAACGGGTTTAGGACTTGCCATACGTTGCGGGCAGTGCCCTCCGGCGTCGGGTCGTAGAACTGGGTAGCCAGGAAATGGCCAGCCACTACGGTCGCCAGCAGTATCAAGTAGACGGCGGCCAAGCGCTTAATCAACATCTCGGGGCCCTCCTTTAGGGGGAAAGAAGCAGTATTTTCTATCTTCTGACAACCGGTGGTCGAGCGCGGCTAGCCGCACTAAGACTGTTAGCTATCAGTCTACGAGACCTCGTTGAGCCGGCCCGTTTCGCAGTCGTAAACGAACCCGCGAATATTGTCCTTGACCGGAACGAAGGGGTTGGCCTGTATGCGAGCTATGGACTGCCGCACGTCCTCCTCAAGATCCCCGAAAGCCTCCAGCGCAAAGGACGGTCGCAGGCCGGTGTCTGCCAGGATGGCATCCTTTACGTCGTCATCGCGGAAGGTGAGCATACCGCAGTCTGTATGGTGTATGAGCACGACCTCGCGGGTGCCCAACAGGCGCTGCGAGATCACCAGTGAGCGAAGCACGTCGTCGCTGACCACGCCTCCCGCGTTGCGGATTACGTGGGCGTCGCCCTCCTGCAGTCCCATCAGCTTGTGGGTGTCCAGGCGAGCGTCCATGCAGGCCACAACCGCCATGTGAAGCGCCGGGGGCAGGGGCAAGCTGCCCTTTTCGAAGCCCTCAGCGTACCGTTCGTTGTTCTTCAGTGCGTCATCCGTTGCAGTCATCTGCATCTCCTTAGGGTAAGTAGTAAAAGCAAGCGCAGATTCTACCCGTATTTCAGGTCAATGTAAAATTTGGCCAGCGGCGTAAGGAGGTTACTACTTGACATAAGTCGTTTTTGTATGTCGTTAAAACGCATATTAGGCATGAGACGGCGTGCAACGGTGGAGTCGTGTTGTGCCTGAGAAGGAGGATTCGTTTCCAACGTTATGTCAAGTACAAGGCTAAATTCGGGCGAAATTTTGGCGGAGGTGAGAAACGAATCAGATTCCGGGGCAAAGTTGAGGGTATGGAGGCGGGCGTTTTGGCTGCCAAGTGGCGCACCACGCCGATGCCGTAGGGGCTGTTGGGCACTTTTTGGTGAGTCCATGGGTTAAGGGTATCGGGCGCGGAGGGGTGTGGGGAAGGGGGAGATGTCACCCCCTTCGGCTACGCTCAGGGTAAACTTGGGCAGGCAGGCGACAGACGGATTCTTGTCAAAGTAGTGTTCGCAGTGATTATGAACGGCCACGTCCCCCAGGATAGCCAGGATTAGACGCCATCTCTCGGCACCAGGGCGCTACGCAGCCCAGGGGCAGTTTGTATTGACAGTGCCTGCCTGCCATAGTACCATTTCCAGCAATTCAATAGGTTTATTCTCTTATCAAGAGAGGCAGAGGGACCGGCCCTATGAAGCCCGGCAACCGATCGCCTGGCGAAAGTAAGCGATACGGTGCCAACTCCGGCAAGCAAGCAGCTTGAAAGATGGGAGCGAAGGCGCTTAGGCTTCTCGACTCACCGAGAAGCTTTTTTGTGCTACAGAGAAAAGAGATGCCAGAGATAGTACCTCTAGAGTGGACCGGAGACTCCCTGCGGATGCTGGACCAAACCATGCTTCCCCAGGAGGAGGCCGTGGTCACGGCCCGCACCCACATGGACGTGGTGCAGGCAATAAGCAGCCTGCAAATACGGGGCGCTCCCGCCATTGGCGTGGCAGGAGCCTACGCCCTGGTGCTGGCGGCCAAAGCGGTGAGCACGCTGGACATGCAACGGATGTTCAACTACCTGGCAGACGTGGGCAAAGAGGTAGCCAGCGCAAGGCCAACGGCTAGGAATCTGCAATGGGCAGTAGCCCGGGTACTGAACGCCGCATACTCCACGCGCTCCGTTTCAGACATGCGCCGTCGCATGGAGGCCGAGGCCATAGCCATTCACCAGGAAGACCTGGCAGCCAACCGCAGTATTGGTCAACTGGGAGCGGAGCTGCTGTCTAGCGGCGATGTTGTGCTCACCCACTGCAACACCGGAGCGCTGGCCACGGCCGGCTACGGGACGGCGCTGGGCGTGATACGAGCGGCCTGGGACGCAGGGAAGAAGATCAAGGTAATGGTCACTGAGACGCGTCCCGTGCTTCAGGGAGCGCGCCTCACTATGTGGGAGCTGGTACAGATGGGGATACCTGCCGAACTCATCGTGGACTCAGCAGCGGGGGCATACCTGGCAAAAGGCGAAGTGTCGTGCGTGCTAGTCGGCGCCGACAGGGTCTCTGCAAACGGAGATACGGCCAACAAGATAGGGACATATCCGTTGGCGGTAGTGGCGCGGGAAAATGACGTTCCTTTCTACGTGGTGGCGCCAACTTCTACGCTGGATATGTCGCTGGCGTCCGGAGATGGCATCCAGATAGAGGAACGCGATATAGAAGAAGTGTACAAACTCGGGAAGGCAACCATAACTCCCAAGGGCATCAAGGCGCGGAACCCCGCCTTTGATGTTACCCCCAACAGATACCTGAGCGGGATAGTCACTGAAAAGGGCATCGTGCGCCCTCCATTTACGGAGGAGCTCAGAAAGCTGACCGGTGAGGAAGTGGCGGCGGATGATTCGGCCCCGGAGAAAGAGGAGGTAGCGGCGAGCAAGGTCAAAGGAGAGGCGGTTGGCTGAAGCGAAGATAGGCGTGATAGGGGGCAGCGGCCTGTACGAAATGAACGGGCTGGCCGACCTTCAGGAGGTGAAGCCGAATACGCCCTACGGTCTGCCCAGCGACGTCATAACCATAGGCCAGATAGAGGGAACTGCTACGGCGTTCCTTCCCAGGCACGGCCGCGGTCATCGCCTCCTGCCAAGCGAGGTGCCCACCGCAGCAAACATATACGCACTAAAAGAGCTGGGCGTTGAACGAATCATTTCGGTCAGCGCGGTGGGAAGCCTCAAGGAAGAGGTTCATCCGCTGGATATCCTGGTGCCAGATCAGCTGATTGACCGCACCAAGCAACGTCAGAGCACGTTTTTTGGGGCGGGACTCGTAGCCCACATTGGATTCGCCGACCCGTTCTGCCCTGCCCTGAGCGATATCCTGGCAGAAGAAGCAAACAATGCGGGGGCCACTGTGCACAAGGGCGGCACTTACGTAGTGATCGAAGGGCCGGCCTTTTCCACTAGGTCGGAGTCTTTCCTCTACAAGTCGTGGGGAGCCAGCATAATAGGCATGACTGCGCTGCCCGAGGCAAAGCTGGCCAGGGAAGCTGAGATTTGCTATGCAACCCTGGCACTAGTAACAGACTTCGATACCTGGCACGAAACGGAAGAGTCCGTTTCCGTCGAGTTGGTGATAGGGAACCTGACGAGGAATGTGGAGAGGTCACGAGAGATTATCCGCAAGGCTGTGCCAAGGCTGACAGGGGAGCGTAACTGTGCATGCGCAACGGCGCTGAAGGATGCCCTTGTGACAACAGGGCAATCCATCCCGGAAGCCACAAAACAACGCCTGGCGCCCTTCATCGACAAGTACATAGCTAGCCATACCGGCGCTTGAAAATACAGACAAGGGACTGAAACATGACAAGTCAACAGGAGCCGTTCAGCAGAATATCGGTAGATAAGGCGCACGAGCTATATCAAGACGGGGATTCCGCCGTTGTAGACGTACGTCAGATGGACGAATGGGTGGACGGCCACGTAAAAGGCGCGGTCCACATTCCGGTGGATGAAGTGATCTCCCGCGTAGATGAGTTGCCTGCAGACAAGAAGCTGCTGTTCATCTGCGCGCAGGGCGTGCGCAGCGCCCTGGCTTGCGAAATGGCGGCAGCCATGGGGCGGGCTCCAGAAACGCTGTTCAACATAGAAGAAGGCACTCAGGCCTGGATAGACCGGGGATACCCTACCAGCTACCAAAACGAACCGTAGCAGTCAACCCAACTTAGGAGTTTAGATGAATAAGCGCAAACGAGTGGCGATGATGAAGCACCGCCAGAAGAGAAAGAGATACGAAGCTCTGCGTAAGGCGGCGGTACTGGCTGGGACAATACCGTCTCAATCAAGGCAACGAACAACTCCCCGGCTGGTGGAAACCCCGCTCGAAGAGGTAGCGGCCAGGGCTCCCAGGCGCTCTCGCCGTACGGCTCGGGCCCAGGATCAAGAAGCCTCTGCAGCTCAGGTAGCCACCGCAGAGCCGGCTGGAGCTCGCAGGGGAAGGCGGACCAAGGCGGCCGAGGCAACAGCAGAGGAAAAGCCAAAGAGGACGCGGCGCACCACTGCTACAGCCGACGACAATACGACCGCTGAGGAGAAACCCAAGCGCACCAGGCGCACCACCAAGAAAACGGAAGATGGTGAATAGTTCTGTGGCCATCTTGTGCGCCCAATATAGGCACTTCCCAACAGATAGAATGCGGACAGCATAGAGATGTCCACAATAGATACAGAGAGTTCCATAAGCTGACCTACTTTCACGGCGCGAAGAACGCCGACCTGCCCACGCGAGTGAAGAGCGCCATCGTGTTAAAGGAGGGACCGTTGACAGTTCAAAAAACACCGGGAGACGTGAAGGATCCGGCGCTGGCCCATCAGGGAGTCAACCGCATAGAGTGGGCGGCAAGAGAGATGCCGGTATTGCGGCTGATCAGAGAGCGATTCAGCAAAGAGCGCCCCCTGGAGGGACTCCGCATATCAGGATGCCTCCACGTAACCACTGAGACGGCCAACCTGGCCCTTGTGCTGCGAGACGGCGGGGCCCAGGTCGCAATGTGCGCCAGCAACCCGCTGAGCACCCAGGACGACGTTGCCGCAGCCTTGGTGGAAGTGTACGGCATACCAACCTACTCCATAAGAGGCGAAGACAACGATACGTACTACGAGCACATCCGCTCAGCACTGGAACAGGGCCCCCATATAACGCTGGATGACGGCGCCGACCTGGTAGCCACCATACACACCGAGCGCCAGGACCTGATCGACAACATTATCGGCGGCACTGAGGAGACCACCACCGGCGTAATTCGTTTGCGCGCCCTTGCCGGAGACTCGAAGCTGCGTTACCCGATCATTGCGGTGAACGAAGCCGATACAAAGCATTTCTTCGATAACCGATACGGGACTGGACAGAGCACCCTGGACGGGATCACGCGCGCCACCAACATGCTTTGGGCGGGTCGCAAGGTAGTCGTGGCAGGCTACGGATGGTGCGGCCGGGGCGTGGCCAGCCGGGCCAAGGGTATGGGAAGCCACGTCATAGTAACGGAAGTTGATCCGATACGCGCCCTGGAAGCAGTGATGGACGGGTTCCAAGTCATGCCAATGGAAGAGGCCGCCAAGGTAGGAGAAGTATTCATCACCGTCACCGGCGGCATGAATACAATCGACAAGGCGCACCTGGAAACTATGAGCGATGGCGCCATACTGGCCAATAGCGGCCACTTCAACGTTGAAATTAACATCCCAGCGCTGGAGGAGATGTCTGAGACGCATCGCCAGGTCCGCGAGTCGGTGGAAGAGTACTCGTTGGAGGATGGGCGGAAGCTGTACCTGCTAGGTGAGGGAAGGTTGATCAATCTGGCCGCCGCGGAAGGCCATCCCTCGGCAGTTATGGACATGAGCTTTGCCAACCAGGCCCTTGCCGTGGAATACCTGGCAAAGCGGAGTGAGCCGCTGGAACCGGATGTCTACCCCGTACCCAAGGAGATAGACCGCGAGGTGGGCAGGCTTAAACTGTCCTCTCTGGGAGTTGCCATAGACACGCTTACAGCGGAACAGGGGGAGTACCTGACCAGTTGGGAGGTAGGCACTTAGATGTTAAGCAATCGCGCTAGAGGAGGATATCGTCAATGGGTCTGAGCTTCATGGAATCGCCTTCCTATCTGTTCACCTCGGAATCGGTGACGGAAGGCCATCCCGATAAACTGTGCGACCAGATATCTGATGCAGTCCTAGACGCCATTCTGGCGGAGGACCCCAATGCCCGTGTCGCCTGCGAGGTGAGCACCACAACAGGACTTGTTGTAGTGATGGGTGAAATCACCACTAGCTGCTACGTGGATATAAGTCAAATCGTACGAGACACCGTCCGGGACATAGGCTATACGAAGGCCAGCTACGGCATTGACTTCAACACGTGCGGAGTGATGATCTCCGTGCAGGAGCAATCGCAGGAGATCTCAGAGGCGGTCAGCCATTCCCTGGAAACACGGGATGGGCAAGACAAAGAGGCCGAAGAGGAGGTAGGAGCGGGAGACCAGGGCATGATGGTAGGTTTCGCCTGCACCGAGACTCCAGAACTGATGCCGTTGCCCATATCGCTGTCCCACAGGCTGTGCCAGCGTCTCTCCATGGTAAGGAGAGAAGGGATCCTGAGCTACCTTAGGCCGGACGGCAAGTCGCAGGTTACTATTGAATACGCACACGGAACGCCGAAACGGGTGCACACTGTGGTGCTGAGCGCCCAGCACTCGCCGAAAGTGAGCCTGGAGCAGCTAAGCAAAGACTTAAACGAACACGTAATCAAGCCCGTGGCGCCTTCCAATCTGATGGACAAGGACACTAAGCTCTTCATCAATCCGTCGGGTGGATTTGTGATGGGAGGGCCACATGCTGACACCGGCCTTACCGGGCGCAAGATACTGGTGGACACCTACGGAGGCGCGGCACGGCACGGGGGCGGCGCATTTTCCGGCAAGGACCCCACGAAGGTCGACCGCTCCGGCGCATATGCGGCAAGATGGGTGGCGAAGAACGTAGTCGCTGCAGGTCTGGCGGACAGGGCAGAGGTCCAGCTCTCCTACGCAATAGGCGTCGCTCACCCCATATCCATCAGCATAGAGACCTTCGAGACTGGCAGAGTGCCGGACCAGGTGATTCTGGACCTGATAGACCGCCACTTCGACCTACGGCCGGGAGCCATCATCAACCAGCTTGACCTGCGCCGCCCAATCTACAAAGACACTGCGTCGTTCGGCCACTTCGGGCGCGAGGAACTCGGTCTGCCCTGGGAACGGACGGACAAGGCGGAGGCGCTGAAGGCCGAGGCCGGGTTGTGATAGCCCCGACATCGGAGAGGCCCGGATGACCATCCGCTTCGGAACGGACGGATGGCGGGCCGTCATAGGCTGGGAATACACTGCCGATAACGTAAGGGCCTGCGCCGCGGGTACGGCGCAATATCTGAAGAAGAACAACCTGGCGGAACGAGGCCTTTTAGTCGGCTACGACACTCGATTCCTATCGGAAGAGTTCGCCGCCGAAGTGGCCGGTGTAACCACGGCAATGGGAGTCCCGACCTATCTCTGCAACGCAGCCGCTCCAACGCCGGTGGTGAGCTATAACGTCATCGACCGTCAGGCCGGGGGAGCGGCCATAATCACGGCCAGCCACAACCCGGCGAACTGGAACGGGTACAAGTACAAGCCCGACTACGGCGGCAGCGCATCGACGGAAGAGGTAGAGGCGTTGGAAGCTGAGATAAACCGGGTCTGCCGGGACTCCATTCAATCGCTTTCTCCGGATGAGGCTCTCAAGCAAGGAGTGCTGGAATACATCGACGCTTCGACTCCATATTTGAGCCACGTGGCAAATCTCGTCGATCTGTCTGCCATCAGGGATAGCGGCTTGAAGGTGGCGGTGGACGCCATGCACGGCGCAGGTGCAGGCTATCTGCCCCAACTGCTAGACGGAGGCCGTATGGAGGTCACAGAGTTGCGTGGAGAGCGCAACCCGGCCTTTCCCGGCATGCAACAGCCTGAGCCGGTGGCGCATAACCTAACTCCGCTTTCTGAATGGATAACATCCAACGGCGCTGACATTGGCATAGCGCTGGACGGGGACGCGGACCGCGTGGGGCTGGTGGACGAGACGGGCAGGTTCATCACCACTTTGCAGACGTTCACACTGCTGGCTCTGTACCTCCTGGAACAGCGGGGGGAGAGGGGGCCGCTGGTGAAGTCGACCACTATGACAAGCATGATCTACCGCTTGGGCAAGCTGTTCGACGTGCCGGTTTACGAAACCGCGGTAGGCTTCAAGTATCTGGGACCGGTGATGATGCGGGAGAACGCTTTGACGGCGGGTGAAGAGAGCGGCGGCTTTGCCTTTAGAGGTCACGTGCCGGAACGCGACGGTATCCTGAGCGGCCTTTTCCTGCTGGACATGGTGGTCAAGACGGGGAAGCGCCCCTCTGAGCTGCTGGACTATCTCTTCGACAAGCTTGGCCCCCATTACTACGACCGCCTTGACGTGCCGTTCTCACCGGAAAACCGCCAAGCTACGGAGAAACGGGTGGGCACCCAGCGGCCGGACGCTTTAGGCGGCTCCAAGGTGGTAAGCCGTGATGAGACGGACGGCGTACGCTTCATGCTGGAGGACGGCGCTTGGCTGCTGATACGGTTCTCCGGAACGGAGCCGCTGCTGCGCATCTACGCGGAGGCACCCAGCGAGGACGCGGTGAAGCTGCTGCTGGACGAGGGGCGAAACCTGGCGGGGGTGTGAAGGAGTCTAGTTCTCTATTGCTTCGCTGCCAGCGTTAGACCCACTTTAGGTCAACGCCTTCACGGACGACCCTTCTGGGCTTACGATCCATCATCTCAGCAGCCTGCTAACGGGCCGGGGTTTCACCATAAACGTACCCGGCAGGTGGATGTGGATCCACCTTTTCCTGCCAACTGCGCGGACTAGGTCGTCGCTCGCGGCTGGCGGAGCAATCAGGTAAACCCGCACACCTCTCGTGCGGAGTTCTTCCACTGTCTCAGAGTGATCCCCATCAGCCGTAACAAGGAACACCACGGTGCGTTGGGGAGAATGTCCCGCATCACTCATCGCCTGTTCATAGATTTCCTCGTCCCAATCGCCATCACCCTCCCACAACCGCCACCCCAGCTTCTCTAGCTGGTCCGTTGCAAGTTGGTGAATGGGGCTCAAGAATGCCTTGAACAGCTCTCTCTTGGCCTTGGGGACACGTCGTTTTGCCTCCGTTCTGATGAAGGTGTCCCAGTCTGCAACGTTGTAGAACGATGGTGCTAGGTTCTGGATATCCCAGTACACAAGAATAACGTCCCTCACTTGCAGAGGCTCTTTCACGGAATGTTTCACAAAAAAGTTCGGCACGACCCCCTCCTCAGCGCCTATAGAGTAAATGGCAGCCAATGACTCAGCGTCTGGAGTTGTCGCGCCCGTCTCCCACCTGGAGAGGGAGTTCTGAGGAATGCCCAACCAACTAGCCAACCGCCTTTGAGAAAGCCCCAAGCGCTGACGGAGGGCTACTATGCTCTCTGGACTGAACCTGTACCCTAGAGATTTCACTGGCACCATGAGCCTATACTACTACAATACTGTAGTAGTATCAACAGATCTGATGAGAGGTATGGTATGTAGGGTAAATCCTACCGCTTGCTGTACTGCTGGGCCTTCCTGGCGCGTTTCAAGCCGTACTTCTTGCTCTCTTTGATCCTGGCATCGCGGGTAAGGAGTCCGTGCTCTCGCAAGGGCTTCCGGTAACTTTCGTCCAAGGTCACCAGCGCCCTGGCGATGCCGTGTCCAATGGCCCAGGCCTGGCTGCTGGGGCCGCCGCCATTGACTTTGACCTGTGCGCTGTACCTTCCCTCACTGCTGGTGACCTCCAGGGGCCGGATAGCCATCTCTTGCCATGGCCTCCAGGGGATAACTTCCTCTATAGGCTTGCCGTTGATGACTATGCCCCCGGGCTGTATGTAGAGGCGCACCTGGGCAATGGCCGTCTTTCGCTTGCCCACGCCGTGATAGTAGGTTTCCTGGGTCATTTACTCCTCCGATTCCTCACCTGAGGCGGGACTCTCCTCAGCGACGGTTGCGGTCGCTGTGCTTTCCGTCTCCGCGCCGCCGACCGGTGTTGCAGGCGCTTCTTCCATTGACTCTTCGGCGGCTAGAAGGGCTTGCCTTCTTTTCGTGGCGGTGACCTGTGCTTCATGGGGATGCTCAGCTCCGGCGTATACCTTCATCCTGCGGAGCATGTGCCTGCCAAGGGTGTTCTTGGGCAGCATACCTTTGACGGCGTGCTGGATTGCCCTTTCCGGGTGTCTGTCCAGAAGTCGTTGAAGCGTGGTAGTGCGCAGGCCGCTGGGGTAGCCGGAGTGACGGTAGTACTTCTTTTGCTCCAGCTTCTTGCCCGTAACCGCTACTTGAGCCGCGTTGAGAACAATGACGTAGTCTCCGGTAAGGATGTTGGGCGTATATATCGGCTTGTGCTTGCCCTGCAAGACACGCGCTATCTCGCTGGCGAGTCTGCCAAGCGGCTTGCCAGCAGCGTCTACAACCTTCCAGTCAGAGGTTACATCCACCTGTCTTGCCGTATGCGTCCTGTTGTGTTTAGTAGCCATTGGGTAGAAAGTCCTTATAGTTAACTTGCAGCAGGCAAAGACCCTGGGGAGGCATTGTCCTAGCCAGACCTGAGCTCCAAGGGTTGGTGCGGCCGTGCAGCGTGGCGGGGACGGCCTCAGGGGAGGCACGACCGTTTCCTATAGCCACCAGCAGTCCGGCAATACGGCGCATCTGATGGGGAAGAAAGGCGTTGGCCTCCACTTGAAACCTCACCGTATCATCATCACGATCTACCGCGCCAGCCAGGATGCGCCGCACGGTGCTCTTCCCCGGCGGCACGGGGCCGCTGAGAAGCGCAAAGTCGTGCTCTCCTACCATCCAATCCAGGGCAAGGCGCA
Organism: Dehalococcoidia bacterium; assembly: GCA_965116555.1. Lineage (GTDB taxonomy): Bacteria > Chloroflexota > Dehalococcoidia > Lucifugimonadales > QGNO01 > DAOUJH01. The sequence continues at coordinate 2,078,707 of OZ220698.1, read as the reverse complement.
TGGCATCCTCATCCAGCGATTCCGCCACGCGGGCTGAGTAGCGCTCCCGCAACGGCGAGGGCGATTCGCTGTTGAGAATGGAATATCCGTAAACTCTACTGACTGCGTGACGCCGTGGATCAAAGGATGCGTCTACATAGCAGGCTTTCTTCACGGCAATATCGCCGGGAAGGAAGTGATTCAGGCCGTTGAGCAAACTTTCCGGAGATAGATTGGAGCGGGTGAGGAACGCCACCGCTTGACCTTTGGCGTGTACACCAACGTCGGTGCGGCCCGCAGCCTTGATGCGGACTTCCTCCAAGGTCAGCCGGTGAATGGCGGACTCTATCTCGCTCTGGACGGTGGGAACGCCGGGTTGATATTGAAAGCCACGGTAAGAAGTACCGTCGTACTCAACGATGAGAGCGGCTTTGCGAGGGTGCGGGCTCTGCATACTTATACCAACTCCAGCAAGGCCATGGAAGCGCCGTCCCCCTTGCGGGGGGCCAGCTTGAGCACGCGGGTATAGCCTCCCGGCCGTTCCGAATATCTTTCGCTGAGGTCATCAAACACCTTAGCTATGACGTCTTTGTCAGGGAGGAAGGACAGGGCCAACCGGCGATGGTGAAGTGACCCCTTCTTGCCGTAGGTGATGACGCGCTCCGCCAGGCCACGGACCTCTTTGGCCTTGGCCTCCGTAGTAGTGATACGCTCATTGAGCAGCAGATCTCGGACTAGGCCTCGGTAGAGGGCTTTGCGCTGACCTCCGTTGCGGTTGAGCTTTCTTCCAGCGACTCTATGCCTCACAACTGCTCCTCCTGGCTTTCCGGGGCAAGTCCAAGCGGCTCACGTTCCTCTTCAAAGGTGGTGAGGTGGTCTTCCGCGGGAAAGTCGTCATCGCTGGCGCCGTTTTGGGGCTTCGTCTCTTCAGGGAGATATCCCAGGTCTTCCAGCTTTGTATAAAGCTCGCGCAGCGACTTTTCCCCGAAATTACGTATCTTGAGCAGATCCGACTTGTCCCTTTCCAGGACTTCGCCGACACGGTTGATGTGCGCCCGTTTGAGGCAATTCAAGGTGCGCGCCGAGAGGTCGAGCTTTTCGACGGGTGTGTTGTAGACCTCCGCGGGGACGGCTACGGCCAGAGACGCGACCTCTCCCGTCGCTTCGGCTGACTTTCGGATATTGGCGAAGAGGAAGAACCTGTCCACCAAGATGTGTCCGGCTTTGGCCAGCGCCTCCAGAGGGCTTATGGTATGGTCGGTCCATATCTCCAGCACCAGCAACTCAAAGTCGGTCCTGTGACCCACACGGGTGAGCTCAACACCGAAGTTGACGCGGCGCACCGGAGTATAGATGGCATCCATGGGTAGCACGCCTATAGGCAAACCATCGCCCTCCACAGCGGGGACATAACCCGTGCCCTGCTCCACGTTCAACTCCACCGACAGTCTGGCTTCCGGGGAGTCCAAGGTGGCTATGTGAAGCTCTGGATTGGCTATCTCAAAGTCCGCAGACGTCATGATGTCGCCGGCGGTGACCTCTCCTTCTCCCGTCACTTCCAGCCTGAGCTTGCCAGGCCTGTCTGCCAGGGAGCGGAGCCTAACGGCCTTGAAATTGAGAAGAAGGTCTGAGACTCCCTCTTTAACGTGAGGAATGGTGGAATATTCATGGGCAACGCTCTCCACCTTTACCCAGGTAATAGCGGTGCCGGGTATGGAGCCCAACAGCACCCTGCGTAGGGGGTTACCCAGCGTGGTCCCATATCCACGCTCCAACGGACCAATGGTGAACTTGCCGTAACCGTCCGTGATATCTTCAACCTTGATTTCAGGTCGAGGAATTTCAACGTTTGGAACAGGAACAGGCGTCAACAACACAGCACCTCCACTTGGGGCGATACATTACTTAGAGTAATACTCAACAATCAACCTGGTTTCAATCCCGCTTTCCAGCTCGCTGGCATTCGGCGGTCTGAGTATGGTGCCAGAAAGGTTCTTGGGGTCCACAGTCAGCCACGCGGGAACCGCTTTTCTGGGCATGCCGGCTATCAGGTCTTGTACAAACTGCTTCTCGCTATTGGCCGGCTTCCAGGCTATGACCTGGTCGGGCTTCAGGCGGTAAGAAGGAATGTTTACCTTTCTGCCGTCCACAGTGAAGTGGCCGTGACGCACCAGCTGGCGCGCCTGAGACCTTGACTCCGCAAAATCCAAGCGGTAGACCACGTTGTCCAACCGTTGCTCCAACAGCTGCAGCAGAGCTTCGCCCGTGTTCTGCGGACTCTTCTGGGCCTGCTCAAAGTAGTTGCGGAACTGGCGTTCCAAGAGTCCAAACATCACGCGCGCCTTCTGCTTTTCCCTAAGCTGGATACCCCAGTCGCTGGCCCTTCTACGCCTCGGCGTCTGGTCGCCAGGGGGACGGCGCCTGCGCTCGATGGCACAGCGCGGTGTATAGCATCTCTCACCCTTGAGCAAAAGCTTCTCTCCTGCGCGACGGCACAACCGGCACGCAGGACCGGTATATCTGCCCATACTCTTCTACACTCTCCTTTTCTTTGGTGGCCTGCAGCCATTGTGCGGAATGGGTGTGACATCCCGTATGCTTGTCACGTTGATACCGGCGGCTTGGAGGGAGCGGATGGCCGCTTCCCTGCCCGCACCGGGGCCTTTGATCAATACTTCCACTTCCCTGACGCCATGCTCCATGGCGCGACGCGCCGCGGAGTCGGCGGCACGCTGAGCGGCAAAAGCGGTGCCTTTGCGAGCCCCCTTGAAGCCCACTGTGCCTGAACTGCCCCAGGACAAGACGTTGCCATCCGGGTCTGTCAAAGTGATCAAAGTATTGTTGAAGGTGGAATGGATATAGGCCTTTCCCTTGGGAACGAACTTCCTTTCCCTTCTGCGCGGTCTTGATCTTCCTCTAGCCATTTATGGGTCTCCTACTTCTTGCCTACGGTGCGGCGGCGGCCGGCAACGGTCCTGCGCGCGCCGCGTTTGGTGCGTGCGTTTGTCTTGGTCCTCTGCCCACGGACGGGCAAGCCACGCCGGTGTCGCAGACCGCGGTAGCTCCCAATGTCCATGAGACGCCGGATGTTCATGTTGACCTCGCGACGGAGGTCGCCCTCTACTCTGTGTTCCTTGTCTATGACCTCCCGGAGCCTGTTCAACTCCTCTTCCGATAGGTCTCTGACCCTGGGATTGGTCTTCACCTCAGCCCTGTCCAGTACTCTGAGAGCTATCTTGGGACCTATGCCGTATATGCGCCTCAGAGAGACCTCCACTCGCTTGTTGTCCGGAATGTCCACGCCCGCTATGCGCGCCATATTTCCCCCTCCTTGGGTGATACGCCATGCCGTTTCCTGGTCTGTTTCATCCCTGCCTCTGCATATGCTTAGGATTAGTGCAGATAACCCTAACTCTGCCTTCACGGCGAATTATCTTGCACCTGTCGCACATTTTCTTTACTGAAGAACGTACTTTCATTCCTACATTCCCTACCTGAAGCGGAAAGTGACCCGGCCGCGGGTAAGATCATAGGGAGACAGCTCCACCAAGACGCGGTCCCCTTGGAGCACGCGTATGAAGTGCATCCTCATCTTCCCGGAGATGTGTGCCAGGACCTGGTGTCCATTAGCCAGCTCCACCTTGAACGTAGCGTTGGGCAGGGCCTCCTTGACCGTTCCCTCTACTTCTATGGTCTCTTTCTCTTTCTTAGCCATAAGCAATCAGACTGCGGTGTGTGTCCTTTCACTGTTCCGCCTGGTGAGGACTTCCGGACCCTGCTCCGTCACAGCCACGGTATGCTCGGAATGGGCCGAAAGGGAGCCGTCTGCGGTGACCACTGTCCAATCATCCTGAAGGACGCGGGTCTGCCACCCTCCCATGTTGAGCATGGGTTCTATGGCAATGACCATGCCCGGCTTGAGCAACGGGCCCCTGCCGGCCTCGCCGAAGTTAGGCACGGAAGGTTCCTCGTGTAGGGAGCGGCCTATGCCGTGGCCAACGTATTCTCTGACTATTCCATAGCCCTCAGGTTCGGCGAATCTCTGAACCGCGGCAGATATGTCTCCAATGCGGTTCCCCACAACGGCCGCCTTGATACCTTCTTCCAAGCTAAGGCGCGTAGTTTCCATGAGTCGCTCAACCTCAGGGGGTACGCTACCCACGGCAACGGTTACCGCGCTGTCTCCATGGTGGTCGTCCACTATAGCACCACAGTCGATGCTCACAATGTCGCCCTCGCGGATGATCCTGTCTCCCGGTATACCGTGCACTATCTCTTCGTTGAAGGAGACGCAGATTGTAGCAGGGAACCCGCGATAGCCCTTGAAAGAGGGAACTGCGCCGAGACGTCTTATTTCCCGTTCGGCTATGAGGTCAAGGGCCTTGGCCTTCATCCCAGGTTGAATAGCGGCAAGCACGGCTTCTATGGCGGCAGCCACAACCTGTCCGGCCTGGCGCATGCTTTGCAGCTCCTGCGGCGATTTTATGGTGATTCCGCTGGCGCGCGGCTGTATTTCGTTCAACAAAAGATCCGTCATATTTAGCATGGTCAACTTATCTATTATACTTCAACCGCCAGTGCTTCTAAACCTCGCTTATTCAACGGCAACAAGCCCAGAGACAGCCCGCATTGCCTCTGCGGCAACTTGTTCAGCAGCCTGCTCTCCATTGATTTCAATCAGCTTGTCCTGTGCTCCGTAGTGGCCCAGTAACTCGTTGAGGCCTGACCACTGGACCTGCAGACGTTTCCTCACCACTTCGGGCTTATCATCGTCTCGTTGATACAGCACTCCGCCGCACTTTTCACACTGGGAGGTGGCGCCCAGACTGGCCTTCGAGTAGGGAGCCCCACAGTTGCCGCAGACCAGCCTCTGGCTAAGCCGTTGCACAAGCTCGTCTTCGCCGACCTGGATGTAGACGGCGCCCTCTATTGGAATGCCATTCAACGCCTGGTCCAAGGCTCCGGCTTGTGGGAGTGTCCTGGGAAAGCCGTCCAAGACGAAGCCCGCGCCGCCAACCTGTTCAATGCGTTCAAGGATCATTCTTATTGTCACGTTGTCTGGGACAAGGTCGCCCTTCTCCATGTAGCTATTGGCAAGCCGCCCCAACTCAGTACCTTGGGACCGGTGGTACCGGAACAGGTCGCCGGAAGATATAGCAGGAACACCCAACTCCTCTGAGAGAATGTGGGCCTGTGTGCCTTTGCCGGCTCCTGCCAGTCCAAGCAATACTATCCGCAAATCTTACCTACCTTAGAAATCCTTCATAGTTACGCATGAGCAGTTGCGCTTCTAGCTGTCTCAGCGTATCCAAGGCTACGCTGACCATAATGAGCAGACTGGCGCTGCTCAACTGAATAGCGCGTATGTCCGTTGCTATAGTGGCAAAGTAGGGGATGATGGCTACAACTCCAAGGAAGATAGCGCCTCCCCAGGTGATGCGTATGATGACGCGGTTGAGATAGTCCGCGGTAGGACGCCCGGGCCGTATGCCCGGTATGAATCCTCCGTTCTTCTGCAGGTTTTCAGCCAGGTTCTGTTGCTGGAACGTGACCAGTGTATAGAAGAAGGTGAACACTACTACCAGAATGAACAGAAATATCCAGTAGGTCAGCCCAGTTGGCGCCAGCGAGGTCTCGAAGAAGCGAGCAATCCGACCAAAGAACGTTGTGCTTGTAGGGCTGGCAAGGTAGCTGGCAAAGGTGGCGGGCAGTACCATGATGGAAAAGGCGAATATGAGCGGTATCATGCCGGCGGAGTTTACCCGCAACGGGACGTAAGTAGTGCCGGACTGGCGATACATACGTCCTCCCCTAAACACACTTCTGCCGTATTGCACGGGTATGCGTCGCTGTGCCTCCGTGAAGTAGACGATTAGGTAGACTATTACTACGCCGATAGCGATAAGTAGAAACAGGCCGCCAAGGTTGTTTCGCTCCAGGAAGCCTTGCCCAACAAGCTGAGGGAACTCTGCCACTATGCCCGCGAATATGATGATGGAAATCCCATTTCCAATACCCCGTTCAGTGATGAGCTCACCGAGCCAGACCAAGAACACGGCGCCCGCCGTCATGGAAATAACCATGGTAACGGTGGTTAGGCTGAGGCCGGTGGTGAAGTCGGAACCGGCAAGGCCGCCAAATCGGTGTATCAGGGTAAGCTGGCCATACCCCTGGGCAAGGGCTATGGGCACCATAAGGTAGTGAGTGATCTGGTTCATTCTCTGGCGTCCGGCCTCACCTTCCTTGGCGAGCGCCTGTAGACGGGGAATGACCGGTGTCATCAGCTGCATGACTATGGATGCCGTAATGTAGGGATAGACTCCCAGCGCCATTATGCTGAGGTTGCGCAGGCCGCCGCCACTGAACAGGTCTATAAATCCGAACAGTGCGTTGCTCTCGAAGGCGCTGTTCAAGGCATTGCGGTCTATGTTGATGACGGGGACGTGAGCCAGGAAGCGGAATACCACCAGCATGACCAACACAAAGAGAATGCGGTTCCGCAAGTCCGGCACACGAACGGCGTCTATCATCGCCTGGAGAAGAGCCGGGCGCGATGACTGCTGCTGCCTTACGGATGAAGCACGAGTTGTCATACTACCTCTGCCGAACCTCCCGCTGCTTCTATTGCAGCCCGAGCCGATTTGCTGAACTTGTGGGCGGTCACGGTGAGGGGTGTCTGCAAAGTGCCCCTGCCCAGTATTTTAACCGGTTTCTTATCGCTCTTTATGATGCCAAGCTCCTTGAGCGTCGTCGGGTTCACGGCAGTATGGGAAGGGAGTGAATGGAGTCGTTCCAGGTTCACTTCCTGGTACTCCACACGGAATATATTGGTGAATCCCCGCAACATGGGCAAGGCCTTCATCAACGGCAGAGTGCCACCGGAAAATCCACGTCGCAATTTGCCGCCGCTGCGCGACTTCTGTCCCTTCATGCCGCGTCCGGAGTAGTTCCCGCGGCCGCTGCCGTCGCCGCGTCCCACACGCTGGTGGCGCGTACGAGCTCCCTTGGCAGATTTCAACTGATGCTGTTTCATTGTTTACTCGTCATCCCTGAACTTGTTCAACTCTGACCAGATGCCGCACTTTGTGCAGCATGCCGCGGATGGAAGGCGTATCAGCGTGTTCCACCGAGTGGTGCAACCTGCGCAAACCCAGCGCTTTGATCACCCTTCGCTGAGTATGAGGATAGCCTATTGTGCTCTTGGTCCATGTTATCGACAGCTTACTCATCTTCTACGCTCAACCTGTATCTTCGTTCTCTTGCTGCAGAGAGTCCCCTGAACCCTCTTCCTCAATCTGTTCGACTACGGTAGGGGAAGCAGACGACTCTTGTTCAGATTCCTCGGGGGCTTCTTCCTGTTCGGGCGCAAACATTGCAAGCTGCTTCAATGCCTCTACGGTAGCTCTGACAACATTGATAGGGTTCTGACTACGCAGAGACTTGGCCACAACGTCTTTTGCGCCAACCATGTCCAGCACGGCGCGCATAGAAGGCCCGGAAATGATGCCTGTCCCCGGAGGAGCAGGCTTGAGCATCACCTGGGCGGCGCCGTACTTGGCCTTGACCTGAAAAGGTACAGTAGTTCCTTTCAGAGGCACTGTAATCAAAGTCTTTTGCGCAATGGTGGCGCCTTTTCTCACGGCGTCAGGTATAGCGATAGCTTTACCCAAGCCGGAACCGACCCTGCCCTGGCCGTCACCCACCACGACTAGGGCGCTGAAAGTGAGGTGTCGTCCGCCTTTGACGACTTTGGCAACACGGCGAATGTTGACAACCCGCTCGGTAAGGGTCACTTGCTCCCTATCCAGGTTGTCGATAACTCTATTCATCTGGTCGACCATTAGAATTCAAGACCTCCCTCACGGGCAGCATCGGCCAGTGCCTTGACCCTACCGTGGTATTTATATCCACCTCTATCAAAGATAACCCTGGTAACGCCTGCTTTGTTTGCCGCCTCCGCAATCTGTTTACCCACGGCGGCTGCGGCCTGTGTCTTCACCATGCTCGCCCCGTTCTGTTTCAGAGACAGGCTGGAAGCGGCAACAATCGTGCGGCCTGTTGAGTCGTCAATGACCTGAGCATATACCTGGCGCAGGCTGCGGAACACGCTCAACCTGGGCCGCTCGGCTGTCCCCGTCACTTTCTTGCGTACACGGAGATGCCTAGAGTGTCTGCTATGGGTCCTGTTTTGTTTGCGAGCCATGTTTTACCTAGCCCTCGCCGCACTCTTGCCCGGTTTGAGACGGACCCGCTCGTCAAGATACCTAATCCCCTTGCCGGTGTAGGCGTTGGGGCGGCGTATCCTCTTGATGCGGGCGGCCATCTCTCCCACCAGCTGTTTGTCTATGCCGTTCACATGAATGCGGTTATTTCCCTGTACCTCAAGGTCTACGCCTTCCATGGGCTGCACTTCCACGGGATGGGAATAGCCGACTTGAACTATAACGTTGCGGCCTGACTGCTGGGCTCTATATCCCACCCCAACTATGTCCAGCGTCTTTTGGAATCCTTGTGAGACGCCTGTGATCATGTTGGCTATCAAAGTGCGCGTCAATCCATGCAGGGAGCGGTGCTCTCTAGCTTCGGATTCCCTGGTCACCAGAACCTGTGAGTCACTCACCACAACGCTTATGCCGTCTCTTATATGTTGCGCCAGGGAGCCCTTGGGCCCTTCCACGCTGACCAATCCGGCCTCTACCTGGACGTTGACCCCTGCCGGTATCTCTATTGGCTGCCTGCCTATTCTGGACATGTTCCTACCAAACGTAACATAGTATTTCTCCCCCTATTCCCCGCCGCCAAGCATCCTGTCCGCTCAGTAAGCCCTTGGATGTTGATATAACCGACAGGCCGCGACCACCGTAGAAGCGAGGAAGCTGCTTTTTGTCGACGTACACTCGCAAGCCCGGCTTGCTGATGCGCCTGAGCCCCTTTATAACGGACTGGTTGTCCTCGTCATAGAGGAGTCTGATGCGCAGCACCTCCCCGGCCTCTTCTTGGAACAGATGATAGTCACTGATGAAGCCTTCCTTCTTCAGAAGCTCTAAGACAGCCCTCTTCAGCTTGGATGGTGGGGTGGACACCCAATCACGATGCACGGCAATGCCGTTGCGTATCCTTGTCAGCATGTCCCCAATGGGGTCAGTTTGAGTCACAGTAGCACCTACCAACTAGCCTTTCTGATTCCGGGAAGCTCGCCACGCAAAGAGAGAGTTCTGAAACAAATGCGGCACAGTCCAAAGTGGCGAATATACGCTCTGGGCCTCCCACAGAGGTTGCAACGGTTGTGATGCTGAACTTTGAACTTTGGCGGCTTCCGCCATTTGGCTACTTTTGCTGCTTTGGCCATTCTTACCTCAGTCGAGTCTCTCCCTGGCGAACGGAACTCCGAACATTTCCAGGAGGCGGTATGCTTCTTCATCCTTCTGGGCAGTGGTGACAAAGGTCACCTGGAAGCTGCGGATGCGGTCTATCCGGTTGTAGTCAATCTCTGGGAAGATGATCTGTTCTCTAATGCCCAACGAGTAGTTACCTCGCCCGTCAAAGCTGGTTCTGGGCACGCCGCGGAAGTCCCGTATACGGGGGAGCGCGGCATTGATGAGCCTCTCCATGAATTCATACATGCGGCGTCCCCTCAGAGTGACCATGACGCCAATCTGCATGCCGTCTCTGATCTTGAAGCCCGCTATGGACTTCCTGGCCCTGGTGACAACGGGCTTCTGCCCAGAGATGGCGGTCAGCATCTGAGATACGGAGTCAATGGCATTGGAATTGGTCAGGGCCTCTCCCAGACCAACGTTCATTACAACTTTCTCCATGCGCGGGGCCTGTAGAGGGACCTTGTAGCCAAATTCGCTGATGAGTTGAGGCACAAACTCCTGCCGGTACTTGAGCAGAAGGGCAGGCGCGTGGTTGGGAGCAGGTTGAGAGCTGCTTTCTTGAGCGCCCTGCGATCTGGCTCGGCCTCCACGCTGAGAAGAGGCCGGCTTCTTACGGCCCCGGGTGGACTCTGATTTCGGCTGCTTTTGCTCTTCTTCCATAACTTCTTTCTAACTATCGATTATTTCTTTGCACGAACGGCACACCCGTACTTTACGACCATCGTCAAGATACGTGCGCCCAACGCGGACAGCTTTGTTGCAGTTTGGACAAACCAGCATAACCTTGGAAGCATTGAAGGAGGCTTCCATCTGGATTATTCCGGCCTGCCGAAGAGTGGAGGTTGGGCGCTGGTGCTTTCTAACCATGTTGACGCCTTCCACAGTGAGACGGTTCTTGTCGGGCAGGACAGATTGGACCGTACCCCTCTTTCCGGCGTCCTTGCCGGAAATGACCTCAACCGTATCGTTCCTTCTAATGTTCACTAGAGCACCTCCGGCGCTAGGGAAACTATCCGCATGTACTCTTTGTCCCGCAGCTCCCTAGCCACCGGGCCGAATATGCGAGTCCCCCTGGGCATGAGCTGATCGGTAAGGACTACGGCTGCGTTATCATCGAACCGGATGTGTGAGCCGTCAGGACGCCGGTAGGGGTGAGATGTCCTAACCACCACCGCTTTGACCACGTCTCCGGATTTCACCGGCGCGTTGGGTGTGGCCTCCTTCACGGCGGCAACGATGATGTCACCCACACGAGCATATCGCTTTCGGGTGCCTCCGGGGATATTGATGCACATGATTACCCTGGCGCCTGAGTTATCGGCTACCTTAAGCCTGGAGTAAGTCTGTATCACGATCCTTCCTTGCTTTCTCTCTCTTCAACTGGCCGTCCATTCTCTTCTTCCGTAGAGACCTCAGGCTCCTCAGCCTGCTCCTGTTCAGATTCCTCAGCCGACTCCTGCTCAGGCTCCTCAGCCTGCTCCTGTTCAGATTCCTCAGCCTGCTCCTGTTCAGATTCCTCAGCCGACTCCTGCTCAGGCTCCTCTGCCTGCTCCTGTTCAGATTCCTCAGCCGACTCCTGCTCAGGCTCCTCTGCCGGTTCCTGCTCAGGCTCCTCTGCCTGCTCCTGTTCAGATTCCTCGGCCGACTCCTGTTCGGCCTCCTCAGTTGGCTCCTGCTCAGGCTCCTCTGCCGGTTCCTGCTCTGCTTCCTCAACCGCTTCCTGCTCAGGCTCCTCGACCAACTCCTGTTCGACCGTATCAACCATTTCAGCCTGAGGGATGCCTGCTACAGCGATCTCCGGTTGGGTGATCTCCTCCTCTATTCCCGCGCCTATCTCCTGTGGAGCTATCTCCGGAACTTCGTGCCGTTCCAGTATCTCGGCTATGCGCCACCTTTTGAGGCGGGACAACGGCTTGGTCTCCACTATCAGCACCCGATCGCCTATGCGGGCGTCGTTCTGCTCATCATGTGCGTGGAACTTAGAGATCCGGCGTATGCTCTTGCGATATACAGGATGCCGCTGCCGCCACTGAACGGCGACCACCGCGGTCTTATCCATCTTATCGCTGATCACTTGGCCAATACGTCTTTTGCGGTTTGCAGCGCTCATTTTGCCTGCTCCAATAATTGGCGTTCCCGCAGCACGGTCTTGATTCTAGCTATCTTGTTGCGCACCTTTCTTTGTTGCGAAGTATCGCTCAACTGCCGCGTAGAGAGCCGGAAGCGCACGGTCAGCGCCTCTTTGTATGTCTCCTGCAACTCTTTCTCCAAGTCTTCCTGGGACAAAGCCCTTACTTCATAGATACGCACGGTTACTCTCCTGCTCCAGCGGTGACGTGAGCGTCTTGCCGGGCAATGATGCGGACGTCTATGGGCATCTTGTGAGAAGCTAAGCGCAAAGCCTCTTTTGCAGTATCCTCAGGAACACCTGAGATTTCGTAGAGGATCCTGCCCGGCTTGACCACGACAACCCACTGATCCACGGGGCCCTTGCCTGATCCCTGTCGGGTTTCCGCTGGTTTCTTGGTGATGGGTTTGTCTGGAAAGACCCGGATCCAGATATTGCCGCCTCTACGCACGTGGCGCGTAATGGCTCGACGACCCGCCTCAATCTGGCGCGCCGTGATCCAGGCGGGCTCCATTGCCTTCAAGGCAAAATCGCCAAAGAGGACCTGATTACCGGTATGAGATGCGCCACGCATGCGGCCGCGATGCGTTTTGCGATACTTAACTCTCTTCGGCTGCAACATCCTGTGCCTCCGTATCCTTCACTGAATCATCCTGAACATCGCCGGCATTAGCACTCCTATTACTGCCGGACGTCAGCGCCTCATCAAGGCCATCTCTCTCCGAATCGGTATCACCGGCTTGGAGTGTCACCTCTATTGTGCCCAGCTCCTCTACCTCTTCCTGTTGCTGCGCCAGAATGTCACCTTTGTACAACCAGACCTTGATGCCTATTCTGCCCATGGTGGTGGCAGCCTCGGCCAATCCGTAGTCTATATCGGCGCGCAGCGTATGCAGGGGGACGCGGCCATCCATGGCTTTCTCTTTCCGGGCTATTTCGTTGCCTCCCAGTCGGCCAGAGGTGACAATCTTGATACCCTGAGCTCCGGCCTGCATAGCCCTGGACAAAGCCTGCCGCATGGCGCGGCGGAAAGCCACCCTGCGCTCAAGCTGGTCGGCGATGTTCCTAGCCACCAGGTAAGCGTTCAGCTCCGGTTGACGGATCTCCTGGACGTTGACTCTGGCGCGTTTGCCGGTAATGTTCTCAATGTCCCTTCGCAACTCTTCTATGCGCTGGCCGCCGCGCCCGATAACTATGCCCGGACGCGAAGTGTGCATGGTGATCACCAAGTCATTGCTGGGGCGCTCTATGTTCACCAAGGCTATGCCGGCGTCCACGTATGTCTTGTTGATGTGCTTTCTGATCTTCAGGTCCTCCTGAAGGAGATCCCTGTAGGTCTCGCTCTTAGCAGCAAACCACTTGGCGTCCCAATCCTTGATGATGCCAAGTCGAAAGCCTATAGGATGGGTCTTCTGGCCCAATTAAACCTCCTCATCCACCACAACGGTGATATGGCTGGAGCGCTTGCTTATACGCCCGGCACGTCCTCGCGCCGAAGCCCTGAACCGCTTCAAGGACGGAGCTTGGTTGGCGTATATCTGCGCCACTCTCAGCTCGTCAGGCTCAAGTAGTAGGTTGTTCTCTGCGTTGGCTACCGCCGACTTCAACACTTTGGCCACTTCTCTTGCAGCAGGAGTTGGCTGATGATGCAATACGGTAAGCGCTTCATCAACCCTCCTACCGCGCACTAGGGCTGTCACCCACTTCAGCTTTTTGGCGGATATGCTTATATTCTTGGCTGTGGCTTGTGCAGGCATGCTTACCTCATCGAACTGGTGCGTTCAGACTTGGAAGAGTGACCCCGGAACGTACGGGTGGGCGCAAACTCACCCAGGCGGTGCCCCACCATGTTCTCAGTTACGAAGATGGGCACATGCCGACGGCCGTCATGAACGGCAATGGTTAACCCCAACATATCCGGCATGATCATGGAAGCGCGCGACCAGGTGCGGATTACAGTGCGAGACCCGCTTCTCTGTACGGTCTCCACTTTCTTTGCCAGCTTTGGGTGCACGTAAGGCCCCTTTTTTATCGAGCGTGACATAACTTAGCTATCCTTACCTCCTATTTCCTCTCTTGCGGACTATCATATTATCGGTACGCCTGTTTCGGCGCGTCTTGTAGCCCAGGGCAGGCTTGCCCCAGGGCGTCTTCGGCCCGGGCATGCCTACGGATGAGCGGCCTTCGCCGCCTCCATGAGGATGGTCTCTAGGGGTCATGGCAGAGCCCCGTACCGATGGGCGCCTGCCAAGGTGTCTCTTTTTGCCAGCCTTGCCAAGCTTCACGTTCTTGTTATCCGCATTCCCCACCTCACCAACGGTAGCCATGGACCGGCTGAGTATGCGTCTAACCTCGCCCGATGGCAATCTGATGAGGGTGTAGTTGGTCTCCTTAGCCAGCACCTGCGCTGAAAGCCCGGCGCTGCGAACTATCTTTCCGCCCATGCCGGGTTGCATTTCTATGTTGTGCACCTGGGTGCCCGTTGGTATGTGGCTCAGGGGAAGCGCGTTGCCAATCTTGATCTCGGCGTCAGGGCCGGCTTCAACACGATCTCCTACTTTCAACTTCTCAGGATGCAGTATGTAGCGCTTCTCTCCGTCCGCATAGTGGATGAGGGCAATTCTTGCCGAGCGGTTGGGGTCGTACTCAATGGCCGCCACCTTACCGGGCACCCCCAGCTTGTCTCGCTTGAAGTCTATGATTCGGTAAGACCTTTTGGCGCCGCCGCCGCGCCGCCGCACCGTGATCTTTCCCCTGGAATTTCTTCCTCCGGAACGCTTCAACGGGGCAACGAGCGACTTTTCAGGGCGGGAACCTGTCAACTCTTGGAAAGTAGCAGAAACCGCGCCGCGCCGGGAGGGAGTTGTGGGCCTGTATGTCTTCAACGGCATAGTCTTACGCTCCCTCGAATATCTCTATCCTATCGCCGGGTTTAAGGGTCACAATCGCCTTCTTGCGGTCACGTGTTTGCGTCCAGCGGGGGCCAAAGCGCTTCCTCTTGCCCCTATTCTTCACAATGTTCACCTGAATCACGTCTACGTTGTAGGCGCGCTTCACCGCCTCTTTCACCATTATCTTATTGGCCTTGGGCGTAATTTCGAACACGTACTTGTTCCGCTCCTGGAGCAGGGTGCTTTTCTCAGTGACTATGGGACGCAGCAGGATGTTGAGCTGTTGCACGGCTACTCCTCCTTACGCCCTTCTTCTTCAGGTTCCGCCGCCACTTCCGGCTCTGTTTCCGCCGTCACTTCCGGCTCTGCTTCTACCGTTGCTTCCGGCTCTGTTTCCGCCGTCACTTCCGGCTCCGCTTCTACCGTTGCTTCCGACTCTACCTCTACCGTTGCTTCCGGCTCTGCTTCCGCCACTTCTTCGTCAACACTTGCCTTGCTCCGGCGGCCCCTGCCACTGCGGGCAGTTCCGGCCGAAGTACGCCGGCGTGTCCTGGCCTTTGGTTCCATTTCCACTTCAGCGGACGTTACGCCGCCCGCCCACAGCTCTTCTGCCCGGTGGACGGCGTCTACCGTCATGATGAGGCGGTCGTGCTCCAGCAAGTCCAGGACATTGATGTTGGATGCGGGGAGCGTTTTTACTTTCTTGATGTTGCGGGCGGAGAGGACTAAGTTGCTGCTGGGTGGGTGAGTGACTATCAGGGTGCTGGAGGCTGCGTCCAGTGCCTTCAGGACGTTGACCATCTCCTTGGTGCGGGAAGTGGGTAGGTCAATGTTCTGAAGAAGGGTCAACCTGTTGTCCCTGGCCTTGTCCGAGAGCAGACAACGAATGGCGAGCCTGCGCATCTTTTTGGGCATGCTCTGTCGGAAGCTCCGCGGGCTGGGGCCGAACACAATGCCTCCTCCTGCGTACTGAGGGGAACGTATGC
The DNA here is from genome assembly GCA_965116555.1 of Dehalococcoidia bacterium. Taxonomy (GTDB): domain Bacteria; phylum Chloroflexota; class Dehalococcoidia; order Lucifugimonadales; family QGNO01; genus DAOUJH01. The sequence goes on along the minus strand of OZ220698.1, from coordinate 2,063,343 downwards.
TGCCCTGCCTGGCGCGTCCGCTATGTTTCTGAGGCCTGGGCTTGGCTCCACCGCCAGATACCTGGGCGCGCGTCTTGGTGGAGGATGTGCCCTGCCTGGCATTGGCAAGCTGGCGCACCATAGCCTGATGCACCACCGGCTGGTTGGCTGGAACATCAAACAAACTATCGCTGACTTCCAGCGTTCCAATCTGCGTACCAGTTATGTCCATTACGGGAAGCTTCACTGGCTCTTTCCTTCCTTTTCTTCCTCTGGTTCCGGTGTCTCTTCTTGAAGTGGAGCACCTTCCGATTGAGAAGGCTCCTCCTCTTCACTTGACGATCCTTCTTCAGCCTGATCCGTCACCTCTTCTTCCGCGGTGACTTCTGCCTCCGGCATTGATTCAGAGGCATCTTCCTGAGTGGATGCTGGGGACTCCTCCTCTTCTTGCTGCTGCGCCGGCTGCTCAGCCACGGGCTCTTGCTCCTCCGCAGTGGCCTCGGCCTGAGCTTCCATCTGTTCCCCGGCTTCTACAATGACGTCCGGATCTTCCGTGAGGTTCGCCTCTTCAATGGGTCTGCTCCAGATAGGGTCCTGTTTCAGCCGCTGGATTCCTTCAATAGTGTGCTGAATGAGCACGAGTTGCCGGTTGGCGCCCGGCACGCTTCCTTTGATGAGCAGCAAATTGCGTTCCGCGTCCACCTGAACCACCTCTACATTCTGAGCGGTGACGCGGACGTTGCCCATGTGGCCAGCCATGCGTTTGCCCTTGAGCACCCTGCCCGGCGTGGTGCCTGCGCCAATGGAGCCGGGGGCGCGATGCCTGTCGGACTGTCCGTGAGTCTTGGGTCCGCCGCTGAAGCCATGCCGCTTGATGCCTCCGGCAAAGCCTCGGCCCTTGGTGGTGCCGGTCACGTTTATGATGTCGCCGGGCTGGAATATGGAGACGTCCACCGTTTGACCTACCTGAACGTAGTCCAGGTCCGCAGGCGGCAGTTCCCTCAGATAGCGGAATCTGCCCATCTGTCTCAAGTGTCCTTCTTCAGCCCTATTCAGCCGGCGCTTCTCCCCAAAGCTGAGTTGCACCGCTTCGTAGCCGTCTTTGGCCATAGTCTTGACCTGGGTCACCATACAGGGGCCTGCCTGCAATACCGTCACCGCCTGGGCCGTGCCGTCTTCACGGAAGACCTGGGTCATGCCTAGTTTTTCACCTAATAGACCTATTGGCATTTCTTTTCCAACTACAACTTTATCGATATATCGACGCCCGCGGGCATATTAAGCCTGGTCAGCGCATCGATGGTACGGGATGTCGGGCTTAAGATATCGATGAGCCGCTTGTGCGTGCGCAGCTCAAAGTGCTCACGGGAGTTTTTGTCGACGTGCGGTGAGCGGATGACACAGAATCGCTTGATGGACGTGGGTAGTGGTATGGGCCCAGCCACCTGCGCTCCCGCTCTCTCAGCCGTTTCGACAATGTGTTCCGCCGATTGGTCAAGGAGACGGTGATCGAACGCCTTCAAGACTATTCTTATGCGCTGCCTATGCTGTGTTGGGGCTGAGGTTGTCATATCTTCCTGCTTTTGCCGGGCCGCACTATTCGCGGACTACCTCCTGTACAATGTTGTCAGGCACGCGCTGATAATGGTCGAACTCCATGGTGTAGCTGGCTCGACCCTGGGTAATGGAACGCAAGTCCGTGGCGTAGCCAAACATCTCCGCCAGTGGGGTGTAAGCCGATACCATCTGGGTATCCCCCTGGCCTTCCATGTTATTTATCTGAGAGCGGCGGCTGCTTAGGTCGGAGAGTATCTCGCCAAGGAAATCGCCCGGCGTGACCACTTCCACCGACATGACCGGCTCAAGTAGTGCCGAACCGGCGCGGCGCAAAGCCTCGCGCATGCCCATGCCGCCAGCAACCCTAAACGCCATCTCAGATGAATCGACTTCGTGGTAGGAGCCGTCGACCAGTGTGGCTTTGACATCAACCACAGGGTAGCCGCCGACGATACCGTTCTCCAGGGAGTCTCTGATCCCCTGTTGAACGGCAGAGATGTACTCCCTGGGTATGGCGCCGCCTACTATCTTGTCTTCGAACACGAAGCCGGCGCCGCGCTCCAAAGGCTCTACCTCCAGCCAGACGTGGCCGTACTGGCCCCGACCTCCGGACTGGCGCACGAAGCGTCCCTCGGCCCGTGTGGCAGACGTAATGGCCTCGCGATAGGAAACCCTGGGTTTGCCTATGTTGGCCTGAACACTGAATTCACGCTTCAGCCGCTCTACCAATACCTCCAGGTGCAGCTCGCCCATCCCGGAGATGACCGTCTGCCCGGTCTCTTGATCAAATCTCATAACAAAGGTGGGGTCTTCTTCAGCCAGCTTGATCAGAGCGTCCGTGAGCCTGTCCTGGTCCGCCTTGCTTCTTGGCTCTATGGCCATGGAGATGACGGGCTGGGGGAAACGAATGGCTTCCAGCAGCACCTGTGAGTTCTCTGCGGTAAGGGTATCGCCGGTAAAGGTGTTCTTCAGGCCGACCGTAGCGGCTATGTCACCGGCTTGGAGCTCGCTAACCTCTTCTCTGCGGTCAGCGAACATTTTGAGAATGCGGCCCATCCGTTCACGCTGGCCTTTGGTGACGTTATAAACTGTGGATCCGCTGGTCACTTTGCCGGAGTACACCCTCAGGTACACCAAGCGGCCCGTATAAGGGTCTGTTACTACTTTGAAAGCCAGCGCGGAGAACGGCTCATCCGTGCCGGGTTCCCTAAGCATCTCTTCCCCTGTCTTGGGATGAACGCCCGTCACTGGGGGAACGTCCAACGGAGACGGGAGGTAGTCGACTATAGCGTCCAGCAGAGGCTGAATGCCCTTGGTGCGCAGCGCCGTGCCGCACAACACGGGTACAATGTGATTCTGGATTGTGGAGCGTCGCAGAGCGGAGCGCAGTTCGCTGGAGGATATCTCCTCCCCCTCCAGGTACTTGATGAGAAGGGATTCGTCCGTCTCGGCCACCTTCTCCATCAGGGCATCTCTATAATTGAGGTACTCTTCCCGGCACTCCTCCGGGATGGGGGCTTCCTCTGCCAGGATGCTCCCCTCGGAATAGATGAGCGCCTTCTCTTCCAGAATGTCTACCACGCCCTGAAACTCGGAGTTGCTGCCAATGGGCATCTGTATGGGTACAGGGTTGGCCTTCAGGCGGTGCCGTATCATATCAATGGCTCTTTGGAAGTTGGCGCCGACGCGGTCCATCTTGTTGATAAAACAGATGCGGGGCACGCGGTACTTGTCGGCCTGGCGCCATACCGTCTCTGACTGAGGCTGCACACCTGCCACGGCATCGAAGACGACCACTCCGCCATCGAGGACGCGGAGGCTGCGCTCCACCTCCGCGGTGAAGTCTACGTGGCCGGGTGTATCTATGACGTTGATCCGGTGCTCTTTCCAGGAAGTGGTGGCGGCGGCGGCCGTAATAGTGATGCCGCGTTCACGCTCCTGGTCCATCCAGTCCATCACCGCAGTGCCCTCGTCCACGCTTCCCAGCTTGTGGGTCAGCCCGGAAAGAAACAACACCCGCTCTGTGACGGTGGTCTTGCCAGCGTCGATATGCGCAATAAACCCTATGTTACGAATCTCATCCATGAGGATAGTCGACTCCGAGATCCAAACCCGTGTAGGGGAATTAAATATATGCGGGGCACTACCAGCGATAGTGGACAAAGGCCCGGTTGGCCTCAGCCATACGATGCAAGTCCTCCCGCCGCTTCACTGCTGCTCCCTCACCTCGGGAGGCTTCCAGGAGCTCTCTATACAACCGTTCAGACATCGGCAACCCGCTACGAGAGCGCGCCGATGTAATGAGCCAGCGCATGGCTAGCGCTTGACGCCGGTCCGCCCTGACCTCTACCGGAACCTGGTAGGTGGCTCCGCCGACACGGCGTGGTTTTACTTCCAAGGCTGGTGTTGCGTTGCGCATGGCCTGCTGGAAAACCTCTAGTCCGGGGCGGTGTGCCTCTTCCTCCAGCCTGTCCAAAGCAGAGTAGACAATCCTCTGGGCAACGGTCTTCTTGCCGCCAATCATTACGCGATTGATGAAGCGGGCAAGCTCTTCGCTCCCATACCTGGGATCGGGCATAACCTGCCTGCGCTCTGCTCGCCTTCTTCTGGACATAATGACCGCCTGAGTTGCTTAGCCCTTCTTGGATCCGTATTTGCTGCGGCCTTGCTTGCGGTCCGATACGCCTGTGGAGTCCAGAGCGCCGCGAACTATGTGATAGCGCACTCCGGGAACGTCCCTCACTCTGCCTCCGCGAACCAAGACCACCGAGTGCTCTTGGAGGGTGTGGCCTTCTCCGGGAATATAGGCCGTGACCTCTATCCCGTTGGTGAGACGCACCCGCGCCACTTTGCGCAACGCGGAGTTTGGTTTCTTGGGAGTTACGGTTTTCACCTGAACGCAAACGCCTCTACGCTGCGGGCAACCGGGACCTCTCACTGTGCGGTTGCGCAGCGAGTTTTGCACGAACCTGAGCGCCGGCGCTTTGGTGCGCTTGTGCAGATTCTTGCGACCCTTACGTATCAGTTGATTTACTGTAGGCATGTGTCTCCCAGCCCAAGCATAGGTAACCGAGCCATCACAGATGGCAACAATCGGCTATTTTAGCTTCTACGGCTAGCCCTGTCAACAGCAACAGCAAAGGCCACGATGCCCACGATGCCAAAGAACGGCGCCGTCTTACCCATGCGCGGAAAAGTTATAAAACATCACGATATATTCGCCTTAAAGTTACGCACAAGTTACATGCGTGTGGTACACTCAAACACAGTGGGGCAGGTGACCCAACGTAAACCTCGTGGGGTCCAAGCGAGCCGCCGAGCCTGCCCCACTCACATTAGTCTGACATTCGCCTACATGTGGTGCAGCCCAAGAGGTCATTGCGGTGCCCGCCGACACGTTGGAACTCGACGGCGGCGCAGGATTTGGGGGTTCGGAGTGGGCGGTACTGGAGTCGAACCAGTGACCTCCGCGATGTCAACGCGACGCTCTAACCAGCTGAGCTAACCGCCCCTGCCTGTAGCCTTGCAGTATAGTATTGCGATGCCTGCTTGGCAATGACCGCCGCTGCGACCGTTACAATGGGCGTTCTCACCACAATCCCGTCACGTTTTCACCTAGCCGCTCCCGAAAGTAGGCGTCCACGCGTTCCACATATTCGTCCGGTGCGTCAATTACGGCGTCGGCGTGCTCGGAGCCCGGAGACAGCCAGAGCTCGCTTCCCACCGCAGCAGAGGCGTGTATGCGAACGCTCTGCTCCGCCGGGACGCGTTCGTCCGCTTCTCCGTGAATGACCAGGATGGGATAGCCCAGGGTTCCAGCCGCTCTCTCTGGCACCACCGCTCCTACGTCTATGCCGTAAAGAACGCGGGATATGATCTTCATGCCTGGGATGAACACAGGCACTACCCACTGGGGAAAGACCGTGGCGCGGGCCGTCTCCTGGGCAATCAGATCGTGCACGTCAGCGAAGGAGCTATCCGCTACCACGGCCTTGATCGCGGGCTCCTCGGCAGCGGCCAGCAGGGCCGTGGCTCCACCCAACGACCAGCCCAACAAGCCTATCTCCTCCGGCGACGCGCCTATCTGCACCAGGAAGTCGTACGCGCCCAGAACATCCCACTTCTCAAAGTATCCGGCTGACAACCGCTCACCGTCCGATTCGCCGTGACCTCTGATGTCAAACAACAGCACGTTGAAACCGCGGTCAAACAGTCTTCTAGCCAGTTCCAAAGCGTTGTCTCCGGTGCGGTTTCTGTTAAGGCCGTGGACCAGTATTACCGTCAGCTCATCTCTCTCCCTCTCAATGAGCCAGCCTCTCAAGACAATGCCATCCCACTCGTCGCCTCGCGGAGAGAACGCCACGTTCTCATAGGGCAGTCCGTATTCGGTGGGATGTCCTTCCAACGGGCTTCTGTCAAGCTTGGTTACACCGGATGCCATGGAATAGGAGACGTAACCATAGAAGGCTACCAGCAACAGCACAATGGGCAATCCCCAGCGCAGGGCTCGGGAGCCGGTCAAACGCCTGTTTTGCCGTCGCCTACCGGCACCCCTGCTCTTCTTCGGTCTGCGGCCTCTTGCCATAAATCCCTCTTGGCTTACCAGATTGCAAGGACCCAAGCAGGGTCTAAGTCTCTAAGGGAGTTCTCAGCGGCAGGCAGTAGTATCTCTAGCCTCAAAACAGACCGTCTAAGGCGCGGTCCAGGTTGAAGGCCGAACTGATTAGGGCCAGGTGCGTAAACGCTTGAGGGAAGTTGCCCAGGCTCTCGCCGCTGTGTCCGGTCTCCTCGGCGTAGAGTCCCAGGTGATTGGCATACCCAAGCATCTTCTCAAACATAAGCTGGGCCTGTTCCAAGCGCGATTGGTCGGAGCGGCCGGCCCGGGTGAGGGCCTCCACCAGCCAGAAGGTACAGATATTGAAGGTGCCCTCCTGGCCGCTGAGGCCATCGGGCGACACATTCACGTTGTAGCGGTATACAAGGCTATTGGACACCAGTCCACCCTTCTCAGGCGAGCGGTTGATGGCATCCAACGTCTGAAGCATGCGGGGATCCGTGGGCGCCATGAAGAACACCAAGGGCATCGTAAGGTTAGAGGCGTCCAGATGTTCGCCTTCGTATGTCTGGACAAATGCGCCGCGACGGTCGTTCCATCCCCGCTGCATAATCTCTTCGTATATGCTGTCTCTGGTCTTGTACCACCTTTCCCGATCCGCCGGAAAGGCGCGGGCATCGGCGATACGCAGGGCGCGGTCTATGGCCACCCAGCACATTAGCTTGGAGTAGACGTAGTGGTCCTGCACGTTGCGCATCTCCCAAATTCCCTCGTCGGGCCGCTGCCAGTTGTCGCAGACCCAGTTGACCAGCCTCCGGAGGTGCACCCAGAAATCTCTGGAAATGGGATGTCCGTACCTGTTGTAGAGGTAAACGGCGTCCATCAGCTCGCCGTAGATGTCCAGCTGCAGTTGAGAGTAGGCGCCGTTGCCAATACGCACAGGTCGAGAGCCGCGGTGACCCTCCAGGTGGTCTAAGGTCTCCTCCGTGAGGAGGTGGCGGCCATCGATGCCGTACATGATCTGCAGCGAGCCATCCGGGTTTAGCTCGCCGGCTCTGGCCTCAATCCAGTTCATAAACTGGGTTGCCTCATCAGTGAACCCTATGCGCAACAGGGCGTAGAGAGTGAAGGCGGCGTCTCTAATCCACGTGTAGCGATAGTCCCAGTTGCGTTCGCCCCCCAGCTCTTCAGGCAAGCTGCTCGTTGGTGCGGCGACAATAGCGCCAGTGGGCTTATAGGTGAGGAGCTTCAGCACCAGTGCCGAGCGCTCCACTATCTCTCGCCAGCGTCCCCGGTAGGTGGAAGTTGCAAGCCAGGAGCGCCAGTAGTTGACGGTCTCCTCAAAAATCCTCTGGCTTTCCGTGTCGGAGAAGGGGGGTAGATAGTCGCCACACTCGCCGCACATCTCCCCAATGGCGAAGGCTACGGTCTGCCCTTCGTGCAGGGTGAATTCCGCTACCATACCCTCCCCGTGGGGACCAGGGCTGCGGTGCAACGGCACGGAAGTGGAAAGCTGCAATATGATGTCGGATGAGTAGAAGTAGGCCCCCGAATCGGCGAGTTCCACCACCTTGTGGGTGTCCCGGCCATAGTCAAAGGCAGGGAAGCACTCTACGCGAAAGCGCATTACACCGCGCACCACGCTGACACGGCGCACCAGCTCATTGTGCTGGTGCTGGTACTGTTCCTCGTCGGCCTCCACTGGCATGAAGTCTGTGACCTCGCCAACGCCATCGGGGGACAGAAATCGCGTCACCAGCACGTTGGTCTGGGGCCAGTAGAGTTGCTTATGGGTTACCCCGCTCACGGTGGGCGCAATCTTGAAGTGCCCGCCCTTCGCATCATCCAGAATCGCGCCGAATATGCTGGGCGAGTCGAAGCTGGGCATACAGAACCAGTCGATCGAACCGTTCATACCAACCAGAGCAACAGTGTGCATGTTGCCAATGATTCCGTAATTCTCGATTGGTTGATAGCTCATGGCGGATTCTTATGGAACCAGACCTAGCAGTTCCAGTCGAATCTAATCTACCTGCCCTGTAGTGTCAATTGAGCGACTCTAATATTAACAGATTGCCGCCTGCTTAATGAGCAAGGGCTACGCCTGTTCAGGTCAATTCGCATGTCCTTATGTCCGTATGCCCGCATGTCTGTGCACAGCACTGCTCATTTTTGATAACCTAAGCTGCTACAAAGGCCAAGAGGAACATTCAATGCGTGTATCCCAATCGTTAGGCAAAACACTGCGAGAAGCCCCGGCGGAGGCGGAGACCGCCAGTCACCGGCTCATGCTGAGGGCAAGCCTCATCTACCAGGTGGCGGCGGGCGTTTACGCCTACCTCCCGCTGGCGTACCGCTCTCTGAAGAAGCTGGAGCAGATTATCCGTGAAGAGATGGACGCAGCCGGGGCGCAGGAAGTACACATGCCCACACTCCAGCCGCTGGAGCTATGGCACAAAACGGGCCGGGACGCGGCTCTGGGCCAGAACCTTTTCCGGCTGCAAGATAGGAGGGAGCGAGACCTTGTGCTGGCGCCCACCCATGAAGAGGTTATTACCAACATTGCCAAAGCCAACGTCAACTCCTATAGGGACCTGCCCCTAAACCTGTACCAGATACAGACCAAGTTCCGTGACGAGCCGCGTCCCCGTGCCGGGCTGCTGCGCGTCCGTGAATTTGCCATGAAGGACGCCTATTCCTTCGACGCCGACGAAGAAGGACTGGCTATCTCTTACAACAAGATGTCACAGGCCTATCGCAACATATTCAGGCGCAGCGGCCTGCCCACCCTGGTGGCGGAGGCCGACAGCGGCGCTATCGGCGGCAAGGACTCGCAGGAGTTCATCCTCCCCGCGGAGGCCGGAGAGGATACAATTCTCCATTGCCCAGGTTGCGATTATGCCGCCAACGTGGAACGGGCCGGTTTCAAGCTGGAACCCCTTCCTCATGAAGAACAGGCCCCCTTGGAAGAGATAGCCACCCCGGGAGCAAAGACCATAGAGGACTTGGCGCAGCTTCTCGCCGTGCCCCAGAGCAAGACGCTGAAAGCCGTCTTCTACATGGCCGGTGACCGCCTGGTGTTCGTGGTGATTCGCGGCGACCTGGACGTCAACGAGATCAAGCTGAGCAACATCCTCAAAGCCACTGATCTGCGCATGGCGTCAGACGAAGAGGTGGCGGAAGCAGGGATAGTGGCCGGTTCGGCATCACCCATCGGCCTGAAAGACGTGACGGTTGTAGTGGATGAATCGGCCAATACCGGAAACAACTTTGTCGTCGGCGCTAACAGAGACGGATACCATTTCCGCAACGCCAACTTCCCCAGGGACTTCCAAGCGGCTCTGGAGGCGGACGTAGCGCTGGCCAAGGAGGGGTACACCTGTCCCAAATGCGAGTCCAAACTGGAAGCCATTCGCGGCATAGAGGTGGGGCATATCTTCAAGCTGGGCACCTTCTACTCCGAACGCCTCGAAGCCGGCTACCTCGACGAGCACGGTAACCAGCATCCCATGGTGATGGGGTGTTACGGCATAGGCGTGGGACGTCTGCTGGCCGCCGCCATCGAGCAGAACCACGACGAAAAGGGGATCGTTTTCCCGCCACCCATAGCCCCTTACCAGGTGCACCTGCTTTCTCTCAATCCTGAAAACAGCGAAGTGTACAAGGCATCGGAAGACCTATACCGGAAGTTGCAAGAAGCCGGACTGGAGGTACTGTATGATGACCGAGAGGAGTCCGCGGGCGTGAAGTTCAATGACGCCGACCTGCTGGGGCTTCCTCTACGCTTGGTGGTTTCGCCGCGCAACCTGCGGCAAGCCTCAATAGAGCTCAAAGGCAGGCTGGAAGAAAAAGGGGCCCTGGCGCCGTTAGACAGCGCGGTGGAGACGGTTAAATCAATCCTGAGCCAACCACGGTGAGCGCCTCCTCTCGTGGCCTTTGAGCCTGTATCAGAACCTGAAAGTGGTGTATCATCGTTTCGTTAAGGCCAATACGTTTTCCGGAGCAACTAATGACAGGGCAAGAAATAAAGCTGGGCAGCAGGGTCAAGGTCACGGACCGGGAATCACTTTTTTACGGCAGGACCGGGTTGATCGCAGCATCCGTTGACAAAGAGAACGACGCCGAGGGTCCTTTCTGGCTGGTGGTATTCGACTGGCCGCTCGGCGGCATAGCAGGACGCGCCTCCCTCAGCCAGAGTCATCTGGAACTGGAGCAATGGGATGTCTCCGGAGACCCAAGACTGAAGCTGCAAAGTTGACCATGTGAATCGACATTGGATACAATCCATGTACTGAAACCTTGTATCATCCTCAACGGGAGTAAGAGATGACTACCATAACCAAAGAAGAAGTCTTGGAGAAGCTCAAGGAAGTCTACGACCCTGAGATCCCGGTCAATGTGGTTGACCTTGGATTGATATACGGAGTAGAGGTCAACGACGGCAACGAGGTGCACGTCCTGATGACGCTTACCGCCCCCGGCTGCGGCATGGGGCCGTACATAGCGCAGCAGGCGGAGTGGGCCGTCTCTGAGCTGGAAGGACTGGAGGACGTGACCGTGGAGATGGTCTTTGACCCACCGTGGACGCCCGATATGCTCACCGAAGACGGCAAGGCCCTCCTGGGCATCTAGCCAATGACGGCAGAACGTAAATTACCTGAGATGAGCCACCAAGAGCGGGCTCGTCTTGACTCTATCAAACGTACCTGGCAGCAGCGCCTCCAGATAAGCGACCGCCTTAGTCGCATCAAGGTAAAGCTGGGCGTTTACAGCGGTAAGGGCGGCGTGGGTAAGACAACCGTAGCGGTGAACCTGGCGGTTGCCCTGGCAAACAAAGGTTTCTCCGTTGGGCTGCTGGATTCCGACATAGACTGTCCCAATGCGGCAAAAGTCATAGGTGCTACGGAGTCCGCCACTATGGATAACGGCCAGTTCATACCTCCCCGCGCTTACGGCGTAAAGGTCATATCCATGTCCTTTTTCCAGCAGAACGAAGAAGAGGCCATCATCTGGCGCGGCCCCATGATCCACAACGCCCTGAACCAGTTACTGGAGAACACCGACTGGGGTGAACTCGACTACCTGATCGTCGACCTGCCTCCCGGCACCTCAGACGCGCCTCTCACCATTATGCAGGTCCTACAGTTGGACGGCTTTGTGGTGGTGACCACGCCTCAGTCGCTGGCCAAGCTGGACGCCAAGCGGTCTATAAATATGATCAAGAAGATGAACGTGAACGTGTTGGGTGTAGTGGAAAACCTCTCCGGCGGTGTATTCGGTTCAGGCGCCGGAGAAGACCTCGCAGCAGAGATGAACTTGGCCTTCCTGGGTAGACATCAACTGCTGGCCGAGTATATGAACAGCAAGAAGCCCACCGTGCTGGAAAGCAAGCTAGTGGCCGACGAATACGACCGCTTAGTGGAGGCCGTTCTACCTAAGTTGCCATCGACCAGCCAGGCCGTAGGCTGATTCCGGCCCAGGCGCACCGCCTTCAGATTATTTGTCCCTCTTCCCAACTAAGGTAGCGTACTTGCACGCCCATCTGCGCGCCATGGCACGGGGGGATGTAGCGTCAGTGTTCCCTAGTAGGGATCACTCGGAGCGGCGAACAATGCCTTCGTCTTCCAGCTGGTCCATGAGTCTCGCCGCTCTGGGATAACCTATACGCAGGCGCCTTTGAAGTAACGAGGTAGATACCTGCGAGTGGGTGCTGGCCAGCTCTATGGCTTTGTCCAGCATGGCGTCCCTCGGCCCACCTCCTGCTGCGCCGTTGCCGTCAGCTTGGGACTCGACCACTTCAGGCTCCAGATTGAACTCGGGCAGCTGGGGTCCACTCTGCTCCCGCCAGTGATCCATGAGTGTCTCGGTTTCCTTGTCTGAAACGAATGCTCCTTGTACTCGCTGCGGCTTGGGAGTATCTCCGGAAAGGAAGAGCATATCTCCCCTGCCAAGGAGCTTCTCTGCCCCGGCAGCGTCCAAGATAGTTCTAGAGTCTACCTGGGAAACAACGGCAAAGCTGATCCGGCTGGGGATGTTGGCTTTTATAAGGCCGGTGACTACGTTCACTGAAGGCCTCTGCGTGGCAACAATGAGGTGTATGCCGGTGGCTCGGCCCAGCTGCGCCAGGCGGGTAAGGGTCTGCTCCACCTCATGGGACGACGTCATCATGAGGTCGGCCAGCTCATCTACCGCTATAACCAGGTAGGGCATGGGTTCCAGGGCCTGGGGGTGACGGTGGTAGCCCTCTATATTGCGCACACCCAGCTCCTCCATGCGCCTGTAACGCCGGTTCATCTCGCCAATGATACCCTTGAGCGCCCTGACCGACTCTTCCGGATCCACCACAACGGGCGTCATGAGGTGCGGGAGCCCGTTGTATGGGGTGAGCTCAACTCGCTTGGGGTCTATGAGGAGCATACGCACCCTCTCCGGAGACATTTTGCAAGCTATGGAGAGTATCAGAGTGTTCATGCAAACGCTCTTGCCGCTGCCCGTGGCGCCTGCAATGAGGAGATGAGGCAATCTCCTAAGGTCGGAGACTATGGGATTCCCTCCGGAACCCTGTCCAAGGCCCACGGCGAGACCTCCCTTCTTGTGCAAAGCAAGAAACTCTTCGGATTCCAATATGCTACGGAGAGCAACCAGCACCGGATTACGGTTGGGCACCTCAATGCCGACCACTGCCTCGCCGGGAACAGGAGCCTGTATGCGCAAACTGGGCGCGGACAGGGCCAAGGCCATGTCCTTTTCCCGGGCCACAATGGCGTCAACTCTTACGCGGGTCTTCTGCTTCCATCCGGGAGTCAGGCCATACAGTGTGACTGTGGGGCCGGGTTTAATCTGTTCGTTCTTTACCTCTACGTCTACACCGTGTTCGGCTAGGGCCTCTTCTATTCTGCGCGCCACATCCCTGCGGACCGCTTCCTCTTTCTTGCCGTCAGTCATCGTGGCAGGAGGCTTATCAAGGAACCCGGTGCCTGGAGGCTTCCACTGGGAGACGGTAACAGCCTTTTGGGGCATGGGTTCTTCCTCGTCTTCCGTATCCCCTACTATAGAGAGCTCATCGTCATCAAAGTAATCATCTTCTTCATCCGGGTATATGATCTCTTCCATATCCTGTAAGGGGTCGTCCATATCTGCCCTTGACCCGGCAGACCTTCCGGGGCCGCGAACAAGCAGCAAAACCCTGCTCCAAATCTTTCGTGGCGCCGCTTTGATAATTCTCCACATCCCCCTTAAGGCGGCTACAGCTAGCGCACGAAGCTTCCTGCCCGCAACTCGAAGGGCGTCCTTTGCTGCTTGGGAGAAAAACCGGGGCCAAACTATGATTGCTGATAGCAACAGCAGGCCGGCAATCAGGGGAATGCCGCGCAACCAGTCGTTCCACAACCACTCGCCGGCAACGCCACCGTACGTTGTGTCCGCGACAACGCCACCTGAGCCATGAAGTGATCCCAAGGCGGTTTGAAGCGCCACTACCACAAGGGCTGAGGCTGTCCACCATTGCCAGGTGTCCAATACCATTCTTGGCTTGAGGCGCAAGGCTCCCAGGAATGCCAGTGTCCAAAGAGTTAGGAAGTATACCCCCAATCCTACCGCGCCAAGCACTCCATCACGGGCCCATGGATAGAAATCATTGACAAGGTAACTCCGGAATATCAAACCCAGAGCAACCAATACGACGCTGACTACAATCAGCCTTCCGTACCAGTTCTTGGCGAAAAAGTTAAGAAGCCTGCGCCACACATATTTTGGCTTCGACTTGCCTTTGACCTTGGAGCTTAGCTTTGCCATGACCCTTACCCCTACACCTCTACCGGAACGGGGATCACCAGTGGCCGGAGCCTTGTCTCCGCATAGAGGAAACTTCCCACTGATTCCTTCACCTGTGCTGTGATGGCCTCCCAATCAAGGTGCTGATCACCGTTGGTCCCGTTCACCGCTCGGAGCGCGGTCTCGGCAGTGCGAGCCATCAGGTCTGGGAAGTCCTCCATGTCTACAAACCCGCTGGAAACTGCCTCCGGCTGACCCAGGACCCGTCTGTTGGCCTTGTCTACGGCTAGGGAGACAACCACTATGCCGTCGCGAGACAATGTTCGACGGTCTCTGAGAACCAGGCTCTTCATGTCCCAAAGCTGCAAGCCATCCACGTAGATATGGCCGGCGGTCACCCTTTCTCCAATGCGCCCAGCTTCCTTGGTCAACTCCAAGACGTCTCCGTCTTCCAGCACAAAGGCGTTTTCAGGCTGAACGCCCACTTCCAGAGCAATGTTGCGGTGGGCCACCAGGTGCCGGTACTCACCGTGGATAGGAACAAAGAACTTGGGACGGGTGATGTTCAGCATGAGCTTCAACTCTTCCCGGCTGGCATGACCGTGAACATGCACCAGAGCCACCTTGTCGTATAGGACACGCGCTCCCTGCCGGTAGAGATTGCTTATGGTGCGGCTGACTACAAGCTCGTTGCCGGGTATGGGCGTAGCCGATATCACTACCGTATCGCCCGGCATCACTTTGATGTCGCGATGGTTCCCATTGGCGATTCGCACCAGGGCCGAGGTGGGTTCGCCCTGGCTGCCAGTAGCTATGATGACCGTTTTTTCCGGCGGCAGCTTGCCCAATGCCTGAAGAGGGACCAAGACCCCGGCCGGGTCAACCAAATAGCCCATTTCCATGGCCATCTTGACGTTGTTCACCATGCTGCGGCCTATTACGGCCATCTTCCTATCGTGTCTAGCACAGGCATTTATTACTTGCTGAATCCGCGTTATCAGAGAGGCGAAGGTGGCGATCATTACCCTCCCCTCAGCCTGTTGGATGGCGTGGTCAAGGGCTTCTCCCACCACCATTTCTGAAGGTGTATAACCCGGCGTATCGGCATACGTGGAGTCTGAAAGGAGAAGGAAGGCGCCATCCTTGCAGTGCTCGGCCAGGTTAGCCAAGTCAGTTGGTTTCCCATCCGCAGGGGTATGGTCTATCTTGAAATCGCCCGTGTGGATAACCATCCCTAACGGCGTCTTGATGGCCAGTCCCATAGCGTCCGGAATGCTGTGGCAGACCCTGAAAAACCGTACCTGGAACGCCCCCACCTTGATCTGCTGGTCCGGTCTTATCTCATGCAGAGACGCCTCTTTCAGGAACTTGTGCTCCTTAAGCTTCACCGAGATCAGGCCGTAAGCCAGGCGGGGGGCATAGACAGGAACGTTCAACTCGCGGAGAACGTAGGGTAGCGCGCCTGTGTGGTCTTCGTGTCCGTGGGTGATGAAGATGCCACGGACGCGGTTCTTGTTTTTAACCAGGTAGGAAATGTTGGGTATTACCAGGTCTACTCCCAGCATGTCCTCTTCAGGGAAGAGAACGCCGACATCAATAACAATGATGTCCTTGCCGTACTCCAAGGCCATCATGTTCTTGCCTATCTCTCCCAATCCACCGAGGGGTATTACTCTGAGGGGGTGTTTACCCATGCTTGAAACTCTACTGGAACATGGAAATCTGTCTGGACTTGGGTTCCTCCGGTTTTTCCAATGGGAGGCCTTCTTGCAGTAGAGAAGGTATCGCCTGGAAATCTTGCTCTAATACAGCGCGCAATGTGTGCTGACGCAATGCAGCCGCCGGATGGTAGATGGGGTATACAATCAAGTTTCCTACTTGGCGCGGCTTGCCATGGGTCTTTCCTATGGTCTCTCCCGGCAGGAACTTGCCCAGTGAATGACGGCCCAACGTGACAATTACTCTGGGCTGGATCAGCTTTATCTGAACGTCAAGGTACTTGCTGCATGCCTGGATCTCTCCGGGGAAGGGGTCGCGGTTACTGGGTGGGCGACACTTGACCATGTTTGTGATGTATACATCGTTCCTACTGAAGCCTATGGAAGCCAGCAACTCTTCTAGATACAGTCCAGCCTGGCCCACGAACGGCCTTCCTTGCTGGTCTTCGTTATAGCCGGGGCCTTCACCAATGAACATCAAGTCGGCATCTTCCGGTCCCTCACCCGGGACAGCCCTGGTGCGGTGCTGTGACAGGTTGCAGTCCATGCAACTGCTTATCTGACCGGCTAGTTGTTGCAGTTCCGACATATCTCTTGGTGAGTTCTAACCCCCGTCCAACACATTTATTATAGATCATCTGGGAATAGTACTAGCATTTACCTAGAACTAAGGGCGGTCTTCTGCCTAGGACAAAGCTTCCAACATGCATTCGACACCGGGGCTAATTAGCTGTCTTTGATGCCCTTGCCCTTGAGGTAGTCGACCGCATCCGCAACGGTGTTGATATTCTCCGCATCTTCATCCGGGATCTCTATGGCTTCGCCGTCTTGAGAGAACTCTTCTTCAAACGCCATGATGAGTTCAACCAAGTCAAGCGAGTCGGCGTTGAGGTCGTTGGTAAACGACGCCTCCGGTTTCACGTCGGCTTCGTCAACTCCGAGTTTATCGACCACCAACTTTTGCACGCGCTCCAACACTGCTGCCATATTGTGCTCTCCTTCAATAGTTGTTTGGGAATCAGTATTAACTATTATGACATGGATTCCGCAACAGCACCCAGTACCCCGTTTATAAAACGAGGCGAACTCTCTCCACCAAACCGTTTGGCCAGCTCTACTGCCTCATTTATGGCCACTTGGAGCGGTACTCCCTTCCCACGCTTAACCTCATATACCGCTATCCTCAATATATTGCGGTCCACGGGCGATAGCTGCTGCACTGGCCAGCTCTGAGCATAGCGCTGAATCTCAATGTCCAGATCGTCCCTTTGTGCTATTACCTCTTCAGCAAGATGGCGTATGAAGGAACTGCCGTTCTTGTCCAAATGAGCCTGTTCGGTGACCCAGCCAAGGCTTTCCTCAAGAGAATGACTGGCTGTATCCACCTCGTAGAGGACTTGCAACAGCGCCCGGCGCGCCTTGCGGCGCATAGAGCGCGTCCTATTGGCCTGTTCAGATCTATCAGACCCAGGGCTACTCTTTGTGGCCGTTGGCAACCAGTTCCCTTACTGATGAGATGTCGTGAACAGCCTTGACGCTGGCATCGCTGGCGATGCGTTTCACCATGTTGGTGAGCACTTGACCGGGGCCAAACTCAATGAATTCGCCCACCCCTGATTGGACCATGTAGTTTATAGAGTCCTGCCAGCGTACACAGCCGCATAGCTGTTGTGCTAGCTCTTCCTTGATTTCCCAAGAAGCGCTCAAGGGTTTGGCAGTACAGTTGGCAATCACAGGCGTAACGGGATTGCGGAAGTTCACGGAATCCAGCGCCTTTTGCATGCCTTCCATGGCCGACCCCATGAGGTAGGAATGGAAGGCGCCCCTAACCTTGAGAGGGATGCTCTTCTTGGCGCCCCTTTCCGCCGCCAGCTCTATAGCCCTATCCACGGCCTCCTTTTCACCACTTATAACTATCTGGCCGGGAGTGTTGATGTTGGCTACTTGGGCGCCGGTTTCGCGGCAGACCTCTTCAACAATGTGCTCTTCCAAGCCAAGGACGGCGGCCATGCTGCCGGAATGGTCGTTACAGGCTTCTTGCATCAGCCGTCCCCGCTCACGCACCAACTGAACGGCATCCATAAGATCAATAACGCCGGAGGCCGCCAGCGCCGTATACTCGCCCAAGCTGTGTCCTGCCATGAATATTACGTCGTGGTCTAGGTCGCCGCCCGCTTGCTCTCTGGCCGCGGATAGGCTGGCCAAGCTGACAGTCAGTATGGCTGGCTGCGAGTTGTCCGTTCTGTTGAGCTCCTCGGCAGGACCTTCAAACATCAGGCGTGACAGAGGGCTTTCCATTGCTTCGTCGGCGAGACGGAAGACATCTCTGGCCGCCGGAGAATTCTCATAGAGGTTGAGTCCCATGCCAACCTCTTGAGACCCCTGTCCCGGGAATAGAAACGCAGACTTCTTACCGTTTTTTCCGTTCTTCTTTGATAGAGCCACAATTTGCTCCTTAAATGCCCGGGTTTACTATCAGAAGTCCAACCAGCTACTCACTCTTCAACTACCGAACCCGCCGGAGAAACTACCTCTCTGCCGGCGTAGTATCCGCAATTGTGACATACCCGGTGAGAGCGCTTTGGCACTCTGCACTGCGGGCACACCGAAAGGTTAACCGGCCTGAGGCCTGAGTGGCTCCACCGCTTACCCTTCTTAGATTGTGTTCTTTTCTTTTTTGGTAATGCAGCCATATATCACTTCATGGAGGGGAAGATTAAGATGTTACTTCAAGCAACGGCGCCCAACGGGGGTCAAACTCATTGCTTTCACAAACGCACCCTGAGTTCAGATTTATGCCGCAGTACGGGCACAGACCAGCGCATTCTTCTTTGCACAACGGTTTCATGGGCAAGGCTACTATCACCGACTGGCGTACGGCCTCAGTAATATCAAGTTCATGACGGTTTTTCAATAGAAAGAACGGAGCAGCTTCCTCTGAAACATGAAGAGCTGTTCCTGTATTGATGTCGACAGTTGGGAGATAAACCTCGCTGAGTCGCAACTCTAACAAGGTATTGAAGTCCTGAAGGCATCTACTGCAAAGGCACGTAGCAGGAACCCTCAGAGATGCATTCACTAGAATCCCCTGATTCACACGGACAAGCCGGGCCTCGCCTTGGACTACACTTCCCCTAGTCTCCTCTGGAGACTCCAAGGTAGAGTACACAACGTAGTCCTTATCTGTGCCCACAGGCTCTTTGAGAAGATGGGCAACGTTAAATTCCATAGGTTAACAAACCCTCAAGTGCGCCATTATAGAAACCGGGCAATGAGGTGTCAAGCTAACCGACGGCTCATAAATCTTAAGCTCTGGCATGAGAGGCCCGCTCCACCCTGGCTGTGCCAAGTCAGACGGGAGTTCTCTCTTGCGTGCTGGTCCGCATGCCTGAGATTGCCCACAGGCATGCCCTGTGCTATACTTCCGTGCCACGTGTGCATTTTCTAGCGGCTAGGAGTTTACATGGTTGAAGAAGTCCAGAGGATTCCGGATGGCAATGGGCAAGCAAGGCCTCCGGAAGACGGTCTCATTCAAGAGGAGGGGACTGTCACTATGAAGGCCCTGTTGGAGGCGGGCGTACATTTTGGGCACCAAACGCGGCGCTGGAATCCCCGGATGAAGAATTACATATTCGCTACCCGCAACGGCATACACATCATTGATCTACAGCAAACTTTGGGGCTGCTGGAAGGAGCTTGCGAGTTTATCTCGGAGGTCGTCGCCTCTGGAAGAGACGCCCTTTTCGTTGGCACCAAGCGCCAGGCGCAGGAGACCATAGTCACCGAAGCACAACGCTGCGGTGCTTTCTACATCGATACCAGATGGCTCGGAGGCACCTTCACCAACTTCACCACCATACAAAGACGGATAGATTACCTAGTACAGTTGGAAGAGCAGGAACTAAAGGGGCAGTTCAGCGTACTTTCCAAAAGAGAGGCCCAAAAGCTGGAAGAGCAGATAACAAAGCTGAACCGATACCTTGGTGGCATCAAGGCCATGACAAAGCTCCCCGGTTTTGTCTTCTTGATAGATATTGGCAAAGAGAAGATAGCCGTGGCAGAGGCGCAGCGCATGGGCGTGCCCATAGTTGCACTGGTTGACACAGACGCCGATCCTAACCTAGTGGACCATCCGATCCCAGGCAATGATGACGCCATACGCTCCATTCGCCTCGTCACTCATAAAATCGCGGACGCTGTCCTGGAAGGTATGCAAAGACGCGCCGTCATAGAGACAGATATCGCTGTCCCCTCGGAACAGTCTGAGGAAGAGATGTCAGCGCCTGAAGAGATAACCCTGCCCGAAACTGAAGTTGCCGGGTTCACCACCGAGATCAGGAGGTAAGCCGGCCTTGGAAATCACCACTGAACAGATCAAAGCCCTGCGAGACCTTTCAGGCGCTGGAATCATGGATTCCAAGAAAGCCCTAGAGGAAGCGGAGGGGGATATTGAAAAAGCGGAGACTCTGCTAAGGGCCAAAGGCATAGAAAAGCTGGCTGGCAAGTCGCACAGAGAGACCAGCGAAGGACTGATCGAATCGTACGTCCACAGCGGCAGCCGTATTGGGGCGCTGGTAGAAGTTAACTGCGAAACTGACTTTGTATCTAGGACATCGGAGTTCAAGGACTTGGCTCACAACCTCAGCATGCAGGTTGCAGCCATGGCGCCTCTGTACACGGACAAGTCCGAACTCCCCGAGGATGACACCAGTAACCCGGAAGAGGTGTGCCTATTGCAGCAGCCCTTCATCAGAGACAACAGCAAGACCATCCAGGACATAGTTACTGAAGTAGCCGCCAAGGTTGGGGAGAACGTACGCATCAAAAGGTTTGCCCGCTTTGCTCTAGGAGAGTAGGGCAACAAATGGCGGATTTGGCTTACAACAGAATCCTGCTGAAGCTCAGCGGGGAATCCCTCAAAGGCGACCTTGACTACGGTATAGACCCCAAGGCATTAGCCTACCTGGCCGGAGAAATCAAGGAAGCTTTCCAAATGGGCGTAGAGCTTTCTGCCGTGGTCGGTGGAGGAAACTTCTGGAGGGGCAACGAGTGGGAATCGCGCGGTATGGATAGGGGCACCGCCGATTACATGGGCATGCTGGCCACCCTCTTGAACGCGCTGGCCCTACAGGATGCGCTTGAGCGAGAGGGGCTGGATACGCGAGTAATGACAGCCATAGATGTCCGTGCCGTGGCAGAGCCTTACATCCGACGCCGAGCCATCACCCACCTGGAAAGAAACCGGCTTGTCCTCTTTGCCTCCGGTACGGGAAATCCCTACATGACTACGGATACGGCTGCAGCGTTGCGTTCCCTGGAAATAAACGCTGAAGTGCTGTTCATGGCCAAAAACCGCGTCGACGGTGTATATGACTCGGACCCCCACAGTAATCCAGGGGCAAAGAAATTCCAGCATCTGGACTACATAGAAGCGTTGAACCTTAGACTTGAAGTCATGGACGCTACAGCCTTATCCTTGTGCATGGAAAACCAGCTTCCCATTGTGGTTTTTGACCTATTTGTTCCCGGCAGCCTTTCCAAGCTGCTCAATGGAGATAAGCTGGGAACCGTTGTAGGGCAGCTGCAGGCCAACAAAGTCTCCGCTGGAGATGCCTAGGTTTCAACCCGCGGTTTTCCCTGTACCGCTGCCGCAAACCAAACGTCAGGAGGTCTTGTCATGACAACAACCTCACTTCTAAACGATGCGGAATCCCGGATGAAGAAGACCCTAGAGGCATTGACCCGGGAGATGAACACCGTAAGGACCGGCAGGGCTACACCCAGTCTTCTGGAAAACGTCTTGGTGAACTACCACGGGGTTTCCACCCCCATCAATCAACTCGCCACCGTAACGGCTCCAGAGGCCAGGCTCCTTGTTGTGCAACCATGGGACAGAAGCGTTATCTCTGAGATTGAACGGAGCATTCTCAAATCAAGCCTGGGTCTGAATCCAGCGAACGACGGCTCGGTAGTGAGGATACCCATTCCGGAGCCGACGGAAGAGCGGCGCCGCGAGCTGGTCAAGGTGGTCAAGCGCCACGCCGAAGAATCACGCGTCGCCGTGAGAAACATACGCCGCGACTCCATCGAGAAGATCCGGGCCATGGAGCGCAACAAGGAGCTGTCTCAGGATGAAAGCCGGCGTAATCAAGATCAGATACAAAAGCTTACGGACTCCTACATAGGCAAGGTCGATACCGCGTCCACAGAGAAAGAGGCCGAAGTTCTGGAAGTGTAGCCGTCCCCCTTGTGGCAAGCTAAAAGCTCATGTGTATATCCACAGCTGGTGCAGAAAGTGCAATTGCCGTAGAGGGTGGCTGGCCCCTCGGTTGAGACCATGGCGTCATCTGCCAGTCCATCCGGATCACCTGAACCGTGCTATAGCCTCGCCACGGGGAGAGAGACTCTGGCTCTGCGCCTGGCCACCGCAATAATCGGCGTTCCCATCCTGTTTGCCTTGGTCTGGCTGGGAGAGATTTGGCTTCTCGCCCTAGCTATTGCAGCGGCTGCCCTGGGACTGACGGAATTCTATAGTTTGGTAAACATCAAGGGGTTGTGGGAGCGGTTGCTGGGCATCGCCCTTGGGGTAGCTCTGGTAGCAGGGGCAGGTTTTCAAGCTCAGATTTGGGCTCCTCTCGTTCTGTTCAGTGGTCTGGTGCTTGTATTCGTCTCCTACAGATTCTTGCCCGCACATCGTAGATTCTGGCTTCTCGTCGCCGGCGGCCCCTTCTACCTTGGAGCGGCACTGGCCTATGCAGTCCTACTCAGAGGCATCGAGGACGGCGTCCTATGGCTATCGCTGGCCCTCGCCGCTACCTTCATGGTGGACACGCTTGCATATTTCGTCGGGAAAGCAGTTGGCAAGCACCGCATGGCGCCTGGCATCAGCCCAGGGAAGACATGGGAAGGAGCGGCTGCCGGTCTGCTCGGCGGCATCCTTGGATTTATTGTACTGGCATCGTTGCTCTCCCTATCCCTGGCGGTTTGGAAGGCTGCCCTGATGGGCATGGCAGTCGGCCTTGGCGCTCAGGCCGGGGATCTGCTTGAATCGGCGCTGAAACGCGCCAACAGCGCCAAGCAATCGGGCCGCCTGTTGCCCGGCCATGGAGGCGTCCTGGACAGACTGGATAGCGTTGTACTCAATTTGGCGCTGGTTTATTATGGAGCTACATGGGTGGCAACGTGGTGAAAGGCATAGCTATTCTCGGCTGCACGGGCTCCATAGGCCGTCAGACGCTGGAGGTGGTGCGTGCTTTCCCCGAGCAGCTATGCGTCGTGGGCCTCGCCGGCTGGCGCAACGTGGACCTGCTGCAAACGCAGTTCGCGGAGTTCAACCCCAAGAAAGTATGGAGCCACAACGATTCGCTGCCTTCAGCGCCCCGGAGCGCTCTTGCCAGCAGCATGGAGGAGGTAGCCTGCCATCCGGACGTAGACCTTGTGGTTATGGCCACCAGCGGCCTATCCGGATTGACTCCTACCCTCGCCGCCCTCAAGGCAGGGAAAGCCGTGGCCCTGGCCAGCAAAGAGGCCATTGTCATGGCTGGCGCCATAGTCGCAGAGGAGATGCGGGCGGGAGCACGGCTCTTGCCAGTGGACAGCGAACCCAGCGCCATCTGGCAATGCCTGCAGGGAGAAGAGCAAGACGTGGCCCGTTTGATCATCACCGCTTCCGGCGGCGCTTTCCGTGATAGACCGCTGGAAGAGATGGCAAGCGTGACTCCTGAAGAAGCGCTGAAACACCCAACCTGGCAGATGGGTAAGAAGATCACCATAGATTCGGCCTCTCTGATGAACAAGGCCTTTGAAGTTATAGAAGCCCACTGGCTCTTTGACGTTGCCTGGGAACGGATAGAGGCGGTACTCCATCCCCAGAGCATCATTCACTCTTTCGTTGAGTTCCGCGACGGCTCCATAAAGGCCCAGATGGCCCCTCCAGACATGCGACTTCCCTTGCAATACGCCATCTTCTACCCAAAGCGACTCAGCAGCACCTGGACCGACGGATTCGATATAGCTCGCATAGGTTCGCTGGATTTCTCATCCCTAGACGAGAGCAGATACCCCTGCTACAGGACCGGCTTGAATGCCGGGATGGCCGGAGGCACTTACCCGGCCGCCCTCTGCGCCGCAGACGACGTGGCCGTAGAGCTCTTTTTGGAGGGGAGAATCGGATTCTTGGACATCCCCCGGTTGGTGGATAGCGTCCTTGAAGAACACCGGCCCGGTAATGAGACCTCCCTGGACGACATCTTGGGCGCCGCTGCCTGGGCCGGAAAACGAGTACGAGAGTTGGCCAGGGCCTAGACATGTTAGCCGTACTCCTTTCAATACTGGGTTTCGTAGCGGTGCTCGTTGTTCTCATAGTTATCCATGAGGCCGGACACTTTGTTGCCGCCAAGCTGGCCAGGGTCAAGGTGCTTGAGTTCGGCATAGGCTTCCCGCCCAGGCTGTGGGGTCTGCGCAAGGGCGAAACGGTCTACAGTATCAACGCCGTTCCCCTGGGAGGATTCGTCAAGATGCTGGGCGAGGAAGACCCCTCAGAGCCGGGCAGTCTAGCCGGTAAAAGCGCCGCCGTCAGGTTCGTGGTAATGGCAGCAGGCCCCTTCATGAACCTGCTGATGGCGGTAGTGCTCTTCAGCGCGCTATTCGTCATCCCCCAAGTCGTGCGGGTAGGCGATGTCTCTGTGGTGAATGTATCCCCCGGCTCTCCGGCCGCACAGGCTGGCATCCTCCCCGGAGACGTCATACTAGAGGCCAACGGCCGCACCCTTGACCACGTCGGCCACCTGAGCTACCAGATAGCTCTCAGCCAGGGCCAGGAGATGGAATGGCTGGTCCAGCGCGGGAGGGAGCAACTCACCGTAACCCTGGTGCCAAGAGTCAATCCTCCGGAGGGAGAAGGATCTGCCGGCGTCAGTGTAGATCTAATAAACTACACCAATGAAAACCGTTCAGAAGCTCTATGGCGCGCGCCCATACTGGGACTGCAGAGAACAGGTGAAGTGCTGGTGCTGGTCAAGAACGAGTTTACCAAGTGGATATCGGGAGGCGCCGCCCCCGAGGTAACCGGACCCGTGGGGATGGCACACGTCTTCGGAGAAGTGGCGCAGGCAGAGGCTCCGCCGTTTTACCGCGTCATAACTACGTTGAACCTGGCCGCGGTCATCAGCCTGAGTCTAGGCATTGTCAACCTTCTACCCATCCCGGCGTTGGACGGAGGGCGGATTCTGTTTGTCGCTATCGAGTGGATACGGCGGGGCAAACGCATCTCTCCTCAAAAGGAGGGGCTTGTCCACCTGGTAGGATTCGCTGTATTAATAGTAGTAGCCGTACTGGTCACATTCGCAGACCTGGACCGCATCTTCCGGGGCGAAAGCCTCATAGGCGGCTGATAGCCTGATTACGAGGCAGAGGAGTTAACAGTGAACCGCAGAATCACCAAACCCCTTTACGTAGGCGATGTAAAAGTAGGGGGCGACGCTCCCATCCCCGTGCAATCGATGACCAAGACCGACACCCGCGACGTCAAGGCGACCGTGGAGCAGATAAAGGGTCTGGAGGAGGTCGGCTGCGAGATCATCCGCTGCGCCGTGCCCAACATGGACGCGGCGCTTGCCCTGCCTCAGATCAGGAAGCAGATCTCCATCCCACTGGTAGCGGACATTCACTTCCACTACCAGCTGGCCCTGGAAGCGATCAATGGCGGCGTAGACTGCCTGCGCCTGAATCCCGGCAACATCCGCGACCCGGAGCGCGTCAAACAGGTGGTGTCGGCCGCCAAGGAGCGCGACATCCCCATACGCATCGGCGTCAACTTTGGCAGCCTGCCGCCCGTGGGCAGCATCGGCAAGACCCGAGCCAAGCACCGCCTATCCGATGGAGTAAACCTGTTGCCCAAGTCGGGCGCAGCCGCCTTGGGGCAGTACTCAGTCGTCGACCACATGGTCGACACCGCCCTATGGGAGATTGGCATCCTGGAGGCGCTGGACTTCGATCTAATCAAAATCTCCATGAAAGCGTTCGACATTCACACCACGGTCGAAGCCTACCGCCGCCTGGCTGAAATAGTGCCCTATCCATTCCATCTCGGCATCACAGAGTCGGGCACGGCCAAATCCGGCAGCATTCGCACCGCCATAGGCCTGGGCGTACTCCTCTACGACGGAATAGGCGACACCATTCGCGTCTCCCTGAGCGACGACTCCCGTGAAGAGGTGGCCACAGGCTACGAGATACTGAAGTCGCTGGAGCTCCGCCAGAAGGGCACCACACTGGTTGCCTGCCCTTCCTGCGGCCGCGCCGATGTCGACGTCATCAAGCTGTCCAATGCGGTGGACGAGCTTCTCAAGGGTATCGACAAGAACGTGAAAGTGGCCGTCATGGGGTGCGAGGTCAATGGTCCCGGCGAAGCCAAGGACGCCGACGTTGGCATAGCCGCCGGAGCGGGGCGCGCCATCATCTTCCGCAAAGGACAGAAGGCGCGCGTGGTTGAAGAGTCGCAGATGCTTACGGCTCTCATGGAAGAGGTGGAGGCCCTTTGACATGGGCGCTCCATGGGCACGTTTAGCGTAGACATAGAGTTAGGCAACCCGTCCGGCGCAGACTACCGGACGGTATCCGCGCTTGTGGACACCGGAGCCAGTTATACCGCGATTCCGGCCTCCATGCTGAGAGTGTTGGGGGTAGAACCACTTGAGCGTTGCCTTTCCGACTCGCCGATGGACGCAGAGTCGATATGGACGTTGGAGAGACCCGAGTTCGTTTGGACGGACGAGAACGTACGACTATTGTCGTCTTTGCGAATGAAGGCACAAGCCCTGTCCTTGGCGCTGTCACCTTGGAAGAGTTCCGCCTGGGCGTTGACCCGGTTTCGCAGAGACTCATCCCCGTGGAAGGCCTGCTCATGAGCGGGCATCGTACCGACTAGCCGAACCGATGACCACTATCGTCGTTGACGGCGAAATCCTGCTGCGACGCCCCACTATGGAAGATGCAGAGAACCTCTTCGCCCTGGTTGATTCGAACCGGCAGCATCTGCGTCGCTGGCTCCCCTGGGTCGACTTCGTAGCTTCTCCGGAGGACGAACGCCGCTGGGTCGAAACGCATCTATCCGAGGACGCGCCTGAGTTTGTCTTGCTCATGGTCTACAAAGACGAGGTAGCCGGCGCAGTCGGTATAAGAGGCCGGGGTTCGCGCAGCAGGAGCGGTGAGATCGGCTACTGGATAGCGGAGAAGATGCAGGGCCGAGGCATCGTGACGCGATCTTGCCGTGCCCTCCTTGACTATATGTTTGAACGGTTGAATATGAACCGCGTGGTGATCCGCGCCTCCGCCGACAACGCGCGCAGCAGAGGGATTCCCCATCGTCTAGGCTTCACCCTTGAAGGCATCGAGCGGCAATCAGAACTCCTCTACGACGACATGTTCCAGGATATGGATATGGCGGTCTACTCCATGCTTGCCTCGGAATGGCCTGGCAAGAAAGCGACGTTGAAGCGTGTGCAGTAGCAGAGCGGGTACTCACACCACCGCCCCTGGGTTCCCGCCCCCGTGTCGGGGCACGAGGACAAACCTACACGGGAACGACGGAGGGGGTATTCGGGAGGAGGTCGGAGCAGGCTACGCGGGAACGACCAACCGGCTACTCTCAAGGGTAAACTTCCCACCATCACCAGATTGCTTTCGCTACGCTCAGGATAACGAGAGGGTTCGGTGGATGAGTTGATTTACGGCTCGATCCTTTGGAGTCCCGTGACACGGTCGAAGTCTCTGTCGTAGCTTACGATCTCTGTCAGTCCTCGATGCTCCATGTGCGCTACAGCCAGAGCATCTTCAAAGTCAAGAAAAGGAGCGGAGGCGTAAAGGTCCAAGGCCCGGAGGTACACACGCTTCTGAGGCAGCCTCAAGCTACGCAGGGTCAGGATTGGCAAGAGCCGATCCCTGACCTCCTCGTGGCTCAACCGGTAAGGAGCACGAGGTGAAGAAAGCACGTAGGCAACCTCCGTTACAACGGCCTCGCAGGTGAAAAGTTCCTCTTCTCCCAGCTTCACTCGCTGGAAGAGTTGGTAGCAGGCTTCAGCCTTGGATTCATCATCCCTAGTGAGGTAGCGCAGGATGACATTAGTGTCCAAGAACTTCATGCCTTGCTCAACTCTAGCGCGGTCTTCTCAGCCTTGGCATCCTTGGCAGTTCGGGAAATCTTGTGGAGGTCTTCGGGTTTCTTGGGGGGCTTTACGGATCCATAGGCTGACTCCAAGCTGAAGGAAGCCGCTTCTAGACGCACTTCACCGTCTTCAATGGTGAAGGCAACCTTGTCCCTATGCTTGACGCCGAGCACTCTCCGCACCTCGGCGGGGATAGTCACCTGGCCGCGCTGTGTGATGGTTGTGGTGAACTCTCTCATTTTGCCCCCAATGACATGCAGTCTATTCAATGTAAGCATAGCACATCATTGTCGCATTTCAAATTCAGTGCGAAACGCAAGAAGAGGGGATGTGACTGGCTCGCGGCGCTGCCGTTTCCGGTGGGAGGAGAATCCCCCCGCCCCTGGGTTCCCGCCCCCGGTGTCGGGGCACGAGGACAAGCCTACACGGGAACGATGATGGGTGCACTGCTGTCTTGTTGCCCTGTTCGGCCCAGGGATTGACAAGGCTATTGAACGGGTATAGATTCCGAAAATCGAGGCACGTTCCAAGCGTGAGCGTGCAATCATGCTTATTCAGAACGGGGGCAACACAGATGGCAGACAAGTTGAAAGAGTTCATTGAAGATTCCAAAGCTCTCATTGGGCAAGACGCGACGGACGTACCGCAAGGCGTCAACGTGGCCGATTGGTCGTCCATTCAGAAGCTCTGCAGTGCTCTGGGTGACGTAAACCCGCTGTACAACGACGCGGCAGGCGGCGTGGGAACCCTGTACAACACCATGATCGCGCCTCCCTCCTTCATCTTCGCCGCGCGCACCCCGGAATCAGGCGCAACCTACGAGCAGAAGGCGTACGGCCTGCGCAGGTTCAGCACCAAGGCCTGTGCGGAGTGGAACGACGTGATTCGCCTGGGCGAGCGGCTGGTAACCGACCTGAAGGTGACTGACGTACGCAACGGGCCGAACTGGGGAGACCGGGAGACCGCAGAGGTAGACTCGACCGCGACCTACAGCACCGTCTTTGGCGGCATCCTGGCGGAGGCTTCGGGAACGGTGACCCTGGTGCCATATTCCACGGGCGAGTCCCTCATTGAAGATAGGGATATCCACCAGTATTCCGACGAAGAGATACGCAAACTGGAAGACGACCTGGACGCCATAGCCCCACACCGCGGCGACGTGCCTCTCTACTGGAGCGAGGTCGAGGTAGGGGACAAGCTGCCCTCACTGGTGAAGGGCCCCCTCTACTACACGGAGATATCCTCCTGGAAGGTGGCCGAGGCCAAGCCCACCGCCCTTTCCGTTGGTACCGTGGCTTACCGCCAGCTCCTGGAGAGGCCAGGCAGGATAGCCGTCAACCCCAGCAACGACTGGCCGTACCTGGACACAGAGCAGGCCTTCGGCGACCTTCTTGCCGTGAAGGCCCTGGGCTTCAAGATGCCCGTGTCCAAGGGGCTGATGCGCTTCGCGCTAGCCGGGCAAGTCTTAACCAACTGGATGGGAGACCTGGGCTTCCTGCGCAGGATGTCCCTGGACCTCCCCAATCACTTCCTGTACGAAGACACCATGTGGCTCAGCGGAGAGGTGACCAGCAAGTTCAAAGAGCAAGTCGGCGACGCCGAGTACTCCGCAGTGGAGGTCAAACTCTCCGGCCACAACCAGCTGGGGCAAACGCTGGTGGACGGCACGGCAGTAGTCTATCTGCCGGAAAGAGGCTTCCTGGTGGGTCTTCCCATCGGCAACCCCCTGATGTAGGACCCGCAGCACATTGATCGATTGTTCCGAAAAGTGAGGAGAAAAGGAGCGGTGAAATGACCACAGAAGAAAAGCAAACCTTTGAAAGCCTAGTCGACGAGTTCAGGCGGCTTTCCCACGAAGACCTGGAACACGAGGTCATTGGGGAAGGATACCCGCTCGGTATGTACCTCCACCCGGGCGTCACCCAGCCATACGACGCCTCGGGGCCACCATACAAGAGCCCCTGGGTGCTCACCGAACCCGTGATCAAGGCATACGCCGCCAGCATCGGCGACGACAACCCCCTCTACACCGACTCCGAATACGCCAAGAGCGGCCCCTACGGATGTCTCATAGCGCCGGGTACCGCGCTCATCATCGCCAGGAACGCCATGTGGCACGGCGCTCGAAGAGTAGGCGGCTGGCCCATCGCCAACTTCCACTCCGGCACCGCCTGGGAGTTCTTCGACGTGCTCCGCGTCGGTACCGCATTCAAGACCTCCTCGGTGGGCAAGGAGATCATCGAGAAGCCGGGAGCACACGGCAACCTCTTCTTCTTCATCACCGACGTCAACTACTGGGACATGCGCGGCGACCTCCTTGGCAAGTGCTACGGCACTCTCATCATGGTACCCCGCGAAGAGATGGGCACCGGACGCGCCATGTCGGTGGAAAGACTGGGCGAGCGCATGATGTACGAGCGCAACGTGCCCAAGCTCAACGCCGAGCAGGTGGAGGAGATACTGGACCTGATGGAGAAGTCCAAGCCCAGAGGCAAAGATGTCCTCTACTGGGAGGATGTCAACGAGGGCGACAAGCTCCCCACCTTCATCATCCCGCCATGGACAGACCAGGACTGGACCGCCACCGGATTCATTCGCAACGGCCCAGGCAGAGGCTACCAGTTCGAGGGCGGCTACCAGATGCGCCGCCACATCAGGCACGAGGGTCCCGGAGGCTTTGCCTACACCCACCCGGTGTCTCGATGGCCCTGGGGCGCCGCCGACGAGCACGGCGACCCTCTCATGGCCGCCTACCGAGGCCAGGCTCTCCCCTTCGACTGGGGCGGCCAGAGGTCTCAGATACCCCAGGCGCTGATGAGCAACTGGATGGGCGACAACGGCTTCATCCGAAGGCTCCAGATGGCCCTGCGCAGACCCTTCTACTACTCCGACATCGGCCTATACAACGGCACGGTCACCAAGAAGTTCACCGAGGTACAGAAGGGTGAACCCGGCGAGGGAGCCGTGGACGGCGAGCGCACCTACCACGCCGTCGGCATCAAGTACGAGGGACGCAACCAGGAGGACCAGGTCTTTGTACAGGGCACCTCCACCGTGTACCTTCCCTCGCGTGAAGGCGGCATGGTGCAGCTACCCATCCCCCACGTGGCCAAGCCAGCGGCCATCCCCTACGAGACCTTCTACCGCGACTGGTACTAGACCGCATCAAAGAGGGGTGTGCAGGCTCTGCACACCCCTCTTGGCAACCTTCCCACCCCACTCCGCCTGGGTTCCTGCCCCCCGATCGGGGTCGGGGACAGGCTCCGCAGGAACGACGAGTAAACAGAACCCCCGCCTGCCCGTCTCCTCGCCATGCTTTATACTACGGGGGTGCTTGCCCAAGCCAACACCCGTAACCTGTACCTGGGACTCGCCATTGGCGTTGTAGCCGTATCTTTTGCCGCCATATTCATCCGCTTGGCCGAAGCGCCGTCCCTGGTCATAGCCTCCTACAGAATGACCATCGCCGCGGCCGTCATGATTGGGCTTGCGGTGGGCTCCTGGATGAGAAACGGCGTCGGGTCCGTCTCAGGTCTAAGCAAACGGGACGTGCCCCTTGTCCTCCTCTCCTCCGCGTCCCTTTCGGTGCATTTCTGGGCCTGGATACTGTCGCTGGAGTACACCTCCGTCGCCAGCTCCGTCGTCCTGGTCACGACCAGCCCGTTCCTCGTCGCCATCGCGTCACGCGCCTTCTTTGGGGAGCCGATACACAGATATACGTTCGCCGGTATAGCCGTAGGCATCGCCGGTGGGGCCATCCTGGCCTTGGGCGATGCCAGCGGCGGCGAAAGCGAGGTTTGGGGTGATCTGCTGGCCTTCGCCGGGGCGGTAGCCATCGTGGGGTACATGCTGGCCGGCCGGAGGCTGCGCCGTCACGTACCGGCTCTGAGCTACAACTCCGCCGTCTACAGCGTGACGGCAGTCATCCTGCTGATAGCCGCCATCCTGGCCGGTGACCCCTTCACCGGCTACACTCCGCAGACCTATCTATGGCTGGTGATGGTGGCCCTGGTGCCGCAGGTAGTCGGGCACTCCCTGCTGAACTGGTCGCTGGCCCACGTCACCGCCACCGCAGTGGCCATCGCGGTCATGGCCGAACCTGTCATCGCGACCGCCGCGGCCGTGATCATACTGGGGGAAGCTCCGCCGCCGACCAGCGTTCTAGGGGGCGTCCTGATACTGTCCGGAATCTACGTGGCTATGAGATTCGGACAGTCCAGGCGCTAACCGGGGGCTAGCCCAAGTCAACCAGCGCATGGCCCGCGGTCACGCTTTGGCCCGGCGCGATGTGCACCGCCTGTACGGTGCCGGATGCGGGGGCCCTTATGGCCTGTTGCAGCTTGATGGCCTCCAGAACGCACAGAGCGTCGCCCTCTGCCACACTCTGACCCGGCTTGACCCCAACCGAAACAATCACACCCGGCATGGGCGATTTGACTTGTATGGTCTTTCCCGCAGGCAACTGAGACGGGGTGCGCGCGGGCAGTGTAGCATCGGTCAGCCCTTCTACGTTGACCTCGACCGTCTCACCATCGACCCGCGTCCGGATGGGGTTGGCCGAGACATCGCCTACCTCTACCTCGTACCACCTATCGCCGATTCTTACCCTGATGCGCTTTGTCATGGTTTAACCAAGCAATGAGATGAACACGCCCGCCACCACCGCCGACCCTATGACGCCCGCCACATTGGGGCCCATGGCATGAGGCAGAAGAAACGTATCGGGATTGGCCTCCTGACCTTCGGCGTGAGCGATGCGGGCCGCCATAGGCACTGCGGAAACGCCCGCGGCGCCTATCAACGGGTTTATCTTTTCCTTGGAGACCAGGTTCATCAGCTTGGCAAAGAGTATCCCCCCCACGGTGCCAACGGCCAGGGCGACCAGGCCCAGGACCAGGATGGCCAGCGTTTCAAGCTGAAGTACTTTATCGGCGGAAAGCTGCGCCCCCACCGTAACCATGAGGAAGATGGTGACGACGTTGATAACCTCGTTGGAAGCCGCTTGACTAAGTCGAGGCACCACACCGCTCACCGCCAGCAGGTTGCCCAGCATGAACATGCCTATGAGCGGAGCCGCATTGGGGACAAGCAGGATGATGAGGATCATGGCCAGGAGCGGGAATATCAGCCTTTCCAGCTTGGACACTTCCCGCGCCGGGGGCATCACAATCCGCCGCTCCCGCTTGGTGGTGAGGAGCCGCATCAATGGGGGCTGTATAAACGCCAGACCGGCCATGTAGGTGTACGCGACCACGGCGGTGCGCCCCAGCAGGTCGGGAGCCAGTATGGCAGAAAGGAATATCGTGGTGGGGCCGTCCGCGCCGCCTATGATGCCGATAGACGCCGCTTCCCTGGTTGAGAAGTCTATGCCTAGCTCGGGGACGAGGCTGATGGCCAGGGCTCCCCAGAAAGCCACGAAGATGCCCACCTGTGCCGCGCCACCCAGAAGCAGCGTCTTGGGATTCGCAATGATAGGCGTGAAGTCGGTGAGCGCGCCAAGGCCAAGGAATATCAAGGGCGGCAGTATGTTCCAGAAGGAGAGGCCGAAATGAAAGGTGAGGCCAAGGACACCGGATCCTTGCAGCGCATCCGGAGCCAGTGGGTCCGGGGCAAGCTGTATCAAAGCATTGAGAGGCAGATTGGCGATTATGACCCCTATGCCTATCGGCAGCAGCTCGTACGGTTCCGCCTTCTTGGCGATTGCCGTGTAGATGAAGAGCAACCCCAACGCAATGAGGAAAAGATTGCCCGGACTCAAGTTGAGAAAACCGGTCTCGTTCAGATACTGGCTAAGGTCAGGCACAGGCTACTCTATTCAGAAGGGTCATCTTCAGTTTGCCGCGTTTGCGCTAGGGCAACTCCCACTGCAATGGAAGCCGCCAGCGCTTTGTCGCGTGTCTCCACCGCTGCAGAGCCGAGCAACCGCCTCTGCAGCCATTGCCAGCGCAGCGACCATCCGGTGAGCACGACTATGACCATCAGTATAACCAGAGCCGCAAACGCAGTGCCCACACCAAACAGGGTCAGGCCAATAGCTTCCTCAAATTCGGCAGGTGTCATATAGGGTCCCCAGCCGCACAACTAGTGGTCAGCTCAGCGGCGCCACGCTGAAGATTACGTGAAACGGTTTGCAGTATATAACCACGGAGCGATATTGAGACAAGTCCAGCTCCGGGATGGGATAGTTCTGATTGCCGATGTTCCCCTTCAGCTTGTCCAGCTCCACGTATTCCTCGCTACTGAATTCGCCCCTATTCATGGGATCAGGATGCGCGCTAAGCAGCACTCTCAGATCAGGGCCGTTCGTCACTCTCAGATCCTCCACCCGGAGAACGTGTTCGCCGCTGGCTAGCCTGTATATAGTGGCCTGCCCGCTGCCCGTGTGAAAGCTGTCGGCATCGCGGAAAGAGCCGGACTTGACCACCGTGGCCGTTGCCTCATCATCCATCATGGATTCGGTCATGGGGCTGTCCATCATGGCCATGCCTTCCATGATGGTTTCCGCTTCGGAGCGGGACATGCCTTCAGGAATGTCCGCTCCCACGGTGAGAGGGAACTCTTCGTCGACGGTTTTACTGATGAACAGAGGAGAGCCCAGCCACCAGGCAAACGCCAGGACAGGGATGAGCACCACCACCAATCCGCCAACGATCAGCCGTCTCCGCTTGGTAGAAACTAGCCTCATTTCAGCCGCTCCCAGATTCTATCTTTTCAGCGCGTATAAGCAGCATGGGATGCGTGAACAGGATGGCATCGCCATCCCTCTTCACATCCAGCCCGCTCTTGCCGTCGACTACGTCCTGCTCGAACAATGAGCGCACCCTATCTCTTGTCTCGGCCGGACAAATGGTCATCCACTCGTCCAGGTCACGATAGGAGGGCAACACTCCGAGCAGCCTGACGTTCAGGCCTGCCTTTTGCGCCATTCGACGCCAGTTGGAAGGCGTGAGGTTCGTAATGTGGGAAGGGTCGCGCAGGCGCTCCATCTCCTGGTGGAGCGCCCTTATGGGAGGCACTTCCGACGTAGTGATGTCCAAGGCGCAGAGAGCGCCGCCCGGCTTCAAGACGCGGGCCATTTGCGCCATTATCCGCTCCGGCTCGTCAAAGTGGTGGAATGCAGAGGTACAGGTAACTATGTCGAAGGAGCCATCCGGAAACGGAAGGTCTCCGGCGTCTCCCAGCACAAACTTGCAGTTGCCAACGTTGTTTTCTCCGGCCAGCTCCTCCGCTTTTTCGATTACGGCGGGCGTCAGGTCCAGTCCGGTCACGTGGCGAACATGTTCGGCCATTGGCACGGCAACCACTCCGGCGCCGCAGGCCACGTCCAGCATTTCCAACTCCCGCAGCTCCTCGGCGCTGCCGCTCAGGCGCACCAAGTCAAGCAGCCATTTCAGCCGCTCCTCGCTGACGAATGCTGGGCTGGTGCTGATGTACCCGGCCTGGGCGGTGAACGCAGACCTGATTAAGTCCGCGTGGCTCTGCTTAGACTGCATTCCTGCTATCCTCCGTATGCACACCGAACCCGTCGTGCCATTGGGTCGTGTTTGGGGCTAGTATAGCATGGCCTTGGAAGCTATATAATAATAGACGCCGCATGATTCTAGGAGGCGCCATGACAGCCAGAATAGACTTCAACTGTGACATGGGAGAGAGCTTTGGCTCCTACAAGCTGGGCCAGGATGAAGAGGTTATCAAATACATCACGTCGGCCAACGTGGCCTGCGGCTTCCACGCCGGAGACCCGCAGTGGATGCGCCACACGGTTAAGCTCGCTGAAGAGCACGGCGTAGGCATAGGCGCGCATCCCAGCTTCCCCGACCTTCAGGGGTTTGGCCGGCGCAACATGGTGGTCACCTCCGCCGAGGCGAAGGATGACGTAACGTACCAGATAGGCGCGCTCAAAGCTTTCACCAGAGACCACAAGTTGCAGCACGTTAAGCCTCACGGCGCCATGTACAACATGGCGGTAGAGGGAGGCGACCTGGCCAAAGCAATCAATGAAGCGGTCCTGGAAATAGACCCGGAAATGATCCTGATAGTGCTGGCGGGCAGCTCCTGGGCCAGCGTGGCCCGTGAAATGGGTCTGCGCGTGGCAACGGAGGCGTTCGCCGACCGCGCCCTCAACCCGGACGGCACCCTGGTCTCCAGGTCCAAGCCCGGTTCTGTGATTCACGATTTGGACGAAGTGGTGGAGCGCAGCCTGAAGATGGTGACGGAAGGCAAGGCCACGGCTATCACCGGTGAGGAGGTGGAGGTGCAAGCCGATACCCTCTGCCTGCACGGAGACACCCCGGGCGCGGTGGAGATGGCGCGAGCCGTGCGGAACGGTCTGAGAGACGCCGGTGTCGAGATAGTACGCCTGAGTGAGATGGTCTAGCCCATGTCAGATTTGAGATTTGTTCCCGCCGGAGACAAGGCCTTTGTCATTGAGATGGGAACCGGCATATCCCCTGAAATCAATCGCGCGGTGCACAACCTGTTCCTGTCCATAGAAAGGCAGGCCATACTGGGAGTCCTTGACATGGTGCCGACCTATCGCTCCCTTCTCATCAACTACGACCCGTTGACCTTGTCGCCGGATGAGTTGGAGGGGTGGATAAGAGAACTGACGCAAGACCTTGATGAGACTGCTACAGGGGCCTCCAGAGTTGTGGAGCTACCCACCGTGTACGGCGACGACCACGGCCCCGACCTGGGGCACGTAGCCGGGCATAACGGCCTCACGGAAGAAGAGGTGATTGCGCTGCACTCCGGCACGGACTACCTGGTGTACATGATGGGATTCACGCCCGGATTCACCTACCTGGGAGGCATGTCGGAAAAGATAGCCACGCCGCGTTTGCAGACGCCGCGCACGGCGATACCCGCGGGATCCGTGGGCATTGCCGAACGGCAAACGGGCGTCTATCCCATCGAGAGCCCCGGCGGCTGGCAGCTCATAGGGCGG
The DNA here is from genome assembly GCA_965116555.1 of Dehalococcoidia bacterium. Taxonomy (GTDB): domain Bacteria; phylum Chloroflexota; class Dehalococcoidia; order Lucifugimonadales; family QGNO01; genus DAOUJH01. The sequence continues at coordinate 2,026,650 of OZ220698.1, read as the reverse complement.
ACGCCGGTGCAGTTGTTCGATCCTTCGAAGCAGCCGCCCGTCATAGCGGAGCCCGGCGACTATATACGGTTCGTTCCGGTTCCGCCGGAAGAGTACCAAAGGATCCTCGAAGAAGTTAGGAACGGGGTTTACCAACCGGCCTCGTATCCTGCGGAGTAGATATGGACGTCATAGAAGTTCTGGACGGCGGCATGTTCACCACGGCGCAAGACCTGGGCCGCTACGGCTATCAGAGGTACGGTGTGCCAGTGGCCGGAGCAATGGATGCCTTTGCCCTGCGGGCCGCCAACCTCTTGGTGGGGAACCGCGAGGGTGACGCCGGACTGGAAATGACCCTGGCAGGCCCACATCTCCGTTTTCTAGACGAAACCGTAATAGCGATAACCGGCGCCGACCTTGCGCCCACGTTGGACGGCAACCCAGTCCCCACGTGGCAGCCCGTGGCAGTGCAGAAAGGCGCCGAGCTTCAGTTCCACGGGATCAACGACGGGGTGAGGGCCTATCTCGCCATAGCGGGAGGCGTGGACGTTCCGCCCATGCTTGGCAGCCGCTCCACCTACACACGGGCCAATATAGGCGGGCTGGAAGGCCGCGCACTGGTCTATGGCGACAGGATTGCTGCCTCTACAGGCATGGATCGCGTGGAAGGAAGGCGTTTCCCACGGGGAGCAGTCCCCAGCTACGGGCACGCTCACCGGCTTAGAGTAACGCCGGGGCAGCAGTTCGACGCCTTCACCGAACAGGGCATCGAGACCTTTCTGTCGTCCAGCTACACGGTCACGCCAAGGTCGGACCGGATAGGCTACAGGCTGGAAGGGTCGCCCATAGAGCACAAGGCCGGCGCGGACATCGTCTCGGACGGCATCCCGCTGGGAGCAGTACAGGTAACCGGTGACGGCATGCCCATTGTTCTTCTAGCCGATAGGGGCACCACGGGTGGCTACACCAAGATAGCCACCGTGATCAGCGCCGATATCATGCGCCTGGCACAGGCCGCGCCGGGAGACGCGGTCACGTTTCAAGAAGTATCGCTCGAAGAGGCACAGGCAGCTTTACTGGAACAGGAGAGCCTCATCCAAGAGATCAAGAATAGCCCCGGCGTTGTATTCGCCCGGCGTAGGCTCAGCATCCGCGTGAATGGCCGTGAGTACATAGCGGAAACGGGGTTATCGGAAGCGACGGAGACCGCGGCCGAGGCCAGGACTGTCCGCGCTTCGCTGAATGATGAGACGCACACCTTCACCGTTGAGGTGGACAGCAACTCCTCCGCTTGACACCTCCTGGGAAGGAGCCTACCATCCACCCAAGTCATTACGAGGAGGCGTATCATGACCATGGGCCTCACTTCATTCCGCCCCGCCATCACAGGAACGTCCCACATGGTATCTTCGGGCCACTGGCTGGCCACTGCCGCGGGATACCGCATCCTGGAAGAGGGCGGCAACGCCATAGATGCCGGCGTAGCGGCGGGCATTGTCCTGGGAACCGTGCTGCCCCACTGGGTCAGCTTTGGCGGCGTTGCGCCGATGATCATACACCGTGCCGACCGTAACGAGACGGTGAACATAGACGGCCTGGGCCGCTGGCCCAAGAAGGCCAACATAGACTACTTCAAGCAAAACTCCGGGGGAGAAATAGCGGCGGGCGTGCTGCAATGCATCACGCCTGGCGCTCCGGATGCCTACCTCACCGCACTCAAACTGTACGGCACCATGACCTTTGAGCAGGTGGTGACACCCGCTTTGGAGCTTGCCGAGGGCGGTTTCCCCGTTTCCATCTCGCTGCAGCAGGTGCTGGAGATGGGCACGGCCCAGACAACGGCTTTTCAACTGCGTACGGGAAGCGGCAGAGAGGGTACGGAAGGCAGCATCTACTCATGGCCGTCCACCATGGAAATCTTCCTGCCGGACGGAAAGATACCGGAGATTGGCGACGTCATAGTGCAGAAAGACCTGGCCAATACATTCCGCAGGCTGATCGACGCAGAGCGAGCCGGTTCCTCGAACGGTAGAGAGGCCGGGCTTCAGGCAGCGCGCGACCTGTTCTACAAGGGCGAAATAGCCGAGCAGATTGTCAGCTTCATACAATCCGAAGGCGGTCTGCTCAGCCTGGATGACATGGCATCCTACTCGGTCACCGTTGAGCCGCCGGTGAAGGGCAGCTTCAGGGACGTTGATATCTACACTTGCGGCCCCTGGTCTCAAGGGCCGGTCAATATACAAGCGCTGCAAATCTTGGAAGGTTTCGATTTGAAGGCGATGGGCCACAACAGCGCAGATTATCTTCATGCGTTCATAGAAGCGCTGAAGCTGTCGTTCGCAGATCGCGAAGCGTTCTACGGCGACCCTGAGTTCGTAAACGTGCCTTTGGCGGGTCTCACTTCCAGAGATTACGCCGCCGCGAGGCGGGAGGCCATACAGATGAGGCAGGCCTTCGCCGAGATGCCTGCGGCAGGCGATCCCTGGGCCTACCAAGGTGAGGCCGGCCCTGCCGTAAAAGCGCCCGAACCCGTGGGCGGTCCCGTGCCACCGGATACCAGCTATGCCTGCGCTGTCGACCGCTGGGGGAACGCCTTTTCACTAACGCCAAGCGACGGGATATACGGCGCGCCTGTGATACCGGGGCTGGGCTTGATCGCATCGCCGAGGGGGTCGCAGAGCTGGCTCGACCCCGATCACACCAGCTCGCTGCAGCCGGGCAAGCGGCCACGGCTGACACCCAACCCGGCGATGGCGTTCAAGGACGGCAAGTTCTGGATGGCCTACGGCACACCCGGCGGCGATACCCAATGCCAGTCCATGACACAGGTGTTCCTCAACGTCGTCGAGTTTGGCATGGACCCCCAAGAGGCGGCGGAGGCTCCACGGGTGGCCACGTTCAGCATGCCAAGCTCGTTCTGGCCACACGCCTACTTCCCAGGCCAGTCGGCGGCGGAAGCGCGCATAGACCCCATGGTCATCGACGACCTGCGCAGCCGCGGCCACAAGGTTGAGGTGTGGGACGACTGGTCAGGCCGTACGGGCAATGTCTGCCTCATAACGATGGACAGAGAGCGGGGCATACTCCTAGGTGGGGCGGACGCCCGCCGCGAGTCCTATGCTATGGGCCGTTAGGCGGCAACAAGGGGCGTGGCCCTCACCAGGGTTCACCCCATATCAAAGCTCACAGGAAGAAAGCGGGAGGACAGTATGTTTGACGGCAACCTAACTCTGGACCAGATCATGTCTATCCCCGCGCCGGGGCCCGGAGAAGCCGGCAACGCGCCTCAATGGTCGCCGGACGGCTCTCGCATCCTATTCGTTTCATCACTGGGAGGCTCTCCGGATATCTGGAGCATCAGCCCACAGGGAGGATTTCCCTCAAGGGTTACCCTGGGACTGGGAACCGCCGACTACGCCGCATCGCACATGCCGCTGTGGTCGCCGGACGGCCGGCAGGTCTCGTATATATCCAACAAGACAGGCACAAACGAAGTGTGGCTGTGGCACGCCAACGGCGATGCTGAATCGCAGCTCACCAACCTGGGGGCTAACATCCAGTCCGTGTGCTGGGCGCCGGACGGCAAGAGCCTGGTCCTGTCCGGCAACCGCTACGGCGGCTACGACATCTACCGGGTCGATCTACCGTCAGGAGACGCTGCACGACTTACCCAATACCCCCTCTATGAAGTGAACCCGGTGTTCACTCCCGATGGGAAGCAGATCATCTACATACGACTGAACGAAACTTGGGAAGACCACCAGATTGTCAAAATGAACAGCGACGGCACAGGCTCCGAGGTCATCGCTGAGGACAGAGATTTCTTCGATTATTCGTTTGGCCCCTCTCTGGGGGTTCCCCAAGTCTCGCCGGATGGCAAATGGCTTCTCTTCCGCTCACAGCGAAGCGGCTATATAAACTACTGGAAGGTATCCGTTGAAGGAGGAGAGCCCGGTCCGCTGGCCCCGGAGGAGACCGAACAGAGCGGCGCGGCCTGGTCTCCGGACGGCGGCGAGGTGGCATACGTCTCCAACCGCAACGGAACCCTGGAGATAAGAGTCGCCAGCGCGGAAGGAGGCGAGTCGAGGTCTCTGTTCAATCCAGGCATGGGTGTGTGTAACGCCCCCAGCTGGTCACCGGACGGCTCCCAGATCTGTTTCCTCCACGGCACTCCGACTGCTCCCGATGATCTCTGGGTGATATCGGCCAAGGAAGGCGAGCCCAGACAGCTGACCTTCTCCTTGCCTGAAGGGGGCTTGGAGAACCGCCTTGTCGCTCCGGAAAAGGTGGCTTACGCCAGCTTCGACGGCCTCACTATCAACGGCTACCTGTACGCTCCTAAAGACAGAAGCCGGCGCTACCCGGGTATCGTGTTTACTCATGGCGGCCCGACGTCTCAGTTCTTCGATAACTACCAGCCGTATGTCCAGTACCTGGTGCAGCGAGGGTACGTGGTGCTGCAACCCAACGTCCGAGGGAGCTCCGGATACGGCAAAGCGTTCGAGGAAGCTAACGACGGCGACTGGGGTGGCGGCGACTTGAAAGACGCAATAGTAGGCGCCGATTTCCTGAAGAGTCTGCCCTACGTCGACCCGGATAGAATGGGCGTAACCGGCACCAGCTACGGGGGCATCATGAGCATGAACGCCGTCTGCTTTGCGCCCGGGGTGTTCCAGGCCGCGGTGCCTATGTCGGGATATGCCGAATGGCCCGTGGAGTTGAACAGAATGGCCGTGAAGCACATCAAACTGCTGGAGCACGAGCTGGGGCGATACGAGGAGAACAAGGAGACCTGGCATCGCTGCTCGGCCATCTACTCGGTGCGTAATGCCAGGACGCCAACATTCGTCCTGCATGGCGAGGGCAGAGACCCTCATTCAGACGCCTCCAGGGAGTTCGCTGAAGCCCTGAAGAAAGAGGGCAAAGTGGTGCAATACAAGGCGTACCCCAACGACGGATACTACGTTGTGAATAGGTCCAACATCCGGGAGATGCTCAACGACATCGGAGACTTCTTCGACAGGTACCTAAAGAACGGAGTACGCTGACGTTTTAGTGCCTGATTTTTTTGACTTCGCTTAAGTTTTTTGCTAAAATTGTACCGTATACAACACCTTGAGTTGGTGCAGTAGCCGAACAACAACATAAGCGGAATTATTTCTCTCTTTTTCCCTGCTGCGCCGGTCCTCAAGGCTCCAAATTCCAGGCGTCCTTTGCATTGCGAGGGCGACCCCATATGAGGAGTACCTATGGTACGCAAGCAGATTGATAATATGCCCCAGTACACTGCCAGCGATATTCAAGTCTTAGAAGGCCTTGAGGCTGTCCGCCGCCGTCCCGGCATGTATATCGGCAGCACCGACCACCGCGGCCTGCACCACCTGATCTACGAGATAGTGGACAACGGCGTAGACGAGGCGATGGCCGGCACCTGCGACCGCATCTCCATAGTCCTGGAAGAGGGCGGCTCCGTACGAGTTGAGGACAACGGCCGCGGCATTCCCACGGACATTCACGCAACCACGGGCCGTCCCGCGCTGGAGACCATAATGACGACTCTCCACGCCGGCGGCAAGTTCGGAGGAGGAGCCTACAAGGTATCGGGCGGTCTTCACGGCGTGGGCGCTTCGGTGGTGAACGCGTTGTCGGAGTGGATGCGGGTGGAGGTACGCCGGGACGGGCACGTATCCGTGCAGGATTTCGGCAGAGGAAAGCCACAGGGCGACGTGGAGACTGTGGGCAAGAGCAACAAGCACGGAACAATTATCACCTTCCTGCCGGACAACAAGATCTTCGGCGAAATTGAATACAACTACGAGGAACTGACCCAGCGGTTCCGCGAGATGGCCTATCTGAACAAGGGCCTTCGCATAGATTTCTTCAGCCCCTGGCACCTGGCGCGCGGAGCGGAAAAAGCAAAGGAGTCCTACTACTATGAGGGCGGGATCTCCGACTTTGTAGAGCTTCACCTCAACAAGAACCGTGACGTGCTTTCCAAGAAGCCCATCCACATAGAGAAGCCGATAGAAGACACCATGGTAGAGGTGGCCCTGCAGTACAACACGGGCTATTCGGAGCTGGTCTACGCATTCGCCAACTGCATCAACACGCCGGACGGCGGCACCCACCTGACCGGATTCCGTACCGCGCTAACCCGCGCCCTGAATGACCACGCCCGCAAGCAGAAGTTCCTCCGGGACGACCACCCCAACCTGGCCGGAGAGGACGTAAGGGAAGGGCTGGCGGCGGTAATCAGCGTCAAGCTGCTCGACCCCGAGTTTGAGGGACAGACCAAGGCAAAGCTGGGCAACCCTGAAATCAAGGGCATGGTGGAAACCGTGGTCGCCGAGGGCTTGGAATACTACCTTGAAGAGCACCCTATGGAAGCGCGGCGGATCATAGACAAGGCCCTGACGGCGCAGAAGGCCAGAGAGGCGGCCCGCAAGGCGCGTGAGATGGTGCAGCGGAAGAACGCCATGGACGGCGGCTCCCTGCCGGGCAAGCTTGCCGACTGCCAGGAGCGCGACCCATCCATGAGCGAGCTGTTCATCGTAGAGGGTGAATCGGCCGGTGGGTCGGCCAAGATGGGCCGGGACCGGAAGTTCCAGGCCGTGCTACCCCTGAAAGGCAAGATCCTCAACGTGGAGAAGGCTCGTGAAGATCAGATGATTTCCCACGAGGAGATCCGAACCATAATTACGGCCCTGGGAACCAAGTTCCACTCCCGGATCAGTGTTAACGGCGACGACGCAAATGGTAACGGCAACGGCAATGGAAACGGGAATGGGAACGGGCATGCGCCGGAAGGCTTTGACCTTGACTCGCTGCGCTATCACAAAGTCATCATCATGACGGACGCAGACGTGGACGGGTCTCACATCCGCACCTTGCTGCTGACCTTCTTCTACAGGCATATGAAGCCTCTGGTAGAGGGCGGCTACTTGTACATAGCCCAACCGCCCCTGTACAAGGGTTCCAAGGGCAGATCGGACCAGTGGCTGTTCACAGAAGACGAAAAGGACCGCTGGATGGCCAAGCAGCAATTCTCCAACCTTAAGCTGACATCCGACGATGACTCAATATCTACAACGGGTGTGGGAATACAGACTATGTTGTCGCAGCAGGAGAGCCTGGATAGGATTCTGCAGGACCTGCAGCAGACCGCCGGCATTCCCGCCGAGTTCATGTTGAAGCTCCTCAAATCGGACGTGGCTGAATGGCACCGGCAGGAGATGTCGAACATAGACCAGTTCATGTTGCAGGTCAGGGGCTGGCTGGTGTCGGAGGGCATCCCCGTCGACCCGGGATTCAACAAAGAGACCGAAGAGAAATGGCTCAAGGTAGAGTTCCCCTCCGGCAACAAGTTCAAACTATCGCAGACGCTGTTTGATTTGCCGGTGATGAAGCGTTGCTTCAACCTCTACTCCAAAGTGAAGGACGCGATGGAGCAGGATAGCTTCACGCTGACCCGCAAAGGCAAGGTGCTGGATACGGACATCCCACTGTCTGAACTAACAGCCAGGGTGAATAAACACGCGGACAGAAGCGGCGTCAGCATCCAGCGCTACAAGGGACTGGGTGAAATGAACGCCGACCAGCTCTGGGATACGACGATGAACCCGGAGACGCGTACCGTCCTCAAGGTTGGCGTGGAGGACGCCATCATAGCGGACGAGGTCTTCAGCGTGCTCATGGGCGACTCGGTGCAGCCGCGGCGGGAGTTCATCCAGACCTACGCAAGAGAAGTGCGCAACCTGGACGTATAGCGACGGGCTAAGTCCCTTGCGCCATAGGGTCGCTGGCGAGCCAGTCCCTGACGGCGCTCTCTTGCTCTCGCGTTATGCGCCCCTCTGAGGAAGCCAGATCGAGCAAGGTGGAGACGGAGGAAAGCGTGACCAGCTCAACCCCCACCTCGCGGTATGCCTCAGTCGACCGGGGGAACCCGTAGGTGAAGATGCTGTAGCTGTGGTTGATATTGGCTCCAACGGCATGCAACCCCCCGATAGCCCTGACGGCGCTGCCAGCGGTACTGGTGAGGTCTTCTACCAGCACCGCCAGGCTTCCGGGTTGCACGACTCCTTCCACCTGCTGGCCCGTGCCATGACCTTTGGCCTGATCTCGCACGTAGGCCATGGACTTTCCCATTATGGAGGATGCCCAGGCCGCCCAAGGTATACCGGCGGTGGCTACTCCCGCCACCACGTCGGCTTCCGGTTCTGTTTCCAGGATTCTATCCGCCAGAAGCTTTGCAATTCGCTGCCTTTCTACAGGATCGGAGCAGAGCAGACGCAGATCGCAGTATATGGGGCTTAGGATCCCGGATGAGAACACAAAGGGCTTCTCTGTGTTGATAATGACGGCCTCTTTGTCCAAGAGGATGGCAGAGACTTCCCTGGCCTGCTCATCCATGGCCGGCTTGTCTTTACCTGTAATCACTGTTCCTCCCAAACGGGGTCCGAAGTGCTAGGCTCCCGCTCATTTCCTTCGACAAGCTCAGGATGAGCGGGAGCCTGTCTTTAAGGTCTAGTACCAGTCGCGGTAGAAGGTCTCGTAGGGGACGGCCGGGGGCTTGGCCACGTGGGGAACAGGGAGCTCCACCATGCCGCCTTCACGCGAGGGGAGGTACACCGCGGAGGTGCCCTGTACGAAGACCTGGTCCTCCTGGTTGCGTCCCTCGTACTTGATGCCGACGCCGTAGTAAGTGCGCTCGCCGTCCACGGCGCCTTCGCCGGGTTCGCCCTTTTGCACCTCTTTGAACTTCTTGACCACCTCTCCGTTGTAGATGCCCAAGTCGCCGTAGTACATAGGCCGGCGCAGAGCCATCTGGAGGCGGCGGATGAAGCCGTGATCGCCCATCCAGTTGCTCATCAGGGCCTGAGGTATCTGAGACCTCTGGCCGCCCCAGTCGAAGGGGAGAGCCTGGCCTCGGTAGGCGGCCAGCAGGGGATCGCCGTGCTCTTCGCCGTGAGCCCACGGCCAGCGGGTCACGGGATGGGTGTAGGGGTTTCCCGCGAATCCCGGCAGGAGCTTGTGCCTGCGCGCCTTGTAGCCTGCCTCAAAGGCGTACGAGCGCACCGCACCGTTGCGGATGAACCCGGTCACCGACCAGTCCTGGTCGCTCCAAGGTGGCACAACGAACGTGGGCAGCTTGTCTCCCTCGTTGACGTCCTCCCAGTAGAGTATCTCCTTACCCCTGGGCTTAGCCTTCTCAATGAGGTCGAAGAGCTCCTCCACCTTTTCCTCGTTGTACTTACCGGCCTGCCGTTCGTACATCATGCGCTCGCCGAGCCGCTCCACGGACATGGCGCGACCGGTGCCCATCTCTTCACGCGGGATCATGATCAGGGTGCCGTAGCACTTGCCGAGGAGGTCGCCGCGCATGTCCCAGTAGAAGACGTCCGTGATGAGGAAGAAGAGGTTGCCCTGCGCTCCCGGCTTCTCTATGACCTCGGTAGCTTTAGAGGTCGTGCGGAGACCGGTGCCGACACGAAGGACATCGTAGAACTCCCATGCCGTACCGGAATGGAAGTTGGCGAACGGAATGCCGCCGGGCCTGTCTCTCCACAGCTCCTCCGGGCCGTGCCACATGGGCGTTCGGGCCATGATCATCGCCGTCCCCGGGGTCGTCAGACAGCCGTAGGGGCCGTTCTTGGCGTATTCGGGGTCGGTATAGAGGGGGTTGTCGTCCCCTATGTGGACGGCATACGCCTTGGCAACCTTCTCCGTAAGAGTCCAGGGACTCTTGAACGGCGGTCCGGAAGAGTCGTAGGGCTGCCTCGTCCCGCTATACAGGCCAACGTCAAGGGGGTAGCCTTCATGGACCTCTTCGCCAATCATTCCCCTTGACGCCTCACGAAACTCGTTAACCAAGCTTTCAAAAGTCTCGCCTGTTGTCGTCATCGCTTCACTCCTTGTTTGTTTTTCAATTGCCCTGGCACGGGATCACCACCATGGACTGCCTACCGGCAGGCCAACCAGGAATCCCCTCTCTGGGAGGTAGACCACCGCCGTTCCGTCAACTAGAGTCTCTCCAAGCTGGTTGTTGCCGGAGAGCTTGATCTCAACGGCGTAGTAGTTCTCGTCTCCAACTGTCTCTTCAAACTTTCTGGTCACCTGGCCGCTGACCCACATGGTGTCACCATAGCAGTAGTGGTTGGGCAAGTCCAAGCTTATGCTTCGCAGAAAGCCCAGGTCTCCCATCCAGTTGGTGATGACCTGGCTGGCTAGGGCAAATCGATGCAGTCCTCTGGCCACCGACATCTTGAATCCCAACGCGCTAGCCGACAAGAGGTCCTTGTAGGTCTGCTCCAGGTCCCAGTAGGGCCACAGGGTGGTGGGATTGACGGTGCGGCGTCCCGGGCTGTCCAGTGTCAGCCGGTGGGCCACAGGGCCCAAGGAGGCCGTAGATGACTTTGCCAGCGCAACTTCCCAGAGTTCCATGGAGTTGTACTCCACGGGTCCCTTCACCAGGGCGGGAACCGCATCGCCCTCTTGTACCTCGCTCCAATACAGGGGCACCTGACCACGGTGCGGCGGGATAGCGTCTATGTCCTGTTCCAGGCTATTGATCTCTTCATCGGTGTACTGGTAGATGTCCCTGTCCTGAATGAGAGGCTCGCCGGGGGTGTAGGGCACCATTGCCGCCGTGCCCGTAGCCGTCGCTATGACGCCTCCATGAATGGTGCTGTAGGTGGCGGTGGAGTCAACCTCTGCGGTCTCCCTGTCTCCCCACTTGGGGCCGCTGCGTACGTCGGACACCTTCAGGTCACTCGCCACGCGTTCTCCCAGCCGTATCACGTCGTTCCACTCCGCACAGACGCGGGTGGTAAACCGTCGCAGGCCGTAATCCTTTTGCTCGTATGCCGCGCCGGAATCGGGCGTGCGCGCTGCAAGAACAAAGCTGGGAGGCGCTATCAGCGTGTTGTACAGGGTGCCTACGCCTCCTGCCGCGTCGTTGTACAGGGGATTTACGTCGCCCAGCGAGGCGCAGAACTTCTGGATTGCAGACCAGTCAGCTACGCTAACTCCTTGCTCCACGTCCGGCGCTTCCCGGCCGACCAGCTTTTTGCTGTCCTCTATGAAATCACTCAAGCTTCCTGCCATAAACCTACCTCCTTAGAATTCGCTTTGTGCCTTTTTCGGGTCAATAGTTATCTTTCAAGCGGGCAGAGGGCAGGATACATGCACGAGGGAAGATGGTCAATTCATCCGGCTACGTCTTTGTACAGTCCCCGCTCCGCAATAAACCTCTCGACACAGGGCGGCACCATGTATTTAACAGACAGGCCCGAGGCGACCCTGCGCCTGATCTCCGTGCCGCTGATACCAATGGACGGCCCTTCAATGAGTCCGAGCTTCCGTTCCAAGGCTGGGTACCGCCGCTTGACCTCCTCAAGGGCATCCGGCGAGTATCCGGGCCTGGTAACGGCGGTAACCGTACATAGGTCAAGAAACCGCTCCGGGTCCTTCCAGCGGGGTAGGCTCAACAGGGAGTCCACTCCGACGATGAAGTTGATTTCGACGTACGGCCCCCACTGCCCGGCCAGCTCTTCAAGAGTATCCACAGAGTAGGTGAGACCCGGCCTGTCAATCTCTATCGATGAGGAATCAAAGGCGGGGTTATCCGCCACGGCCTGCCGCACCATCTCCATCCGCAGAGAGCCTGCCGTAATCTGCCTGTCGCTTTTTAGCCAGGGCTGTCCCGTTGGTATGAACACCACCTTCTGCAAGGGAACGCGCATGCGGGATTCCTCTGCAATAATCAGGTGGGCCATGTGTATCGGGTCGAACGTGCCTCCCAGTATGCCGATTCGCATGTCATTCCCACTGGAACTCGCGAGTCCCTATTCTCACGGTATCTCCATGTTTGATGCCCGCTTGCTCCAGGGCGCGGAGCACGCCAAGTCTGGATAGTTCCTCCCTCAGTTGGAGCCGTACTTTGAACTGCCGCAGATCCGGCAGGACTACGAGACGCTCCGCTGGCGGCGATGATACCACAAATGTATCCCCTTCCTTTACGACAGAGGGGCGCCCCGTCCTTGAACTAGGGGACACCGTAGGAAGGCCTTCCGGTTGGCGTCTGGGCACCGGGGGTACCTGCCCCAGGAGTTTATGCAGTCCTGCCCTGAGGTCGTCAATGCCCTCTCCCGACTGGCCGGAGACAAAGTAGCGGGCTATCCCGTATGGGGCAAGCTTCTTTCTCATAGCCGGCGCTTCCCACGCCACGTCCGGGAGGTCTGTCCCACCGACGACAACCACGTACGGACGCTCCAGCATGCCGGGGTCGTGGATGCCAACCTCATCGCGAAGGTCATTGAGATCACCGATTACGTCGTCGCTCCAGCCAGCCAAGAGGTAGACATGGAGGCGCGGTCGCCAAAGATGTCGAAGGAAACCGTTGCCGAGCCCCTGGCCTAGGCTGGCGCCACGGAGGAGACCGGGCAGCTCAAGAACGGAATACGTGTCCCAGTTATACTCCGCCACACCAACAATGGGCTCTCTTGTAGTGAATGGATAGTCTGCTACTTCGGGTCCCGCGCCAGTCAATGACTTCAGGAGGGTCGATTTACCAGAGTTAGGCTTACCCATAACGGCGACATCCGCTATCGCCTGAAGTTCAAGAAGATACTCTCTTTGCTCTCCCCTTTCCCCCGTCTCGGCAATGAGCGGTGTCTTATTGGTTGACGTCGCAAAATGGACATTCCCCCGACCACCTGCGCCTCCTTTAGCAGCAAGCAACTCTTCACCGGGATGAAGCAACTCTCCCATGAAGGCAAATCCCTCGTTCAGCTCCCAGACGGTTGTGCCAAGGGGAACCTCAATGTGTGCAGCCCCTCCAGACTTACCCGTCCTCTTCGCGCCCTGTCCATCCGTCCCTGACGTACCGGCAAATGCCCTCGGAATACTGCGACCAAACGAATAGATTGTTTGTCCCCCGACAAAGAAAACATCAGATCCGGAACCGCCATCGCCACCATCAGGTCCACCATATGGGAGATACCGGACACGAGAGAGACTTATGGAACCATGTCCTCCACGTCCGGCACTTATGGATATTTTGATTTGATCAACCATAAGAAACAAATATCCTATTGAATCTTATTCTAATAATAATCAGAGAACCTTTATGTCAAACTGCGAAATCAAGGAATTAGGGGAATCGCAATTTAAATGAGGGTAGCAACTGGGGAATTGAATGGGAAACCAGATGGGAATTAGCTACCTTGATTGGGAACTGTCTGGAAAACCAAGCTGGCTCTTTATTGAGGCAACCTCGTGAGCTATTGAAGATTCACGTAGAAGTTCTTCGTTGATGTGCCTAATTGAGTTTCGGACGGTCTTGGGATTCCAATTCCCCAAAAGGGTCGCTATTTCCCTGATAGGTTGCTTGATTGTTGAGTCTAAGAGGAACATGGCTACCCTCTGCGGGTGTGTCGTTTTCCGGTCTCGTGTCCTGGTGCAAATCAGTTCGGTTGATACTTGGTAGTACTTGGACACGGACTCCAGAATGGCATCTTCACTTAGATCCTGGCGGGAGCCTGCTGGCATACCTGAGAGGGCCATATCGATCAGGTCGGCCGATATGGGGGTCCCAAAGAATTGAGACAGCGCGATGATACGGTTGAGGCAACCTTCAAGGCTCCGGATGCCGCTAGGCGCGCGACCGGCTATTTCAAAAGCCACCTCTTCCGTGATGGGTGAGTTCTGAGCTTGAGCCTTGTGGATGAGTATGGCAACGCGGGTTTCCAGATCCGGCTCTTGGATGTCAGCGATGAGGCCCCATTCAAACCGGGAGCGCAGCCTGTCCTCCAATAGAGAGACCGATGTGGGTGGTTGATCACAGGCGACCACGATTTGCCGGTTGGCGTTGTGCAGGTCGTTGAAGGTATGGAACAACCCCTCCTGGGTCTGCTCCTTGCCGGAAAGGAACTGAACGTCGTCGAGGAGAAGGAACTCAGCGCTGCGATACTTAGCGCGGAATTCGTCGGTTCGCCGCTGCCGGATGGACTGGACGAAGTCGTTGGTGAACTGCTCTGTGGTGACATACAGAGGAGTGACGCCCCGTTCAGAGACGGAGGATGCGATTGCGTGCAGAAGGTGGGTCTTGCCCAGCCCAACCCCTGAGTAGATGAAGAGGGGGTTGTACTGGATCCCGGGTTTGTCAGCTACGGCATGGGCCGCGGCATAGGCAAGATGGTTAGAAACCCCTGTGATGAAATTGTTGAAGGTGTAACGCCCGTTTCCGCCGTAGTTGGGGGGGGCGGAGGGCGCGGCCGGATATGGGCCTTCTCCGTAATGCGCGGGGACGGGAGCATCGGTTACGCCGTCCTCCGTGGCCTCGCTCTCAAAGTGAGAGACAACCTTAATGGCGACACGGATGGGTCTGCCAGCCACGTTAGAAACCACCTCTTCTATTACCTGGTGCATGCGTCGCTCCAGCCACTCGGAGGCGAAGGTAGTGGGTGTGCCAACTGAAAGCAGGTCGCCATCTATGGAAAGCCCCAAGGTGCCCTTCAACCAGGTCTCATAGCTTGAACGGGGGACCTGAAGCTGCAGTTGGCCCAGCGAGGTAGTCCATAGTTTTTGAGCAGAATTCGTCATAGAATTAAGATTAACCTGATTTCAGGGTCGGCAAGAAAAACATCCATGGAAATGGATGTGATGGACGAAAGATATCATTGTCCACTACGTGGGAGTGCAAGTAGCGAATTTTCGAAAATTCGCAGAAAATTCCCCTTTCTGCCTCTCCTAGTACGTAAAGAAGAGAAACAGTTAGGACAAGGAGCTTACAGAACCTTCTGGCTATGAGATTGGTGTTTATGGGAACTCCGGATTTTGCAGTGCCCGTTCTGGACGCGCTTTGCTCCAGCGGACATGACGTGGCGGCGGTCTACACCCGTCCAGACCGTCGCGCGGGGAGAGGCCGCCGGCTTAGCCCTCCCCCGGTCAAAGTGTATGCAGAGCAGAACGGCATACCGGTAGTTCAGCCGGCCAAACTGAGCCAGGAGCGGACCATCGAAACCCTGGCGTCCCTTGAGCCGCAGGCGATGGTGGTGGCTGC
Organism: Dehalococcoidia bacterium; assembly: GCA_965116555.1. GTDB lineage: Bacteria > Chloroflexota > Dehalococcoidia > Lucifugimonadales > QGNO01 > DAOUJH01. Next base: position 2,011,610 of record OZ220698.1, on the reverse strand, counting down.
TTACGGAAGGATTCTACCTCCTGAGATGCTGAAAGTACCTCCCTTGGGAGTGTTGAACGTCCACCCGTCGTTGCTTCCCAGGTACAGGGGGCCGTCACCCGTGACCGAGGCCATCCTGGATGGCGAGTCAAAAGTGGGGGCAACTATCATGCTGCTGGATGAAGGAATGGACACGGGCCCCGTTCTGGCGCAGAAAGAGACGGATGTATTCCCCGAAGAGGCGGCGGATCAGCTAACACGAAGGTTGTTTTTACTGGGCGCAGAGCTGCTTACGGAGGTATTGCCGGCATGGGAGGCTGAGGAGATCAAACCCGTGCCACAGAACGAAGACGAGGCAAGCATCACACGGCTATATAGCAGAGAGGACGGAGAGCTTGATTGGTCGCTGTCGGCGGAGCATCTGGCAAGGCGGTTGCGTGCGCTTCATCCCTGGCCGGGCTGCTTTACGCACTGGGAAGGCCGGTTGCTCAAGGTGATCAGGGGTAGGGCATTGGAAGAGGACGCTGTTGGAGCCGCAATAGGACAGGTGGCAGCACCCGACAAAGCCGGGGAATACGCGGCGGGAGTGGCGACGGGTAAAGGCGTACTGATCTTGGATGAGGTCCAGCTGGAAGGGAGAAGGCCTCAGCCCACGGGAGAGTTCCTCAGGGGACAACCGCATTTCCTGGGAGCGATGCTCACCAGCGGGGCAAAGGAGTAAGGCCACTCCACGGCGAGGGGAAAGCTGTGACTCAGCCGCTGTCTTCTTCGGAGGCTTCTTGGGACTCGTCACCGCCGACAAGCTCGACTTCGGCGGGCGCCTCCGCTTCTTCGACGACAGCCTGTGGAGCATTGACGCGCGCCACGAGTTCTTCCGGATCGTTGAGGACGGTCACTTTGTCGCCAAGGCTTATGTCTGAGACGTGGATGCCATGTTCAAAGTCCTCAAGAGAGGACACGTCGACCTCGACGAATTGAGGCACGTCAAGTGGGAGGCTTTCAACCTGCAGGGAGTGTAGGGCCTGGTTGAGCGCGCCATCCATCAGCCGCACGGCAGGAGCTTCCCCTATGAGATATACGGGAACCTCCGAGCGAATGGTCTCCGTCAGAGGCACCTGCAGGAAGTCGACGTGGAGGATGTCTTCCGTCAGGGGGTGCCGCTGCACTTCCCTGATGAAGGCAAAGTGGGAGCTACCGTCTCCCTCAACGGTGACGGGGATGTTGCTCCCGGCCTGTGCCACTATCTTTCGCAGGGTTGTAGAGTCGGTTTGGAGCGCGGCCGGCTCGGTTCCCCGCCCGTATACGTGGATAGGGGTCAGGCCAAGCCGCCTCAGCCCCTTGACTTTCTTCCCTGTCACACTACGCGGCTCTGCTTGCAGGGAAAGCGACTCCATAGTCATGAGTTGAAAGGTCTCCTTAATAAAGAAGTAGAGACGCTGCTAGGCGTCTCAGGCATGTCCAAGATATGTCCTTTAACCGTGTCACTATACCATTCAATTTGCTACCCTTCAAGCTTGCGTGCTATAATCCGCCCGTACGGCTAGCCAGTGGAGGTGCGGCAAGGATGAGGGTGCCAATGAAGGTGGACTACGGGGTACGGGCCCTGGTGGAGCTAGCTCAGCACGGCGAAAACGGGCCGTTGCCAACAGCCGAAATAGCTGGTCGCCAGGACATACCGGAGTCATATCTGGATCAAGTCCTATCGGTCCTCCAAAAATTTGGTATGATTCGGAGCCGGAGGGGTCCTCAGGGAGGACATACTCTGGCCAGAGACCCAGGTGAAATCAACCTGGCTATGGTGGTGGATACACTGGAAGGGACAGGAGCTCCGCTCGTGTGCATTGAGCATCCATCTGAATGTACGCTTTCCGGCGCCTGTGCTCAACGTGAAGTCTGGCAGACTGTGGAGTCGACGGTTCGAAACGTACTAGGCACGACAACCATTGCGGACCTGGCAAGCCGCCAGCAAGCGATGGCGAGTCGTGGCATGTACTACATCTAGGCTCGTAAAGTAGTCACGAAGCCCTGAACCGTTGTTTGGTCTAGCGACTGAGCGTATGAGTTCAGGGCTTTTTGCGTCTTGAACGGGAATGGACCAAGATGGCTGGTTGACACAAGAATCTGATAGGGGGAAAGCAGTGACGCAGACAACAGAGGCAAGAGTGTTTACGCCGGAACAGGCGAGACGCTACAGCAGACACATTATAATGCCCCAGATAGGCGGCAAGGGCCAGCGCAAGTTGCTGGACGCCAAGGTATTGCTGATTGGCGCCGGGGGGCTGGGTTCTCCCGCCGCCCTGTACCTGGCGGCAGCAGGAGTGGGGACGCTGGGCATTGTAGACTTTGACGAGGTCGATCTGACCAACCTGCAGAGGCAGCTGCTTCACCGCACCAAGGACGTGGGCAGGCTGAAGGTAGATTCCGCCGAGGAGATGATCAACAGCCTCAACCCGGACGTCGACGTTGTGAAGCACCGCGTGCAGCTCTCCTCAGAGAATGCGCTGGAGCTGTTTGCGGATTATGACATCATTGTGGACGGCAGCGACAACTTCCCCACGCGCTACCTGGTCAACGACGCATCGGTGATGATGGGGAAACCGTGCGTACACGGCAGCATCTTCCTCTTCGAAGGGCAGGCATCGACGTTTGTGCCCGGCCGTGGCTGCTACCGTTGCTTGTACCCAACGCCTCCTCCCCCCGGGATGGTGCCAAGCTGCGCCGAAGCCGGGGTGCTTGGCGTTTTGCCGGGGATCATCGGCTCCATCCAGGCGGTGGAGACCATAAAGCTGGTCTTGAGTCTAGGCGACACCTTGACTGGAAGGCTGCTCCTGTTCGACGCATTGGATATGAACTTCCGCACGGTGAAGGTGCCGCGCAATAGAGAGTGCCCGGTCTGCGGCGACAACCCGACGGTGACCGAGCTCATTGATTACGAGCAGTTCTGCGGCATACCGCACCTACAGGAGGCCGCGCCCGCCAATTAGCCCTGCAGCTGACGGCGGCCTGCTATGCGGACCAGGATACCCACGGAAGACAAGCTTCAAGGAGGCAGTTCTAAGGCGGAAGGCCGGAGCGGAATAATAGCCGCCATAGGCAATACGCCGCTAGTTGAATTGCCGCACCTTTCCCCAAAGCCCGGCATACGCCTGTTTGCCAAGCTGGAAGGCGCCAATCCCACGGGCAGCGTAAAGGATAGGATTGCCCTTACCATGGTGGAGCAGGCAGAGGCCGAAGGCGTGCTCACGCCCGGCAAGGTTATACTGGAGCCCACCAGCGGCAATACGGGCATCGCGCTGGCCATGATCGGCTCGGTGAAGGGATACGGTGTAGAGGTAGTGATGCCGGAGAACGTGAGCCAGGAGCGCGTACAGCTCTTGGAGGCGTTCGGAGCCAAGATTCACTTCTCGGATGGAAACCTGGGCACCAACGGGTCCATCCCGGTAGCGCGCAAGATGGCCGAGGAAGACGAACGGTACTTCATGCCGTATCAATACGGCAACAAGGCCAACCCGCAAGCCCACTATGAGGGTACAGGCAAGGAGATAACGGATTCCTTGCCCAACGTGGATATGTTCGTGGCAGGCTTGGGCACCGGAGGCACGCTGACCGGGGCGGGCCGCTGGCTCAAAGAGCACAACGAAGATGTCAAGGTGGTAGCGGCGGCCCCTGAACCGAACGATGCTATTCAAGGGCTGCGCAGCTTGGAAGAAGGGTTCATACCGCCGGTCCTTGATGAATCGCTGCTGGACGCTCGCATTCTGATGCCCAGCGATGAGGCGTTCAAGATGACGAAAGAGCTTCTGCATGCCGAGGGCGTGTTTGCCGGGATCTCGTCGGGGGCGGTCATTGCCGCCGCACTGAAGGTAGCAAGCAGACTGGACGAGGCGGACATCGTATGCCTGCTGGCGGACGGCGGGTGGAAATACCTGAGCACCGGGCTATGGACCAAAGAGTACGACGAGTTGAGGATGGAGGTAGAAGGGAAGGTGTGGTGGTGACGTACGAAGTGCGCGTGCTGGCGACAAGGGGCGATGCCGACGGAGGTTTGCTGGACGCCCTGTTCAGGGAGCAGGTAGGCTACGCCGTCGTTTCCAGCCTGGACGGTAGGACTAACCAGATAGATGCAGTACTGCTGGACCTCAGCGCATCGGGCTTGGATGAGGTGGATGCTCTGGCGGAGCAGTGCCGCAGGCTGAGCGTGCCACTGATCTGCGCCCTGCCCAGGGAGCTTGTCGGTAAGTATGATGCTTCACTGGCCAGCGATTTCTTCCTACTGCCGCCGCCGCCGGGAGAGGTGAGCGCGAGGATCAGGCAAACGCTGAATCGCCTCAATCAAGCCGAGCCAGCAAGAAGCGAAGAATCGCTTAGAAGGGGAGACCTGTACATTGACCTGGCCCGCTACGAGGTGTTCCACCGCGGCAACAGGGTGCTGCTCACCTTCAAGGAATACCAACTGCTTTCACTGCTTGCGGCCAGCCCGGGCCGCGTGTTCACCCGTGAGACGCTGCTCAGCGAGGTCTGGCAGTACGACTATTACGAAGGGACGCGGACGGTAGACGTGCACATACGGCGTCTGCGCAGCAAACTGGAAGACGCCGGTCAGGACCTCATAGAGACGGTGCGCAACGTGGGCTATCGCTTCAGAAGAGAGGCCGCGTTGTTTGGCGAAGGGTAGACAGCGCAAGAAGCTGTAGCCCTTGGACATCGCCTTGCTTCCCGCCGGGGAACACCACCGCGGATCCCTACGTTTATTTGCTTTTTGTAACAAACAGTTAACATCCCATCCGGCACTTTAGCGAAAAGAGGCGTATAGTTCGGTGCATCGGGTTCGCTGATTGAAAAAGTAATCACAATGTATTTGACTAAGAATTCACAATCGAATTAGACTGGCTCTTTCCCATGCAACAAGACCGCGAAGAAGCTATTGAATACACGCTCCGTACGGTTAGAGACAATGACGTGCGGTTTGTTCGCCTCTGGTTCACGGACATTCTGGGGAACCTGAAAGGGTTTGCTCTGAACGTGGCTGAGCTGGAGAACGCTTTCGACAAAGGCATGGGGTTTGACGGCTCATCCATTGAAGACTTCGCCCGCATTGACGAGAGCGATATGGTGGCAATGCCCGATCCCACCACCTTTCGCATACTTCCCTGGCGCCCCAAGCAGAACGCGGTGGGACGCATGTTTTGCGACATCCTGACACCCGACGGCAAGGCTTTTGAGGGCGACCCCAGGACGGTGCTGAAGCGCAACCTGGAGCGGGCAAGCAACCTGGGCTACACGTTCTACGTTGGGCCTGAGCTGGAGCACTTCTACTTCAAGAGCGCGGACAGCACCGAGCCCTTGGATGCGGGTGGTTACTTTGACCAGACCCCGCAAGATGTGTCCACAGAGTTGAGGCGCGATACCGTCCTCATGCTGGAGGAGATGGGGATACCCGTGGAATACAGCCACCACGAGGTGGCGCCCAGTCAGCATGAGATAGACCTGAGATACACGGACGCCTTGACCATGGCCGATACCGTGATGACGTACCGTCTGGCAGTAAAAGAGGTGGCTATAAGGTACGGGTTTTACGCCACCTTCATGCCCAAGCCGGTGGCCAGCGTGAACGGCAACGGCATGCACGTCAACATGTCGCTATTTCAGGGGGACAGGAACGTCTTCTTTGAAGAGGACGACCCCTACAGGCTGTCGCGGCTGGCGCGCTGTTTTGTCGCCGGTCTCATGAAGCATGCACAAGAGATAACTGCGGTAACCAATCAGTGGGTCAACTCGTACAAAAGGCTGGTGCCAGGATATGAAGCGCCCGTCTACATCTCTTGGGCCAAGACCAACCGGTCAGACCTGATACGTGTTCCCGCCTTCCGCCAAGGAAAGGAAGAGTCGGTGCGCGTTGAGTACCGGGCTCCTGACCCTGCCTGCAACCCCTACCTGGCGTTCAGCGTGCTCCTGGCCGCCGGGCTGGAGGGTGTTGAGAAGGAATACCCGGTCCCTGACCCGGTGGAAGCTAACGTTTACCAGATGTCGGAAGAAGAGAGGAAGGCTGTGGGCGTGGATACACTGCCGGGGAGTCTCTTTGAAGCAATCAGCTATGCCGAGCAGAGCCAGTTGGTTAAACGCACCCTTGGCGAGCACGTTTTCAATAGCTTCATCAAGAACAAGAAGATCGAGTGGGACAGCTATCGCACTCACGTCACGGACTACGAGATCAAGCGCTATCTGCCGGTACTTTGAGGAACACACTGATGAAAGAAGACAAACCACGAGGACTGTACCGCCCAGAGTTTGAACATGACGCCTGCGGCGTGGGTGTTGTCGCTGATATCAAGGGCCGCAGGTCGCGCCAGATTATAGATTGGGGCATGGACGTGCTGCGCCATCTGGCGCACCGAGGCGCAGAGGGCAGCGACCCGGATACAGGCGATGGTGCGGGGATCCTTCTCCAGACGCCGCACTCATTCTTCGTCCATGAGAGCGGCGTGGAACTTCCCCAACGGGGTGAATACGGGGTGGGGATGGCGTTCTTGCCGCAAGACCATTCGGAGAGGGCGCGCTGCGAGGAGATCATAGAGGCCACGGTCCAGATGGAAGGCCAGCGGTTCCTGGGATGGCGGGACGTCCCTGTGGATGAAAGCCGCATTGGCAAGACGGCCAGGGCGGTGCGGCCCGTCATACGACAGTTCTTTGTGGGGCGCGGCTCGAACGTGCTTGATCAGGCCTCCCTGGAGCGGAAGCTGTACGTCATACGCAAAGTGATAGAGAACGCGGTGGCCGCTTCCGGAATGAAGGCGGCGGATGACTTCTACATCTCCAGTCTCTCCTCCAGCACGGTGGTTTACAAGGGTCTGCTGACCGGCACGCAGGTGGAGCACTTCTACCTGGACCTGAAGAACCCCCACATGGAATCCGGTTTTGCCATGGTGCATTCCAGGTTCAGCACAAACACGCTGGGCTCATGGAAGCTGGCGCATCCGTACCGCTACATATCGCACAATGGAGAGATCAACACGCTGAGGGGCAACATCAACTGGATGACGGCTCGCGAGTCCCTGTTCTCGTCACCCCTGTTCGGTGATGACGTGAAGAAGCTGTTCCCAATCATTACTCCACGGGCCAGCGATACGGCCAACTTCGACAATGCTTTAGAGCTACTGGTACTGGGCGGCAGGACTCTGTCGCACGCCATGATGATGATGATTCCGGAGGCATGGAACGGGAATCAGTTCATTTCAGCGGAGAAGCGTGCTTTTTACGAATACCACGCCAATCTGATGGAACCTTGGGACGGCCCTGCGCTCATAGCTTTCACCGATGGAAAAAGGATAGGCGCCAACCTGGATCGCAACGGTCTGCGGCCTTTCCGCTACACAGTGACCAAGGACAATCTGCTGATCATGGCGTCTGAAACAGGGGTGCTGGAGGTGCCGCCGGAAAAAGTGCAGTACAAGGGTCGCCTGCGGCCGGGGCGGATGTTCCTCTTGGACACTGAGCAGGGGCGCATCATAGACGACGAGGAGATCAAGTCGGAGGTAGCTACAAGGCAGCCGTACGGTGAATGGGTCAGGAAGAACATGGTGCGGCTTGAGAACCTGCCGGAAGAGACGATGGAGCCGTCCGCGGAACGCTCGACAATGGTGGAAAGGCAGGCGGCGTTTGGCTACACCCTGGAAGAGCTCAGAATGCTGGTGCAGCCCATGTCTGAGACAGGGTCGGAGCCTGTCGGTTCCATGGGCAACGATACGCCGCTGGCCGTGCTTTCCGACAGGCCGCAACTGCTATTCAACTACTTCAAGCAGCTGTTTGCCCAGGTAACCAACCCGCCTTTGGACGCTATACGAGAAGAGATAGTCACTTCTCTGGAGATATGGCTTGGCTCGGAAGGCAACCTCCTTGAAGAAACCCCTGAACAGGCCCGTCAACTGAAGCTGCCGCACCCCGTGATAACCAATGAAGAGCTAGAGCGAATAAGGCAGAACCAGGTCCCGTATCTCAAGACCAAGACCCTGTCCGCCCTGTTCAACGCCGGCGAAGGGCCGGGAGCCATGGAGAGGGCCCTGGAGAAGCTGCTTAGTGAGGCGTCCCAAGCGGTAGAGTCGGGGCATACCATTCTGGTGCTGTCGGATAGAGGCGTGGACGCCAACCACGTCCCCATACCCAGCTTGCTGTCAACCTCCGCGGTGCACCATCACCTGATAAGAGAGGGGCTGCGTATGAAGGTTGGCCTCGTTGTGGAGTCGGGCGAGCCGCGGGAAGTGCAGCACTTCGCCCTGCTTATCGGCTACGGGGCGGGAGCCGTGAACCCGTATTTACTCTTTGAGTCGCTGGCCGACATGGTAGAACAGAGAAACCTGCTTCCTGAAGGCATGGATTACGATACGGTCCAGAAGAACTTCATTAAAGCGGTGCACAAAGGCCTGCTCAAGGTTGCTTCAAAGATGGGCATTTCCACCATACAAAGCTACAGGGGCGCCCAGATCTTTGAGGCGGTGGGCTTGAATCAAGAGACCATAGACAGATACTTCACCTGGACGCCGTCGCGCATCAGCGGAATTGGCATAGACGCAATAGAAGAGGAGAGCCTGAGCCGGCATCGCAGGGCATACGGCGAATCAAAGCTGGCTGCCGTGCTGGACCTGGAGGTCGGCGGCGTCTATCAGTGGCGACGGGACGGCGAGTTCCACATGTGGAATCCCAACGCCATCGCCTTGTTGCAGCACGCTGCCAAGACGGCCGACGTCGGTGTGTACAGGCGGTTTGCCGAATTGGCCGACGAATACGAAAAGCGGTTGTGTACGCTGCGGGGGCTCTTGGAGTTAAAGACGGCGGAGGAGCCGCTCTCCCTGGACGAGGTGGAGCCTGCTGAGCATATAGTGAAACGGTTTGCCACAGGTGCCATTTCCCTGGGCGCTATCAGCAGGGAGGCCCACGAGACCCTGGCCATAGCTATGAACCGTATAGGAGCCAAGAGCAATACCGGTGAGGGTGGAGAAGACTACCGCCGCTTTACTCCCGATTCCAACGGCGACTCGCGGAGCAGCGCCGTCAAGCAGGTGGCTTCCGGCCGGTTTGGCGTTACCACCAACTACTTGGTGAATGCTGACGACTTGCAGATCAAAATGGCGCAAGGTTCCAAGCCCGGAGAGGGTGGTCAACTCCCCGGCCACAAAGTCGATGAGTACATAGGATGGGTGAGGCGGACCACGCCGGGAGTGGAGCTGATATCGCCGCCGCCGCACCACGATATCTACTCTATCGAAGACCTGGCGCAGCTCATCCACGACCTTAAGAACGTAAATCCCGAGGCGCGTATCCACGTCAAGCTCGTGGCGGAGGTAGGCGTTGGCACCGTCGCGGCCGGGGTTTCCAAGGGACACGCCGATGTTGTGCTGATCAGCGGAGACAGTGGCGGCACGGGCGCATCGCCCGAATCGTCCGTCAAGCATGCCGGGCTGCCCTGGGAGCTTGGCATCGCTGAAACGCAACAGGTGCTGGTGCAGAACGACTTGCGAGGCCGCATAGTGGTGCAAACGGACGGACAGTTGAAGACGGGGCGTGACGTGGCTATAGCCTGTCTGCTTGGCGCGGAGGAGTTCGGCTTCTCCACCGCTCCCTTGATAGCGCTGGGGTGCATCATGCTGCGCAAGTGCCACTTGAACGCTTGCTCGGTGGGCATTGCTACCCAGGATCCGGAGCTGCGCAAGCATTTCGACGGCCAGCCGGAGGCAGTGATCAACTACTTCTTCATGGTGGCTGAGCAGCTGCGGGAGATCATGGCGCAGATGGGGTTCCGCACCGTCAATGAGATGGTGGGCCGCGTTGACAGGTTGGACAGCAAGAAGGCGATAGACCACTGGAAGGCAAAGGGGCTGGACTTCAGCCAGCTTCTTCACCGTCCTGAAGCATCGGACGGGGTGGCGACGTACTGCTGCGAGGCGCAGAGCCATGGCCTAGACGAAGCTCTTGACCAGGAACTGCTCCGTCTGGCGCAGAGCGCTCTTCATGGAAACGGCCCGGTAGAGGCCACATTGCCAATCCATAACTACAACCGCACGGTGGGGACCATGCTCAGCGGAGAGGTGGCCAAGCGTTACGGAGAGGAAGGTCTGCCTGAGGGAAGCATCCATTTCCGCCTGCAGGGTTCAGCAGGGCAGAGCTTTGGCGCATTTCTGGCCAAGGGAGTTGCCCTGACGTTGGAGGGCGACGCAAACGACTACTTCGGCAAGGGAATGTCCGGCGGTCGATTGGTGGTGTATGCACCGGAGGGCTCCACCTTTGTGGCTGAAGACAACGTCATCATAGGCAATGTGGCCCTCTACGGAGCCACGGGAGGCCGCGCCTTCATACGGGGTATGGCCGGCGAACGGTTTGCCGTGCGCAACAGCGCCGCCTATGCCGTGGTAGAGGGTATCGGCGACCATGGCTGTGAGTATATGACCGGCGGCATGGTAGTGGTGCTTGGTCGGACGGGACGCAACTTCGCTGCGGGAATGAGCGGCGGCATAGCCTTTGTTCTGGACGAAGACGGTGAGTTCGCCGACAAATGCAACAAGGAAATGGTGGCGCTGGAACAGGTGGATGATCCGGCAGACCAGCTGGCGTTGCGACAGATGATCGAATGGCACCAGGAGTACACGGGAAGCACCAAGGGGAGGATGGTACTGGATAACTGGAAGGGCATGATATCCAAGTTCGTCAAGGTTATGCCCGTGGCTTATCGCAACGTGCTGGAGGCGCAGAAGGTGAAGCAGCCCAAAGAGATAGAGCTGGTAATTCATGGGTAAGCTACTGGGGTTTGTTCATCTGGGCCGAAAGGGCCCCGATAGAGAGCCGGTCACGGAACGGGTCAAGCACTGGAAGGAGATCTACCAGGAATGGCCCGTGCAAAGCATCCGTGATCAGGCAGGCCGCTGCATGGACTGCGCTGTGCCCTTCTGCCATACCGGCTGCCCGCTGGGAAACATCATCCCTGACTGGAACCACCTGGTCTATACGGATAGCTGGAAGCAGGCGCTGGATATGCTCCACGCCACCAATAACTTCCCTGAGTTTACCGGCCGCATCTGTCCCGCTCCCTGTGAAGAGGCCTGTGTGCTGAACATAAACCAAGACCCCGTGACCATAGAGTACATAGAGAACGCCATAGCTGAGAGGGGCTTCAAGGAGGGCTGGATAAAACCGGAGCCGCCGCAGGTTAGCACCGGCAAGAAAGTGGCGGTAGTGGGCTCAGGTCCCGCCGGGCTGGCCGTTGCCCAGCAGTTGACCCGCGTAGGCCACGCCGTCACGGTCTTTGAGCGGGACGAATATATTGGCGGTCTGCTCACCTTGGGCATCCCCGATTTCAAGCTGGAGAAGAGCGTGGTGCAGCGCCGCGTTGACCTCATGGTCGAGGAAGGCGTCATCTTCAAGACGAGTACAAACGTGGGCGTTGACGTCACTGGAAAAGACCTGTTGCAGGATTTCGACGCCGTTTGCTTGACCGGCGGAGCCACCAAGGCCAGGGAACTACCGATACCGGGGCGCGACCTTGAAGGCGTCCATCTGGCCATGGACTATCTAACGCAGCAAAACAGGATAAACGCGGGTCAGACGGTAGCCTCCGAGGAGAGGATCAGCGCCGAGGGCAAACGCGTGGTGATCCTGGGCGGCGGCGACACGGGAGCCGACTGCCTGGGAACGGCGCACCGCCAGGGCGCCGAGGTTGTGTACCAGTATGAGTTGCTGCCGGAGCCGCCATTGCAACGCTCCAACGATGAGCCGTGGCCCTACTGGCCGGTGATTTTAAGGTCTTATGGAGCCCATGAAGAAGGCGGCGTTCGCGATTACAGCATCCTGACAAAGGGCTTCCACGGAAGCGAAGGCCAAGTGGAGAAGCTGCGTGCCGTACGCCTGAAATGGGGGCCGCCGGACGAGACAGGCCGGCCCGCAATGATCGAGGCGCCCGGCAGCGAGTTTGAAATCGAGGTGGATCTGGTGCTACTGGCCCTGGGGTTCGTTTCCCCGGAGCACGAAGGTCTGCTGGACCAACTGGGAGTGGACTATGACGCAAGAGGCAACGTCTCTTCGGACGAGAGCCTCATGACCAGCGTACCCGGCGTTTTTGCTGCCGGGGACATGCGGAGAGGCCAGTCGCTGGTGGTGTGGGCAATTGCGGAGGGGCGAGAGGCGGCGCACCACATGGACAGCTATCTCATGGGCTCAACCAAGCTGCCGCGCAGCCTGCCCGGCGCACTATCCCGGTCTATTTCTTCTTAGCCGTTCTAGCCGTTCGGCGGCGTTGCTGCTTGATCCGCACGTGGATGGGGCCGCCACGGGTTTTCGATGCCCTGACTTCAAAATCTTTGGTATGCGCCCTTACCAGGCTGGATAGCTGTTTCTGGCCGTAGGTGCGAGGGTCGAATCCCGGGTCGAGCTGCCGCAACCTGTCGCCGATAGTACCCAGGAACGCCCAGCCGTCATCCGATGCGGCCAGGTCATGAGCGGCCTTGAGAAGCGGCACAGGGTCCGGCACCTGGTTGGCGGAGTTATCGGAGGATGGAGGCGATGCCTCAGCCTTCTCGGGAGATATGTTGTCGGTGTAGACGAAGATTTCGCAGGCGTTGACAAAAGAACGAGGGGTGTCCCGCCGGCCGATTCCCATGACGAACAGGCCCTTCTCCCTGATGCGCGTGGCGAGCCTGGTGTAATCGCTGTCGCTGGAAACGAGACAGAAGGCGTTGACCACGGTCTCGTAGAGGATGTCCATGGCGTCGATGATCATGGCGCTGTCCGTGGCGTTCTTGCCTTTTGTGTAGCGGAACTGCTGGATTGGCTGGAAGGCGTGAAGCTGCAACGACTCTCGCCAGCTGTTCATGTTGGGAGTAGTCCAGTCGCCGTAGATGCGGCGGATGGTGACCAGGCCGTACTTGCTGGCCTCGGCGAGGATGTTCGCCACCAGGGACGGTTGGGCGTTGTCTCCGTCGATGAGGAGAGCCATACGCCTGTCTATTTGGTGTTCTTCAGTCATGTGCGGCTTCATTATACGGCAGGAGCAAGTTTCTTGCTCACGGCGCGGGGTTCACCCCCATCTCAATCTTCCCCCATCAAGGGGGAAGATTCTATATGTCCTCCCTAACTAGACTTCCCTATCTCCCCTGCTTACAATTCAGGCATGCGGACTTTCAGACTGGCCATGGCCCAGATCAATCCCACGGTGGGAGACCTGGAGGGCAACACGGCCAAGATCACCGGTTACATTGAGCGGGCGCGTTCTTTGAAGGCCGACCTTGTCGCGTTCACGGAACTGGCTGTTCCCGGCTATCCGCCGGAGGACCTGCTGTTCAAACCGCAGTTCATCCAGGACAACCTTCGTTACCTGGATAAAGTGGTCGAAGCCAGTCGCGGTATAGCGGTGGTGGTTGGCTTTGCCGATGAAAGAGAGGGGAAGCTGTACAACGCGGCGGCGCTGGCCAATGACGGCGAGCTTGTCCACGTGTACCACAAGATGTTCCTGCCGAACTACGGCGTCTTCGATGAGAAGCGATACTTCGAGGCGGGCCGGGAGTGCCCCGTCTACACCATCAGAGGCGTCGAGGTAGGCGTGAACGTGTGCGAAGACATCTGGTACGAGGTAGGGCCCACCAACGTCCAGCGCCAAGCCGGCGCAGAGCTCATCGTCAACATCAACGGATCGCCGTATCACGCCGGCAAGAGCGGATACAGGCATGAGATGCTGGCGAAGCGCGCCGTGGACAACCAGGCCATCGTCTCGTACACCAACATGGTTGGCGGCCAGGATGAGCTGGTCTTCGACGGTGACAGCGTGGTGTTCGACCATGAGGGGAAGCTGCTGCTGCGGGGGAACCAGTTCAGGGAGGAGCTGCTTTTCGTCGACTTGGAGATGGACTCCGTGTCGCAGGCGCGTCGGGATAGGGGCAATGCCCATCGGGATGACCACGAGGCCCTGAAGGAGATAGGCGAGCCGGTCAGGTTCCACATATCGGGCTACTCCGGCGACGTCGACAGGCCGCCGCTGCCACGTCAGGAGACGGCAAAGCTGGGACCGGTCGCCGAGGTTTACCAGGCGCTGGTCATGGGGACCCACGACTATGTGACGAAGAGCGGCTTTCAGAAGGTGGTCATCGGCCTGTCCGGAGGCATCGATTCGTCGATGACGGCGGTGATAGCCGTGGAGGCCCTGGGTAGGGAGAACGTGGTCGGCGTTACCATGCCATCCCGCTACTCTTCGGAAGGGAGCGTGGTCGATAGCAAGCTGCTGTCGGAGAACCTGGGCATCCGGATGATGACCATGCCCATAGAGCCCGCCTTTGGAGCCTACCTGGCCATGCTGGAGGAGCCGTTCCGCGGCACGGAGTCCGGCATTGCCGAGGAGAACCTTCAGGCCAGGGTGCGCGGCAACATCCTCATGGCGCTGTCCAACAAGTTCGGCTGGCTGGTGCTGACCACCGGCAACAAGAGCGAGCTGGCTACGGGCTACAGCACTATGTACGGCGACATGGCCGGGGGGTTCGCGGTGATCAAGGACGTGCCCAAGATGCTCGTCTACGAGCTGGCCCGTCACGTAAACGAGTCGAACGGTAGAGAGGTGGTGCCGGACTCGGTGATTGAGAAGCCGCCCAGCGCGGAGCTGAGGCCCGACCAGCGCGATGAGGACTCGCTGCCGCCGTACGACGTGCTGGACGCCATATTGAAGGCTTACGTGGAGGACGACAAGACGTACAGCGAAATCCTGGCCCTGGGCTACGACGAGGCGGCCGTGCAGAGGGCGGTCCGCCTTGTGGATGGGAGCGAGTACAAGCGCCGCCAGTCGCCGCCGGGCATCAAGATAACGCCTCGCAACTTTGGTCGCGACCGCCGCATGCCGATAGTGAACCGGTACCGGCAGTATTAGAACGGGCAAGTGGGTCGTTGGCCGGACTTCTACTTGACATAACTCGATTTTGGGGTGTCGTAAAGCGACATGTTAGGCATGAGAAAACGGTCATATTGCGATTAACGGCGAGTTGGCGTCGTGCCTGAGAAGGGATATTCGTTTCCAATGTTATGTCAAGTACAAGGCTAAATGCGGAGCAAATTTTGGCGGAGGTTAGAAACGAATCAAGTTTTGGGGCAAATTTGAGGATATGGAGGCGGGCGTTTTGGTCCGGGGATTGCCAGATCCCTCCACTCAGCCCCTGGATTCCCGATCGAGTCGGGAATGACCCTTCGGCTAGGCTCAGGGTGAACTCCCCGGCACCGCCCCTGGATACCCGCTCCCTGATCGGGGTCGGGGACAGGCTGCGCGGGTAAGACGGGTAAGGAGGCGAACAGGCGGTGGTTGCGGGTAGTGTTCATGGGGTAAGGGTAGCGGGCGCGGAGGGGTGTGGGGAAGGGGGAGATGTCAGAGGTGCGATGGCTTGGGCGGACTGCCGCAAGCCGATTGTAAACCGGTACGGGCAATATTAGCTTGACAGGTTTTATATATGAATCTCAAGGATAGGATTAGCACGTTGTTGCGATTCGATTATTCGAACGATAGACTGTTGGTTGACGGGTGAGCATGGATAATAGGAATCGCTCCAATGTGGAACGTCAGGCTAAGGAAGTCCTGACTCAACATGGCCTATTCTCAGTTCCGGTCGACCCAGTACTTCTGGCTAACCGACTTGGGGTTACCGTCAACAATGCCAAATTCTCGGATGACTCGTGGTCAGCCTTAGTAGCTAAACGTAACCACACAACACGGATCTTCGTAGAACAGTCCGATCCGCCCTACAGGAAACGCTTTTCGATTGCTCATGAGCTGGGGCACCACTTCCTTCACCTACTTGAAGACGGAGAAATCGTAGATAAGCGCGCCGATATGTTCCGTGAAAAAGAGCCTGATATGGTGTCCATTTCCGAAGAGCGATTTAGAGAGATACAGGCCAACTGGTTCGCCGCCGCATTATTGATGCCAGAGGACTTAGTCCGTACCGAGTGGCACAGAAACCCAAGCATTAGGCGTATGGCGGAACTGTTCAATGTGTCCGAGGAGGCCATGGGGTACAGGCTTGACACGTTGGACCTATGGGCTCCAGAACATGAAGCGTGACTACGGCGAGGCCATCAATCAGTACATTTCCTCAATAGGCAGACCTGTAACTGCAGAGGATGTGGACACCTACGACAGGCTCTCACAAATAGAGGCCAGAACGGAAGAGGGACGTGGTCAGAGGCGACTTAGGACGGTCTATGGAACAACACTACTTGTTCTCCTATCTGTGCAGATTGTTGCAGTCACCGCTTTTGTGTTTCTGATAGGATTTGGTATTATTTCCATAGACCGCTGGGTAACCACAACATTCATAGGTGGTACATTAGGAGAGGTTTCGGGAATGACCTTCCTGGTCGTTAGATATTTGTTCCCGGCGCAGTCGTCCAGTAAATATCGTGGCTAACTTAGATCTCCGTCAGGCTTTCAACGCGCTGTCCGACGTCGTTGTTAACCGTCCTCCGCCATTGCGCGAGTTCGACCAAATTTACATGAAAATCTCGGACATGCTCCTTCAAGCTGAACTCTTAAGTCGATGGGTAGACGGAAAATCCCTTGTGTGTATAGGAGACGGCGACGCTATCGGCCTGACATTGGTTCACCTAAAGGCTAGTGGCATATTTGAGCGTGGACCTGACCACGTTCATGTCCTTGACTTTGACGAACGAATAATAAATTCGATTTTCACCTTCGCGAAAGCCAACCAACTTGAAGGCAATATTTCAGCAGAGTTGTACAACGTTGCCGATCCACTTCCAAGGACGCACATTTCAAAGTTTGGGGCCTTCTACACTAATCCACCTTTCGGAGCAAGTAACGGTGGTCGAAGCGTAGAGGCATTCTTGAGGCGGGGTGATGAGGCACTTGCCGCGGAAGGAACCGCTTGCGTCGTCGTGGCCGACGACCCTACATTAAGCTGGACGAAGGAAGTATTGAAGGACGTCCAAGAGTATCTTCTCGCTAACGGATACGTTGTACGTGAATTACTTCCTCAGTTCCACAGGTATCATTTAGATGATGATCCAGATCTAACGTCTTGCAGCTTAATTGCGGTTCGTGATGGAAAGAATGGAGTCAAATCGCTTAGTAGGAAACTTCCGAAGGAAGACCTAAAAAACTTCTATGGAGAGTTCTCGTCCCTAGATGTTCGGTACGTCAGAGATCATCGGAAGGGCGGAGCTCTACCATCGTGCGATCACCACTACGAAAAGTTTGAATAGGAGGCAATAGTGAATATTGAGCTGCCACAGGCGTTTATCTTTATGCGTGTGGGCCGTCATGCCGGTGAGAACTTCGAAGACATATTGGAGCGTAAACAGCGTGAACTGAGCGAGGCTGGAATGATCTTTTGGGGCTATGGAGGAACCACCCTTCACCCCATCAGGCATGTTCAACCCTTCGCCAAGTTGTGGGTTCAAAAGACAGGCTCTATTCAGATACTAATGGAACCGATCGATTCCCGGGCTGACCCTGACGTGCTTCCAGCTAACGAATTCTCGGTCGATGGGATCGAGTGGGAACCGCTTCCGCCGGGGATTGTAGTTACAGGATCCCGTTATGCAATTGTGCTTGATGAGATCAAGCCTGGGCATCTGGACCTTGACCTTGGAAGATTTGAGGTTGGAATTGGACCTAGTAGGGGACGCAACGCAGTTGGATACGTGAGGGGGCGGATAGATAAGGGATGCTTCGTTTCAACGCAGTTGGCGGATGCGGAACGGGACGTCCAACAGCCACCCGTTTCAATAGGGTTCCAAGCTCGCCTCTTGGATCCCTATGCCGTGATGCTTCGTCACAGAATATAGAGCCCCCTCTAACCCCTCGGATCCTGCCAGCGAAGTGAATACTTGTGCAAATCGCGGATTTCTGTATAACACCTAACTAGACGAACTCCCTACTTGACAGGGACGCGCTTTTGTCGTTTAATAGCACGCACGTTCTAATGGCAGAGAAGCCCATAGGTTGATTCACAGCCTGTTGCAGAACGTAGAGCAGTCTCTTGGTAGCCTGAAATAGAGCGTGCTACCATGCCGCAAGATTGGAGGAGCTATGACCGCGGAACGAGAAAAGGCGTTAGAACTTGCGATAAGTCAAATCCAGCGCAGCTTCGGCAAGGGCGCCATCATGCGCCTGGGTGAAGCTGAGGTTGATACATCGGTGAAGGCGATACCCACCGGGTCGCTATCGCTGGACATTGCGCTGGGAGTGGGAGGCGTGCCGAGGAGCCGCGTCGTCGAGATATTCGGCGCGGAGTCGTCGGGCAAGACCACGCTTGCATATCATATCGCGGCACAGGCCCAGCGACAGGGCGGCACCGCCGCTTACATAGACGCCGAGCACGCGCTGGACAAGAGCTATGCGGCGCGTTGCGGCGTCGACGTAGACGCGCTCTATCTGTCGCAGCCGGACGATGCTGAACAAGCCCTCGAAATCGTGGAGTACCTGGTGCGCAGCGGCGCTGTGGACGTGGTAGTGGTGGACAGCGTGGCGGCGCTGGTGCCTCGCAGCGAGCTGGAAGGGGACATGGGCGATACCCACGTCGGTCTTCAGGCCCGCCTTCTGTCGCAGGCTCTGCGCAAGCTCACCGCGGCTATAGGTCGCTCCAATACGACGGTGATCTTCATCAATCAGCTCCGGGAAAAGGTGGGCGTGGTGTTCGGGAACCCGGAAGTCACGCCCGGCGGGCGCGCTCTGAAGTTCTACAGCTCGGTACGCATCGACCTGCGCCGCATCGAGTCGATCAAGCAGGGCGGCGACATAATAGGCAGCCGGGTGCGGGCCAGGGTTGTGAAGAACAAGGTAGCGCCGCCGTTCCGCTCGGCTGAGTTCGATATCATGTTCAACCGCGGGATCAGCTTGGAGGGTGACCTGGTGGACCTGGGAGTCGACTACGGCATATTGGGCAAGAACGGCGCGTTCTACTCCTACGGCGATACCCGTCTCGGCCAGGGAAGGGAGAACGCCAAGGGGTTCCTGTCCAGAGACACCGATATGCTGCAGAGGCTCGAAGCCGATATCCGCACTGCCGCTGAAATAGCAGCGGCGGCCAGGATGCCCGCTCCGGTGGGAGCGGCCTCCCAAAACGGCAGACCGCAGAGGTCTTAGCGGTACGTCGGAGCAGGTGATGGCCCGGCACAGCCGGCGTGAGCAAAGCGGTATGTCTGAATCCGAAAGGGCGTACCTTTCCGGCCTACGTCTTCTATCCTACCGGTCGAGAAGCCGGCTGGAGATGCGCCAGCGCCTAGGCAAACGGTTCCCGGAGGAAGTCGTTGCAGAAGCGGTGTCCCGCCTGGAAGAGTCGGGCTACCTGGACGACGCGTCCTTCGCCAGGTCCTGGAAGGAGAGTCGCGAAGCCCATAGACCACGCAGCGCAACCCTTATCCGCCGTGAACTGCGGCATAGGGGCGTATCCAATGAGCTGGCCGAGTCGGTTACCGCGGGTATGGACGATGAGGCAAGCGCATACGAAGCGGGCAAACGGCGTCTGAGCGCCTTGCGGGGCGTCGATAAGAGGACATTCAGGCGTCGGATGGGCAACTACCTGAGAAGGCGCGGCTTTGCGACGGGACTGGTGATTCGCACGGTGGATAAGCTGTGGGAGGAGAGGTCAGTTTGACACGCTGTTTGAGAGGATATGTTCGGCCAGCAGAACAATATCCGCACCAGGCATATGGACGGCATGGGAGATCTCTGAGGGGAGTTGTGCCCCAACGAAATAGGGGAATCCAACGGCTTTCAGCATTGCCAAGTCTCCGCCGGAATCCCCAACAGCCGCCACCTGATTCAAGGTAAACCCTAGGGAGCGGCTCAGTTTAGCCAGCCATACGGGCTTGTCATCCGGCCAGAAGTGGAGGGTCTCTCCCTTCTCGGTGAGCTTTGTACCGACACCGTAGTCTATTCCAAACCTAGTGCAAAACCACTTGACGGCGAATTCTCGTGTAAGGGAAACGATGGCAGTCTTGATCCCTGCTTCACGTAGCATAGCGATGCCCTCGGCCGCTCTTGGAGCTTCCCTGGCTGCCGGCAGATAGGATAGGAGCGTTTCCATCGGTACGCCTTGAAACCACCCCGATACTTCCTGGCGCGCTCGTTCTATGGCCTCCAAGTCAGCCCATGAAGTGGTGCGTTCCAATTCGCGCATCCTGTCCAGCTTGCCAAGATTCGCGGCCAGCACTTCGAGGACTGTATCGCCGCGAATGAGCGTTCCGTCCAAGTCGAAAGCAACGAGCTTCACATTCTGCCGTTTCATTAAATGAGAATAGCATAGGGTGACCGCTTCTTTGACCCAGATTTCGGGCTGATGGTAGAATCCGAAATATCAATCCCTACAAGTGTGCAGGGGTAAGGCTTATGTCCGGTCACTCAAAATGGTCCACTATCAAACGCGCCAAGGCGGCAAATGACGCCAAGCGCGGCCAGCTATTTACCAAGCTGGCCCGCGAGCTCACCGTGGCCGCCCGCGACGGGGGTTCGGATCCTGAAATGAACGTGCGTCTCCGCCTCGCCGTGCAGAAGGCGAAAGAAAACAACATGCCCCACGACAACATAGACCGCGCCATTGGCCGCGGCTCCGGCGAGGGCGGGCAGGACTCCTTGCACGAGGCGGTCTACGAGGGGTACGGCCCAGGGGGCGCGGCCATCATGCTGGAGGCGCTCACCGACAACGCCAACCGCACCGTGTCGGAGGTGCGCAATGCTTTTGCCAAGGGTGGAGGAAACCTGGGCGAACCGGGCTGCGTGGCCTGGAACTTTGATGCCAGGGGAGTAGTGGTGATGGAAGCCTCGGAGGACAGTGCAGAAGACCTGACGTTGCTGGCCATAGACGCCGGCGCCGACGATTTCGAGGAAGACGAGGGAGTCCTGGAGGTGCGCGCCGACCCTGGCTCGTTCGAGACGGTGAGGAAGGCCCTGGAAGACGCCGGAGCGTCGATAGTCCGCGCCGAGCTGTCGATGGTGCCCAAGGCAACACTGCTCCTGGAGAGCAAGCAGGCGGAACAGACCCTCAGACTCATGGACAGGTTGGAAGAGCTTGATGATATCCAGCGCGTATACACCAACGCCGATTTCCCTGAAGAGGTGCTGGAAGTATACGGCGCCTCCTGAACTGCAGCTAAGGATGAAGCCATCGCACTAGTCCTTGGTATAGACCCCGGAACGCTTTTCTTAGGTTACGGCCTTGTAAGAGAGGACGGGGACAGTCCTTGGGTCGTGAAGTGGGGGGTCTTGACCGCTAGGCGCGGCCTGCCTCTGGGAGAACGGCTTCATCACCTGTATACGGAACTGGTGGGACTTATGGAGAGCTTCCCCCCTGACGAGGTGGCGGTGGAAGACCCGTTTGTCTCGGTGAATGCGAGGACCGCCATGGCGGTCGGCCAGGCCCAGGGCCTGGCGCTGATGGCCGCCGCCGCCAGAAGCGTCCCGGTGTCCAGGTACTCACCGCTCCAGGTTAAGCTGGCGGTCAGCGGACACGGCGGCGCGACCAAGGAGCAGGTGCAACAGGCCATAAGGATGCAGGTTGACATTGACGTTGCGGAAATGGCTGAAGACGCCAGCGATGCACTGGCCGTGGCGTTGTGCCATCTGCAGAACCGTCGAGAGGCGGCGCTGATGGCCGGGGAGAGCACGTAGCCCCATGATCAGTTCAGTCAAAGGGGTCATCCAGTCCATCGGCGATAGTTACGTGGTCATTCAGGTGGGCGGCATAGGCGTCCAGGTGCATGTGCCGGGTTCCGTTACCGAAACCATAGGGAGGGAAGGCGCTCCTGCAGAGCTCCATACTACGCTCCTCATCAGGAACGACGCCCCCATCCTTTACGGTTTCCCGACACCCGGAGGGAAGCGGCTGTTCGATCTGCTCCAAGAGGTGAGCGGCGTGGGGCCTAGACTGGCGCTGGACATCCTTGACGCCATGAATCCTGACGACGCAGCGGTGGCGATAGTGTCCGGCAATGCAGACCTGCTTTCCAGCGTTAAGGGTATAGGGAAGCGCACGGCAGGCCGCATAGTCATCGATTTGCAGAGCAAGCTGCAAAAGGAGTGGGAGGCCGCCGCCGTGGGCACAATGGGTCCCAACGCAGAGGTGATAGCCGCGCTGCAGGCGCTGGGCTACTCCCCCGCCGAGGTGCAGCAGGCGGTATCAGCCCTTGGCGATACGGAAGCCCCCTTGGAAGAGCAAGTACGCGAGGCGTTGCAGCGGCTGGTCAGGGAGTAGAGTTGTCTTTTTACGGGGATGCCTGGGCTGACCTGTACGACCGGGTGCACACGTTGAAGGAAGACATCCCTTTCTGGGTGCGGGAGGCAAAGTCGTGCGGAGGACCCGTTCTGGAACTGGGATGCGGCACAGGCCGCGTGGCCATTCCCGTGGCCCAAGCAGGCGTTCCGATAACCGGCTTGGACAACTCTCCCGCCATGCTCAGCAAAGCACGGGCCAGGGCCCGCAAGCTGGGGCTGGATAAGGGAACGCTGCAGTTCCAGCTTGGCGATATGCGCGACTTCAAACTGGGGCAGCAGTTCCCTCTCGTCATCGTTCCCTTCAGGTCGTTTCAGTTGCTATTGTCGGTGGCAGACCAGAGGCAGGCTCTGCAGAACATCAAGAGGCATCTTACTTCGGAAGGACGTCTTATAATCGACCTCTTCGTGCCGGACCAGGAGCGGTTGATCAGGGAATCGTCAGAGCCGGTGTTCAGGCGCGAGATCGTACATGGAGCAACCGGGCGGCGGCTCAGGGTCAGCGAGCAGAACCAGCACGACCCGTTCGGTCAGATAATAAATGCCCGCACCATCCTGGAAGAGTTCGGTGTTGAGGGAGAGAGGACGGATAGGTGGGAGGTGGCCTATCAGCTGCGTTACCTGTACAGGTTCGAGGCTATGCATCTGCTGGAGGCTGCGGGATACCGTGTGCTGGAGCTATACGGCGATTTCAATTGGAGACCTTTCGATGAGACCAGCAGCGAGATGATATGGGTGGCAACGCCGGTGTAGGGTACGCAAGAACGACTCTATGGTGGGGGCGTTGCAGTGCTTTAGTCACCAAGGTCTAGCTGTCTAGGCTAGGGAACCTATATACAAGACGTTGCTTCTCGGAGGATGCATACGGATCGTGAGGATGCTCACTCACCCAGCGGGTTAGGAAGCTTTTAAGCAACCCGAGATATCGGAGTTTGCTATCAGCATCCTGTTGTGCCTCACTAATTCGAACTAGGTATTCATAGTTGATGACAGTGGAGCGGTACACGCTGCTATGAAATGCGTATTGGCCTTGTCCAAGTTCTTCCATATCCAGAAGGGCATTCTTCAGGTGCGCCTCTGCCTTCTTGGCTTCTTGCTCTGCTCTGCTATATTGAGCTTGCTGGTACAAGTCTTTTGCCAATTGACTCCTAGCGAATCCTGCCATGAATGCAAGCCTTTCTGATTTAGGGATGTTCTCAATTCCTTTTTCGGCAGCCTCGGCTGCTGAAGTCCATTCTAGCTGCTCCTTCTGCATTTCCCACCAATGGCGGTAGGTGTCCTCTTTTGAGGATTTCAGTTCAGATGCACGAATAAACTGATTACGTGCATCTGTGCGCCGTGGTTTAGGTTTCCAAGCCTTGTAAACCCACCCAAGCATACCGTGTAAGTCAGAGTTTTCAGGGAAAGATATTAGGGCTTTCTGAAGGGTTTCTTCAGCACTAGCGTGTTCTTCCAGTTTGACTTGGCTCACCGCTTGCCGAATGTACTGGCTAACATGATGACGGATTGCATGAGTTGCTTGCACTTGGCCTGTAACTGCTTTGATCGTTCTTAATATTCTTGCTGCAAGGTCAGACTTACCTAGAACATCCAACACTAGTTGCCGTGTATTGACGTTTAGTGCAAATCGTGGCACACCCTCGACCAATTGTGGCTTAGGAACCAGGAACAGACTCTGTAGCTCTGGAAGGGCATTGTCACAATCGCTTTCAGACATATCTGCAGCGACTTGGACCTCGGGCTTTGATACCGATCCCTCGTAGAGCGCAATGCTCAGAAGAACCCTCTTCGCTGGGCCTGAGAGCATTTCGAACTCTCGCTCCAGCGCGTATCTACGGGCTGATTCTCCTCCCTCTCTCTTCCATTTGTCGATTGCTGTGTCTGGCATCTCGCCAATCTTGCAAAGTCTGAGCAGATCTTGAATAAACAGGGGGCTACCCTCACATACCTGCAAGATATTGTTCAGTGTAGATTCCGGGAACAGGCTAGGTTCCAGGCCATACATTTCTATACGGCTATTTATGAACTTCTTCCCGTCAGTGCTTTTCATGTCAAATCCCTGAACCTGTGTATGCTCCATGCCGGTGAAGGCGCTACGAGATGTCAACAAGATCTTTGATTTTGATGTTGGCGTTCTGTAAAGAAAATATGACAACGTAGAATCAAGATTTTTCCGCTCAAGAGAGTTGACATCGTCAAGGATGAGCAATGCAGGTAGCAGGGAAAGATAACGGCGGCATTCCTTCTCCTTTTTCCCCAGGTCGTTGTCTTCGAAATCTGGGGCACCATAGGCACGAAGGACCCAGTCGAGTGCCGAATTAAGGTCTTCGAAATTGGGGTTTTCAACATCAACTGATTGTCCTTCTACGAATCGTCTTGCTTTGGCACTCAACCAGATAACTAATTCAAGATCAGGCGGTGGCATCTGTAGAGTGGCTATTGCAAATTCATAAGCTAATGCCGTTTTCCCTTTGCCTCCATCTCCAGCCAAAAGCCAGACGCGGGAATATGGATCCCGTAGCCACCGGTTTAGCTCGTCTAGCTCCTTTTGTCTACCAACAAAATTTAGAGCTACCGATTCTCTTGGAGGCAAAGTGCTTGCCTCCAGTTGTCTTTGATTTTCTATTACTTCGCTACCTAGGCTTATAGGCTGATTCACCGAGTCCCTCAGGGTTGCTACAGACTTGGCAGCTTCACTGTCGATCAACTCTAGGATTCTTCTTGCTGAATCTAACATCATGAACGCATCTTCGGGCGTCACGTCTTCATCTGCTGGATGTCCGGTAACTGGGTCTCGTAGATTCTTGACTGTTCTGGACCAGCTTAAGACTGCTTGCTTCGTTTGCTTGCGGTCTTCTTCAGACTTAGCCTGTGTTTCTGGGAACAAGTCATTGAAATACAATTCAAACAAATTGTAGAAATGGTTGACTCCCAAGAGATCAGCATCATCCTTTAGTTCCCCGTCAAGTTCTCCTGTACTTCGACGAAGCTCTGCTGCATCCCTTATATCTTCCCATTCCTTGCTAAACGGTACGGCAATTCTTGCTTCCCAGTCGCCTGGATACTTCGTAGCTAGTGTATCGCGGATGCGTTTAACTACAGCATTTCTGTATATTCGACAGATGCCTTCAAAACAAACTGTATTTACGGAGACTATCATCGCTAACCACTAACCCTGGTAGGCTACTTACCGCTTCCTTACCTGCCTATGATAAACTTGGTCTGCTTGCTAGTTGCATTATCTTCCACGACACGTTCAATTTCAAATGAAGAGGCTCGTACGCTTTACTCTTGACCATGCGCGCAGTGCAAGAAGGGAAATTTGAGGTAGTCTCCGACTTCCAGCCTACGGGAGACCAGCCGGGAGCCATAGACAAGCTTGTGGAGGGCATTGTCTCCGGCCGGAAGAACCAGGTGCTTCTGGGCGTCACCGGTTCGGGGAAGACCTATACCATGGCCAAGGTGGCGGAGGCTGTGCAGCGTCCCACACTGGTCATCGCCCATAACAAGACGCTGGCGGCACAGCTGGCCACAGAGTTCAAGGATTTCTTCCCCAACAACGCCGTGGAGTACTTTGTCAGCTACTACGATTACTACCAGCCCGAGGCTTACGTTCCACGCACGGATACGTACATCGAGAAGGACGCCGACGTCAACGATGAAATCGACAAGCTGAGACACGCCGCCACCAGAGCGTTGCTCACCAGGCGGGATACGCTGATCGTGGCCTCCGTTTCGTGCATATACGGCCTGGGGTCGCCGGAGGAGTACCAGAGCTTCGTCGCCTACATACAGAAAGGCGAGCAGAGAAACCGGCAGCGGCTTCTGCGCCACCTGATAGACATGCAGTACGAGAGGAACGACTTTGACATGTCGCGGGGGAAGTTCCGCATCCGCGGAGACACGTTGGAGATACTTCCCGCCTATGAAGAGCTGGCCGTACGGGTCGAGTTCTTCGGCGACCAGGTGGAGCGCATCATAGAGCTTGATCCCCTTACCGGCGAAGTTATGGCGGAACGCGACGCTATCGAGATATACCCGGCCAAGCACTTTGTGACCTCCGCCGAAAAGCTGGAGATGGCCATCGGCGACATACGGGACGAGATGGTGGAGCGCGTCGCATGGCTTACATCGCAGGGCAAGCTGCTGGAGGCCCAGCGGCTCGAATCGCGGACCAACTACGACATAGAGATGCTACGAGAAACGGGGTACTGCGCGGGAGTGGAGAACTACTCGCGGCCACTGGCGCAGAGGGCCGCGGGGAGCACCCCCTGGACTTTGATGGACTACTTCCCCGACGATTTCCTGCTCTTCATCGACGAGTCGCACATGACCGTCCCTCAGCTGCACGGCATGTATCACGGAGACATCTCACGCAAGCAAACGCTGGTAGATTACGGATTCCGCCTGCCTTCGGCGCTGGACAACCGGCCACTTAACTTCGAGGAGTTTGAGGCCCACGTAAACCAGGCGGTCTTCGTATCGGCTACGCCGGGCCCGTATGAGATGCGGAATGCGGAGCAGGTGGTGGAGCAGGTGATACGGCCCACCGGGCTCCTTGATCCCACCATAGAGGTCAAACCCACCTCCGGCCAGATAGACGACCTGCTGTTCCAGATAAACGAAAGGGTCAAGAAAGGGGAACGCTGCCTGGTCACCACGCTGACCAAGCGCATGGCGGAGGAACTGACCGATTATCTAAGAGAGATGAATGTGAAGACCCAATACCTCCACTCGGAGATAGACACGCTGGATCGCAGCGAGCGGTTGCGAGACCTGCGCCTGGGCGTCTACGACGTGGTTGTGGGCATCAACCTGTTGAGGGAAGGACTGGACCTTCCTGAGGTGAGCTTGGTGGCGATCCTTGACGCCGACAAAGAGGGATATCTGCGGTCGCAGTCGGCGCTGATCCAGACCATGGGCCGCGCCGCCAGGCACGTGGACGGCCACGTCATTATGTATGCCGACGTGAGGACGGATTCCATGAAGGCGTCCATAGATGAGACGGAGCGACGCCGCAAGATACAGGAAGCCCACAATATAGAGCACAATATCACCCCGGAGGGCATCCGGAAGGCGATCAGGGACATCACCGACCGTGTCAAGGCTATTGCGGAGACCAAGGCCGTGTACACAACCTATCGGGACATGCCCAAGGACGAGCTCTTGCGCGCCGTCAAGGACCTGGAGTCACAGATGAAGCAGGCGGCAAAGAACCTGGAGTTTGAGAAAGCTGCCCTTCTCAGGGATGAGATAGTGGAGCTTAGAAAAGTGCTCGCCGGTGAACAGGATGCGCGTATAACGGAAGCCATCAGCAGCTAGAATGGACCGTTTGCCGAAGAGACTTCTCATCCTGGGCCTGCTTATCGTGCTGTTCCTCGCCGTGCTTATTACGCTGTTCATGGTCACCCGCTCACCCACGCTATTGGAGACGGATCCAATGCTCCCGCCCGGCTTTGAAGAAGCACGCCTGCCGGACGGCGACTTCAATGCATACCTCTACGTTAGCCACAGCGAGCCTATCGCCATGCCGCTAGCCGCCTTCGGCGAGTCCGCCGGCGCTTCGGCACAACCCGACCTGGAGCTTTCATCGCTGGGAGCATGGGTAGGCCCCAACCTTGACAGCTTTGGGGCCAGGGTGGAGTTTCAAGAACAACTGCAGGCCCAGGCCGCTGAAGCGGCGCGGGCAGACAACGTGGAGAAGTGGCGGGAAGGCAGCGTGTTGTCGCTGGTGCGTGGCGGGCAAGTATGGACGGGCGATGTTGAGGCTGCGATGCGAGCGGAAGGCGGCTCGGCCTTTAAGGAGAAGTACGAAGACATGTGGCGGCTGTTGCGCCTCCTACCGGAAGAGCCGCCCCTTGAACCGGCCGCCGCGGGCTTCATCAGCGTTGACCGTGATTTGCTGGACTCGTTGACCTCCAAAGCCGGTCTCGAACTTGGGGGCTTGGGCCAGGCCCTGGGCACGATAAATGTCGAGGACATAGCCTACGTTGCCTACGCGGAGGATGAGCTGCGACTGCCTGAGAGCGTGGATAGGGAGTTCGTGGAGGGTTCCGGGATAGCTGCCGTGTTCGTGGCCCGATCCACCTACCCCGGCTTCTTGCTGAGCTTCTTCCTCAACACATTCGCCGATAGGGTGGACCTGCAGAGCGATACCCGGGTTGCAGGGGAAGACGTCCTATCGCGGGACCTGGATGGAGTTCACCTGCTGGTCAAGCCGCTGGGCAGCGTCGTCTTCATTATAGTCGCTTCTGAAGAACAGACCTCCGAGGCGCTGATGGAGAGCGTGCTACGGAAGCACCTGGAAGGCTAGTCGCCCACCAGCAGCCGCGCCGGGTCTTCCACCAGCTCTTTAATCCTGACCAGGCAGGACACCGCCGACTTACCGTCCACTACGCGATGGTCGTAGGTGAGGGCTATGTACATCATGGGCCTCACCGCTACCTGTCCGTCAATCACCACGGGGCGCTCCTTGATGCCGTGCATGCCAAGAATGCCCACCTGCGGCGGGTTCAGCAGCGGCGTGGACATCAGAGAGCCGAAAACGCCGCCGTTGGTTATGGTGAACGTGCCGCCCTGCAGCTCTTCTATGGTCAGCTTGCGATCCCTGGCGCGCGTCGCTAGGTCCAGGATGGCCGCTTCAACTTCGGCAAAGCTCTTCTGGTCGGCGTCTCTAACCACGGGCACAACCAGGCTGTCGTCCGTGCTGATGGCTACGCCTATGTCGTAGTAATGCTTGCGAACAAGCTCGTTGCCTTGCAACTCGGAGTTGACAATGGGGAACTCCTTCAACGCCTCCACCACGGCTTTGGTGAAGAAGGACATGAAGCCCAGAGACACGCCATAGCGCTCTTTGAACGAGTCGCGCCTGCGTTTGCGTATCTCCATTATGCCGCTCATATCGGCTTCGTTGAAGGTGGTTGTCATGGCCGTGGTCTGGACGGCTTGGGCCATGCGGACGGCCATGGTCTGCTGTCGACGGCTTAGAGGGATGCGCTCTTCGCGGCGGTCTGTCGCGGCAGCAGGAGCCGGGGCAGGCGCGGGGGTCTCCGTTGGGGCAGTTGCCTGAGCTTGCTGTCTTTCCAGATAGCTCATCACGTCCTCTTTGGTTACTTTGCCGCCTGCGCCGCTGGCGGGGACCTGCGATAGGTCTATGCCGTGCTCGGCGGCAATGCGCCGTGCCACGGGAGTTACGCGCTCAGCCTCCACAGCGGATGTAGTTGAGGCGGCGGGGGACGCTTCCTGTGCGGCTGCTCCGTTGCCTGCGATGGCCTCCGCGGGCGGAGTCGCGGCCTGTGCCGCTGCGGGAGTTGCGCCCTCTGCCACCGTTGCCAGAACGTCGCTGACGGTTACGGTGGCGCCCTCCTGCTTGATTATCTTTTCCAAGACACCGGCTTGGGAAGAGACCACTTCAACGTTCACTTTGTCGGTTTCCAGCTCAACCAGGGGTTCATCGGCGGAGACAGGCTCTCCGACTTGTTTGAGCCACTTACCCACCGTGGCTTCGATTATGGATTCGCCCATTTCCGGGACTTTGACTTCAAGGACCATTGATCACCTCAAAATGAAGCTGCGGTCATCGACTTGATGGGAGCAAACCCTTCACGGATGAGCCGTTCCTGTTCAACTTTATGGAGTGTGGCCGAGCCTTCGGCGGGACTGGAACGCCCCGGGCGGCCGATATAAACCAGCGGCAGGCCGGGCTTGATGATAGCGCGCAACTTGGGTTCTACAGAGGTCCAGGCTCCTCTCTTTTGAGGTTCCTCTTGCAGCCAGACCACCTCTTCTACGTTGTTGTACGAGCCAAGAACCGTGGAGAGTATCTTGCCGGGGAAGGGGTAGAGCCCCTCAACGCGGACGATGGCCACGGATTCAGCATCAACGTACTCCTTGCTGCCGATGAGGTCCACGTAGACCTTGCCCGTGCACAGGATGACACGCTTGATCCCGCTTGGGTTTCCTTGCGCCCGTGCATCGTCGATGACCGGTTGGAACGAACCCTGTGAGAGGTCTTCCAAAGACGAGGCGGCATCGGGATGGCGCAGCAGGCTTTTGGCGGTCATGATAACCAGAGGCCTGGGGTCTGTACGGATGAGCGCCGCCTGCTCCCTGAGCAGGTGGAAGTACTGAGCCGCCGTAGAGCAGTAGGCAACGCGGAAAGAGCCTTCATTGGCTAGCTGGAGGAACCTTTCCAGGAAGCCGCTGGAGTGGTTTGGACCCTGGCCCTCATAACCGTGGGGAAGGAGCAGGACAAGGCCTGAACTCAGGCCCCATTTGGCTTTGGCGCTGGCTATGAATTCGTCCACTATGGACTGGGTGTTGTTGACAAAGTCGCCAAACTGCGCTTCCCATAGCACCAGCGTATCGCTGGCTTGCACGCTGTAACCGTATTCGAAGCCCAGCACTCCTTGCTCGGATAGAGGG
The DNA here is from genome assembly GCA_965116555.1 of Dehalococcoidia bacterium. Taxonomy (GTDB): domain Bacteria; phylum Chloroflexota; class Dehalococcoidia; order Lucifugimonadales; family QGNO01; genus DAOUJH01. The sequence goes on along the minus strand of OZ220698.1, from coordinate 1,980,967 downwards.
CTGTTGTATATGGCGAAGGGCGCCCGGGCGCTGGGCATAGAGGCCAGGGGCGTAAACCGGTCGCCGTTGTTCACGTCATGAAACACAGCGTGTCGCTGGGTGAACGTGCCGCGCTCCGTGTCCTGTCCGCTGATGCGGATGGGAGTGCCGTCCGCGATTATGGAGGCGAAGGATAGAGCTTCCGCGTGGGCCCAGTCGATGCGTCCACCGTCGTTGAAGGCTTCGCGCCGCCGCATTAGGGGGCGCTCCAGCTTGGAACTCAGCGAAAACCCTTCCGGCACCGCGTGCAGTTCCTCGTTGAGGCGCAAGAGCGTTTCTGCCGGCACCGACGTAGATATTTCCGGGGGGTCGCCTTCGGGGGCAGGCTCAGGCAGCACTTTGGACTCGTCCTTCGCCATCTCCTGGACGGTGGTCAGAGCTTCCTGAAGCTGGTTTCGCACATCCTGCACCATCTCCGCGGCTTCTTCGGCGGATACTACGCCCTCTTTGATCAGCTGTTCGGCCCAGAGGGCGCGCACCGTAGGGTGGTCATGGATGGCGTTGTACATGATGGGCTGTGTGAAGGAGGGCTCGTCTCCTTCATTGTGCCCGTAACGGCGATATCCAATGAGGTCGATGAGGAAATCTTTGTTGAAGCGCTCTCTGTAGGCAAAGGCAAGGCGCGTGGCGTTAAGACAGCCTTCAACGTCGTCGGCGTTGACGTGGATAACCGGAATATCAAAGCCCCGCGCTATGTCCGTGGAGTAGGGGGTGGAGTAGGATTCGTGGGCCTCTGTAGTGAAGCCTATCTGGTTGTTGACTATGATGTGGATAATCCCGCCCGTGGTGTACCCCTCAAGCTGTCCCATGTTGAGGGTCTCAGGGACTATGCCCTCGCCGGCAAAGGCTGCGTCGCCGTGCACCAGTATGCCAAGCGCTTTGCGGATGTTTGGCTCTGGGGTCTTGCCATCGCGGCCGTTGGAGTCTTGGATTGCGCGCACCGCTCCCACCACCGCGGGATTGACAAGCTCAAGGTGGCTGGGATTGGGGAACATGGAGATGGTGACCTCTTTGAGTCCCGCTGCAACCCTGGTCTCAGCGCCTTGATGGTACTTGACGTCTCCGGAGGAACCGTGGTCGGTTTCTTCGTCGCCGAGGCTGTAGCCGTACATGAACTCAGCCAGCAGGGAGTCGTATGGCTTCTCGAAGATGTGGGTGAGGACGTTGAGTCTGCCCCTATGCGCCATGGCGATCATTATGGACTCCAGCTTCGACCGGGAGGCTTGCCGGACTATTTCATCCAGCACCGGCACCAGAGTGTCGTTCCCTTCCACGGAGAACCACTTCTGTCCTGGGAAGCTGCGATGGAGAAAATGCTCGAAGGCTTCAGCCTGGCTGAGCCGTTTGAGCAGGGAAATCCGCTGGCTGCTGTCAAGCTGGGGGCTGAACTCGCCGGATTCCACGCAGTGTTGCAGCCACTCCTTTTCCACGACGTTCCGGATGTGTCCAAATTCATAGCCCGTGTTGCCAAAGTAAAGCTCTCTGAGCTTGGAAATCACCTCTTGCGCAGTTGCCGCCCCTCTGGCGAGCGGGCTTTGGACCAGCTGGGGCGGGAGGCCGCCGAGCTTTTGTTCAGGTATGCTCTGGAGTGTGGCCTCGGAGGAAGGCTCGCGGTGCGGACGGAGCCCCAGGGGATCCAGGTTTGCCACAAGATGGCCGTTGTCCCGAATGCGCTCCACCAGATTGACGACGCTGCGGAGCTGCTCGTAATCGACGGATGGAGCGTCCGCTGCCGGGGCCTGTGCGGGAGCGCCGCCGGTTAGGTAGGGCGCCCAGCTATCAAAGAAACTGCGGACCTGCGGATCAACTGATCCACTGTCCTTGAGGTAGGCTTCGTAGAGTTCTATCAGATAAGCAGAATTCGGCCCTGTGAAGGGTTCCATGCGGGTCATGTCAATCCTCTTCCTTCACACCTCTTGCAATGTCTTGGGCCAAGAGGCACTCCTCCTTAGTCCACCCGTGAGGATGGACAGCGCCGAAACCTTTATACCATATTGCTGAAGGCAATGCTAAGTTTATCATGAAAAGGTGCGACTAAGCTAGGAGAATGACGGGCATACGGACAGCTTGGGGAACGTAAGGTCTTTCAGCCGTACTCAGATTGACACTCCAGCCTGCCAGTGCTAAATTAGGTAGCTGTTAGCAGTCTTGTAAAAGGACTGCTAAATGCTGTCAGAGGGTTCCTTTCGCGTGCCTACTTACGATTATCAGTGCTCCGTCTGCGACCACCCGTTTGAGCTGAGACACGGGTTCAACGGCTCTACGGTACGGGAATGCCCCATCTGCAAGGGGGAGGCGTACCGCAAGCTGCACTCCGTGGCCGTTATATACAAGGGCAGCGGTTTCTATACAACGGACTATGCCCGCAAGGGTTCTCCCGCCAGTAGCTCTGCCAGCAAGTCCTCCAGCAGCTCTTCCAGCTCTTCCAGCGATTCCTCTTCCGATTCCTCAGACTCAACAAGCTCTTCAGACTCTCCAGAGTAGCCTTGCGTGCTCTGATACAGCGCGTTTCGCAAGCATCCGTTGCGGTAGACAACCAAACCGTTGGCTCCATCGGCCCCGGACTCGTCGTGTTCTTGGGAATTGGACAGGGCGATAGCGAGGGGGATGCCGCCTATCTGGTCGAGAAGATAGCGAACCTGCGGATATTCGCTGACTCTGAAGGCAGGTTCAATCTATCGGCGCTGGACACCGGAGGAGAGGTCCTGCTCATCAGCCAGTTCACCCTCTACGCCGAAACGCGCAAGGGCCGGCGCCCGTCCTTTACGGGAGCCGCCCCGCCGGAAGAGGCAAGACCCATGACGGAGAAGGTAGAAGGTATGTTCAGAGAACATGGCCTTCAGGTGGCCACCGGGGTCTTCCAGGCCATGATGAGCGTCAGCCTGGTCAACGAGGGGCCGGTGACTATCTTCATCGACAGCGAGGACAGGAAACGGCCACGGGCGGGATAGCGGCTGGTTCGCTTTAGACTGGCTACGAGCTGAACCGGAGCTACCAGAGACGACGCACGCCGTATCGGTCGAAGAGCGGATCGTTTGATACGAGGACGAGGTTAAGGGACAACGCCTGCGCGATGAGCATCCGGTCGAAGGGGTCACGGAGCGGGCCCGGAAGCGCGCCGGCCCGCGCGGCTTCGGCTACGGTAACGGGCAGCTCTTCAAAGCCTTCGAGAGCTATTGACTCAATCATATTATCAGCCACAGGATCTGCATCGGGCAGTTTGCCGGTTCGGTGCTTGGTAGTGATCTCCCAGGCCGTCGCTGCGCTAACCAACACGTCGTTGTCGTCGTTCGCTATCATCTGCCTGGAGGCTTGTGACAATCTCCGGTCATTGATTACCCACCACAGAAAGGCGTGAGTATCCAGCAGGAGCCGCATCTGCTATGCGGTTCCTTCCCATAACCGTAGCTCCTCCTCCGGCAGTGGATCAAAGAAGCTGTCAGGTACCGTAAAGAGTCCCGCCATGGAGCCGGGCTTCCGCTTGCCGCGCTTTTTGCTGCTCACCAGCCGGGCCACGGGTTTCCCGTTGCGGGCGATGGTGACCTCCTCCCCTGCCTCGACCTGTTTCAGCAGGCGTGACAGGTGGGTCTTCGCTTCGTGGACGTTCACCGTTACCAATTGTCCGGCTCCTCATGGGTCAGTTTAGCTAATGATATGACTAACTCTACAGGCCTGTCAATCGGAGCAAGTAAGGTGACAATCAGGGTGGACACCACACCCCGCCTATGCGAGCATAAGACGGAATGAATTTGGGAGGGCCGAAGAATGGCGACTACCGACTATGAACCCAACATTGTCCTGGAGACCGGAAGCTATAACGTTGTGGGCACCAGGCCGGTCCGTCACGACGCAATCAACAAGGTAACCGGCCGGGACCAGTTCGGCGCGGACATCCAGTTCGCCGGCCTCCTCCACGGCAGAATACTGCGCAGTCCGTTTGCCCACGCCCGTATCAAATCGATAAGCACCGCCAAAGCGGAGGCCATGCCGGGAGTGAAGGCCGTTGTCACCGGAGACGACCTGCCAAAGACCGATGACGTAGCGCTGAAGTATCGCAGGGCCAACATACTGGCATCAGGCAAAGTCCTTTACGCGGGACAGGCCGTGGCCGCCGTGGCTGCCGTCGATCTGCAGATCGCGGAAGAGGCGCTGAACGCCATCGAGGTCGAGTACGAGGTCTTGCCGCCCGTGCTGACCGCTCCCGAAGGCATGAAGAAGGATGCCCCCGTGCTTCATGACGACCTCAGGACGGAATCCCTTGGTTCGCGGGAAGAAGTCGCAAGCAACATAGCAAGCTACGCTAGGCACGAGCTTGGAGACGTGGACAAGGGGTTTTCAGAAGCGGATGAAATTGTGGAAGGCGAGTTCTATACCAAGACGGTTCACCAGGGTTACATAGAACCGCATACCTGCACGGTGTTGTGGAATGAAGACGACAGAATCATAGTCTGGTGCAGCTCCCAGGGGCCGTTCATGGTCAGGGACTACACGGCGGACAGACTGGGCGTACCGGTATCCCAGGTAAAAGTCATCCCGTTGGAGATTGGGGGCGGATTCGGGGGGAAGACGGCGATATACCTGGAACCCGTTGCCGCCCTGCTCTCCAAGAAAACGGGACATCCAGTGAAGATGGTCATGTCGCGACAGGAGGTGTTCGAAGGTACCGGCCCGACATCCGGTTGCTACATCTGGGCGAGGATAGGTGCGAATAAAGAAGGCAGGATCACGGCTGCCCAGGCATACCTGGCGTTCGAGGCGGGCGCGTTCCCCGGGTCTCCGGTGGGACTGGGCGCGACTACCATATTCTCCCCGTACGATCTTTCCAATGTACTGATAGACGGGTACGACGTTGTGGTGAACAAGCCAAAGGTGGCCTCATACAGAGCGCCTGGCGCGCCACAGGCCGTTTTTGCATCGGAGCAGCTTCTTGACGACCTGGCCGCCAAACTGGGAATGGACCCGTTGGAGTTCAGGCTGAAGAACGCGGCAACGGAGGGGTCGCGGCGGGTTACGGGCCAGCCCTATCCCAGGATAGGCGTGGTTGAGCTTATAGAGGCCATGCAGCAGCACCCGCACTATCAGACGCCGTTGAGCGGGCCCAATCAGGGCAGAGGCGTGGCCGTGGGGCTGTGGTACAACATTGGGATGGCTTCCAGCTGTTCCATCAAAGTCAACAATGACGGCACGGTAAACCTGATAGAAGGCTCCGCGGACATCGGAGGGACCAGGGCATCCGTTGCTATGCAAGCGGCCGAGGTGTTGGGTCTGCGTGCTGAAGAGGTCTTGCCGACTGTGGTGGACACGGATTCGATTGGCTACACGGCAACGACCGATGGCAGCAGGACCACATTCGCCACGGGCTGGGCGGCATACGAGGCGGCTCAATCGGTGAAGCGCCAGGTGGAAGAGAGGGCCGCTGCGGTCTGGGGAGTGGAACCGGATAGCGTGGAGCTGGTCGAGGGCGTGGTTCGCTCCAAGACGGACGAATCGCTGCGGATGACGTTCGGAGAGGTGGCGGCTCAGATGGACGGTACGGGCGGCCCCATAATGGGCAGCGCCGTGGTGCATCCGCGTGGCATCGGGCCTTCCAGCTCCGGCAATATCGTGGACGTGCAGGTCGACCCAGAGACGGGGAAAGTGGATGTTCTCAGGTACACCGCGTTCCAGGATGCGGGCAAGGCGATTCACCCCACATACGTTGAGGGGCAGATGCAGGGAGGCAGTGTGCAGGGCTTGGGTTGGGCTCTCAATGAAGAGTACTACTACGATGAGAACGGCGTGATGAGGAACGGCAGCTTCCTTGACTACCGCATGCCCATCTCGCTGGACGTGCCGATGATCGATACGGTCATAGTAGAGGTGCCAAACCCGGGACATCCGTTTGGAGTAAGAGGCGTGGGCGAGTCCAATATCATCCCGCCCGTACCGGCCATTGCCAACGCCATCTATCACGCGACGGGCGTCCGCATGAACACCCTGCCCATGAACCCCGGCGCGATCCTGGATCGCATCAAGAAGGCCAACGGGAGATAGCCCGTTCCATGGCCACGGTCTACATACCGTCCCTGATGCGCGACATCACTTCGCAGGCCAAGCTGCAGGTCGCAGGGTCGACGGTGCGCCAGATCGTAGACAACCTGGAGCAAGCCTATCCTGGGATAAAGGACAGGCTCATCGAGAACAACAAGCTCAGGGAAAGCATTTCCGTGGTAGTGGACGGTGAGGTCACTCCCATTGGCCTGCTGGAGAAGGTTGGGGAGGATAGCGAGGTGCATTTCGTTCCCGCGATAGCAGGCGGGAACATTGTCGACTAGCTGTTGGACCAGGTAGCCAGTGACCCGCTGGCGATGGCCAGGACAGGCTGCCGTTCTTCCAGGCTCAGGACGTATATCCGGCTTTCAGCCTGTCCTCCGTCACCTACCAGCGCACCGGCAAACAGCAGGTTCCGGCTGTCAGGCGACCATACCCGGTGCGACTGTACGTACTGATCGAAGAAGGCGTACCATGTCAGCTGGTCCGATGACGGGATGAAGTCGACCAGCTCCCTATCGACGCCGGAGGCCAAATCGATGACGCGCCACTGCAGATTTTCCTCGGAATCGTTTAACGATACGTAGGCTATCTTGGTTGCATCCGGCGACCAGAAGAAGGCGACTATGGGCCTTTGCACCAGAACGGTCTCCTCCTCTGAAACGGCGTCGATCAACCGCAGCTCCTCCAGGAACGGATCGTCCGGGGTGGACGATTGACCCAGGGCCAGCTGGTCGCCGCGCGGCGACCAGAGGAACGCCGCATTCCCCGTGGCGCTGCTCAGCTCCCTCCTCCGTGAGCCGTCGGCCCTGGCTACGTAGAGGAACTGCGAGTCCAGGAATGCCGCGATGTTTGACCTGGGAGACCAGGAGGCCGCTCTGTAGCCGCCGGAGGTCGCTCTCAGGTCAAGAAGGCGTTCTGGGGCGTCTATGTCGGCTCTGAACAGATCGCCCTGCAGGTGTATGAGCAGGCTGTGGGAGTCCGGCGACCAACTCATATAAAGGGGCGCTCCGCCGGCAATACTGACGGCCTCGCCGGTTCCCGACGCTTCTACAAGGTAGAGGGTCAGCTCGCCGTCCTCCATCGACAGAAAAGCTATGTGCTCGCCGTTGGGCGACCATAGCGAGTAGTGTGGAGCCCTGGGCCCGATGGCGGGCGGGACTCCGGGAGGGTTTTCGAATATCCGCACCTCGTCAGCGCCCCCATGGTCGACGGTGTAGAGCGCTTTGTCCGGTCCCATGAGGTCTTCCGAGAAGGAGGAGAAGACTAGTCCGCTCCCGTCGGGCGACCAGCCGGGCCAGGAGTACATGGCGTCCTGCGAGGTTAGCTGCCGTTCATCGGAGCCGTCCGGGTTGATGGTGAAGATCCGGAAGTCGTGGTCCACGTAGGCAATCCGGTTGCTGGCGGTCGGCTCCGCCGTGGGTGTGGGAGACGGCTCTTCGGTAGGCGTCGCTGTCGGGGATGGTTCCTGCGCCGGGCCACGGCACGCGACGAGAAGGAGGGCCAGTACCAGTAGAAGCAGAGCGGGATTCCTGCGGATGCTCATGGGGGAAGCTTAAAGACTCTTGCACCAGAAGTCACGTTATTGTGATTCCGGCAAGGGCCTGCCCTTCCAACACTTGACGACGTACGGTGAGTTAAACCGCTAAACTGTGACAGATAACTGTTGACAGGATGATTAGGCAAGCTTTATTGTAGAACATACGTTCTTAGGAGGGTCTGGATGCGCTCAATGATTCGACAGTGGGTTCTGATAGCAGCAGTGGTCGCAGTGCTGATGGCAGTGGCGTGTGGCGGGGAGACGGTGGAGGAGCAGAACATGCCCAATAATTTTCCCTTAGCCACGTTGTGGTACAGCTGGTTTGGCTTTGACCTGGCTACTGGGCATAGCATTGGCGGCCTCAAGTCAAGCCATTGGAACACAGATGCAGGTAGCTATGGTAGCCGTGTAGGAGTCACAGATGAACCAGAGTATGGATACTATTCTTCTGACAATCCTGCCGTAATTGCTCAGCAGTTGAATGACATGGAGAAAGCTGGGATAAACACCATCTTCGTGTCCTGGTTCGGGTGGGGAGATACCAACTTCGACGGCACCATCGACAGCCCGGAAGGACAAGCCATGCATAGAGCTGCAATAGCTCTACTGGACTATGTTTCCACAAGCAATGCCCCATTCAAAGTTGCTATAGCGGTAGAACCATTTATGCCCGGTTCTCGCGATTTATCACGCGCTAACAAGCAGAAAGTTGTCGATTTTGTGTATGACAACATCTACAGCGCCTATCCTGCATACATGTTTCAGATGGATGGTAAAGACCTCATGATCCACTTTGATCCGCTGGACTTGAGGGAGACTGGTGACGCCAGATTTACCTTCAAACACTGGGGAAGCATCAATGATCAAAACTGGAAGACTTCTACAGACTTCGATTGGTTAGGATATCCGGACGTCAGTTGGTTGGACAAACAGATTGCAAATGACGGCACTCTAATTCTCTTCCCGAGGTTCGACGAGTATTGGGCACAAGTCATGGGACATACCTTCGCGTATCCAGTGAGACGGGTTGACCCTCTTATGGAAGAGAGGGTTTACGAGCAAGCTTGGCAGGTAGCAGTGGACAACAAGCCCGATATTAACCTGCTAATCGTGTACTCCTGGAATGAGCATGGGGATCATTCGGCTATTGAACCCACTAAGGAAGCTACACACATTGCCGCAGGGCGAGTCTTGATAGAGAAGACATCGGAGTACTTCAGGCAGTTCCTTGCAGGAAGGAACATCGAGACCTATGCCGATCTCTGGAAACAGCCGGGAGATATGAAGAGGGTGTGAATGCGCTCAATGGTTCGACAGTGGGTTCTGATAGTGGCAATGGCCGCAACGCTGATGGCGGCGGCGTGTAGCGGGGCAGCGCCGGACCCTCCATCGACTCAGACCCAGGAGCCGGAGGAGCCGTACACACCGAGTGACAACACACAGGAGCATATTCACCAGGCATTGGCCTACCTCGAAAGTGTGCGAGACGAGTCGATAGGACTGCTTTATGAATCCCCAGATGGTATGCAGACGATAGAGGGAAGCTCCTGGCAGCTGAACCAGGTCTACTGGGCACAGACCGACAATTTCTTGGCCGCTCTTGCACTAAGGCCCTACAACCGCGCCCTATCGGATTCCATACAGACCAGAATCGCCGGCTATCAAGTTCCGTCAGCCTCTAAGCCCAACGCCATCACGGTGCTGGACGGCAGAATTATTCCGGATGGTGCGGCGGCGGTCAGAACGGTCATCGAAGCTACTGGAGATGATTACGTCATAGTCACGGAAGTACAGGACGGAGTCGACATTTCTGACTGGGAGATGTACGGCAATTTGCTGGCTTTGCAAAGTCTCAATGAATGGCTAAGAGGGAACGAACGAGAGGCTCTGCGTCTGTATTATTCGCTCCTAGGCATGTGGGATGGCCATGGCATCAACGATAAGGCCACAAGAGAGGATGGCCAATATGCGGTGTACAAGATTGCGCTAACGCTTCTCCTGTCGAAGGTTTATGAGGAGGACCTTTCAGAGGCCGCTGCAATGGAGGATGTGATGTGGTCGGCGCAGGCAGAGTCAGGGGGGATTCGCACTGACCTTGACGCTAGCACTTTTGCAGTGGGGGGCTACACGAACACGGAGACCACATCACTGGTCATACTCGCATACGACAGAGCTTTGATCCAATCTCTGCGGTCTGCGGGCCTACAGGCACAACAATAAGCCTAGTGGGGGTTGGCCACGCGATGGCTGGTGAGTTAAAGCCGCTAAACTGTGACAAAACGACTGTTGGAGGGTGTGAATGCGCTCAGTGGTTCGACAGTGGGTTCTGATAGTAGCAATAGTGGTTGCAGCAGCAGTGGTTGCAGCGCTGTTGTTGGCTAGCGTGCTTTATGACGGTGAAAGCTGCCCTATCCCAGACCCGGATCCATTAGGTGAGATTGACATGTCAGAATATGAAGAAATTCTTCTACTTCAACCACATATAGAGAAGTACATAGAGCCGTCGGAGCGTGCTAGGGCTATACGCCACAAGTACGAAGACCTGTTCTGGCGCCAGCCCAATGTCCACGGAGTTGGTATAGGGATTTTAGAGGACGAAAGCGGAGAGGAAACTGAACAGGTGGGGTTCCGCATTTACGTTACGGAGAAGGTTGATCAAAACACACTTCCCCAGGAAGACCGGATACCGGATTGTCTTGAAGGCGTCCCTGTGCAGTTTATCGAGGGGACGAACGACGCAATCTTACTGATGGGTATAGCTGGGTAAGAGGACTTGTCGTTCGGGTCCAGTGTGTTCTTGACTAATCGCAGTGACGATGTATCTTGCGGCACACACCCAGAATTGAATGCAGAGACCGGAGGAGGCATCGGATGACACAGAATACCGGGCAGGCGGTGTTGGACGCTTTCAATAGGGAAGCGATGGTAGAACTGGCCAAGGATATGGTTGCGATTCCCAGCTTCAAGGAAGAGGAGACGCCGGTGGCGCAGTTCCTGGCAGACTATTTTGAAGAGCGCGGCTATGAGGTGCAGCTCCAGGAAGTGGAGCCGGGCCGGTTTCAGACAATCGCCACGTTGAAGGGGACTGGCGGTGGCAAGTCGCTGATGTTCAACGGCCACATAGACATCGATCCCATCGCCTACGGGTGGAGGCGCGACCCCTGGGAACCTTCCGTGGAAGGCGACCGTTTGTACGGGGGAGGGATCAGGAACATGAAGGGCGGTGTCGCCAGCATGATAGAAGCGGCTGAAATGATACGACGCTCGGGACAGGAGTTGAAGGGCGACATCGTGGTCGCCTGTGTAGTGGGCGAGCTGCAAGGAGGCGTGGGCACGGTGCATCTCTGCAAGCAGGGCCCTCTAACCGATATGGCGATTGTCCCGGAACCCCACGGAGCGGACAACATAGTGACGGCTCACGCAGGCGTGATAGTGCTGGCGGTGCACACCATTGGCAAGTCGCGCCACACAAGCAGAAAGCACGATGCGGTAGACGCCTTACAGAAGATGTTGACTGTAGTTCCCGCGTTGAACGGCATGGAGCTGACCCACACACCGAGGTCGGACCTGCCGGAGCTACCCCTGGTCAACATAGGTGTGATCATGGGCGGTATGGGACGGGACTACGATCTAAAAGGCCCCAACTTCACGTCTGACTTTGTGTCGATACTGGTGGACGTGCGCACATTGCCTGGAATGACCAAGGAGTCGGTCATAAGCGACATCCGAGGGGTGCTGGAGGGGATCAGGGCTCAAGACCCGGAGTTCGAATACGAGATTGAGGAGCCTGCGCCGGCGGTGTTCAAGGCGAACAAGGTCGTGTTCCCGCCGTTTGACATGTCCACCGACGAGTACATAGTGGATGCGGTGAAACGGCAGTACCGCAACGTTACGGGAAAAGAGCCGGAAGCAGTGGGAACGGTGTTGCCGTACTCTTACACGGGCAATGACACGGCGCACCTGTGGCAGGCCGGCGTGCCATGCCTTCTGATTGGTCCGGAGGGTTTTATAGAGTCCTTAGAGGTACCCGATACCTATGTGCTGATCAGCGAAATGGAGCAGGTGGCCAAGGTGATGGCGCTGACGGCATCGGAGGTATGCAATCTGGACGGTTGACCCCTCAAAGCTGCAAGTCCAGGCTGATATCCAGGGCCTTGGGGGAATGGGTAAGCGCTCCCACGGAGATGAGGTCTACGCCGGTTTCCGCTATTTCGCGGACGTTTTCCAGGGTTACGCCGCCGGAGGCCTCGGTGAGGGCGCGGCCTTTGGCCAGGGTCACGGCGCGGCGCATCTCGTCCGGCGACATATTGTCCAGCAGAATAATGTCGGCGCCCGCGTCCAGGGCTTCTTCGGCCTGTTCCACGGTCTCCACCTCCACCTCTATCTTTAGGGTGTGAGGAGCCGTTTCGCGGGCGCGCTTTACCAGGTCGGCCAGGGTGAGTTCGTCAAGGCGGGCCGAGGCGATGTGGTTGTCCTTGATCAGAACGCCGTCCGCCAGATTGAGCCGGTGATTGTGGCCTCCTCCCGCGCGCACCGCGTACTTGTCCAGGTAGCGGAGGCCGGGCGCCGTCTTTCGGGTATCGATGACGCGGGCGTGCAGGCCTTCCACGGCCTTCACGTATTTGGCGGTTTCAGTGGCTATGCCGCTCATCCGTTGCAGGAAATTGAGCGCGATACGCTCCGCGCTCAAGATGCCGTCTACCGGCCCCTGAACGGCGGCGATGACGTCGCCGGGGTTCAGGGCATAGCCATCGTGAATAAGCGGCGAAGTTTCAACGGCGGCGTCCAGCCTGGAAAAGGCGGCGGCGGCCACGCTGAGACCGGCCAGGACGCCTTGATCCTTGGCAACGAGCGACGCTCGGCCCATCCGGTCGCGTGGTATTAAACGGGTGGTGTGGTCCCTGGAAGCCAGGTCCTCATCCAGCGCTCTGTCTATGACGGCTAGTATGTCAGGGGTAATCTGCAACAACTTACCCAAATATTCCGTGTTTTCCGGGTTTTGTGCAAGTCCCAAGGGGGACGGGCAGGGGTTCAGCAGACCGTAGAAAAATCGTCTCCTTCGAATATGCCGTTGGCGCGTTGCACCTCCCGAACGTAGCAGATGATCTTATCCACGTCCTCCGGCGAGACCCCGTCGACGGGAGGCATGTTGCCAAAGACCCAGTGGTGTTGCGGTACGCCATTGCTGACTGCGTTGCGAAAGCTGGAGTCAGGGTGGTGGCCGGGATGATAGATCCGGTCGATAAAGGTCGGCCCCTGGCTGGTGCCGGAAGCGTTCATTCCGTGACAGACCGAGCAGTTGGCGTTGAACAGCTCTTCACCCGCGCGCGCCGTGTCGGACAAAGCGACTTCCGGCTCAGAGACCCTCTCTGTGGCGCTTGATTCCCTAGTCTCGTATTGCGGGGTACTCTCTTCTCCACATCCAACCACTACAGCTAGGAGAAGCGCCAGGACGAAGCCGGTTGCGAACAGTCGAACCGCCGGTTTGCCGGGCTTGGGATGCACAATGACGGGAGGGGCTACCGCTACAGCGACAGCATCCGCTCCAGGGCTACTCGTGCGTAGTGGGCGGTCTGTCAGCGATACACCTCCCGCCGATGTCCCACGGAGAAGATGGTCACAACGTTAGTGGAGTCGTCTATGGTGTATAAGACTCTGTAGTCCCCGACGCGAAGCCGATACTCCTCTTCTCGGCCCCTGAGTTTCCTAACTCCTTTGGGTCGGGGGTTGTCTCTCAGGGATAGAATCCTTCTGCTAATACGGCTATGTACGGTTGGAGATAGTCTATCAAGTTCCCGCTCAGCAGATTGCGAGATGCGGAGATTGTAGCTCAACCCTTGCCCAGTCTCTCGTTTCTCTCAGCGAGGTACTCTTCGAAAGGACGCGTTGGTTCCCCACAGCGCTCTCTGATCAGGGCCATGTCCAGCACGTCTTCCCTCAGCTCCGGGTCTTCCAGGATACGCTCAATTACAGCCTCCCTTTCCGCCTTTGAAAGGGACTGTAAGGCCATCAGGAATATCTCAGACCTGTTTGCTACGCTGCTCACCGCTATGCTCCCATCTCTACAGCGACAGCATCCGCTCCAGGGCTACGCGTGCGTAGTGTGCGGTCTCGTCGTCGACAGCGACCTGATTTACCACGGTATCGGCAACCAGCCCTTCGGTGACCCAGGCCAGATAGGCGGGGTGGATGCGGTACATGGTGGAGCAGGGGCAGATCACGGGGTCAAGGCAGAACACCGTCTTGTCCGGGTTCTCCTGTGCCAGCCGGTTCACCAGGTTGATCTCGGTGCCGATGGCGAACACGGAGCCGGCGGGGGCCTGGCTCACCACCTTGATGATGAACTCCGTAGAACCGTCCATGTCGGCGGCGTCCACGACTTCGCGCACGCACTCGGGATGGACTACGACTTGAACGTCGGGGAACTTGGCCCTGGCGTCCTCTATCTGCGCCACGGAGAACCTGGTGTGCACCGAGCAGTGCCCCTGCCAGAGGATTATCCGTGCGTTCTGAATCTGGCTTTCGCTGAGGCCGCCGAGCGGCTTGAATGGGTTCCAGACCACCATCTCATCCAGCGGCACGTCCAGCTTGACGCCCGTGTTGCGGCCCAGGTGCTGGTCCGGCAGGAAGAGGATCTTCTCGCCGCGCTGGAAGGCCCATTCGAAGGAGGAGGAGGCGTTGGAGGAGGTGCAGACGATGCCGCCGTTCTGGCCGCACAGCGCTTTTATTGCCGCGGTGGAGTTCATGTAGGTGATGGGGACCAGCCCACCGGAAAGGACGTCGTTCAGGTCGTCCCAGGCGTCCAGAACGTCGTCGGTGGCCGCCATGTCGGCCATGGAGCATCCGGCGCTCATGTTGGGCAGGATGACCTTCTGGCCGGGGTCGGTGAGGATGTCGGCCGTTTCGGCCATGAAGTGCACGCCGCAGAAGACCACGAACTCGGCGTCCTTCTGCCGGGCGGCGTTCTGCGACAGAAGGAACGAATCGCCGCGGAAGTCGGCGAACTGGATGATTTCGTCGCGCTGGTAGTGGTGGCCCAGTATGACCAGCCGCTCGCCCAGCTTTTCACGAGCCGCGGCAATGCGGGCATGGAGGTCGTCCGGCTTGAGCCCGATGTACTCCCTGGGGAGCCGCTGCCATTGGACGTGAGCCTTCAGCTCCTCGATAAGAGGCTTAGCCGTCAGCGACGAATCGGTGCGGCAGAAAGCGGACTGCTCTATGTCCGTTACGGGGACAGTAGGCTGGCGCGGAACTGAAATCATACAACCCCACCACCCGGCGAGTTAGTTATCTGATAAGTGTACTATGTTGCCGCAAAAGGCTCAACTGGTGCAATTTAGAATCTACGCGCACTCGACCCTACCCAACGGCAACGCCCTGCAGCGACCAGGGAGAGGTCTTTTCTATGTGTACGCTGACCGTCTTGCCCTGAAGCAGTCGTTTATCCTCAAAGAAGACCAGCTTGTCATTGCGGTTGCGTCCCTTCCACTTGCCCTTTTCGTGGCCCTCCACCAGCACCTCCGTGGTGGTGTTCAGCAGCCTACCGTTGATCTCCGCCGCAATCGTCTCCTGGGCCTGTTCGATGGCCGAGAGCCGCCGCTTCTTCTCATCGTACGGTACGTCGTCGGGCAGCTTGCGAGATGCGATGGTCCCCGGCCTCTCCGAGTAGGCCGCGGCGTGCACCTTGTCGAACTGGACGTCTTCCAGCATCTTCAGCGACTCCTGGAAAGCCGCCTCGCTCTCTCCGGGGAAGCCCACGATGAGGTCCGTGCTCAGCGATGTGCCGGGTACGGTCTCCCTGATGCGCTGCACCAGCTCTCGATAATCAACGTTCGTGTAGCCGCGGCGCATGAGTTGCAGTACCTCGTCGTCGCCGGCCTGGAAGGGGAGGTTGAAGTGCTCGCACACCTTGGGCAAGGACGCCACCGCCTCTATGATGCGATCGCTCATATCGTTGGGATGCGAGGTGAGGAAACGTATGCGCTCCAGGCCGTCCACCTCGTTGACGGCGGCCAGTAGGTCGGCCAGGTCTGGGGAACCGGGCAGGTCGTGTCCGTAGGAATCCACGTTCTGCCCCAGCAGGGTCACCTCTTTGACGTTGCGTGCCGCCAGAAGCTCAACCTCGCGCACAATGTCGTCGATGGTCCGGCTTACTTCGCGGCCGCGACGATAGGGGATGATGCAGAACGTGCAGAACTTGTCGCAGCCGTGGATGATGGGGACGTACGCCGTGACCGCGACATTGGGAGGGGTGAGCGTGGTCAGGCAGCCCTCGGCGTCTATGCCCATGCGGTTGCCCAGCAGCTCCAGAAGAGGCCTGTAGTCCTGGGGGCGCATGAAGGCGTCGACGTGGGGGAACCTAGCCTGAAGCTCGTCCGTCTTGGGGCCCACCATGCAGCCCATCAGGGCAACGATTCTGTCGCTGCCGGGCTGCTTCAGCGATTTCAGCGAGCCGAGCATGCCGGTCACCTTGTCCTCAGCGGCCTGGCGCACGACGCAGCTGTTGAGGACTATGACGTCCGCTTCTCGGTGCTTGGACACCGGCGTCAAGCCGAGCTGGATCAGGGCGCTCTCCAACCGGTCGGAGTCCGCCTTGT
Source organism: Dehalococcoidia bacterium (assembly GCA_965116555.1). Classification (GTDB taxonomy): domain Bacteria; phylum Chloroflexota; class Dehalococcoidia; order Lucifugimonadales; family QGNO01; genus DAOUJH01. The sequence continues at coordinate 1,964,761 of OZ220698.1, read as the reverse complement.
TCATCTGGCAGCCTATGGTCCACATGTAGTAGCTGGACGGTTCTGCGGCTTTTTCCACTGTTGTTGTCATAGTTCTATCGTTTTGAGCACGCTTTCCATGGTATCGAAAGGAAAGGGCTGCTTCCTGTTGAACTGAACGCAGCCTCGCATCACCTTGAATCCTGCGCCTTGCAGCGCGTCCTTCTGCGTGTCCAGCCAGTAGTAGTCGACCGGGTTCCATAGGTGTACCGTCAGGCCAGCCTTCCTCTCCGCAATAAGCACGTGCACGAAGCGGGGGTCGATTGTACCCTTGGCCTCTAGGACGTTCTCCCGTTCTATCTTCCATCCGGGGAGGTTCCATTCAAAAGCGGCCTGAGCGGTGGGGAAGACGGCTTTCACTACCTCTCCCAAGCGGGAGTACGTCTCCTTGTAGCGGTCGGAGCCGCCGTGGAGGGCCTGCTCAATCTTCTGGTCAGTATCGTTCTGTGCCATGTGACGGTTCCCTATCAGGTCGGAATGTCCAGACAAGGTCTAACGATGATTGTACCACCTAGCGCCACGTTGGGCGCTCCCCTGGCAATTTCGATCGCGTCTTCAAGCGAGTCGGCGTTGATCATCATGTAACCGCCCACGTCCACCTCGCCTAGCGGGTGGTCGGTAACGGCATCCTTGGTGACCGCCTTTGCGGTCCACTCGAATGGCAAGCCTGAATCGTAGACGCCCCTCTCCGCCAGTCCGGCTACCCATGCTCCCCACTCCTGCATGTATCCCTGGGTCAAGGGGTCTCCGTCCTCAGGGTTGAGGGGCAGCCCCATGAACAACAGCATGAACTTACTCATGCCTACAGCCCTTCCACTATGGCCAGCTCGTACATGAGCAGGAAGCCGAACCCTATGCTTGCCGTGGCGGCCAAACCGGCAACGGCTGCATTGATCCTGCGGGACTGGCTGGACAGCGAAAATGGGATGCTCATGAGAATGGTCACGGTGGACATGGGAGAACGGTACCGTTTTTGCAACAGCAATTTATCGCAAACAAGAGGGATTGTAAATGCCTATCCGTCGCCGTGTCTCAGCCGCGTTCCGCATGCCTGTATGTCCGCATGTCCATTGTTTTAATACTCGCTAACAAACCTTTAATACCTTGTTAAAAGAGCGTTCAACAAACCGTGCTAGGTTGAATGCATCAGAAACGGAGCGCCGATTGTGCCAAGAACCGAGTTGAAACCAAGGTTGAGCGAGAGCGAGAAGGAAGAGCTTTGGGGGGTTCCTATGGACTTGAAGCCAGCCGGTCCCAAAATCGTACCAAGCCTGCAGAATGGCGGAAACGGAAACGACGCCGGTCTTAAACATGGACTGGAGCATGATGAGGGACAGGAACGGAAGTCTATCAAGGATCGGATAGCGAGCTTTATAGGGCGTGCCCTCGGCTTGCTCTTAATGCAGCAGACCCTCTCGTCGCGGTGCTCCGGGTGCAGCAGGCCCATAGAGAGCCCGGTGAGTTCGTTCATGCGTGACGAGGTTTATCTGGCCAAGGAGGACTGGCTCTGGTCGTGCGAGCGCTGCTGGGATGGATCGCAAGAAGAAACTCACTTTAGCAGCCAGGATTTTGGCTAGGAAACAACGGCAGAGCAAAGATCTAACAGGAGGGATAGATTGAGAAACGGAATATCTAAGGTTCGCGGGATACTTGTCCTTGTGGCCGGGGCGCTGATCCTCGGTTTGACCGTAGCATGTGGAAGCGATGATCCGAACGGGCAGGACGGCCTGAGCGGAGTCGTAGAGATAGACGGTTCCAGCACGGTAGGGCCTATCTCAGAAGCGGTGGCGGAGGAGTTCAGCAAGGTACACCCCGACGTGCAGGTCAACGTCTCCATCTCCGGCACGGGCGGAGGTTTCAAGCGGTTCACGGTAGGGGAGACTGACATATCGAACGCCTCCAGGCCGATCAAGGAGTCGGAAGCGGAGCAGGCGCGAGAGAACAACGTAGAGTACATAGAGCTCACGGTGGCGTTGGACGGTCTGGCGGTGATGGTGAGCCAAGAGAACACATTTGTGGACTGTCTGACGGTGGAAGAGCTGAACATGATCTGGGAGCCCGGGTCTGAGGTGAACAACTGGAACCAGGTGCGGAGCAGTTTCCCGGACGAGCGGATCAGGCTGTACGGACCCGACACCGACTCAGGGACGTTCGACTACTTCACGGATGAGATCAACGGAGAAGAAGGGTTGTCGCGGGATGACTACACGGCCAGTGCAGACGACAATGTGCTGGTGCAGGGCATATCGGGCGACACCAACGCGCTGGGGTACTTTGGCTATGCCTACTATGCGCAGAACGCGGACAAGATGAAGGTGATAGGAGTAGACGATGGGAACGGCTGTGTAATTCCCAGCGACGAGACGGTGGCGAGTGGAACGTACACTCCGTTGTCGCGCCCGATCTTCATCTACGTGAACACGGAGAAGCTGAAGGAAAGCGAGGAGTTGCAGGCGTTCATAGACTACTATCTGGAGAACACAGGCGAGCTTGCTTCCCAGGTAGGGTATACCGCGTTGACCAGCTACGATTCGGAGAAGGCCAAGGTCAGCGCTTTGCTGACCGAATAGGTTGGGTCTGCATCCGCGAACCTAGCAGGGCGCTGAGGAATCTATCGATGGAACAGGACAGTACCGTGAAGGCCAATGTGAGGCTGAGCGCTACTATCCGTGGCCGAGTCCAGGGCGTGAGGTTCAGGCGCTTTGTTCACTACCATGCCCAGCGTTTGGAGCTTGTCGGTTGGACGCGCAACATGCCCGGTAAAGCAGCGGTTGAGGTATGCGCGGAAGGACCCAGGGAGAATCTGGAGAGCTTGTTGGAAGAGTTGCGCACAGGCCCTCCCCGCGCGGAGGTTACCGCTGTAGATGTGGAGTGGGCGGACGCCGACGGCTCCTTCGACTCGTTCATCATGTACAGGTAAGCCCTGGCCTAGACACACTCTCCCCTGGATTCCCGACACCGATCGGGAATGACGGGGGAGGGGTGGTAGCAGGGCCATACTCTCTCACCACACCCCTGAGAAAGCTGTGGACTTACTCCGGAGCCAGGTCTACGGGGAACTCCACGTTGGGGTACTTCTCTGCCAGGCGCCGCCAGGCACGCCGCCCTATACGGTCGGCCTCGCGGACGATGGCCTCTTCGTCGACGGTTAGGACCTTGCCCTGGCGCATCACGAACTTGCCGTCCACCATCACCGACTCGATGTCTGAAGGCTGGCCGTTGTTGACGAAAGAGGAGACCACCCGCATGTTGGGCGCCAGGTTGGAGCGCATAGTGTTGACTATAACCAGGTCGGCCTTCTTGCCCACTTCCAAGGAACCGATGGACCTCTCCATCCCCAGCGCTCTGGCGCTGCCCATCGTTGCCATTTCCAGGGCGTCCTCCGGCTGGGGGTTGGCCGGATCGTCGCGGAGGATGCGTTCCGTAAGCATGCCGATACGCATGACCTCGACCATGTCCTGGGTATTGTTGTCGGTGCCCATGCCAATGGTGCAACCGGCGTCGCGCAGGGCCGGTATGGGAGGTATTACGGCGCGCCGTGCCGCCATGGCAGGCTGGTGGGATACCGCGACGCTGGACTGACCCAGAAGGGCTATTTCGGATTCATCGGGGTAGCGCAAGTGCGCCCCCAGCAGCCTGGGGCCCAGGAAATCGTTGGCGGCAAGGTAGCTCGCGGGGCGCACGCCGTGCATGCGCAGCACCGTCTCAACCTCCAGGCGGCTCTGGTCAAGGTGGATGGTGTAGCCGCAGTTGTACCGTTCCGCCAGCTCGCGCACCTGGCGCAGCAGGGCGGGAGAGCTGGTCTCCACCAATGTGACACCGGTCATGCACCGGACGCGTCCGTTATCATGGCCGTGCCACTTCTCGAAGAGGCGATTGCCGCGCTCCATAGCCTGCTCACGACGTGCCTCGGAGAACTCGGTGACCGGCTCGCCGGGCTTGTAGCCCGGGCCGGTAACGCCGTCGCCGCTGCACTCGGCAAGAAACCAGCGCAGTCCGCTGGCTACGATGGCCTCGGCGTACCGCTCGATGCCTTCGGCGACCTCCGCCGTGCCGGTGCTGCCGGTGCGGATGCATTCGATGGCTCCCAGCATCGCCATGACGGTTATCTCTTCATCGCTGAGCAAGGAGCGCACGTTCTCAGGAAACCGGAAGGGGAATGGAAAGCCGAAGTCATCGGTGATGCCGCGGTCTATGGTGGCGGTGATGTGGGCGTGGCAGTTGATGAAGCCGGGGAAGACGGCCCTGCCGCTGCCGTTGACGACCTCGGCCGACGGGTACCGTCTTAGCACCTCACCAGTAGGCCCTATAGCGGCGATAGCGCCGTCTTGGACGGCTATGGCGGAGTCGTAGTGAATGCTGCGCTGGGCATCGCCGGTGACAATGGTGGCGTTGCTGATTACGGTGGGCGGCATGTGGCGCCCTTACTCTTCTTCTTTGCGCAGGTCCGACCAGCTTCCCACGGAGCCGCCGCCGTCGATAACGTAGGCTCCGCCGGTGATGAACGACGATTCGTCGGAGGCGAGGAACAGCATCAGGTTGGCGACGTCGTCGGGCCGCCCGGCGCGCCCTAGAGCCACCTCGTTGGACCTCTGTTCGAACCGCTCCTTGCTGCCTGTGCTGCCTCTGGACTGGGGTGTGTCGATGAGGCCGGGGACTATGGCGTTGGCCCTGATGCCGTTTTCGGCGTACTCGCGGGCGGCGGTTAGGGTGAGGTTGATCACGCCCGCCTTGCTCACGCCGTAAGAGGCGGCGCGCGGGGTGGGGCCTATTCCCGCGCTGGAGGAGATGTTAACTATGGAGCCGCCGCGCTCCATCATATGGGGGATGGCGTACTTGCATCCGTAGAATACACCCCTGAGGTTGGTGTTCAATGAGAGGTCCCACTCCAGGTCGGAGATGTCGGCGAGGCGGGACTGAGTCCGGATGAGCATCCCTGCGCCGTTGACCATGACGTCCAGCTTGCCGTAGCTCTCCAGTGTGGCGTTGACCAGGTCCTGCACCTGCTCCGACTTGGAAACGTCGGTGTGGATGAAGATGGCGTCGCCCCCGTTCTCCCTGATGCCGGCGACGGTCTTCTCGGCCTCGACGTCGTTGCGGTCAGCGACTACAACCTTAGCGCCTTCAGAGGCGAAGAGCCTGGCTCCGGCGCGGCCTATTCCGGTGGCCGAGCCTGTAATGATTGCCACTTTGTCTTGTAAACGACCTGCCATATGCTTCTCCTAGGCTGGCTCAGCTAACGTGTCGACGGCCGGACTCTAGCCGGTGACCAGGGATACTCCGGCAATGGCGCACTCTTCGTCTTCGTCGGAGGTGCCGCCGCCCACGCCGCAGCCGCCGATGATCTCGCCGTCGCGGATGATGGGCACCGCACCCTTGCTCAGGATCATGTGACCGCCTTCCGCGGCGACAATGCCCCTGTAGATGGGCGTGTCGGCCCGTTCCTGGAGGTCGCCGCTGGCTCTGCCCGTGGCGGCGGAGGCCACCGCTTTGCCCTGGGAGCCGTACATGCCGGCCCAGCCTGCGCCGTCCATTCTGGCGAAGGCCTTGAGCCTTCCTCCGCCGTCGCAGACGGCTACGTTGACCTTGATGCCGAGCGCTTCTGCCTTGGCAACTGCGCCTTCTAGAATACGGTTGGCTTCAGCCAGTGTTAGGGCCATGTGCTTCCTCCTGCTAATCTAACTTCGATGCTAACAGCCTAGGGCTACTGTGTTTCACCGTTACCGCCCGTTATTAGGAAGACTACTACTGCGACGATGATATAAAGAAATGCAACGGGGATGAAGGATATCAGGATCACGAAGAACGCTCGCAGCGTCGACGTGTAGTCCAAGCACTGCCGTACGGCAACTATCATACATGCGAACGACCAGATGAACACCACCAGACCTATGATCCCGCCGACATACGGTACGAAGACAAACACGTACAGGAGTTTCGGGGTCTGCGCGAATCCCAAGCCGCGCGCCAGCTGCCCCCAGTCCGCTTCGGTCTGCTCCGTCTTCAGTATCGTTGCCCCGACCATCCAGGTTACCAGCGCCCATATGGCCCAGCCCGCTATGCCTAGCACCAAGCCTTCAATCAGGGCAGTGACCACGTTGAGATCGTCTCCGCCGCTTAGCAACCTCCCAACGAAGCTGGCAATGGTGACCAAGACTACTATCAGGAGCGCCTGTATAGTTGCTCCTCCGTCGCTCTCTACGTCTTCGTAAGTCTCCGCTTTTAATCTGGCGGCTCCCAGCATCCTAGCGATCATGAGTCTCCTCCTTGCAAGTGTGAGGTTCTTGAAATGGCCGACTAGCGCCCGCTACATGGTACCACACGGCGCTAGTATCGGTGTGTTTCCTTTACGGGTCTGTCCGATGAGTTATCAACGCTTATAGTTGGACACTGCTAAAGTGGTGATTCCATGCCTGGGAGGGAGTGGAGCGGGCGAAGGGATTCGAACCCTCGACCCTTTGCTTGGGAAGCAAATGCTCTGCCAACTGAGCTACGCCCGCTTACGCTTGGCTATTCTAGCACATGCCATGGCTCCCGGCAGTTTGCTGGTTGGTGTGCCGCATGCTCAACGTACCTGATAGGGACATATATTTGGACATTGTCCATTGATATGTCCTACGGATTTAGCTATGATATACGCGTGAATCTATCTGGACAATGTCCAAGACATTGTCCAATTCCAAGGACCAGTCTTATGCCACAGTGGAATGTTCACTTCAATACGTATGTCGACCACAGAAGCGTGGACATACTCGGTTGCTTGGCCGAAATAAAGGCGCTGGCGTCTGTCATCCGTGGAATTCCACTACCTCCTTACGTACAAGCAAGGATGGATAGCCTCAATATAATGCGCGCCGTTCGGGGAACTACTGGAATCGAAGGCACGGAGGCTTCCGAGGAAGAGGTGGAGATGATAATCCAGTCGCCACCCGGGAAGAGGGTTTTGCCGGTCTCAAGGGCAAGGGACGAACAGGAAGTACGAAATGCTAGCGAACTAATGGACTATATAACCCGGATTGTCGGAGGTGATCCGCAAGGCATGATTACGGAGCGGATGATTCGTGAGTTTCATTACAAGCTCACTGAAGAGATAGACTACGAGCGCAACATCCCTGGGATGTATCGACGGCACGCGGTCCAAGCAGGTGATTATCGCCCCCCTCCAACTGGTGAAGAGGTTGAACGTCTAATGCGCGAGTTCGTGGAGTGGTTCAATCATGGGCCAGCCTTGGAATGGGATCCAATAATCAGAGCCGTAGTTGCTCATTTTTACGTCATTAGCATCCACCCATTTGGCGACGGAAATGGGAGGACCTCAAGAGGTGTTGAGAGTTACTTGCTATACCAGGCTGGACTTACTGCACGCGGGTTCTATTCACTAGCTAACTTTTACTACAGAAAGCGTCCCGAATATACCCGGATGCTGGATCTGGTCAGGTTTGAAACAGATCCAGATTTAACGCCGTTCGTCAGGTTTTCCCTCAATGGCCTGCTGGAGGAATTGCGGGACGTACACAATGAAGTATTGGAATCAATGAAGCTCATCTCTTTTCGAGATTTAGCCCGCGAGACGCTTTCTATGTCAGGCAAACTTGGTACTAGGGTAGGCGAGCGGCAGTTGTTGTTCCTCCTTGAATTGACAGCGGAACCTGTTTCCATGCGGGATATTCGGAACGGAGTACATCCGCTAAGCAGGTTCTACCGAGGCGTCACAACCAAGACTTTTACGAGAGACATCCATTCCCTGCAAGAACAGGGCCTTATCAACGTTCAGGGGGACAGGTTGAGTGCAAACCTAGACGTAATGACCCAGTTCACTGCCCTTAGCGCTCCGGCGCCATCTTCCCGCCGCCCCGCAAGCTGAATTCCCCGTCCAGGCCATACTACGGCGCATCACGGGGCAAGATAGTGGCCATAGGCGGGGGAGCCATGCTCACCTTGCTGGTTCAGCTACGGGGACAGCGACGGAGATGTTCCTTGACCAAAACCAGTCGGCGACGGCGTCTCTCTTTCGGTGGCCTGTTCCGGAGAAGGAGCGCTTGGCTTCTCCGGATACTCAAACAGGGATTGCGTTAAGCTACAGTTGCGCTCAGCAGGGAGGGTGAGTCCTGCTCCGTTACCGTTATGTGTGGGCGAGGCGAGTTGTTGGTTCACTGAATCAGCAACTCATTTCCTTTACCATTAGGTAAAGCAAGTGTTTGATACTCCTTTACCCAGGGCTTAGGTATGCTTATCAAGTGCTGGGTTTGGCTGGGCGAGGTTTCAGTCTCCTCAAAGATTGTCTGTGCAATTGTGATGTAGTTGTCGTTCTTCTCCATAACCACACCGACGGTGATTGCCTCTATTGGCGCTATCTTCGCAGCGTGCATTGCTGGTATTTCGGGATGCTTTTGGGCGTCTAGCCAGCTGATTATTGCATACTCCATATTTTTTCCTCCGTCCACATGAGGCATCGCTCTGTCCTTTGAGCTATTGGGGCCGCCGGTCATACGTTGGGACTGTCCAGGAGGCCAACCTGCATACCGGTTGTCGAGGCCCTCAGCGGTAGCCACGCCCGCTGCTCGCCTTCACTTCCGCGAGCCGCCGGCGCAGGACCTCTTCCATCAGCGACTCCGAAATGCGACGCCCTAAGCCTTGGAACTCCAGGACCAAGGTTTCGATACCGACCTTGTCCAGTCGGATGCGGCCCAGATCAGCCAAGCGTCCCTTGGAGCTTTTCCGCTTGCTCTGCACTCAAGAATGTGATGACCTTGCTGGACGGATCTTCCGACGCGACACCGCGGACAGCCTTCCGTCCATTCTTCAAGGTCACTATCTCCGGGTCCTTTATGGACACCATTTTCCGCAGCTTTACCGAATAGGCCTTCAAATCACTCATCTCTCCTCCTTGCAATTTGCTTTCCTGCGTATGTTTCTTCACTGACCCCGCCATTCCACTATCCGGGGCCCTGCGCCCATTAATTTAGGTGGTCACGCACTGAAGCGGCGTGCCTGTTCCGTGTGAGTTCAGAGCAGAGTTCAATTCAATGCCTCAACAAGCACTCCTACGTTTGCTCTCATCATGCCAAGGTACGTGCCGGCTGGGCTGCCCCTTTCGCCCAGGGAGTCCGCGTAGAGCTGGAAAAGGGTTGCCCCGGTCTCTCTTGCCAATGCCTCCGGCAGCTTTCCGCTGACCGTTGTTTCGCTGAATACTGCCGGCGCGTTGTGCTCCCGGATCACCTCAACCAGTCCCGCCAAATGCTCCGCAGAAGGCTCCACATCAGGCGCCAGGGAAGGAATTAGAGCGCCGATGACCTCGAACCCGTAGATATCCGCAAAGTAGGCGAAGGTGTCATGGGATGTAACCAGCAGCCTGCGTTCCTGCGGTATCGCACTGACCTGCTCCTGGATCCAGATATGGAGATCGTCCAGTTGCTGCCCGTATTCCAAGGCGTTCTGCAAATAGACGCCCATGTTCTCAGGGTCTATGGTGGAAAGCCGGGCGGCTATATCGTTGACTGCGATCTTCACCCGGTTCGGATCGAACCAGAAGTGAGGGTCCAGGGGCCCGTGGTCATGGGCGTGGCCATGCTCGTCTTCTCCGTGGCCGTGCTCGTCTTCTCCGTGATCGTCATGGCCTTCAGCCTCACCCACAATGCCAACGAAAGCAATCTTGGTAGGCACTCCTGCTACGTCCCAGTGCCTGACTACCTCCAGATCGTGCTCGTCCAGTTGCAGCACCTCGTCTCCCACCGAATCGGTGATGAAGATTGCGCCAGGCGCCGTGGCCAGGTGAGGACGCGCCCAGAACCCTGTCTCCACCGGTGTCGTCAGGAAGTCCTCCTTGGACGCCAGCAGGTCTCCATCGTGGGCGTCATAGACACGAAGCTCTCCGTCGCTCATGACCACCAGCAGAGCTTCCCCTCCGTGACCAATATGCACCTGAATTGGACGTAGACTTTCTGTAGCGGGGATGAGTTGCTCCATCTCCCCTTCTTCAGGTTCCACGATGTACAACCCCACCGCTGAACCAAGGGCAAAGAAGTGGTCCAAGCCGTGGTAGCCCCAAACGGAGGTGAGCCGGAAGTCCTCAGGTGATCCGGCCGGGGCCGATATGAAAGCGTCCTCGTAGTGGCCGTCGTGCGCCTCTACCATCAGTACCCCGCCGGTGCAGCCGAACACGGCCATGTGCCCGTTGCCCGCATCGCCGTGGAGATCGGGGCAGCCTTCGGCGCTATGGAGGACGTTTCCGTCCAGGTCCCAGATCTCGGCGCCTATGGGCAACCGGTACTCCTCGGGGTTCTGGGCGTAGTTCGGATGCTGAAGAGACACGGCGAACAGGTCGTCTTCCAGCGGCACCACGGCGCCGTGGTTGGCTCCAGCGTTCATCCTGATCGGAGCGTAGGAATCTCCCTCTTCCTCAAGGTCGTGCTCATTGATAAGAACAAAGTCGCCGGAACCGTCGTAATACACCGCGGCCCACTCGCCGCCTACGTACATGTGGACCGGACGGTCACCCCTCAGGTCTATAGGGAGCTTCCGAACGTCCGACTCTACAAGGTCAAAATGATCACCATGGGGCTCCAGGTATATGCCGCCATCGAATACGTGTGCCGTGTTGGCATCTGAAGAAACGGCTATTGCGTAGCGGCCACTCTCGGTCGCGTATATCCGGCCGGCCCGCGAGCCCAGGTCGAACGCGTCCTGTTCCACGTCTCCCGTCTTCAGATCAATGACAGATAGATTTCCTTCTTCGCCATCACCTATGAGCAGACGCCCTGTCAGATCCCCATGGTCCTCGTCGCCTTCATCCATATGATCGTCGTGGTCATCGTGGCCGTGTCCGCCCATCTCCATGAACTCCAAAGGATTGACACCCTCGCCAAGCGCAACCACCCCGGACTCGTCTGCCCTGGCGTTGTGCAACAGCTCCTCCAGCCAATCGACCTCAAGGCCAAGACCGACCGACAGCACAAGGTCTGCGTCGGCCACTTTGGCAACGTCGCGAGCTCCCGGCATGAAACTGTGCGGATCGCTGCCCGGCGGCACCAGGCTGAAGACCTCAACCCGGTCACCGCCTACCACCTCTACCCAGTCGGCTACTATGTTGGAGGTTGCCACCACCTGGAGAGGCGGACTTGAGGGCGTGGCCGTTGCGGCATCCGTGCCGGTAGGTACGGCTGTTACGCTTGGCGCCTCTGGGGTTGGCTGGGCGGTTGTAACCGTAGCGGTAGGCGTAGCAGTTGGCTGTGGTTCTCTGGTTGGCGTGTCCTGTTCACTTGAACAGGCAACCAGGAAAGCCAAACCGAATACGACAAGACCCATAGCTAAAGCCTGGGCGTGACGCTGCCAGTAATAGTTGAGACTTTGTATCACATACATGTTCAGATTTTCTCCTCCCTAATCAATCGTTATTGAGAATTCTTTTCGAGGTGTGTTCTTACCGCTGCCTACTGTGTATTGCTACCATTGATCGCTTGGCAGTCCCCAACACTGGTGGCTCAGCCGGTTGGAACAAACTCCCACTTTGCCCCCATTGGGGGGGCAATAGTCGCAGGCGACGTACAATTCGATCCGGTGGTCGACGACCTTTCCCGGAACGTCGGCGCCAAGGGACCAGAGCAACTGCTCTACCGCGGCTGCCCTGAACTCCTTCACCGCGCCGCACTTGACGCACACATAGTGGTGATGATGACCAGCCCGTGAGACGCTGTAGAGGTGGGACCCATCCATCATGGAAAGTTTGCAAACGACTCCCTCCTCAAGAAGGAGTTTGACGGTGCGATACACCGTTGCCCTGCCCACCGAAGGCAACTCTTCACTGAGCTCTTCGATTGTGAAGGCCCCTTGCTTCCGTTCCAGGAGACCGGCTATCGCTTTCCTGGGGAAAGTGACCTTAATGCCTCTATCTTTCAGTGCATCCATCAAGTTTGGATGTGATGTTTGAAACGCCACAATGATATGCTGTCTCACTTATATATCGTGATTGTCTATGTAGAATTTCTTTGAAGATGAGACAACATATCAAATAGAAATCCCCTTGTCAACAGCCTGCCATGCTTTTTCACAGGGCAGGCGTCAAGCTGAATTGGCTGCCCTATCCAACCAACACAAACTCCCCTGGCGCCGGGAAACAGGCTATACTACGGCCTGTCATGGGCAAGATAGTGGCCATAGGCGGCGGAGACCTGCGCACCCTGCAGACGCTCGATATCGACCGAGAGGTCGTAGAGCTGAGCGGCAAGGAGCGACCCAAGGCGCTTTTCATACCCACGGCAAGCAGCGATTCGGTGGAGTACTGGGAAGCGTTCGATAGGATGTACGGCGGCCAGCTAGGCTGCGATACTGACGTGCTCTACATGCTGGGCAAGCGCCCGCCACTGGACCGACTCCAGGACGCGGTCCTGGGCGCCGACGTCATCTACGTGGGCGGCGGCAACACGCTGAAGATGATGCGTCGCTGGCGCTTGCTGGGCGTGGGCAAGCTGCTGGAAGCGGCGTACGCCGGAGGAACGGTGCTGGCCGGGCTGAGCGCGGGCTGCATCTGCTGGTTCAGCTACGGCCACAGCGACTCCATGTCTTTCTACACCGAAGGCGACGACTGGAGCTACATACGGGTCAAGGGCATGGGCTTCATAGACGCCTTTGGCTGCCCGCACTACAACGGCGAGACGCGGGAACAGGACTTTCAGGCAATGATGCGACGTCGCCGCGGCATCGGCATCGGCATAGGTATAGAGGACTGCTGCGCCCTGGAGGTGGTCGACGGTTCCTACAGGATCATTACGTCTAGCAAGGACGCAGCCGCCTATCGAATCGAGAGTAGTAGAAGCGGCTTGCAGGTGGACGAGATTCCACAAAGCAGAGCGTTTGCGCCGCTGGCGGATTTACTGCATTAGATGCATTAGCGAGGTTAGTCTATGGATGAGTTCGTTGCCTACTTCAACGGAGAGTGGATACCGAGAAGCGAATGTAAAGTGCACATCTCGGACAGGGGGTTTGCCCTGGGAGACGCGGTCTACGAGGCGGAGCGCACCTTCAACGGCAGTATCTTCGACCTGGAAGGCCACATAGACCGGCTCTACCGCTCCCTCCGCTACGTGCGCATGGATCCTGGGGTGAGTCACGAGCAGATGATGCGCATATGCCTGGAATCGGTGGAGCGCAACCGTCACATGTGGCGTGAGGGCAACGACTTTGCTCTCAGGCAGTACGTGACCCGGGGGTCCGGGGCTTCGGTGAGCGAAGACGTGCCGCCGGTGCTCTATTCCGGCGTCGACTACGTGGCCTTCGGCAGGTTCGCCGGCATGTACGATACGGGCGGACACGTGGTCTTTACCCGATCCCGCTCCTATAATCCCAACTCGCTGGATCCCAAGATCAAGCACCTGAGCCGGATGAACTTTGCCCTGGCCGAGCTTGAGGCGGCGGACGTCGACCCGGCGTCGTGGCCGGTGCTGCTGGACCAGGACGGCAATATATCGGAAGGGGTCACCTTCAACTTCTGGATAGTCAGCGACGGTGTGATCAAGACGGCCCGCGACAGGAACATCCTGGAGGGCGTGACACGCAAAACGGTCATTGACCTGGCCGGAAAGCTGGGGATACCCGTGGTGGAGGAGGATATCCAGCTATACGACGCCTATACCGCCGACGAGGCTTTCATTACGGCAACCAGCTTTTCCGTGCTGCCCATATCCATGATGGACAGTCGGCCCCTGGACGGCGACGTTCCGGGCCCGGTGGTCAAGCAGCTGATAGCGGCGTGGAGCGAAATGGTGGGCGTGGACATCGCAGACCAGGCGAGGCGGAACGGGTAACGAGCAGACGAAGAGCTTCCGTCAGTGTTGAGCGCTCCCCTGGAAAGGCGTATCATCCCCACGGATGGAGACCTTCCGCAACTCTCGTCCTATCCTCTGCGCAAAAACGCAGGCTAGGAGCGCATGATTGCAGGCCACGAATAGGCTAAAGAGTCGCGTATCAGGCATGTACTACGGCTGGTGGATGGTGGTGATAGGCGCCATCGTCAGCGGTATAGGCTCCGTACAGTCGGCGTCTCAGGCCGTGTTCTTTCTTCCCTTGGAGCGCGAGCTAGGGCTGACCCGCGGTCAGCTATCTTTGGTCTTCTCGCTGACGCGCCTGGAAGGCAGCATCGAATCGCCGGTGGTGGGCTGGATGATAGACAAGTTCGGCCCGCGCCTGCCCATCGTCACCGGCGCCGTGCTGGGCGGAGTCGGTTTTCTCATTTTGCCCGTGGCTAGCACCTTCTGGCCCTTCTTCATCATCTACATGGGGATGATATCCATAGGCTTCCAGATGGGGTTCATCAGCTCCATGCACGCCGTGGCCAACCTCTGGTTCATACGGTACCGCACCCGCGCCATGAGCTTCTTTTCGTCGTCGCTGCGGCTGGGCAACGCAGTGTTCGCGCCGGTGCTGGGTATCATAGTGGCGGGGTACAGTTGGCGGTACGGCTCCGTGTTCTCTGCTGTGGTCGTGCTGGCCATCGCGCTGCCGCTGGCCGTGCTCATACGACGCTCCCCTGAATCGATGGGTCTATTGCCCGACGGCGACAAGCCAGGAGAGAAGCCTAAAGAGGAAGTCCGGACAAAGCCCGCCGCGGTACAGCAAACCGCCGTCGATTTTACTCTCAGGGAGTCGCTGAGGAGTACGTCGTACTGGATCATCATCCTCAGCACCTCGGTGCGCTACATCATCATCGGCGGGGTGCATCTGCACTGGGTGCCCATATTCGTCTGGAAGGGATACAGCGAGGTGATTGGGGCGGGGTTCATTGGATTCCAAGCCCTGGCGGCCTGGCCGCTGATTCTGCTCAACGGCGTACTGGGCGACCGCTTCAGCAAGAGGCTTGTCTTGATGTCGGGGCACACTTCACTGCTGTTATCGATGTTTGTGCTGGTGAACTCGGAGAGCCTCTGGTCGTTGTACCTGTTCTCCGTGCTGTTCTCCTATGGAGAAGGGGTCTCGCCGACCAACTACTCGATAATCGGCGAGTATTTCGGGAGGCGGGTGTTCGCTACTTTGAGGGGGTTCCTCACCACGTTCACCACCGTGGCCATATTCAGCCCGGTCTACGCCGGCTGGGTCTTCGACCGCACCAATGACTATACGCTAGTGCTGTTTACATACGCGGGAATCGCCGTGTTCGGCATCACCATGCTGCTCTTCCTGAAACGGCCCCGCAAGGCGGAGGCGAAGGGGTAGCCGGTACAACCGCTCTCCCCCGCTCACCCTGAGCATAGTCGAAGGAAGTGGGTGGGCACCTCGCCCTTGCCTCCACAAACGCATCCTTGTCTACCACCGTTTTCCTCTGTAGGATTGTGCCGATTCAGGAGGTGTGCTCGTGACTACCAAGCAGGGCGAACTCAACTTGCAGCGTTCCCAGGCCATGATGGAGGAGGCGTCGTCGTTCAGTCCGCGCGGCGTGCCCAACTGCAAGTGGTGGGCGCCCGACACATTCTACGTGAAGAGCGCCAAGGGCTCCCGCATCTACGACGTGGACGGCAACGAGTACCTGGACTACTGGTGCGGCGCGGGTCCGCACATCCTGGGCCACGCACCGCCAGAGGTGATAGAGGCGGTAACCGAGGCGATAAACGAGGGCAACGTCCAGTTCGCCATGCCCAACTTCCGCGACGTTGAGGTGGCGCGCAAGCTCACCGAGTACATCCCCTGCGCCGAAAAGGTGGCGCTCTGCGTAAGCGGCACCGACGGCCTGCTCTACGCCATCAGGCTGGCCCGCGCCTATACGGGCAAGACCAAGATTGTGAAGTTCGACGGCGGCTATCAGGGCTGGGCCGACCCCCTGGCGGTGAACAGCGCCCCCGACTCTTACGATACCGGTGAGACGAAGTACGCCACCGATTCGGCGGGAGTCCCGCCCGACAACTACGCGAACACGGTGCTCCTGCCCTACAACGACATTGAGACGGTGTCGACTCGCCTTCACCACGAGCACGATCAGATAGCGGCGGTGCTGGTGGAGACGATGATCCACAGCAGCAACCTCATAGCCAGACCGGACTTTCTGGAGGGACTGCGCCGCATCTGCGACGAGCTGAACATAGTCCTCATCTTCGACGAGATAGTGACCGGGTTCCGCCACGGTCTGGGCGGCGGACAGGCCATCTACGGGGTGACGCCGGACTTGGGAGTCTTTGGCAAGGCTATGGCAAGCGGCTACGTCATAGCGGCCATCTGCGGTAAGAAAGAGATCATGTCGCTGGCAGCGCCGGAGGGCACGGTTCGCATAGCGGGGACGTTCGGAGGGAATGCGCTGGGTACGGCGGCGGCGCTGAAGACTCTGGAGGTACTGGCGCGTCCCGGCTTATACGACCACCTGTACAGGATGGGCGACACGCTGCGCGCCGGGGTCAACGACGCCATAAAGGAGCGCGGGCTGAAGGCGCGCTGCGACGGGTTTGGCTCCGTGTGGTGTATGTACTTCAGCGACGTGCAGCCCAAGAGCCAGGAGGACGTGGTGCGCTACCGGCAGTCGGGCGGCGCTGCCATGGACCAGGCGTACCGCGAGCATATGATGAGAAACGGCATATTCGTAAGGCAGCAACTGCTGAACCGCGCCTACATAAGCGCGGCCCACACTGACGAGGACATACGCCGCACGGTAAACGCCACGGTGGCTTTCCTGGATGAGCACGCCGCTGAGCTGAGCTAGGTACGCAAGCACGTGGTAAGAGCAATTAGGAGGGACGACATGAAACTGCTCGAAGGAGTCGAATTTAGGCTCGGCACAGAGATGCACACCTTCACCGCAATCGGCAGGTGCCCGCGCACCGGTCGGCTGGGTGTGGCGGTGACCACCAGTGAGATAGGCACGGGAGGTCGCGCTCCGCACGTCAAGGCCAACGTAGGGGCCGTGGGCACACAGGCCTATACCGACCCGCGGCTGGGCATCCTGGCGCTGCAGCTTCTGGAGCTGGGCTATCCGGCGGGCCGCGTCCTCTCCGAACTAGCGGCCAGCGACCCGCACATAGAGTGGCGGCAGCTGGGCATCGTCGATCGCTACGGGCATACGGCGGTGCGCACTGGCGCCAACAACAGCGAGTGGGCCGGGCACAAGACGGGCGACGGCTGGATCACGATGGGCAACTACCTGGTCGGAGCGCAGGTGGTCGATTCCATGGCCAAGGCGATGGAGGATTCCGTGGATGAGGACATAGAGATGCGGCTGATGAGGGCGATAGACGCCGGCACCCAGGCGGGCGGCCAGCCCAACGGCCAGCGAGCCGCCGCCGTCATCGTGCACGAGAACGAGGGCTTCTCCATAGTCAACCTGCGCGTGGACGACCACGACGAGCCTATGAAGGAGCTATGGCGGCTGTTCAACAAGATGCACCCGCTGGTGCCGTACTATCGTGAGCGACCTGACAATCCTGCTATTGGCCGGGTGTCGGAATGGGCCGCGGAACGGGGAATTCAGTCGTGATCTCGGCTTGTTTGCCGTACTAGGCAGGCCGAGTTGGACTGAAACAGACAAGAGGAGCAGAGAATGTTTACATTGGGCCCGGAAATGCACACCTTCACCGCCATAGGCCGTTGCCCGCGCACGGGACGGTTGGGCATATCCATATCCACCAGCGAAATGGCGGTCACGGGCCGTTGCGTCTACATCAAGGCGAACATTGGCGCCGTGGCCACGCAATCCCGCACCGACCCGCGGCTGGGCCTGCTTGCCATCGAACTGTTGGAGCTGGGGTACCCTGCGGGGCGCGTGCTGGCCCAGCTTGAAGAGAGCGATCCGTACATAGAGTACCGCCAGTTGGGGATAGTCGACCGCTACGGGCATACGGCGGTGCGCACGGGCGTCGACAACGGAGATTGGAAGGGGCACATAACGGGAGAGCAGTGGATAGTGATGGGGAACGCGCTGGTGGGTCAGGAAGTGGTAGAGGCGATGGCGGGAGCCATGGAAGGTACGGATGAGGAGGATCTGGAAGTGCGGCTGATGAACTCGATAGACGCTGGCACCAGGGCGGGCGGCCAGCCCAACGGGCAACGCTCCGCCGGCATTCTGGTCTATGAGACGGAGGGATTCTCCATCATCAACCTGCGAGTCGATAATTCGGCCACTCCCATGGATGACCTCAATGACATATTCGGTAAGTTCTACCCCCTGCGGGACTACTACAAACAGAGGCCGGACAACCCCGCTATCGGCGGTATGGACGACTGGGCCAAAGCTCACGGCGTGCAGCTTTAGCGGCGCCCCGCTGATTCCAAGAAGGGAGTACGCACATGCCCGGCTACGTTCAAACAGTCCTTGGCCCGGTTGCCCCCGACCGGCTGGGCGTCACCATGATGCACGAGCACCTGCTGGCCGACGCCACAGTGCTCTACGAGGAGCCGGCCACAGCCAGCGACAAGTTCATGTCGCGGCAGCCGATCACTATAGAGACGCTGAACTGGCTGAGGTACCACTACACCAACCACCTGGACAACCTGCAGCAGGGCGACGTTGACGTTGCGATAGACGAGGCGATGATGTTCAAGGGGGAAGGCGGAGGCGCCATTGTGGACTGCAGCGTCACCGGCATGTCTCCCGATCCGGAGGGTCTGGCGAAGATATCCAAGGCCACGGGGCTTCACGTCGTCGCGGCCACCGGCTTCTATATCCAGCCCTCTCATCCGGCTACAGTCTCCACCATGTCAGAGGAAGAGCTATCGGAGTTCATGGTCAAAGAGATAACCCAGGGAATGAAGGGCACGTCGGTCAAAGCCGGTATCATTGGCGAAATAGGCTGCTCCTGGCCGTTGCATCCCGATGAGCGCAAGGTGGTTGCCGCATCAGCCGGAGCCAGCCGCCAGACGGGGACGGCCATTTCCATTCATCCAGGCCGCGACGAAGCGGCTCCTATGGAGATAATGGATGTCTTGCAGAGAGGCGGCGTTGGCGTAGACCGTATCATCATGGGTCACTTGGAGCGCACCATCTTCGACCGCGCCAGGTTGAAGGAGCTTGCCGAGACTGGTTGCTACCTGGAGTACGACCTCTTTGGGCAGGACATCTCCTACTATCCCATAGCGCCTCACATAGCTAGGCCCAGCGACGCTCAGCGCATCGAGACCATAGAGTGGCTCATATCAGAAGGCCACGTTGACCAGATAGTCGTTGCCCACGACGCCGGGGCCAAGGCCAACCTGACGAAATGGGGCGGACATGGCTACGGGCACATATTGAGGGTTGTCGTGCCCTGGATGCGGCGGCGAGGGATGGAGGAGTGGCAAATAGAGTCGATTCTGGTACATAATCCCCAGCGGGCTCTCGGCATAACGGAGGGCCAGTAAAGGAGGCATCATGACTACATCCGGTTATATACAGACCGTTCTTGGCGCTATAGATCCTGATGAGATGGGCGTGACCATGCCGCATGAGCACCTGCTGGCCGACGTAACCTGCTTGTACGTTGAACCTACTACGGCCAGCGACAAGTTCATGTCCAGGCAGCCCATCACCATGGAGAACCTCTGGTGGCTGAGGTACCACAACAACAACCACATGGACAACCTTTACATTGACGACGAGCAGACCGCAATAGAAGAGGCTCTGATCTACAAACGGGAAGGCGGCCATACGATAGTAGACGCCACAACCATCGGCGAGGCGCCGGACCCCCTGGGACTGGCCCGCATCTCCAGGGCGACAGGTCTCCACGTCATAGCCGCCACCGGATACTACGTGGCATCGTCGCATCCGCCGGAAGTGGCCGACATGAGCGAAGATGATATCGCTACGAAGATGATACGCGACATAACCAGCGGCATAGACGATACAGGGATAAGAGCGGGCATCATGGGTGAGCTGGGTTGCTCCTGGCCCCTCCATGACGATGAACGGAAGGTGCTTGTCGCCGCCGCTACGACCCAGCGGGAGACCGGCGCGGCCATATCCATCCATCCCGGTAGGGATGAAGCGGCGCCCATGGAGATAATGGGCATCCTCACCGAGGCGGGCGCTGCGCCGGAGAAGATTATCATGGGTCATATTGAGCGCACCGTGTTCAACCTGGAGACATTGAAGGAGATAGCTGACACCGGCGCTCTCATCGAGTGGGATCTCTTCGGGCAGGACCTGTCTTACTACTCTGCGGCGCTGCCGCACATAGCCCGTCCTACGGATGCCCAGCGGCTGGACCAGATTGCCTGGCTCATAGAGCAGGGCCACGCCGACAAAGTGCTCGTCTCGCACGATGTAGGAGGCAAGGCGTACCTGACCAAGTACGGAGGTAATGGCTACGGACACATCATGCGTGTCGTTGTCCCCTGGATGCGGCGTCGCGGCTTCAAAGAGGAGGACATCGACGCAATGCTGGTGGACAATCCCAAGAGGGCACTCACTATCGAGTAGAGGGGGATATCGTGGGTACAGGGGACATAAAGGCGCTGGCGTTCGACGTATTTGGGACGGTTGTGGACTGGCGTACTCCCGTGAACCGCGAGGCGCGGGCCTTGGGCGAAGCCAAGGGGATAGTGGGCGTGGACTGGGGCAGATTCGCCGATGATTGGAGAGGCGGCTACCGCCCCGCCATGGAACGCGTCAATAGCGGCGAGCGTCCCTGGACGACACTCGACGTGCTGAACCGCGAGATCCTGGATGAGATCGCCGGCGAATTCTACAAGCTAGGCTTGAGCAATGCGGAGAAGGATGACCTGAACGGGGTGTGGCATCGACTGGATCCCTGGCCTGACTCGGCATCAGGACTTGCCCGCCTCAGGGAGAGGTTCTTGACCGCTGCTCTGTCAAACGGCAGCATGGCGATGCTTGCCAACCTGTCCAAGCATGCCGGGCTGGTCTGGGACTGCGTGCTATCGGTGGAGCTATTCAAGCGCTACAAGCCTGATCCGGAGGTGTACAGAGGTGCGGCCTCCCTTCTGGCGCTTCCCACGGAAAATGTGATGATGGTGGCCGCCCACAAGTACGACCTGGAAGCGGCCAAGCGCGAGGGTATGCAGACCGCGCTGGTGAGCCGCCCCGATGAGTTCGGGCCGGGGGGTCAAGTGGACGTCGAACGGGAAGAGTGGATTGACCTCTACGCCGACGATTTCCACGATCTGGCCGACAAGCTCGGCACTTAGCTAGTACCATCTGTTGCCAACGTAACAGGCAAGCGTTACTCTGCCCAAAAGCACAGGCCAAGGAGGAGCTATGTCATCGTCCATCATAAGAGGCAAATACCTTGTCGCCAGAGTCCTAGACGACGGCGCCAGCGAGATCATCAGTGACGGCGCGCTCTACCAGGAGGACGGCGAGATCAAGGACGTGGGCCCTTACGCTGAAGTCAAGGCCCGCCGCCAGCCCGACGAAGAGATAGGCTCGGATAGGCACATAGTCATTCCGGGGTTGATCAACGCGCATCATCACATTGGCCTCACCCCCTTTCAGCTTGGTATCCCAGACCTGGCCCTAGAGCCGTGGATCACGGCTCGCTTCGCGATAAGGAACATAGACCCCTACCTGGACACGCTCTACTGCGCTATCCAGATGATAGAGTCTGGCATCACCACCGTGATGCACAACCACAGCATCAACGCCAACCCCGCGTCGGGAATATCCGGCCCGGTGGACCTGGGACGGCAAGTGCTGAGGGCTTACGAAGAGTCCGGCATGCGCGCCGCGTTCTCCTTCATGTTCCGCGATCAAAACAACCTGGTGTACCAGGACGATGCGGAGTTCATAGCCTCTCTGCCCGCGGAGCTAGGCTCCAGAGTGAGGGGCCATGTGCAGGCCAGAGCGCTATCGTCAGAGGAGTACTTTGCCACCTTTGCGGAGCTGCACGACTCTTTCTCGGACAACGGGAGAATCAACGTCTTCCTTGCTCCGGGCAACGTGCAGTGGTGCAGCGACGTCTTTTTTCAGACGGCAAAGGAGTATGCCACGCGCTACGGAACGGGCATGCACGTACACCTCCAGGAGAGCGTATACCAGAAGATGTATGGGCTGCGCACCTGGAACAAGACGCCCCTTGCCCATCTGAAAGACCTTGGCTTCCTTGGCCCGGAGCTCTCCTGCGCTCACGGAGTATGGCTCACCGAGTCGGACATAGAGCTGCTTTCGGAGTCCGGCACCATCATCTGCCACAACGCCAGCTCCAATCTGCGCCTGAAAAGCGGCGTTGCGCCCCTCAACCGGCTCTGGGATGAAGGCGTCACCGTGGCCGTGGGAATCGACGAAGCGGGCATCAACGACGACAACGACATGCTGCAGGAGATGAGGCTGGTGCAGAAGATACACCGCCTGCCAGGGGTGGAAGTGCCGACTCCCACCTCGCACCAGATACTGCACATGGCTACGGTCAACGGGGCCAAGGCTACGCTCTTCGATACCCAGGTGGGCACGTTGGAGCCCGGCAAGCGCGCCGATGCCGTCCTGGTGGACCTGAACGGCATCACCGAGCCGTATCTCCATCCCGATACCGACATGGTGGACGCGCTGGTGTACAGGGGTCGCGCCTCAGACGTGAATACGGTGGTTGTGGACGGCGAAGTGCTCATGCGAGACGGCAGGATTACGAAAGTGGACAAGGATGCGCTCTGGGCCGAGCTCAAGGAGCACATGAACCGTCCCCTGGCACAGAATGAAATAGACCGGGCCAACCTGGGCAGGGACCTGCTGCCCTACGTTAACCGGTTCTACGAAGGATGGGGCCTGCCGGGAGGACGGCCTCACTATCTCTACAACGAGGTGGAGTAAAAAGAGCGCGGGCGCTCGTGCTGTAAGGTGTACCCATACGGCGCACGAAGAGGTCACCATGATGATCTCTGTACCAGGTACGGTGAGGAGGATTATGAACGGCCGTAACATTCATATTGTCCTGCTCGTTGCCCTTGCCCTCACGATTGTAGCCTGCGACCCGTCCGAAAGCGTTGGAAAGGAGGCCACTGAGCCTGAGTACCTGACCGAAGAAATGCCTCCGTGCACGCCGGCGCCCGGCTCCTCCGTGGACGCATGCGAAGCTGAGCGTCGAGGGGCATTTATCGGGGAAGCCAGACGCAACGGGAGTCCCACGATCATAGCCTATGTCAACGAACATCCCATCACGGCAGCCGATATCGCAGAGGGGAGAGCCCGAGTAGCCGTCAACTTGGCGGGTATGAGGGATACCATCTCCCGAATCGTACCCGACAGTCAGGCTTTTACCCCTTCCCAAGAGACTCCGTTGGCGACCCCTTTGGCGATCGGAGAGGTTAGTATAACTGTTAACCATAACCCGAACCCGCTCATACCAGAAAGCTTTGGTATGCGGAGGAACTTAGAGGCGCGAATCGCGATTATCGAAGAACACGGGGTTGACGCCGCCGTGTTAGCCAAAAACGTGAGTGATATAGCTATGTTCACGGCTGCCACTGCCGCCGGCCACACCGCTGACCCAGCTGATATTGCTGCCCGGATAGCAGAGACCAAGGCCGCCTTAGAGGATGGGCTGATTCCGGAATTGGCAGGCTATATCTCCGCTGTCGGCGAAGATGTCTACTTTACTGAGGTACTGCCGGCCGGTCTCGCCAGGCAGTTAGCTATATGGAGTTGGTTGGGGGAGCTAACGCACCGCCTCTGGCACGATGCGGAGCGGAACGCCATGGCGAAAGTACAGGTCACCCTCACCGGCGAACCCGGCCTCGACGCCACACTAGAAGATCTTACAGCTTACATAGACGCCTATTGGGCTTTAGAGGCCGCGTCCACTCCCCCGCCATCGTGCAGAAACGGATCCGCTGTTCCTAATTCTGACACTAACTGGGAACTGCTCCGCGATTGCTCAATGTTGCTTGCAGCCAAAGACACGCTGCGTGGCACGGGCACGCTGAACTGGAGCGTCGACACTCCCATCGGCCACTGGGATGGCGTGACCGTCGAGGGGACGCCGGAGCGGGTCACGGTGTTGGACCTGAGCAGCCGCCGGCTGACCGGCGAGATAGCAGTGGAGTTGAGCAACCTGGACAAGCTGCGTGAGTTGCGGCTCGCCAACAACCAACTCACCGGCGAAGTGCCTATAGAGCTTTGGAATCTGGACAGCCTGGAGACACTGCAACTCAGCAACAACCAGCTCAGCGGCGCAATACCCCCTGAGCTGGGGTACCTGACCGGCCTGCGCTATCTCTACCTGTCTGGCAACAGCTTCACTGGCTGCATCCCTCCTGCTCTCAGGGAAGTACCTACCAACGATCTGGACAGCCTTGGGCTCCAGGACTGCCCGGCAGACGGGGCATAGCGGCTGGTGATCCTAACTTACGTCTCCCCGTCCTCAATATTGACGTTGACGTGCCGGTCGGCGGGGATATCCTCCAGCGTCTGGACCACTCCCCCGGCGCATTCGACGCGGAGTTCATCCACTGCGCTGGACGCGCCCAACCCAAAGTGCGCGATCCTTCCCGGTTCCTGGGCTACGAAGTTGGTGGAGGCGTGCAGCTCCCTCATTTGGGTAACCCGGCCCGCAGTGACGAACACCTTGCAGCCGAGACCGTCGCGATGCAAGGGCGGCTCAGCATCTATGGTGACTTTGAGCCAGTGGTTGGGCAGGGGAGTGTCGTTGCGGAGAAGGACCGGGCTTCCGGGAGTGCGGAGTGCGGCGCCGTCTTGAATGGCGAACTCCTGGTTGTTGGTGATGAAGATGTCCAGGTCGCCGTCGTTGTCAAAGTCAAACAGGATGACGCCGCGCCCCTGTCTCAGGTCGTTCGCGCCGACCTGTGAAGCGACGTCGTAAAAGTTGGAGTTGCCCAGGTTTTCAAACAGGCGGGCGGGCTTGTTGTTCCACTTGCGGATGGTGTCAAGCCTTTCAGCGTTGACCCAGCCTGTAACGTGATAGATGTCCAGGTCGCCGTCGTTGTCCAGGTCGCCGAAGCTGGAGCCCCATCCCCAGTTGCCGTCGCGGACGCCGGCCAGGGTTGTTACGTCTTCAAAGGAGGCATCGCCTCTATTGCGGAACAGGCGATTGCCTGAGCCGCCCCAGGGGCCTTCCTTGACCTCGCTTAGGTCGTAGATGCTGGAGATGAACCAGTCCAGGTCGCCGTCGTTATCAAAGTCGCCAAAGGTGGAGCCCATACCGTTCTCGTCGGTTCCCACTCCGCTGATCTCAGTTACGTCGTCGAATTTGCCCCGGCCATTGTTCAGGTAGAGCTTGGACCTGCCGTAGTCGGAAACGACTGCCAGGTCGGCGTAGAAGTCGCCGTTGAGGTCTGCGAACCGGGGAGCGAATACGAAGTTCTCGCGGGTCACCAGCGAGTTGCTGCGGAACTGGTATCCTTCCAGGTAGCCTTCGCCGCGGTTGAGGTACATCCATAGGGACCAGTACGGGTACTGCGGGTCGGCATCTATGAACCCGTCGTCAATGGCGTCTTGTATAGGCCCTTGTATGGGATTCCATTCGCCAAGGACCAGCTCAAGCAGACCGTCGTTGTTGATGTCACCCCAGCTTGGGCTGGTAGCGAATGCGGCCGGCTGCATGAGGGGCACTTCGCTGCGGCTGAAGTGGCCGTCGCCTTCATTTACCAGAAGGACGTGCGGAGGGAAATCGTTGGCCACGAATATGTCTATGTCACCGTCGTTATCGTAGTCAGCCGCCGCCGCGGCCATGCCGCTTTCCGTGGATATGGCCGCGCCTCTATCGGCTGCCTCGTCCTTGAACGTACCGTCCTTCTGGTTGACGTAAAGTAAAGCGGGAGGAGCGTTGCCGGCAAGCACGAAGAGATCGACCCAGCCGTCGCCGTTGAAGTCTTCGGCCACTGCTCCGCCCGCCATCCAGCCGTTGTCGACATTGTCATATTTCTCATCCAGAGGCACGTGTTTGTAGTCTATGCCGGACTGGAAGGTGACATCGGTGAAGCGCATTGGGCTGTCGGTTCGAGTGATTGTGGGCGCGGTAAGGCTTTCCCCGTGCGAGGCGGCTTCTATTCTCAGACCGGAGTCGTTGCTGGGAAGCGCCAGGCTGAAACCCAGAATGGCAACGCCGCCAATAATCCCCACGGTCCAGGTGGCGGCGGCGAAGGTGACCACTGCCCTCTTGGGCATGGACTTGGCCAGACCCCAGAATGTTATCGGCCCCCCGGCGGCGGCGGCGAACAGCAGGGTGGCGGCGGGTGCCGTGCCCATGCCCAGCAGCAAGAGGAGCGCTACAAGAGGGATCTCGAACAGCAGAGGGACGTTGATGAGCAGGCCGAAAGTGGCGGCTATAGCCACGCCCATCACGTTGTTGCCCAGGTACTGTTCCACAACATCCGGGCTTGTCCACTGTATTACAAGCCCGCTGGCGAACCCGGCCAGGACCATGATGGGGCCAAGCCGGACCACGAAGCGCATGGTTGCTCTAACCCAGTCCGCGAAGGCCTCCCGCATTGTCGGCCCCCAGGGAGCGGACTCCGCAATCTCTGAGGACCAGTCCGGCCCCTGTTCAGGGAAAGCTTTGCCCCGGCTTCTGGTTAGGACCATGACCACTAACGGGCCAATGAGGAGAGCCGCGGCAACACCCATGACCAACCGGCTTACGCCAAGCAACGGCGTGAAGACCATGGCCACCATTACCAATGAAGGGATGTTCAGGGTGGCGGACCCCTGCACCATGCTGATGGCGCCTTCTATTCCTACTCCCGTTCTGCGGAAGGTGGAGGATATGGGCACTATGCAGGCGGAGCACAGGTTCATCACCGGGCCTATGGCAAGCCCCTTCAGGGTGCGTTTGAACGAACCTTGCCCTGTTGTCGTTCCTGTACTGCCGTTGGGGAAGAGGAACGCCTCCGTTAAACCGGCGACCACAAAGGCAAAGACCATGCCCACGGAGACCAGACGGAGATAGGTCAGGGAGAACTCCCACCACCTGGAGAAGAAGGTCGAATCGGGATCACGGTCTATGCAGAAGCTCTGGAAGCATTCCAGAGTTGACCCGGTAACGGCATCCAGATCGCCCTGTACGGTGTCCAGCTTGGGGAAGCGATTGAATATGAGGAACAAGGCCAGAATGACAGCCGCCAGCAGCAGTCCCACAAGCCGTTTCTTTGCTAGGGCAGTATCCAGCATAAGAGTTGTTTTCCCACGGTCAAAGCCGTATACGGTGATGATTTAAGCTACATGCGTCCCTTTACGGTGTCAAATAGTGAACGGGTCGTTTCTCAATGAATCCAGTACTGGACTCCGTTCGTATGGAAAAGCGTAGTGATGGGAGCTATGTTGTGCGTCGCGATATTTTGGGATTGCTGGGCGTAACCACTTGACAATTGCGGGCATGATATGTACATTTCCTGTCACTTGCCGACACATAGGGTGTCGGCATAACTTGGATTGTCTCAAGCTGGGAGAGTCCAAGTCCCTAAAAATATAGAGGGGGTGCATATGTTATCAGGAAAACTAGCGAGACGGCTCCTCGCAGTGGGTATTGCCGTTGGCCTCTTGACTGTATTGGCCTGCGGCTCTGCTGAGGAGGCGGAGCCGACGGCCACGCCGACGGCCACGCCGTTACCGGCTCTTCCCACCGTCGTGGCGCAGCCCACGGCAACGGCGGAGCCCACTATGGCGCCCACGGGTGATGAGCCTCAGTACGGCGGGCGTATTGGTAAGTCAGAGGTAAACATTAACATTTTCGATCCGCACAACAGCCGGGCCGGATACGGGTTGCAGCTTGGCATGGTGGGCAACCTGTTTAGCCAGCTGGTTAGGATTCCGCTGGATACCAGGACAGGCGCCGAAGGCGACCTTGCCGAGTCCTGGGAGATCAGCGGTGACGGATCAGAGTACACGTTTACACTGCGTGACGCAGTGGACCACGAA
Source organism: Dehalococcoidia bacterium (assembly GCA_965116555.1). GTDB lineage: Bacteria > Chloroflexota > Dehalococcoidia > Lucifugimonadales > QGNO01 > DAOUJH01. The sequence goes on along the minus strand of OZ220698.1, from coordinate 1,936,974 downwards.
GGCAACGCTCTCGATGCGGACGACATCTATGCCAACATGCTCCGCTACGTTGAGAGGATAAACGGCGTCTCCGTACGCCGCCAGGGCTGTGTTCGCAACTATGTTGCTCCCATCTATGAGGGCGACAGCATGGCTATGGCAGCAAACCCCGGCGCTGAGGTCATAGATGACAAGACCATTCTGATCAGGCTGGTAGGCCCAAGAGCGGCCTTCATCCCCTGCATGACCGGTGGTTTCGTGGTATTCCACGCTGACACCTACATCACGCCCATAGACACGGAGGAGCCGGAGAACAGGGACCTCAACCCAGCGGAAGGCGAGCTGGGCGGAGAGTTTGGGCCGTTTAAGTTCGAGTCCTTTGAGATAGACAACTTCTTCAAGGTCGAGCGAAACGAGAACTACTTCCGTGAGGGCCTTCCCTACCTGGACGGCATTGATATCTTTGCCGTACCGGACGAGTCGGCCAGAGTAGCCGCCTTCAAGTCGGGACAGATCCACACCAGTTGCACCTGGGTGTGCTTCGGCAAGGCCAACGTTGATTCCATCGTTGCCGACCTGCCGGATACCGTGGTCCCGCACCTGGTAACCATTGGCTACAGAAGCTACCAGATCAACACACGGCGTGAGCCGTTCGGACCTCCTGGCGACCCCGCCGCTGACACGCTGCGCCGCGCCATCAACCTGGCCGTTGACCGCGACATAGTCAACAAGCTGGCCTTTGACGACATTGGCTTCCTTTCACCGCCCTACTACGTAGGCTGGGAATGGATATACACCGAAGACCAGTGGCGTCAGTTTGAAGGTTTCGCCAGGAACGAAGACAAGGGTCCGGAGATAGAGCTGGCCAAGCAACTCATGGAAGGGCTTGGCTACGGTCCGGATAACAGGCTCAAGACCACCACGCTAAGCGCCCCTGCGGGACAGGGCCTGCGGGAAAACGAAGCCTTGCAGACGCTGCTGAGCGAGATCTACATTGACGTAGAGGTCATCAAGTTGGACTGGGCCACCAGGTCTGCCCAGCTTGAGTCATACGACTTCGACATCTTCTCGGACAGCGTAGGGGCGACGTTCGTTGACCCGGATGTCTATCACACCAACATCTTCTTCCTCTTTGAGGACGGCAGCCGGAACCGCACGGGCCATCTGCCCGACGGCTGGAAGGAACTGCATGATCAGCAGACCGCTCTACAGAGCCTGGAAGAGCGCGCGCCTATATTGAGGCAAATGGCTCAGCTGGCCATAGCGGACAACTTCATGCTGGGCACCATAAGGCCTGCCTTGCAGCAGCCGCACAGGGGCAACTGGAGGAACTACACTCCCCCGGTGCTCGACGGCTCCAACTTCAGCTACGAAACGCTGTGGCTGGACCAGTCTTAGTAGTCTGAGCTAAGCGATATAGAAGTTCAGAGCCTACAGGCGCTTCGAAGCGCCTGTAGGCTCGACTCTTTAGCCTTTTACGACACGCTATGAGAAAATACGTACTAAGAAGGCTGATTCTATTCATACCCACGCTACTTGCTGTATCCATTGCGGTGTTCGTCCTGCTGCGCATCATCCCGGGGGACATTGCCGCTTTGATACTCTCCGGCCCATCCGGCGAGTTGACCTATACCCCGGAGGAGGCTGAGGCTCTCAGAGAGCAGATGGGACTAAACGAACCCATCTACGTGCAGTATGTCGATTGGATGTGGGACTTCGTCCGCGCCGACCTTGGCAAATCGTTCGTTACCCGCCTTTCAATCGCGGACCAGATCAAGCGCCAGCTGCCTATCACGGTGCAGCTCGCCATGTTCAGCATGATAGTGATATGCGTCATCTCCATACCGATAGGTGTCCTTGCCGCGGTGCGCCAGGATAGCTTTGTGGACTATATCTTGCGGGGGTTCGCTATCTTGGGGCTGGCAATGCCCAGCTTCTTTGTGGCGCTGCTGGTCGTGCTGTTCCTTTCCGTCCTATTCTCTTGGTCGACGCCCCTGGGGTTCGTCCACCTCTGGCAGGAGCCTGTCAAGAGTTTTCAGCAGCTCATATTTCCCGCCATAGCCCTCGGCTTCGCTTCCAGCGGACTGCTGGTGAGGATGACGCGAGCCCAGCTGCTGGAAGTCCTGCGTGAGGACTACGTAAGAACGGCAAGAGCCAAGGGCCTGGGAGAGAAAGCGGTTGTCCTGCGCCACGCCGTGCGCAATGCGCTACTGCCTGTGATCACTGTAGGCGGGACTCAGATAGGCTTTCTTTTCTCCGGCACCGTGATCATAGAGAGTATATTCAATATTCCCGGCGTGGGGCGCGGCTTGATCACTGCCCTCAACTCCAGGGACCTTCCCGCTATTCAGGTGTACATCATGTACTTTGCCATGATTGCGCTGGTAGCCAATCTTATAGTAGACCTCATGTACGCCTGGTTGGATCCCCGCATAAGGTACGGATGATTTAGAGCACATGGCTAGAGAACAAACAGCAGGAGTATGGACTGCCAGGAGCAGGCCGTTGTGGTCGCGCTGGCTCGAAAGCACCAAGAGGTTCATTAAGCAGAAGCCACTGGGTGCAACCGGACTAGGCATACTGTTCGTTGCCGCCGTCATTGGCATCGTTGGGCCAAACTTCACTCCCCATGATCCCCTGAAGGCAAACGCGTTTGCTATCCTGGAGTCTCCCAACTCAACCTACTGGTTTGGCACTGACGTGCTGGGACGTGACATCCTAACTCGCATCATACTGGGCGCCAGGGTCTCCTTGTACGTTGGCTTGCTGGCCGTTGCCGGCGCCTCCATACTAGGGTCCGCCATAGGGGTAACCAGCGGCTTTTTCGGCGGCTACTATGACCTGCTGGTGCAACGCTTCATAGACGCTCTCTCCGCGTTTCCCTCCCTGCTCTTGGCCATTGCTTTGATGGCGGCTTTCGGACAGTCGCTCAACAACATCATTCTTGCCCTCGCCATCATATTCACACCTCGATTCACCAGGGTGGTGCGCTCCGTTACCCTAGGAATCAAGGAATATCCTTACGTGGAAGCGGCTCGCGCCATCGGTGCATCCAATATTCGCATCATGCTGCTCCACGTGCTGCCCAACACATTCGCCTCGCTCATGGTGATATCCACCGCTTCCGTGGGCACGATGATCATAATCGAGGCCTCCCTCAGCTTCCTCGGCGTGGGTACGCCGTCGCACATCGTCTCTTGGGGCGCTATGCTCAGCGGCGATACGCAGGCTTACTTCTCAGGCGCGCCGTGGATAGGCATCTTCCCCGGTGCGGCGCTGTCCCTCGTCGTCTTTGGCATCAACGTCTTCGGTGATGCTTTGCGCGACGTCCTTGACCCCAAGCTGCGCGGCAGATAACATCTGCCCGCACCAACCCCATCGTCTCTAGTAGGAGGTAACCTTGGCCTCTGACCGTCTTCCATTCGTCAAGCTCCTTGGCACGGGAGGGACCATAGCATCCTGGGGATCGCCACGCCTGGAGCTTGTCCAGTACTGGCTGGGCGGCCAGAACCTGGACGTTCAGCAGAACCTGGAGCGCATACCGGAGGCGGCAAGATACGCCAGGGTGGAGGCGGAGCAGGTCTTGCAGACGCCGAGCATGGCAATCGGCGCCCCTGAGTGGCTGGAGCTGGCCCGACACATCAACGGCATCTTCCATAATGAGCCGGAGGTGGACGGCATTGTGCTCACTCACGGCACCTCCACCATGGAAGAGACGGCGTTCTTCCTCCATCTAACGGTTAAAAGCGACAAACCGTTGGTGGTCACCGGCTCGATGAGGCCGCCCTCGGCCCTGGGCACCGATGCCGACAACAACCTGCTGGGCTCCATCATACTGGCGGGTTCGCAAGAAGCGCGCGATAAGGGCGTCATGATAATGCTCAACGACGAGATCCAAGCGGCTCGCGAGGTCACAAAGCAGAACTCGTACCGGATTCAGACCTTTGGCTCACGAGATCTGGGCATGCTGGGCTACCTGGATTCCGACCTAAAGCCGGTGTTCTACCGCGAGTCGACTCGCAAGCACACCCATCAGACGGAGTTCGACGTATCCGCCATCGCCGAGCTGCCGCGTGTGGAGGTTGTGTATGCGGTGGCCGGCGGCGACGGCCTCCTGATTAGGGCTCTCATAGATGCCAAGGTCCCGGGTATAGTCGCCGCGGGCACGGGCGGCGGCGCGGGCGCCCCCGACTGGAACGACGCCCTAGTGGAGGCTCGCAAGGCGGGTGCGGTAGTGGTGATGACCACTCGCGCCGGGGCGGGCCGCGTTATCCCCACCAACCGCAGCAGGGAGAGCGGCATCATATCGGGAGACAATCTAAGCGCTCAGAAGGCCCGTATTCTCCTCATGCTGGCCCTGTCAACGACCAGCGACATAGAGTGCATCCAGAATATGTTCGATACCTATTGAGGTGACGCTATGGCTATACCAAGACGAATAGGAGTTCTGCTCCCCTCTACTAATCAGGTGGTGGAGCCCGACTTCAATAGCGCCGTGCCCGAAGGCGTCACGGTTCACGCTGAACGCCTGTGGCTGGAAGGACCTTCCGCGCCGGGCGGCGGCGACGGCATAGAGCTCATGGACATGAACGCCGACATAGACCGCGCCGCCAGATACGTTGCCAGCGCAGGAGTGGAGGTCATAGCGTATGCTTGCACCAGCGGCACCTACCGTACGGGCAGCATACAGTACAGCCGTGAAATCTCAGCACAGATCCAGGAGGCGTCCGGAGGAGTTCCGGCGGTTACCGCGACGGAAGCCTCTGTGGAGGCAATGAGGCGATTGGACGCCAGGGTGGTCAGCGTGGCCGGCCCCTACGGGGCGACGCTTCTGGACCAGGGGCTGAGGCCGATTCTGGAGGCGGCGGGCTTCCAGGTAGCAAGCGCCGAGGGCGAGCCTGAGATGCAGCAGCGCACGCATCACGGGATCATTGGCAACCAGGACCCCAGGGTGATCGTTGATTTCGTTACCCGGACGGCGTCCCAGGAGGCCGATACCGTTTTCCTGCCGGGCACGGCCTGGCGTTCCCTGGAAGTGGTGGATGAGCTGGAGCGCCGCTTGGAGAAGAACGTTGTTACGGTGAACCAGGCCACCATCTGGATGGCTCTGCAGATGATAGGAGTCACCACGCCGGTGAGTGGACTCGGCAGGCTCTTGGCCGCCATGCCAGTTCTGGCAAAGTAACTTATTTCCCCAGTGTTTCCTTGGTCACAGCAATGAAGTTGCGCGCCGGCTTGGAGAGAGACTTGCCACGCAGGGTCAGAATCCCCGCTTGCTCCACGGGAAGCAAGTTCATCAGGCTGTAGATCCCCAGTCTCTTGTGGTCGTCTGCATCTATGGCGAAGCGGGGCCCTATGGAGATGCCGATACCCGTCGCAACGTACCTCTTGATCATGTCCAGGTCGTCCAGCTCAAGCGCCAGGTCGTAGTTGAGCCCTTTGCGTCGCAGTTCCTCTTCAAGGACGGTGCGGGTCAATGTCTGGGGCCCCATGAGCACCAGGGGCCACCTGGTGATCTGTTCCAGGGAAGTTATCTCTTCCTCCAGGATGGGATGTCCCAGCGGCGCCATGAGGACCCGTTCGTAGGGGAACATGGGCACAAAGTCAAACTCATCGCTGATTGAATTGTGCACCGCTATGCCCAGGTCTACCTCACCGTCCTTGAGCATCTGGAGAATCTCCCTGGTGTGACCGGGCCGTATTTGCAGGCGCGACCGGGGGAACTGGGCATGGAAGGAAGCCACCACGGGAAGGAGCAGGTGTGAGATCACCACGTGGATGGCGGCCACGTTCACCGGCCCGTCCTCCTCTTCCGCCGCGGTTTGCGCTACCAGGTCCTGGATGCCGTCCAACAGTGGGGTTGCCAGCCTGGAAAGGGTGGCCCCGGCCAGGGTTAGCTGGATGGGACGCTTCACGCGGTCAAACAGGAGAGTCCCTATCTCATCCTCCAGCTTCTTGATGTGGGTTGTGGCGGTCGGCTGCCCGATTTCAAGCTGCTCGGCGGCCTTGGATATGCTGCGAAGCTTTGCAGCCGTGGTAAACGTACGTAGCTCTTTGAGTTCCACGGGGCATCCTCCTATATCACTAAAACGAATACAGTATATCATATAATATCACTTGACGTGATGTTAATGCGGTTGGACAATATTAGTAAGTTGAATCAGTTAGCGGACAATATAAGGAGGTAGAAAGAGATGCGTGGATTCTTCAATTTCGTGAACCAAGTAGACGTCAAGACGGGGTTCGATGCCTATGCCTCGGCAGTTCAGGACGACAGCTTTGTCGGCACCCTGACCAGGGAGCAGGCCAAGAGGGACTACGATTGGACGATCGACTCCCGCGGCTTGCTTGATCTGACCCTGATCTAATACCCGCCTACAAGGCTAAGTGGACGCACCCCACACTTAGCTTTGACGCCGGAGAAAGGGCGCGCCTCCAAGCGTGCCCTTTCTCTTTGTCAGCCCTAGTTCACGGGCAGCATCCTGCAACCAAAACCGTCGCCTTCACCGAATTGATGGGGGTCCGGGGGAAGAACGCGGAACGTGTTGAACGGCAGGTCCTCACAGTCCACGTCCGGCGGCGGCGAGACGATGCAGAACTCCGGATAAGCGGGGTCGCAGCGGCCCCATAGACCACGGCGTTCGGCTTGCGCTTCCCTCTGCAATCTCAGGAATCGCTCCGGGGCATCGACGGAGGCCTGGGCGTAACCCTCTTCTATCAACGAGAGGTTCACCATGAGCCCGTTGTCCAGCAGAACAAGTCGCGACAGAGGATCGCCCTCATCGGCGATACTGGAGTCGCTTTCAAGAACCACGGTCTTGCCCAGCGCCAACCGCCGGTTGCGCCTTGCGGCCTCTTCAATGAGATGTTCATTCCGGGAGACAGGATAAATCAGCGGCGGCTCCAACCAGGCGTAGCGCACCTCCTTTGCCTCGCCGCCCGTCAACAGGACGGTTATCCGGTCAACGGCCTGAACGTCGGTAACCAGCGCCTCCGTCCGTTCGTCAGAACGTTCCGCAGCCCGCTCCGAGGGCAAGTCGCCGCAGCCTGTTACCATGACCAGTAGGAAAATCGTAGCTGCAAGCCTGTGCTTCATGGCAGGTATCGGCCCTTGGGTTCCGTTCGCTAAATATACCCTAGGTTTGTTTACAAAAAGATATCTATTTGCTGTACTTGTAGCTAAGGCTAGAAAACGAGGTTAAAGATGAACAAACGCATAGTAAACCTCTGGGCGGATATAGGTTCAGACAGCTATTGGAAGAATGTTATGAAGGAAGGAGCGCGCGTATTCGTACCATTCAAGAGCAGATGGCCTCAGCCCGGATTCATAGGCAGCGGTTACTTCAACTCCCCCAAGAGAGTCGTTGTGATGGGACAGAACCCGCGCGCGAGCAACACGGCTAGCGCCAGCTATGCGGACACGGAACTGTTCCGACTGATACGGGCGCACAGCAGAAGCCGCACAAACAAGAGCTTGAAAGAGTTGTTTAGTATGACGAGGGACTTCATGCAGGGCATTGGCTATACACCTGCTTGGAAACCCATCACCGCCGTAGAGAGACATCTTGGGTTAAGCTTGGACAAAATTGCATACCTTAATCTGATCCCTTTGGCTACCTACAACGACAGGATTGTTCCCGAGTTCCGGAGGGTGTTCGAGCTCTCCACCAAACGGCAATTGGAAATACTCGCTCCAGCTAAGGTTGTCGCGTATGGCAAAGGAGCCTACGAGGCCTTTATCGAACTATCAAGCGGCAAATGGAATTCAAGATACATCGAGCAGCGAAACTACAAGGACGCTCCTAGCGTAAAGCAGTGGCTCAAGCGATAGAGCCGTTGAATTACCGGGTGCTGCCTCCCGAACCAGGCGGAAAAGTCCCCGTGCTACAATACGCCTGCTCATTACTACCCGCCTCTGGGAGGACGAATGACTCAAGACAAACGATCCATCATCGCCAACGTAGAGCGCTTGAACCGGCTCATGGACAGGGACGGCCTCTCCGCCGTGGTTGCCCGCTCCGGCAAGAACTTCACATATCTGACGGGGTTCGCCTATCCCGGCACGCTGGCCCGACACCTGGACTTCCCCGACTCGCCGAGAGGCGTCCTTGTGGTATGGCCCAGGCACGGCGACCCGGTCATGGTGCTAAATAGCTACGCCGCCCCTCTGGCACAGCGCGACTCCTGGCTGGAACGGATAGAGATGTACGACGACTACGGGGAGTCGGCTTTAGCCAGGGTGTCCAAGACCCTCGAGGAGATGGGACTGCACGAGTCGCGAATCGGTTTCGAAAAGACGTACCTCAGCGCCGCCGCGTGGGAGGAGATAACCGCGCTTCTGCCCAAGGCCGAGGCCGTGGATTGCACCGCTATGATGGACGAGGTGCGCTGGATCAAGACCCCCGGCGAGGTGGAGCTGATACGGGAAGGGGCCAGGCTCCTGGACGAAGCGTACCTGGAGGTCTTTCCATCGGTGCGGGATGGCGATACGGAACGGGAGATACACAGCAGGCTTATCGCCGCTTGCCTGCGTAGGGGAGCCAACTGGGCGCACGGCATCCTGAACTCCAGCCGCAACACGGTGGTATACGGCGGCGAAAGTGATTTCCAGTTCAAGAAAGGCGACATCATCCGCAATGATTACGTGTTCTGGTACCAGGGTTACCCCGGCCATCAGTCGCGCACCGTTGTGCTGGGCGCGCCTTCCGATGAGCAGAAGCGGACGTATCAGAAGATACTGGACATCTACTGGGGCACCATAGAGCAGGCCCGTCCCGGCGTAAAAGCCAGCGACGTCTACCGGTACGCTTCGGACGCGTTCAAGCGGGAAGGGTTTCAGGGCAGGGTAGCGCTGGCCGGACATGGTGTCGGTTCCTGGTGGCACCAGCAGCAGCCGTACCTGGTGCCATCCAACGACATAGTCATCGAGGCGGGGATGGTGCTAGCTTTCGAGCCCCACGTCGACTACTATCACCTCCAGGACATGTTCCTCATCAAAGAGGATGGCCGCGAGCACTTGTCGCCGCTGTTCAGCATAGACCGGATGTTGGAGGTAGGCTAAGGCCAGTCGCCGCTTACTCAGCGGGACGCACCGTCTCCAATCGTAGGCTGTTCTCCGTTCCGTCGATGGGCTGCCAGCCGGTCAGGTTTGAGCTGAACGCGTACGGCTGGTGACGCCAGATAACGGGCACCGCCCAGTACTCCTCATAGGCTTCGCGGTTCAACTGCCGTAGCCGTTCTTCTCGTTCCACCGGGTCTACTATGCTGCTCAACTCTTGGTAAATGGCGCTTCCCCGTTCCAGGTCAGGGTACGCCAGCCGCCCGCCTCTTCCGGGCGACATATAGTCCTGTACCGTAGTGTTGAACCTGGAGGTGTGTGGGAATGCCCCGTGTATGATTGGCGCAGGCGCCAGATCATCGAACTCTTGAGGCCTGGCTACCCATCGCGCCAGCATCTGGGGGAACTCCGTATTCACCAGCTCCACATTGACTCCAACCTCGCGCCAGTCTTCAACCAGCATCTCGTTCACGTCAAGCATTTCCGTGAGGCCGTACGCCGCCAGGGACAGCAGGTGGACCGTTTCGCCGTCGTAGCCTGCGTCGCGGAGCAGACGCTGCGCCTCGGTGGGGTCATACGAATAGGGAGGAAGCCCCGCGTCGTACCCTTCAGTAGGCGGACTGAAGAAGGGTGAGCCGCTGGCCAGCGTTGCCAGCTCTGCCGGATAAAGAGCGTCTACGATGCCTTCAAAGTCCGCCGCCAGGGCCAGCGCCTTGCGGAAGTTGAGGTCGGAGGTCAGGTAGGACGGGTCGTAGCTCATGAAGTAGAGCAGGGTCGTTGCCAGCACGTATTTTGGACCGCCTATGGAGAACCCCTCCTCATTGAGAGGCTCTACGTCGTCGCGGTCGATAATGGTCATGTCCACCTGGCCTGATCTTAGAGACTCCAGCCGTTCCGCTGCGTCTTCCACCTGCACCAACCGTAGCTTGTCGAAGGCCGGTATCCGTCGGCTGTCCCAGTAATCTGCGTTTGCTTCGAACTCGACGTATTCTCCCAGCTTGCGCTCGCTGAACTTCCAGGGCCCGCTGCCGATTGGATTCTCCTTCAGACCCGCTTCCCCTTCCGATTCCCAGTGGTGCTTGGGCAGGAGAGGAACGTCCCCTTCAACCGGCCCGAGCAGGTGCAGAAACTCCACGTTCGGTTCCTTGATATGGATTTCAGCCGTGTACCTGTCGGTCACTGTTACGCTATCCAGCGCCCCTTGAAGCAATGCGCATATTCCGCAAGCGGCCTCCTCTCGCGTGTAGTACCCCAGGCTGAACTGTATGTCATCCGCCGTTACCTCCATGCCGTCGTGCCACTTCACCCCTTGACGCAGCCTCAGAGTGAAGCTCTTAGCGTCGCTTCCTATCCTGGCGGAGTCTACTAAACCGGCTTCAGGGGAATGCCTGCCCTCTTCGGAAACCCCTATCAGGTGATCGTACAGGTGGCCGTGGTAGAGCAGGCCCTGGAAGGAGTCCTGCGAGGGGTCAAGCGTCTCAGGCCCGAACGACGGTATCGCCACGGTAAGCACGTTTTCTCGGTTACTCAGCAAGGTTAGGACGGTGAATGCGCCTACCAATACGGCTATGCCGGCTACAACGGCGGCGATCAACCAGAGCGGTGGGCGTTGTATCACGATGATACCCTTGTCAAGGAGTTGTCGCCAAAGTTGGCTACCCAGATGTCTCCGCCCAGCACCTCCACCGCGATGGGGTTCTTACCCGTGGGGTACGTGCCGATGTCCTCTCCTTGCAGGCTTAACCTCTGCACGTTTCCATCCCTGTAGTTGACCACCCATATGCTTCCGCCGTCGTAGGCCAGGGCCATGGGCCAGTCGCCTACCGTATATTCGCTGACCACCTCACCACCGTCGCTAATCCTACTCACCAGGTCTCGCCAGTTTGTTGCTATCCAGACGTTATCTCCCTCGTGCACTAGGTCTACCGGCCCTTGCCCCCCGAGCTCCCACGGCGCGTTGCGGCCCAGGCCTACTTTGTAGGTGGCGACTATCTCCAGATCGTCGCTCAGCTTTTGCACCACGGACTCATCCAGACTGGCCACCCAAACGGAATCGCCATCATAGCTGAGAGCCCAGGGAGCCGGGTGGGCCCCGGGGATACGTGCGGTTTTGATGGTATTGCCGTCCAGGCCCAGCTTGCTGACCGAGTTGCCCCAGGCAGTGGCGACCCACAGGTGTTCGCCGTCATAGAGCAACGCCGTTGGAGCTGTGTAGCCACCTCCGACGGGGTAGGTGCCCACCGTGTCGCCCTCCAGGTTTAGCTTGGTGACCGAGCTCTCACCGCTGTTGGCCGCCCAGATATGCTCACCGTCGAACTCCAGCGCTTTGGGCGCGCTGCCCACCGGGTAAGTCCCAACAACGTGGCCAGCAGCCGTCAACTTGGTTACGGAATCCTTGCTTATGTTGGCCACCCAAATGTGCTCTCCGTCGTAGGCTATTGCCCGCGGGGTGTGGACACCGGGGATGTTCTGCACGGTTACTCCGTCGATGGTGACGGCAGGCGGTAGGGCTACCGTCGGCGAAGGGGTAATCGGCGGCGTCAGCTGCCCATGGCGGCAGGCTGCCAGGGGCAGCGTGATGGCGGCAGCTAGGATTAGGAAAAGAAAGGAGGACAGCCTGATCAGAGGCTGTTCAGGCATTCCAGTACCTCGTCGGGCAGCTTGATTTCAGACGTCATGGCGTTCTGTGCTATCTGCTCAGGCCTGCTTGACCCTACGATTACCGATGCCACAACGGATTTCGATAGGCACCATGCCAGCGCCACTTGTGTCGGCTCGTAGCCAAGCTCAGAGGCCGTTTTCTTCACCTGTTCCACCATATTGAAGGTGGCCTCATTCCAGAAGCGGGTCTTTGCGCCTCCGGCATGCCGGGAGGCCATGTGGCTGTCTTCGGGAGGTTCCTTATTCATATCGTAGGCGCCGGTGAGCAGTCCTCCCATCAGCACTTGGTAGGGTATGACGCTGATGCCCTGGTCTTCGCATAGCGGGAAAAGCTCGGCTTCAATGTCCCGCTGAGCCATGTTGTACAGAGGCTGCACCGATTCAAACCGCTCGATTCCCAGCTTGTTGCTGACCCACAGCGATCTGGTCAGTTGCCAGGCCTGGAAGTTTGAGCAGCCGATGTAGCGAATCTTGCCCTGCCGCACCAGGTCGTTCAGGGTGATCATAGTCTCTTCTATCGGCGTGTCCGGGTCCCACCAGTGCACCTGGTAGAGGTCTATGTAGTCGGTGCCCAAACGTCTCAAGCTGCCTTCGACCGCGTCTATCACGTGCTTGCGCGATAGCCCTCTGTCGTTGACGCCGGGGCCCATTGGCGCGAAACCCTTTGTGCCGATTACCATGTCATGCCGCTTACCGGTTAGCGCCTTTCCCACCACCACCTCCGACTTGCCGTCGTTGTAAAGGTCGGCCGTATCTATGAAGTTGATGCCGCTGTCCAGGGCGGCATCGACGACTGATATGGCTCTGCTGTCATCCACGTAGCCTTCGCCGAACATATTGGTTCCCAGGCATATCCTGGATACTTTGAGGCCGGTGCGTCCCAAGTTGACGTATTCCAAAGATGCCTCCTTAGCTGGTGAAACCGTACTGGCGGCGCCACTCTATGTAGTGGCGTATGCCCGCCGCGGGGTCGTACTGCGGCTCGAATCCGGTATCCTGGCGCAGACGTGTGTTGTCGGCGGGTCCTCGTCCCGTGCCAATGCCGCCGCCGGAAGGCGGGTCTATGAACTGGACGTCGGGTACGGCCTGGCGGAACGCTTCTACAATCTGGTCCATGGTGACCATGATGCCGCGGGATACGTTGTAGAAGCTGTGGTTGAGTCTGGGTGCATCCATTAGACCTATGATGCCCGAGGCCAGGTCAAGCACGTAAGTGAGGTCTCCGCTGGAATGTCTGGGCTCTATCTTGATAGGCTCGCCGCGCACCGCCTTGCCCGTCCAATCGTACATCATTGACATCACGGCGCGGTGGCCGGTAGGGCGCTCCATGGGCCCGTACGGCCCGCTCAGACGGCCGCTGGCCGCTTCAAAGCCGTGGAGCCGCCCGTAACGGCGCGTGATAAGCTCGCTGGCGTATTTGGTGACGCTGTACAGGCTCTCCGGATCAAGAGGGATGTCTTCTTTCAACGGCATATCGGGGGGGCTTCCGCCGTAGACGCCTCCTGAACTGACGTAGACGAATCGCTTCACCCCGGTGAGGCGAGCCAGTTCCAGCATGTTGACTGTGCCGGTGAAGTTGATGTCTACCAGGCGCTTGCTGTCCGACTTTTCGAGTTCGTCTAGGACCACCGTGTACACGGCGGCGTGGATGATGCCTTCCACGTCTTTGCCTGCAGCCGCCTTCTCCAGCGATGCCATGTCCAGGATATCCGCCTGTGCCCAGGTGATGCGCTCCTTCACGGAATCCGTATAGCGCAGTAGAAGGTCGTCCGGCGGAGCTATGTCCACCGAGACGACGTCCCGTCCCTGCTCGGCGAGCGTCTTCACTACGTTAGAGGCGACGAACCCGGTGCCTCCGGTAACGATAACCGTCATATCCACCCTCCTATGGGTTGAAGCGAGGCCAGTATATCAGCAGACGCGGTCTTTGCGTAACGGCGGCCCGTGGCCATGACCGTTGTCCAGGCCGCTGGTTTGGTCATGTATACTGGTTGGCGATGTCCACTGAATCCGAAACATCCCATGGCGACAGCCGCTCCTGAAACCCATGACAAGCCCCCGCGACTCCCCGTCCTTGGCCTACTGAGCAACAAGGACTTTCGCATGCTCTGGGGAAGCAGCTGGGCATGGCATACCGGTCGCTGGACATGGATGGTAGCTTCCGGTTACTTGGTGTTTAAGCTATCGGGTTCAATTTTCCAAACGCAGCTTGTCGGCGTGGCCTTCTTCTCCTCGATGCTGCTGGGCGGCATCCTCAGCGGTGTTGTTGCGGATGCTTTCGATAGGAAGCGTGTGCTCATAGCGGCGCATCTCATAGACTTGGTCGTGCTTGCCATTACGGTTTTCCTGGTGTTTACCGGTCTGGCACAGGGCTGGCACATAGTGATGCTGAGCGCCGTCTACGGGGTGCCGCATACCCTGGATATGGCGGCGCGGAGGACGTTTGCCCTGGACATTGTGGGAAGGCGTGGAATCAGCTATGCCAACGCTCTGGAGGGGATGAGCATGATGGCGGCGGGCATGCTGGGGCCGTTCCTGGCCGGCGCTCTGATAGACATTATCCCTCTGGGAAAGAGCGCAGATGCCACCACACCGTACCTGTTCATAATGGTCATCTACAGCACTGCTCTGCTGGCGTTGTTGCGCGTGCGTTCTCCAAAGCCGCAGAACAAGATACCAATAAGGCTCACCGCCATATTCACTCCTATAGGGGAAGGCGCGCGCGCCATAGCGTCCAACCGTGCCGTGATAGGCACGCTGGGCATTATTGTGATTATGAATCTGCTGTACTACTCCTATATACCGCTGGTGCCGGTCTTCGCCGACAAAGTGCTTGGCGTGGGGCCAACCCTGCTTGGGGTGCTGGCGTCGTCGCAGGGCTTCGGAGCGTTCCTCACCGCTGTTTTCATAACCACAAGGCCAAGGATAAACCGCAACTCCACGTACTTTGTAATTGGCACGGCTGTGGCGTTCAGCGGGCTTCTGGTGTTTTCGCTTTCCACCTTCTATCCGTTGTCCGTGGCCGGCCTGATATTGGCTGGTCTGGGCATGTCCGGCTTTGTCAGCATGGTGTTCACGCTGGTGCTGCTGTCCGTGGGAGAGGAGATGCGGGGCAGGGCAATGGGGTTCGCCAACACGGCCATAGGCATATCGCCGCTGTCCATGCTGGCCATGGGCTGGTTTGCCGACACCATAGGCCCCGGACAGGCGGTGTCCATCAGCGCCTCGATCGGGCTGGTGCTGAGCATACTGTGGTCCTACCGCTCCAGGGAGATGCGGCGGCTCTAGCCGTTATCAGAAGGTTCCAAATGACCTGTTGGGCATGCGTATGGCTGCAAAGGCCAGTGCCGAGACCAGCAGGAGTGCGGCGCTGTAGAGGAACACCGTCTTTACCTGGAATGCGTCGGCAACGAGGCCTGCAATGGAGGGCGAGATGGTGGCGGCTATGAAGGTCATGGCGTAGGTCATAGACGAGATGGTGGCCTGCAATTCCCCACCCAAGTCTGAAGCCGCGGCAAGGAACAGCGCCTGCATGGAGTAGAGGAAAGCGCCCATAACTATGATCACCACTACCATGAGAAACCCGGGTTCCACGAAGTAGAGCGCAACGAGCATGGCGGAGAATGCCAGCAACGCCGGCACTATGATGACCTTCCTTCCCAACCTGTCGGAAAGAGCGCCCATGACGGGTTGCGCTCCAATACCTACTACCTGGGAAAGGGACAGATAGACGGCCATTTCAGCTAGTGAGTACTCCAAGTCATCTCGCAGGTAGACGGGGAGGAATATGACGACGGCGCTCTGTCCCAAACTGCGTATTCCTGAGACGGTCAGTACGGAGGCAAGGCGGCGGTCTTTGAACAGACCTCCAAGCGCACCGAAGTACTCCTTGAGAGAAGCCGCCCCTCCTTGCACGGCGGGCACGTTGCTCATCATGAACCAGACTGCGGCGGCGGCTATCAAGGCGGGAATGATGCTCCACTGCAGCGCCCCGTCCCAGACAAGCACAATGACGGCGGCGGCGGCGATGAGAGGGCCGGCTGCTTCGCCTATGCTTCCTCCCATGCCATGCAGCGATATCATGAAGCCCCGGCGATCAGGGAAGCGGCGGGCCAGAGTGCCGAGAGCGGGCGGGTGGTAGAGAGACGGCCCCAGACCTACCAGCAGCATGGCAAGAAAGAGTAGAGGGTAGCTGGAGGCGGAACCTACAAGGAAGTACGATATGCCCATGAGGCTCAACGATATGGCAAGGAGTAGTCCGGCCTGATTGCTGAAACGGTCGCCCAGATAGCCCGCGCCCAGCGTGGTGACGCCGCTGGTGGCCTGGCGGGCGGAGGCAAGCGCTCCCAATGAGGTGTTGCTCAGCCCAAGGGCAATCTTCATCTCCGGGAGGACAATGGTCTGGAACCCTGAGATGTATACGTGCTTGATGGCGTGACCGACGACAATGGCCGCGATGAGCAGGGTGCTCCTGCTATCGTCGCTTTTGTGCCGCTCTGTTGTTCCGCTCAATGTCTGGATCTCTTCAGCCGTGATACTTCATGCAAAACTCATGGAGTATAGAAGCTGAGGAGTGGAAAGGCAAAGGCTAAGAGAACTGCCGCCTAAAGCAACTCAGATGCGTAGCTGATTCACGGCGATATAGACGGCGGCGGCAACAGTAATCAAAGCGAAGAAGTTGAAGCCTATAAAGGGCAGGGCAACAAACGCGGTGATTCCCATGGCGACTCCGGCCACCCACTGCAGTTCGCGACCCCGCTTCCCGCTGACTATCCGGCTTATACCCTGGCCAATGAGGTAACCGGTACCGATGAGCGCCGCCAGCGCCGCGTAATATCCAAGGATACCGAGCGGCAGGGCACGTAGGAACACCAAGACCGCAACGCCTGCGATGGAAATGGCCGCTGCCGCTCCTATGGCGCGGGCGTAATAGGTCGGAGTAATGTCCCACTGGGGTATCTTGGTGGGCCGTCCGCACTCGGGGCAGCGAATGCCCACGGGGTGCTGCACCACGCACTTGACGCATATGGGCCTGCTACAGTAGCCGCAGCTGAGGGCGGTTTCCGTATCGGTGTGCCTGTAACAGTAGCTGGCCATGATCTATTCGCGGTTTTCTTCTTGAATGGGGCTGCGCTTGACCCAGTCGTCTTTCTTCATAATATCTCTGTCGTAAAGCAGCCGCGGCAAGACCTTGTCTCTCCATTTCTGTTCGGGCGCTTCGCTGCCAGGATTGGAGAGTAGCCGTTTCAGTATAGTTAGAATAAGGGCAACAACGGTATAGGCCACAATCTCGGCAGGCTCCCGGAATAGCAGAGCCCACAGGGGAAGCAGGACCAGGCCTATACCCATCCACAAAGCTATACTGCGAAAGATAGCCCAGCCCACAAGTGTCACGACGGCTAGAGCAATGAACTCCTTCCAGGCTAGTACAAGAATGGAGCCTGCAATGACGGTCATCCCGCGTCCGCCACTGAACTTGAGGTAGATGGACCAGTTATGGCCCACAATGCTTCCGGCGCCGGCAAGAGCCTGATACGTCAGATCTTGTCCCAGGGCCCTGACCACCAGTACGGGCGCCACGCCCTTCACAAAAGCATCGAAGAAACCGACAAGGATACCGTAGCTCTTTCCAACGTGACGGCCTATGTTGGAGGCGCCCACGTTACCGCTGCCATGGGTACGGATATCAATGCTCTTGACCCAGCGCGCTATCACGTAGGCGGTGGGAACGGCGCCAACTAGGTAACCGAAAGCTAGAGCAAGAACCGCGGTTGATATATCCAGCAAAGGCATGAGAATCACCGGTAAACGATGCTATCTATAGTAGTGCATGTGACGGGCAGTCACAAATCCGAGCACGTTTGCCGGGTCTAGCTATCCGGCTGATCCGGACCCTCCAGGTACTGGAAAAGGTCGTTTTCGGATGAGAGCACAACGGTGGACTTCTCAGTAAGGAAGTTGGTGTAGGCTTCCAGGCTGCGCCTGAAAGCAAAGAACTCAGGGTCTTCTTCCAAGGCTTCAGCCAGAATTCTGATTGCCTCGGCTTCACCTTCACCCCGCAGGCTGTTGGCCGTACGATCGGCTTCGGCTAAGATGATAGCTACCTGCCGGTCCACGTCAGTGGTGATGGTGAGGTTCTGCTCGGCACCCTCGGCACGCAGGCGTTGGGCTTGGACATCGCGTTCCGTGCGCATCCTGTTGAACACAGTTTGCTCCACGGTGCCGGGGAAGTCGGCAGCCTTTATTCTGACGTCTACTATCTGGATACCAAAGTCGTTTTCGCTGGAGCCCACAACTGCATTGGATCCACTGAGCACCTGCCTGGTGAGCGCTTCCCGGGTATCGACTCCTTCAGGAGTCTTGTTGGGAATAACAATGAGTGTGCCGTCATCTTGTGATTGAGCAATGCCGCCAATAATTTCGGTACGGTCGCTGGCGGCTACCACGCGGCGCAACTCCGATATTACGATCCGTCCGATACGGTCGGCGGCGGTAAATTCGTCGCGCAGCCGTTCCAGGAACTTCCTGGGATCGTTTATCCTGTACCGTACGTAGGCGTCTATTTCAAGGAACTGCTGGTCCTTGTCCGGCATGGACTCGGTGGGCACGTCTATTCTGAGCAGCCGCTTGTCGAAGCGGTTGACCGATTCTATGAAGGGCACCTTTACTTTGAGGCCGGGATCCCTGAGCGTGCGCTGGATCTCACCGAACCGGGTGACGACGCCGAACTGGGTCTGGTCAACCACGAAGAGCGCCTGGGAGCCGACGACAGCGCCGACTATAATCACCAAAATCAGTATTGTGCTGAGTGTTTTAGCCATTTTTATCCGTTACGGTGGTACCGGTTCCGCGGAAGGTGTTGGTGTGACCCTTATAGTCACAGGAGTCTCGTTGTTATCAATGGGCAGGGGCAGGAACTCCAGAAGGTTGCCGCCGGTGTCCGGAGTGATGATTACTTTGGTGATGCCGGGCAGGATATCCTCCATGGCCTCTAGATACAGCCTCTGACGTGTCACTTCCCGTGACTCTCGGTACTCTTGGAGTACGGCAAGGAAGCGGTCGGCTTCACCGGTAGCTCTCAGGATGCGTTCCTGCTTGAAAGCCTCGGCTGTGTTAAGAATTCGCTGGGCGTCACCACGAGCCCTGGGAACCCGGTCCTGCTGGTAGGCTAGCGCCTCGTTAATACGGGCCTCTTTATCGACGCGAGCCCGGACCACGTCGTCGAATGCGTCACGAACAGGGTCAGGAGGCCGTACGTTCTGCAGCCTTACCTCTAAGATTTCAATACCGGTATTGTAATCATCTAGAATTGTCTGAAGGAGGAGACGTGCATCAGCCTGGGCAGCCTCCTTGTTAATGGTGAGGATGTCATCGATGCTGCGCTGACCTACGACTTGTCGCAAAGCGGCTTCAGTAGCGTCCTTTAAGGTGAAACCGTCGGGGGCGCCAGCACGGATGTCACGTTCCGGGTCACCGGGGTCGTCCACCTGGAAGAGGTAGGCGGCAAGGTCTTTGGTTCTATATTGGACCACCAACTGAACGTCGGCTATGTTGAGGTCACCTGTGATCATCAGAGCTTCGAACGGAATATCGGTGATCTGGCCGCCTTCCAGACTGCGGAAGCCCAACTCCATGCGCCTTGTCTCCGTAACGGTTTCAACGTTGCGGGTGCCTATGGGCGCAGGCCAGAACCAGTGAAGTCCTGGACCCTGCAGGTCGCCGGTGTATGCACCGAAGAGGCGCACTGCGGCTAGCTGAGCGGGGCGCACTTGATAAAAGCCGGTGGCCAGCCAGAGGACGGCGAGAATGCCGAGAACGGCTACGATGAGGACACCGGAGCCGCCAAAGCCGAACTTCCCGGTGAAGCGCCGGAAGAAGTCCTTGACCCTCTCCAGAATCTGGTCTATGTCAATTTCAGGCTGAGGCCGCGGAGGCTGGTACATTAATTCCTAAGGCAGTTTTCAAATTGTGGGAAACTTTACCGCAGGGATGATAACAAGGGGACAGAGCAAAGTCTATAGGTGCTGCCTAAATCTTGTGGGCAAACTGGCAAACGGCTGACTTAGGCACTCGCATCGGAATGACTGAGTCGGGTCAAGGAACGCACCTTCGCTGCGTACCACACCTGGCTGCCCGCTGTCTCCGTGACATCCTACCCTAACTGTTCCTAAGCATCCGGCAGCCTGTCACCCCCACTACTATCGGCATCAAGGTGTCGATGACGGCCCAGAATTGGCCGTCGGGCACGTTGTTGGGAGATAGGTTGCTGAACCAGTTCCAGAAGAAGACCAGGAGCAGCGCTACGGCTGCGTAGAAGAGCACGTTCGCTTCCAAGTAGCGCCTCAAGTCCGCCTCGCCGTCGATGCGGCGCTTCTCCATGTAGGTGGCGGCTACGGTGATAATCATGCCCGCCGCCATGAACCAGTTCAGTATTTCCCAGACGGTGAACGGCTCGTCTCCGCCGGGGTGGTATAGAGGAGTGGCAACGAAGTTCACCGCAACCACCACTGCAAGCAGTATTAGGTAAGCTGCTCCGGCACGTATTAGAATGGACATACTACTCCTCCTCCCAAGTCTCTGGCGTACATCCTACATCCATCCTGCCAGTCGTCATAGTTAATACGCTTGTCCGGCGTAATTGGATGGCGAGGGGCTTACCGTATGTCGCCGGATAAGTTGGCCCGGAATAGCGGACCCCCGCGTAAGCTCAGCTTCGTTTTGGCTAGACTGTCTGCTCCACGTCCGTCGTTTGTGTCTCTTTCATAACTCTATCCCGCAACGCCAACAGTTCCAAGATTTCGTTGCTGCAGACCATTCCCAGGAACTGCCCTGAATTCTGGTCATGCACCGGAATGACTGTCAGAGAGTGGGCCGTCATCCGCTCCATCACATCGTCAATGAGCTCGTCGGGATTGGCTTGAGGCGGGTTGCGATGCATTACTGTCCGGAGAGGAGTGTTGTCAAGGGAGCTTCTTTTCCAGAAGAGCAATCTGCGCCGGAGATTCAGTCTAGACAGCGATACCGTGCCTATTGGAACGCCTTCATCCAGTATCAGGTAGTCCTCTTGATTCGGAACAGTCCAACTGTTGAGAAAGTCCCCTACCGTTATGTCCGGCCCTGGGTAGGAGCGTGTCCGATCCATAACGGAGCGTACGGCCACGCCGGCTAGGGCAATGCGAGCAAAAGAGGGTAGCATGGGTTGGGACTGGGGTGCATCCTCCCCCAGCTTGACCCTGTTTGCCGCTAGGCTGATGATTGGCGGCATCAGCAGTATGTAACCGAGCATGATAACTATCAGCAACGAGAATACGTCAGGCCCAATAACGTGCGACTCCAGCAGGACTAGAAGCAGGGCAACCTCCGCTACGCCTTTTCCCATTAGACCCACGGACAGGACAACAGGCGTTTTAAGACGCGCCATGTAGGTGCCGATGAGTGAAGCTATCAACTTGCCGACCATGGGGATAAGCAAGAGGGCGATAATGATGGTGGCCGGCAGTTCTAGGAAGGACAGGCTCAAGTACAGGCCGGCAGAGGCGAAGAAAAGCGGTATGAACAGCCCATCTGCGATGCTATGCATACCGGGCACGAACTCTTGACGCAACCGTTTGGGCAGCCCCGATAAGGCGGCTCCGAACAGGAGCGCCGCTAGGGAGCCGTGCAGACCGATATTTTCTGCTCCTACAACCACTAGGAAGAGGGCGCCCATCAACAGCCCAAAGAAAAGTTGTGGCACGTTCAAGAAGCGCTGCAACAAGGCCATAACCCTGGGAAGCACCTTGGACGATATGAGCCAGATCAAGATAGAGAAGCCTGCTATCTGGCCCAGCAGTTGAAGTACACCCGGGAGGCTCAGTGTGTGCCTGGCGTCTTCACCAATAGTGAGTCCCACCACCAGCAGTGCAAGCACCTCTGCAATGACAACCACGGTGAAGATGCGCAGGCCAATCAGTTCCTTTAGCAACCCCTTGTCGGCCAGTACCTTGGCAACTAAGCCTAGGCTGGACAGAGACAGGATGCCGGCAAGGCACAGCGCCTTGTCGAATTCCAGTCCCAGCGAGTAGTCCTCACCCAACGCGTTGGACGTTACTAGCATGGACGCCATGATGGATATGATCAAAGCCACTGCGGCAGCCACGAAATGGCGTTTGCGTATGGTGGCTACCAAGCCCGGAATATCGATCTCATCCAGGCCTACCAGGAAAAAGAAAACAAAGATGCCAATTTCCAGGAAGATGAGGATGTTGTCAGTAACTTCGACCAGCCCTAATACCGGCCCCAGCAGGATTCCGGCTGCGGCGTAGGCCACCAAGGAACTGATGCCGATGCGGCCAAAGACACCCTCAGCCAGCTTAGCCCCGACAATCAGCAAGCCAATAGAAAGCAGATCGTGAGTTATCATTTCCCTAACACTCGTCGCTGAGCGGTTTGGCGAGTATTCTAGCGCATGTGGCAATAGGCACTGCACCCGCCTGTGCAACCTTGACGGCTCGAATGCTCTCGGCTCAGACAATTCCTCTGGACAACTCCCTGAGCGGCGTGGAACAATGTGAGCCGGCATGGCCATCTACACGGCGCTGTTCAGACCCTTCTTATTCAGGCTTTCTCCCGAGCGCGCCCAGGCTCTGGCCGATTGGTTCCTTGGGCGGCGCCTGTTGATGCGGGCGCTGTCCCCATACTTCGATTGCCGCGACCCCAGGCTTCGGGTAAGCGCTGGTGGCCTCACCTTTCCTTCGCCGGTGGGCATGGCGGCCGGCTACGACAAGGATTGCCGCTTCATAGACGGCCTGCTTTCGCTGGGGTTCGGCTATGTTGTCGGGGGTACCGTCACCCGTGAGGCGCGTCCCGGCAACCCCCGCCCCCGGCTCATGCGCCTGCCGGATAGGAAATCGCTGATCAATGCCCTGGGTTTCCCGGGCAAGGGACTGGATGCCGCCATGGCACGGCTCGAACGCCTGCGGGACAGGCGGGGCAGCCGCCCTGAACCCGTGGTCGTAAGCATATCCGGACTCACCATCGACGAATTCCTTGACTGCCACGCCGCGCTGCAGCCCCTCTGCGACGCCATTGAGTTGAACATAAGCTCCCCCAACACCCAGGGCATACGCGTCTTCCAGGAGCCGCAAAACTTCAGGGACCTGCTCATCGCCTTGAACGGCCAGCGCTCCAGGCCTCTGTTCGTGAAGATACCGCCCTATACGGACGGCGAGGGCAGAGAGCGAGTCCTTGCCCTGGTGCGAATTGCGGTAGAGGAGGGCGTCAGCGGCGTCACCGCCGCCAACACCAGGCCGGTGGAAGCGCCTAGTCTCGCCATGGGGCAGGGCGGCCTCAGCGGACGCGCTTTGCTCGAAGACACCCTGCGCATAGTGGCCGACGTCCGTTCGGAGGTGGGCAGCGATGTCGCAGTCCATGCTTGTGGCGGCATCTCTACCGCGGACGACGCCCTGCGGGCGCTCAAAGCCGGCGCCGACACCGTGCAGCTACTGACAGGCCTAATCTACCGGGGCCCCGCCGTGGCTAGGGCCATCAACCGGGGCCTGGTCAAGCGCATGAACCGGCATGCCGCCGCCTCTCTCGGTGATCTGGCAAGAACGGATGCGGCTGGCTCCGCTCAATAAACCCCCGGGAAAATCCGGTACTTCACCTTGGATTTGTACTCCGCCCACTTTTCCTCACCGTATTTCTCGGCGCAGAGCTTGTCATCGCCGCGTTGACGGAACGTGAAGAAGGTGACTACGAAGACGAAGTAGAGCCACGCCCACGGATTTAAGAAGTGGCCGAACACCAGGCCAATCGAGAAGGAGAGGAACCCTTCGCCCATATAGTTGAAGTGGCGGGCCACGCCCCAAAAACCGGTGTATAGGATCTTGCGGTCGCCGGCCTCAATGTACTTGGGCTCTATGAGTCCCAGGAACTTGCGGTCCGGCCATCGCTTGAAGGTATACTTCTGCATGTTGGCCCCGCGAGATATGACCCATCCGCCAAAGAACAGCCCAGCCGCTCCAATGAGCCAGACGTACGTCCACGCCGTCGAGAATCCGGGGTCGGGGTGAGCGGCCATTCCCCACAACGGCAGTATGAACAGCCATCCGTATACCACAAGGCCGCCCCAGAACAGCATGAAGCCCAGCTTCTCGTGGATGAGGTCGTAGGTGTATAGCTGGACGCGCTCAAAGATGAAGTAGTCCAAGATGTAGAAGGTGAAGAACCCGGCATAGAGGAAGACGCCCGGGTTGAAGTCGTCTCCGAAGCGGTCGTAGTGGTACGCCGCGCCGGACAGGGCGTTGAGCGATAACATGGACCCGCCCACAACGTAGAAGTACATCTTGATGTCGAAGCGGTTTTTGAACAGCGATATCTCCCGCGCTCGCCCAAACCACAGCGCCAGCAACGGGTTCTTTACATCGCCCTGCGGCTGGCTGAACACCGCCCAGGCGGCAAAGATAGCGGTGAAGACCGTTCCACCGGCCACGGCATAGACGGACGATCGGTAAAACCAGTCGCGCGGCATCCCGGTGATTTCGGTCGCCCAAACTATCACGGCTATCACGAACACCAGAAGGCCGTTCAGCCGGTAGCTGCGGGGTTGGCCGGTCTTCTCATCGACGACGTAGCCGGTGACCCGCCTTGCCGGCAGGATGATCTGCGCCAGAAAGAACACGGCGAAGATTGCCAGTGGGGTGAAGAAACCCGCAATCGCTTCTGTCCCGGAAAGCTCGAAAAGGTGGCTGATGCCGAGCCATTCAATCATGATTCTATACCCCCCTCCTCCAGTTAAGTGGCATTATGCAGAAGGGCAAGTAAAGAGGTCAATAACACTGAGCAGCGAGATGCACTACAGAGCCAGCAGGCGCTCTCCCGTATCTCAGGAGAGACTTGCAACACAGTAAGCCAATAGTGTATAGACTACACTGCAAGCTTTGGCGTATTGATGCCAGTTTTCAAATACGCCTCCGGAGGAGGGATAGCCGTGTCGATGCTGTTGAGTGCCTTGTCTCATCGCCGCCCCGCTGCCATCCTGGCAGCAACGGGCATAGCTTCCTTACTCGTATTCCTGGCTCGTCCTGCCGCCGCTTATGCGGCGGGGATCGACGAGGAATCGGTTTTTGTCTTCAACACTTTCGCGTTCCTTATATGGGGCGTTCTGGTCATGTGGATGTGCGCCGGCTTCACCATGTTGGAGTCCGGCTCAGTGCGCACCAAGAACGCGTCCATGATCTGCTTGAAGAACATCGGACTCTACTCTATCGCTGGCCTCGCCTACTTCTTCATCGGCTACAACCTCATGTACGGCGAGATCCTGGGGGGCGTAATTGGCACGCCCGGCTTCATGTACCTGCCGTCTGGCGATGAACTGAACCTGCTGGGTGGAGAGGATGGAGCACTGGCGGCGGTGCTGGAGGACGGCGCCGGATACTCCGTCATGTCGGATTGGTTCTTCCAGATGGTCTTCGTTGCCACCGCGGCCTCGATAGTCTCAGGCGCACTGGCAGAGCGGGTCAAGATGTGGTCCTTCTTTCTCTTCACGCTGCTGCTTACGGCCATCATCTACCCCGTCGTAGGCGCGTGGACGTGGGGAGGTGGATGGCTCACTGAGTTGGGCTTCAAGGACTTCGCGGGTTCCACCATCGTCCACAGCACTGGAGGCTGGGCGGCGCTGGCGGGGATACTGGTCCTTGGGCCAAGGCTGGGCAAGTTCCGCCGTGACGGCACGGTCAGGGCAACGCCGCCCTCGAACATCCTGGTTGTGACCCTGGGCGTCCTCATCCTGTGGTTTGGATGGTTCGGGTTCAACGGCGGGTCCCAGCTTGCTCTGGGCAGCGCGCTGGATGCGGTGGCCATGAGCATAGTACTGGTCAACACTAA
This sequence comes from Dehalococcoidia bacterium, assembly GCA_965116555.1. Taxonomy (GTDB): domain Bacteria; phylum Chloroflexota; class Dehalococcoidia; order Lucifugimonadales; family QGNO01; genus DAOUJH01. The sequence continues at coordinate 1,911,410 of OZ220698.1, read as the reverse complement.
CCTGGCGGCAGCGGCCGGTGTCATAACGGCCCTGGCAGTTTCGCGGCCGATTCTCGGGCGTATTGACCTGTTCGCCGGTTTGAACGGCGCAATAGCGGGGCTCGTCTCTATTACGGCAGCCCCAGATATCGCTGAGCCGGTGATCGGCATACCGGGCCACCTCTGGGCTGTGATAATCGGCGCCATCGGCGGCGCGATCTGCGTTGCCGGTCTTAAGCTCCTGGAGCAGCTTAAACTGGACGACGTGGTCGGCGCGGTTCCCGCCCACTTGTTTGCCGGCGCATGGGGAACCCTGGCCGCCAGTATAGCCGGAGGAGCCGAGATCCACATACAGCTACTGGGTGTGGTATCGATTGGAGTATTCGTGTTCGCGGTATCTTGGGTACTATGGCAGCTGATTGAGCGGACTGTTGGTGTGCGCGTTTCGAGCGACGTCGAGCGCCTGGGCCAGGACGCCGGTGAGCTTGGAATGGAGTCGTACCCCGAGTTCGTGCTCATGCCAGATGTTGACCTTGGCGAGGACGAGTGATCTTCCGCATCTGACTAGAGCGGGCCTTTACCAATAGGGCTACCGGTTTCTGTGTAAACGGGTGGCGGCTGTAACTAAGAAATTACGGCCGCCGCCTATTGACATCGGTAGCAGTACGGTGTTATAGTACTTCATTGGGTCTGCGCATGATCCATAAGTCCCTTCTTGAAATCCACAGAATCCATCGGTTTATAGGCCTCTTTCTCTCTTTTTGAGAGCAACGGGGTCTTTTTGTCTTTGTAAAAGGAGAGTGAAGCCACATGGTTGATTTGGCCTCTGTCCCCACAGTTTCTCTGGCGCCGGCACAGAAGTCTTATGCACACACCTCTCAGGTCTTGGAAGTACCCAACCTCATCCAGGTCCAGATTGAATCATTCAACTGGTTCAAGGGAGAGGGCTTAAGGGAGCTGTTCAGAGAAGTTTCTCCCATCCAGGACTTTACCGGGGGACGCTTCGAGCTCGACTTTATCGACCACGAATTCCAAGAGCCAAAGTACTCCGAGCAGCAATGCCGCCAGCGAGAGATCACCTACTCCGCTCCCATGTACGTCACCGCCAGGCTGACGGTGAAGGACACGGATGAGAAGAAGGAGCAGAAGCTCTTCCTGGGCGATATCCCCATCATGACGTCCAACGGCACCTTTGTCATCAATGGCGCAGAGCGCGTTGTGGTGAGTCAATTGGTGCGCTCTCCAGGCGTCTACTTCACCACGGAGGAGGATGCCGCCACCGGGCGCATCTTGGCCATGGCAAAGTTTGTTCCCTACCGCGGTGCCTGGCTTGAGTTTGAGACCAGCAACAAAGACGTTGTATCGGTCAAGGTGGACCGCAAGCGGAAGATACCGGTGACCACGCTTCTCAGGGCCATCGGCATTTCCACCGACAAAGAACTGCTTGCCACTTTCAAGGATGTGGACGACCATCCGGACCACCGCTTCATTCAGACCACGTTGGACCGCGACAGCGGTGTCAAAAGCAAGGAAGAGGCGCTTCTGGAGTTCTATAAGCACCTGAGACCCGGAGAGCCTCCCAGTTTGGAGAATGCCCAAAATCTGCTGGACAACCTGTTCTTCAACCCCCGTCGCTATGATCTGGGGAAAGTGGGGCGGTACAAGCTGAACCGTCGCTTAGAGTTGGGTATTCCCCTGGACAAGAGAACTCTGACCAGGGAGGACATCATCTCCGTTGTGCGCACTATGTTGCAGATCAACAACGGCCGTCAGCACGTAGACGACATAGACCACTTGGGCAACAGACGCGTGCGGGCCGTCGGCGAGCTCATACAGAACCAGCTTCGCGTTGGACTGGTGCGCATGGAGCGCGTAGTCAAAGAAAGGATGACTATCAACGATCCTGAGCAGGCCACACCGAGTGCACTGGTGAATGTGCGGCCTATTGTTGCCGCCGTTAGAGAGTTCTTTGGCGGTTCCCAGCTTTCTCAGTTCATGGACCAGACCAACCCTCTGGCCGAGCTGACACACAAGAGACGTCTTTCCGCGTTGGGCCCCGGTGGCCTTTCGCGGGAGCGGGCCGGATTCGACGTGCGTGACGTTCACCACTCCCACTACGGACGCATATGCCCTATAGAGACTCCGGAAGGCCCCAACATAGGATTGCTGGGTTCTCTGGCTACCTATGCCAAGACCAACGAGTTTGGTTTCATCGAAACGCCATACCGAAGGGTGTTCCATGAGTTGCCCAGCAACTCGGACGACCTGGCAAGGCGTATTGCCAGGGAAGACATCAAGGGTGAAGACGGCAAATTCATAGTGAGAGCCGGTCGCGCTATCACCAGACCTGCAGCGGCCAAGCTAAAGGCCCTGCCAAAACGGAAGAGGATACCTGTGCGCGCCTTTGTCTCCTTGCAAGAAGGAGAGGTCAGCTATCTGGCCGCCGATGAGGAAGAGAAATACGTCATTGCTCAGGCCAACACTGCCCTGGACGAAAAAGGTCAGTTTGTTGAGGACAGGATTGAAATCAGGCAGGGTGAGAGGATCGCTATGGAACCACCGGAACAGGTGGATTACATGGACGTATCGCCTATGCAGATAGTTAGTGTTTCCACCGCCCTCATTCCCTTCTTGGAACACGACGACGCAAACCGCGCCTTGATGGGCTCTAACATGCAGAGGCAGGCTGTGCCCCTGATAAAGCCGGAGGCCCCCATTGTAGGCACTGGCATGGAGAGGCGCGTCGCTGCTGACTCAGGCCAAGTTGTGCTCGCTAGCTGCAACGGCATAGTGACCTCTGTCTCCGGCGACCGTATTGTGGTAACGGACGCAGAGGGCAAAGAGCATGCTCACCCGCTTTATAAGTTCGTACGCAGCAATCAGGGCACCTGCATGTCTCAGCGTCCCATTGTCAACAAGGGAGACGTTGTCCGTGTAGGCGACCCCCTGGCGGACAGCTCCTCCACCGAGCACGGCGACCTGGCGCTGGGACAAAACGTGCTGGTGGCGTTCATGAGCTGGGAAGGCTACAACTATGAGGATGCCATCATCATCAGCGAACGGCTTCTTGAAGAGGACAAGTTCACCTCCATCCATATCGAAAAGTATGAGGCGGAGGCTAGGGACACCAAGCTAGGTCCTGAGGAGATAACCCGGGATATTCCAAACGTGGGTGAAGATAGCCTGCGCAACCTGGATGAGGAAGGCGTCGTGCTCGTAGGAGCGGAAGTCGACCCGGGGGATATCCTGGTGGGCAAGATAACTCCGAAGGGCGAGACGGAGCTCACTGCCGAAGAAAAGCTGCTTCGCGCCATCTTTGGAGAGAAAGCCCGCGATGTCAAGGATAACTCCCTGCGCGTTCCCCACGGTGAGCGAGGCAAAGTCATAGACGTCAAGGTGCTTACAAGGGAGAACAAGGATGAGCTGCCGCCCAGCGTCAACAAGCTGGTCAGGGTTTGGGTGGCTCAGACCCGCAAGGTCGCCGCGGGCGACAAGATGGCGGGCCGCCACGGCAACAAGGGAGTCATCTCGCGGATTCTGCCGGTTGAAGACATGCCGTTTCTACCGGACGGCACGCCCGTGGACATTATTCTCAACCCCATTGGCGTCCCATCCAGAATGAACCTTGGCCAGGTGCTGGAGACGCATCTGGGCTGGGCGGCTAAGACCCTCAATTTCTCGGCGGTAACCCCCGTTTTTGACGGCGCTCAAGACGCCAGGATTCAAGATGCCCTGGCCCGGGCTTGGTTCTTCCAGCGTTCCGGGGCTGTCTCTAGCAATGGATACAGCGGAAACGGCAGTTCAAACGGGGCAACGTCAGACGCCAAGTTGCAACACTGGCTTGGCGAGCGCGGCTATGACGCCAATGACCTGTTCAATGAAGAAAAGGCGGGTATTGCTGCCGAAGCATGCCTTAGGCTTTGGCTCAAAGAAGAGATGGGTGTGGACGCTTCCCAAATGGAGCATGAGGAGCTTGTGGCTCGCGTGCGCGCTCTCAGCGTAGAGGGCAAAAACGTGGCGCCTACCTTCGGCAAGTCCTTGCTCTACGATGGACGCAGCGGTGAGCCTTTTGATCATCCGGTGACGGTTGGCTACATTTACATGATGAAGCTCATCCACCTGGTGGAAGACAAGATTCACGCCAGGTCCACCGGCCCGTATTCTCTGATCACGCAGCAGCCTTTGGGCGGCAAGGCCCAGTTCGGCGGCCAGCGATTCGGAGAGATGGAGGTGTGGGCCCTGGAAGCTTATAGCGCTGCCCATAACCTTCAGGAAATACTTACCGTCAAGTCGGATGATGTGGTTGGCCGTGTCAAGACCTACGAGTCCATTGTCAAAGGGGAAGACATAGTTCAACCCGGTGTGCCCGAGTCTTTCCACGTACTGCTCAAAGAGTTGCAGAGCTTGGGCCTGTCTGTGGAGCTTCTCAGCGGCGCCGAAGAAGGGATCGACTGGTCTTCCGACGTGGAAGAGAGCGCCGGTTTTCAATTTGATCCTCCTTCCATAGCCCAGATCGCCCTGGAAAATGAAGGCTCCATTGCAACTGACGCTCAGGAGCCTGTGGAGGAAAGCGCATCTTCTGAAGATGATCAGGCCATAGTAGAAGACAACGCTTCCTCGGAAGAATCTGAGCAGTCTGACGCTCAGGAGACTGTGACAGACAGCGCACCTTCTGAAGATATTCAAGCGGTGGTAGAAGACAACGCTTCCTCGGAAGAATCTGAGCAGTCTGACGCTCAGGAGACTGCGGAGGAAAGCGCACCTTCTGAAGATATTCAAGCGGTGGTAGAAGACAACGCTTCCTCGGAAGAATCTGAGCAGGCGGAACAAGAGGCTCCCTCGGAAGACGACGTAGCTAAAGAAGATACCGGAGATGCCTAAGGGCAGAGCCTAGAGGATTAGAGGGGCTAGAAAGCGCCAAGCCCATTACATCAAGGAGACTGGAAAGCATGGTACAAAGTGCCGGTTTCAATTCCATTAGAATCTCGCTGGCTTCACCTGACCAGGTGATGAGTTGGTCTTACGGAGAAGTGACCAAGCCGGAGACTATCAACTACAGGACCCTCCGGCCTGAGAAAGACGGGCTCTTTGACGAGAGGATATTTGGACCAACCAAGGATTGGGAGTGCTTCTGCGGCAAGTATAAGAAGATACGCTACAAGGGCGTGATTTGCGACAGATGCGGAGTTGAAGTTACCCGCGCCAAGGTCCGCCGTGAGCGTATGGGACATATCAAACTCGCCGCACCCGTGGCGCACATCTGGTTCTCCAAGAGTACGTCCAGCCGTCTTGGTCTGCTCCTTGACCTCTCACCCAGAAATCTGGAGCGAGTCCTTTACTTTGCGCAGTACGTTGTTGTCTCCGTGGACGAAGAGGCGCGTGAGCGATTACTGGAGCAACTCAAAGCTGACAAAGACACCGAGCTGGAGAATATCCAGAAGGCGCTGGATGAGCAGGTGGCATCTGCTGAGGCGTCTGTGGGAGAGCAGCAAGAGGATCAGGCGCAAGAAGAAGCGACATCAGAAGAGGGGGAGACTGAAGCTCTCTCTGACAAGGCCAAGGAGAGGCTTGAGAGCGCTAAGGAGCGAATACTGGATGAGTTCCAGACCAGGATAGACGACCTGGAAGACCTCAGGCAGTTGCAGCTTCTCACTGAGAACAGATACAGAGAGATGCGGGAACAGTTCGGTGAAGTCTTTGATGCGGGTATGGGCGCAGAGGCTATCCTCAAAGTTCTGCAGGCTCTTGATTTGGATGAGCTCAATGAGTCCTTGCAGAACGAGGTGCGCTCCACCGCCGGCCAGCGCCGGAAGAAGGCCATCAAGCGCCTGCGCGTTGTAGAGGCGTTCCGTAAGAGTGAAAACAAGGTGGATTGGATGATACTCACCGTCCTGCCCGTGCTTCCACCTGACCTGCGGCCAATGGTCCAGTTGGACGGCGGACGGTTCGCCACCAGCGATCTGAACGACCTATACCGCCGCGTTATCAACCGGAACAACCGTCTGCGAAGGCTGTTGGACCTGGGCGCGCCGGAGATAATCGTAAGAAATGAAAAGCGCATGCTTCAGGAGGCTGTGGACGCCCTCATAGACAACGGGAGACGCGGCCGCGCCATATCCGGCAGCCACAACCATAAGCTCAAGTCGCTGTCGGACCTGTTGCGAGGTAAGCAGGGCAGGTTCAGGCAGAACCTTCTGGGCAAACGCGTGGATTACAGCGGACGTTCCGTCATTGTGGTAGGCCCCGAGCTGCAGATGCATCAGTGTGGTCTGCCAAAGAGGATGGCTTTGGAGCTGTTCAAGCCGTTTGTAATGAACCGCCTTGTGCTGGAGGGCCATGCCCACAATATCAAGAGCGCCAAGCGCATGGTGGAACGTGTCAGGCCTGAGGTCTGGGATATTCTGGAAGACGTCATCAAGGACCGGCCCGTACTGTTGAACCGCGCTCCCACGCTGCACCGCTTGGGTATTCAAGCCTTCCAGCCAGTTCTCATTGAAGGGAGCGCAATTGAGATACATCCGCTGGTCTGTACCGCATTCAACGCGGACTTTGACGGCGACCAGATGGCCGTCCACGTTCCCCTTTCCAGGGAAGCAGTGCGTGAAGCTCAGCACATTATGATGAGCAGCAAGAACATGCTCTCGCCCCGCTCCGGCGAACCCATAGTCTCACCCACTCTGGACATTGTGCTGGGTTGCTACTATTTGACCCAGATAGAGCCAAATGGCACGGGAGAAAAGAGGTATCACTCCAGGGAAGAGGCAAGGCTGGCTTACGACCATGGCCTGGTTGGTCTTAGAGAAGAGATCAGCGTACAAGAACCGGAGGCTGAAGACGGCTGGGTAAAGACTTCTAGCGGACGCATCATCTTCAACGAGATCCTGCCGGCGGAATTAGGCTTCAAGAACCAGATAATGGACTCCAGGGGATTGAGCAACCTTGTCGCTGAGTGCTATCAAAACCTGGGGAATGATAGAACGGCGCCCATTCTGGATTCAATCAAGCGCTTGGGCTTCCACTATGCCACTCAATCCGGCGCTACCATAGCCATTAGCGACATTGAGGTTCCCGCCAAGAAGCAGGAACTCATGGATGCCGCCGACCAGCGGGTGGAGGAGCTGGAAGACCAGTACCTCGCCGGACTCATCACGGGAGATGAGCTATACAACAAGAAGGTATCCATCTGGACGGAAGCAAGCGATCAGATGAATGACCTGATTAGCGAGGTACTCCCCACATACGGAGGCATCTACATGATGGCCGACTCAGGGGCCAAAGGTAACCTGGCTCAGATCAAGCAAATGGCCGGTATGCGCGGCCTTATGAGCAACCCCAGAGGCAGGATCATAGATTTGCCTATCAAGTCCAGCTTCCGGGACGGGCTCAGCGTGTTGGAGTACTTCATATCCACCCACGGCGCCCGTAAAGGCCTGACCGATACGGCTCTGCGCACGGCGGAAAGCGGCTACCTGACCCGCAGGCTGATAGACATTGCTCAGGAAGTGATCATCCTGGAAGAGGATTGCGGCTCCACCGAAGGCGTATGGCTTGAAGCAGAACCCGACAACGCCATGGCTCCGCCTTTGAGAAATCGATTGGTTGGCAGGTACACCGCTGCTCCTGTTGCCGACGCCGATACGGGTGAAGTACTGATGGACTTCAACGTTCAATTGGACGAGGAAAACGTCCAGGCTGTAGTAGACGCGTCCATGGGGCGTGTCTACGTACGCTCGCCGCTGACCTGCAACGCCAGGCGCGGCCTCTGCCGGTTGTGCTATGGACGCGGCCCCGCCACTGGCCAAGAGGTGCTTCTAGGCGAAGCCGTAGGTATAGTGGCGGCTCAGAGCATCGGTGAGCCGGGCACCCAGCTCACCATGCGCACCTTCCACACCGGCGGCGTTGCCGGTATAGACATCACAAGCGGTCTGCCCAAGGTGGAGGAGCTCTTTGAAGCTCGCGCGCCCAAGGGGATGGCGCTCCTCTCTGAAATAGATGGCAAAGTGGAAGTGGATGAAGACCTTGAAGGCAGGCGTATCCGCGTGGTGAACACAGAGGAGTTTCAGGAAGAGTTCTCTATGCCCAGGGGATACATACCAGCCGTGGAGAACGGCGACTGGATACAAGCCGGTTCGCCTCTGGCGCGTTCCAAGGAATCCAAGGAGGTGGAAGAGACCTCGGAGAAAGATGCCAACACGGAGGTGATGTTGGCCAGCATTTCCGGTCGTGTCTCCCTTGCCAAGAGGAGCAAGAAAATCACCATTGCTTGGGAAGAACAGGAGCAACGGGAGTACCTTGTGGCGCACTCGGCGCATCTCATTGTGCAGGACGGCCAGGAAGTGCATGCCGGCGAACCGTTGACCTCCGGCCCGTTCAACCCTCAGGACATCCTCCGCATCCTGGGCAAGGACGCTACCCAGCGTCACCTGGTCTCGGAAGTGCAGGCTGTTTACAGAACCCAGGGCATCACCATTGACGATAGGCATATCGAGATCATCGTTCGGCAGATGCTTCGCAAAGTGAGGGTCGACGCTCCCGGGGATACGGAACTCTTGCCCGGTGAGATGGTAGATCGGTTTTCCTTTGAAGACATCAACGCAAAGGTGCTGGCGGAAGGCGGGGAACCGGCTACGGCAAGCACCGTTCTGCTAGGGGTGACCCGGGCTTCTTTGAATACGGAGAGTTTCTTGGCGGCGGCTTCGTTCCAGGAGACGGCCCGCGTGTTGACCGAAGCCGCGGTTCATGGCACTACGGACCCGCTGCTTGGCCTCAAGGAGAACGTGATAATTGGACGCCTCATCCCGGCAAGAATGGACTCATCCGAAGAAGGTCGCGAACGGCTGGGACTTCCGCTGGTTGCTGAAGAACATCCCCTGCTGCACGTTGTTGGAGACGATTCCGAAAACGGAGACAGTCTAATGCCGGAGGACTTCGGCATGACGTTGGAACTGGGTGGCCAGGAAATAGTCCCCGGCTTCGACATCGAGTTCAATGGGGGCGATGCGGAAGAGGCCACGGTGGAGGAGGTGCCCGCTTCTGACGAAGAGAGCCTTTAGCTCACCCGGTATCCTTGGATTTTCTGCTATATTAATGTAGTAGAAAGGCGGTACTTGGTATGGGATTGATCCAGACACGCCTAGGTATAAATAACGGCAATGGCGGCGATACTCAATGGGTTGAAGCCTTGGTAGACACGGGCGCTTCACACACCGCGTTGCCTGCTTCCTTGCTGACGCTGTTAGGCATACAAGAAAAGAGAAGCGAGATATTCACGCTTGCCGACGGCAGAGAGATGCCATTCTCAATGGGTGAAGCTCGCATTTATGTCGAGGATAGAGAAGCTATTAGTCCCGTGGTGTTCGGCGTAGAGGGACACTATCTGCTCGGAGCGATAAGCCTTCAAGTGCTCGGATTGATCCCCGACACTACCAATGAGAGGCTGATTCCTACACCGAAGTTGTATATTTAACCCCTCGCCACTCAGAAGCCAAGCGCGGCTACCTCTTTTTCTTGCCACCCGTATTGCGTACGCGCACCAGCACCGTTCGCCATAAACGGTTCAGCATACTCAGTTCCGCGCCCTCTATGGGACGCTCACCGTAGCGGTTCTCTACGTAGTCCTTTGTGATGGCTTGCAAAGCCTCTCTGTCCTCAACCAGTCGCTTCTCCAGCTCAGGCAAGTAGTCGTACGGCGTCTGGCTTTCCTCCTTGGGGAACCCGGCTTGCCTCGTTTCGTAGAGGAGGCTGCTGTACAGCTGCCTGATTTCCATGTCGCCATAGTAGCTGGGTGTGGCAGAAGTCCGGAGAAAGGGCACCTTGCGACGCAAAGCACTTCCCTTCTGTCTGAACCACAGCACGAACATGATCAGTCCTGTAAGGATGTCACGTATAGCGTTTGACCACGACCCAATGGATTCGTTGACTTCAGGTACGCTCTCGCCAACGGTGAAGCCGGAGCGCCGTCTAAGCACCAGCTTCGCCAGCAAGTAGACCAGGGCGCTAAGCACCAAAACAAGCACCGCCCACTTCACTATGACAACCCAAGCCGGAGAACCGGTGGCTGGGTCTCCCTCTTCCGGTATCCTTCTCAGAGCGCTGAAGTCGGGCAGCTCCAAATTGGGTACTGTTCCCCCTCCGAACTGGCTGATAATCCACTGCACGGCAAAGACCATGCCCGCGGCTAGAAAGGCGATCGGCAGTAGTATCACGTAGACCACCAGCCCCATCAGGTAGGCGGCGAAAGATAAGACGTTTAACAGGGGCTGCCAGACGTCCAGGGAGAGCAATCCTGCCAGGATCCATCCCACCAACAACATTCCCCCCGCAACGCCCAGGAGCACCACGGCCCACTGCGTTATGAAGCTCTGCTGCAAGCCTTCATGCCTTGCCAGGTCTGCCCTGGCCCGCATGATGTGGCTTAGCGCCAAAGCAGAAACCCCTGACAAGAAGAAGACGGACGCAATGGCAACTGCCTGGGTTCTAGTAGCTCCGAATTCTGAACCGGAGCGCAACGCCGTTTCCCAGACCAGCAGGCCAAGGACAATTGCCGTCAGGCCTACCTTGAAGGAAGAGAGGACCTGTTCTCTGTCCAATCCTTCTTGGGCAATTCTGAAACCTCTCCACCACAGATAAGCTCCGCCTAGAAGGGTTACCTGGAGGCCTGTGGGGATTCCACCCACCAGGCTCTCGCGTGCGAAACCCAACCAGCCGGGGTCCAGCAGGCCGTAGCCGCCGCCGTTTTCCAGCCTTGCCACTGCTCCCAGAAGCACCACTACCAGTAGGCTGGCCGTTAGACGAGTCCTGCCTGTGGCCCATTTCTGTTGCCCTATGATCTGTACCCCGTAATAGCTTGCCCAGAGAATCAGGAGGATAGAAAAGGGAGTGAACGGCATCTCGCCAATGCCAAAGCTATCCCACTGGCCCAGCCATATCATCCAAAGATAGAACCACATGGCTTCCATGAGGAACGTGGCCCAGAGCAGCGCGCTTGACGAGCTCACCCAGGTTAGAAACCCGGTCAGCATTCCTTGCTTTGGCATCACTGGATCACTATCTCCTCTAGACCTTGCCATGCCATAGTATTAGCTACCGTGTACCTGGGAATTCCCTCCCTGGCATAATCCACGGACTCACCGCCTACGTGTATCAGGGCTGTGGTCCATCCGGCCTTGCGCATCCTCATCAGCGTATTGATCGTCGCTTGGTCCGGAATGGCGGTGGCCACGAGGATGGTAGTGCTCCAAGGCAATCCTCGGCTCTTTTCCTCTATCAGGTTGGCCAGAGGCGTAGATTCTTCGGGATGGACGTGGGCCATCACCTCCAATACCTTCACCAGCTGGTCCGGATGGCGTGCCGGCGGCACCTCCATGGTTTGCCTGGAATCGCGAGAGGTCTGGTTTACGTAGACCCCTGCCGGTATGCGCCTGTTCAAAGCATGGTTGACCAGGGCTGTCACCGTGAGCACGCCCAGCTCCAGAAGGTGAGGGCGGCTGCCTTGCAGAGGGGGCTCTATGGTTCGCGTTCCCAAGAACACGGCAAAGTTGGGAGTTGTGGACGCTTCAAAGATGCGCGTCTGGAGCATGCCGGTGTGTGCCGTGGCTTTCCAGTGTATGTGACGCAGCGCATCGCCGCTTAGGTATTTTCTGCTGCCCATTGGCCGTGTTACGTCGTCTAGGAACCTGCGCTTGACCCGCACGTCGCCATACGGTTCCAGGGATGGCAGGGATGACACTCTGAGGGGCAAGATTCGCGGATAGACGGTAAGCGTCTGGTCCTTTTCCACGCGCATCTCCCGGGTATGCATGCCGAACAGGTCGCCGGAACGTATTCGCGTTGGGCCAATGAAGAAGTGGCCTCTGTTTGGGCACCGTATATCGTAGGTGCGCGTTACGCGATGGTACCAGCTCATGGAGAGAACGCTGGCCAGCGCCATCCGCGTGGGATCAATGGACGCTATGACACGTCCCTGCCTGGCCGATACCTCTTTTGGCAGCTCGTCGTTGATCTGAATCCAGGGTAGGGGTAGGAACTTATTGTTTGTGGTCTGCGTGGTTAGCTGAACGTCTTCACCGGAGAACACTCGGTTGGCGTTCAGTTGGTGCTTGTACTCTACACCCTGAAGGCTATAGTCGGCCCACCACTTGGAAATCAGAACAAAGAGCAGCAGAAGAGTTCCCACCAGCAGCAAGGAGAGGGAGCTGATCACAATGCTGAGAATTACAATTACTACAGCGGAAAAGACCCAGAACCCGCCCATATTCCCTAAACGTGCCGGAAACCCGCAACACCCATCTCGTCCTCTACGGGCACAGGCACCGAGTTGACCACCTCACGTATGATGTCGTTCGGTGTATGGCCGCGGACGTGGCCCTGTACCTTGGGGATGATGCGATGCGTCAGTACGTAAGGCGCCAGCGCTTTGACGTCGTCCGGTATGACAAAGGAACGGCCCCTTATTGCGGCCAGCCCCTGCGATGTTCTGTACAGGGCCAGCATAGCGCGCGGACTGGCTCCCAGGTCCACCCATGGATGGGAACGGGTGGCGTGGACTATGGAGACCAGGTACTCTTCCACGGGCGGGGCCACGTGCACCTTGCGCACCAACCGTTGTAGCTCCACAAGCTCGGCGCTGTCCACTACGGGTTCCAGCTCTTCAAGAGGGTCGTCTTCCTTGAATCTATGGAGTATGAGCAGGTCCTCTTCTTGAGACGGGTAACCCAGGCTTACCTGGAGAAGGAACCTGTCCAGCTGTGCCTCGGGTAGGGGGAAGGTGCCCTCCAACTCTATTGGGTTCTGGGTGGCAATGGTGAGAAACGGCTTGGCCAGCGCCATTGTTTCGCCTTCCACGGTGATTTGACGCTCCTGCATCGCCTCCAGGAGCGCGGATTGCGTGCGGGGGGTGGCGCGGTTTATCTCGTCCACCAGCAGCACCTGTGCCGTTATTGGCCCCGGGCGAAACTCAAAGGCCGCGGTCTGCTGGTTGAACACGTAGGTGCCCGTGATATCGGTCGGCAGCAGATCGGGCGTGCCCTGAACGCGGCGGAAAGTACATCCCAGAGAGCGTGCTATGGACTTCGCCAGCACCGTCTTGCCTGTGCCGGGCACGTCCTGGATGAGCAGGTGCCCTTCGCAAAGTACGGCTTCCAGCACCAGCGCCACGATGTCTCCCTTGCCAACCAGCACCTTTTCAATGTTTTCCTGGAGCCTGGCTGCCGTTTCAGCTATGCGGGCTACGTCTTCTGATTGCATGACCTCTCCGGAATTTGTTCTCGTATCTCCGGTCAATAGCGGGTCTAGTTTAACAGCTTTCTCCCTTCAGCGTATCTTGGAACACTCATATGTCCTACTACCGCATGCAAGGTGCTATACTACCAACGTATTTTCCTGATTTCTTCAACTATCCAAGTTATGTTCAACCATGCGGTTTGCTCCTGATAGTGTCACCGGAAGGCGCCTGCGTCAGCATGGCATCTCCTCGGCGGCTTTGGCCAGGACCACCATTTTTGCCCTATCATGGCCTGCTCTAAGGGGGTTCACCATAACGTTGCCTCTTGTGCGGCCGGTCATCCTGATTGGCAAGAAGTATTTAGACACGCAGTTGGATGGCCAGTTGGCGGACAACGAGGCGCTGGCTCCTCTGGCACACCAGTATTGCCACGTCAATCAAAGGATTCAGTGGGGATTCTTCCCCTATGTATGGCGCCATCTTATTTCCAGGCTGTTTTCAAGACGAGTGCCCGTTCAACATCGACAGGTGGAGCGCGAGGCTTACCAGACCATGCGCCAAGTGTACGACCACTACGCGTCACGGAGCGGCGCTATCTATGGAGGCTCTGAACAGGATGGAGAACCACGCTGAAGCCCGAGGAGTTATTGAATTATGAGTGGTGACAAAGTTTATCCAATTGACCTTAGAGGCAAGCAAGGAGTTGTCTTCGGTGTGGCGAATGATCGAAGCATCGCCTGGTCCATAGCGGAAGCGCTGCACGATGCGGGAGCCACACTGGCGTTGACCTACCAAAACGAGCGGCTGAAGAGCCGTGTCGCCGGTTTGGTGGAGAGCTGGGACGACGCTGCCCTCTGGGAATGCGATGTGACCGACGACGACCAGATAGAGGAAGTCTTCGCTGAGCTAGGCAACCGCTATGGCTCGCTTTCGTTCGTGGTGCACAGCGTGGCCTTTGCCCACCGCGAAGACCTGGGAGGCGATTTCTCAAAGACCTCCCGTGACGGGTTCAAGACCGCCCTTGATATCAGCGCCTACTCCTTGTTGCCCATCGCCCGGCATGCGGCCCCTCTGATGAAGGACGGCGGCAGCATCGTCACCGTCACCTTCCACGCCTCGGAGAAGGTCTACCCCGGCTACAACGTCATGGGCACCGCCAAGGCCGCCTTGGAGAACGAGGTGCGACAGCTTGCCTCCGAGCTTGGCCCAAGCAACATCCGCGTCAATGCCGTATCGCCCGGCCCGCTCGATACCCTGGCCGCCAGGGGCATCCGTGGCTTTCTGGACATGAAGCGCACCCATGAGCAACGGGCCCCCCTGCGGCGCAACGTCACACATGAGGAGGTTGGCAACGCTGCGCTTTTCTTGTGCAGCGACCTTGCCAGCGGCGTCACCGGTGCCGTTCTTCCCGTGGACGGCGGCTACCACATTATGGGCGTTTGATACTGCGATCTGGCGTTTGCCTGAGATGGCAGAGTGCCCCGCTGATTGAAGAGGCGCGGGTCTAATTCCCCATCTTGACGCAACCGTGATAGACTGTGCCCCGGAATAAAAAATCCCCCGCATACTCGCTACTCAGGAGGTACACATGACGGAAAAGACTCGCATTGAACGGGACTCCATGGGAGAGATGGAGGTCCCTGAAGACGCTTACTACGGCGCATCCACCCAGCGCGCCGTCCTCAACTTCCCCATCTCCAACCTGCGGTTCTCCCGCAACTTCAACCGGGGCATGGCCCAGATCAAGCAGGCGGCGGCGCAGGTCAACATGGAGCTTGGCCTGCTCGACAAGGACACCGGCGACATAATCGTCAAGGCGGCGCAGGATGTCATCGATGGCAAGCTGGAAGACCACTTCGTCGTCGATATCTTCCAGACCGGCTCCGGCACCTCCACCAACATGAACGCCAACGAGGTCATCGCCAACCGGGCCGCGGAGCTTCTCGGCCATCCCAGGGGCACCCGAGGCCCCGTTCACCCCAACGACCACGTGAACAAGGGCCAGTCCTCTAACGACGTCATACCCACCGCTATACACATCACCGCGGCGCAGGCCATCCAGGAAGAGCTAATTCCCGCCCTGGAGATGCTTCGAGACTCCATGCAGAAGAAGACCGATGAGTATTGGGGCATCATCAAGACGGGCCGCACCCACCTGCAGGACGCCACGCCCATCCGGCTTGGGCAGCAGTTCCTCGGCTTTGTGGGTCAGGCGGAGCGTTCCATAGAGCGCGCCCGTGAAGCCCTTGACGAGTTGGCCGAAGTCGCCTTGGGCGGCACCGCCGTGGGCACCGGCGTCGGTACCCACCAGCAGTTCGCTCCCAAGGTAATAGAGAGACTTAGCAAGGTTATCGGTGTTGAACTCCGAGAGACCAGCAACCACTTCCAGGCGCAGAGCACCCTGGACAACATCGTTGCTGCCAGCGGCGCAATGAACACCATCGCCACCAGCTTGATGAAGATTGCCAACGACCTGAGATGGCTGGGCTCCGGCCCGCGCGCCGGCATAGGCGAGATAGAGTTGCCGGAAGTGCAGCCGGGCAGCTCCATCATGCCGGGCAAGGTCAACCCCGTTATCCCGGAGTCGGTCTGCCAGGTCTGCGCCCAGGTGATGGGCAACCACGTCGCTGTTACCGTATCCGGCCAGTCGGGCAACTTCGAGATCAACGTCATGATGCCCGTCGCCGCCTACAACCTGGTGCAGTCCATCGAGCTTCTGGCCTCCGTGACCAAGAACTTCGTGGAGCAGTGCATCGACGGCATCAACGCCACCGCCAAGGGTCCCGCAATGGTCGAACAGGGACTCGCCATCTGCACCGGCCTGGTTCCCGCCATTGGCTACGACGCGGCGGCCAAGATAGCCCAGGAAGCGCAGCGCACCGGCAAGACGGTACGTGAGGTAGCTCGGGAGACCACTGATCTGACCGAAGAGCAGCTCGACGAGCTTCTGGACGCCGAAGCTATGACCGAGCCGACAGCCAAGATAGCTGCCGGCGGTTGAGGCTATCGATATGCCGTACGGCCTGACAATAAAGCACGACCGGTCCGGCAAGCGCCTGGAAGCGCAGTGCGCGCACCAGAACGGCCTAATCTACGTGGTGCCCAGCGAAGCAAGCTGGGTATGCTCTGACGAGTACCTGCACGTCCACGCCCTGGCAGGGTTCTTCAGGGAGTTGACGGGCTTGGCGGACGCCGACGTCAAGAGGCTCATGCAGAAGTGGGGCCTCTACTTCAGAGAGCGTCCCCTGGACACCGAGGAAGACGAGACCGAATAAGAGAAGGGCGGCCTCTCATCCAAGAGGCCGCCCTTCTTGCGTCGTCAATCCGCGCGGACTAGTCCGTGCTTGGCGCCGCTATGGGCTCCACCACCACTGGAGGCGCCTCCGAGTCCAGGAGCTTGATAAGAGCGTCGCCTTCAATGGTTTCGTTTGCTATCAGGTGGCGCGCCAGTTGCACCAGCTTTGCCTTGTTTGTTTCCAGTATCTCTTGAGCCCTGTCGTGGGCCTCCTGAATAAGGCTGTGCACCTCTTCATCTATCTTCTCCGCCGTATTGTCGCTGTAGTCGCTCTGCTCGGATATCTCTCTGCCCAGGAATACAAGCTCCTCGCGCTTGCCAAAGGTGCGCGGTCCCAGCTTCTCGCTCATGCCGAAGCGGGTCACCATGTTGCGCGCTATCTGCGTGGCGTGCTCCAGGTCGTTGCTGGCGCCCGTGGTGACCTCCCCGAATATCTGCTCCTCCGCAACTCGTCCTCCCATCGCCGCGGCCATCATGTCTTTGAACTGAGCCTTGCTGAACAGGTGCCTGTCCTCTTCGGGCAGGAAACGGGTATAACCGCCCATACTTCCGCGCGCCACTATGGACACCTTCTGTACAGGGTCGGCATTGGCAAGCTTGTGGCCCACCAGGGCGTGCCCGCCTTCGTGGTAGGCGGTGATCTCCTTCTCCTTGTGGCTGATCACCCGGCTCTTTCGCTCCGGCCCTGCGATCACCCTGTCTATCGCCTCACCGAACTCATCGAACATGACGGTCTTCTTGCTGCGCCGCGCCGCCAGAATAGCCGCCTCGTTGACCAAGTTCGCCAGGTCAGCACCGCTGAACCCGGGGGTCTCTTTTGCAATCACTTCCAGGTTTACGTCCTCGTCAATCGGTTTCCCCTTGGTGTGAACGCTCAGAATAGCCTCTCGCCCCGCGATGTCTGGCAAATCGAGCACCACCCGCCTATCGAACCGTCCGGGGCGGAGAAGCGCCGGGTCCAGGATGTCCGGGCGGTTGGTGGCCGCCACCACAATTACGTTGGTGTTGGAATCAAACCCGTCGATCTCCACAAGGATCTGGTTCAGCGTTTGTTCGCGCTCGTCGTGCCCACCGCCAAGTCCGGCGCCGCGGTGTCTGCCGACGGCGTCTATTTCGTCTACGAAGATGATGCAAGGCGCGTTGCGCTTAGCCTGGTCAAACAGGTCGCGCACCCTTGCCGCTCCCACGCCAACGAACATCTCAACGAATTCGCTGCCGCTTATCGAGAAGAACGGGACGCCCGCTTCACCGGCCACCGCCTTTGCCAGCAGGGTCTTGCCCGTGCCGGGCGGCCCCACCAGGAGCACTCCCTTGGGTATGCGCGCCCCCAGCGACACAAACCGCTCCGGGTACTTGAGGAACTCCACAATCTCCTGCAACTCGATTTTGGACTCCTCCACGCCGGCCACGTCGGAAAAAGTAACGCTGGGTTTGTTGCCGACCAGCAGCCGGGCCCGGCTGCGGCCAAAGCTCAGGGTTTGATTGTTGCTGCCCTGGGCCTGGCGCATCATGAACAGCAGAATAGCGCCAAAGAATATCAGCGGCAGGAAGTTGAAGAGCAGCCCGAATATGTTGGACAAGCCGCTGGAGCCCTTGACGGTGACCTGAACGCCGCTCTCGCCCGTCACCACTCCGGCTTCGGTAAGAACCTCCAGGATGCTGGTGCCCGGCTCCTTGCGAGAAGTGAACTCCGGCCCTTCACTCGGTTCAACGGCTAGGGTGTCTCCGTCCACCACAATGGACTTCAGGCGGCCCTCTTGGGCCATTTGGACCACGGTGGCTATATCTTTCTCTTCACCGCGAGAGCCTGCGGTGAAGTTGTAGAAGACCAGGATGATGGCAATAGCCACCACGGCATAGATTATTGTGTTGCGCATCCAGTGGGATCCCATAGCTTCTCCGATGGTTTTATCCGCCACTGACATTAAAAGCTGTGTAATTATTGTACCTGAAGTGCCATTTCAAAGGAAGTGCGGCCTTGATAGGTATGGTGGAACGGAATGTTGACACTCAGGTACTGCACACCTACAATCAGTTAACTGATGACTGTTGAGGAAGTATCGGCGGCGCCAACCACCCTTTCGGATGCTGCTGCGCAGTACCTGGATACGCAGAAAGAAAAGGATGCGCACGCGGCTAAGAGGGAACTCTCTCGCTTTGTCCAGTGGTGTGGACAGGACCGCCCCGTCAATGCAGTTCTACCCATTCAGGTTGAAGAATACAGCGCCACCCTGGAGTACGCCGGGGACGGCGGCACCGTAAGGCTGGCTATAACCAAGCGTTTCCTTAATTTCCTCCGCAAACATGGCATGACCGAGACCAGGCTTGCCTCGTTCGCTAGGATTAGGCGCAATGGCAGGAGAAGAGCTGCGGCGCAGGCTAAACGGGTTGCAATGGAGGCGCCCAAGCAGATAACACCGGAGGGTCACAAGAAACTCCTGGAAGACCTTGATTCCTTGAAGGCGGAAAGGAGCAAGATAGCGGATGATATCCGCCAGGCTGCTTCCACCGGAGACTTCAGCGAGAATTCGCCATTGGATGCGGCTAGAGAGCATCAAGGCCAGACGGAAGCGCGCATTAGAGAGTTGGAGAGCATTCTGAAGAATGCGGTGATTATGGACGGCTCTTCCCCCGCAGTCAAAGGCGCGTCCATTGCCGTTGGTTCACGTGTCGTCTTGCAACACCTTCAAACCGGGAAGGAGATTAGCTATCTTTTGGTTGAGCCCAGTGAGGCCGACCCTTCTTCCGGCAGGCTTTCTACCGCCTCTCCCGTGGGCCAGGCCGTGTTGGACCGCTCTGAAGGAGACCAGGTAGAGGTAATCACCCCCAAGGGCGCGGTGACCTACAAAGTGACACAGGTGGGCTGATTACTCACCCCCTACGTTTATAAATGGGAAGCCCCTAGAGCGGGCTTCTTTCTTTGTGAGGTAGGGCCAGTGGAAGAAAGCTCGTCGACCGGGATCGGCATGCACAACTGGGCATTGCTCGCCGTTGCTGTTGGTCTAGGCATCCCTGCCGTTGTCATCAGCTGGCTGGTCATCCTTACCGGAAACCCTCAACTCTTCCCTTGGCTGGGCGCCATCGTTTTCGGGACTGGCATAGTGGGTGCCGCCGCCTTGCTTGCCTGGGCTTCGGAAGCCGCCGAGATCGATATATCCCAGGGGTTGGCCCTGGCCCTTGTTGCCCTGGTGGCGGTGCTTCCTGAATTAGCGGTGGACTTATTTCTAGCCTTCCAAGCGGGCAGCGATCCCTCATCTCTCTACTCTTCCTACACCACTGCCAACATGACGGGAGGGAACAGGCTCATCGTGGGATTGGGTTGGCCTCTGGTCGTCTTGCTCTACTGGTTCAAGCGTAGGCAAAACGTGTCCCTGGCCAACGGCGTATCGACAGAGATTGCCTTCCTTATCGTTGGCGCACTGTATGCGGTGTTCATTGTGGTGAAGGGAGAGATCTCTTTGTGGGACACCGCCGTTCTCCTTCCCCTTTTCGGCGTTTACATCTGGCTCAGCGGCCGTGGAGAGCGCTCCGACCCGTACCTCATTGGCCCTTCACGTGCCATAGCATCGTTCGGGGTAACCGGACGCAGGATAGCCATTGTCCTCGTATTCCTGTACGCCATAGGGGTGATCATCTTCTCCACGGAGCTGTTCGCCGAGGGACTGATTAATACCGGCGCCCAGTTTGGAATAGATGAATTCGTCCTCATCCAGTGGCTGGCCCCGCTAGCTTCTGAAGCGCCTGAAATGCTTATTGCCAGCTACTTTGCGCTGAGAGGGGCGCCCGGTGCGGCGTTGATTATGCTGGTGTCGGCCACGGTCAACCAGTGGACACTCCTCTTGGGCAGCCTGCCCATTGCCTATAGCCTTGGCTTTGGAGGCGTTGCCGCACTTCCCTTGACCACCGGCGAATCGACCACCTTTCTTGGAGTCTCAGGTCACAGGCAGCAGGTGGAGCTTATCCTGACCATGGCTCAAACCGTTTTTGCCATTGTCCTGGTGCTTCGCATGTATGC
The DNA here is from genome assembly GCA_965116555.1 of Dehalococcoidia bacterium. Taxonomy (GTDB): domain Bacteria; phylum Chloroflexota; class Dehalococcoidia; order Lucifugimonadales; family QGNO01; genus DAOUJH01. Next base: position 1,890,899 of record OZ220698.1, on the reverse strand, counting down.
CTCCTGGCGCGGTATGGGCCTGCTGCTGGCTTTGTTCCTTACCCAGCTTGTCTTCTCCGGAACCGAGCAACGATTGACCGTATCAGCGATATTCCTCTCGCTGGCTTTGCTCCTGTTGATCGTCGACGGACGGCGCAGAGACGGCATTCGAGACATGGCGGCCCACGTTGTCGGCGCGTTCCGCGGGCGACCCGTTTAGAGCTTTGTAGCTGTACAATCAAGCCATGCAGCCATCCAGTCCAAAGCGGTTTGCCGAATGTCCGAGTTGTCATAGCCCTGCCGTGCATGTCCCCTGGCGTCCTCAGGCGGTGGCTTGGCGCAGGAAGGTGGGGCTGTGGCTGGCACTGCTCTGGCTGACCGCCGTATTGTGGCTCATATTTGGACTGGTGCAAGGGGGCTTTCTCTGGCTGGGCGCCCTGGCTGTTTACGTAATCATAACCGTGGTTGTCGCCGTTCTTCTTTACAGAAACGTCCGCGGTTACCGGTGCGGCTCTTGCGGTTTTCGCTGGAGCATCTGAATCAAGTGGAAAATTGACACCCCAATGGGTCGGGGATATTCTCCGGCTGTCTCGAAAATTAGAACAGAGGTGGACCATGGCAAGCTATCTGGTGTTGGGCAACTATACCGACGAGGGAATACGGAACATCAAGGATTCTCCCAACCGGCTCGCGGCAGTCAGGCAAGCTGTCGAGGGTGTCGGCGGCAAGTTGATATTCTTCTACCTGACCATGGGGCAATACGACTTTGTGTCTCTGGCGGAGCTCCCCAACGATGAAGTCGCGGCAACGCTATTGCTCAAAGTGGGTGGACAGGGGAATGCGCGCACCACCACCTTGAAGGCGTTCACGGAGGACGAGTACGAGAGCATCGTTGCCTCTCTGTAGGCCGGGACTAGTATCCGCCCACACACCCCGCCACCCGCAAACACTCCCGCTCACCCTGAGCATAGTCGAAGGGAGTGAGCGGCGTCATACCCGTGGCGACGGGTATCCAGGGGCGGCGGCGGCGGGGGGCTGTCATTCTGAACGAAGTGAAGAATCCAAAGCCTCCCGCTTCCAACACACCGTCGTTCCCGAGAAGTCGGGAACCCAGGGGCGGGGTGGTTGTCATACTGAGGAGTCGGTCAGACTCAGTTCGCCCCAAACCACTCCGACAGACCGGCCCGGTTCTGCTCCAGCCACCGTATATTCAGGTCTATCCGCTCCAACGACTGCTGAATCGTGCGGCTTGCCGAGGGTGTGGGGTGCTCCTTGAAGAACTCCTCCACCTCTTTCCTCGCCTCAGGCGTGGTGAAACCGCCCGTTATCTGCACCAGCCGCATCATGGCAAAGCCGCCCGCCCCGTACCGCCTGTCCAGCTCTTCCCAGTTCCTCTTGGTGTAGTCCCAGGCAATCTCTCTGCCGTTCTTGAAGTTGCTCGCCACGAAGTTGACCAGCATCACGCTGTCCTGCGACCGCACCTTTTCCGATAGCGCCATCTCGATGGTCTTTTGCAGCAGTTCCTCGTCTTGGAAGCTGGACAGGGCCAGGAGCAGGCGCACCTTCTCTTCCTGCAGGTCCGTCTCGTCGTGGAGACGCTCCAAGGACGTGTAGGTGTTGCCGTCTCCTCCGTACGCCGCCAGGTTGTACACCGCGCCTCGCATGTCGGGCGACAGCGACGACGGCTCCTCCAGGTAGCGGTGGAACCGCTGTTGCGCCTCTTCCAGCGCTGGGATGTCGCCGAATGCTCCCATATGCCCTAGTACGGTGCTGCGCAGCAGGCTCTGCAGATGCCCCTCGTCCGCTTCCTTCTCCCAGCCCACTTTGCGAGCTATATCGCTGAGCAGGCCTCTGCCGAACTCCTGGTATTGCTCGTAGTACGGCTCTTGTGAAATGAGCGATGCCATGCCGCGTAGATTGGCGGTGAGATCGGCCCATACGGGGTACTCGGTCTCCTCTCCGTAGGCCCGGGCCAGGTCCAAGAACTGTGTCGCCGGGGCCAGCCCCGCCCTTGCCAGTGCGTAGGCGTCCGCCTGCAGCCCCAGCCGGTCGGCGGCGGGTAGTTCCAGCGACTCTACCGCCGGTATCAGCCTTGCCAGGTCTTCCTGCTTGTACTGGACTCTGTAGAAGCCGGTCTGCTGCGAGTTCACCTTCACCCAAGAATCGCTGATTCCCTGCGGCGGCTGAGCCTCCAAGGCGGCTTCCCTGTCGCTCATTACCATGGACACAGGCTCCGACACCCCTTGAACCGATGCCCTCACCGGGATCTGCCATAGCGTGGTGTCCTGGTTGGGCCCGGAGTAGAGGAAGCGTTGCTGGGTCAGACCTATGGACACCGCGTCAGCCCGGTTTACCTCCACGTTGAGGACGGGATATCCCACCTGGTTGATCCAGCTTTCCATCATCGCCACCACCGGCTGACCCGTCTCTTCCTGCATCGCCGACCAGAGGTCCGTACCCGTGGCGTTTTGGTAGATGTGCTCTGAGAGGTACCGGCGCAGCCCTTTTCTGAACTGCTCCGGCCCAAGGAACTGTTCCAGCATCCGCAGGATGGAGGCCCCCTTTTGATAGCTGATGGCATCAAAGAGCTGGTTTATCTCAGAGGGGTCTTTCACCTCTTGCTCTATGGGGTGCGAGTTCTCCAGACCGTCCAGTGCCAACCCCGCATTCACGTCGGACGATACAAATTGAGTCCACAGGTCCCACTCCGGGTACAGATGGTCTACCGCCTTTGTTGCCATCCATGAAGCAAAGCTCTCGTTGAGCCATAGATCGTTCCACCAGTCCATGGTCACCAGGTCGCCGAACCACATGTGCGCCATCTCGTGGGCTACCACCTCCGCGATGAGCTGGCGCGCCCTTGGCGACGAGTTCTCCGCGTCAAACAGCAGCGCCACCTCCCGGTATGTGATGGCGCCCCAGTTCTCCATTGCCCCCGCCGCAAAGTCCGGTATCGCCAGCTGGTCCAGCTTCTCCAGCGGATACGGGATTCCGAAGTAGTCGTTGTAGTAGGCCAGCAGCCGCTTTGCCGCTTCCAGCGCGAAACGCCCCTGCTCCGATTTCCCCGGTGTCGTCCATATCCTCAACAGCGTCCCGCTGTCCGCCGTGTCCTCTATCGACTCCAATTCGCCGACCACAAAGGCCAGCAGGTAGGTCGACATCGGCGGCGTTTCCGCAAACTGGACTCGCTTCTTGTCGCTGCCTTCCGCCGACTCGCCGACTATCGGCGTATTGCACACGGCGGTGAGGTGCGATGGAACGACCAGCGTTACGTCGAAGGTGGCCTTCTTGTTGGGCTCATCCCAGCAGGGGAAGGCGCGCCTTGCGTCTGTCGGCTCGAACTGTGTCGCCGCCAGCACCCGCGTTTCGCCGCTTGCCGACTGGTAGGTGCTGCGGTAGAAGCCGTGCAGCCTATCGTTCAGCTCTCCCGTAAAGCTCAGATCGAGCTTGGCGCGGCCTGCGGGCATTGGGTCTCCAAAATCGAAGGTGACCGTCTGCGCTTCTTCGTTGTAGCTTATGCCCCCTGCCTGCTTCATCCCGCCGCCGTCCGTGGTCACAGCCGCCGACTGCACCTCTATATCGGCTGCGTTCAGCGATAAAGTGGACGTGGGCTGCGTAATCTCGACGTCTATAGTCTCGTTGCCGGAAAAAGTGAAACTCTCCAGGTCGGGAGCCAGCGTGATCTCATATTTCAAGGGGTGTGAATGCTGCGGCAGTATCACACGGTCTTGCGTATTCGCCATGGGGTCTCTACCTCGTCTCGATAGTCGTTATAGGGCAGGGGTTAAGGTACCACAATGCCCTCCCTCCGTCATTCCCGTGCACTCCCATTCGTCTTGCCCGCGCAGGCGGGCATCCAGGGGCGAGGCGGGGTCATGGCTAACCGCTCCCGCTCATGGTGAGCCTGTCGAACCACATGAGCGGGGCAGGCGCACCAAACCTCTTCCCCCTTGATGGGGGAAGATTGAGATGGGGGTGAACCCTGTGTTGAACAGCCACCCACTTCCATACACCCGTCTTGCCCGCGTAGACGGGAACCCAACGCGGTGCAGCGGGGGGAGTTTACCCTGAGCATAACTGAAGGGTCACTCTGAGGAGCACAGCGACGAAGAATCCCAAGCCCTTCGCCACTGCGAACCAGTTGCGGCAGAACCCTGACATCTCCTCCTTTCCCACACCCCTCTGCGCCCGCTACCCTTAACCCATGTACTCGCGGAAAAGCGCCCAACAGCCCCTACAACGTCGGCGTGGCGCGACTATTGGCAGCCAAAACGACCGCCTTGCCATCCTCAACTTTGCCCCAAGAACTTGTCCTGAGCCTGTCCAAGGATCTGATTCGTTTCTCACCTCCGCCAAAATTTCCCTCCAATTTAGCCTTGTACTTAACATAACGTTGGAAACGAATCCCCCTTCTCAGGCACAACACGACTCCACCGTTAACCGCCATCCAACCACTTTCTCATGCCTAACATGCATTTTCACGACACCCCAAAATCGACTTATGTCAAGTAAATCGATGCGGCAACTACCACGTTTTCACTCGCTCCTTGACAGCGTCCCAAGGCGGTGTTATGCCTATGCCACTCCCGCTCGCGGAGTATTGAAGGAGGTGGCATGATGAAGGCTTTAGTTGTCGGCGGCACCGGCCCCACCGGGCCATTGATCGTTCAGGGGCTTCTCGACCGTGGCTATGAGGTCACCGTGTACCATCGGGGTTTCCATGAGCCTGACGACCTTCCCCAAACACACGGCCACATACACGGCGACCCATTCACCAAAGAGGCCTTTGCCAAAGACGTGGAGGGCCAGGAGTGGGACGTAGTCGTGTCGATGTACGGCCGCCTTCGCCATATCGCGGACGTGGTTGCGGGCCGTACTCGCAAACTGGTCGGCGCGGGCGGACCGAGCTTCATCCGCCCCGAGCATCTGACCTTCCCCCGGGGGTTGGAGATACCTCTTCCTGAGGAGTTTCCCACCTACACGGAGCGCGACCTCAACCCGTATGCTTTCGCCATTGCCCACACCGAGCGGCGGGTAATGGAGCACCACAACAACGGCGATTTTGCCGCCGTTATGTTCCGCTACACCTCGGTGTACGGGCCAAGGGCCCCCCGGCAGTGGATGTGGTCAATCGTCAAGCGCGTGCTGGACGGGCGCAAGCAGATCATAATCCCCGGCGATGGAAGCCAGCTCCGCCTCACCTGCTATGCCGAGAACGCCGCCCACATGGTCCTCCTTGGCTGCGACAAATCGGAAGGGGACGGCCACATTTTCAACTCCGTAGACGAGGTGGGATACACCGTCAGCGACACGGTCCGCATTGTCGCTGAGGCGCTTGATCATGAGTTTGAGACGGTCGAGATAAGCCATCCCATGGCCTATGATCTGGCCGGCGGCTACTCTACGCGGCGCACCGGCCAGCTCAACGTCTACAGCATGAAGAAGCTGCTGGGTTACAGGGACATTGTCCCGCCGGACGAGGGTATGCGGCGCTCTGCCAGATGGATGGTCGACAACTGGTCCAGCATTGACCATGAACAGATGCAGGCGCTCATGGCCGACCCCCTCGCCTACGATATTGAAGATCGGCTGATTGCCTCCGCAAGGGAGTGGGCGGGGAATGTGGAGAAATCCATTCCCCAGCCGGAGATTCCTCAGTTGGACACATCGCGTGACTGGCGCGGCGCTTTCAGGCCGCAGCAAACGGAGTCTTCCTGAGCGGGCCCTGCTTGACTTAACATAGGCTCTAGCCGATACTCTTGCCTTGTTAACGCTGGACTACACCCTTTGAGGAGGCACGGTTACATGCAGGCAAGCGCACCCGTATACGGCGCTCTAGGCACGCTGCGTCGAGTCGACAAATCCCTCTTCGATACCCTCTTTCCCACTGCTCACACGGGGCATCGAGTTCTTGCGTCAGTCTTGCTCATCGCCCTGATGTTCGTTTGCGCCAAGGCCAGGTTCTACCTGCCTGAGAACCCCACGCCGATAACCCTGCAGACCTTCGGCGTGCTTCTCACCGGCGGGGTCATGGGCTGGAGGTGGGGAGCCGGAGCCGTGCTCGGTTATATCGGGCTGGGGGCATTGGGACTTCCCATGTTCGCCAGCTCCGACCCGTGGGCGTTGCGTACTCCCGTGGATGCTTGGAACGCTTCCATCGCAGGCGTCACCGGCGGTTACATCATAGGCTTCATAGTGGCCGCGGCGGTGACGGGATATCTCAGCCAGATGGGCTTCACCCGTTCAGGCTCGCTGTGGGCGGTTGCCCTCGGTGGACTGGCCCTGTACATCCCGGCGCTGATCTGGCTCTCCGCGATCGACTTCGGGTGGCCGGCCGAAGGCAAGCTGTTCGTCGACGGCATGTACATCTACATGCCCGGCGATATCGTCAAGATGCTGGGAGCATCATTCGTCGTTACCGGGCTATGGAACCACGGCGAGCGTCTAAAGGGGCTCTTCAGGAAAAAGCCGTAGCGGCGGCCCGGACGTGCAGGGGCTTCTATAGTCCAATTGGCGGTGTCTTTTGAACCGACCTTAAGGGTGACAGTAGCAAGAAGATTACCGCCAGCATCTCCCCAGCTACTCCTACAAATAAGGTCGGTCTTAGGCTAATTGACTCCCCGAGATATCCCCCTATAAGCGCGCCTACCGGTATCGTCGATATGGTTACAACTCGCATCGTTGCGTTGACCCTCCCCTGCAGGTGATCAGGGGTCATAAGCTGACGGACGCTGACTTGGCCTATGTTGTATGTGGTAACCCCTATACCGAACAGGAATTGTGCCATGGCAAGCAGGATTGCCAACACCAATGTAGGGCCTGTCGCTAACGGTATAATCAGATCGCCAACCGCCACAAGCAGCACACCTAGTATGATTGACGGTCCTAGCCCTATCCGTTTGGTGGTTCGCCGCCCCATTGCTGCCCCAAGTAGAAGTCCTATACTCCCGATTGAAAATATTAGGCCTAGTATGCTTGGACTTAAGTCCAACTGGCGGACTATATACAGGATCCACACGGCTTCCTGCATAGCATTGAACAGGCCAATAATACCTGCGGAAATGGCCAGCGTTCTCAATATAGGATTGTTGACTACAGATTTGAGACCTTCACCCGCCTCTTTCCAGATAGTCTGCTCTTGTCCTGAACGAACAGGTTCTGCCTCGTTAATCTTGATTGACTGTAGAAGTATGGCGGATGCCAGAAAAGTGACTGCGTTAACCAGGATTGCAACTTGAGCCGAGACTAGCTGAACCAGTACCCCTGCAACTCCGGGTCCGGCAACCTCAGATGCGGAACGACCTAGCTCAAGATTGCTATTGGCTTCGATTATCTGATTTCGCTCTACCAGGGATGGCAAGAATGAACGATGTGCCACATCAAAAAGCAGGCCGAGGTTCCCTAGGCCAAACGCAACCAAATACAGAAGCTCTATGCTTAGTACACCCAGCCAGGCCGTTATAGGGATGACCAGAAGTAGTAAGGCGCGGCTCCAGTTTGCTGCAATCAGGACTGGCCGTCGTCGTCGCCTATCGACCCATGCCCCAGCAAGCAGTCCGATGAATAGCGTAGGCAGTCCTCCTACCGCAATCAATACACCCATTTGTAAGGGGGTTGCATCCAAGACCAGCACAGCCAGTAGAGGCACCGCAAGAAAAGAGATCTGATAGCCGAACTGCGATACAGTATGACTTGACCACAGTTTCAGAAAGTTATGGTGACGCCATAGCCCGCCGGGTCGGAACCGCACGGTTTGGATCCTCCCTTCTACAGATAGCTTATCCCCTGTCCACCCAGGGCGGCGAGTATCACCACCAGCCACGGCGGGAACTTCCAGAAGGCAAGCAGCACAAAGGAGGCCAGCCCCAGTGCAAAGTCGGCGGGGGTAAGTATGGCGCTCGTCCATACAGGGTCGTACAGCGCCGCCAGCAGCAGGCCCACCACGGCGGCGTTGATCCCCATCAGCGCCCGGCGGAAATTGTCCATGCTCCGCAGCCTGTCCCAGAAGGGCAAGACCGCCGTGACCAGGAAGAACGACGGCAGGAAGATGGCGACTAGTGTGAAGACGCCCCCCATCCAGCGGGCAGGCGTATCCTCTATGACCGCTCCCAGGTATGCGGCAAAGGTGAACAGAGGCCCCGGCACCGCCTGCGCTGCGCCGTATCCCGCAATGAAAGCGTCGTTGCTGACCCAGCCCGGCGGCACCACCTCCGCTTGGAGCAGCGGCAGCACCACGTGCCCTCCGCCGAACACCAGCGATCCGGCGCGGAAGAAGCTGTCGAAGATCTCCAGCGCCTCGTACGACACCACCTGCCGGAGCAGGGGAAGGCCGATCAGCAAGCCGGCGAAAACCACCAGCGAGGCGATGGCAATGCCGCGGCCAACCGGAGGTCTGCTTTCCGTTGCCATCTCGGACTGGTCGACACGGAGAAACAGCCATCCCAGTATCCCGCCTGCCGCGATAACCGCCACCTGGAGCAGGGCGTTTGGCGCGGCCAGTATGGCGATGGCCGCTAGGACGGCCAGGGTAACGCGTGGCTTGTCCGGGCAGAGATTCTTCGCCATTCCCCAGACCGCCAGGGCGACCACGGCAACCGCCACGACCTTCAGGCCGTGCAGCCAGCCCGCATCGGCTATGTCAAACGAGGTGACACCGTAGGCGAACAGGATGAGCGCAGCGGCGGAGGGCAGTGTGAAGCCAAGCCAGGCAACAAAACCGCCCAGCAGCCCGGCTCGTGTCATCCCCACCGCGATGCCCACCTGGCTGCTTGCCGGGCCTGGCAGGAACTGGCATAGGGCGACTATGTCGGCGTAGGTGTGCTCGTCCAGCCACTTCCGGCGCTGCACGTACTCTTCACGAAAGTACCCCAGGTGAGCCACCGGCCCGCCGAACGAGGTCAGCCCCAGCCGCGTCGTTACAAAAAGCACCTCCCACAGGCGCGGCAGCCAGCCTTTTGGCGTGTCAGTCGTCATGGCTGGTATCATAAAGGCTAACGGACGCGGATTACACCCTTCGCTGGCATCCCGGTTGGCATAGACACCGGCAGCCGCTACCATGTAAAACAAGGAACAAGACCATCTGCACGCCGCCTTGAAAGGAGCACGACATGACTGAGCGGATCAGCCAAGCTCAACTAGACGCCCTCAAGAAGTACACCTCGCCTGAAATATCCGACACCATTCGCATGATGGGCGTCCGTCCCGCTACGGAGGGCTACCTGGGCTATGACGTCCGTTGCCTCTTCCCCGATCTGGGGCCCATGGTCGGCTTTGCCGTCACGGCTGTTCTGGACAACCTCACCCCGGACCGGCCCGTCCGCCCTGACGTGCAGCGCCGCTACCTTGAATCCATAGATGCCTCCCCCAAACCCGCCGTTATCGTGATGAAGGCGGGAGGACACAACAGAGTCCGCAGCCTGGTCTTTGGCGCCATCATGGCCAACACCGCCCGCTCTCTGGGCGCAATCGGGATTGTCACCGACGGCGGAGTCCGCGACACGGATGAAGTCCACGAGATTGGGTTCCACATGTTTGCGCCGGGCACGGTATCCGCCCACGGCACCGGCGCGTTCGTCAACATGGTGGATACCGGCAACCCCGTCACCCTCAGCGACCAGATCATTCGACCCGGGGACCTGGTGTTCGCCGACAAAATAGGCGTGATAACCATTCCGCACGAAGTAGTCGGCGACCTCCCGGCCAAGGTGGAAGAGCTCCATCAGCGCGAAACCGACCAGATATCGTTCCTCCAGAGCAAGGAGTTTTCTCTGCCTGAGCTGCTGAAACGGTCCGGGCTGGACTGACCCCCAATCGGCTGCAAGGATACCCCTAATGCGGAGGTGATGGAGGCGTGCTGGACTGTTTTCTTCTTGCCATAGAGTATTGTGGACTGGGTCACTGGCGCTTTTGCGGCCGGACTAAGATATAATTCACCCCATGCGGCGCGCTGACTCCAGACATAGTCCACAGCATTTCTTGCAACCGTTGAGGGACTTCGTTCACAAACAGGCCTCCGGCGGTATCGTCCTGCTTGTCGCCGCTGTTGCTGCCATGGTTTGGGCCAATTCCCCCTGGTCGGAGAGCTATTACGACTTCTGGCACACTGAAATTGCTTTTGAAGTGGGCGCCTTTCATATCTCCCACGACCTGGGGCACTGGATCAACGATGGCATCATGGTGGTTTTCTTCTTTGTGGTTGGCTTGGAAATAAAGCGTGAACTAGTAGTTGGTGAGTTGTCATCCATAAGACAAGCCACCTTGCCCATGATTGCCGCTGTTGGTGGAATGGTGGTTCCCGCGCTAATCTATACCGCCTTCAACTTCAACTCCGAGGGCTCGGTTGGCTGGGGTATACCCATGGCCACCGATATTGCATTTGCCCTGGGGGTCCTTGCTGTACTCGGGTCTCGCGTTCCCCTAGCCCTCAAAGCATTCCTCGTTGCCGTTGCCATCTTTGACGACATAGGCGCGGTGCTTGTAATAGCCCTGTTCTACACGGAAGAGATATCTATTCTCAGCCTGCTCATTGGCTTAGGTATTTTTGGCTTGCTGGTTGCCTTCAATCGTGTTGGAATACGTAACCCATTGCCTTATTTAATTGTAGGGTTCTTTCTCTGGTTTGCCTTTTTGCAGTCAGGCGTTCACGCCACCATTGCCGGGATCCTTCTTGCCTCCACTATCCCGGCGCGCTTGAACACGGGCGCCGACGAATTCCTTGAAAGCGGCCGTGAGATCCTGGATGAGTACAGACAAGCAGGAGATGTCGGCAAGGCTGGGCCCGTCCAACAGGGGCAGCAGGTGGCTCTGCAGCGCATGGAAGAGGCCATTACCCAAGTATGGACGCCCTTGCAGCGGTTGGAGCATACGCTCCATCCGTGGATAGCCTTTGGAATTGTGCCTCTCTTTGCCCTGTCAAACGCAGGCGTTACCCTTGGATCTGACTTTACTGCACATCTCTTCGATCCCGTAAGCACGGGGATCATCTTAGGCCTTGTCGTAGGTAAACAGGTGGGCATCACCTTCGCCGCATGGCTGGCCGTTAAGCTGGATTGGGGGGCCCTACCTCAAGGCGTCTCCTGGCCACAGATGTATGCCGTAGGGTGGCTGGCGGGTATTGGCTTCACCATGTCCCTCTTCATATCAGGGCTGGCTTTCGGCGATGGGGATCTGATCGACGTCTCTAAGATAGGCATACTCACCGGATCCATCATCTCCGGCTTGGTGGGGTACGTCCTTGTCCGTGCCTTTACAGCTAAGCCAGGCCGGAAAGTGTAGGGGGCTTAGGGGAATGGTCACCTTGGTCACAGGCGGCAACGGTTTTGTTGCTTCCAACATAGTGAGAGTCCTCGCTGAGCGCGGCCACAGTGTGGTGTCGCTCGATATATCGAAGCCTGACGATATGCTGAAGGCTTACTTGCAACCCTGGGACGACCGCATAACCTTCCGCACGGCGGACGTTCTTGACTTAAACGCTTTGGATGAGCTTGCCAGGGACCACTCCATCGACAAAATCGTTCACGCCGTCGCCTACACTCCCGGGTCTCGCGGTCCTGTGGAGCACGACCACAGCCGCAGCATAGTGGAAGTGAACATCATGGGCACCGTCAATCTGCTTGACCTTGCTAGACGGATATCCGCGCAGCGCTTTCTCTTCGTCAGTTCCGGCGCTGTTTATGAGGGAGTGACCGCACCCAGGCCTCTGAACGAGGAGACGTTTGTCCATCCCAAAGCCCTCTATCGCATCTCCAAATACGCCTGTGAACGCATTGCGGAGCGATACAGGGAGCTACATGGTCTTGACACGGTGAGCGTCCGACTCGGCGGCCCGTACGGCCCCATGGAGCGCATTACCGGTTACCGCGCCAACATGTCCCTCCTGCACGACTGGACGGGTAAGGCTGTTCGGGGCGAACCGATAGAGGTCATGCCTCAAGCGCCCGGCGATTACACATATGTGTTGGATATTGCAAACGGCCTTGCCACTGTCCTGGATGCGCCCCGTTTGCCGCACCGGCTATACAATCTGGCTAGGGGCGTCGTCACCCCAACTAGCTGGGTTGTCGATGCAATCCGTAAGACTTACCCTGAAGCTGAATTCGTCGAGCCTATACCTTCGGATCCGGTCAGCGATGAGACCCCGCACATGGACGTCTCCCGGATGAGAGAGGACTTTGGCTTTGAGGCGACCACCGACGTGCTAAGCGGCCTGAAGGACTACTTCAAGTGGCGCGCTGAAAGCGGGTATAGGGGGTGAAGTGGGTGGCTGCTTGAGCAGGACGTGCCCGATGAAGTCGGACGTCTATATCATGCAGTAGCCGAATCGCCGTAAGGGGGTCCCGCCACGTTTCCCACAAGTAGCTAATTTGGTGGTACCATTGCCCGCGTATGTCGTGGGAAACGTTCAGCAGCGCAGGATACCAAGGCGCGGTCATCGGGGGATTGGTCTTCGCTGTATCGCTCGCCGTGGCCGCGGCAGTTTTCTTTGTGATCCGATTTGTCGCTGTTCGCCTGGACACGACCACCCCTTACGGCATCGGAGGCGTTGCCCTCAGATCGGTTCGAAACTCCCTGGTGGCATTCGTGGTCGCTCTCGGCGCATATGCCGGGTTGGACTTCGCTGAACAGTTTGACCAGTGGCACTCCGAATTGCAACTAGGGTTCACTGTTATCGTCATCCTCATCGGAGCCCACGCTCTCTCGGCTGGAAGCAGAGCGACGCTCAATTGGTACATGGCCAACATCGCGGCGCGGACGGAGACATCTTTCGACGACCGGAGCTTACCGCTGCTGCGGCGCTTTTTGCGGGTCTTCATCTACGGCCTAGCACTCGTCCTCATTCTAGACACCCTTGGCTACTCCATCGGGCTGCTGCTTGGTGGCCTGGGCATCACCGGACTAGCAGTTGCGCTGGCGTTGCAGCCGACGCTGACGAACTACTTCGCCGGCACCTACGTAATGTCGGACCAAGCCATCAAGCCGGGAGACTACATTGAGCTCCAAGGCGGGCCGGCGGGGTATGTGGTTGATGTGGGATGGCGCACAACGAAGATCAGGACCTGGTTGAACACCCTGGTCATCATCCCGAACGCGGTCATGGCCGACACCATCATTACCAACTACCAGGGGCCCGACCCGGCACTCAACATCCTCGTCTCCGGCGGCGTCAGCTACGCCAGCGACCTGCAGCAAGTCCAGGAGGTGGCGCTAGACGTGACCCGGAGCGTCATTGCTGACAACGACGAAGCCGTGAAGAGCATGGAGCCGTGGTTTGGCTATGACTCTTTTGGGGACTCCAACGTGAATTTCTGGATATTTCTACAGGCCACGGATCGAGTTGGTTCGTTTGTGGTGACCAACGACCTCATCAAGCGGCTCCACGCCAGGTTCGCCGTGGAGGGCATTGAGATCAACTACCCGGTTCGGAAGATTGTCTTTGGTGAGGAACCCCCTGGCTCATCCTCCTGAGGGCACTAATCAATATGGGAACAACCGAGGTACTTAGTGTCAGGGGAGTTGGCTCCCCGGGTAGGACTCGAACCTACGACCAATCGGTTAACAGCCGACCGCTCTACCACTGAGCTACCGGGGAGTGCGGAGACAACCCTCTGATTTTAGCCTGTCTGCTACGGGCAGGCAAGCCAGAGCGTGCCAATCAACACCAAAGGGACGCCGTAGAGAACTGCGGCGTTCTAAGCCGTTGCCCCGGATTCCTTCAGCTTTGCCTGCTCTTCCAGCGTGTAACCTAGCTCAGTGAGGATGGCTTCCGTGTCGGCTCCCATGAAAGATGGTTCGTAGTGCAATTCGGCGGGTGTGCCGGCGAACTTCATGCCGAAACCGGGTTCAAGTTGCTTCTCACCGGTGTCGGGAGCGGTTGTTTCCAATATCATCTCTCGGGCTTTGAAGTGAGCGTCGTTGAGGAAGTGCTCCATCGACGAGTTGACCGGCCCGAACTCAATGTCATGCTCTTCAAGGATACCCATCCATTCGGCAAGCGGCTTGCTCTTGAACCGCTCCCTGAAGAAGCGGAACATCTCATCTCGCAATTCTCCGGTCGGGCGTATGTGCGGTATCCAATCTTCCCGTTCCAGGAGGCGGCAGAGACGTTCCCAGAACCATGGCTCCCGTGTACTCAATGCCACGTGGCGGCCATCGCTGGTCTCGTAGATGCTCAGGCCGGGATAGGCGCCTATCAGCATCTCGTCTTTGTGCTCGTTGGGCAGCCTCAGGGATACGTCGGTAAACGACACGTCGATGTACTGGCCCTCGCCGCTGCTGGCGCGTCGCAGCAGTCCCATCATAAGCGCCATGGCGGCGAAGTAAGCGGCATTGAGATCGGCCTGGCCCTGGCTCACTATGGGGACTTGGGGCTTGCCGTCGTCGTCCAATGGCAGCATGCCCGCTACGCTTTGGAATGCAAGGTCGTGGGCGGCAAGGCCCGAATACGGTCCGTTTTGACCAAATCCTGTCAGCGAGCAGTAAACGATGTCCGGCTTGACCGCTTTAACCGAGTCGTAGTCAACGCCCAGGCGCTTCACCGCCCCGGGCCGGTTGCTTTCCAACACGGCATCCGATTGTTTGGCTAGTCGCATGAACACGTCGAAAGCGCCCTCGCCACGCATGTTTAGAAACAGACTGCGTTTGTTGCGCTGGTTGATAGCGTCGCCGCGGCGCATACCACCTTCGCCCGGTGCGGCGCGTTGCGCATATCCCGGCTGGACCACGGATACCACCTCCGCTCCGTAGTCCGCGAGGATGCCGGTGGCCTGGCGACCGGGTCCGGCGCGGCAGAGATCTATTATGCGGTAACCTTCCAATGGGCCGGGCATACGTGCCTCCTACTCGGCGAAATCCTCGCTCCTTGAGAAGGAGCGCATTAGTTTGAGGTAGGACTCCTTCTCATAGGGCAGCTTGGCTTTGTTCAGAACGTCCTTTGCAAGGGAAGCCCCGTCCGCAAGCAAATCCACTACGGTCATGGCCATGGCTTTGGCGGGGTTGATCACTGCTTTGGTGTAGTCTTGGACAAGGTAATCGGCGCCATGTCCAATCCCCGTAACGCCACCCGCATAGGGATGGATTGCGGGAATAATCTGGCTGATGTCGCCCATATCAGTGGACCCTGTGCGGTGACCGGTGAAGCTCACGTTCTCTTCGCTCACGAGACGAACGGCGTTTTCCCGCCACAAGCCCATCATCTCCCGATTCATGTTGAGCGGCAAGTAGCCCGGGATGGTGTCGATTTTCACCCTGGCACCCACCGCCATGGCTCCGGCGCGTAGGGCGCGGTCGACCCTCCTGTCCCAATTCAAGATAGCGCTTACATTGCTGGCGCGCACAAATGTCTCCAGACGGACATCGGAAGGCACTGCGCTCACCGCATCGCCGCCCCGGGTTACAATAGGGTGTACTCGCACCGTGTCAGCGCCTTGGAACGTTTCCCGCACAGCATGAATGGATTGTAGCCCCAGCATTGCCGCGTTGAGGGCGTTGATACCCATGTGCGGCGATCCACCGGCGTGGGCGCCCCTTCCCAGGTATTGAATGTGCTTTACCACAAGCCCGTTGTTTGTGCCGGAAGCGGCCAGCAGCCCGTCCTCCGGCGTGCTGGTGGTGTGGGTCATCATTGCCAGGTCGACGTCATCGAACTCTCCCAGCCGCACCAGCTCCGGCTTGCCGCCTATGAACTCAACCTTGCCTTCCCGCCGCATACCGTTGCGGAACTCCACTTCGACCAACTCCTCAGCGGGGACGGCAAAGAACACCAGTCTGCCCGCAAGCTGGTTGAGCACACCGGAAAGCTGCAAACCCGTGGCCACGCCGAGCATCATTGCAATCTGGCAGTGATGGCCGCAAGCATGGGCGGCTCCGGTATCCGGGTCAGCCTGGAGGTGGTCGGGTACTATCATGGAGTCTAGTTCGCCGATGACTGCTACGGATGGCCCCGGAGAGCCTGCCTCCATCCAGGATTTGACGCCGGTAATGGCAAGATTGTCCCTGTGAGGAAGCTCCAGCTTGTTGAACTCTTCCTGAACCAGGCGCGCCGTTTTCTGCTCTCTGAAACCCGGCTCCGGGCCAGCGAGGATCCGCTTCGCTACATCTATCAGGTCGGCGGCGTGCTGGTCGATAACCTCGTTGACCTTTGCCTTCATCTCCTCTCTGGTTGACAACGTGCCTCCTCAAACAAACCTGGCGACAGCCATCGTACCTACTGCTATCAGCAGCAGGATGGCTGTGACCTGCCCCGATATCCTCAGCCGGGAGGACAGACCTTGGATTTCGTCCATCTCCTCTCCGGTTGGCTGGCGGCCCTGGATGGCCTTGCCCATCTTCCGCATCTTGATATTGGTGGGTATGGTCGTCAGGTTCAATACATAAGCGGCCACAGTGGTAACCAGTCCCAGGCTTATAGCCTGCCCCCAGCCCGTTTCGTGCAGTGTGTCCAGGCTATTGCCCCTCAGGACAAAAATCAAAACGATGCCGGATACAATGTTGATAGTTCCCATGGAAGCAAAGGTGACTCCAACGGCTCCTGCTATGGAGCGCATGACCATATGCTGTACGGAGGGTCCCAGCGCTCGCAGGCGCGGTTCCAGAACAAAAGCCAGGAACAGGGAGACTCCGGCCCAGATTACACCGGAAACTATATGCAGCAGGCGCCAGAAAACCAGATCAATATCTATGGTTGACCTCCACCAATGTGTACAGTGAGCAGTAGTGTATCAGAAGGCACATTTGCAATAATACACCTATGAAAGTGGTCATAGCCCCACAGGCTTTCAAGGGCGGCCTCAGCGGTATGGAAGCGGCCCGCGCCATACAGCTGGGCGTGCTCAGAGCGTATCCCGATGCGGAGATTGTGCTGCTGCCGGTCGCCGATGGAGGCGACGGTACTTTGGAAGCCCTGGTGGGCACTTCAGGCAGTTGCTTTGAAGCGCAGGTCACGGGCCCGCTTGGTGAGCCGGTCAGGGCGCAATGGGGTGTGATGCCCGACGGCAAAACCGCGGTTATCGAGATGGCGCGAGCTTCCGGACTGGCGCTGGTGCCTCCGGGACGGCGCGATCCCCGTATCACTACAAGCTACGGTACCGGCGAACTGATCAGGGAGGCATTGGACAGAGGTTGCCGCGAGATAATAATAGGAGTTGGAGGCAGCGCCACCAACGACGCCGGCGCAGGCATGGCGCAGGCACTGGGTGCCAGGCTTACCGATTCCGACGGGAAACAGGTGAGATTCGGGGGCGCTGCTTTGTCGAATCTGAGTCGCATAGAGATGGCCACTATGGACGACCGGCTTGGTGAATGTCGTATCAGAGTGGCCGCCGACGTCAACAACCCGCTCTGCGGGCCCCTGGGCGCGGCGGCGATTTACGGGCCGCAAAAGGGCGCCACGGCTGAAATGGTTAGCCTGTTAGATTCTGCCTTAGCACACTTTGCCGAAGTAGTGGAGCGTGACCTGGGAGTTGACCTGACACACCTGCCCGGAGCTGGCGCCGCGGGTGGCGCAGGCGGAGGACTGGTGGCTCTATTGGGCGCGCAATTGGAGTCCGGGGCGGCTCTGGTCTGCGACGCGCTCAACCTAGAGGAACATATGCAGGTCGCGGACCTGGTCATCGTTGGCGAGGGCAGAATGGATGCTCAAACGGTCTACAACAAAGCGCCCATCGTCGTGGCCCAGCGCGCCAGGAAGCTGGGCTTGCCTGCTGTCGCGGTGGCGGGTTCGCTGGGAGAGGGACATCAAGCAGTGCTTGAACATGGAATCAACAGCGTTGAAAGCGCCGCGCCGCCTGACCTCCCCTTGGATGAGGCGATGCAGCGCGCCGATGAACTGGTGGCAGGGGCTGCGGAGCGAGTGGTAAGGAGATACGAGAGAGGATTCTCCTAGAGACCGGCGGCCTCGGGAGTTTCCAGGATGACCATGTGGACTACCATTGGGCCATGCACTCCCGTGACCAGGGTTTGTTCTATGTCCGCAGTACGACTGGGCCCGGTGATTAGACTGAGGTAGCTTCCCATGTCGCCTTGTCCTTCCATAAAGGCCAAGCGCCGTAAAGCGAACAGGTCGTCCAGGGTCTCATAGACCTGGTGCGCCTCGATAACGGCGATATGTACCGGGGGAAGCACAGATACAAGGCGGCTCACCCCCTGGCGGGGCACCAATGCGCACGTGCCGGTCTCGGCTATGGCGTAGTCCACGCCTGTAATGCCTATGTCGGCCCGTGCTATTTCGTTCCGGAGCTGCTCGCGTGACGACTCTTCTCTTGCCGTGGCCACGGTGAGACGGGCGCCATGTTTAGCCAGGGCATCCTCTATGGGCAGACGATGGAATACCTCGTGTGCGGAGCGTACGACCAGCCCGGCCTCCTGTTCTCTGGCTATGGATAGAATGTATTCGGTGGCTTCCTCCGTGGTTGCGGCTCTGAGCACGTTCCATCCGGCATTGAAAGCGGACTGGGCCAGCCGTTCCAACAGCTCGGTGCGACGTGCCTGAGCGCGCGCCTCTATGGTTACAACCTTCTGCCGTTGTATCTCTCGCCTAGTCTTAAGGAGGTGGTAGTCCGGCCGCTCTGAAGTTCCGTTGCGTCCCAGGGCTTCTTGCACGCCGGTGATGAACTTATGTCTGGATGTGCCCGTCATGGTTTGCTCAGTGGGTCTCTTTGTCTCCCTGTTTCAGCTTCTGTTCCCATACCTTGTGGAACGACTTGGACGCCAGGCGAGGGAAGTCCCTGTTGCGCGTCCACTTGGAGAATGGAGCCAGCGGTATTCTTCGCAGGCGGCTGCCTTTGACAAACGGCCGCTGAGCCAGGGCGGCGATGGCCCTGTATTTTGACAGAGCCCCTTCTGAAGAAACAATGCTGCTCCATACCCCAAAGCCGAACCGTTCCAGGAAGGTGGCCTTTCGGTTCTCTTTGTCGCCTTCCTTCAGGTCCTGCCGCAGCTTCAGCAGCATCCTTGGAATGTTGATTTTGACCGGACATGCGTCGCGACACGCTCCGCAAAGCGTGGAGGCGAAGGGCAGGTTATTGGCATGCCGCGGCCCGTTCATGGCAGGGGTCAGGACGGAGCCTATAGGGCCGGGATAGACCCAGCCATAGGCGTGTCCTCCTATCTTCTGGTATACAGGACAGGTGTTGAGGCAGGCGCCGCAACGGATGCAGTTGAGAGCCTCCCGGAGTTCGGGGTCTGCCAGGAGATTGCTCCGTCCGTTGTCCATAATCACCAGGTGGAACTCCTCAGGCCCGTCCTCATCTTCGGGACGGCGCGGCCCGGAAACGAGAGTTACGTAAGAGGTGAGTCGTTGCCCGGTGGCTGCCCTGGGCAGCAGGCGGAGCATGACAGACAGGTCCTCCAGGGTGGGGACCACCTTTTCCATGCCCATCAGCGCGACGTGGATGCGGGGCAGGGAGGTGCTCAACCGTCCATTGCCTTCATTGGTGAATAGCGCAATTGTCCCCGTTTCCGCAACGGCGAAATTCACGCCTGTTATACCCATGTCCGCTTCTAAGAACTTACTGCGAAGCGCTTTTCTTGCCGCGATGGTGAGAGCGGGAATACCGGCCTTCTTTCGCGTGCCCAGCTTTTCGTTGAACAGGACGCCAACTTCTTCCTTGGACTTGTGAAGCGCGGGCGCAATGAGATGAAACGGCGTTTCGTTGGATAGCTGCAGTATGAACTCGCCAAGGTCTGTTTCCACGGGTTCGATGCCGTTGTCTTCTAGGACATGATTCAGCCCCATCTCCTCTGAGACCATGCTCTTGCTCTTGGTAGCCAGCTTTACGCCTCGACTGCGCGCCACTTCCAGCATGATGTCGGTCGCCTCTTTAGAATCGCGGGCAAAGTGGACGGTTCCCCCGTTTTGCTGGACGCGATTGGTTAGAAGCTCCAAGTAGTAGTCCAGGTTTGCAATGGTGTGCTCTTTGATGCGCCTGCCTTGCTCCCGGTACTCCTCCCAAACCTCCGGCGTCAGATCCGACACCGCTCTACGGCGCGCCATGTCGAACCCTTCAGAGACCCGGGACAGGGAGCTCTGTACCTGCTGGCTGGCAAGCGCCTGAAGGGATAGCTCCTTGAACTGTTCAGATCTGACTTGCACTCAAGAGGCCTCGTGATCGAGAAGCTGCGCCAGATGCATTGGCTGGGTCTTAATATTCCTCCGCGATAGACCCCCGCCTATGTGCATTAGGCAGCCGGAATCGCAGGCAACGACCGCATCGGCGCCCGTTTTTTCTATCTGGTCCAGCTTGCTATTCAGGATGGCCCCGGAGATCTCCGGGTACTTCACGGCAAACGTCCCGCCAAACCCGCAGCATTCGCCTTCGCCTTGAAGTGGAACAAGGCGGGCCCCCTTAACGCTCCGCATGAGTTGCTGGCTTTCCGTGGAAGCGCCCAGCTCACGGAGCAGGTGACAAGAGGCGTGATAGGTGATCCTTCCGTTGTAGCTTGCGCCCACCCTTGATACGCCCAGGACGTTGACCAAGAACTGGGAGAACTCATAAGTACGCTCTGAAAGGGTTTGAGAAGGCTCGGCTAGAGTGGGGTGGCCGCTCAGCATTTCAGGGATGAAAGTCTTGAGCATTGAGGCGCAGGAACCGGAGGGCACGACGATGTATTCGCTATCCGCGAACAGCTTGATGAAGCGTTCCGCTAGAGGCAACGTCCGGCTGGTGAATCCTGAGTTGTAAGCAGGCTGGCCACAGCACGTCTGGCCGGAGGGAAAGTCCACTTCCACGCCTAGCCGGCGCAGAACATTGACAACACTCTCTCCCACTTCAGGGAAGAACTGATCTACCAGGCACGTGACAAATAGAGAAGCCTTCAAGCAAGACCCCCTACGTCAAAATCATCTTGGTAAAAGGTAGCAGAGGAGCGGGACAGGTGGCAAGAAATGTAGGTACCAAAAGAAAAGATCCTGAGCAGCTTCAGCGTCCGCTAGCATTAACTTCCAGCCCTCACAGTTGCCTGATGCTGGCTTTCGGCTTCTGCCTCACTTCGTCCTCAGTTGCTCAGGACTAGCGCAGTCTATCACGGGTGGTGTATGGGCATGTCAAGCATCTGAGCGCAACAATTTTGGAGCAATTTCCTCCAACAAATCCGGTACGTTGACATGTACTACAGTAGACCAAATACTTGACGTGTCTCAGATTAAATAATGGGGGTGTCGATATGGGAAGGGGAATTGGCAGGCATTTGAGGAGAGCCTTTGTCAGGGGCCTTTTTGTCATGATACCTGTTGTGCTTACTTATATGGTGCTGAAGTTGCTCTTTGACATAGTAGACGGAGTATTGCAGCCGTTGGTGGAAGAGGCGTTTGGCAGCAGGATTCCCGGGCTTGGCCTCCTCTTTCTTGTGGTACTGATCTATCTGGTGGGTCTTCTGGTTGCCAATGTCCTGGGCCGTCGAATGGTTGAACTGTTGAAGGGAGGATTCCTCAGGATTCCCGTAGTTGGCAACGTCTACTCCACAGCGGGCAAACTCATAGACTCCTTCTCCGGCAGCAGCGATATGGGTTTCAAGCGCGTTGTGGCCATAGAGCACCCCAGAAAAGGGGCGTGGACCCTGGGCTTCCTGACCAGCTTCATAGAGGAGGCTCCTGACAAACGCATGGCCATAATCTACATACCCACTGCCCCAATGCCCAACTCGGGCTGGGTGGCCATCCTTCCCGTAGAAGAGGTCTACGATACCGACTTATCCATAGATACGGCGATGAGCCTGGTGCTGTCCGGCGGCATTACGGCGCCGGCACAGTACAAGCGGATGGCGCTAGCGGGAGACTGATACATTAGCCACAGGCGCTTGACAGGTTGATAAAGCGTTCACAATGCGCAATTTCTAGGAGGCAATAGATGACCCTGAGTCCAGGAGACAAAGCACCGCATTTCTCGTTGCCGGCTTCCACTGGTGAGACCATCTCGCTGGCGGATGCAGCCGGCAGGAAGGTGGTGCTCTACTTCTATCCCAAGGACGATACTCCAGGCTGCGTAAAGGAGGCCTGCAGCTTCCGCGACGCCAACGATGATCTGAGAGCGGCGGGCGTAGAGGTGCTGGGCGTCAGCGCCGACAGCCTGAAATCGCACCGGCGGTTCGTTGAGAAGTACAGGCTCAATTTTCCGCTGCTGTCGGACGATGAGAAGGCGGTGTCCACGGCCTACGGTGCATGGGGCGAGAAAACGGTCTGGGGCAAGACGACGATGGGGATGAGGCGTATGACGTTCCTCATAGATGAGGAGGGGACGATCCAGAAGGTCTGGCCCAAGGTGAGACCTTCTGGTCACGCGGAAGAGGTGCTGAAAGCCGTAAAGGCGTGAGCAGTCTGCCTATACGTATAACATCCCTCGTGGTATGCAAGAATCGAAGGGTAGTATACTATTCCCAGCCGACGGAGGAAGTCAGATGGCAAGTTTGGAGAGTAGCAACAGCCTTCTCTTATGGATAGGCGGAGGGATACTCGCCGCCGGATTGGTTATCCTAGGCGGTTTGTGGGTTTACGCTATCATGACCGCCGAGGACGTGCCGGGCTTGGTGCTCTTTGCCCTCCTTGCCGTACCGGTTGGGTTTGCCGTCCTGCTGGTGGCGGTGATACGAGATAGAATCATCCACAAGAAAAAAGAGAATTTCCTGAAGGTAGACCATTGATCATAACAACGACTGACGAGATACCCGGAGCCACTATCTTAGAAACGCTTGGGCTGGTGAGGGGCAGCACCGTGCGTGCCCGCCACATAGGGCGAGACATCATGGCCGGACTGCGAAACATGGTAGGCGGCGAGGTTGGCGAGTACACCAAGCTTCTGGCTGAAGCGCGGGAGGAATCGCTTCAGCGCATGATAGAGAGCGCGGAGGCAATGGGCGGAAACGCAATTGTCGGTGTGAGGTTCATCACCTCGGCCGTGGCGCAGGGCGCGGCGGAAATCGTAGCCTACGGCACCGCCGTGAAGACGTCCTAGCTTCGCTTTAATCCCAACATTCGCGGTTGATCCCTCTTGAGCTGTGCCTATGGCGGGGCCGGAGGGACATCGGCGTAGAGCCAGGCCTGGAACAGGTCATCTAGGTCTTGGCCGGAGACCTGTTCCGCCACCTCCACGAAGTCTGATGTTGAGGCGTTGCCTCCGGCATGGCGAGACAGGTACTCGCGGAGCGTGCGGAAGAAGGCGTCGTCGCCGATTTCCAAGCGCAGTGCGTGAAGGGTCATGGCCCCTCTCACGTAGAGAGCCGCCGTGAACGGGTCTTCGGGTTGTGGCTTGCCGGGCGGGCCCAAGTTGGCCATCCAGAGTACGTCCCAGAACAGATCGAACGCATTGCCGGACTTGTGGTCTTCCCAGAGCCACTCGGCGTAGGTGGCGAAGCCCTCGTTGAGCCAGACGTCCTCCCAGGTGGCGGGGGTGACAAGGTTCCCGAACCACTGGTGAGCCAGCTCGTGAGCTATGATCCGCTCACCAAACTGGGCGATGGCGACCGAGCCGTAGACTGGCCTGGTCTGCGTCTCTAAGGCGGCGGGGAACGGCGCATCGATTACGATGGCGCCGTACGTCTCGAATGGATACTCTCCAAAGATGTCGCTGAAGAAGTCCAGCATTTCGGGCGTCTTCTCGAGAGGGTTCCTTCCCGGCTCTGCCACCGTCTCCTGAATCAGGTCGAGAATCGGGGTCCCTTGCGGTCCTTGGCTGGTTACCTCGTCAAACTGGGAAATCGCTAGGGCAGTCAGATAGCTGGCCAGCTCGTCGCGCGCCTCCCAGGTGTACGTACTGGCGACTCCGTCGTCGACTACGCTCACTAACTCCCCGATAGCTGCCACCTCGTAGGGGTTGGGTACCGTCACCACGAAGGTGTAGGAAGCCTTGTCCGACGGGTGCTCGTTCACTGGGTACCAAGTGGATGAGCCCCACGGCTCCCCTAAGGCGTAGATGCCCGTGGGATATTTGATCCAGCCGATGGGAATGCCGATGCCTGGGACCTCGTCGGGGGTGGGCTGCCCTTGATACTGCACCTCCACGACGAAGGATGCGCCGTTCCGAATTGGCTCGTCCGGCGTTATGGTCAGTTCGCTTCCGCTGCGACTGTGGGTCGCGGGCCGGTCTGAGACGCGCGTCTCGATGACCTCCAGGCCGCGCATGTCGAGATTGAACGTGGAAAGCGCTTGCGTCGCATTCGCCTCAATTTCGGCGTTGCCCGAAATGAAGTTGCCGTCGACGTCGACATCGAGCGTGAGGGTGTAGTGGGAGACTTCGTAGCCGCCGTTGCCCAAACCGGGATAGAGCGGATCGCCCAGACCCATGCTGCCCGGCGAAGGATCCTCCGCTTGGCAAGCCACGAGCAAGAGCATCGAGGCAAGCAGTGCGAACGCTGTCAGCGTGACGGGAGGCTTTAGGAGCTTCATTACTTGTTAACCCCTGGACTTGCAATACCTGACCTGGAACCTGGCAATTAGCCGTGCTACATCGTCAAGCGCGTCCTCCCGCACAATTGCTGCTTGCCAGGTCTGCGGGCGAGTGATCACCGCCAGATATTCACGCAAGGCTTGGCCTACAACCACCTCTCAAGAGAGGAGCCGGGCCACTGTCACTGTTCGGATTATACGTATAAAACACGTTATGAAATTGTAATTTTGCTCTCCATATACAATAGACAGCAGAATTTTAATATGCTACTATCGCCTAGATTACGATTATGTCTGCTCCGGCGGCAAGTTCGGTTGACAAACGAGGTGTTTCGATGCTTAATGCGAAGCGACTAACGTTGCCCGCGATGGGACTACTTCTCCTGTTGGTTGGCCTGATTGGCAATGCCACTGCGTCCAACCCCCAAAGCCCCGCAAATCCCCAAGCCAGCGCACCTACAGAGGTGATGCTGAGTTCCGGGGAGTCGTGGAGCTGCATTCTTGACCAGCATGAGATTACGGCCAACCTGGCTGCTGACGGGACCGCCGCGGCAGACGGGCGCATCGAATTCTTGCTCAACCGATTCCCGGATGCGGTTGGTGACATTGTCGAGGTAACGGGCAACACCAGCCCCACCAAGATGACCAACTCCTTCGCAGTTGTGAATACCGACGCAGACGGGCAGGCCACCGCAACTCTGGTGTCCACACGGCCGGGCGATACCGACGTAACCGCCTTCGCACCCGGCATCGAGGATAAGAGCGCCCACAAGGTCTTTGGAGTGGTGCACTGGGTAGACGGATGTCCTGAGTTCCCACCCGACGCGGAAAACCTCTCCAACACTCCTCACCCCATGAGCGTAACGATAACCAACGTCTCGGACGGCAGTCCTGTCGAGGGCACGTCCGTCCGCTGGACTATAACCGATGACGAGCCGGACGCCCGGTTCGCAAACGCGGAGGAAGACAGCAACGTCATCACAACCACAACCGACTCCTCCGGACAGGCTTCCGTCACTCTTGAGCAGGTAGACGCGCTCTTGGGTGACAACAGCGTATTCATTGAAGTGCTGGAGCAGCCGGGCGGCAAGACCATGTTCTCGCAAAGCATGCAGAAGCGGTGGGCCCAGTCAGTTCTGGATGTAGAGGCAACCGGCTCCGAGCAGATTGGCCTGCTTGACAACGCAGCGTACACCATCTCGGTGACCAATACCGGTACCTTCGATTCAACGAATACTGAGCTTACCGCCACACTGCCCGATGGCTTGACCTTTGTGTCCGCCACGGAGGGAGGCACAGAGAGCGAATCGGTCGTAACCTGGGATCTTGGCACTATCGCAATCGACGGTTCCATGTCGGTTGAGCTGACAGCCCGGGGCACCAGCGTAGGCGAACAGACAATCACGTACCAGGCGAGCTCTTCCGCGGGCCTCGGCGACGAGACCACCACTGTAACGGAAGTCATAAGAGGCGGTTTGGAAGTCACCAAGACCGGCCCGGAACAGGCTAATATCAATGACAACGTCACCTACACCATTGTGGTGACCGGTACTGGCACTGGTGCAAGCACGGGCATCCAATTGGTGGACACCATACCGTCAGGCATGAGCTTAGTCTCATCCGACCCGGAGGGCATTCGGGTTGACAACGAGCTGACGATTGATCTGGGTACGTTGAACCCGGACGAGACGAGTTCAGTCTCAGTGGTTCTGCAGACGAACCAGACTGGCGAGTGGACCAACCAAGTGGCTGTGTCCTCCACAGAAGGCGCCACGGCCAGCGCCGAGGCCGCTACCACGGTCGTCCAGCCAGAGCTGGCCATCACCAAGATTGGGCCAGAAACGGCTCTGATAAATGAGATATTTGCCTACACCATAACGGTCTCCAACACCGGTACCGGTGTCGCCGAGAACACAACCGTAACCGACACCCTGCCTGTTGGTACGGAGCACGTCGGCAGCCTCCCGGCCGGTACCGTCTCAGATGACGGCAGCACGGTGACCTGGAACATCGGCAGTCTGAATCCCGATGGCTTGTCCACCATCACGCTGACGCTGAGGGGGACAACGGCAGGCGCCAAGGTAAACACTGCGTCCGCCACCGCCGACGGGGTTGACGCGGTGCCTCAGGCCCAGGCAACCACCACGGTCCTGGTACCCGCCATAACGGTCGAAAAGGTCGGTCGCACGGCGCTCTTCGTGGGCAACCAGGCAACCTACACTCTGACCGCCACCAACACCGGTGAGGCACCGTTGACCAACGTGACAATCACCGACACGATCGCAACCGGCATGTCCTACGTGGCGTCCAGCCCCGAGGGCACCCTATCCGAGGACGGCGACACCGTAACTTGGTCGGTTGGGAACCTGGCAGTCGACGGCGAGGCCACAGTCACCGTGACGCTGCAGGGCGACACGGTGGGAACGATGGTCAACACAGCCAGCGTCACATCCACCGAAGGCGTCAGCGACGATGCCGAACTGAATATCGTGATATTGGCTGCAACTGGCGCCACCATCCAAATCACCGACTCCGTCGATCCGATCAGGGAAGGTGAGGAGGTTACCTTCACGGTGGTCGTGAGCAACCAGGGTAGGTCGCCGATGACCGAAGTGAGCGTGGCCGTGGAAGTGCCGGATCAGTTCACCATCGATTCCACGTCGGACGACACCAAGGCGACGATAGACGCCGAGACCTCGACGGTGACCTACAACCACGGTGAGGACCTGGCTACGGGTGGTGACTTCAGCTTCACCGTCACGGTGACGGCAAACGACCTGCCCGAGGGCCAGATCAGGCAGGACACGGTCACCACCGCTACTCTGACCTACGCAGAATTCACTGCGGAAGTCGGCAGCGACGAAGGCACGACGGTGATCGAGGAGTAGCAGTCCCTCAGCCGATTCGGACCATCAATCAGCCGGCGGGTGATAAACCCGCCGGCTGATGCTTTATATGACTCACGTGCCAACGCGGTACGCCTGATCTGAGAGTGCACTCCCTGTCTACTCGCAATGCTGCGGGGGTATAACAGTCATCTCCGCGGCGGGTTCGCTGCGCCACAGAGCACACCGCAGGGATAAGCGGCTCTTCCACACCCCTCCGTGCAGATACGGGAGTGGCTTGCAATGATGAAGGTTGAGGATTCTTCACTGCGTGAAAATGACAGTAGCGTCACCACAGATTGCTTCGCTGCGCAATGACGAATGGGGGGGTGCCTGCTCACGCCCTTCGACGGTGCTCAGGGTGAGCGGGGGGCAGGCCCACTCATCCGCACCTCTGGATACCCGCCTTCGCGGGCAAGACTAAAGGGGCAGATGGCGCGGGCAAAGAGAAAGGGGCGGTTCGCGAACCGCCCCTACAGTGTTCCCACTATGTGTATCGCTCTAGTACCACTCTTTGTAGTAGGTCTGGTAGTTGACGAATGGCGGGCGGGCGGTGTGAGGTATGGGCAGCACTACGGGACCGGCCTCCCGCGAGGGTAGGTAGACGGTGGCGGTGCCGGGCGTGCTAACCTCGCCGACCTGGTTGCGTCCTTCAATGTTGATGCCCACGGCGTAATATTCACGCTTGCCGGGCGCGCCGCCCAGTTCGTCGGCGCCTTCCTGGACCTCTTTGAACTTCTTGACCACTTCTCCGGTGTAGTAGGTGGTGTCGCCGTAGTAGACGGGCTTGCGGATGGCGGTGTACTGGCGGCGGACGAAGCCTTCGTCGCCCATCCAGTCGCTGAGTAGACGGTTGGGTATCTGGACGCGCTGCACGCCGCCGTCGAAGGGGGCGGGCTGGGCGCGGTAGGCAGCCATGAGGGCGTCTTCGTGCTCGTCAGCGGGAGACCATGGCCAGCGAGTGGCGGGGTGGACGACGGCCTGTCCTCCGCCTGCGCCGCCGCGGTTCTCTCTCAGCTGGCGGAACTTCGACTCGAAGGCCAGCTCATCGCCGGGGCCTTCCGACGAGCCGTGGACGGTCTCGCCGACTACGCGGGGAGCGCCGTAGTCCTGCAGGGTCCAGGGCGGGATGATCATTGGGCCCAGCTTCTCGCCTATCTCCACGTCTTCCCAGTAGAGAGTATCGGAGCCGCGCCGCTTCACGTTCTCCACCTCTTCCATCAAACGCTGGATGTCTTCCGGGGAGTAGTTGGAGACGTTGCGGTCGTAGAGCAGCTTCTCGCCGAGCCGCTCAACGGGCATGGTGCGGGAGGTGCCCATGGTCTCGATGGGGACCATAATTAGGGTTCCGGAGCACTTGGCAGGGAGGTCGCCGTGGTCGTCCCAGAAGAGGAGCTCCGAGATGAAGAACAAGAGATTGCCCCGAGAGCCGGGCTTTTCGATGAGCTCCTTGGTGACCATGGAGGAGCTGAACTTGGAGCCGATGCGGAGTACGTCGAAGAACTCCCAGGCGGTGCCGGAGAAGAAGTTGGCCACGGGATAGCCGCCGGGCCGCTGCCGACCGGCCTCTCCGGACTGTGCGCCGTGGGCGGTGATGCCTCGCACCATGGAAAGGAAGGGTCCGGGTATGGTGAGGCAGCCGTACTTGCTGCTCTTGGCGTAGGCGGGGTCCGTATAGAGAGGGTTGTCCTCTCCGATGGTGCGCACGTAGTTGCGAATGGTGCGTGCGTCCAAGCGGATGGCGCATTCGTAAGGGGGGCCGTCCTGTCGGTACGGAGAGGGAAGACCGGGCGGCAGGCTTTCCGTGGTCTCCTCCTCAAGCATCTCACGGGAACGTTCTATGAACTCTTGGATGGCTTCTTCAAAGGTCTGAGTAGACATGGCATCAACCTCCTTGGGATGATGGCGCAATTCTACGAACGGGCTTCAACGGGGTCAAGTGTTGGGGGTGTTTAACATCAAAGCGCTTTGGATATACTGAGTAGCACTAAAGCAGCTAGGCAGTTTGGAGCACTAAGGATGTTCAAGCGAGACCCAAAGGGTCGATTCTCGTCTCGAGAACAAGGCTCTTTCTTCTGGAAGAAATCATACTGGCGCTTCCATAGCGGCAAAACCCATGCAGAGGAGATGGATGACAAAGCGTACAGCAGCTTAATGGAACAGCAGCAGCAAAGGCCGGTGACGGTGATGACCGATCCGCTTAGCAACAAGACGTGGTGGATGTTCAGAGACGAGTTCTACTGGGAAGACGAACAGTTCTCAGTTAGAGAAGTGGCCATTCTCATTATTGACAACGTAAAACAGAGGAGAAAGAGGGTAGAAAGGGCCGCTGCCCGCATAAATCAGGGTAGCTCAAGGTTGACCAGACGCCGGCAACCGATACCAGACGATGTCAAGGTGAATGTCTGGCAGCGCGACAGAGGCCGGTGCGTCAAATGCGGCAACCAAGAGTCGCTTGAATTCGATCACATCATTCCCTTGTCCAAAGGAGGGGGTAACACGACACGGAACATTCAGTTGCTTTGTGAGAAATGCAACCGTGAAAAAGCAGGGAACTTAACGTGATGCCCTCGTTCCGAACTAAGGTATGAGAAGCCCCCAAATTCTGGGGGCTTTCTTTCTAGTACCAGTCTTTGTAGAAGGTGTTGTAGGGGACGAAAGGAGGCCTTCCCTGGTGCGGTACGGGCAGCTGCACCGGCCCGCCCTCCCGCGAGGGTAGGTAGACGGTGGCGGTGCCGACAAGCTGGGCCTCGCCGACCTGGTTGGTGCCGCTGATCCGGATGCCCACGGCGTGGTATTCGGCCTGGCCCGGCGTGCCGCCGGGTGTATCGTCGCCGGTCTGGGTCTCGGTGAACTTCTTGACCACTTCGCCATGGTAGAAACAGGCGTCGGCGTAGAACACGGGGCGTCGCATGCCGGTGTACATGCGGCGGATGAAGCCGTCGTCGCCCATCCAGTCGCGGAGCAGCTTCTGCGGTATCTGGACGCGCTGCACGCCGCTGTCGAAGGGGCCGGGCAGTCCGCGGTAGGGAGCGAGGAGGGCGTCGTCGTGCTCGATGCCCTTGGAGTTCCAGGGCCAGCGGGTCACCGGGTTGTAGCGCATCTCGTTCCATTTCCTGGCGTTGCGGTAGGCCGGCTCAAATGCGATGGCGTCGCCGGAGCCGTCCTCTCCGCGGGTGGTGCATGAGCTGACGATGCCTGGAGCCATGTGGTCCTGGTGGCTCCAGGGCGGCAGCACCATGGGGCCTAGCTTCTGTCCGACTTCGACGTCTTCCCAGAACAGGGTATCGTCGCCGCGGCGTGGCTGCTCCGTAAGCTCCGCCAGCACCTTCTTCAGCTCGTCGCTGCTGTATTCGTGCGTGCCCCGCTCGTAGAGCATCTTCTCGCCGAGGCGCTCCACGTCCATGGTGCGGGTTGCGCCCATGGACTCCTGCGGCACCATGGTGAGGGTGCCGTAGCACTTGGCGGGAAGGTCTCCGTGGTAGTCCCAGTACATGAGTTCCGTGACTAGGAAGTAGAGGGTGCCCCTGGAACCTATCTTCTCCACGATCTCCTTGGTCTTCTTGGAGGAGCGAAACCGTGAGCCCAGCCTGACGACATCGTAGAACTCCCAGGCGGTGCCGGAGAAAAAGTTGGCCACGGGGTAGCCGCCTTCCCGGCGCGCGCCGTGGACGGCGGGGTAGCGCACCAGGGCAAGGGCGTTGCCGGGCGCTATCTGTGTGCCGTAGCGGGTGTTCTTGCCGTACTCAGGGTCGGTGTAGAGCGGGTTGTCGTCGCCTATGCTGAGGGCGTAGCTGCCGATGGTCTTGGAGTCGAACTTGAAGGCGGACTCGTAGTGGGGGCCGTCCTGTTCGTATGGAGATGGAAGCAGCGGCGGGAGGTTTTCCTGGGACTCTTCGTCGATCTGGTCCCGCGTGCGGTCGAGGAACTCCTGTACTGCCTCTTCAAAGGTCTGCGTGGTGGTCATGGTCAACCTCCCTGTGTGCGATGGCTTCTGACTGGATGATATAGGGGGACAGGCAAGAGGGCAAGGGGGGCCAGCGGGTTGTCCGGGTGACGGTTGATAACTGGACAAAAGTGGCGTTTTTTGCACCAAAAAGGGGTTTTTTGGCGTGAAATGGCGGTTAATGATGGAGCTGCGTCGTGCCTGAGAAGGGGATTCGTTTCCAACGTTATGTCAAGTACAAGGCTAAATTGGAGGGAAATTTTGGCGGAGGTGAGAAACGAATCAGATTCCGGGGCAAAGTTGAGGGTATGGAGGCGGTCGTTTTGGCTGCAAAGGGGGGCACCGCTCATATGGTTCGACAAGCTCACCATGAGCGGGCGGGGGCGCTGGTCGCTGTTCTGTGAGCCCATGGGTTAAGGGTATCGGGCGCGGAGGGGTGTGGGGAAGGGGGAGATGTCAGAGGGTAGGATGCACTGGGCTCCCCTCCGCCCCGCCCCTGGGTTCCCGACTTCTCGGGAACGACGGTATGGCGTGGGGAGTGACTGGTGTGTTTGCAAGCGGGAGGCCTTGGATTCTTCGCCTGCGGCTCAGAATGACAGCCCCGCCGCCCCTTCCGTCATTCCCGACCCCAGCCTGCCCCCGAGAAGTGGGGGGGCATCCAGGGAGGTGGGGAGTGAGCTCCCGTTCCCGTCTCCACTAGGCTCCCGCCTGCGCGGGAGCGACGGATGGGGGTGCCCGCTCACGCCCTTCGACAGGCTCAGGATGAGCGGGGAGGGTTAGGCTCAGGATGAACGGCCAACGCCCGGTGTGGGCGGCGGGGCGGCGCCGGTGGGTGTAATGGTGATCTCTTCCTGCTCGGGGAAGGTGGTCCTGCGTCGGATGGCGGGGAAGAAGGCGATGACGCCAAGCATGCAGACCAGCCCGGCGACGCAGTTGATGGTGACGGCGGTGGGAGCGCCCCAGGCCTGCGACATTGCGCCGGTGAGCAGAAAGCCGATGGGGGCGGCGCCGACGGCGACCATGTTAACTCCCATGGAGCGTCCCCTCATCTCCGGCGGAGCGCCGAGCATCATGAGCACCGGCTGCATGACGGTGAATCCGGCGAAGGAGAGGCCTGAGGCCAGCAGCAGAGCTAGCGACAAGGCATAGCTGGTCGACTGGGCGAAGGTGAGGACGGCCACGGCGGCAAAGGCGGTGCCGAAGGCGTAGATCATGCCGGGCCCCCTGATGCTGCGCCGCGAGGCCAGGAACAGGGCCCCGACCAGAGCGCCGAGGCCATCGGCGGCGGCGAGTATGCCCATCAGCGTCTCGTTGACCTGGAGAACGTCGCGGGCAAAGACGGGGATCATCACCATGAAGGGGAAGATGAACATGTTGGCGGTGATGGTAATGAGGATGGCGGCGAGGAGCACCGGGCTTTTGACCACGAACCGCACGCCCTCTGAGAGGAGCTGCTTTACGGGCTCTCGCTGTACGGCGATGTCACGCTGCGGCACGTGTACCGGAATGAGGAGAAGAAATCCGATGGTATAGAGGGCGGCAAGCGTAAACGTGGCGGCCGCAGGGCCGGCTAAGTAGAGCAGCAGACCGGCAAGGATGGGGCCGAGCATCTTGCTGGCGGTCATGGCCGACATGTCTAGCGACATAGCGTTGGTCAGCCTGTTGGAGCCGACAAGATCCTGCACCACGGAAGTGCGCGACGGAAAGGAGCACATCCAGGAGGTGCCCATGGCCAGGGTGAGCGCGGCGATCTGCCAGAACTGAATGGAACCGCTGGCGACCAGGATGAAGAGAACTATGGATAAGGCGGCGTTGATGCCTTCCGTGAGTACAATGATGAGCTTGCGGTTGAGACGGTCGGCCATGACGCCGGCGGGCAGTCCCAGGATGGGCATGGCCGCCATGCGGAAGAAGCCAATGGTGCCGACTAGGAAGGGGGAGTCGGTTACTTCCAGGATGATCCAGCCGAGGACTATCAGTTCCATCCAGCGCGAGTTGAAGCGGAACAGTCCGGCCAGCCAGAGAAGGCGAAAGTCCCTGTTGAACAGGACGCTGAACGGCCCCGGCGGCTTGGCAGGTAAGGCTGATGCTGTTGTCACGGCTTTGTTCATATCAGGCAAAAGCAAAGGAGAGTACAGCCAGTGTAGACGCTGAGAGGCCGGTTACCAAGCCCTTGCTTACCCGCTCTCTGAGGAAGACCACGGCCAGGATGGCGGTTAGCACAAAGCTGAGCTGGACTATGGGGAAGCTGATGGAGGCGTCGCCGGTTTGAAGCGATTCGATGAGCAGCAACGACCAGGAAAGCTGGAGAATGCCGACAAGGGGGGCCATGCACATGGTGAGCGGGTTGGGCCGGAGCTTCCGGCTGAGCAGCATGCGGATGAGGGAGGAGCCGTTGAAGGTGATGGTGGAGACGACGACCAGCGGTATGGTTGCGCTGCCCTGGTTGGTGGCCTCTTTGTTCAGCACGCCTGCGATGCCAAAGGCGAGCGTGGCGGCTAAGAGCATAAGCATGGAGCGCGGGCTTGCGCCCCGGCCGGACCTGAGGGCGGCAAGGTCGGCGAGGGAGAGGACGCCTGCCACGGCGAGGAGTATGCCGATGAGCTTGGGCATATTCAGCGGTTCGTGGAGGATGAAGATGGCGGCCACGGAGGTGATGACGAAGCTGAGTCGGAATATGGGGGCGTTCACACTGACGCTGCCCTCTCTCAAGCTGGTGAAGAAGAGGAGGAGGCCGATGTAGGCCAGCAGTCCAAAGGGCAGCCCGAACAGCCAGGTGGAGGGCAGGATGTTTGAGACTTGGCCGGTGGCTATGGCGATGGCCCAGATGGTCACGGTGAACGTGACCGATTGGTAGAAGACGAAGGTGGGCGGATCGATGCCCTTGCGTTGGACGGCACGGTAAATGAGGTCGGAGAGGGCGCCGGCCATCATTGCACCCAAGGCAAGAAGTATAGAAACGTTCATTAGTCCACAAGAACGCACCTCCGCTCATGGAGAGGGAGGTGTGGTTCGAGTCATTATACTCCGGATTTGTGCAAAATGGAACGAATTCCGTATGCCCCTCCACGCCGCTCCTGGATACCCACCCCCGAGGACAGAGCCTGCGCGGGTATGACATGTGTATAACCTTGTGATCACGCCACATACTTGCTCACAAGCTAGGCTGCATTTAGTTGACCGCCTTGGATTCTTCGCTGCACTCAGAATGACAGCTGGTCTTGCTAGGCTGGCAAATTGACACCCGTTGTGATGAGTGGCATTCTTTTAAAGCTGTAGTCATTTCCTAATGCTCAACTTGAGGCTTAAATAATATGTCGGTAATGCTGATACGCCGTATCATTCTTGCTATTCTTGTGGTGTCTTCCCTGCTTCTGCTGGCAGCCTGCACGAACGAGGCCGAGCCCACGGCTACTCCACAGCCTATGCCTACCGCAACATCCACCCCGACGCCGCAGCCCACACCTACTCCTCAGCCTACACCGGTCGCTCAACCTGATATCGTGGAGCGGCTCAGGCAGAACGCCGAGGAGTTCGAGTACACGATCGGCAAACACGGCGGGACACGGACATTTGCCACCGTCTCGGAGCCGCTTACCCTCAACCTAGCGATCTCCACAGACGCCGGATCGTCCGGCGTGCTGGGGTATCTCTACGACGGGTTGACCGAGACCTCCTGCTGACGGACGAGGTTGAACCGTCGCTGGCGGAATCGTGGGAACACTCCGAGGACGGGCTGACCTGGACATTCCACCTTCGCCGGGACGTGACCTGGCACGACGGAGAGCCGTTCACCGCTCACGACGTGGACTTTACCTTCAACCGCATCATCTACAATCACGACATTCCGGCCAGCAGCCGACCGACCTTCCATTTCCGCTACCTGGATGAGGCGAGCGGCACATGGGAGGAGTTGCCGATGACCGTCACGGCGCTGGACGACTACACCGTGCAGTGCGTGCTGCCCGTGCCCTTCGCGCCATTCCTTCGCTCGATGGGCACGGCCATATACCCGAAGCACATCCTGGAGTCGCACGTTGACGACGGCACATTCAGCGACACCTGGGGCATAGACACGAATCCGTCGGAGGTTATAGGCACCGGGCCGTTCACCATCGGGAGCTATGTCCCCGGCGAGCGAGTGGTGTTGCAGCGCAACCCCAACTACTGGCTCAAGGACGACGAGGGCAACAGCCTGCCGTACCTTGATCAGATAGTCCAGATCATTGTCGAGGACTTCGATGCGGAGCTTGCCAGCTTCTTGGACGGCGAGTCGGACACCTACGGTATTCCGGGAGAGGATTTGGCCCAGCTAGAGCCGTTGCAGGATGAGGAGAACTTCACCATACACAGGCGCGGCCCCGCCTTTGGGACTACGTTCCTGGGCTTCAACATGAATCCGGGAGAGAGCGACCCCGGTTCGCCGTACGTGGCGCCGGAGAAGCTGGAGTGGTTCCAGAACACGCAGTTCCGCCAGGCCGTCGCGCACAGCATAGACAAGGACGCCATCATAAACGACGTGCAGCACGGGGAGGCCTATCCCCAGTGGTCGTCCGTGAGCCCGGCGGCGGGCGACTTCCACAACTCGAACGTCCGGCGGTACGAATACGACCCGGATGAGGCCAACGAAATCCTTGACGGACTGGGCTGGACGGACACGGACGGCGACGGTATACGGGAGGACGGCGAAGGCAACGCCATCCGGTTCAATCTCATTACCAACTCTGGCAACAGCGTGCGCGAGAGGGTCGGCGAGATAGTCGCCAATGGGATGGCGGATATCGGCCTGGGCGTGGACTACGAGCTGGTGGAGTTTGGAGACCTGGTCAACAGTCTGACCACATCGTATGACTGGGAGGCGATGATAGTGGGTTTCACCGGAGGCACAGACCCGTTCAGCGGCATCAACTTCTGGCACAGCAGCGAGGGGCTCCACCTGTGGTACCCCAATCAGACGGAACCGGCAACGGAGTGGGAAGCAGAGATAGACGATCTGTACATCAGGGCCAGCCAGGAGCTTGACCATGAGAAGCGGGTGGAATACTACCACCGCGCCCAAGAGATAGCCGCCGAGAATGTGCCCGTCATCTACACGACGCTGTCGGAAAGGCTGACCGCGGCCCGCAACGTTTTCGGCAACACAACGCCGACTCTGTACGGGCTGTGGGACATCCGCTACCTGTACCGGACGGACGTGTAGGACAGGGGGCTGCTACGCTACATTCAGTAAGCCGCCCTGGATGCCCGTCGCCACTGGTATGACGATAGGGCGCGACAGGCTTCGCGGGTATGACGTGTGCCCGTAAGCCCGCTTGTTGATATGTCCGTCCTACTGCTACCCTGAACTCATCGTGATTGAGCCAAGCAAAGGAAGACGCCGTCTGGCGGTCCTGCGCGCCTTTCAATACAGGGACTTCCGCATCCTGGGGCTGAGTTCGCTGTTCAGCGCATTCGGCATGCTGGGAGAGAACGTGGCCGTGGGCTGGATAGTCCTGGAGGTAACCGATTCGCCATTCATGGTAGGCGTGGCAATGGGTCTGAGAAGGGCTCCCCAGTTTGTACTGGGCATCTTTGCCGGCGCGGTGGTGGACATGGTGGACAGGCGCCTGTTCATGCCGTTCATCAATGCCATAGTGGCCCTGCCCAACCTTGCAATTGCATTGCTGCTTGTGGCGGGTCGTCTGGAGATATGGCACTTGATGGTCCTGGTGTTGCTATCCGGGATCATGATTCCCTTTGCTCATACGGCAAGGCAGAGCTTTACCTACGACATTGTTGGGCCGTCCCTGGCCATGCAGGGTCTGGCCGCGGTGGTGCTGGTCTCCAGGGCGGGCGGGCTGGTGGGCGCAGTGCTGACCGGCGTGATCATTGCTCGTTTTGGGTTGGAACCGGCTTTCTTTGCAATAGCGGCTGGCCAGGTGGTGAGCGGCCTGGTGATGCTTCTAGTCAGGTCGGCGGGGCAGGCTGCGCCGCTTGTGCGAGAGTCCGTAACGGCGAATTTGAAGGGGTTCCTCAGAGAGGTGCGTCACAACCGGGTGCTGCTTCAGCTTGTGCTTTTAACCGGCGCGGTGGAGATGCTGGGATTTTCCCATATGACGGTGCTGCCCAGCCTGGCGCGGGACGTGCTGAACGTGGGAGCGGCGGGCCTGGGAGTTATGAACGGGATACATTCGGCGGGGGGCATACTAGGAGCGATAGTGCTCGCCTCCATGGGCGACGTGCGGAGGAAAGGGCTGCTGTTCCTGGTAGTGGCCCAAGTGTTCGGGGTGGCGCTGGTGCTACTGGGCATGTCCAGTACGCTGGTGCTGGCGGTGGTAATGCTGACGGTGATCAGCGCCATGGCGGCGCTTACGGACGTGCTTTCACAGGCGCTGATGCAGCTGAACGTTCCCAACGAACTGAGGGGACGCGCCATGGGTTCCTGGGTGGTGGCCATAGGCACCTCTCCGGTGGGTCACATGCAGATTGGCGCGCTGGCGTCCCTGGTCAGCGTGGGGTTTGCCCTGTCGTTTAGCGGACTGGCGCTTTT
This sequence comes from Dehalococcoidia bacterium, assembly GCA_965116555.1. Classification (GTDB taxonomy): domain Bacteria; phylum Chloroflexota; class Dehalococcoidia; order Lucifugimonadales; family QGNO01; genus DAOUJH01. The sequence goes on along the minus strand of OZ220698.1, from coordinate 1,853,190 downwards.
GGCGCTGGCGGCGGGGGTGACGTTGTTTTCGGTGAGGCTGCGTAGGCTGTAGACGGCAGGCGGGCGTACAGAGAGATATACGGGCTGGCGTGTTTTATCCGCCGCGCACAACTATGGTGCGTGATCGTGCCAGCTACTGTCGACTTCGGTTCGGAATCAGGCACGAAGTATCCCGGCATCATTTACTCATAGCGAAACAAGGAGCGCATCCGAATAGGCCCCTGATACTATCTACATCTACGCCAGCCAGCTAAAGGCCGCTGTCAGCATCCACGGCTCTACGGCATGGCTGCGGGGCCTAGCACGCGGTAGCCCAGGTTCTCCTCGGTACGCTCGGCGATGGGCAGCACCTCTACAACGACGTTAGACAGGCCTACGACGTCGCCGTTCTCGTCGAAGCTGTAGTTGTCGCCAATGGCGCCGCTCCAGGTGAGCCCTTTGAGGCAGTCCCGGAAGCCGTCAGCGTCCTGGTCGTCACCGGTCTCCTTCAGGCACTCAGCGGCGATGTACACGTCGTCATAGGCGGAACCCTGGAACCAGGGCAGCGTGGCGACTGTGCCGTAGCGTTCCCGGAAGTTTGCCAGGAAGTCCTTGCCGACAGCGGTGGTCAAATCCGGGTTGGGGATAATGGCCTTCAGGCCGGTGGCGGCATCTCCGGCAATGTTGAGAGCTTCGGGCCCCGTGGGCACGATCTCCGAGTAGATGGGACCGTTGTAGCCCAACTCGCGGGCCTGTTTCATAATGGTCCCCCCAGCGGCCTCTCCTTGGACTGCCAGAAGGATCGCCTCAGGATTCGCATTGACCAGCTTCGTCACTTGGCTGCGGAAGTCGATGACTTCTGAGGAGAAACCCTCCTCCGCGACCACGGAGCCGCCCAGTTCCTGGAACCGCGCTACGGACGTGCTGCGAGCGCCCTCCGCGTAGTCGGTGGACTCGGTGATGGTGGCTATGGTGCGGACGCCGTCCGTCCATAGCGTGTTGCCGATATCGATGCCCAGTTGGAGGTCGTTGATGGCGGTGCGGAAGATGTAGTCGCCTGCGGAGGCGATGTCGGGACTTGTGGCCGACGCCGAGAGCATGACGACGCCGTCTTGCTCAGCCAGCGGCGCGGCGCCAAGCGTAGAGCCGCTGCAGGTGGCGCCCAGGATGATCTTGACGCCGTCCACGTCCGTCAGCTTGTTGTAGGCAATAATGGCGTCCTGCGCGGCGCACTTGGAGTCCTCAACAATCAGCTCCAGCATCCGACCGTCGATGCCGCCAGCCGCATTTATCTCCTCCACCGCAAGCAGCTTGGCTCTGAGTAGCGGATTGCCGTAGGACTCGGCGACCCCGGTGAGCGCGTCCATGGCGCCAATCGCGTAGGGCTCGTCCGAGTCCCCGCCGGTGCAGCCCAACGTGAGCAGCAACAGGGCCAACAGTACAGATGATTTCCAGAATATCGATCGCATAACCGTCCCCTCTTGGCTAGGTTGCCTAACATTATTGCATCCCCTAGCGTGTTTCGAAAGATGGTAGGAAGAGATTTACACAGTTGTGTGTGAGCGGCACGCTCCGTTGCCGCCTCTGATATGATGCGGAAACCCACTATGGCAGGCTCTCTACTACTCAGCTCTTTCAAGCAGCGCAACTTCCGTTTCTTCCTTACGGCCGAGTCGCTGACGCGCGTGGGAGACCAGATAGAGACGGTTGTGCTGGCCTGGGTGATCCTGGTGGAGACGGGGCAGCCGTTTCTGCTGGGCATATTTGCCGCGCTGAGGTTCCTGGGCACCCTGGTAGCGCCGCTTTACGGCGTGATGATGGACAGGTACGACAGGCGGCTGCTGATGGTGGGAGGCCGCTTGGTTTCGGCGGGGATGGCGGCAGCCATCCTCTTTCTGGCCGCCGTGGATTCATTGCAGGTCTGGCATATCTTTGTGCTGTCGACCGTCTCCGGGCTGTCGCGGACGTTCAGCAATGTGATGCGGGAGGTTTTGACGGCGGACGTTGTGGAACGACGCCAGTTTGCCAACGCCATTGGGCTGACCCGGTCGGCGACGGACATCATGCAAATGATAGGGCCGCTGGTTGGGGGAGTCATCTTGAAGTGGTACGGCATAGCTCCGGCATACGTGCCGGTGGTGATTGCGTACGTCAGCTCGGCGGCGGCGGGTTACATGCTGAGGCTGCCGCACAGGGACCGCTCCGTAGTCAAGACGTCGGTGTGGCGTAACCTCACGGAGGCGGGAGGCTACATACGCCGCAGCGATGTGGTGCTGGCGCTTCTGCTCATGGCGTGCCTGGTCAACTACACGTCGCTTTCGGTGAAGGACGTGCTGCTCCCCGTATTTGCGCACGAGGTGCTGGATATAGGGCCGGACGGCTTGGGCAGGCTGATCTCGTCGCTGTTTGCGGGGGCGTTCGTCGGTTCTCTGGGGGTGGCCGGAGTGACCTGGCTGCAGCGCGGCGGGCGGTTCATTGTGGTGTCGTCCCTTGCCTGGCACGGCGTGTTTCTTATCTTTGCCTACTCCGCGTGGGTTAGCCTGTCCATGGGGTCGCTGTTCGTGGTCGGCATATTTCAATCGTTCACCATGGTGACCATGGCCACTCTGCTGATCAGGGTGACGCCGGAGGAGATGCGAGGTCGGGTGATGGGGGCAAGGTCGCTGGCGGTGTACGGTCTGCCCATGGGTCTGCTGGTGGCGGGCGCCGTCTCAGGGACGCTGGGCGCTCCCATTGCCATGGCGTTCAACGTGGTGGTGGGCGTAGTGGGGACGCTGTTGATAGTGGGCTGGCTGAGAAGGCTGTGGTGGGCGCGGTAGGACCAATCAAACTACAAAGGGCATGATGTACAATTAGTCAGGCAATGGTAATGCTGGGTAGAATCGTCGGACATCATGGATACCCTTTACAAATATGTCACCTCGGAGAGAGCCCTCACCTGCATCCCAGAAGTGGGTGATGGGACTCTTCGAGCCACTCAACCCGCAGCCCTCAACGACCCTTTCGAATGTGCTGTTTGGGCCCTGTACGTCTTCCGGGACAAAGCAGAAGAGGATCGCGAATTAGCAAGGGTTCTCACCGAGATCAACGAAAGCAAACCGATCGCCGTAGAGGATGTGCAGCGCGCTAGACGAGAATACGGTAGCCTGTTTACGCGGCAGTTGTTTGCTGAACAGGTTTCAACCAGATTCGGTATAGTCTCTTTTACAATGTATCCTCACCATCCTCTAATGTGGTCGCACTACACCGTTGATGGTTCTGGCTTCGTCATTGGTTACAATGTTGAGAAGCTCAGCAAACTTACCGGCCCAAAGGGTTGTCTGCAAGAGGTGACGTACAGCGATCAGCCACCCCCTATTATAGGGCCGAACGTCTTAGTTTCACCGGAATCCAATCTTCCGAAACTCCTGTCCTGTAAAAGTGCCTATTGGTCTTACGAAAACGAATGGCGCTTGATAGTAGAATTGAATGGGACCGTTGGTACAGGGAAAACTGACCAACGCGGCCAACCCATAAATCTTATTCAGATACCAAATGAGGCAGTAGTAAGTGTGCATTACACTGAGAGAACGCCCCACGAAACAGTCAGGTTGATTGAAGAGCGCTTGGCGGACAAGAACAATCGATACTATGCGGAGACTCCACGTAAACTAATCTTGTCCTCTGACTCGTACGGCTACGAAGAGACCCAGACAATTTCTAGTTCTAAAGGCAACTGAGTTTGGGTGGGCCTATGCGGCCTAATCCGAATAAAAAGAGGAGCGCCCTGTTCAGGGCGCTCCTCTCTGCTTGTGCTTAGTAGCGGCCTAGTACCAGTCGCGGTAGAAGGTCTCGTAGGGGACGAAGGGTGGCCGCGGCTCGTGGGGGATGGGCAGCTCCACTGGGCCCGCTTCCCTGGACGGCAGATAGACGGTGCCGGTGCCTATAACCTGGGCTTCGCCGACCTGGTTCAGGCCCTGGTACTTGATGCCGACTGCGTAGTACTGCTTCTTGCCGGGCACCGCGCCGGGGGCATCGCTGCCTTCCTGCACTTCCTTGAACTTCGTTACGACTTCACCTGTGTAGATGGTGGTGTCGGAATAGTAGACGGGCTTGCGGAACGCCATCTGCAGGCGGCGGATGAAGCCGTCGTCGCCCATCCAGTCGGTGAACATCTTCTGCGGTATCTGGGAACGCTGCACACCGAAGTCGAAGGGGCCGGGCTGGCCTCGGAACACGGCGAGCAGGGCGTCCTCGTGCTCGGTGTTCATTGTCCACGGCCACCGCATCAGGGGATGTGTGATGGAGCCGAAGATGGAGCCCTGGCGCAGGCGGTGGTACATAGGCTCGAAGGCGAGGACGTCGCCGGCGTTGTCCTGGCCGGAGATGGTGGCCCAGGCCACGGAGTGATATACCACTTGGTCCAGAAGGGTCCAGGGCGGCAGCACCAGCGGCCCGATGCTTTCGCCTTCATTGACGTCTTCCCAGTAGAGCGTATCCGCGCCGCGGCGCTTCATGTTCCCCACGTCCTGAAGCGTTTTCTCGATGTCTTCCTGTGAGTAGCTGGTGGCCTTGCGCTCGTAGAGCATGTGCTCGCCGACGCGGTCGGCGGACATGACGCGCCCGGTGCCCATGCTGGGCATGGGAACGTATATCTGGGTGCCGTAGCACTTGGCTATGAGGTCTCCGTGGAAATCCCAGTAGTGGTTGTTGGAGATCATGAATACGAGGTTGCCCCTGGAACCGGGCTTTTCGAAGATCTCCTTGGTCTCCTTGGACGAGCGGAACTTGGCTCCGGCGTGGATGACGTTGTAGAACTCCCAGGCTGCGCCGGAGATGAAGTTGGCAAGCGGATAGCCTCCCGGCCTGGTCGCGCCGTGCACCGAGGGGTACCGTACGAGGGCCAGGATGGGGCCCGGGGCAAGCTGAGAGCCGTACTTGGTGTGCTTGCCGTAGTCGGGGTCGGTGTAGAGCGGGTTGTCGTCGGCGATGGTAAGGGCGTACTTCCTGATGAAATCCGGAGTGAACCGCTGCGAGAACTCGTAGGGAGGGCCGTCCTGGTCGTAGGGCGTAGGCGGCCAAGGGGGGAGATTCTCGTCCGACTCGGTGTCGATGAGATCCTTGGAGCGGGAGATGAATTCGGCTACTGCTTCTTCAAAGGTTTCCTGAGTTGCCATCTAAGCCTCCTCTGTAGCTTAAAAGGGGAGATTATCGCATGGGGTGATGCTGGTCAAGATGAAGGAGAAGCGGCCGCTTGTAGTTCGCGGACGTGGTCTCTCCAGTGATGTGTAATGGTTTCGATGCGGATACGGGTGGAGAAGGTCTGGCCGGTGACGCGAATAAAGACGGTGTCGTCAATGTTGGGCACAGCCCGGGCCGCGGCGGACAGCCGTTTCTGGAGGTCCCTGAGCTCTTCCGCCATTGAAGAAACGGAAGTCTCGGAGAGTTCATCGACTATTTCGTCGTTTATCTCATCGGATGAGGCTGGCACCTGGAACGGCGGCCCGCCGCCGGCCACCGATTCCATGCCCTGCAGGGAGGCGCGGTGCCAGTAGACCATGTGGGCCAGCACCTCCTTGGCGGTCCAGCGGTCTACTTGCGGGCTTGCGCCGCCGCCGGCCTCCTCCAGGTAGGCCAGGCCTTCCTCGACGGCTTGCTCCATTTGAGTGATCATCTCTTCCAGGTTGGTTTGTGTCATTTTGTTCTCCTAATGGGTTATAGGGGTCTTGGTCGAGCCTGTACCGTTGACTGTGATTGGATTGTATCACCGCATCCAAAGCAACGGAAATGACCGCGAACGCCCCAGCGGCGAGGGTAAACGGGAGGTCTGAGATTCTTCGTCGCTATGCTTCTCAGAATGACAACATCGGGTGTGTGCTTCTCCTCGCCCCACCCCACTCCTGGGTTCCTGCCTTCGCAGAACGACGGTGGTGGAGGGACTCGTCAGCTCCGTCCGGGGAAGAACTTGCGGTAGGGCAGCAGCAGGCCTACCACCGCTATGAGGGTGTAGCCCCCGTAGTAGTAGGCCAGATCGGAGTCTTCCACGGCGAAGACCGCGGCGCTCACTGCCAGCGCCAGTGGCAACACCCACATGGCGAACCAGGCGTACGGCTCTCCCCTGCGATAGGCGGTCCAGGAGAGGACGGCGGCGATAAGGCCAAGCCCCAGGTAAGCGACACCGTTGAGCCAGATCACCCGCTGGACGTAGTCGGACACGGTTGGGTTCAATGTTTTCATTTCATCCCAGGTTAGGTTGGTGCTCTGCTCGAAGTCCGTCCGGTCTATGCCTGAGATTATGCCGACAGCGGCGGTGGCCGCAATGAACAGGCTGAGGGCAAAGAGTAGAACCCAGGCGTGCTTTTCGTGGAATTTCTCTTGGCGCTTTCTTCTAGCCATGGCCGATACCTCACAAGGGGTTCAGCAATTATGGAACGATTCAGGCATTTATTCTAGCCCTTCCGCCTTGTAGACTTGGGCTTGCCTTACCAGGCCAAGGGCGTTGCCCCTTATCATCTGTTCGTGCCGGTCCAGGATCTGCATCTGCAGCGCGGCGGGTACGCCGGCCATGAAGCTGCGCGGCGGCACCTTCTCATTGGGCAAGACCACGGCGCCGGCGGCGATGATGGAAAGCTCCCCGACTTCGACGCGGCTGTTGACCGTGGCGCCGTTGCCCACCAGGCAGTTGTCGCCGAGGCTTGTGCCGTGCCAGGTGACGTTGTGGCCGATGGTCACGCCGTCGCCTATGGAGCCGGAGTGGACCACGCTGTTGTCCTGGACGTTGGTGTTCTTGCCGATGGTGATTGTGCCGCCGTCGCCGCGAATCACGGTGCCGGGCCAGATGCTTGAGTTTTCGCCGATCTCAACGTCGCCGACGACGTAGGCGAACTCGCTGACGAAGGCAGTGGGGTGTACCCTGGGTGTCTTTCCGTTCAAGCTGCGTATCAAGGCAACCTCCTCTAGAAGAAGCTCTGCAAAGAAAGAGGCACTCCCTGGGAAGCGCCTCCTCTTTTATTGTCGAATTGTCCTGCTTGCCGTGTCAGAGGCCGCCGCCGATGGCGGGCAGAAAGTGAACTTCGCTGGCCTCTTCCAGCCGCTCCAACAGACCAAGCTGGCTCTGCTGACCGTCCACGATGACGGATATGCCTGGCATGAGGCTTCCGTTCTCCATCAGCCTCTCCTTCATGCCAGGGAACTGCTTGTCCAGGTTTTCTATGACCTGCCGCACCGTAGCGCCCTCTACCTCCACCCTGTGCCGTCCCGCGGAGAGGTTGCGCATGAGCATGGGGATCCAGACCTCCGGCATGGCGTTATCAACGGCCGTTTCCGCCGTTCTTCACGGCGGCCAGCACCTTGTCCGGCGACATAGGCAGCTCATTGACGCGATGCCCCGTGGCGGCGCATATGGCGTTGGCCATTGCGGCCAGGGGCGGCACTATGGGCACCTCGCCGACACCGCGCGCGCCGTAGGGGTGTCCTTCATTGGCCACCTCCACAATCACCGTATCTATCATGGGGAGGTCAAGCGAAGTGGGCATGCGGTAGTCCAGATAGGTGGGGTTCATCATGTGGCCGTCGCCGGTGAAGTGGTAGGCTTCGTTCAACGCCCAGCCGATGCCCTGTGCGACGCCGCCCTGAATCTGCCCCTCCACGTAGGTGGGATGGATAGCCTTGCCGGCGTCCTGGACGGCGGTATAGCGGAGGATGGTCACCTTGCCCGTGTCCGGGTCCACCTCTACGTCCACGATGTGGGCGGCGAAAGCGCCCCCGGCGCCCCTGGGGTTGAGGCTGGCGCTGCCTACGATGGGACCGCCGGTGGAGTTGAGTTGAGCCGCCATCTCTTTCAAGCTGATGTTGAGCGCCGTGTCCGACTTGTGGTAGAGATTGGCATCGTTGTACTCGATGTCATCTTCGTCCACTTCCCAGAGCGTGGCGGCGCGCCGGATCAGCTGGCGTTTCACGTCCTGAGCGGCTTCGTAGCAGGCCCAGCCCGTCTTGAACGCGACGCTGCTGCCTCCGGTGGAGGAGGTGTATCCCACGGAGTCGGTGTCTCCGACCTGCGGCTTGACGTCTGAGGAGGGGATGCCCAGCACCTCTGCCACGTGCATGGCGGCCACGGTGCGGGTGCCTCCGATGTCGGGAGAACCCTCCATCAAGCTGATGGTGCCGTCCGGGTTGACGCTGGCCATGGCGCTGGCCGGGCCGGTGCCGTTGGACCAGAAGCCCACGGCGACGCCTCGGCCGCGGTTGGGGCCCTCCAGAGGGGTGTTGTAGTGGTCGTGGTCACTGGCGGCTTGCAGAACCTCCATGAAGCCTATCCTGGGATGGAGAGGGCCGGTAACGCGCCTTGTTCCCTCTTTGGCGCCGTTGATGCGGCGGAACTCTATGGGGTCCATATCCAGTTTCCTGCATATCTCATCGACCACTACTTCCGCGGCCAGCTCCGCGGAGGGAGCGCCCGGGGCTCGATAGGCCTGCACCTTGGGCGCGTTGATCACCACGTCGAACCCTTCAATACGACCGTTGGGGATGTTGTAGGGTGCCAGTATGCACTGGCATCCCGGGCTCAGCGGGGAGCCTGGGTAGGCTCCGGCCTCGTAGACCAGAATGGCTTCGGCGGCTGTGATGAGGCCGTCCTTGGTGACGCCCATCTTGACTTTGACGTGGGTGCCGGAAGTAGGCCCGGTGGCCTCGAAGACCTCCGCCCTAGACATGGTCATCTTCACGGGAACGCCGGACTTCTTGGAGAGCAGAGCGGCGAGGGGCTCCAGGTAGACGCCGAGCTTGCCCCCGAAACCGCCGCCAATCTCCATTTGGATGACCTTTATCTTGGAGACGGGGACATCCAGCACCAGGGCGCTCTGCTCCCTGATCTGGAACTGGCCCTGGCTGCTGCAGTAGATGGTGATTTCGCCGTTGGGCAGCCACTCCGCGGTGGCGGAATGAGGCTCGATGTATCCCTGGTGCACCGCCTTGGTGTGCGTCTCCTCCTCCACTATAAGGTCGGCTTCCTTGAACCCTTGGTCCAAATCGCCGATGGCATATTCATAGTGGGCGGCCACGTTGGTTTGTTCGCCCTCTTCGTCGTCGCTGAGGGTGCCCGCCGCGCCGGGGCCTCCCTTGGTTGTGAGGCGCTCGTGAAGAATGGGGGCGTTGGGCTTCATGGCGTCCCGACCATCCAAGACGGGTGGGAGCACCTCATAGTCCACTTCGATGAGGTCGAGAGCTTGGTCGGCGATGTCCTGGCTGGTGGCGGCCACCGCGGCCAGGGCGTGGCCCTTGTACAGCACCTTGTCCCTGGCGATGCAGTTCTCGCTCATGAAGGCGCGGTTGCTGAGCGCGCCCTCTCCCACGTCGATGAGCCTTGTGGAGAGACGGGGGAAGTCGGCGCCGGTTACTACGGCCTTGACGCCGGGGAGGGCAAGCGCCTTGCTAGCGTCGATGGACTTGATCCTGGCGTGAGCGTGGGGGCTGCGCACGACTCGCCCGTAGAGCATGCCGGGCAGGTGCACGTCCGCGCCGTATTTGGCGGATCCGGTCACCTTTTCCAGGGCGTCGTGACGCTCCGGCCTGGTGCCTACGACGTTAAATTCCTTGGTGGAAAGCACCGTGTTTGGTTGGTAGTCAGCCACGTTTTAACCTCCAAAGTAGGGTTGGATAGCAAACGCTGTCGTTTCTCTGGGAGCTTATCACAAAACAGGTGGCTGACAAAGGAGAGCCGATACTGGGAATTCTCTACACGTGTTGGTAGCACCAATGCCGTTGGAATACCACCCCTTGCCCGCTCATGGTGAGCCTAGAGTTTATCCTGAGTCGCCGAATGGAACCAGATGAGCGGGGCTTGGCGGCGAGGCTCCGTTCGCTACGGCAGGGCGGCGGTACTGAAGTCCTCAACCTCTATTATCTGGGCCCGTTCTCTGGCCTTCCACAGGTCGTAGGAAGTCTGCCGGCGCAGCCAGAAATCGGCGTTGGACCATCCGGCCTTCTCAAGGCGAATGGCCATGTTGGGTGATATGGCCGCGTGGCCGTTCAATACCCGCGAGAGCGTGTGACGGGCAACGCCCAAGAACTCCGCCGCCTCGGTGACGCTCAGACCAAGGGGCTCCAAGCAGTTCTCCCTGATGCTGCGGCCAGGGTGAGGTGGATTCTTCATAGCCATGGTCTCTTTCCTCTCACTAGTGATAGTCGACTAGGTCGACATCGTACGCGTTGCCATCCTCAAGCCGGAACGTGATCCGCCAGTTGCCCGAAATCGCAATACTCCACAATCCTCTCCGGTCACCCCGGAGTGGATGCAATCTGTACCCTGGCAGGTCAATGTCGCTCGGCTTGCTGGCGGCATCAAGGTCCGCCAGGGCAAGAGTGACCCGGTCTAATAGGTCGGCGCCTATCCTGCTGGGGTCGCCCCGCTCATAGAGACGCTTAAGTCCTCGATGGCGAAACGACCGTATCATAGAAGGACTATACCGTGTATCGGTACAGATATCAATACCCTCGACCCCGTTTCGTAGTTGCGAGGGAATCAAAGCAATCTGCTGGTGAGGGACGTTTCCTATACGGGGCAGCTAGGCAGTGCCCATATGTCCTCTTGTCTCACGACGACGCAGATTCTTCGCTACGCTCAGAATGGCAGAAGGGCAGTTAGCTGTTGCGGGTCTGGACATTCCCTGGGTTGAGCATATCATTGGTGATTGTGAGACTCGTACAGGGACACCCGATTTGTCGTTAGAGGACCCAATCCCCGGAGCAGCCGAGATGAGCACGGGCAGAAGACGCCCCATCTTCCAGGTGCTCAGCGATAGGAACTACCGCCTGTTCTGGCCTGCCGGCACCGGCCTGCAGATAGGGCGGTGGATGTGGACGCTGGTCTCCGGCTACATGATGCTTCAGCTCACCGATTCGGTGTTAAGCACGGCGCTGGTGGTTGTGGCGTTCACCGCTCCGATGCTGTTCGGCGGCGTGCTGAGCGGCATAGTGGCCGATGCTTTCAACAGGCGTTACGTTGTGATGGCGGTGCTGGCGGCCAACAGCTTGCTGGCGACGGCGGCGGCGCTGCTGGTCTTTTCCGGGCTGCTGGTGGAATGGCACATACTGGGGTTCAGCCTGCTCATTGGCACATCCCACACGCTTGACCAGGTGGCGCGACGCACCTTCGTAGCGGACCTGGTGAACAGGGAGTCGCTGCACACGGCGTTTGCACTGGACCAGATGGGCCAAACAGTCGGCGTCATGATAGGCCCCTCACTGGGGGGCGTGATACTGGGTGTTGCATCGGAAGACGGGTTCCAGAACGTGGGCTGGTCGTACCTGGCGGTGGCGCTGTTCTACCTGGCCGCCCTGGTCCTGGTATCACTCATACGTCCATCCAGGAAGCAGACGCTGGTGTCGGTCGGAGTACATTCATTCTTCAGGGTAACCGCGGAAGGGTTCCGCGCTCTCATGGGGAGCCGCGCTCTGATTGGCGTGGTGGGGGTGACGGTGCTGCTCAACCTGGCCTTTCCCCCTCACAGATCGCTTATTCCGGTGTTCGCGGAGAAGGTACTGCTGGTGAGCCCGACGGCGATGGGCGCGCTAGGAGCAGCGCAGGGGATAGGCTCCATTATAGGGTCGTCGTTCATAGCGTCACGGAGAAACATCCGGCTGAAGTCGCGTTACTACTATGGGGGCGCAATGATCGGCATGGGGTTCCTGACTCTGTTCGGGTTGTCCACCTCATACCCGCTCTCCTTTCTTGCCCTGGTTTTGGCCGGTGTAGGGATGTCGGGATTCGGGTCGATGCAGGCGACGATGGTGCTGCTCTCCACGGACGAGAAGATGCGGGGCCGGGTGATGGGGATCATGAGCATGTTCATTGGAGTGATGCCGCTGGGTACGCTGGTCCTGGGGGTTCTGGCGGAGTGGCTGGGCCCTGGCACGGCGGTGGCGGCAATGGCGGCTTCAGGCGTGGCGCTGACCGCGGTGTGGTCATACTTCTCGAAGGAGATGCGTAAGGTCTAGGGGACGGTTAAACGTATCCCGCGACAACGGGCATCCAGGGGCGTGGGGTCGTCATTCTGAGCCGTAGGCGAAGAATCCCAAGCGGCTCATCGAATACATCGTAGCTTTGCAGGCAGAGGCTTCGGATTCTTCGTCGCTGGCTCCTCAGAATGACCGAGAGGGCACGCCCTCGCTCAGGGTGGGCGGGTGAAGAGCGTGGTTATCCAGACGGAGTGTCCGTCAGCCGCTCTGCCGCAGCGCTGTCCAGGAACCAGTGGAGCTCGCCGTCAGTCGGTTGTACAAGGGATGCCGGGAGCGGCTCTTCTGCGGGGCCGGGTTGGAGCATGCGTTGCACCATCTTGGCCTTGTGCGCTCCTTCCACCAGGAACGCTACGGCGGCGGCGCGGTTTATCAGGGGGAGGGTGAAGGTGATGCGGTGCGCGTCGAGGTGAGGCACCCAGTCAGAGACCACGAGGCGTTTATCCTCTTGCAGAGCTTCGCTGCCTGGGAAGAGAGACGCCGTGTGTCCGTCGTCGCCCATGCCGAGCAGGATCAGGTCGAAGACGGGGATATCCGCAAACAGCGCTTGGCGAATGGTCTGCTCGTATTCAGTGGCGGCGCGGTCGGGGTCAAACTCCGTAGGGATGCGGTGGACGTGCGCCTGGCTCAAAGGCACGTGGTTGAGCAATGTCTCCCTTGCCATGCGGAAGTTGCTTTCGTCGTGGTCCGGGCGGACGGCGCGCTCGTCTCCCCAGAAGATGCGCCAGTGCGGCCATGAGATGCGCTCGCGATACTCCTCCGAGGCGAGTAGGGCATGAAGGCGTCGAGGGGTGGAACCTCCGGAGAGGGCAACGGCAAACCGGCCGCGGTCCCGCACGGCTCGCTCCGACAGGGCGGCGATAAGCTCAGCCGCTTGCCGCGCCGATTCCTCCGCCGTGGCTGATACGTGCACATTGGGCATGGGTTCAGACGCCACCGCAGACCAGCACCCAGGACCGCCCGTCTTGGGCCAGGAGCCAATCGGCGGCCTGGGGGCCCCAGGAGCCGCGGTCGTACTCGTAAGGAGCTCTGATCTCGTGCCAGTTGAGAAGCGGCTCCACTATGCGCCAGGCCTCTTCTATGTGGTCGCTTCTGATGAACAGGGACGCGTCTCCCTTCAGAGCGTCTTCCAAAAGGAGCTCGTAGGCCTCCGGGATGGACTGGTCTCTGAAAGCCGTTTCGTAGCGGAACTCCATGTCCACGGGCCTCATCGTCATTCCCTGGTCTGGGACTTTGGATTGAAACCTGAGGTGGGTGCCTTCGTTAGGCTGTAGGCACACCGATAGAATATTGGGCGACAGATCGTCCGGCATATGGTCGTAGAACATGAGATGCGGAGGAGACTGGAACTGGACGATTATCTCCGACGTCTTGTTGGCCATGGCTTTCCCAGTGCGCAGGTAGAAAGGCACGTCGCGCCAGCGCCAGTTGTCCACGTAGAGACGCATGGCCACGTATGTTCCGGTGAGCGACCCAGGATCGACTCCCTTTTCGTCCAGGTAGCCCTTGTACTGGCCCCTGATGGCGTGCTTGGACACATCATCGGTCTCCCAACGCCTGATGGCTTTGAGCACGTCCACCTTCTTGCTGCGCAGCGACTCAGCATCGGCGGCGCTGGGGGGCTCCATGGCCACCATGGCGAGAAGCTGTAGGAGGTGGTTCTGCACCATGTCCCTCACCACGCCCGATTCGTCGTAGTAGGCGGCGCGGTCAGCAACGTCCACCGATTCCGCCACGGTGATCTGGATGTTGTCCACGTAGTTGCGGTTCCATACAGGCTCGAATATGGCATTGGCGAAGCGAAGCACCAGCAGGTTCTGCACGGACTCCTTGCCCAGGTAGTGGTCTATGCGGTACACCTGCTCCTCTTGGAATACCTGATGCACCTCCCGGTTGAGTGCCTGGGCGGATTCAAGGTTCCAGCCGAACGGCTTCTCTATGACCACCCGCCTCCAGCCCGTATCCTCCACGGCCAGGTCGGTAGCGCCCAGGTTGAGAATCGCGCCCAAATAGAGAGAGGGCGCTATGGAGAGATAGAAGAGACGGTTGGCAGGGCTGGTGTCACCTTCCATCTCTTCAAGCTGCTCCTTCATATTTACGAAGTCCATCGGGTTAGAGATGTCCGCCGGGATATAGCTGAGACGGCGGGCAAAGCGGTCCCAGTCCTGGCGGCGGTTCTTAAGGTCCCGGAACTCCTGCAGGGCGTCCCACATCGATTCACGGAACTGGTCGTCGGACATGGCGGAGCGCGACGCCCCCACGATTCGGACGTTATCGTCGAGCCGGTTCTTGACGGCGAGCGTGAAGAGCGCGGGCACCAGCTTGCGTTTCGCAAGGTCTCCCGTTGCTCCGAAAATCACGATAGTGGTTGTACCTTCAGACATGGTTATTCCCCAATCCTTCCTCCGACCTGCATTTACCCGGCCCTGCGCACGGCATGACCGCCGAACTGGTTCCGCATGGCAGCCAGGAGTCGCGCCCCGAACGAGTTCTCCTGCCGCGAGCGGAAACGCGCCTGCAATGACGCCGAAATGACCGGCGCGGGCACCGCCAGGTCCACCGATTCCTGGACAGTCCAGCGCCCCTCTCCGGAGTCGTCCACGTAGGCCTGCAGGCTTGCCAGGTCAGGCTCTTCCTGCAGGGCGGCCGCGGTCAGGTCCAGGAGCCATGAGCGGACTACGCTGCCGTAGCGCCATATCTCGGCTATGCCGGCCATGTCCAGCTCGAACTCCTTCTTGGCCTCCATGATTTCGAAACCTTCGGCATAGGCTTGCATCATGCCGTACTCGATGCCGTTGTGCACCATCTTGACGAAGTGACCCGCTCCGGCGGGGCCAACGCGGCCGTAGCCTTTGTCGGCGGCTGGGGCCAGGGTCTGCATTATAGGCTCCAACCTACTGAATGCGTCGCTATCACCGCCCACCATCAGGCTGTAGCCCTCCGTTACCCCCCAAATGCCGCCGCTGGTCCCGGAGTCCAGGAAGTAGATGCCCTTTTCCTTCAGGACGGCGGCGCGGCGAACGCTATCCTTGTAGTAGGAGTTCCCGCCGTCTATTACGGTGTCCTCCGGCGACAGCAGCTCGCCGAGGCGGTTGACGGTGGCCTCCGTTACATCTCCGGAAGGGACCATGCTCCATACGGCGCGGGGCGCGGACAGCTTGCCGACCAGGTCTTCCAGGGAAGATGCGCCTGAGATGCCCTGCTTTTCGTAGTCCTGCACCACCTGCTGGTTTGGGTCGTAGCCGACCATGTCGTGGCCGCCCTTGCTGAGCCGCAGGGCCATGTTCCCGCCCATGCGGCCAAGTCCTATCATGCCCAGTTCCATTTCATGCCTCCTTAGTAGAGAGCGCCGTTGGACTTAGCTAATCTCCTCAATCATACGGCGTATACCGGCTGCCGTATCCTTGCCCAGCTTCACCATGGCGACGCGTCGTCCCAGTTCCTGGAGCACCTGCAGGTCGCCGATGGCCTGTGCGTCGGCCAGGGTGGCGAAGGAGTAGGTCTGGCCCGGAATTGGAATATCGTCCTCGTGGTCAATGACGAGCTGCAGGAACAGACCCGATGCGGGGCCGCCTTTGTGCAGCTGGCCGCTGGAGTGGAGGAAGCGCGGCCCATAGCCGAAAGTTGTGGCTATCTTGTGCTTCTCGGTCACATTGCGCCTCAAGTCCGCCATGGCCTGTTCAACCTCCGGAGTGGGACGCAGGTAGGCCATGATTGCCAGGTAGTCGCCGGACTTCGCTTCGGCCAGCAGGTCTTTCAGAGAGCCGGGGGCTTCGATCTCCGGCAGTGCTCCCGAGGAACCGTATTCCTGAAGCACGTCCGCCGTCTTGTCCTTGGCCGATTGCACGTTGGGCTGGTCGAACGGGTTTATCGCCAGCACGGCACCGGCGACGGCGGTAGCAAACTCCCAGCGAAAGAACTCAGCGCCCAGGTCGTACCTGTCCCTGAGGCCCAAGCGGATGACCGGCTGCCCCGAGGATTCTAGCCGCTCGATCTCCGCGTCGGTTTTTGCGTTGTCGTCGTCCTCTACGCGCATATATACGAAGAGCCGGTCGTCGCCGTACGATTCCGGCTCGGCCAGTGGCTCTCCGGCCACCGGCACAATGCCCTTGCCCTCCTTGCCGGTGCTTTCGGCAAGGAGCTGCTCCGCCCAGAGGCCAAAGGTGCTTATGGACGGAGAGGTGACTATGGTCAGCTTGTCGCGCCCCTTCAAGGCCAGCGCAGCCATGGCGGCTCCCAGCCAGGCGGCGGGGTTATCTATTGCAGAGACGGAAGAGTCGCACCCTTGGCGCATAACGTCGGCGGATGCCAGGATGTCCTCTATCGCGATTCCGGCGAGCGCAGCGGGTACCAGTCCGAAGTAGGAGAGGACGGCGTACCGCCCGCCGATATCCGACGGATTGGTGAAGATGCGGCGGAAGCCCTCCTCTTGCCCCAGCTTTTCCAGTGGGGAATCCGGGTCGGTGATGGCGGCGAAGTTCGCCCCCGCCTTCTCCTTGCCCAGCGATTCTTCAACCAGGCTCCGGTAGTAGCGATAGCCCGAAACCGTTTCCAAGGTTCCGCCAGACTTTGATGAGACCAGGAACAGGGTCTTGGACACGTCTATGGTCCGGTTGACGGCCTGAATCCAGTCGGGGACGGTGGTGTCCAGAGTGATAGGCTCAGGATAACCCGGCGCACTGCCAAAGGTCTGCCAGAGCACCTCCGCGCCCAGGCTGCTTCCGCCCATACCGAGTAGCACAACGTGGCGATACCCGGCGTCTTTGACCTCGTCGGCGAAGCTCTGCAAGGCCGACGCCTGGCCGGCCATCGATTCGGTGACGTTGAGCCATCCTAGGCGGTCGCTGATCTCAGTGGGCTCCGGCTTCCATACGGTGTGGTCGTTGGACCAGATGCGCTTGATCACCTCTCTGTCCTGCAGGTCGCGCAGGGCGGCCTCTACGTCCGGCAGGTGGCCGCCGAGAGATGAGGTTGGAGGCGTGGGCATCTGGGCTGTGAGCTTGGCCATCTTCTCGCTGATGTTGGCCAGCAGCGTGTCGAAGGAGTCAGCGAACGACTTCACCCCGTCGGCCAGGAGCTTGTCGGTAACCTGAGCCATGCTGATGCCCGCCTGTTCCAGCGCGTCCAAGTGCTCCTCCGCCTGCTCCGTTCCTTGCGCTAGCGTAGGTCCGGGCTTGCCGTACTCCAGAAGCGCCGTCAGCGTAGCGGGCGGCAGGGTATCCACGGTGTCAGGGCCTATCAACGCCTCCACGTACATGAGGTCGCTGTAGGCGGGGTTCTTGGTGCTGGTGCTGGCCCAGAGCGGTCTCTGCGGGCGCGCCTGCTTGCCCTTCAAGCCAGAGAAGCGCTCTTCGCCGAAGACCTGTTGGAACTCGCGGTAGGCCAGTTTGGCGTTGGCGATGGCCGCCTTGCCCATCAGCGGCTTCACGTCCGGCCCGCCCTGGCGCATACGCTCTTCCAGGAGAGCATCCACGGCCGTATCGACCCTGCTCACGAAGAACGAGGCCACAGAGGCTATGCGAGATGGGTCGCCGCCGCCGGCGATGTACTCTTCCAGTCCAGCGATGTAGGCCTCCATCACCTGCCGGTAGGCTTCCAGCGAGAAGATGAGGGTGACGTTGATGTTGATGCCTTCGCTAATAAGCTGGCGGACGGCGGGGATGCCCTCCGCAGTGGCGGGGACCTTTATCATTACGTTGGGCTTGTCCAACGCGCCGAAGAGACGGCGCGCCTCCGCCGTGGTGCCCGCCGTATCGTGGGCGAGCTTGGGGCTGACCTCCAGCGAGGCGTAGCCGTCGACTCCGTTGGTGCGGTCGTAGATAGGTCGGAGCAGGTCGGCGGTGTTGCGGATGTCCTCTATAACCAGCGCTTCGTAGCTCTCGTCCACGGACTTGTCGGAGCGGGCCAGCTCGGTGAGGGCTTCGTCGTAGTCCGTGCTTCCCGCTATCGCCTTCTCGAAGATGGTCGGGTTGGAGGTGAGGCCGGTAACGCCCATTTCGATGAGGCGTTTCAGTTCTCCCGAATCGAGCAGGCCGCGCCGTATGTTGTCGTACCAGATGGACTGGCCCAGCCGCTGGACGTCCTGGACGGGATTACTCATTGGCCCTCCTTGTGAAAGCTTGGTGGGTGCTCCGATATTGCTTCTAATACTTTATAGGATT
Organism: Dehalococcoidia bacterium; assembly: GCA_965116555.1. Lineage (GTDB taxonomy): Bacteria > Chloroflexota > Dehalococcoidia > Lucifugimonadales > QGNO01 > DAOUJH01. Next base: position 1,835,059 of record OZ220698.1, on the reverse strand, counting down.
ACGCAGAGTGGAGAAAGGGCTTGGCACAATGAGTGATACTTAGCTTCGGGGAGGTTCTGCGCGCCATAAATGTGGCTTCTCAGAAAGGCAGCCTATGTTGGCGATTATTAGACGTTCTCCTTCAGTATAGAAAATTATCCAATGGAAATCGTCTCTGAAAATCTTGCCTACATGAGGAGGCATAAGGAACGGTACGATCTGCGTATCATCCGGAGTCAGATACGAGTTGCTGGCTAACCAGACCGCATCATTGATGAGTTTGCTCCGAGTGTGATTAGGCACGGCGTCCAAGAACCGCCGTGCCGACAGAGCAAATACAATGCGCATCTATTCAAGTCCATACTCACGTTTAACCTCTTCCAGAGTTAGGACTCCATGTTCGGCCAAATCACGGTTATAGGCTTCAACGTCATCTGCTGTAGCGCCTAACGCAGGCGCCAATTGTTCCATGGTCAGCATGTCATACTGTGAAGCGTTCTTGAACGGGCGGGTTTTCTTGCTGACTTCCGTAATCTCTTTCACCGAAAGTCTTCCGTAGCGGGCAACTACATCGTTCAGCGCCATCTCGGCCGTAGCAGAGAGGGTTGGTATTTCAGAATCTGGAGCAACACCAAAATACTTCGTGACACCACCATGCCAATGGTCAACTTTTCTGTAGGTGATCTGGTGCTTTTCTGCTAGATCTTCAGCCACTCTGACGATTCGGTGTTGTACTGCATTGGGGCCAAAATGGTCCCACTGGTATTCTAGCCCTGTAACCGTTTCCCCGAAATGCTGATAGTGCACGAAGTCAACGAGATAAACCAGCTTGACTAGTTTGGTTGCTGGAACGCCGCCCCCTACCCTAGCTAATACAGTCTGTATGACAGAGTCGACTGTCATCACTATCTCCTCACGGTTTCGTAGCTTAAAGTGTCGCAGCTTAAATTGCCCCTTGTCAACTTAGTGGTGTCCTATGACACCCACGGTACACGCCGTGGCGATAATGTCTCATCAGCACCTTCGTTGACACCGCTTCCACGTAAAGATATGCTCCGTTTGACCTGAGATCAAAGCTAGGAGGCGGCTATGACAGAGGCAAAGCCCAAAGACGAGATGCCGGTCTGGACCTGGGAGATGTTCGAACCGGGCCTGGAATCTCCGCCCATTGTTATGTCGGTGACCCGCGAGTCCATCGCCAACTACGCCAAGTCGGTGCTGAACACCAACCCCATCTACTATGACGACGAGGCGGCAAAGGCGGAGGGATACGACAGCGTCGTCGCGGCGCCCACCATGGTGTTCGCCTACGCGCCGATGCGGCGCTGGGATCTGTTCAACTCCCTAGGCTATCTTTTGCCGGAGCAGACCAGCGAACCCAGAAGCACCCCCTTTGTGGGCGCTGAGATCACGTTCCAGGACGTTCCGGTCTATCCCGGTGACGAGGTGACAAGTACTACCTCTGTCCACCGCACGTGGGAGAGCCGCTCAGGCAACAAGTTCGTATCGTTCCGCGTGGTGGGACACAACCAGCGCGGGGAGAAGGTGTGCGATTATCTTTACAACATCATCTGGGAGTACTCTAAGGGCAGAAAGGTGCGCCAGAGCTAAGGAGGGGTTAAATGTTAGTTGAGGCAGCGTCAGTCAGTTTCGATTCCATAAATGTAGGCGATCAGCTTCCTACCATGCAGAAGTCGGAGACGCAGGAAGACATCGACAACTACCTGATTTTGAACGAGGATCCTGAGCGCGAGATTGAGGGCATGAACCTTCACGTCGACAGTGAGTTCGCCGAGCAGGGCATCTTCGGATCGATGGTGAACTACGGCGTCAGCACGTGCGGGTTCATGGTGGAGCTCCTGCAGACGGCTTTCCCCACAAGAAACGTCACCCGGGGGAGTATCAGCATGCGAGCCCTGGAGCCCATCCAGGCCAACGACGTGGTTACCTACAGCGGTGAAGTCATCGACAAGCGCGAGGAAGAGGGCAATCGCTTGGTGGACGTTGAAGTCAGGGGCGTCAACCAGATGGGCCAAACGGTTGCCGTGGCCAAGGCCACAGTGCCGCTCTAGTTTAGACATGGCTGTACAAGGCAACCTGGATTCGCTGAGGCGAGAGGTAGAGGCCAGCGATTTTGATGCAATCGTGGCCATGTCGCCGGAGAACGCCCCCTATACGTCCGGCGTCCTGCTTTGGACGCAGCGCTCCATCCGCGACAGGCTGGCCCTGGTGGTCTGGCCCAAGGAGGGCTCTCCCACCCTGATAGTGGCGACCCAGGAAGAGGGGTACTGCAGGGAGAAGGGCTGGATAGAGGATATCCGGGGCTACGTGCAGCACGTCAAGTCGCCGATAGACGTGCTGGCGGACGTGCTGCAGGAAAAGGGGCTGTCGGCGGGACGCATAGGCTTCGAGCCGAGCTACCTCAGCGTCGACTTCCACAAGGAGATGGTCGCCGCCCTCCCAGAGGCGCAGTTCCAGGCATGCGAGAAGCTCCTGGAGCGGGTGCGCATGGTGAAGAGCGACTCCGAGATAGAGGTGTTGAAGAGGGCCGCCATTGCCACGGAACGCGCCCTGATGGCTACCTACTCGACCATCAAGCCGGGAGACGTGGAGTCGGACCTGGTGGCCCGCCTGGGCAGCGAGATACTGCGCGGCGGCGCGGAGCTTCCCGCCTTTCTCTATCTTACCACCGGACCCAACACAGGCCACGCCCATCCCGATCCGACAGACTATCGCATCCAGCCCGGCGACCTGGTGAAGACGGACTGCGGCGGCTACTTCTCAGGCTACTATTCCGACGTGGCTCGCACTGCCGTGCTGGGCAAGGCCACGGCGGAGCAGAGGTCCATCTACGAGCGCATATACCAGGTGCACATGGAGACACTGGACTCCATGCAACCCGGCGCACTCGCCAGCGACGTGTTCAAGGCAGCGGTGGCAGGCTACAAGCGGGCGGAGATATCGTTCTCGCTGTCCTTTGCCGGGCACGGCGTCGGTTACGCCATCCACGAAACTCCCATGCTCGCCGGGGACGACGATACGCCTCTGCAGCCGGGGATGTTCTTTTCCCTGGAGACAAGGGTGCGCTGGCCGGGGCAGGCCGGCTACCACATAGAGGATGCGGTGCTCATCACGGAGAGCGGCCCTGAGCTGGTGACCGATTTCATGGACACGTCCCGTCTAATGGAGCTGTGAGGCCGCGGTAGGACGTCTATCCCGCAGCAGTCCGCACCGTCTCCCGTGGTTGCACCCGTGCCTCGATTTGCGTCCCGGATTCAATCTCCGCCACGCGCAACTCGAAGGCTTTCTGGAGGTTCTGCCACAGTTGGGGCGTGGTGCCGAAGTAGCGTGAGAGGCGTAGAGCTGTGTCAGCCGTTATCCCGCGCTGCCCCTTCAGGATAGCCGTAACTCGATTCGTGGGCACGTCCAGGGCCTTGGCCAGCGCGTTCGCCGATAGTCCAAGCTCCTCAAGCTCCTCGCCCAGTATCTCTCCGGGGTGCACCGGCCTCATTCCGTTGCTCACACTCATGTCTAAACTCCTCATCAATGGTAGTCCACGACTTCCACATCGTACGGTCCGTGTCGAGGTCCTAAGAGGCCCGGCCTCTCCAGTCCAGATACCTCTGCACGGCGTCCGCCTTACTCACCGCCGTGCTCTTCTGGGCCTTCTTGCGGGCCTTGTTCTTCTTCTTTGGCTTCTTTTTGCTCATCTCTTGTCCCTAAAGTATCGAGATGTCCTTTCTTACCCCAGTTTCTGCACCGTGCCCGTCTCTGCCGCAATCTCAATGGCGTTAAGCAGGCGGTGGTGCTTCAGGGCGTGTTCAAAGTCGGGGTGCACCGGTTTGCCGTGAAGCATGCCGTCCGAGAGGCGGCGGTAGAGCTGAGCGATGTTGAACGGCGGCCCGTCGGGCACGGAGTCGGGGACGAACGTATGCTTGCCGGGTATGGGGATCTCTTGGAAAGCCGCTTCGCCCACGTATCTGTAGGAGTCGCCGACCTCCTGCCGTCGTGCCCCGCGAAGAACAACCTCTCCGTACTGGAGCATAAGTGTGGAGGTGGCCAGCAAGCTGCCTTCCGTGCCGTAGACCTGCATTCGCCAGCCGGGAGCGGGCCCCGGCGCGGCAGCGACGTGCACTGAGACGACGCAGCCGCTTTGCAACACGCCGTTGACCAGGATATTGTCTGGCGCGTCCACGGCGACGTCCTCTCCCGTATCGCTGACGTGCCAGGTTGGGACCTGGGTCAGAACGTAGCTCGACAGCTCGGCAAAGTCGCCGAGGCAGAAGCAGAGGGCGTCTATGGAGTGGCCGCTGTGGATGCTCAGCACGTTGCCGCCCTGCTTGCGGTCGCCTTCCCAGGCGTTCACGCTGTCGCGCTCTCGACTGGTGAGGAACATGGTCATGGAGCAACTGAGCGGTGTGCCCACGTATCCCTCGTCGATGAGCTCTTTCATGTGCATAACCCCCGGCGATACCCTGGCTTGGAGCCCCACGATGTTGGGGATGCCTTTTTCTACGGCCAACGTCGTCATTTCCTCCGCCTGCCCCACGTTGGCGGCCAGGGGCCATTCGGTGAACACCGGTTTGCTGGCGCGAAGGGCCGCCATGGTCATGTCATAGTGCAGCGGCGCCTTCACGCTGACGCAGACCAGGTCCACTTCCGGGTTGGCTATGAGTTCGCGGTAATCGTGGTGGGCGTGCTTTGCGCCAAGCTGCTCGGCGGCGCGGGTCGCGGTCTCGGGACGGGAAGTGCCCACCGCGACCAGCTCGTATTCGGGCAGGGCCTCGATTGCGGGTGCATGGGCGCGTCCGCCCCAACCGTAAGCCGCGCTTGCGCCAAGGACACCGACTCTAATCTTCTCAACCATGTTTACTCCTTGTCAGGGATTTGTGGTAGAACTAGACATGGCAAGTATGCATCCAAATCCCCGTTTTGCGAATCCCCAATCAGGAATTGGTTTGCAATTTGCATTGGTGTGGCAAGCCAAAAGGCCCTCCACTACGTATAGACGTATATAGAAAGTCTCAGATGGCGACGCTTTTCAGGCGGAGGTGCTGAACATGCAACAGAGGAAGCAGTGTTGAGATTGATCGTAGGTTGGCTGGTTGCGGCTCCAATACTCGTTGCCATGCTTCTGGTCGGATGTTCCAATGAGCCGGCCACTCCATCAGTGGATGGGTCTGCGCCTATGGCGACAGAAACTCCCCAGCGTACTCCAACGGCAACACCCACACCATTGGCCATCCCGACACCCACACCAACACCGACGCCCACGCCTGTTCCGACACCCACGCCAACCCCGACGCCTATACCCATAGAACAGGCTTGCTTAGACGATCCGGATCGTCCCTGTTCCCCCCGGGATGTGAGCGATTCCACACTCTTTACCTTAGGAGGTATGCACGATGGAGGTGTAACGGCACCAAGCGTGGAGGATGTACTTGAGAAAGGCCTCTACCTTGCTGAAGCGTCGCCGGTCCACATCGCGCTCGAAGGAACGGCGCAGCCGGGTTCCGTGCGCTGTCATTGGCGGGGTATTGCCAGGACGCTCTCCCAGCGCGAGGATTCGATACGCTTCTGGCTGGGCAAGGACGATGACGAGCCTCTGCCGACACCAACCGAACTAGAGGTCGAGTTTAAGTCCCATTTGGATGGTACGGCTCCCCGCTATAGGCCCTACTTGACGGCACAGTACGAGCCGATCTGGCGTGGAGGGTTCTCGGATGAGATACTCAAGATGACCTGCTACGCCGACTACAATGTCAGTCGCTATGCTCTAGGAGAAGGCCCTGGTAATGTAACCGTAGCCTACGACGTCCCCTTGGCCGAGTCACGGTCATATGACCTCTTCAAACGCTCGCACGAGGCTGGTCAATTTGGATTCGAACCATTGCCAACGGAATCTGAGTACGAGCAGCTACTTGCTGGACAGTTGTCAGAGCCTCAGAGCATCCTTGTGGATCTGCTGGAAGGCCGTTCGGCTGTAGTCTTCCTCGCGCCGTTGGGAGCGCACGGCAATGTAGCGATCGAGGCGTGGCAGGCGGTAGAGCAGTGGGATCTGCAGATAGACGAAGAAGGTGCAGTCAATGCACTACGTTACGGTGCGGAGATCGACGATCCGGAATACTCACAGACCCTCGCCGACCTGAGAGCACGGATAACAGCCGCCGCATCATCCGATGTGTTCGCAGACAGTAGGATAGAGAGCATCGACGGCCTCACGGACTACTACGGTGAGATTGGGGCATACGGAGACATCACACCCGACGACGGCTCAGACGATACATTTACACCGTCGCAACCGCCGTCTGTTAGGTAGAGAGACTCTATCCGCAACTCCCACATCCGTCACGACTCCGGCTGCCACACCGACGCCTGCCGAGCCTGGCCGTATCACACTGGTGGCGCTATACCATGCCACGGACGGCCCGAACTGGGCCAACAGCAGGAACCGGAGATGGTTGTATCTGTTATGCAATGCCACCAAAGACTGGCACGGCACTATGAATAAGATGCTATGATTAGTTGTGCGGCAGCTCATCCAACCACACCACGACTAGGGAAGCCATGGAATACAAGCAGCTGGGAAAGACAAAAGAACTAGTACCGGATATAGGCCTGGGCACCTGGGCCTACACCGGGGGGCCCGGCCCTCTTCTCAGAGGCATCGAGCTGGGCGCCAATCTGGTGGATACGGCGGAGTCCTACGGCACGGAGGAGGCGGTGGGACGCGCCATCAAGGATGTGCGAGATAAGGTGCTGCTGGCTACCAAGGTATCGCCGGAGCACTTCCGCCGCGACGACGTTTTGAAAGCGGCGGACGGTAGCTTGACGCGATTGGGCGTGGACTACATAGACCTGTACCAGCTGCACTGGCCCAACCCTAGCATCCCCATAGAGGAGACCATGGAAGCCATGGAATCGCTGGTCAAGGCAGGGAAGGTGCGCTACATAGGGGTGAGCAACTTCTCGGCGAGCCAGGTGAAAGCGGCGCAGGCCGCTCTTTCTAAGGCTAAGATAGTATCCAATCAGGTGGAGTACAGCCTGGTCAAGAGGGCGGTGGAGAGGGAGTCGCTGGCCTACTGCCAGCAGAACGACATCACTGTCATTGCCTACAGCCCCCTGGCCGTGGGCATGCGCAATATAACCAACAGAGACCGCCAGGGAGCGCTGAGCAGAGTAGCCGCCGAAACGGGAAGGTCGGAGGCCAACGTGGCGTTGAACTGGCTCATCTCCCAGCCTGGAGTGGTGGCCATTCCCAAGGCCAACTCGGCGGTGCACGTTGAGGATAACTGCGCCGCGTCGGGATGGCGCTTGTCGGAAAGGCAGATCAACATGCTGAGCCAGGCGTTCAGCTAGCGCGGGGGAGCGGTCATGGCAGAGGACGCCCCTTCTCCCGATTTCCCGGAGTTCAAGGACGAGACCGTCCTGGTATGGAACAGCATCGCCGAGTGGTGGGACGATGCGATAGGCGACGGCAACGACTTCCAGACGGTCCTCATAGAGCCGGCGACGGAACGATTGCTGGAGTTGCAGCCGGGAGAGACGGTGCTAGACGTTGCCTGCGGAGCAGGAAGGTTCGCCCGGCGCATGGCCGACCTCGGCGCTGATGTCGTCGCTATCGACCAGTCCGAGAGTTTCATAAACAGGGCGCGGAGTCGCACTGCGGAAGGCAGAGTCGATTACAGGGTGGTGAACGCGTCGGACTCGGAAGCTCTGCTGACCCTGGGACTGGGGAGCTTCGACGCCGCGGTGTGCACCATGTCTCTCATGGACATGGCGATGATAGAGCCGCTTATCTCTATCCTGCCTCGGCTGCTCAAGCCCGGCGGGAGGTTCGTTTTTTCGGTGGTGCACCCCGTGTTCAACTCGGGCACATCCCGTCAGACGGCGGAGCGATGGGATAGGGACGGGGAACTGGTTACGGAGTTCGGAGTGCGAGTAACGCGGTATCTGGAGCCGTATATGCACATGGGAGTCGGCGTACTGGGCCAGCCCCGGCAGCAGCACTATTTTCACAGGCCGGTGAGTCTCCTGTTCAACACCTGCTTCAAGTACGGGTTTGTTCTGGACAGGATGGAAGAGCCTGCTTTTCCCGCCGGTCTTGACCTGAGCGGAGAGGGGCCCCTCTCCTGGAATAGGTTTCATCAGATTCCGCCGGTTCTGGCGGCCCGTATGCGCATTCAATAGATCCCGACTACAAGGAGGAGATGATGTCCCTGGACAAGCTGCAAGTATGCATTGCTCTACCGCAGGCCTTTCCCGATGGGAAGGTGGACGTGGATTTGATACGCCATTACTGCGCCAGGGCGGAGGGCCTGGGCTACCACGGTTTGTGGACCCAGGAGCAGGTGCTGGGCTCCACCGCCGTACTGGATCCGTTGAGCTTGCTGACCTACGCAACGGCGCTGACCAGCAGGGCAGAGCTTGGCGTCTCCGTGCTTGTGCTTCCACTTCACAATCCGGTACAGCTTGCCAAGCAGGTTAGCAGCATGGACCAGATGAGCGGGGGCAGGCTGGTCCTTGGCGTAGGACTGGGCGGCGCAACGGGCAACTATCCCGCGTTCGGGATTACCGATGAGGTCAGGGTGCGCAGATTCCTTGAGATAATAAGGGTGATGAGGGCCCTGTGGAGCGACGGCGGCGCCAGCTACGAAGGAACATTCTACCAGCTCAACGACGTCTCCATGGAACCCAAGCCGGTTCAGCGGCCGCACGTGCCCATCTGGTTCGGCGCGCGCCATCCCAACTCGCTGCGCCGGGCGGTGAAGTACGGCGATTCCTGGATGGGAGCGGGCTCCTCACCCTTCGAGCAGTTCATAGAGCACGCCGGACTGGTCAGGCGTTACCTTGAGGAGTCGGATCGCGATCCCGGCGAGTTCACCATTTCCAAGAGGCTGTACCTGGCGATTGACGATGACGAGTCGCGGGCGGAACGCAGGCTGAGGGAGTGGTTCGGCCAGTATTACGGCAGAGCGGACATGGCCAATGAGGTTGCGATCTGGGGCAGCGCCGGTCGGGTGGTGGAGCGCATCGAGGCAATTGCGGAGACAGGGGCGAGCCACATTCTGCTAAACCCGGTATTTGACCTGGATGAGCACTTGGAGCAACTGGCGGAGCTTACGGGGCTTGCCCAACGGTAGGCCCCAAGAGCCGGTAGCGACTCTAACAGCGCCAGCCGCGAAACTGAACTACTGGCGGTAGTGGTTGGCCTTTATGTTCTGGGCGGCAAGCTCCACGGTTTCGTCGATCCGCTTCTGCCTTGTCTGCGGCCTCTTGGCGTTCAGTATCCACTCCAGGATGATGCGCTTTGAAGAAGGCGGGAACGCCGAGAAGTTCTCCCAAGCGGCCTCGCTGCCTTGAAACGCCTGCTCCAGGTCCGGGGGGATGACCGAATCCTGCACCGTCTCCAGTGCTGTCCACGTTCCGTTTTGCTTGGCGGTCTCTATCATCTCCAAGCCCGCTTGGGTCATGCGCCCCTGTTCCAGCATTCTCTCCGCTCGTTCCCTGTTCAGCCTGCTCCAATTGCTCTTGGGATTGCGCTTGGCGAAGAACAGGAGGTAGCTCTCGTCGTCCCTCTTGTTGGGCTTGCTATCGATCCATCCGAAGCACAGCGCTTCCTCCACCGCTTCGTTATAGGCGATGCTGGGCGTCTTGCTCTTCTTGTGGTAGATGATGAGCCAAGCGTTCTTTTCCTTGTCGTGGTGCCCTTGCAGCCAGGCGCGCCACGCCTGCCGGTCTTCGGCGTAGACCTGCTCCGGCTGTGCGACGGCTGCTCTATCGCGGCTCATGGGCTTGGCCTCGAAGCTCAGCCTGGAAGACGGTCACTGCCTGTCCGCTGATGTACACTTTGTCGTCGCCGATTCTAACGCCGACAACGCCGCCCCTGGCCGATGCTTGGTAAGCGGTCATCTCCGCTTTGTTGAGTCGGCTTGCCCAGAACGGGCCGAGACAGCAGTGCGACGACCCCGTTACCGGGTCTTCATTGACTCCGACCCGGGGAGCGAAGAAGCGGGATACGAAATCGTAGGCGTTGGAATCCGAGCGGCTGGTCACTATGAAGCCGCGGCTGTCTATCTGCGCCAGACGGGTGAAGTCCGGCCTGATGCCGCGCAGCGCCTCTTCCGAATCCACCTCTACCAGGTAGTCCATCCTGTTCCTGCCTACGTAACGCAGCCTACATCCGAGGGCCTGGGCCAGTCCGGGCGGCTCCGGCGTCTGCTGCTCCGGTTCAGCGGGGAAGGCCATCTCGATGCTCTCTCCGATGCGGGTTGCGCTCAGTCTGCCGCTTCTTGTATCGAACAAAGCGGGCTGGTCTTGGTGCAGCCGGCCTGTCTCCCAGAGGACGTGGGCGCTGGCCAGCGTGGCGTGTCCGCAGAGGTCCACCTCCACGGTGGGAGTGAACCATCTCAAGTTGAAGCTGTCTCCGTGAGGGTAGAGGAAGGCGGTCTCGGATAGATTCATCTCACTGGCGACGTGCTGCATCCACTCGTCGTCGGCCGGTCCTGGCAGGAGGCAAACGCCGGCGGGGTTTCCCGCAAACGGCTTATCGGTGAAGGCGTCTACCTGGAATATGGTCTGGCCCATGAGCAGGGTCTACCTGGCTGCGGCGCTACTGGGTGCCGCGCATCCTGGGGTCGAGCACGTCTCTGAGTGCGTCTCCAAAGACGTTGACGCCGAACACCGCAATGGTGAGCGCCATGGCGGGGAAGATGCCCACCCAGGGTGCGCTGGCGAAGTCAATGAGGACGTCGCCTGCCAGCATGGCGCCCCAGGAGATGACGTCGGCGGGTAGGCCCACTCCGAGGAAGCTGAGAGACGCTTCTATGAGCACGGCGCTGCCTATGAGAGACGTAGCGACCACGATCAAAGACGCAAATGTATTGGGCAGCAGGTGGCGGAACATGATTCTGAAGTCGGAGGCGCCTATTGCCCTGGCCGATTCGACGTAGGGCATCTCCTTGATGCTCAGCGATACGGAACGTACTACGCGCGCCACCCTGGGCGTAAACACTATGGTCAGCGAAAGAAGGATGTTGTTCAAAGATGAGCCGAATGCAGCCATGAGCGCGAGGGCAAGAAGCAGCGTGGGGAAAGCGGCGGTAGCGTCGATGAAACGCTGTACCACCAGGTCAAAGTAGCCGCCAAAATAGGCGCTGGTAACGCCGATCAACGATCCTATGGCGCCGGCGGACAACATTGATACCAAGCCAACGTAAATGGATATTCGCGAGCCGTAGACTACGCGGCTGAAGAGGTCCCTGCCCAGCCGGTCGGTACCGAACCAGTTGGAAGCGTCCGGCGCGAGGAGGATAGCCCTGCGGTTAACGTCCCAGGGGTCGGTAGTAGAGAATATGGGGGCTCCTAAAGCCATGACGGCGGTAGCCAGCACTATGAAGAGGCCGAAAGCACCGAGCCGTTTAGTGGTGACGAAGTGTTGCAGACCTTTGAGCCGCTTCACTAGCATGCCTTGGCCCAGACGAGGTGGAGCCAAGGCTGCATCACTGATGTAGTCCGTACGTTCTCTCATTTTCTATCCGTACCGTATTCTTGGATCAAGCCATGCATAGGTCAAGTCCACAAGGAAGTTTGCCGTTAGCGCCACCAGCGCAAAGTACATTATATAGGCCTGAATCATGGGCAGGTCCCTGATGAACATAGCCTGGATCAGTCCTCTGCCGATTCCCGGCACGTTGAAAACGGTTTCTATCACAACCGTGCCAGAGAAGAGAAAGCCTATCTGCACGCCTGCGATGGTGACGACAGGCAGCAATGCATTTCTTACGCCGTGTCTCATAATGACGGCGCGTTCCGCCAGCCCCTTGGCGCGGGCGGTGCGCACAAAGTCCTCTCGCAGTACCTCAAGGAGCTGGGTGCGGGTCATGCGCAGCAATAGACCCTGGCTGGCAAAGCCCAGCGCCGCTGCGGGGAAGACCAGTTGCTGGAAGGCGACTGTAGGATTATCCCATAGGTTGACAAAGGCAATGGGAGGAATCCACCTGAAGTAGAGCGATAGGCCAAGGATTATCAGCATGCCGACAAAGAAACTGGGCGCAGCTAGGCCCACGACCGCAATGCTCCTTAGGATGTAGTCGATCCAGGTGTCCTGCTTGACTGCGGCCAGAACGCCGACGGGTATTGCGATTAGCGAGACTACGATGGCCGTGAATATGGCAAGCTGGAGCGTGATGGGGAACTGCCTTTTCAGCTCTCCGGCGATGGGCCTGCCAAGCGCAATGGAGTCTCCCAGGTCAAATCTGACCAGTTGCCAGATCCAGGTGCCGTACTGCACGTATATGGGATCGTTGAGGCCTAGCTGCTCACGCACGCGTTCCAGGTCTTCTTGCGTGTAGGAGCCTTCGCCCTCTGCCCCGCCCAGCATCAAAGCGGCTACGTCTCCAGGGATGACGCGAAGAAGGGTGAATATGGCAATGGATACCCCAAGCAAGGTGGGGACAAACAGCACCAACCTTCTTGCAATGTATTTACGCATAATCTCGGTGTTTTATATTGAGTACGGGCGCTCACAAGAGCGCCCGTACTGTCTAGCGAGGGTTCTTTAGACTAGGCGTCTGACAACCATACGTTTTCAAGGGTGAAGTTGGATGCATGGTGTTCCGGCTTGACCCATCCGTTCCAGTTTGCCCTGTGGCCTTGAAGGAGGCCGGGGCGAACCAGGCCTATGTACGCGGCGTCTTCGTAGAAGATGTCCGCCATCTGCTGCAGGAAGGGAGCGCGGGTCTCCTCGGTGACGGCCAGCACCTGTTGCTCGTGCAGGGCATTCCACTCGGGGCTGGACCAGCCGGTGTAGTTGAAGCCGCCGTCTTCAAAGTCGTGGAAGATGATGTCGTTGAAGGCGTCGGGATCGGGGAAGCTGGCGCCCTTGCTCTCATTCTCCATGTTGAAGTCGCCCGCTTCTATCCTTGATTGCCTGGTCGCCCCATCGACTATAACCACTTCCACGTCTATGTAGATATCCTCAAGCTGCTGAGCCACGACCTCCATTTCGGCCTTGGAGGAGGAGGTGCCTATGTAGTTGACGCTGATGCGGTTGTCGGGGCCATAGCCCAGTCCTTCCATTATGCCCTGGGCCTCTGCAATCAGCTCTTCCTTGACCATGGGGTCAGGGTCGAAACCGGGCAGAGCCTCGAACCACTGCTCAGGAGTCCGAATCCAGGTCCAGCCTATGAAGTAGGGAAGGGCGATGTGGCCGATCCCGTCTTTCGACAGGTCGTTGACCGCGCCACGGTCGACCGTCATCTGCACCGCCTGGCGTATCAACTTAGCGTCCGGGTCATCCAGCGGCCCAAACGGGGGCTTCTTGGCGTTGAGCTCTGCGCCGCGCCAGCCCATAGCCAGAACGATGGGGAATACGGCGTCACCTTCAGCCACCAGGGCATCGGCGTCGCGCTTGCTCATCGTTTCGAAAATCCTGAACATGTCGATGCGTCCGGCGCGGAAGCTGGCGGTGCGCGTCGCCGCGTCAGGAATCACCAGCATGGTTACTTCGTCCAGGTAGGGCCTGCCATCTCTGAAGTAGTTGTCGTTGCGCTCCCATGTGACAAAGCTGTCCTGCTGGAAATCTTTGAACATGAACGGGCCGTATCCAACCACCTCTTCTGAGGTGAGGTCCCGGTACTCGCCACCCTCAGCGGTATCGATAGGTTTGACGATTCTGCTGGGCTGAGCCGACTGGAATCCGGAGGTGAAGCAGGCAACGAAGGCGCCTCTAGGGGCCTTCAACCTTATGGTCAGCTCCATGGGCCCGGTGATCTCTGCGCCGCCGTCGGCTACAGGACTACCCATATCGTCCCATACGGGCTTGATGAACGTTCGCATGCAGCCCTGGTAGTTGCCATGGACTCCGTTGGGCCGCTCCACTATGCGGATGATCTGCCAGAAGGCGTCTTCCGCGGTGAACGGCTCGCCGCCGTGGTCGGTAACGCCTTCGCGGAGTTTGAGCACCCACTCAGTGCCGTCGGCACTGGTTGTCCAGGACTCTACCAAGTCACCTTCTACTGTGACCCGGTCTGTGGGGTTGACGCGCAGCAACTGACCCCAGACATTGCCCACGGAACCCAGAGTGGTCCAGCGGAACTGGGAGTCAAGGTGATACGGGTCGAAGGAACCCTGTGACGTCACGGAAATGTTTACACTGCCGCCATATTTGGGCTGGTCATCAGCAGGTGGAGGAGTTGGCGTGTCCACAGCGGCAGGCGTGGGCGTCGCCGTGACCAGTGGCGGTGGAGGCTGTATAGTTGGAGTCGGCGGCACCGGAGTCGGCGTGTCTTCTTCCGAAGGCCCGCAGGCAAGAACAAACAGCAAGGCCATGGCTAGACCTACTCCAAGAAAATATCGAATACTGGAACTGTATTTCATAGTGCACACCCCTCTAAACCCGAAAATATGTTCCCGGTATCTAGCAATGTTACCCCTTTGTACAGGTTTGTCAATATCGAATTGCTTGCCATTTTGGCAGTCTACAGTCGTTATGCAGCGAAGGAATACGTAACAGTAGCCGCTTTAGAACGAAGGAATGCGTAACCAGCAGATGTTCTATTTTCTGTGGATACTTAGGGGCTCCCCAACGGAGCTATCAAGTGCTATCGAAGCGTCTTTGCCCCGCGAACCGGCCGCCAAGACTTCCTGATGAGCCGGTGGCCGAGGCCTCGCTCGATCTCGCGCCACTTCCGCTCGTCCTCTACCGTAATGAACGTTACCGCCTCGCCGGAACGGCCCATGCGGCCGGTCCTGCCGACGCGGTGGGTGAATAGCTGCTCCGAGTCCGGTAGGTCATAGTTGATAACCTGGCCGATATCCTCGAAGTCCAAGCCTCTGGCGGCTACATTCGTTGCCACCAAGATTGACGCGGCGCCGGAGCGGAAGTTCGCCATCACCCGCTCACGCGCGTTTTGGCTTAGATTTCCTTGAAGCGCTCCTACCGGGTAGTCCAACGAATCGAGCCGTTTTGCCATCTGTTTAACGCTGCGCTTGGTCTTGAGAAAGACAATAACCGGCGAACCATCCTGCTCGTCCAGCAGCGTTAGCAGGGCGTCCATCTTGTCATTCTTCTGAATACTATAGACCAGGTGCTCCACCGTGGGTGGCGCTTGCAGACCCGCGTCCACTTCCACTCTAGCAGGCCTGCGCAGGTGCTTCGCGGCGGTTCGGGCCACCCACTCGGGCATAGTCGCGGACAGGAGGACCGTCTGCCGCTCGCTGGGTGTCCGGCCTATGATGGATTCAACATCCGGAGCAAACCCCCTATCCAGCATTTCGTCCGCTTCGTCCAGCACAAGAACTTGCAGTGAGCTGAGGTCAAGCGTCCCTTGCCGTATATGGTCCAACGTTCGGCCCGGAGTGCCAACTACTATATGGGTTCCGTTGCGCAACGCTGCGTACTCCCGTTGCAGAGACCGGCCGCCGTACAGTAGCGTCACGCGCATCTGTTGCGCAGAAGCCAGAGCTCCCACTACTCCGGCCACCTGTATGGCCAGTTCACGGGTGGGTAGCAGCACAAGCGCCTGGACCTTTTGGAGCGACGGGTCGCACCGCTCTACCAGAGGCGCTGCGTAGGTCAGCGTCTTTCCGGACCCCGTACGCGCTTGGCCAATCAAGTCTCGTCCCTCCATGAGATGGGGTATAGCCTTCTCTTGAATGGGTGTGGGCCTGGATATGTTCATCCGGGAAATCGCAGCTTTGGTAGCGGCCTTCAAAGGCATTCCGGAAAACACGGAAACACTGGACGGGGCGCTGTCAACGGCTGGCTGGCTTGCAGTAGACGACTTGTCTCCGTTTGTACTGGCCATAGGAGACGGTCCATGGCGGCGGAGATTGAAACATGGGCGGCAATACGCCGGCTTGTTCCGGCTTGGGCGGAAGGGGAGGGTTGTGGATTTGCCGCAGTCGGCGCAAACGGCTTGGTGCCGGGTGCGGCTGGTTGGGCGCGTGTGCGCAGGCGAAAAACGATAAGTCATACGAGAACGGACTCCCTATTTTATAGTGGCAACAGATGAATCAGCAGGGGAAGACAAGAAGAGGAGGAGCAAAGGAGCGCGGTCCGTTCTTGTGTTAAACCTTTGCGTTATTCAGACGTGCACATGCATTATAGTCGGAAACGACGGAAACCGCCAGACCAGGGCGCAAACTCGTAGGGGAGTGCAGAACTAAAATACCCGACCCATCGGGTGTGGCATACGAGCTAATTCCTGTCTACTGCGCAAGTCTGGCTAAGAACCGGCCCAGTCCATGGGCGGGTGCTTCTGATGATGGTCGGTTGCCTGCTGGTAGGCGTGGCAAACGCGGAACAGGGTATGTTCGTCCAGGGGGCGCGTGCCAAGGTGCCAGCCCACGGGCAGACCGGACTTGGTGAAGCCTGCCGGAATGGAGATGGCGGCAGCGCCGGCCATGCTGAACGATCCCGTCCCGCCGCCGCGGGACATGACCGCGGTTCGGGCGTCCTCGCGGCTCTTCACGGGCGACTCCGTAACGATTGGACCCGCTGGGCCCTGGCCGGTAGACCCGACTAGGACGTCGTATTTGTCGAAGACGTCAAGCATGGTCTGGCCCATGAGCGCCCGCGCCCTGGGAGCCAGCGTCTGCAAACCGGCGGGTATGAGGCAGCCGACCAGCAGTCGGACTCGCGTGTTGTAGTCGTAGTCCATGTACCGTTCCCTGAGGTGGCCGCGATGGTAGCTGGCCGCCTGGCCGTCGCAGATGGCGGTGTGTACGCCGTACATCTTCTCCATGAGGGGGATATCCACCGGTTCCACCACCGCGCCGAGCCCTTTGAGGACGTCTATGGCCTGGGACACGATCTCCCTGGTCTCCGGTTCCACCTGGTCGCCCATCATCTGCTGGACTATGCCGACCCGCAGCCCCTTGACGTCGCCGGTTAGGTGCGAGGCGTAGTCTGGCACGGGCTCGCGGCTCGTGGTGGGGTCCTTCGGATCGTATCCGGCGATGGCTTGGAGCATGATCGCCGTGTCCTCGGCGCTCCGCGCCAGGGGGCCGGCGGTGTCCAGCTCCCAGGACAGGGTGAAGATGCCCTGGCGGCTGAGCCTGCTCCAGCTGGGTCGCAGCCCGGCGATGCCGTTCACCGATCCCGGCCCGCGGATGGAACCGCCGGTGTCGCCGCCCATCGAGCCGCTGAGAAGCCCGGCGGCTACGGAAGACCCGGAGCCCGCCGACGAACCCGCAGGGGTGAGGTCTATCCGCCAGGGGTTGCGCGGAGTCTCTTTGTTGAAGAACTCCAGCGTTCCTCCCATGTGGAACTCGTGAGTGGCAAGCGTGCCCATGATGACCGCTCCGGCCTCGCGGAAGCGGGCGATGATGGTGCAGTCCTCCCCGGCGATGTTGTCGTCGTAGGCGTCACAGCCGCCCGTGTTCAAGTGGCCCTTGATATCGAACTGGTCCTTGACGCCAACCGGGATGCCGTGCATGGGGCCTCGGTAGTTTCCGGCGGCGATCTCCTGTTCCGCCTGCTTTGCCTCGGCCATGGCGTCATCCGCTAGCACCAGGTTGAAGGCGTATAGATAAGGGTCGTACCTTTCGATGCGCTCCAAGTAGGTGCGAGTTAGCTCCACCGGCGAGAGCTTCTTTGACTCTATGAGGCTGGCCTGCTCTCGGATGGTCATGAAGTGGACATCGTCAGTATGAGGCGTCACGTTTCCCGGCGCGGAAACAGCGGCCCCCGTAGAACGCTGAGGCACGCCGCGGAAGGGAAGGACAGGCCAAGGCTCGGTATGGTAGACATCGAGCTGGTCAAGCTGTACGAGTCCCTCTATGAGAGCGTTGATGCGGTAGAAGACCTCGGTGAATTCAGGTTCGGGCGGGTCGAAGCCCTGGATGTTGAGAATGGAGCGAATGACGTCTCTGGAAAGGTCTGCCATGATTGCCTCCACTTGTTGATGGCGCAATACTATCACGATATTGGGACTGCACAACGTCCTTGCCAGCGATTTAGGTCGCGGAGCTGTCTGGAGAGGGTATAATCCGATGCAAAAGCACAGGGAGGCGAATGCCATGGGCAATAGCGAGGAGATTTCCAGAGAAGTAGGGACGGAACTGCTGTTTGAGAACGACAGGGTCAAGGTATGGGGCATGGCGCTGGAGCCCGGCGAAACTTCGCCGTACCACCAGCACGACAACGACTACGTATTTGTCTACACAACGCCGAGCCGGATCAGCAGCAAAAGGCAAGGAGAGGAAGAGCGGGTAAGCGAGTTCGAAGAGGGGTATGTTCAGTATACTGAGGTCGGCGGCGGAATCCGGCACAGCATCACCAACGTATCGGATATAAGGCACTACCAGGTCCTTGTGGAGTTGAAGGGCGGAAGTCTCTCGGCGACGCCGCAGACACCGGAGAACAACGGGCGGAGCCGCCTAGCTTAGTCACGCCATAGCGGTTGCCGCTCGCCGCATCTGTCGGTACAATCCCTGCGCCGTAGATTCTGAGACGAGGTCTGTATATGTACGAAAAGAGTATGCTGAGCCTGGATAGCTGCATGAAGGCGATCGACGCGATGATAGCGGAGTTCAACAGCGAGCCGGGTCGTTCGCCGGTGGACATGGCGATAGTAGACGATATGGGGAACCTGCTGGCCTACGCCCGCATGGATCGCTGCTTCCGTCCCACGTTCGCCATGAGGAAGGCGTATACGTCGGCGATCAGGGGGTCGGACACCGGCGCGTTCGCCGAGCGGCTGGCGGCACAGGGGAGGACCCTGGCCGAGATAGGAGACCCTCAGCTGATCACGACGCGCGGGGGAGTGGTGGCGCGAAAAGACGGCGTGGTGCTGGGCGCGATAGGCGTGGGCGGCCTGCCCTCTGCCGAAGACGACGAGAAGATTGCCAAGGTGGGCCTGGAGGCGCTGCTGGGGGACGGGTAGGGAAATGAGTGGCGACCCGGATGGGATTTGAACCCACGATCTCCGCCTTGACAGGGCGGTGTGTTAAACCAGACTACACCACCGGGCCGCAGAAGCTAATTATACGCAACGGCATGCAATTAGGAAAGGGGCATCAGATGTCGGCATCCCCGGGGCGTGCTGGTCACTGCAAACAAACCGCTCGCCCTGAGCTTGTCGAAGGGAGAGAGCGGTGGTCTAAGAACGCGGTTTACCTGCTCATATGGTTCGACAGGCTCACCATGAGCGGTAATACCTAGACCCCCTGCTCTATCTGCTCCCGCTGCCAGCCGTAGTCCACCTCGCCCTGGTAGAACTTCTCCGGGTGCTCCACGGCCCAGATCTGCTTGCGTATGACCCAGTTGTCCGGCTCAAGGTCTCGTCCCGTTTTCCACGCCAAGAGAGCGCCCGCGGTGTCGCCTTCCTTGTAGAGATCGACGCCGCGCTGGAAGTGCTCGATGGCCTCCTTGTGGTTGGGGCCGCCCCTGGGGTCTTCCTGCATACGATCGGCCAGCCACTGCGGCGACGCGCCCTGCGCCCAGCCCTCGGCGATATCGGCGTACTCCTGCTTGCGGATGTCGAAGCCGCCGTACTTCTGGTATTCGAGCAGCCCCGCCTCGTCTATGAGAAGGGCGTTGGGCACGGCCTTGAAGTCGAACAGCCGGCTCAACAGGTTGTCTTCATCGACAAGGGTTGTGTAGGCGGCTCCGGCCTCTTCGACGTAGGGGCGGGCCCTATCGGCGCCCTGGGCGTCCATGGCCACCGTCACTACCTCGATGCCCTGGTCCCTGTGCTTGGTATAGAACTCCTGCCACACGGGCAGTTGGGCGCGGCAGGCTCACCAGGAGGCCCACATGAAGAGCGCGACTCGCTTACCCCTCAAGCCGGAGAGGCTTACGGGCGTACCGTCCAGGGCGGGCAGCGTAAAGTCGGGAACGTCTGAACCTATGCGGAGCGTCTCGGTTGTCATCTGCGGCTCCTTTCTGTTCGGGGATTCATGGGGTTGGGTTGGTATTGTAGCCCGCCCATGGCAAGCTTGTCTAACGATGGTTCAGTCTGTCATTCTGAACCCTAGCGTAGCGGGTCCACTGTCATTCTGAATGAAATGAAGAATCCAAAGCCTCTGTCCGCAAAGCTAGGGTGTATTTGATGAACCACCTTGGATTCTTCGCTGCGCTCAGAATGACGCAATAAAACCGTCGCTCCCGTGTAGACGGGAGCCCACACCCCGCCCTTCTGGATTCCCGATCAGAGTCGGGAATGACGGAGAACACTCTACCCTATCTTGAAGCGGCGCAGGCGCAGCGAGTTGCTCAGCACGCTGACCGAGCTGACGGCCATGGCTCCGGCGGCGAGCACGGGATTGAGGAAGCCGTACTCTCCCAGGAAGTAGCTCAACGCGGAGGGCACGCCGCCATTGGCAAAGAACAGGTAGAGGACGCCCGCCGCCACGGGGATGAGCGCGGTGTTGTAGAAGAAGGCCCAGAACAGGTTCTGCTTGATGGTGCGAACGGCGGCACGCGACAGGTTGACGGCCCTTGGTATGGCGCGTACGTCGTCGTGCATGAGGGTGATGTCGGCGGCTTCCATGGCGACATCGATCCCGGCGCCGATGGCTATGCCCACGTCGGCTTGGGCCAGCGCGGGGGCGTCGTTGATGCCGTCGCCGACCATGGCTACGATGCGGCCTTCCTGCTGGAGGGCCCGCACCTGCGCCGTCTTCCGGTCGGGCGTCATCTCCGAGAGGACACTTTGGATGCCGGCCTCGGCGGCGATAGCCTGGGCGGCGCGGGGGTTGTCGCCGGTGAGCATGACGACCTCAAGTCCCATATCCTGCATGGCCTGTACCGCCTGTTTCGACTCGGGGCGGATAGCATCGGCTACGGCGATGATTCCTTTGACCTCCCGATCCACAGCGACGAACATGGGGGTCCTGCCCCGGTCGGAAAGCTCCGGAGCCTTCGTTTCCAGTCCGTTGAGGTCGTACTCCTTGAGCCGCATCAACGCCAGGTTGCCCAGTGTGACCATCGAGCCTTCGACCCTGGCCTCTATACCCTGGCCGGGCAGGGCCTGGAACTCCGCAGCTTGGTCAAGGGCGAGGCCGCGCTCCTCCGCGGCGACGACGATGGCCCTGGCAAGGGGGTGCTCCGAGCCGCGTTCGGCGGATGCTGCCAGCCTGAGTAGGTCGTCTTCCGCTATGCCTTCAGTCAGGATGTCGGTGACGGCGGGTTTGCCCAGGGTGAGGGTGCCGGTCTTGTCCAATACCACGGTGTCCACCTTGTGGGCGCGCTCCAGGGCTTGAGCGTTGCGAATCAGGATGCCGCCCTCGGCGCCCTTGCCGGTGGCGACCATGATGGCAGTGGGGGTGGCAAGGCCCAGGGCGCAGGGGCAGGCGATGACGAGCACGGCCACCATGTTGAGCAGGGCGAAGGTGAAGGCAGGGTCCGGCCCAAGCAGCAGCCAGGTGACGAAGGTGGCGGCAGCTATGACGATTACGGCTGGCACAAAGTAGCTGGACACAACATCGGCGAGGCGCTGGATGGGCGCCCTGGAGCCTTGCGCCTCTTCCACAAGCCGGATGATGCGCGACAAGGCGGTGTCCTTGCCGACCTTGGTGGCGCGGAACTGGAAGCTGCCCGTCGTGTTGATAGTGGCGGCGTAAACCGGAGATCCGGCCTCCTTGTACACGGGAATGCTCTCGCCGCTTAGCATCGACTCGTCGATGGCGGACGCGCCCTGTGTCACCTCGCCGTCCACGGGCACGCTCTCGCCGGGACGCACGATGACAAGGTCGCCTACGGCCACCTGCTCTATAGGTACGTCGATCTCGGCGTCGCCGCGCAGGACGCGGGCCGTCTTGGGTCGCAGGCCCATCAGCTTGCGGATGGCCTCGGAGGTCTGTCCCCTGGCCCTGGCTTCCAGGAATCGGCCCAGCAGGATGAGCGCGATGATGATGGCGGCGGTATCGAAGTAGACGGCGGGCTCCACCCCTTCAGCGATGAAGAGGTCGGGGAACAGGGTTATCGTGGCGCTGAAGACGTAGGCTACGCCGGTGCCCATCGCGATCAACGTGTTCATGTTGGTGGTGCGATGCCTGGCCGCGCTCCAAGCTCCCTTGTAGAACTGAGCGCCCGCCCAGAACTGCACCGGAGTCGCCAGTGCCCACAGCACGTACCAGTTCTGCAGGAACGATGGCATCCAGGGGAACCACTCTTTGAAGCTGCCAAGGAAGATGACGACACCAAGGCCGCCAGCGACGAGAAACCGGTTGCGCTGGTCCTTGATGAGCTTGGTTCGGGCCAAGCGTTCCCTGTCGCGCTGCTCTTCCTCTTCACCGGCTATGCCCTCCACGGAGTAGCCTGCGTCGGCCACGGCGCGGTCGAAATCGTCCAGGGTAGCGACATCGTCCAGGTAGTGGAGTGTAGCGCGCTCCGTGGCCAGGTTGACGTCGACGGAGACGACTCCATCGACCTCTTTGAGCGCCTTTTCCACGTGGAACACGCAGGCGGCGCAGGTCATGCCCCCTATGTTCAGGCCTATCTTCTGCCTGGGCTGGTTATCTATGTCTTGAACGGCCACGCGTCACTTCTCCGAAAGGTTGTAGAGCTGTATGAGCTCGTCAAGGACATCCTGGTCATGGCCGTTGCGCACACCCTCTAGGACGTGTGTGTGCAGGTGGCCTTCCAGCAGCTTGGACTCCACCTTCTGGATGGCGCGGCGCACGGCGAAGGTCTGCTTCAGGATGTCGACGCAGTATTTCTCGTCCTCAATCATGCGCCGGATGCCGGCCAGGTGTCCTTCTATATAGTTTAGCCGTTTCAGCGAGTCTTGCTTTACTTCAGGCAGCATTTCTAGTCCTCTGCGAGTGATACCCCTCCCCAGGGGGTATGGGTAGTGTATATGGGAGGGAGTTGAAGGTCAAGGGGGACTGGATGTAAGTAGAGGGACTGTACACAACAGAAATTAGGCAGGCAGGGAAAACCGTAGACTCCAACCCGCCAGCTCCGGCTTGCCCACATTTCGGTGTCGGCGTCTATAATGCTGTGCGTTTCATGGTCGTTCCTGAAGTCGCGCGGAGGAGTCAGATGACCCGCCCCGAAACGGTTCTGGTCACCGGAGCCACCGGGTACATAGGAGGAAGGTTGGTGCCCCGGCTGGTGGAAGAAGGGTACCGCGTGCGTGTTCTGGTGCGCAGCCAGGCCCGGGCCCTTTCCCGTTCCTGGTCCGACCAGGTCGAGGTAGCGGTAGGCGACGTTCTGAGTCCTCAAGCCCTATCAAAAGCGCTGGCCGGGGTGGACTCTGCCTACTACCTGATTCACAGCATGTCCAAGGGTTTCAAATTCCACGAGTTGGACATTGAGGCGGCACGTACGTTTGGTCAGGAAGCTAGGGAAGCAGGGGTGAACCGAATCATTTACCTAGGCGGCTTGGGGGACCCGAGAGCCAATCTCTCTCAGCACTTGCGCTCTCGCCAGGAGACGGGAGAAGCGCTGAGGGAGGGCGGCGTTCCTGTCACAGAGTTCCGGGCTGCCGTAGTCGTCGGATCAGGCAGCACCTCATTCGAGATGATTCGCTATCTTGTGGAGCGGCTGCCGGTCATGGTCTGCCCCAAGTGGATCTACTCCCGCATCCAGCCCATCGCCGTCGATGACCTACTGGCATACCTGGTTTCTGCCCTAGACGTTCCGGAAAGCGATGGACTCATAATCGAGATTGGGGGTAGAGACGTTACCACCTACAAGGGACTGATGCTGGGCTATGCCGAGGCAAGAGGTCTCAGACGGCTGCTGCTTCCCGTCCCGGTCCTGACCCCTCGCCTGTCCTCTTACTGGGTGCATTGGGTGACTCCCATACCTGCCGGTATCAGCGCAGCTCTCGTCGAGGGGCTCCGCAACGACGTCGTAGTGACCACCAGTCTCGCTGGCGCTCTGTTCCCCCATATCGAGCCTCAGGGCTACGCCTCGGCCATCGGCGGCGTGATAAGGGAACTCGACGAGGGAAGGATAGACACATCGTGGAGCGATGCCACTGGCACGACCACAGGGCTAGAGAAACCGGTTCGTTTGGAATCTCGGAAAGGGATGATTATCGAGCGCAGGCGCCGCGTGGTTGCAGCTCCGGCCTGGGCCGTCTACCGGGTGTTTACCGGTATAGGCGGGACTCGCGGCTGGTATTTCGCCAACTGGACGTGGCGATTACGGGGGATGGTGGATCGCCTGCTTGGCGGCGCTGGTCTACGGAGAGGACGCCGCCATCCCGACGACCTGCGTGTCGGCGATGCCGTGGATTTCTGGCGAGTGGAAGACCTGGAAGCCGACCACTTGGTTCGGCTGAGAGCCGAGATGAAGCTCCCAGGGCAGGCCTGGCTCCAATACGAGGTGTGGCAAGCACAGGATGGCGCAACCCATCTGGAGCAAACGGCGGCATTCATCCCCAAGGGATTGGCCGGCCTGGTCTATTGGTACGCGCTGTATCCCTTGCACTCCTGGATTTTTGGCGGGCTTGCAAAAGCGATCGCCCGCCGCGCCGAACGCTTGACGGCTTCCCTGGGCTGTGAGAATCCACCTCGCTGATCTGACGGCAGACCCGCTTGAAGCAACCCCTCGGCTTGACGCTTTGCACGTAAACGTCTAGCATAGTTACCGCCATGACTGATGCGACCTTAGTCCGGACGTGCACATGTACATGTACTCACCATGTGGGGCATAGTCGCTTGTAGTACGTGGCTGTTCAATAGGCAACAAGGCCCCTCGCAAACTTAGGAATCGAGGGGCTTTTTATTTTGCAGAGAATTCAGGAGGAAAAGAACGATGGCAGATTATGCAAAGCAGGATGTCCTGGTAGACACCGAGTGGGTGGCCCAGCACGGCCAGGACGAGAACGTGCGGCTGCTGGAGGTCGACGTGGACACCACGGCGTACGACCAGGGTCACATTGAGGGCGCCGTGGGCATCAACTGGCAGTCGCAGCTTCAGGACGGCGTACGCCGCGACCTGACCAGCAAAGAAGACTTCGAGAAGTTATTGTCGGAGTCCGGCGTAGGCAATGACACCACCGTGGTGGTCTACGGAGACAACAACAACTGGTTCGCCGCTTGGGCGTACTGGCAGCTGAAATACTACGGCCACAAGGACGCCCGCTTGATGAACGGGGGTCGCGCCAAGTGGCTCGCCGAGGGTAGGCCGACCACAACGGATGCGCCAAACCCTGCCGCCGCCAGCTACACAGCGCAGGAGCCGGACTGTTCCATCCGCGCTCTGCGCGACTACATTACAGGCAATCTATCCAACCTGGAGCTCGTAGACGTGAGGTCTCCCGCCGAGTACAGCGGAGAGCTCCTTGCGCCGGAGCACCTGCCCCAGGAAGGGGCGCAGCGCGGCGGCCACATCCCCGGCGCGGCCAACGTGCCATGGGCCACCGCTGTAGCCGAGGACGGCACGTTCAAGTCCGCCGATGAGCTTAGCGAGATATACGGCGGGAAGGGCATAAGCGGCGATAAGGAGATAGTGGCCTACTGCCGCATAGGTGAGCGGTCTTCCCACACCTGGTTTGTCCTGAGCGAACTGCTGGGCTATCCCAACGTACGCAATTACGACGGCTCCTGGACGGAGTGGGGATCAGCAGTAGGCGTGCCGGTGGAGAGGTAGTCGGCCGTTTGACATAGGCAATCGCTGCAACGGAGCTCGTGCTCCGTTGCAGCATATCTGTGGTTCATGCGGCGCCGGCCCCACGCGGGCGTGGCTGTAGGAACCACGGACTCTCTGTTAGGATGCAACCGGTATGGAAAACCGCTGGTCTGCAGAGGACGTCAACGACCTGGATGAGCTGGACCTGCTTGTCTATCAGAGCCGCCTTATCGGGGAAGAGCCGTCGCTGGTGCTCTGGGGAGGAGGAAACACCTCGCTGAAAGTGACCAGAACGGACTTCCGTGGCAGGCAGGTCAAAGCGATGCTGGTCAAGGGGTCCGGCTCCGACATGAAGTCGGCGCGGCGCAGGGACTTCCCCGCTCTGCGTATGGACGATGTTCTGCCGCTCTTTGAGCTGTCCCAGATGTCCGATGACGGGATGGTGGAATACTTGTCGCACTGCGTCATGGATCCCGGCTCGCCGCGTCCTTCCATAGAGACGCTGCTCCACGGCTTTCTGCCGCAGAACAGCGTCGTCCACACGCACGCGGACGCCATTCTCTCTCTGACCAACACGCGCAACCCGCGCAAGGCGCTGGCGCAGGTCTTCGGCCCGGATGTCATAGTGGTGGAGTACCAGCGTCCGGGTTTTCTCCTTTCCAAGGAGGTGGCTGCTGCTGTGTTGAAGCGGCCCGGAGCCAGGGGCCTGGTGCTCCTCAACCATGGCCTGATCACCTGGGGCTTCACTCCACAGGCCAGCTATGAGGCCCACGTGGCGCTGATTAGCAAAGCAGAGCAGTTCTTGAAGGTGAGAGCGTCCGCCAAGGTGCCGTTCGGTGGAGTCAAAACGCCTGCCCTGGAGGAGGCGGAGCGCCGCCGTGTTGCCGGTACGGTGACGCCTGTGCTCAGGTCGCTGCTCAGCGCTTCACCGGAGAAACGCGTGCTGGTGCGGTTCGAAGATAGCGCGGACGCGCTCGAATTCGCTGGCTCAAAAAGAGTCAGGGGGTTCGCGGAAGCTGGCGCAGCCACGCCCGACCACATGCTGAGCACGAAGAGAAATGCGTTGCTGGTAGAGGTATCGGACCCATCCTACGCCGGCGACGTGCGTCGTGGCCTGGAAGCGGGAGTAGAACAGTACCGCAGGACGTATACCGACTGGTTCAACAGGCACAAGCATGGGCCTGTCGAGATGCGTGACCCATATCCTAGGGTTGTCCTAGTGCCCGGCCTGGGCATGTGGGTAGCGGGCAAAGACACCAGGGGTCTGAACACCGTCTCCGACATTTATCACCACACCATCTCGATTATGGCCGGGGCACACTCGATCGATGAATACGTCTCCCTGCCGCCCAAGGAGGCCTACGACGTCGAGTACTGGCCCTTGGAGCTATACAAGCTGAGCCTTCTGCCGCCTGAGCAGGAGATGACAAGGCGCATAGCCCTGGTTACGGGCGCAGCCAGCGGCATAGGCAAGGCCATCGCCTTTCGTCTTGCCCGGGAAGGAGCGCAGGTGTCGCTGGTTGACATAGACGCCGATGGAGTGGGCGAAGCGGTGCAAGAGATCAACGCCGGACTGGGCGAAGACAGGTGCATAGGCGTGCCCGCGGACGTTACGGATCAAGAGCAGGTAGCCGGGGCATTCCAGCGCACGGCGCTGGCGTTTGGAGGGCTGGATGTTCTGGTCTCCAACGCCGGAATAGCTCCCACTGGGATGCTGGATGAGCTGCCATTGTCCAGCTGGCAAAGGAGTCTTGACGTTAACGCCACGGCTCATCTGATCGTTTCGCAGGAAGCGGTGCGGATTATGCGCGCTCAGGGCATGGGAGGCAGCCTGATCTTCGTGGTGACCAAGAACGTTACGGCGCCGGGCGCCGGTTTTGGCGCTTACAGCGCCGCCAAGGCCGCCGAAGCGCAGCTTGCCCGGGTGCTGGCCATTGAAAACGGCAGGTACGGCATCAGGAGCAACATCATAAATCCGGACTCCGTTTTCCAGGACTCAAAGCTATGGTCGGAGGAGATGCGTGAGCAGCGCGCCGCCGCGCACGGCGTAGCGGTCTCCGAGTTGGAGGAGTTCTACGTGCGTCGCAACATCCTCCAAGACTACATTACTCCCCGTGACGTTGCGGAAGCAGCGCTATACCTGGCCAGCGACCGTTCCGCCAAGACAACCGGTTGCATGATAACGGTGGACGGCGGCGTGGCGGAAGCGTTTCCCCGCTAAATGCCGGTGGTCACCACGCCCCGCCTGGATTCTTGTGGAGGCGAGAATGACGGAGAGTAGGAGGGTGATGGTGGGGGCCTGTCCGCCTGCCTGCGCACTTGACATTTTCTATGACATGATTTAAGACTTGAACCAAATTACAGTCACAACCCGTATGGGCTAGACGAATTCCACGCAGCTAATTCATAGCAAGTTATACTGAGTTGATGGCACTCTTTTCTAGGAAGGAGGCATATTGGGAAAGATAAAAGTTGCAATCATAGGCGTTGGCAACTGCGCTTCGTCTCTGGTGCAGGGCGTCTACAAGTATCGGGAGGCATCTGAAAACGGCTTCATTCCCGGCCTCATGCATACCGTGCTTGGCGGATACCACGTTGGAGACATAGAGTTTGTCGCCGCCTTTGACATCGATAAAAACAAGGTGGGCAAGGACCTTGGCAAAGCGATATACGCTCCGCCGAACAACACCGTAACCTTCCACGACGTGCCGCGTACAGGCGTAAAGGTGATGCGCGGCATGACGCATGACGGCATAGGCAAGTACATTTCAGACAAGGTCAAGAAAGCGCCCGGCGATACGGTGGACGTGGCCCAAGTGCTCAAGGATACCGGCGCCGACGTTGTGATCAACTACCTGCCGGTGGGAAGCGAAGAGGCGACCAGATGGTACGCCGACCAGGTGCTGGAGGCGGGCACCGCTTTCATCAACTGCATTCCCGTCTTCATAGCCACCGGAGGCTACTGGCAGAAGAAGTTCAAGGACAAGAACTTACCCATCATAGGAGACGACATCAAGTCGCAGGTTGGAGCCACCATCACACACCGTATGTTGACCCGTCTATTCCATGAGCGCGGCGTGAAAGTGGAGCGGACATACCAGCTCAACTTTGGCGGGAACACCGACTTTGAAAACATGCTTGAGCGCGAGCGGCTGGTTTCAAAGAAGATATCCAAGACCAATTCGGTTACCTCTCAGCTTCCATACGACCTCGGCGATGGCAACGTCCACATAGGCCCCAGCGATTATGTGCCGTGGCTTACGGACCGCAAGTGGGCCTACATACGCGTGGAGGGCAGGACGTTTGGTGACGTGCCGCTGAACGCGGAACTGAAGTTGGAGGTATGGGACAGCCCTAATTCGGCGGGCGTGCTCATCGACGCCATCCGCTGCGCAAAGCTGGCCTTGGACAGGGGATGGGGCGGTCCCATGGTGGCGCCGTCTTCGTACTTCATGAAGTCGCCGCCGATTCAGTTCACAGACGACGATGCCCATGACTTGGTTGAAGCGTACATAGAAGGAGATGGCTCGGCCAACGATCAGCTAGCATAATAGCCTGCTTCACATGAAAATAGGGCTGGTATCGCCATACGATTTCGCTTACCACGGGGGAGTGGTCGCCCACGTCTCACAGCTAAGCCGTCAGTTGGAACGTATGGGGCACGTGGTCAAGGTGCTGGCCCCGGTCAAGTCTCCTTACACCATAGACCAGGACAACCTCATTCCCGTAGGGCGGCCTGTCCCGGTGCCCAGCGGCGGTTCCATTGCCCGCATCTCCCTTTCCGTGTGGCGAGAGCGCAGGGTGAAGGCCATCTTGAACGAAGAGGCCTTTGACGTAGTTCATCTCCACGAGCCCCTTGCGCCGGTGCTTCCATTGACCGTGCTTCGTTTCTCCAACACGGCGAACGTGGGCACCTTCCATGCCTTTCACGGAAGGGGCTACATGTACTGGTTCGGCAAGAGAATAATGAGGCGGTGGTTCAAAAAGCTGGATGCGCGAATCGCCGTTTCAGAGCCGGCCCGGCAGTTCGTGAGCGGGTCGTTTCCCAGCGACTATCACATCATCCCCAACGGCATAGACGTCGATTTCTTTACTGAAGAGATGCCACCCTTCGACGCCTTCAACGACGGGAAGCTGAACATCCTCTTCGTGGGCCGTCTGGAGAAACGCAAAGGTCTCAAGTACCTGCTGCAGGCGTTCAGCAGGCTGAAGTGGGAATACCCCAACACACGCCTCATAGTGGTGGGTCCGGGGAATCCCGGCAAGGAGAGCTACCGCATAATGGCGGAGCGAAACCTGCAGGACGTGGTCTTTGTAGGTAGAGTCACAGATGAGCAGAAACGGCGTTACTTCAAGACCGCCCACATCTTCTGCGCGCCCAATACGGGCAAGGAAAGCTTCGGCATTGTGCTGGGAGAAGCCATGGCCTCGGGGAAGCCCATTGTTGCTTCGGACATATCGGGATTCGCCAGCGTGATGACCAACGGCAAAGAAGGATTTCTGGTGCCTCCCAAGAACGATGAGATGCTCTACGCTGGGCTGAAACAGCTTATAGACAGCCCTGAGTTACGCTTTGACATGGGGAAGCGCGGCCTGGAAAGGGTGCAGACCTTCCGCTGGGAGAGGGTGGCGGAGCAGGTGGTAGACATCTATCGGGACGCCCTAGACCGCCGCGCCGGTGCGGCCTCATCCGTGGCGGCGGTGGGCCATTAGAGAAAAGGCCCGTGAATCACTGAGCCGCTACCTGGAAACCCCGGCGGCTCGGCTCCTGGTTAGACTGAAGATTCCCCCCAACGCCATAACCGTGGCCGGTTTGCTGGTCACGGCTCTAGCGGCTTACCTGGTATCCCAAGACGAGCTTCTCATCGGCGGACTGGTGTTCCTCTTTGCCAGCGTCATGGATATGCTAGATGGGGCGGTGGCTCGGCTCAAGGGTGAGGAAAGCGTCTTCGGCGCCGCCTTGGACTCGCTGGCAGACCGTCTTGGCGAGGCTGTTGTATTGCTTGGAGCGGCCGCCTTGTTCCTCCACCTCGATAGCGACGCCGGAGTGCTGCTGGCCTTTCTGGCCCTGGTCTCCTCTTTCTCCGTGAGCTATCTCCGTGCCCGCGGCGAGGGGCTGGGAGTGGTTATGAAGGAGAGCGGCCTGTTCACCAGGACGGAGCGTGTGCTGGTGCTGACCATAGGGCTACTCACCGGCTGGCTGGTCCCGGCGTTGTCCGTCATGATCGCTCTGTCCGTTCTGTCATCGGCGCAGAGAGTGCATGCTCTATGGAGGGGTACGAGGCAAAAAGAGAGATGACGTGGAACAGCGGGTGGTTGTTTTGCTAGACTGTCCATGGCTATTTGGAGGGTAACCTATGACTACGCTTCTCTCGGATAATGACACGCAGGCGCTGAAGGACAGGTTCAGGCGCGAGCTAAAGCAGGACGTTACCATCCGCCTGTTCACCCAGCGCACCTTTGGCCTTACCATTCCAGGACGCGAATGCGCTTACTGTGAGCAGACGCAGAAGCTGTTGGAGGAGGTGACGGGACTTTCCAACAAGCTGCACCTTGAGATCAAGGACTTCTATTCTGAGGCGGAGGAGGCCAAGAAGGCCGGCGTGGAGAGAATACCTGCAATGGTCATATCCAAGAACGGAGAGTCCAACGTGAGGTTCTACGGCATTCCACTGGGATACGAGTTCGCCACCATTATCGAAGACCTTGTAACCGTATCGCGCGGGGTCAGCCCGCTTTCCCTGGAAACGCGGAAGAAGTTGAAGCGCATCAAGGAGCCGGTGCATATCCAGGTGTTTGTTACGCCCACTTGCGGGTACTGCCCCCAGATGGCGCGCATCGCGCATGCAATGGCCATGGAGAACAAGAACATCACCGCCGACGTTGTGGAGGTGCAGGAGTTCCCCGCCGTTGCCAGGATGTACATGGTAAGCGGTGTGCCCAAGACCGTGATCAACAACAAGATACAGTTCGTCGGCGCAGTGCCGGAAGCGGCCTTCGCCGATAAGGTGATGGAGGCGCTTGAGCAATCCGACAAGGAAGAGCCGAGCAGCACTCTGGCCGTGGCAGAGGAGCTTGGGCCGGCGACCAAGCAGACAGGGTAGCGGTGACTAGAGAGACCGTGGATGCACGCGAATACAAGGGAGTAATCTTTGACCTCTACGGAACCCTTGTCGATTCCTTCCGTTCCCAAGAAAGCCTAGCGAGCATCGCGGAGATGGCAGCAACCCTGGATGTTGCCGTTGACGAGTTTGGGCGGCTGTGGCGTGAGACGTTCTTGGACCGGGAGAGGGGAGTATTCCGAACCATTGAGGAAAACATTTGGCACGTGTGCCAGCGTCTTGGAATTCAGCGCGACGCCTCTCGGGTGAAGGCCGCGGCAAAGCTGCGGCTGGACCTCTACCGGCGATCCCTTGTTCCCAGGCCTGGGAGCGTGGAAACGCTGGCTGCTCTCCGGTCGGCGGGGTTCCGGATAGGGCTGGTAAGCAACGCGAGCGCGCAGACCGATGAGCTGTGGCGAGAGACGCCGATGGCCCCGTTGGTTGACGTGCCCGTCTTCTCCTGCGAGGTAGGAATGTCCAAGCCAGACCCGCGCATCTACCACCTGGCGTTCGAGGGTCTTGAGCTGGCAGCGGACACGTGTCTGTTCGTTGGCGACGGGGGCAGCAACGAGTTGGAGGGCTCGAGGTCGGTGGGTTTGCACCCGGTGCTGATCCGGACGCCCGGCGATGACCTGGACGACCCTCACCGCCCCGAGGCCAAGGAGTGGCGAGGCCCTACGGTGTCCGCGATCACAGAAGTCCTTGACCTAGTCACGGCGGGATAATCGACTGGCTGGCTGCTAAAGGTGTCCCATGACCTCGGCGAGGCTGGTTATGCGCGGGCAGCCGCGGTAGCCTACCATCACGCCGTCGCGGTCAATGAGCAGAGGCTTTATGCCGACGTTGCGCGCACCCTCCACGTCAGACACGGGTGAGTCGCCCACATGCATCGCCTCTTCCGGCTTGGCGCTCGCTCTTGCCAGCGCGAGAAGGAAGATGGGCGGGTGCGGCTTCTCCATGCCCGCTTCATGTGAGGTGACTATGAAATCCAGGTGCCCGGTCAGTCCCAGTTGCGCCGTTAAATTGGATGCGTTGGCGCCTATGTTGCTGATCAGCCCCACGGTCAACCCCTTGTTGCGGAGCGCTTGAAGCGTGGGCAGCGTATCGTAGAACAGGGCGAAGTCGTGGGGGATGCCCTGAACCTTTGCCCAGACCTTTCCCGCCGTTTCAAGGTCGGTCTCTATGCCGGCGCCTTTCAGTATGAGCTGTTCGTATCGTGCAAAGAAGTCCAGCCGCTCCTGTGGCGACATTCCTCTAATGGGGGAAGTGGTCGAGTTCACCTCGGACATCAGCCTGTCAGCTTCACGATAGCCCTGGGTGATCCCTTCAAGACTGGGGTGAAAGCCCATGCTGGCCATGGCCTGGACCTGCACCTCTTCCTTGGAAGGGTGAAATCCGGCAAGGGTGCCGTAAAAGTCGAAGAAGACCGCTTTGATCGCCATTGCGCCTACCTGAGGCTCATTTTAACATGGCTTCGTCCATGGCTATGCAACAGGGAAGTCGAATCATCCAAGTCGTGAGGCGGGCTGCAGGCAGCGCCGTCTCTAAGTCCGTCGATCTCCTGTTTCCCAAGAGGTGCGTGGGATGCGACGTTGAAGGCGCGTTCCTGTGCGGCGAGTGCCATGACGACCTGCCGACGCTGGAACCTCCCTACTGCTTCATATGTTCCCAGCCGGGGGACCTGATGATGCGCCTCTGCGCTAGATGCTGGGAACGACCTCTTCAGATAGACGGCATCCGTTCGCCATACCGGTTCGAGGGCGCGATTCGCAACGCCGTGCACTCGCTGAAGTATAGGAACCTGCGGGCGATGGCTCCCGTGCTGGCCGGTCTCCTTGCTAATTTTGTCGTGTCGCAGTCCATAGAGGCAGATCTTCTGGTCCCGGCGCCGCTGCATCCCAGGAGAGAGCGCAGCAGGGGATATAACCAGACGCTGCTTCTGGCCAAAGAAACCGGCGCGCTGTTGGACGTGGAGACAAGCAGTGACGCCTTGCGCCGAGTGCAGAACACCCCTTCCCAGGCGTCGGTATCCAGCGAGGACGAGCGCTTGGCCAACGTGGCAAACGCGTTCCAGGCGGAACCGGACCTGGTAGGCGGAAAACGCGTCATGATACTGGACGACGTATGCACTACAGGCTCTACACTGGAGGCGTGCTCGCTGGCCCTGAAAGCGGCGGGAGCGCTCTCCGTGCAGGGCCTGACCCTGGCCAGGGAGGTGTAGGGTGCAGATGTCAATTGCACCACACAAGACCACAAGGACAACTCCGCATTGACGCTGTGTAACGACGGCCTTACTCTGTAACTTAACGACTGAGAACAAGGGGGCATACATGACTCTCAACACCTATCTCCACTTCAACAACAACTGCCGCGAGGCTTTCGAGTTCTATCGCTCTGTGTTTGGCGGTGAATTCACCGTCATGGAGACCATGGAGGGCGGCCCCCCAGACATGGGCGTTCCGGAGTCGGAAAAGCACCTGATAATGCACGTATCGCTGCCCATAGGCGACAGCGTGCTCATGGGCAGCGACGTACCGTCCATGTTTGGCCCGCCCCCGGTCATGGGCAGCAACTTCTCCATCGCCTATACGACTCAGAGCAGGGAGGAGGTCGACGCTCTCTTGGCCAAGCTGTCCGATGGAGGGACCGTGACCATGGAGGCGGCGGAGATGTTCTGGGGTTCCTACTTTGCCGCCTGCACCGACAAGTTCGGCATAGGCTGGATGCTCGACTACGAAATCTCCGGCCAGTAGGGGGCGGTTTAGGTCGTTCGGGACGCGGTAAATGTGGGTGCCCGCTCACTCCCTTCGACTATGCTCAGGGTGAGCGGAGGAGGCCCGACACTCCTGGATACTTGTCCCCGCATCGAGTGCGGGGCAAGCGTTACGGGTATGACGGATGGGGTGGGCATGCTCAATTGACACGCTCATGCCTGCGCAATACACTTTTTGTATAAGCCGTACTAAGTGCTGCTAGTTACAGGAACAGATGGGGAGAGTCTTCAGGCTCTCCCTTCATTCTGCTCCTGTGAGGGAGGGATACTGATGGGAGTTCTCGCACAGGCCGATCCTGAAATCGCTCAAGTCATAGAGAACGAGGAGATGCGGCAGAGGCGCAACCTGGTTCTCATCGCCTCGGAAAATTACGTAAGCCAGGCGGTCAAGGAAGCCCAGGGATCGGTTCTGACGAACAAGTACGCTGAAGGCTACCCGGGCCGACGCTATTACGGCGGTTGTGAATATGTCGACGTGGCGGAGAACCTTGCCAGAGACCGTCTGAAGAAGCTGTTCGGCGCTGAGCACGCCAATGTCCAACCTCACAGCGGCGCTCAGGCGAACATGGCCGTTTACTTTGCTCTGCTGCAGCCCGGCGATACGGTCCTTGGCATGCGGCTGGACCAGGGCGGCCACCTTACCCACGGTAGCAGGGTGAATTTCTCCGGCAGGCTGTACAACTTTGTCTCCTACGGCGTCACCCGCGAAACCGAGCTTATAGATTATGACGAGGTGGAACGGCTGGCCAAGGAGCACAGGCCCAAGGTTATAGTTACGGGAGCCACCGCTTATTCACGGACCATAGACTTTGCCCGATTCCGGGCTGTTGCGGATGAAGTGGGCGCGATTCTCTTGGTGGATATTGCCCACACGGCCGGCTTGATAGCCGCGGGCGCTCATCCCTCCTGCGTCCCCCATGCCCAGGTGGTCACGTCCACGACGCACAAGACGCTCAGAGGCCCCAGGGGAGCTTTGATCATGTGCAATGAAGACCTGGCGCGCTCCATAGACAGCGCCGTTTTCCCCCTGATGCAAGGGGGGCCTATGATGCACACCATTGCAGGCAAAGCGGTGGCCTTCGGAGAGGCTCTCAGGCCGGAGTTCTCCGATTACGGGCACAAAGTGGTGGAAAATGCTCGGACACTGGCCAGGTCGTTGGAAGACGGCGGACTGCGTATAGTGTCGGGCGGCACGGACAATCACCTGATACTAGTGGATCTTACGCCCATGGGCATCACAGGCCAGGAAGCTGAAGATGCGCTGGGAAGGGTCTATATCACGGTCAACAAGAACGCTATCCCCTTCGATAGCCGGCCTCCGCGAGTGACTAGCGGACTCAGACTGGGCACGGCTGCACTGACCACAAGGGGGCTTGGGACTGAAGAGATGGTGGAGGTGGGCCGCCTCATTGTTAAGACGCTGACGAACATGGGGAATGAAGCCATAGAAGAGGATGTGCGCAGGGAGGTGCAAGGCCTTTCCTCCAGCTTCCCCGTGCCTTAGGATTTGGGGGACTGATGGAGCCTTGCGGAATGTGCGGCACATGGCGAATCGTGTTATAATCTCGCACTGTGCCGCGTCTAAGGGCGTCTCAATAATTAAGAGGAGTTGAGTTGCGGAGTGCGTGAATACGAACTGGTAATAGTAATTAGCCCGGAAGTTGAAGAAGAGGCCGCCACCGGCGTGGTGGAACGTGTGAGCAAGTTCATCACAGACCGGGGCGGAGAAGTGACAAATCAGGACGACTGGGGAACTCAGAGGCTGGCTTACCCCATTCAAGACTACCGTGAAGGGAATTACGTTCTGACACAGTTCAACTCGGAACCCGCCGCGGCCAAGGAATTGGATGACGCTCTGAGAGCGTACCAGGAAATCATCCGGCATCTTGTGATGAAAAGAGAAGACTAGCTCAGCAGCAAAGCGGAGATATAGGGAATGCTCAACAAGATTATGGTAATTGGCAACCTGGGCACTGACCCTGAAATGCGCTACACACCCAGCGGGAGTGCAGTGACCAACTTTAGTTTGGCTACAAACAGGTCGTACACCACTTCCGACGGCGAGCGTAGAGAGGAAACGGAGTGGTTTAGAATAGTGGCCTGGAACCAGCTGGCGGAGCAGGTCAATCAGTACCTGTCCAAGGGTCGCCGCGCATACGTGGAAGGACGGCTGCGCAGCAGCAGTTGGGAGGGGCAGGATGGTCAGACACGGTTCCGCAACGAAATAATTGCCAACACGGTATTGTTCTTGGACAGGGCTCCAGGGTCGCAGTCACAAGAGTCCGGCTTACAGGATGGGCCGGGGGGCCATGTAGACCCGGAGGACCTGCCTTTCTAGCAGCAAAGTAACAGGAGTAATGAACGCATGACCCAGAGGGCAAGGGGTCGCCGCAGGGACGGCCCAAGATATTACCAGCGTCGCAGAGTGTGCTCTTTTTGCGTCGATAAGATGGAGTACATAGATTACAAGAACATCTCCAGGATCCGGCGCTATCTTTCGGACAGAGCTAGGATAGAGCCTCGTCGTAAGACGGGCACTTGTGCCAAGCATCAGCGGGGACTGGCGCTGGCTTTGAAGCGCGCCCGGCACTTGGCTATGCTTCCTTTCACCGGAGAACATGGCTAGATGAGCAGTTGCGTTCCGGCGCAGCGCGCATCCCGCACCGTCTCCGGGATATGTATTGCTGATAAGAGAATCAGGTTGGTTATTGGATGACTACAAACGCCCGCAATCAAGAAGCCAGAGTACCGACGCGTAGAAGGCTAGCGTCTCGCAGACTGCAGGAAAGGCGGCGTCAGCGGCGTGTGTTGGTGTTTGCGGCAGCCGTAGTGCTGCTGGTTCTCGCAATCCCGGCTGTGGGCTACTACGTCACGTTCGTGTTGCCACCCCAGCAAGTAATCGTCAACGTGAATGACGTGGAACGGACCATGGGTGAAATGGTGGACCGCGCCAGGGCAAGAGTGGCGTCCCAGGTCGAGGCCGGCGCCCAACCTCAGATAGCCAACGTGCCGTTTGAAGTTCTCACCAGCCTGGTGGATGAGGAGCTTCTCACCCAAGGCGCGCCTGAAGTTGGCGTGACGGTTACCAGGGATGACGTTGATCAGGAAATAAGGTCTACTTTTTATCCGAGGCCCGCTCCCGGAGAAGAACAGGATCCCGATGCCTTGGAGAGGGAGTTCCAGCAGCGATACACTGACTTCCTGACTATCTCGCAGCTTTCAGATGAGACGTATAGACAAATAGCCAGATCCAACATCCTGCGCACGCAGATACGCGAAATAGTAGGCCAGGAAGTCCCTTCATTGGAGGAGTCCGTATACGTTCACTGGATTAGGGTCAGCGACGAAGCAGTGGCATCTGAGGTCGTTGACAGGCTGGATGCCGGTGAGGAGTTCGACGCCGTGGCTCGTGAATACAACCAGGACACCGTCTGGGCGGACCACGATGGGAAGGTGGGCTGGGTGCCCAGAGGCGCTTTCTTCGAGCTGGAGGAGACGCTGTTCAGCATTGAACACGGAGTGTATTCCCACCCGCTGAGAACGCGTGCGGGTGTCCACGTCCTCAAGGTCACCGATGGGCCCGAGATTGTTGAAGTCAACGATAACATGAGAGAGGTCTTGAAGACCCGGGCGCTTGAAAACTGGCTTGATGCGCAGCGCGAGAGTAACAACGTAGTGGTAGACTTCGATTCGGCCGACTACGATTGGGTCATCAGCAAGATAGTAGAGTTGACCAACATCTCGCGGTCCCTGAGCAGTTAGGCGCTGTCATACTGGGGTTGCAGTCATTCTAGCTCAAGAGACAGTGAAGTCTCTTTGACATCCTCATGAACGACAAGAGCAAAATTGGAATAGGTCTGCTTGGCTTGGGCGTGGTGGGTTCCCAGGTTGCCCAAACACTCCTTAGCAAACCTGAGCGCTGGGCGCAACACGTGGGCCGCCCTCTGGAGCTTCACGGTGTCCTGGTGCGTGATCCCGCCAGAGAGAGGCGTTTGTCCATAGAACCCGGACTGTTGACCACGGAACCCGCTTCGCTGATTGACAATCCGGACGTGGACATAATAGTTGAGCTTATGGGCGGTGTGGACCCGGCTGTCAGACACCTACGGGCTGCCCTGGAAAAGGGGAAGCACGTTGTTACCGCAAACAAAGAGGTCATGGCCACCTGCGGTCAGGAGCTCTTGCAGCTTGCGGAGAAGGCCGGGCTCAATCTTCTATACGAAGCGAGCGTAGCGGGTGGCATACCCATTATAGGCCCATTGCGCAAAGACCTTCTGGCCAATGAATTCACCTCTCTCCACGCCATCATAAATGGCACGACCAATTACATATTGACCCGGATGTCCCAAGAGGGGCTGGACTTTGAATCGGCGTTGCGCAACGCCCAAGCGCTGGGCTACGCCGAACCTGACCCAACCAACGACGTTGAAGGCATAGACGCTGCTTACAAGCTGGCCGTTCTGGCCTCACTTGCCTTTCACACCCAAGTCTCTGATCAGGACATATACAGGGAAGGGATCTCAGGCCTGGCTCCCAGAGATTTTCAATACGCCAGGGAGTTTGGATTTGAAATCAAGCTGCTGGGAATAGCACTCCGCAAGGACAATGAACTGTCCCTGCGAGTCCACCCCGCCCTGGTGCCCCAGGAACATCTTCTGGCCAAGGTAGACGGCGCTTTCAATGCCGTCGAATTCGAGGGGGATCTAGTGGGGCGCGTGGTATTTCATGGCCAGGGAGCAGGCCCTGAACCTACCAGCAGCGCCGTACTTGGTGATATCCTGGAAGCGGCCAGGGGTATTGTCATAGGGAGAAAACCTCCTCAGCGGGGCGCTTTGAACCCGGGATTGAGGGTCGCCCCGTTGGAGGAACTGGCTACCGAGTATTACGTTAGAATGACGCTGGCTGATCGCGCCGGTGTGCTGGCCAGGTTAACCGCTATCTTGGGAGATCTGGAGATCAGCATCGCTTCGGTTATTCAGAAAAGCGCTGACCCGGACGGCAGGACGGCGGAATTTGTGGTGATGACTCACACATCGCGCGAATCACACGTGAGGGAAGCAATCCGGCAGATGGAGAAACTGGAGGCGGTCAGAGAGGTGAGCAGCCTGATCAGGGTTGAGCGGTGGACTTGACGGTCAATGCCATAGAACGACAAGGAGATGATGAATAGCGATAGCGGCATGTGGCCCTACCATGGGGTACTGCAGAGATACAGAGACCATTTGCCCGTTACAAGCGAGACGCCCCTGATAAGCCTTGGCGAGGGCAATACACCCCTGGTGCGCTCGCGCTATGTTGCTCAAGAAGCAGGGTGCGAAGATCTGTATTTCAAGCTGGAGGGCTGCAACCCCACAGGCTCTTTCAAAGACAGGGGTATGGTGGTTGCGGTTGCCAAGGCGCTGGAAGCGGGGAGCACCGCCATAGTTTGCGCTTCCACGGGCAACACTAGCGCCTCTGCCGCGGCTTACGGCGCTCGCTGCGGTTTGAGAACGGTGGTGTTGGTGCCAAAGGGAAGTGTTGCATTAGGCAAGCTGGCTCAAGCTATTGCTTACGGAGCGCAGGTCCTGGTGGTGGACGGCAACTTTGATAGGACATTGGAACTGGTCAAGCAGCTGGCCGCCGATCATCCCATCACTCTGGTCAACTCGCTCAATCCGCACCGTCTTCAGGGGCAGAAGACGGCGGCCTTTGAAGTGATAGAGGCTATTGGAGAGGCCCCGGACTACCTGTTCATACCAGTAGGGAACGCAGGGAACATCAGCGCTTACTGGATGGGGTTTACCGAGTACTATCATCTGGAAAAGTCCATGGTGCTGCCCAAACTTATGGGTTTCCAGGCAGAGGGAGCGGCTCCAATAGTGAAGGGCGCTCCGGTGGCAAACCCGGAAACGGTGGCGTCTGCAATCCGCATTGGAAACCCGGCCAGTTGGGAACTGGCTACCACGGCCCGCGATGAGTCGGGCGGAACCATTGACACTGTCAGCGATGATGAGATACTGGCTGCGTACAAGCTAATGGCCAACCGAGAGGGGATCTTCTGCGAACCCGCCTCGGCGGCTTCAGTGGCGGGCCTGCTCAAGATGACCGCCTCAGGCTTAGACCTCAAGGGCCAGCGCGTGGTCTGCGTCATTACCGGCACCGGTCTCAAAGAGCCGGAGCTAGCTTCACAAGAGGCCGCTTCCCTACCCAAAGAGACCTCTGCCGAGATGCATAATGTTGAGGAAGCCCTGGGTCTCATAGCAGTCCACTGACCTGTAAACAATCCAAATGGAGCGTCTATGACACTTCACATATCTGAAGAGAACCTGCCTGAGCTTTGGGAAGAGTGGGGGGCTCTACTGGACTCTTGCGTTCAACCCACCGTGTTCCAGACTCCAATCTGGCATCAGCTATGGTGGGATGAATTCTCCGGAGACGCCAAGCTCCATCTGCTGGCGGCCAGAGAGGACGGCAAGCTGGTGGGAGTGGCGCCGTTCATGTCCTGCGGCGATGGCAGACTCATGTTTGTAGGTGACGAGGACCTCTGGGACTATCACAAAATCGTAGTGGACGGCTCCAAGTCGGAAGAGTTCTATCACGCGCTCTTCAGCTATTTGACGGAAGCAGAGTGGTCTACATTGGACTTGCGTTCGCTTCTGGAGACCTCTTCCACGTATAAGAAGTTCGTGGAGATGGCCAGCGCCTCGGCGTATACGGTGGAGCTAACTGAAGAGGACGTCTCTCCGGGCGTGGCGCTTCCCGACGATTGGGATGAATACCTGGCGGCTCTGAGTAAGAAGGACAGACATGAGCTGCGGCGCAAATTGAGGCGGCTGGAGACGCAGACTTCGTTCGACTACTACTCAGTCAGCGGAGCAGCTTCGACCAACGGCAGCCTGGACGACTTCTTTGCGCTGATGAGGGGCAGCCGGCAGGATAAAGCCATGTTCCTTACTTCCGAACGGGAACGTTTCTTCCGCCGCATGGCCGGTGAGATGGCCAAGGCAGGCTTCCTCAGGCTGTTCTTCATGGAAATAGACGGCGAACGAGTGGCGGCCGCTTTGTGCTTTGACATAGGTAACATCCGGTACCTGTACAACAGCGGATTCAACCCTGAGTTCGGCTCTTTGAGCGTGGGACTCCTTCTCAAAGCAATCTGCCTTAGAGACGCCATAGAGGGCGGCATGGACTACTTTGACTTTTTGCGCGGCAATGAACGTTACAAATACGATCTGGGCGCAAAGGACGTTACGCTGTACAGGATGGTGGTGCGGCGCTGACTCGCTGTCCAGGTGGATTGACTGGTGCGCAGTTGCCAAAAAGGTTAGCTTTTCTCAGTGTTCACGGCTGTCCCCTGTCGCTGCCGGGCAGCAAGGACGCCGGGGGTATGAACGTTTACGTACGCCAGGTATCTTCCGCCCTGGCGGAACTGGGCTACCTGGTTGACATCTTCACCAGGGAACACCGCGCCGATTGCCATGGAGTTGTGCACCTCAGCGAGTACGCTAGGGTGATCCATCTCCAGGCAGGCCCGATAGACGCTCCCAAAGAGGATTTGTTCAGGCGCCTTCCTTCTTTTGCCTATGAACTGGAGAAGTTCAGAGAGTCGAACGGCTTCAGCTACGACCTGATACACAGCCATTACTGGCTTTCCGGCTGGATAGGAAACGATCTATCGCGGGAATGGGGCGTACCTCACGTCACTACTTTCCACACCACGGCGGAGCTAAAGGGCATGACACCGGGCGGAGACGCCGAACCCGGCATGCGGAGCTGCGCCGAGCGCAAGATAGCAGCCTCGGCGGATAGGATAATCGCATCGACGCGGCATGAATACGGCTCCCTGGTGTCTCTGTACCAGGCGGACCAGGATAGGATCCGGGTGGTCCCGGCAGGCGTTGACCTGGATATGTTCCAGCCCGGGGACCGGAGGCGGGCAAGGAACAAGCTGAACTTGAACGATGAGAGGATAGTGCTCTACGTGGGGCGCATGGACGCCATAAAGGGTCTGGACGTTCTCATACACTCCGTGGCTTCCATGGAAACGCCTTGTAACCTCAAGGTACTGGTGATAGGCGGCAGCAAGCAGGACAGAGAGTTCAACAAAGCCCAGGAGCTGGTGAGCTCCCTGGGAGTTGCGGACAAAGTAGACCTCTTGGGAACGTTGGAGCATGAGTCGCTGCCCCTTTACTACCAGGCCGCGGACGTGTGCGTGGTCCCGTCTTACTATGAGAGCTTTAGCCTGGTGGCGCTTGAATCGATGGCCTGCGGCACGCCGGTGGTGGCGTCGCGGGTTGGCGGCTTGCAAACGGTAGTGAAGGACAACCAGTCCGGCTACCTTGTGCCGTGGCACTGTCCGGATGCATTCGCCGATAGGCTTGAGGTGCTGCTGAGCAATGACTCTCTGCGCAAGAGCCTGGGCAGAAAGGCCAGCGAACTGGCGAAAAGGCTTAGCTGGAAGGCCACCGCGGCATCGATTGCGGACGTGTACGCTGAGCTGGGCGTGACG
The DNA here is from genome assembly GCA_965116555.1 of Dehalococcoidia bacterium. Classification (GTDB taxonomy): domain Bacteria; phylum Chloroflexota; class Dehalococcoidia; order Lucifugimonadales; family QGNO01; genus DAOUJH01. The sequence continues at coordinate 1,792,184 of OZ220698.1, read as the reverse complement.
CCTGCAGCCTAGCGTATGCCGCTAGGCCCCGTAAGAGATGGTGGCTAGAACGGCCCTTCTTGAAGGGATGCGATCTCCGCTCGGTCCAGTTCGTAGAATTCACAAAAGGCGCTGCAGAAGGACGTGTCTTCCCGCATAGGGAAGTCTTGCTTCTCCCGAGGGCGGTTTCGCGACTCATCGCTGAGATACGTCTTCATCGCGACGATGCTGTCGCGGATGCTGTCTACACAGCCGTCCAACTCCTCTCCGGTAAACGAGTATTCCTCCGCGGGCAGCCCTAAGGCCAGGTGTTCCACTCGCGCCAGGATACTATCCTCGGGCACGCCGTGTCGCTCACGGACGTACAAGGCATACACCATGGCCTGGTCACGGTTATCGGTCACATTGCGCCCGGACTTCCAGTCGACGATGGTCCAGCTGTCGTCGCCCCTTCGGTAGATGAGGTCAGGGACGGCGTGGATTTTCGTCTCATCGACCTCGAAGGTGATGAACTCTTCGTTGTTTCTGATTTCGACTCGAGGGGCCTCCACCGCCTCCCTGAAGCTGGTAGAGGCCAACAGATTCTCAAAGCAGGTCTTCAACTGCTCCCTCGTTTCGGCGTACTGATTCTCTCCGATGCCGGTGTCGTAGTAGACCTCTCGGAACATTCGCCTCCACCTGGGAGACCGCCGCCAGGCCGGTACGTCTTTCGACTCGACCCAAGCCTTGTTCAGGCGGTTACGTGACATGGAGAGCAACTCATCAGCCGTTGGGACGCTGTCCCCGATACGAGCCTTTTGGATGGCGGTGGATGCGCCCTCGTGCACCGCCGCGCCGATCTCCAGCGCAAGGCCGGTCAGGTTCTTGAGCCGGTAGGCCAGGCGGACATCATCGGGAGCGTCGTCGTACCACCCGTTGTGAGAGGCGTAGTAGCGAAAGTAGTACCTGCGAGGGCACTCTCGGAAGACGTCCCGGCGGCTATGCGACCAGGAGAACTCTGGAAAGATTCGATGTTCGTAAGGCATGATCAGCGACCTATAGCATTATAGCGCGCTCGTGGAGGAGAATGTTGCGGACCCGCAGCCGGTTTTTGTAAAGAGAGAAATTAGATGCGTTCTCAACCGGACAACCGTATGGTAACCTTCCTGTTCATTCTTGTTGAGAGCACGTCCCTATGATAGAGCGACCGGCTAGAGCTATGGTGGTGACCGCCCACCCAGACGACGAGATAGGCTGCGCAGGCACCGTTGCCCTCTGGACAGGGCAGGGCACGGAGGTTGCGTTTGTAGTCTGCACCAACGGCAACAAGGGCACTGAAGACCCGGAAATGACGCCTGATAGGCTGGCCAAGATCCGAGAGGAGGAGCAGAGGAACGCCTGCCGTGAACTAGGCGTAAGCGACGTTGTTTTCCTGGGATACCCGGACGGCGAACTGGAGGACACCAGGCAGCTGCGTATGGAGATTGTGCGGGAGATACGACGTTTCAGGCCGGACGTGGTGTTCACCCATTCGCCGCTGAACAGCATGAGGCACACCCACCGGGATCACCGCATGTGCGGCACAGCAACGCTGGATGCAATCTTTCCTTACGCCCGCGACCCCCTCCACTTTGCCGAGCTTACGCAGCAGGGATATCAACCGCACAAAGTCGGCACGGCGCTTCTGTGGAGCTCGTCCACACCCAATGAATACGTGGACATAAGCCGGACAGTGGAGCAGAAGAGACAGGCAATGCTGCAACACCGCAGCCAGTTTGTAGATAGGCCCAGCCGTGACCCCAATAGAGAGCTCGCTTGGTTTGTTGTGGAGGGGGCCAGACGGTTAGGAGAACAAGCCGGTCTGGAGTACGCTGAAGCGTTCCACAAGCTCACCTTCCGCAGCTAGGCAAGATACACTGCCCTGGCTAATCGCAGCACCAGCAACGGGATGGGCCTGAAGATGTGCATAAGCCAGCCGCACAATAGGGCGGAGGCTGCCCCAACGGCTGCCCCACCAATCACGTCCAGCGGATAGAAAACACCGGCGTACAACCTGGATAGACTGAATACTACAGCCGGCGCCAGCAGCACCCACCCTACCTTTCTGTTCCAAGCCCACACACCCAAGGCCAGGGCGAAGCCGAAGGCGGCAGGGTTTGCCGGAAATGACGAATCGGTTGGCATATAGAACAAGAGATTCACGTCCAAATCCTCAAAGGGTCGAGGACGGTAGAAGAAGTCATTGAGCAGCTCAACGATTAGGTTCACTACGGCCACCGACAGTATGGCCGTCATTACGCTGAGCTGGTTTTTCTCCCTGTGGGCGCTGCTATGGCCGGCAAACCAGAGGCCCAACAGCAGCAAGGACATGGTCAGAGGCACAAAATAATCGCTGACCGTTAGTTCTACAACGGCGTCGAACAGGGGGAATCGCCCTATCCAGCCGTTCAGCCAGACGAATGCTGATTCGTCCGCTCTTTCCAGGAATCCCATTGTTGCCTCAACGCTTTAATATCAGTCGCCAGTAGTTGCTGCGGCGCAGCATATCCAAGCCGTTTGCGTTCGGTTTGCCCTTCATAGACCAGTTGCGCAAAGAGGAGACGACCAATAGAAAGATGATTGCTAGGACAGCGCCGGCGGCGAAGAGCAAAGTCTGCTCGTTGCCGTCCAGGCCTGCCGCTGTGTCGGGTACGTTCCTGTACTCTGACGCGAAGAACCAGGTCATGGCGCCGGATATGAGCAACGCGCCCAGCGCCAAGGAGATGAGCCTGGGGAAGAGCATCAGGCCATAAAAACGGTAGTAGGCGGTGACGAACAGCAATAAGCCCAGCGCCGAGAGGAAGACCAAGACAAAGTAGTCGAGGGCAAATTCAGGCATTCTGCGATGCGGCCAATCAGGCCTCTACGAGTTTGGGCGTAACCGGAGTACACCAGTGCAGGTACTTTGAATTCTTGCCGCGCACCACGTCAAAGTACATATCCTGCAACTGACGGGTTACCGGCCCCATTGTCCCTTGGCCAACATCTATGTTGTCGATCGAGCCGACTGCGGTTAGATGCGCCGCGGTGCCGGTGAGAAATATTTCGTCGGCTAGGTAGAGCTCGCTGCGGGTGATACTGCGCTCCACGACTTCGATGCCCAATTCGTTCTGGGCTAGCTCAATGACGGTGTCTCTGGTGATGCCAGGCAGGACGCTGTCCGCTATGGACGGCGTAGACAATTTGCCGTTCTTGAGGAGGAACAGGTTTTCGCCGGAGCCCTCGCTGACCTGTCCCCTGTCATTGAGCAGGATGGCCTCGTCAAAGCCGTTCTTAACCGCTTCCGTTTTGGCAAGGATGCTGTTCACGTAGAGGCCGCCTATTTTAATGCTGGGCGGGATCACGCTGTCCTGGGTGCGGCGCCAGGATGAAGTGCAGCACCGCGCCGCCGCTTCAATGTCCAGGTAGGCCCCAAAGGGAATGGCAAACACTGTAAACCCGTCCTCCAGATGGTTCAGGTTGAGGGTGGCTACCCGTTCCTCTGATTTATAGGCTATGGGGCGGACGTAGATATCCTGCCTGTATCCACTGCGCTCCACCATATCGGTGGTGATGCCGGAGAGTTCGCTGACGGAGTAGGGCAGGTCGATGCGCATTATCTTGCAGCCGGCCAGCAGGCGTTCGTAATGCTCCTCCAAGCGGAACAGGTAAAGCTTTTCGTCTTCCTCATTCCAGTTGCCGCGAATGCCTTCGAAGATAGAAGTACCGTAGTGGAGGGCGTGGGTCATTACCCCTATCGTGGCATGCTCCAGAGGTATGAACTCACCCTTATGAAAAGCGATTCCTGGCATATGTTCTCCCTATCCCAATTGGTCAGCAGTGGAGGCATTATATTTCTTTAAGTCAACAGGCACAATGGGGGGGCAAACTGGCAAGCGGGCAGACGGCAGAGGGACAGGCGGATTCTCTGCTTGACCCCTTGGTAGCTTCCCAATAGACTTGCGCACATTCCTTTAATCTCAGGGTGCACCCACGGATAAAGCTATCCAACCGTTGCTTTGGCTGTTGATAGGCGCGGCCCTTTCCGGCGCCGTATTCTTCCTGCTCAACAGGCCTTCAGACAGCGGCGTAACCGTGATAGCGCCCTCTCCCACTGAGGCCGGTCCCATTCAGGCCTACATTACGGGCGCAGTGGCAAGTCCCGGTGTCTATACTCTGCAGCCCGGGAGCAGGTTGAACGACCTTGTTCAGGCAGCGGGCGGCGCTTTGCCCGAGGCGGACATGACGTCCGTCAATCTGGCCAAACGCGTCTCCGATGAAGACCAGGTATACGTTTCCTCTGTGGGCGAGGCTCCTCTCGCTTCCTCTGCCGGCGAGGCCCCTCCTTCCGGTCCCGGGGGCGGCCTTATTGACATAAACCGGGCCTCAGCGGAGCAGCTAACAGCGCTGCCAGGTATCGGCGAGGTCAGGTCGCGGGCCATAGTGAACTACAGGACAGAGGTGGGCCGCTTCCAGAGCATCGATCAGCTTCTGGACGTGCCCGGCATAGGAAGCGCCACGCTTGAAGGCATCAGAGACCTGGTCACCCTGGGAACGTAGCATTGAAACTCCTTGCCGTTTCCGTAGGATGGGTCGCAGGCGTGGCGCTGGCCCTGCAATGGGACGTCCTATTTGTTTCCGCCGTGCTGTTTCTGGGGTCTTCCGGGCTGCTCATACTGGTCTCATGGATCAGGAAGTGGAGCTTGCTGATTCCAGTTGCGCTGGCGGCGCTGATCCTCGGCATCCTGCGCGTGGGCGTATTGCCGTCGACGTCGCCGGAGCTGGGCTCCTGGCTGGGACAGGGCGGCGTGGCAGTGGAGGGAGTGATAGAGGAGACCCCTGAAGCCAGAGGCGCCGCTTCACGGTTTCTGTTTCACCTGGAACGCATAAACGACGGTTCGGGCTGGCGAGAGGTATCGGGCGGCGTGCTGGTCACCGCTTCGCCTTCATTGGATCTGACCCGGCAGCGGGATGCGCCCTTCTTCCACTATGGAGATCGCCTCTTGCTGGATGGAGAGTTGGAGGAAGCGCCCGTTTTCGCCGATTTCAACTACAAGGAGTACCTGGCCCGCCGCGGGATAAACGCCCTCATGTTCGAGCCGGAGGTAGCATGGTTGGAGGAGGGCCAGGGTTCCAGGCCGCTGGCCCTTCTGCATAGCCTGAGACGTTCGCTGGCCGGTGCGCTGGACGCGTCTCTGCCGGAGCCGCAGACTTCCTTTGCCAAGGCCGTGCTTCTGGGAATCCGAGACACGATGCCATCAGACGTTGTCCAGGCTTTTCGCAACACGGGGACATCTCATCTGCTGGCCATTTCAGGGCTGCACGTTGGCGTAGTCCTTGGGCTGGTCTTGCCGGCAGCGGCGGGTCTGTTCGGCAGGAGACGGAGCCTGTACCTCTTGCTCCCGCTGGGAGTTATCTGGCTGTACGTCCTTCTCAGCGGCCTATCTCCTTCAGCGGAGCGGGCCGCAATCATGGCCAGCCTCTATCTGGCCGCGGTAGCGCTGGGCAGACAGCGCAGCGCTTTACCGGCGCTCGGCTTTGCGGCTGCCCTCATGGTGGCATTGGACCCGCAGGTGGTGTACGACGTCTCTTTCCAGCTGAGCTTTGCCGCTATGGCAGGCATCATTACCCTCTGGCCGCCGCTGGAAGCTGCGATGAGAACCCTCTTTGCAAAGATAGCGCCGGGCAACGGCTGGCTGGAAGGGTTGGGTTACTGGGCCATAGCCTCCGTTGCGGTCAGCGCCGCCGCCGTGGCAGCTACGCTGCCCATACTCGCGTTCTACTTTCACCAGGTTGCCTTGCTGAGCATTCCGGCCACGTTGATAGCTCTGCCCGCCCTGCCCATGATACTGGCAACGTCCATGGCAACGGCGATGGCCGGCTTGGTTCTTCCCATACTTGGACAGGCTTTAGGCTGGCTTGCCTGGCTGCCGCTGACTTACCTACTAGGGATAGTGCAAGCCCTGCCCGAATGGACCATAGAGATGGACGGTGTGCCATACATGTTGGTGTGGGGTTACTACGGCACGCTCATTGCCGTTCTGGCCTGGTTCCGGCTGAGAAGACGTCCGTTCCACTTTGCTCCCGCCGTACGCAGGGAAACTCCCGGCCATGTCAACGCACCCTCTCGTCTGTTCAGCCTGGCACCGCTGGCGGCTGTTGCGGTTCTCATCTGGTTGGCCAACCTCACCCTTCCCGATGGCAAGCTGTACGTCACTTTCATAGATGTTGGACAGGGAGACGCCGTTTTCATTGAGACGCCCGGCGGCGAGCAGGTGCTGATAGACGGAGGCAGGGATCCTGGCCCCGTATTGCGCGCCTTGGGAGAGAGTATGCCGTTCTGGGACAGGAGCCTGGATCTAGTAGTGTTGACTCATTCGCATGCTGATCATATAGGCGGTCTGCCTGAGGTGCTGCGCCGCTACCAAGCGTCGGCGGTGCTGGACAACGGATACGAGCACCTGTCTTCCGCACGAGAGGAGTGGCTCAGCGCCCTGGAGTTGGAGGGCGCCACGGTTATCCAGGCGGAGCAGGGACAAGAGTTGGTGCTGGGCGGAGAGACAACGATAGAGGTGCTGAACCCGCCGCAGCCACAGCTAAGGGGGACGTCTTCCGACATAGACAACAACGCCACCGTGCTCCGTCTCAACCATGGCGATGTCTCCTTTCTCTTTGCCAGCGACGTTTTCAGAGAGGGCGAGCTTTCCATGCTGTCCAGGGACATCGAGCTGGAAGCGGACGTGCTCAAAGTCCCCCACCACGGGAGTGGAACATCTTCCAGCAGGTCGTTCTTGGAAGCGGTTGACCCGCGGCTGTCCGTTGTATCGGTAGGAGCAGGCAACAGCTACGGCCATCCCAACGCCGAGGTGATGGGCAGGCTGCAAGACGTGGCGGGAGGTCCCGACCGCGTCCTGCTCACCTCCGAGCTGGGCGATATAACCCTTGTCTCAGACGGAACGGTTGTCAGATTGCACACCAAAGTTTAAGGTTTCTTGCGGATGCACTATCCGCTGCTGCAGTGAGCTTTGCAAAACCTCTTCCCCCCTCGATGGGGGGAAGATTGAGATGGGGGTGGCGTGGCAAGCGCCCAACCCAATATGGAGAGTCAATGAGAATAGACGGACGTAGCCCCAGTCAGGCCAGGGATACGAGTATAGCTGTGGGATACCAGGAGTTCGCCGAGGGGTCCTGCCTGATTCAGGTGGGCAAGACCAAGGTGATCTGCGCCGCTTCCATAGAGGAGCGCGTGCCCAACTTCCTCAGATCAAGCGGACAGGGCTGGGTCACCGCGGAGTACTCCATGCTGCCAAGGTCCACCCTGTCACGCACGCCCAGAGGCAACGGGCGTCCCGGGGGAAGAGAATCGGAGATACAGCGGCTCATAGGGCGTTCCCTGCGCGCAGTGACCGATATGAGGTCGCTTGGAGAGCGTACCGTGGTGCTCGACTGCGACGTGCTTCAGGCCGACGGCGGCACTCGCACCGCTTCCATCACGGGCGCTTACGTGGCGCTGTATCAGGCGTTGCTTCACCTGGTGCGACAGGGCGCTTTGGAGTCGGTGCCGCTGAAAGCCGCCGTGGCCGCCACCAGCGTTGGGGTGGTGGAAGGCGTCCCCTACCTTGACCTTTGCTATGAAGAAGACGCACGAGCAGAGGTCGACTTCAACGTGGTGATGACCGATAGAGGTGAATACGTGGAGCTTCAGGGCACCGCTGAAGGCGTGCCCTTCTCCCGCGAGACCACGGACAGCCTCTTGGCCTTGGGCAAGGAAGGCATCGACTACCTGTTTCGGGTACAGGAAGAAGCGATAAGCAGCCTTAGCTGAGATGACGTTGGGCTAGGAGGCCCGCTTCACGCCCAGCTTGACCGCTGCGCCGTCAATCCGGTGCTCTTCCACGTGAGCGCCGTCTTCCGCTTCACCGGATTGCAGGTCCAGAGAAAGGGTCTCTTCCTTGATGTAGCCGCCGTGCTTCTCCATCACCTGCGCAATCCGGTCGTCGCCCTGATACCAGGTCAATATCCTGTCGGAGATGTTGAAGCCCGCCGAGCGGCGCATGTTCTGCACAAGGTGTACAAGCTCCCTGGTCATGCCCTCGTCGGCCAGCTCAGGCGTGAGGTTGGTGTCAATCGCCACCAGATAGCCGGCTTCCATAGCAGAGGCGTACCCCTCTTTATCGGAGGTCTCTATTAGCAGTTCTGCGGGTTCTAAGGAGAAGCCGTCTAGTTGGACTTGCCGGTTGCTGTTCACCAAACCTGCTATTTGAGGAGCGCTGGCCTCCCCAAGCAACTGTTGCAGCTTGGGCAGTTCAGGGCCCAGCTTGGGCCCCAGCAGTTGCAGGTTGGGCTTTACGGTGAACTCCACCACGTCGCCTTCATCCTGAAGAGCGACCACCTCTTTGATGTTCAGTTCATCGATTACGTGCGACGCCAGCTTTTTCAGCGCCTCCGACTCAGTTGAGGAGCGCGGCTTCACCAGCACCTTGGCCAGGGGCTGCCGCACCCGTATCTTGGCTTTGCTGCGCGCCGCCCGGCCCAGGCTGGACACCCGCATTGCCAGGCGCATTCCTTCCGATAGCTCATTGTCTATCAAGGACTCATCCACCACGGGGAAATCCGCCAGATGCACGCTATCCGGCGCGCTTTGGTCCAACGAGACGACCAGATTGCGGTACATCTCCTCGGCGACGAACGGCGTGAAGGGAGCAAGAAGCTTGGACAAACGAGATAGGCACTCGTAGAGGGTGGCGTAGGCCGATGCCTTGTCGTCATCGCTTTCGCTCTTCCAGAAGCGCCGTCTGCTGCGCCGTACGTACCAGTTGGACAACACCTCCACGAACTCCTGGATGCGGCGTCCGGCGTCGGTGGCGTTGTACTCGTCCATGAGCCGCGTCACCTCGGCGGTTAGCTGCTCAAGCTCGGAGCGTATCCACCTGTCGAGGTCGGAGGACGGCTTTGTTTGGGGGGCTTGCGTCGGGTCGTAGCCGTCCAGGTTGGCGTAGGTGACAAAGAACGAGTATACGTTCCACAGAGTGAGCAAGAACCGCCTCACCGACTCGCTGACGAGATCCGCGGAGAACCGGCGGGAGTTGCCCGGAGGAGCGGCGGTGTACATGTACCACCGTATGGCGTCGGCGCCGTGGGCGTTGATCACCTCCCAGGGTTCCACCACGTTGCCCTTGGACTTGCTCATCTTCTCGCCCTTGTTGTCCAGGATGTGTCCCAAGCAGATGACGTTGCGGTAAGACGGCTCATCCGCAACCAGGGTAGCCAGGGCGTGCAGGGTGTAGAACCAGCCGCGAGTTTGGTCTATGGCCTCGCATATGTAGTCGGCGGGGAAGAGATGACCGCCGCGCAACCCTTGCAGGTCGCCCTGTGAGGTCACGTGATGCTGCGCGTACGGCATCGCTCCCGAGTCGAACCAGGCGTCCAGAACGTGCGGCACCCTGCTCATGGTCCCGTCGCACTTCTGGCAGGACACCAGCACGGCGTCGATGTATGGCCTGTGCAGGTCGAAATTCTCTATGTCCAGCGACTCTCCGTGCTCACCCAGGGCGCGTTCCTTGAGCTCGGCCACGCTGCCAAAGCAATCGTATTCGTCGCAGCTGTCGCAGTGCCACACGGGCAGTGGGGTGCCCCAGTAGCGCTCGCGAGACAGCGCCCAGTCTATGTTGTTGCGCAGCCACTCTCCGAAGCGACCATCCTTGATGTGCTCCGGGTACCAGTTGATTTGCTGGTTGCCTGAGACCAGCTTCTGCTGCTTGGCGGTGGTGCGAATGTACCAGGAGGACTTGGCGTAGTAGAGCAGGGGAGTGTCGCAGCGCCAGCAGAAGGGGTAGGTGTGCCTGTATATGTCACGTTTGTAGAGCAGGCCGCGCCGCTCCAGGTCACGCATGATGTCCTCATCGGCGTCCTTGACGAACTTTCCGGCGAAGGGATAAGTGCCTGTCACGTTCCCCTGCAGGTCAACCGGCTGGACGAAGTTTAGGCCCTCGTAACGACCCAGCCCCAGGTCTTCATCACCGAATGCCGGAGCGATGTGAACGATGCCGGTTCCGTCATCCATGGAGACAAATTGGCCATCGACTATCAGAAAGTTCAGAGATTCTGCTGGCCCTAATACTCCCCAGTCTTTACGGTCGAGTTCAGGCCCGCCGAATTTCCTGATCTCAACGCCATATTCCGAAGGATTGTACAGTGGCTTGTAGGTAAGTCTGACCAGCTCCCTGCCACCAAACGTAGAAAGCACTTTGTATGGCTGCTGGATAACTCTGCCTAGAAGGGCTGTTGCCAGCACCAACCGTTCTTTATCTGTTTCTCCGTCCACCTCCACCAGGCTGTATTCGGCGGTGGCATCCACGGCAAGACCAGTGTTGCCTGGAAGGGTCCAGGGAGTGGTGGTCCAGGCGAGGAAATAGACTGGTTCGCCGTGCTTCGTGAGTCGGCCGTAGGAGTCCTGGAACGCGTCTCTGCGTCGTCGGGTATTATCGTATCCCGTTAGCTGGAATTTCACGAACACTGAAGGATCGGGCGTATCTTCCTGGTAGCCCAGGGAAACCTCGTGGGAACTGAGGCTGGTGACGCAGCGGGGGCAATGGGGCGTACCCCGCATGTCCTGGTACAGCAGCCCCGCGTCCCAGAGCTCCTTGAGAATCCACCAGCCGGACTCTATGTAGTCGTTGGTGAAGGTGACGTAGGGGTCGTCCATGTCCACGAGGAAGGCTATGCGGTCGGTGAGGGATTCCCATTCCTGGACGTAGCGCATCACGCTGTCACGGCAGAGGGCGTTGAACTTCTCGATGCCGTACTCCTCGATCTCGCCCTTGGTGGAGATGCCCAGCTCCTTCTCTATCTCAAGCTCCACGGGGAGTCCGTGAGTGTCCCATCCTCCCTTCCGTATTGGCCGGTAGCCTTGCATGGTCTTGTAGCGAGGGATCACGTCCTTGAACACGCGGGCCAGCACGTGGTGAATGCCCGGCGCTCCGTTGGCAGTGGGAGGCCCCTCGTACAAGGTGAACAAGGGCGAGCCTTCTCGCGCCCGGTCGATTCGCCGGAGGATGTCGGTCTCTTTCCAGAAGGCAAGGACCTCTTCCTCCATTCTGGGGAAGCTCACCCTGGGCGAGACCGGCTTGAACACGGTCGATTCTTTCTCTTCAGTTGTTGCCATTGCGGCTCCTCTATCTTCGGCTAACAAAAAACCCGTCCCCCTAAGGGACGGGACTTTCTGCCGCGGTACCACCCTTGTTTTCCGGTATTGGAACACTCTGTGAGGCGCAATCACGCCTCTGCCGTCGATAACGGTCGGCAAGGCCGTCCTGGCTTACTTGGTGCTGTTCAGCCGGCGGCTCGGGAGTGATATTCCGCGTGTGCCTGGGCGTCCGCTTCCACCGTTCCGGACTCGCTGTGCCGCTGCGCAACGCGTACTCGTCTCCGTCATAGCCTTTGGCATGAAAGCGTAGCATAGAGGGGAAAGAGGGTCAAACGGACGTGCGGGTAGGCTAGGGCAACTACACCTGCCATCTTCCCGCTCATATGGTTCCCTTCGGCAGGCTCAGGATAACTCTAAGCTCACCATGAGCGGAGGCTCTTCTCTTGTGGGTGATAGGATGTCTATAACACAGGGAGGAGGCCAACGTTGGCAACGGAAAAGGAGCGTTACGTCACCAAGGCAGAGCTACAGAGAGAACTACAACTCCTACGATCAGAGATGCGAAAGGAACTTCAACAAGTCTTGCGGCACTATACAAGGGAGTCTGACTTCACGAAGGTAAAGGATATCGCGGCTAAATTGGACATTAGACACCCAAGCTGGTAGCGCCATTGTGTGCGTGGTCTACGGGTAGATACGGCTGTATAGCTTGGTAAGGAAGCGCGCTCTTGTTGGCTGAATAGCGTCGTGGTAACCTAGGCTGGCTTGTAGAGGAGGGATTGCTATGCTCGATGTGATGTCTGAAATCTCCATAGAGAACAAGGACCTGTTCAACGAGGCCAGGTTGAAGCAGCTAATGAAGGAGGAAGGACTCTCCGCCGTGGTGGGCTTCTCTCCGGCCAACGTGGTCTACCTGTCCGGCTACTACAACCTGGACATGCACCTGCTTCCTGAGATAATGCACGCCGTGATCTGGCCGTTAGAAGGCGAACCTACCTTCGTGGTCTACGAGAGCAGGAACCCCTTCCGTACTTTCATCAAGGACGTGCGTCGCTTCCCCGGCTACTCGGAGGTGGACACGGCGCTCTGGACGCTGGTGGACATCCTGAAGGAGAAGGGGTTGAGCGGAGAGCGTGTGGGCCTGGAGAAGAGGTACCTCAACGCGCACTACTGGGATGTGATTAACAACGAGCTGCCCGAGGTCTACTGGGCGGACGGCAGCGATGTCATGGAGCGCACCCGCTTCATCAAGACTCCCAAGGAGGTCGAGCTGCTGAGAGCGGCGGCCCGCGCCACCGACAAGGCCATCTTCCTTGCCTACGCACGCGCCAGACCGACCGACACCGAAAAGTCGGTGGGCGACGCCATGAGCCACAACGTGATGCGGAACGGAGCGGACATAGTCACGTTCAACATCATAGCCTCCGGCATTCGCAGCACCAGCGGGCATTTCCTGGGGGCGGACGTCCCGCTAGAGAGAGGGACCATCATGCGCTGCGACTTCGGGGCCAACTTCGGCGGTTACTTCACCGACCTGGCCAGGATGGCGGTAGTGGGAAAGCCGTCGCAGCGGCAGAAGGATACGTACGCCAAGTTCTACGAGGTGCAGCAGCGCAGCATCCAGGCGGCGCGTCCCGGGATCTCCGGTGAAGAGCTTTTCGACGTTTCCATACAGGCGCACACTGACCTGGGCCTGGGTTCACGCACCATGGTTGGGCACAGCATAGGCGTCACCATCCACGAGAGGCCCGTGGCCGCTCCCGGCGAACCGTGGGTGGTGGAAGAGGGGATGGTGCTCTGTATCGAGAACGGCAGCACGGAGGAGCCATACGACGAGCGGTATCACATAGAGGATACCATCCTGGTGACCAAAGACGGCTACGAGATGCTCTCCGACTACACCAACACGGAGACGATGACCGTCATAGAGTAGCGGGGTAGCGCTAGCCTATGTGGCAGCCGATGCCGCCTTCGAACCCTTCCTCCACGCGGCCATCCGGGTAGACCACTATGGGGACGACGTCGCCGTACTTCCGCGCTTCGTCCAGGACCTCCTGGCTGAGGTCGGCGCGGCGTTCCTCGTACTGTACGCCTTCCGCGTTCCACTTGTTCAACAGCTTTACACAGGCGTCGCAGCCGTGAATCGTGAAGACAATGGGAAGCGTTGCGGTTTCTTGTTCGGCCATGCTAAAGCAACTCCTTGATACCGACTAGAATCAGTGGGCTATGTACCCGCCGTCTATGACAAGGCCTGCGCCCGTAATGAAAGACGACTCGTCGGATGAGAGGAAGAGCACTCCGTAGGCTATCTCCTCAGGCTGGCCCACTCTGCCCATGGGCACCTTGCTCATCACCCGTTTCATGCGTTCAGGGTCGATGAAGCCGGCCTGGAGCATGGGCGTGTCGATGGGGCCGGGGTGCACCGAATTGACGCGGATGCCCTGTGTGGCGTAGCGGAGAGCTATGGACTTGGTGAAGACGTGCACCGCCGCCTTGGATGCCTGGTAGCCGGGGTTGCTGGTATCACTGCCCACTATGCCCATCTGCGACGATATGTTGACGATGGAGCCGTTGCCGGTTTTCATCAACTCCGGCATCGCCAGCTTGGTGCCGAGGAACACGCCCTTGGCGTTCACCGCCATTACCTCGTCCCATTCCTCCTCGGTCATGTCCTCAAGTCCGCCGCGCCCTCCGATGCCCGCGTTGTTGACCAGGACGTCCAGCTTGCCAAAGCGCGATACGGTCTCGGCTATGATTGCATTCCAGTCATCTGCCTTGGTGACGTCCAGCGGCATGAAGAACGCCTCTCCGCCAAGCTCGTTGATTTCAGCTTCTACCTTCCTGCCCTCTTCCTCCAGCACGTCCCCAATGGCGACCTTGGCGCCTTCCGCGGCCAGCAGTTTTGCCTGGGCTTCGCCAAGCCCGCGGGCCCCGCCGGATACCAGGGCAACTTTACCCGCTACTCTCATCGTTCCCTCCTGTTTTGGAGACCTTTTCGAAACCTAGAGTCCCTTCCACGCAGGTCACCCCCATCTCAATCTTCCCCCATCAAGGGGGAAGAGGTTTGTAAAGGTCTGCTAGTGCGGACAATCTTATATCGCTGTCCATCCGCCGTCCACCAGCAGCTCAGCGCCGGTGACGAAGGACGACTCGTCTGAGGCCAGGTAGAGGGCGGCATACGCCACTTCCTTCGCTTCGCCCACTCGCCCCATGGGCACCAATGGCAGCACCCGGCTAAGGCGTTCCGGGTCCGACAGGTTGTCGTTGGCCGGCGTCTTAATAGGCCCCGGGTGCAGTGAGTTGGCCCGGATATTCTCCTTGGCGTACTGCACGGCCAGCGCCTTTGTGAAAAGGGTGACCGCTCCCTTGGAGGCAACGTACGCCGGGTCGGCGATGTCGGTGCCCACTACGCCGAACTGGGACGAGACGTTGATTATGGAGCCGCCGCCCGCCGTTCGCATATGGGGGATGGCGGTCTTGACGCCAAAGAACATGCCCCTGTTGTTGATGGACATGATTTCGTCCCAGGTCTGCACGGGCATGTCCTCAACGGTGCCGGACCTGCTGATGCCGGCGTTGTTGACCAGGATGTCCAGCTTGCCGTAGCGGGAGAGCGCCGTTCCTATGGCGTGCCGCCACTGGCTCTCGCTGCGCACGTCCATATGGACGAAGCGCACGTCACCGCCTGCCTCTTGGATCTGGTTCTCCGTCCGGATGCCATCGCGCTCCAGGATATCGCCGATGACGACGCTTGCGCCTTCGCTGGCGAAGAGTTTGGCAATGGCTCCGCCTATGCCCCTGGCGCCGCCGCTGATAAAGGCTACCTTACCTTCAAGCCTCATTCTGGTTTCCTCCACACCCGAGACTGGACATTTCTCTCAGTTTATGGGCAACCTCCAAGGGTGGCCCCGCTTCACCGGGCAAGTGCTCGCCCGGTACGCCCATTGCATGATAATCGCTCCCACCGCAGGGAAGAAGGCCGTGCCGTCGGGCTGTTTCCGCCAGCCTGTCGCGGGTGGGTTGGTCATATTCGGCGTAGTGCACTTCCATGCCCTTCAGACCCGCAGCCCTGAGATCTTCCAGGATAGCATCGAGGTTTTCCACCTGCGCCGGATGCGCCATGGCGGCAACTCCTCCCACACTGGAGATCAGCTGTACGGCTTCTTCCGGAGTTTGCTTGACGCGCTCCGCATAGGCGGGCCCGTTGCGTCCTATGTACTTTTGGAAAGCCTCCGCCGGTAGGGAGATGTACCCTTTCTCCACCATGGCTTGCGCTATGTGAGGACGGCCGATGGCGCCTTGGCCCGCTATCTCTTTGACGCGTTCCCAGTCCACCGGCAATCCAAGTTCGCCCAGCCTTTCTACCATCTCCTTCGCCCGTCCAACGCGGGACTCACGGAAGGACCGGAGCTTGGCCTGAAACTCCCTGTCTTGATAGTCGAAGTAGTAGCCCAGTATATGTATCTCGTTGCCTGGGATGTCTGTGCTGAGCTCTATTCCCGGAATTATGTGTAGATCGGGGTACGCCTTGGCCGCTTCCCAAGCGGGCTCCAGGCCGTCGGTGATGTCATGATCGGTGATGGCGATTATTTTGAGGCCGCGCCCGGCAACGAAGTTGACCAGCTCGGCGGGCGCCAACCTGCCGTCGGACTCCGTGGTATGCAGATGTAGATCAACCTCAACCGGCATATGGGCCCGGCACCTCACGTTTCATGGTAGAGGCTGGGCAAATGCGACAGCACTTGCCCAGCCTGTGACTTCAAGGCTACTTTGCGAACTCCACGTTGCGGGTTTCCCGGATTACGGTCACCTTGATCTGGCCGGGATAGGCAAGCTCATCCTCTATTTTCTTCACCACATCGCGGGCTAGGCTGGCGGCTGCCACGTCGTCAAGGGCTTCCGGCTGCACCATGATGCGCACTTCGCGACCGGCCTGGATGGCATAGCATCTTTCAATGCCGTCGAAGCTCTTGGCTACGCCCTCAAGGGCTTCCAGGCGCTTCATGTAGTTCTCCAGGGTATCCCGGCGCGCTCCGGGCCTGGCAGCGCTCACGGCGTCGGCTGCCGACACCAGGAAAGCCTCCACGGAGCTCATGTGGTCGTTGTGGTGCTCCAGTATGCAGGCTTCCACGGCTTCTGGCACGCCGTACTTGTGGGCTACTGTTGCGCCAATCTCGGCGTGGGGGCCTTCCACCTCGTGGGTCAGCGCTTTGCCGATGTCGTGAAGCAGGCCGCCCGCCTTGGCAATCTCGATGTTGGCGCCCACTTCAGCGGCCAGCATGCCGGATATGTAGCCCACTTCCATGCTGTGCTGCAGGATGTTTTCGCCGTAGCTGTAGCGGTACTTCAACCGGCCCAGAAGCTGTATGAGCTCGCGGTGCATGCCGCGCACCCCGGTCTCCACGGCGGCGCGTTCGCCCTCTTTCAGTATGGTCTCTTCCACCTCTTCATGGGCTCTCTTGACCACGTCCTCTATTCTGGCCGGGTGAATGCGGCCATCCTGCACAAGTCTGCCAATAGCGATCCTGGCCACCTCTCTGCGAACCGGATCGAAGCATGAGACCATGACGGCCTCCGGTGTGTCATCGATTATGAGGTCGACACCGGTTGCGGCCTCAATGGCCCTGATATTACGTCCTTCCCGGCCGATGAGACGACCTTTCATCTCATCATTGGGCAATGGGACGACAGCGGTGGTTGTCTCCGAGACTACCTCGGAAGCGAGACGATGTATGGCAGAGGCTAGGATTCGCCGAGCTTTGTGGTCGGCTTCGTCCTTTGCCTGCTGTTCCACATCCATGAAGCGACGGGCTACTTCGTGCTGTATCTCTCCTTCGGCACGCTGCAACAACTGTTCCCTAGCTTCTGCGCTGGACAGGCCGGATATGACCTCCAGTTGCTCCTGCTCTTTCCGAACGGAGTCTTCCAGTTCTCGTCTAAGTCCGTCTAGCTCCCGGTCTCGCTCATTTACAGACCGTTCCCGTTTTTCCAGACCTTCGCTTCGCCGCTCCAGCTGCTCCTTGCGGTTGCTCAGTCCTCGTTCCTGCCTTCGCAGTTCAGAGCGGCGCTCCCTAAGGTCACGTTCCTCAGAAGTCCTGTGCTCCAAGGCCTCTTCCTGGGCCTCTAGGAGGATTCGCTTCTTCTGCTCCTCCGCGCCTTGAATGATGTTTTGCGACTTCTGTGCGGCTGTTACCAATCCTCTCTTGTTCAGGAAGGATTGTGCGAGATAACCACCTGCTGCCCCCAGCCCCAGAGCCAGAAGGACGATTGAGACGACTAATGCGTCCATAAAACACCGTCCTTTCGCTCCACCGCGTGGCGTACAAATAGATTCGCCCGCGGGGACTAGTAAGCGTTTTCAGATTACCGCCGTTGGAGATGAGGTGTCAAGTTGGCTGCCGCACCACACCCTTCTCCCGGACATACTGGCAAACGGACAAGGCGTGCGGTACTGGGATGAGTGTCTTGCCTATGTGTTCGCTTGTCTGCTGCAACGCAGATTCTTCGGCCTGGCGGCCTCAGAATGACGGTTGAGGGCAGAACGGCGGTGTGGGCAGCGGCGAGATGGGTTGGAGTGGGTCAGCTGCTTTGGCCTGAGCCCTGCTGACCCTCCTTGCCGATGCCTTCCATGTCTAAGGTGCTTATGAAGTCGGTGAAGGCCGATATACGACGCAGGTCCTCTTCTCTCACCTGCTGGGGCTTGGCGCCTTCATCCTCAGGGGCTATGGGCTTGCCGGCCTCATCGAGCTTGATGCCAGCCTTGTCGAGTACATCGTCGGCTACGTATATGGGCGCTTGGGTTCGAACGGCCAGAGCAATGGCGTCGCTGGGCCTTGAGTCGACGTCTACCGATTTGTCGTTCACCTGGATAGAGACTTTGGCGAAGAAGGTATCGTTCTGGAGGTCGCTTACCGTGATGTGGAGGACGGATGCGCCCAGGCTGTTGATGACGGAGCCGAGCAGATCATGCGTAAGCGGGCGAGGGACGGAAACGTCCTGCAGCTTCACGGCTATGGCGTCCGCCTCGGCTGGGCCTACCCAGATAGGGAGATAGCGGTCCGAGTCCTTCTCCTTGAGAATCACCACTCGCTGGTAGTTCATCAAGCTCACTCGAATGCTATCTATTACCATCTCAAACAGCCCTAGGATTTCACTCAGGATAGCCGAGTGCCAAGCATGTTCCTCAGGAATTTCGGACATCACCAACCGGTCAACTTTCTGACGAACAGCATCCGCTACTTCCTGAAGATGCTGTTCGAGAATGCCCTCTCCCTCTAGCCGTTTCAACTCCGTAGGGCGGTTATCCTGCAGGAATGTACGGCGCTTTTCTCTAAGTTGAAGGTCGTCATACATAGGTGCTTTATTCCTTAAGCGGTTCCTAGTCTAGCTTTGGCTCTGACTCCTCAACGAGTGGCAAACATCTTACGCTTACGCATTTGCGCCTGTCAATTCGACTACGCTCACGTTCAGAGAGATCAAAGCAAGCCTGCTAAACGGCGTTGTCAGGAGGACGCTCGTCAGAGGCTGCCGCGTCTTCACTTGGCTGGAACTGCTTCAGACCGTCCAGGAAACCGCGGTAGTTGCTCCGCGTCTCCTCCAGGTGGTCTCCGCCGAACTTTTCCAGGAAGGCGTCGATGAGGACCAGCGCCATTGTGGACTCGCCTATGACGCAGGCCGGCGGCACCTGGCAGACGTCGCTGCGTTCGTAGTGAGCCTGCACCCTCTTTCCCGTCGCCATGTCCACGGAAGGGAGCGGTTTGCTCAGCGTGGATATGGGTTTCAGAGCAACGCGCGCCACTATGGGCTCTCCGTTGCTCATTCCACCCTCTATGCCTCCGGCGTGGTTGGTGATGTGGTGGAAGGGGCGGGCATCGCCGTCCCACGGTTCTATGATGTCGTGCACCTCTGAGCCGGGCTTTTCGGTGTTGGCAAATCCGGAGCCTATTTCGACGCCTTTCACGGCATTGATGCTCATCATTGCCTGGGCTATCTGGCCGTCCAGCTTTCGCTCCCAGTGAACATGGCTGCCCAATCCCACGGGCACTCCGTAGGCGACTACCTGGAACACCCCGCCAGCCGTGTTCCCCGTATCGCGGGCGTGGTCTATGTGGCGCATCATCCGTTCCGCCGCCTCCGGATCGGTGCAGCGCACGGGGGACTCCTCCACCGCCTGCCAGTCGATGTTCTCCGGCACGTTCGCCTTGACGTCGCCGACGGACACCACGTGGCTGTGTATACGGATGCCGAACTCCTCCAGGAAACGGCGCGCCACCCCACCAGCGGCGACCCGCGCCGCCGTCTCACGGGCGCTTGCCCTTTCCAGCACGTTGCGCACGTCGTGGTGGCTGTACTTCATCACGCCGGGGAAGTCGGCGTGTCCGGGCCGCAGCCGCGTTACCAGGCGTATCTTGGCGTCTTCGCCGACGGGCTCTATCGACATAGCCTCGGTCCAGTTGGCGAAGTCGCGGTTCTCTATCCACATCCCTATTGGGCTGCCCAGCGTAAGGCCGTGCCGCACCCCGGACAGTATCTCCGCTTTGTCGCGCTCTATCTGCTGCCGAGGCCCCCGGCCGTAGCCCTGCTGGCGTCGCGCCATGTCGCGCAGTATGTACTCTTCGCTGAGGGGCAGCCCCGCCGGCATGCCCTCGACGATCACGGTCAGTCCCTTCCCATGCGATTCACCCGCTGTTAGATAACGAAACATCTGTGTTTTCCCTTCAAGTGGTGTGTATTGCTAATTATACTAGTGAAACCGAGTTGACACTGCCTTTTTAAGAGTTTGCTGGCATCGTCACCCGCATCGTTGCCATCCTGCCATTACCCCAAAGCCCGCCGCGCCGCTTGGAACATCACCTCCACCGGCGCATCTCGTCCCGTCCAGAGGCGGGACGCCTCCGCGCCCTGGTAGATTAGCATGGGCAGACCGCCCAAGGTACGCGCGCCCGCTTCGGCGGCTGCTTGCAACAGCGGAGTCTGCTCCGGATTGTATACAAGGTCGTAGACCAGTGAACTAGCGGGGATGGCGTCGCTGGGCAGCGGCGACTCCTTCTCCCATGGGGCGTGGCGCATACCCAGTGTGGTGCAGTTCACGATCAGGTCCCACCCGTTCGACAGTTCCGCCGGCTCCAGTAGGACGGCGTCTGTGTTCGCCGGACTGCCCAGCGTCTCTATGAGCCGGTGCGCCCGCTCCACAGTCCTGTTGGCGATGGTCACCTGTCCGGCCCCCTCTTTGAGCAGGCCGTATACAACCGCCCTTGCCGAGCCGCCCGCGCCGAGCACCAGCACCCGCTTGCCCTGGGTCTGGAAACCGGCATCTGCCTGCAGAGCTCTGAGAAAGCCGGTTACGTCGGTATTGTGCCCCGTCAGCCTGCCTTCCTGGTTCACTATGGTGTTCACCGCGCCCGTGTCTTGGGCGGCATGCGACACCTCATCCAGGAATGGGACGACAGCCTGTTTGTGGGGCACGGTAACGTTTGCTCCGAGAAGGCCGGGGCCTCTCAGAGACTCCATCCGCCCGGCGAGGGCATCGGGAGGTGTTTCCCAGGCCAGGTAGCGGGCGTCGATTCCGAGATGGTCAAAAGCGGCCTGTTGGAAGGCGGGAGATACCGAGTGACGCAGCGGGTAGCCTATGATTCCTACCGTAGAGGTCATCACTGGTTGCGCCGGCTGTCCAGGTAGCTTTGCAGGATTATGGCGGCGGCGGCGGCGTCCAACCGGCCTCTGTTGCGCGACGGCGCTACGCCTGCCTCGTGGAGGCGTCTCTCGGCCTCTTCCGATGAAAAACGCTCGTCCCAGACATCCACCGGCATGGGTGCGGCGGCATCTCGCACCGCCTCGTAGAAGCGGCGGGTCTTCTTCGCCTGATAGCCTTCAGTGCCATCGAGAGAGAAGGGCATGCCGACCACAATCCGTTCGGCCTCCTCCTCAGCCGCGATTTTTATGACGGTCTCCACGTCTTTGTTCAGGTTCTGCCTCATGATAGCGGTGTAGGGCGTGGCAAGCAGGCCGGAAAAGTCGCATATGGCGACACCGATGCGACGCTCGCCAACGTCCAGACCGAGTACTCTCATTTTACCTGGCCGTGCAGTATGTCGACCGCCGCCCGCAGCGCATCTTCCAGCTTCTCCGGCTGGCGTCCGCCCGCCTGCGCCATTTCGGGACGCCCGCCACCGCCTCCCCCCATCACCTTCGCCGCCTCTTTGACCGCATTTCCGGCGTGCAGGCCTCTCTCTACCAGGTCGCTGGTGGCCATGATGAGCAGGGTAGGCCGATCATTGACCACGGCTCCCAGCGCCACCGCCCCACTTCCCAGTTTGTCCCGCAGCCAGTCGCCCGCTTCCCGCAAGGCTTGCACCGAGCCGACGTCCATCGTTCCCGAAGCTATCTTGACCCCGCCGACTTCTTGAGCCGCCTCCAATAGTTCCTGAGCTTGCTCCTTGGAAGAGGCCCGCTCCTTGGCGGCGACCTCCCGTCGCAAGCGCGATACCTCGTCCAGCAGAGACGCGACCCTAGCTTCTATGTCCTGCGGCGACGTGTCCAGCTTGTTCGATACGCGGTTGAGCAGGTCGTCTTTTTCCATGGCCAGCGTTTCCGCGGCGTGGCCGGTTAACGCTTCCAAACGACGCATGCCCGCTCCGATGCTGCTTTCCCCGGTGATACGGCAGTAACCGACGTCGCCGGTGGCCCTGACGTGGGTGCCGCCGCAGACCTCGAAGCTGAACCTATCGCCGTTGGCTATCTCCACCACGCGCACTTCATCGGCGTAGCGGTCTCCGAAGAAGGCCAGCGCCCCTTCCGATACCGCCTCACGGAAGGTGGTCTCTCTCTTGCGCACGGGGACGTTGGCCCTTATGCGCTCGTTGACCAGCGATTCCACATGACGGGTTTCCTCCGGGGTCAGCGGGCTGACGTGGGTGAAGTCGAAACGCAGCCTGTCCGGCGTCACCAGCGATCCTGCCTGCCTAACGTGGCTGCCCAGGACGGCTCGGAGGGCGGCGTGCAGCAGGTGGGTGGCGGTGTGGTTACGCGCCGCATCCAAACGGCGGTCGCCGTCTACCGTGGCCACGACTTCATCGCCCCTGGCTACGGTACCCTTGACCACGCGTCCCCGGTGCACGATGACTCCCGCAACCGGCGACTGCGTATCCTCGACGCGGATATCGCCCTTAGGCCCTTCGATGATGCCGGTATCGCCCACCTGTCCGCCGCCTTCGGCGTAGAAGGGGGTCTCTCTGAGAATGAGCTCTACCTCTTGCCCTTGCGACACCTCATCCACGGGGCGGCCATCCACTATGAGGCCGGTGATCACCGAGGGCGCGGTAGTGGCCTCATAGCCGAGGAAGTTGACCTGGCCTACGCCCATCTCCTGGTACAGCCGCTGCACGTCGTATGCTCCGCCGAAGCGCTCCCCGGCGGCGCGGCCTCGTTCTCTCTGTGCTTCCATCTCTCTTTGGAACCCATCCATGTCCACTTCCATGCCGTGCTCACGCGCTATCTCCGCAGTGACTTCCACGGGGAAGCCGTAGGTGTCATAGAGGAGAAAGGCCTGCTCTCCGGCGAGAGAGCCGTTCCGTTCGCTGTCAAACATCTCTTCTAGGATGCGCATCCCCGTCTCATAGACCTGGCTGAACCGCTCCTCCTCTTCCTGCAATACCCTGAGTACAAAGTCGCGTCCCTCGGCCAGGTTGGGATAGATGGGCCCCATCTTCTGGATGACTGCCTCCGCAACCAGGGGCAGCACGGCTCCTTTGCCGGTCTCCAGCCCCAGCTTCCGCGCGAACCGAATAGCGCGTCGTATTAGGCGGCGCAGCACGTAGCCCCGCCCCTGGTTATCGGGGGCAACGCTGTCCGCGATGAGAAATGCCGCGCTGCGGGCGTGCTCCGCCACTACGCGTATGGCCACGTCCGTTTCGGAGTCTTTTCCGTACTCCTTGCCCGATAGCTGGCAGACTCTGGCCACCAGCGGTTGGAATAGGTCGGTCTCGTAGATGGACGGCGCGTCCTGCAGGATCAAGGCAGCACGCTCCAAGCCCATTCCGGTATCGATGTTGGGGTTGGGCAGCGGAGTCCGCCTGCCGTCGGTGTCCTGGTAGAACTGCATAAACACCAGGTTCCACAGCTCCAGGAACCGTCCGCAGTCGCAGTTGGGGCCGCAACCTTCGTCCGGCTTGCCCTGGCGGCAATTCCCGCCGAAGTCGTAGTGGATCTCGCTGCAGGGTCCACATGGCCCCTCGTTGCCTGCCGGGCCCCAGTAGTTCTCCTTCTCATCAAAGCGGCGTATGCGTTCCTCGGGCACGCCGGTCTTGAGCCAGATATCGTGGGCCTCGTCGTCGTCCAAGTAGATGGCGGCCCAGAGCCGCTCCTTGGGCAGCTTCATGCGCTCGGTGACGAACTCCCAGGCCCACTCTATGGCCTTCTCTTTGAAGTAATCGCCCACGCTGAAGTTGCCCAGCATCTCGAAGAAGGTGAGGTGGCTGGCGTCGCCCACTTCATCCACGTCCGTAACGCGGAAGCACTTCTGTACGCTGGTGAGCCTGGGTTTGGGAGGTCTCCTCTCGCCCATGAAGTACGGCTTGAACTGCACCATGCCCGCGCTGGTCAGCAGAAGAGTGGGGTCGTCGGGCGGTGGGATCAGGGACGAGCTGGGCATGAGAAGGTGGTCTTTCTCTTGAAAGAAGTCCAGGAAAGCCGTTCGTATCTCTTCAGACGTTCTCACGTGGTTGTCGATTGTAGGTGTGGCGATTGTGGGGTGTCAACGCAAGGCGGGCGAGCGTCTACCGCCTTGACCGTGAAGCATCCCACTTTGTAGTACAATCCTGCCACTAACAACGGATTAAAGGAGAAAATGAAACCGGCCGTTGCCTTTGTATTGATAAGTAGCCTCACGCTCGTACTGATGATTGCATGTGGAGGTGATGCTCCTGCTACGCCCGACTCCACGCTTGACATCAACGCCACTGTCCAGGCTGGTGTGGAGGCAACAATGGCTCCCACGCCCACCCCTGAGCCTACCGTCACACCGACCCCTGAACCTACTGCCACACCGATCCCTGAACCTACTGCCACACCGATCCCTGAACCTACCGCCACGCCGACCCCTGAACCTACTGCCACACCGACTCCTGAACCTACTGCCACGCCGACCCCTGAGCCTACCGCCACGCCACAGCCTCTAACAGCCGCTCAGATTTTTGCCAATGTTTCTCCAGCCGTGGCCTACATTGAAACAACGAGTTCCTTGGGCACAGCCTTGCTTGTAAACGGCGGATATCTCGTGACCAATGCACACAACGTATGGCCAAGTGACAGCGTACAGGCGACTTTCCCGGACGGTACTATAATTCGAAATGTGCCCTTGGTGGGTTGGGACCTGCTCACCGATTTGGCAGTCTTGGGACCTGTAAACGTATCAAATCAGCCACTCATCCTTGCTGAATCCGCCACGCCTGCAATCGGGTCGGAAGTCCTAACTATTGGATACCCAGGCTCTCCCGGGGACCCGCCACAGCCCACCCTAGGCCGGGGTATTGTGTCGCGCCTTAGGGAGTGGGACGAAACCGGCCTCACCTACATACAAATTGACGCCACCTTAGAAGGTGGACAGAGTGGAGGCGCGCTGATCTCCAGCACAGGAGACATTATCGGAATCACCGGATATACGATAGGAGAAGCTAGCCACGGGCTTGCGCTGGCCTCCTCCGACCTAACGTCCCGCATCCGTAGCCTGATTTCAGGTAACGACCCGTCCGGTATAGGCGCTAGACTGTTGCCAAGCACGGGTGGCGACATCCGGCATCGTGGCGCTCTAAGAACGTTTTGGGACACCAAGGCCTACGTGTTTGAAGAGCCTGTTGGCACAAGCGTGGACATCATCGTAAACAGCGAAGACGACGTGGACTTTTCCGTTTATGACTCCCTCGGAGAAGAAGCGCTCTACGTGGATGACGCCCATTCAGGCCCTGAGACAGGGGTTACTTCTATCCAGTACCAGGGTCCCCATTTCCTCGTAGTGTCCCAATTGACCGAAGAGCCTGTTAGCTTTACCCTGGGAAGCTCTCACAGCCTGATTCCTATTCCCGACCCCGACGACGGCACAAGGTTCAGTGTAGGTCAGTCGGTTCGCGGAAACATCGACTACCCCGGAGATATAGACGCTTTTGCCGTTCGCCTCACCGCCAACCAGATGGTCGATTTCTCCGTATCTTCGTTCTTGCTAGACACTTTCTTGATTGCCGATTTCCACGGTGCAGTTGATGAACAAATTATCGTTGATGACGACAGTGGCGGCGGACTCTTTGGATTGGACTCCAATATTATCTATCGCGCGCCTCACACGGGGGAGTTCATTATAGCTGTCTATAGCACTCACAATGAGACGGGCGCGTACGTACTGGAAATAGCCAACGCAAGTCCGTCTGCACAGCTCACTACCACAACCAGGGCTGGTCTCTTTGAAGACTCCGATAATGGCTCCACGGACACACCTGGGTTTGGGTTGTATGAACTTAGGTCAGCCTTCAACTCGCTGCCTGACTCATTTGAGGAGATAGACCCGACAACCGAGGGTGTGTCCTCAATAGACCTAGGATTACAGGATCTCGTTCAACATAGCGCATCCTATGCAACTTCCGACCCCTTTCAGATAATTCTTGCATACAGCGGAGAACTAACTAATTTGGAGAGAATAGGCTTTGATGCTGGCTTGTCATCGCCGGATGCTTTCCTCATAGGCGTAAGGCAAGGCATTGAATCTTCCCAACAGCAGGTGGGAAACTATGGGCTTATAGCGACGCAATCAATCGGGCAAACGTCAGCTGGTGCTTGGGTTGAATTAGTGTATGACGAGGTAACATTGCGGGCAGACATAATCATGTTTAGGCGTGGGAATGTTTCTGGCCTTGTCTACTCGTACTCCCTCCCCGGCTCTACTACCCTTGTTTCTTCTGAGGAAGTGGCCTTGATGATAGATGCAGCGATCGTAGCATACCTATCGGCCCAATAATCCTTCCCACCCCGCCCTAAGATGTTTCCTTGACATGACCCATGCCCTATGCTAACGTCGTGGCCGCTTTGAGAGAAGATGCCGTCACAGCCCTGGGAGGCACCCAATAGGGTGGGGCGGCTCAAGCAATAGCGGCGGCTCACCGTACCGTTGCTTCTGAATGGATGGCGAATCTATGAGTGTGGCGTCTCTTGGCCAGGCTAGGCGTGCTAAGCTGTTGCAGCTTTGCGCCGAGGCATTGAACGGTCGGCGTCTCATTCTGGTCAGCAACCGCGGCCCCATTGGACACCAGATAACCCCCTCGGGCGATCTTCAGCCCAGGCGCAGCAGCGGCAGCCTGGTCACCGCCTTCTCCTCTCTGATGCCCGATCTGGATTTCACCTGGATATCTTCCGCCATGGGGGAGGGGGATAGACGCATCTGGGAAAACAGCGACGGCTCCAGCATTCCCGCCGCTCTTCCCGGCTATAAACTCTCTCTCCGCTACGTCAACACTCCTCGGCGCGTCTATCACAAGTACTACAACACTTTCTGCAACCCGTTGCTCTGGTTTCTTCAGCACTACATGTGGAGCACGTCCTACACCCCCAGCGTAGACAGCACGGTATACGACGCCTGGGAGAACGGCTACGTAAAGGTCAACCGCTCCTTTGCCGACGCTGTGATTGAAGAGGCGGCAGGCGTGGACCAGGACGTTTGCGTGATGGTCCATGACTATCATCTGTATCTGGTAAGCGGCTATGTCAGGGAACAGCTTCCCCAGGCGGTCATCCAGCATTACGTCCACATACCGTGGCCCGCCTCCGGCTACTGGGAAATGATTCCGGCGCACATTAGGCGCAGCATTTGCGGAAGCCTGTGCAGCGCGGACATCGTGGGATTTCAGACCCGTCGGGACTGCCGCAACTTTCTACAGAGCTGTGAAGAGTTCCTCCCATCCGCGGAGGTAGACTACGCCGCATCCATGGTGCGCTACGAAGGCAGAGAGACGGTTGTTCGCGCTTACCCGCTCTCCATCAACGTTGACGAGGTGCGGCGCATCGGCTCTTCTCCAAGGGTGCAGGAGTACGAGCGTCAGCTTGCCGGCGTTTGGGCCGAAAAGAACATAGTGCGCGTGGATAGGGCGGAGCCCAACAAGAACATCCTGCGGGGATTCCGTTCCTACCAGCTGCTCCTTGAGCGTTATCCTGAAATGAGGGGCAAGGTCAAATTCCTTGCCTTCCTTGTTCCTTCCCGCACGCACATCCGCCAGTACCAGCGCTATATGGAGGAGATACAGCAGTCGGCCAGGACTATCAACCAGAGCTACGGCACGCCGGAATGGCAGCCCATCCAACTGTTCATGGAGAACAACTACGTTCAGGCGGTGGCCGGTATGCGCCGCTACGACGTCCTATTGGAAAACGCCGTTATAGACGGTATGACGCTGGTGGCCAAAGAGGCGCCGCTCATCAACCAGAGAGATGGCGTCGTCATCCTTTCCGAGACCGCCGGCTCCTATCCCCAGCTTGCAGTGGGGGTGCTTCCGGTGGCCTCCGCCGACGTGGAAGGCACCATGCAGGCGATGTACCAGGCGCTCAGTATGCCCGAGGAGGAGCGACAGCAGCGAAACGCTTCTCTGATAGAGGCGGTGGAGAGAGAAGACATCAACCACTGGTTCCAATGCCAGTTCGAAGAGATCAGTTCGCTGACTAGCTAGCCTTCAGCGCGCCGCTCAGCCAGATGAGGAACGCCTCCACCTCATCCACACCGCCCAGCCCGTACTCCGTTGCCTCAATGACCTCAGCGGGCGTTTCTTCTCCGACTACGCCGATGTTGACCGCTTTCACGCCGCCTCCCGCCTGCATCTCCGCTGCCGCCTTGAACATGTTCACGTCCGTCACGTCATCACCGAGCACGAGCACTCCATCGAGGTTGCGCTCGTGCGCCAGGGTGCGCAGAGAGGTGCCTTTGTCGATGGCAACAGGCAAAAGAAGCTCAACCACCATGCGTCCGTCGCGGACAAACATCCAATCAGCGGCACCGGTGGATTCGACGGCTTCCAGGATCGCGGCCCGCGTCGATTCGGGGTCGTTTGCTATGCGGTAGTGAATCGAGAGGCCCACCGGCTTGGTCTGCATGACTATGCCTGGGAACGTCAACCGCTTCACCAACTCTGCGGTGGTGCTCCTAAGCCGGTCCCGGTAAGGCTCCGCTTCAGGGGCAACCTTCAGTTTCCCATCTTCCCAGCGCTCCAGCCCGTGCGTTGCGAAGTAAACGATGTTTTTCGCCCCCACCATGCACAGCGCCTCTTTCATCTCGCGGCCGGTGACCACGGCCACGGCGGCAAGCTGCGCTCCCAGCGCTTCCAGCGCCCGTTTTGCCCCCGGCCTGACACGCGCTTGCTCCGGCCGGGGAGTTATGTACGCTATGGTGCCGTCAATATCGCAGAAGAGGCCCCAGCGCCCCGTGCGGATGTCCGGCAGGAGGCCGGTAACGGTTTGCTTCAACGCCTTCAGAGTCATGTTATGCCTGTGGACTTACGCTTCAAACGAATAAGTAAGCAACCAGAGGAGTATACATGGTAACGGGCGCCGCATCTCTCCACTCTCCTGGTTCCCCGCCTTCGCGGGGAAGACGATGGAGGTTTGCTCACTACGTACGTCGCTCCCGTGTAGAC
Source organism: Dehalococcoidia bacterium (assembly GCA_965116555.1). GTDB lineage: Bacteria > Chloroflexota > Dehalococcoidia > Lucifugimonadales > QGNO01 > DAOUJH01. The sequence continues at coordinate 1,763,402 of OZ220698.1, read as the reverse complement.
GGGAGCCCACCGCCCCGCTCACTGGATTCCCGTGTCAAGCACGGGAATGACGGAGGGGATGCAATGACGAAAGGGGGTGTGGCAGACGGGCAGGCGGCCTTTTTCTGTCTCCTTTGCTATAATCTCTGGCATGTCACTTGTAATTAAAAGGTTAGAAACTCCGCAGGAGATGGAGGCCGTCCGCGTCCTCCGTAACCGTGTCTTCGTCGATGAGCAGGGCGTTCCCCCCGAACTGGAGGTGGACGAACTGGATGCCACCGCCGTCCACGCCGTCGCTTTCCAGGACGATGTAGTAGTCGGGACGGGCCGGCTCATTCTGGACACGCCAACCGAGGCACGCATTGGGCGCATGGCGGTAGACGAGTCGCTGCGCCGCGACGGAATCGGCGGCAAGGTGCTCGCCTTCCTGGAAGACGAGGCCCGGTCGGAGGGGATCAAGTTCATCTCGCTCCACGCTCAGCACTACGTCAAGCACTTCTACGCCAATCGCGGTTACCAAGAGCGCGGCAACACGTTCATGGAAGCAGGCATCCTGCACGTAGAAATGGTAAAGGACATAGCTTGAGGCCCCGCCAGCGCATTGCCCCGTTGCAAGAAAGGAACGCCTAACCTTGCGAAACATCATCCTCACAGGGTACCCGGGAACGGGCAAGTCAACGGTGGGTCAGATAGTTGCCCGCATCCTCGGCTGGCGGTTCATCGACGTTGACCAGGAGATTGCTGAGAAGGCGGGCAAGACCATAGCCGCCATCTTCGAGGAGCACGGCGAGGAGCACTTTCGCCAACTGGAACGCGACGCCGTGCGTGAAGCATGCGCGGGTCAAGGCCGAGTGGTTGCCGTTGGCGGAGGCGCGATAACTTTTTCAGAGAACAGAGAGAACATGGAGGTATCGGGCGTAGTTGTCTGCCTGGACGCCCCGCCTGAGACCATTCACCAGCGTCTGCAAGAGCAGAAGAAGCAGCGCGGAAGAGAGGCGGTACGACCGCTCCTGGAAAGCGAGGACCAGCTTGCCAGGATCCGCCAGCAAAAGGCGGAACGACAGCCCGCCTATGCCACGGCGCACTGGACGGTCAACACCAACAGCATCTCCGTGCAGCAAGCCGCCGACGAGGTGGTGCGCGCCTGGCGCATACTCTCCGGCAAGCCAGCCGACGCCGGTCAGCCGTTGGCCGCCAGTCCGCACCTAGCCGCTACGGTCCACTCTTCCGTTGGGGACTGCCCATTGCTGGTTGGCTGGGGGCTTCTGTCGCAGATTGGAGAGATTCTCAGCAAATCGGGTGTGACCGGGCCGGTTTACGTGATCTCGGACCACACAGTGGCCGGTCTCTACGGCGAGGCTGTCCAAGCGGCCTTGGAGCTTGCCGGTATCGAATCGCACCTGTACACATTTGTTCCCGGCGAGGCAAGCAAGACTCTGGACACAGCCGGTGAAATATACCACTGGCTGGCGGAGCGGCGAGCGCAGCGCGGCCACGTTGTTGTCGCCCTTGGCGGCGGCGTGGTCGGAGACCTGGCGGGCTTCGTGGCCGCCACCTATACCCGCGGTATGCGCATCGTTCAGGTGCCCACCAGCATAGCCGCCATGATGGACTCATCCATAGGCGGCAAGACCGCGGTAGACCTTCCGCAGGGCAAGAATCTGGTCGGCGCATTTCACCAGCCGCTCATTGTGGTTGCGGACGTCGCGACCCTGCTGACTCTGCCCGTGCGAGAGGCGATGGAGGGCTGGGCGGAGGCTATAAAGCACGGCCTCATTTTGGACGCCGGTCTATTCGAGACCTTCGAGCAACAGGGCAACGATTTGATCCGCTTGGAACATGAGCTGACCACCGAAGTAATCAAGAGGAGCATGTCGATAAAGGCTGAAGTGGTCTCCCAAGACGAGCGCGAGACCCTGGGTTATCGCAACCTGCTCAACTACGGGCACACCATTGGACACGCGCTGGAAGCCGCCACGGAATACGGGAGGCTGCTTCACGGCGAGGCCGTGGCCATCGGCATGATGGGCGCCGCAAAGATAGGGGTGCGCATGGGAGTTACTCCCGTCGACGTCTTGGAACGGCAGGAAGAGGTGCTGCGCCGCTTCGAGCTGCCGGTGCGCATCTCCGACGTGGAGATGGAGCGGGTGGAGGCGGCGATGACACTGGACAAGAAGGCGGAGGGTTCGAACCTGCGCTGGGTACTCCTGGAGGGAGTTGGCAGGTCGGTGGTGCGCAACGACGTTCCCTACGACTTGGTGCGCGAGGTGCTGGCAGATCTGGCCGGCTAGCCGGTTGCTTGCAGCGCTGTCTGCACTATTACCAAGGTTGCCGTGGTCATCACCAGCACTATGGCTATGCGTATGAACACCTGCTGCGATATACGAGGCAGTATAAGCAGAGCCAGGGCGCTACCCACGATCACCGACGGCCACAGAATTGCCGATACGGCCAGCGTCTGCAACGTCAGAGACCCCGCGAAAGTCAGGGATGCGATGGCGAATAGCTGGAGGACGAAGAAGAACATGCCAAGACAGGCGCGGAACGTTTGCCGGTTCCAGCCCTGATTTATCATCATCAGCACCACCGGCGGCCCGGACATGGTTGTGCTTGTAGAGAGCAACCCGCTGAGGAAACCCGTGACGCCGGATGCTATTCGCTCTCTGCGTATCGGCACGGTAATCCCCAGAAGTAGGAGAGTCGCCACGGTCAGCGCAATGCCCGCCACTGCTATACGCAGTATTTCGGAAGGCGCCACCAGCAAAACGTAAGTACCCAGCGGTACGCCCACCACTCCAGTGGCCACAAGAGGTAATACCTTAGCCCATTCAACTTGCCGCCAGGTCTGTATGACTATGAACGTATCGGCCACGATGCTGAGAGGGATGAATACGGGCACCAACGTCTTGGGCTCCCAGAGTAGCAGCAAAAGCGGCGTGGCTATGAGGGCGAATCCAAAGCCGGTGGTGCCTTTGACTACCCCCGCGGCCAGTATTATGAACACCGCGGGGATCAGGGTGATGGGATCAACTCCTGAGGGCATTTGCGGCATGGCGCTATCATGACACAACGAGCCTTGCCAATACAACCTGAGAGAGGGCATGTTGCGCCGTAGTTGGAAGAGCCGGATGGCCGTCTATGTCTCCGCTCATATGGTTCCCTTCGGCTGCGCTCAGGGTAAACTCAAGCTCACCATGAGCGGATGGGCGGGTGCGCCCCGCACCACCAGATTGCAACGCCCCGATTATATCGGGGCTCGCAATGACGGGAGGGGGATGCCCGGTGAATCGCTAAGCGGTGGCCCCGTCGAACTCTATGACCTCATTGCGTTCTCTCTGGAACTTGAGGTACTGCTCCTTGGTCATCGGCGGCGTGTCCGTGGCCTTGACTTGGTTAGCCTTGGCCGCTCCCTCAGACAGCAGGTCTATTACGGTGGCCGCCATCGACTTGGCAGGCTGGATCACAGCCTTCTCGTAGTCCTGGATAACGTAGTCCTTGCCGTGGCCGGTGCCCGTCGCTCCGCCGCAATAGGGGTGGATCAGCGGCATGATATGAGCAAGGTCGCCCATGTCCGTGGAGCCTCCGCCGTTGTGGGTGTCGGGCCTTACCAGCACGTTCTCTCTGCCCACTACGTCGGCCGCGTTTTCCGCGAAAAGGTCCTGCATGGTCCTGTTGTTGCGCATGGGCAGGTACCCCGCTATGTTGGTGATGCTGACCTTTGCCCCTACAGCCAGTGCGCCGGCCCTGAAGCTGCGGTCCACTTTGGCGCTGTTCTTCACTACGGCGTCCAGGTTGCCGGAACGCACGCGCCATTCTAGGGTAACGTTGGATGGCACCGCGCTCACCGCATCGCCGCCGCGGGTCAGGATGCCGTGCACGCGCACTGTATCCTGCTCGCGGAAGGTCTCCCGGTTGGCGTTGATGCCAGTGAGGGCAATCATTGCCGCATTGAGGGCGTTGATGCCCATGTGCGGCGCGCCGCCGGCATGGGCGCCCCGGCCCGTGTACTGCACGAACTTGACCACGTGGCCGTTGCTAGTGCCTCCGACGGCCAGGTTGAAGTCATCGGCCATGGTGTGGCAGATCATTGCCATATCCACGTCGTCGAAAATGCCCAGCTTGATGAACTCCTGCTTGCCGCCCATGAACTCTATGCTGCCGTTCTCTCGCAGGTTCATGCGGCGCTCCACCTCGATGAACTCTTCCGCGGGTACGGCGATGGGCACTATGCGCCCCGATAGGTTCTCTATGACGTCCGGCGCCATAAGCCCGATCATCGCGCCCATCATGCTGCCTATCTGGCAGTGATGACCGCAGGCGTGGGCCGCCCCGGTTACTTCGTCATGGTAGGGATGCTCCAGGACACGCAGCGAGTCCAGCTCTCCGATCACCGCCACCGACGGTCCAGGCCCGGCTCCGCCTTCCACCGCGCCCTTGACCCCGGTGAGGGCCAGGCCGTTTTGAAAGGGGATGCCCATGGCCTGAAACTTCTCTTGCACCAGCTTGGAAGTCTTTTGCTCGGTAAAGCCGGTCTCCGGGTTGCGCAGAATGTGCTGGGCTATGCCCATGATCTCGTCCTTGCGTTCCTCTATGGCGGCTATTGCGGCCTGCTTCATCTCGGCTACGGTAGGCATGATTCCCCCCAAAGGTGCTATTAGGGCGAGTATAGCGGGCAAGCGGGCAGAGGGGCAAGGCGGGCAGACGGGTTTACAGAGCCGCCGCCCTTGACAGTGGTTGGGGGCGCACCTAAACTCGGTTTGCGTGTCTACGGCACGTTTCCATTGAAGAAAGGGAGGCATTTTTCATGACTAAGCCACTGGAAGGTTTGCGTGTTCTGGATTTGACCCAAGTACTGGCCGGCCCGTTCTGCTGCCGCCTGATGGGTGACATGGGAGCGGACGTTATCAAGGTGGAGCAGCCCGGCACGGGCGACCCGTCGCGGAACTTCCCGCCCAAGTACAAGGACGTGGAGAGCTACTACTTTCTGGGCCTGAACGGCAACAAGCGCAGCATCACTCTCAACTTCCGAGAGGAGCTGGCCAGGGAGGCGTTCTATGACCTGGTAAAGACATCCGACGTGATGGTGGAGAACTACCGGCCATCGGTGCCGCCCCGCCTGGGGATCGATTACGACACCATCCACAAGATCAACCCGAGGTTGGTGTACTGCTCCATCTCCGGGTTCGGGCACGACGGAGCGCCCAATCCCAACCGCCCCGCATTCGACACCACCATTCAGGCCAGCGGCGGCGTGATGAGCGTGATAGGCCATCCAGGCCAGGCTCCTTCCACCATGGGCGTGCCGGTGGGCGACCTGGCGGGCGCTTATGCCGCGCTGTCGGGCATTCTGGCGGCCTTGGTAGACCGCGAGCGGACCGGGGAAGGCCGTCACGTGGACGTGGCGCTCCTGGACACCATGCTCACTCTGCAGGCGTACATAGGCCAGTATTACCTCATGTTCGACTCGGAGCCCGGGCCTCTGGGTTCCACTCACCCGACGAACGTCCCGGTCACCGCCCTGGAGTGCAAGGACGGCCGCCACGTGCAGATACAGTTCGCCAACCAGCCGCTGTACATGCAGCTGGCGAACAAGCTGGCGGAGATGTACCCCGACGAGTACGGGGACCTGCCAAACGACCCTCGATTTGCCAATCCCGGCGAGCGCTTGAAGAACAAGGCGGAGCTTGTGGAGTTCCTTACCGGCGTATTCTCAAAGAAGACCGCCGACGAGTGGGACTCAGAGCTGGGCAATGACATGCCGGTGGCCAGGGTCAACACCTTGGCCGAGTCGTTTGCCGAGCCATCCGTGATCAACCGCAACATGACTCCGGTTGTCAACCATCCGCAGGCCGGCGAGTACAGGACAATTGGGAACCCCTTGAAGATGGGGCAGGAGGAGGAGTACAGGCCCGCTCCGGGGCTGGGACAGCACACGGACGATCTGCTGGCAGAGCTTGGCTACGATGACGCCAAGGTACAGGCCATGAAGGATGCCGGGGCCGTATAGATTCTCGGTCTAGTATGAGCAAAGAGGGGCCCCGGATGAGGCCCCTCTTGCATTTATCGGGATAAGGAGGAGTGCATGGCGCGTCCCCGAGTATTTGTCACCAGGCGGGTCGACCAGGAAGCGTTAGATTTGCTTGCTTCCGAGGCCGATATCGAAGTGTGGGAGGACGACGCGGCTCCTCCCAGGGAAGTGATGCTGGAAAAGGCGGCAGAGGTGGACGGCATCTTTACCACGAACGAGGATGCTATCGATGAGGTACTGCTCTCCAAGGGTAGCGGCCACCTGAAAGTGGTAGCCAACATGGCCGTCGGCTACGACAACTTCGACGTGCCCGCTGCCACCCGGTTGGGAGTAGCTATGTCCAATACCCCGGGGGTGCTCACCAAGACCACGGCGGAGCTGGGCTTTGCGCTGATTCTGGCCGTGGCCAGACAGGTTGTGCTGGGAGACAGGGAAACACGGCAGGGGAAGTGGAAGTACTGGCATCCGTCGCTGTACATGGGACAGGACCTGGCAGACTCCACGTTATGCATGATAGGCATGGGCAAGATAGGCTTGGAGGTGGCCAAGCGCGCCCTAGCCTTCGAGATGAGGGTGCTCTACCACAATCGCAGCCGCCGCAGCGACGTGGGAGACGAATACGAGTATTGCGCCGATCTGAAGGAGGCGCTTGGGATGGCCGATTTCGTATGCATCTCCACGCCGCTGACCGCGGAGACGCATCACCTCATAGGGCGGGACGAGCTTTGCCTGATGAAACGCAACGCTATCCTGGTGAACATAGCGCGAGGGCCCGTGGTGGACAACGTGGCGCTGTACGAGGCGGTGCGCGACGGCGTAATCGCTGGGGCCGGCCTGGACGTCACGGAACCCGAGCCGATACCTTCCGACCATCCGCTGCTCACCCTGCCCAACGTTGTAATCACACCGCACATAGGCAGCTCGACCGTGCGCACCCGCAGGGGGATGGCAGTGATGGCTGCCCGCAACATAGTTGCCAGGCTCAGGGGCGAAGCTATGCCAAACTGCGTGAATCCTGAGGTTGCGTAGAGGGTTCATTGGCGGGCGGTGACGGAGGGGGCGCTCACTCCCTTCGACAGGCTCAGGGTGAGCGGTGGGGGTCGGCTGTCCACGCAGGTTCACCCCCATCCCAACCTTCCCCCATCGAAGGGGGAAGGGGCACAAGGCTACGCTAAGGTCTTCTCATATAGAAGTGGTCTAGCGGGCCATGGCCGCCGCCGATGCTCAGGTTGCCGCGTATGGCATTGGTGACGTACTCCTTGGCCTGCGTCACCGCCTCCAGCAGAGGCTGGCCCTTGGCGAGACCCGCGGCAATGGCAGAGGCGAAGGTGCACCCGGTGCCGTGCGTGTTCTTGGTGTCGATACGCTCGGCGCGCAGTTCGTGGAACTCCGTGCCGTCGTAGAAGATATCCACCGACTCATCGCCGGAGAGGTGGCCTCCCTTGATTACCACGGTTGCCGCCCCCGCATTCAGAACCCGCTTGGCGGCTTCCCTGGCGTCTTCCAGTGACTTGATGGTCAGTCCGCTGAGCACCTCGGCCTCCGGCAAATTGGGTGTGATCACAGTCGCCAGCGGCAATAGCTTGCCTCGCAATGCTTCCACGGCGTCTTCCCTGAGCAGGCGGTCGCCGCCCTTGGCCACCATCACAGGGTCTACCACTAGCTTGTCGACCCCGTGCTCCGTAACTTTAGAGGCCACGGTTTGGATTATCTCGGAAGAGGAGAGCATTCCGGTTTTAACCGCGTCGGCTCCGATGTCGGTGAGAACGGCGTCGATCTGAGCCGCGATAATACCCGCCGGTATCTCGTGGATGGCGGTGACTCCGAGGGTGTTTTGCGCCGTGACGGCGGTGACGGTGGACGCGCCGAATACCCCCATTGCGGCGAAGGTCTTGAGGTCGGCCTGTATGCCCGCGCCTCCTCCGGAGTCGGAGCCGGCAATGGTCATGGCAATGCGTTTATCGGTCAATGGTTTGCTCCGTATCTAGGGGAATTACCCGCCTGTGCACCAATCGACATAGGGCTAACTAGACGACATCGAATCGTAACACTCCGTTGCTAGGCGCGTATAAAGTTGCCCAGCGGTTGATTACATCTCTACCCAGCAACGACGGCAAGCCGAGATTAACATCGGTAGGCTCTGCAATTAGCAGTTCCAGTTTCTCTTGCTGCGTTACAGGCTTGTCATTAGGAAAGAACAAGATGTAAGCGTTGTGTGGCGAGTAGGAAGCGCGGCCCCCAATGCCTTGAGAGTTTCTTGTGTAACTCAAGCCGCTTAGTCCAATCCCTAGAGCACGAGCATCTCTTGGATGCAGGCAAGTCCGGCTGGCGCCAGTATCTACGAGAAACTCAACGATGCCAGAAATTCCCAAGCGCGGCAGCATAACAAGCCCAACTATGTAGGGGGCGCCATTACGAATTGTTCCCAGAATTACGGGCATTACAGGAGCAAGGCCGGTGGGTCAGGGTCAAGGTGCCTAACCAGAATATCCGAGTTCCTAAAGCCTCTTTGCTCGGCTTCAGCTAACACGTCTTCCAGAGAGTCGCCAAGCACCACGTCCCTGTCTTTGGTCACGACAACCCACTTATACGGATGCTCAGCAACAAGGGCTTTCTCTTGGCTGATGAAAAAGTCAACGGCTTGGCAAAACTCCTCGCTGCGTTGCCGTATAGCTTCCAACCCTCCCAGGCCTTGGATCATTTCCTGAACTGTAGCCATAGTTTGCCTCGTAATTCCGTTTGTTCCGAAGTGTCCCGTACTGCTTAATGATAGCAATAGCAATAATGAGGCGCAAAGATTCCGGCTAAACTAACCCTAGATTTGCGTCCCAACACCATGTTCGCCCGCTAGCCTGGAATTGCCTCCACCCGTTCCCGCAGCCCTTCGAAATCGTAATCCTGCGCCGTGCGGGAAATCATGCTCCACGCCAGCGCCATGACCGTGGAAACGGCAAATGCCGCGCCAAAGCTAACCAGGAACTTGCCGCCCCAAGGTATGTCCAACCAGGGTGAAAAGTCCGGCTTGGGGAAGAAGAGCGTGCCAACCGCGATTCCGACGATGCAGCTTGTCAGAGCCGCCGTACCGCTCAGCCGTTTGCTGTAAAGCCCGTAGAAGACAGGGAACGCGGCGCCGGCGCAAACCAAATCCGCAATCAGGAAGAGGTAGAGCACGCTGTAGCCCTGAGCTGCGATGAATACGGCGGGGATGGCCACGACCACCGTAATAGCGCGAGACCAGCGGAGGAGGAGCGCCGTCCCGATGGAGGGTCTCACCCTGGGTAGGTCGCTGGTCACGGCGCTGGCTATGCCGTTGAGCAGGGTGTCCATGCTGCTCATAACCAGTCCCAGTGCAAGCACCAGTATCACCATTACGGCCCAGGTGGGCAGGACCTCCAGGATCAGCCAGAACAACGCCACCGAGCCCTGATCGGCGGGGACGTCACGGCCGGCGGCCATAATGCCGAAGAGACCGGCCAGGATGATGATGGGGATTACCAGGATTCCGCCTATGGTGAACGCCTTGCGCAGGGTGTTGTTGTCCTTGGCGTTGTACACGCGCTGCCAGAAGCCCTGGTGAAACATGTTGGCGGCGAACACGGCGATGATCAGCGTGAGACCGAACTCTATGCCGGGTGTGTGCGACAAGGAGAGGAGCTCCGGTGAAGAGTCGCGCACGGGTTCGAAGGCATCGCCGAAGCCTCCGATGGCTACCACGGTTGCCACAAAGGCGATGAGAAAAAGCGGGAGTATGACCAGGAACTGTACCGTATCGGTGAATACGGAGGCGCGGATTCCTCCGTACGCCGTGTAGGCAAGCGTTCCGATGGCTACGATCAAGGCCGTCCAGATAAGCGGCACGTCGGCGATGAGATTGAGGGCCAGAGCGGTGCCGGTAAGCTCGGCGGAGAGGAAGACAAACATATAGAACAGCATCACGGCCAGCACGAATACGTACATGGCCTTGCCGAATCGGTGCCAGGCGTATTCGGTCACTGAGTGCCCCTGCGGCATGAGACGCCGCATACGGGGGCCGATGATGGCAAAGGCGACGATAGGCGCGGCCTGGCCTATGCCGTAGCCAATGAGCGCTATCAGACCGGCCCACGTCCCCGTTTCGGCGGGGCTGAAGAGTATCCATGCGCCGGCTATGGAAGCAACAACGGTGGCGACGGCAACTCCCGCGCCGGCCGTGTTCCGGTTCACTATGAACTCTTCCACGCTGAGCCTGCGGCCCCGTATGTATAGAATGCCTATCGCCGCGAATACCAGCGCGGTAAGTACTGCAATGATGATAGACAGGGTCTCTGTAGACATGTGCCGCTCCAAAATATAAGGGCCTCCAGCTTTGAGAACCGGAGGCCCCTAATTTGTGGAGCGCTGTAACCAACTCCCTACGCTGGTATTACCCAGATCAGGTTCAAGGGTCGCCCCGGATTGGGACCTCTCAGCCTGGTGTAGGCTCCCCCTTGGTCGGGATATTCAGTTGTTAACGGGCATTGTAGATACTTGACGGGCAGCCGTCAACTTGGCGGCGCTTCGCAAGGTTCCTCAATGGGTATCGTCCTGATTTGAGTACTTTTCCCTACTGCCTACGGGGCCATGGCTTCCAGTTCAGGTCTAGTCGACGACTCCCCCCGGACATCTCACGCGCGCGGCGACCGTCAATACGAGACCTACTTCGGGATCTCGTGGATGGTCTCCCATCCTCAGGCGACCAGAACCTCGTTTCCATCCAACCGGACCCCGTAAAGGAAACAGGGGGAACCTCGATCGCCTCGCGGAACCTCCCGGCGGTCACGTCGTCAATCATGTAGGTAAGCCTTTCGATTTCGCCTTCTGCTGCCTCATCGCACGCATCGCAGCCACAGTCTGGAAAAGGCTCGATGTACCATCGTCCGAACCGGACATAAAGACCGGGGAAAGTCGAAAACGCCACTACCATAGGCGCAGCATCAGGGTCCTTGGGGGTGAGTCTGACATCCGGGCGGGCAAGGTCGAGGCAAGCAAGGAAGGGGCCCTTCTCCAACTCATCGTCGAGACCATACCCTTCTGAGCGCTCAACTTCGAATTGGGTCTCCAGCCGGTCTATGGTCTCCAGTACAGCGGTATGCAACGGACGAAAGCGCTCAGGGTTGGTCACGCGGCTGTACGCTGCGTCGCTAGGCGACTCCTCACCCTCCGATGGACTGTATCCAAACCACCCAGACATTCTCTATTGTCCCTCGATGCCGCCCGCCCGCTTGTACTGGACCATCGCAGCAGCAGACTCCTTGACAGAAGTACGCCACGCGCTCAATAGGGCCTCAGTCGGTTGTATCCGCCACGTGCTGAATGGCCCGCACTATCTTGTCGTAGCCGGTACAGCGGCAAAGGTTGCCTGCGATAGCGTGGCGGATCTCGTCCTCGGAGGGGTGTGGGTTTGTGTTGAGGTACGCCCTAGCCGAAACCAAAAAGCCTGGGATGCAAAACCCGCACTGGAGAGCGCCGTAGTCTATGAATGCCCTTTGCAGCGGGTCCAGCTCTCCGCCTTTTGCCAGACCCTCTATAGTGATGACTTCCTGGCCTTCCACTTCAGCGGCCAGCATGCAGCAGGAGTCTATGGCGCGCCCGTTCAGCATGACCGTACAGGCTCCACAGTTGCCGTTGCTGCAACCTTCCTTGGTTCCGGTGAGTTGGAGCTCGTCTCGCAAAGCGTCCATCAGGGTCTGCCACGGCTCCACCAGTATCTCCACGGGATCTCCATTGACAGTGAAAGAAACGGGTATCTTTGGCACAATCTCCTCCCTGGCTAACTAATTTACCTGTAGCGGCTGACCGAGTGATTCCATGCACATGAGCAAGGTGCGGCGGGTCAGCACTCGCACCAGCTCTTTGCGGTACTCCACAGTGCCGCGAACATCGTCGATGGGACTGGCGGCTTCCACCGCCTTCTCGCCTGCCTCGCGGACAAGCTCGGCGGTGATCTCGTTATTCTCAAGCAGCGCCTCAGCCGCCCTGGCGCGCACCGGCGTGGGAGCTACGGATGCGAGGGCTATGCGGGCCTTGGTGCAGTTGCGCGTGCCCGGCTCTAGGGCGACAAAGCTTGCCACGCCCGCCACCGCTATGTCCATCTCATTTCTGGGGATGAAGCGCATGTAGTGGCTGCTGCTGTTGTCCTCAGCCGGAGGCACTATTGTCTCCAAGATGACTTCATCCGGGGCCAGTACGTTCCGGCCCGGCCCGGTGAAGAAATCGTCAAGGGCCACCTCGCGCTGTCCCGACGGCCCCACAATTACGACTCGCGCCCCGTGCACCATCATACCGGGCACGGCGTCGGCGGAGGGCGCAGAGTTGGCGATGTTTCCCACCACGCTGGCGCGGTTCTGTATCTGTATGGAGCCTATAAGCTGGCAAGACTCCTTGATGGCCATGTAGCTTTCTATGGCCGGTGAGAAGGCCGCGGTATCCGTGCAATTGACGGCTGCTCCAAGGTGCAGTCCTTCGCCGGGGACCCACTCCAGACGGTTCATCTCAGGGATCCGCTTGATGTCCATGATGACGGAGGGGGTACGCCGTCCGCTCTTCACCTGGTCAACAAGGTCCGTGCCGCCGACAATGGGGCGGATGTCTCCGTGAGAGCTGGCTTGCGCCAGCACCTGATTCATCTCTTCTAGAGTCTTTGGCCCAGCAAAAGAGAACGGTTTCACAAGTCCCTCCCTGATGAACGTGTTGCCGATTATACGAAAAGGCGGCAAAGGATAGCAAACTATTTGTCATCCTTTAGCCAAGAGTAGAGTAAAATAGGCAAAATCCGCATTATGCAAAGGCCTTTATGAGCTACGTTTACCGATATGGTCGCTGGGACGGCACGCAGCAAGTCTTCGATCTGGATGAAGACTTGCTGATGGACCAGCTTGCCGAAGACGTGATGATGCACGGCGACGTGTCCAGGGCGTTGCGCAACTTCATGCGTCGCGGCTTTCGCGGTGATGAAGGGCGCAACCTGGAAGGTTTGCGCCAGATGATGGAGAGACTGCGCGAGCAACGCAGTCAGAACCTGGAACGGTACAACTTGGACTCCGTTTTTGAGGATATCAAGGAACGGCTGGAGCAGGTGGTCAGCGCCGAGCGGGAGGGGATAGACAAGCGGCTGCAGGAAGCCAGGGAGGAGGCTGCGCAGAGGCGCGAAGAGGACCCAGGGCAAATACAGGAGTTGCTCAAGATGCTGGAAGAGAGGGCCAACCGCAGCCGGGACAGGTTGGACAACCTTTCGGAAAGCCCGGCGGGAGCTATCCAGGAACTGCGCGACTATGACTTCATGGACCCCGAAGCGCGGAGCCGGTTCCAAGACCTCCTTGACATGCTTCAACAGCAGATGCTGCAGAACTACTTCCAGGGAATGAAGCAGCAGATGCAGGGAATGACGCCCCAGCAAATGTCGGGCATTAGGGAGATGCTGCGCGATCTGAACCAGATGTTGCAGGACAGAGCTATGGGCCGTGCCCCCGACTTCCAGGGTTTCATGGACAGGTACGGCTCCATGTTTGGCGAAGACCGGCCTGAAAACCTGGACGAGCTAATGGAGAACCTGGCCCGTCAGATGGCGCAGATGCAATCGCTGCTGGACAGCATGTCGCCGGAGATGCGGCGAGAGCTGGAAGACCTTGCCGACTCCTTGCTGGACGTGGAGACCATGGATGAACTGGCCCAGCTCGCCGCGGCTATGGAGCGGATGTATCCCATGGAAGACCTGCGAGACCAGTATCGGTTCTTGGGAGATGAGCCTCTGACCATGACTCAGGCCATGGACTTGATGCGCAGCCTGCAGGACGTGGACGACCTGGAGCGTCAGTTGCGAGACGTCCTGGACCGGGGGAACTTAGACGACGTGGATTTGGAAAAAGTGGAGGAGATGCTTGGCGAGGAGGCGCGTCGCACGCTGGAAGCTCTGAAGAACGCGGCGCAAAAGCTTGAAGAAGCGGGCTACGTGAAGCGAAGCGGCGGTAGATTGGAGCTGACGCCAAGAGGCATGAGGAAGCTGGGTCAGAAAGTGCTGCATGAGGTCTTCTCACGGTTGAGCAAGGATCGCTTTGGCGAACATGAGTTGCACGATAGGGGCCTGTCAGGAGAAGAGTCCGGAGAAACAAAGCCGTATCAGTTTGGCGATCCTTTCGATTTGAACCTGAACCGGACGGTTATGAACGCCATTACCAGAAGCGGACCTCAGAAGCCGGTAAGGCTCATACCGGAAGACTTTGAAATCAACCGCAAGGAGGAGGTCACACGCACCTCCACCTGTCTGCTGCTTGATCAAAGCCGTTCCATGGGCATGTTTGGGAGCTTCATTGCCGCCAAGAAAGTGGCGATTGCTCTCTACACCCTGGTGCAGTCGCAGTTTCGCAATGACAGGCTCTACGTTATAGGTTTCTCCGACCAGGCCATCGAGTTGAAGGGAGAGGACCTGCACGAGGCGAACTGGAATTCATGGCTTTCCGGCACCAATATGCATCACGCTTTTATGATGTCTCGCAGGCTGCTTTCGCGGGATAAGGGAGGCACTCGACAAATAATAATGATTACGGATGGCGAGCCGACTGCACACGTGGAGGACGGTCGCACCTACTTTGCCTATCCGCCCAGCCCCCGCACCATTCACGAGACACTGAAAGAGGTCAAACGGTGCACGCAGGAAGGAATAGTAATCAACACGTTCATGCTGGAGACCAGCTTTTACCTGCTGGACTTTGTTGACCGGATGACTCGAATCAACAAGGGCAGGGCCTTCTATACCACTCCGGACAGGCTGGGCGAGTTTGTGCTGGTGGACTACCTGAGCAGCCGTCGCAAAAGGGTGGCGTAGCCTGCATCAGGATGCTTGCCAATGCTGGATTGCTTTGGTTGGTCGCGATAACCAAGTGGGACGGGAACATGGTGGCGATATTGATTCGAAGGCGATATGATAGCTCACCGCCATGTCAAGGGAAGCCAATGAAACCAAACAATGACTAATCGCTATCCCGCAGTTGCCTATAGCGTTACTCTCAGAGTGAGCTACGAAAACGTGCCAGGCAAGCTAGGCGTAATCACCACGGCCATCGGTGAAGTGGGCGGCGACATTGGAGCCATAGACATAGTCTCCACGGACCGCGGGCGGATGGTGAGGGACATAACGGTCAATGCGCGAAATGTCGACCACGGCATTGAGATTGCCACCACCATAAAGTCGTTGCCCGGCGTTCGTGTAAGGAGCGTCTCCGATCCAACTTTCCTGCTGCATCTTGGCGGCAAGATATCAATGGCGTCCAAGGTGCCGATTCGCACACGCAATGATCTTTCGCTGGCCTATACGCCGGGGGTGGCTCGCGTCAGCACTGCCATCCATGAAGACCCTTCCGTCGCTTGGGCGCTCACCTCCAAGTCCAACACCGTAGCCGTTGTCACGGACGGGACTGCCGTGCTGGGGCTGGGGGACATAGGCCCGGCGGCGGCTATGCCGGTCATGGAAGGCAAAGCCCTGCTGTTCAAAGAGCTTGCCGGTGTGGACGCCTGGCCAATCTGCCTGGACACCACGGTTCCTGAGGAAATCATCCGGATAGTGAAGCACATTTCGCCCAGCTTTGGGGGGATAAATCTGGAAGACATCGCCGCGCCAAACTGCTTCTACATAGAGGAGAGGCTCAAGGAGGAGCTGGACATACCGGTGTTCCATGACGACCAGCACGGCACCGCCATTGTGGTGATGGCGGCTTTGTACAACGCGCTAAAGGTCGTGGGCAAGAGGATAGACGAGATAAAGATTGTGATGTCGGGCGCGGGCGCGGCAGGGGTTGCCACCGCAAAGCTGATAGAGGAGGCGGGAAGCTGCCACATCATCGGCTACGATAGGGAGGGCGTTCTTCACAGGGGCATGGACTTCAGCGAACATTCCGGCAAGAGATGGTTTGCTGAAAATACTAACCCTGACGACTTCCGCGGCGACCTGCTGGGCGCTATGAGAGGGGCGGACGTGTTCGTCGGGCTCTCCGGTCCAAACGTGATCAACGTTGACCACCTGAAGGTGATGAACCGAGACCCCATTGTGTTCGCCATGGCCAATCCGGAGCCGGAGATAAGCCCGGAGGATGCGCTGCCCCACGTAAGGGTGATGGCAACGGGTCGTTCCGATTATCCCAACCAGATAAACAACGTCCTGGCTTTTCCCGGAGTTTTTAGAGGACTCTTGGACTCCCAGACAAGAGAGGTGAACAGCGAGATGAAGCTGGCCGCGGCGCACGCGATAGCCAGTGCCGTCCCATCCCGCCACTTGAACGAGGAGTATATAATGCCCAGCGTTTTCGATAGGGCTATGGTCAGAAGCGTGGCGCGTGCGGTGGCAATAGCGGCTAGGCGTACAGGGGTTGCGCGCCGCAAGAGACGCAGAACCATGTCCAGAACCAGGCAAAGATTGTAGGGGAGTACCCATTGGGCTGGCTGTAGTGTATGATTGTGGCCGCAAATGGGAATCTGCCTGAAGGAGGCATCAAAAATGGCAGTCAGATATCCTGCAATAGCGTACGGTGTGACAATAAGGGCTGAATATCCCAACCAGCCCGGGCAGCTAGGAGACATCACCTCTGCTATCGGTGAGATAGGAGGCGACATCTCGGCGCTGGACCTGGTGCAGTCGTCCCAGAACAAGGTGGTCAGGGACATCACCATCAACGCCAGGGACGTGAATCACGGCCAGGAAATAGTGGCCAAGGTGAAGGCCCTGCCCGGCGTCAACGTGGTCAGCGTGTCAGATCCAACCTTCCTTCTGCATCTCAACGGCAAGATAGAGATGCGCTCCAAGAGCCCGGTGAGGACTCGCAACGACCTATCAATGGCGTACACGCCCGGGGTGGCGCGGGTATGCATGGCCATCCACGAAGACCCCGATTCCATGTGGAACCTTACCGCCAAGGCCAATACCGTGGCCGTAGTGACGGATGGAACGGCGGTGCTGGGTTTGGGTGACATAGGCCCGGCAGCGGCCATGCCCGTGATGGAAGGCAAGGCCATGTTGTTCAAGGAGCTGGGGGGCGTCGACGCCTGGCCCATCTGCTTGGATACTAAGAATCAGGACGAAATTGTTGAAGCCGTGAAGAACCTAGCCGTCGGGTTCGGCGGGATCAACCTGGAAGACATATCGGCTCCAAGGTGCTTCTATATAGAGGAGCGGCTCCAGGAAGAGCTGGACATCCCCATTTTCCATGACGACCAGCACGGCACCGCGGTGACCACGACGGCGGCGCTGTTCAACGCGGCAAAAGTCACCGGCAAGAAGATTGAGGACATGAAGGCCGTTGTAGTGGGCGTTGGCGCGGGCGGCATGGCCACTACCCAGATGCTCATGGATGCCGGGCTAACGGACGTAGTTGGCGCTGACCGCCAGGGCGTGCTTCACCGCGATCGGGACTATGGAGACAACGACTCCAAACGGTGGTTTGCCGAGAATACCAACCAGGATAACTTCAAGGGTTCGTTGATGGACGCCATGAAAGGCGCGGACCTCTTCGTTGGACTGTCCGGCCCAGGCGTGCTCGAAGTCGACCACGTAAAGGCGATGAACAAAGACGCCATTGTCTTGGCCATGGCCAACCCTGACCCGGAGATTTTCCCCGAGGAGGCGGGGCCTCACGTAAGGGTGATGGCCACCGGCCGTTCCGACTACCCAAACCAGGTGAACAACGCTCTGTGCTTCCCCGGATTCTTCAGGGGCATGCTGGACGTAAGGGCATCGAGGGTTACATCTGAAATGAAGCTGGCGGCGGCCAAAGCCATTGCCGATAGCGTACCGTCAAGCCAGCTCAACGAAGAGTACATAATGCCCAACGTTTTTGACAGAAACGTGGCTTCGGCTGTAGCCAAGGCTGTGGCGCAGGCCGCTCAGAGAAGCGGAGTTGCCCGGCGTTCTCGCCGTAGGGCTTACGGAGTCGAAGCGATGATCAAGTAGGACGGAGTCTTTCCGCCTGAGTAAAGAGACGCTCAGCATCCGGTGCTGAGCGTCTCTTGCTTACTAAGCTAGTCCTGCCCGGTAGGGATGCTTTCATCATCCCCGGGCGAAGGGGCTCCGGTTACCAGGGAGGGAATTTCTCTCCGTACCGCCCCTTCAAGCCGCGAGATGGGTATAGCGGGCATAGTGTTGATGTGCACCCCTGCTCTGACGCCGAGCTCAAGCGAAAACCTGGCTATAGAGTCGTTGTCGGGCGCCTGCACTATATTCACAAAATCGATCTCGCCAAGGACTCCGTACTCCCCAAGCAGCTCTATCCCAGGGACGTCTATTTCATACTGGGCCCGGCGTACGCTTTCCGGGTCTTCCAGCGTTCTTTCTCGTCCTTCGGGGGTCAAAGTCAACAGCTGGATGTATATGGGCATTGTCATCCTTCCCAGTGTTGTAGGTTGCGGCCATTGTACACTGATAACGAGCGGAAAAAGCAGTTGTAATCCAGCTTTTTCAGATTGTAACTTGGCCAAAGCCGATGCTATACTTCCTGAACAGGCCAAGGCCTCTAGCAGGCCGAGGTTATGACCTTCAAATCAGTCCTGTGAGGCTGGTAAGGTGACTGCCGTGGCTGACTTAGCCATCTAATGTTTTAAAGACCCTTGCCGCCCACAGGCAGGGGTCTTTTACATGATGGAAAAAATAATACTCTCGGCAGAGGACATGAGACGGGCCATTACCCGTATAGCCCATGAAATTGTTGAACGCAACCGGGGCATAGAGGGGCTGGTGCTGGCAGGCATAAGGACCCGCGGAGCCCCTATTGCTCAGAGACTGGCGGAGCGAATCGCTGACATAGAGGGGCGCGATGTGCCCGTCGGAGCGTTGGACATAGCGTTATACCGAGACGACATTGCAACCGGCAGCCCGCCAGTTGTCCATTCAACGGAAATCCCGGAGGGCGTGGACAGCCGCAAACTGGTGCTGGTAGACGACGTGCTGTTCACCGGCCGCACCATACGCGCCGCGTTGGACGCGTTGACCGACTTGGGCAGGCCGGAGCAGGTGCAACTAGCCGTGCTGGTAGACCGGGGACACAGGGAGTTGCCCATCCGCGCCGATTACGTGGGCAAGAACATACCGACAACGTTGCAAGAACAGATCCAGGTGAGGTTGGCCGAAGTTGACGGGGTAGAAGAGGTTGCGCTTGTGCCGGTTCCTATCCGGCGATGAAGGAGATTAGGTATGGCTAGAGGATACGGCAGAGGAAGCTACAGAGGCGGAGTTCGACGGAGTTTTAGTGGAAGAAGCTCAGGTAATGGAAAGAGTGCTCGACCAAAAGGCCAAATAAAATCAGGCAAGGCAGTTCAGTATTCAATCAGGAGCGGGAAGGGCGCCACCAAATACATAGGGTCTACCAACAACCCGACTCGGCGCGCGGCTCAACATCGCGAGGCCGGTAAGCTCAGTCGTGGGGATAAGTTGGTGGTTGAGACTAGGGCGATCCCTCGAAAGTCTGCTGAGCGCATAGAAGCTGCAAAGCTGGCTTCTCATCGTCGCCAATACGGGACCAACCCGAAGCACAACACTACGAAGGATGGAAAGTTCCATTAAGGCTATGGCATCCACTCTACAGCAGGCTAAGACAATCGCCCGGCCGAGCATGGTAAACGGCTCCCGCCGTCACCTGCTTGACCTGGACGACTTCTCCCACGAGGAGCTGGACCTGGTGATGAGCACCACGGACGCTATGCGCGAGGTGCTCAGCCGCGACATCAAGAAGGTCCCCACTCTGAGAGGCAAAGTGATAGTCACCCTGTTCTACGAAGTGAGCACCCGCACCAGGGTCTCGTTCGAAGAGGCGGGGAAGCTTCTCAGCGCCGACGTCATCAACGTATCGTCTTCCGGGAGCAGCGTTGAAAAAGGCGAATCGCTTCTCAATACGGTACGGACACTGCAAGCAACCGGTACGGACATTATAGTGGTAAGGCACCCGCATTCAGGGGCTCCTTACTTCATGGCGCGGAACCTGGAGCGCGCGGGCGTCATCAACGGGGGAGACGGCTGGCACGCCCATCCCACGCAGGCGCTCCTTGACCTGTACACAATGAAGCGGCACTTAGGCTCCGTGGCCGGCGCTAAGGTTGTCATAGTGGGGGACGTTACCCACAGCAGGGTCGCTAGGTCCAACCTGTGGGCCTTGCGGACGGCAGGAGCTCAAATAGTGCTATGCGCTCCTCCGACGCTGTTGCCCCAGGAGTTCCTTTCCGGCGGGCACCTCAGGGATGGACATCTGTTTGGCTCAGTGAAGGTGGAGACCAACATAGAGAAGGCCATCACAGAAGCGGACGTTGTAATGCCTTTGCGCCTCCAATTGGAGCGGCAGCAGGCGGGGCTTCTCCCTACGCTGCGCGAATATTCGAAGATGTACGGCATCACCAAGGATAGGCTGGCCTTGGCCAAGCCCAACGCCCTGGTCATGCATCCCGGCCCGATGAATGAGGGGGTGGAGATTAGCCCCGACGTTGCCCACGGAGCGCAGTCGTTGATAGAGGAACAGGTGCACAACGGCGTGGCGGTGCGAATGGCGCTGCTCTATCTGCTGATGGGCTCGCGGCAAAAGAGTCAAGCGCAGGGAGGGCAGCAGTGAACGGCACGCACTCCCTTCTCATGCGAGACGTGCGTATCATCGATCCCCACAGGGGTATGGACGAGACGGGCGACCTGCTTATAGTCGATGGCGTGATAAAGCATGCGGGCGGGGCGATTCGCAACGGCCACGCGCCGCCGGGCTGCCAAGTCATAAAAGGCGATGGGCTTGTGGCCTGTCCCGGTTTCATCGATTTGC
The DNA here is from genome assembly GCA_965116555.1 of Dehalococcoidia bacterium. Lineage (GTDB taxonomy): Bacteria > Chloroflexota > Dehalococcoidia > Lucifugimonadales > QGNO01 > DAOUJH01. The sequence continues at coordinate 1,742,603 of OZ220698.1, read as the reverse complement.
ACTCGCATCTAAGGGAGCCGGGCTACGAGGATAGAGAGACGGTTGCCACCGGCGTGGAAGCCGCCGTGAGAGGCGGGTTCACCACCATCTGCGCCATGCCCAACACCAACCCCGCTATGGACAACGCCTCTACGGTGGAGTTTGTGCTGCGTCAAGCTGCTGCGGCAGGGAAAGCCCGAGTGCTGCCAATAGGCAGCGTGACCAAAGGCCGGGCCGGGAAGGAACTGGCCGAGATGTGGGAGCTTGCGCAATCGGGTGTCGTGGGGTTCAGCGACGACGGAAGCCCCGTGGAGGACTCCCACCTGATGCGCCAGGCCCTGGCTTACGCAGGCGGGCTGGGGCTCCCCGTACTCCAGCATTCCGAGGATACCGAGCTCTCACAGGGAGCGCCGGTGAACGAAGGGCATATCTCCAACCGTTTGGGGTTAAGCGGCTGGCCCGCCGCCGCTGAAGAAACGATGATTGCGCGGGATATTTCGCTGGCCCAACTGACGGGCGGTCATCTGCACGTGGCGCATCTGACGACGTCGGGAGCCGTGGAGCTGGTTCGATTGGCGAAGCAACAGGGGATAAAGGTAACCGCGGAAGTTACGCCTCACCACCTCACGCTGGACGAGAGCTGGGTGGTAGGGCATGACAAGGACGGGCCCTTGGGCGGGCCGCTGGGCCCCGAGGCATACGACACCCTTACCAAGGTTAACCCTCCTCTGCGGACCAAACGCGACGTGGAGGCGCTGGTGGCAGGGTTGCGAGACGGGTGGATAGATGCGATTGCCACGGACCACGCGCCCCAGACAGTCATTGACAAGCTGGTGACGTATGACGACGCCGCTTACGGGTTCAGCGGTCTGGAAACCGCTCTAGGCTTGCTGATGAGGCTGGTGCACGGCGGCCAAGTGGAGTTGAGCACCCTGGTTGCCGGGTTGACCACGGGCGCCCTCTCCGTACTGGGTCAGGAATACGCCCATCTGGCGACGCTGCAAGAGGGGACTACCGCCGATGTCGTAGTCTTCGATCCTGAAAAGGAGTGGGTGGTGCGCAGCGAGGAGTTCGCTTCCAAGGGCAAGAACACTCCGCTGGAAGGGGTCGCATTGAAAGGTCGAGTAACAGCCACCATAGCAGGTGGCAGAATAGTGCATTCAGAGATGGCAGAGGTGGCAACCGTTGGAGGTTAGAGAAGCGTACCTGGTGCTGGAGGACGGCTCCGTCTATCAGGGCGAATCGATGGGAGCCGTTGGCACCACCTTCGGCGAGGTTGTGTTCAACACCTCTATGACCGGCTACCAGGAGATCCTCACCGACCCATCGTATGCCGGGCAGATAGTGGTGGCTACGTATCCGCTCATCGGCAACTACGGAGTGAGTGAGCGGTACGTGGAGTCGCGGCGGATTCAGGTGGCCGGGTACGTGGTGCGCGAGCAATCCAGAAACCCCAGCCATTACCGCAGCGACGGCGCAATCGACGAGTACCTGGCAAGCCAGAACATAGTGGGTATCAGCAAAGTGGATACCCGTGCCGTGACCAGGCGCATCCGCCGGGAAGGCGCAATGATGGGGTGCCTCACCTCTGAGTTGAGCCCGGAGGAGGCGCGGGAACGGCTTAGCCGTGCGCCGAGGTACGATGACGTGGACTACGTTGCTTCCGTGACTACCAGCGATAGCTACGCCTGGAATGGAAAGCCGGTTCAACATGGCTCCGGGCCGCACATTGTGGTCACGGACTGCGGCTTGAAATACAACATCTTAAGGAATCTTGAAGCCAGGGGGTGCCAGGCAACGGTTGTGCCGGCCAGCACCACCGCCGAAGACGTATTGGGCTTGGAGCCCGACGGGATAGTGTTCTCGCCCGGGCCGGGAGACCCGGCGCATCTGGGTTACGCCGTGGACATGGTAAGCGGCCTGATTGGCAAGCTGCCGGTGATGGGGATTTGCCTGGGCCATCAGCTTCTTTCCAAGGCTCTTGGGGCACAGACTTATAAGCTCAAATTCGGGCATCACGGAGGAAACCACCCCGTGCGGGATCTGGCTACGGGCCGTGTCTACATTACGGCTCAGAACCACGGTTTCGCAGTGGACGCGGATACAATTCCCGCAGGTATGGAGGTGAGTCACGTTAATCTCAACGACGGCACGGTTGAGGGGATGATACACAGGGAGCTCCCCATCATGGGGATACAATTCCATTCCGAGGCCGCTCCTGGGCCTTGGGACAATGAATACCTCTTCGACAGGTTCCTGTCGATTATAAAGGAGGTAAGTAGATCATGAGGAATCTACTTGCCTTTACCGGTGAACGAGGGATGGAGTGACAGAACTCTCTCCTCAGATAGATAAAGTTCTCATCATTGGTTCAGGGCCCATAGTCATCGGGCAGGCTGCCGAGTTTGACTATGCGGGCTCCCAGGCATGCCGTTCCGTTAGGGAGGAGGGCGTTACCACCGTTCTGGTCAACTCCAACCCCGCCACTATCATGACGGATCAAGGCATTGCCGACGTGGTCTACATAGAGCCTCTCACCGTCGACGTCATTGAGCGAATCATACAGAGGGAGCGGCCGCAGGGACTGCTACCCACTCTGGGCGGTCAAACGGGCCTCAACCTGGCTGTAGAAGTAGCCGAAGCGGGCATTCTGGACAAGTACGGCGTTCGCCTCCTGGGGACGCCACTGGAAACCATACGGACGGCTGAAGACCGCTCCCTGTTCCGCCAGCTGCTCATAGACATGGGAGAGCCCGTGCCTGAAAGCGAAACGGTAACTTCTCTGGAGGAAGCCAGGGAAGCGGCCGAGAGGATAAGGTTCCCCTTGGTGGTGCGCCCCGCCTACACGCTGGGAGGCACCGGCGGAGGCGTTGTCCAGGGATGGGATGACCTTGAACAGACGGCAATAAGCGGGCTGGCCGCCAGCCCCATCCACCAGGTGCTGGTGGAAAAGTACCTCTTGGGCTGGAAAGAGGTTGAATACGAAATAATGAGGGACGGCGCCGATAACTGCCTCACGGTGTGCGCCATGGAGAACATAGACCCCATGGGCGTGCACACCGGAGACAGCATAGTGGTTGCGCCCACCCAGACCCTTTCCGACAAGGAGTATCAGATGCTGCGCAGTGCCGCCCTGCGCATCATCCGGGCGCTGGGAGTGGAAGGCGGTTGCAACATTCAGTTTGCTCTATCGCCGCATCCATGGGCCGCCCCCCACGAATTCGCCGATGGCAAAGAGCCGTCGCCGCAATACTACGTCATAGAGGTCAACCCCAGGGTGAGCCGCAGCTCGGCGCTGGCAAGCAAAGCTACCGGCTATCCCATAGCCCGTGTTGCCGCCAAGATTGCAATTGGCAAGCGCCTGGACGAGATTGCAAACAGGGTTACCGGCAAAACGCTGGCCGTGTTTGAACCGGCGCTTGACTATTGCGTTGTCAAAATACCGCGTTGGCCTTTCGACAAGTTCCCCACGGGGGAACGAGACCTGGGCGTTCAGATGAAGGCCACGGGTGAGGTGATGGCAATCGATCGCACCTTTGAGGCGGCGCTGCAAAAGGCGGTACGCTCCCTGGAGCAATCGACAGAGACCCTGCTCTGGCAGGACCCCGCCTGGAGAGGTGGCGTAGACGATTTGCTGGAAGGCTTACCCACGGAAGCCAACGACACACGTCTCTGGGCTCTCATGGCCGCTTTGAGAGGATCCATTTCCATACAGGACCTCAGCCGCCGCACAGGGATAGACCCCTGGTTCCTCAGCGGTATGCAAAACATAGTGGACATGGAACGGCAGCTGCTGGCAGAACCGCTCACTCCGCGCCTGTTGCGCAACGCCAAGCGCCTTGGCTTTTCCGATGAGTACATAGGGACCCTGGCAGACCGCCTGCCCGACCAGATACGCGATCTGCGCCGGTCATGGGGAGTCCGGCCGGTTTACAAGATGGTGGACACCTGCGCCGCTGAGTTTGAGGCGCAAACGCCGTATTTCTACAGCACGTACGAGGAGGAGAACGAAGCGTTACCCCTGCCCGGCAAGAAATCACTGGTGATAGGCAGCGGGCCCATCAGGATAGGGCAGGGAATCGAGTTCGACTATTGCAGCGTACATGCCGCTTGGGCCTTGCAGGACGAGGGTACGGCCAGCATCATTGTGAATTCCAACCCGGAGACCGTTTCCACCGATTTTGATACCAGCGATAGGCTCTATTTTGAACCTCTGGATGAAGAGAGCGTCCTGGACATACTGGAAAACGAGGCCATAGAGACGCCCGACGGAGGCATTGAATACCCTCCGTCGGTGGTGCAGTTTGGAGGGCAGACGGCAATCAACCTGTCGCAGTCGTTGGGGCGCTTGGGCATGCCCATCTTGGGGTCGTCGGCGCAGGCCATAGACATCGCCGCCGACAGGCACAAGTTCGAGGACTTTCTGGCCAGGCAGGGAATCCCGCAGCCACCCGGCGCGGCGGTGACGACAGTGGAGGAAGGGCTGAACGTAGCGCAACAAATAGGATACCCCGTACTGGTGAGGCCCAGCTACGTTTTGGGGGGCCGGGCCATGGAAATAGTGCAGAACGCCTCCGAGCTTATCCGCTATCTGAGCACCGCAGTAGAGATAGGCCGCGGCAGATCCATACTGATAGACAAGTACCTGGAAGGACGTGAGGTGGAGGTCGACGCCATCTGTGACGGTGAGCAGGTGCTGATCCCGGGCATCATGGAGCACGTGGAGCGCGCCGGAGTCCACAGCGGCGATTCCATGGCCATATACCCCGGGTTGACCCTGACCACCGCCGAGGTGGACACGCTGGTCGACTATACGACGCGGATAGCGCTGGGACTGGGCACCAAGGGCCTGATCAATATTCAGTACGTCATCATGGGATTGGACCCCTATCGCGACCCCGCGACATTCAAGTACGGCGATACCGACGTCTCGGCTATATACGTGCTGGAGGCCAATCCCAGGTCCAGCCGCACCGTGCCGTTCCTCTCCAAGGTCACCGGCGTGCCCATGGTGCAGCTTGCCACAAGAGTGGTGCTTGGCAGAACGCTGCGAGAGCAGGGTTACCCAAGCGGGTTGTGGAAGAAAGCTAAGCTGGTGGCGATAAAGGCGCCGGTGTTCTCCATGTCAAAGCTGGCGGGAGTGGATACGTATCTGGGGCCGGAGATGAAGTCCACGGGAGAGGTCATGGGAGTTGACCATGAGTTCATGCCCGCCGTGGCCAAGGCCCTGCTGGCCAGCGGACTTGACCTGCACAGAGAAAGCTCCGTACTGCTTAGCATCGCCGACAAGGACAAGGCGGAAGCGGTTTCCCTGGTACGCGCCCTGGCTGAGGCCGACTGCGAGCTGTACGCTACGGAAGGCACCGCGGCAATGATCCGTGCCCTTGGATATGAAGTCCGCCGAATAGCAAAGAAGCTGGGGGAGGGTTATCCCAACGTGGTGGACGTGATAGAAGAGGGAGGAGTGAAGGCCGTCATCAACACGGTCTCAGAGTCGGCGTCCACATTGCGAGACGGTTTTGAGATACGGCGCGCCGCTGCGGAGCGGCGTATCTCATGCTTTACCTCTCTGGACACGGCGCGCGCCGCCGTGGACAGCCTGGGACGGGGAAGCTCCTATAACGTGCTGCCCGTTAACGAATACTGAGTGGGGAGTGAGAAAAAGCGTTGAAAAGAGCGGCCAAGGTTGCCACTCTTGGACTGTTTAGGCTAAAATAGCTACACATTTGATGGAGAAAGTATCGATTTCGGAAGAGCCAGCCTCTTCTATCGATCAGAGTAAAGCCTGGGAAAGCCAGAGCAACGGATCCAAGCGCCGCAGCAGTAAGCGGAAAGGGCGAGCGTCGCCCTCAGCCGTGGAGGCGGACGGTCTGACCGGCGAGGTTCAGACCGCGCAAGCGACGGCTGAAACTGCGGTGAAGCCCCGTGCGCGCAGGCGAAGGCCCTCCAAGCCCCGGGTCGAATCTCCTTCAATCGACACCCCTCCCGTTGCCACGCCGATGGAGCATTACCCTGTTCCCACGACGCACCGGCCCTTTGCCCATCCTAGCGAGGATGATTTCACCAGCCTGCTGGACTTCTACGGAGTGAAGTGGCTGTACGAACCTCGTTCCTTCCCGCTGAGATGGGACGGTGAACGGGTGGCGGAAATGTTCACTCCCGATTTCTATCTGCCTGAGCTGGATCTCTACGTGGAGCTAACCACCCTCAAACAGAGCCTGGTGACGGAGAAAAACAGGAAGATGCGCCATCTGCGCGAGCTCTACCCGGATGTGAACGTCAAGCTGCTCTATAGGCGTGACATTCACAGGCTCCTGGCCAAGTACGGGTTTGGGCCGCTGGTCCAGGAGGACATCCCTGAGGTGGAGCGGGTACTGTTCAACAAACCGCAGATAGAGCGGAGGGTGCGCCAGATTGGCAAGGCCATTTCTCGTGACCATAAGGGGAAGCAGCCCGTTCTTCTGGGCGTGCTCAGGGGCGTATTCTGCTTCATGGCGGACCTGATGAGGGAAATAACGCTGCCGCTTTCCATGGACTTCATGTCCGTTTCTTACTATGGAGGCAATGGCAACGGCTCTGAAGGTGGGGGCGTGCAAGTCAAGAAAGGGCCGGACATATCCATAGAAGGCCGCCACGTTGTCCTGGTGGAAGACATTGTCGACACGGGCATGACCCTCAACTATCTGCTCCGTTACTTGCAGTCGTTGAATCCGGCCGGTCTGAAGGTCTGCGCATTGCTGGACAAGAAGGTCCGGCGGATTGTGGACGTCAAGCTGGACTACGTGGGATTTGAAATTCCGGATGAGTTTGTTGTCGGTTACGGCTTGGACTATCTGGAGAAGTACCGCAACCTGCCGTTCATAGGGATACTGAAACCCGGAGAGCAGCCGCAGCCCGCCGAGCGTAAGCCGGAGCGGAAACGCAAGCGGGTCGTACGGAAGAGACCAGCCCAGCGCGCCCCGGCGCTTTCTTCCGGCTAGTTCTTTGCCGCGTTGCCCCGCGGCGAGAGTTGCTTTGCGTTCTTCTTCCCAGTGGGGCACAGATCCAGCAGGGAGCAGTCGACGCAACGCGGGTCGCGGCGTACGCAGATGACGCCTGCGTGGTGGTCCAGCAGGGCGTGGTATTCGTTGAATAGCCGGGTGTCTCTGGGCAAGTGGCTGTGGAAGAAGGCCTGAAGTTCGGCGTATTTCTTCCCTTCGCAGACAAGACCGAGTCGTTCCAGTATGCGCCGTGTGTAGGCGTCTATGACAAAGACGGGCCAGCCTGCTGCGTACAGAACAATGTCGTCCGCGGTCTCCTCACCGATGCCGTATATGGAGAGGAGCTCGCGGCGCAACGTATCAGGCTCCTGACGGAGCATCGCTTCCAGGTTGTCTCCGTAGTTCTTGCCAAGGTGCTCCGCGAAGACCTTGAGCTTCTTTGCCTTGACGTTGAAGTAGCCGCTGGACTTGATAAGGCCAGCCAGCTCTTCAATGGGGATCTCCCGCAGCCCTGCTGGGCACAAGATGCCCTCTTGCTTGAGACGGTCGATGGCGCGCGCCGCGTTGTTCCACGATACGTTCTGGGTCAGGATGGCGCCAACAATCGTCTCAAACGGGCCGTCGCCGGGCCACCAGTGCTGGGGGCCGTACTCGCTGTAGAGGCGGTTGAATATGCGCAACAGCTTCTTACCGGTGGGGGTTGGCGCAGTGAACTCTGTTTTCATATCGTGTGAGGGCGGTCTTTCTGATTCCAGCGCACTGGTAAATACATGCCTCTATCCCTTGTTTCAGCATGCTCAACAGGGATAGCATTGCGGCCAGTTGACGGTAAGATTACACTACCAGGAGACGATGATGTCGACCACCTTTGCCCAAAGACTGGACTCCGCTTGCGAAGCTAGCAGAAGCCTTGTGTGCGTGGGCCTTGATCCCGACCCAACCATGATGCCCCTAAAGGACGTTGCCGCGTTCAACAGGGCGATAGTGGACGCTACTCACGACCTGGTCGGCGCGTACAAGCCCAACCTCGCCTTCTATGAGGCCCTGGGTCTCGACGGCTGGAACGCTTTGGAGAGCACGGTTCAGCACATACGCGACGTGGCTCCCGGCGTAATACTGCTGGGCGATGGCAAACGGGGCGATATTGGGAACACTGCCACGGCCTACGCCAAAGGGATGTTCGAATACTGGGGGTTCGACGCGGTCACGATAAACGCCTACTGCGGCAGGGACGGTGTGGAGCCTTTCCTGGAGTATTCGGACAGGGGTGTTTTCGTCCTGTGCCGTTCATCCAACCCCGGCGCCGTCGACCTTCAGGACCTGGTTGTTTCGCCGGGCGCGGACAGCGCAAGGCCTCTGTATCAGCAGGTGGCGCTGCAGGTCGGGGAATGGGACCGGCATGGGAACGCCGGACTGGTCTTGGGAGCAACGTACCCGGAGCAGATACGAGAAGTGCGGGCCCTCTGCCCCGACATGCCGTTTCTAATCCCCGGCATAGGTCCTCAGGAGGGGGCGTTGGAGGAAGCGGTGAGGAACGGCGTCACGGCCCAGGGCAGGCGCATCCTGGTCAACTCGTCGCGGGGCATCACATACGCTTCGCGGGGAGAGGATTTTGCCGAAGCGGCAAGGAAGGCAACCGCCGACCTGCGAGACGCCATCAACGCGGTTCTGGCCTCTGTGGATGCTGCATGGTAAGGGAATACCATCTAAACGACATATTGAGGCTGAAGAAACCCCATCCCTGCGGCAGCTACCAGTGGAGGGTGGTCAGGCTTGGCGCGGACATTGGGCTGAGGTGCCTGGAATGCAATAGAAGGGTGCTGCTGGAGCGGAGCGTCTTGAACCGCAGGATCAGGGAACACACAGCGGCGGCGGTTCCACAAGAGCCGGATCCAAGTTGATCTCCGATGGCTTGAGCTTTTATTGACTTTCTCCAAAGGAGAGTGATAATTTTAGTTTCGGCGTGCTCATTGATACTAAGTATCATGATAACCAAGTGTGAGAGGCTAAGGCTGGAGGTAAGAAGTTGGCGATGATGACCTTCGATCCGGAAATAGCCGTCGAAGACGTAACCGTGGTGCGCGGCGGTCACAAGGCGTTGACCGACGTTACTTTCGACGTGAAGCCGGGCACGCTGATGGGCGTCTTGGGCCCCAACGGCGCGGGCAAGAGCACCCTGTTCGACGTTATTGCGGGGGTCTTGCAGACAACAGAGGGCAGGGTGACGATGAAAGGCGCGGCAACTCCGCGGGGCGCGCTGGCGTACGTCCCTCAACGCGCCGCCATCAACTGGATTTTCCCCGCCACCGTTCAGGACGTGGTGACCATGGGCTGTTGCAACGTTGGACTGTTCAGGCGGCCCGGCAAGAGAGAGAAAGAGATGGTCCGGTCCTGTCTGGGGCGGGTAGGACTATGGGAACAGCGCTCGTCGCTCATAACCGAGCTGTCCGGCGGCCAGCGCCAGAGGGTCTTCATAGCGCGCGCCCTGGCCCAGGAGGCCAGCGTGATTCTGCTGGACGAGGCGTTCAGCGGCGTTGACGTGGGCGCTCAGGAGGAGATTGTAAAGGTGCTCCAGTCCCTGCGCGACGAGGGAAGGGTCGTTCTCCTCGCCACGCATGACCTTACCAATCTGGCGGAACGGTTCGACCAGGTCCTGTGCATCAACCACCACGTATGCGCCTGCGGCCCTCCGGAGGACGCGTTCACCCCGGAAGTGATGGAAGAGATGTACGGGTCCCACGGAATCGAATTCGATCCCAACCACTTCGGTCCCGGTAGGAGCGCCTGATGATTGACTACATCATTGAGCCGTTCCAATACAGCTTCATGGTGCGGGCCCTGATCGTGTCCGTGCTCGTCGGCGTGATGTGTCCGGTTTTAGGCGCATACGTCATTACGCGGGGACGCGCCTTCATGGGCGATGCGCTGGCGCACTCCGTGCTGCCCGGCATGGTTGTCGCGTTCCTGTTGGGAATCAGCCCGTTCTATGCAGCGGTTCCCACGGGAATCATAGTCGCTCTATCCATGGGTTCCGTGGCACGTCGCACGGGTGTCAGCGAGGACACGTCCATAGGCATCATCTTTGCCGGCATGTTTGCCCTGGGCTTGGTAATGCTCTCCAGCGCCGACAACATCAACGTCAACATCGAGGATTTACTGCTTGGCCAGGTGCTTGGCGTATCTCGGACGGACGTTTACGTTTCGCTGGCGTTGGCCGCGGTAGTGCTGGTGGGGCTCTATGCGTTCCACCGTCAGCTTATATACACCACCTTCGACCCTGTGGGGGCAAAGGTGATTGGGATCAAGACGGGACTGGTGGAATACGTGCTTCTTGCCCTCCTCGCCCTCGTTATCGTGATTGGCATTCAGGCGGCGGGGATAGTCCTGGTCATGGCAATGCTGATAACCCCCGCGGCAGCGGCGTACCTGCTCGTCAAGAGGTTCGTAGAGGTCATGATAATTGGCGCGCTGATAGGCGCCGTCTCGGCAGTCGTCGGTCTGTACCTGTCCTTCCACGTTGACCTGCCCTCCGGGCCTGCCATGGCCCTGGTTGCGACAGCCGCCTTCGCAGTAGCGGCCGTATGGAAGAATGTGTGGAGGACGCCGAGGGTCGATCGCAGCCTCGCGGTCGATTACTGATCCTTCGCCCATTTAGCGCGTGAAGAGCGCCTTCGTCCAAGCTATAATACGCAGCAGGATGAAAGCGCGAGTCAAGTTGTTTGCCGCTCTCAGAGAGATGGCAGGCGAATCGGAAATTGAGTTGGACCTGCCGGAGACGGCCACGGTGGCGCACGTGGTGAGAGAGCTGGATAGGCGTTACGCAGGCATGACCAAGAGCGGCGTTCCCATTATGATAGCGGTCAACGCCGAGTACGTTTCCGAAGACCACCCCATCCAGGAGGGCGACGAAATAGCCTTCATACCGCCGGTCAGCGGAGGTGGTTTGTGATCAGGATTAGCCGGGACGTCTTGGACCCCGATGAGATAACGGCCACGGTGCGCGCGCCTGACAAGGGCGGCGTGGTCACCTTCCTGGGAACGGTGCGCAACCACACGGGCGGCAAGCGCGTTCTTCACCTTGAATACGAAGCCTACGAAGAGATGGCCGAGAAGATGCTGGCCCGCATCGCCGGTGAGGTGGTCGAGCGCTGGGACGACACCGAAGTATCAATTGCGCACCGCCTGGGGCGTATGGAGGTGGGCGAAGTCAGCCTGGTGGTGGCAACGGCCTCGCCGCACCGCGCCGAGGCATTCTCGGCGTGCCAGTACGTGGTAAACCGCATCAAAGAGAACGTGCCCATCTGGAAGAAAGAGGTCTTTGAGGGCGGCGAGGTATGGGTAGGCATGGAAGGCCAGACCGCCTCAGGCTAGTCTCGGTTTGCGGGCAAGACGGGTAGGGCCACGGGCATGACGTAATAACCGTCGTTCCCGTGAAGACGGGAACCCAGGGGGGAGACGGAGGCGCTGTCATGCTGAGGAGTCGGTTGAACCCCGTCCGCACTAGGACCACCCCCGCCGACGAAGCATCCCAAACCGTCGCTCCAGTGTAGACGGGAGCCCACACCGCCGCCCCTGGATGCCCGCCTGCGCGGGCAAGACGGAGGCGCGTAAGCTGTGCGGGTATGACGGTGGGGGTAGTCCCTATCCTTTGGCCAGCCAGGCGACCAGCTGTGCCCATAGCCGGTCGTGGTGGCGCCAGTTCAGGTACTCCTCCGGGCCCCAGTGCGGCCCGCAGTCGGAAGCGAAGGCGGCAGACCGTCCTTTGCCGTACTGCCAGACGACGAGAAACGGGTCGTCGCCGGCGGTTGCCAGGACATCAGCGTCCGGACGGGCGGCAACCCTGTTGTAGCCCAAGAAGGCGGGCCACTCGCCGTCGATGCCGCTAAGGACGGGGTGTTCGGAGTTGGTCACCAGGGGAACGACGCCTTCAGGGATCTCGACGCGGTCATCCACCTGGCCTATGGTCACGGGCAGCGCTTCTTCCACCGGCGTGCCGTGATACCTGGCTCTGCCGTCGATGCCCTGGAACGTCATATAGCCGCCTATCATGACTATGGCTCCCCCGCCGGATACATAGTCGCGTATGGCATGGAGGCGGTTGGGAGTCTTCTGAGACTTGATGAACGAATCGGGATGGTGAAGCAGTGTGTTGCTGCCACAGTCGCTGAGCATCACCACCTCGTACTGGCGCAGGGACTCCACCGTGGACGGGAAATCGGTCGCCACCAGGTGATTGGGCATGTGGTGCACGTCGTGCCCCGCTTTCTCCAGAGCGGCCTTCAACCAGCCCACGCCTTCTTCGTAGCCGTTTGTGACAAAGCTATCGAAACCCTTGATGTGGACGGTGTGCGTAACCCATGATTCGCCTGCGACTAGAATCCTCATGCTCCCTCCTCTGCCTTGCCGAGTATCCTGACCTGAAAGCCAAGCGCCTGGCTCAATGCCGCCATCTCCTGGAATATGTCGCCGTAGGCTACGGCAACGTGGTTGCTCAGATAGTGCGCCATGAGGGTTTCCCGGCTGATGCCCATGTCGGTTGCCATGAACGGCCACTCCCTGGTGGTGCCGTTCCACCATTCGTCGCGCACCTGTTCCGGCAGCTTCACCACCTCTCCTCTGCCGATATCCATCCAGAGCTTGCCGTCCTTGAGATAGGCGCGAGACCAGGTTATATCGCCGGGCAGGCTCTCTCCGGCGAAGGTGCCGCCGGGGGTGGGGAAGTATCCCGACGGCTGCCTGTAGGAGTGGACTCCTCTCAACGTATCCGGGTCGTGGTTGAAGGCGTATGCCCCGGAGGAGCCCGAGTTCAACAGCACCCAGATGAACCGCCCTTCGTACTCCGCGCCCCAGCGGACGTCGTGGAACAGAACGGACTGGTGCAGACCCTTGGCTTTGAGAAGGCGCTTCATCATCTCCATTGCCACAAGGTTGCCCTGGTCGGCCTCGGTGGCAGTGGCAACGGTGTCTCCGTTGGACTCCGGCCTGCATACCGAATTCAGCAGCCCCTCCGCGAAGTCGGACGGTGGACGGAGGTTGAGGAGACCTAGCTGGTACTGCCAGCCCAGACAGTCCGCCTTGAACTCGTCGATCATGTCCAGGACGGTCAGGTAGTCGCGCAGCTGCTCCCTGGTGGCGTTTTCGTCGAAGTCCTCCGCGCCTTCTATTCCGTAGTGGAAGGTGACCCCGTTGCTCCTGACGAACCGGTAGGCGTCCTCTATTCGCTTGTCGGAGATGCTCCTGCCACGGTCTATAATCCAGGCTTGGTCGACTTTGTGCTCGGTGAACCCGATGGGATTGAGCAGACGCGGTCCGAAGTAGCCGTTGATCATGCCCATTGAGGTGTCGCCGAGCATCAGGGCCAGCACCCGCCTGTCCCGTATACCCTGCTCAACGGTCTTGGCGATGGCCTCGGCGCCGGGGGAGACGCCGGTCTGATATGAGAGCTCGTCTTCAGAGTAGGCGATAGCTCCGCTGGAGCACCACTCTTCCAGCCTGGACATGAACTGTTCATCGGCGGTCCAGTCCTGGGCGTCCGTCCAGACTCTGGAGAATTGCCGGTCAACGCTTTCCAGGCAGGCGCCGGTGTTCAGCAGGCCAACCAGCCCCGGCCACTGGCCGGAGAAATTGCTTGCCAGCAGCAGGGGAGTGTTCTTGCCCACAACGCCATCGGTGGTGTGAGGGCCGTACAACCAGTGGGTGCAGACACCGATTATAGGGTCGTCTATGGGGCCCAGCTTCTCTATGGACTGATGCGGTCTGCTTATGAACCCCTCCACACGGTAGGGAGAGTAGCCCAGCTTTTCCAGGGCTTTCTCAAGCTGTGCGGTGGCCTCTTCCACGCCGGGAAGCGCCCATTCGTTGGGCTTGTCCCTGTAGTCCCCGGGCCAGAATAGAGCGATTCTCTGTTTCATGGTGTCAACTGCCCTCCTTTAGCTTCGCCATGATGACACCGTCGCTGAACTTTTCGTGGAGGTCGGTGTATATGGAATAAAGCTCGTCGTAGCGCTTCTTGGTGGTGGAATCGGGCAGGTATTCCTGCCGGCCCACGCCGCCCATGTTGTGAGGCGAGGCTCCCGCCGCCATCGCGGCCAGCATAGCGCTGCCCACCGCCGATGCCTGGCTGGTCCTGGCTATCCGTATTCTCCTTCCCGTCACGTCTGCGAATAGCTGCATGATGAACGGGTTTTGTTCAGAGATTCCCCCGGAGGCCCTCAGCTCGGCTATGGGAAGCCCTGCCGCTTCATAGGACTCGATGATTCGTCTTGTCCCAAAGGCCGCCGATTCAACCAGCGCCCGGTATATCTCCTCCGGCGTGGTGTCCAGGGTGAGACCCACCAGCACGCCGCTGAGGTCAGCCCTTTGCAGCTCCCTGCTGCCGTTCCACCAGTCGAGGGCCACCAGGAAGCTAGGTTCGTCTGAGCCTCTGTGGGGAAGGTTGAACTGCTGCGAGAACCAGGCGAACATATCGCCTACCGCCGCCTGGCCCGATTCGTAGCCAAAGTACCCGGGGAGGATGCCGTCTTCCACCGCTCCGCACATTCCAATGACCTGCACCTCTTCACTGGCCAGGGTCAAATGGCAGAGGCTGGTGCCCATGACAAGCAGCATTGCGCCCGGCTCCGTGATTCCGGCCGCGGGCACGGCGGCGTGGGCGTCCACGGTGCCCACCGCCACCAAGGCGTCTCCGTACTTACCGGCCCGTCCAGCGGGCGCGCCCACCGGCAGTATGTTCGAGCCGGTCTTCTCCCATACAACGCCCGCCAGAGACGGGTGAAGCGATTCAAAGAAGCTATCGGATGGGAAGCCGTCTCGCTTGTGCCACATGGCTTTGTACCCGGCGGCGCAGGCGTTCCTGGTCTCCCTGCCGGTGAGCTGCCAGACAATCCAGTCCGCCTTCTCAATGAACCTGTCGGCTTGTTGGTAGACGGCGGGGGCTTCTTCCAGCGTGTGCAAGACCTTGGGGAAGAACCACTCGCTGGATACGCGCCCGTAGCGGGGAAGCCACGGTTCGTCGCGCTGCAACGCCAGCTCGTTCAAGCGGTCGGCCTGGGGCTGAGCGTCGTGGTTCTTCCAGATCTTCACCAATGAGAGAGGGTCGTCCGATAGGCGGGAAAGCGGCGTCCCGTCCGCCTTGCAGGGCAGGACGCTGCAGGCCGTGGCATCTACGCCTATAGCGTCCGAAGGGCCAAGCTCTCTGAGGACGGAGTCCATGGAGTTAAGGTAGTCGTCCGGGTCATGGTACTTGCCATCGATGACGCCGTGTTCGTACTCCGAGACGGCTGTGGATATCTCTTCGCCGCTCTCCACGTCCACCAGAACCCCGCGTACGCTTTCAGTACCAAAGTCAAGGCCGATGGTCTTCATAACGGGTAGAACCTTATCTTCTACGTGAACGGCGGGCAAGCGGGCATAAGGGTAATCCCGTCTCCGCTCATATGGTTCGACAAGCTCACCATGAGCATAGTCGAAGGGAGTGAGCGGGGAGACCGGCAAGCGGGCAGCCACGCCCCACCCCCTAGTTTCCCGCCTGCGCGGAAAAGACGGTTTGGAGTAGGGGATTGCCCGGCAGCGGCGTTGACAGTAAGTGGATATGTGATAAACTTCGCAAAGTCTGACGGGGGAGGCATGAATAGGCGTGGGTTTGTCATCGCCATGCGGCTGCTTGGACTTGGTTGGTACGTGGCGATTGCCATTATACTTGGCGTAGTCGGAGGGCTTTGGCTGGACAACAGGATGGGCACCCTTCCCCTATTCACGTTGCTGGGAGTCTTGCTGGGCAGCGTGGCTGCATTTTACGGGCTGTACAGAATGGTTGAGCCTCTCTTCAACGTGAATGGGCAGACAGACGACCAGTGATGGAAACTAAGAACCTGATAAAAGTCCTTGGCCTAGCCCTTCTAGCCCTCTTTGTTTTTGGATTCATAATAGGAGCCATAGGAACCGCTCTCTTTGGAGGCGAGGACGGGAAACCGTTCCTTCCCACCCCTGAAGTCCACCTTCCTCCGCAACCCTTGCTGGAGGCGGACGCCAAGGAAGCTAAGGAGCTTCACAAGCTGCCCAACCGCTTGATACCCACCAACACCATTCTCTCCTCTTTGGTGGCAAGCACAGTGCTGATACTCCTCTTCTACTTTGGCACGCGCAACATAAGCTCTGACAAACCTCCCAGGGGGTTGCAGAATTTTGTGGAGTCCATAATCAGCGGGATGTACGGCTTTGTGGAGAGCGTGGCCGGGCCCCGGTACGCCAGGCCTTTCTTTCCCCTGTTTGCCACTATCTTCTTGTACGTGATAGTGAACGCCTGGCTGGGCTTGTTGCCCATTTACCAGAGCTTTGGCGTTGTGGAAGGCGACCATCTGGCGCGTCACGCGCTGCGCCCCGCAGGCACCGATCTGAACATGCCGCTTGCGCTTGCGCTGGTCTCCTTTGTCTTTGTAGAGTTCTGGGGGATCAGAGCCTTGGGACTGTCTTATTTCGGGAAGTTCTTCCGGTTCGGCGCGTTGCTCAAGGGCCGCATATTTGAAGGGGTCATAGACGTATTCGTCGGATTGCTGGAAGCGTTGAGCGAGTTCATACGCATAGTGAGCTTTACGTTCAGGTTGTTTGGGAACATGACCGCCGGTGAGATATTGCTGCTGGTCACGGCCTTCCTGATACCGTTTGCGTTCTCGCTGCCGTTCTATGGATTGGAGTTGCTGGTTGGGTTCATACAGGCGTTGATATTCGCCGGTCTCACGCTGGTATTCGTGACCACGGCGGTTACGCCTCATGAGCATGAAGCGGAGGAAGGCCACTAGCCTTCCAACTGAGGAGCTGACATGGAAATTATCATTCTGGCGCTGGTTATAGTGGTAATAGGGATGGTGGGGGCTGGCCTCGGACTGGCCTTGTACGCCGCCACCTCCAGGCAGGACTAAAAAAACGCAGTTCAACAAGAGAAGGGGGACTCATGCCTGAAGCAGATGCCTTGAAGTTGCTTGCCGCCGGACTAGCCGCTGGACTGGGTATGTTAGGACCGGGTATCGGCATAGGTATTCTGGGCGCCGGCGCCATGAACGCAATTGGGCGCAACCCGGAGGCCCGTGGCGCAGTGCAGACGAACATGATCCTGGCTATCGCGTTCGCTGAAGCGCTGGGCATCTATGCCCTGGTAGTGGCGATCATCTTAGCCCTAGTGGCATAAACTCGTAAGTTCGGCAGACCTAGCACAAACGGGAGAGGGGTATGGCAGAACTAGGCTTCCATATACCCAGCTTGGTGGTATATTTGGTCAACTTTACCATCCTGCTGGTCATATTGTACTTGGTGGGTTACAAGCGCATCTTGCGTGTTCTTGATGAGCGCTCGCAACGCATCAAAGAGAGCATGGAGCAGGCACAAAACCTGCAGGTGGAGTCTGCCCAGCGCCAGCAAGAGATGGAGGAGCAGATCAGGGAGGCGCGCCGGGAGGGGCAAGGCCTGATTGAACAGGCCAGGCAGTCGGCTCAGAGGTTCCGCGATGAGGAGCGAGAGAAGGCGCGTACGGAAGCGGACGCTTTTCTTTCCAACGCCCGCTCTGAAATACAAAGGGAGCGTGATGCAGCGGTAGAGGAGGTGCGGCAACAGTTCGCCGACCTGGCTATACTGGCTGCTGAACGCGTGGTGCGCCGCTCGCTGGACAAGGACGCTCACAAAGACCTCATAGAGCAGACCTTGTCGGAAAGCGATCTATTCCAGAGGAACGAAGGCTGATGGCTCGAAGGCCTGTAGCCAAGCGCTACGCCCAGGCGGCATTTGCCATTGCACAGGAGCAAGGCCGCTTGGAGGAGTGGCTTGCCGAATTGCAAACGGCGGCCGAAGCCCTGAGCGATAGCGAGACGATGGCCTTCCTTGAACTGCCCAAAGTGAGCTTGGATCGCAAGCTTCAACTGCTGCGAGACGTCCTCAAGGACCTGAGCCCAACGGTGCTGAACCTGTTGGGTCTGCTCACTTCAAAGGGCGGCCTGCCGGTTCTGCCGGGTGTGCTCAGTGAATATCAACGGCTGCTGGATGAAAGCCAGGGCAGAGAGCGCGCCGAGGTTACGGCGGCTCTTGATTTGGATGAGGCGCAGAGAGAAAAGCTTGGCCGGCTGTTGAGCGCGCTGCTGGACAAGGAAGTGGTGCTCACCACCAGGACGGATGAAGAAGTCCTTGGTGGAGTGCTTGTTAAAATCGGAGACAGAATCATTGATGGGAGCGCACGTGGAAGACTGCGATCGTTGCGGCAAAGCGTGCTGGCAACCCCAAGTTAGAACGCCCAAGATAAGAATGCCCAAGTTAAGAACGGAAGAGGTGGAGCTATGACCACACGAGGCCAGGACCTGGCTGCTGTAATAAAGCGTCAAATTGAAGAGTTTGGCGGCGATTTGACCATGGTTGACGTTGGCACAGTCACCGAGGTGGGCGACGGCATAGCCAGGATTCACGGCCTTGGAGGAGTGCAGTACACGGAGCTGCTGGCTTTCCCCGGAGACGTCATCGGCATGGCCATGAACCTGGAAGAGGATGCCGTGGGAGCCGCCATCATGGGCGACGACTCCCAAATAAAAGAGGGCGACGAAGTGCGCTCCACGGGCCGCGTTGCAGAGGTCCCGGTAGGGAACGACCTCATCGGCCGCACTGTTGACGCACTGGGCAGGCCCATAGACGGCAAAGGCCCTCTGCGGACGGAGAGCACGCGCCCCATAGAGCGCGTTGCCCCCAACGTGGTGACCCGCCAGGCGGTGAACGTGCCGGTGCAAACCGGCATCAAAGCCATCGACAGCATGATCCCGATAGGCCGTGGCCAGAGAGAGTTGATCATCGGAGACCGCTCAACGGGCAAGAGCGCCATAGCCCTTGACGCCATCATCAACCAGAAGGGCGGCGATCTGATCTGCATCTACGTGGCGATAGGGCAACGGGTAGGCAAGGTGGCCCAGACAGTTGCTATATTGGAGCAGAACGGGGCCATGGAGCACACCGTGGTCGTGGCCGCCAACGCCTCTGACCCGGCGCCTCTACAGTACCTCGCTCCCTATGCCGGATGCGCCATAGGCGAAGAGTTCATGGAGCAGGGCAGGGACGCGCTGATCATCTACGACGATCTATCCAAGCACGCTTGGGCATACCGCCAGCTGTCGTTGCTGCTGCGCAGGCCTCCCGGTCGGGAAGCCTACCCCGGAGACGTGTTCTATCTGCACAGCAGGCTCTTGGAAAGAGCGGCACGGCTGTCCAATGAGCACGGGGGTGGTTCCCTCACCGCTCTGCCCATCATAGAAACCCAGGCCGGTGACGTATCGGCTTATATCCCAACCAACGTCATTTCCATCACCGACGGCCAGATCTACCTGGAGTCGGAACTGTTCAATGCCGGTATAAGACCTGCGGTGAACGCCGGACTTTCCGTGTCCCGCGTAGGCGGGTCGGCGCAGAGGCGCGCCATGAGGAGCGTGGCGGGTAGACTGCGCCTGGACTTGGCGCAGTACAGGGAGCTGGTCACGTTTGCCCAGTTTGGCACCTCTGACTTGGATCGCGCCACGCGAGAGCAGTTGGAACGCGGCCAGCGCATCACGGAGGTGTTGAAGCAGCCTCAGTACCAGCCCTTGTCGTTGGAAAAGCAGGTCTCCATCATGTTTGCCGTTACCAACGGCTACTTGGACGACGTTCCTGTTCCCAGGGTGCGCGAATGGGAAAGCGGCTTCCACCAGTACGTGGAGGCGAATCATCCCCAGATATTGGAGAGCATCGCCACCACGTACGAAATAACCGATGACAATCAGAAAGCGCTCAGGGACGCTATTGAGGCGTACAAGCAGACCGTAACCTTGGAGTAGAAGGAACATGGGACTAGCGGAACAGGCTCTAAGGCAGTTCAAGAACAAGCCAGTAGTGATTGTAACCACTCTAGAGAGCGAGGGCTTCTTGCAGGAAGTGGCCGGCGTTCTGGAAGACGGCGGCGACGGTTATCTATTGGTGCGTGATCAGGACAACGACATGCCTACAGTCGTCAACGTATCCCACGTGGCGTGGATATATGAAGAGACCCTTGAGGACGAGGAAGAAGAGTAGTAGAAGATGGCAGTAGTCTCTAACGTAAGGACAATAAGACGCCGCATCAGAAGCGTGCAGAACACGGCCAAGATCACCAAGGCCATGCAGATGATTGCGGCATCCAAGATGAGGCGCGCTCAGCAGCTTTCCATTGCGGGCAGACCGTATTCCGAAAAGATGCGGACTGTGCTGGCCGACCTTGCATCGCAGGCCGGAGAGGACGAACAGAGCCACCCGCTGCTGCAGAAGCGTGACGTGAAGCGTGTTCAGATAGTGCACATAACCCCGGATAGAGGACTCTGCGGAGGTCTGCCCTCCAACCTGAACCGGTCGGCGGGTCAGTTCATCTTGGAGAGGGAGTCGCCCGTAAGCATACTCAGCGTGGGCAGGAAGGGACGCGATTTCATGGCGAGGACGGGCCGCGACTTGCGCGCCGTATTCACCGACCTGGGCGACCGTCCCAGTTTGGAAGACACGCTGCCCATAGCCCACTTGGCCATAGAGGACTACATCAGCGGCCTTGCCGACGAGGTGTACCTTTCGTACGGCGTATTCGTCAGTACCGCTACACAGCGTCCCACAATGCAGAGGCTGCTTCCGGTGGAGCCGGCGGAGTTGGAACCCGGGCAGGCGGTGGGCTACATCTACGAACCGCAAAGCCTGCAGGTCTTGGGAGAGCTTCTCCCCAGGTTTGTGGAAATGCAGATATACCACGCAATGCTGGAGGCGGTGGCCAGCGAGCATTCGGCGCGTATGGTGGCGATGCAGAACGCTACCGACGCCGCCAACGATATGATAGACGGCCTTACACTGCTGCTAAACAAGGTGCGTCAGGAGTCCATAACTAAAGAGCTCCTGGACATTGTGGGCGGCGTCGCCGCGCTGGAAGCGTAGCGCGGTTACTTTAACAAACGGAGTGAACTATGGCAGAGGGAACCAAGGGAAAAGTCATCCAGATAATCGGCACCGTCGTAGACGTGGAGTTTCCCCCTGATGAGATGCCGGACCTGTTCAACGGCTTGGAGATTGAGCTTCACGACGAGAAGCTCATATTGGAGGTGGAGCAGCACGTGGGCAACAACTGGGTGCGCTGCCTGGCCATGGGCGCAACCGAAGGACTGACGCGAGGCGCTGAAGTGGTGGACAGCGGCAGGCCCATTGCCGTGCCGGTCGGCCCGGCCTCCCTGGGACGTCTGTTCAACGTAACGGGCGACCCATTGGACGGCCTGGGAGACGTGGCGGCGGAGGAGAGATGGCCCATTCATAGAGAGGCGCCGTCTTTCCAGGAGCAGGGCACGCAGACCCAGATGCTTGAGACGGGCGTCAAGGTCATAGACCTCATCTGCCCCTTTACCCGCGGCGGAAAAGTGGGCGCATACGGTGGAGCCGGTGTCGGCAAGACAGTCATCATCCTTGAGCTGATCCGCAACATCGCCAACGTGCACGAGGGCTACTCCGTTTTCGCCGGAGTGGGCGAACGCTCCCGTGAAGGAAACGACCTATGGCATGAAATGCAGGAGTCCGGCGTCATCAAGAACACGGTGCTGGTCTTCGGACAGATGAACGAGCCGCCGGGCGTGCGCCTGCGCATCGGTTTGACCGGCCTCACCATGGCCGAGTACTTCCGCGACAGGGAAAACCAGGACGTGCTCCTTTTCATAGACAACATCTACAGGTACATCCTGGCCGGAATGGAGGTATCGGCTCTGCTGGGACGCATGCCCTCCGCGGTTGGCTACCAGCCCACGCTCTCCACGGAGATGGGCGACTTGCAGGAACGCATCACCTCTACCAACAAAGGCTCCATTACGTCGGTTCAGGCCATCTACGTCCCCGCCGACGACTACACCGACCCGGGCGTGGCCACCACGTTCGGCCACTTGGACGCGGTCATATCGTTGGAGCGCTCCATAGCGGAGCAGGGTCTCTATCCCGCAGTCGACCCGCTGGCGTCCAACTCTCGCATTCTGGACCCCGCCATTGTTGGCGAAGACCACTATCAGGTGGCGCGCGGCGCGCAGCAGGTGTTGCAGAGGTACAGAGACCTTCAGGACGTGATTGCCATCCTTGGCATGGAGGAGCTTTCCGACGACGACAGAATCACCGTGTCCCGCGCCCGCAAGATGCAGCGGTTCTTCTCGCAGCCCATGTTCGTTGCGGAGCAGTTTACGGGTCGTGAGGGACGATACGTATCGATCAGCGACACGGTGGCCGGTTTCAAGGAAATCCTGGAAGGGAAGCACGACGAGCTGCCGGAGCAGGCCTTCTACATGGTGGGCACCATAGCCGAGGCGGTGGAGAACGGGCAGCGCATGCTGGCAGAGGCCGGGAGCTGACGCATGGCGCCAATGCTGCTAGAGATAGTGACGGCGGAACGCCTGGTCTACTCGGACGAGGTGGATATAGTCGTCGCTCCGGGCATGGAGGGAGAGCTTGGCATCCTGCCGCACCATGCGCCGTTGCTCACAATCCTGCAGCCCGGAGAGTTGCGAATTCAAAAGACGGGCGAGGAGGACGTGTACATGGCGGTCACCGGCGGTTTTCTGGAGGTGACGGGCAACCGGGTTATCGTGCTGGCCGACGCCGCGGAGCGTTCCGAAGAGATAGACGAGGCGCGGGCGCAGGAAGCGTTGCGCAGAGCCGAGGAGAGGCTGGAGAGAAGGGAAGAGGGCGCGAACCTGCAGCGGGCGCTGGCTTCAATCAGGCGATCAAGGTTGCGGTTGGACGTAAAACGCCGCCGCCAGCGTCGACCACCCTCTTGATTCAGGCGTTCGCCACGTAATACGTCATCGACTGCAGCGCAAGCACCGGATCTATGTTTCGCGCCTTGACGTGCGGCGGTACCTGTATCCCCACCGGCGCGTAGTTCACAATAGCTTTCACCCCGCACTTCACCAGTTCGTCAACTACGGGCTGAGCGTCATCAGCTGGTACGGCCGTGATGCAGATTTGAATGCCTTCCGCGCTGATCACCTCCGCCAGCCTGTGCATGGGCTGGACCATTATGCCGCCCACCATCTGCCCAATCTGGCGATCGTCGGCGTCAAATGCGGCAACGATGTTGAACCCCTCCGGCGCGAAGCCCGGATAGCTTAGAATGGCGCGCCCCAGGCGGCCTATGCCGACCAGGCCCACCTTCCACTCAATATCCAGGCCCAGGATGCTCCGCAGCTCTTCAATTAGATTGGAGATGTTGTATCCGCGTCCCTGCTTCCCGAACCTGCCAAAGTAGCTGAGGTCCTTGCGGATTTGGGCTGGGGTCATCTGTATCAGCTCGCCCAGCTGCTGCGAGCTGGCTACCTCTATCCCCTGGGTGCTCAGGCGCGTCAGTATCCGCAAGTACTGTGGCAGGCGCATTATCACCACCTCAGGGACTTCCGCGGATAGGTTTTCCCTATTTTCTGGGTTGGTGGTCATGTTGGACCACCCTTGGGCAGAGACCTTTGACAAAAACGCACTTGTTCAACCAGCTTTTTCACGATTTCTGTCTTGGGGCAAGCTGATTGTAGTAGTTGTCACAAACACCGTCAAGGAAACGTGCTGTTCTTCTCTTCATGCTGACTCCGCGTTGGACAGCAGAGCTGTATCGGTTAGACTGGCTGAGCGTATGCGACACAGAATCAGGGCGGCAGCCATTGTGGTAGAAGGCGACTCGGTGCTCCTTGTTCAGCATCAACATGACGAACTCAAGGGAGGCGAGTCTTGGTGGGTGCCGCCGGGCGGTGGTATAGATGGCGGGGAGTCTTTGGTGGAATGCGCCCAGCGCGAGACCCTTGAAGAGACGGGGCTGTCGGTCGAGCTGGGCAGAATAGCCTATATCCGGGAGTTCGTGGAGCCGGGCTACCACCACTGCGAGGTATTCTTCATGGCCACCTCGTACTCCGGGACGCTGTTGACGGGCGGCAACCCCGGCTCCGGCATCTTCGACGTAGACCACATGATCAAGGACGTGCGATTCGTCCGGAGGGACGAGATGGCCGGGATGACCGTATTCCCTGAAGAGCTAAAGACCGTGTTCTGGCAAGATATGGAAAGCGGCCTATCCGCGACCAAGTACCTGGGAGTTTCGAGGTCTGATATCCCGACGTACCTCGGCAGCTTGGAAGGCTCGGTCTGACATTACCCTTCGCCCAGCGCACCCCTGGGTTCCCGTACAGGGAGTGCTGTTATACTGGTCGTACCTTCTGACAATGAACGTAGGCACCTGCAAAATACGGCTCCGCCTGCCTGGAAATGGGACCCTCAAGGGCAAGCGCCAGGCGGCCCGCTCCATCACCGGTCGGATAAGAAATAAGTTCAACGTTTCCATCGCCGAGGTGGACGAGAACGATGCTCACCAGACGCTTGTTTTGGGGGTCTCCTGCGTGAGCAACGACTCTCGCCATGCCAACCAGGTACTGTCGAACGTGGTCGATTATCTGCACGATATCCGCGGCGATGCCGAGCTCTTGGACTACGAAGTGGACATAATCTCCGGTGTTTAGCTGATGGACGTGCCCGGCTTCCTGCAGGCCATACGAGGAGCCTCCGACTACGACAGCCAGATTGTACACGAGGAGGTGGTGCCCGCCAGGCCTGCCCGGTATGGATCGCTCTCCCCGCAACTTGACTCCAGATTGGAGGCCGCTCTTGCCCGGAGCGGCGTGGAGCAGCTCTATCTCCATCAGTCGGAGTCGGTGCAGGCAGCACGAGACGGGGAGAACCTGATAGTTGCCACCGGCGCGGCCAGCGGCAAGAGTCTGTGCTACCAGGTGCCGCTTTTGGAGGCCGCTCTTGCCAAGAAAGCAAGCCGCGGGTTGCTGCTGTTTCCCACCAAGGCGCTGGCCCAGAACCAGCTCAGGTCGCTCAACGGCCTGTGCAGCGACCTGATTCCGATCAAGGCGGAGATTTTCGATGGGGACACCCCCGGCGAGGCCAGGTCCGGGATCAAGAGGACGGCGCAAGCCGTGATCACCAACCCCGATATGCTGCACCTGGGCATCCTGCCCAATCACGGCACATGGCAGCGCTTCTTCCGAAACCTGGACTACGTAGTTATCGATGAGGCGCACGCCTACACGGGCGTATTCGGCTCGCACATGGCAAACGTGATTCGCAGGCTGAGGCGATTGGCCGGGTACTACGGGAGCAGCCCCAGATTCATCCTCTGCTCCGCCACCGTCGCCAATCCCGGAGAGCTGGCCGGGGATCTGCTCGGCGCGCCCGTCAAGGTGATCGACCAAGACCACTCGCCGCAAGGAGGAAAGCACTTCCTGTTCTGGAACCCGCCCTTCCTGGATGAGTCCAGGACAAGGCGCAGAAGCGCCATTGCGGAAGCGGCCGCGGTCTTTAGGGAGCTGCTGCTGCGCGGCGTTCGCACCCTGACCTTTACCAGGACCCGCCGCCAGGTGGAGCTGGTCTACGTCTCGGTCAGAGACTACCTGGCCGAGCACGTTCCAAGCCTGATGTCCAAGGTCAGCCCCTACCGGGCAAGCTATCTTGCGGAGGATAGACGCGCCATCGAACGGGCGTTGTTCAACGGCGATCTGCTGGGCGTGGCGTCCACCAACGCCTTGGAACTGGGCATCGACGTAGGCACTCTGGACGCGACCATTCTGGGGGGATACCCCGGAAGCGTCAGCAGCGCCTGGCAGCAGGCTGGCCGCAGCGGTCGGCGTCAGGAACGGTCATTGAGCGTACTGGTCGCCCGCAACGACCCGCTCGACCAGTATCTGATGCGCCATCCCGACTTCTTCTTTGGCAGGTCGCACGAGCACGCACTGATCGCTCCCGACAACCCGCGCATACTGGACCAGCACCTGCTCTGCGCCGTTTACGAGAAACCGCTTGGCAAAAGGGACGAAAGGTTCTTCGGCCCTGACCTGCAAAGCCGCCTGGACGCGCTCCAGGCGGAGGGCCTGCTGCACAGGAATGGCGAACGGTGGTTCCCCAGCGCTAGCGTGGTCTATCCGGCGGAAGAGGTCAACATCAGGTCGAGCTCGCATGGTTCCTATGCGGTGGTCAGCAGCGAGTCCGGGGCGCTTCTGGAAATGGTGGACGAGGGGAGCGCGTTTTCCCAGCTCCACACGGGCGCGGTCTACCTCCATTACGGTGATCAGTACCTGGTCGAGCGGTTGGCCCTGGACTCCAGGACGGCTTACGTCACTCCCAGGGAGGTGCAGTACTACACCCGTACCCATTCACTGACCGATATCCGGGTGCGGCACGTCATGGAGGAGAGGTCCGTAGGCAGCATAGACGTGTATCTGGGCGAAGTGGAGGTATCCAACCAGGTGGTGAGCTACCAGAGGAGGGCTTTCAACGACGAGCCCATATCGGACGAGATGCTGGACCTGCCGGCACAGCAGTTCTCCACCGTTGCCCTCTGGTTCAATCCGCACAAGGATGACCTGGCCAGGATCAGGAGCGAAAGGCTGGACCTATCGGGAGGGCTTCACGCCGCCGAGCACGCCGCCATAGGCGTGCTGCCGCTGTTCGCCCTCTGCGACCGCAACGACATAGGCGGGGTGTCCACTCCGTTTCATCTGGACACACGCAGGCCGCAAATCTTCATCTACGACGGCCACGAGGGAGGCGTCGGCATCGCGGAAAAGGGTTACCGGATTATAGAGGAGCTCTGGCGGGCAACCCTGCAGGTGCTCCAGGAGTGCCCCTGCGAGGACGGCTGTCCCGCCTGCATACAGTCGCCCAAGTGCGGCAACAACAACCACCCGTTGGACAAGGGAGTGGCGGCCATGCTGCTAAGAGGCGCATTGGGGTTATGAGGCGGGAAACGGCGGTTGGGAAATGAGCCTAGCCTTCATGTTTACGCCAGCTCTTTATTTTTTGGAAATTGTCTGCACCATCTCCTGAAAGTGTTCGTAAATCCTGCGGTACTGATCTTTCTCGTCTTCGGATAATAGACGAGCTTCAATAGTTGGCACGGCCAATTCTAAGGCAGATGAAAAACGATCCCATACTTTTTCTTGTGCCAGGGCTTCGTCAACTTCTTGAATGGCAACGACGATAGCAAGATAAAGTGCATAAACTGCCTCCATAAAGTCTGAGCGAGCTTTGTGGGCTTGAACAAATACTTGTATTGTCTTAGCACTCTCGTTATCTAGGCTCATTCATCAATCCCTCCATTTATGCTATCGTCTCCGGTGGCGGGCGGCCCGTGCCCGACCATGCCGGGATGTTCCGCTCGTTCTCTGGTGTCAGGTAGCGGTCGGCAAAGTTGGGTTCAGTCATGCCAAGTCTCCGAGCGATGGCGGCATCTCCGCGACCTCCTCGGCCGCGCCAATGCCGCTTGCCAGGGCGCCGTTTACCGAGGGCACCCGCGTGTAGTCGCCCGCCAGGAGGAGATTTGGGATTTCCCGCCTGAGCCGGCGGCGGATGTCCGCCACCGAGGTGAACATGCCGGGCGTCCCCATGCACACGGCCTCTTCCCAGCGGTACACGCGAGTGAACAGCCCTTGGTCGTCGTCGGGGAGAGCGGAGCCGGGAGGCGGGTTTCGGCGAGCGTCTCGAAGCATACGGCGCTTGATCTCCTCGTCCTCCAGGGGGATCAGCTCCTTCGCGCGGTCGCGCCCGACGAGCAGATCAAGGGTGCTCTTCCCCTGCGGCGCGCATGAGGGCAGGTTGATGGACCGGTCCAGGAGCAGCGGCGTGTCGTCCTCCGGGTACAGCGCGCCGTGCCAGCCGGGGGGAAGCGGCGGATGGTCCAGGCCGATCACCACGCGGCACCCGGACGAATAGGTGATGTTGCCCAGTGTTTGGCGGACGTCGTCCGGCAGGTCGGGAATGATGTGCGGCACCCTTGTGGGAGGCACGGCGCAGATGACCGCATCGGCCTCAATCGTCTCGCCGTCAACGACCACGCCGGTCGCGACCCCGTTCTCAATAGCCACGCGTCTTGCGGAGGTCGAGACGCGGATGGCGTCTCCGCACGCGCCGGCCAGTGCCTCGCAGAGAGCGGCGGCGCCCTTCTCCGGCACATAGAGCTTGTCCGCGTTCAGCAGCATCTCCAGCAGGTACGTCCGCATGTAAGCCTCGCCGGAGAACTCGACGTGGCCCATCGTCATCTCCAGGAATCCCCTGATCGTCACATGGAGCTCCTCGGTCACGCCCAGCCTCCGTAGGTATTCGCCGAAGCTCTCTTCCCCGTCGAGCTCGGCGATCCGGCTATCAGAGGCGAAGCTCAGGTAATCGGACTGGCGGAATATGCTCCGAAACAGCTTCATGTTGGGCAACATCGCCCGGGGCGACAGGAATCCCAGGGCATGGGCTGCAGGCAGGTTCCTGATAAGGTTGCCAACAGCCAGGCCCGGCGTCGTGGTCGTCCACCGGCCGTTCCTGAACCAGCCTAGCCTCATCTTGGAGCGGACCAAGGACAATCCCAACTCCTCGCAAATGCGGAAAGCCGCGTCGTAGGAGGAGCAGAAAAAGTCCGCGCCGGTATCGATGGAGAAGCCGTCCACCTTGTCGCCGATGAGGCGACCGCCCACACGGTCGCCAGCTTCGAGCAGCACCGGATCGAAGCCTCGCTTCTTCAGGGTGTAGGTGACGCCCAGCCCGGCGGCTCCTCCGCCCACTATGACGACTCGCTTCATGTCCGTACGCGTGTTCCTCGCAAACTCACGGCGGCGGATGACGACGGGAGCGGCGTAGTTCTGGTTGGAGTTTGCATTGCGTCTTCGTCGGTAAAGTTGGGTTTGGTCATTGGTTCACAGTACCACACAGGTGTAACCGGGGTGTGATAATTAGTGCAAATTACCATGACCTTTTGTAACCTTACGCCAATTTAGGCATAATTGACCCCGTTGAGGCCCCAATCCGTGCGCCCCGTGGGACCGGGAAGTGCGATAAACTGTTCAAGCAGATGCGGCGTGACCGGTTCTGAAATGAAGCCTAGATTCATCGTGGACGTAAACGTGGGGCGGCTGGCCAAGTGGCTGCGCGCCATGGGCTACGACGCCTCCTTTGTGCCGGACGTTGATGACGGCGATCTGTTGGCAATAGCGCACAGTGAAGGGCGCATAGTTCTCTCCAGGGACAGGCGCTTGCTGGAACGCCGCCTGGTTACGTCCGGTTCCGCTAGTGTCCTCCTTCTCCACAGCGATAAACTGTTGGAGCAGGTGCAGCAGGTGACCGCTGAGTTCAAACTTAGCGCTTCAGAGGACTTCTTACGCTGTATAGAGTGCAACGTTGAGCTGCGAGGCTTGGACGCGGAGCAGGTGGAGGATAGAGTGCCGCCTTACGTTTTCCAAACGCAGGAGATCTTCAAGGAGTGTCCGCGTTGTCTCAAGGTCTACTGGCGCGGCACCCACTGGCAAAACATGAGACGGGACCTGGAGCGCGCCCTGGGAGAAGCGCGATGAGCGGAGCATGTTTGATCCCGTCATGAGCAGGTCTTGTTCCTGACGCGTCTTCCCTCTTCATTGCTTTGAGAATAACGCGTCAAACTTCTACGTCGCCCGCCAAAACGGAGTCTGCCCACTCTTCCAGGCGGACGGGGTCAAGCCGCGTTACGTTGGGCAGGCGGTCGAAGTCGGTATCCACCGAGATGATCCGGTTGACTCCCAGGCGTTGCATTACCGCCGCGTGGACCAGATCTCGGGCGCTTATTCCCGGATGGCTATCCGCAAGCCTGGCCGCCAACAGCACATCCTCTGCGTAGACGGGCTCTATCCTGCCGTGCATCACCTGGGCAAAGCTGCGGACGGCCTCTCTGCCCAGGACCCATCGACCCTGGGCTATGTAGAGGTGCAGAAGCTCTTGAATGACCTCCGAGCTGGTCACAAATGACAGCGGGCGATCCGCAGCCATCATCAGGACCCGGGCGCAAGGCTCTTTTTGGGGATGTTCCCTGCCGGAGGCGTAGACGAGGATATTGGCGTCAATGAAGGCCGCCGGGCTCATGGGCCGCCTCCAACTCGCGGGAGAGCGCAGCCGGGTCTTGGGGAACCTCGATGTTCAGTTTCACCAGCCGCCTTACCGCTTCCATGCGACGCCGTTGCATTACGTCTTCGTAGGCGTTGTCTATGAAGCGGCGCACCAACTCCGATATGGGAACGCCCTGCTCCTTCACAAGTTCCTCCAGCCGCGCCCGCCGCTCATTATCCAGTCGCACGTCAAGCCGTGCCATTTTCGTCCTCCCTGTACACCAATATATGTACGGATACAATCATACGGCGCACTGGTGCCGCCCGTCAACACCGTTGAGAGTACCATCGATCCAGGTTATAGTGGCAGCTGCGACAGGCAACGAGCGGGCGCTCACCGCAGCCACCTGACACTGTCGTTCCCGTGAAGCCTGCCCCGCACTTGATACGGGGACGAGGAACCCAGGAGTGGCACGGGGCGGGCAGTACCCGACATTCCCCCCTTCCCCATCACCCGCCCTCTTGCTATCCTTGCCTCACCATGACAACCGTCTACAGCCATGCCGTTCCCCACCATCTTGCCCGCATAGCCTGTCCCCGACCCCGATCGGGGAGCGGGAACCCAGGGGTAGCGGGGGGAGTTTACCCTGAGCGCAGCCGAAGGGTCTTGCCTGCACAGCCTGCCCAAATCGTCTTGCCCGTGAAGACGGGCATCCAGGGGCGGTGCGGGCCCTCCTTTCCACGGAAACGGTGGTGCCGCGAGCCGGTCGCACCCCTTTCGTCATTGCGAGCGCAGCGAAGCAATCTGGCGGTGCGGGGAGTTTACCCTGAGCGCAGCCGAAGGGCCATACCCGCGGCGGCGGGTATCCAGGGGCGGTGTGGGGAGTTCACCCTGAGCGTAGCCGAAGGGAAGGCCCGCCTTGCCATCCTCAACTTTGCCCCGGAATCTGATTCGTTTCTCACCTCCGCCAAAATTTCGCCCGAATTTAGCCTTGTACTTGACATAACGTTGGAAACGATTCCCCCTTCTCAGGCACGACACGACTCCACCGTTAACCGCCATCTGACCGTTTTCTCATGTCTAACAACCCTTTTCACGACACCCCAAAATCGACTTATGTCAAGTGGTCAACCATGAACAACGGCGCGGCATTCGTCTACTCCGACCAACTCTCGCGGCACGTCTTGCGCGAAGGCCATCCCATGCGGCCGGTCCGGCTCCGCTATACCTACGAGCTTCTGGAAGCGCTGGGCGCATTCCAGCCCCCTGATTCATCCCTGGTCGAACCCAGGCCAGCCTCCGAAGAGGACGTCCTGACCTGCCACACTCGGGACTACGTGGACGCGACCAGGAGCCTTAGCGCCGGACTCTCTACCGCCGACCCGTCAAGATACGGCTTCAGCGCGGCGGGCGACAACCCAATCTACAAGGGCATGTACGATGCGGCGCTTCTCTCCACCGGAGCGTCCCTGGTTGCCACTGAAAGGGCGTTGTCAGGAGAGGCGAGGGCCGCTTTCAATATATCGGGTGGTCTTCATCACGCCATGCCGTCCAACGCCTCCGGCTTTTGCATCTTCAACGACCCGGCCATAGCTATAAGGGCGATGGTGAATAGAGGGCTTCGCGTGGCCTACGTGGATATAGACGCCCACCACGGAGACGGCGTGCAGCAGATCTTCTACGATACGGATTCCGTGCTTACCATCTCGCTGCATGAGTCCGGGCGGTACCTTTTCCCGGGAACGGGCTTCGTGGAAGAGAAGGGGAGCGGCCCCGGCGAGGGCTACTCCGTCAACCTGCCCCTTGCCCCCTATACCAGCGACGACGTGTACCTATGGGCGTTTCAGCAAGTGGCGCTTCCCTTGCTGGAGCTGTTCAAGCCGGATGCGCTGGTGACGCAGTTGGGCGTGGATACGTACTACTCTGACCCACTGACCCACCTGGCTCTTACCAGCAGGGGATTCGTCTCGGTGGTGGAATCGCTGGCGCAAGCCGCAAAGGGCGTGCCCTGGATTGCCCTGGGCGGCGGCGGTTACGACCTATCCGCCGTGGCCAGGTGCTGGGCCCTGGCCTACGGCGTCATGTCGGGTCGGGAGCTGCCGGATGCCGTGCCCGAGTCGGAAAGGAGTAGATTGGGGAAGGACAGGGTGTCGGACATTGAGGCCCCGCCCTTAACGAGAGACGCGGTCCAGGCGACAAGGCAGTTCGCCGAGGCCAGCGTCAGGATGGTGGAGGAGATCATCTTTCCATACCATGCCTAGCGACAGTTGTTTTTGGAGGTGTTCGATGATTCTGAAACTCATTACAATCTTTGTAGCTATGACAGTAGCAATTACGGTTCTGGCTGGCTGCCAACGGGAGGAAACCAAGCAGTCTGCCGACATGGGCGCGGAAGCTCTCGCAGCTATGACGGGGCCGGATGGGGCGGATATGGGAACCGTCCGGCTGATACAGGGCTCCAAAGGAGTATTGGTAATGGCGGATTTACGGGGTCTGTCTCCTGGTTTCCACGGGTTCCACATCCACACCGTCGGTTCCTGCCAGCCGGACTTTTCAGCTGCCGGCGATCACTTCAGTCCCAAAGGCTATGAACACGGTTACATGAACACCGAAGGCCCGCACGCCGGCGACTTGCCCAACATCTACGCGGGGTCGGATGGCGTAGCGCGGGCCGATCACTTTACGGAAAGAATCACGCTGGCAACGGGAGAGGAGACCTCCGTTTTGGACGCGGACGGCTCGGCCATAATTGTCCACGAAAAGCCGGACACTTACGGCGCGGAAGCCGGGGCCGGTGGCCGGGTGGCCTGTGGCGTCATTGAGGGAATGTAGGCCCGTTCCTGCCGAAGCCGCGGCTATACTTCGCGGAACTCACCTTCAACCGTATCGTCCGGCGGTGGCGTTTCTCCCATCTCGCCCTCATCGGGCGGCGTGGACGCGGACTGCTGCTGGCCGTAAACGGCGCTTCCCATCCTCTGCAGGGCTTCCTGAAGCTCGTTCATTGCCGCGACGATGGCTGCGGTTTCGCTTTCGCCCTGTAGGGCAGTGCGCAGAGCGACTATCTTCTCGTTGACCTCGTTCTGCAGCTCTTCCGGGATCTTGTCCTTGTTCTCACGCAGCATCTTCTCTGAGTTGTAGGCCAGGCTTTCGGCCGCGTTGCGCGTCTCGATCTCCTCCTTGCGGCGCCGGTCCTCCTCGGCGTGGACTTCCGCGTCTTGTACCAGCCGTTCGACTTCGCTCTTGTCCAGGCCGGAGCTAGCGGTTATGGTGATGCGCTGTTCCTTGCCGGTGCCGCGGTCCTTGGCCGAAACGTTGAGGATACCGTTGGCGTCGATGTCGAACGTGACCTCAATTTGGGGCACGCCACGCGGCGCGGGGAGGATTCCGTCCAGCATGAATCTTCCAATGGACTTGTTCTCGCTGGCCATGCTCCGCTCACCCTGCAGGACGTGCACCTCAACGGAGCCCTGGTTGTCGGCGGCGGTGGTGAACACCTCGCTCTTGGAAGTGGGTATGGTGGTGTTGCGCGGTATCAGAGACGTGGAAACGCCGCCAAGCGTCTCGATTCCCAGCGTCAGCGGAGAGACGTCCAGCAGCAGGATGTCCCGCACGTCTCCCTTGAGCACGCCCGCCTGGATAGCGGCGCCCACTGCTACGACCTCGTCCGGGTTGACCCCCTTGTGAGGCTCCTTGCCGAACATCTCGCTGACCTTGGCCTGCACCAGCGGCATGCGGGTCATGCCGCCGACCAGGATTACCTCGTTGATGTCGCTGGTGGAGACTCCCGCGTCTACTATTGCCTGCTTGCAGGGGCCCACGGTGCGCTCCACAAGGTCGCCGATGAGCTGCTCCAGCTTGGAACGGGAGAGGGTCATGGTCAGGTGCTTTGGCCCGGAAGCGTCGGCGGTGATGAAAGGCAGGTTGATCTCGGTCTGCATCACGTTGGACAGCTCTATCTTGGCCTTTTCGCCGGCTTCCTTGAGCCGCTGCAAGGCCATACGGTCCTGGGTCAGGTCAATGCCCTGGTCCTTCTTGAACTCGGCAATGATCCAATCCATGATGCGCTGGTCGAAGTCGTCGCCGCCAAGGTGTGTGTCGCCGTTGGTGGCCTTGACCTCAAAGACGCCCTCACCTATTTGCAGAATGGAAATATCGAAGGTGCCGCCACCTAGGTCGTAAACCGCTATGGTCTGGTCGCCCTTCTTGTCCATTCCGTAGGCTAGCGACGCCGCAGTAGGCTCATTGATGATGCGCAGCACCTCCAGTCCGGCTATTCGACCGGCGTCTTTGGTGGCGTTGCGCTGGCTGTCGTTGAAGTAAGCGGGTACGGTGATCACCGCCTGGTTGACCGCCTCGCCCAGCTTGGCCTCCGCGTCCTCCTTGAGCTTCCTGAGCACCATTGCCGATACTTCAGGAGGAGAGACCACTTTGTCACCGAGTTGAACGTGGACATCCGCGTTGTTGGCCTTGACCGCCTTGTACGGGACGCGCTTTGTCTCCTCCGCTACCTCATCATATCTGCGGCCCATGAACCGCTTTATGGAGAAGATGGTGTTGTCCGGGTTGGTCACCGCCTGTCTCTTGGCGGCTTGTCCCACGTATCGCTCACCGGTCTTGGTGTTGAGCGCCACGGTGGAAGGCGTGGTGCGTCCACCTTCGCTATTCTCTATTACCTCAGGTTCCCCGGCGTCCATGACGGCCATTGCCGAATTGGTTGTTCCAAGGTCTATTCCAATCACTCTTGCCACTTTTCTTCCTCCATCTAAGGCGGTTTCCCAGCCTTTAAAACTCTATTGCCCTTCTTCCGGCTGTTGTTCCTGCGCTATGGCAACCTGCGCCGCCCTAAGTATCTTGTTGCGCATCTTGTAGCCCGGCCTGATCACCTGTGCCACAATGCCAGGCTCATGCTCGTTGCTAGGGAGCGACATGATCGCTTCATGTTCCCACGGGTCGAACGGCTTGCCCTCCGCTTCTATGGAGGTTACGCCCTCCGATTCTAGCAATGCCTTCAGGTTCTTATCTATAATCCGTATCCCTTCCACCCAGGCAGCGTCTTCTCCTGCGGAAGGGGCCTGTTCCAGCGCCCTCTGCAGGTCATCCACAATGGGGAGCAGCTTGTTGATAACGCGAGACGCGGCGGCATCGAAGATATCTCCTCGTTCCTCCTCCATGCGCCTGCGGTAGTTGGTCAAGTCTGCCTGCGCCCGCTGCGCCATCTCACGGAACTGGCCGCGTTCCCGGTCCGCTTCCTCAAGCTGGGCCTCCAGCTCTTCTCTGGACGTGGGTGGCTTTTCAGTTTCGTCGTTCAGATCTTCCGGCCTATTGGGCGAATCCGTTGTCTCTGGCATGGGCTACTCCATCTCTCTGGGAACGTCCAGGTTATCCATAGCCACGTCAAGCAGCTGCAGCATCCTATCGAACTCCTGCGTCACTACTCTCCTGAAGTCGCGCTGCGCTTCCAGAGCGGCTATTCGCTGCCTGGCCTGACTTATCCGACCCAGCAGGTCGAGTACAAGCTCTACCCCTGCCAGGTTCATGCCCAGGTCGTCCACCAAGTGTTTGATCAACTTGAGCCGGGCAATATCCTGTTCAGAATAGAGCCGCAGCTTGCCGATTGTTCTGGGTGGACGTATAAGCCCGGCGCGCTCGTACTTGCGCAGCGTTTGAGGATGCATTGCAAGCAAGCGGGCGGCAACGCTGATGATGTAGAGACCCTCCACGGGTTCTTGGTTGTACTGGCTGGGCATTTCCCTCTCTGGTACGTCCCTGCGCGTAGGCAGCGACTCGCTGGGAAACGGAGAGGGGATGACTTCGCCGGTGCGGATGGGGGTCTTCTCCCTGTAGGGTTGTTCTCTTGGCTCTCTGCTTGTCATTGCTGCCTTGAAATCAGAGTAGGTGACTATGAAAAGTATTATAAGTATTGATACGGAGCGTGTCAAGTTATATAATAGCTGCTGATGTATAGAGTTTGAGATGCGGAGTAAACTGACAAAAGGTGATCCTGATTCGTTATTACGTATATCGACGGCAAATTGACGAATCCAGTTGCAGTTTTCCGTCGTATCTCTTTTAATTGACGTGGTGTTGATAGACAATAGGACGGTAGTGAAGTCGGTACAAAGGAGGTAGAAATAGAGATGATATACTTCAAGGCTTGCCCCCGCTGCAAGGGAGACATGACTTTGACCGGCGATCATTATGGTTGGTTCAAAGAGTGCCTGATGTGCGGCTACGAGGCGGACGTGGAAGGTGAAACTGTCACGGTGGTGGCTGCCAAGCTGGTGGAGGAGGTAGTGACCGAAGCGGCTTAGAGCAAACCGGCTCTTTTGGAGAAGTGCCCTCCAGGGCTTCCTTGGAGGGCACTTCCTTTTTGTTTTGCCCTGTCACTATACTGGCAGGCGGGCAAAACATCAGTTAAAGGCGGCACTCTTGAACATCGATGGGAAGAGTAGACAAACGATGCCTAAGGAAGAGGCCTCTTCCGTAGAAGGC
Organism: Dehalococcoidia bacterium; assembly: GCA_965116555.1. Taxonomy (GTDB): domain Bacteria; phylum Chloroflexota; class Dehalococcoidia; order Lucifugimonadales; family QGNO01; genus DAOUJH01. Next base: position 1,706,238 of record OZ220698.1, on the reverse strand, counting down.
CGCGTGCGCCGTGTGGCGGCAGCCCTGGAAGAGGAGATCAGCGGCCATTCTCTGGTGATGCTGGCACAACTGCATCCGGCGGACCAGGCCAGCGTTATACAAGTAGTCTCTTCCAAGGTGCGGAATGCGCTTGCCGCGGCCCTGACTCCCGGGCAATTCGCGGATATCCTGGAGAATCTGGACGAAGAGGAGGCCGCCTCCGCTCTGCGTTCGCTAGACTCCCCCGCGCTGGTTGCCGTACTGGACGAGGTGCGCCCGGAAGTTGCCGCAGACGTTTTGCAGCAGCTTCCGGCTGAAGTGGTCGAACGGGTCCTGGTTGAGTCCGCTCACGCCGATGAAATAGCTCCTCTGATAGCCTTCCCCAAGGAAAGCGCGGGCGGCCTGATGGCGCCGGTTACCATCACGGTCTCCGACGAGACTACAGTGGACCAGTTCATGTCGCTGCTGAGGCATTTTGGCCGTTCCGCGGAGGGCCTGGGCAGCTACTTTGTAGTGGATACGGAAAGCAAGCTGCTGGGAACCGTTGTGCTGGGAGACCTGGTCTTTTCCGAACCCGGCTCTCGCATCCATGACGTAATGCAAGAACCGGTTGCCACGGTTGACCCGGGTATGGACCAGGAAGAGGTGGCAAGGCTGATGGACCGCTACAGCTTGTCGGAGATTCCAGTGGTGGACACGGAAGGCAGGCTGCTGGGAGCCATCGCCCTGCAAGAGGTGTTTGAGGTGGCGCAAGAAGAGGCGACGGAAGACATGCACCGCTTGGCCGGCCTGGGCTCAAGAGAAAGGACGAGTTCTACAATCGGTAGGTCAGTGTTGAAGAGGTTCCCCTGGCTGCTTCTCAACCTTGCCACCGTGGTCCTTGCCGCCGCAGTCATAGCCGCATTTGAAAACACCATATCCAGGCTGGTGATCCTCGCCGCCTTCATACCGGTGGTCGCAAGTCAAGGAGGGGCAGCCGCCACGCAGACGCTCACCCTAATAGTAAGGAGCCTTGCCCTGGGGGAGGTCACCTTTCGCGGCGCGCGCCGCATTGTCCTGAGAGAGGCGCTATTGGGAGTGATCCACGGACTGCTTCTGGGGCTGCTGGTTGCCGGACTGGGCTTTGTCCTGGAGGACAAGGCTGCCCTGGGTCTGGCGTTGTTCATTGCCATGACGGCCAACATGGTGGTGGCGGCGCTGGCGGGAGCTCTGGTGCCTCTGGGGTTCCGTGCCGCGGGAATCGACCCGGCGCTTGCCTCCGTTGTGGTTGTGACCACGGTTACGGACGTTGCCGGCTTTGCCATATTTCTGAGCACCGCCGCCCTGCTTCTACGGATTCTGTAGCTGCCCCGGTTGGCTGCGGGGCTTTGGGATTACGCAAACCGCTCTTCCATCCAGGGGTCGCCGTTGTTGTGGTAGCCAAGCTGTTCCCAGAAACCGGGGCGGTCTTTGTCCATGAACTCCAAGCCGCTGACCCACTTGGCGCTCTTCCAACCGTACCTGCTGGGCACCACCAGCCGCATGGGGCCTCCGTGCTTGCGCTCCAGCGGCATGCCGTCGTGCATGTGGGCAAAGAGGACGTCCTCCTCCATGAGCACGTCGAGCGGGAGATTGGCGGAGTAACCCCCGTAGCAGTGCACCATGACCAGTCTGCCTTCCGGTTTGGGGCTTATTTGTTTCATAACCTCCTGGAATTGCACGCCCTGCCATAGATTTTCCAGCCTGCTCCACTGGGTTACGCAATGGAAATCACGAGTGATGCTTGTTTGCGGCATGGACATGAAATCTTCCCAGTTCAATTCAAGCTCCTGGTCCACCAAGCCGAAGACCCGGAACTTCCAGTCCTTGGTCTCCACCACCGGCGTTTGGCCATAGGTAAGGACGGGGAATTTATCGGTGACAAACTGCCCCGGCGGAGCCTCGACTCCTTCTTGCTTTTTGATGGTAGTGGTCTTGCCCAGCTTCTTGAGCATGTCAACACCTCAACTCTTTGCGCGTTGCCTACTAAGGATACCTTGCACGTTGAGCCGTAGTAAAGCGCAACCTTGTGACCCCATGTCTTCTGGTCTATATTGCATTGAATGATGGGAACTTCTTCTTCCACAGGGGCAATACGAGTCTGGGAAGCCACCAAGTCCTACGGCGCTGTTCCCGTACTCCACCGCCTTGACCTGGAGGTGGGTTGGGGCGAACGGCTGGTCCTGTTTGGCGTCAACGGATCGGGAAAGACCACCCTGGTCAGACTGCTGGCCACCTTGGCCCGGCCCAATTCGGGACGAATAGAGATAGCGGGGCTGGACGTGCGACGCCACGGCGCCCAGGCGCGCCGCAGCATGGGCGTGGTCACCCACCAGACTCTGCTATACGACGACCTCACCGCTTACGAAAATCTCCGCTTCTACGGCAGGATGTTCAGGGTAGCGGACCTGGAGCAACGCATAAACCGGGTGGCCGATTTGACGGGCATAGCAGACCGTTTGCAAGCACGTACGCGAACTCTTTCCCATGGCATGCAGAAACGTCTCTCCCTGGCGCGGGCGCTGCTTCATGACCCGCCCATTCTGATCATGGACGAACCGGAAACCGGTCTTGACCAGGAGGCTCTGGAAATGCTGGAAAGCGTGGTCCAAAACGAGGCTAAGGCGGTGTTGATGACCACGCACAACCTGGATAGGGGACTAAGCCTGGCCAGCAGGGTGGCCATCCTGGCAAAAGGACGCATCGCCTATGAGGCGCCGCGGGAAGGGCTGGACGCTGACGAGTTTCGTCGCATCTTTGACGGCTATAAAGAGACCTTCTGAATGAAAGACTTCCTGTTGCCCATACTGGTCATTGCCTGGAAAGACGTCTTGCTGGAACTGCGGACCAAGGACGTGGTGGTGACCGTTCTCATCTTTGCCCTGCTGGTGGGAGCAATCTTCAACTTCGTTTTTGCTCCCACGGAAGAGCTCATTGGCTTGATTGTGCCGGGCACGCTCTGGGTGGCTATCACGTTTGCCGGCGTCCTGGGTTTCAATCGCTCCTTTGTGCTGGAGAAGGACAAGGGCAGCCTGGACGGACTGCTCCTCTGCCCGGTGAGCCGTGACGTAATCTACTTTGGAAAGCTGCTGGGCTTGCTCATCTTCATGACGGTGGCAGAGGTCCTGATTGTGCCCCTGTTTGCCGTGCTGTTCAACGTTTCCGTCTTGGACATAAGGATCCCGCTGGTGGTACTGCTGGCTACGGTAGGCTTTGCCAGCGTTGGCACCCTCTTCTCCGCCATCTCCGTCAATACGCGTTCGCGGGAGGTGATGCTTCCCATACTCCTGCTGCCCGTCGCCGTACCGGTGATAATCGCCGCCGTGGAGTCCACGCGCGCTATCCTGGAAGGCTCTTCAATGGGAATAGGGCGCTGGGTTCAGTTGCTGGTGGCCTTCGATGTGATATTCTTGATTGTGGCTTCTTTCACTTTCGGCGCTGTTCTGGAGGAATAGCATGAGACCAGGGTTAACCGGAGGATTCGCCGTAAGGACGGCTCTGCTCCTTGTTGCGGCGTCGACCATGATCATCAACCTTGTGCTGATCTACTTCTGGGTTCCAACGGAGCAGGTCATGGGAGTGGTGCAAAGAGGGATGTACTACCACGTCCCGCTGGCCTGGGTGGCGTTTCTTGCTTTCTTCATTGTTCTCATCGGAAGCGTCATGTATCTGTGGAAGGGTTCGGAGAAATGGGACGCTCTGGCGCACTCTTCCGCTGAAATAGGCGTGCTGTTCACAACGCTGGTGCTGGTCACGGGCGCAATTTGGGCCAAACCGACCTGGGGCGTCTGGTGGACGTGGGACCCGCGCTTGACCACCTCAACGATTCTCTGGCTCATGTACATTGCCTACTTGATGCTGCGGGCTTACGCTCCATCGCCTCAACAGGGCGCGCGTTACGCTGCGGTTATGGGCATTGTGGCCTTTGTCAACGTGCCCATTGTCTATTACGCCACTATCCTCTGGCGCACCGTGCATCCGGGGATGGTGGTAGGCCCTGCCGCCGAATCGGACAGCCTTGACCCCACTATGCGTTCCGCTCTGCTTTTTTCCACCTTGGCGTTCACCCTGTTGTTCGCCTATCTGATGTCCGAGCGGCTGGCTATTCGCAGGGCTTTCGATACTCTAGTCTCAGTGCGCTACCAGGAAAGGATTGCTTGACATGGAGATACGCCGACTCACTGGCAAAACTAGGCTCTTGGTCGCTCTTCTGGCAACGCTGCTCTGGCTGGTGTTCGCAGGTGTCGCCAGCGCCGCCAGCAACGCTCAGAGCGGTTCGGACCCGGAGTCCAACCTTCCCTTTCTCTTTGCCATCTACACAATCACCTGGCTGGCGTTCTTTGCTTACGCCTTCTACATGACCAGGCGGCAGAGCGAGCTCAACCGTGAGATTCAGGAGCTGCGTCGCATACTGGAGCAGCGCGAACAGAACGACGCATAGCTGCTTTTGGATGCGGACGGCCCTTCTACTGGCACTGCTTCTCTTGGCTGCGGCAGCGTGCTCCCAGCCCGCACCGACACCAACCCCCACCGCCACTCCCAGCCCACTGGCGCCCACTCCCATAGCCCAAACGCCCACTCCAACCCCGGCATCGGAGTTGCCCGTCCTTGCCGATACGCCCGCGCCGCCGACACCCACCTCTGATAGCACGACGGCAATCGCTCCGTTGCTTCAGAGCATCGATGTAGAGGTTGCTTTCCCCAACCTCAGCTTCGAGCGCATGGTGTTCCTCACTCACGCCGGAGACGGTACGGACAGGCTGTTCCTGGCGCTTCAGCCGGGACGGATCGTCGTCTTCCCGAATCAAAGCGATGTTGAGAAGGCAGAGGTTTTCCTGGATATACGGGACAGGGTCAGCGACAGGGGCAACGAGGAAGGCCTGCTGGGCTTGGCGTTTGACCCAGGATTTGCCGAAAACGGTTACTTCTACGTCTACTACTCCGCATCCAACCCTCGCCGCTCCGTGCTGTCCCGCTTCTCTGCCGGTGAGGAGTACGCCAACCAAGCCAACCCCGATAGTGAACTGGTGGTTCTGGAAGTCCCGCAGCCGTATTCCAACCACAATGGCGGCGCAATCCACTTTGGAGCGGACGGCTATCTCTACGTGGCCCTGGGAGACGGTGGTTCGGCCGGAGACCCTCAAGGAAACGGGCAGAATGCGGGCACTCTCTTGGGATCGATTCTGCGAATAGACCCCGCCACTCCCAGCAGCTACGGCAACTACTCCGTGCCGGAGGACAACCCGTTTCTGGGCGTATCCGGGTACCGCGACGAGATTTGGGCTTACGGGTTTCGCAATCCCTGGCGCTTTTCCTTTGACCCTGAGACGGGTGACCTGTGGGCAGGCGACGTGGGACAAAGAGGCTATGAAGAGATTGACCTGGTGAAACGCGGCCTCAACTACGGATGGAATGTAATGGAGGGGTTCCACTGCTACCCGCCATCCGTTTCTTCCTGCCAAGAGGACGGTTTGGAGCCCCCCCTGGTGGAGTACCCGCTCACATCGAGAAACTGCGCCGTCACCGGTGGGTACGTTTACCGCGGCAGCCGCGTTCCGTTGCTCCGGGGCGCTTACTTGTATGGCGACTTCTGCAGCGGCAGGATATGGGGCCTCGTCTACGACGGACAAGAGGTATCCGATAACCGGCTGCTGCTCGATTCCTCCCTGCAGATATCCTCCTTTGGCGAGGATGAAGCGGGAGAGCTGTACATCCTATCGTTCGACCGGAAGATATACCGGTTGAGAGCATAGGGTTAGGCGGGTGAGCCTTTCCCAGGGGTGGCGGTGGGAGTTCACCCTGAGCGCAGACGAAGGGTCACTCCGCGCCGGCGGGAGTCTACACCCACATCCCCTGGATTCCCGACCGGAGTCGGGAATGACGGTTCGGCCCGCTTGCCCGCTTGCCCGCTTACCAGCTAGACAGCTATGATGCAGGTCGAAAGTGGAGGAGGTATTGCCATGGTTGACCTGCTAATCAAGAACGGCTTGATCATAGACGGCACGGGAAATCCCGGTTTCTACGGCACAGTAGCGGTGGAAGGGGATACCTTGCGCATACTGCGAGGTGATGTAAGCAGCATAGAGGCGGGCCGGGTCATCGACGCCACGGACCACGTGGTCAGCCCCGGATTCATAGATTTGCATTCGCACGCCGGACTGACCATGCTGCGAGAGCCTGAGAACGAGCCAAAGCTCCGGCAGGGCGTGACCACGGAGCTCATCGGTATCGACGGGAACTCGGCTGCACCGTTCAAGACTCGCGAGGACCTGGAGGCGTTCATCGAACTGGACTCAGGGCTGAACGACGTGATGCCAGCTGGCCGCGACTGGCGCAGCGTTGACGATTTCCTCTCCATGTACGAGAAAACGGTGTCGCCCAACATTGCATTCATCGTTGGCAACTCGCCGGTACGGATATGGTCCATGGGCTGGAACAACCGTCCCGCCAGCGGCGAGGACATGGAGGACATGAAGGCGATCCTGCGAGAGACCATGGAGGAGGGGTCGTTCGGGCTGTCTACGGGATTGGACTACCCCCCGGGCGCATACGCGGACACCAATGAGCTGATTGAGCTGAGCAAGGTAGTGGCGGAGAAGGGCGGTTTCTACCATACGCACACCAGGGCTCAGTTGAGGAGAGTGTCGCACCTGGCGCCGTTCGAGGAGGCTGTGGATATAGGTCGGGGTAGCGGCGTCCCGGTGCATCTCACGCACTACCGGCAGCCGGCGCAGGGCACGGGGACCCACTTCGACTACCTGGGGCTGGTGGAGAATTCCCGCGACGAAGGAATAGATGTCACCTTTGATTGCTACACCTACGTTTTCTCAGGGACAAGGATACTGATAGAGGTGCCCAACTGGGCAAAGGACGGAGGCCCTGGGCCGCTCAAGGAGAATCTTAGGTCGGAAGAGAAGAGGAAGCGTATGAAGGAGGACATGCTCTCCGGGCCAAGGAGCATGAACATGGAAGAGATGTGGCTTACCGCGTTCCGCAAGCCGGACAACGCGAAGTACGATGGCCACTCGCTGGCGGAAATAGGCAGAATGAGGGCGCAGGACCCGCTGGACGCACTGTTCGATCTGCTGCTTGCCGAAGACCTGGGCATATCGTTCGTGGCGGTGGGCACCAACCCGCAAACACTTCCCGATTTTGTGGCGCACCCTCATGGCATGGTGGCCAGCGACGCTATCCTGTTTGGCGAATGGCCCAGCCCGCGCACATACGGGTGCTTTCCGGTTGTACTGGCTGAGTTTGTGCGAGCTGAAAAGCAGCTAAGACTCCCAGAAGCCATACGCAAGATGACCTCTTTCCCCGCGCAGAGGCTGGGACTGAGGGAGAGAGGAATATTGAGGGACGGCGCAAAGGCCGACATTGTGATATTCAACCCCAAGACGGTGAAAGCGCCTGCAACCCGCGCCAATCCCAAGCAATACCCCCTGGGCATTCCCTACGTGATTGTCAACGGCCAGGTGGTGGTGGACGAAGGCCGGCACACCGGTGCAACGCCGGGAACCGTGCTCAGGCACGGGAGGGACTGAGCCGGGACGCTGAGATAGTCAGAAGAGCATGGGGATTTGGAAGAAACGGTGGGCGCGGCAGGGAAGCATTCTCCTTGTAGGCCTTGCTTTCAGCGTTGTCCTCGGCTGGCTGGCAATCCAAGGAATAGAGTGGGACAGGGTTAGAGAGCGGGTCACCGCGTTCCCCTTGCCCTTGCTTGCGCTGGCCCTGGCTTTGCTGGCCGTCTCCGGCTACTTGCGAGCGGTGCGCTGGCGCGTCCTATGGTCCAAGCACCGGGTATCCGCGCTGCGATTGTTCTGGGTAGAGAACGCCGCTATTGGACTCAACAATCTATCGCCGGTGCGCGCCCTGGACGAACCGTTGATCCTGGGGATTCTGGCGCTGCGTGACAGATTGCCCGGTGGCACCGTAGTTGCTACCGTGGTTATGACCCGGGTGCTGGACCTGGCTTTCTCACTGGTGGTGATAGGTATAGCCGTGGCGACGCTGCCCGTGTTGCTGCGCTATACGCCGATCATAGTGGGAACTAGCCTCTACTTCGTCGTACTGATAGTAGTCCTTCTCAACCTGCGTCGGATAATCAGGCGCTTTCCACGGCTCAATCAGTTGCCTGGCATATCCGGCTTTCTGGACTCCATAAACGCCCTGAAGCTGGACTGGCGGAGAACGGGGGTTGCCCTGGGCTTCACCATTGCCTACTGGCTTATCCTGGGGCCCATAACCTGGACTATTGCCGTGGGCGTGGGCCTGGATATCGACCCGTACAGGCTGACTGTTACCGCGCTTGGCGCTATCTTCCTATCGACGACGCTGCCGGGACTCCCCGGAGCGATAGGGACCTTCGAGTTTGCCGTGGTAACGCTGTTGGAGTTCTGGGGAGCGCCTAAAGAGGAGGCGTTGACCTTTGCCATCATCCTCCATTCGATTCTGTTCGTGCCGCCCTCCATTGTTGCGGCGGTGGTGCTGCCGCGCGAGGGCATAGGATCAATAGCGGCTCTGCGGAAGTTGCTCAACGAGAGGAGACTCCGCCCCGAAAAAGCGATGCCGACAAACGAGGATCAAGGTTAGTAACGTGAACGGTAAAAGTCGGAAGCGGAACAGGATGTACCATGAGTTTGCTCATCTGTGGCCACTGATCAGTCCTCCAGAGGAATATGAGGAAGAGGCGAAGCACTGGATGAAGGCTCTGCGCGACAAGCTAGGGCCGGGCAGGCATGAAATCCTGGAGCTGGGTGTCGGGGGAGGGCACAATCTGTCACACCTTGCCTCGGAGTTCAAGGCAACCGGAGTCGACATTTCTGCAGGGATGCTTGCCAACTCCATGAAGCTGAACCCAAACGTTGAGCACCACGTTGGAGATATGAGAAGCGTGCGCCTGGGGCAAAGGTTCAAGGCGGTGCTGATACACGACGCCATATCATACCTGGTAAGCGAGGCAGAGATAGCGGCCACGTTCGATACGGCGCGGGCGCACCTGGAACCCGGAGGCGTTCTGGTGATAAGCCCGGACTGGTTCCGCGAGACGTTCCCGGGCACGTATATATCGAGTGAGATAAAGCGCAGGGAAGGCGATGAGCTTGGTTTGGTGGAGTACTGGTATGACTCCAACCCGGAAGACACCACTTTGGAAGGGGCCTTCATCTATGTATTCGAAGAGGAAGGCCGTCTGCGCGTTGAACACGACCCACACGTTACGGGACTGTTCCCGCTGCAGACCTGGCTGGACCTGATGAGGGATGCGGGCTTCGAGGTAGAGAAGCGACCCTATCCGGTCCACACGGAGAACTGGGAATCTTACCTGCTGGTGGGCGTTCTAGAAACGGATAGAGGGCGCTCAGGCCTCCGTCTTCTGAAGCACTAGATCTATTTCCAGGCGGATATTGTTCTCCACGCTGAGCACTACGGCCACGCTGGGAACCGCCATGTCGAACTCGTCGAAGGTGAAGTCCGTGGTCGCCGTCCCTGTGATACGGTCATCGCTGAACTGAGCGGTGGTCTCCCAGGTTACCTCCTTGGTGACGTCCTTAATCGTCATATCGCCGGTAATGGAGAAAGAGGCTTCACCGGTCGAAGGAAGGGGCCACTGCAAGCCGCTGATTGTGGTGGGCACAAACTCCGTGTAGGGGTACTGGCCGGTGGCAAGCGTGCGGTTGCGAACGTAGTTGTCACGCCGGTCTTCGTCACTTTGCAAGGTGCTCAAATCAACCCTGATCAGGGAGTCCTCAGCACTCACGGCGCCATCTGGCCCAAGAACCAGCTTTCCTTCCACCTCCTGTGTAACGCCCACGGCGTCATTGGGGAAATCCAGAAAGGCTAGCTGCTCTCTTACCCGGTAGCGCGCTTCCGAGCCGGAGGATATCTCCAAAATGAGGTCACCCTGGCCTGCCTCGGGCGGAGCGACGATCGTTTCGGGCGTTTGTTGGGGTGAGGTATCAGGGGTAGGAGTGGCAGTTGGGGTAGCCGTGGGAGCGTCGCCGCCTGAGCAGGCAATGACGCTCAGCATGAGGAGCGATGCAATAGCAAAGAGAAGGCCGGTTTTCATGAATCACCTACGGTATTTGATTAACACCTGACAGAGCACGCCCGTGAGGTTTAACGAACCGGACGGCTATACTGTCAGGTGTCCTTGCGAGAACGGGTTATGATTTGAGCACAACAATGTCGCAACCATACTGGGCGCAACGCATCAACGTAGTGGGCACCACCAACTCCGGCAAGACCACGCTGGCCCGCCGGTTGTCCCAGGTGTTGGGCATCCCCCACGTGGAGATGGACGCGCTGTATTGGGAGCCCAACTGGACGCCCGCGTCTGCCGATATTCTAGCACAGCGCGTGGCTGAGGCGACCACTTCGGACAGATGGATCCTAGACGCGAACTACGGTGTGGTGCGCGACTTGATATGGCCAAAGGCCACTGGTATCGTTTGGCTGGACTACCCGTTTCCGGTTATCTTCCCGCGGTTGTTCTCACGCACGGTTAGACGGGCGTTCTTCAAAGAGGAGCTGTGGAATGGGAACAGAGAGCGCTTCCTCACCCAGTTCATGAGCCGCGACTCTCTCTTCCTCTGGGCGCTGAAGACTCATTGGAGACGGAGAAAGCAGATCGGTACGCTTCTGCAACAACCGGAGCATGCTCACCTGGAAGTGGTCCACCTCCGTTCTCCCAGACAGACCAACCGGTGGTTGCAGGACTGCGAAGAGGCTTACGGATCAAGCGACAATGCCTAACTGGAACTTACACGGACAAGACCATCTGTTGAGCGCCCTGGAACGCGGCCTAAGCCAGGGACAGCTTTCTCATGCCTATCTGCTGGTGGGGCCTCCCCAAGTGGGGAAGGGCGCCCTAGCGATGAAGCTGGCGCAGGCAGTGAACTGCCTGGAAGACTCTCCTCCCTGCGGAGAGTGCGCCTCGTGCAGCCGCATCGAGCGCGGCATACACGCCGACGTGCAGGTCATAGCGCCGGCGGCAGACGAGCGCACGGGAAGAATGCGGTCTGAGATAGGGATAGACCAGGTGCGCGCCATGGAGCATACGGCCGCTCTGGGAGCGTACGAGGGGAAGCACCGCGTGTTCATAATAGACGGCGTGGAGAAGATGAGCCTGGAAGCGTCCAACGCATTGTTGAAGACGTTGGAAGAGCCTCCGTCCGGGGTAATCTTCCTGCTGCTATCTTCACAGGAAGACGAGTTGCTATCAACCATCCGCTCACGGTGCCAAAGGCTGGAGGTCAAGCCGGTGCCGGAGAAGGAGATGGTGGAAATTCTCGTCAACGAACACGGGCTGGAGACAGAAGACGCCGAGTTGCTGGCCAGGCTTTCCGCGGGCCGGCTGGGCTGGGCGCTGACGGCAGCAAGAGAACCCAGGATACTGGGGGAGCGGCAGCAAAAGCTGGACGATCTGATGGAGGCCCTTGAGAGTGGAGCGGAGCGCCGCTTCCAGATCTCGCAGGGACTCGCTTCCTTCCAATCGCGTGACCGCCGGGCTGTCCAGGAAACTCTGGCGCTCTGGTTGTCCTGGTGGCGCGACCTCCTCATGCTCAAAGAGGGCAAGCCGGAGTTGGTGGCAAACCGCGACTTCATGAAGGTTTTGCAAGAGAAGCAAACGGAGTTCAGCACGGAGCAGGTAGTGGCTGTTATAAAGGAAACCCTTGCTACCAAGGAGCGGTTGATGCAAAACGCCAGCCCCCGGATTGCGCTGGACGTGCTAATGCTGCTGTTGCCTGAGAGTGGAAAAGTACAGTCTAGCTCTTAGCCCAGGGAATGAACGGCAGCCACTCTTCCTGGAGAGAGCGGTGATAGAACATGGAGTAGGGGTTTGGCCTGGGCGTCCTCGGAGCGTTGAGAAGCTTCATGCCAGCTTCCTTGGGGGTGCGCCCCGCCTTGCGGTGATTGCAGGGGATGCAAGCGGCCACCACGTTTTCCCAAGAGTGGGCGCCTCCCCGGTAGCGGGGCAACACGTGGTCCAATGTGAGGCTCTTGCTCTGTCTGCCGCAGTACTGGCAGGAAAAGCTATCGCGGAGAAAGACCTCTTTTCTTGATAGCCGTAGCCGGGCCAAGGGGCGCTTCACAAGGTTGATCAGTCTTATCACGGACGGCGCGGGGAAAGCTGTTGTGGTGGTGCGCAACTCGCCTCTACCGTTGATGAGAAGCTCCGCTCTGCCCCGGGTGAGGAGGACTACCGCCCGTCTCACGTTGCACACGTTGAGGGGCTGATAGTTCTGGTTGAGAACCAGAACGGGAAGCCGGATTATGCCTTGCATCACCATCTGCATCTCTTCATTGGGCAGCTTCTTGCTCAGCCAACTTATCAATCTGCTCTAAGGCTATCTTATAATCGCCGGGCACAAAACCCAAGGCGTTGCCAGGCAGCCAGTCGGTTACGTTTATAAATACACCAGTAAGCCTGGAGAGGACAAGTGCTTTTTGCAGGCTGCCCCGAAGTTCCGTTGTCTCTATGACGGAGTCTACGGTGTCACCGGCGGGGATGTCGCTGGAAAGACGCGCTGCTCCCAGAATAAGAACGCTTGTCAGTCCAATGCCGAACAGAAGCCCTGCGACTATGGCCCCCAGCGTTCCCACCCATCCCAAGAGTGGCAGCCGTATCACTACCTTGGCAAGGCGATGGGCCGCGATAGCGCAAATAAACACACCGGTGAAAATAACTGCGTAGGTAAGGACGGTAGCGATGGCATCTGCGGCGCCCTGGTTGGTAAACCAGCCGGCAATATCATCGCTGAGATTGGCAGCTAGCAGGGATGCTACAAGGACACCCGCGGCGTAGAAAGCCGCGCCTATCAGACCTACGCGGACCCCAGCAAGAAGTCCGGCCAAGGCGACGATAATGATGATGAAATCAAACCAGTTCATGGCATTCTGTGTGCCTGGTAAGACAATCCAATTCACCGGTCATTGGCTGGCGGGTCCCGTTTGACGTCCTTTGCTGAATCAGGATGTCCGCAGAGCAGCCTCCAATACCTCTGCCATCCCTTTCACAAAAACAAAATTGATATCCCTGCGCACGTTTCTTGGGATATCGTTGATATCCCCGCGGTTCTCCGCAGGGAGGATGAAAGAAGGAATGCCGGCTCTGTGAGCCGCCAGGACTTTCTCCTTGATGCCGCCAACGGGCAATACCTTTCCTCTGAGTGTTATCTCTCCGGTCATTGCCACGTCCTTGCGCACAGGCTTGCGGGTCAACGCAGAGACAAGCGCCGTGGTCAAGGCTGCGCCGGCGGACGGCCCCTCCTTGGGCATGGCGCCGGCCGGTATGTGGATGTGAATATCCTTTGTGGAGAAGTACCCCTCCTTTAGCTGCCACTCCTCGGACCTGGCGCGGGAATAGCTCAGCGCCGCCTGAGCCGACTCCTTCATCACTTCGCCAAGCTGCCCCGTAAGCATCAGGTTGCCCTTGCCCCTCATCAGGGCTACTTCTATGGACAGTATGTCGCCGCCGGACGGCGTGTATGCCACGCCCGTGGCTACGCCAATTTCGTCCTGCTCTTCGGCCATGCCCCAGGTGAACCGGGGATGGCCAAGATACTTGGGTATGGACTGGGGCACTATCAGGGCGCGACCTTCGCGCCCTTCCGCGACGCGTTTGGCTACCTTCCGGCAGATAGCGCCAATCTCCCTCTCCAAGTTGCGTACGCCTGCTTCTCTGGTGTACTCACGGATGATGCGCCGGATGCCGTTATCAGAGAAACTCAGGTGCTCCTGGGAGAGTCCGTGTTCTTGGAGCTGCCGGGGAAAGAGGAACCGTCTTGCAATCTGCAGCTTCTCCTCTTCCGTGTATCCGGGAAGCTCTATGATCTCCATGCGGTCTCTCAGGGCGGGAAGAATCGGGTCCAGAACGTTCCCCGTACAGATGAACATCACGTTGGATAGGTTGTAGGGGACTTCCAGGTAGTGGTCGCTGAAGGAGTGGTTCTGCTCCGGGTCCAGCACCTCTAGCAGTGCGGAAGAGGGGTCGCCGCGGAAATCCGCGCCGACTTTATCAATTTCGTCCAGCATAAAGAGCGGGTTGACCGTGCCGGCCTGCTTCATGGTCTGTAGGATGCGTCCGGGAAGAGCGCCTATGTAAGTCCGTCGGTGACCACGCACCTCTGCTTCGTCCCGGATGCCGCCCAAGCTGACACGGACGAATTTCCTCCCCATGGCTTCGGCGATAGACCGGCCCAAGCTGGTCTTGCCAACACCGGGAGCGCCGACAAAGCATAGGACGGGGCTTCTCAGCTTTCCTTCCGAGAGTTTGCGCACCGCCAGGTACTCCAGGATGCGCTCCTTTACCTTGGGCAGGCCGTAGTGGTTGGCCTCCAACACCTTGGAGGCAGCCTTGATGTCCAGATTGTCTTCGGTCTTCGTCTGCCAGGGAAGCTCCACCAGCCAGTCCAGGTAACCCCGCACCACGGAATGCTCCGGCGATGCGGGAGGTATCTGGTTAAGCCTTTCCAGCTCTTCATTGGCTTTCTTGGCCGCGGCTTCGGGCAAGCCCGATTCCTGGATTCTTTGGCGTATGCGTTCGACCTCTTGCTGCTGAGGGTCGGTGCCGGTAAGCTCCCGTTGGATGGCCTGCATCTGCTCGCGGAGGAAGTACTCCCGGTGTGATTTGTCCAGAGACTCCCTGACCTCGTCATCGATACGGCCCTGTATCTCCAGCACTTCAACTTCGTGGGCAAGGAGGAGGTTGACGGCGCTAAGCCGCTTCGCTGGGTCCAGAGTCTCCAGGATCTCCTGCCGTTGCTCCATCTCCAGGTTGAGGGACGAAGCAATGAGATCGGCGAGCCATCCCGGTTTGTCGGCGTTCAATGCGGCAACGTAAGCGTCCCAGGAAAGGATCGGCGAAAGCTGGACGCACTTTTCGAACAGAGCAAGCACCGACCGCATGGTGGCCTGCTGCTCCACGGAGTACTCTTCGGGCTCCGTCAACACCTGCACCTTGGCCTTGTAGAAAGGCTCGGTCTGCGTCACCTCCAGGATACGGACTCTATCCTCGCCCTGCAGCCACACTGTGGATGCGCCCTCCGGCAGTTTCATCATACGGCCGACCATGGACACGGTACCCACGCCATACAGGTCGTTCACGTTGAACTCCGAGCTTTGGACGTTGCGGCGACCGATAATTACGATGCGTCTATCCCCGGCAACAGCCTCCTGTAGAGAGCGCTGAAAGGTGGCACGGAACACCGCCAGTTGGGAAACCAGCTTAGGGAAGACGAGCGCTTCACGCCGGGGAAGAAGGGGCAGCTCTTCTATCTGGACTTCCGGCTCTGGAGGTGGAGCCGAACGGGCTTTGCGTTTGTTTGGCAACATATCTCCTGATTTACAGTGGGATTAACTTAGGAGCAATTACAGATTACCATACAGCACCCGGAGTTGGCCGTACAACTTCCTGCACACAGTCCGGATCGCGGTGTCCCTGAGGTAAGAGTGAGTTCATGCCTGGGCCAGCATCAAAACCGCGCCCGCTATCATCAATACACCCAGGCTCAGGACAAACGGTGCAAGATTGACTCGTTCAGCCAGGCGCAGCAGGACTCTTATGCTGAAGAGGCCTGCCAGAAAGGCGACAACGCATGCCACGATACCTTCGATTCCGATGAGTGCGTTGTCCCTGAAGTAAGCGAATCCCGCCGCACCCAATCCGGCGGGAATGCTCAGTAGGAAGCTCAGAGTAAGGGACTCACGTCTGTCCAGTCGACGAGCAAGAAGCACGGCCACGGTCAGTCCGGAGCGACTCAGGCCGGGCAGCACGGACACTCCCTGGAATACGCCGCACAGCAGGGCGTCTTTCAGAGATACGCTAGTCAGCCCCCTGACGCCGTTGCCGCGTCTACGGAGCTGTGCTGCCCCGGTGAAGAGCAGCAGTACACCTACAATAACCATCGCCGAGGCGCCCATACGCTCCGACAATTCGTCCAGGAGGAGGAAGAGCGGGACTGCTATCGCCGTACTGATTAGCGTTGCCACTACAAGGAAGCGCAACAAGGGAGAGGGGGCTAGGGGATTGGATGTCGCTTCTTTGATCAGACCCTTGACCTGCCCGCGGAAGGCAACCAGAGCGGAGAAGGCGGTGCCCAAATGCAGCCACAGGGCGTAGGCCACTGCCTCTGAAAGAGACGTGTCCCGCAGAAGAGAGTAGACGACGGCAACGGCGCCCTCCGAGCTGATGGGCAGCCACTCCGTGACGCCTTGAACCGCTCCAAGGAGGACGGCTATATCCATATGGTGGGCATCGCTTTCACTGGTGTTTTAGATAGGGACTTTCCTCTAGAATAACTCGGTGACGCGGTTGTCCCATTGCGTATATGGTACAGGATAGGCCGCCTCCAACCTGCCGTACAGGCCGGTACATAATATAGCCCTGTTGTGCGGCGCATTTCCTAAGCCTATAATCACAGCGCTTGACTATCTGCTTGAGAACATGAGTAGACCCAATACCATAGCCATAGATGGCCCTGTTGCATCGGGCAAGACGTCCGCAGGCCGCATGCTGGCTGCAAAGCTGGGATATAGATTCCTGGACACCGGCTTGATGTACCGCGCCTTAACCTGGGCCGCCGTCCACAACAACATAGACCCCACGGATATCGACACGGTGGTCAGGCTGGCGCAGGACCCCCGGATTATAAAAGTGCACTTCGATGACAACGGAGAGGCGTCCGTATATCTTGGAGATTGGGACGCCACCCCCTATCTGAGAGACCCCGATGTAGAGAGGCACGTCTCGCAGGTGTCGCGTATAGCCGGGGTGCGCAGAGAGTTGGTCAGGCAGCAACGCGTCATAGCCGGGAGCGGGCCCATTGTGATGGCGGGCCGCGATATAGGCACAGTGGTGATTACCGATGCGGACCTCAAGATATTCCTGACCGCTTCCGCCGAGGTGCGCGCCAGGCGCCGCAGCGAGGAGCAATCCGCTATGGGACAAGAGGTCTCCTTTGAAGAGGTGCTGTCGGAGATACAAGCGAGGGACTTGATGGACTCTCAGCGCAGGGTGGGACCACTCAAGCCCGCGGAAGACGCCCAGATCATCCACACCGATGAACTATCGCTGGAGCAAGTGGTAGGGTGGGCAGTGGAGTTGATAGAGGAGATGCCTTGACGCTTGTATATGGAGCGAGCAGAGTTCTGGCCAGGTTCTGCTTCTTTACCTTTGGGCGCTGGGAGGTTGTAGGCCAGGAAGGGATCCCCCCTAGAGGAAGGCTGATAGTGGTGGCCAATCATCAGTCCAACGCCGATCCGCCCGTACTGGTCGCCGGCATAAACCGACCCCTCAACCTGGTGGCGAAACGCGGGCTGTTCCGCAATCCGGTGGTGTCCTGGTTCATGCGCCAGTGGCATGCCTACCCAACCGATAGGGATGGCCGTGACGTCGATTTGCTGAGGTGGCTGCTCAGGAAGCTGGACGAAGAGGAAGTGGTGGCATTGTTCCCCGAAGGGACCAGGAATCCTCGCGGAATTGGCCCGGTTAACAACGGCGTGGCGTACCTTGCTTTGAAATCCAACGCGCCCATTTTGCCCGTGGGCATTACCGGAACGGAAAACGTCCAGTCCTTCGGGCGTTTGCCGTTCCCCTTTGCGCATTTCAAGGTCAACATAGGCCAGCCGTTCAGCTTGCCCCCAATGGAGGGCAAGGTCAGGGGCCCGTTGCTTGATTCGCTGACCGATATGATCATGGACCGGGTGGCGGCATTGCTGCCTGAAGAGTACAAGGGAAAGTATATGTCAGAGCGTAGAATACCCGGCGATACCTCACCTGAACGCGTCGATATCTAGTCATTATGTGCGGAATCATGGGTTATATAGGCAGCAAGGAAGCTGCGCCGATACTCCTACAAGGGTTGGAGCGTCTGGAGTACCGCGGCTATGACAGCGCGGGCATAGCCGTTGTGAACGGAGAGGGGCTTGTTGCGGTGCACAAGGCCCCGGGAAAGCTGAATGCGCTTGTCAAATCGTTGAACGGCAGCCTTCCCCTGGGAGCGGTGGGCATTGGACACACGCGTTGGGCCACCCACGGCAGTCCCAACGAGGTAAACGCGCACCCCCACGGGGACTGCAACAGGGACGTGGTGATAGTGCACAACGGCATTGTGGAGAACTACCTTGGCCTGAAGCAGCAACTCCAAGAAGAAGGCCACATATTCAACTCGCAGACGGATACCGAAGTCATAGCCCACCTTGTCGAGTCGTTTATGGCGGAGGGAGCTCCGTTCGAAGAGGCGGTTGCCTTGTCGGCCGGGGCAATAAAAGGAGCCCAAGCCGTGGTGGCCATGCTCGCTTCACAGCCGGACCGCTTGGTCGCCTTCCGTTTGGGGAATGCCGGCGGGATCACTGTTGGTTACGGCGAAGGCGATATGTATCTTGCCAGCGATCTGCCTGCTCTTCTTCCCTACACATCCCGCGTCGTCTACCTTGGCCCCGGTGAGCTGGCGGAGATACGGCCCGACCACGTCCGCTACCGTTCGCTGGAAAACGGCGCGGTGGAGAGACTGCCGCAGCAGGCCCCCTACGGCGCAGTGGCCCTGGCCAAAGGCGGCTTCAAACACTTTATGCTGAAGGAGATCATGGAGCAGCCGCAGGCTTTGCTTCAGACCCTGTCCGGCAGAGTTTCATTTGACCCTCCGCGGGTGGTGCTGGAAGGGTTCCCGTTCTCCGACTCGGAGATAGCAGATCTGAATAGGGTGGTGCTTACCGGCATGGGCACCAGCTTGCTTGCGGCACAGGTAGGCCGCCACTACATAGAGAAGCTGGCCGGCCTGCCGGCAGAGGCGGACAACGCTTCCGAGCTGCGATACAGAGACCCCGTAGTGGACAATCGCACCCTGGTTGTTTCCGTCAGCCAGTCGGGGGAGACAGTCGATACCCTGGCCGCGATAGAGGAGGCGGCTCGCAAGAACGCCAGGCAAATATCGGTCTGCAACGTGGATTCCAGCCAGGCTACACGTATTGTGGACGGTACGGTAGACATAGGGGTAGGGCCGGAGATTGGAGTAGCCACGACCAAGTGTTTCACGGGCTCCATTGCGGCTCTATATCTGCTGGCGGCATACTTGGGTAGAGCCAGGCAGGCTATTGACGACGAGATGCTGAGCAAGCTGCTGCAAGACCTTTCGACCATTCCAAGATTGATGGGGCAGGCGTTGGAGCAGGAGAACCACATTGAAAAGCTGGCCCAGAAGCTGCATAAGTATGAGAACTTTCTCTACCTGGGCCGCGGATTGAACATGCCCGTTGCCCTGGAGGGCGCCCTGAAGCTGAAAGAGGTAAGCTACATCCATGCAGAGGGCTACCCGGCGGGGGAGATGAAGCACGGGCCAATAGCCCTCATAGATGAGAATATGCCGGTGGTGGTGATTGCGCCGCGGGATGGTCTATACGATAAAATGCGGGGCAACGTTGAGGAGGTGAAGGCAAGAGGAGGAAGGATAGTAGCTCTGGTTAGCGAGGGCGACGAAGACATTGCAGCCCTAGCCGACGAGGTCATTGAGATTCCACAGACGCCGGAGCTTCTTACGCCCATAGTCTCCGCCGTGCCCTTGCAGATGCTGGCCTATCACGTGGCGGTACGTAGAGGCTGTGACGTGGACCAGCCAAGGAATCTGGCAAAGACGGTAACAGTGGAGTAGTATGCCAGCTTGGGAGGATTTTATGGACAGAGACAAAATAGGCATCTACGTAAACCCCAGCGAAGGGACGGTAGTGCGGATAACGTCCCCCTACTGGCTTCCCGAAGAGCCGGCCTGGAAGCTTGTGACCAGCGATCCCAACGCTACGCTGCTAGCGGTCAGGCAGGCCATCCAGGACGAGGGCATATTGCAGGACGCCTCTGACGTGGTCTGGACCAGCATTCCCGATAAGGGATAGGCCGTTGTCCTCTACACGAACGTAACGCATAGCCATTTCCCGTTGATATAGATGTCTCTGCTGACCGCTTTGAGTTCACGGTTTAGCCTGTTCGAGGCGCTGCAATACCGGGACTATCGCATCTTCTGGTTCGGCCAGGTGGTCTCCGTCATGGGCTTTCAGATGCTCATCGTGACCGTCGGCTGGCTGATGTATGACATCACGGGCTCGTCCGTACAACTGGGGCTTGTTGGACTGTCCACGGCTGTACCCGCTATCGTTTTGAACCTATTCGGGGGAGTGGTAGCGGACAAGGTGAACCCCAAGCGCCTGATAATGATAGTGCAGTCGCTGAACGCCGTAGCCGTAGGCATCCTAGCCACACTGACCTTGATGGAATTGGTCCAGCCCTGGCACATCATGGTGAACGCATTCATAATCGGTGCTCTGGGCGCATTCGATCAGCCGTCGCGGCAGGCCATCTTTCCTCATCTCATAGACCGGCGGGTGATGATGAATGCCGTGGCGATGAACTCCATGATCTGGCAGGGCAACAGAATAGTTGGCCCCGCCGTAGCCGGTGTGCTCATCGCCTGGGTTGGAGCGTCTTTGACGCTGTATCTTGCCACCGTCGGCTTCCTGGTCTTCGTGACGTTCCTAATCGCCATACGCATGCCCAATATCCCGCGGTCCCGTTCGGCAACCTTCTTCAGAGACCTGCTGGATGGTCTGTCATTCGTGCGTAAACACCACATCTTCGCCTTTCTGCTGGGCATGACCTTTTTCAACAGCTTCTTTGGCCTGTCCTACATTTTCCTGCTGCCCATATTCCAAAAGGACATTCTGGGAGTGGGGCCGACGGGGCTGGGCTTCCTTCACGCCATGAGTGGAATAGGGGCGGTGACGGGGACGCTGATAGTGGGGTCATTGCGCGATTTCCGGAACAAGGGCATTGTGCTCATTGGCGGCGCAATTGCCTTTGGGACGCTGATCATCCTGTTTGGCTTTTCCAGTTGGTTCCCTGTTTCTCTGGCGCTGGTGGCCTTTGCCGGAATGTCCAGTTCCGCGTACATGATTCTGGCCCAGAGCACTTTGCACCTACTGGTGCCCGATCAGCTTCGCGGCAGGATTATGGGACTGTGGGGCATGACCTTCAACCTACTGCCGCTTGGCGGGTTTTACGCTGGACTCCTTGCCAGCTACATCGGCGCTCCAAGCGCTGTGATGATCGGCGGCGCAGCGGTGATAGCCTTTGCCGTATTCGGCGCTGCTCGCGACCGGCAGGTGCGCAGGCTGTAACGTGCCGTCCCTGCAGAGCACGATTAGGGAAGCATAAACGCTGTTGGTAGGGGAGATGCGCCGGTTCGTTATGAGGAACCTGCCCCAATAGCGGTCTCTATGCTAAACTGATAGGACTGTTGACCTGACGCTGGAGAGTTGGCATGGCTGAAAAGCCGAATGACCTTATCTACATGGACCACGCCGCCACAACCAAGATGCGGCCCGAGGTCCTGGAAGCCATGTTTCCGTATTTCATGGAGAGCTACGGCAATGCCTCCAGCATCTACACCCTGGCCCAGGAGGCGCGCAAGGCTGTGGACGAGTCCAGGGAGACGGTGGCGCGGATTCTGGGCTGCCGCACCAGCGAGGTGATCTTCACCAGCGGGGGCACGGAGTCGGACAACACGGCGGTCTACGGAGCGGCCATGGCTCTGCAGCCCACCGGGAACCACATCATCACCATAGCCATTGAGCACCACGCCGTGCTCCACGCCTGTCATTTCCTGGAAAACCTGGGATACGACGTGACCTATCTCCCCGTGGATAGGTACGGTATGGTCGACTTGGAGGACCTGAACCAGGCCATCACTGACCGCACCATCCTGGTCAGCATGATGTACGCCAACAACGAGATAGGCACCGTGTTGCCCGTGGCGGAGGCGGCAAAGCTGGTCAAAGAGCGTGCCGCCGCCATGGAACGCAGTATTACGTTCCACACCGACGCCGTTCAAGCCGCGGGATTCCTGGACATAGACGTGAGGCGGCTTGGAGTGGACATGCTTAGCCTTTCCTCGCATAAGTTTCACGGGCCCAAGGGCGTGGGAATCCTCTATGCAAAGCGCGGCACTCCTTTCACGCCGCAGCACGTGGGCGGTAGCCAGCAGAGACAGCGACGCGCCGGTACGGAGGACGTGGCTGGCATCGCTGGTACTGCCAAGGCGCTCCGGCTGGCCGTGGATGAGCAGGAGTGGCTCGGACAGCATACCGGGCGTCTGAGGGACAGGCTCCTCCAAGGCATCCAGGAGAAGATACCCTCCGTGTTCCTGAACGGGCACCCGGAACGGCGTCTACCCAACAATATCAACCTCTCATTCGAGCACCTGGAGGGCGAACCTCTGCTTCTGGGACTGGACTTTGCGGGGGTGGCGGCATCCAGCGGAAGCGCCTGCACGTCGGCGTCCCTGGAACCGTCGCACGTTCTTACCGCAATAGGGTTGACGGCGGAGCTGGCACAGTCCAGCCTGCGGCTGACCCTGGGCCGGGAAAACACCGATCAGGATGTGGACTACGTGCTGGAAGTCCTGCCTGACCTGGTGCAGAGGCTAAGATCCATGGCGTCCATATCTTCCATAACTGCGTAGCACTGTTATCATTATTCCTAATTTCGAGAGACTACAGATGACCAACCGAGCACTAACCGCGTCCGCACTTGTTATTCTCCTCTCCCTGCTGGCACTGTCCGCCTGTGTTACTGGGTCGAGCGCCACGGACTGGGCCTTCGGAGAGGCCCTCACCGTCAGAGTGAAGGAGATGCGCCTTGTGGATGAGGTAGCCTACTCAATAGAAGACAAGCCTTATGTGATTAGGCCTTCCCAAGAGGGCAGAATGATTGCGGCAGCCCGCTTGGAACTGCGCAACCGCCAGGCAAACGTTGTATTCCTCTCCATAGACGCGCAGTCCGCCAGGCTCAGGGACGCCGAGTTCTTTGACTACAGGCCGCTCAATCCATTCCAGGACAGGAGCGAAGTGGCCGAGGCGCTGCCTTCGGATGGGGACCTGCTTCCCTTCCTCTGGGGAGACGGCATAGACGCCCCTGCCGTGGAGCTGCATGAGACCTGTGACGAGGCGGGCCGCCCCTGCGAGCTGGTGGGATGGATGTTCTTCGAAGTTCCCAGTGAAATAGAGTATCATCAGTTCATTTGGGAAACCGCGGATACAATATTCATGCGTTTCTAGTAGAGAAGGGTACCGACTATATTCACGAATGGCAGGGATGCGCATACTGAGCGTAGGCTGGAGGTGGTGAATGGTCACGGCAGTAGCAATTGGAGTAGCGGTCTTTCTACTGGTCATCATGCTGCTCATCTGGACGGTCATTACGGTAGATAGGTCCCGATGATTGTAAAGCTCTAAAATCCCCCAATCATCACGGTGGGCGCCCACACTGACGATGATGAAGAATCTGATGCGTCTGAAGGTCGACAGCGCCGGGCAGTTCGTCGGGCGAGTGTTCTACTCGGTGTTGCGGTAATGGGATGCGCCAGGCCGCACTGGCGTGAGGAGAAAAAGGCAGGCTAGCCTTGTACGTCGCAACCTGAGAACCTGAGAGGGAAGTGCATTAGTACCTACTACCCCTAACTGGAAGCCACTTATCCGAGGCAGGTGCAAAATAACGGCGGCGGGATCGGGGCTTGCCTGTCGGTACTGCAAACTGGCCTCCACGTTCCGAGCTTTTATCTGCCTTGCCGTGGTTACTATGGAGGGGGCCTAGGACTTGAGTTGGGCAGTCAGTAGTTCCTGAACCAAGGCATGCAACGGTTGAAAGTCTCCCTGGTCAGCTTTGGATAAAGCATCATAGTAAAGAGCACGGTTATGCCCTTCGGTCATCAGCACAGGGACGATGGTTTTTCCTGGTAAGAGAGCACCGAACTTGCCGCAGAGGATATAGTAACAAACTGCACGTGCTGTTCGTCCGTTCCCATTCACAAAGGGGTGAATAAAGTTGATTCTCCAAAGGGCATGAGCAGCAAGCCCAATTGCATCAGAGGCCGCCCATATCCAGTTACCCTCATTTATAAAGTCATTCATCAATGAGGACACGAGATGATGCGTGGGAGGTTCGTGGTTGCCTACGGGCCTGGGGAAGTTATAGGTTCGATATTGCCCGGCTTCGTTGTGGAGGCCTACGATGGCATGATAGTTGAATGCTTTGATGAGCGATTCAGACAACCATTGAGAACCTTGTTTAATGGCCGTGTCAGCCATCGAAAGAAGGAAGCTATAATACCTTTCGGTATTTCCAGCGGCGCGTTCTTTGTAGAGAGGGTTGTCCTCTCCTCCCTCTAAGCCCGCGAATCCCATCATGTCTTTATGGCTCCGTAATCTCCGTCAATTATGGGTGTAACAAACTCACGGCTCAATGTCCTCTCACCGGACAACGACTCCGCCATTGCCATGGCGATTTTCTGTTCCCGGACTTCCTCCTTGGTGATCTTCCGGTTCTCAATGATATGCTCTATCTCGCTCATATCTTTTGGGTTTGTGGTCGAACGCAACTCCATATGTAACACCCCTTGCTCATCTGATGAACGGAATTATTTTCGATAGGCACAAGTATTGTCAATAGCCCCGGGGCAGCCCACCAGTGGACTACCGTTCTACGCCGAATCCTCCTGCCAAGCCTGCGACGAACAAGTGATTGGCCTTTTAGGGGCGGGGTAGGGTGTATTTCCTATTCCGCCCCACACCTAGTCCTGCCAAAAAACCTCATCCGTTTTGCACCCGCCTGCTTATCCCTCTTGACTTAGCCTGTTAACGGCTATAGTGTTGCGCTCGGACTCCTTCTCAAAAGTCCTGCTCTAGTCCGTGGAGAAAACGGTTATGGATTTCCCGTACCCGTGCCCTCTAAGTGGCCCACGAACTGGGGAAGGCGACTTTTGAGAAGGAGAAGCCATAACCATTGCCACTAGGGGGCTTTTTCATGTTCTTTTCCCAGAGCCGCATCCTCATCCTCGCCGGCGCAGCACTCCTGGCCTTCGTCGCCCTAGCTGGCTATCTCTACACAGAGTTAGCTCAGCGCAGCACGGATCTGGCGGAAACCACAGCAACCCTCGCAGATACCAGGGTCGTGCTTCAGGAGACTGATCAATCACTGGTCGCACAGGTGGCTCAGAATGCCGACTTGCAGCAGGCAAACAAGGGACTCCAGGACGCCATAGGTGAATGGCAGGTGGCCCTTGCGGACAAAGAGTCGGAGTTGACGACGGCGAACACCGAGCTTGCACAAACGGAGTCGGAGTTGACGACGGCGAACACCGAGCTTACACAAACGGAGTCGGAGTTGGCCGACAGTCGCCGCAGCCTCGATGAACTAGATTCGCAACATCGGACCCTTCAGGGTCAATACGAGACTCTGAAGGACACCGAGGCTGCCATACGGCGGGACTACAATGAGTTGGAACAACTATATGGAGACATGGAATGGTTCCAAAGCCGGGTGGAAGAACTGCGGGAGGAGATTGCGGAATTAGAGGAAATACGTCGGCCTCTCATCCTGCGGAGCGACAGGGGCGGATTCGTTTGCACGGGGAGCATGGAGCCGAAGATCACCTGCCTCGACGAGGTAACGTGGTTGGAGAACCCCAAGCCAAAGGATATTGTGGTCGGTTCGGTCATATCCTTCTACCCTGATTGCTCGACGGATGATGTCGTTGAAGACGCGGCTGGAACGGCTCACAGGGTCATGGACGTTAAGGTGGAGAACGGCGTCTACCACTACTGGCCGAAGGGGGACAACAACCGGGAGGCAGATGGTTGCTGGGTTCCATTTGAGAATGTCCAGGGGTACGTCATCGAAATACACAAGGACGTCCAGCCTGAGAATGCGACGCTACGTAGCTTCGTCAACGCCGCCGATGCAAAGGAAGGGGAGGCGTGGACGAAGCTGGAGGCCGCTACCGAGGTACTGGACGAGATTGAGGCGGAGTACCTTGCCTTAATAGAGCGGTACTGCGGCGCAGGGGTTAAGCCCGGGGACTGCACACTCCCATCCCCAGAGTACGAAATAACAGAGAGGGTCTATCGTCGTTATGATGCCGCTTACGACGACTACGAAGCGGCATTCAAGAAATGGGAGAATGCCAGCGAGTACGCCCAATGCTGGCACGACGCGGCGTTGAATGCGCTGTACTATAACGATGGAACGCCACCACTCTTCTCTCCGTTTTGCATCTCGCCACCGCCTCCGGTGCCGCCGCCGCCTACGATAGTTCCATTACTATGACGTGCCTAGAGCATTTTTGATACAGCAGACCGATTATTGATACAGACGGGTTTATTGATACAAAGCCCTGTATCCGGTGCGGAACGGACCTCATTCGCAGGGTGAAGTCGCCGCTCTAAACCGGTTGCCGCCCAGCCATGCCGCGACTACCGACAGGGAGAAACTGGGTGGATGTGGCTGTGCCAAACGCTGACAATGTGGTATGGTATTCCCCGTTGTGAGATGGCACAGCCACAAAATTAGGACACCTTATGGTGTGCCCCTGCTCTGAGATGCTCCATCTAGCACTTTATTCGCAGGGGCGTTTTCTTTTACCGGAGGGAACCTCATGACGACCGAGACTTCACTCGCTGAGATCGACCAGATTGAACGGTCTTTCGTGGCCAACCTTGACCAGGGCGAGAACGCGTTGGCCGCCGCCGAGACCGACTATGAGCGACTTCAGGTACGGGACGCTGCGCGAGCAGCGCAGGTCATAACCGCCGTTATGGGCCGGCGCAAACTGGTACGGCGGTTCTCCGTTCTGGTGCAACGCGCCGAGCGGGCAATCGCACAGGCCAATCCGCCTATGTCGTTCCAAGAGTCCCAAGCGCTCGGCCAGCAAGCAAAAAACGGTGAGTACACCAGTGGGGATTACCTGAAAGGGGGTACGTCCTACACCGGAGAGGACGTGCCCCCCTCAGTATTGAGGGGTCAACTCGACAGATTCCGTGCCGCCCACAGCCACCTTAGCGACGAAGAGTTTGAAGAGCTAGCCTCTGAGGATACCGACGACCCTATGACGCGCAAGCAACTCATAGACATTGGACGCGAGAAGCGCTCACAGGGTCGCGTTCAGGAAGATGACGAAGGCGACCACCATATCGCCTTCCAGGCACCAGACGGCGCAGAGATGTACGACGAGAGCGATGTCCGCGACGTGGCAGATTCGCTCTACGAAGAAAACCAGCAACTTCGTGAGAGGCTGGCAACCTATGAGAAACAGCCCACAGAGCGAGAAGAGCGCCCAGGCGAACGACCGCTTGCCTTACCGGAATCTCCTGATTCTGTTCAGCGCCACAACAAAGCAATTTGGAATATCCAGCATTTGCCAGTGGAGGCCGATTTTTACACCATCGGCTATTCAGGTAGAGACATACAGCAATTCGTTGGTGTCTTGCGAGCTGTAGGGGTGTCCACGCTGGTTGATATTCGGCATGCTCCTGTTAGCCAATACAAGCCCGATTTCAGCAAGGAGAACTTGAAAAACTGCCTGGCTCAGAATGGCATTGCCTATATCCACAAAGCAGAGTGGGGCGTCCCCCGTGAGGTTCGTTCCCTGAGCGTTGACCAAGACAGTAGAGACGCCATTTGGGACTGGTATGACCTGAACGTAGTACCGAAACTACGCGATGGAGAATTGGCCGACATTCAGGAGAGTGCTAAGCTCCCCCTGGCCTTCATGTGTAGCGAACTCGACCCTACCGCTTGCCATAGGCACCGGCTTTTCTTGACACTGGAGAAGTCGGGGCTTAGAGGTTTCGACCTATAGGCCCCTAAGTAGACATGACCGCTGAGCATCCCTGGATAAACAAGAAGATTCTCATTGTTGTGAGAACATACCCTACCCCCGCGAGACAAGGGGTCGAGGTCTCCTGCACGGCAGGGATCACTGAGGATGGTCAATGGATAAGATTATTCCCCGTTCCCTACCGCTTCCTCGCGCCTGACAGGAGATTTCGGAAATATCAATGGATCGAAGCTGAAATACGTAAGTCCTCGGACCCACGCCCTGAAAGCTACAAAATCAACCCTGACTCTATCAGAATCTTGGAAGAGCCGATCTCTACAAAGAACAGATGGCAGCACCGAAAAGATTTACTATTCCCGTTA
Source organism: Dehalococcoidia bacterium (assembly GCA_965116555.1). GTDB lineage: Bacteria > Chloroflexota > Dehalococcoidia > Lucifugimonadales > QGNO01 > DAOUJH01. The sequence goes on along the minus strand of OZ220698.1, from coordinate 1,678,226 downwards.
AAAGCAGATTCTCTTTGTTTTCTAAAGAGGGCCAGAGATAGTCACGGCTCTCCAACATTAGGGCTATTCAAACCAAAGCAAATCACGGGGTTTTCTATCGAGGCAGTCAGCCCTCAGTGGAGTCCAGCAGAGCTAGAGAGACTAAGCCAATACTCTATGTTCGAGGACGCTCCGTTTTCCCCGCTTGAGAAGATTCCATACAAGTTCTACTACAAGTTTCGCTGTCACGATAAGTTCTGTCCCGGCCACCGTCTTTCATGCACCGATTGGGAATTGGGCCAAGCTTACCGAAAATGGCTACGTCTCTACGGGCCTAAATGGGAGTCCGACTTTAGAAAGACCTTTGAGACGAAGATGGCCTTTGAAGCGGACACCCACTTTTATGTAGGCACTCTTTTAGCTCACCCGGATAGCTGGATTATTGTTGGCCTGTTCTACCCTCCACGAACAAACTAGGGGAAACCGCGAATGCATTACACCCCGAACTTGAAGCCCACAGGCTGAACGGTCTTACAGATGCGCCTAACTCGTTCATACAAACATTCGCTACGCCACTTTCCTAACCTGCCAGCGCATCATCGCAAACTGCCCTGCCTGTAGCTGCGCCAAAACGGTGGCGCTGTAGGCCAGCAGCGCCATGTAGATATGGAGTGTGATATTCCGCAGGCCCCGGACACAGTGGCGCTCCAACCGGCGTGACTCCTTTAGGCTCTTGAAGGTACGTTCAACAGCCTGCCGCTTGCTATAAAGAGCGTTCCATTCAGGGCTGTCCCGTCTCAGGATACCGGTGAGTCGCAGGTCCCGACCTGGCAATTCCCAAACCTCAGAATCGCAATGCCTGATACCACCCTTTTTGCTGTTCTTCAGGTGGCAGCCATCCGGTGAACACCTGTAGAGATGGCCCCTTTGCGGATCGCTCTTCATGTACTGCATTGGCACGTTCCCAAGACAAGTGGGCACACCGTCCTTTGTGTAGATGCCGTACAGCCCGCCCTTTGCGCTAGACCTTCTGGTGAGAATGACAGGCACAATGCCATTTTCCGTAAGGTAGCGGTAGTTGGGCATACCGTCATACCCTCTATCGGCCATAGCGCTACTTGGGCTGAACCAATGGAATGTCGCTTTGGCGTTCTCCATGACGGCGGGCAACTCCGGTGAGTCATTGCGCTTTCCCGTCGTTACCTTCCAAGCCAGAGGTATGCCGTGATTGGCGTCCACGGCCATGTGCAACTTGTATCCAAAGTACACTTCCTTTCCGTCCTTTTCTCTAGGGCTGGTCTTGACGGCCCAAGATGCGTCCTGATCGCTGACACGTTTCCGCCAAGGGTTAGAGTGAGTCCTGACTGTGGTGCTATCGACCGCTACCTCTTCGCCCAGGTCTGGCAGCATCTCCTTCAGCATCTCCGTAATACTCGCTAGAGCGGCTTCCACCATGTCGGCATGGTGACTGAGCCTATTGATGAATCTGTTGAATGTCGTGCGGTGTGGGAGATGTTGGAAGCCACAGAGACGGCGTAAGCGTGGGTCTTGCTGTAGGGCACGAATCAGGGCGTTGGTGTGGGGTAGATTCAGAATAAAGCTGGCAAGGTACGCCCGCCACATGGCTCTGAGAGGATAACCAGGCCGGGAATTCTGTCTGTATTGCCATAGTGTTTTGAGCAGCGCATCCACGTCGATGCTGTCAAGCAATGTGGCAAGCGTCGCGTGGCGGGCTTCTTGAAGTCGTCCCCGTCTGGGGGTAGAATGCGGTAAGACCACTTGGAAAAGCACTTCCTTTTGTGGTTTAGAAGCCTGCTAAGGTTGCACCCTCAGTGGGCTTCGTCTTTTCTTGGCGTGTTCTTAGGCTATCAGGTGGCTTCCTCTGAATCAACCCCTTCGTCGTGGTAGAAGAATCTGATGAGTCCAGCCACAATCCCTATGATGACCAAAGCCTCACCTTGGTGTACTGGAGGGTTCAGGTGAGCAGCTTTCCCGCCAAACGCTGTTATGACTTCACAGAGCCTCTCATATGGCTTAGGTAGTAGGCTGTCTTCAGCGGCCTTATCGACCATCGCAGATGGCAAGCCTTCAGGGATACCCTGGTCGCTCAGGATCGCTTCCATCGTGACTCTGCAACGCACCACAGCATCCTCATAGCGCCCTTCCTTATAGTGCCAGAGAGCAGTACGCATGGCTTTGCGTGGAAGCTCTGGCACCAGCTCGGAGTCCGTTCCGTATAGAAGCTCCTTTGGGACGTTATTTCCTATTTCGATCACTGTAGGTTGTCTCAAAAGTTGTCCCCCTTTTCCTGAATCCAGGGCGGGTGCCGTCAGTCTAATGGGTTCCTTGGTATACTTATGGTGCCGGAATTCACCGAATTGCACCCCAACCATAGATCCACATTCTCTACAGCGTATTCCACCGTCATAGAAATTGTAGCTATCCGGCAAGTTGATGCGGCCGCCACAGTTGGGGCAAAGAAAGTCTGGCAATACACTCGTCCGTTCAAGTAGTCCATACCTGATTCTAGCCGAAAGCCCGGACTAATGCACTTCCCTCAACCTGAGGGTCGCACTTGACAGTCACGGCTGCTGGTGTTAACTTTCTACAGTTACAGTAAGTGAATACTCTGCTTTGAACGGGAGTAGTAGGAGAGGCTCGGTCACAGAGAGCCGGCGGCAGCTGAAAAGCCGGTGACAAAGAGGCCCCGAACTCGCCCGGGAGCAGTTGGCTTGGGCCCGCAGACGGCTGGAGCCAACGGGGTTGCACCGTTATCGCAATAGAGAGCCCTGATATGATGTTGGGGAAGAAGGGTGGTACCGCGGGAACCGTTTCCCGTCCCTTAGTGGGACGGGATTTTTTTGTTGATTGCGAAAGCTGATCTGAAAGAGCTATAACGGAGGTAGAGGAGAAATGAAGCTCACAGGCGCCCAGATGGTTTGCGAAAGCCTACTGCGTGAGGGCGTGGACGTAGTATTTGGGCTTCCAGGCGGCGCGATACTGCCCCTCTACCAGACCATGCCTCAGTATCCGCAGTTGCGGCATATACTAGTTCGCCATGAGCAGGGAGCAGCCATGGCCGCAGACGGGTATTTCAGGGCGTCCGGCAGGGTTGGGGTTGCCTTTGCCACCTCCGGTCCGGGCGCAACCAACCTGGTCACGGGCATTGCCTGCGCAAACATGGACTCCTCCGCAATGGTCTGCATCACGGGACAGGTGGCCCGCGCCGCAATTGGCAAGGACGCTTTCCAAGAGGGCGACACCACGGGAGTCACGCTGCCCATCACCAAGCACAACTATCTTGTGATGAAGGCGGAAGACATCCCCAGGGTCATTCATGAAGCGTTCTACATAGCAAAGACGGGCCGGCCGGGCCCTGTGCTGGTGGACATACCCAAGGACGTGTTCATAGAGAAGGGCGACTTCGAGTACCCGGAGGATATAGACCTGCCCGGATACAGACCGACTTTGGAGGGCCATTCCAGCCAGATCAAGAAAGCGGTCAAGCTCATCAAGGACGCTAAGCGGCCCGTGATACTTGCCGGACACGGAGTGATCATTTCCCACGCCTACCAGGAGCTGAGGGAGTTTGCCGAAAAGGCGGAAATTCCCGTCATAACCACACTGCTCGGCCTGAGCTGCTTCCCGGAGACACACGTGCTCAGCGTGGGGATGCCCGGTATGCACGGCGTGGCCTATGCAAGCCTGGCCATCGACAGGTCGGACCTGGTGATTTCGCTGGGGGCGCGGTTTGACGACCGTGTTACGGGTCGAGTGAGCTCTTTCGCACCCAAGGCCAAGGTGATACACGTGGACATAGACCCGGCGGTCATCGGGCAGAACGTGAAGACGCACGTTCCCATTGTGGGCGACCTGCGCCGCGTGCTCAGGACGCTCAACAAGCAGATAGAGCCGGCAACCCGCACGGAGTGGCTGGACGAGATAGAGCAGCTGCGCAGAGAGCATCCGTCGTTGCGCATGCCCAACAACCCCAAGCTGACCCAGCAGTTCATCCTCAAGCAGCTTTCCGACATCACGCAGGGGAAGGCGATTATAGTCACCGGAGTGGGGCAGCATCAGATGTGGGCGGCTCAGCTATACACGTTCACGGAACCCAACACCATGATCACATCCGGCGGTGCCGGAGCAATGGGGTTCGAGGTGCCAGCCGCTATGGGCGCTCAGCTTGCCAGGCCCGGCGAGGTGGTCTGGTCGATAGCGGGTGACGGCGGATTCCAGATGACGATGTCGGAGCTGGCTACCATGGTGGAGAACAAGATACCGGTGAAGTTCGCCATAATGAACAACCGGTTCCTGGGCATGGTTAGACAGTGGCAGCACATGTTCTACAACGATACCTTTTACGCCACGGAATACACGGGGAACCCGGATTTTGTGAAGCTGGCCGAGGCGTTCGGCATTCTGGGCATTAGAGTAAACGAGAACTATGAGGTGGCGGGCGCCATTGAAAAGGCGATGGCGTATGAGGGCCCGGTGATCGTGGACTTTGTGGTGGACCCGGAGGAGAACGTTTACCCAATGATCCCGCCCGGAGAGAGCGTGAACGAGCTCATAGAGGCGCCGGACCAGTTTGCGGCAGTGATGGAGGCAAATCCGGACATGATGCCGCCGTCCTAGAGGTTGGTGTAGATAACATGGTTACAGCAGCAAAGCACTCTCACACACTTGTGGCTCTGGTTTTAGATAAGCCAGGTGTATTGAACCGCATAGCCAGTATGTTCAGGCGGCGCGGCTACAATATCCACAGCTTGGCCGTGGGTCACAGCGAGATACCCAACCTTTCTCGCATGACTTTTGTTGTGGAAGGCGACGATACCACTGTTGAGCAGGTCACCAAGCAGCTCTACAAGCTGATCGACGTGGTACGGGTTACCGAACTGTCGGACATGGACTGCGTATCCCGTGAGATGGCGCTTATCAAAGTGCGCTCCACGGCGCAGACCCGCAGCGAGATCATCCAGATGGTCGATATCTTTAGGGCGAACATCGTTGATGTTTCCAATGAGTCCATGATCATTGAAGTGACCGGAGACGAGGACAAGATAGATTCGCTGTATACGCTACTCAAGCCGTTTGGCGTAAAGGAGATGATGCGCACGGGCCGGGTGGCTATGAACCGCGGGCCTCTTACGTCGCACGGGTTGGAGAACGGGAGAGTAAGGAGCAAGAGCCTGGGCACTTCATAGCAACGGCAAGCCCAAGGGAAACTCAAGGAGCAAGGCATGGCAACGGTCTACTACGAGAATGACGCTGATCGATCACTGATCCAAGACAAGACAATTGGAGTCATTGGATACGGCAGCCAGGGGCATGCTCATGCTCAGAACCTTAAAGACAGCGGTCTGAACGTCATTGTAGGCCTGTACGAAGGAAGCGGGAGCTGGTCCAAGGCGGAAGAGGACGGCTTCAGCGTTGCCCTCGCCTCCCAAGCCGCCAAGGAGTCGGACATTATAATGATGCTGCTCCCCGACACCTCGCAGGGCGAGGTCTACAAGCGTGACATAGAACCCAACCTCAGCGCCGGAAAGAGCATTGCTTTTGCTCACGGTTTTTCCATCCACTACCAGACGGTAGTCCCGCCCAGCAACGTGGATGTCTGGATGATAGCTCCCAAGGCTCCGGGACATAGAATGCGCGAGGTATACCGGCAGGGGAACGGGGTGCCTTCCCTGGTGGCGGTGCACCAGGACGCCACGGGCAAGGCCAAAGATACGGCGCTGGCCTATGCCTGGGGAGTGGGCTCGCTCAGGGCGGGTGTACTGAATACCACGTTCAAAGAGGAGACGGAGACCGACCTCTTCGGCGAGCAAACCGTGCTGTGCGGAGGCGTTACTTCTCTGGTCAAGGCTGCGTTTGAGACCATGGTAGAGGCCGGCTATCAACCGGAGTCGGCTTACTTCGAGGTGATGCATGAGCTGAAGCTGATAGTGGACCTGCTCTATCAGGGCGGCATGGAGTACATGCGGTATTCGGTCAGCGACACGGCAGAGTACGGCGACTACACCCGTGGTCCCCGGATAATAGACGAAGATGTCAAAGTGAAGATGCAGAAGGTGCTGAGTGAGATACAGGATGGTACCTTTGCCAGGGAGTGGATTGCTGAAAACGACGAGGGCCGTCCCAGATTCAAGCTTCTACGTGAGGAGAACTCTGGCCACCCCATAGAGAAGGTGGGCAAAGAGCTGAGGGGTATGATGCCCTGGCTCAAGAGCACTACGTGATGATTGCCAAACAATCATATTCAAGCGCGTTGGAGGTAAGGCGCGTGGTCCGTTGTCAAGGCCGGGTCTTAGCAAGGCTGGGTCTAACGGACCGCGTTGTCCTGTGACCCTTAGCGTCCCTCCAATATGCCCGCCGGGCACTATCCCAAACGTTAACTAGGAGCACCAGACCATGGTAGAGGACAAGGTATATATATTCGACACCACGCTGCGCGACGGCGAACAGTCGGCCGGCGCAGCCATGACCGTAGAAGAAAAGCTGGAGGTGGCAAGGCGTCTGGAAGCAATGGGCGTGGACATAATAGAGGCGGGGTTCCCTGTAAGCTCCCCCGGTGATTTTGAAGCGGTTAGGGCCGTTGCCAAAGAGATACGCAAGCCCATCATCTGCGCCCTGGCACACGCCAACCCCACCGCCGTGGATAAAGCGGCGGAAGCTTTGCAGGAGGCCAGGCATCCCCGCATCCACGTTTTCCTTTCCAGCTCTGACATTCACATAATGCATCAGCTTCGCAAAGGCCGGGAAGAGGTCATGGATATGGCCGTGTCCAACGTGGAACGCGCCAAGAGCTACGTTGAAGACGTGGAGTTTTCGCCCATGGACGCCACGCGGACGGAGCCGGAATACCTCTATACAATGCTGGAAGCCTGCATCAATGCCGGCGCCACTACAATCAACATTCCGGATACCGTGGGCTACACAACGCCCGCCGAGTTTACTGAGCTGCTGGAGGGCGTCAAGAAAAACGTGCCCAACATTGGCAAAGTGAGGCTAAGCGTCCACTGCCACAATGACTTGGGGATGGCCGTGGCCAATAGCCTTGCCGCCGTAAAGGCCGGGGTGCGTCAAATAGAGGGATGCATCAACGGTATAGGAGAAAGGGCCGGCAACGCGGCCATAGAAGAAGTGATCATGGCCCTGCATACTAGGGCGGACCACTACAAGATTAGACTGGACATAGATACAACCCAGATACACCGCGTCAGCAAGCTGGTAAGCGATATCACAGGCTTCGCGGTGCAACCCAATAAGGCTGTGGTGGGAAGAAACGCCTTCAGACACGCTTCCGGCATCCATCAGGACGGGGTCATTAAGGAACGCACCACATACGAGATAATGGACCCGCAGAGCATAGGCTGGCCCAGCAGCGAACTGGTGCTGGGTAAGCTCAGCGGCCGGCATGGTCTGAAGGTCAGGCTCAACGAGCTGGGATACCAGCCTAGCGACGCCGAGCTGGGCCGCATATTCGAAAGCTTCAAAGAGCTGGCCGACAAGAAGCGCGAAGTAACCGATAGAGACCTGGAGTCGCTGATGGCAAACCAGCGTCGTAGTTTCGATGACGTGTACGAGCTTGACCACATCCAGGTCTCGTGTGGAAATCACGAAATACCGACGGCTACCGTACGGCTGATTGGGCCGGATGGTCAAATCAGGACCGACGCCGCTACCGGCACGGGACCGGTCGACGCTGTGTACCAGGCCATCAACCGGGTCGTAAAGGTGCCTAACACACTGACCGAGTTCAGCGTACAAGCCGTTACAGAGGGCATAGACGCCGTAGGCGAAGTGAGCATTCGCATCGAGAGCAACGGCCAGGCGTTTGTTGGACGCAGTGGGGACACGGACATCATAGTTGCCAGCGCAAAGGCGTACATGAACGCCCTGAACCGTCTGCTCAGCATGGGAGACGACGTAGAAAAACCGGCTGAAGCAGTAAGCTTCACCTAGTTGACAAAAGACCCAGCGAATCTGAGAGGGAAGATATGCCGAACACGATGTTTGAGAAGATCTGGAGTGACCACGTAGTCTACGAGGAGCCGGATAAGCCGGCTATCCTCTACATAGACTTGCACCTTGTGCATGAGGTCACCTCACCACAGGCGTTCGACGGACTCCGCATGAACAACCGTAAAGTCCGGCGAACGGACCTGACGGTTGCAACCGTGGATCACAACGTGCCCACGACAGACCGCGCACTGCCTGTTGCCGACCTGATTTCCCGCGCTCAGATAGATGCTTTGAACCGGAACGTGGAGGAGTTTGACATAACTTACTACGGGATGGACAGCCCCGGCCAGGGGATTGTGCATGTCATAGGGCCTGAGATGGGCTATACCCAGCCCGGCAAGACAATCGTCTGCGGCGACAGCCATACATCTACGCATGGCGCGTTTGGCGCGCTGGCCTTCGGCATAGGCACCTCCGAGGTGGAACACGTGCTGGCGACACAGACCCTGCGTCAGGCGAAGCCCAAGACCATGGAGATTAGAGTCGATGGGACGCTGCCTTATGGCGTTACCGCCAAGGACATCATCCTGGCTATTATCGGCAAGATAGGCGTCGGGGGGGCCACCGGCCACGTGGTCGAGTATACCGGTGAAGCCATCCGCAGCCTCTCCATGGAGGGACGGATGACGGTGTGCAACATGTCCATTGAGGCAGGAGCAAGGGCGGGCATGGTGGCTCCGGACGGAAAGACCATTGAATACCTCAGGGGAAGGCCCAGAGTCCCACAAGGGGACGCTTTTGAAGCCACCGCCGAAAAGTGGCTCTCGCTGAAAACGGACGCGGACGCCGCCTACGACACCACGGTTGAGCTGGACGCGTCAGCACTTTCGCCCTTCGTCACCTGGGGGACTAACCCCGGCATGGTGGTGCCGGTGGTGGAGCGCGTACCTGATCCGGCTTCGTTCGAATCCGCGGTGGAGCGTGAGGCGGCAGAGCGCGCCTTGAAGTACATGGACCTGGAACCCGGCAGGCCAATGCAGGAGATACTCCTTGACCGTGTCTTCATAGGCTCCTGCACCAACTCACGCATAGAAGACCTGCGCGCCGCCTCAGAGGTGATCAGCGGGCAGAGGGTGAACGATAAGATTAGGGCACTGGTGGTGCCCGGCTCCACGGCGGTGAAAGCCCAAGCGGAGGCGGAGGGTTTGGATAGGATATTCGTGGACGCGGGGTTCGAATGGCGTGAGTCGGGGTGCTCCATGTGCTTGGGCATGAACCCGGACATCCTTGGGCCAGGCGAACGGTGCGCTTCCACGTCCAACCGCAACTTCGAAGGAAGGCAGGGACCGGGCGGGCGCACGCATTTGATGAGCCCGCAGATGGCCGCCGCAGCCGCCATTGCCGGGCATATTGTGGACATTAGAGAGTGGAACTTCAGCTAGGAGAGAAACCGTGGAACCGTATGTAAGAGTGACCGGAAGAGCCGTTCCTTTGGACAGGGCCAACGTAGATACCGACCAGATAATCCCCGCCAAGTATTTGAAGCGCATTGAGCGCACGGGATTCGGGGAGTTCCTCTTCGACTCGTGGCGAAAGCTGCCGGACGGGAAGGCCAATCCCGACTTTATTCTTAACGATCCAAAATACAAAGACGCCACCGTCCTCGTCGCCGGGCCGAACTTTGGCAGCGGCTCCTCCAGGGAGCACGCTCCCTGGGCGCTGGAGGACTACGGGTTTCGCACCATCATCAGTTCCGGCTTCGCCGACATCTTTCGCAACAACTGCTACCAGAACGGCATGCTGCCTGTGCAGCTAGCATCGGAAGACGTAGACCACTTCATGGGAAAGGCCAAGGAAGACGCGGACTATGAGATCACCGTCGACCTAGAGCGCTGCCTGGTTACGGGGTCGGATGAGTACACTGCGGAGTTTCAGGTAGACGCGTTTCGCCGCGACTGTTTGCTAAGGGGCCTGGATGACATAGGTCTGACCCTGGAGCACGAAGCCTCTATCTCTGAATACGAGCAGTCGCACGCTATAACGTAGTCATCCAGCTTGGTTGACTTCCCTGTTTGATAGTGCTAGGAATACATGCATTCGTCCAAGGGGTGCTCCAGCAGATGAGTGTCAAAGGTCTCATTCAGCAATGGGACATATCTTCAGGTCTTGTCCTCACCGACCCTGAGTCCAAGGAATTGCTGCATGAGGCTGGAATACCGGTGGCTGAAACCAGGGCGGTAACGTCCGCCGACGAAGCCGTTTCCGCCGCCAGGGCTTCCGATTTTCCTGTCCTGCTCAGACCCGTATCCAGGCAGCGGCTCCTGCTTAATGGTGGAGCAGTTGTGCCTTTGTCGTCTGAAGCGGACCTGCGCAGCACATTCCCCACGCTCCTTGCCCAGGCCAAGTCCTGGGACGCCGGAGTGGAGTCGCTCTCCGTAAGCAAAGCGCCGCCTCCCGGCGTAGAGGTGATAGTCCGCCTGCACCAGGACATGCTGTTTGGCCCCGTCCTCTCGTTTGGCTATGGAAAGATGGCCGTGGAGGTGTGGGAAGACGTGGCATACCGCATTGTGCCTCTCACCGGCAAGGACGCCAAGCTGATGATACGCGAGCCAAAGGGAAGCCGGCTTCTGCAGGGATACGGGGCATTGCCCGCGCCGAGGGACACCCTTTTGGAAGAGATGCTTCTAAAGGTCTCCGGCCTTGTACATGAGAACCCTGAGATAGAAAACATGGAGTTGTTCCCCGTATACGCCTATAGAGAACAGGTGTTGGTTGCGGAAGCAAGGATAGAGTTGAAGGAACGAGAAGAGGCCTGATGCACAAGCTGGAACGAATCTTCAATCCAAGAAGCGTTGCCGTTGTTGGCTCCAAGCAGATCGACAACCACAACTGGCTGCGCACCGTGCTGCCGTTCCAGGGGCCCAAGTACCACATCAACATAGACAAGAATGAATGGCCCAGCGCGGAAGAGCTGGGGTTCCCCAACTATGAAAGGCTGGTGGACGTCCCCGGAGACGTGGACTTCGTGATTGTGTCCGTGCCCGCGCAAGTCGTGCCCTACGTGATCAAGGACTGTATAGCCAAGGGTGTGGCCGGGGTGCATCTCTATACGGCAGGCTACGGCGAGACGGGCATGGAGGATGGCATTCAACGAGAGCGCGAGTTGCTCCAGCTTGCCCGCGACGGCGGTCTGGACATAGTGGGCCCCAACTGCCTGGGCGTCTTCAATCCCAAGGTAGGCCTGGGGGTGAACCTGGGCGGGTACCACGGTGATGCCGGGAACTTCGCCTTCATCTCCCAGAGCGGTTCCCAGTCGGGAGGATTTGCCAGGGGATGCCTGGCCAACGGGATCAAAGTGAGCAAGTTGGTCAGCATGGGCAACGGCATCATCCTGGACAGTACGGATTACCTTGAGTACTTTGCCCAGGACGAAGACACCACGGCAATAGGCATGTACTTGGAGGGGATAAGGGACGGCAGGCGTTTCTACGATGTCCTGCGCCAAATAAGTGCCACGAAGCCCGTCCTTGTCTGGAAAGTTGGAGAAACGGAAGACGCGGCGCGGGCCGTAGCATCGCACTCCACCTCCATGACAACGGAATCCGCGGTCTGGGACGCTATGCTCCGTCAGTGCGGCGCCATCAAGATGGAAAGCGTTGACGAGGTCTTCGAGACGGCCAAGCTCCTCCTGCAACTGCCCCCGACCACCGGCGACAGGCTGGGGCTGATGGCGTTGTCCGGCGGCCACGCCACTGAAATGACCAACGTCTTCTCCAAGGCCGGCTTCAAGGTGCCTTCGCTGGAACAGAGCTCATATCAGCGCATACTGGAGAAGTTCGACGTTGTGGGAAGCACGTATACCAATCCCATCGAGGGGCGCACGCTGAGCAACCCCGATCATCTGAACAACGTCTTGGACGTGCTGAACGACGACCCGAACGTGGACATCATCGTCCATGAGGTGCATACCGTGGTCAGGGACGGCGAAGCTTCACTGTACAGGGGGCACGGCCCGGAGTTACTGGCCGAGTTTCGCAAGCGGGCCAAGAAGCCGTACGTAGCCGCCATGTCTACGTCGCATCCCCATCCGCCACAGGAGCTGGCAGACGAGTTCTACAAGAGGCTAACTGATGCGGGCATACCCGCTTTGCACGGACTGCAGGGCACGGCGGCGGCTTTGCGGAAATTTGTCGACTATTACCAGTACCGAGAGGCTTAGCGGAAGGCACAGTGGCGGACCCCTCTTCAGATTCACCGGCTGAAGTAGAAGCAAAACCTGTTGGCCGTATCCGCGGCTCGGTGACCGCTTTCGAAGTAGGCAACTTCCGCATCCTATGGGCCGGCCGCGCCAGCTCCAACATGGCCCGGCAGATGCGTGTCTTCCTCCGTGCCTGGATGGTCTGGGAGATAACGGACTCTCCCTTCCTGCTGGGCTTTGTCACCTCCTCTCTGGCATGGCCCATGCTTTTTATGCCGTTTGTCGGCGGCTTCCTGGCCGACAAGATCGACCGCCGCCTGCTGGCCAAAATCACGGAATCACTCCTTGTGGTGCTCTGGGCCGCCGTGGCTGTTTTGATAATACTGGACCTGATCCACTGGTGGCACTTCCTGGTTTCATCCGTGCTTAGCGGCGTGATTCAGTCTATTGGACGGCCGAGCCATCAGGCGCTTCTGGGCAGTATTGTGGACAAACGACGCCTCTCCAACGCCGCGGCATGGGACAATGTGGCCGACACCTGGCCCAGGGTAGCTGGTCCGGCGTTGGGCGCTATATTGATAGGCGTTATAGGCGCGGGATGGGAGGGTATTCTCTTCGCGTCCACGGCGGCAATGCAACTGTTCACCGCCATAACGGTGTTTCTGCTGGACTGGAACCCCGAGGAGCAGCGCGCCAAGCAACGAGGGTCCGGTGACAGAGGCTCCTTTTTGGAGGGCTTCAAGTACGTCTGGAACGAGAAGGTGCTCTTTGGCCTGGTCAGCATAGGCGTGACCTTCTCCGTGATTGGAGGCGCGGCCGGGTTCATGCTGCCCATATTTGCCGATGCAATGCTGGGAGAGGGCGCTTCCGGGCTGGGGTATCTCATGACCGTTTCAACGCTGGGAGGCGCTGTTGGCGCACTGACTGTTGTATCTCTCTCCAATTTTGGTCGCAGGGGTTATCTGCTGCTGGCCGTGGCCGTGCTCAACACGGGTCTGCTCATGGCTTTTGCCAAGTCGGACGTATTCATGCTAACCATGATCATTGTCTTTGGCATGGGACTGGCCCAGGTGATGTTCCGCGCCATGCGCATAGTAGCCATGCAAGTGCTGGCTCCCGACGACCTGCGCGGCCGGGTGATGAGTTTCCAGACCAGCATTCAAGGGATGAGCTGGATAGGGGTTCTTCTATTGGGCGGCGTTGCGGAGGTGTTGAAGCGCCCCGGAGGTGTGGACCTTGGTTTCGTACAGATGGGCGGCAGCATAGCCAGTGGAGTATCCGATACTGTGCTGATAAGCGGTATAGCATACGGAGTGGTTACCCTGGTCTTCTTTGCCATCTTGCCTGCGTTGAGAAACTTTAGATAGCCTCTGCCCTTGCTTAACCTGTACGCATTTCCTACCATTCCACAATGAACGCCAAGTTCGAGCTTGATACGGTTGACGGCGCAGCTCGCGCCGGAGTCTTGCACACGCCGCACGGTCCCGTGCCGACCCCGGTGTTCATGCCGGTAGCCACGCAGGGCTCGGTCAAAACGCTTACCCCCCAGGAGCTGCGTTCCCTGGACGCCGCGCTGCTCTTGGGCAATACCTACCACCTGTATCTGCACGGCATCGAAACCGTGCGCGACCTGGGAGGGTTGGGCCGGTTCATGGGCTGGGATGGCCCTACGCTCACCGATAGCGGCGGGTTCCAAGTCTACAGCCTGAGTCGTCGCGCCAAGATCACCGACGACGGAGTGGAGTTCCGATCACACATAGACGGCTCGCGCCACATGTTCACTCCCAAGAAGGTCATCGACTATCAGGAGCGCCTGGGGGCGGACATAATCATGTGCTTGGACCAGTGTTTGGCCTATACCGATGACAAAGATGCGGTGCGGGATGCCATGGAGCGCACCCACCGCTGGGCGGAGGTATGCCGTGAGGCGCACTCCAGGGATGACCAGGCGCTCTTTGGTATTGTGCAGGGTGGTGTGTTTCAGGACTTGAGAGAGGAGTCGGCCTCTTTCATCAAAGGGCTGGACTTTCCGGGATATGCCATCGGCGGCTTGGCCGTGGGCGAGCCCAAGTCGGTCATGTACCCGCTGGTGGAGCATACCGCCGGACTGCTGCCGGAGGACAAGCCGCGCTATCTGATGGGCGTGGGTTCGCCGGAGGACCTGGTGCACTGCGTAGCCAGGGGTGTGGACATGTTCGATTGCGCCCTGCCGACAAGGGTGGCGCGTAACGGGGCGCTCTTCACCAGGCGGGGAAGGCTGGATATACGTTCTGCCGCGTTCCGGGGCAGGGAAAGCCCCGTTGAGGATGGATGCGACTGCTACACCTGCGCCCATTTCACCGCGGGTTATCTCCATCACCTGTTCAAGGCGAAAGAGCTCCTGGGCCTGCGGTTGGCCACGATCCACAACTTGAGGTTTGTGATTAGGCTGATGGCCGATATGCGCGCGGCCATAGCAGGGGGCAGCTTTGATCTGCTTGCCAGGGAGTTCTTGGATGGATACAGCCCTGCGGACGAGACAGCTCGTTTGGAGCAAAGCCGGAGACGGTTGGCTTCGTGGAGTATGGGAGGCTAGAGAGAGCCGCCGGCGACAGCCGGGACGATGCTCAACTCATCTCCCGAGTTCATCTCCGTTTTCAGCCCGTCTAGGAAGCGGACGTCCTCACCGTTGAGGTAGACGTTGACGAAATAGCGGAGGTCGCCAGACTCATCGCAAATGCGCTCCTTGATGCCCGGATGCTTGGCATCCAGCGAGTCGATAGATTCCCCTACGGTTGAGGCCTCCACGGCTACTTGTGATTCGCCATTGGTCACGCGGCGCAATGGCCCCGGTATTCGTACAGTGACGCTCATCCGCTAGTTCCTCCTAGGTTATGGCAGCTTTGGGCTGCAACTATTGTACGGCAGGTGAAGAAGAAGTTCACCCTTCTATTACATCTCCGGCCACCGGGTCAACACGCACTCCCAGTCCGGTGACCCACCCCAGGCTCCGTTCTATCTCCTCTTCATCGCCGGTGATCTCCAACACCACCCAACCCATCTCCTCACGCACGTCCGCTCGGCGGATGTTGGTCACAACTTCAAAGTTCTGTCCCAAGTTGTGAATGACCGGTTCGGTGATCAGCACCGGGGGGAATGTGAACTTGACACGCTTATTGGCCATTAGAGAGCCTCCTGCTAATATGCCGGGCTAGCATGAAGAGCCTCCTCGAAGGCTTCCAAGTTGGGTTTTGTGAGGACCGGTCTGACCACGTCCTCCACCGCTTCAATGGTCTTGAGCCCGTTGCCCGTGATGTAGGCCACTGTAACCTCGTCGGGCTTGATCCTGCCTTGTTCCACCAGGCGCTTCAGCCCCGATATAACTACACCGCCGGCGGTCTCGGTGAAGATGCCTTCCGTTTCGGCAAGGAGCTTGATGCCGTCGGCTATCTCGTCCTCCATTGCCATCACCGCCGAGCCTTCTGAAGCCTTGATTGTATCCAGCGCGAATACGCCGTCCGTGGGGTTGCCTATGGCCAGCGACTTGGCGATGGTGTTGGCCCGCACCGGTTTGACCTGCCGGGTATTGTTTTCGTAAGCCTCTATGATTGGAGAGCATCCCTCGGGCTGGGCCACGTGCATCCGTGTATTCACCTTCCCTATCAGGCCAAGGTCCGACAGCTCCTTGAGCCCCTTCCATATCTTGGTGAACATGGAACCGGAGGCGGCGGGCACCACCGTGTGGTCGGGAGCGCGCCAGTTGAGCTGCTCGGCGACTTCGTAAGCCAGGGTCTTGCTGCCCTCGGCGTAGAAGGGGCGGATGTTGATGTTGACGAACGCCCAGGGATAGTTGTCGCCCACTTCGGAGCAGAGGCGGTTGACCTCGTCGTAGGAGCCGTCCACGGCAATTAGGGTTGGGTTGTAGATGGCTGCGCCCACCACCTTGCCCCGCTCCAGGTTGGCGGGAATGAAGACAAACGCCTTCATGCCTGCCCGCGCCGCATGCGCGGCGACGCTGCAAGCAAGGTTGCCTGTGGAGGCGCAGGCCAGGGTATCGAACCCGAACTCGCGGGCCTTGGTCGCCGCTATGGTGACCACCCTGTCCTTGAACGAGAACGTGGGGTTCACCGAGTCGTTCTTTATGTAGAGGTTTTCCAGGCCAAGCACTCTGCCCAGATTGTTGCATTTGAGCAGGGGAGTGAACCCGGCTTCTATCTCGACCGCGTCCTCCGCGTCGATGGGGAGAAGGTCGTGGTAGCGGAGTATGGAGAAAGGCCCGGAGGCTATGCGCTCCCTGCTCACCACCCTGGCTATGGCATCGTAGTCGTAGACGACCTCAAGCGGGCCGAAGCAAAAATCGCAGACGTTCAATGGCTCTACGGGGTACTCCCGGCTGCAGGAGCGGCAGCGCAGAGCGGATACATAAGCCAATTCAGGTTCTCCCGTTCCTAAAGAAAAGCAAGCCGCTCCACAAGAGCGACCGCTTGTACCTCCTGATTTCTGCGTAAATCACGCCTAACAATGCTAGCAACCGCATCTGAAGGTGTCAAGGAAAGGGTAGGTGATGCAAGGTGGCCTCATGCTGAGGAGCGCGCCCACTGTCATTCTGAACGCAGCGCAGCCAAGTGAAGAATCCAAAGCCTCTGACCTCAAACCCGTAGCGCCCTACATGAACCGCTCAGCGCCCCTTGTGACGTCGTTCGCGGTGCTGATAGCAAGTCGTCGAAGAAACCACTGCGACATGATAGATACCGGATATGGTGCGGGGTATAATAGGGCCACCTCATATAAGCTCTTAACTTTGCGGAGACGATAAATGGAAAACGTTATTTACACCCCGGATGGCTACACGGATCGAATACGACAAGAGCTCGGAAACTGCCTCATTGAGACGAATATTTCTCAAGGAGAGAAGTACATAGGCAAAGTACGGGATCGATACGATCTTGGGGATCGTATGGTACTCATCACCACCGACCGGCAGAGCGCCTTTGACCGGGTGCTGGCGGCTATCCCCTTCAAAGGGCAGGTGCTCAACATGACCAGCGCGTGGTGGTTTGAACAGACTCGCCATATTGTGCCAAATCAGGTCCTATCCGTTCCCGATCCAAACGTCACAATTGCCAAGAAATGTACCGTCTTCCCCATTGAGTTCGTGATGCGTGGATACATCACCGGAACCACGAATACCTCCCTCTGGACGGTCTACCAGAGTGGTCAGCGTCAATACTGTGGCATCGATTTGCCCGAGGGCCTAATCAAGAACCAGAAGCTCCCGACGAATTACCTCACACCGACCACCAAGGAGGAGGATCACGACCGTCCGATCAGCCCTGACGAAATCGTGTCCGAGAACTGGATGACGGCCGATGATTGGGAACAATGCAGCCGCATTGCGCAGGAACTTTTTGCTTTCGGTCAAGCCAAGGCAGCCGAGCATGGCCTGGTTCTCGTCGATACCAAATACGAGATGGGCCGCGACGAGAACGGTGAGATCCTTCTCATCGACGAGATCCACACCCCTGACTCTAGCCGCTACTGGATTGCCGACACCTATCAACAGCGCATGCGGGAGGGACAGGAACCCGACAACGTCGACAAGGAGTTCCTACGGCTCTGGTTCACGGACAACTGCAACCCATACGAGGATGAGGTCCTGCCACCGGCGCCGGATGACCTTGTAACCGAGCTCTCAAGACGCTACATCTACCTTTACGAGAAGATCACCGGTCGCTCTTTCGAGTTTCCGGAGGCGGACCAACCGATCGAGACACGTTTGGAAAGCAACCTCGAGGGAATCACATGAACGTCATGAAGGCAAAGTGAAGAAATACATTCTCTTTGACCATGATGGGGTTTTAGTCGAAACAGAACACCTAGATCCACTCTGGCATCAAGGGTTGTAGGTAGCGCCTCCAGGTCCGGGTTGCTCAGCACAGCCTTGAGCGCAGCCGTTGAATCCATGACTGTGGGGTGTACTTCTTCCTCATTGCCATATCACGGCAGGAGCGGCGTAGCCGACCGTCTCCTAACTTGCGCTTGGACGGCTTGTGTGCAGCAGATGGTCTACGTGGTGGTCTTCGCGGCAGGTGGACGCCGTGTTTTCCAGTTGGACAGAGACGTGGTTGATGCCGTAGTTGTTGTAGGCGATGTCCTGGATCTTGGAGCGGATTTCATCTCTGCTCCCCCGGTATGAAGGATCGACTAGTACGTGCGCGGTAAACGCCTCGCTGCCCGACGTAATGGTCCAGACGTGGACGTCGTGGATAAGAGTGACGCCTTCTACGGCTTCAATGTCGTTGCAGAGCTTGTAGGCGTCTATGTGCTTGGGGGTCCCTTCCAGCAGCACGTTGGTCACGGTGGCCATCAGGTGCCGGCTGCTCCACAGGATGAGCAGCGCAATCAGAACGCTCAGGATTGGGTCTGCAAGTGCCCAACCAAACGCCATGATCAGTACAGCGGAGATAATGACTCCTACGGAACCCATGAGGTCGGCCAGGACGTGCTGGAAGGCGCCCTCTACGTTCATGCTGTGCCCAGAGGAACGGTGAAGCACCCAGGCGGCTGCTATGTTGATAAGGAGACCGCCGCTGCCAACGATGAGCACCGGCAGGCCTTCAACGTACACTTCTTCCGTGAAAGCCCGGTGATACGCCTCAAAGAATATCCATCCCGCAATGAGTCAAAGCGCAATGGTATTGAACATAGCGGCCAACACTTCTGTGCGCTCGTAGCCGAAAGTTCGCTCCGCCGACGCCGTCTTATCCGCAACCCACATGGCGGCTAGCGCCATTCCAATTGCCAGGGCGTCGGTGAGCATGTGGCCCGCATCCGCTATCAGAGCCAAGCTGCCAGAGAGGATGCCTCCCACAACCTCGGCCAGCATGTAGCTGGAGATCAGCGTCAGAGCTATTATGAGGTTCTTGCGACTGGCGCTCCTGAAGTCGTGGGCGTGGTCGTGGTGACCGTGGTCATGGCCTTCGTGGTCGTCGTGGTCATGGCCTTCGTGGTCGTCGTGGTCATGGCCTTCGTGGTCGTCGTGGTCATGGCCTTTGTGGTCGTCGTGGTCATGGCCTTCGTGGTCGTCGTGGTCATGGCCTTCGTGGTCGTCGTGGTCATGACCTTCGTGGTCGTCGTGGTCATGGCCTTCGTGGTCGTCGTGGTCATGGCCTTTGTGGTCGTCGTGGTCATGGCCTTCGTGGTCGTCGTGGTCATGGCCTTCGTGGTCGTCGTGGTCATGACCTTCGTGATCGTCATGGTCATGGCCTTCGTGGTCGTCGTGGTCATGACCTTCGTGCCCGTGGTCATGACCCTCATGGTTGGCATGGTCATGGGAGTCAGACCCACCACCAGACGAAGTCAAAAAGTATACGCCGGCTCCTTGGGCAGCGAGCATAGGTTTCGGCGGCATGAACAGGGACGCACATGCTCGCCGAAACATTTCGGAACCCCTTCTGATGAGACTCCTCAAAGCCAACAGCACCTCCGGGCTACTCTGTAGTAGCCCAAGCAAATACGGATATGGACAAAAGCGCGTAGAGCCTGCTTCCAGCTTACCAGGAAGTCAACAGGCAGATAGAAATCGCGCTTTCGGATGGGTCTTAGTGACCGTGGTGCTCGTGGCCGTCGCACTCGTGGGAGTCGTGGACGTGGCCCGGCTCGCCGTGGTGCTCGTGCTCGTCACACTCGTGGGAGTCGTGGGAATGATGCTCATGCTCGTCGCACTCGTGGGAGTCGTGGACGTGTCCCGGCTCGCCGTGGTGCTCGTGCTCATCACATTCGTGGGCTGCGTGGGCGTGGGCCTCTTGCGTAGTCATGGCAAACCTCCAAAAATCGTTGCTCGGCAACAAAATCGTTGCTCGGCAACATCCTAATAGTTACGGTTTGCAATTGTATAACGGCGTATTAGGTGGCACAAGAAAATTTGACATAAGGTATCATAAATGGCAGTTTTCACGGTCAGGGTCTATGCCACCACTGATCCTGGGCGCGGAAATCTGCTCGGAATACGCACGGATGAGACGCGGCGTTGACGCGAGTGTTTCTCACCGTCTTGATACGGCATGACAACGGCCATCTCAGCCGTAATAGGGAAGCCTACTTTCTGAACAACCCCAGGAACCGTGCCTCGTAGTGCTCAAACAGCCCCCATCTCACCAGTTCCTTGTGCAGCAGACCGGGGTCCTGCCCCTGCTTCACCTGCTGGAAGAGCTCCTCTATCCTCTGTATGGCGCCCCTGGGCACGTCCATCGGCGGTACCGGGTCCAGCAGTCCCATCGCTTCCATCTCCCTGGCGTTGGACTCCGACGACTGCGCCGTGTAGTCGTAGATGAACTTGAACAGCGACACGTCCCACAGCTCATCCAGGCCGCTGAGCACCACCGCCGTTTCCACGCCTCTCTCGTCGAGGTCTCTGCCTATCCGCTCGGCTACCGCCCGTACCTGGCCGTTGACAATCTCCGTTCCTCCAGGCTCGTTGCGATACTTATAAAGTATGCCCGGGCTGTTGGCGCCGAACTGCTCTGCCTGGCGATGCATGTACTCCCGCACCTCTTCGCTGAACCCTTCCAGGTTCAACATGTAGCCCGGCGTCACAATATCCGGCTTCTGTGCCGTGACCCGTCCGTCCCTGACCACCGCTTCATCTTCGCCGCCGTCAATCTCGCGGTAGGCCGGCTCCGTCACCACGTAGTACCTGAGGTCGGTTACACCAAAGGTGGCAAGCCGCTGCTTAGGCGATCGTATCACCCGTGTCAGGTTCACGGCTCTTGCTATCCTGCGCTGCTCTTCATCCATCTGAGTGCTCTTATATTACTATACTATCAGCGTGCCTATGCCAGCCTTGAAAAGGCTCACAGATATACAGGCGTATCCAGATTCAAAGAGCAGGGTTGGAAGGGGTTAGAGGTGTTACCCATCACCCTGCGCTACAATAGCCGAATGGAGTTCCATGAAATCAAAGCCCTGTTTGAATCGGAGCTTGTCCGCGAGCTTGGTGCAGAACAGCCTTTCCGTATGGTGCCCACCGGCCAGTGGAGCGGGCGATGCACTGAGGGCGATGGCGAGATGCACTTGGAAGATATCCCCCGCGCCTGCTTCGACTGCCACAAAATCCACGTGCCGGATTGGGAGTACGACGATTTCACGGAAGCGCGAGTTGGCGCATCCGTGGAGATGATCATAGAGCAGCTTGAAAGAGGCTGAACCCTGGGCAAGGTCTTGCTAACAGGTCAGTGAGTCCTTAATATAGTTGTATAAGATGCTTCAGAACGTATTCTCATACAGGAGTAACTTCCGGGGGCCAACCACCCCCGGTGTCACCGCACGGGTATAGCTGCGACAACTGACTGTTAGCTACACCGGAGGTGACTTATGGAACAAATCAACGTAGGTTCTGAAGACGTATCCCCTGAAATCGCCGATTACCGCTACCGTTTGCGGCACTCCGCCGCCCACGTTATGGCCGAGGCCGTCATGGAGCTTTTCCCCGAGGCCAAGCTGGCCATAGGCCCGCCCACTGACGACGGCTTCTACTATGACTTCCTTGTCTCACGGCCCTTTACCCCTGAGGACCTGGAAGCCATAGAGAACCGCATGGAGCAGAGCATACGCGCCGGTCTGCTTTTCACGGGCCGCGAGCTTTCCCGTGAAAAGGCCAAGGATCTGGTAAATGACCAGCCCTTCAAGTTGGAGATCATTGACGACCTTCCACCCGGAGAGGCGATTACTTTCTACAAGCACGGCAACTTTGAAGACCTCTGCCGTGGGTCGCACGTGGATTCCACGGCTGAAATCGAGGCCTTCAAGCTGCTTTCCGTGGCCGGCGCATACTGGCGAGGCGATGAGAAGCGACCGATGCTGCAACGCATCTACGGCACCGCTTTCGAGTCCAGGGACAAGCTGGATACCTACCTGACCAAGCTGGAAGAAGCCCAGCGGCGCGACCACCGCCGCCTTGGCACGGAGCTTGACCTGTTCATTATCGATCCCATAGCCCCGGCCAGCCCGTTCTTCCTTCCCAAGGGCGCTGTGATATATCACGCCCTGATGAGCTACGTTAGGGACCTTTACAAGCAGCACGGCTACCAGGAAGTGATTACCCCGCAGATATTCGATACCGATCTGTGGCGGCGCTCCGGCCACTACCAAAACTACTATGAGAATATGTATATCATCCACCAGGACGAGCGCGAGTACGCTGTGAAGCCTATGAATTGCCCTGGACACGCCATGATCTACGCCTCACGGCTTCACTCCTACCGTGACCTGCCGCTCCGCATCGCTGACTTTGGCAGACTCCACCGCTACGAGCGCTCGGGAGTCATCCATGGCCTGACCAGGGTGCGCACCTTCTCACAGGACGATGCCCACGTCTTCTGCACACCTGACCAGATAGCCTCTGAGGTGCTCACGCTTATCAATATGTACCGGCAGACCTATGCTCTGTTCAAATTTGATCGCGTACGCATCGCGCTTTCCCTGAGGCCGGAGAGGCGAGTGGGTTCCGATGAGATTTGGGACAGGGCAGAGACGGCGCTGCGCAACGTGCTGGAAGAGACGGGCCTCCCCTTTGAATCGTTCCCCGGAGAGGGCGCTTTTTACGGCCCCAAGATAGACTTCTTCGTTCCCGACGCCTTGGATCGGGAGTGGCAGCTTGGCACCATCCAGCTCGACTTCTCCCTGCCTGAACGGTTCGACCTGGAGTACGTGGACCACGACAGCGTGAGGCGGCGCCCCGTGGTGGTGCACAGGGCCATGGTCGGTTCACTGGAGAGGTTCATGGGCGTCCTCATAGAGCACTACGAAGGCGCCTTCCCCGTCTGGCTGGCGCCCGTCCAGGCCGTGGTCATACCCATCGCCGACAGGCACGTGGAGTACGCCAGGCAGGTCGAGCAGCGCCTAGCTCAGCATGACCTCCGCGTGGATGTAGATGACCGCAACGAGAGGATGAACGCCAAGATTCGCGAGGCCCAGTTGAAGAAGGTGCCATACATGCTGATTGTCGGTGACCGCGAGGCACAATCGGACAGCGTCTCCATGCGCCTGCGCTCCAATGAAGACCTGGGCTCCATGCCCGTGGAGCAGGCCCTGGCGTCTATGAAGGAGGCCGTTGCGGCATATACCTAGGCACGGCACTTATAATCAAACGTGTTGGTCCACCAGGATTGGATTGCCGTCGGGGTCGGTTAGCACAAAGCTCGCCGGCCCCGTGCTGTTTTCCTCTACTTCAACCTCCAGCTGTAGGCCTTCCGCTTTGAACTGCCGCTGCAGGTCACGCACGTCTGCAAAAGTTTCCAGGTCTTGGCCCCGGCTATCCCACCCTGGATTGAAAGTCAGTATGTTCCTTTCAAACATACCCTGGAATATGCCTATGGTGCAGCTTCCGTTTCGTAGTATCTGCCAGTTCTCTGAAGGCTCACCCGCCACGACCTGGAATCCCAGTTTCTCGTAGAAGGCTCTGGAAGCCTCCAGGTCTTGGACGGCCAAGCTTACGGAAAATGCGCCGAGTTCCATTGTTTGTCCTCCCAATTGGCAAGTTGGTCTCTAGGCTTATGAGTTACCCTTGAGACTGGCTGGCATGTAAACATCGAGTTTACCAGGTTTTTCTTCCGTTATTGAGAAGAACCGAAGCAATACGACAGGAAGGCGTGCTGACCGTCAAACCTTTACTGCTTTGGCCGTGCTGTGGTATATTCCTCACCTATCAATTCGAAAGAAAGAGAGAGGTGACTGATAGCTAGAGAGTACCGGGCTAACAGGGCTATACGCTCACCCAACGTTCGCGTTGTTGACGAACGGGGTCAGCAGCTAGGCATAATGAGAATCCAGGAAGCCATGGCATTAGCCCAAGAGCGGGATCTGGACTTGGTGGAGGTTGCGCCCGGCGCCGATCCTCCCGTCTGCCGTTTGCTGGATTACGGACGTTTCCGCTACGAGCAGGCCAAGAAGGAAAAGGAAGCCAAGAAATCCCAGAGGTCTATAGAGCTCCGTGAAGTGCGGCTCAGGCCCAACATCGGTCAGCATGACCTGGACGCCAAGGAGCGCACCATCAGGAAGTTCCTGGGCAGCGGAGCCAAAGTAAAGGTGACCGTCCTTTTCAGAGGAAGGTCCATTACCCACCCGGAGCTGGGTATCTCGCTTCTTCGCAAGGTTGCTGAGGGTTTGCAGAGCATCTCCAAGCTGGAGAAGGCTCCTACCATGGAAGGACGTATGCTCAGCATCATTCTGGCTCCAGGTGCAGCTACAAGCAAAGGAACTGCCAAGACACAGGAGACAGCCGACAAGCCGTCGGAAAAGGCCGAGCTTGTCAGTCCCTAGTTTTTAGAGGAACAGATGCCGAAACTAAAGACACACAAAGGTGCAAAGGCTCGCTTTCGCTACTCAGGCGGCGGCAAGGCGTTGCGAATGAAGGGCTTGAGCAGCCACTTGCGGCGCAAGAAGTCCAAACGCTCCCGCCGCATGTTCGATGATACGGTAGCCGTAAGCAAGGCGGACAAGCCAAAGTTGCGCCGCCTCATTCCATACGCTAAATAGGGACCGCCCGGATACCTGGACGTGACCTGCATTCAAAGGAGACATCTTGGCTAGAGTCAAACGCGGTGTAACCAAGCACCGGCGACGCGCTAAAGTCCTTGCCCTAACCAAGGGGCACAAGGGAGTACGACATCGCCTTTACAGGAGGGCCAAAGAGTCGCTCGTCAAGGCCATGGCCTACACCTATGCTCATCGCAGAGAGCGAAAAGGCGACTTCCGCCGCCTCTGGATACTGCGCATAAGCGCTGCCGCCCGGCAGGAAGGGCTCAACTACAATACCTTCATTCACGGCCTCAAGCTGGCAAACGTGGAAGTAGACCGGAAGATGCTGGCGGATATCGCCGTCAAAGACCAAGCGGCTTTTACCCAGCTGGCGACCACTGCTAAGCAGCACCTGGCCGCTTAGCCGGTAGGCTCAAACGTAGGAGGGTGGCGTTACCCGGGGCCGGTTAGGAAGATTCTTCCGCAGGCTCAAGCGGAGGGGTATCCATAACTATCCCGTAGAACCTATCCCCGGATAGGATCCTGTAGATCTTGTCAGGAGTCGGGTCTCTTGGGTTGGTGGGGTCTGACCACCGTTCTTGCAGTTCTTCCAGGATTTGTTCCACAGAGAGCGGCCCCTCACGATGGCTCAGCAGGATGCGGAACACCGCCTCCATGATAGGCATGTCGTGCTTTATGTAGTCCGGCTGCTTGCAGCAGTGCTCAGCTAAGCGTTTCAAGTGCTCCCTGGCTCTTGTACTAAGCCCCTGGTCCGGCTCGTTGATCAGCGTTGCCCAGCATGAGGGGCAACGCCTATCCCTCAATAGCAAGCCCATGGAGCGCCCCAGGGATTCAAATCTTGACGGGTCCACCTTGAAGGTAGCCGCCAGATATCTAGAGTCTTGTTCTTCTTCCTGTTCTAAGACCACGTTCATCTCCCGCATAGCTGTTTATTCATTTTCCCAGTCCAACATCTGTACCTGCGCAATCCGGCCTTTCTCCATTATCTCTACGTCCTCAGGGCAGATGGCAAGTCCGTTTGCCCTAGCCATGGAGGTCAGAATATTCGATCCTTGAGGCCCCGTGAGGCGTGCGTAATAGGTCTGGTCTTTCTTGCTCACAATCGCCCTAGCGTACACGCGTCGTCCGTCATAGTTGATGATGGGGTCCTCCAGCACGGCTTCCACCGTGGGCTTGTCCAGGTTTGTGCGGCCCATCATCTTCAATATAGCCGGACGGCCCAGCTGTTCAAACGCCACCATCGCGCTGGCGGGATTCCCCGGCAGGCCAAGGTGGGGCACTTTGCGCCCGCTAGGGCCTCTCAGCGTTCCGAACGCTATGGGTTTGGCCGGTCGCATTCTAACCGACCAAAAGGCTATTTCGCCACGCTCCGCCAAAACGTCCTTGACCATATCATAATCGCCTTTGGAAACCCCAGCCGACGTTATCAGCATGTCTGCTTCCAGCCCCCGTTCCAGCGCTTCACCCATGGACTCTATGTTGTCCCTGGCGATTCCCAGTACCCGGGGCAGCCCTCCGTACCTTTTGACCGACGCCGCTATGCCGTAGCTGTTGCTATTGTATATCTTCCCAGCCTCAAGTTCTTGGCCGGGCTCCAGCAACTCGTCTCCCGTGGCCAGCACTGCTACCACAGGACGCCGCACCACCTTCACAGAGCAGTGCCCCAGCGATGCAAGCACTCCAATTTCGCTGGCTCTGAGCACAGTGCCCTTGGATAGGGTGACGTCACCCTTCGCAACGTCTTCCGCCGCCCGGCGCACAAATTGGCCCTTGGGAACCTCGTTCCTCACCAGGACCTCGTCTATGGGGCGTCCGGCGGCACTACGTTCTACCTCGTCAGTCTCTTCAAAGGGGACTACGGTGTCCGCGCCGGGCGGTATGGGAGCTCCGGTCATTATCCGTACCGCCGTGCCTTCGCTGACCGTAGTACGCGGGATCTGGCCTGCGGCCACGTAGTCCGACACCCTGAGCAGTTTGCTCCGCTGAAGAGTTGCGCCTTCTATGTCCGCGTAACGCACCGCGTAGCCGTCCATCGCCGAGTTGTCCAAGGGCGGTATGTCAAAGCTGGCTACCGCATCCTCAGCCAGCACCTGCCCCTGCGCTTCCAGCAGAGGCACTTCTTCAGCTTCCAGCACCGGTGTCAGCGCCAGGACTTTTTCCCTGGCTTCCTCAACGGATAGCATATCCTCTGAATGGCTATGCTTGTGTTCTCCGGTAGTCATTATCTTTAGCAGTAGTTCCGCCAACTTCAGGTTGGGCTATCCACGCAGTTCGGCGCCTGTCTCTTTAGCGAGCTGTCTCATAATCTGCTCCTGCGCCGCCGATACAGCCTCCGCCGTAAGGGTTTTTCGCTTTGATTGGAAGTTTATGCGCACGGCGATGGACCGCTTGCCTTCAGGCACTCCCTTGCCTGTGTAAACGTCAAAGATGGTAACGGTATCCACAAGGTTATGCTTTTTGATCAGCGATTCCAGCGTTGCCGCCGGCACGTGAGAGTCTACGACAAGCGCCAAGTCCCGGTACGAGCCGGGGAATCTGGGCAGCGACTCAAAGCGGAGCATATCCTCCGGCAACAGGGGCAGCAGCTTTGCCAGGTCTACCTCGAACATGGCTACTGCGCCCGCAGAGATGCCGAACCCTTCCAGTACTTCAGGCTTGACCTCTCCCACTACGCCCACCTGCTCGCCGTCTACGCTAATAGAGGCCGTTCTGCCCGGATGAAGCAGCGGGTCCTGGTCTGCCGCGTATTCTTCCCTCACTTCCAGCCCCGACATCAGCGCTTGCACCACTCCTTTGGCATCGAAGAAGTCCACCTTGCCATTTTGGCCTGTCCAGGATAGCGATGTCCGGTCTCCCCAGACTAAGCCTACTGCAACCTCGCGTTCTTCCGGCAGTCCGTCCCGGCGAGGCACGTATACGCGACCCACTTCGAACAGCCGTATGCTCTGCTGACCGTACCTCTGGTTCATCTCCAGGGTGGAGAGCAGGCTGCCCCGCAACGAAGTCCTAAGGTATTGCTGTTCCGGAGACATGGGGTTGCGCAGGGTCAAAGGTTCCATCTCTCCCAGAGCCTCGGCCTTATCCAAGGTCTCGTAGCTGGTCATCGCGTATGAGATGACCTCCTGCAGGCCCGCTTCCACCAGCAGGTCCTTGACCATTTCCCTAAGCTCCCTCTCCGGCTGTCTGTGGTGCTGAGGGATGCTTGTGCCCAGGAACGTTGTGGGTATCGCATCGTATCCCGTTGTCCGCGCCAGCTCTTCGACCAGGTCGTCCTCAATCGATATGTCGCTGCGCCAGTAGGGAGGCTCCACCTCTAGCACGTCCTGTCCTTTGAGTTGGAAGGTAAAGCCCAGTGAACTCAGCACGCGTTCAGTGTCTTCCAGGGAGAACCTGACCCCAAGCACCTTTTCAACCCTGTCCAGTGAAAACCTGACTGCTCCGGAGTCCGCTTTCCCCGGGTATGCGTCGGCGATTCCCTTAGAGACCTGCCCGCCCGCTATCTGCTGCATCAGTTGCGTTGCTCTCCTCAGCGCTACGGGCGCCAGCTCAGGGTTCAGGCCTCGCTCGAACCTGTAGGAGGCCTCGGTTCGCATCTGCAGCGCCGCTGCGGTGCGGCGTATGCTCGTAGGGTTGAAGTTCGCCGACTCCAACAGCACATTGCGCGTTTTCTGGGTCACCTCAGTCTCGGCGCCGCCCATCACTCCGGCGATTGCCACCGCCTTTTCAGCATCGGCGATCGCCAGCATCTCCGCTGTCAGCTTGCGCTGCTCGCCGTCTATGCTGGTCAGAGTCTCCCCAGCTTTGGCACGCCGCACGCGTATGATGCCCTCTCCGAGCTTATCGAAGTCGAAAGCGTGCAGGGGCTGGCCGTATTCCAGCATCACATAGTTGGTAATGTCCACCAGGTTGTTGATAGGGCGCTGGCCCGCTTTGATCAGGCGGTCTTGCAACCACTGCGGCGACGGTCCCACCGTAACTCCCTTGATCAGGCTTGCCGTATACCTTGGCGCAAGGTCAGGGTCGTCGATGAATACCTTGACCTCCTGCTCGATAGCGGGTTCCACTTCAGGGTAGGAGACGTCCGGCTCACGCACTCCACCGCCACTGAGAGCCGCCACTTCATAGGCCACGCCGAGCATGGAAAGCCAGTCGGGTCTGTTGGGAGTAACCTCGGTGTTCAGCACGGTATCGCCCAGGTACTCGGCCAGTGGAGTGCCCACGGGAGCGCCGTCGTCAAGCACAAGTATTCCGTCGTGGTCCTCGCCCAGCCCCAGTTCGCGCTCCGAGCAGACCATGCCCTGCGACACGACGCCTCTGATGTTGGCCGCTTTCAGAGTCTCCGGCTTGTCCGATTGCGGATTGATGAGGCGCGCGCCCAGTGCAGCAAATGCTATCTTCTGTCCTTCCGCCAGGTTGGGACCGCCGCAGACCACCGTAACTTGCTCGCCTCCAAGGTCTACCGTGGCCAGCTTGAGCCGGTCGGCGTTGGGGTGCTGTTCGGCCTTCACAACCAAGCCCACGGAGATGTTGTCCCATTGCTCGCCTATGACTTCGACATCGCCGGTCTCCAGGCCGGCCATGGTCAAGCGGTGCGCCAGCTCCTTTGCGGGAAAGGCCACGTCCACGTATTCTTTCAGCCAGGATATTGGTATCTTCATGAAGTTGTGCTACACAGGGTATTCAAACCAACATTATACTTATCCTGATTGATTTCGCCACTATGGGGGTTTTGCGGAGTTGTGAACTACAGAACTCTGGGCAGAACGGGGCTTCGCGTATCTGAGGTTGGCTTTGGCTGCGGCAACGTGGGCGGACTGATGGTGCGCGGCTCCTTCCAGGAGCAGTTGGAAGGGGTGCAGCGCGCCCTTGACCTTGGCGTCAACTATTTCGACACCGCGCCAAGCTACGGGGACGGGCTTTCCGAGACCAATCTTGGCCGGGTACTAGACCACCTGAAGCCCCAGGCATGGGTTGCTACGAAAGTGAATCTGCGCCACAGACTGGACGATATCAAGGGCGGGGCGCGTCGCTCTTTGGAAGAGAGCCTGAAGCGCCTGGGCCGTGACTCCGTGGACGTCTTCCAGCTCCACGACGGCATAACGATGCAACGCGGCGGCGGCATCAGCGGCGAGACCATGGGAATCGACGACGTGTTGGGCAAGAACGGCGTGGTTGACGCCTTTGACGACCTGCGTTCGGAGGGGCTGATACGGTTCACCGGCTTCACTGGCAACGGAGACACCGATGCACTTATCAAGACGGTGGACAGCGGACGCTTCGACGTTGTGCAGGCCTACTACAATATGCTGAACCCCAGCGCCGGTGTGTCGGTTCCTTCCGATTTCGTTGGCCATGACTTCCGTCATCTCATCGACCGCGCCGCGGGGCACGAGATGGGGGTTGTGGTGATTCGCGTCATGGCCGCAGGCGCGCTTGCCGGAGCTTCGGCGCGGCAGGGGCACGCCTCCCCCACTATCGGCAGTCCCATGGTCACCGATTCCGCCTATGACGCCGATGAAGAGCGCGCCTCCAAGTTAGACTTTCTCGTCTCCGGCGACATCCAGTCCCTTCCCCAGGCCGCGGTGCGCTTTGCGCTAATGCATACCGGAGTATCCACTGTGCTCGTCGGATTTTCCAGCCGGATCCAGATAGAGGAAGCTGCATCCGTCCCTGAAAAACATCCCATTCCCCATGAGGCGTTAGCCGAGCTTCGCCAGCTCTGGGCCAGCGATTTTGGCAGGTCATAGCAAACTTCCAGGAGGCACAACATGGCAGACATCCTTATCACAGGCGGCACGGTCATCACCATGGACCCGCGGCGCAGGGTCATAGAAGACGGCGCGGTAGCCATCGAAGCCGATCGCATCGTTGACGTGGGCCCGCGTCAGGAGGTGGAGGCCGCACACAGCGCAGATCGCGTCATACAAGCACAGCGCAAGGTAATTATGCCCGGCCTCATCGACGGCCACGGCCACGCCGGTCACGCTCTGGTGAAGACCTTGGGTCACGGAGCTGGCGCTTCCTGGTCTAACACGACCGACTATATCTATGCGGAGGGCACGGACGAGGAATTCTGGCACGCTGAAGCGCTCCTGGCCTCTCTTGATCGGTTGAAGAACGGCACCACCTGCGGCGTCACCTACTTCGGGGGCGGCACCATGGTTATGCGCGTGGACGAACCGGTCTACGCCGATCGCCACTGCGAGGCAGTCCAGCAGATGGGCATCCGCGAGTTCCTTGCCGTCGGCCCCAGCAACCCTCCATATCCCAGGCAGTACGCTCGCTGGGACAACGGCAATAGCCACGCCTACATGGTCGACTTTGACCGGTACATGCAGACCACCGAGGAGATCATCCGGCGCTGGCATGGAGAAGACGGCGGCCGCATTCACGTCTCAGTGATGTCGCCTACGCAGAACCCGGCTCGTTCTCCCTACAGCGAGACGCCGCTGGAAGAGCTCAAGTCGCAGGCGCGCGCCGTCAAGGACCTCGCCGAAAAGTACGGCTTGATCCTGACGCAGGACGGCCACGATACGGGGACGGTCAAGTTCGCTCACGAGCAGCTCGGCATCCTTGGGCCGGACGTGCTCTTATCGCATTCCACGGGACTCACGGAGGAGGAGGTGCGCATCTGCGCCGAAACCGACACCAGGATTGCCCACAACCCAAGCTCGGGCAACTCCTATCCGTCGCGCTGCCCCGTGCCGGAGCTTCTCGACGCCGGCGTCACCGTGGCGCTGGGTTCCGACGCAGCCGCGCCGGACATGAACTACGACATGTTCCGCCACATGTACGTCTGCATGCGCCAGCACCGCGCCGAGTACCGCGACGGCGCCTACATGCCTCCGGGCAAGGTGCTGGAAATGGCGACCATAGACGCGGCTCGTGCACTGGGCGTGGACGACCAGATAGGGTCGTTGGAGGCGGGCAAGAAGGCCGACGTAATCCTGGTGGATATGAACAAGCCGCACCTGTACCCCCTGAACATGCCGGTGCATCGAGTGGTTGGCTTTGCCAACGGCCAGGACGTGGACACGGTCATAGTGGACGGCCGGGTGCTGATGCAGGGCAGGGTGGTTACGGCGGTGGACGAGGAGGCCGTACTGCAGCGGGCCCAAGCCGCCAGCGATGCCATGCTGGAGCGTACCGGATTTCGCTCTCGTCTGGAAATCCCGGAAGGATTCTGGGGGCACAGCAGGTATCCGTCTTGATGGTTGATTACTGGACAAAAGTGGCGTTTTTTGCGTTGAAAAGGGGGTTTTTGGGCGTGAAATGGCGGTTAAAGGTGGAGTGGTGTCGTGCCTGAGAAGGGGATTTGTTTCCAACGTTATGTAAAGTACAAGGCTAAATGCGAACCATTTTTTGGCGGAGGTGAGAAACGAATCGGAAATTTGTCATTGGCGAGGCGGTTTTGGTCCTGGGATTGCCGTGGCTTTCCACCCAGCCCCTGGATACCCGTCGTCACGGGTATGACGGGTAAGGAGGTGGACAGGTGGCAGTTACGAGTAGTGTTCATGGATAGAAGAATAAGGGTAAGGTACGGCAGTGGGGAAGGGAGAGATGTCAGGGGCAGGCGGGCTAGCGGAGGCTTTGGATTCTTCACTTCGCTGCGCTTCATTCAGAATGACAGTGTGTTGGGTCTGTACTAGACAGGGTCTGGCCTGGAAATCCAGGAAGGCTTGGGATAGGAGGTGACGTGGTATGACTGAGATCAAGATTCGCTCCGCCGAGCTGGCTGACTTTGAGGCCATTCACAAAGTATGGACCAGTCCCATAGCAATGCGGGAAACCCTGGGGCTTCCCTACGTTTCACTGGATGAGGCTAGAAGGCAGCTGGAAAACCTGCCGCAAAGTGAAAAGTTGCTTGTTGCCGAGGTCGATGGCCTAGTAGTGGGAATCCTGGGGCTTCATTTGAGGCGAAACCGCATGTCTCACGTGGCCGGGCTGGGCATGGGCGTTCGAGACGACCACCAGGACTCCGGCATAGGCACCAGGCTGATGGAGGCCGCCTTGGAGATGGCGTTCAAATGGTTGAACCTGCGTCGGATTGAGCTACACGTGTACACCGACAACGCCAGGGCTATTCATCTCTACGAGAAATTCGGGTTCTCCATTGAAGGGACACACAAGGCATTTGCCTTCCGTGACGGAGCCTACGTAGACGCCTATTCCATGGCGCTGTTGAGGGAAGATTGAGTCTGTTTGGCACCTAAGGGAGATGGATTTTCGTATCAACAGAGAGTTGAAGGCCTTCTGTACGGACTTTCGACCAATCCGCAGACAGCTTCGGCGGATTGGGGCGTCGTTCGTTGAACGGAAGAAGCAGGTCGACTACTTCTTCCACCTGCCAGTAGACAGTTCCGGTGGTGAAACGCGGCGGCTGAAGCTCCGGACAGAAGGTAGGAGGAACCGACAGTTAGTCTACTATTACGACACTAGGGCAACGGGATCTAGGATTTCGACGTTTAAGCTGTTTCAGGTAAGCGACCCTGTGATCTGGGAAGTTCTGGAGGCTACGCTAGGAGTCAAAGTCATCGTCAGGAAACAACGAGAGGTATGGCGCAAGGACCACGTGATCTTCAATTTGGACAATGTCGAACACGTTGGGCGGGTGTTTGAAGTCGAAGTGGACGCCGCCAATAGTGAAGACCCGGAATCTGAGGTAGGCGAATACAAGGTGATGTTCGGTCCTTTTCTTGGAGACGAGATACAAGGGTCTAATGAGGACCTGGTGTTAGGTAACAGCCAGCTCATCCCTTCTTGCAAAATAGCACGAGAAACTCCGGGATCCTGAAAGCATCGTTCTGCCGCTCATTGTGTCGCCAGGACTCCGGCGGTTCCGGCTCAATAACCCTTGTGATATGGAAGCCAACCGAGATCAGCGAATTCATGATGTCGCTTAAAGTTCGGTGCCAGGTAACGCTTGGTTCCATACCGGAGTCCGAACACCATTTAGAAAAGAATGGCTCCCTGTTGAAGTAGTAATCCACCTTCCTGTACAGACGGTTTCCCTGGGCGTCCCTCACCCAACCTGCTCCTGATAGAGAGAAACAGGGGTGGTTCTCGACGTGGATGTATTCTCCGCCCGGGCGTAAAACCCGATTAAACTCTTTGAACGCATCCTGATAGTTCTCCACGTCCTGGATGACATTGTTCGTGATCACTGTGTCGAAAATACCATCGGCCAGAAAGTCCATTGAGGAGACGCTGCCCAGATGATAGGAGATGGCCGGTTGTGCCTTCGACTCTTCTCCGGTGGCCAGAGCTAGCATCTCCGTAGCCGCCTCGACGCCGGTGACAACTGCGCCCCTTGCGCAAAGCTTGCGCGAGAAGTACCCGTCACCGCAGCCGGCGTCAAGGATTCTCCTTCCGGAGACATCTCCCAAGAGGTCCAGGATCAGCGGGTCCAGCAAATCGCGCCGGTTGGGATCGTTCTCACCATAGTATCGGTGCCAGCTTTGGGCGTTCCGATTCCATTGGCGAGTGGCGTCGGATTGAGTGTATGCCATGGGACCTCCTTAACTGGCATGCTTACGCTTTGCCTAACCTTGCCTATGAGAGTATAATAATCTACTGTTCCACTCTTTGCGGATACGTTCGATTCTCGCCTCGTAAGTGAGACGGTTAGAGAAAGAAGGCCAGCCGCCGTATGCGGGTTCTCTGGAGAATAGCTAAACGAGCTTCTAGATATAAGACTAGACTCTTCCTAGCCTATTTCTCCATAATCGGAGTTACCGCCTTCTCCATGCTGATACCCCGCCTCTTGGGCACCGCCATCGACGAGGTGCTCTCCTCCGGCATCAGGAGCCAGCTATTCATACTTGCCATAGGCGTATTCGCGGCCAACGGCATGCGCGGCGCGTTCGCCTACTGGCAGCAGTACTTGGGCGAGTCGATTGGCCAGAGGGTGGCCTACGACCTGCGCAACGAGTTCTACGATCACTTGCAGCGGATGAGCTTCGCCTTCCACGACAGGCAGCAGACCGGCAACCTCATGTCCAAGGCCACCACGGATATGGAAGGCATTCGCATGTTCGTGCAGATGGGCCTCATCCGCGCCGCCTTTACCGTGCTGCTTTTTATAGGAGTGGGCACCGCCATGGTGCTGCTCAACTGGCAGCTAGCCCTGCTCTGCCTGCTGTTTGCCCCCATTGTGGCCTGGCGCAGCGGCCGCACCATGATAGAGATGCGCCGCGCCTGGCTAAACGTGCAGACGGAGCTTGGACTGATGACCACGGCCTTGCAGGAGAACCTGTCGGGCCAGCGAGTGGTCAAGGCGTTCGCCGCCGAGGAGCACGAGCGAGGCCGCTTCTACCATCACGCGGAGAACGCGTCGCGCTACTCCTATCACGCCGCCATTTACCAGGCCTCCAACTCCTCCATGGTAACCTTCTTCTACGTAGGGATCACCGTCATAGTCCTCTGGTTGGGCGGCAGCATGGTGCTCAACGGGACACTATCGCACGGTGAGCTTGCCCAGTTCATCTTCTACCTTGGCCTGCTGGCCCAGCCCGTGCGCATGATAGCCTGGGTGGTCAACTCCATCTCCAGGGGCTACGGCTCCGGCCAGCGGCTCTTTGCCACCCTTGACGCCGAATCGCCGGTGCAGGACGAGAAAGACGCCGTCGACCTGCCCAGGGTGAAGGGACACGTCCGCTTTCAAAACGTCTTGTTCACCTATGACACCATGTCCCCCGTGCTCAGAGGCATCGACCTGGAGGCGGAGCCGACGAAGGTTATCGCTCTGGTCGGCGCGCCGGGCAGCGGCAAGACCACGATGGTGCACCTCATTCCGCGCTTTTACGACGTGACTGGCGGCCAACTTACCGTGGACGGCCACGACGTGCGACAGGTAACAATGGCCTCCTTGAGAAAGAACATTGGAATAGTGCAACAGGACGTATTCCTGTTCACCTCCACCATCAGGGAGAACATTGCTTACGGCAAAGTTGACGCCACCGACGAAGAGATAATCAGAGCCGCCAAAATTGCTCAACTGCATGACTTCGTTGAAACCCTTCCCGAGGGTTACGACACCTGGGTAGGCGAGCGCGGAACCACCCTCTCCGGAGGCCAGCGCCAGCGTCTCGCCATCGCCCGCACCGTCCTTCTAGATCCGCCGATACTGATACTGGATGACTCCACTGCCAGCGTGGACACGGAGACCGAGCACTTCATTCGCAGGGCGTTGCAAGAGGTGATGAAGGGACGCACGACCTTTGTCATTGCTCACAGGCTGAGCACGGTGAAGAGCGCCGACATGATTGTTGTGCTCAAGGACGGGCAGATTGTGCAGCGCGGCACCCATGAGGAGCTGCTGAAGCTTCCGGGGCACTACCAGGAGGTCTACGACCTGCAGCTGCGCCCTCAGGAAGTCGATGTCAACGGGTCCAAGCTTGCCGGCAACGGCGCCCATGCCGCCATTGTCTCTCCTACAGACAAGAAGGTGGAACGATAATGTTGCGCGGAGGCATGGGGCACGGCGGTCTTGACGATGACGATCGCGGCCAAATCTACAACCACGAGGTAATCAAGCGCCTCTTCCCCTATTTCAAGAGCCGGATGGGCCTCTTTACCCTGGCCATGGTGATGATGCTGGTCTACACCTCTACTCTGGTGCTGATTCCCTGGCTCATTGGCTACACCATTGACAACTATGTGCTCTCCCGTGATATGAGCGGCCTGAACCGCATTGGGCTGGTGCTCATAGGCGTTATTACTGCAAACCTGGTTGGCAACTACCTGTACATGCGACTTCTGGGCAAGATAAGCCAGGAGGTCCTCTACAAGCTGCGCACCGACATGTTCAACCACCTGCAGAAGCTCTCCGTCCCCTTCTTCGATAGAAACGAGGTGGGAAGGATCATGAGCCGCGTCATGAGCGACGTGGGTCAGCTTCAGGAGTTCCTGCCCATGGTCACCATCACCTTGGGCGACATGCTGAGCTTGGTGGGCATTGTCGTCGTCATGTTCCTCATGAACTGGCAGCTTGCTATCGTCACAATCGTGGTGCTGCCGTTGCTTGCTTTGATCATGGGCGTCTGGCAGCGATACGCGCGGGTGGCTTTCATCAGGATTCGCTACGCCATATCCGTGGTCAACACCCGTCTTCAGCAGAACATATCGGGCGTGCGCGTGGTGCAAAGCATGAACCGGGAAGACCTCAACCTGCGCCAGTTCGACAGGGTGAACATGGACCACCTTGACGCCAACCTGCGCGCCATCAGGCTCTCGGCCATACTCATGCCTACCGTGGACCTGATTACCGCCATAGCTCTGGGGTTGGTCATCGTCATCGGCGGCACCATGGTGCTCAACGAAAGCCTGGGAGCAGGCGCACTGGTCGCCTTTGCTCTGTACGTGCAGCGCTTCTACGACCCCATACGCAACCTCACGATGCAGTACACCCAGTTCCAACGCGCCATGACAGGGGGCGTTCGCATCTTTGAGCTGATGGACGTAGAGCCGGAGGTTGTGGACAAGGCCGACGCCAAGCCTCTGCCCGTCATCAAGGGCGAAATTCGCTATGAGGGCGTCTGGCTGGAGTACGTGCCCGGCATTCCCGTACTCAAGGACGTCAACCTGCACATCAAACCCGGTATGACCGCGGCCTTGGTCGGCCAGACCGGCGCGGGCAAGACTTCCATGGTATCGCTGCTTATGCGCTTCTACGACGTGACCAGCGGCAGTCTAACCGTGGACAGCCACGACCTTCGAGACATCCAGCGCAGCTCACTGGCCTCTCAGGCCAGCACGGTGCTGCAGGAGCCGTTCCTCTTCTCCGTATCCGTGGCCGACAACATAAAGTACCGTCACACGGAAGCCACCATGGAGCAGGTGATCAGTGCGGCGAAAGCGGTGGGCGCACACGACTTCATCATGAAGCTTGAGAACGGCTACGATACGATACTGTACGAACGCGGCGGCAACCTCAGCGTTGGCCAGCGCCAGCTAATCAGCTTTGCCAGGGCCATCCTGGCCGATCCCCGCATTCTCATCCTGGACGAGGCGACGGCAAACATAGACACCTTTACCGAGGTGCTCATTCAGCAGGCGCTCAAAGAGATGCTGAAGAACCGCACCGCCGTGGTTATAGCGCACCGCCTGTCGACCATCCAGAACGCCGATATGATTGTGGTGATGGAGCAGGGCCAGATTGTGGATACCGGCACCCACGACGAGCTTCTGGAAAGGTCTCCGATTTACTCCAAGCTGTACGCCTTGAACTTCCAGGACATGGATGAGACAGATGCTGAGGCCTCTACGGAAGAGGCTCCCGTAGCTGAGAGCAGGCAGCGGCAGGGCTAGGGTGCGGGGCAAAGCCTCTTCCCTCTTGACGGGGGAAGATTGAGGTGGGGGTGAACCCTGCCTGGACAGCCGACCGGATTGCCTCCATGCCCTCACAACCGTCGCTCCCGCGCAGGCGGGAGTCCAAGCGGGGCGGGGCAGCTGTCATGTTGAGGAGTCGGTTGGTCTCTGTCCGCACTAGGACCACCCCCCGCCGACGAAGCATCTCTTGAGCGGGAAGTGACTGCACTCGCAATCCTCCACGTCATGCCCGTTTAGACGGGCATCCACACTCCCCGCTCATGGTGAGCTTGTCGAACCAAATTGAGAGGGGAGTACCCCCTACTCCACCTCTATGCTCGCCGCTCCGCCAACCACTTCCAGGTTGAGGCGGTGCGCCGCCGCATCGTAGCCCGGCGATTCATGCACCCCGTTCACCTTGGGGAACCTGTCGTCTATGTCTACGCTCGACATGCCGGCATCGACCCTTATGCGCGCCGCCACGTCCTCGGGAACGGTTATCTCCAGACTGGCCGCGCCAATTCCAATGGTCGCATCGGTGAAACCTGCCTGGGCAGGCGTTACCAGCTCAGCCGATACCGCCCCGGCCTCCAGGTCCAAGTTGGTGACCCGGAGCCGTTCCAGGTCGATGCTGATATCGCCCGCGCCGGACTGGATGAGCAGGTCTATCTCCACGTCACTGGCTATCTTGACCTCCAGCTCGCGGTTTATGTCTATATTGAAGAAGG
Organism: Dehalococcoidia bacterium; assembly: GCA_965116555.1. Lineage (GTDB taxonomy): Bacteria > Chloroflexota > Dehalococcoidia > Lucifugimonadales > QGNO01 > DAOUJH01. The sequence continues at coordinate 1,639,529 of OZ220698.1, read as the reverse complement.
AATTCTGAACGTTTTCCAGCTTCACCTCTGCCCTGTTCTCCGAACGAGTCACCCTTGAAACCACCTCTGCGTTGCTGCCGTACCCGCTGAGCTTGGCCTGCAGCAGGTCCGTGGAACCCGCCGGCAGATCGCTGATGCGCAGCTCGCCCGCGCCGAACTCTACCTCCAGTTCGAGGAACTCGGCGCCGTCCAGGGGTTCAGATATCTCGCTAACAAACGATTCCTCATCAGCAACGAAGAAGAATGCGGCAGCTCCCACTGCTCCAACAAGCAGCAATATCGCGACGAACGATGCCAGAACGGGGAACTTGCGACCCAGCAGTATGCTTACGCCGCCGGCAATGAGCGCAACCGGCCAGAAACGGGCCAGCTCTAACCACAGCGCCCAGGAAACGACGCCCGTTGTCTGGAGAAAGAGCAGCGCGCCCAGCAGCACAAGCAGGATGCCAAATACCGGCAACCCTCTCCCACGCTGTCTACCGGCCATGAGCTAGCTTCTAGACCGGTCCCAGATGAGGGCGACGCCTGCGGCTATGATGACCAAAGGCCAGATCAGCCCCCACCTCAGCCAGGAGAAGAATTCGACCTGCAGCAGCAGGAACAAGACCCCGACGATGACCAGGATGCCGCCGATGAAGTTGCGGTTTCGCTTTGTCCTGGCGTCCGCTTCCGGGGGCGGCGTGGACTCCTCCGCCGGTGCAGTGCCTTCAGTGGAGTCTTCCGACTGTGCGGTGCCTTTAACGGCCTCCGGCATGACTAGGGCAAGCACTATATAGGCGATGAGGCCTATGCCGCTGGCAAAGCCAAGGACCACGAACGCGACGCGCACCAGCGTGGAGTCGACGTCGAGGTGCTCAGCCAGTCCTCCTGCCACACCGAACATCACGCGGTCGGAGCTGCTTTTTCGTAGTCTCTCCCTCTGCGCCTGAGCCATTTCTCAACCCCCCTAAGTCGCAACTCCATTGTACATGCTTCCCCACGTCAATTCACAACCCCGATTCTCTTGTCATTCTGATTCTCCCGTCATTCCCGACTCCGATCGGGAATCCATCCCCTCTCCCACCCATCCTGGCGGTGGCAATTGCCCAAAAAGGCCAGACAGCCCCGACACAAGCCGGTCACTTCGCATGGTATCATTGCCTTGAAATCGGTACGCGGCGATAGAGTATGACGGAACGGTTGGTATCAGGAAAGCCACGAGAAGAAGACGCTTCGCTGGACGCCAATCTGCGTCCAGACAGGCTTGCCGACTACGTAGGCCAGGAGAAGGTCAAGGAGAACCTTGGCATAGCCATGACGGCGGCCCAGCAGCGCAACGAGTCCCTTGACCACTTGCTGCTCTACGGGCCTCCGGGGCTGGGCAAGACCACGCTGGCCAACATCGTGGCGTCAGAGATGGGCGTCAATATCAAGGTGACCTCCGGGCCCGCCATAGAGCGCGCCGGGGACATGGCCGCCATCCTGACCAGCCTCCGCGCCAGGGACGTGCTTTTCATAGACGAGATGCACCGTCTGAACAGAGTGGTGGAGGAGGTGCTCTATCCCGCCATGGAGGACTTCTTCCTCTCCTGGGTAATGGGCAAGGGTCTGGGAGCGCGCACCATCAACCTCAAGGTGCCGCCCTTCACCCTGATCGGCGCGACTACCAGGTATGCCCAGATCAGCGCGCCGTTGAGGAACAGGTTCGGCATGGTGCACCGCCTGGATTTCTACGATGCAGCCGCCTTGCGCCAGCTTTTGAAGCGCTCCGCCGCAATCCTCAAGGTGCCCGTAGAGGAACAGGGTCTCGACGAAATCGCGCACCGCTCCCGGGGACGCCCCGCGTGGCGAACAGGTTGCTGCGGCGGGTGCGAGACTACGCCCAGGTAATGGCCGACGGAGTGGTGAATGTAGAAGTGGCCAGGGAGGCCCTCTCCAGGCTGGAGGTGGACTCACTGGGACTGGACGAGCTTGACCACAAGATACTTCGAACGCTGGTTGAGAAGTTCGATGGCGGGCCGGTGGGACTTGAGACAATCGCGGCCTCGATAAGCGAGGAGTCGGACGCCATTATGGACGTTTACGAACCCTACCTGATGCAACTGGGGTTCCTTACTCGAACACCAAGGGGCCGCCTGGCGACGCGTCGTGCCTATGAGCATCTCGATGTCCCCTACAAGGACAAGGCGGGCACGCTCCAGGCCTCGCTGTGGCAGGAGTCTGCGGGGGAGACAGGCGAATAGCTTGCGCTTGGGGATCTCTTTCGCACTGATGCTCCTGGTTATCCTGGCGGGCTGCCGCGCCTCGACCCCGACTCCCACGGCTACCCCAACGGTGATTCCCGCTCCTACAGCAACTGCAACCCATACTCCTACGCCAACGCTCGTTCCCACTGCAACCGCAACCGCTACCCCTACCCCCACGGCAACTCCGGTTCCTACCGCAACCACTACCTCAACGCCTACGCCAACACCGGCTCCCACCGCAACCGCGACTCCAACTCCTCTACCCACCCCGCATGTAAGAATCGAAGGCGCAGTCATCTTCGTTGAGCTTGCCGTCACCGCCGAGGAGAGGGCGCGCGGCCTCATGGGGCGGGCCTCCTTGGACGCCGATCAGGGCATGCTCTTCATCTTCCCCGGCGAAACCTCGCCAGGGTTCTGGATGCAGGGTATGCTGATATCGCTGGACCTTATATGGATAGACAGCCGACTGAACGTGGTTGGGGTCACGGCAAACGTGCCGCCCCACAGCGGCTCTGGCTCGCCGCCCACCTACCACCCGCCTCAGCCGGTGCTGTACGTGCTGGAGGTGGCCGCCGGCGTCGCCGGACAACTGGGGATTGTGCCCGGCAGTCTGGTGGAGTTGGTGGGTATATCGCAGGACAATGTCAGCTAAACGTAAATTCAAGGCCAAGGTGAGATATGAGCACATCGGTATTGTATGAAGTGGAAGGCCGTATAGCCCGCATAACGCTTAACCGGCCGGAGGTGCTGAACGCCCTCAATAGGCAGATGATAGAAGACCTGCGCCAAACCGTCCTGCGCTTCAATGACGACGACGAAGCGTGGGTGGCCATAGTCACCGGCGCGGGGAGGGCTTTCTGCGCCGGGCGAGACCTCAAGGAACGGGCCGAAGACAACGCATCCGGCAGGCAGCCCAGGGCCGAAGAGAGCATGTACGGAGACAGCCTGTCGATGTGGCCCGCCGCCCGGAAGCCGATGATAGCGGCGGTGAACGGCTACGCCCTGGCTGGAGGGTGGGCCGTTGCCCAGATGTGCGACCTGCGCATTGCCTCTGAAGACGCCAGACTGGGCATCACCGAGCCTCGCGTCGGTCTCATGGCGCCGTTTGCCGTGCAGTTGAACAGGCTCATTCCGGAGGCCGCGGTGATGGAGTTGGTGCTTACTGCGGAACCCCTACCGGCGCGGCGGGTTTTGGAGATGGGATTCCTCAATCGGGTCGTTCCCCCGGAACGGCTCATGGACGACGCTTTGGAACTGGCGCAGACTATTTTGAAGAACGCTCCCCTCTCGCTGCGCTCCTTCAAAGAGCTGGTGAACCGTGCCAGAGAGATCCCTGAGAGTGAAGCGGCGCTGCTGACCAGGGAGGCGTACGACCGCTTGCTGCTGAGCAAGGACGCCAGGGAGGGGCCAAGAGCCTTCGCTGAGAAGCGGTCCCCGGTATGGAAAGCCGAGTAGCGTCTTTCAGGGGTTGCTTGCAATCCAATAATCGCTATACTCTCCCCGTTTGGTCGTTGGCACACCTATGTCCACAAGTCAGCAGCAACTAGAGACACCTGAGCTTGACCCCAGGTTAAGCCGCTACCGGTTTGTCATGGGCGGGCTGCTGGTGCTGCTGAACTTCAGCCTTGGCCTGAGCTTCTTCGTGGTGACCCCCATTACTCCCATCATCCTGGACGAGTTCGCGATCAACAGGAGCACGGCCAGCCTTCTGACCAGCGTGGTCATACTTTCGCAGGCCGGCCTTGCCATTCCCAGCGGTATCATCATAAGCAGGGTGGGAGTGAAGCGAATGGTGCTCATCGGCTGGGCCATGTCCTCCGTGACCATACTGACCTGGACAGCGACCGGTTTCTCCCTTCTGCTGGCCATCAGGATAATCTACGGCATCAGCTTCGCCCTGCTGCTGCCCGCCACCGGCCCCATAATGATGCAGTGGTTCCGCCCCAGGGAACTGCCCGTACTCAACGCTATTAACGCCACCGTGGTGACACTGGCGATATCGATCTCGACTTTTACCGTAGCGCCTCTGTCGGAGTTGCTGGGATGGAAGGTTGCGGTGAGCCTGTACGGCGTCGCATCTCTGCTGGGAGCCGTCTTATGGGCAGCGCTGGCCAGGACGGGCAGGAGACCTGGCAATGAGACTGGAAGGCACCCGTCGTTCAGGGAGATCTGGGCCGTCCTCAAATCCAGAACCGCGCTGCTCCTAGCCCTGGCCGATGCGGGGCCTTTCGCCCAGTACACGGCGCTGGTGGCCTGGCTGCCCACCTACTACCACGAGGTCTACGAGATGTCCTTGAACAGAGCGGGGTCGCTGGTGGGGCTGCTGCCGCTGGCCGGTATTTTCAGTGTGGTCCTGGCAGGCATTCTGGCGTACAGGATCTCCAGTAGGAGGCTGTTCCTCCTCATCCCCGGCCTGCTTGTAGTCCTGGGCGGCTTTGGCAGCTTTACGCTGGGCGATGGACCTCTGTTGTACGCCGCCTTGCTGATGCTCGGCTTTGCTTCCTGGTTCTACCTGCCCGTGCTGTTTACCATCCCACTGGAGCTTCCAGAAGCATCCGAAACCAGGGTCGCGCTCACCTACGGCACGATGATGACCATAGCCAGCTTCTTCGCTTTCCTGTCCCCGCTATTTGTCGGAACAAGCACCGACATACTGGGGACGTACACGCTTGGATTCGCCGTTCTTGCCCTGCTGGCGCTCACGCTGCTCGCGGGGGGGATAGTCCTGCCCGAGACGGGCTCAGGCAGAGAACCCGCCGCCAAGAGCGGGGCATCCTAGCTCTCCTTCCGCCTTGCCAGTGACGACGGGCATCCAGGTGTGGCGGGCAGTGGGCTACCGTCTGCACGGGAGCGACGTACGGCGTGGGCAATCACCCCTCCGCCTTGCCCGCGCAGGCGGGCACCCAGGGGTGGGGCGTAGGCATAGCTTGTAACGGAGATCATAGCGTCACCGATAGCCTCTAACTCCCGCTCATGGTGAGCCTGTCGAACCAAATGAGCAGCCCTCGCATTCCCCGTTCACTCCCTTCGACGTTGCTCAGGGTGAGTGGGCTTCCCTAAGAGCCGTCTCCTTCTGCCAGCGCTTCCAGGATTCCCCCGCTGTACATTTCGTGGACTTCTATGATGTGCTCTATGACTTGGCGGGGTGTCCACTCGCCCTCAGCAAAGGACCTGTCCAGGTCTTCGTCGGAGAGGCCAACGAGCAGCCCTTGGAGCTGGCCCTGGGCAGACCGTATGCGACTGAGGATGAGTTGGGCCTCCGTCTGCTCCACGCCCAACCCGGATAGGGCCTTCACCATGTGGACGGTGTGCTCGTATTCGTGGCCGAGGATTCTATAGAAGATCTGTCTAACGGCGTTGGGCCCCCGGCTTCGGGGTATTGGAAGCAGCATCTGCTCTTCCTCGATGTCTTCCAACTTTTTGATGGTCTCATCCAGAGAGGAGCGAAGCCTGGCAAGCATATCGTCTACGGCGGTCATGGTCACCTCCAAGAAAGGGTAGGGGACAGATGTTATCACACGGCGGGCAAACGGACAGGCAGACATATGGGCAAGGCGGTCGGTTGTCCGGGCACGGTTCACCCCCATCTCGATCTTCCCCCATCAAGGGGGAAGAGGTTTTGTAAATGCCTGCGCAGGAACGACGTGGGGGCTACGGCATGTCCGCGGGCAGGCCAAGCTCTATTGAGGTTGCCCTGAGCCATTCAACCATCTCGCTGCTCAGGGGGATGCCGTTCGCCAGCCGCTCTTGCTCCGTCTCGTGCTCGATGAGGCCGGGATAGAGGACGCGTTCCTCGCCGGGAGCGGGCCTCGTCTGGCGCAGGGTGCGGAGCATCCCGTCCATGTTCTCTTTGAACTCAGCCAGGTCGGTGAATTTTGAGATGTCGTAGGCAATGAAAGCTCCCTTCATACCGTTGCGCAACTTCTGCATGCTTGGCGTCGCGCCTGAAAGCAGCGTGGCCAGCACCTCCGGGACCAGGGACAGCGCGTAGCCCTTGTGAGACCCCATCTGGCGGGTGCTGCCCAGCGGCAGATGGAAGAACTCACCGGGAGGCGGAGCGGGCCCCGCTTCCATTACCGGCGTGCCCGTGCTGTCCGAGATCCATCCCGCCGGCACCTCCTTGCCCGCTTGGTGAAGGAGCATCACCTTGTTGGCAATGGGTACCGACGCCGAGATGTCGATGAGGAGGGGAGCCTCCTTTCCGGCAGGTGCGGCCACTCCTATGGGGTTGGCGCCCAGCCGGGGTTCCGCGCCGAAGGTGGGCAGAACGCCCACTCCGCCGCTGGAAGCGGTCATGCAGACACCCACCATGTCCTGCCGCGCCGCCAGCATGGCAAAGTGTCCCACCGCGCCCAAGTGGCCACAGTTGGACACGCTGACCATACCGGTGCCAAACCGGCTTGCCTTTTCCATTGCCATCTCCATGAGGCTGCGGCCTATGGAGATTCCCAGGGCTCGGTCAGCGTCGATGGTGGCGGTGGCCGGCGCTTCCTGGATGATGCGCCAGTCCGGCCTTGGATTGAGGGTGCCGTCGCGGAACTGCTGCAGGTAGCCGCGCAGCATGTTGACGCCGTGGCTCTCTATGCCTCGCAGGTCGGTGGCAACCAGCACCTCGGCGGCGTCAGCGGCGTGGTCGTCGGTGAGGCCAAGCTCTCTAAATATGGCGGCTGCGGTTGCCCTGAGGGATCCGGGCGCTACCCGTATGCGGTCGGTGGTCAACTATTTCCCCTCGAAGAAGCGCCTTACGTTGTCTTGGTTCAGGGCGTTGACCGTCTCCTCAGGCGCTCCCAGTTCTATGAGGCGGGGCAGCACGCGCCGCATCACGAAGAGATAACCGTCCGGGTTGCGTTGCCAGCGCGACTCCCGTTCTCCGGCGTTGGCGCGGTGCTGACGCAGGTTGAAGTCGTGCGAGAGCATGATGCGGTCGCCGTAGCCCCGGTCGATCAGTTCCTTCAGCACCTGCGCGCGAGTCTCCCAGTCCGGGTCATCACCCGGGAAGTGGTCCATGCCCAGCCAAGCCCCCTTCTCTACCAGTCCGCTCAGGTATTCCAAGTCGGTGGTGTCGTTGCTGTGACCTATGCAGACGCGGTCCAGGTCAACGCCCTCCTCTTGGAAGATGCGTACCTGGTCATTGCCGACGCGCGCCGGTGAGAAGGTATGCGTGAGTATGGGTACGCCGGTCTGCTTATGGGCGCGGGCCACGGCCCGGCTCACCGGCTCAAATCGCTCCGTGATCCCCTCGCGGTCCGTGGACAGCTTGATGACACCGGCCTTGATACCGGTGCCCTCTATACCCTCGTTCACTTCCCGCATGTAGAGGGGGGCTATCATATCCGGCTCCGCGCTGACGAACTCGCGGGGCGGCACCAGCCAGCTTCCCGTGGTGCAGATGATATTGACCCCGCTCTGCCGCGACACCTCCTCCAGCAGGCGCACGTCCCGTCCCAAATCGAAGGGGGCCATGTCTATGATGGTGCTCAATCCCTCGGCAAGACACTCCTTGAGGTGGGCCACGGCCGTCTCTATGGTGCCCTCCCTGTCGATGAAATCAGGATAGACCTCCTTCATTCCGGCCGACGTGCTCAGCACGTGCTCGTGGACAAGGGTGTAGCCCAGCTCCGAGCTGTCAATCGTGCCCAGAACAGTGTTGATGGTTGTCATGGTAGGCCTCCTTTAGTTGGACCATGGTTCCGCCAGCTTGTCTCCGCTACTGTGCCAAAGGTGAAGGCGAATTGCAACTTCCCGTCTGACTGATTACTATTCATCAGGAAACACCAAAGGAGTCGGACATGCCGCTGGTCATAGGAGTAACGGGATCCATAGCCGTGGGGAAGGGCCTGGTCTGCCAGACGCTGGTCGAGTTGGGCGCCGTCCACTGCGATGTGGACAAACTGGTGCACCGGATGTACGACCCGGGCAAACCCGCCTTCGACAGGATAGTGGCCATATTTGGCGAGGATGTTGTCGGCAAGGACGGCTACATAGACCGCAGGGTGCTCGGCTCCAAGGTCTTCGGCAAGCCGGACGAGCTGAAGAAGCTGACCGATGCCATAGGCGACATGACGTCCGAGGTTCGCAAGCAGATCGAGCTGTGGCGCGCCACTATGAGCGACGACGAGACGGCTGTGCTGGAAGCCGTGAACTACGTGGAGCGAGGCCACGGCCAGTGGTGCGATGTCACCTGGCTCGTAGCCGCCGATGAGGACACGGCGCGGGGCAGGTTGATGGAGCGCAACAACCTGACCCGCGAGCAGGCCGACCAGCGCCTGGCCAGCCAGGTGCCGTGGACGCAGCGCGAGCCGGCGTCCGACCTGGTCATCCACAACGACGGCACTGTTGAAGAGCTGGTTTCCGCCATCAAACAGGAGTACGACAAAGCGCGCCGCCTCTTCGATGAGGGGCAGCTACCCCGCTCCAGGTTCCATGACTGGTGGGCGGTGAACCGCACGTACTAGGGGTGTGAAGCCATGACACAGATATCGCCGCACGTTTACCGACTGTTCATTGAAGAAGCCATGGATGGGTTCGGCGTTATGCACTCCGGCGGCACCAACATCTACTTTGTGGGAGACCCGAAGGAGAGTATGACGGTCATCGATACCGGCGAACATTACCGCGACTGGACGCAACGCATCCTGGAATACCACCGGGGCTTGGGCGGCCCCAGGATAAACGCCATCCTCATCACCCACGGTCACGGCGACCACGTAGGCGGAGCAGACCGTTTGCAGGAGGCGATGGACTGCCCGGTGAGATGCCATCCCAGGCTTGCTCCAAGGCTGGAGCGCGTGCTGGGTACGGGCGCGGTGGAGAAGCTGCGCTCCAGAGAGCTCATACGCACCGGTGGCGGCGCAACTCTGCGGGCCCTGTTCACCCCGGGGCACGAGGTAGACCACGTCTGCTACTACCTCCCTGCCGATAGAGTGATGTTCACCGGAGACACCGTGCTTGGCGGTTCATCGTCGTCGGTGCGGGACCTTGGCTCTTACATGAAGTCGCTGCAACTGATCGCCGGATTCAAACCGGAGAGCGTATTTCCCGGTCACGGCAGGCTGGTAGAAAACGGAACCGCCTACATCGGGCGGTACATAGAACACCGCTTGCGGAGGGAAGGGCAGATACTGGCGGCGCTTGGGGACGGGCATACGGACGTTTACGATATCGTGAGAGCCGTCTATCCCAAGAACCTGCGTCGGAGTCTCAGGGAGGCAGCGGCGCGCAACGTGCGCACACACCTGGCAAAGCTGGTGCAGGAGGGGAGAGTGCGGGAAACGGCGCCGGGCTACTTGCCGGTTTCCACAAGTACTTCGCAACCTGAGTCTTAACGTCCGCTCATTTGGTTCGACAAGCTCACCATGAGCGGCTGGGTTGCCCGCTCCTCCGCACCCCTGGATACCCGTCTACACGGGTATGACGAAGGGGGAGGTACGTGGATGGCGGAGGCTTGGGATTCTTCGCTGCGCTCAGAATGACAATTGTGGGAGTGGGAGCTTTGCCGCGCTCTTGGTGAGACCGTTAGAACGCTAGCCCACTCGTATCGGCTGGCTTTCAAACTCGGACATTTCCGTGATCAGGTCCGCCGCCCACTTGTAGATGTTGTTTTCCTTCACCACGGAGCGCATCCTCTTCATGCGTCGCTGCCTCTCCGTGTACGGCGTCTTCAACGCGGCGTCTATGGTCCTGGCAAAGCGGTCGGTGGCAAACGGGTTGACCAGGAAGGCGTCCTTCAACTCGTCGGCGGCGCCGGTGAACGGGCTAAGGATGAGGGTGCCGTCTTCGTCATAGCGGCTGGCCACGTACTCCTTGGCCACCAGGTTCATCCCATCGTGAAGTGAGCTAACCACGTAGAAGTCCGCCATCACGCGCGTCGCCATGCGCATGGCAGGGGCAGGGTTATCCGGGATGCGGATGATCGGCTTCCAATCGCCGTGGCCGTACTTGCCGTTGACCTTGTATATCAGGCTGTCTATCTCATCGATTACGTCGCGGTAGGAGTCGATGCCCAAACGGCTGGCCGATCCAAGCTGCAGGAACACCAGCCTGGTGCGGTACTCGGGGAACAGCTCAAGGAGCCTGTCGATGGCGTTTATTCGCTCCACCACGCCCTTGGTGTAATCGATGCGGTCAAGGCCGACGCCAATGATCCGGTCGCCAATGTTCAACTCACGCCTGAGACGGACTATCTCCTGGTTCACCTCGTCGCTCTGGGCCTCTGCGTTAATCGCCTCGAAGTCGACCCCTATGGGGAAGGTACGGATGGACGTCCTGTGGCCCCGGCGGAACACATGCCTGTAGTCCAGATCGATTCGAGACTCCACAACGCGCTCCACCGCATTGATGAAATTGGTCCCATAGTAAGTGGTGTGGAAGCCTATCATATCGTTGCCCAGCAGGCCGTCTATGATTTCCTCCTGCCAGGGACACAGTCCGAATACCTCGGGGTCGGGCCAAGGTATGTGCCAGAACTGCGCCACGACTATGGACGGGTTTCGCTCCTTCAAATAGCTGGGCAGCAGCGCGAAGTGGTAGTCCTGGATGAATACGATTGCCGGTTCGTCGTGCACCTCTTCCAGGATGCGGTCGGCAAAGAGACGGTTGACCCGTTTGTAGGCCTCCCAGTGCGACTCTTCAAATACCGGCTTGGTGTAGGCCACGTGGCACAGCGGCCATAGAGCGCTGTTGGAGAAGCCGTCGTAGAAACCGTCCTGGTCTTCTTGGGAAAGCCAGACCCGTTTCAGGGTGTACTTGGGGTCGTCCGGCGGCACCGCCACCTTGTTGGACGGGTCTACCACGTCAAAGTCGGCGTCACCGCTGCCTTGAGCAATCCAGGTGCCCCCGCAGGCTTGCAGGATGGGGTCTAGCCCTGACGTAACGCCGCCGGCCGGCTGGATCCACTGGATAGAGCCGTTGCCGCGGGTGTGGATGTAGGGCTCGCGGTTGGAGACGAGAACAAGCGGAGCACCTTCAAGCTTTTCACGGACAAGGTCGCGCAGGGCTTGCGGAGTCCACATTGTTCCATCCTCCAGATGCGTCATGGATGCCTGCAAAGAGTCCAATAGCGACCAGGCGACGCACCTGCCATCGGCTTGATTTTATAGCAGCGGACTTACCGCGTCAAAACCTGTCCTCGACACCGATGGCCATTGAGCCTTGAAAAACCGTCTCTACTCCTAGACATTCCGAATACCGTAACGCTATTATGTTGCGGGTTCCGTTCTTTGTTCTTATCTTTTTCTAGTTGTGCCGCTACGCAGGAAACATGCTGAACATTGTCTTTCCGGAACGGAAAGGACTAGAAGAATACGTTGACGTGATAGGCCGCGAAGCCTACGAGGAGATTGTCTCGCTAGCCAAACCCCTGGCGGGCAAGAGAGTCCTCCACATCAACGCCACCGAAACCGGTGGAGGCGTTGCAGAGCTCCTCAGGACCTTGGTCCCCCTGACCAACAGCGTCGGACTCCAGGCGGACTGGGCTGTGATGAGGGGCGCGCCTGAGTTCTTTGACGTGACCAAAGCCATGCACAACAGCCTCCAGGGCAACAACATGGCATGGACCAAGGAGATGTGGGACATCTGGCGTCGCTACAACAAGGCCAACGCCCAGGACCTGGAGACGCACGACTACGATTTCGTCGTCGTGCATGACCCACAGCCCGCGGCGCTCCTCAACTTTGTGAGGAGGCGCAACTCCTCCACCAACGGCCACTGGCTATGGCGTTGCCACATAGACATTACCGACGCCAGTCAGGAGGTCTGGAGCGTTTTCAGGCTATTCCTGGATATGTACGACGGCCTGGTCTTCACCATGCCCACCTACGTGAAGGAAGAACTGGGCCGCTACAACGTCGTCATCATTCCTCCCGGAATTGACCCCCTTACCCCCAAGAATACCCCAGTTCCTGCCGAGGTCCAGATGAGGGTCCTCTCCGATGCCTCCATAGACCCTGATCGCCCCATCATCTCTCAGATATCCCGTTTTGACCCTTGGAAAGACCCCCTTGGCGTCATAGACGTCTACAAGAAGGTCAAGCATATGGTGAAAGGCCTACAGCTTGTCATGGTCTCCGCCATGGCGGGAGACGATCCGGAAGGATGGGTCTATTACGAAAAAACGCTGCGCCACGCTGGTGAAGACCCCGACATCCACTTCCTTGTAGACCTCTTTGGACGGGGCAACGATATTTCCGTAAACGCCGTCCAGTCCGCCTCCAAGGTCGTACTCCAGAAGTCGATACGGGAGGGATTCGGCCTGGTTGTCACCGAAGCCCTCTGGAAAGGCAAGCCCGTCGTCGCCGGCGATGCGGGAGGCATACGGCTCCAGGTCCGCGACGGCGAGACCGGCTACCTGGCTTCGACCACGGATGAGTTCGCCGAAAGAACGCTGCAACTGCTCAAAGATCCGGCCGAAGGAGAGAGGCTGGGCAATGCCGCCAAAGAGCACGTCCGTGAAAACTACCTCATAACCCGCCTGCTCAGAGACTACCTGACGGTCTTCAACCAGCTTAACAACGGCGCTTAGCGATTCTGCGCTCGGAAGCTCCACGCCACCGTCCTAAAGGAGCTTTGCTTCGGGCAGGCTAGACATCCTGCGGTCCAACGTCAGCGTCTCCAGCCCCACCCCTGCGTAGTCTATGGCGATGAGTCTGTCGAAAAGTCCTGGGCCGCTCCTAGCGGCGAGGGCGTCGAGTACAGCGTACCCGTTCAGCGGGGCGACGAGGCCGCTCACCAGCACGTCGGCCAAGCCGGCACGTGCTTCTGTGCCGGAGATGGCGTAGTGGTGAATCAAGGCAGCGTAGGCCTCACCTATTGCTTGATTTGACGCGAATAGTTCGCAACCGCGTTCCTCCACCATGGCAACAAGCTGATTAACGCAGCGTTCGAAATCCTCTTGCGGCTCCTTCGCGACGAGCCTGACCAGAATTGAGGTGTCAACGCCGTAGCGCAGGGCCATGCCCTTTCTCCCGCTGGTCTCGGAACTTGCGGATGTCGAAACTGGGAGTTCCAGGCGGAATCTTGTTTCCAAGATAGCCCAACTTGGAGAGGTCTATCCGCCTGGGACGCAGGGTGAACCCGTCCGGCCCTTCCAGCAGTTCAAGCTGGTCGCCGGGTCCCACGCCTAGTTCGTCGAGCACCCGCTTGGGGAAGGTCACCTGACGTTTGGAAGTTATCTTGATGAGCATCTGCTTCTCCTTACTAGAATACTACTTCAGTAAGGCAAAAAGTTCAAGTTAGCGCTCACGCCGGCTGATGCTGCGCTCTCCTAGTGGGCCGCTTCGTGAACAGCAAGAACAAAGCTGCCAACGCCGCCGCGCAGAGGAACCCCCACAGAGCGGGGTTGTAGACGCCGAGGTTATCCGCCACTAGACCTGCCGCTACAGGTGTCAGCGTACTGCCGAACATGGTGCCCGTGCCCAGCATCCCGTTCAGCTTGGCAAAGTTCTTCCGTCCGTAGAAGTCGCCGATTATGGAGTGGTTGACAGGCGCGGTGCTCTCCCCATAGGCAAAGAAGAAGGCGAACAGGAACAGCATCCAGGTCGCGTTAGAGTTGATGAGGAACAGCATCCCAAGTACGGAGGCAAGCTGCCCCAGCATGAGCGCGTGGGGTTTGTACATGCGGTCTCCCAGCCATCCGTTGAACAGAATCAGGGGAGTCGCGATAAATGCCGTCAGCGCCAGAAACCATGCCCCGGTGACCTCACTGAAGCCGAGGCCGACAAAGATGGGTATGAAGTGCACACGCACGCCCGCCAGCACGGCGTGGCGCACCGCCGTGCTGTACATAATGATCCAGTAGGAGGTCGATCTCATCGCCTCGCCCGTATCGAAATCTTCCGGAGCCGTGGTCACTCTCGGCGCGGATTGGGAGCCGTCCTGCTCAGCGGCTTTTTCGTTCTCCTGTCCGGGGCGTTGCCAGTCGGTGAGCAGGCCCATCGACTCGGGTGACCTGCGGATGAGGAAGGTCAGGGGCAGAGCTACCGCTAGCACAATGACCCCGGCGAACACAGCGCCCCAGCGCCAGCCATATGTGACTACTATGATGGCCACCACCGGGGTTAGCAGAGCGCTGCCGAACCTCAACGAGGACGAGAATATGCTGAGGACGCGCGTCCTGTAGCGCACGAACCACAGGTTGGCCACGGCGTGCATAGCGTGGAGGAAGCCCATGTTGAAGGCGAACGATATGATGAATACGTAGATGACCAGAAACGACCAGTAGTTCCTGGCCACGGGCAGGATGAGGAAACCTACTCCGCCGATGAGCGCGGCGAGCACGGCGGGAAGGCGCGGGCCCGTTCGATCTATGAACCAGCCGACCAGCGGTCCTTCTATACCGCCCTGTACGCGCGCCATGGTAAGCACGAAAGCCAGCGCCGCACTGCCGACCTTGAACTCTTCCTGTAGGGGCAGGAAGAAGATGGGGAAGGTGGCGGAGTGGACGGAGCCTATGGCGTTGACTATGGCGCCGTTGCCTACCATCACCCAGCCGTAATGGGCACCGCGTAGTCCCCGTTTACCTATTCTTTCATCGGTTTGATGCATGCTGGGGGTCTCCACGAGGAATCTACCACATTTCGCAGCTGGCTACTCGACAGTTGCCGCCACCCTCTTTGTCATGCCGGGGACGAAGCAATCCGGCAGGCGGCGGCGTCCCATAGCACAGCAGATGCTTCGTCGGCGAGAGCGGTCTTGGGGTGCACGGATACCAACCGACTCCTCAGCATGACAGTTGCCACGCGGCGTCTCCAAGCGGATGTTTGCTCACCAACGCCACCCAAGATATACTCTGCCATTGTGCAAACATGCACAGGCGAAACATGAGCAGAACTGACAAACGTATTGCCATATTCGGAGCGGGCGCGGTAGGCAGCTACATAGGCGCTTTCATAGACAAGGCTGGCCACGACGTTACGCTGGTCGACCCCTGGGCGGCGCACGTCGACCGCATCCAGAAGGAGGGCCTGCAGGTCAGCGGCCCGCAGGGAGAGTTCGTGCAGCGGGTGAAGGCGGTGCACTGGGCGGACGCCCAAGCGTTCAATGAGCCGTTCGACGTAGTCTTTCTAGCCGTCAAGTCCTACGACACCGAGTGGGCGGCGCACTTCGCCAAGCGATTCCTGTCCGAGGACGGCGTCATGCTTTCGTCGCAGAACTGCATGAACGACTTGCTGGTGGCGTCCATCGTTGGGCATGAGCGAGAAGTGCCCTGCGTTATTTCCGGCTTTGCGGTGGCCCTCTGGGAACCGGGCAAGGTGGTGCGGCGCAGGGAGCCGGAGGGGGCGGGCCATTCGGTGTTCCGCGTGGGCGAGCTTCACGGCAAGATCACTCCCCGCGTAGAGGAACTGGCCGAGCTGCTGAGCAGCGTGGACGGCGCTTACGCCACGTCCAACATCTGGGGCGAACGCTGGTCCAAGTTGACCCTCAACGCCGCTTCCAATCCGGTGGTCGCTATGACAGGACTGGGAGCGCAGGGTCTGGCGGCGGACCCGCGTGCGCGCCTGGTCTACATCCAGATCGCCAAGGAGTGCGTCCAGGTAGGCCAAGCCCTGGACTACCAGATAGAGCCGGTAAACGGTATAGAGGCGGAGGTCTGGAGCAGAGCGGATCAGGGCGACGCTTTCGAGGAGCTGGACGCTCGCCTGCAGACGCGGGGCGACCCAGAGGACTGGCGCTCATCCATGGCCCAGGACGTTATCAAGGGACGCAAGAGCGAAGTAGAGCAGATGAACGGCTACATTGTGGAGAAGGGTCGCGAGAGGAACGTTGCCACGCCGGTGAACGAGGCCGTTGTCCGAGTTATGAAGGAGATAGAGACAGGAGAGGCCACCCCTGACCCGTCTCAAGCGGAGCGGGTGCTTTCCGCCGCCGGTCTATAGCCTTATGGAAAACGGCCCGACCCTTAATTTCATCAACGGGGCCCTGGCGTTCCTGCCCCTTCTTGTGCTGCTGGTCACCATGCTGGCCTTCAAGTGGAGCGCTCCCAGGGCGGGAGCGGCTTCCTGGCTGACGGTGGCGGCGCTGGCTCTGATTTTCTTTGGCGCGGACATCGATCTACTTTCCATATCCAGCGCCAAGGGGCTCAGCCTCAGTTTCTTTGTTCTTTCCATCATTTGGACTTCCGTGCTCCTGTACAACGTCATAGACAAGCAGGGCGGAATCAAGGTGATCGGAACTACCATGACGCGTCTCGTCGGGGACCCGCTGGCGCAGGCGCTGGTGGTGGGCTGGGCGTTCTCCGGTTTCATGCAGGGCGTGGCCGGTTTCGGCGTGCCCGTGGCGGTGGTGGCTCCGCTCCTTGTGTTGATGGGCTTTTCGCCGGCGAGGGCGGCGGCAATAGTGCTGGTCGGCCATGCCTGGGCGGTCACCTTCGGCTCCATGGGTTCCTCCTACTATACGATACAGCTCGTCACCGGCATCTCCGGCGATGTCATCGGGCCGCAGATGGCGGCCCTCTTCGCCCTGCCCATCGTAGTCACCGGCTTCGCGGTGGCCCACCTTCAAGGAGGGCTGGCCGCGGTGAGAAGGGGAGCGCCGGGCATCCTGGTGATAGGCGGAGCAATGGCGCTTTCGGTATGGCTGGCGGCGCTGGTGGGCGTGCCGCAGCTGGCCTCCATTATCCCCGGCCTTGTCGGAGCGGGGGTGGGATGGCTGGTCTCCAAGACGCCGCTGTTGGGCAGGTCGCCACGAGCCGTGGAGGACGCCGCACCCGTGCAAGAGGGAGATGCCAGGGAACCGGAGGGGGCGGAGGCCGAGACTAGCAACTTCCACATGGCGTTCCTTCCCTACTACCTGGTGATTCTGTTCAGCATCCTGTCGCAGGTGCCCGCCATCAAGTCGGCGGCGAACAACCTGTTCTTCGCGCTGGACTATCCCGCCCTGGAGACGGCGCTGGGCTTCCAGGTGGGAGCGGAGGATGACTACGCCAAGATACGGTTCTTCAGGCATCCCGCGCCGTTGATACTGGCGTCGCTGTTGGTTTCCTACCTGGTCTATCAGGTTGCCGGACGGTGGAGGTCGGGGACGTTTGTTTCGGCGAGCAAGCTGACCTACAGCCAGTCGATCTCCACCAGCGTGGGGATAGGCGCAATGGTCATGATGGCGGTCATAATGACCGATACGGGCATGACGGCTCTACTGGGCAGTGCCATAGCGGCGGGCACGGGGCCGGCTTTCCCCATATTCGCCCCGTACATCGGTGTGCTGGGCACGTTCATGACGGGGAGCAACACCAACTCCAACGTCATGTTTGGCGCTCTGCAGATGGAGAGCGCCAGCGCCCTGGGCATAAGCACGGTGACCATTGCCAGCATCCAGTCGATAGGCGGCTCGCTGGGCAGCGCCATCGCCCCGGCAAAGGTGCTGGTGGGCACCACCATAGTCGGCCTCTCAGGCAGGGAGAACGAGGTGATGCGCCGCACGATACCGTACTGCCTGGGCATCGTGCTGCTGGTGGGAATACAGGCCTGGATTATCCTGAGGTTCTTTAATTGAGGTTAGGTATGCCGGACAAAGCTAAGCTGAAACAGGTTGTGCTCTGGGTAATGGCCGCCGACTTCCCCTTGCTGTACCTAGGCGCGGTCTCCCTGGAGAACGCCGTGTTCACCGCAGTAACGCTGGCAGTGATGGCGGTGGCAGTGGCGGTGGCTGTGTACGCGTACTAGCCCGCTACGTTACGCGTATGGGATGGGGCAGGGGCTGGTTGAACAGGTAGCCCTTCTGGTTGTACGGCACTTGGTCGGGCTGGGTGTTGCCCGCGACATCGGTGGCCCGCGTCATGATGGTTCGTTCGCCCGGCTCAGCATCCCAGACGAACTCGAACCGCGCCCAGGAGAGATCAGGCTGTTCACCCGACAACTCCGCATCGGTCCAGGTGCGCCCGGAGTCGGCGCTCCACTCGACGCGTGAGATCCTGCCCGCCGGGGAGTGGGCGTAGCCATGGAGGCGATGTCGACCGGCTGGAAACTCCGCGGGCCAGGGCAGGGACAGCGCGCTCTTGATGACCTGCTCCGTCACCGGCTTGCCCTGCGACTCGGCTTCCGGCGGATAATCGTCGCCGATGAGCGTGTAGGAGGTGGTGTTGTTGCGCGTCCAGAGTTGCTCAGAGGAAACGACTATTCGCCCAAGCCACTTGATACTCGCGCTGCCCACCCAACCCGGCGCCAGCGCTCGCAGGGGGAAGCCGTGGTCCTTGGGCAGAGTCTCGCCGTTGAGGGCGTAGGCGGGCAGCGTGTCGGGGTGCATCGCCTTCTCCACCGGCAGGACGTAGCGGAACCCTTCCTCCGGCGACTCAGTGTCCAGCCCCACCAGCAGCACGCTGACGGCGCTGTCTTCGATACCGGCCAGGGTCAGCACGTCGCGCAGCGCAACCCCCGTCCACTCGCTGTTGCCTACTGCCCCCGTCATCCACTGGGTGCCGGAGGTCTCCTGGCCGTTGAGGAGATTGAACATAGCGCGATGATTGCCGGCGCACTCCAGGTAGGAGATCAGCGTCCGGCTGGGCAGACTGAGGATGTCGTCGTAGGTGAGCTCCATCGGCTCCGACACGGCGTCGCCCTCCACGGAGAGCCGCCAGTCCGCGGCGTCCAGGTCGATGCTGACGGAGTTGTTGCGGACAAAGAAGTAGCGGTTGGGCGTGATGAGGCCCTGCATGTTCTCCAGCCGCGCCTCCAGCCCCTTGCCGTCGCGCTCAATGAATGGAGCCGGGTCCTTGAACCAGGGGTGGTAAGGAGATGAGGCTACGTCTGGAGGCGTCGGCGTACCGACGGGTATATCCGTTCCGAAACAAGCGGCGAGGACCGCCGCCGCGCCGCCCGCCACCATCAGTTGCAGGAACTGACGCCTGCCCATACCCCGACCGCTGGCGAGCTCCCAGAGGGACTCTCCGTCGCCGTCCCAGCGGGCGGGTGGGGGGTTAGGGTTGTTGGCTGGCATGGCGGCTTCCTATGTGGATCGTTGGCAGTAAGATACTAACGGAGTCGGTAAATCTCACTGCGGTGCCTTACAAAATGAACAACTATTCTACGTTCTGTCCGGTCAAGAGTATATAATGCTCGGTAGTCGCCAATCCGCAGAGTAAATACACCCCTCCACTGTCCGGTAAGCGCTCTGTGCCGAACCGTTTCGGCATTATCTGCAAGCCAATGCAGTCTATCAAGCGCCTGCTGTGCTATAGTCCTGTCTAACCGAGAAAGATCGACTTCCGCAGCATTGGTGAACTCAACCTGGTACATTTACCAGGTCAGGCCTTGCCTTTGGGCTACCTCATTAACGGAACGAGTTGGGCTACCGCTAATCACCGCTTCCAGTGAAGCACGCAACTCGCCTGAGAAATCTTCCCTTAACTCCAAATCATCGGGGTCTTCAAGAAGCTCTGATGCCACAACCTCAATACGTCCCAGCGACTTTAGGGCCCAAGCGACTTGAGGATGCCGGTGTTTCTCGGCTTCAGCTACCCGGCGACTGCGTTCTGGAGCCAGATTGTCAAGAACTTCTTTGTCTCTTCTAAGATTGGCTTCCCAGACAGGCAATATCTGGCGCTGTGATTCATCACCGCTTTCACGAATGCGATCCAGGATTTTTTCAGTAGCCTCTACACGGTCTCTAGCTACGCGCTCCCTGTAATCGAACCACTCAGTGAGACGGGACACCTCTCTGTCAATACGCCCTGCAGCTTGGTCCTCAGCCTGTTTTTGTATCTCACTTCTCTTAGTGCTGGCAAACTGCTCCGCTGTCTTGGCAATTCTTTCGAGATTATCGGGGATTTCAGAATATTCTATGTCCCTCTCATCTTTGTAGAAACGATACGCCCGCCTCACGAGGCTGTGGCCCATCTCCAGGTTCACCTTACCGTCATCATTGACAAATACCGGCTCGAGATGCTCCGTGGAGCGTACACCCGGAGTAGTGAACTGATAGGTAAAAAGCCATCCTGAACACGGAGCAAGGCCATCGCCAGCAGGGATACGCCTTGTGCCTGTTGCACCTTCGTAATTATCTCCAAGCACTTGCCCTACTATAACATCCACTATTGGATGACCGAAGGTCATAAATTCAACGTCTTCGGCATCTGGGCGTTGATCGGGACGGAATACGGCCTTTCGCTTGGATCCGCTAGCAAAGTGTTCTCTATGTGTATCAAGTATCTCGCCGTGGAAGGTCAACTCGTAAATATCACCACTTTGCTTGATATAGGTACGAGAATCAGATAGTAATTGTCCGATAAACCTGTCTAGGTCATCGTTGTCGATTGGGGAAGGTTGTCCGGCGATCCGCTCAGCAAGCTCTCTACGATAGGACTTTGTGTCCATAATGAAATCGCCGAGTTGGTTCTCTGCTGCCCGTGCATTGCGAACCTGGGTTTCTAACTGCTTCCCAAACTCCTCAAATGCCTCTTTCTGCTTCTCTCTAGCGCTACGCAGGAGCTTCCGTATATCGTCCTCGGTGTCGCCTAGTATGGGGTCCAGACCACCTACGGTCTCCTCAAACACCCTGATGCGCTTTTCGAGCACGTCTAGGACGCGCTCCTCTACTGTATCCTTGACCCAGAGGTTAAATATGCTGACCGCATTTTCCTGACCGATGCGGTCTACTCTACCAATTCGCTGCTCAACCCGCATCGGATTCCACGGTAGGTCATAATTGACCAGGATGTGGCAGAACTGGAAGTTGCGTCCTTCGCCACCCGCCTCAGTGCTTATAAGAATCTGTGGCCCCGTAGCGTTCCTGAACCTATCTACGGCATTATCCTTGTCTCGCGGATTCATCTGCCCATGAAATACGTTGACATTCCAACCCTGGTCGGATAACTGTTCTTGCAGAAATCGTTGTGTTTCTCGGAATTGGGTGAATAGGAGTACCTTTGCATTGGGGTCGTCGTCGAATAGCTTTGAGAATTGTCCCACGAGGACACGAGCCTTTGAGTCAACTCTTACTCGGGCAAGAGATTCTATAGCCCGGTCGAGTAGAGTTAGCTCACGCTCATGGTTGAAGGCTACAGCGCTGGTGACTTCACTTGCTTCTACATCATCCTCAATTCTCTCTTCAAGTTCATCAACGTCGGCAGTAGGTTGTGGGCTTATGTTCTTTACTCTTTCCCGTCGCTTGGACAGCGATTCCCTAATTGCGGCAATGCTGGAAGCCATCAGCTTTTGAAAGGTCACCATCACGAACCCAATAGCGCTGTTGTTGGAGCCCTCCGCTAGTTGGAATCCGTACTGAACGTAATTCTCTACGGCCTCCAGCGCTGTCCGTTCCTCTCCGGTTAACTCAACTTCCCAACGGCTGGCTCTTCTAGGCATGAATCCGCCAACTACGGACTTGCGATTCCTGATCATGACTTCGCTTAGCAGATGGCGGTCAGCCAATTCGCCAATAAGAGTCTCCCTCTCTTCCATCCCAGCGGATAGTCGCTGGTGCGCCACATCTTTGTCTAGCTCCAACCACTTGGCAACCTGTTCAATAGTTGCGCTTGGTTCTTCATCCGGTAGCGGGAATCCGTGACTGCTGAGGCGCTCGACAAGACGAGAAAGGCCGGGCGCTTCTCTGCGGTGACGTTCAAAGCGCTCTTCTGAGGGAAAGAGCGCAGGATCGAGAAGCTCCACAAGGGAGTAGATTTCGTGAGTATCCAGTTGCATGGGGGTTGCCGTGAGAAAGAGCATCGCTCGCCGTGCAGAGTGGTTTGGATCAGCGAGATCACGTACGAGCCGATAGAGGCGCGTGGTATCTACCTTGTTCCCAGAGCGACGACTCCTTGCATGATGAGCCTCATCTACTATAACGAGATCCCAGTCTACCTGAGCGCACAATTCTGCCCACTTCTGACCAGTAACCCAGCCCGAGGAACATAGAATACTCTCTGAGTAGATGAAGGGATTGCCGACGTACCCCTGATTATCCAAGTGTCGCACTGTGTCTGTGTTGAGTACAGAGAAGGTTTCATTGAACTTGGTCTTCATCTCGAACTGCCACTGACGGACTAAGTTGGGCGGTACAATGGCCAGAACCCGCTGAGCACTACCTCTAGCCTTTAGCTCTTTGAGCGCCATGCCAGCTTCAATTGTCTTGCCCAAGCCTACCTCGTCACAAAGAAGAAAGCGGTGCGGGTAGTTGCTGATGACTTTGTGGACTACGGACACCTGATGGGGCTTGATATCCACGCCAATCTGCCCCAGCGACACGAGATCGTCGTAAAGATTCATCACGTGGTACCATCGGGTCACCTCTTGAAGCCGGTACCGTTGGAGAGAGCCGATATGGTTTGCCTGAAATCGGTCAACGGGATGCGTTATGATCGCAGGTCTCAGGTCTGCCTCTGGGACGTTAATGGTTCTCCCACCCCCGGTAGCAACGAAACATTGCCAAGCTGGCGGGTCTGAAGCGATCGGTGCCATTACAACCGCATTCTCGCCCGTCGACCTTAAGCGAACTCGTTGCCCGTTCAGGTCAACCCTTAGCAATGGCGGATCATAAATTGAGAACCGAGGGGGAGGGCCAGCCTCATCCCATCGGACATAGACCATCCTGTCGTCACTGCCAGTGATTACGCCGTACGCTTTTGCACCTGTCCATTGTACAAGTGCTCCGACTACGATTTTCTGTTCTCCTATGACCATGGTTGATTCACACCTCTACGACAGGACCGTGATCTAGATAGTCTAATGGTACCACGCCACGCCTCCGTGTGGCTCTCAACTCGTACGGCTCAGATCCCGCTGAGAAACGGGTAGATAGTCTCCATCAGCTCTTTCTCACGGCCCATGTAGCCGTGGTTGGCGCCCTCAACGACCTTGACGGTGGCGTGGGAATAGTCGATCTCGCGCAAAGTCCGCATGGCCAGGCCGCAGACGGGCAACTCCTCATCGCCTCCGATGTCGCACTCCTTCTCGCCAAAGACGTACAGCGTGGGCACGCCGGTGTTGGCGGCATGGGCGCTGACGCTGTAGCGGTTGTCCTTGTTGAAGCAGTCCACGTAGGAGCGAGCCGTCCACATGGAGCCCCAGGGCACTCCGGGCCTGAGGAAGGTGTCCGGCCTGCCCTCCGCGATGTCTCTTTCCGATTGCCTGTACGGACCCGAGAAGTCTTCTCCGTGCACTGCGACCACTTTCTCGTGGTTGTACTCCCCCGGCGAAACCGACACCACCGCCGCCACGTCGGCGTAGTGCTCGCTGGCCTGGGCGTAGGTCGCCCTTACCGCACCCCCGCTGTGGCCGCCCACGGCGATTCGACGGTGGCCGCGGCTGCGCAGTAGGTCGAGCCACGCCGCGTAATCCAGCCGCGACTCGGAGACCGATTCAAAGGCGTAGCCCTTGAGGTCGCCTCCTCTCACGCCGGTGGACACCATGTCGTGGCCGCGGCGGTTGGCCGCGAGGAAGGCGATGCCCCTCTCGGCGAACATCGGGCCTAGCTGGGTTAGCAGGCTGCCATAGAAGTTGCCGCTATCGCCGTGGAAGTATATGAGGACGTCGGCTCCGGAGTCGGGGCTGCCCTTCGCTTCGAAGTACGCCCCGGACAAAGGGATGCCGTCGGATGTGGTCACTTGAACCAGGTCTACCAGCATAGTCGTCTCCTAGAACTGAGATGGTTGGAATCTTATCAGAACGGCTCGTGTCCTTGCAGAAGGAACTAGGCAAGGGGAGGCAGCCCTAGGGTGCGGATCGCCCAGGGAAGAGAGGTCAACAGCTGTTTCATCTGAACCCGTCGTACCCGCGGCGCCTCATTCAATGGCGGAGGCAGTCCGGCCCTTGCTGCGAAATAGCCGCTTACCAGACCGGCGAATACCGACGCCTCCGGATAGACCTGTTCCGGGCTGGGGCCTCCTTCCGCTTCCAGGCTGGGCAGCCAGGCCGCTACATCCAGTAGACTGTTCGCCCTTGCGGCAAGGTCCCAATCGACAATGAAGACCCTGTCGCCAGCGAAACAGAGGTTGTCACTGCGGATATCCATGTGCGTGAACTCGTCTCCTTCTATTGGCGCGTTTAACTCCGACTCAACCAGCGTAGAGAGCGACTCTTGGAGCCAGCTCTCCGAGCAGAGCCCCAGGCTTAAGAAAGGCGCAGGGTCTTCCTGCACAAGTGTCCAGCCGCTGGCCTGAGTCGCACGGTCTACAGCCGCTACATCAGGAGGAGGAGGCGTTGCCCATACCTTTGTCAGAGCCTCCAACACCTTGTCGACCTGCCATGGCTGCCAAGGCGGAGGCCAGTGCGCTCTACTAAGGTCGGACAGAGCCAAGATGGGTCTGGAGCCGTCATCTTGCCAGCCCAAGACGGCGGGAAGGTAATCACCCTCTACGTGGGCATAGACATGGTAGTCTTCCCTAAGCCTCTTGGCGGTCAAATCCGTCGTTGCCGCCTTGATAAAGGCGGACTCGCCGTTTTCAAAACCGACAACCCACCTGTCGGCGGCGGTATAACCGCCTTCCGCCCACGTCCAGTTCGTAGAGGGGCTGGACATCAGCGCTTCTACGCGTTTGACGAGTCCTTCATCCGGTTGGATTTTCATGAGCTGCGTACCGTCTGGGCATGCTTAAGAGCACATTTGTTTTATACTCTTTTGACCTTATCACGGCAACCTAGAATAATAGGCGGGTTATGCTCGCCAAGGTGAATACATGCGCCATCATTGGCCTGGACGGCACCATTGTAGAGGTGGAGGCCGATATTTCTCCGGGTCTGCCCACCTTCAGCGTGGTCGGCCTGCCCGATGCGGCCGTCCAAGAAGCGCGGGAGCGGGTACGCGCCGCGGTGCGCAACTCCGGCTGCGAGTTCCCCATGCGCCGCGTCACGGTCAACCTTGCGCCCGCCGATCTGAAGAAAGAGGGCCCCGCCTACGACCTGCCCATTGCGGTGGGTCTCCTCATGAGCTCCGGCCAGGTGCATTCCGCCGTGGAATCCACCCTGTTCCTGGGCGAGCTTTCCCTGGACGGGAACCTGCGTCACACCAACGGCATACTGCCCATGGTGGCGCTGGCCAAGCAGCAGGGGTTCAAGACGGTCTTCGTGCCCGCCGTGGACGCAGGCGAAGCGGCGCTGGTTGAAGGTATAGACGTAATGCCCGCGTCGTCGCTTCTGGACGTGGTGCGACACTTGAGAAACGAGGTCCTGCTTGCTCCCTACGACAGGAGCCAGGAGCCGTCTCCCACGGTGCTTGACCTTGTCGACGGGATAGACATAAGCCACGTGCGAGGCCAGGAGCACGCCAAGCGCGCCGCTGAGGTGGCCGCGGCGGGAGGCCACAACCTGCTCATGTCCGGCCCGCCGGGAAGCGGCAAGACTCTTCTTGCCCGCTCCGTTTCCACCATTCTTCCCACGCTCAGCCGGGAAGAGGCCCTGGAGGTGACCAAGATATACAGCGTGGGAGGAATGCTTCCCACCGACACGCCTTTAATCATGCAGCGGCCATTCCGCTCTCCGCACTACACCATTTCCAACGCAGCCCTGGTGGGAGGAGGAAGATGGCCCAATCCGGGTGAGGTAACGCTGTCTCATAGGGGCGTCCTTTTCCTGGATGAGCTCCCCGAGTTTGGGCACAGCGTTCTGGAGGTGCTGCGCCAGCCCATCGAGGATAAGGTTGTCACCATCAGCAGGGTGCAGTGGAGCGTTACTTTTCCCGCCAACTTCATGGCAGGGACGCAATAGCAACGAAAAAGTGCGGTACTCATGGGCAGTTGAGTTGGATGGAGCCGGGTGGGTAAATCTGGGAGACGAAGGAGGTGGGCCAATTGCCACCTAGAAGTTGCACAAGACCTTCCGCGGCCGCCGATGATCGCTGTAAGCTAGTAGAAAGAGCCTACAAGATAAGACAGTTGCTGTCATCGTTCGAAATAGGCCCAATTGATTAGTCCTAGTTCGTTTGGTTAGTCAACCACAGGTACCGCCGAGATTGTAGTGTTCAATTATGGGTCCAGAGGAGTTGTAGTCCAGAATGAGGATATCGGTTATCCAATCAAGACAAAAGAATCAGCTGTACATGGGCCGTGGGACTTGGAAACTGCCTGACCACTATGGTCTATGGTGACTGGCTCCGTGTCCAACTTGGGGCGTGAGCCCGTAATAGGGGCGCCCATGCGGTTTCTTGGTGTTGCGGTTATTAGAGGTTGTGGGACGCTATCAGGCGCAGGACCCACAATACCCCGGACCGACGCGGTTCCTATTCCCAGCACAAGGAGGCGATTATGAATGGCAACAGGGAACCGAATGAAGATACAAAAACACGGATCCGATTGCTATCAATATACTGGACCGCAAAGGGGAAATTCCTATGGATATTGAACTTAAAGGTGGATATCCCGCGGAAGCCAAGAGACCTCAGCCGATTGTTTCGGAAATGGGTTGGTTATGCGATTGCGTCGGTAGCTCTGATTGCCACTTGCTTTGTTAACGCCAGCGATTCGGGTTGGGTCTACCTTCCTCCTATAACCACCAATGGGACGGAACTCGGCGTCGAACTGAGCGACCTGCAGCCATGCACTGAATATGAAGTTCAGGCATCTCTCGATCCAGATTTTCAGAGCGGACGATTCGCCACTTTTAAGACCTCGTGCGACTGAGTTGATCTCTCGTAGATTACCTACGACAGCCTGTCCACGGTTTCAACGTGTGCCGGACTGCCCTGATGAACAGGCTGCCCGCTTCACGTCCCGCAGCTTTCCACCCATTTGCCCGAAGGCAGTCAGTGGGCCCGGCTGCACCTTTACAAGTTGGACCGTCAAGAACAAGGCGCGGGGCCACAACGGGAAGGAATGGGCGCACGGGTACAAGCTGCACCTTGCTGTCGATGCAAACTACGCCGTCCCGCTGGCCGCAAACGTTACAACCGCCAAGCGCAGCGACAATCCGGAGTTGCCGCCGCTCATAGCAAAGGCGCAGGGGATGTACGGCTGGTTTAAGCCCGATATAGCAATGGCGGACAAGGGCTACGACGGGCGGCCGAACTTCTTCTTCTTGCATGGGGAGGGGATCTACGCCATGATACCGCGCCGGCGCGCGCCCAACACAAAGGGCGGGCTTTACGACGGCATCTACACCCCAGACGGCACGCCAACTTGCATCGGGGAGAAGCCTATGAAGTACGTAAAGACCGACCCCGAGCGTGGGGTGCTTTACCGCTGCGTGGGGTGCCACCTAAAGGGGAGCATGCGGGGCGGCGTTACGCATTGCGACACAAAGGTATGGGAGAAGCCCGAGCCGTTTACGTGGCCGTCAAACGAGATACGGCGGGGGAGCCCACAATGGCGCGCCCTATACGCCAAGCGGCAAAGCGTCGAGCGGGCGTTTAAGAGCATGAAGGAGAGCCGCCGCTTGGAGCGGCATTGCGTGCGCGGGTTGCGGCAGGTGGCGTTGCATGCGCTGATGAGCGTATTGACCTACTCGGCAACCCTGCTGGTCAACGCGCTGGCGGGCGCGGCGGCAGACCGCAACTGGATGCTTCAAAGGGTGGCTTGAACTAGCGGCACGGCTTAGGGGAAGCGGGTGATTGACGCTCGTGATACTATGGAGAAAAGTGGCGGCCTGGGGACGCAGACCCCAAACCGCCGTATACCCTTTTACCAGAGAGCAAGAGTATGAGATTTAGAATACCAGGTCATAACGCACTTGTAGAGGTCGAGTTCGACGATTGGATTGTCCGCGCCGCCAAGGCTATATGGCTTTTGGTCTGGGCAGCGGCAATGGTCGGGGTAGGCTGGCTTATTAAGTCCTACGAATGGAAAGGCGCAAGCGCAGACCCTACGCTCATCGGAGCATTGTTGTTCTTTGCGTTCGGAGGGCTACTTGCGCTGGTGGCGATAGCGGTGTGGCGCGGCAAGCCGTTTGACTTCCGACTATAAGCCCTCCAGCCCGCTCGGCTCACTTTGGGCAAGAGCTACCCTAAAGCGGAATAGTTGCGTGGACTGTGGATTCCTGCAACGCCCATCTCAGTTGTTTGCCCACTACCTCGACTTACGCAACCCCATCACGCTGTCCGAAAGGTCAGGTCATGAATTCGGCGAATTTATTGACTGTTATGTGGGCGCGGCTGACCTTGAAAAAGAGAGCGATACAACCAGCGAGGAATACACGCTAGGAATGGCACACGAGAAGCTCGTAAAGGCGGCAACCAGGCTGCGGCGGTGTTCAAGTTTTACGCGCTTTATGCCCGACCGCCTCCCTCACAAGCACATGCCCCTACTCCATGCAGCAAGGCAACTACGCATGCAGCGGTGGAACGCCTTCTTGGTGCTGATTGCGGCCACGGTCGGGACGGCCGTTGGAGCCATTGTGGGGAGTATTGTGTCGGGCTGACTAGCCCCGTCAATCTTTTCGCACTCACCTGAATTGTCTATTGATAGTCTCTTGCACGATTGCGCAAGCTGTGCTATAAAGACAAGTATGGCAGTAGCAAACAAACACAACGTCCTCCAAGCAGTCCAGCGGCTGTCGGATGTCTTAGGCGTTTCGACCGATGCGGTCAACGTCACTTACGAGCCGCGCCTTGGGCGTCGGCGTGTTGATGCGGTAGTCGACAGCGGTTCACATCAATTCGCCATTGAGTGGAAGGCATCCGGGTCTTTGGGCCATGTCTTTCGTGCGGTCCACCAGTTCCATGAGGCGGATAGTGCTCTTCCAGAGTCGACGATCCCCCTCTTGGTCGTTCCTTTCATGGGGGAATCCGCAAGAGCCTATTGCGACGAAGAAGGAGTAGCTTGGCTAGACCTCTCCGGCAACGCCAAGATAGTGGCACCGGGCCTGTACATTCATACGCTTGGACATGACAACAAGTTCCGCCGACCTGGTCGCCCTGAAAGTGCATTCGGCCCAAAGGGGTCACGAGTTGCGAGATGGATGCTCATGAATCCGGACCATCCCGTCCCGCAGAGAGCGCTGGCAGCTGCTACCGGACTGAATGAAGGGTATGTCAGTC
Organism: Dehalococcoidia bacterium; assembly: GCA_965116555.1. GTDB lineage: Bacteria > Chloroflexota > Dehalococcoidia > Lucifugimonadales > QGNO01 > DAOUJH01. Next base: position 1,610,415 of record OZ220698.1, on the reverse strand, counting down.
GAGTGGTCGGAAGGCTGATGCAAATGGGCCTCGTGGAACGTGAAGACAGCGGGGTTCGAGTAACAGACGCGGATAGGCTACTGGATGCGTGGCGTGACGAGTACCGCTTCGACAGACACTCTGTGATCCAAGGGCACATTGCTGTTGCCGCGGACGAAAGCGTGGTCCAAAGACTTGCTCACACCTTTGCACAGTCGGATATGGGCTATGCTGTGACTGGGCTGGCCGCCGCCTGGTACTGGACCAGATTCGCTAGGTATAGGCTCGCAACCGTGTACCTAAAGGACTCACCACGCAGTGAACTGCTTGAGAACCTGGGGTTTCGCGAGGATCCACGTGGCGCCAATACTTGGCTTGTAGTGCCCCAAGACGATAGTGTTTTCGATGGTTCCAGCGATCTTGACGGTGTCTGCTGTGCCCACCCGGTTCAAGTCTATCTTGACCTCAAGTCACACCCGGAGAGGGCCGCAGAGGCCGCAGAAGAAATGCGCGATCGACTCATCCTGAGAAGCAACAGTGACCAACAAACCAGAAACAATAGATGAATACGGCGGGGACTCTTTGGCTCTCGTACGTTCGACATGCTTGTATGTCGCCACAAAGTTGGGCGACCTGCTAGATGACGTAGTGATAGTCGGCGGCTTCGTTCCCTCACTCCTAGTCGACCAAGAAACGCTGCCCTGGAATCTTGATGAGCACGCGGGAACTATGGACCTAGACATGGGCCTTTCTTTGGCTCTTCTCCGAGAAGAGCGGTATCGTGAGCTTGGCTTGCGGCTGAAGGATGCAGGGTTCGAGCCAGACCACAATAGAGCCGGGAATCCCACCAGCCAGCGCTGGCGGATTCGTGCTCTGCAATCTACGACTATCGACTTTCTGATTCCCCCGGGCCTGGACACCGACAGAGGAGGTGAGATCCGACACATCGAGCCCGATTTCGCTGCGGTGATTACCCCGGGGCTTCATATTGCCTTCCAGGACAAGAAAAGGGTCGAGCTCTCGGGGCTCACCCCGATGGGGGAGCAGGCCACAAGGAACATCTGGGTTTGTGGCCCTGCTGCACTTACCGTCCTCAAAGCAATCGCCTTTCGGAGCCGAGGTGCAAACAAGGATGCTTATGACCTTAGTTACGTCTGGCGTGGTCTAGGGGTTGAAGCAGTTGCCCGAGACATCGAACCCTTACTCGCCGACTCTTACGTCGGCCAGGCATTGGACATAATCAGGGAGGACTTTGTAGCCCACAATGCCACTGGTCCTACAAGGGCGGCGGCGTTCGTGACAGGCGGGCCGGACGACGAAATTCAAGCGGATGTTGCAGGTCTGGCACAGCGGCTGCTGTCTCGCCTTTCCCGATGACAAGACAGGTGTGATGCTAAATCGAGAATTGACATTTGCTGAATTAAGACGCTTCAGGTGGACAGGCCTAGAGTCGGTCACCATTTGGATTGTTCGTGATAGGAGACACCGAGATGCATGATGCGGATAGACTCCTTGGTGATTTGCGAGATCACCTCGCCCGTCACGACAAACGCGTTGCCTTCCTGTTCGGATCCGGGACGTCCTGCGCTGTACGAATCCCGTCGCCCGACGATGACAACAAGGACCAGCCATTGATCCCCGATGTCGCTGCACTGACAGGGTTGTGTGAGAACATAATTAAGACTGAGGGAGACCGGTACGCGGAGGCGTGGGATAGCATATGGTCGGCCTGCAAAGAGACAAACCATAGTCCCAATGTAGAGGATGTGCTGTCCCGCCTGCGTATGATGCTTGAGGCGATTAGCGCATCAGAGACCTTGGCTGGCCTTTCTAAGGATGAGCTAGCCAAATTCGAGAAACTCTTGCGGCGAGAGATAGCGAGGGTTGCCAACCCGCAACTAGACGGAATTGTCGAAACACTTCCGCATCGGCAGTTTGCGCGATGGCTGATCAAGGTGTCTCGCCAACACCCTGTCGAGGTGTTCACCGTCAACTACGACATTCTTATTGAGTTGGCGCTGGAAACGGAACGAGTCCCTGTCTTCGACGGGTTTGTTGGCAGCTACCAACCTTTCTTCCATCCAGATAGTCTCCGCCATAAGGAATGGGCGCCTGGTGAGAACTATACTAGGCTTTGGAAGATGCACGGGTCGGTGACATGGCGAAAGGAGGCAATAGATGGGAGAGTTCGGGTGGTCAGGGGAAGTCCTGACCACTCTGGGGAAATGATTCTTCCCTCCTTCCAGAAGTATGACGAATCTAGGCAGCAGCCCTACGCCGCATTTACTGACCGCCTAAGCCGGTTCCTTGAACTAGATGATGCACTGTTAGTGGTGTGCGGTTTCGGTTTCGGGGATCAGCACATAAACAACCTGATATTCGAGGCGCTGGAAAACCGACCAAGAACTCACGTATATGCCCTTCAGTTTGTGGACCCTGACGAAAACTCCGATCTAGCCAGACGAGCTCATCAACTTCACAATCTGATAGTGGTCGGCCCGGACTCGGGAATAATCGGGGGAACACACGCCAAATGGGGGGTCCCCAAAGGTCAAGCTGACGTATCTGGAATGTACGAATCGATGCCTAATATGCAACAGGCGGATGCCGAGGCCGACGCTGCTGCGAATCTGATGACTGAAATCAGAATGGCGATCTGCGACTTTGCACAGTTCTGTAGTTTCCTGGAATCGATGACCACAAGCTGAGAACACCATGCCTTCCATCGATCCCACATACGTAGGCCAAGTGGCATCAGTTGCCGGCGGTATCGTCCGTGTGAGGCTACGGGACGACCTGCTTTCCACATTGATCATGATTAGAGGGGAGTCATACCGAGTTGGCCAGATCGGTGGCTTTTTCCGTATCCCACTTGGTTACTCACAGCTCTACGCCGTATGCACACAAATTGGTGCGGATGCGGCACCACCTATGGTGACACCGTCACTAACGGGAACGGTCCTTGAGGAAGACACCAGTAAGACCCTCTCTGGTTATCGCTGGATGACCGTTGTGCTCTTTGGGGAAGGTGTGGGAGGCGAGTTTGAACGGGGCGTAGGCCAATATCCCACAGTTGGCGACGAGGTTCACATCGTCACCAACGACGACCTCAAGACGATCTACGGATGGGCTAGAGGCACCGCCGGAACGATCACTGTCGGCAGGATAGCGGCGACAGCAGGCATTCCCGCAGACCTCAACGTCGCAGGCTTAGTCAGCCGCCATTGCGCAGTTGTGGGTTCAACGGGGGCTGGCAAGTCAAACCTAGTCACTGTACTCCTTGAGGCTGCCTCAGATGGCGAGTTCCCCAACGCCAGGGCCATTGTGATCGATCCACACGGTGAGTATGCATCAGCACTTGGCGACAAAGCCCGAGTATTTCGGATTACTCCCAACGAGAACATAGGGGAAAGACCTCTGTGGGTTCCCTTTTGGGCGCTACCGTTCACAGAGCTAAGGCAACTAACCCTGGGAGACCTCCAGCCTGCCCATGAAGCAGCCATAAGGGACGAGGTCCTCAAAATGAAGACCGCAGCGACACAACAACTGGATGTCCCACCACCACTTGAAGCTCTGACCGCCGATTCGCCCATTCCCTTTAGTATCAAGAAACTATGGTACGAATTGGATTGCTTCGAAAGAGTCACTTTCAGTAAGTCCGGAGCAAACCAGAACGACCAGACCGCGAATGAACCCGTAGAGGATGGCGACGCAAACCAGTTGAAGTCGGCTAAGTACCCTCCGGCAAGCCCCTACAATGAGGCTCCGTACCAGAACCAAAGGAAGAGGAATATCGAACGTCAGCTTGATTTAATGGCGAGCCGACTAAGAGACGGACGATATAGCTTTCTCTTCGATCCGGGAGGTGGGTTGCAACCAAATCTGGAGGGAGGCATTGAGGCAGATTTGGATAAGCTAGTTGCGGAGTGGGTAGGACACGACAAACCGGTATCCGTGTTTGATGTGTCTGCTCTGCCGTCAGAAGTGTTGCCCACAATAGTAGGCACAATGCTTCGTGTAATCTACGACATGCTTTTCTGGGGGCAAGACCTTCCCATTGGCGGCCGCCAGCAACCGCTATTGATCGTCATAGATGAAGCCCACCTATTTGTCCCGGAGGGTGAAGATACTCCCGCTCATAGGACTCTTTCGACTCTCGCGAAGGAGGGCAGAAAATATGGTGTTGGTTTGGTGTTGGTATCTCAAAGACCTTCTGAACTCGACAGCACAGTGCTCAGCCAATGTGGATCACTGATAGCCATGCGGCTCACCAATTCGTCTGACCACGGAAGGGTCGCCGCCACGGTACCTGACGATCTCGGTGGACTTGTGGACCTCCTACCTTCGTTGCGGACGGGAGAGGGTATTTTCGTAGGAGAGATAATGCCGATCCCAACGCGGGTACGGGTTCGCAAGGCAAGTCAGAAACCTATGGGTGATGATCCAAGATTGCCTGATGTTTGGCAGACCACTCCTAGACCTGACACTGACCTATACACGAGAGCCTTGTCAAACTGGCGCGCTCAATCAGCCACCGATGCCGAAGCCAATCCGCCTACAAGAGAGGAGGACCAGCGTGATGCCTGAGATGCACTATGTCGATTCTTCCAACGTCGAAGCCATCGGTTACGACTCTGAGGCTAGAGAACTCCATGTGTACTTCGTAAAGTCTGGCAACTATGTCTACCTTGATGTCGAGGAGTGGGTGTTTAATGAATTTCTGCAGGCCGGGTCGAAAGGGCAATACCTTAATCAGAATATAAAAGGAGTCTACAATTACGAAATGAGGTAGCCCTTTGCATAGACTGAGACAGATCATCCATTCGGTGACAGGAGGTCCCGAACCCGACGGCCAGGGCACGTGGACGAGGCTGAACGGGCAATTGGGCAGCATCACGGCATGGCGCCTGGGGAAGTACGTCAGCTAATGTGGTCAAATCTCTCTCGATTGATTTCAGTCACCAGATGCTACGGAATGCTTCCAGTCGAAACGCGAGATGCGCTCGACATGGATGCCCGACTGAGAATGCGATGATACGAGGGCGCTTTGGCGCCCAGGCTCTGTCCTTGGAAGACCAACACCTCCAGGCCAGTTGGAAAGATAGAACCACTTATGGCCCACGCTATGCCCGAGATTCGGGACCGTGCCTTCTGTGGGAAATGATAGTGCCTGAGATTAGAGACCCCTGAGCCATGGCTGGGAAGTCGGTAAGTCTGTGGGGCGGTAGGTAGTGCAATTCCCCGGAGGTCGTTGAAAAGGCTTTAGGACTTGTAGAGCGGGAATCGCGCAATCAACTCATCAACGATCTCTCCCAGTTCCTCATCCTTTCCATTAGCCGAAGGGAACTTCGTTCTCAGGTCAGCTACTAGCCGTCGGTAGTCTTGGCTGCTGAGAGCGACCACGACAGGCTGCCTTCTGTTGCCCATTTGCATGACCACATTATGGAGTGGACAAAACCAAAGAATGAGCTGTTCGGTTTCCTTTCTGTAATATACCGAGCTACAGTTCCACCCCCCGATGTAGAGGGTCAGGGTATCCCTATCCGGGTGGTCCTCGCAATCAAGGCACTCCAGGGCCTTGTCCGGGATCTCTTCTCGGGGTATCTCTACTGTGCCCACAACAATGCCAACGCGAGTCTTTTCGCCTGAAAGGCTGGTCAGTTGGCCCAGAGGGAGATAGTCTGAATCTGACGTCCTGACAGGAGCAATGAAAGGAACACCTCTCTTGAAGCCGGACCCGTACATATCCTTCTTATCAACCGGCAATCCAGAACGGTAGGAGCCTGGAACTTTGTACGCCGTGAGTTGTGGGGATACGTCTGCGAGGCGGGAATAGAGGCGTTCCTCGATTTCCCTAGAAGCAAACTCTCGCTGTGATGGGTGTTCAAAGACGTCAAGTACGTATGCGGTATCAGTTGAACGCACCAGTCCGACTAGGTAGCAGACAGGCCGGCAAGGAGGCAAGTGATAGTGCTCTATAAGGGTGCGATGACCAACCGCGTCCTTTGGGGAGAAAGGTTGAGTGTTGATGAACGCAGACAAATCGCCGTTGCACTTCAATCGGCGCTCGAAGGCTTCGAACGAATCCACAATATCCTGAGGTAGAGCCTGAAGGGTCTTGTCAACCTCAGGATGCCTTCGGATGTTAAGTTGCGCGTCCATAGTTTTGCCTAGTAAACAGTTAACTTACAATTATACAATTGTGCCGTAGGGAGCTGGTGTTCGACTATGCATATTGTGTTCCTTAGTTCTTCGACTTGAACCTCTTTCGCCCTTGTCAGCCCGGATATGAGAGAGCTCGTCGTCATGAACCAGGGATTCAGCATACCTGTAGTCGAGGATCACCGTTCTCTAAAGTACCAACACCGAGGGCCATACAGATCGTCGATATGAGCCCAGGCGTATTAGGTGACCCAACGGCGATCGACCAGAGCCTATCGACCTCGACGAGAGCGCGGCCATAAGACTCCCTGTCCGCATCATGTGCCGACTGCCCTCGTGCATTGGCTGCATCCATGAGCGCCTCAGAACAACGACTGAGCAGATTCCAATCAATGTTCGGGAAGGCAAGCGAGAACGCCAGATGATGCAACCTATGGAGCAACTGCGGCGATGCTTGCTATGGGTGCTGCTGCCGCTCTATTTATCGGTCTGATTCCATCTAAGGATAACCTGGTCAATTTGTTTAACCGTCTTGTTGGTGCGGGGCTAACGCTTTGGGCAGGTTGGAATTGGCTGATGGATGAAACTGACGGGGTGTTCTGGCCTACGTTTGAGGTTGCCTTTTACCTAATGGTGGTGATAGCTATTCCTCTTATCATTGGCGTGTTGAGACCAGTAGCCACAAACAAGAAGCAGGAGGACAAAGGCTAGGGCAACCGCTCGTTTACCTTGGTATATAATTCCCTTTCTATAAGCTCGCCGCGAAGGTCCAATAGAATTGTTGCTTCGGCCAAGGTAATTGGATTATTGGGTTCATACATCGTAGGTTCCATTCCTTGCTGAGATGCTACCTGGCGAGTCTATAGTCGAAGGCTGCCTTCCGACGGAGGTACGTCGAGCCCGCTAAGTGCCCGGGCGATTCGGATGTGTTCATAAGAGGCCCTGAATAGGATACCTCCACACTTTTGGGGTTCGGATGTCGTAGGCTCGCCTGTCTGTACCCGAGGGACATCTGCTGTGCCGACCTCGGCTCCTGAGCTGTTCAAGTCCGGTTGTAAAGCGATTGGAGCGCATTCACAAGTCATCCCTGTTCCTGCTCCATCGGCTTCGCCATGCGGTAGCCTACCCGGGGGACAGTGAAGATGTAGGCGGGGGCGTCCGCGTCGTCGTCCAGTTTGCGCCGCAGCCTGCTGACGATGGTCCGCACCAGCCCCGAGTCTCCCGAGCTGCTCACTCCCCAGACGCGGCTCAGCAACTGATCGTGCGTCAACACCAGACCGGAGTTGGCCGAGAGTTCGTGCAGCACGGCGTACTCGGTGGCCGTCAACTCCACGGGACGCCCGGCCACTGTGGTCCGCCGTTCCCCGTAATCTATGGATAGGTCTCCGAGCAGATAGGGGCCGGGATGGGTGAGCCTTCCAAATCCCGACAGTCTTCGCAGAGCAGCCCTGATCCTGGCGGCCAACTCCGACGGAGCGAAGGGCTTGACCACGTAGTCAACGGCCCCCATATCTAGCGCCCTAGTGACATTCTGCTGCTGCCCGTAGGCGGACAGAAAGATGACCGGCACATCGTCTGTTTGCAGGATGCCCTGCATCAGCTCAATGCCGTCGGTTCCCGGCAACATCAGGTCCAGCAGCACTAGGTGGGGCTTCTCCTCATTCATCAGCCGCGCCAGGTTCCTGGGGTCGGTGGTTACCACGGGGTGGTAGCCCGCCTCGGAGAGGGCATCGCGGATGTAACGAAGCGCCTGCGGGTCGTCGTCCACCGCGAGGACCCGCGTCCGCTCCAGCGCAACCCGGCGTCCGCGGGCCGTGTACAGAGAGTCCTCCTCCCGGAACTCTTCCACCACCGGGATGGTGAACGTGAATCTCGCCCCCAGGCCCGGGCCCTCGCTCTCGGCCCAGATGCGGCCCCCGTGGGCCTCAACTATACCTCTGCATATGGCGAGGCCCAAGCCCGAACCGGTGAAGTCGCGCCCACGGTTCTCACCGTCGTACCGGTCGTATTTATGAAACAGGTGCGGCAGCCGCTCGGCCGATATGCCCCAGCCCCGGTCCGTAACCGAAACGGCAACGTGGGTATAGTCTCGTACGGCGGTCACCTTGATGGCTGAGGACTCCGGCGAATGCCTGGTCGCGTTGGAGAGCAAGTTCCCCAGCACCTGTATTATGCGCCGCCGGTCCGCCATGACATTGGGAAGGTCGGGAGCCAGGTCAATGTCCAGGTTGTTCCTGCCGCCCGCGCTCAGGTACGTCTTCCGGGCGTTGTCCACCAGCACGGTTATGTCGGAGGATTCGGGGTAGACCGAAAGGGTCCCCATCTTGATGCGCGCCACGTCCAGCAGGTCGCTGATCAGGCTCCGCATGTGGTCGGCCTGCTCTACTATGATACGGTGAAACTGGCGCATCTCCGCCGGGTCAAGGGCCAGCTCCTCTTCCAGCAGTGTCGTCGCCGAGCCCCTGATGGAGGTGAGCGGCGTGCGCAGCTCGTGGCTCACCATGCCCAGAAACTCGGCTCGCAGACGCTCCAGTTCCTCCAACGGGGTCAGATCCTGTAGCGTGACCACAAACGACTCCATCTCCCCGTCCTCGGAGTGGATGGGCGTAGCGTTGACCAGGGCGGTTACGCTCCGGCCGTCGGGCAGCTCTAAGGCTATCTCCTCGGCGCGCACCGTCTCCCCCGTGCTCAATGCCTCGGCTAGGGTGAACTCCTCCAGCGAAACCTTCCGCCCGTCGGCGCGCCGGAAGGTCAGCGTGTTCAGTATTTGCTCCACCGAGCTGTCCGGCGTCAGAAGATCGCCGACGATCCGCCTCGCTTCCCGGTTCAGAGACGCCACCGTTCCGTTCCTGGTATCCAAGACCGCAACGCCCACGGGCGAGGTGTCCAACAACGTCTCCAGGTCGGCCCTTGCCCGCCGCTCCTCGCGGTGCCTGCGAGCGTTGGCAATGACCAGCGCCGCCTGGGACGCGAACATGACCAGCGTCTCCTCGTCCCCATCGTCGAACTGGCGGCCGGGTTCCTGCCTCGCCAGGTAGATGTTGGCAACGCTCTGGCCCAGGTGACGGACGGGAGCCGCCAGGAAGGCTTTGGCCTCCACCGGCAAGCCCGGTTCGGAAAGCCCCTGGGCCTTGAGATGGCTCGAAAGATCGGGCACGCGGATCGGTTCCGGAATCCTGCCAAGGTGTTCAATGAACCACATCGCGTCGGGCACGTTCCACAGCCTCTGGGCTTCCTCATGGGTCAGGCCGGAGGCCAGGAAGTTCTCCGGCTTCCCGGCATCGTCCAGGAGGATGATTACCCCGTAGCGGGCGTCGGTCAGCGACCTAGCGGAGTCCAGCACACCCTGCAGCACGGTGTCAAAGTCCAGGCTCTCGTTGATGCGCAGGCTGGCCTCGCTCAACCGGGATACCAGGCTCCGTAGCAACCGGTTCTCCCGCATCAGTTCGTCCGACCGCTCCATTTTCGCCTCCATTGCTCCGGGCGGATTTCGCCCTATTGGGGCCTCATTGTAGCGTATTGGCGTATATTGACACAATATTGCCACAGAAAAGGGCTTGGATTAGACAGCAGTTATACATCGACGTTGTAAAGTATCGAAAGCATAGTCACTGTTATGCAGGTTGCGCCTGAAAAGGGCACTCTTGACAAGCAGAAAGGTTGGTGGCCTGTGAGTACGGAAGAGACTGGGCATGCCATGAAGCTGAGCTACGCGATCTTTGGGGGGTCGCTGATATTCGTGGCCTTCATTGCGATGATACTGGCTCTGGCCCCTCTAGCTCAGAGGCGCAGACGCCATCAAGAGGTCTTGCCTCTAGCTTTACGGGTATCTGCGCCTCGCATGACGCAGACGGCAACAACCGGCTAAGCGGTGAACTGCGATGATGGGAGTGACTCGGCCAGGCATCACTGCGACCCGCCAACGCCGACGCCTACACCACGACCATGTTACGGCTGCGGCGACGGCGACGGCGTTGCCGACGCTGGCGGCAACTGATGAGCATTGATGCTGGACGGCCAAAGGGGGCAAGGTATAACTGAGGCAAATGATGGAAATGACTAAAGAGAGGATCATTATCCTGGCGGCGGCTCTGCTGGCGTTGGGCGTCGCGGTAGCTGCGATCTGGTGGTCCGTCACCAGGGATGCGGGCGAGGAACGCATAGCCGGTCCAGCGACGCTCTACGCCGCCTGTGAGGAATTGAGCAGCCAGGAGTTCTTTGACTTTAGCTCCGAGCTGAGGGGCCCTTGGCCGTTCCATACGGAAGATTTAGCGTACAGCACCTTCAGGGTGGAGGGCCGTGTCGCAGGGAATGATTACCACCTGGATGCCACACATGACAACCCCAAGCACAGTGCTGAGGTCATATCGGTGGGCGGCGTCACACATATCAGGGGAGCAGAGGGGAGAGAGGAATGGCGCCTAGATTTTGAGCGCAGTCCGTTTATCAACAGGCTGGGGCGGCTACTCTATGCCATCCAGGATGAAGGCCCTGATTCCCCCTACTGTCCAGAGGGAGAGATACAGAACTTGGGGCCGGAGAGGCATGAGGGTCTGGATGTCCAGCGCCTGCGCCTTGAAGGAAAAGACCTGTCCGAAATCCACAGAAGCTACACGGTGGACTACTGGCTGGGACCGTCGGAACAGCTCGTAAAGGTACGGGAACTGATCATCCTTGACCTCGCCGATGAGTTGGCGTCCTTTAATGAGTTTGAACTCTCTACAACATTCTCAGGGGTAGGCGAGACTAACCGGATAGTCGCGCCGGAGTATTAGGCCATGACAATCAGCACCACTCGGTGGACAACTTCATAGACAGGCACTTGATGGCCTCTTGGTACAGGTTTGGCGCTCTGCTGCTTATCCTGTGGGCTGTGGTGGGATTCATTGCCTGGCAGTTGCTCTTTCCTCTGCCAACCTGCGTGGTCAACGGAGTGGCCCTAGAGCCAAGTCTGTGTGTTGAGAGAGGCAACTAGCGGGCAAAGGAGGGACAGAGGGTAGCTATGGCAACGGAGCATCCCATCACGCGGGCTGAACTCAGGGAAGAGTTTACGGACTTCCGCCAAGAGATTGAACGGACCCTACAGCACTACGCGACTAAGGCTGACCTAGAGCGCCTCAAGGTCTGGATGCTGGGAAGCCTCGCGACCGCAACCGCCGTTATCATCGGGGCTATGCGGTTCTTTGCCTGATGCTATGGTCGGTTTTCTTTATCTCAATGGGGTCCATAGCCATAGTCTTGACCATCATGTTTAACCACTCGGTGGAAGCACGTACAGCCGTTCTTCTTGGCAATGCCGATGTGCCGACGCCGGCCCCCACGCCCACGACATTTTGCCACTCCTATCCAGAGGCTTGCACAAGGCCATTAGTTTTGCCAACAGCCATGAAGACACCAGAGCCGACGCCGGGACCTTTTTGCGACGAATACGAGGATGGCCGTTGGGAACGGACTGATGCCTGCGCGTCACCTACGCCGACGCCTGATTCTGGCGGCTACGGCTTCAATGCGAGCATCCAGCTATGAAGGTGTTGCGGAAGTTCATGGACTGGCTACCCGCGCTGATCGCCGGGGCCTTCATCCTGTCGGGTGTTGGCTTCATCGCATACGCGGCCTACAGGACGCTGGTGGGCTAGGATGCAACGGATTCCCAGAATACTCCTATGGTCTGGACTCGGCCTGACCCTTTTGGGCGTCGCTGGGTGCGGCGTGGGCTTTATGAATCTGATTGACATTGCGAGCCAGACAGAGCCTAGCGAACCCTTCCCGGGGCCGCCGGCTCTCCTGTTGGCAGGGATGTATCTCTTTATGGGCGGCCTAGTGATGGCGGCCGTAGGGGCGCTGTTCAAGGCGGCGCTATGGTTCGATAGGCGTGACCAAGAGCGATAGACTTTCTGATTTAGACTAAAGGCGGTGCTACTATGGAGAATCTGGTTTTCACTCTCATATCCACTCTCATAGGTCAGGCTATAGACCTCGCAATCCTGGTTGTCCTGATTGTGATTCTCCTAAAGGTCAGGCGGATCGAGAGGAACAAAAGGAGAGACTGATGATGCGCTCTGAGCTACTCGCAGTTGTGGTGGTCGCTCTACTGGCCGTCCTGGTGGGCTGTTCCAGTCCTGCGCCGACGCCGACCGCCACTCCTACCAGAACCCCAACACCAGTGCCCACGCCTCTCCCCAGGGCCGAGGCCACAGAGTTGGCCGCGAGTATCGGCTGGCAACTCGGCAGCATCGAGACCCGCGCCGAGTTCCGCGCCTTTGCCGATAAGCTCGGCGGGCCAACGGTCGATATTCTCTGTATGATCTCCGATGGGTTGTTCGCGCCAGACCTGACGCTGGACGACCTCACGGACAATGGCACATCCCACATGCAGGTCAAGGTTCATTGCATCAGGATGCACAGCACCTGACCGCTGTGAGAAGAGCGGCCCGTGTGGCCGCGAAAAAGAAAAGGAGTTGCTCTGATGTTGCGCTACGCTCTAGTTGGAATCGTCATGCTGGTACTGGCGGGCTGCTCTAGCCCGACGCCTACACCTACGGCCACACCCACGCCTTCGCCAACTCCTACCGCGACACCGACACCCGCACCAACTCCTACGCCCACGCCTCTCCCCGCGCTACCGACCATCGTTGTGCCTTCCCCCCTGGATAGGGCAAAGGCGATTGCCGAGCAGGTCAGGAATGCCCTGGAGGAGTCCGAAACCATAGAGGAGCTTCAACCCCTGGCGGCTGAACTAGGCGATGCCGCAACCGACATACTCTGCGCTATTGCCGCCGGTGACTTTGAACCCGACCTGGAACTATCTGACCTGACGGATAGCCGGTCCCTACGGATCGGCATTAGAGCATTCTGCGCTACAAGGTGAAGAAGATGGAAGTGGAACTAGCAGTTGAAGTAACTGGCGCGTATCCCTCGGGGCGTCGCCCAAGGAATCTCGGTCTTCCTCGTCAACGCGGTCGGTGTCGATGAGCAGACAATACGTAGCGTGCAAAATAGTCTTGGCATCCAGCACCGTTGCTCCCCCTTGCAATCCCCGTGTCCATCGATCCAGGTACAACTCAGCAACGGCGTAGTGCCCTGCAGGATCGCCCCATTTGCTCCTCAATCTGTGCATCTGTAGAGCGAGCCTGTAGTCTCCCGATTGCTCGTACAGTTGTTGAAGGGGGCGTCGCACTCGTTCTACGAACTCCCAGGACAGCACACATGACCGATTGCCAATCTCCGACCCAGCCGGAAACTGTTAAATGTCGGTTGGCAATATGTTACGATAGTCGTTACTACTACGACTTTGGAGGAGTTCCTTGGAAGCGTATTGCGTTAAGTGCCGGTCCAAACGAGAGATGAGCAACCCCCAAGCCATTACGATGCAGAACGGCAGACCGGCCACTCAGGGAGTTTGTCCGGTCTGCTCCACAAGGATGTTCCGCATCGGCAAAGCTGCTTAGCCTAGCCAAAGAGGGGTTATCGTGAGACGCGTTAAGCTAGTAATGCGGCAGTACCGTTTTTGAGATGTGGCTTCGCTTGTGATTCTCTCACGTGAGCAGCAGCTAGAGGGTAGACATGGTTCCGTCGGGATTGCAATTGAATGGTGCCGAATACCGCATGTAGCACAAATCGAGCCTAGCTGGCCTGCCCCAATCGGCAATCAATCTTCGCATACTTCAACCTACCCATCTACAAAGTACTTACTAGTTGATGGGGCCGGATGCTTTTTATTTGCTCCGCTTCGGCGCGTTGGGCCTGGTAGAGGTCCCAACGGAGTTGCAGGCTCATCCAGAAATCGGGAGATGTGCCGAGGAACTTAGAGAGCCGTAATGCCGTGCTGGGAGTGACCCCACGTTTCCCTCGGACGACCTCGTTGACCCGCTGAAAGGGCACGTGGATTGCGGTGGCCAAGTCGCGCTGAGTCATGCCGAGTGGCAGAAGAAACTCCTGTAGCAACATCTCCCCTGGGTGAGTAGGTTCTCGGTCAGTGGGAACGCGGACCATATCTAATCTCCTTTCTAGTGGTAGTCGGTTACCTCGACTTCGACCGGACCCGCATCGGTCCAAGCGAAGCAGATGCGATACCTATCGTTAATGCGAATGCTATGTTGACCACTTCGATCTCCAGTTAGTCCTTCGAGACGGTTGCCTGGAGGTATGTGAAGATCTCTCAGAGTGGCTGTATGCGTTCAGGTGGGCGACTCAGCGCGTGGGTAAGGGCAGCCGAATCCACAGAGGTAGGTGGTCGCTCACCTTGTGCTCGAATCTGGATACGAGAGCGGACCTCTCCCTGGACGCCAACTCGCGGTACGGACGGCCCAGTATCGCCTCGCTGAACAGGTCGCCGAACTCGAACACACCATAGTCTGGCCCCAGGGGGTTGGCGCCCATCGTCGCGTTCTCGGTATAGGACGGCAGACGCGGGTCGCGGTTGAACAGGCCGATCTGGTCGAAGGTCTCCGTCAGCCGCGCATTGGTGCGGAAGACATCATCCCGGTCTGGATGCACGTCCAAGAACGGGAAGTTGACGTTGGCCCCTTCCAGGTCGCTGTTGAAGGACTTTATGCGGTCCTCGATTCGCCTCCTGTCGCGGGCGGGGTCGTCGTAGTCCAAGTTCAGGTCGCCGAAAAGGATGAAGTTGGGGTAGTAGGCGCGGCTGTTCGCCTTCAACCTGCTCATGAGCCAGTCGGCCAGCGCGTTGAACTCCTGCCGCCGGTCAGAGATGTAGTTTCCGAAGTACAGGTGGGCGTTGACCGCCATTATCTCGTACGGCTGGGTGCCGGGATGCCCGGGAATGCGGAACGCGACGCAGAACGGCTGGCGGATGAAGCTCAGGAACACCGGCAGGTTGAGTCTGGGCTTGGTCCTGCGCCGTCCCTCCCGGTAGTTCGCCAACGCCTTGGCGTAGGGCGTCATGACCTTAGTGAACGTGTCGTAGTCGCTGGCTATGGAGTCGATGACCTTGCTCCGGTCGTATGTGACGTCGCTCGCCACCTCCATCCGCTCCACCGTGTTCCAGCGGTAGATGAACCCCATTCGCTCTCCCACCCCCGGCTCGCCGGGAAACACGCCGGTCTGGTCCGAGACCACCATGCTGAACTCCGGACCCAACAGGGACATCAGACGCCGCAGGCCGGAGAGGTCGTCCATGATCTCCTGGACGGCCAGCAGGTCGAAGCTGCGGCAGACGCCGGCCAGGAACTTCCACGTGTCCGGGCTCCGGCTGCGCGACGACCCCAGCTTGCGGATGTTGAAGGACCCGAGCAGCACCGAGCCATACTCCCGCTGAGGTAGACCGTACCGCTCCGGGTCGGCATCGAGCCGGGCGTTGATCAAATCCCATTCCTTCGATGTGAACTGCTTTGCCAAGTTGCCTCCTTTACTTCTTGAATTGGGTTGCTTGAACGTCTGTCCTGTCACGGGCTGTCATCTGTCCAAAGTCAGGACACCAGCCGGATGACGAGTCCGACTATGGCACCAACAATGGATAAGGCCAAGAAGAACAGCATGATCAAGCTTCCAAAGCCAAACTGAATCAAGCCCGCATGGTCTCCATCATCGTCGAATCCTTTCATGAACATGTCCATCAGTACGCCGAACACTAGCCCTAGGACAGCGCCGGCAATAGCTCCATGTCCTGCGGCAAAGCCGAGGGCCCACGCCCATATGGAGGCGGCAAGGACTATCAAACCGCCGTACATCACAACCCTGATGAGAGTCGAGAGCCGAAAGATATTCATGCTATTGCCTTCAGGAGTCGCCGGTTGCAATTCGGACTTCAGAGATTGAACGCCTTCTATTGATAGTTCTGCTTTCCCGCACTGTGCGCAGAGGATAAGCACCTAAACGCGAACCCCAGCTCGCCAAAGGAACACCATTGCTTTCCACCGGTCCCCTTCTCATACATCAGTCTTGGAGTCTTCTGACGAGGCGTCGGCTAGCCACACTCACTTAAGGCGGCGTTGCCTGGCCATCATCGTTATAGCCCCAGCACTCGACGGAGCCATCGGTCTTCACTCCACAGGTGTGCCCCCACCCAGCACTGATGAGGACGAAGGTGCCTTGAGATGGCGTGGCCTGACCATACTCATTGCTTCCCCAGCACTCGACTGCGCCGTCGATCCTAACTCCGCACGTGTGCCATCCGTTCCCGGCGCTAACCGATGCAAAGGACCTCTCGGGTGGCGTGGCTTGACCGTGATTGTTCAAACCCCAGCATTCGGCCGAACCGTCTAGCTTTACCCCACAGGTGTGAGCACGGCCCGCATCGAGAGAGGTGAAGGAAACATCCGGTGCCGTGGTCTGACCCAGTTCACTGTCACCCCAACATACAACTGTGTCATCGGCCTTCAGCCCGCAGGTGTGCAACGCTCCGGCGCTGACAGAGCGAAAGTAGCCTGCAGGAGGTGTGGCCCGTCCCCATTCTTCCCCGCCCCAGCATGCGACAGAGCCGTCGGTCTTCATTCCGCAGGCGTGAGCATCTCCGGCGCTAACGGACGCGAAGGAGCCTTCTGGCGGCGTATGCGCATAAACCCCCCAGCAAGCGACGGAACCGTCGATCTTCAACCCGCAAGTGAACCCCGTCCCGGCGCTAACCGACGTAAAGAGACCTTCTGGCGGCGTGGCCTCGTTGAATATATCTCTGCCCCAACATACTACCGAACCATTGGTCTTCAGCCCGCAAGTGTGGCTGTTCCCGGCGCTAACGGAGGCGAAAGTCGTCACCGTTGGGGTTGGCGTCGAGGTAGGCGTTGGTGTAGGTGGAACCGGTGTGGCCGTGGCCGTCGGAGTGGGTGTGTTAGTTGGCGCGGGCACCGCTGTAGAGGTGGGACTTGGAACTGGTGTGGCCGTGGCCGTCGGAGTGGGTGTGTTAGTTGGCGTGGGCACCGCTGTAGAGGTGGGACTTGGAACCGCCCTTACCGTCGGCGTGGGACTTGGCGGCTCATCGGAACACCCGACCACCATTATGGCGATCATCGCTCCCAAGCCCAGCACGACCATTGATATTGACTTTGACACTTTCGGTTCATTTACGAGATGATCATCTCGACACTACCACATGCATATAACTATGCTGTCACTTTATGGCTTATTCCCCGTCACTTATTGGCACTTTGCAGGAAAACTGGCATAGTTGACCCCGTAGACGAGAATCCCCGCGCTCCCGCCGCAGGTGGCGTCTGGAGTCCCATCGGGGTGAAGAGTTGGGCCTGCAAGACTGAATTGCGAACTTTTTGGTGGGAGGTCTCGATATAGGGAAGGGGGGCAACCAACCACATGTTAAGACTCACGAGCCTCCTGCCACCGACCGGATTACGGCACGCCGTCGTTGCCAACACTGCATCCTGCTAGAGATCGAATGCGTCCATGATTGGGCGGACGAGCACAGCTATGAGAAGCAGCGCAATGGGTGTCGCCACGGCTCCAATGGCGATGCTGGACATATGATCGGCGATCAGGACGGTCGCTGATTGAATCAATGCGGCCGTCCAATCATTCAATTCATCTGGAGTTATCGTGCCCGTGGAGAGAGCAACAGCCAGACCCAAAAGCGGGACAACAAGAATCAGTATCCCGAAGACATCCTTCCATTCCTTCGCCATTGCGTGAACGTTAATCCCATAGAGTCTTCTGATGACATAGCCTCCTACAATAAGGCCAATTGGAAGCAGCATTATCTCCATCGTTTCCTCCTAGCAGACCACTTACGGCCCACCATCCTCCACGGATTTTCATTTCCGGTCTCAGTAACCGTAGTCATAGTCCGTCCGCCAACTGTCTCTCTACTGCCGTTTCCGCGGGATCAGTTCGGCTTGTCACAACTCCAAAACACTCAACCGTCGGATGTGGGCAGCTAGCTCAAGTTTGGGAATGGGACATCTCGGATCCTCCCGCATTCCTTCAAGTACAGCCATGATCCGAGACGCCGATAGAATGCCTGAATCCATCATTTTGTCGATGACCCACAGTGCATCCATGTTTGCGATTCCTTTGGATTGGGCGATGCTACGCAAGGTTCTGTCTTCCGTCAGGAGGTGCCATCCCTGTCGAGCAGCAAGCGCAAGAGCAAATGAGTCCACCAGACTCAAGGCTGGTCGCTCGGACTGATAGGTGACTGCCAACTCCACGGCTTCGGCATCCAGTGATTCGACTTTCAGGCCGAAACCTAGGAGGTCCTGTCGGCTGTAGGCACCCAGGTCAATCAGCTCCTCATGAAAGAGCAGATCTGGCACTGCGAACTGAAACTCAAGCTGGAACATCCTATCCAACAGTTCTCGCTTTGAGAACTCGATTAGGATGGAACTGTCGCTGACGAGGACCTTCATCCATACCCCTATGCCGCCGAACCAGCCATGATGCGATCAATCTCGCTGACTCGCATCCTGAGCAACTCAGCCGCTTTGGATTCCGAGATCTCGTTCTCAGCAAGCGCTCTCAAGCAAAGACGACGAAAACGCTTGGGCCTCTCGGTTCTGGTAAGGGGACGCGGCTCATCGGTCCTCCAACCACTTCCGATGCCTCCGAATATGTCGCTTAGCGTGGTGTCCGAGATGATTCCCAAATCACGCATGCGCATTACCAGAGATGCAGCACTGATGCCGAACATGTGCTTGACCTCGATAAGCTCAGCAAAGCCAAAATTCGCGCGGCGCCGTCCTACCTCACGCTTGAGCTCCTCCTCGGGTGCCAGGAAGGCCCCGGCAAACCGATTGCAGGCTTTCTCTCCCTTGACATCGGATGGGATGTCCAGGAATACGTGACCTAATTCGTGGGCAATGGTGAACCTCTGGCGTTCGATGGACTTTTCCGTAGAGCAGACCACGACGGGCACGTCAGGCCCTTCCAGCCGTCGGACGCGACAACTGAGCCCATCCACAGACTTAGGCAATCGCCACTTGAACACCTTTATGCCGCGCTCCTCCAGCAACTCGGTCATGTCCGGGATCGGGCCGCCTCCTAGATTCCATTGGGCGCGAAGAGCGGTGGCCGCCATTTCAGCGTCCTCCACGGAGTTAATGCGACGGGCAGCTTTGCCGGGCCCCTCTCTCCGAGTGGTGTCGATCCCCAGGATTTCCTCGACCTGTAGATAACGGTCCACATTATCGAGGACCTCCCCTTCAACCGCCGCTCGTTCCCGCGCTCCGGTTGAGGCCAGTTTCCTGAACTCAACGGACTCCAGGGAGACGGTCGTAGGGCTCATCAGGTAGCTCAGGGATACCTCCAGGGCATCGGCCAAGGTGATGGCCACGGTCGAACTCGGCATCATCTCTGACCGCTCGTACTTGCCTATCGCCTGGGCTGAAACAATGCCGTCGATGGCTGAGGACAGTGCACGTAGCGACAGGCCACTGCGTTTTCTGGCGAGCTTGAGACGTTCGCTGAACATGGGTACCCTCCTTCCTGGTGGTTTACAGTTTATGATATAGTGGCCTAATATGTAAACCATGCTCCGGTGTTTCTCGCATTTGGAGTTGAGGTGAAATCCAACACACATGGGCATGTCGAACGCTTATAGGTGGGTACGCGGATGCAAGATGTCATGACGCAAGATAGCGCATTCAACATCCTCGCCCTGGATGGAGGAGGCACGAGGGGGATCTACGCAGCCCAGCTCCTCGCTTCCATCGAACGGGGCGCGGGCGCGCAGGTGAGGGAACGCTTCGACCTGATAGCTGGCACCAGCACAGGCTCGATCATCGCGGGGGCTGCTGCTGCGGGCATTCCCATGTCCGACGTGGTCAAGCTGTTCGAAGAGAAGGCGCCGCGCATCTTCCGGAGAAGATGGTTGGGCTCATTTCATATCCGAAGCAAATACGCAAGACCGCCTCTTGAGCAAGTGATACGAAACTGCGTATCCGACCTGACCCTGGGGGAAGTCTCGACGCCGCTGATGATCATGGGCTCGGACATTTCGACCGGCGGCGTGCATGTGTTCAAGTCGAGGTACCCAAAAGAGCTTGGAGAATCCTACGTCAGGGACTCGGACGTCGCCCTGGGGGATGCCATCTTGGCTTCGTGCGCCGCCCCAACCTACTTCGACCCCGTACCGGTCGATTCCTTTCTCTTGGCGGACGGCGGCTTGTGGGCCAACAACCCATCGATCATGGCTTTGACGGAGGCAGTTTCCAAATTTGGGAAGTCGATAGACCAGATACGCATCCTGTCAATCGGGACCGGCTACTCCGTCACTCTCTACCCCAAGCGCAGACTCTGGGGCCTGATTACGGGCTGGGGGCGTGAGAAGTTGGTCTCGTATGTTCTCAGACTCCAATCTGATGCCTCTGCGAATATGGCCAAGCTGTTGCTCGGAGACAGGTATCTGCGGCTTGACCCGAAGATTGAGGCTTGGGGTTTGGACGACACCGGGCATATGGATAGTCTCAAGGCCCTGGCTGCCAGGGATTTCGCTCTCTGCGGCGATGCGATCAGGAGAAACCTAAAGTCCACGTAGTGACGAGGCACGGGCGGGCCCGGAAACACCCATGCACACCCGCCCGAGCAAACAAACAGGCAGAAACCAAAAAGGAGATAGGGATGACAAAGAACAGCGAGCAGTTTCGGGAGTTCCTCAGGGATGAGGTCAATCTCAACGAAAAGCGCCTTCGTCGACTGGAGACGGGAGTCGGGGCTGTGAGCAGTTACCTCAAGGAGCACCTCACCGGCTATCAGAAGATGGAGCCGCAGGGTTCGTACGCGCTGAGAACCCTCATCAAGCCCGTTGATGACACCGATGAGTACGACGCCGACATCCAGATCGTGATGAATCCCAACCCCAAGTGGGAGCCCAAAGACTACATCGATGCGATTTACAGGGCTCTGAAACAGAACCAGAACTACGCCGACAAACTCAGGCTCAAGACCCGATGCGTCACCATCGACTACGCCGGCGACTTCCACCTGGACGTGGTTCCGCGGGTGACCTCCGGCGGCAGACACTACGTGTGCAATCGAAGCGAAAACCGATTCGAGGTGACGGACGGAACCGGGTATCGAGACTGGTTCAACGAGAAGAACCGGATCACGGGCGGCAATCTCAAGCGGGTCGTGAGAATCCTCAAGTACCTCCGTGACCATAAGAACAACTACACGGCGAAGTCGATCCTCCTCACCACCTTGGCCGGGAACGCTATCAGGCCGTCCGATGAAGGAACTGAAGCCGTCAGCACCGTGGCTGACACCTTGGTGACGGTACTGACGAGGATAGATGACTACCTGCAGCAGAACCCCTATATGCCGGAGATCCGGAACCCGGTGCTGCCAAGCGAGACCTTCAACCGACATTGGGACCAGAGGCGATACTCCAACTTCAGAAACAAAGTCCACTCCCATGCGCTGACGGCGAGGAACGCCAAGGTGGAGTCGTCGAGTGAACGGTCCATCGAGATATGGCAGGGGTTGTTTGGCGAGAGCTTCGGCAAGGGTTCATCAAGCCGTCAGAGTGTCGGTGCCGCCCTGGGAGCGACCTCTGGAATAGGTTCCACAACAGCGCGACGGCGCAATGAGGGCCAGGGGTTCGGGTAGATGACGACAGACGACCACTTCGACCTGGACTCGCTGGAGAGATTCACCGGAGAACTGGCGGAGGCTGGATTCCAGCCGGTTCCCGAATCCAGCCCTCAGCGATGGACAGGGAAGATTCACCCTGCCTTTGCGTCGCTGACCGATGCGACAACGATGGACGTCGTTATCGCTCCCGGCTGGCCGTTCCAACCTCCTGCAGTGTTCGTCCAGGGGCTGAACACCAATCACTCTACCCTGGATGGCCTCGTGTGCATGTGGCGCGAAGGGGACTTCAGTCACGACTGGGCCACTGTGGGCGGGCTATTCTCCAGGATCGAGGCATGGTGTGAGGACGCGAAGAACGGTTGGAAAGATGACCGACTGGATCAGGATGCTTTTCTGAATTTCCGGTCGAAGAGTCCGCTTGCCGCTACCTTCGACCTTCCGGCGCTGGGCATTGCGGAGGGCAGCTGGGGTGAATGTCACGCCGTATTTGGTCAGAGGCCACCGCGTGTGGACATTATGCCGGGGACCAAGCGGTCGGCGAACCAACTACGAGCACTTTGGTTTCACGTTGGATTATTGAAGACGCCACCGCCTCGGAATCTCTCCGAGGTCTCCATGTGCCTGCCAAGAACGCAGCGTAGACAGTTGAAGCGAACATTGGCAGACAGGCACAAGCCTGATTTCCTAACCGACAGCGGCGGCGTAGACGTGATCCTCTTCTTCTGGGAACGCCACGGCCGGCCCGACCTGCTAGTGATGGCTTGCACGGGCACGGCGGACGAGGTCGAGGCGGTCGCGCTGCAAGCAGCGCCGCGGGACCAAGAGAGTCTGACGCTGCGCGCAGGGCCTGACGCCACGGTGTTGCGTGAGTGCAGAGCTACTGTGTTTGGGGCTGGAGCGCTTGGTGGGCACACCGCCACTCTACTGGCCGAAAGCGGCATCGGATTCTTGGATATCGTCGATCCCGATATATTGCTTCCGGGCAACGTGGTGAGGCACGTGTCCGGTCACTCCATGGTAGGGGCGCCCAAGGCGCATGCGGTCCAGGCTGTGATAGGCGACCACTCGCCCTGGATCGAAATGGCAGGATTCCTGGAGGGGCCTCGCACCCGAAGAGAGATTCAGGAGCGGATACTTCCTGCAGACATCGTCGTGGACACGACAGGCAACGAAGCCCTGGTCAGATCACTGGCTATGGTGGCGCAGGAAAATGGGAAGCGACTGGTCACGGGCGCGCTCTATAGAGGCGGCTTCATCGCCCGTGTGCGGCGGCAGGCGCTAGCAGGAGATACACCCATTCTTCAACGAGACGACCTGACGCGCTATCCACTAATGCCCGCGGGACCGGAGGGTGAGGACTTCGCTTCACCCCAAATGGGTTGCTCAGCACCCGTCAACAACGCCCCTCCTTCAGCGGTGTCGGCTTGTGCTTCCCTCATATCGCAAGCCGCAATAGATGTGCTGACTGAGCGGTTCGAGTTTAGTGACGAGGTAATTGATGTCTATCGAGCAATTCCGGAACGGCCGTTCCATCAAGTTGGGAGACTTGGCCGTGAGCGGTAATGCAATGGTCAGACTCCCGTTTTGGACACTCTTTCTGTTTCTCGCGGTTCTCACAGCCTGCTCGGTGAAGCCTGCGACCCCGGCCGCGACCCCGCCGTCTGCTACGACGACCCAAGAATCTAGGTCCATGACCACATCTTCAACGAGTACCACGTCGACGCCGATACCCCTGAGCACACCCGAATCCCTCCCGGCGACTGCCACGCCAACACCAGCCTCCCCGACAGGGTCGGCGACATCGACTCCGACCGATAAGCCGACGACAGCAACACCTACTACGACGGTCTTTCTTACGATAACCATTGGACGAATCCCGACGGACATCCCAGATTACAAGCGGTCCCAATGGAGGCACTGGACGGATGCAGATGGAGATTGTCAGGACGCCCGTCAGGAGGTCCTCATTCTAGAGAGTCTAGTTGAGGTCACGTTTGAGTCGGCGAGCAACTGCCGAGTCGCGACGGGCCGGTGGCACGGTGCCTTTACTGACACCTATGTCGACGCGCCAGGACAACTGGACATCGACCACCTTGTACCGCTCAAGAACGCCCACGATTCCGGCGGATGGGCCTGGACCTCTGAAAGGAAGCAGGAGTACGCCAACTACTTGGGCGACCCGGACCACCTGATAGCGGTCACCAGGGGAGCCAACCGGTCGAAAGGGGCGAATGGTCCGGAGGAGTGGCGACCCCCAGACGAAGGCTACTGGTGCCAGTACGCGATGGACTGGACGGAGGTGAAAATGAAGTGGGGGCTTTCGATGACCCAGTCGGAAACGGAGGCGGTCATCGACATGCTGGACACCTGTGAGGAGCCAGTTGAAGTTAGGGCCTCGAGAGCGGAGGGTGCCGCCGGAACTGAAACGTCGAGTCAGACGGCGCTGGGGGAAGCAACACCAACGCCAACCTTAGTGCCGCAACAGCAAGGGAGCACGCCTATGTATGAGTCATGCGAGGAAGCGGCAGGAGCTGGGGAGTCAAGGGTGCAAGGGAGCGCGGGAGAGGGAAGAGGGTTCCCCCGGGAAATGGTGCCGAGTGCTAGAGATGGCGATGGGGATGGAATAGTCTGTGAGCGCTGATAAGACCAGCACCGCCGGGGCCGAACGCCTTATCGCAAAGAGTGCGGATATTGCCGGGGGCGCCTTCTCTAGTTTGGCGGGAACCGCCACCGGCCTTGTAGTGGCAGGACCAGAAGGGGCGCTTGCAGGAGGTGCAGCCGGGTCGGGTATTGCGATGGCGCTTAGATGGCTTGGCGGAGAACTGTCATCCAGGCTTCTTGGACCCCGAGAGGAACAGCGGCTGGGATATGTCTATACGCTCGCGGCCGCAGAGATCGCCGAACGGATCGCAGGCGGTGAGCAAATTCGTCAGGACGGGTTTTTCGGCGAGAATACTTCGGGCAGATCTGCAGGTGAAGAAGTTTGGGAGAGCATCCTGATGAAGAGCCAGAGGGAACCGGAGGAGAAGAAGCTACCATACATGGCCCACCTCCTCGCCGACCTAGCCTTCCAGCCCGGAGTCGGGTCACATATGGCTCACCAGATCACGAAGACCGCTGAGCAGCTGAACTACCGCCAATTGTGTATCTTGAGTTTGATCATGACCAAAGAGCGATACCCTCTCCGGAAGAGCGACTATAGAAAAGAGGGAGGAAGGTTCCCGACCGAACTTTATCAACTGTTCTACGAGTACTTTGATCTGCACAACCGTGGTTACATCGATTCCGGAACGGGTACCATGCTGGGCCTGACGGATCTGAATCCTTCGGCGGTCCAGTTGCAGGGTTTGGGTTTCGTTACATTTCAACTTATGCGGCTCTCTGAGATTCCACAATCGGATGTCTTGCCAATCGTTGAGCAGCTGAGGTGACCATGTCACCTCGTTGACCTCATGTATGTGTATTCTTGACTGCCTCCAACGCGCCCAGGTGTCAACGGAATCAGGCCGATGCTATTGGACAGCTACCGTTAGGGTGTATGAGCCAGTCGCCTCGGCGAGGGAGCCGTCCACCTCAATATAGTAACTCCCGGACGTCTTGGCCTCCAGGATGTGGGGAAACGAGAAGCGGCTCTGGGCGTTTGAGGCAACGCTGACGCCCAGGGATTCACCGTCTGGGCCATACCGCGTGGTAGTGAAGGCCGACAGCGAACCCACGTCCACCTGAATTCGGTACGACTTTCCCTCTTCGGCTTCGAACGTGAAGAAGTCGACGTCTCCCTTGTAGTCCAGCGCGCCCTGAACAACCCCGCCCACCGCTACGAGGGTCGCTGCTTCGCGTGAATCGCCATGGTCATCGGCATTGACTGAGATGGTCAGGCTGTAAGACCCGGTGCCGTAGCCCGTCACCTTGACGTAGTAATTGCCCGAGCCCGGAGCTCCCCAGTGGATGAGCGAAGCCCGGGAATCTCCTTGGTCGTCGTTGGACTCCAACTCCCGCCCATCGGCGTCGTATAGCGTCGCCATGGAGTCGGGCAGGGTTTCCAGTGTCACCTCTATGCGGTAGAGGACGCCCGCCTCTGCCTTGAACGTGAAGAAATCAGCGTCGCCATGGTAGTCCAGAGCGCCCTGTACAGCCTCATCCACCTCTATCGACATGGCCTCCTCAAGCGAGTCGGGGTAGTCGTCGGCGCCGTCGTATGCGACGATGGTCAAAGTGTAAGAGCCAACATCATCGCTGTAAGCCCCATCCACCCTAACGTGGTGCTTCTCGGTCCGGGGGGCCTTCCACAAGATCCGAGACGCATTGGAATCTCCATGATCGTCGTTGGAAGCCAACCACCGTACGTCGGCGTCATAGAGGGTTACTACGGAGTCGGGCAGCGTGCCCAGGTCTACATCTATCTGGTAGAACTGCCCTTCTTTGGCCTCGAACACGAAGAAGTCCACGTCGCCTCGGTAGTCCAGAGCGCCCCGAATAGTCTCGCCAAGAGTCACTGGCGTGGCTCCCCTTCCTGTGTTGGCGTGGTCGTCATCGGGAGCCGCGACGCCCGGGCTTTCGGGCGGAGTTGCCCGGCCGTGTTCGTTGGAACCCCAGCAGACGATGTCGCCGCCGGTCTCAACCGCGCAGGTGTGCTCAGACCCGGCGCTGACTGAAACGAAGGAACCTTCCGGTGGCTTAGCCTGGCCGACGAATTCGCCAAGACCAATTTCATTGGAACCCCAACAGACAATGGAGCCGGTCTTTATTCCACAGGTATGTTGGTGGCCGACGTCGACGGAAGCGAAGGTGCCTTCAGGCGGCGTGGATTCGCCGTCCGAGTCGGAACCCCAACACTCCACGATGCCGTTGGTCTTCACGCCGCAGGTGTGGAGCGCACCTGCGCTGACGGATATGAATGCCCCACCGGGAGGCGAGTCATGGTCTAAGATGTCGTAGACATCACTATCGTCTCCCCAGCATTCCACAGAGCCATCGGTCCTTACTCCGCAGGTGTAGGACCACCCGGCGCTGACCGAAGCGAAGATGCCGTCCGGCGGCGTAGCCTCGCCGTCTCTATTGTCCCCCCAACATTCGACGGCGCCGGCGGCGGTTACACCACAGGTGTGGAATGCCCCCGCGCTGACGGACGCGAAGGAAAAGCCCAGCGGCGTGGCAGTGCCGAAGATATCGGCCCCCCAGCATTCGACTAAGCCGTTGGTCTTCAGGCCGCAAGTATGGCTCGCCCCGGCGCTGACCGAAGCGAAGATGCCGTCCGGCGGCGTGGCCTCGCCGTTTCTATTGTCCCCCCAACATTCGACGGCGCCGGCGGTGGTTACACCACAGGTGTGGTGAGTTCCGGCGCTGACGGATGTGAAGGGCCCTACGCCCTCTCCGCTCCGCGCGGTGTAGGGATCCGGCTCTGGCTGGCCAGGCACCCTGGTCTTTCCGTGACTGTCATCGCCCCAGCACTCTACTGAGCCATCGGTCCTCACGCCGCAGGTGTGGTAGGCGCCAGCACTGACGGAGGCGAAGGAGCCGGCAGGCGGCGTGGCTTGGCCGATCAGTTCATCTAAGATGTTCTCGTTGGAACCCCAGCAGACGATGTCGCCGCCGGTCTCAACCGCGCAGGTGTGCTCAGACCCGGCGCTGACTGAAACGAAGGAACCTTCCGGTGGCTTAGCCTGGCCGGCGAAAGATCCTCGCCAATCTTCGTTGGAACCCCAGCACTCCACTGAGCCATCGGTCCTCACGCCGCAGGTGTGGTAGGCGCCAGCGCTGACGGATGTGAAAGTACCTTCAGGCGGGGTGGCCTGTCCCTGGGCATCAACGCCCCAGCACTCGACGGAGCCGTCGGTCTTCACTCCGCAGGTGTGAAGCCGCCCCGCGCTGACGGACGCGAAGGCGCCTTCAGGCGGGGTGGCCTGTCCGTATCCATCGTCTCCCCAGCACTCGACGGAGCCGTCGGCCTTCACTCCGCACGTGTAGTCATCCCCGGCACTGACAAGGGTGAAGGAGCCGGGGTACAGCGTGGCATCTACAAAAAGATCCTCTCCCCAGCAGACGATGGAGCCGTCGGTCTTCACCCCGCAGGTGTGCCTATCCCCGGCACTGATGGAGCTAAAGAGACCATCAGGTGGCGTTGCCCCTCCAAACAGGTCTTCTCCCCAACATTCCACGGAACCATCGGTCTTAACTCCACACGTGTGAAGTCCCCCAGCGCTGACGGAGACGAACACGGCGGACTCATCGACGGCATCCGTTCCAATACCGGCTTCCGGGACAGTCGTGGCCGTCGGGCTGGGCGTAGGAGGCGAGATGTCGGTGGGTACCGGCGTAGGTCTAACGGTGGGAGCGGGTGTGGGCGTCGGCGATGCAGGAGTGGCCGTAGGGGTTGGCGTCGCAGTTGACGTGAGCGTGGGCACGGTCGCCGTGGGCTGCTGATCCGGAGCCGCGGCGTCGGTACAGGCGGCGGGTGTCAGCAGCGCAATGAGAATGATCATGGCCTTCACAATGTGCCTACCGTGCAAACAGGCTCTCCGTTCTCTATGGTGCAGTTTTCGAGCCACTAGAAACCCTCCTCGTCGAATATTTCTCTCTCCGTGTAAAACGGCTCCCTGCACTTGGCGTTCTTGTCCTCGCAACCGATGAAGATTGCTGCCAGGCAATCAGCGCAATAACCGCAAACAGCCTGATCATGAAACTCTCCCTTCCCGGCTCTAGACTGTCCGCTCCGAACTCAGCAGCCTTAGAATGATGCCCACTACAAGGGCGGGCCAAGAGTAGAGCCACGAAAGCACCATGGGAATCCCGCCCAAGGTCTCCACGGTTGACAGGTTGGGGTTTGGGTTTGGGTTTACAGCCGCCAGGACGAAGAAGAAAGCCGTGAGCAGAAGTCCCAAATATGCCCGTGGCAATCACCGAGAAGAAAATACAACGTGATACTTGGCGCATCTCTATCTCCTATTCGCGGCCGGAATTAGTTGTAGCATGAGCATAACCAGGAACGCGCCTCCAGCTATAGGTAGTCACGCCGCTTGGCTACTCCTTTCATCCTGCGTAGAGTGCTATTGCTCAGCGATGGTGAGGGTGTAGGTGCCTTCCTCCAAGAGGCCGCCCACTCTCACGAAGTACCGGCCTGGGCTGGTCGCTACCCACTCGATGCGCGATGCACCAGAATCTCTAAGAAAATCGGAATCATTCGCCAACTCCGTCTCCGCCGCGTTATACAGGGTCAACTGGGAGTCGGTCAGAGTCTCCTGGCGCAGGGTTATGCGGTAGCCCTGCCCCTCTTCGGCCTGGAATACGAAGTAGTCGTAGTCCGACCAGTCTTCGATTGACCCTTTGACCATCTCCCCTACCTCTATAGGGGATGCGCTCGCGAAGTCGTCACCATGCTCTATCACAACCAGGGAGGAGTCTATCTCGGTGACTGTGAGGGTGTAGCTGCCTTCCTCCAAGAGGCTGCCCACTTGCACGAAGAGTTGGCCTGGGCTGGTCGCTACCCACTCGATGCGCGATGCACCAGAATCTCTAAGAAAATCGGAATCATTCGCCAACTCCGTCTCCGCCGCGTTATACAGGGTCAACTGGGAGTCGGTCAGAGTCTCCTGGCGCAGGGTTATGCGGTAGCCCTGCCCCTCTTCGGCCTGGAATACGAAGTAGTCGTAGTCCGACCAGTCTTCGATTGACCCTTTGACCATCTCCCCTACCTCTATAGGGGATGCGCTCGCGAAGTCGTCACCATGCTCTATCACAACCAGGGAGGAGTCTATCTCGGTGACTGTGAGGGTGTAGCTGCCTTCCTCCAAGAGGCTGCCCACTTGCACGAAGAGTTGGCCTGGGCTGGTCGCTACCCACTCGATGCGCGATGCACCAGAATCTCTAAGAAAATCGGAATCATTCGCCAACTCCGTCTCCGTCGCGTCATACAGGGTCAACTGGGAGTCGGTCAGAGTCTCCTGGCGCAGGGTTATGCGGTAGCCCTGCCCCTCTTCGGCCTGGAATACGAAGTAGTCGTAGTCCGGCCAGTCTTCGATTGACCCTTTGACCATCTCCCCTACCTCTATAGGGGATGCGCTCGCGAAGTCGTCACCATGCTCTATCACAACCAGGGAGGAGTCTATCTCGGTGACTGTGAGGGTGTAGGTGCCTTCTTCCAAGAGGCCGTGCACGCTAATGAAGAGTTGGCCTGGGCTGGTCGCTACCCACTCGATGCGCGATGCACCAGAATCTCTAAGAAAATCGGAATCATTCGCCAACTCCGTCTCCGTCGCGTCATACAGGGTCAACTGGGAGTCGGTCAGAGTCTCCTGGCGCAGGGTTATGCGGTAGCCCTGCCCCTCTTCGGCCTGGAATACGAAGTAGTCGTAGTCCAACCAGTCTTCGATTGACCCTTTGACCATCTCCCCTACCTCTATAGGGGATGCGCTCGCGAAGTCGTCACCATGCTCTATAACAACCAGGGAGGAGTCTATTTCGGTGACTGTGAGGGTGTAGCTGCCTTCGCCAAAGCCGTCCACGCTAATGAAGAGTTGGCCTGGGCTGGTCGCTACCCACTCGATGCGCGACGCGTAGGACTCGCCGAAGTCGTCGTTAGCGGCCAGCTCCGTCTCCGCCGCGTCATACAGGGCCAACCGGGAGTCATCCAGCGTACCCAGGGTCACTTCTATGCGGTAGGAGGACCATGGATGTTAGAAGAACAGGACTATAGAGACGTACTGGAATTTCTTGGATTTGATTTGCAGCAGTATCCAATGCAGCCTACAGAAACGATAGGCCCTTCCCTACGCCATACCATCCGATGGTTTGTCGGGGTTCCCGGTCGCCCGTATGGTTCCGATGATGCCTTCTGGCCCAGCCTCTATTGGCATAGGAACCGAGACTTCTACTACTTCTCTACATCACGACGGGACGCATGTCATTTCCGTTCTGAGTTCTGGGCGCCAGCCCCTCCTGACCGTATTCTTCATGGTGAAAGCGACCACTGTTTCGTACCTCTGCAAAACACTAGGGCAGGACTGAGAATGGCACTGGAAAGCCTATTCCTAGCTCGCCCTGATTGGTCTCCTTTGGGCTGATTAGGCGGTTCCGGCAAGGAGCAATAGCATGGACACAAATACCTTGCGGGCGGTCCGAGAGGCTTTTGATCAGTTCATTCAGGAGATGGAAGCATCCGACATGGCCTCTGCGACCAAGCGCAACCACAAAGCACATATCGGGCGTTTCATCCGATGGTTGGAAGGCAGCTACCGGCCAAGGAGTCAACAAAGAGCAGAACCAGAACCACGCCTAGCAGTACGCCTCTCTCTGCAAGGACCGGTGTCAGCTGTCCTACATCGAGATAGTTGTCATTGGCCGCGAACACGTGGACGAAGGCTAGATGGCGTCTCTCCCATCGTGGGGAACAATGGATGGTGGGAAAGGTACGACACTGAAGCCGAGGCATTAGAAACTGCTCAGCGACACAAGAGGCCTAATAGCCGTATTGTCTACTCGCCAAGCTGTTGCCCCTAGCCGGGCGTGGCTTGAGCTAAACAGGTATATAATTCCCGTAAATATTGATGAACTTATCCGCAATACTGTTCAAGGCGAGGGCACGTATTCTGAGATGTGGGTCTCTGGGCTGAACGATTCTGCCGACATTGTCTCTGGCATTCTCGCTAGAATTGTTCCTCCTTTCTCGGTGATGTTTGTACAACCTAGAAAGTGCATCAAGTGGATGCTAGGTTTAAGAAGGTCAAGATACTGTAAGCACCCGCTTTGCGTGATGGCGAGTCCATTCTTTGGGAAGTAGGGAATTATCCCTTTAGCCTAATTGGTTTCACCTGTGTAGTCACGTATATAAGTCCCCTAGGAAGGGCGAAGTAAATGCAGTCTTACACCTATGGCCTCATCAGAGAGGCTCTTATCAACAAGCAACAGGTGACAGCCAGATACAACGGGCTATGGAGGGAGCTATGCCCCCAGGCCCTCGGCACAAAGAATGGGCAGGAGTATGCTCTATTCGTCCAGTTCGGGGGGAACAGCGTGAGACACATGTCGGTCTCTCCCCTGTTCCCGAGGTGGCTCTGCACTAAGGTCGCCGACCTATCGGACGTTAAGCTGAGAGATGGACCCTGGCACACCATGTCCTTCGCCGAAGGATACGCCTGCTTCGACAAGGTGGATATAACGCTTGTGGGGCAGCAAGAAATATGTCCAAAATGCAACAGTACCCCTGAAAGAGCTTGAGCCTCTCCGGGAAATCGCCCGGGAAGACGTAGGTCTCTCTGCTGTAGTTGACGCGCTGTCGCGGCATCGAGCGGTTTGGTGTTTGACACGCCTCAGCCTAGACACGCCAGACACCATAATTGAACGGAACCGGCATGGCTATTCTCCTTTCACTTCTTTGAGCTAACAAATGCCCATAGGCTAGTGACAGCAAGTGCAATCCCACCTATCGCCGTAAGAACCAATCCTGCGCCGACAGAGATCGAGGCAAACCCCGGATCGGCTGAGGCTCCTCCCACGTCAGCCCAGTCTATTATTCCGACTATGGCTACGATGCCCCCAAAGATCGTGGCTATCACCGCTCCCCACCGCTTTCCGTATGCGCTGACAGCTATTGCTGCCATGGCTCCTATCCCTAGGACCAGGGTGATTATTCCGTCTCCTTCTATTCCTGACACGCTTTTCGACCCAAGGGCGGTATCGACTGTCGCCCATGGCAGAAGAGCCGCGATTATCACCAGGATGCTGCTGATCGCCGTTAGAATATGTGCCGGTTGTATCCTCATTGAAACCCCCTTGTGGTATAAGAATGGTTCGGTTTGCCTTTGATGTTTGACACGCCTGAGCCTAGACACGCCAGACGCCATAATTGAACGGAACCCATCGAGCCGGTCCTTCACCTGTGTGCGTCTGCGCTCTACCCGGCGGACGGGACGGAGCCACAGGCGCGCCCCGCCGCCGGCTACTGCCGCGCTACTCGTCGGCCACGGTCAGCACCGGCGACAGCGCGTACAGGCGCAGGGGCTTTTCGATGCTGTACACCCCCTCGTTCAGCGTGCCGGTGTCCCCCGGCACGGAGGCGTGGGTCACGTACACTCCCGGCCAACCGATCTGGCCGGCGTATTGACCCCCGGTCCCGTTCGCCAACGAGCCGGTCCAGACCATTCCGTAGCAGATGTGCTCTCCGGACTCGTTACGTCCGCAATAGGGCGTCTGCCAGCTGCCGTCGTAGAAGTCGGCGTAGTCGTTGGCCAGCCTGCCGCCGCCCAGGTAGAAGATGGGCACGCCCGTGCCGGTGCTGGCGGTGTTGTCCCGCGCGTCCGTGGTTGCCGTGGAGATGAGGGCGCGGAACTCCCCGCCGAAGTGCTCGCCTTTGCTGTTCACCAGGTTTTTGTTCCCGGCCGCCGCCCGCGTCACGAAGTGGTTGTAGTGGTCTATGTCCGCAGACATGGCGTGCCGTTCATCCGAAGTGATGAACAACACCCGGAAGCTCTCGCCGGGACCGACCTGGGCATAGCCGTTCCGCCTGGGGATCAGGGGCGAGTCGGCCGGGATGGTCTGGGCCTCGGGGGCGCCCCAGGCCTTGGGGGTCGCTGTTACCTTTTCCGACACCGCCCCGGCGTTGCCGTCCTGGTCCACTAGGCGGACCTGGAACTCGTACTCCGTGCCGTTGTTCAGCCCCTGTTCGATGGTGAGGAACACCCGGCGCTTGGTGATCCACCTGTAGTGGGCGAGGCTGTACACGTCGATCCAGTGGCCGAAGCTGTATTGGTGGGCGGGAGCCCGCAGCCGGTACTGCCAGCGTGTGCCTTCGGGCAGGTCGTCGTCCCCCGGTTTCCCGTAGTACCAGTCCAGGGCTACGCTGCCCGAGCCCGGGGTTGCCTTGAGCCCCTCCGCTTTGTGCATCACCGTGATCACCGGGGAGAGGGCGAGCATTCTCACGTCGCCCGAATTCGAAGTAAGGGATGTTTCCAGCTGATTGTTATTGTTCAATCTCACTGTACGGACCAGATTTTCACCAGCAAAGAATTCATGCATTGTTCCGTCAGTATTCGAACCGAACCAGTACCACCACGAGGCGTTAATGGCGGTGGTGCCGTCCTCGGTCTTCCCGGCGCCCGAATCCCAATTTCCGTCGTAGAAGTCGGCGTAGTCGTCTGCCACCTTCGCCCCGCCCAGCCAGTAGATGGGAGCTTCCGTATAGGACCTGATGGCGGTGTTGGTCGCGGTGTTGTCCCGGGCATCGACGTCTTCTGTGGACATGAGGGCGCGGAACTCATCCTTGAACGGCTTGAGGGTCGTGTTGCCGTCCGCCGCGTTCTGGACGTGGGTGTTGTAATGACCGATGCCAGGCTCTGAGGCCTCGGTCGTGGCGGAGGTGGCGAACAGCAGCCGGAAGCTCTGCCCGGCCTTGACACCGGCGGGAATATGCGCCCAGTTGGGCGGAACGGTCTGCGCCGCGGGCGCGGCCGGTGGAGGCGGGAGCGGGGGAGCGATCAGCTTCACGCTCACCGTCTCTCCGTCGCTCCAGCTCAAGCCCCCAAGGGACCACCCAAGCGCATCCATGTTCCGCGGCTGAGCGTCAGCGAGAGCATATGTCGTGGCGGCGCCAACGTGCAGCGTCGCCTTTGACAAATGGCGCGGGACGTCACTGCCCAATCGCACAATGAGCTGGCCCCACTCTGATTGGGTATAGAAACCAGTGATCGAATATTCGGCGCCCTGGAAGGTGAATTTGTCGGGGACGAGGTTCGAGGAGCAGTGGGCTGGGTTCGCGTTGTCATTGTCGCACCCGGCATAGGTGATGGTGCCGCTTGTATGCACATCCACCGTCAGCGTGGCGGACCAGATGGTGCTCCCGGGGGTGACGGTGATGGTGGCGGTCCGTTGAAGGGCGCCATGGGCAAAGTAGCCGACCCTGAGCACCGACCCGTTGATGATGGTGCCGTCGTAATCGACCCGGCCGTCCTGTTTCACGGTGATGCCTACGCTGGTGATCTTCGCATCCCAGGCCACCCTGCCGGTTGTCGGGGGCGTGCAGTTCTGGCCGACGCAGGCCGAAAACGTGGAGCCAGTGATAAAAGTCCCGGAACTCAGATCGGCGACGTTGGTCTTGGCGACGCCGGAGAAGATCGTGCCGGTCAGGGTCTGGGGCTCGCCCTGCAGCCAGGACACCGGGTTGGCCGTGGTCGTGCCGGCCGTCTTGCCGGGGCCCTGGGGGTCGCTGTAGGAAGCGCTCACGCGCAGGTAGTGGCCCACGTCGTCCTCGGACGGAGTGTAGGACACTCCCGTTGCGCCCGCGATGGTCTCCCACGCGGTTTGGTCGGCGGAGCGCGCCCAGGTCCAGGACGCCCCGCTGGCGTCGCCGTCCGGGTCCAGGATGCCCGCGGTCACCACCCGGCCCACCTGGGGCCGGTCCGTGTTCAGGATGATCCGGCCCGGCGCGTCCGCGCCGTCCACCCTGTGCCCCGCCTGGTCCGGCAGGGCGGGGTGCCTCAACCTAGCGGCGTTGCCGTCGGCGTCAACGATGCTCCCGCCGCTGAGCTTGAGCTGGTTCCTGCCGACCTTGACCCCATCCTCGTCCCGGTCGTCCGGCCTGACGACGTAGGCGAAGACCAGGGTGGTTCCGTCGTTCTCGGCGTGGCTGTAGTGGGCCCAGCGCTTGCGCTCACCCACAAACAGGCGCACCCGGGGGGCGCCGGTGACGTCCACCGCCTCGCTGAAGGTGTAGGAGACCTCGATGGTCTCTCCGGCGCGGTAGGTGTCCCCGCTGGCCGGGTTGCTGGCGATGACGGGACCGGAGGTGATGGTCGGCGGGCCGTTGTCCGGCTCGGCCACGGTGAAGACCGGCGAGAGGGCGTACAAGGGATAGGCTTCCTCGGAGGCTTTCACCGTGGGGGACGACAGGGGCAGCGTGGCGTCGGCCAGGTCGCCCAGGCGCACCTCGGCGGCCCCGGCGTAGCGCTGGCCCGACTTCTCGCCCATCTTGTTGCCGCCGGTCCACACCAGGCCGGTATAGGAACTGCCGCTCTCGGTCCTGCCGGCGACGGAGTCCCACGACTTGTCGTAGAGGTCGGCGTAGTCGTCGGCGACCTTCTCCCCGCCCAGCCAGTGGACGGGCACGCCAGTCCCGGTGGTGCCGGTGTTCTCCCTGGCGTCCACTGCGGAGGTGGAGATCAGGGCGGTGAATTCGTCCTTGAAGGATTTCAGGCTGTCGTTGCTACCCGCCGCACCTTGTACGTGGGCGTTGTAGTCGGCGATGTTGGAGGAAGAGGCGTCGCGGGTGGCGAATGTGACGAAGAGGAGGCGGAAGCTGTCGCCCGGTGCGATGCCCTGGGGGATGTGTTCCCAGTCCGACGGGACGCTCTGGCCTGCCGAGGCCTGGGTGGACTCAGCGGAGGGCAGGGCCAGCAGGGCCGCTGCCAGGGCCAGCAGGAGCAGGAGAGGCAGGCGTGGGGACGGGAGGAGTCGTAGGGGGGAAGCCATCAGCTCACCCCAATCACCCCAAAATCGGGGGGGGGGGGGGGGGTAGAATACATTCGGCCTGACTGTACATTCTTCCTGTGCATTTCATCCTCCTTGGGGACGATGGTGTTGAGGTGGTCTATTCCTCGTCGAAGCGGGATCAAGGGTCGCGGCACGGAGGCGACGAGGCGCAGATGGTGTAGGTCAGGGTGTTCGATTCTTGGTTGAAGCGCCGCGTGTCCCTACTCCTGGCCACTTCCGCGGGCACCTTCAACTCCAGCGTGCCGGGACCGTCCGGTTTGACGTAGATCAGGAACCGGCCGGGCTCCCCCGGGGCCGAGACCTTGAACGCAGCCGTGACGGTCCCGCCGGAGATCTCGACCTCGCTCACGGCCCTGAAGCCCACCACGTCCTCCGAGAACGTGATCATGACGTTGAAGGGATGGTTGGGCCGCTCCACCTGTTCCGGGAGGTCCGGCGCACCGGGAGGGGGTCCGCTGTCGATGGTCACGGCGGGACCCGAGCGCGCAGCGGTGATGGTGTACCTCAGCGTCTCCGACGCCTGGTTGAAGCGCCGGGTCGCCTTGCTTCTGGCCACGTCGGCGGGCACGGTCAGCCTCAGCGCGCCGGGCCCGTCGGGGTCGATGGTGAGGAGGTAAGCATTCGGCTCCGACGGCCCCGACGTCTTCTTCGCCGCCTTCACCGCGCCGCCGCTGATCTCCACCTCCTGGGAGGCGTTGAAGCCGACCACCTCCTCGGAGAAGCGGACCGTGACGTCGAACGGTTCGTTCCGCAGCTTCCTTCCATTGGTAGGCGCGGGACCCTCCAGCGTCACCTCCGGCACGGGCCGCGTCACCTTCAGCGGCCCGATTCGTTTGCCGTTGGGGTTCCCCGCCTCGTCCTGCACCGTGTTGCGCGGGATGGAGACCTCAATGGGCTTGGCCGCGGAGCCGTAGCTCTTGTCGCGGACCACGATGGTCGCGGTGTAGCGGGCGGCGTAGGTCACCGTGTACCTGGTGAGCACCTCCCAGGCTTCCCACTCTCCGTCCGATTCGCCGTACACCGTGGTCGTCGTCCACTTCGTGTGCGTCACCAGCGGCTTCTCGCGCACAAGTGATTTGACGAAGCCGCCCTTGACGGAGAGATCCGAGGCGCGCAGGCCGGAGACGAGGCTGGAGAGAAGCTCGGCCCCGCCCCGACTGGTAACCGGTTGGGAGAACTGGATGTCGACGGTGAAGGAGCCGGTCTCGTCCAGCCGATCGAGACCATGCGGGGTCAGCGTCGCCGTGACCCCCTCGAGGTCGATCTCGGTGCTGAACACCGCGTCGTTCTGGGTGAGATTGCCGGCCTCGTCCGCCACGGCGCCTGCGGGCAGCGTCACGGTGATGCGGTCCCCGTGGGACAGGCCCTCGTCCGGCACGATGAGGACCTCGTAGGCGATGCCTCTGAACCGGGACTTGGCGAACTCGCGAGCGCTCGCGTTGACGATCACCAGGTCATCGACGGTGAACGTGTGATCGGCGATGTACTCGGAGAAGTCCATCGACAGGTAGAACGTTTCCTTCCGGATGTACCTGCCCGGGTTCAGGGCGAAGCTCATCGAGGGCGGCGTCACGTCGTAGTGGGTGTCTTTCCAGGCGCGGCCCTCGTTCTTGTTGCCGAACATATCGGTCACGGAGTCCTTGGGGACCGACACGTGAACGTTTCCCTCGGCCAGCGGCGTGACGGTGGCGGTATAGCGCCTGCCCGCATGTTGCTCGCTGAAGTTGCCGATCGTGGCGTTGACGACGTGCAGGGTGTCCGCGGTGAAGTCAACGACCGGCTCGCTGAACCTGACGGTGATGTCGAAGGGGGCGTTGACGTAGGGGAACCGCGCCGGTTTGTGTATGTCCATGAACGGGTATGGATGGACGTTGTCCCGGGTCACCCGGGCGGTAGCGACGCTCACGGTCTTGCTGCCATGGCTGTCGGTGTATTCGGCCTTGACGAGCAGGTATTGGCCCGCGTCGGCGTGCTGGACCGTGTAGGTGTCGGTGTCCGCGCCGTTGCCGCTCAGGGCCGACCAGGGACCGAGCTGGTCGATCAACGGGATATGGCCCACCAGCGGGACGGTGGGGGCAGGCGAACGGTACCACTTCCAGGAGAGGCTGCCGGCCACGATGGAGTCCGGTTCCGAGAGCGTGGCGGTGATTCGAGTGGCGGTCTGGATGCGGGTCATCTGCGGGGGGTAGAACTCGTCATAGTGCAACGAACCGACCCCGGGCGCGAACAGCATGTGGGTGACCACCCGCTCCTCGCTCGATGTAATCGCAATCGGCTTCATGGGCAGATTCAGGGATACCGAGCCCGGCTCGTCCACGTCGACGATGGTGACGGTCACGGCGATGGAGTCGTCCACGCTCGTATCGGCATCACCCTGCGCGTTCTTGCCGTCGCTCACCGTCACCGTCAACGCGTAGCTGGACTGTGTCTCGTGGTCCGGCGCGCTCAGCACGGTGATCTGCCCGGCGACGTCGATGGCAAAGGCGTCGGAGCCGCTGATGGCGTAGGTCAGCGCGTCGCCGTCGTCGTCCGTGGCGGTTATGGGGTCACCGACGTTTGTGCCGGCGGCGCTGTTCTCATCCACGCTGCGGGCGGCGGTATCGGCGGCGAAGCTCGGTGCGGCGTTGGCCGCCTGCTGCTGTCCCTCTGCGGGCGGTTCCTCCCGGGCGCCGTTCACCCTGTGCCCGGCTTGGTCTGGCAATGCCGGGTGCTCCAGGCTTGAGCCGTTGCCGTCGGCGTCCTGGATGGTTCCGCCGTTCAATCTCACGGCGTTCCCGGGGATACTGACGCCGTCCCCGTCCCGGTCGTTGCTCTTGAACGTGTAGGCGAAGGTCAAAGTCGCGCCGTCGGCGCTGGAATACCTGGCCCTCCGTCCCCGCTCGCCGACAGCCAGGCGCACGTAGGGCTGGCCGGTGACGGTCACCGCTTCGCCGAAGGTGATGGCAACCTTGATGGTCTCGCCCTTGCCGTAGGTGTCCCCGCTGGCCGGGTTGCTGGCGATGACCGGGCCGGACGTGATGGTCGGCGAGTCGTTGTCCGGCGCCGGTGTTGGGGTGGGCGCCAGTGTTGGCTCAGGTGTGGGTGTGGGCGTAGGCTCCGGTTCCGGCTCGGCCACGGTGAAGACCGGCGAGAGGGCGTACAAGGGATAGGCTTCGCCGGAGGCTTTCACCGCGGGGGACGACAGGGGCAGCGTGGCGTCGCCCAGGTCGCCCAGGCGCACCTCGGCGGCCCCGGCGTAGCGCTGGCCCGACTTCTGGCCCATCTTGTTGCCGCCGGTCCACACCAGGCCGGTGTAGGAACCGCCGCTCTCGGTCCTGCCGCTGACGGAGTCCCACGACTTGTCGTAGAGGTCGGCGTAGTCGTCGGCGACCTTCTCGCCGCCCAGCCAGTGGACGGGCACGCCAGTCCCGGTGGTGCCGGTGTTCTCCCTGGCGTCCACCGCGGAGGTGGAGATCAGGGCGGTGAACTGGCCTTTGAAGGATTTCAGGCTGTCGTTGCCGCCTGCCGCACCTTGTACGTGGGCGTTGTAGTCGGCGATGTTGGAGGAAGAGGCGTCGCGGGTGGCGGATGTGACGAAGAGGAGGCGGAAGCTGTCGCCGGGTTTGATGCCCTGGGGGATGTGTTCCCAGTCCGACGGGACGCTCTGCGCGGCCGAGGCCTGGGTGGACTCAGCGGAGGGCAGGGCCAGCAGGGCCGCTGCCAGGGCCAGCAGGAGCAGGAGAGGCAGGCGTGGGGACGGGAGGAGGCGCAGAGGGGAAGCCATCAGTGCACCCCAAACGGGATAGAAGCTGTCCGGTCTGACTGTAAGTATTTTCCTGTGCATTTCATCCTTGTACAGTTTGGGAGTCCGCAGCCCCTTTGGAATCTCCGGCACCAGCACCGACTACAAGAACCACTTCTACTCCCTCTCATCCCTCTCACCGGTGCTGAAGATAGCGGAAGCTGGGACTCCCGCGAGGCCAGGAAGTACGACGGCTGCGGGGCCGAGTTCCTGGCGCTGTCCTGTACGCGGCGACAATCCTGTAGTTTGAAAGCAGGCCCCGGCTTGGCTGATGAGTTGCGCGGGGCCTTTTCTTTAGCGGGCCCCGATCAAGCCGTCCTCATAGACGATGCAGTTCTCTCTGAACCAGCTTGCTTTGTCCATGAGTTCCTGGGTGACGGGGGGATTGCCCGTGAGATCGTCGTAAACGTCGGCGCATTCCTGGTCGGTGGGGCCTCCTCCACACCCCACCAGTGGCAGAAGTAGCAGAACGAAGAAGGCCAGCGTAACTAATGTTTTCATGGTGTATGTCTCCTCACCTTCTGTTCGCGGTCGGAATCAGTAGCAGCACGAACATCACTAGAAATGCGAATGCGGCCAGCGTCGCGCCAACGGCGGGGATCGCGACCGCGCCGACCCTTGCGCTTCTCACCAGCTCACCGGATTCGCCCTCTACCGATCCAAATATGTAGAGGTACGAGACGACGGTGACGACCAGGCCCGCAACTGCTACCAGCGCGGCGACAATGTGGGGAAGCACCACCGAGGGTTCTGTTTGATTTCGGGGTCTATGAGACCCCCGGTAGGGCAAAATACACCATAAGCAAACGGAACCCGTCGCGGCGACCGTGGCCGGCGCCTGTCCAGGTTGTCTCTGTACGTTAGCCGTGCGGACACCTCCCCCGTGTTTCGGGTACACTCCTCGGGACGGTACCACATGCATATAACTATGCTGTCACTTTAGAGCTTATTTTCTGTCACTTATTGGCACTTTGCAGAAAAACTGGCATAATTGACCCCGTAGACGCAAAATCCCTGCGCTCCCGCCGCAGGTGGCCTCTGGAGTCCCATCGAGGTGAAGAGTTGGACCGACCTGACGATCTGCGCCAACGGGTACAGCAGCTGGAAGAGCGCCTCTCGCGCCTGAGCGAGGCCGGCCTCCGCATCAACGAGAGCCTGGACTTCGACACGGTGTTGCAGGAGGTGGTGGACAGCGCACGTGCCCTGACGGCCTCCCGCTACGGAGCTATCACCGTCTACGGCGAAGCCGGGCAGACGCCCGACTTCATCGTCTCCGGCCTGACCAGGGAGGAGCACCAGGGGCTGTGGGACATGTCCGAGGGCCGGAGCTTCTTCGAGTATCTCAGCGGGCTTCTTGAGCCCCTGCGGGTCTCGAATTTGGACAGCCACCTGAAGGCATTGAACATGCCTGATTTCCTGCCCCCCTTATCGGTGGACTCCCTGATGGTGGCCCCGATTCGCCATCTTGGGGTCGGGGTCGGCACCATCTACCTGGCCCATGAGACGGGCGGCGGGGAGTTCAGCCGGGAGGACGAGGAGACCCTCGTGATGTTCGCGTCCCAGGCGGCGCTGGTCATCGCCAACGCCCGCAGGCACCGCGAGGAGCGGCGGGCCAGGGCGGACCTGGAGACGCTGATGGACACCTCCCCCGTCGGCGTCGTGGTCTTCGACGCCGCGACGGGAGAGCCGAAGTCCTTCAACCGGGAGGCGGGCAGGATCGTCGACAGCCTGCGCAACCCCGGCCAGACGCCGGAGGACCTGCTCGACACGGTGACCTTCAAACGTGGCGACGGGCGGGAGGTGTCCCTGCGGGAGTTCCCCATGGCCGAGCTCCTGAGCGCCGGGGAGACCTTGCGGGCCGAGGAGGTCGTCATCGGCGTCCCCGACGGGCGGAGCGTCTCCGTGCTGCTCAATGCAACGCCCATCCTCTCCGAGGAGGGCGCGGTCGAGTCGGTGGTCGTCACCCTGCAGGACATGGCCGACGTGGAGGAGCAGGGGCGGCTGCGGGCCGAGTTCCTGGCGACGGTGAGCCACGAGCTCAGGGCGCCGCTTGCCACCATCAAGGGCTCCTCATCCACGGTGCTGGGCTCCTCCCCGGACCTCGACCCCGCGATCATGCTCCAGTTCTTCCGCATCATCGGGGACCAGGCCGACCAGATGAACAACCTGGTATCCGACCTGCTGGACGTGGCCCGCATTGAGACGGGCTCGCTGGCTATCACTCCCGAACCCGCGGAGGTGGAGGCGCTGGTGAACCGGTCAAGGAGATCCTTCGTCAGCGCCGGGGGCAGGGACAACCTCGCCATCGACATCGAGCCGGACCTGCCCCTGGTGACGGCGGACCGGCGGCGCATCATCCAGGTCCTCGCCAATCTGCTGTCAAATGCGGCCCGCAACTCAGAGGAGTCGTCGGCCATCAGGGTGAGCGCCGTGCGGGAGGGCGTCCACGTCGCGGTCTCGGTGGCCGACGAGGGGCGCGGCATCCCGGCCGAGACCCTGCCGACGCTGTTTCGCAAGTTCTCCAGGGCGCAGTTGGAGGAGCAGGGGGGAGACACCGGCCTGGGCCTGGCCATCTGCAAGGGGATAGTGGAGGCCCACGGGGGCCGCATCCGGGCCGAGAGCGACGGGCCTGGCCTGGGGGCGCGGTTCACCTTCACCCTCCCGGTGGACGCGACCGTCGGAGCAAGCGGACTCGCCTCGGCAGCGCCCCGCTCCTCGCGTCAAAGCCGGAGGGTTGCGGGGGAAAGGGTGCGAGTCCTCGCGGTGGATGACGACCCCCAGGACCTCCGCTACGTCCGGGACGCCCTCATCCAGTCAGGGTACACGCCCATACTGACCGGGGACCCCGAAGAGGCGCTCCGCCTCATGGAGGAAGAACGGCCTCAGCTGGCGCTGCTGGACCTCATGCTTCCGGGAACGGACGGCATCGAGCTGATGAAGAGCATCACGGATATAGCAAACGTTCCGGTCATCTTCCTATCGGCCTTTGGACGGGACGAGATCATCGCGCGGGCCTTCGAGATGGGTGCCGTCGACTACATGACCAAGCCCTTCTCGCAGACGGAGCTCACGGCGAGGATCGGGTCGGCGCTGCGCCGGAGGGAGGTGTCCGAGCCTTCAGAGCCCTACGTGCTGGGCGACCTGACCATCGACTACTCCGCGCACAGCGTGACTCTTGCCGGCCGTCCGGTTCAACTGACCGCGACGGAGTACCGGATGCTGGCCGAGCTGTCGGCCAGCGCCGGGCGGGTGTTGACCTACGAGCATCTGTTGGAGCGCATCTGGGGAGAGAAGGGCGGCAGCGACATGAGTCCCATGCGCACGATAGCCAACAAGCTGCGCGCCAAGCTGGGGGAGGACGCCCGCAACCCCACCTACATCTTCACCGAGTCCCGCGTCGGCTACCGGATGCCGAGGGGGGAGACGGAGGGGCCGGCGAAACCGTAGGTCGACACCTCGTGGTGCATCCCCGCGATGCGCTGTTGGAAGACCATAGCGTTGGCAATGATGGCGCAGGCCATGCGGCGGGTCTGAGGAACGTCACTCATTCCCAATAGCCGGGCAATAACAGGGGTGACGCTGGGCCGTAGCTTGGCCATTTCCTCCAAACGGCTGGCGGCCTGCCCAATGCCTTGCTCAAGAGTGCCTGCCGCCTGCTCCACGGCTTTCTGGGGGACGGACACCAGACGGGCAAGGTCAGCCAAGT
This sequence comes from Dehalococcoidia bacterium, assembly GCA_965116555.1. Taxonomy (GTDB): domain Bacteria; phylum Chloroflexota; class Dehalococcoidia; order Lucifugimonadales; family QGNO01; genus DAOUJH01. The sequence goes on along the minus strand of OZ220698.1, from coordinate 1,566,814 downwards.
CGGTTGCTGAACCTTATAGCCACCCCGATTCAGGAAACCGACTGCCGTCTTGATGCAGGACGTAGTAAGAGAGACGAGCTTCGGAGAGTGCCTGGCGCACATCATAGGCATCTTCCACAACCTTCGGGTAGCGCACGGCTATAGCAGCCTCGACCGTTCGGGGTTGGCTCTCCACACGAAGCCCCAACTGTTCGGAGGCGTCTCTCTCCACCTCAGCGGCTGGCTCATATTCGGCTTCGACTACTACAGGGGAGCGGCCGGGGGCGGCAATTAGCACGTCGGCATGTCGGCCCGGATAGTCCGGGAATGTCTGAGTGTTCTCAGAGCGGACCTCACAGCCCGGCATCATGCTCCGCAGCAGGTCGCCGAGGGCGTTGTTAGCGTTCGGTTCTGTCTGTCGCGGCATGTTGAATCAATCAGCCTGCGGCCTACCCAATGACTTGGCCTCTATTGGATTAGAGTACGGCCCAACGCAGCGGCGAGTGTCTGGTCAAAGGTCTTGATCTCCCTAATGCCGCGCCGTCGGCAACTGGCTAGATGGCAGAGATCCCGGGCCTGCAATGTGGGGTGTTGCTCGTATAGCTGACGGGCCAGAACGACGTCGTCCTCTTCCAGCGGCCAGACCTCAACTCCGGCGCTGGCTATCAATTCCAGCGTCGCATCGAAGGTTTGCAGCCGTCCGGTAGGCAGATAAATGTGGGCTAGTTCCTGTAACACTTCCGCTGACGTGCATAGTGGAGTGCTACTCCGGTTGGCTTCGACGAAAAAGTCCTGGGCGGGCACCTGGAGTGCGTGGGGCCGTCCCGCTGCGTACATGAAGACGTTCGTGTCCACGAAGATCATGTGCCGGTGACTCCTGCCGACCGCGACTCGTTCATGACTCGCAGGTGCTCGCTCCAGTCCGGCTCTGTTTCCGGGCCATCCAGCGCTGCGCAAGACCGAAAGAACTCCTTCACGTCTTCAGGAGATTTGAACAACTTGACCCGCTGGCGCGTTTCTAGGCGCTCTCGTGCCGCTGCCCGTATCCAAGCACTGAGAGACATTCCTTCTCGCCGTGCCTGATCTACGAAGCGGTCACGGTCGGCATCCGGCATAACCAATTGAACTCTCGCCATATCGCTCTCCAGTCGGGTTTATGTCAGTGTGTAACACTATTACACACCCATTTCCCCAAGTCAAGCGACAGGGCCCGGCGGCCTGGATGGTGCCTACCTGTCTCGGTATTTCAGACCGAGCCAGTCTAGAGCCTCCAGATGGGCAAACATCTCCTTGTAGTTTCCATCGCTGAGGATTGCTTGGGGCGACGGGCGTAGTCGATGGACAGCTCACCCAATACGAAGGCCCCCCGGTTCGGCGCCCTCTCCGGCCCGTCCCATCGCCGCAGCTCCGCCCCCACGCGGGCCACCAGCTCGATGGGGGAGAAGGGGCCTGGCGATGTAGTCGTCTGCGCCGCTCTCGAATGCCAGCGCAAGGTCCCGCTCCGGGGTCCCGCCGCGTCCCGACAGCATAGCACGTTGCATGATCTCAAGAACCTATTTCCACTGATATTTACACCATCATTTTCACTGATATTTTACTGACTTTCCGCGTATTTTCTCTAATATTTGACAGGAGGTTGTGCCCATGGCTGGCGTTCTGGACTAATCGGTCAACGACGATGGTCTACTTCTCAAGACTGAAACGGCCAGCGGTCTTGCTGCCCAATCAAGCAGCGCAGGGACGGTGAAAATGATCAGGATCATCTCAGGCGTATGGGAACGTAACGAGATGACCGTTCGCATGTAGATCCGGTGAAGGCTAGGAAGGGCGAAGTAAATGCAGTCTTACACCTATCGCCTCATCAGAGAGGCTCTTATCAACAAGCAACAGGTGATAGCCAGATACAACGGGCTATGGAGGGAGCTATGCCCCCACGCCCTCGGCACAAAGAATGGGCTGGAGTATGCTCTATTCGTCCAGTTCGGGGGGAACAGCGTGAGACACTGGTTGGTCTCTCCCCTGTTCCCAAGGTGGCTCTGCACTAAGGTCGTCGACCTGTCGGACGTTAAGCTGAGAGATGGACCCTGGCACACCATGTCCTTCACCGAAGGATACGCCTGCTTCGACAAGGTGGATATAACGCTTGTGGGGCAGCAAGAATGAATGACTTTTATAATCCGACCGGACGGGCTGAGCAATAGGTTCGGTGATAGAGTCGCGGTGGACGACCTCTCGATGGAGGTCCGGCGCGGGCACGTGTATGGTCTGCTCGGCCCGAACGGCTCTGGCAAGATAACCACAATACTACGGCCCCCGTAACAACCTACGGCGGGAAGTCGGGCGGCATCCACACCGGCAGATCAGCGATCGAGTCCCGCGCCGCCCGCGACGTCGGCACGCCCCACGCCTCGAAAAAAGGGCCGAGGTTGCGATCCACCTGCCGGGAGAAGCGCACCAACCACTGATCGCGTTTCTCATCATCGCTCTTCGGGCGCTCAGCTTCGGGCAGGGCGAGGTACGTGGCGAACACCTGCCGGAAGGCGTCCCAGCCGAATTCCTGCTGTATCTGCGCGTACATAAGCAAGGCCAGGAACGGCTCGCGCTTCCACAGTTCGAAGTCCGGGTCATCGAAGTCGTAGAGTGCCATCAGCTCTGACCAAGATTGATGGGAGCCGTGAAAGCGCTTACCGTCCATCGGTATTTCACACAGAAACTCGTAGACGTAGAGAGTGAACAAGTTGACGGTCACCTCAACCGTGCCGTCAAACGTCCAATCGTAGTCTTGATGGTTGTGGCCCACCTCGTGATAGAAGCCCCAATTGCACTCAAAGCGCAGATGCTCCGCGTCCACCAGGTTCGCTTGCTGGTCCAGGTGAGCCATAATGGGATAGCCGGCATGCATATACCCCATCGAAATCTGACGGTCAACGACGAACCGCTCCGGGCTCGTGCGTGCGTTGGGAGGCCATGCAGCCAGTTCCGCATTCAAATCGAGCGCGCGGTCCCATACTTCGGCCACGGCAGCCGGGTCGTCAAGGTTCCGAACCTCGGAGGAGCGGGTCGTGACAATCATGTTCCGCCCAGCAATCTCCGCCCAGGGAGCAGGGGCATTCCTGATCTCGTCGCGCCAGGCAGCCGGGTCCGTCTCGCCCAACACGAACAGGGGCGCTGCCACGGCCCCCTTGATCTCGATGGTGATGCTTCCTAGTCCGGCGTCGTCCGGGACCTCCAGGTAGATCAGCCCCCCAAAGGCATTGGCCACGAGGTTCTTGGTCGCTGTGATAGGAAAGCGGCGGCTGATCTCCGGCATTCGCTCCCACTTGGGGCGGCTCCAGATACCGTCGCTGTGGACGCCCACCCGCACGCGGAAACCGCCAGCTTCGGCGACCGCTGCCGGCACCGTAACGGTAACCAGTTCGCCCGGCGCGGCATATAGGCCGGTGGAGTGCCAGCGGGGCACGGCGGTATCAATGGTAAGGCTACGCATAAGGCGCGGAGCATCGGCGGGGACAGGTCCGGGGAAGTCCATGGCCGCCGGGTGTGCACGCACGGACTCAGGCGGAGTGTGATTGTGTTCCAGCACGAAGAGGGTGGCAGCCAATCGGGCGACTAAGTCGCTCCTGCCCACCGGCTCCTCGGCTGAGGGCCAGCGGCGTTCGTGTTCGACCCTATCGACCAGAACCTGCAGGCGCGGCGTGAGCAGCGTGTCGTCGGAAGGGAGGAATCGAGCGGTACGCACCAGACTGTCCAGAGCTTGGTCTATCTCTGGTTGGGTCAGCGTGCGGCTGCCATTCTCGTGCGCCTCCACAGCATTGAGAGCCGTGCCTGTATGTGTCATTTCAGGGGGCGGTCCATGAACCATGTAGCCCGCCATTGACGTGCGCTCAAGCCAGTCGTAAACCCACTGGATCCCAACGTGCGCGAGCAATCGGTTGCCTGCGTGGTCGTTTGTGAGATCCAGGTGCGGGTGCAATTCCGCCCAACCCCAACCAGTGGAGGCTGTCACCAGGCCGCCGCCTGCGCGCACGAACTCCGACAGCGCCTTGAGTTCCAACTCGCTCTGATTCCAAATCTCCAGAGCCACGACATCGACCGACTCCAGCGATTCAGCCGTCAGCACCACTTCAACGGCATCGTACCCAGCCTCTATCAGATAGGCACGGAACTCGCGCGTGCCTAGTGCGCTTACGACGCCGATGCGGGTACGTCCCGGAGCCCCGGCGCCGGCCGTCCAATGCAGTGCATTCGTCATCAGTCGCCCGGTATCCGCCGTATTTAGTGTGGCCCTTTCGAAGTAGCCGCCGTGGCCCAGAGCTACGAGGCGGCCTGCCTGCCAACGGCCCGCCGCGACGACGGGGGCGTGTGCGTTCCCTGCGCCCCCGACGATCACAGGGAAGGCCTCGGGACCATAGACCACCAAGGGACCGGGCACACCCGGTGCGCCGATCTCGGTCACGCCTTCGAGCAGGGTGGAGAGGTCCTCTTCTCGCTGTCTCTGGTGCGGTGTTGGCGTGAGCGTGTGGGTCGGCTCTGGTGTTGACGTAGGAGTAGCGGCAGGCATGGGCGTGTGTGTAGCGATGGGCACAGGTGTTGGCGTGAGCGTCGGCGCCGGACTGTCGCTGCAGGCTGCTAGAAGAGCGACCATGAACAAAGCGTCTAGTGCCGCGAGCCAGAGGTTGCGGACCGGGGATGCTGTCATTTCAGTGGGTGCCGTTTCGCTCTGTTACCGCATAGTGGCATCTATGTCCACACTGCAACCGGACAGGGTAAAACCCTCGCTGGGAGCAGGATCGGTAAGCATGAAGTCCCAAGTATCCCCAGGACGGAACAGCCGGTCATTCAGGTTTGCCGTCCCTATGGATTCCGGCTCACCTTCCCCGATAGTGACGAATCCATCCACAGTGAGCGATACCACGTCCACCTCCTCGAGCGCGGTGAGAGTTCCGCTCAGCACGATCTCGGTGGTTACGCCTTCGCCTTGCTGTTTAATATTCAGATGGCACTGCTCTATCTCGGCATCGAACACCTCTTCCAGATCGACGGTGGGACCACTACCAATGAGCAGGCCAATCGCCAAGATGACTAGCACGATTGATCCGAAGATGACCCAGCTAAGAGTCCTTCTCACCACGATAAACCTCCTGCGGTCGGCGAACTGCTCTGCGCTTATGGCTGTCGCGCTTGGCCTCTTCAACGCCCTGGCGCGAAGAGACCCTCGTCAGACAGCTCTGGCAGACCCTCTAAGTTAGCGTCAGGGCTGCTTGTTCTACCCGACCTCAAACTCGATGGGGAGTCCGCAGATCTGAGCAATCGCCAAGATGACTAGCACGACCGCTCCGAAGATGATCCAGTTGAGATACTTTTTCAGCACGACAAACCTCCTACAGTCAGCGAACTGCTGTGCGCTATTGCTTGTTGCGATTCTCTTGCTCGATAGCTCTGAAGGGATGCACCCAATTCGCCAACGCCTGCGGGTTACGCGACTGGACCCACAGCCGACCACGTCCCTCAAATCTCAGCAGAAGTTGGTCCGAAAACAGGAACGAACGGATGGAGCGCCCTCGCGTAATCTCATAAGCCAAGCTTGGCTCCCACGCCACGGCATGACCGTTGTCCACAATGTACGAGCCATCCACCTCGATCTCCTCGATGTCGCCGTACCCACTGAAGAACAGCAGTCCGCTGCCTGTCGCCCTCAGGATGAACAGGCCTTCGTTGAACAGCCCTTGCAGACCCTGAAACTCGGAGTCGATGCTGACCTGCTGCTCCGATGCTAGGAAGGCGCTGTCCTCCATCAGCAAGTCGCCGCGCCCGAGATCCACTGCGACGATGTCCCCCGGTTGACCCGGCGAAAACGCCACGACGCCGGGGGCGTCCCGCGCCTCGAACAGGTTCTGAAAGAAGCTCTCGCCGCCTAGCGCGGACCTGCGCAGGCTCTTAAACATTCCTCCTCGCGCCGCGGTGTTGAGTTGGATCGACCTGCTCATCCACACCATCGCCCCCGACTCCGCCACTATGGCCTCTTCCGGGGCGAGCGCGACTTGCAGGACGCTGTAGGTTGGCCGGCTCTCTATCTCGTACTTCACCTCATCTTCTCCTTGGCGGCAGCAGCCCGCCTATTGCGCTCCCCCATTCATCGGGGTTGTGGCTCTGCACGTACAGCTTCCCGCGCCCCGTGAAGTTGAGCGTTACGCCCTCACTCGCCAGGAACGACTGAAGCCAGCTTCCCCCAGCCTTGCCGATCCTGTATTCGAGCGAGTCTTCGAACGCCACAACGTGTCCCGTGTCGACGGTGAACGCTCCATCCACGTCGATTTCCCGGATGGTTCCGAAGGCGCTCACGATGAGCTGTCCCATTCCATCGATCTTCAGGAACGACAGCGATTCTCCGGAGAGCATCCCCCGGATGCCCTGGAAGTCCGTATCCAGACCCAGGTTTTCGGATGAGCCGACGTAGCTGCCCCCGGCGCACACCAAAGCCGTGGTACCCCGGCACTCGATGAGCGCCATGTCGCCAGGTAGACTGGGCGCGAGACCGACCTCGCCGCTTCGTCCGTCCGTCGTCCGGTACTCCGACAGGAAGAAGCTCTCGCCGGCGAACATCCGCCTGATGCCGCCGAACAGCCCGCCCGAGGACCTCGTTCGCGTGGTGACATTGATTTCCACGTTGTCGGAGGTGAGATACATCGCCCCAGCCTCCGATAGGAACCTCTCCGCAGGTCCGATCTCTACCCGCGCACTCTTGAATCCGCCGCCCCCCATCAGCTTGCATCGCACCATTTTGAAAGTTACCTCCCTAGGAATGGTATGAGCCAATTAGCTACCGAATCCAACGTCTTCGTCTGGAGGTACAACTTGCCCTGGCCTGAGAACTGCATCGCCAGGCCCTCTCCCGAAAGCAGCGTGCTCTTCAGGCCGCCCATGCCGCGTATCGAATATTCCACCGTGGGCTCCCAGGCTACTACGTGGCCGGTATCGACCGTGAACCCGTCTTCGACCTCCCTCTCGATCAGCGCGCCATAGGTGTTGAAGAAAAGGTCGCCCTCGCCGCTGCACTCGATGAGAAACATGCCCTCGCCGGAGAACATTGCCTTGAAGCCGCCGAACCTCGTTCTGAGCTGGACTCCTGGAGTGCATGCCATGAACGCTCCGCCTGTCAGGATCAGTGAATCGCCGTTCAGTGCGCGGTGTCCGATATTGCCCGGAATCGCGGGCGAAAAAGCGACCTCTCCGCCTGTCGGATGGCTGTACTCGCCAACGAAGAGCGACTCCCCTCCGACCAGCTTCCTGGCGAACGCGCGCAGGAAGCCGCCGAGCAGCCGCGCCTTCACCTGAACGCCGTCCGACATCCACGCCATCGACCCGCCTTCGGCGACAACTCGCTCTCCAGGACGCAACTCGACCGTCAGGTGACCGTACTCGGGATTACCTTCGATCTGGAATTTCACGTTACTTCCTCTTGCCTTGTCATTTGTACTCCAGCACACGACGAAGCTGGCCGTCTTCAACGCATGTGTCCCCGCCTCGAAGTATTATTTGGTACACAAAGGGGTAATTCCCCAACATTATGGAACCGAATGTGTAGAAAGTCAGTAAAATATCGGTAAAAATCATGGTGTAAATATCGGTGGAAGTAGGGTTTTGAGACCAGTCAGCGTGGTATACTAACCGCAAGATCACGCCGCTAGTGGGGTGCAGCCTTGAACCAAGCTAAACAGCGGGGACGGAGCCCCAGGCGCCGGGAGACCGCCTCTCCCGCATGAGCCAGGCCATCCTCCGCATCAACGAGAGCCTGGACTTCGACACGGTGTTGCAGGAGATGGTGGACAGCGCCTGGGGTCTGGTGTGGGGCGGGAAGCGCGACGACGACGTGCGACCCCTGCGCACCATTGCCGGCAAACTCCGCCGCAAGTTGGGCGACGAGGGCTGACTACCCCGCGTACATCTTCACCGAGCCCCGCGCCCACTACCGGAGGGGGAGACGCGTGAGGAACCACCGGCCACTCCCTAGCAGCCAGTGGGATGGGAAACAGGTTCAATCTACAATGTCAACGTGAGTGACAATGAGAAGGTTCTTGATTTTATCAAGTCTGATGGACGCTGCTCATGTTCCTTCCGTGTTTCCAGAGTCGCGAAGCTAGGTTTCTTTTCAACCCATTCGGCGATCTTGGTGAATGCATTCGTCATGCGGTTTCCAATTCGGTGATGAGGGTGCTTCCGGATGCTAGCCTCGACAATGACTCATCCTGCAGGGTAGCGAGGATTCGAATGCTATCGCTCGCAATCATGCCGTTCCTCGTGTAAGCTTCTGTCTCAGCAGAATCATCTGTTGGCCTGTAACCAATCTGGTGCCTCAATCAAGGCCACTGGTAGGCAGGTAGGGGCGAAAGCTAAGTCGAAGTCGATTCCTGCCTGGAGATTCCAATGTTGGCTGGTTGCGCACCTTGTGCGCCGTCACCCACGGGCTCAAGGCGCAGTCTCAGGCCCAAGGCGGCTGTGACCTTAAGCAGCGTTGCCAGCGTGGGGTTGCCACCGTCGGACAGCGCCTCGTAGAGGTTGCCGCGGTTTAGCCCGGTGTCGCGAGAGAGGGCGCTCATGTTGTGTGTCTGAGCGACGTGCTTCAGGGTGGCGCGAATCACGGCCCCATCCCCAGTGTCCTCTTCCGCAGCAGCCATGAGAAGCCCTCGAACATCCTCCTCGCTCTTTACGTAGTCCGCTGGGTCAAACCTTCGATATTCCTCAGACATTAGCTCCTCCATTCCGTAGCCATTCTCTGGCCCGCGCTCGGACACGCCATCGCCAACGGGTCTCACGTCTCCGAGATGTCCATCCTCGGCTGCCAGCAGCCTGGCGACGATGCGGTTCACCGCCTGACGGTCCCGTAGCCTGCCCAGCCATCGGTCGAACGTTGCGCTGCGCAGGATCGTGTACTGATCTCATTGTACGATGTACCGTACAGTTTGTGAAGAGGATGGGAATCGAGGCACGACGATCAGGCTAGGAGAGATGTGCGACGCTTGCCGCCCTGTCACAATGGAGCGACAGCAGACCTGCATATTGGACAGGTAGACTCGGTAGACTCACAGAGCCTCCAACTACATCTCAGGAGATGGGGCTGCCTACCGTCAGATCAGGTCCAGAGGGACGCCCTTGCCGTCCCTCCGTCCTACGCGTCACACTAAGGAATCGCGAGTCCCTGGTGCGCCGACAGGCTGCCGAGCGACATCTCGAAGACGGCGGTATCTACCGTAAGCGGTGCTGGGGCTATTTTGACGATAGACAGAACCGTTTTTGAACTGTGGCTCGGGGCATTATAGTCTCTGATCGACGGTGGGCACCATGACTTTCGACTGGTGTCGAGTCAATGTGAACGACCCTAGCCCTGTTCCTTGCAGCCGCTCCTTCACCGGCGCAAGCGAAAGTTGCGCCGCAGCTCGGAGATGTATCTCCTCCCTAGTCCGTCGGCGTTGTCTCTGAGCCAGTCGCTCAGCCTAGTCGTGCCGGTCGGCGTGGCCTCTGAAGTCAGCAGCCCGGCCATGAGTCCAACAACCTCGTCGCGGGTGAGCGCGAGGTCTCCCTTTAGAAGGCCGGCCAGTTGGGTCAAGCCGAGGCCCAGCCACGGTGGCGTGTGCACCAGCCGTGCACGGACGCCCATCGCTGAAGACAGCAGGCGGAGCAGCTCCTCGAAGGAGAACGTCTCAGGTCCGGCCGCGTCGACCACCAAGTTCAAATGCTGTGAACCGGCCTCCACCGCCTGGGCCGCAAGATCCTTGGCATAGACGGGCTGGACCGGGTAGTCCCCCTTACCATAAACAGGAAAGACCGGAAAGCGGCGCAGTGCCCAGGCCATGTTGTTGAGCAGCAGGTCGCCGTCGCCGTATACCAGGGTTGGCCTGATGACCGCGTAGTGGACACCGAGATCCTTCAGCATGTCTTCCACCTGCGTTTTGCCCCTGAAGTATGGCAACTCGGAGTCGTGGGAGGGGTTCGACACTGAGAAATGGACGATCCTGCCGACGCCGGCTCGGACGGCGGCATCGAACAGCGTCCTGGTATTCTCCACGGCGTGATCGAAGGTGATTCGCCCGCGTGCATAGCGAATCCAGTAGGTGTTGTAGAGGACTCCCGCTCCCTCCATTGAGCGGCGCAGCCTCGCCGGGTCCGAAAAGTCCAGGGGTACCGTCTCCACCAGTTCGCCGAGAGGGTTCGCCCCAGCCGGTCGGCGGCTCAGCGTCCTCACACGGACGCCCTCGCCAATCAGCCTCCGCGTCACGTAGCCGCCCGTGTAGCCGAAGGCGCCGGTCACGACGGCCAGGTCGGCGTGTCCCACGGTCGAATCCTCCTTCATATATCAGGTATGTGCACTCCCATGCTCAGGGAGATGTTGGCGGCGGCTAAGTACGTGGAATGTCATCAGGCGGAGGAGCTGGGTCGCCACTTGACGTACCAGCGGGCGAATCTCAGCCAACCCAGGATGCTGTTCGACTTCATCGCCTTGAAGACCTGCTTCTGGTAGGTGACGCACTCCTCCCCGGTCATCGTGAACGTTCTCCTGGCCAGTCCGTGCAGGCCCTCGATGACCAGCCACTGGCCGCTGGCGAACACCAGCGTATGACTGGCGACCTGCTCCGCTTCCGGGCCGACCAGCCGAACGTGGATCAGGTCCTCCACCCTCGCCAGCCTCCGCAGCATGCCCCTGGACATGATGGGGTTCTTGAGAGTCTCGCGGGTCATGGGCGTGAACAGGACTGAGGCTACCCGCCACGTCTCGAACTCGTTCAGCCTGCCGTCCGCCGCGTGGCTCACCATGTTGGTCACGTTCTCCATCTTTAGCGGCACCAGGAAATCGCACTTCTCCGGCAGGCCCGGTTCAATGTGAATCCTGCCCTCGCCCACTCTCACGGTGAGCTCCTCCCCGGTCTCTTCGATGGTGATGCCGATGACGTCGAACATCCCGGTGAAGAAATCCACCAGCTCGTCGGTCTGTGCGACTGCCCGCCAGAGGTCTATGGCCCGGCCCCCTTGAGGTCCATTATCCATCTTGGCTACCCTCCTTCCCCGACTGCGGGCCAGATCGGCGGCTCAGCGAGTGGGCGGGGGGCAGCCGAATCCACAGCGGCAGGTGATCATGTCCCACGGTCACATCCTCCTCCACCCATAAGGTAAGTACGCTCCGTGCTCAGTGTCTTTCCTGCATTCACCGCAAGCTCGCAGAGCAGCCGGTACTCCGTATCGGTCAATACTCCCAGAGCGGCTTCCTTTCCGGCGCGTCACGCCGAAGTCCGCGCTGGTCAGTCGAGCATCCTTCGAATCTCCTCCGCCTGTTTGTCGCTCACTATTCTGATGACCTTGCTGGACGGATCTTCTGCCGCGACACCGCGGACGGCCTTCCGACCATTCTTCAGGGTTACCAGCTCCGGGTCCTTGATAGCCACCATCTTCCTCAGCTTTAGCGAGTACGCCGTCAGTTCTACCATTTCCGTCTCCTTCTTGTTTTACAGGTTCTTGGGCATGATTCTTCACGGACTCTTTAGACCAACTTGACGGGAGCGTGTCAGATTACGATTGCAACTGCTCCCGCTGCCCCTCCTCACCCAGCCGGTAGCCGACGCGAGGCTCGTTGAAGATGTACCTAGGGTTGTCGGCCGTCTCCCCCAGCTTCTGGCGCAGCCGCCTCACGTAGCCCCGTACCATGGTCGAGTCGTCATATTCTCGCGTCGACCAGACCCGGCTCATCAGGCGCTCCCGGCTCAGTGTCTTCCCCACATTCACCGCGAGCTCGCAGAGCAGCCGGTATTCCGTATCGGTCAACGTCACCGCCTGGCCGTCCATCGCCACGCGTCGCGTCGCATAGTCGATGGCCAGATCTCCCAACTGGAAGGACCCCCGGTCCGGCGCCCTCTCCGGCCCGTCCCGTCGCCGCAGCGCCGCCCCCACGCGGGCCACCAGCTCGGTGGTGGAGAAGGGCCTGGCGATGTAGTCGTCTGCGCCGCTCTCGAATGCCAGCGCAAGGTCCCGCTCCGGGGTCCCGCCGCGTCCCGACAGCAGCACCACCGGCGCGTCGGTCACCTTGGATATGCGCTGGATCAGGCCCGATCCGTCGGCCCCGGTAAGCGCCGAGTCCAGCAGCACGAGGTGGGGCCGCTCCATCGCGATGAGCCGCTCCACCTCCTCAGGGTCCCAGGTCGCCACGGGGGTGTACCCCGCCTCCGTCAGGGTGTTGCGTATGTGCCACAACGCCTGGGGGTCGTCGTCCACCACCAGCACGCGCCCGTGGCCCCGTGCGGCGCGCCGGTGGCCGCCGGCCGGGAGGCCCACCGGTGCCACTCGTCCCAACGCGGTCTCCTCCGCCGCCGGCAGGGTGAAGATGTAGCGGGATCCCAGGCTCGCCCCGTCCCTCTCGATCCAGATGCGGCCCCCGTGTGCCTCCACGATCCCCCGGCACACCGACAGGCCAAGCGTTTCTCCCCCTGTGACGCTCTCACCTCCGCCTCCCACCGGGGAGTGCCTTCGGAACAGCAGCGGCTGGGGCTGGGGGGGTATGTCTCGGCCCCGTTCGGCTACGCACACAGCTACGTGGGAGTCCTCCCGCTGGGCGCTCAACGTGATGACCGCCCCCTCAAGTGAGTGGCCGGCGGCGTTGGACAGCAGGCGGTCCAGCACCTGGAGCGCCCGTTGCCGGTCCGCCATGACCTGGGGCAGGTCCGGGGGCAGGTCAACCTCCACTTGATTGCCCGCCTCACTCTCGAGGAACGACGCCCGGGCCTGGCCCATCAGAAAGGCCATGTCCGTGGGTTCGGGGCTCACCAGCAGCGTCCCCGCCTCGATGCGGGCAACCTCCAGCAGGTCCCAGATCAGGCCCCGCATCCGGTCGGCCTGCCACTTGATGAGGCTGAAGAACTCTCGGGTCCTGGCCGGGTCCAGACGGGTGCGGTCCTCCAGGACGGCTGTGGCGGAACCCGTGATGGAGGTCAGGGGCGCCAGCAGCTCCCGGCTCACCATGCTCATGAACTCGGCCCGCTGCCTGCCCAGCTCCTTTATGGGCGGCAGGTCCTGCAGCGTGACCACCACCGACGCAACGCCGTCCTCCTCCGAGAGGATTGGAGTGGAGTTGATAATGGTGTTGACCCGGCGCCCGTCGGGGACCTGGATGACGATCTCCTCAGCCCGCACCTTCTCCCTCGAACTCAGCGCCCGTGCCAGGGGATACTCCCTGAGGGAGACCTCCCGACCGTCGGCTCTCCGGAAGGTCAGCGTCTCCAGTAGCTGCTGAGGACTCTGGTCCGGGCTGCGCAGCCCGTCGACGATCCGCAGGGCCTCCCGGTTGATCGACAGTAGCGCGCCCGTCCCGGCGTCGAAGACCACGACGCCCACCGGCGTGGTGTTGACCAGCGTCTCCAGGTCGGCCTTGGCCCGCTGCTCCTCACGGTAGCGTCGGGCGTTGGCGATGACGAGGGCCGCCTGGGAGGCGAACATGACAAGGGTCTCTTCATCCTCCTGGCTGAACTCCCGCCCCTCCGCCTCGTGGGCCAGATAGATGGTGCCCACGCCCACCCCCTGGTGTCGCATCGGCGCCACCAGCAGGGAGGACGCCTGCACTGGGGGCGAGAACTCCGGCATCCCCAGCGCGCTCAGGTGGCCGGCGATGTCGGAGACCCGGAGGGGAGCCTCGGCCTGGCTGAGGTATTCGAAGAAGCCCAACCCCTGGGGCAGCTCCCACAGCGCCTGATGCTCCTCCCGGGTCAGCCCGGAGACGATGAAGTCGGTCCGCTGCCCTGTCTCGCCGGGAACGGTTATCGCTCCGTAGCGTGATCCGGTCAGGGTCCTGGCGCTGTCCACCACCTCCTGCAGTACCGTGTCGAAGTCCAGGCTCTCGTTGATGCGGAGACTGGCCTGGCTCATGCGGGAGAGGCGGTCTCCCGGCGCCTGGCGTTCGGGACTCGCTTCCGGTTGCTCAGCTCGGTTCAACGATGCACCTCGCCATTATGATTGGTAACTTCGCGGTTAGTATAACACGTCGCTCTGCCTTAATGTCCAGTTATTACGGATATTTACACCATCATTTTTACCGAGTATTTACTGATTTTGCATGCACTTTCTCCCATACTGTTTTCTGGCGTTCTGTGCTTTCTCTACCGAAGGGCCGCGATGCCAGTCCGTTCGAGCGCATTTCAGCGCTTCGGACAACGCGGCGGCGCGGGCGAACACATATGCAATAAGGAGTGAGATTATGATGCTGCGCACCAAGTTTGCCTTTCCGGCCGTCATCGTGATGTTGTTGGGGCTCCTCCTAGCCACCTCGAACACCGGGCTCAGCCCATCGGTCAGCGCTGCGCCCAACCAGCAGACCACCCGCGACATCCCGCACCAGATGGTGCCGAGCAACTGGGCCTGGATTCCTTCTGGACTGGGCCCCGGTGATTCCTTCCGGCTGATGTTCGTAACCGAAGGCTATATCGATGGGACGACCAACGGCATCAGCCGCTACAACTCCTTCGTCCGTGAGGCGGCCAAGGCCAGCAGCATGTTCAAGGACCACGAACACATGTACCTCTCGTTCACGGCGCTGGTGTCGGTCTACCAGGGGCTGGATGCAAGGGGCAACACCCGCACGCGGGTTGGTGACCCAGGGGAACATTCCCCCATCTACTGGGCCGGGACTGCCGGCAAGAAGGTGGCCGACAACTACGCCGACTTCTACGACGGCAGCTGGGACTCCCGCGAAGCCAGGAAGTCCGACGGCGGCTGGTACCTCATTGAGTTTCAGAGAGTGCTCACCGGCTCCACCCACCAGGGCACCCATGCGATCCACGGAAACGGCTGGAACCTGGGTTTGGGTAGCCCCCCGGCGTGGTGGCACACCGGGCTCCGGGTGACTGCGGTCGGCTCCATTGGAACCGAGCATCACGATACACCGGGGAAAGAGATCTACGTGAATGGGGAGGCGAATGCCTCGGATATCTACCCGATATACGGCATATCGCCCCTGCTCAAGGTGCGGAGCACCACCGGGGTCAAGCCGGTCATCAGCGGGCCGACGGGGACGGTGCGAGGCCCCTTCGACGTGTCCATCACCTTCCCTGACGACGACCAGATCTACGGCATGGCCCTGAGCGCCATCACGGTAGTCGGCGGGACGGCATCGAACCTGCGCCATACCGCCGGCGCCGGGACGGCGGCGGGGGCGGAAAACGGCACCGCATACGCCGTCACCATCACGCCCGACTACGACGAGAGCATCTACGACTCGACGACGGTGACCGTCTCAATGAACGACGGCGCGGTGTCGGACGTCAACGGCTGGAAGAGCGTCGCCTCGGATGCGTTGTTCGTGAAGTCCACCTACCTTGAGAAGAAGGCTGTAACCATATCCTTTGACGAGAACGGGGTGGGGACCGTTCCCAAGTCATGGGCCTACATACCCTCCGCCGACCTGAAGCCCGGTGACAGCTTCCGGCTGCTGTTCGTCACCTCGGACACCAGGAACGCCCAATCAAAGAACATCGCCGACTACAACAGCTTCGTCCAGAACGCGGCCGGCAGGAGCGAGCTTCTCAAGAACTTCAGCGGGCGCTTCCGGGCCCTGGCATCCGTCTACCGCGTTCACGCCATAGACAACTCCGGCACCAGGGGGACCGGCGTACCCATCTACTGGCTGGAGGGAGCTCGAGTCGCCAACAGCTACACGGACTTCTATGACGGATCGTGGGCGTCCAAGGCGGGCACCGACGAAGCGGGTAGAAGGCTGGGGTACTCGACCGACATTTGGACGGGTACCAATAGCGATGGAACCAGGAACGGCCAGGGGCTGGGCAGCACCTTCTTCTACAGCACCTACGACAGTTTGGGAGTCCGCAGCCCCTTTGGAATCTCCGGCACCAGCACCGACTACAAGAACCACTTCTACTCCCTCTCGCCGGTGCTGAAGATAGCGGAACCCGGAGGGCTGTAGGAAATGATAGGGGAAGGTTTGACCGGCAGAATGCGCCGCACGGCTGCGCTGTTGGCGTTGCTGCTCGCCGCCTCCGTGCTGCTCGCCGCCTGCGGCGACGGGGACGCGGGTCTGACCCGCGCCGACGTGGAGGAGATAGTCAGGGCGGAGCTGGCCGCCGCGCCGACTCCTACTCCCGGAGTGACTTCCTCCGACGTGGACGAGGCCGTCAGCAAGGGCATGGCGGAGATGCCCTCGCCGGAGCCCGGGCTATCCAGGAGCGAGGTCGAGGAGATCGTCCGGGCCGCCATCGCAGACATCCCACCCAGGTCCACCCCCGCCGACTACACCCGGTTCTTCGTCGACAGCGCCATCGCCCGGTACGAGACCCAGGGCCTCGAAGCCACCCTCTCCCACTACAACCGGGAGGAGAGCGTGGACGGCCAGTGGTACGTCTTCATCATCGACGAGAACGATCTGGTCATCGCACACCCCGACCCCGACCGCCGGGGCCTTGACGTCAAGGGCTGGGTGGGCACCGACGATAACGGTTACAACTTCGGGCCGGAGATGCTCTCGGCCACCGAGGAGGGCAAGTGGGTGTCCTACGTGTACCGCAACCCGGAGAACGGAGGCCTTGGTTCCGGCGCATTTGAGTTGAAGAACGTGTGGGTGGAGCGGCGCGACGGGCTGCTGTTCGCCTCGGGCTGGTACATCGATGCCGACGAGTTCACGAAGAGGCTGGTGTCCGTGGCGGTGGACAACTTCCGTGACGGAGGGCTGCCGGCGACGGTGGCCTACTTCGCCAGCCCCGGAAGCGCCCTGGCGGGCCTCGAAGCGGCCATCGACTACTACAACTCCGCCGAGACCGTGGAAGGCAAGTGGTTCGCCTTCATAGGAGACCCCAGCGGGAAGGTCGTGGCCCACTCTAACCAGACGATGATCGGAGGGGAAGTTCAGGAGCTGGTCGGCGGCGAGCCGTTCGACGCCACGGAAACCGGTGTCTGGGTGACCTCGGAGTCGTTGAGCGTCTACGTGGCGAAATATGAAGGGTACGTCTTCGGCTCAGGCTGGAGCCGGGACGAGTAGAAAGGAGACACAGAACCATGGTGAGAAATAAGTCGCCCGTCATCCTCCTCGCCGTCCTCCTGGCGGTCATGCCGGCACTGGCCGCCTGCGGCGGCAACGGCGACGGCGGCAGGACTCCCGCCGGTCAAGCTACGACCCCGCCGTCCTCTGCCGGGGCAACCCCTGATCCCGCCGGAAGTTCCACTTCGACCGTCGAGCCCGCGGCCTCCCCAACACCCGCCGTCCGGCCCCCGGATGCGACATTCGCAGAGACCGACAGGGAGGCGCTGGTGGCGCTCTACAACGCCACCGGCGGCGAGAACTGGTGGGGGAGCTACAAATGGCTCAGCGACAAGCCCATCGGCGAATGGGAGGGCGTTAGGACCGATGAGAACGGTCGTGTCACAGAGTTGCGCCTCAACGGCAACCGGTTGAGCGGGGAGATACCGCCCGAGCTGGAAAGTCTCGCCAGCTTGGTATGGCTGGAGCTCGACCGAAACCGGTTGAGCGGTGAGATACCGCCGGAACTGGGCAAGCTCGCCAATCTGGAATCCCTGAACCTCGTCGACAACGGCTTGAGCGGGGAGATACCGCCGGAGTTGGGCAATCTCACCAACCTGGAATCCCTGATCCTCAGGGGCAACCGGTTGAGCGGGGGGATACCGCCGGAGCTGGAAAGTCTCGCCAGCTTGGTATGGCTGGACCTCCGCGAAAACCAGTTGAGCGGGGAGATACCGCCGGAGTTGGGCAACCTCTCCAACCTGGAATCCCTGAACCTCGACGACAACGGTTTGAGCTTTGAGATACCGCCGGAGTTGGGCAACCTCGCCAGCCTGGAAGATCTGTGGCTCAACGACAACCTCTTGAGAGGGGAGATACCGCCGGAGCTGGGCAACCTCTCCAACCTGCACGAGCTGTGGCTCACCTACAACCAGTTGAGCGGGGAGATACCGCCGGAACTGGGCGACCTCGACAACCTTAGGGGGCTGTACCTCGACGGCAACCGGTTGAGCGGGGAGATACCACCGGAGCTGGGCAACCTCGGCAACCTTAGGTGGCTGGAGCTCCACCACAACCGGTTGGTCGGGGAGATACCGCCTGAGATGGGCAACCTCGGCAGCCTGGTATGGCTGGATCTCGCCTACAACCAGTTGAGCGGGGAGATACCGCCGGAGCTGGGCAACCTCGGCAGCCTTAGGGGGCTGAACCTCGGCGACAATCAGCTGAGCGGGGAGATACCGCCTAAGCTGGGCAACCTCGGCAGCCTGGATTCCCTGAACCTCGGCGACAATCAGCTGAGCGGTGAGATACCGCCGGAGCTGGGCGACCTCGACAACCTTAGGGGGCTGTCCCTCGACGGCAACCAGTTGAGCGGCTGCGTTCCCCAACGCCTGAAAGGACAGTTGGATTGGGTTTACCTGGGCGGCTTGCCATTCTGCGGTGAATGAGCCGGGAGAAAGGAGCAGACGATGATTAGAGCTATTGTCATCCTGGCGGTCATGCTGGCACTGGCCGCCTGCGGCGGCAACGGCGACGTCGGCAGGACTCCCGCCGGTCAAGCTACGACCCCGCCGTCCTCTGCCGGGGCAACCCCTGACCCCGCCGGAAGTCCCACTTCGACCGTCGAGCCCGCGGCATCTCCAACACCCACTTGCCAGCCCCC
Source organism: Dehalococcoidia bacterium (assembly GCA_965116555.1). Lineage (GTDB taxonomy): Bacteria > Chloroflexota > Dehalococcoidia > Lucifugimonadales > QGNO01 > DAOUJH01. The sequence goes on along the minus strand of OZ220698.1, from coordinate 1,548,173 downwards.
GCCGGATGCGACATCCGCGGAGACCGACAGAGAGGCGCTGGTGGCGCTCTACAACGCCACCGGCGGCGAAAGCTGGGAGAGGAGATACCGCTGGCTCACCGACGCGCCCATCGGCGAATGGTATGGGGTCGAAACCGATGAGAACTGTCGTGTCATAGAGTTGGCCCTCGGCAGCAACCAGTTGATCGGGGAGATACCGCCGGAACTGGGCGACCTCGACAACCTTAGGGGGCTGTACCTCGGCGGCGACCAGTTGAGCGGGGAGATACCACCGGAGCTGGGAGACCTCGCCAACCTGAAAGAGCTGGGTCTCGGCGACCGGTTGAGCGGGGAGATACCGCCGGAGCTGGGCAACCTCGCCAACCTTATGAGTCTGAACCTCTCCGAAAACCAGTTGAGCGGGGAGATACCACCGGAGTTGGGCAACCTCACCGAGTTGAAATGGCTGTGGCTCTACAGCAACCGGTTGAGCGGGGAGATACCGCCGGAGCTGGGCAACCTCGACAACCTGGAATGGCTGGTCCTCTACGACAACCGGTTGGTCGGGGAGATACCGCCGGAGCTGGGCAACCTCACCAACCTGGAGATTCTGTACCTCAACCACAACCGGTTGAGCGGGGAGATACCGCCGGAGCTGGGCAACCTGCCCAACCTGACAAAGCTCGCCCTCAACCGCAACCTGTGGGTCGGCTGTTTGCCCCAAAGCCTGGAACGATACGGAGGCTTTCAATTGGACCTTCCGCTTTGCGGTGAATGAGCCGGGAGAAAGGAGCAGACGATGATTAGAGCTATTGTCATCCTGGCGGTCATGCTGGCACTGGCCGCCTGCGGCGGCAACGGCGACGTCGGCAGACTCCCGCCGGATGCGACATCCGCGGAGACCGACAGGGAGGCGCTGGTGGCGCTCTACAACGCCACCGGCGGCGAAAGCTGGTGGAGGAGCGACAATTGGCTAAGCGACGCGCCCATCGACGAATGGCGGGGCGTCACAACCGATGAGAACGGCCGTGTCGTAGAGCTGCACCTCCGCGGCAAAAACTTGAGCGGGGAGATACCGCCGGAGCTGGGCAACCTCGCCAACCTGGAGGGAATGTACCTGCACGGGAATTCGCTTGAAGGGCCGATTCCGCCGGAGCTGGGCAGCCTCACCAACCTGGTAAATCTGTGGCTCTCCGAAAACCAGTTGAGCGGTGAGATACCGCCGGAGCTGGGCAGCCTCACCAGCCTGGTAGAGCTGGAGCTCAACGACAACGAGTTGAGCGGTGAGATACCGCCGGAGCTGGGCGACCTCGCCAACCTTGAGCGGCTGCGCCTCAACGACAACCAGTTGAGCGGCTGCGTTCCCCAACGCCTGAAAGGACAGTTGGTTAGCGTTTACCTGGGCGGCGGCTTGCCATTCTGCGGTGAATGAGCCGGGAGAAAGGAGCAGACGATGATTAGAGCTATTGTCATCCTGGCGGTCATGCTGGCACTGGCCGCCTGCGGCGGCAACGGCGACGTCGGCAGGACTCCCGCCGGTCAAGCTACGACCCCGCCGTCCTCTGCCGGGGCAACCCCTGACCCCGCCGGAAGTTCCACTTCGACCGTCGAGCCCGCGGCATCTCCGACACCCACCGTCCGTCCGCCTCCGGATGCGACATCCGCGGAGACCGACAGGGAGGCGCTGGTGGCGCTCTACAACGCCACCGGCGGCGAAAGCTGGGTGAGATGGCGGAGTAATTGGCTCAGCGAAGCTCCCCTGGGCGAATGGGAGGGCGTCGAAACCGATGAGAACGGTCGTGTCTTAGCGTTGGAACTCAGCGCTCAACTGGGTGCCACCCGACAACGACGGTTGAGCGGGCAGATACCGCCGGAGCTGGGCAACCTCACCAACCTCAGAGTGCTGGACCTCCGCGACAACGAGCTGAGCGGGGGGATACCGCCGGAGCTGGGTAACTTAACCACGCTGGAAGACCTGACTCTCTCCAACAACGAGTTGAGCGGGGAGATACCTCCGGTGTTGGGCAACCTCGCCAGCCTGGAACGGCTGTCGCTCTACAACAACCGGTTGAGCGGAGAGATACCTCCGGTGTTGGGCAACCTCGCCAGCCTGGAACGGCTGTCGCTCTACAACAACCAGTTGAGCGGGGAGATACCGCCGGAGCTGGGAGACCTCGCCAACCTGATATGGCTGGAGCTCGCCGACAACCAGTTGAGCGGGGAGATACCGCCGGAGTTGGGCAACCTCGCCAGCCTGAAACGGCTGTCGCTCTTCAACAACCGGTTGAGCGGGGAGATACCGCCGGAGTTGGGCAACTTGACCACGCTGGGAGACCTGGTTCTCTTCAACAACGAGTTGAGCGGGGAGATACCGCCCGAGCTGGGAGACCTCCCCAACCTGAATTACTTGGATCTCTCCCGAAACCAGTTGAGCGGGGAGATACCACCGAAGCTGGGCAATCTCCCCAACCTGAATTACTTGGATCTCTCCCGAAACCAGTTGAGCGGGGAGATACCACCGGAGCTGGGCAATCTCCCCAACCTGAATTACTTGGATCTCTCCCGAAACCAGTTGAGCGGCTGCGTGCCCCAAAGCCTGGAAGACTTCCGAGAATACCGAGGCGAGATTGACCTTCCGCTTTGCGGCGAATGAGCCGGGAGAAAGGAGCAGACGATGATTAGAGCTATTGTCATCCTGGCGGTCATGCTGGCACTGGCCGCCTGCGGCGGCAACGGTGACGTCGGCAGACTCCCTCCGGATGCGACATCCGCGGAGACCGACAGGGAGGCGCTGGTGGCGCTCTATAACGCCACCGGCGGCGAGAACTGGAAGAGGAGCCACAATTGGCTCAGCGAAGCTCCCCTGGGCGAATGGACTCGCGTCTCGACCGATGAGAACGCTCGTGTCATCGTGCTGGACCTCGACAACAACAATTTGAGCGGGGAGATACCGCCGGAGCTGGGCAACCTCTCCAACCTGGAGCGGCTGGACCTCCGCGAAAACCAGTTGAGCGGGGAGATACCGCCGGAGCTGGGAGACCTCGGCAGCCTTAGGCGGCTGGACCTCCACGACAATCAGCTGAGCGGGGAGATACCGCCGGAGCTGGGCAACCTCGGCAGCCTTAGGGGGCTGTACCTCGACGACAACCAGCTGAGCGGGGAGATACCGCCGGAACTGGGCGACCTCGCCAACCTTATGGGGCTGTACCTCGACGACAACCAGCTGAGCGGGGAGATACCACCGGAGCTGGGCAACCTCGGCAACCTTAGGTGGCTGGAGCTCCACCACAACCAGTTGAGCGGTGAGATACCGCCGGAGCTGGGCAACCTCAACCTGCTAGAGCTGTGGCTCAACGACAACGATCTGAGCGGGGAGATACCGCCGGAGCTGGGCAACCTCTCCAACCTGGAGCGGCTGGACCTCCACGACAATCAGCTGAGCGGGGAGATACCGCCGGAGCTGGGCAATCTCCCCGACATGGAATTCCTGGACCTCCGCGAAAACCAGTTGAGCGGCTGTGCGCCCCGAAGCCTATTAAGATACGAAGGCAAGATTGACCTTCCGCTTTGCGGCGGGCCGCTGCTGGCGGCAACTCGGGTGCCTGACCCCACCGGAAGTTCCACTTCGACCGTCGAGCCCGCGGCATCTCCAACACCCACTGATCGGCCGCCGCTGGATGCGACGTCCGCGGAGACCGACAGGGAGGCGCTGGTGGCGCTCTACAACGCCACCGACGGCGAAAGCTGGTGGAGGAGCGACAATTGGCTCAGCGACGCGCCCATCGACGAATGGCATGGCGTCGCAGTCGATGAGAACGGTCGTGTCCTCGTGCTGAACCTCGCCGGCAACCGGTTGAGCGGGAAGATACCGCCCGAGCTGGAAAGTCTCGCCAGCCTGGAAGTGTTAGACCTCCGCGACAACGGCTTGGTCGGGGAGATACCGTCGGAGCTGGGCAACCTCACCAACCTGCAGATTCTGTACCTCCACCACAACCGGTTGAGCGGGGAGATACCGCCGGAGCTGGGCAACCTGCCCAACCTGAGAAAGCTCGCCCTCAACCGCAACCTGTGGGTCGGCTGTTTGCCCCAAAGCCTGGAACGATACGGAGGCTTTCAATTGGACCTTCCGCTTTGCGGGGAATGAGCCGGGAGAAAGGAGCAGACGATGATTAGAGCTATTATCATCCTAGCGGTCATGCTGGCACTGGCCGCCTGCGGCGGCAACGGCGACGTCGGCAGGACTCCCGCCGGTCAAGCTACGACCCCGCCGTCCTCTGCCGGGGCAACCCCTGACCCCGCCGAAAGTTCCATTTTGATCGTCGAGCTCGCGGCCTCCCCAACGCCCACCGTCCGGCCCCCGGATGCGACATCCGCGGAGACCGACAGGGAGGCGCTGGTGGCGCTCTACAACGCCACCGGCGGCGAAAGCTGGGAGAGGAGATGCGGCTGGCTCAGCGACAAGCCCATCGGCGAATGGGAGGGCGTCACAATTGATCAGGACGGTCTTGTCAGAAAGTTGGACCTCGACCGCAACGGCTTGATCGGGGAGATACCGCCGGAGCTGGGCAACCTCTCCAACCTGGAGTGGCTGGAGCTCGACCGAAACCGGTTGAGCGGTGAGATACCGCCGGAGCTGGGCAACCTCGCCAACCTTAGGGGGCTGTACCTCTACAGCAACCGGTTGATCGGGGAGATACCGCCGGAGCTGGGCAACCTCGGCAAACTGAAGCGGCTGCGCCTCCACCGCAACGATTTGAGCGGTGAGATACCGCCGGAGCTGGGTTACCTCCCCAACCTGGAGCAGCTGGAGCTCTCCCGAAACCAGTTGAGCGGGGAGATACCGTGGGAGCTGGGCAAATCCACCTCCCTGGAATACCTGGCCCTCGACAGCAACCGGTTGAGCGGGGAGATACCGCCGGAGCTGGGCTACCTCGCCGGCTCCCTGATACGGCTGCTCCTCGACGGCAACCAGTTGAGCGGCTGTGTGCCCCAAAGCCTGGAAGAATACCGAGAATCCCGAGGCGAGATTAACCTTCCGCTTTGCGGGGAATGAGCCGGGAGAAAGGAGCAGACGATGATTAGAGCTATTGTCATGCTGGCGGTCATGCTGGCACTGGCCGCCTGCGGCGGCAACGGCGACGGCGGCAGGACTCCCGCCGGTCAAGCTACGACCCCGCCGTCCTCTGCCGGGGCAACCCCTGACCCCGCCGGAAGTTCCACTTCGACCGTCGAGCCCGCGGCATCTCCAACATCCACCGTCCGGCCCCCGCTGGCCGTGACTTCGGCAGAGACCGACAGGGAGGCGCTGGTGGCGCTCTACAACGCCACCGGCCGCGAAAGCTGGAAGAGGAACAATTGGCTAAGCGACGCTCCCCTGGGCGAATGGCAGGGCGTCACAACCGATGAGAACGGCCGTGTCATAGAGTTGCGCCTCCAAGGCAACAACTCTAGCGGGGAGATACCGCCTGAGCTGGGCGACCTCACCAACCTCATAGAGCTGGACCTCAGCAGCAACGAGTTGAGCGGTGAGATACCGCCTGAGCTGGGCGACCTCACCAACCTCATAGAGCTGGACCTCAGCAGCAACGAGTTGAGCGGTGAGATACCGCCTGAGCTGGGCGCCCCCGCCAACCTCAGGAGTCTGGACCTCCGCTTCAACCAGTTGAGCGGTGAGATACCGCCGGAACTGGGCAACCTCGCCAACCTCAGGGGGCTGTACCTCAAAGGCAACCGGTTGAGCGGTGAGATACCGCCTGAGCTGGGCGACCTCACCAACCTCATAGAGCTGGACCTCGACAACAACGAGCTGAGCGGGGAGATACCGCCGGAGCTGGGCAATCTCTCCAACCTGAAAGAGCTGGGTCTCCGCGGCAACCAGTTGAGCGGCTGTGCGCCCTTAAGCCTGTTAAGATTAAGAGACGAGGGCCGCCTGTTTGGCGTTCCTCTTTGCGGCGAGCCGGCGGCGCCGCCAACTCCGGCGCCGACTGTCGCCAGGGAATCCGAAGTCCAACCAACCGTCGCATCGGTTGCCGCCGGAGAGTTCACCTCAATAAGCCTCGGGTGGGATTACAGCTGCGGGGTACGGCTTGATGGCTCCGTCACCTGCTGGGGCAGTAATGAGTATGGCAAGGGTACTCCACCGGATGGGGAGTTCGCCTCGGTCAGCGCCAATAATCAGCACACCTGCGGGGTGCGGCACGACGGCTCAGTGGAGTGCTGGGGCTGGCGTGGCGATGGCCAGACCTCGCCGCCGGAGGGGGAGTTCTCCTCCGTCAGCGCGGGGGGGCGCCACACCTGCGGGGTGCGCGGCGACGGCTCCATCACCTGCTGGGGAACAGACTCGGAAGGCCAGGCTACTCCGCCGGAAGGGGAGTTCTCCTCCGTCAGCGCTGATTTTGACTACAGCTGCGGGGTCCGACTTGAGGGCTCCGTCGCCTGCTGGGGTGATCGTGGTGACGGTCATGTCAGGCCGCCGGAGGGAGAGTTCGTCTCGGTCAGCGTCGGGCCGGACTACAGCTGCGGAGTGCGGCAGAACGCCGCCATGGAGTGCTGGGGCGATGATCGGCATGGGCAGGCTACTCCGCCGGAGGGGGAGTTCTCCTCGGTCAGCGCCGGGAGTCTCCACGCCTGCGGCCTGCGCCTGGATGGCTCCATCGCCTGCTGGGGCAGTAACTTCTCCGGCGAGGCCACGCCGCCAGCCGGGCAGTTTGACTCGGTCAAAGCCGCGCAGGCTCACAGCTGCGGAGTGCGGAAGAACGGCGCTGTGGAGTGCTGGGGTGGGAATGAGTATGGCCAGGCCACGCCTCCGAAGGGGGAGTTCGTCTCGGTCGGAGCCGGGGACACTTACATGTGTGGGGTACTGCGGGACGGCTCCGTCCCCTGTTGGGGCAGTGATGATGATCATATAGGCGCGCCGCCGAAGGGGAAATTCGCCTCGGTCAGTGTCGGGAGTCGCCACGCCTGCGGGGTGCTGAGCGACAGCTCCGTCGTCTGCTGGGGCAGTGATGAGCAAGGCCAAGCCACACCGCCGGACGGGGAGTTCACCTCGGTCGGCGCCGGGGACACTTACACCTGCGGGTTGAGCAATTACGGGTACGTGGAGTGCTGGGGCAGCGTTCCCGGAGATCTCACCTTCACGCCGGACGGGGAATTCGCCTCGGTCAGCGCCGGGAGTCTCCACGCCTGCGGGGTGCTGAGCGACAGCTCCGTGGCGTGCTGGGGCAGTGATGAGCAAGGCCAAGCCACACCGCCGCACGGGGAGTTCATCTCGGTCGGCGCCGGGGACACCTACTCTTGCGGAGTGCGAAGGGATGGCTCCGTAGAGTGCTGGGGCCTTCTTCCCTACGAAACATTCCCGCTGTCTGAGGAAGCGTTCACCTCGATCAGCCTCGGCAAAGAACGCGCCTGCGGGGTGCGGCGCGACGGCTCCATCGCCTGCTGGGTGCCTGGAGCTTGGGACGACGGAAAGGTGATAGTCATAGCCTCCAAGTGAATAGGGGGGCGAACCATTTGATGACCCAGCGCTACAGCCGCGCGACCCGCGCGCAGAAAGGAGTGAAAACTGATGCAGTCCAAAGAGTTTCTCATCGTTCCGGCCCTTGGGGTCGTCATCCTGCTGGCCGCCTTCTTACTTGGCGTTCCGCTGGTCTACAAGTTGTTGTTGGGGCTTCTCGGCTTGGCAGCAGCCGGAACCTACTTCGCGCCGCACGCCGTGCAGGTGGAGACGCGGATAGCGATAGCCGCGGTCGGCCTGATCATCCTGCTCATCGTCACTTCCACGGCCTTCTGGCTGACCTTGCTGTCGTTCGGGGGCATCGCCGCCCTGCAGTTCCAGCATCGCCATACGTTGCAACGTAACCCCGCCACCATCGCATGGCTGAAGACGGTGCTGGAAGCCGCTCAGTCGCGCCGGGCCGGCCGGGCTGCAGCCGGTGGTGACGCCGAAGAAGAGACGGGAGTTGTAGCCGCAGCCGGAGATGGCGAGAGCAGGCCTCAGGCCCCGCCATGGGTCGGCGCGCTCCCGGGGTTCGTGCGATTGAACGTTGCCGGTGTCGGCAGTCTGATCGCGGGCGTGTTGGTCCTGATAAGCATCTTCATGCCCTGGGTGGGCTTCCTCGCCTCCGCCTATGGCGAGTTGGCGGCTGGTGTGAGTCTCACCCTCAGGGCAGGGGCCGAGGAACTGGGTCTGCCTGCGCTCAACGTGTTTTTCTATGTCCTGCTCGTATCTGGCCTGTTGAGCATCATCTCGATAGGGCTGCCCCGCGCCGTGGCCGCAATCATCGGCGTCGCAGGCTTGGCTGTCACTCTCGCCTCGTATTTCTACGTCTTCACAGAGGTCGGGAGGGAGGCCGCCGAGCTGGGCAGCATCGGCGTCGGCGTGTTGACCATCCCCGCGGCAGGCAGCCTGATAGCGGGCTTCGTGTTCCTGGTCATGTTCGTGCTCCAACTCATCCCACGCGCCAACAGACCCCATAGGAAGGAATGATGCGCTGGATTCTATCTGGCTTCGTTGTTCTCCCAGTGGCCCGTGGCAGCGAGGCGTGAGCGCAGGGGACCGCCACACCTGCGGCGTGAAGACCGACGGGACACTCGGATGCTGGGGCAGTTGAGCAGGCTAGACTCGGCCGCCAGTCGGGGAGGGTTATCCTCCACAGGCCCTAAGGAGAGCGGTCTCCTCTCCATCCATAGGGGGATTCTGTGACCAGACTGCTCTGCCTGTTGGTCCTCGCATTGCTGGTCGCGGCCCTGGCCTGCTCCAAGGACGACCCGCCTGCGACTCCACAGTCCACGGCGACCGTACCCGCCGACGCGCCCGCTCCCACGTCAAGACCTACGGAGACGCCGACGGTCATCCCCACGCCGGATGCGCCAACACCGGCTCCCAGCCCGTCGCCGTCACCAACCTCCGCTCCACCGTCCGTTCCTCCGGTGACGGGTTCGCCGGAAACGGACCGGCAGGCGCTAACCGCATTCTACAACGCTACCGACGGAGACAACTGGCCCCTCCATCAACTGGCCAAGTTGTACGGCTTGGAAAACAACTGGGTGAGCGACGCCCCCCTGGGGGAGTGGCTCGGGGTCACGACCAACGAGGACGGGCGAGTGGTCGCGTTGGAACTGGATCTGGCGGAGATAACCGGAACCATGCCGCCCGAACTGGGCGACCTTGCGGCCCTGGAGGTGCTGAACCTCAGGGAAAACTATCTCAGGGGCAACATCCCGCCGGAGCTGGGCAACCTCTCCCGCTTGAAGGCGGTGCTCCTGTACAACAACCAACTGACCGGAGAGATACCGGAGGAGCTGGGGAATCTGTCCCGCCTGGAGGGCTTGCTCTTAAATGCGAACTACCTGACGGGGCCGATACCGCCGGAGTTGGGCGACCTGTCCGAACTGCAATTCCTGAGCCTCTGGGGCAACGAGCTGACCGGGGGCATCCCTCCGGAACTGGGCAAGCTCTCGAAGCTGGATAGGTTGTATCTGTACAGGAATCCGCTGGGAGGGGAGATACCGCCGGAGCTGGGCAACATGACGGCGCTCGCGGAGATGCTGCTGTCCGAGACCCAACTCACGGGAGCGATCCCCCCGGAGCTTGGCAACCTTGCCAACCTGGAGGGAATGTACCTGCAGGGGAATTCGCTTGAAGGGCCGATTCCGCCGGAGCTGGGCAGACTGTCCAAACTACGAGAGCTGTCCATTGGCGATAACAAGCTCAGTGGCTCGATCCCTCCCGAACTGGGCTCCCTGAGCAACCTGCATTACATGTACATCGGGGACAATCGGTTGAGCGGGCCGGTCCCTGCGGAGCTGGGCAACCTGGAGAATCTCACGCAACTGGTGATGAGGAACAACCAACTGACGGGGTGCATACCGTCGAGCCTGAAACACCAGTTGATGTTCCTGGAGTATGAGAGCAACGTTCAGGGTCTGGACTTCTGTCGCCCTACGGGGCCGGGCGCCCCGGACGATTCCCTCATCTGGTCATTCACCGTCGGCGGCCCGGTGATGACAGGGCCGGTGCTCGCGGAGGGCGTGGTGTACGCCGGCTCCGACCACGGAACCCTCTACGCCCTGTTCGCCGAATCGGGAAAGCTGATGTGGAGCTTTTCGGCGGGAGGCCCGATACGTTCCATCTCAGCCGTGGTGGACGGGACCGTCTACGCCGGCTCCAACGACAACCACCTCTACGCCCTGGACGCCTACACCGGCGAGGAGTTGTGGCGCTATGACACCGGGGACTGGGTTCAGAGCCCTCCTGCGGTGGGCGGCGGCAGGGTGTACTTTCCCGCCCAGGGCGAGTATGACCGGGTGGTCCACGCCGTCGACGCAGCGACCGGGGAACTCGTCTGGGCGGCGGAGCATCCCTACCCCATCGAACACCACGTCGCTCCCACGTACCACCTGGGGCGGGTGTACGCCCAGAGCGCGCAGTACGGCGACTTCTACGCCCTGGACGCCGCCACCGGTGGGGTTGCGTGGAAGTCGGAGGAAGATGTGGCAGGCTACGTCGAGTCGGCACCCGCCGTGCTGGAGGGTGTGCTCCATCTCAACGTGATCAACTCGGCCTACGCCTTCGACGAGGCGACGGGGGAACTCCTCTGGAGCATGTATACCGAGGAGCTCCCCGCCCGGGACTTTCCGGCCCTGGCGGTCGACGGCATCCACTACCTGGCTCCAAGCGACTACGTCTATGCGCTGGACGCCGCCACCGGAGAGGAACTCTGGAGCTACGAAGCGCATGGACTCAGCACCGCCCCCGTCGTGGTAGACGGTGTGCTCTACGGGGCCTCCGAGGGGGCCGAGTATCTCTTCGCCCTCCACGCCCGCAACGGCGGGGTGCTATGGACCATCTCCATAGAGGATTTCACAAGCCACTTCCTGACGGTCGTGGACGGGATTCTCTACGGACAGCTCGACGAGGGCTACCTGTTCGCCGTCGATGCGGGAAACGGTTCCATATTGCCGTGGGAGTTCGAGACCGGCGGCTTCTCCGACGTACTGCACTACGCTGTCAGTGACGGGGTGGTGTACTCGACGGGACCCGACGGGCGAGTATACGCCCACGCCGCGCCGACTCCCGGCGGAGACTGAGCCGGGACCTCGCCGCGACGCGCAGGTCTTGGAACCAGCGCTAGGACAGGCAGCGTCAGGAGGGTACGGAAGACCGGGTTCGGCTCTGCTGCCAGCTGACCGCCAGCAGGGCGGCCCACGCGGGCAGGGAGAACGCTGCCACGAGAATGGCGGCGACCTCCCATTGCAGCAGGCCGGCTACTATGAAACCGAGTATCGAAGGAGGAATCAGCAGCGCTGCGCAGATATAGGCTGACAGGCGGGAGCGCCGATAGAGCAGAACCAACGCCAGGCTCAGGGGGATGGATGTCGGCCAGACCACGATGGACAGCGACGCCAGCAGGGCGACCCCGAACTCAATGTCCTCCCGCTCGAATGTGGTCCACCCGGTGGCGAAATGGATGACGAGGACGGCCACCACGACCAGCGGAAAGAACAGGGAAAGCGCTGCGGTCCTGGCTGCGACGGCCAACTTCGGTCACTCCGTCGCCGATATGGCTACAGGCCGGCCGTCCCCCACGGTGATTCGCAGGTCATGGCCCTCCAGCATGGACATGCCGACGAGGGCCTCCGGTTCCACCGCCCCGCTCTCCACGTATCTCGGCTGGCCCTCCCAGAGCACGGTGGCATCGTGCACATCGAAAGCCGCCTCACTGCCGCCGGCAAGAGTCGCCAACCCTTTACTGGCGAAGGGAAGCCCCAGTTCCGCCACCAGCGGCGGAGGCAGGGTCAGGAAGCCGTTGAAGCCGGTGTCGATCACGGCTTCGATCTCTCTCTGCTGTCCCGCCTCCCCTCGCAGGGTAAGGGTCACGACCGCTTCGAGGTTGGCGTTCACCGCGCCCTCGATCATCCGGTCCTCCGCAGTGAGCTGCCCCCGAAGCGGTACAGCGTCCGGTGTCCGACCCGTTCACACAGGACGTTGACAGCATGCGGGCGCTTCTCCCGCAAACTATCCGTTGCGGCGACCACGTTGTCGCCGATGGCCCATGTCCCGCTGTCCACGTCGATGGCGACCACTTCTCCGAAGTGGGCCGCTTCGACCTGTGGCCGGATGTCCCGCTCGTAAATCTCTTTGCCGAGGCGGGCCGTCTCCTCACGGGGTCGGCGTGTCCGAGTCTCCATCGCTTGCCGTCCACCTTCTAAGGCGCATTCCTACGGTTGACACTTTACCACTTCGGGGGCATTCGAGACAACGAAGAAGGGCCGCATAGGCGGACGTGCGGGGACGAGCGGCGAGCCTCCTTCGCAGGGTCCATGAAACGCAAAAAGGCCCGCACACATGGCCGGGCAGGAGAAGGCCCCCACATCCGTTCCGGCTCTCTGACGGCACAGTAACCAAACGCAAAAAGCGCCCATATATGGATGGGCGGTACTGTCCTCTAGCCGCCCGGCGGATGCTGGCCGGTCTCCCTGGCGAGCGTCTCGGCAAGTTCGTGGTAGTCCTCCGCCACGTCGAAGCGGCCCTTGGCCTCATGTTCCTCGACTGCGGCCTCGATGATCGCCCCGGCGAGCGGTACCGCCACCGCCTCGCACTCCTGGCAGATGTTCCCGACGGGAGCGCCATGCACCCGGTCCTCCAGGTAGTACTTCACGCTCCTCACGTTGTATGAGGTTTCGGCTCCGCATAGGGCCTCTTCCAGGGGCGCGTTCTCGTCGAATAGGTGCATGTCCATCACATCGTGCCTCATGGCTTCGTATCTCCTTTCGTTCTCTGTCGTCCCCATCACGTGATCGCTGCTGAGCTTCATGGCTCTTCTCCTCCTCTCTGAAATGCAAATAGACTCCACACATGGGCGTGCGTGTCCCTGAAACGCAAAAGGCCCACACATATGGGTTTGGCGGGGGAAGGACTCTGCCATGGCGACATCCTTCCCCCGTGTGCTGTGCTCCTGCGCCTCGGCCTAGAAGAGCCTCAGCGTCTGCTGCTGTGCCTGCTCCGTCTCGGCGGTCGTCTCCTGGGCCGTCTCCTGGGCCGTCTCCTGGCCCCGGCGGTTGCGACGCCGAGCCGGGGGAGCGGGCCGCTCGTAGGCGGGATGCTTCGGCGACTCCTCCCACCTGGCCCTGGCCCTCTCGATCACCGCCTGGACCTCCTGCGTCAGCGCCGATTCATCCAGGTCATCGAACGACTCGATGTGCGGGTCCGCCGAGGGCTGCTGCACCCCAATGGTGGCCCTGCTTCCCTTGATGGACAGGACCACCTTCAGTCCCCCCGGCTCCTCTGCGGTCTTGCCAGGGGCGCTGGAACCCTCCGGTTCCTGTGTCGTCTGACCATCGGCATCGTTGGTCTCGGCGTCGTCAGGACGGGCAACGTCCTTTTCGGTCTCCTCCATGGAGACCTGCTCCTCGGCTACCGCGTCGGGCGTTTCGTCCGCCGCCTCGCCGAAGAGGCTGTCGTCTACGCCCGGCGCGTCCGAGCGCGTTGCTTCCGTTCCGGTCTCGTCTGGCATGGTCTTCTCCTTTCCTTATATAGGTATGCGCACGCGTGGACCGGTCGAGCCCCCTACGCCGCGACTCTCGACTGCCTCTTGATCTCGCCCAGGGTCGTCGGCTCCCAGTAGAGGTCGCGCTCGATGGCGGGGACGCCGTCGAAGACTGTGACCTCCGCCAGCTCGGTCAGGTCGAAGTAGCCGAGCTCCTCTTCGAACCCCTGGACGAGGCCGAAGCAGAGGCCGGTCGCCGCGTCCCACTCGGTCACGTACCAGCGCCAGCCGTTGTAGGGGCAGAAGAGCTTGGCGCGTGCCATCACGTCGTCGGTGTTCTCGACCTTCTCGTTGGCGTAGAGGGCGGGGATCGTCTCCCCGAGCTCCTTCGTCATCAGCCTGTGCCTTCGCAGCCCGCTGTGGTTGTCCTGCCACATCGTCGTGGTCGTGGTGGTTCCGTTCTTGTCGGTCATGGTTTTCTCCTTCCAGTTCGTTCCAAGACTGTGTTCCGTTGCGCCGATCACTCGACGTAGGTCCCCACCGTCCGCTCCACCGCCTCCGGGGTGACGTAGGTGGGTGTGACCGTCCCCAGGTCCATGTCCAAGTAGAGGGCCATGAAGGGGCAGGTGCCCGCCACCATGCGGCGGACGACCTGTAGCACCAGCGACGCCATCATCTGGTTGATGGTGGGGTCCTGGTCGGTGAGGTCCAGGGCCGCGGCGCAGTCCACGTCCGGCGGCCTGGTCGAGACCGCCGTCAGCAGGTCGGGTCGCTGGAGCGTGGGCGCCGGGGCCAGGTAGCAGGTCTCGCCCTCGAATGGGGGCTCCTCCCAGTCCACCCGGCCCGAGACGTTGCCGACCAGCACCTGGCCCCAGTTGGTGTCGTTGCCGGCGTCGATGAGCCAGCGGGCGGGATGCCCCGGCAGGCACTCGGCCATGGCCCGTCGTGCGGCGGCGTTGTCGGCGCAGCCGATCACGAGGCTCTCACCGTAGTCGATGAGGCCGGGGTAGACGGGTCCGTTTGGCCGTTCGTCGTACTCCTTGAAGGGGTAGACGGAGTAGCCCACCGGACGGTTGTAGGCTCTGGCCAGCCGGTCCGCAAGGACCTGGCTCTTGAAGCCGCCCACGTCGCCGGAGTAGAAATTCTGGCGCAGCAGGTTGTGGGGCTCCACCCGGTCGTGGTCGACCAGGACGATGTTGGCCTCCCGCCCCTGGAAGAGGCGGCAGAGACCCTCGGCGACGAAGCCGCCCGTCCCGCCGCAGCCGACCACCGTTATCCAGGGGTTGTCCAGCAGGAACTGGTTGTCAAGGCGGTAAGGCATTCGATCACCTCCTCTGCAATTTCATCGGTTGAGTCCGGCTCCTCGCCCACCAGCCGGACGCCGGGGTGCGGGCCGTCGAAGACCTGCGGCCAGTCCGCCGGGGCGAAGTGGCCGTAGACGCCGACCCGGAGACTCAGCTCCGGTGCGGGGTCGTCGAGGCGTCCCACGACGCCGTAGATGCGGAAGCCCTGCTCGTCCCCGTCGTCGGTCTTGGAGAAGAAGGCGCGGGAGCTTCCGTGGGAGTGGAACTCGGCGACCACCCCTGGGGGCGGCGTGTACTTCAGGGACGTGGCCGTCCCCTTCTGTTCGGGGACCACCAGCCGGTAGGAGCACCCGTCCCAGCGGACGGCGAAGAACCGCTCGGTGTGCGGGTCGTCCAGGAACCAGCGCAGCCCGACCTCGAAGAGCCGGGCCGGGATGGGGCCGTGGGCAAGCTCCATCTTCTCGGTCACGGAGGCCAGCCCACGCACGTCGCAGGGAGCGGCGAGCACCCGCGCCGTCAGGTGGGCGCTCTCGGACTGGACGTAGAGGCCGCCTGCTCCAAGAACGTAGTCGTAGCCGATTCCGTTTGATCCGGTCAGCCCGTCCCTGTGATTGACGAGGTAGCCGACCGGCTTCGGGCCGTCGGTCGATGCAGGTCCCCGTGTGTCCCTAGCGGTAGCCATAGCCCCGTCTGCCCTGGGAGGCGGCGATGACCTGGGCCACCGTGCACTGGGGAACAAGGTCTTCAACCGGGTAGTCAGTCTTTCCATCTATCTCCTCCCATAGGGCGTGCAGGTTGTCGGGGTGCTTCTTCGAGCGGTCATGGGTGTCGCCGGTGCCGGAGAAGTAGGACTGGAAGAAGGACTCCGGTATCAGCTCCACCTGTTCGGGGAAGTGGTGACTGCCGGGGCAGACCCGCCCGTCCCGGAAGACGTTGAAGGCGGGCATCTTGTAGAGCATCTGGTCAGGTTCGGTCGGCCTGCTCTTGGCCGCGTAGACCCAGGGGGCGCGGCCCGGCGAACAGACGAAGACCAGCCCCGGCATGGGCAGCCGGAGTCTGGCGGGGGGCTTGAACGCCTCCCGTTGCAGGGCCACCGGCCAGACCTGCGGCGGCCTCCAGAGGGCCACCACCTGCCCGGTCTCGCCCTGGTTCCACCAGAGGGCCTCTTGAGGCAGAAGCCCCGAGGAGAACCCCAGGTGGTGAATGAACACGTTGGCGATCTCGTCCGCCGAGACGGTCTTCACCCAGTCGGTGTCGCCCTCGAAACCTCTGAGTAGAAGCGTCTCGTCGTACACCTCCAGTTGGAGCTTCAGGCTATCCCGAGGTATCTCATCCGGTCCCGGCAGGGACCACTCGGTCTTCTCCGCGTTGGTCGTCATGGTTTTCATCCTCCTCTCCTTGTTCTTGTTCGGGCAGCCGGGGCAGGATGGTGTCCAGCATCTCGGCAAAGCGGCCGGGGAGGTCCTCCTCCAGCCAGTCGGCCAGCGTGCACACCGAGTCCATCAGGGCGCTGGCCCTCCGCCACTCCTCCGTCCCCTCTCTGATGACGTCGTCGTCCCAGGGGTCTGCGAAGCCGTCATAGCTGCCGTCCTCGTAGCAGGCGTCGAGGAAGAAGTTGCCGGTCTCGGCGAAGACCCAGGAGGCGGCCTTCGCCGCCCCCTCGAACCGGGTGTCCTTCACCGCCTCCTTCAGTTCCTCGATGGGTATGCCGCCCCGGGGAATTCGCTCCAGGGTCGATTGCGGGATGTGTTGGGCGGCCGACTCCAGCCAGGCCGTCCGTATCTCGTCGGACTCCCAGTAGAAGGAGTCCGGTGGCTTGACCAGCAGGACCAGGGCGGAGATGCCGTCCCGGTAGCCGTCCCACAGCTCGTGGAGGCCGTCGTAGCCGAAGCCCATCAGGTCGAAGGGGACACCCCTCCGCAGCCAGGACCAGGGCGGCTCTTCATCGGCCTCCATCCAGAACTCGATGACCGGCATGTAGAGGGGGAAGTGCTTCTCTGCGAACAGGTTGGCGAAGCGTTCCAACCTGGTGCGCACGTCCGGGGCCGAGAGCGCCGCCTCCGCCTCGTCGGGGAAGAGGCGGCGCACCAAGGCCGTGAACCATGCGTAGTCGTCGGCGTAACCTACGATGACCACCAGCTCCCGCAGCGACGGCGGACGCCGCAGGAGCATTTGTGCAAGGCCACTTATCAGCGCCGGGGCCGCAGCCGCCACCGCAGCGCCTCCTTCAAGCGCCCCGTGGCCGAGGCGTAGTCCTGCGCCTGGGCGCAGGCGTTTTCGACATCCTTCTGCCGTGCGGCCGCGGCGTCCAGGTCGAGCCCGCCGTTGGGCCGTGTGAGCTCCGCCGTGAGCTCAATGATGGCGAGGGCCGTTGGCGGCGTGGCCGCCAGCAGCCCTGCAAAGGTGCGGGTGTCCATCGGACTTCCTCCTTACAGGGTGGAGCACCCCTTGGTGCCCACCCGCCGCTGGAACTCGTAGACGGTGTCGTCCCCGCGCTTGGTCTCCTTGACCGAGGCGTTGGCGATCTCCCCGTAGAAGTCCGCTAGGGTACTCTTCACCTGGTCGACCGTCATCTCGGGGTCGGGGTCCGGGAACTCGCGGTCGTCGTATACGAAGATGCGTGCCATTTCCTTGTCTCCTTCCTTTGTCGGTGTTTGGTGGGTTGCCGTGAGCGGGGGAGGCCGCCGCGCCGTTGGCGACGGCCCCCTCCCGTTGCTCGTGCGGTCCGGCGTCACGCGCCGACCGTCTCCTTCTCCCGTTCCTGCTCCAGCGCCCACTCGAACATCGAGAGGCTTGCGGGCTGGGGCTTCCCGTTCCTGCGCTTCGGCTTGACCGGCTCTGCCATGAACTCGGCCCAGGAGAACAGCGACTGCTGCGGCTCCTCGGCCTCGCCGTCCTCGTGGTGTCCGTTGGCCCCGTTGCCATTCACGGGGACCGCCGCAAGCTCGACCGCAGGCCCGACGCCAAACAGGTCGTCGTGGCCGTTGGTGTGGTGTCCGTTGCCGTTGACTGCTGCCGTCTCCGGCTCGACCCCGTGTCCAGCACGGGGCAGGCTCTCGACGGCCTTCCAGCCGTCGTCCACCAGGTACTCCTCGGCCTGCGCCTCGGCGTCCCTGGCCTGGGCGAACGCCTCCTCCATCGACTCGTCGTCCTCGTCTTCGTCGCCGCTGACGATCTTGCGGGCCAGGGCCATCATCACGTCGTCCCCGTCGTCCCCGTAGGCGGCCAGCCCGTCCTCCGGCAGCTCGCCCTCGACGGCGAGGGAGCTCTGGAGCTTCTGCGCCACCAGCTTCAGGGCGTCGGCCTGCAGCGTGTTCTTGTAGGACATGAACACGACCTTGACCGGGCGGGTCTGCCCGATGCGCCACGACCGGCGGGACGCCTGCCGCATGACGTAGGTGCTGTAATCGATCTCATCCCAGACGATGGTCGGGAAGTCGATGAGGTCGAGGCCCGTCTGCACCAGCCGGGGGTGGCAGACCAGCACGTCGATGCCCTGCTTGACCTTCTCGGCAACCCACGCCTCCCGCCGGTCGGGGGCCACGGCGTCGGCCTTCATCACCGCCGCCCGGAAGCCGTGACGGGTCAGGATGTCCTCCATCCGCCCGGTGATGTCCCGCGTCCCCGTGTGGGTGACGTAGACCAGCACCCGGCGTCCGGCCATCCGCTCCGCCGCCACCAGGTCCACCAGCGCCTTCTCCTTCGGGTAGAGCTTCTCCTCGGAGAGGGGAGGCACGGCGACGATGATGTCGCCCGACCTGGGGTCGAAGACCGTCTCCCCCCTGGTGCAGCCGTCCGGGTAGGCGAGCAACGTCTGCAGGTAGGTCGCCAGGAGGCGCTTGGAGCCGCTCTTGAGCGCCTTGGACAGCTCCGCCTTCAGCTCCTTGAACACTGTGTTGTAGGCGCTGCGCTGCGAGTAGCCCGTCGAGTCCTCCTCAGCGTCCATCGAGGACACCAGGATCTGCTCGTCGTAGTCCGGCAGGCCCGAGGCCACGTCTGCCAGCTTGAGGAAGATGGTGTTCCCGATTATGTGGAACAACGCCGAAGGCACCAGGCCCGGCTTCTCCCTCACCACCTTGCGGTAGCTGCGCCTTCTGCTGTTCCGCCCGTCCTCCAGGGCGTCGTCCTCCTTGCCGATGGAGACCTCCTCGAAGCCGTACCGCTGAATCCAGCGGTGCTCGTCGGAACGCCCGAACTCCGTCCTTATCTCCGGCGAGAACCTGTAGAGGAGGTGGAACAGCGTGCTCGAATACCCTCCCATCATGGTGCCGGTCAGGCTGAGGGACTTGCCGCACGCCTCCGCGAGGGTGCCGGCGGCGATGCCCTGGGCCGAGCCTCTCGCCTTATATTCGTGGACTTCATCTCCGACCAGCAGGTCGAAGAAGCCCTTCATGTGGTGCTTCACGTAGTCGGCGAGCGGGTAGCGGGCCGGGCCCGACCTGTCGGCCTGCCAGAGGGGTGACCCGCAGTTCTCGCAGACGTGCTTGCGGCGGTTCAGGACCTTCTCCGTCAGGGGAACGCCGTCCTTGTCCACGATTTGAGCTGTGCAGGTGGGGCAGCAGGGGACCTTGAACGGCTCCCCCGTCTCCTCTTCCCTGATGAGCCTTCCCCGCGAGGTGGCCCACCGGTAGATGACGGCGGCCTTCCAGCGGTAGGACAGCTTGGCCCGCTCCCGGCTCATCACCGCGAACAGCGGGCCGGAGCCGATGGAGAAGCGCAGCCTCTCCAGATCAGTGATGGACGCGACGATGGCGGCGTGGGCGCCGGGTACCGTCATCTCCACCTCCCTCTTCCATTTCCGCACCAGGTGCGGCGGGCAGATGACGAGCACCCTCTTGAAGCCTGCCATGTACGCTGCCGCAGTCCCTATAAACGTCTTGCCCGTGCCCATCTCTCCCACGATCGTCGTGCCCCGGTGGGCTTCGAGGGAGAGGGCCGCGCCCTTGATGGCGTCGGCCTGCGCCCCCAGGGGCCTGCGGAGCAGGCGGGGGAGCAGCCCGCCGTTCTCCGAGGGTCGGTAGAGCGGCGGGTAGGACTCCACCACCCTCCGGGCGATGGCCTCCTTGAACTTGTCGATGAACTCTCCGAGGTTCATGGATGTCTCCTTTCAGGAGGGAACCTCGGAGCCCCTGGGAGCGCCTATCGGAAGACACACCTCCCCCGCCCCCGAAGGAAGCGAGAGAGGACGCCCGAGGGCGCTCCAGGGAGGGCAGCGAGGCGCCCTCTCTCATTCTTTGAGCTTGGTTGGCAGCCCTGCGCTGCCTCTTTCACGTCGTGTGAGGCAGCGCCCGGAGGCGGGCCTCGAAGCGGGTCTATGCGGCTTGCGAGTCCTCCCTGCGGGCCTTCTCCGCGGCCCGGTGGTCCTCGTAGCAGCGCCCGCTGAGGTGGTACGCCTTCACCGGCGAGGACACCGCCCTGCCGAACTCGTCCAGGTCCACCGATGCCGTCTGCATGGCGGGCTCGCCGGGGGCGATGGGCTGCCCGCACCGCGAGCAGGGTTCCATGACCATGATGGTCTGCGTCTGCATCTTGCTTCTCCTTTCCCCGTAGTGGGAGTGTGTTGAGTAGCGTCCGGTCTACGCTTCGATGTCCTCGATCAGTCCGTCGTCCAGATCGAGGGCGACCACCGTGGTCCTGAGCTTCTCGCGGTGTACCTCCTTCTCCGGGGAGTCCTCCACCATCTCCATCTCCTTGCTGGTGCGCCCCTTGACCAGGATGCGTCTGCCGTCGCCTTCGAGGACGAGGTTGTTGAGGAAGCCCGCCGCCACCAGCATGGCTATGTGGCCCCTTCTGAGAGGCATCAGCGGGCGGGTGCGGGCGTCTCCGTGGGGCCAGAGGGTGTCGGTGATGTCCGTGTTTGTCCACAGCCCCGACCGCCTTGCCTCGGTCGCAGCGGCGACGGGATCGACGGTCCGGGTCGTGAACAGCACGTCGCCCCTTGGGGTCGTGGCGGGGGTGTACTCCCCGTAGGAGTAGGGGTCGCGCCGGGAGCGTAGCGGCTCTGGCTGGCCCGTCGACCACTCCATCACCATGCTCTCGGCGTGGGCGTCAGGAACGGGGTCCGTCTTCCTGTAGCCGAACAGTGCCACCTGGTCGAAGACCTCGCGTTCGGGGCTGGGAAAGGCCCAGCACCGCATCCGCCCGTAGTGGGTGGACAGGTAGCGGGCCGAGTACGAGAGGCGCTGTCTGGGTACGATGAAGACCAGCAGTCCGTTCTCGGCCAGGTAGCGCGTGGTATGCGTCAGGAAGGCGTGCTCGACTCGCTTGTCCTCCGAGTCCCAGTCATACGGCGGATTCAATAGGAGCAGGCCGAAGGCCCCGTTGGCTATCGAGGTCTGAAACAGGTCTGAGGCCAGGGCGCGGTGGAGACGCTTCTCGGCCTCCTCCGCCCGGTCCCGGTGCAGCTCCACGCCGTAGGTCTCGATGGAAATCGAGTTGGGCCGGTCGAGGTTCTCGGCCAGCCTCTGCAGGGCGTCACCCGCCCCGCAGCAGGGGTCCAGGATGCGCACCGTCTCCCGCTCCCGGTAGTAGTAGCCGGAGGGGGTGTGTATCAGCTCGGCGATCAGGTCTACCACCCGCTCGGGAGTCGGGTAGTATCCGCCTTTCGCCTGGGCAGCTAGTCTCATGTCGTCTCTCCTTTCTCTGTGACTTGCGCCGCTTCAGGCGGCGATTGCGATGTCCTTGCGGCCGTTCCTTGGCAGCCCGACCACCTCTCCGATGGCCAGGTTCCGCTGGTAGCACAGGACCTGGTGGGTGCCGATACTCTCGGCGCAGGCGGTGCAGAATGCGGTTATCAGTTCGGCCAGGTTGGCGACGGTCATCCGTCTCACCAGCACCGAGCCGCCCTCCGGCAGCGTGTGGCGGTAGAGCATGAGGTAGGGGTCGCGCCGCTCCGCCTCCGTCGCGGGACGGAAGAAGTGGGGCTGGCCGCTGCTCATCAGGTGCTGGGTGTTATCGTGGGGGCAGTAGCGACAGGTCTTCCCGTCCGGGGAGAACCGCCGCCAAGCGTCGTGATTGCGCTGTCCACGCCGCTTGCTGTGGCGCTTGGCCTTCTTCAGCATCCTATCCATCGGACGCCTCCCTGGGCAGCGCCAGCCTGCCCGACGCAACGGCGTAGGACAGGTCTTCGCGTAGTTTCTTCGCATTGGGGGAGCACCGGTAGGCGGATATGCCTACCGATTGCAGGGGGACTATCTCCTCCTCTTCGAGGCCCCGCTCCCAGAGCCATTCGGCCCAGGAGTCGTGGAGTGGCAGCGGACTGCGTCTGTCGAGGAACCTGTGGTGGAGGGCCGGAGCCTCCTCTGCCGACTGCGCCAGGAGAAGGAAGCTCTCCTTCTCGAATGCGTATTCTGCGGTCTTGGTGTCGGGTAGGCCGCCGGCGAGTTACCCCGTGTTACCGGAGCACTTTTCCGTCGGCCCCCCTCCGAACCGGACTTGACACTTTCACGTCATCCGGCTCTCTAGTGTCTTGTAGTTCGCGGTTGGGTACTAGGCGGGGGTTGCACTGTGCTTCAGAGGACGCCCGGCATGGACGTCCCCGTGGCAGGGAGCGCAGACGGCGAGCGTCTTGCGACGCCGTGCCGCCATGACTTCCATCCAGGCGGGCGGTTTGGCCCGCCCTTTCCGTCGCAGGTCTTTCAGAGCGTGTACGTGGTGCACCTGAACCTTGGCCGTTGAGCCGCAAAGCTCGCAGATGTCAGCCAGCATGCGCTCGACAAGCTCTGTCCGACTGTTGAGGATTGGAGGGATTTTGTCTACCAGGGTGGCCCTGGTATCCCGCGCCAGGGAGATACCTCCCCAATACGCCACCAGTGGGTCTTGGCCTGGACGTACCTTTTCCACCTTCAGAACCTTACGAGGACCCTGGTCCGTCTCGATCATGGTCCCGTATCGCCTATACACCTGGGCAACACTGATTTTCAGCTTGCTGGCAAGCGTTTTGGCGAGGGACAGTCCCATGACCCAACGGAGGCGGTTGAGGGAAGTCAGGTTGACGGCACGCCGGTAGTAGTTGGCGATGCCTCGGAACTCCACTTGATATTGACTCACGATGCTGTAAGGCGAGTCGTGAAGCCGTTCTGCCCGATGGACTGGTTTGCCACCGCGCATGTAAGCGGCGCATTTGGCGCGTACAACGTCCGAGGGGACACGCAGCCCGATGTTGCCATTGACCGAACGAAGGCCATTGGCGTCGATCTTGGTGTCGTTGTGTTGGACGTTGACCTCGTAGCCGAGGAACCGTGCTGCCTGGGTTCGGCCGTGGGTGACCAAGGTTTTGGTGTCGGAAAGCTCCAGCTTGAGGTTGTCTTGCAGGAACCTGCCTAACCTAGTCTTGATCTCATCGGCCTCGTCCTTTGGCCCCGCAAAGCCGAGCAGGAAGTCGTCGGCGTACCGTATGTACCGCAGTCGTCTGTAGGTAGGGTCTTCGGTGTCGCCGTATGGCAGTGACCGCAGGAGGGGGCGGAGAGCCGCCGCTTCCTTTCCATGGCCCGTTTTCCGAAGACGGTCTATCTGACTGAGGGTTCTGCGATACTCCGGGTTCTTCCGTCGCTTCATGCCGCGGTTGTAGGCGGGCAAGAGCACGCCCTCCACGAACCTGTCCAACCGGTCTAGGTAGACGTTGGCAAGTATGGGACTCACCACACTCCCCTGCGGGGTGCCACTGTAGGTGGCGTTGAGCTTCCAGTCCTCAAGGTAGCCAGCCCGGAGGAGGTTGGAAGTGAGCCGCAGGAAACGGTTGTCTTGGATGTTCTCGCCAAGTATTTCAAGCAACACCTTATGGTCGATGTTGTCGAAGCAACCGGCGATGTCTCCTTCGATGAACCATGTCGTGCCTGTCCAGGTGCGGGTGATTTCCGTGAACGCCGTATGGCATCCACGTTTGGGCCGGAAGCCGTGTGACCGGTCGCTGAACTGCGGTTCGTAGTACGCCTCCAATAGGAGACGCATCACTTCTTGCAGCACTTTGTCCGACCACGTTGGGAGTCCGAGTGGCCGCCGCTTCCCGTTGGCTTTCGGGATGTATACGCGGCGGGCCGGAGTCCATCGGTAGCGCTCGAAGCGAAGGGCCTCGATAATCGCGTGGATGTCATCCATCTTCATCCCGTCTGCGGTCTCCGGTGTTGCGCCTGGGGTGAGCGCGCCGTCGTTCTTGGCGATGCGCCCGTAGGCCATCAGGTACAGGTTCGGGTTCCAGAGTTGGCGGTAAAGGTCGTTCACGGGCAGTCCCCGTGTACCTCTGTTGCGAATGATTCCCAGTATGGTTTCGGCGTTGCGCATCTCGCGCACCTCCTTTTCTGAGTTTCGAAGACACCTGCCTCCCTTCGCCATGTGGACGGCTTTCCCGTCCTCGGACTACTACGGAGGCTCCGTCGCCGTAGGGCTCGCGCCCCTTAGGCGATCCCGAATTCCGTGTGCTTGGAACGTAGTAGCGCAACTTAGGTGCCTCGTTCGTTCTCTAATCTGACCTCATTGGTCGTTGCCCAATCATCAGAGTTACCCAGAAGGTCTACACAATTCCGGGTAATGATTGGCATCGGGGTTCAAGCGTTCTACCGATGGGCGGCACTTATCACCGCTGAGAACTGAGGTTCAAGCAGTCTAGCCTTCACCGTATCGCGCGGGTCTTGCGGAACCGGCCTTACAACGCTTTGGGGCCGTAGCCGCTTTACCGACATGCTGTTTTCCCCCTCGGCTTTCGCCTCAAGGTAGGTCGGTTGACCCAGGGACATTCTCTGAGTCCCTCCCGATTATTCGGGGATTCCAAGCACCGTTAGACGGCGCACGTAAACCAAAGCGTGCCAGCCTCCGGTGACGGGGAGCCGGGCTATCTTGGTCGTCCACGTGCCCAGCGTGTCGTAGGGAATTACGCACCGCTGGTAGCCGCCGGAGAGGGCCATGCCGTCCGCCCCCCGGATGATGTGCGCCGTGTCGGGGGGCTGCTTGAGCAGGGACGCCCAGATCGCCTTGAGCGCGGTCTGAGAGCCGACCATCGAGACGAACCAGAGTCCCTCGGTGCGGTCGTCTCGGGCGAAAGCGTCGGCCGTGGCCGAGAAGCCGCCTGCGCTTATCGTGAACAGGTCCTCGGGGTCTATGGCGTGAGTCGCGAGCATTTTGCGACCTCCTTCGTTGTATGGGTTTATCGATGCGCAGGGGCGATGCCCCCGCGTGAGAGCCTGGCGGCGTCAGCCGTCAGGACATGAGGTTCCGCTCCTTTAGGCTGACGTACCCCCTGCCTCCGATGACCACGTGGTCGAGCAGTTCGATGTCCAGGAGCTTGCCCGCCTGCGCCAGTTCCCTGGTGATGGCCGCATCCTCCGGGCTGGGCGTGGGGTCCCGGGATGGATGGTTGTGGCAGACGATGATGCTGCGAACGGCCTCCACGACGGCGGGCCTCAGCACCTCGGCGGGTCTGACGATGGCCGACGAGATGTTCCCCTGGTAGACGACCCGCTGGCCGACGACCATGTTCTTGGTGTTCAGGAGCAGCACCCTGAGCTGCTCCTGGGCCAGCGGGGCCATCTCCGGCCCCAGCAGGGAGTACACGTCGGCGGGGCAGCCGATGGAGGGCAGGTCGTTCCCGGAGCGCTCCGGCTGGACCTCCACGGCATAGCGCAGGGCGATCTCGCCCAGCAGGTTGAAATTGCTGCGCAGGGCGTCCAGCAGAGCCTGCCCCTCGGCCGGGAACAGGGAGAGTTGAGAGCTTGGCGACGGGGTGTCGGCGCTTATCGCTGTGGCGGTTGTCATCGTCGGCCTCCTTGGTTAGCGGTTACAACAGAAGCGGGGCCGCCCCCTAGATTGGAAGCGGCCCCGTGGTTCATGCGCCCGGTTGTTTGAGGCGGGCGTCGCTATGGGGTTGTGGGCTGGCTAGAATGGCAAGTTCTCGTCGCCGTAGTCGGTCGCCCCGTTCCCGTTGCCGTCGAGGAACACGACCTCTTGGGTGTGGATCTCGGTGCGTGAGCGGCGCTGGCCGTCCTCGGTCTCCCAGGTGTTCTGGACGAGGCGGCCGGCGACGTAGAGCCGCTGGCCCTTGGAAACGTACTGGTTCACCGCCTCGGCACTCTTATCCCAGACGACGATGTTGTGCCAGTCGGCCGTCGTCTCCCCGTCCTGGCGGCGGCGGTCGGTGGCCAGCCGCAGCTTGGTGACGGCGGTGCCGCCCGGCGTGTAGGTCATCTCCGGGTTGGTGCCGACCCTGCCCAACAGCTCTACCTTGTTGATGGTGCGTGACATTTCTCGTATCCTCCTTGTTGGATGTGGCGCGGTATCTCCGCGCCCGTCTGAAGTGAGCGGGGCCGTCTTCCCACTACAGGAGGACGGCCCCGTCCTGCGCTCCAAGGGGAGCGGCTAGCTGACCCGCACGTACTCGGACTCGCTCTCCGTCACGATCTCGGCCCTGGTCTCAGGGTCGAGCGCCTCATTGAGCCTCTGGTAGTTCGTCGAGTACCGCGTCGTCCGCACGAGGCTGACCGTCCTGCCGTTCACGGTCGCCTTCGTGTCGCCCTGCCTGCGCATCCACGCCTTCAGGGTGTCCAGGGCGGTCCGCTTGGCCTTCTCAGGCTCCTTGATGGAGTCCTGGGCTTCCGCGTAGGCCGCCACCGCCTCCCGCGCCTCTTCATCCGTCACCTCCTTTCCTTCGTCGTCGGTCTCATCATCTGGCTCCTGCATTCCCGGTAGGCAGATGTCCAGGAACGGGCACGACCGGCACTGCCAGGTGTTGGCGGTGAAGTCCCGCTCCGGCAGCGCGTCGGGGTCCGGCCCGTGCTGGACGTGGTGCGCCGCCAGCTCGCCGAGCCAGCCGCAGGCGTCCTGCAGGGCCTTCTCCAGCCGGTCGGCGGGAATCCGCTCCCAGTCCCAGGTGCGATTGCCCGTGTCCATCGTGGCGATGACGGCAGGCCGCATCTCCCCGAACTTGCCGAGGGTGTAGAAGGCGGCCTGGGCCACCGCTCCGGGATGGCTGCGCTCGGCCCCGAGCGTCTGCCAGCGGCGGAAAGCCTCCGGACCCCGCGTCTTTATCTCGACGAATTAGGTAGGGACAGCGCCGCCAATGGCCGGATTGCTCCGACTGGTTTGCGCCATCCCTCCTACCGAACCGGACGTGCCACTTTCGTGGCATCCGGCTCTCCATTAGACGGTTTGTAGTTGGTTCGAACGGTGTACAGCCTTATGGCACGTCCGGCAGAGCGTGACCAGGTTCTTCAGCGCGTGGGACTTCATGCCTTTGATGTGATGGACATGTAGGTCTGCCCGTGCGTCACACTGTTGACATTTCATGCCGTCACGCACTTTGGCCCTGAGGCGTTGCTCGGCATAGCCGAGAGGTTCGTCACGCCTAGAACTGTTAACCCCTAGAGGTATCGTGTAAAGACGCTCATCGGGGCCGGTTTCTCCCTGTGGATGGTCGCTTACCGCCGTTGCGTGGCCAGTCAGGTAAGGGTGCGGGAAGCCCGCTTCCCCCTTCCGTCGGTAGCGTTGGCGGTCAAGTTCCTGTCTGGTGGGGAGCCATTGGTACGCTTCCAGCGTGTTACCACCTTCGCGCACCTCTGCGTGCCATCGGGTTCTGCCGTGGAGCATTCGGGTCTTTTCACGGATGAGTTGTCCCTTGTGGCTTCCCTTGTGCTTCGCCCGCAACCAATAGAGGTAGCGGAACCACGCGAACCGCGTGATGTCTGCAATGTCGCTGACGAAGCTGGTGTACCGGTAGTATTCGGCCCAGCCCCGCACGATAGCGTTCAGGGTCGTCAGTCGGGTGTACTCGTCCATCCAAGTCCAGTTCCTGGAAGTCAGGTCTTTGAGCTTCCGTCGCACACGCTCCTTGGCCTTGGCTGTCGGTTGAAGGTGAACGGCCCACCTGCCATTGACCGGCTTACGCTGGATATGGAAACCCAGGAAGTCGAAGCCGTCGTTGACGTGGGTGATGACCGTCTTTTCTTCCGAGAGCGTCAGGTGGAGTTTGTTCTCTAGAAACTGCTGTATGGCCTGTTTGGTGGCCTTGACCTCGGCCTTGGTGCCGTTGCTGACGACCACAAAGTCGTCGGCGTAGCGAACCATCTTGTAGTTACCGAGACCTGCCTGCCTTCTCCGTCGTCTAGCGTTCGGGTCGAGGTCCCACTGCGTCGCCGCCCACTTGTCAAACTCGTTGAGGTAGACGTTGGCTAGCAGCGGGGAGATTATCCCTCCCTGTGGCACACCGGATTCGGTGCGCCCGAAGAGGCCCCCTTCCATCACGCCCGATTTCAGGAATTTCCAGATCAAGTCCAGTAGCGCCTTGTCCTTCAACCTCCTCCGTAGCAGCTTCATGAGCGTCCGATGATGGACGGTGTCGAAGTAACTTTGGAGGTCGCCTTCAATCACGTAGTAGTGTTTCACGCTGGTGATGAACATGGGCATCAGGACTGCGATTGCGTCCATTGTGCGACGACCTTTCCGGAAGCCGTAGGAGTGTCGGTAGAAGTCCGACTCGTAAATCGGGTCGAGGATGGCCCGAAGTGCTTCCTGCACGATGCGGTCTCGCAGGGCGGGGATGCCCAGCGGGCGTTGTTTGCCATCGTGCTTGGGTATGTAGACTCGCCGGACGGGTAGCGGTTTGTACGTCTTACGCTTCAGTTGGTCGATGAGCGTCGTCATTTGGCGCTCGTAGTCCTCCTTGAACGCAAGCCGCGTCACGCTGTCCACGCCGTCGGTCTGGCTACCCGGTCGCGCCAGTACCCTTTCAGCCGATATGTGCATCCAGTAGTCCCAGTGCAACAGGTCGTACAGGTTGGAGAACCTGTGGTCTGGATGCTCACTGGCCGTCGTTGCCAAGAACCTTTGCTTTTCTGCCATCTTTGTCGGGTTCATACATCCCTCCTCTGGCTTAGTTCGCTGGTGTTCTGCACTCGTCTAACTGCCCTCCTTCGCCATGTGGCCGGCTTTCCCGACCGCGGACTACTACGAGGGCTCTGCCCCACGTCCGGCATTGGCCGCAGGCTGGCCTACCCCGTTGCTGGGGAGCCGAACGTGGTTCCCAAGTTCACGTAGATTGCGTCTCCATGTCGTGTTAGGTTCTGCCTTTACGTCTGGCACGGCTCCTTGCCGCGCTCGTCATCGGAGGATGCCGGTCAAAGGGAGTACGGCATCCCTGCCTCTTACGAAGCTATCTCTGTCCGATGGAGACAGAGATTCTGATGACTCCACCCTCGCCCTACCGTGAGCGGGTGGTTCGGCGTGCGACGCTTCAATCAGCAGTTTCTTTCGTAACCGTAACGACACTCTGGCTAGCAGCGCGCGGCGTGGTAGGGTGGCCGCCGCCACATCGTCGGGAAGGCTTCAGACACGGTTCTGCCTCTGGCCCCCGTGCCTGCTTCCCTAGCCACCGGCCTACTCCTGGCCGGGTTCCACATCTGGAACATTCAACCTATGCGCTTCTTGGCGCACCCATCGGGTCGCCGTAGGCGGGGGTGTCCGGCTCGCCCTCGAAGAGGAAGGGTTGCGGCGGAGCTTCGTCCTCCGATAGCGGAAGCCGAACCGTGCCGTCGGGGTGTCCCGTGACCAGCAGGTTGGGGCCTACTCTCACGGCCACCTGCTTGGGGTCCTGGAGGTCGGCGGCGTCCACCTTCCATCCAGCCCGTTCCATCGCCCGCACCACCACCGGCTCCAGGGCGTTGCCCGCCTCCATCGCCGTCAGCGAGTCGTCGCTCGGGGGATTCGTCGGCTCGTATCCGGTCGCGGCGTACCAGAGAGCGCGGCGGCAGCCCAGGGCCGCCGATGCCCGCACCTCGATGTTGCCGTCGCCGTCAAGCCGTGCTGCAGGACGGGAGAAGACCTCCGCCCTGTCGCTGTCCGTCGTGGTTATCATCGTCTGTGCCTCCTTGTGTCCGTTAGGTGAGAGATGAGGGTGCTTATGCGGCCGCCTCCCTCTCCTCCTTGGCCTTCAGGTGGGCCCTGAGGATGTGGGCGATGCCGTCGCCGAGGCCGTGGATGGGCACGCTCCTGCCCTCGCCCAGTTTGTTCCAGAAGGGCGCCATCTCCTGTATGCCCTGGATCTGGTGGATGATCTCCTCGATTGGAGTGCCCCTGCGCAGGTGCAGGGAGGTCAAGCGGCAGGCCAGTTCGGTGACGCCGTGCTTAAAACTCCCGCCCTTGCCCAAGAAGCCGAAGACCTCGAAGGGTTCGCCGTCCTCGTCCGTCGAGACGGTGACGAAGAGGCTGCCTAGCTCGGTCTTCAGCTTGGTGGTCGTGCTGGGAAGGCTCCGTGGTCTGTCCCTTGTCTTGGTGGTCATGGCTTGCACCCCTTCCCGTTGTGGCTCCTCTCGCACTCTACGGCCTCCAGCTTCCCGTAGTCCCTGCGGTTCCTCCCGTCGCCGGCGAAGGCTTCCGCCTCCTCCTTGGTGTCGAAATGCCCGAAGGGATCGGTGCCGTAGCCGCCCCAGTAGGCGACGACGTGGAAGTGCGGTTGGGGAGCGGCGGCCCTCAGGTGGGGTAGGGCAGGAGCGTACCGGTCGAAGTAGCCAGCCACCTTGAATGCCATCTCCCTCTCCCGGTCGTCGCCCAGGCCCAGGAGGACCCGCACAATGGGCTCCTCGCAGTCCTCCTGTAGGGTAGGCCGCCGGCGAGTTACCCTGACTGTTCAGGGCACTTTTCCGTCGACCCCCCTCCGAACCGGACGTGCGGCTTTCACCGCATCCGGCTCTCCAGTGGTTTATGTCTGCTTCTGCGGATTGAATCGCCCGTGGTGGATGTCCATGTGACACGTCCGGCAGACCGCGAGGGTCTTGCGTTTTCGCGCCGCCATGAGTTGTACCCACTTGGGCTTTTCCCGTTGGCCCTTCACGTTCAGGTCGCGAAGTGCGCGGATGTGGTGAATTTCTACCTTCACCGTTGAGTCGCACATCTCGCATCTGTCCGCTAGGAGCCGTTTGGTGAGCTCGTTGCGTTCAGTCCTGTACCGTTGGGGCTTCTGGTCTACGAGGACGGCTTGCCTGTCCCGCTTCAGGGGTATACCACCGAACTGTGCCACGAGTGGGGGCTTCCCAACCCCCTGCTGTTCCACGACCGCTAGACAAGCTCGTACCCCAGACGCGGTCTGTACGGTGCTCTTGAAGCGCCGGTAGATTTTCGCGGATGTGGTCTTGTGCTTGCTGGCTAAGGTCTTGGTTAGCGACTGGCTCATAATCCATTGCAGCTTCCCAAAATGGGAGACGTTTATGGCGAGCCGGTAATACTCGACGACGCCCCGGAACTCCGCTTGGTACCTATCTACGATCGTGTAGTCCGTGTCGTGTATGAGGTGGTTGCGGTGCGCTGGTTTGCCGTTCCGCATGTATGCGTGGCAGTGTTGTTCGATGACTTTGGCGGGAACTCGTAGCCCTATGATGCCATTGACCTTTCGCCGTCTGTTGCGGTCGAGTTTGTCGTTAGCCTGTTGGGTCATGAGTTCATAACCGAGGAACCTCGCCGCCTGGCTGGTGGCGTGGGTTATGAGAGTCTTCTCCCTGGATAGCTCCAGCTTGAGCGAGTCGCGCAGGAACGTCTCCAGGGACTCTCGTATCTGCTCGGCTTCGGCTTTTGGCCCGATGAAGCCCAGTAGGAAGTCATCTGCGTAGCGGACGTAGCGTAACCGGCGGTATGCCGGGTCGAAGGGGTCCACGGATGGCAGTTGCAGTGATTGCTGGCGCAGTTGCTTAGCCATTTGGTGGTGGCCCTTGTTCCGGTGGTAGGTCGCTTGGTTCTTCAGTCGTGTGTACGCAGGGTTGCGCCTCCGGGCTGTACCTCGGGTGTGTGCTGGAATCAGCACCGTCTCGACGTACTTGTCCAACCGGTCTAGGTAAATGTTGGCGAGGATGGGGCTGACGATGCCGCCTTGCGGGGTACCGCTCAGCGTACGGCCATACCTCCAATCCTCGACGTAGCCTGCTTTCAGTAGGTGCTTGAGCAGGCGTAGGAATCGGTTGTCGTGGAGCTTCTCGCTGAGCATCGACAACAGGACATCGTGCTCGATGTTGTCGAAGCACCCTTTGATGTCGCCCTCGACGAACCAGCGGGTTCCCGTCCAGGTACGTGCCACTTCGCTCAGGGCAGTGTGACAACCCCGGTTGGGCCGAAAGCCATGGGAGCGGTCAGAAAACTGCGGCTCGTAGTAGGCTTCCAGAATCATCCGGATGACCTCTTGCAGCAACTTGTCCGGCCCCGTTGGTATGCCCAAGGCGCGGGTCTTGCCATTAGGCTTGGGAATGTTGACCCGACGCACCGGCGTCCACCTGAACCGCTCGTAGCGCAAGGCTTCGATGATGCGGTCGATGTTCGCCAGCGACATACCGTCCATGGTCTCTGCGGTGACGCCTTTGGTAGTAGCTCCCTGGTTTGAGTAGATGCGACCGTAGGCCCGCAGGTAAAGGTTCCGGTTGTAAAGCAGCCGATAGATATTCTCCAGCGGCAATCTTCGTTCTCCGCGTTCGCGTATGACGTTCAGTACAGTTTCGGCTTGTTGCATTCTGCATACCTCCCTGCTTTGTTCGTCGAAACCACCTGTCCTCCTTCGCCATGTGGACGGCTTTCCCGTCCTCGGACTACTACGAGGACTCCGTGACCATAGGGGTTTCCCCCCGTAGGCCATCCCGCGTTCCGTTGACTGTGGGGATTTGGTTCAGTTATTCTCAGCGTGGTACCACGGGGAGTGAACCCAATGGCAAGGCGCGGCCAACCAGAGGAGACCTTATGACGAGTAGAGAGGCAAGAGGATTCTTGCCCGGTCGCCTAGGCTCCTTAGTCGTTGCAGTTGTAATAACTGCCCTGGTGGTCTTTGCGGCCTGTTTTCTGGCGTGGTATTACCTCGGTGGGGGTGTGTGGCGCAGCGAAGTGGAGGTGGTGAAGGCAGTGGATTTGCATCCCCAACAGTGGCTCCCGATCTCGGTTGATTCGTGCGTTGGAGCCCCAGCCCCACATGTGTTGTCACTGCGGGAGACAGCCGACGAAGTACATCTCGAAGTAGTCGTCTTCTCCACACCGTTTCGAGGTTGTCAACCTGTTCCAGTTAGCGTTGATGTTCCACTGCGGGCACCCCTAGGAGACCGGGACGTCGTGAGTAGGGGTCAGATTGTGCCAATTGTGGGGGTTACTCCTGTTCCCTCGCAATGAGAAGTTTGTGCACGACCCAAGTCATTTGTGACCCGACCTTGATGCCCGAGTGTCGCTTGTACCGTATTCCCCTTCCGTCGTCGACATAGGACGTTCTAGCGCGACTGTAGGTGCCCCGTTCGTCCCCTTGGATAGACCTCGTTGGTCATCGTCCGCTCATCGGAGTTGCATCGGTCTCGCCGAGCGGCCGTTGCAATGAGTGGCGTCGGGATACAAGCGTTCTACCGACGGGTGAGACCATCACCACTTGGGAACTGGGGTTCAGGCAGTCTAGCTTTCACCATATCGCGCGGGTCTTGCGGAACCAGCCTTACAACGCTTTGGGGCTGTAGCCGCTTTACCGACATGCTGTTGTCCCTTTCGGTTTTCACGTCCAGGTAGGTCGGTTGACCCAAGAACTGTTCTCCGAGTTCTTCCTAGCTGAGTTAGGTATCCTATGCCGCGTTACGCGGCGCACCGGCGAAGGTCTGGGTGAACATGGCGTCACGGAGGTCGGCGGGAAGCTCGTTCCACCGCTCCCGGCTGAGCTTCAGCCCGCCGTGGGAGGGAGTGGAGACCCGCCAGACGCCTTCTGCCAGTTCAACAACGTCCTTCGTCCAGCCCCAGGGTGTATAGGTAACGTTCGTGGTCATTTCAGACCTCCTTGGTTAGTCCTGTAGGTAAGAGAGCAGGGCAGCCTTCTGGAAGAAGACCACCCCGCTCGATTCCGAACCAGGTCAGACCCTGCGAGCTAGGCTGCCTTTGCGGCCTGCTCCTGCTGCATCTGCTGCAGCTTGTTGGCGGCGGCCTCCACCAGCGGCCCCAGCTCGGCGGCCGTCAGGTCATCGAGGCCCTTGCCCGTCCGCTTCTCCACGGCGGTCCGCACCTGCTCCTCGTCGAGTCCCTGCTCCTTGGCGATCTCGAAGAGCCGCTTGCGCAGCTTCTCCACCTGAGAGTCGCTGCGGGACTGGGCCTGCGACCTGTTGCCGCCCTTGGCCTGACCGGCCCTGCCGTTGCGGTTGGCCCTAGCCTGCGACGGCGCGGGAACCTGCTCCTGCTGGGGAGCGCTCGCCGACGGCTGGTCTCCGTAGAGGCCGTTGCCGAAGCGGTTCCCGAAGCTGCGGAAGGCCCGCTTCATGCCGTCGGTTACGGCAGCTTTGCAGGCGGTCTCGTGGTCGTCCGCAGTATCGCCTGCCACCCAGCTGAACCCGATGTCCGTGCGGGGTGGCGCGCCGGGCACGATGACCCGCACCGGGGCGCTGTAGGCGGTGGTGAGCTTCACCTCACCGGTTTCGGCATTGATGGTCTCGAACTGGCGCAGGGTCACGTCCCCGGCCAGCTCGTAACCCCAGCCTCCAAAGCCAAAGATCTCGTTCGCCTGGGCGATGACGAGGTGTCCCTCCAGGTAGTCGTAGACGCGACCCTTGCGGCCCTTGCGCTGGGAGACCAGCGCGGGGTCGAGGGGCTGGCCGAGCTTCTCGATGACCGCGGGCGGGAGCCCGTCCCAGAGCAGCTCGTGCCCGGAGGGGATGGCGGCGGCGTCCTCGTGGGCGCCGTTGTTGCTTCCGTTCCTGTTGAACATCTCTTTCTCCTTCCTTGGTGTTCGTTCCTTAGTGACTGAAGCGAAGCGGGTTCCCTCTACGGGAAGCCGTGGGCGGGCGTAGCCCGTCGAGAAATTGGCATAGCACCTCCTTTGGGGGTGAGAGTGGGGTGTGTAGGGCGGGAGCGAGGTCCCGCAAGCAAGCGAGGGCCGGGGAGGCCTGGTAGAGGTAAGTGGGGGAGTGGGGGAAGCTAGCGGGCGGAGCGGGCCGCCCGTGCAAGCAAGCGGAGGAAGAGGGAGCGGCCGTGGGGAAGGCAAGCAAGCTCGGCCACGTCTCCGACGCCCTGGGGTAGGGTGACGGCGGCGGAGCGCCGGCCAAGCAAGCCTGCTAGCATCTCGGTGGCCTCAAGCCCCGCCTCGTCGTTGTCGAAGGCGAGGAAGATCCTGGGGCAGCCCCGCAGCGCAGAGGCGACCCGCTCGATTCCCTGAGTGCCCAGGGCGGCGACGGCGGGAAGGCCCCAGCTAGCAAGGACAAGCCAGTCGAAGACGCCCTCGACCATCACCGCAAGGGGCGGCGCGGGGCCGAGACGCCCAAGCCCAAGCACCGGCTTGGGGCCGGGAAGGGCCTGGAAGCGGGGAGTCCGGTCGGGATCGACCGCCCGCCCCACGAGCCAGCGGACAAGGCCGCCGGAGAGCTCCGGGACGACCACCATGCCGGCGAACCGCTCCGAACCCCGCTCGGTGAACAGCCCGGAGTCCCTGAGCCTGGCGGCGGTGAAGCCGGCGGACTCAAGGGCGTCCCGCAAGCCAAGGCCCGGCGCGAAGCCAAGGCCAAGCCGCACCGCGGCGTCAAGGCCAAGACCCCGCGAGACCAGGTACCCCAGCCCCGCCGGGTGGCGGCTAAGCTGCCCGGCGTAGAACCGACCCGCCGCCGTCAGCAAGCCCGGGTCCCTGGGGGGAATCGGCGTCGCCTGCCGACGCTGCGCCGGAGTGGGACGGGAGACGACGGGGTAAGCTCCTCCGTCCAGACGGGCGATGGCCTCCGGGAGGCTCAACCCCTCCGACCGCCGGATGAAGTCCAGGACGTCCCCGCCCTCGCCGCAGCCGAAGCAATAAAACCGCTGCGAGTCCTCGTACACCGTGAAGCTCCCCTCCGCCTCGTCGTGGAAGGGACAGACGCCCTGGCGGACCCTGCCCCGTCCCCTGAGCCTGACCCCCGACGCCTCCACCGCATCGCCAAGGGGGTGACGCGCCTTCAGCGCGGGGATGTCCACGTTGACCACCGCCATCACGCACCCCCCGCCAGGGGCCGGAGCCCCCGCAGGCTGCGTCCCGAGACGACCTTGCCCGGCCGCCAGCGCATCCCCAGGACCGCAGCGACCTCCAGGGTCCCGCCGTCCCCCTGCGGAACCAGGGCGGCAGCCCGACCAGTGCCCTGGCTGTAGACCAACGCCTCCCGTCCGCCGAACCGCCGCCTGACCAGCTGTGTCCACTCCGAGAAGATCCAGCGGGCCTCCCTTGTCTCGACCCTTCCCATGTCCACCCCGGCGAGGACCGCCAGGGCACCGTCCACGTCTCCCGCCTGCCTGAGCCGCCGGGCCTCGTGGATCGAGCGCGTCGCGCTCTGCTCTGCCGTCGGCTCCTGAGCCACCGCGAATCCCATCGCGGCGAAGAGTTGGTCGACCAACTCCTCCAGGCTGCGCCTGGGTCTGTCCTCCGTGTCCATTGTCCGATTGCCTGCTACCAATGTCGCCGTCGTCATTACGCACCTCCTTAGTGCTTCAGCTTGTGTGTTGCCGTCATCTCCGCCCTCGCGCGGGCAAAGAAGAAGGGCCGCCCCTGGTGGAGACGACCCTTGCGTTGAATAGGTTGTGAGGGGCCGAAGCCCGCTCGGTCAGCGTCGGAACCTGCCTGCCGGATGCCGCGCCGTGAACCGCCTGAGCAGCAGCCAGCCGATGCCTAATGCCTCCATAGTCTAAACACCTCCTTAGTAAGCTTGATGTTCGATGCCGTAGGAACCCGTAAACCGAGCTGCCGTTTCCACCCCCTCACGTGACAAAAAGCCGAACGCTGGACGTGGTGAACGGACGACCCCTCGAGGGCTAAGGACCTGTGAGGAACCGGTCGGTGCGGCGGGCGCAATTCGACCAGGGTGTCCGAGGGGCCGAAGCGCGGGAAGCGCCTCAGCCTCTGCGAATTTGTCCCTCCGGGGCGCCCGTCGGGAGAGCGCAATACTCGATCCCTCCGGTCAGAACCCCTGGGCGGCCGTTCGGAGAGCGCAGTGCTCGATCCTGTGCAGCCGGTCCCGGATTCGGAGGACGGGAACCCTCCAGGTTTCTCGGCACGAAACGCTGGAAAAGCCTGAAACTGACTCCATTATTAGCCAAACAGCCGAGCGAAGGGAAGACTTTCATGGCGCCCCTAGCTCAAATGTTCTCCTCAGTTTCACGAAACCCTAAGCGCCCCCCCGCCACCAGCGGCTCCGCCACAGACCGCAGGTGAGCACCTTCCTCACCAGACGTCTCCAGGCCACCGCCCTACGGACCTCGCTTACGGTCGCCTTGCGCCAGTCGAGCTGGGTGCTCCGCCACAGCCCGTGCAGCGGCTGCTCCTCCGGCGGCAGGGTCAGGCCGTGCTCTTCGAGCATGGCCACCTCCAGCCCACGGACTCGCTGCTCGGTCTCCAGCCAGGCCAGACCCTTGCCCACGCCGGTGTGTCCAGCCTTCCAGAGCCTCCGCCACTCCTCGATGAGGGGCCACGCCTCCCCGAAGACCTCCTCGTCGTCGGGAGCGGGCTCCTTCGTCACCAGCTCGGGGTAACGCCGCTTCGGGAACCTGGCCTTCGGCGTCGACCCGGTTGCGTTCAGAGCATCTGCTGGCCTGGGTAGGTTCTCCTGCTGGGTCTCCCTGCGGGCGAGTCGCTGTTCCAACGACTCCAACCTCCATTCCCGGTCCTTTCGCAGCTCATCGATCTCGCCCTTGACGGCCTCTATACTGTCGTGAAGCTCCTTCTCCAACGTCTCCATCCACTGCTCCAGCGCGTCGGTCCGCTCCCGCTGCCGGGCCGCCTGCTGGTCGTCCTCCACCAACACGTGCCGCTCCAGTGCCATCCGCACCAGTTCGGACAGGTCCCCACGCTCCATACTCGTCTGTACCGTCCTGGGGTCCAGCCTCAGAGTCTCAGCCGCTCCCTTAAGCCGCTTCTCCCGCACCATCCTCTGCAACAGGGTCATCAACCGCATATCGTGCTGCTCTTCACTGGTCATAACGACCGCCATCTTCTCGATCCCGTTTCCTGACATTCCGACCTCCCTCTGCAAACTTGTCCTTCTCAGCTTTGGCGCTTGCG
The DNA here is from genome assembly GCA_965116555.1 of Dehalococcoidia bacterium. Classification (GTDB taxonomy): domain Bacteria; phylum Chloroflexota; class Dehalococcoidia; order Lucifugimonadales; family QGNO01; genus DAOUJH01. Next base: position 1,510,422 of record OZ220698.1, on the reverse strand, counting down.
ACCGGGGCGCCGCTCAGCCCTCTGCACACTTGGCGTTTTCATACGGGGGCTTTGCTCTCTCCGCGGCAACAGACCCCTGACGCAAAGTGTTCGCTGTTCACGTCCTGTAGGGGGGTCTTTTCCCCCTGAATCAGCTTTGTAAATCCCCGACCTGCAAACTTGCACACAAACGCCATTCCCTGTACAGCCCCATGACATCACATCGTCCCCTTCCCGCGTAATCCCTCGGAAGGGATTTCATCGGTGTAGTCCCTTCCAGGGGATACCGCTCGTTATCTCGCCTCCCCAGACTCGATGGGCAGACATCACAACCCCATCGAAGAGGAGGCGACGGCATGGGAGCGCAATCGACCGTCCGACGGACCCTTGATATAGCCGGGAGGCTCATCCCCCTGGCAGCCGCGTTGCTGCTGGCAGCGTTGGTTTCCATCACCCCAATCAACCCCGCCCTGGCCCAGACCCCGCCCGCTGACGAGCTCACCCTCGTCAACGCCGACCGGGATTTCATCGAGCGCAAGGGCGGCGGCGAGTTCGTCGCCCGCCCGCTCTTCGACCGGAAGATCAAGACCCTCTACTACGGCATCCGGGACGGCGACACCGGCGACTGGCTGACCAACATGTACCGGGTCAAAGGCGGCGAGAAGAAGCGCAGCGACGGGTGGGAGTACAGCTTCGAGTACCCGGCGCTCGACCAGCATCCCGACCTCGATAAGGACCGAGCCTTCCTCCTGGTCATGATTGCCGTTGCCGAGGACGGCAAGTCGGGAGCCTTCTTCGGCATCATCCCCTTCCATGAACCGGGGCGCATATGGGACAAGATCCTCGCTGCCCTCAGCCCGGAGCGCTGGGCCAAAGCCTTCGCTAGCTGGATGATCGAGGGCACCCACGGCACGCTCTGCGGGGTGGTCGAGCGCGCGTCAGGCGAGGACGCCGACAACTGCGGGGACGGGTAGCCGATGGGCGACATCATCACCGGCACCCCTCCCAATCTCACCTATGCCCACGACCTGGTACAGCAAGCCTGGACGGTCGTCTGGGCCGTCGCCTCCGCCGCCCTGGTGGTGATCCTGGGCTGGATGGGGCTGACTCTCATAATCTCCGACCACGTGGGCCGGCCCCAGGCGGGCTGGAGTGAGATGGTCCCGCGCCTCGTGCTCGGCCTGGTGGCCGCCGCGTCTTCCCTGTGGTGGTGCGCCCTGGTCATCGACGTGGCCGACGCCGTATCCGGCTTCATTGCCGTCTCCCTCGGCGTCACCCCCGGGGACATGCTGCGCTCCACCCTCCGCACGCTGATGACCGCCGTGGAAGCGGGGAGCGTCGGCATGGCGCTGCTGCTGGCGGCGTTGTACATGGTCTACGGATTCTTCGTCCTCTACGTCATCATCCAGATGGTGCTGCGGCTGGCCCTCATCGACATTCTGCTCGCCTTGGCCCCCATCGCGTTGGGGCTGTGGATCCTGCCCCACACGGCGGGCTGGGGCCGCCACTGGCTTCGCCTGTTCATGACAACAGTGTTCCAGCAGGCCATCCAGCTCATCGCCCTGGCGTTGGGCTTCGGTTTCTTGAACGAGGTCGCGGCCATCGCCGCCTTCGAGCCGGTGCAGGACCTCGTGTGGAAGCTGCTCATGTCCCTGGCCTTCGTCTACATGGCGACCCGGGTGCCGAGCTTGCTGGGCAACGCCGGCACCTTCGACGCATGGCTCTCCACTCTCTACTTCGGCATGAACCTGCCCGCCTCGATGGTGCGGTCAGCCCGGACCATCGGCCTGATAGCGGGCGGAGCCGCCGGAGGGCCGGGAGGGATGGCCGTGGGAGCGATGGCTACCGGTGCGGGGCTATCGGCGGCGGCGGGCGGCCTAAGCTCGGCGGCTTCGGTGGCAACCCCATCGGGCGGCGGGAACGCGGGAGGCCAGTCCCCCAGGAGCGCAGGGGAGTAACGGCGACTAACGGCAGCGGGCGCGGCCCGCGCCAACCGAAAACGCGAAGGAGGTGGGAGCGATGTGCCAGTAGGCGAGGGGAAACGACGGAACCGAAAGAGACGAGCAAGCGGCTCCGAGAACGGAGCCGGAGAGGAGAAAGAAACATGGAAGACCTGACTCAGACCATCAGCAACCTGGTGGGCATCCTTTTGGGTGTCGTCGGTGCCATCGGCGTCGGCTTCTTTATCTATGGGAGCTACCTGTATTTGACGGCCAGCGGAGCGCCCCACCAGATGGAGCGGGGCAAGAGCGCCATGATGACCGCCCTGGCGGGCGTCGTGCTGGCCCTGGTCGCCTTTGGCGTCGTCGAGTTGGTGATGAACGCGGTCGTCGGCTCCCCGGTGGACCCCACCGTGCCCGACCCGGCCACGCCCACGCCGACCCCCACGAGCTAGACCGGAGAAACGTAAGGAGAAGGCTATGAGAGAACACGAGGTACCGACCCACGTGCAGGCCGAGGACAGGGTGCTGCTGGGGTTCACCTTCCCCCAGGTGGTGGCGATGACGGCGGTGTGCGCCCTGTCCTACGGCGCATACCGCTACGCCCCGGTGGGGCCGTCCGAGGTGAGGATAGGGATTGCCGTCCTATTCGGCCTCATCGGGCTGGCCGCCGTCGTCGGGAAGATAGGCGGGAGGCGGCTGCCCCTGGTGGCCGCCGACCTGCTGAAGTACCGGTTGGGGGCCAGGCTCTACGCGGGGCCGCCGTCCCAGCTGGTGCGGAGCGAGCCGCCCGCGCCGGTGCAGCCGGTCAAGACCGGCCCAGGCCCGCTCAGGCTAATGGCGAAGAAGGCGGGCAGGACCCTGCGTAGCCTCCGTCCCAGGCGCAAGAGCCGGCAGAAGACGGGCGGTCGGATGCCCTTCCGTCCCCATCGCTGGTTCGGCAAGCCCAGGAAGGCGGAGGCGGACAAGGACAGCATCAACGACAAGGGAAAGGACAGGGAGAAGCGCCGAAGGAAGCAGGGGAGGTTCCTCCCGGTCATGGCCGTCCTCGCTCTTGTGGCGGCGGTCGCCACCATCCCCCAGTCGGCCCTGGCAGACGGCCACGAGCCTTGGCACGACGAGATCGACTTCGAGATCGAGGAGCCGGTGGAGGGGCGGCGGGTATTCGTCGAAAGACTCACCGTCTCCGGCGACCGCGCCGCCGTCACCCTGAAGGCGGCAACGGATCTGGAAATCCGGGTCCGCGCATTCGGGGGAAGCGACGGCCGTTCCCTCCGATTCTGGGGCGCGGCGACCCTGGACCAGGGGGAGAGCATCGAATACTCGCTTCCCCTGCACGGCCCCGTTCCGTCCATCACCGTGTCCTGGGAGGACACCCTGGGGCAGGCCGGGGCGCTGACGGTCGACCACGACCGGATACCGTACCCGCTCCCTGAAATCGAGGGCGAGCTTTGCACCATCAGGCTCACCTCCTTGGGCTGGGTGCCCGGCGCGGTACACGGCGTCGTCGAGTCGGAGTGCGTCGATTCCATCGAGTACCCGGTCGACCTTCAGACGGTGGCCGGGCACGAGAGCGTCACCCAGACGGCCCTCATGGACGCCGCGGTGACGCACATCACGGGGGTGGTCAACGCCGTCTATCTCGGGACGAGCGCCGGCACCGCCTTCATCCCCAACGGCGAGATGAGCTTCACGCTGGCCGTACCCGACGGGGAGATGGTTCACGCCGTGGACGTTTACGCAAGCGTCGCGGCGGATCTGAGCATCCCCATCCCGCCGCTGACCGTGCTCACTCACCACCCGGAGCGGACGGAGGATATCACCGAGACGGTGAGCCTCTACCGGCCCGGGGCCAGCGACTCCGACTCCGACAGCGACACAATCACCGTCACCAACGAGGACGGCACGACGACGACACACACCGTCTCCGCCTACGCCTATGCCCACGTGCCGGCCAGAACGATCCAGAAGGACGTGACCATCACCATCATCCACCCCGAGCACGTCAAGGCGGAGGTGGTGGAGCGCGAGCCCGTCGCCAGCAGCAGGGACGAGTCCCTCGACCTTGCCTCCTACGTGGGGTCCGACGACCTCTACGAGGCGCTGACCCTGCCGGAGCCCGAGCCGGAGGACCCGCCAGCCGAGCAGACGCCAGCCGACGGGCTGCGCGGCTGGTTCGACCTTCTCGGATGGAAATGGCCCTGGTGAGTCGCTTTCTTACGGCAATCATTCTGACAGGGGCTGCGCTGACGACCACCGGCGCGGCCCCGGCCGAGGGCACGGATGATCGGGGCGGCGGCAGGGCCAGGAGCGCCGTAGTCATGGCCGTCGTCGGTCTGGTCCTAGTGCTCCTGGCCAAGGGAGTCGCCGCCCTGCTCCGAAGCGGCCTGGTTCCGTTCCCGACCCCCTAGCGCAAAGGAGAGAACGAGTTGAAGAACCTGCTGAGACGAAACAAGACCCGCGAAGCGGAGGGGCGTCCCGAAGAGGCCGCCGCTCCGCAGAATCAAGAACCGACCGGACCCCAGGCGCCAGCCCCCAAGCTGCCCCTGTTCTTCATGCTCTCGCACCTGGAGGATGACGGCCCCGTCCGGCTGGACGGTGTGAGGCTGGGCGTGTGCGAGGTGATGGGGTTGGAGCTGGACGAGCCGAAGCTGGGGGCCTTCGCCGGGGCGCTCAACGCCTGCGACTTCCCCCTGCAGCTCCTCGTCCGCCAGCACCCGCCGGACCTGGGCAGGCTCAGGGAGACCCTCGACGAAGCCCAACCCGGCAACTTGCCCTCGCAGACCAGGGCCGCCTCGGAGTCCCTCCGAAGGCTGCTGACCGACCTTGAGACCCGTGACGGCATCCTGGACCGACGCTTCTACGCCGTCTGCGAGCGTCCCCGCTTCGACGAGCTGCGGGGCCTGCTGGCGCGGGCCGGGCTGTCCGTACACCCCCTGAACGGCAAGCGTCTGCGGATGTTCTTCGCATCGGCCGCCTTGGGAGCGACCCCTGCGGAGTTCGATCTGGACACGCCGGTCCGGGTGGAGATTCGCCGTCGCCACGTGCGCGTGGGAGATCGCCTGGTACGATCCCTCCACCTGGGCAGGTGGCCCCGCTCCCTGGCCCCCGGCTTCCTCCAAAACCTCATGGCGGCTGGAGCGCCCATGGACATGTCAATCCACCTGGGACCGATACCCGCCGAGCAGGCGGCGAGGACGCTGGAGTGGCAGAAGGTCCGTTTCGAGTCGGCCCAGTCCCTCTCATTCAAGCGGGGCCGCACCATGTCTCCCGAGGCGCAGATCGCCCTGGAGGACGTGACCCGTCTCAGGGACGAGGTGCAACGGGGCAGGGAGAGGTTGTTCCATTCCTCCCTTTCCGTCACCCTTCACGCGAAGGACGAGAGCTCCCTGAGGGAGATGACCCAGCGGGCCAAGGCCCACTTCGCCGCCACGTTGGGCAAGCTGGACGACCTGGCCTTCCGCCAGCGAGAGGGCATCCTGTCCACCCTACCCCTGGGCCTGAACGCCGTGGCGGTGTGGCGGACGCTGGACACGTCCTCGCTGGCGCGGCTCTTTCCCTTCTCGCCCCCCGACCTGGACACGAGGCGGGGAACTCTCTACGGCATCGACATGCGGGCCTGCTCCCCGGTGGTCTACGATCCCTGGGACGGCACGCACCTGAACGCCAACACCGCCGTGCTGGCACGCTCCGGCTCGGGCAAGAGCTTTGCAACCAAGCTCGGAGTTCTGAGGGGCCTGTGCCGGGGCGTCACCGCCTACGTCATCGACCCCGAGGGGGAGTACGCGGACATGGCGAGGGCGGCGGGGGGCAGGGTGCTCTCCCCCGGAGTCCCCGGCGAGGGCATGAACCCCTTCGTCATCGACAAGGGCGATTCCGAGGAGATGCTCCAGCGCATCGGCAGCCTGAGACGGCTCATCGAGGTGATGGTCGGAGAGGGCCTCGGCGCCGAGCGAAGGGCGTCCCTCGACCACGCCCTGGCCGGCTACTACGCGAAGCCCAGGGAGCGCACCGGCTTCAGGGACTTCTACGCATATCTTCAGGAGAGCGAAGCGGGAGACCCCGACCTGGCAAAGCTGCTCCGGCCCTTCGCCACCGGCAGCCTCCGACACCTTCTCTCCGACGAGGGAGACGACCTGCTCAACAACGAGGCGTTGGTGACCGTCTTCGACCTGCGATTGCTCGAGCCGGAGCTGCGTCCCGCCGCCGCGATGGTCTGCACCGAGACGGTGTGGGCCGCCGCAGCCCAGGACCCCAAGCCCCGCCTGCTGGTGGTGGACGAGGTGTGGTCGATCATGCAGCACCCCGAGGGCGCGGCTTTCATGGTTAGCATGGCCAAGCGGGCGCGCAAGCACCGGCTGGGACTGCAGTTCATCACCCAGGACGTGCAGGACCTCCTCTCCGAGGACTCGTCTAGGACCATCACCGGCCACAGCGGTCGCGCCCTGCTACAGAATGCCGCCTTCAAGCTCCTGCTCCAGCAAGACGCGGCGGCCATATCGACAGTCGGCGACGCCTTTGACCTGCCGGAAGACCTCCAGAGGTGGTTGCTGTCCTGCCCCCGTGGAGACGGCCTCCTGCTAGCGATGGGACACCGCTTCCCCGTCCGCATCGAGGCCACCTCGGAGGAGACGGATGTGATCGAGTGGAGACCCGGAAGGCACTAGGCGCGGTTCGCCTATCCAACCTGTAGTGAAAGGAGTAACCCAATTGAAGCTGAACCCAATGAACTGGCTGAAAGACGAAGAAGAGAAGACTCCCAGGCTGCTGACAATCACGCCGCCCAGGACGGGCGAGCGCACCATGTTGGGTGTGGAGAACATGCTCCAGTCCATCGCCGTGCCGGAGCCCTTCTCCCTGGAGCTGGCGGGGAATGCCGACGGCGTGACCCTCATGGCCCGCTGCCTGGACGACCAGGTGGTGCGGGGCCAGATCGTCTCCCATTACCCCCAGGCCCGCATCGAAAAGGTGCAACCCGAGGAAGACCCGCTGAGGCTGGGTGAGGGCGAGCGAGCGTGGGGCATGTCGCTCAGGGCAGACGGCCCCGAGTACGTCCCCATCCGGGTCTTCCGGGACGACGACCTGCTGGATCCCGGCTCCGACCCCATCATCGCCTTGCTGGGCGCGCTGTCCAACCTGCGCCAGGGCGAGCGAGTCGTGGCGCGCCTGATGCTGCGCTCCCTGGGCCCCGACTGGTCGCAGGCCCACCTGGAGAAGGCCCACAGACCCGCCGTGGAACAGCGGCGGGACCCGTCCTACACCTACCAGACCCGGCCGCTGCGGATGGACGGCGTGACGATGGCCGTCCTGGGCATCGGCGCGGTCGCCGCCCTGCGGGCGTACCTTTGGGTGCAGGCGGGGGAGACGTGGAAGGCCGTTCTATTGGGCGTCGGCGTGACTGCCACGCTGGCCGCAGGCGGTTGGGCGTGGCACCGCTTCAAGAAGGCTCGCAGCCGGGTCTTCGATCCCCTGCTAATCCGGGAGAAGGTCTCCCGGATCGCCTTCGCCGGTGAGATACAGGTGACGGCGGTCCTTCCCGCCGACGGCGGAACCAAGCGGGCGGAGGAGCTCCTTGGCCAGATCGCTGCCGCCTACCGCCACTACGACAACCCCGCGGGGGCGCAGCTCAAGGCGAGCAGAGTGAGGTCCGTCGTCCCCGAACCAGAGATGCTTCATCCCTCCGGCCCCGGCCTGTTCGGAGGCCGAAGCGTCCTTGGAGTGCGGGAGGCCGCGGCCCTGTGGCACCCGCCCGGAGTCAGGGACGAGACGCCCCTGTTGGCGCGGACGGGGTCGAGGGCGCTCATTCCCTCGGCCAGGGGCGTCAAGGGCGGCGCACTGGTGGGCGACACCACCGCCGGAGTCCAAAGGGAGATTCGTTTTCCCCCGGACCTGCTGAGACGGCACCACCTCTACGTGGCCCGCACCCGCATGGGCAAGTCAACCCTCATGCACCACGTCATCAGCCACAAGATGGAGGAGAAGGCGGCGGGTAGGGACGGCGACGCCATCGTCGTAGTCGATCCCCACGCCGACCTTGTGGGCGGCCTGCTGGGGCACGTCCCCGGGTCTCTCATCGACCAGGTACGCCTCATCGACCTCGCCGACGAGCGGGGCGCTCCCGGCGTCAACCTCCTGGACACCCGCATCTTCTCCGACCGGGACCGCACCGCCGACTCGGTGGTGCGGGTCGCCAGGGGTCTGTGGGACCAGTGGGGGCCGAGGATGCAGTCCATCCTGGAGCAGACCGTCAAGACGCTCCACGAGGCCAACGAGCGCACTAACGCCGACGAGCAGTTCACCATCCTCGACGGCCTCAAGCTCCTCGCGGACGATCAGAAGTTCAAGGACGCGGTGCTGGCCAAGGTCAACGACCCCTACCTGCTGGAGTGGTGGGCCAGGGATTTCAAGAACTGGACCCACCAGTACAGGGCCGAGGCCCTGGCCCCGGTGCAGACCCGTCTCTCCTACTACGCATCCTCCAAGCGGGCGCGGGCCATCCTGGGCCAGCGCCGCTCTACCATCGACCTGCGAAGGACCATACAGGACGGAGGCATTCTGCTGGTGTCCACCGCCCAGGGAACGGCGGGCAGGGACGTGGCCGCCCTGGTTGGCGCGTCCCTGCTCAACCTGGTGGACGCCGTGATCCGGGAGCAGGGTAGCCTGCCTATCGAGAAGCGGCGGGGCGCGCTGGTGGTGGTGGACGAGATGCAGTCCATGCCCGGCGTGGACTACGAGTCGATGCTCAGCGAGCTGGGGAAGTTCGGGGCCAGCTTCGTCCTGGCCACCCAGAGCCTGGCTAAGCTGGACGACCTATCCCGGACCATGCGGGACACCATTCTCGCCAACGTCGGCTGCCTCGCCGTCTTCCAGGTGGCGGGCAACGACGCCAGGCAGTTGGTGTGGGAGCTGGGCAAGGAACGGGTTTCCGAGGACGACATCGTGTCCCTCCCGGTGCACCAGTGCTACGTCCGAGCCACCGTAGGGAGCGAGCGTATGGAGGCGTTCTCCATGAAGGTCGCCAAACCGGAGGAGGGAGACCCGGACGTGGCCGAGCGCATCCGCGCCAAGGCGTCCTCCTACATCACGGCGGCCAGGGACATCGCCGCCGGGAACGCGGAGGACGACAAGAAGGTGGGTGACTTCCACAAGGGCCTGAACGACCTCAAGGAAGGACAGGAGAAGACCGGGAACGAAAAGGCCAAGAAAAAGCAGGACCCCAAGCAGTCCGGCAAGAAGCACAAGGGGCGCACCCGGAATCCTAAGCCCTCGAAGCCGGAGTCCAAAGGCGGAGAGTCCTCGTGAGCGCAGCCGAGCGGAACCTGCTGTTGATGCGGTGGCTGGCCTATATGCCCTTCCTCGACCGCCTGGAGCTGGCTGCCGTGTCGGGGACACCCGACCGCACGACCTACGCAGTCGTGGACGGCCTGGAACGCCAGGGCATGGCGGCTTCGATCATCCACGCCACCGACCTGCTCAGGCCCACACGGAGGTTCCATCTGACTGCGGCAGGGCTCCGATGCCTGGCCGGCTTGGAAGAGGCGGGCTTGGACAGGACGCTCCGCACATACCCGTCGTCCGCCCAGTGGCTGCGCATCCTCATGGAGCGTCTCGATGCGGTGGCCGTCATCTACCGGCTGGCCTCCGCCGTCGCTGCCGAGACGGGACCCATTTGGCTGCGCTGGTACCGGGCCGCGCCACTGGACGCCGCCATCGAGCTTTCCGACGGGAGAACCGTGGGAGTGGTCAGGCAGGGGCTCACGTCGGACAGGACGGGGTTTTCCAAGCGTCTTTGGCGGCTTGGGGAAGGTCCGTTGCCCGGAGCGGTGCTCGTGCTCATGTCCGACGACGTGCGGCTGAGACACGCCCAGAGGGCGCTTAACGACTCGCCGGTGCCAGCCGTTCTTGCCCTTGAGAGGGACGCGGCCTGGGCAGGCCCTTCCGAGCCCGTCTGGCGTCTGCCCTCGGGCGCCCCGGCCCTAGACCTTCGCTACGTCCTGTTCACCTACCTGGAGCCGGGCGGACGGCTTATCACCGAGCAGGAGCTGTCACGGGCGGCCCTCCCCGAGGACATCGACCCGGGCAGTCCGGGTAGGCGCACCCCCGCCTGGCTGCTGTCCGCCCTGCTGAAGCCCACGGAGAAGCGTCTCCTGGACCTGCTCTCCGACTGGCCGGGTATCGCGCCGACGCATCTGCGCAGGCTGCTGGGCGTCTCCCTGGGCCGGTACTACGAAGTACTGGCTACGCTTACCGAAACCGCGCTGGTCGAGCAGGTCGCCGTCGGGGGCCGCCGCCGACTCGCCCTCAGCGACCGCGGGCTGGCGGTGCTGGCCCGCAGAGATCGAACTTCCGTGGGCGCGGCCAGAAAGAGATGGAGCGTCTCTCCCATCGACGAGGGCGCGTCGCTCACCTGGCGCAACGTCTCCGGCAGGAGAAGCCGCCAGCTGCTCAGGTACCTCGACCACACGACCGCCGTCCATGCCTTCGCGGCAGAGCTAGCGAGGCAGTCCAGGCTCCTGGGCTGGGAGCCGGCACAGCTCGATCCGCCCATGCGGGCCGCAAGGCACTTCCGCCACCGGGGCGAGTTGCGCTCCGTCCATCCCGACGCCTTTGGCGTCCTGCGTCGAGGCTCGACGATGTGGCCCTTCTTCCTAGAGTGGGAGCGCCGAGCCGTGCGCCCCTCGACCATGGCCGCGCGGCTCGCCCCATATCTGCGCTACTACTACTCCCGCCGGCCCACCGATGATCACGGCGCTCGGCCCGCCGTCCTCATCGTCTTTCACGACAAGCTGGCGGCAACCCACTTTCTGCGCGTTGCGAGAAAGGAAACGGACCGTGCCGGGGTCGAGGTCCCCCTGCTGGTCTCTCACAAGGACCTGCTTGAACGGGTAGGGCCGCTGGGAAGGGCCTGGCGTAGGCCGGGGACGTGGGAGACCGTCCGCCTCCTGCCCGGCGACCAAGCGAAGAACATCACACGGAGGTAGAACCATGCGTCTGTACTACATCGACGAGTCCGAGGGTCCCACCTGCTACGTCCGCTCCGCCCTAGGCGTGGACGCCGAGCGGTGGAACGACCTGTTCGCCGACATCCAAGAGTGGAGGGGAGAGCTGCGCCGTCGTTACGGCATCCCGCCCGACCGGGAGCTCCACGCCTGCGACCTGCTCGCGGGGAGGGGCATGCTGGCCCGCAACGGCAACGCCAACGAGCGGCTTGCGCCCAGCCAGGGAGCCGAGGTTTTCACGGACGGACTGCGACGAATCGAGGACGCCGCGTCCAGCATCGGCGGTGTGGAGGTCATAAACGTCTGCCTCCGCAAGCAGGATGTGAAAACCTACGAGCAGGTGAGCCTCGACCGGTTGCTCAACCGCATCAACGCCTCCGTCAAGGCGGCGAACAGACACGCATTCCTCATCTTCGACGAGGGCAAGGAGCGGATGATCACGAGGGCCTACCGCAGGCTCAGGGTTTTCAACCCCGTGCCCAGCAGGTACGAGCGATGGGAGGAGGGCGAGAGGACAAGGAACATCCCCGTGGAGTACGTGATCGGCGGCCCTGCCTTCCGAAGCTCGGACTCGGACTACCTCCTGCAGATGGCGGACCTCGTCGCCCACGCGCTCCTCAAGCAGGAGGAGGAACCGGTCCCCAGGGTCGAGGACATGGGCATCCAAGAAGCCTTCTCTATCCTCGACAAGGCCCTCAACCGGAAAGCGTCCCGGCGTGACCGCCAGGGCGTGGTCAGGAGATGAGTAAGTGACCGACCTGGCCCCCTGAGGCCCATCTAGGCGGACTCCCGCAACTCCGCGCCGACACCGCCCTTGGAGGAGCCAATGGCGGCGGTGACCAGAAGGGCCAACGCCGACGGCAGGTAGAACGGCCCGATGGAGAATATCCCCACAACGCAAAAGGCAAGGAGAGCCAACGCTGCCAACCACAGCAAAGCCTTTCGCCTCGCCTGCGCGGTGCCTGTGAACCGGATGGCCAGCGGCGCCAGTCCCGACAGCAGGATGGGAATGAGCAGCAGCCAGAGCACCCACAGACCATTCGCTTCCACCAGGGTGGCGGTGTGTCTTGAGGCTTCCCCTGCGGGTTCGTCAGCCAGTGTCGCCGTGACCGACACCCCCTGATAGACGGGTCCAAAGACCATCCATAGTCCGGCGCCCCAGGCCAGCGTATGGGCCGCCCACGCCGAAACCGTCGCAAGAACAGCCCGCTTCATCTTTGCATCATTGGACAGGAGTAGGCGCCTACGACTCGTCAGGCGCGTAGTCAGGGCCGTCCCAGCGTATCCTCACCCACTGCATCGTGGTGAACAGCAGGTGATTGTAGCAACGACGAGTGGCTTCCCGGGTGTATTCCTCTATCTCCTCGCCGCCGACCCCGTTCTCCCTGAGGGTGCTGCGCACCCGCTCCAGTATGCGGGATGCGTCGGGGTTCTCCACGCTGTAGAACTCGTCGTCCTCCTCACCGTAACCGAAGGGGTAGCTCTCCCAGATCGTGACCTGAACGTTCGGGTATCGTACTTCCACAAGCAACTGATACTCTTCCTCTCGCCGTAATCCGATTCACTCCATTGGTAGGAGCGGCTGGAGCCACGCCACCTCCTCCGGCACCCCGAAGTGCTCTGCCACCTGCCACAGCTCGCTCAGGCCCTCCTCCATGGCCTCGTCCACGTCCATCAGGAGGGCGCGGGCGAAGTCCTCTGCCTCCCGCTCGTACAGGCCGCCGAGGCTCGTGTGGTCGCGTATCCACAGATGGTTGCCTGAGTGCAGAAGCCGGTGCCCGATGGCGTGTGCGATCACCCACCGCCGCCAGCGAGCGTCCAGCCGCTCGGCCACGCCGATGTACCGACCCATCTGCATCTCCTCCTGGACCTCCATCGGCCACGGCACCACCTCCATCCCCAGGATGTTGGCCACCTCTTCCACGTCCACCCGGCCTTGGAGCTTAAGCTTGCGCCTGAGATCAACGGCCTTCCGCTGCGCCCGCTTCATCGCTCAGCCCGGTCCCTCCTCCGTCGCTGCTCCCGCACGAAGCGAATAAACTCCATGATCGACTCCAAGTCCTCCATGGGCAAGCCCTCGATGGCGTTGCGGAAGGAGACATCGGCCTCCTTGAGTATTTCCGCTTCAACCACGTCCCGGCCCAGGAGCCAGTCGGTGCTAGTCTCACACTGGTAGGCAAGCTCCAAGAGGTGCTCCGATGTGGGCTTCATCTTCCCCGCCTCCCAGGACCAGACGGCGTGGGGGGTCACCCCCACCAACTCGCTCACCTGCCTTTGGGTGAGGCCGGTCTTGAGCCTGGCCTCCTTTATGCGGGCGCCGATGCTCTGCCACCTGTAGCCTGGGTCTTCGGTCATTGGCTGGGTCGCTCCTGTTCACCACTCATATGAGGGGCTAATCACTGCCTAGAGAATAGCACATTAGTTCTTGACATGCCATCTGCTTTATGGTTACACTATATCCTAAGTAATACTTAGAGTATAGAGGATTCCCAACCGCCATGCAACGCACCGTCGTCCTGCTCAAGACGAGAGCCCTCTGGGACCGCCTGGCGCGGCTGGACCGCTCCCAGAACTGGCTAGCCCGCGAGGTCGGCATCAGCCGAGGCTACCTGTCCACGCTGGTCAACACGGGCCGCGCTCCCTCGGGACGCATCAGGCGGCGGATGCGGATGGTCCTGGGAGTGGAGGACTTCGATGAGTTGTTCGAGCTGTGCCATGAGAACGACGACGCTTAGCTCTCCCCGCCTGTCCATCTATGCGGGAGACCCCGTCATCGACGGCCGCCTCGTCCCTCACGGAGACGGGGAGCTCCCCGACGACTTCGGAGAACGGCTGGTCTGCCTCAAGGAGGTCAGCGGACTGACCTGGACGGAGTTCGCCGATGTCCTGGGGGTAGAGCTGAAACAGGTGCTCCGGTGGGCGCAGGGGACGAAGCCGTCCGGGGGAGCCTACCACTGTCTCGTGCGTCTCGCCCCATGGATACCGGGCGGGCTGGACATTCTCATGGGAGACGATTTCCTGGACCCCCTCAAGGAGGACTGACCTGATGTCCCGCGAGCGCGTCAAACGCACCAAGAAAACGACCTACGAAATGACCGGCGGCTTCGCCGAAGCCCTCAGGGCATTCAAGAGGGCCTCCGGACTGACGTGGGCGGAGATCGCCCGCCGTCTCGGCACCAGCGTCGTCAACCTGTGGCGTTGGCGGAAGGGCATTGTGCCCAACACGCACCACCTCCTCGCCCTGCAGGAACTGGCCGACGGCATGGGTCTGGGCCACCTGTTCCGCAGCGTGAGGGTACGGCAGCGGCCTTGACCTCCGACATCCGTGAAATCGCTCTCCCAAGGGGAGCCATTATTGAGGTTTCAGGGCCACTGTTGGTTCTAGTAGTCGTTTAGCTAGTTCTTTCATCCAGCGGTCGACCCGCTCTCTTACAAAGCGCCCTCTGCTTGCAACTTTGTATGCAGAGGGTCCTTCCAGTCTATCAATGGGAATTATATACTATTCTCCTCCATGTAAAGACTCGGCAAGCGCATTCAGCATACCGACTAAAGCGAGTGCCTGAGTCTTGTCATCTCTGTGTCTATAGTCCTTCTCTGATTATCGGGTACCCAGCATTAACTCTACCCAACCTTTCTTCTCGCCTCACTAACTCAAGGGGCGGGTAGGGGAGGCGTCCGCCCCAAGGTCAAGCTGTACTTCACAGCGTCCGAACGCAACTCTGCCGGAGATAAGACCATCCGGCTCTGATGTCTTGGCATGTGCCGATAGGTCCCGAGGTGACGGGCTATGCCCAACCACGACAGGCCCGATTCCCCTTGGAACCGCTTGAAACGCTCCGGGAAGTCCACCGGGACTGCGTAGGTTTTCTCTGCTGTGACGGATGCGCTGTCGCGGCATCGAGCCGGTCCTTCAAGATCAACGCAAACAAGATGATGCGTTTCAGGATAGCCTCCGCCAGCGAATCGACCGCGCCCAACGGTTAAACTGACAAGCGTGCCTCGCTGTCGGAGCCAGCACCCCCCGGGAGGATCTCAACAATCCCCGGCGTTAATGTTTACAGCCCCATCTTCAGCATGAAGATGGGGCTGTACTGGTTCACGAGCTTGCTCGCAGTAGGGGGACGACTACAATGCCGTCTATCCCCACAGCGCTTTAGGTACCGAACGCTCCGAGAGCGCTCGCACCAGGGGGATACGAGTACGCCGGTGGATTCTAGGCGCCGTGAACCTAATCCTTGGGGAGGCTCACACTAGTCTAACAATCCCTTCGCCCTCAGCCGGGAGTACACCCTTCGATTGTAAGCGTAGTAGTCCTCTCTGGCCTGCCGTTGCACCGACTCATCAGGGTCGGCTGGAACCACGTGCCAATCCATGGGAGCCTCCAAACCCTCAGTCCTTCCGTCAGAGTAGATCCGCACATGCCTTGAATTGGTCATGCGGTGCTCGGCGTAGTAGTCGAGATAGTCCTCGCCGAGCACATAGGAGATAGACCATCCAGCCTTCCTGATCCTGCCAGGCCGCTTAGTGGTTGTGGCGTCGGGGGGCAGTCGGATATTCCAAGGGGCGAACATCTCGGCGAAGACTCTATGGATGTTGTCCATCAGGCCCCCTTGTTGCAGGGCCCATCAACGTTCTGCATGTGTCTATGCTATCGCGTTGAGCACTCCTTGGGAAACCAGTGTTGTGTCACTACTAATCGGCCTTCTCTCAAAAGGAGCTGGTCCAACGGCGATCTCTAGGAGAACATCCTGCGATCCTGTGTGCAGCCTAATCCTTTACCCTTCATCAAGGTTCTTACTCCAGTTAGGCCCGAACCGAAGCCTGATGTTGTCTGGGTCTGGCAGTCTCCTTGCTCCTCCAGGAAAGCGTGTGGATGTAGGTCTAACCCCCGTGCGAGTTAGAATCCATCACAGTGGGCAACTGTAGCCGGACAGGCGTGATAGGATGAGGACAGCGAGCCTGGGGGGAAATTGCTATGGCTGTCTACCGGATAACGAACAGCAAGTTTGAAGCACTTGAAAAGACATCCTTCGAAACCGAGAAACTGTATGAACGCTACGACTTGCAACGGATGCTACGTGACAGGCCTGACCTTCTGGAAGAGGAGCTGTTCGTCGTCGCAGAAGAATACGGCGACTGGGAGGAGTCCAGCCGCCGCATCGACCTCTTGGCCTTGGATGGGAAGGGGCGGCTGGTGGTTGTGGAGCTCAAGCGCAGCGACCAGGACAGCCTGATGGACTTGCAGGCCATTCGATACGCAGCGATGGTTGCCAACATGACGTTGGGACAAGTTATCGACGCCCATCGCTGGTATCGCAGGGAGCGAAAGATGAACGGAGACGCAGACGCCTCCATCCGAGCACACCTAGGCCCGGATGAAGCGGGGACTCGCATTAGCACAGCCAACCCGCGGATCATCCTGGTCTCCGCCAACTTTTCAAAGGAACTCACCACGAGTGTCCTGTGGCTCAACCAGAGGGAAATGGACATAACGTGCATCAAGTTGCAGCCCTACAGATCTGAGAATGGTCTGTTGCTCGAAACAAGTCAAGTGATTCCTATGCCGGAGGCGGCGGACTACATGGTCCGTTTGCGAAACCGAGAACGGGAGGCGGGAGGACAAGGGTCTTACCAGCCAGAGACCTTTGAGGGAGCTGAGGAGTTCCAGGAGGCCATCAAGACGGCCAGAGCAGACCAAAGGGAGCGGTTGGAGCGACTGTGTGGACTAGCACTGGAGTTGGAGTCCATAGGGCTGGCAAGAATTTCCACAAGAGTGGGATCTGCCAACACGGTCCTTCGCGTCGAGTTGCCAGACACGGACAGAGGGCTCATCTATGTTTACAAGAACAAGGCAGGGTACGGCTACCTCCAGTTCGGTGGCAGCCTCTTCTACAGTCGCGCCCCGATATCCAAGAAAAGGATGGAGGAAATCATCAGTCCGACGACCATTGGGGCGGCGAGTACCTATTGGGAGTTGCCAGAAGGATTCCTCGAAGCCCTCCGCGGCGCCTACCAGGAAGCTACCTATGGGCTAGCAGAGGGTACTGAAGAGGAACCGAAACGGCAGGATGATGTGACACCGAGTTAGGCTTCGGCGGGGATCTTCGACGAGCCGCTAAGCCCGTTGTCAACATAAGGAAGCATAGACTTAAGTTGGGTGGAGTTTGTGTGATGCTCCTCAGTGATAGTGGTCAATTTGTCCAATTCACAATGCCAAAGATGGCGAGAACAATCACGGTCCCCAAGATCACGTGAAGCCCAATGAACAGAACCGGTATCCACTGCTCTATCGCTGTCGCTGCGCGGTAGCTTTTGCCGTTACCTTTCTCTGCGAGTTCCCATTCATACTTGTAGAGCGCTGCCGGTAGCTGCTCCTCCAGCTTATGAATCAAGTCGAACTTGATGCAGTTTAGGTCTGCATGCGACTTGATCATCCAGTACCAGAGCACTGAGACGAGGACTCCAATGACGGGAACAAACAATAGCCAGTAGTTCTCGCCGAGACCCGCCGGCTTAAGCCCGTATAACGCGAGGAGGGCAGCATTGAGGGCCAGGAGGTAGCGGCTAGACGCGACGCGTCGGGCGCTGACTTTATACGGCGTCACGCTCACCCTGTGTTAGGCCCAGCGCGTCGAACACCACACCGCCGCTCTGGTGATGGTGACAGGACATCCCACGCTGCGCCGCACCAGAGCGTCCGCGTCCAGCCGGGCACGGAGGGCCTGCTGCTGTTGAAGGCCTAGGGCGACCTCCTCCAGTACCTGCCGATCCGTGCGACCCACCAGGATGCGCACTTTGTCCAGCCGCGCCAGGTCGTCGGCCACGGCCCCAAAGCCGCCGATGAAGAAGTAGCCAACGGCGATATCGGCGCGGGTGGAACTGCCCAGCATCTCCTTCAGTCGGGCCAGCAGCGTTGGATCTGTTGCGGAGTGGAGGATGTTCACGGACTTTTCCCCATGGGCTTGTGGGAAAGCCTATCACACCTGTGGCTCCCGGATCAGAGCAACGAAGCCCGCCTGCTTTAGTCCTCTATCTGTGTCAGAAACCTTCTTCACTTTCGTACATTTATAGAACGAGCTAGGAATACCAAGACCTACAGGAAATGCTGCCCAGCATGATCCGCGAAGGCATCCGCGTCACGTATGTATCCCATGACTGTAGCTGGGTTTGTATGGCGACTGACGGCCATGATCTTGTCCAATCGCGCATGGTGAACGGCGGCGCTGGTCACGAAGCCAGCTCTCAGCGAATGCCCTGCAATGTCCTTCGGGTCCAGTCCGATGCTTGCAGCGTAGTGCTTGAGGATGCGAGGAATGTCGCTATGGTGCATCGGCCTGCCCGCAAGTAGCCTCCACGCTTCATTGTTTGGAAGACCGGTCCTCCAGTTATGCCAGAACTCTCCAGCCACACCCGAAGGTGAGTTATCGGGCGAACGGCTCTTCCATCGAGTATTGCCACTCTCTGTCCTTTGCCATGCTGGTCAGTCTTGGACTGGCGAATCGTAATCCACATGCGGTCCCTATCATCTTCAACGGAGTCCAAGAACTCAACGTCATCGACGGCCAAGGTGCATATCTCTGAACGGCGCAAAGCTCCGGCGAAGCCGACCGCAATCATCGCGGCATCCCGTTTGCCTATTAGCGTGTTGGGACACGCTCGCAGCATGGCTTCAATGTGGTACTCTCGCAAAGCCTCGACTTTGCGCCCTGAGGATCCTGCTCTACTATGATACGGTGAAACTGGCGCATCTCCGCCGGGTCAAGGGCCAGCTCCTCTTCCAGCAGTGTCGTCGCCGAGCCCCTGATGGAGGTGAGCGGCGTGCGCAGCTCGTGGCTAACCATGCCCAGAAACTCGGCTCGCAGACGCTCCAGTTGCTCCAACGGGGCTAGGTCCTGCAAAGTGATCATGAAGGACTCCAGCCCGCCGTCCTCGGAAAGGATGGGCGTGGCGTTGACCAGGGTGGTTACGCTCCGGCCGTCGGGTAGCTCGACGGTGATCTCCTCGGCGTGCACCGTCTCTCCCGTGCTCAATGCCTCGGTCAGGGAGGTCTCTTCCAGCGAGACCTCCCGCCCGTCGGCGCGATGGAAGGTGAGGGTGGACAGTACGCGCTCCACCGAGCTGTCCGGCGTCAGAAGATCGCCGATGATCCGCCTCGCCTCCCGGTTCAGAGACTCCGCCTTTCCATTCCTGGCGTCCAAGACTACAACTCCCACCGGCGACGTGTCCAACAACGTCTCTAGGTCGGTCCTGGCCCGCCGCTCCTCCCGGTATCTGCGAGCGTTGGCGATGACCAGCGCCGCCTGAGAGGCGAACATGACCAGCGTCTCCTCGTCTCTTTCGTCGAACTGGCGGCCGAGTTCCTGCCTCGCCAGGTAGATGTTGGCCACGCTCAGGCCCAAGTGACGGACGGGAGCCGCCAGGAAGGCTTTGGCCTCCACCGGCAAGATGGGCTCGGAAAGTCCCTGGGCCCTTAGGTGGCCGGTAAGGTCAGGCACACGGATCGGTTCGGGAATCGTTCCCAGGTGTTCGAAGAACCACATGGCGTCTGGCACGTTCCACAGCCACTGGGCTTCCTCAGGGGTCAGACCGGAGGCGAGGAAGTCCTCCGCCTGCCCATCATCATCTAGGAGGATGATCACCCCATAGGTAGCGTCGGCCAGCGACCGGGCGGAGTCCAGCACGCCTTGCAGCACGGTGTCGAATTCAAGGCTCTCGTTGATGCGCAGACTGGCCTCGCTGAGGCGGGACACGAGGCTCCGCAACAACCGGTTCTCCCGCATCAGTTCATCCGACCGCTCCATTTTCGCCTCCATTGCTCCGGGCGGATTTCGCCCTATTGGGGCCTCATTGTAGCGTATTGGCGTATATTGACACAATATTGCCACAGAAAAGGGCTTGGATTAGACAGCAGTTATACATCGACGTTGTAAAGTATCGAAAGCATAGTCACTGTTATGCAGGTTGCGCCTGAAAAGGGCACTCTTGACAAGCAGAAAGGTTGGTGGCCTGTGAGTACGGAAGAGACTGGGCATGCCATGAAGCTGAGCTACGCGATCTTTGGGGGGTCGCTGATATTCGTGGCCTTCATTGCGATGATGCTGGCGCTGGCCCCTTCGAGTTCCGAAGCGAGCCTTACGGGGCTATGCGCCTCGTATGATACAGACGGCAACAACCGGCTAAGCGGTGAAGAGTTCGACGTGGCGGTGGTCGACATGGTAACCGGAGTGATCACTATTGCGCAGTTCGAGACCGTTGTGTCCTGTTTCGCATCGCCAGGGGGGAATACTGAACCCACAGCCACGCCTACAGCTACACCTACCCCTGAGCCGCCCACAGCTACGCCTACCCCTGAGCCGCCCACGGCTACGCCTACGCCAGCTTGTAGCGAGGGAACGCCCAACTCCCCGCGCGATGATTCTACAGGGCCCAGCCTGGACCCGTGCGAGACACCTACGCCAATTCCCACGGCAACTCCCGTACAGGTAGGGGATTGCACCATCTGGGACATAGGGACAATCAACAGGTACACTACCCGCTCGGTCAGAACATCCACATGGCCCAGCAACTGCATGTCGAGCTACAAGAGCACGTCTCCTGCCAGGTACTACACATTCCGGCTGACCGAGCCCATGCATTTCATCATCGACCTGAAGTCTGAAACCGAGGACACTTATCTTGTTCTCAGGAGCAGCACGTCCTTCACCAGGGACGTGCTGCAGAAAAACGACAATAACCAGGAAGAGGCAGCCGGCCACACCAATGCCCGCCTCTCGCGGCTGCTCCCTGCCAGGACAGGTGACGACCTCTACATGTTGGAACTCCTGGTCGCCGGGTCTCTCAGCAGCTCGGCGAGCGAATACACCCTAGAGATAAAGCCTTCCGCCCCTATCCCGCATTTGGGATACCAGAGGGACCACACCGTCATGTATTGGGTAGAGAAGCTGCCCCCCACCTGGACACCTTTGCCAGCGACGTCGACGCCCACGCCGAGTCCGACTCCTGTCTGCGATGATGACGGCACCGAGCTTGATTCCGCCCGACGCCTCGATTGTACGCCGACGCCTACGCCTACGCCAGGAACGCCGACCCCAACGCCAACGCCGACCCCGACGCCGCATTGGTGTGACGATGGCGGCACTGACCCTGACTCAGCGAGGCATCATTGCCCAACGCCAACGCCGACCCCGACGCCGCACTGGTGTGACGATGGCGGCGGCGACTCAGCGAGGCATCATTGTATCCCGACGCCCACACCAGCGCCGCCGACACCCACGCCAGTACCACCTACGCCGACCCCGACGCCGCACTGGTGTGACGATGGCGGCGACTCAGCGCGGCATCATTGCGACCCACCGACGCCGACGCCAGCGCCGCCGACCCCGACGCCGCACTGGTGTGACGATGGCAGCGACTCAGCGCGGCATCATTGCGACCCACCGACGCCGACGCCAGCGCCGCCGACCCCGACGCCGCACTGGTGTGACGATGGCAGCGACTCAGCGCGGCATCATTGCGACCCACCGACGCCGACGCCAGTTCCGCCGACGCCGACGCCGCATTGGTGTGACGATGGCGGTGGGGACTCAGCGCGGCATCACTGCTGGGATGGAGACCAGAATAGTCCCCGGAACGGGAATGGCTCTGACCCCACGCCTACTGCGACACCCTGGAAACAAGACCCAGGAGTTCTCTTCCCCATTGCCATCGGGTCTGCGGAACGCGCCTGGAACCGCGCCATAGGCGGTCAATCCTCACGCTGGCCCGACGTGCAGATATGCGAAAGGCAAGCCTGTGGAAACCGGAATACCGACGGCAGAGAGACTCTTATAAGGACGAACCCAGGAGACCGCAACAGCAACGACCCTCCTGAACTGGTGGTTCTGACCAACGATGACGACTGCGGCAGGGCAGTGGCCTGCGTGTATCCAAAGGCCGCCATTGAGCTTCTCGACCTTGCACCCTTCTTAGAACCCTTCATCCGTCCGGATGTTGCGATAGAGATGGGCAATATGATTATGACCTTTGAGGAACCCGCATGGGAATGGAACGACAGAACCAATTCAGCCGTCAGATTTCACTGGACCAATAAGGTCAGACTTGATCGGGAAAGGACTCCTGACGGCAGCAGGTACAGGTCACTACCCTCAACCTTTATACATGAGTTCGGTCATGCGCTAGGGCTGGACGACCTCTACAAATACAAAGTTCAGGTAAATGGCAAAGAGGTAGACGCTTACCCTGACTCCGTGATGACAGATTCAGCGAAGAAGTCATGGATCCCGCACTTTGATGTCGAATACATAAAGCAGGTCTACCGCAATAAGCACGGCTCAGTCCCGCATTAAGGAAATGCGAAAGGAGGGATTGTGATGAAGTTTAGAGCAAAGACCCTGAAGTGGTGCATAGCGGTCGTCACTCCGGTGTTCTTAATAGCGACCCTGCATTTCAGCGGGTTCTTCAACGATGTGGTCCACGCACTGGCGCTGAGACTTCCGGAGATCGGCACGACGGCACCTCCCTATCGGGATGGTGTCGCGTCCCTGGAGGAGAATATCCTGAAGTCGGATGTAATAGTCGTCGCGGAGTTGAAAGGGACGAATCGCGGAGTGGGGGCGCACAAATTCGCCGGATTTGGCTACTCCAAGACTTTGGAGTTCAACTTCCAGGTGGTGGAATATCTCAAAGGGGACGGAAGCGACGAGGTAACCGGCTTGGTCTTCGACGCGGACCAGGGATTCAAGACCAAGCTGGGCGCTCAGATGGGCAATGACATTGACCCTGACCGCTATACCGCTTGGGACGACCGGCGGGCGGTCCTATTCCTACGTGACGATGGCAAAGACCCTGATATCAGTAGAAAGAACGACCACTACTGGCTGGGTCGTGTGGGTAGGGATGGCCCCTATGCTGACCAATATTCGCTTTCCAGTTGGAGCTATAGACCCTGGCTGCCCGCAACGGAAGACGACGACTCTATCTTTCTGCTGGAACCAGGCGGACCCGCAGTGATCTCATTGTCCGAGCTACAGGACCTGATAGCAGAGCTAGGCCAAAAGACCGCCGGCCAGTCAGAGGAATACAATAACTGCCTATATGAGTCCTACAAGTGGGAGAGAGAGGTTGCCTACGCCAGAGACGAGATATGGGATGGGGGGTATTACTATTTCGAGGAACACTACCATATTGATTCGGGGCTTCCATTTGACACCAGAGTCTATACGACCGACGGCGCTAACTTCTGGCGTGACCAGAGAAAAGAAGACCCCGCAGCCTTCGCGAATGTGAAGTATGTGCTGGCAGGCCAGGACCCCGAATACTTCTACGGGGCATTCCCTGGCGAGATATTCACGACCAGACCTCTGCCCGCCGGAGAGTACAGGATATTCCATGCGTGGCTTCCGGGCGTGTTCCATGCTTGCGGCGCAACCGTTCCTAAAGACGAGATGGGCAGAAAAGAGCTCTTTGTCCACGTCTCCGCACCAAAGGGAACGCTCCATGAGACGTTCTTCGACCCCATTGCTTACGCAGCCGGGATCGGTGCGCCGCTAGACGACGGCCCTATAATCGTGGCTCTGTGGGAAGAGTCCAGGGGCGGAGCAGGGACGCTAAGGGCTGTCCCGACAGACCTCAAGAGCATGGCGGGCCAGACCCTTGAGTTCATCGCCCTGGACGGCTCAACGCAGCTATCCCTTGCGATTGACGAGGCAACGGCCTCCAAGGGTTCTTTGACCTGGGACCTGAAAGAGCAGCCCTGGCACGGCGGTGACAAGCTGATGCTCAGGGTGTCGGCATAAGGGGGGAGTTATGGCTACGCTAGAGGAACGGGTGAGCCGCCTGGAGGGTGGATATGAGCACCTTGCAACCAAGGCCGATCTGTACAAAGCGGTTATTCAGCTCGCATTCTACAGGTCGCGACCGTAAGCGTGTTCGTCAGCGCGGGTGTTGCTTGCCTGAAGCTGACGGGGAGCTAGTATGAACTGGAAGGCCATCGCCAAGAATAGAGTGGCGCAAGGATGCGCTATCCTTCTGGCAGCCGCCCTGGTCTCTCTGCCGGCGGTCCACCATGCTACATTCGGAGAACTCAGAGACAATCATCTCCTAACCTTGTTCGTTGCCCTTGTTACCAGTTGGAGCGGATTCCTCTGCGGAGAGGTAATGCTCATACGTAGTTGGGACAGTGCCAACACGCGCTGGCGGGCAGCAGGCATCCTTTCGGTCTTACCTGTGATGACGGCGGCCTTTTGGGCCGCCGGGATATTCAGCCTTCATGTCATACTGTTCTTAAGCTATTGAAAGGGAGTTCTATATGGCTACCGAACACAGACTTGAAACGCTGGAAGAGATAGTCAAATGTCACGACGCCTGTATGAACCTTCTGGCCTCGATTGCTGAGCAACAGGTGGAGCTGCTAGAACAAATGGATGCTAGGCTTCACGAGATATGTAGAGGGCGCTTTTTCGCATGTACAATGATTGCCATGACTACACTCGACCGCCTGGACCGTGACCTCGTCCTCGACATTCGAGCGGCCTACCGCCTAGGCATCACTATCGATGAGGTCGCCGAGACCGTAGGCCTGTCCAGCCCTGAGTTAAGGCGCTGCTTTGGCCCATGATTATGGCGGCCTCAATGATCCCCCTCCGGCGAACCCGGACGGAATGTGGCGAATCAGGTAGTAGCCGGCTACGGGCAAAGGAGCCGTCTCACCTCGTGATATGATTATCTAATGTTGCCCGACACCGACGGCATCGACCTGATGCGGAGCATCCTCGACATCGCCGACGTGCCGGTGATCTTCCTGTCGGGGTACGGCAGGGACCAGGTGATCGCCCGCGCCTTCGAGAGGGGGGCCGACGACTACATCGTCAAGCCCTTCTCCCCGACGGAGCTAATCGCGAGGATACAGGCGGCGCTGCACAGGCGGCAGGGACCGTCGCGGCCAAACGCCCACCAGGCCCTACGTGCGGGGAGACCAGGTTATGCACGTCGGCCACAAGGGCAATGACTACCTTCAGTGTGAAGCCGCCCAATTCGGAGAACAAAAAGAGCGATTGGGCAGAGGCATAGCCCCGCAGAAGGTCAAAGCTCTTTCTCTCCTCTGTCAGCCGCGAGATGGTCCGTGAATACTGCCTGTAGGACTCATGCGCCCAGCCCCTGGCCTGTGAGACTGCCTTGATGGCCTGTACGGCAGCTTCCCAGGCTTTGGCCCCAGCTTGGCGGAGGTTGCCCCCTTCCAGTTCTTCCTGCGCATCTCTCAGGAAGATATCGGCTTGGTTGATGTACTGCTTTGCCTCAGTGGTCATGCCCTTCACCTTAATTTCCAATGCGCTGGGGGAACGCGACATGAAGCGAGACGGCGCGCCCGCCATCTATATCTCTATCATAGGAGGACGGGCGGGAGTAAGTAGAATCTCACAAAGCCCGATGTTGAGTCCGGCCTGTAGCCTGTTTTGGTCGTACTTCTCAACTAGGTGATCCACAAAGAAGTCAAATCTCTCGCCCGCAGGGTAATCAAAGTAACCCAGGTCGTCAAATAGCTCTCTACAGCCATCGGTTGGCTCTTCTTCTGTGAGGTTGCTTGCCGCGCCCGCTGCCATGATGAAGAACAAGAACGTCAGTAAGGCGAGTAGCTTCACCATCTTGCTCCCCCTACAGGCGCTGGGGGCAAGGTTGAGTGACTGACCATCGGCATTGACCTTCTCCCGGAGCTATGCGGGGTTCTGCACATGGCGATGCGTTCCTTGCCCCCAGCGCGGGTATACCACTTCAGGACAGCACAACCGTGACGGCGTCCAGGTCTACGTTCCACTCATAGGCCAGTTCGTTATCCAGGTCTACGCTCACCACAATGGGTATACTCAGCCCTATGGACTCCCAGACCCCATCTTGACCTCTACCATGCCTTCCGCCAGGAGCGTGACGCTGACCACCGCGCCGCCCTGATAGGAGATGGAGTCCAGCGATAGAGTGATGGACCGCCCCATCTCGTCCTCGATGGTAGCTTCCAGGACTCCACCGAGAGGTATCCGTATGAGGTCGGGTACCTCCTCATTGAAATCAGGGTCTGCCAGCACCACCTGAGCGATAATTGAAGCTATCTGATCGGGGTTGGTCGCTCCCCAGGCCTCGGCGATGAAGCCGGCCATATCGCGGTCCGCATCCGTCAGGCTAGGAGTAGGCACAGGAGTTGGAGTGGCCGTTGGCGTAGGTGTGGCTGTCGCAGCAGGGCTAGAGCAGCCGGCCAGCAGGAGAGCCACAGCCAGAGAAATCAGTAGCGGCAATGTCTTGGGCATATTCATAGCAACTCCCTCTTTTTTCTCGCTTGCATCGAGCGGTACACTGGTCGACATGGATATCTATAGTTCTGTAGGCATCGGACTTCTGGTAGGCGCAGCAGGCAACGTAGCCTTAGTGGCATTCCTCATAAGCCAGAGGGAGGTTCGCGCCCTCATAAGAGCCAAGCTACTACGCCGCCCCCAATAGCAGCGCCCACTATCATATAGACTGCCGCCTTCTCATAGCTCTCGACCTTTGTGCTTAATGCATGGAACCTCAGAAGGACCCAGCGCAGGCCAAGCGCGGGTAGCCCAACGGCTAGTGCCGCCACGATAATCGCTACTCCTATTTCGACTAGCTCTTCCAACTGTACTCTTCGTGTGGCTATTGAATCATGGGCAAGGTCGTGATTTCCGTCGGGGCCGTGATGATGTTGGCTTCCCCCACGCCTGAGAACGTCGTGACGAACTCCATCGCGCCCCCCTCCGTGTAGGTCAGGCTCTGCTCGGTCTTCAGCATCTGGCCCGTTGGGCTGACCCAATAGTCCAGTATCTGCTGCTGAACATCTGGGGCCAACTCGGACGGGTTGCTCTCCGTGATGCTGTAACGCTGGGTCTCGACACCGCCGACCACCTCTGTCCCCTGACTCGTTACACTCCCCTCTGGACAGAGTGCGCCCGTGTCCCTCTCAGCGCCTATCAGGGTATTGACGGTCCCAAGGCCATAGATCAGGCCCTGAGGAAAATTACTGACTAGCGTCTCAGGCCTTACCCAGAAGCCCTCAATCTGCCAATACTCCTGACCATTCACCACTAGGGTCTCGAACTGGTAAAGGTTATCACCTTCCCGATGCTCTACAACCATGTGGACGTCATCCCCTTGCACACGAGCATCATAGCTGTAGGTTCCGATCCCCTGTTGCTCTCCCCCCAGGTAGTAGGGGCTGGTTATGACGGTATTGAAGTCATAGGAACGCTCGGCGGTAATGTCCCGACAGGCACTATAGAGGGCCGCAGCCGCATCCACCTGCGTCGCCGTAGGTGGCGGCGGTGTCGACGTCGGTGTAGATGTGGCTGTCGGCGCAGGGCTAGAGCAGCCGGCCAGTAGTAGAACTACAACCACAATCAGAGAAATCAGTAGCGGTAATGTCTCAATGGTCTTGGGCATATTCATAGCAACTCCCTCAGCAATCACTACAGGTCTCTGATACTCTCAACCCCCGGTCAAGTCCTGTCTGTTCAACCCCAAAGCCGTATCGCCCCGATGATTACGGCGGTGGCGGTTGCGAGACTTCCCAGCATCCAGACCTTGAGGCGCTCCATATCGGCCTTTTGTGGCATAGTGCTTGTAGTGTGCGCTCAATCTCTTCACGGAAGTCCTTAAACTGACTTCAGACCGCGTTATTGGGTGTTCTGCTGTAGCCATGCTGACCTCCCCTGATGACAAACTACGCCATCTCCTAGCCGTAGACCCTCATCATCAATCTGTCCCCTGCCTGCCAGGGCTGCGACTCCAATGTCCAGGACAGGGTTTCATTCACGTCTCTCAGCTTGTTTACTTTGAGAGAAGCCCTAACCGCTCCCTCCAAGTCAATGAAGTCAATTCTGCTGGCCTTGCTGCCTCGCCTTAGTGCTCCGAACACTTTTCCATCTTCCCATGAGACGCGTTCCTTACCCCCAGCGCGGAGTAGACCACGCTCAGGACAGCACAACCGTGACGGCGTCCAGGTCTACGTTCCACTCATAGGCCAGTTCGTTATCCAGGTCAACGCTCACCACAATGGGTATGCTCAGCCCTATGGACTCCACAAGCCTCGTATCGACCTCTGTCATGCCTTCCGCCAGAAGCGTGACGCTGACCACCGCGCCGCCATAATAAGCGATAGAGTCCAGCGACAGACTGATGGAACTCCCCAAGTCGTCCTCAATGCTGACTTTCAGGATTTCCCCAAGCTCCAGATGCAGAAAGGCAGGAATCCGCTCCTCGAACTCCGGGGAGGCCAGCAGCGCCTGAGTGATAATTGAGGCTATCTGATCGGGGTTGGTTGCTGCCCAGGCCTCGGCGATGAAAACAGCTATCTCACGGTCCGCACCCGTTAGAGAATCGACCAAGTTCTCCTGCGTCGGCGTGGGCGTCGGCGTCGGGAGATAGTCCTTATAGTAGTCAGCCCTGTAGTGTGGCCGTTCTACTCCTGGAACTGAAACGCCGCGACAGAGGCGCGTTTTGATGCCGAGCTGTACTGTTCTGTCGTCTGTGAGGTCGTTCAGATACAGGACAGGCTCTAGTCTCCCGTCGGCAATATCGCAGAGAATCTGGTCTAGCCCCACTCTTTTCCGACTCAGTTCATGTTGCAAGAAGTCGACGTCCTGAACGGACTCGACTTTAGCAAGACTCCTCTTCAGCGTATCGACAGCCGCCAGGGCGATTTCCAGTGGGTTGGGCGTTGCTGTGGGCGCTGGGGCAGGTGTGGCGGTCGCCGTAGGGGCGGGTGTCGCCGTTGGCGTGGGAGTTGCGGTCGGCGACGGCGTGGGAGTTGCCGTTGGCGGCGGACTAGAGCATCCCGCCAAGACCAGCACCACCAGAAGGATTACCCTCATAGCAAATCCCTCAGCCGGCCAACAAAGTTCTGAACGTCAAAGACCTGAGCCACCACCAGGGGCCTGGACAGCCCGCCCTCATAGAAGAAGGTATGGAGTGACTGTGCTGAGGCATAGCCCCGCGCAAGGTTATAGTCGCTGCTCTCTTCCGTCAGCCGGGAGACGGCAGCCGAGAGGGCGCGGTGTGAGGTATGTTCCCATCCCCTCTGTTCGGCAACCGCCTTGATGGCCTGGGCGGCAGCGCCCCAAGCCTTCTCACCGGCTTGACGGAGATCGCACCGTTCCAGTTCGTCCTGCGCCTGCACCATGAAGAGTGCCGCCTGCTGGCTGTAGCGCGCCGTCTCAGTCGTCATAAACACCTTCCCCTAGCCCACAAGCATCAGGTAGACCGCATAGATGATGATTCCAAAGCCTGCCGTCAGGAAGCAGCCCGCCACCGCTACGGGCAGCCACCTTGCGGCCGTCCTGAAGAGTTGTCGGGGTCCCGCCACTAGAGTTTCTTTGCAATCTGTTTCAGGGTCTTATAGATCAGTATCCAGACAACCAGATTGGCAATACTAAAGACCGATGCAATGATTCCTGAGAACAAGGCGCTTATGGCATTTTCCATCTCCCTCTCCTTTCTCTCCTACCCGGCGAACCTAACGATTATGAGGGCGATTGACGAGGCCGCCACTATAGCGGCCACCATCTGGCCGACCATCCATGTGATGAGCCTAGTTTCAAGGGCAACGAACTCAGCTCGCGTGATCGGGTGTTCAGTTGCTATAGCTACCATCTCCTATGCTGTCAGCTTCAAGAAGGCCACGCCGGCGCTGACGACCAAGCCTACTGTCGCAACCTGGAGCATCGCTAGTTGAATAACCGCCCTGTAGAGGTCAGCTTTCGTAGCCAAGTGCTCATAGCCGCCTTCCAGCCTGCTGATTCGTTCCTCTATTGTTGCCATCCCCCCCTCCTATCCGTAGACCCTCATCATCAATCTGTCGCCTGCCTGCCAGGGCTGCGACTTCACCGTCCAGGACAGCACTTCTTTCTCTTCCTTCAGCTTGTTTACTCCGAGCGAAATCCTAACCGTGCCATCCAGGTTGATGAACTCAATTCTGCTGGCCTTATTGCCTTGCCTTAGCGAACCAAACACCCTTCCGTCTTCCCAGGAGATACGTTCTACAGGGCCCTCTCTGAAGTCGGCAGCCAGCGAGTCGCCTGGGTCAAAGAATGCTTCATACAGGGTTCCCTCTGGGGCCGTAACCGTAACGAATAGCTCTCTGCTGCCCATCTCTTCGAGCGGGATAGTCCCGCCGCACATGCTGATGGAATACGGAAGGTAGGCATGATTAAACCTGTAGACCCCGGCGGGGAGAGGCCGCATCGTGAAGATATGTCCTGGGGCTTTGCCTATAAAATACTCAGGGTGATGCCCGGCCAGCACATAGCTGCCCTCCGGCCCGGCGTTCGACTGAGAGGCTTTTGCATAGTGCCCGGCCATGCTGTCGGTAAAGACGTATGTGCCCCAGGGCGAGCCAGACTGAATGCTGGCATCTTCACGCCTGTACTGATAGGCAGGTACCTCTTGTTCCTTCAGGTTGCGGGTTATGGTGTGCCACTGATAGGTGAGGACTACGCATTCGACGTACTCATCTGAGCGCCCAGCAAGCAACTGCTCTAGCTGTGAAATCTGCCCCTTCAGGTCGTCAAGCCTAAAGGTCTCGGGGTCCGGTGACTTGAGGTCGCTTTCCAACAGGAAGGTCTTTTCATCGGCACTGTTTGAAACAGCGGGCATCCAGGGCATGTTTTTCCCACCAGCAACAGAGAAGTGGTCCTCATCACCAAACGTCAAGCCCAGGTAGTATCGCCCAGCCGGCCATGTGATGTCGTCCTCTTTGGTGTCCTGGTCGCTCAGGAAGACAACCGCCCTCCGGTCGTCCCAAGCCTTTACGCGGTCGGGCAGAGGGGCGCTGGCTCGCGCGGCGGCCTCGGCGGTGCTGTACTCCTCATCCCAATCAAAGACAAGGCCAACGACATAGTCCTCTCCCTTGCCCTTCAGGTATTGCTCAACCTCAAAGTAGAACTCCAAAGTCTGCGCATACACCAGGCGGTTCTTTATCTTGCGGGCTTCCAGACCGCGCTCAACCGCTATGAGCTTCACAACCGCTATGATGTCCGCCCTTATGACCAACTGTTCCAACGGCGGTGCGCCTAAGTCAAAGGGTTGGATTGACATGGTGTGGGCTTCTGTCACCTGCGCAGCGCCCGTCTCCCTAGAGTGAGGTTCGGTAGCTGCGCCCGGACCCGAACCGCAGGCAACTCCACCCATGAGGGACAGGACAAGCAGGGCTGCGGCCGCTCCAATCTTTCTATATGGCTTAAACATCTGCTGCCCCCCTTCAGTTTGGCTGAGAATCGTGATCGCCCTCAACCTCATTACTCGACAGTAAAAAGTCGTGCGGCTTTGCGCCATACCGATTGCGGTAGAGCTGCTCTATATAGGCTCTGTCCTTAGCCGGTATGCTCTCACCCTTCTGGTACTCCATAAGGTATCCAGGATACAGTGAATCGCCGTTTTCGTCTTTATACTTGTAGAGGTCATCCAGACCGGCGGCATGGCCGAACTCGTGCATCACGGTTGTCTTCAGGTGTGCCAGCATGTACGGCTTTCCGGCCTCCACGAAGATTTGGCCGTGATGTTCCTTGATGTCTGTCCACTCGTATTTTAAGTCCATTGAGTATTTTGTGCTGTAGCCCCAGGCTGGCTCTTCAAACCGCATGGCTACATGCGCTATATGGTTGTCGGGATGGCTGACAGGGTTACTCACGAGATACGCGCGGTGAACTATCGCACATGCCGGAGCCCAGCCACAGTGAACAGAATCACTATCAGGCCCTTCCTCTTCCCCTTCTACCATCTGTGCGAGAACATACTGGCCGTCGGTGTTCCTGGCGAAACAGTCAGGATCCCGTATGTCGCAGAACAGTAGATTGGGCCAGCTTCTTGAAACAGCCGTGTTCCAGGCTGCTATTCCAGATGGCACTACCGTTGCAAAATGGTCGTCCGTATTCGGTATTGAGGGAGTGACGTTTGGGTCCAAGATTGGAGGAACAAGGTCATCATATGAAGGAACCTCGCTATCCAGACCATCTCCGCCGTGGTCATGATAAGGCGTGGGTGTAGCCGTAGGGCAATTAGAGCCAAGAGGCGAATTGTAGCCGTAGCCATTGCAGTCTGGCCTGGGCGTGGGCGTTGCAGTCGGCCTGGGCGTGGGTGTTGCCGTTGGGCAATTAGCGCCAAGAGGCGAATTGTAGCCGTAGCCGTTGCAGTCCAGCTTGGGTGTGGGCGTGGGCGTGGGTGTGTCCACCGGTATGGGCGTGGGCGTGTCCACCGGTATGGGCGTGTCCACCGGTATGGGCGTGGGTGTGTCCACCGGTATGGGCGTGGGTGTGTCCACCGGTATGGGCGTGGGCGTGTCCACCGGTATGGGCGTGGGCGTGTCCACCGGTATGGGCGTGGGCGTGTCCACCGGTATGGGCGTGGGCGTGTCCACCGGTATGGGCGTGGGCGTGTCCACCGGTATGGGCGTGGGCGTGTCCACCGGTATGGGCGTGGGCGTGTCCACCGGTATGGGCGTGGGCGTGTCCACCGGTATGGGCGTGGGTGTGTCCACCGGTACGGGCGGCGGCGATGGCGGCCGTGGCGGTGGCGGAGTCGTCCCCGACCTCGGCGTCGGCGTCGGCGTGGGTATCCCTGGGAAATTCAGGATATAGCCCACTGTGTGGTCCGCCTGATGGCCGAGGGCAGGAATGGCGTGACTGACCTCTATCTTCAGCGTGTAGGGAGTTGACGCACTGACGGTCTCCGAGCTACTGACCGTTGTGTCTATAATGTAGCTTCCTGCAGGAAGCTGCATCGCTACGCGGGCATGTCGGTAGGTAGAGGCCTCTTCATCGTTGTTGTCATTCACCTGCTGGACGACCCCGCTGAAGTCCCTCAAGATCAGCTTGGAGTCTTTGGTTGATTCCAAATCTATGATGATGTGCGCTTTCTTGGCAAGATTGAAGAGATGGTGCTTCATGGGCTTGTTCGTCACACCGTGTAGACAGTTGATGTCGAACTCGCCATTGATAGTCCTTCTGATTGCTGGCTGACCCACATCCGGGACTGCGTATTGCGCAGGACTATTGTTTACGACGCCGCATTGAGGGTTCGCGACCGCCGTAGCCGTAGCGGTAGCTGTCGCGGTGGGCGTGGGCGTCGGGGGGTTATCTCGACAATCCAGCACCTCAACGAACTGATGCACCGTTATCTTGTCGTTGAGCAGGTCATCAAACGCATTATTCACTTCGTCCGGCGTGAGTGTGCCGTCGCCGTTTCCATCGTAAGTGGCGCACGTCCCGGCCAGCGAGCTGCTGACTAGGGATGTTTGTGCCTCTGGCGTGGGAGCAAACGCGATCGTCAGGACTATGAAGCCCACGAACATCAGCGCTCCGAAGAGAAGTGCAAGGCTCAGCTTCTGAACGTGAGAGTCCTGCATACGGCCCCCATCCTTATGCACTTGGCTTAATTACCCAATCCAGTATAGCCACCGGATATAACATGCACGTAAAAAGCAACCCCTCTTCTGTAAAAGCTATTGTAAAAATGAGCCCAAAGCGACAACATGTCCCCTAAAGCCCGAATCCAGCCGGCAACCAGGTCCCCAGGCGCCCAGGCCACTTCCCCGCGGTTGACCTGCGTATGGCGCCTATGGGGAGGCCCGGGTGACGGTGATCGTGTACGCCGTCGTGGCCTCTCCGTTGGCGGAAGTGACGGTGACGGTGATGGTGTTCTCGCCGGTGGACAGGCTCACCTGGTGGCCGTCGTCGGTGCCGTCGGCGTCGGTTGCGGGATCGTAGGCGATGTCGGCGCCCGTGTTGGTGGCCCGTGCGAGGACGGTGACCTCATCGACGACATTGGCCACGGAGGCGGTGTATGCCGTGATTTCAGGGTTGAAGGCGCGGTTGAGGCTGACGCCGCTGAGCTCGAGCGAGAGGAGGCGCGGGTCGTCGGCCCAGGGGGAGGCGATGGGCGGGACGTCGAGCGCGTTGTTCGAGTCATGGCCCCAGCAGGCGACGGTCTTGTCCGTTCTCAGGCCGCAGATGTACTTGCCTCCGATGGAGAGCGTCTTGAAGGGGCCCGGGGGTTCGGTGAGTATTGCCTCGCTGTACTCGCGTTGTTGAGCAGTGCCCCGCAAGACGCACTCCGCCTCGTTACTCGGCATGACGATGCAGGAGGTGTCGGGGAAATCAACGTCCAGCCACTTGGCGCTGCGGCCGCTTTGCACGGGGCAGACCACCGTGTCGTCCGTCTTCAGGCCGCACATGAAGATCAATTCGAGGGCCAAATGCTTGTAGGCGTTGCTCGTGTTCTGGATCACATCAAATAGCGCCTTGTAGGTCTCCAGGAAATTTTCATTGCCCCAGCAAACGGCCTTGCCGTCCTCCTTGATGGCGCAGGTGTAGCGGTTGCTGCCGATTTCCACGAACTTGAACTTCCCATCCGGAATCTCTCCGTCATCGAGGTTGCAGCCGAGGGCGCCGTCAATCTTCACCCAGCAGATGCGATCTTGCTTGGACCGGAGCACCTTCACGTCCTGCACCGTGTAGGTCCGTGCGCCGCTCCGGCACTCGCCCACGTCGTCCAGGTCAATGGTGCACGTCCAGACGTCGCTTACGTGGACGTCGGTGTAGATGCCTGGGGCGGCGTTCAGATAGCGGGAGGCCTCCGAGGGCAGTCCCCAGCAGGCAAGGCTGGCATCCTCGCGCAGTGCGCAGGCGCGGCCGGTCCAGGCGCTGAGCTGGGTGAAACCCTCGCCGGCGGTTATGGCGAAGGTGTAGGTGCGGTGAACGCCTGCCAGGACGGTCACCCTGACCACGTTGACTCCTTCCACCAGGTCGATCTGGTGCCCGTCCGCCATGTCGGCGTCGGCGGGAGTGATCAGCACGGGCACCCCGGGAACATCAGTGATTGCCGTCACCGTGGTCTTGTACGTCCCCGGCTCCATTTCAATCGAGTACGAGGTGGAATCGGGACCTATGACCGGGTCAGGTGCGCCGGTGAAGCTGATGGACTTCAGGCGGCTGCGGGAAGCGACCCAGCCCAGGTCGGCCTCCCCCTGGAGGATGCGGACCGTGTAGACCAGCGTCTCCGTGCCGTCGGCCGACGTCACGGTCACCGTGATCTCGGTATCGCCGTCGTCTTCAAGCTCAACCCAGTGCCCGTCGAGGTGGGTTTGGGAGTCATCCGGGGCGATGACGAACGAAGCGTCGGGGTTGAGGGTTACCGGGGTCACCATGGTCCTGGAATGCCGGGACGGTGAGCTCGTGATGTAGTTGATGCTGTTGGGCCCAAAGAACCTCATGTTGACGCCGCGCATGCCCAGGCTGCGGAGGCGCGTCTCCTTTTCCGGGGTGGGCGCTTCGGGGAGGTCGTACACGAACACCTTGTCGCTGTGCTTGTCAGCCACCCACAGTTTCGAGCCGTCGGACCAGATGCCCTGGGGCCGCCGGTTGTCGTCCGCCAGGTCCTCCACGTCGAGCAACGGTTCCCGGCTCCAGTCGGCCAGTGCGTAGGCGTACACCCTGGCGTCGTGGGAGTCCCCCACCCACATGATTGTCCCGTTCGACCAGAGCCCCACGGGGTTGGCGTTCCCGTCTTCCCGCGACGTCAGCAGCGTCCTGACGTGGGCCCCGGTGGACAGGTTGTGCACGTAGATGCGCCCGATGCTGTAGTCGGCGATGTACATGTCGGCGCCGTTGGACCACAGCCCGACGGGCGTGCGGGCCTCCGCCGGCAGCGCGTCGAAGTCGCGGCCGGACTTGCGGTCGCCGACGGCGATGGGCGGCGTGGCCATGGAGTCCGCCCGCCGGTGGTAGGCCAGCACCTCGTCGATCACCCCCGCCGAAGACCAGATGGTGTCGGCGGTCATCCAGAGGCCGGTGGCGCCGTCCCGCTGGTCGAATATGTTCGGCGGGTCGGGCAGTTCGGGGACTGCCAGTTGGATGTCCTTGTCGAGGTCTCTTGCGCCGGTGCTCAGCACGTAGGCGTACAGCTTTTCGTCCGCTTCAAATGACGAGCCTCTCGCGGACACCCACAGGGTGGTGTTGTCGGACCAGAGGCCCTGGGGCAGCAGGTATCGCCCGGGCGGGTCCACGGTGATCGGACTCGATGCCCTCTGAGGCACGGATTCATCGTCCTCGCCGGGCGGACTCGCGGGGACCGACTCCAGGAACTGCACGAAAGACACGCCGTCCGAAGTTATGCCTCTCTTCATGGCGCTCAGGGGATCCTGCGCTCGCGGCGCCGTCACCGTGAACGAGACCTCCAGCGTCCCCAGCTTGTCGCCCGCCAGGCCACTCTCCGCGTAGGCCGTGGCCGTCAGGGTGTAGCTGCCCGCCGGCAGCGACTCGCCCCGCAGCGCGTTGGCCCCACCGTCCCCGTACAGAGAGTAGGGGGCGACGTTTTCAGTCTTGGTAACCGCCTTCGCGCCGCTCAGGGACAGGCTGACACTGCCAATGGCGGCGTTCGCGTCCACGTCGGCGCGGACAGCGTAGCTGCCGCCCGACGGGTCGGCCAGCTCCACGCTGCCGCCGTCGGTCAGCGTTGCCAGCACGGCCTGGTCCGAGGCGTCCACCAGGGTGAACCCCGTAAGTGGCCCCGCGGTCGACTCGTCCACGTCGGTCACGGTGATGTTCACCGTCGCGGTGGCCGTGCCGCCGTTGCCGTCGTCGGCCTGCACCGTCAGCGCGTAGGACGGCGTGGTCTCGTGGTCCAGCGCTCCCGCCGTGGTGATCGCGCCCGTCCCGCCGTCAATGACGAACTTGCCGTCGCCGTTCCCGGCCTCGATGGTGTAGGTGAGTGTGTCGTCGTCCGCATCCGTGGCCGACACGCTGCCCACGGCGGCGCCGGTAGATGCGTCCTCGGCTACGGAGAAGCTGTAGGCCGCGCTGCCGAACTCCGGCGCACGGTTGGCCTGCGTGACGGTGAAGGAGATTTCCAGCGTCCCCAGCTTGTCGCCCGCCAGGCCACTCTCCGCGTAGGCCGTGGCCGTCAGGGTGTAGCTGCCCGCGGGAAGGGACTCGCCGTGCAGGTCGTTAGCGCCGCCGTCTCCGTACAGCGAGTAGGGGGCGACGCTCTCGGTCCGGGCGACGGTCTTCGCGCCGCTCAACTCCAGCCTGACACTGCCAATGGCGGTGTTCGGGTCGACGTCGGCGCGGATGCCGTAGCTGCCCCCGTCCGGGTCGGCAAGCTCAACTTCATGCCCGTCGGTCAGGCTCGCCAGCACGGCCTGGTCCGAGGCGTCCACCAGGGTGAAGCCCGCCAGCGGCCCCGTCGTCGACTCCTCCACGTCGGTCACGGTGATGTTCACCGTGGCGGTGGCCGTGCCGCCCTCGCCGTCGTCGGCCTGCACCGTCAGCGCGTAGGACGGCGTGGTCTCGTGGTCCAGCGGCGCGGCCGTCGTGATAGCGCCCGTCCCGCCGTCGATGGCGAATACGCCGTCGCCGTTGCCAGACTCGATGGTGTAGGTGAGACTGTCGGCGTCGGCGTCGGCGTCGGTGGCGGAGACCGTGCCCACGGCGGCGCCGGTAGCCGCGTCCTCGGCGACGGAGAACGAGTAGGCCGCGCTGCCGAACTCCGGCGCGGAGTTGGGCGCATCCTCCAGACCGAAGCGCAGGTAGTAGCCGGTCTGGCCGTCTTCCAGCGCCTCCACGCGGACGTAGTAGGTGCCGGCGTCGATGGCGGTCTGCAGCCACTCGATGTAGACCTGGTCGAGGTCGGGGTTCAGGGGCGGGCCGGCGGTCCCGACCACGCTGCCGTCCGCGTCCTCCAGAGTGACCTTCAACTCGATGGTCTGGTCACGCGCTCCCAGGCCCAGCGTGTAGCGGCCGTCGGTGGTGAAGGTGTAGTAGTCGACTCCGTCGCCGTTGGCCCGGTTCAGTGACTTGTCGTAGAAGAACTGCCGTCCCCGGTCCGGGGACTGGTCGCCCAGCGACACCGCGCCGTTACGGGAGGCGTCCGGATCCGATTCCTGGGCCAGTACCGGTAAGACGTAGGTCACGAAGACGACTGCCGCAGCCAGCATGAGGAAGGCAGGAATCGCTGCCCGCACTACGAGTCTGATGCTCCGTATGTCGGTGTTCATCATGCGCTTTCTCCCTATATCTCTCCGACCCATCTCGGTCCCAGCCGGAGCCGAACACGAAGCCGTCGTGACCTGTCCAAAGTCAATTGGCACAATTACCCGGCCCAGTATAGCCACCGGATATAACATGCACGTAAAACACAACCCCTCTTCTGTAAAAGTTGTTGTAAAAATGAGCCCAAAGCGACAACATGTCCCCTGGACTGGCCGAGAGGCCCGAATCCAGACGGCAACCAGGAGAGGAGATGGACCAGCCGACAGGCAGGACGAGGAGGTATCGGCCCTGCGGGAGCGACAGGCCAGCTCTCACGGTAGACGGAGCTGAGCCGTTCGGCGCGATTCCTCAGCGGGGCTCGACACTGCCAAAAGCGGGCCAGCTACGCACGCGGGGAAGCGCTGACAGGGCGAGACGCGTCTGCCCCGCCCTGTCAGTCCACGTATTCGAGCCTTCCGGCTCTTTCCCGAGGGCCTACTCGTCCGCCGTGAGCCCGAAGCGGATGTAGTAGTCGGTCTGGCCGTCCGCCAGCGCCTCCACGCGGACGTAGTAGGCGCCGGCGTCGATGGTGATCTTCAGCCACTCGATGTAGACTTGGTCCTTGTTCGGATCTGCCGGCGGACCGGCGGTGCCCACCACGTTGCCGTCCGCGTCCTCCAGCGTGACCTTCAATTCGATGCTCTGGTCCCGCGCTCCCAGGCCCAGCTCGTAGCGGCCGTCGGTGGTGAAGGTGTAGTAGTCGACGCCGTCGCCGTTGGCCCGGTCCAGGGACTTGTCGTAGAAGAACTGGCGGCCACGGTCAGGCGACTGGTCGCCCAAGGACACCGCGCCGTCACGGTTCGAGTCCGGGTCGTCGACGATCACGGTGAAGGAGACCTCCAGCGTGCCCAGCTCGTCTCCGCCAAGGCTGCTCCCGGAGTATGCCGTAGCCGTCAGGGTGTAGCTGCCCGCCGGCAGCGACTCGCCGTTCAGGGCGTTGGCCCCGCCGTCCACCAGGGTGAAGCCCACCAGCGGACTTGCCGGCGGCGTGTCCACCTCAACCTCGACAGGGTCGCTCTCAAACTCCGTGCCCACCGCAACCAGCTGGTAGGCATAGGCCGTGTCAGCCTCCACCGTCGTGTCGGTGTAGGCGGTCGCGTCGCCCGCGGCCGCGCCGAGGAGCGCGAACTCCTCCGGCGGGTCCGCGTCCCGCACCTTGCGGCTCACCAGGTACGTGAGGAGCGTCTGCGACGGGGCGGTCCAGGTCAGGGTCACCGACCCGCTGGCCGCGGTCGCCTGAAGATCGGTAGGCGGGTCGGGCGGCGGGAGCATCTCCGCCGTCACCGGGGCAAAGGCGTCGCCCGCTTCGCCGTCTTCAACCGGCTGGATTCGATACGAGAAGGTGCCGGAGCCCGTCGGATAGTCCGTATACGAGGTGGTCTCCGACGTGGCCACCTTGGAGTGCTCGGTCTCCCCGGGACCCATGCGCAGCACGTTGTAGCTCGTGGCGCCGTCCACCTCGTCCCAGGACAGGTTGAACGTGGGGCCGGAACGCGTGACCGTGAGCCCTCCGGTGTCTGCCGGGATGTCCACGTCCACCGTGGCGGCGTCGCTGCGGCCGCCGGCGTTGATGGCCATGACGCTGTAGGTGTAGGCCGCGCCGGACTCCGGGCTGCTGTCGGTGACCTGGTTGGTCTCCCCTATCTTGCGCCGCAGCAGCACGGTCTGTGGCGGGTCCGCGTCGCGCACCTGTCTGATCACCATGTAGCTGGTGATCGTGTCGTCGTCGGAGGCGTCCCAGGACAGGGTCACGGAGTCGTCCCCGACGACCGCCTGGAAGCCGGTGGGGGCGTCAGGCGGCGGCGGATCGATCATCGCCAGCACGTGGTCCGAGAACTCGCTGTCGCCGGAGTCGTTCTGCGCCTGCACCTTGTAGGCGTACCCCTGGGCGACCACGGCTGTGGTGTCGGTGTAGGAGTTGGTGGTGGTGACGGCGATCTCGGCGTAGAGAGCGTCCGCCTGGTTGCGGCGCAGCACACGGTAGCTCTCGGCCCCGGCCACCGCGTCCCAGGTCAGCTCGATGCGGTCCGAGCTCGCTGTGGCCGCCAGATTCTCCGGGGCCGGGAGGTGACCTTGGGCCTGCTGCTGCTCGGATGATTCGGGGCTAGCTCCACTCTGGTAAGCGCCGGTCCACCGACGGTATGGAGCCTGCGTGCCCCAGTCGTGGCGGGTCCCCTCGAAATCGGGGCGAACATCGTTGGTCCGCCACATCATGTCTCCGTTCCCATCAAAGTACTTCACAAAGTATTGGTATTGTTCCCCGGGAACCGTGGGCAAGACGTCGCTGTACTTGTCTCCCGGACGCCGCACGAAGCGATTGTCGGCCATCGAAGTACTGTAGTTGGTACCCCAACAAGCGCCTTCCTCTTCGTCGTTAGCCGTGCCGCACCGGCCGTAGACCCGCCTCTCCACCAGCTTGTAGTCCCCCGGTTCTCCGGTTGACGGAATCTCGCGCCCATATATCTCTAGTTCCCTGGCGCTGTTGGGCGTATTGAAGTGGAATACGAACCAGGGCCGTTGCTCGCAGTCCGCTTTGACTCTATCCCTCGTAATGACTGTTCCGTCGATCAAAGTGAGGCTTGTCCACTCCTCCAACACACGGGGAATGCTACAAGACACTGCCTTGGTTACATTAATGGCCGTTTTGTAATTGGTTGTCTGGCTGTAGCCGTGGCCATTCGGCGTGGCCTTAGCCCCTGACAGGTCGCTTTTCATGCTATGCACCCAGAGTCCGACCCGGCCGTCGTTGTCCATGATGTACACTCTGGCCCTGTCTCTGCCTACGCTGACGCCGGAGGGCAGATCGCCAATCTCTATGACTACGGTCTCGCCGTCGTCGTCCAAGTCATCGTCCGTCGCTCTAAAGAAGATGGGCTTCCGCTTGTCTGTAGGCCCGAAGGTCAGGCTGGCGGGCACGCCGGAGTAGTCGTCGCCGGACGCCCCATCCCAGTTTGTGACGATCAAGGGTATCTCGACGGTTCGCCCCGGCGCCTCGCTCAGACCAACCATGATGACCTCGCTCATGACTCCGGGCGGGGCCACCTCGGTGGCTATTTGTCCCTCCTCCACTCTGTATGATCCATGGTCGAAACTCACGGTTACGTTGGGAGTGAGGTTTGACTGGGAGACCTCGACAATCAAGACGTTGGCCTCGCTATTAGGGCCTGCGCTGACGCCCGTGGGCAAAGCGCCAAAGTCCAGGTCCACGCTCTCCCCGCTATCGGTCACCGAGTCCGCCATCGCGGTGAAGGTGAAGGTCTTCTCCGTGTCGGAGGCGCCGAAGGTCAGGGTCGACGGGACTCCCGAGTAGTCCG
Source organism: Dehalococcoidia bacterium (assembly GCA_965116555.1). GTDB lineage: Bacteria > Chloroflexota > Dehalococcoidia > Lucifugimonadales > QGNO01 > DAOUJH01. The sequence goes on along the minus strand of OZ220698.1, from coordinate 1,469,110 downwards.
CCGCCGATGCGCCGTCCTGGTTGGTCGTCGTGATGGGCACGACCACCTGCCGCTCCGGCGCTTCGCTGAGGGTCACCTTAACGGTTTCGGTTTCGCCCTCTACGACGGCGTAGGAGGCCTGCTCATAGCTCACCGTCACCGAAGGCACGTCGTCGTCGGTGATCGACACCGTGCTTGTCGAGGTCGTCCCGGCGCTCACCCCCGTGGGCAGCGTCCCGAAGGCCAGGTCCACGCTCTCCCCGTCGTCGTCCACGTCGTCGGCCATCGCCAAGAAGGTGAAGGTCTTCGCGGTGTCGGTTGCGCCGAAGGTCAGGCTCGATGGGACGCCGGAGTAGTCCGCCGAAGACGCGCCGCCCTCGTTGGTCTTGGCGACCGGCACGACCACCTGCCGCTCCGGCGCTTCGCTGAGGGTCACCTTCACGGTGGCGCTCCCGCCCTCCGCCACGGTGTAGGCCGCCTGCTCATAGCTCACCGTCACCGCAGGCACGTCGTCGTCGGTGATCGACACCGTGCCGGTGGGAGTCGTGCCGGCAGAAACTCCCGTGGGCAGGCCGCCGAACGACAGAATGACACTCTCGTCATCGTCGTCCACGTCGTCCGCCATGGCGTTGAAGGTGAAGGTCTTCTCGGTGTCCGACGCGCCGAAGGTCAAGTCCGACGGGACACCGGAGTAGTCCGCGGATGATGCGCCATTCTGGTCGGCCTTGTTGAGAATTATGACCACCTGCCGCTCGGGCGCTGCGCTGAGGGTGACCTTCACGGTGGCGGCGCCGCCCTCCGCCACGGTGTAGGCCGCCTGTTCGAAGCTCACCGTCACAGCGCGAACCTCGTCGTCGGTGATGGTCAGGGTGACGTCGTCGGGGCCGTCCACGCCGACGTCGTTGGCGGCAGACCCGCTCACCGTCACCTCCCGGTTCCCGGTGTAGGTCGAGTCGTCGGTGGCGGTGATCTTCACCTCGCCCGTGCTGGTCGTAGCCCCCTTGGCGATGGTCAGCGTCGTGTTGGAGCTGAGGGCGCTGGTGGTCGTCGGGTCGATGGACACCGTGATCGTCGTGGCCGCAGTGGAAGAGGCGCTCAGGGTTGCCGTCACCGTGCTGGCGTTTGAGGCTCCGCTCTCGCTGATGGTCGAAGGCGTCAGCACCAGCGTCACCTTCGGCTTCGTGTCGTCGTCGGTGATCGTGAGGGTCACGTCGTCGGGGCCGTCCACACCGACGCTGTTGGTGGCCGCGCCCTTGACCGTCACCTCCCGGTTGCCGGTGTAGGTCGAGTCGTCGGTAGCGGTGATCTTCACCTCGCCCGTGCTGGTCGTAGCCCCCTTGGCGATGGTCAGCGTCGTGTTGGAGCTGAGGGCGCTGGTGGTCGTCGGGTCGATGGACACCGTAATCGTCGTGGCCGCGCCGGATGTGGTACTGAGCGAGGCTGTCACCGTGGCCACGCCGCCGTTCTCCGATATGGTGTCGGAGTCGAGGGACAGGGTCACCTTGGGCTTGTCATCGTCGTCGGTGATGGTCAGGGTCACGTCCTCAGGGCCGTCCACGCCCACGTTGTTGGCGGCAGACCCGCTCACCGTCACCTCCCGGTTGCCGGTGTAGGTCGAGTCGTCGGTGGCGGTGATCTTCACCTCGCCCGTGCTGGTCGTAGCCCCCTTGGCGATGGTCAGCGTCGTGTTGGAGCTGAGGGCGCTGGTGGTCGTCGGGTCGATGGACACCGTAATCGTCGTGGCCGCGCCGGATGTGGTACTGAGCGAGGCTGTCACCGTGGCCACGCCGCCGTTCTCCGATATGGTGTCGGAGTCGAGGGACAGGGTCACCTTGGGCTTGTCATCGTCGTCGGTGATGGTCAGGGTCACGTCCTCAGGGCCGTCCACGCCCACGTTGTTGGCGGCAGACCCGCTCACCGTCACCTCCCGGTTGCCGGTGTAGGTCGAGTCGTCGGTGGCGGTGATCTTCACCTCGCCCGTGCTGGTCGTAGCCCCCTTGGCGATGGTCAGCGTCGTGTTGGAGCTGAGGGCGCTGGTGGTCGTCGGGTCGATGGACACCGTAATCGTCGTGGCCGCGCCGGATGTGGTACTGAGCGAGGCTGTCACCGTGGCCACGCCGCCGTTCTCCGATATGGTGTCGGAGTCGAGGGACAGGGTCACCTTGGGCTTGTCATCGTCGTCGGTGATGGTCAGGGTCACGTCCTCAGGGCCGTCCACGCCCACGTTGTTGGCGGCAGACCCGCTCACCGTCACCTCCCGGTTGCCGGTGTAGGTCGAGTCGTCGGTGGCGGTGATCTTCACCTCGCCCGTGCTGGTCGTAGCCCCCTTGGCGATGGTCAGCGTCGTGTTGGAGCTGAGGGCGCTGGTGGTCGTCGGGTCGATGGACACCGTAATCGTCGTGGCCGCGCCGGATGTGGTACTGAGCGAGGCTGTCACCGTGGCCACGCCGCCGTTCTCCGATATGGTGTCGGAGTCGAGGGACAGCGTCACCTGGGGCTTCGTGTCGTCGTCGGTGATCGTCAGCGTCACGTCCTCAGGGCCGTCCACGCCGACGTCGTTGGCGGCAGACCCGCTCACCGTCACCTCCCGGTTCCCCGTGTAGGTCGAGTCGTCGGTGGCGGTGATCTTCACCTCGCCCGTGCTGGTCGTAGCCCCCTTGGCGATGGTCAGCGTCGTGTTGGAGCTGAGGGCGCTGGTGGTCGTCGGGTCGATGGACACCGTGATCGTCGTCGCTGCGCTGGACTGCTCGCTCAGGGACGCCGTCACCGTGGCCACGCCGCCGTTCTCCGATATGGTGTCGGAGTCCAGCGCCAGCGTCACCTGGGGCAGGTCGTCGTCCTCGGCGATGGTGAGCATCACTTCGTCGGGGTCTTGCAGGCCCGCGGTGTTGGCCGCCGCGCCCTTCACCGTGACCTGGCGGTCCCCGGTGTAGGCGGAGTCGTCGACCGCCGTGATCGTCACCTCGCCCGTGCTGGCGGTCTGGCCCGCCGCTATGGTCAGCGTCTTGTTCTCGCTCAGCGTGCTGATGTCGGCGGGGTCGATGGACACGACTATGGTGGTCTCGGCGCTGGACTGCTCGCTCAGGGACGCCGTCACCGTGGCCACGCCGCCGTTCTCCGATATGGTGTCGGAGTCCAGCGCCAGCGTCACCTGGGGCAGGTCGTCGTCCTCGGCGATGGTGAGCATCACTTCGTCGGGGTCTTGCAGGCCCGCGGTGTTGGCCGCCGCGCCCTTCACCGTGACCTGGCGGTCCCCGGTGTAGGCGGAGTCGTCGACCGCCGTGATCGTCACCTCGCCCGTGCTGGCGGTCTGGCCCGCCGCTATGGTCAGCGTCTTGTTCTCGCTCAGCGTGCTGATGTCGGCGGGGTCGATGGACACGACTATGGTGGTCTCGGCGCTGGACTGCTCGCTCAGGGACGCCGTCACCGTCGCCACGCCCTCGTTCTCCGAGATGGTGTCGACGTCCAACGACAGTGTGATGGTGGGCTCATCGTCCTCGATGACCGTCACGTCTACCGCCGCCGAAATGGGACCGCTCCCAGGGCTGCGACTGAATCCATAGTCGCCGCCCGATGCCGTATGCTCAATCGCCGCCTTGGGGTCCGGCTGGGCATCCCTGTCCTGGTAGGCGTTCACCGTCACCGTCTGAGTGACGTTCCAGTTGGCAGGGGTGAAGGTGAGCTTCCTGGTATTCACCGACACGTCGGCGCCTGCCGGGACCCGTATCGTGATGGTCACGTTTGTGGTGGGCCGCGATTCCAGGGCGACGGTGTAGCTCCTGCGTCCGCCCTCCGGTACGGTGAGTGCGTCGTGGCTCAACACCAGGCCGCGCGTATCGTCGTCCTCGATGGTCCCGGTGACGGTGAGTGACGACCCTCCGTCGTCAAGGTCCGCGTTGACGGCGCTGCTCACCGTCAGCGTGAAGGTCTCGTCGTCCTCATCGACGCGGTCGTTGAGGACGGGTACGCTGATGGTCTTGGTGGTCTCGCCGGCCGAGAAGGTGAGTCTGCCGGCTGTTCGGGTGTAGTCGCTGCCCGCCGTAGCGGTGCCATTCGACGTGGAGTAGTTGACGGTCACAGTCTCCCCGGACTCTATTTGCAGCGACACCACAAAGGCCATGGTCCCCGCACTCTCGGCGGCCTTCACGCCTTCAGTGAGTATGTCCGACCCCTGGAACACCAGCATCGTCACCGTTGTGTCATCAACGGTGACCGTCACGCTGTCCGCCGACTCGGAGGCATAGTCACCACCGCTGACCGCGTGGGTAATGGTGAAGGGCTCAGGGGAGCTCGCGTCATCGTCCTCGGTCGCGGACACCTCCACCTCCTGGGCGTCGTCCCAGTTATCTGAAGTGAAGGTAAGACTGGTCTTGTCCACCGTGGCGCCGGCGTCCGCCGGCACGGTGATCGTGACGGTCACGTTCGCCGTTGGCTGGGACCGCAGCACAACGCTGTAGACCCCACTTTCGCCCTCGTCGAGGCTCAGCGTGGTCGGCGACACATCGACGCCGCGCTCGTTCTCCTCCTCGATGGTCACGGTGACGGCGGATGCCGTCACGCTGTCGTATCCGCCGCCGCTCACGGCATGGGTCAGCGTCACCGGCGCGTCCGCAACCGCGTCGTCGTCGGAGGCAGCGGTCACGTCCACGAACCGCGGCGACCTCCAGTTGTCGGCAGTGAAGGTCAGCGTGGTGGGGTTGGCGGAGACGTCGGTGCTCGACGGGACGGTCACCTCGACCTTGACGTCGCCGCCGGTGGGCTGGGAGCCGATGGACACCCGGTAGCTGGCCACACCGCCTTCGCCGATGGTCAGGGTCGTCGGGTCCACGGTCACGGCCATCTCATCGTCGTTGCGTATGGTCCCGGTGGCCTGGTTATCGGCGAAGGTCGCGTGCGCCAGGTCGGCCAGGGTTACCGTGAACGTCTCGTCCGGCTCGACCACGCCATCGGCCACGACCGTCACGGTAACGGCGGCCGTCGTATCTCCGGCGGGGATGGAGAGCCTGCCTTCGGCGACGCCGATGTAGTCTGAGCCGGCCTCGGCGGTGCCGTTCGCCGTGGACCATGCCGCCGACACATCCTTGTCGCTGGCCTGGCTCAGCGTCACGGTGAACTCGATGCTGCCGGCGTCCTCGTCGGCCTCGCCGTCGGCGATGCTCAGCGTGGGGAGGTCGTTGTCCACGATGGTGACGGTCACGCCGTCGACGGACACGTCGCCGTACCCTCCGCCCGAAGCCGCGTGGGTCAGGGACACCTCGTCGTCGCTGACGTCGGCGTCCTCGGCCGCGGTGAGGGTGACGGTCTGCGGCTGGTCCCAGTTGTCCATGGTGAAGGTGAACGACGTTGCACCCGCGGTGAGGTCGGTGTTGGCCGGAACGGTGACCGTGATAGTCACGTCCTCCGTGGGCTGCGTCTTCAGCCGCAGGGTGTACTCGCCCGTGCCGCCTTCCAGCATGTCCACGGCCGTGGGCTTGACTTCCACGCCCGGGGAGTCGTTGTCGATGATCTCGGCGTCGACGCGAGGCGGGTCGTAGAGCTGAGCGTTGACGGCGTTGCGGAGCTTGACCCGGTAGATCTCGCGTTCCTCCACGATGGCGTCGTCGACGATGACGACGGTGAAGTCCTTCTGGTCCTCCCCGGGCTCGAAGGTTAGCGTTCCGCGAGCCTCGATGAAGTCGTCACCGGGAGTGGCGGTGCCCGCAGCGCTGTACCGAGTCGTGAGCCACTCCACCGTCACCCGCTTTTCCGAGGCGTCTAAAAGTCTCACCCGGAACCGGCCCTCGCCGGAGTCCTCACTGCTCTTCCCGACCTCCGCGATGGTCAAGGTCGGCGGGTTGTCGTTGTCCGTGATGGTGACCGTTCCGGGGCCGCCAATCCCGACGTTTCCAGACGGGTTGCTCAGCGCGATGGAGAACGTCTCCGCGTCCTCGTCCAGCGAGTCGTCGGTGATGGTCACGCTGATGGTCTCGCTCGCGTCATCGGCGGCGAAGGTGAGCGTGCCGCTAGCGGCGGTGTAGTCGTTGCCGGCCGTGGCCGTGCCGTCCACCGTCTCCCATTCCACGGTGATCGCCTGGTTGTTGAGGGTGCGGTCCAGCGTGACCTCAACCGTCACCGAGCCCCCGTTCTCCGCCACGGTCTTGTCGGCGACCATGAAGACGGGTCTGTCAAGTACGGTCACTTGCACCACGGCGGGGTGCAGACCGTCGTAGTCGCTGCCGCTGGGTCTATTGGTGACGATGACATACGCGCCGGTGGTGGAGTCGTCGTCGATTTCGCTGGTGACCGCGACCATCTGGGCATCGCGCCAGTTGTCCTGCGTGAAGGTGAGAGAGGCCGGCGCGACCGACACTCCCCTGTTCGTCTGGACGCTGAGCGCAATGGTCACGCCCTCGGCCTCCGTCGGCTGCGATTTCAGCGACACGCTGTATGTGCCGGTGTCACCCTCGTCCAGGGACATCTGGTTTGGGAAGACGGTCACGCCGCGCACGTCGTCGTCGCGAATCGCCAGGTCTATCGTTCCGGGAGCCTTGATATTCGCGTTCACCGGGTCGGATAGGGTGACCTGCAGGTACTCCAGGTTGGCCTCGTCCATCATGTCGTTGATGATGGGCACGCGGATGCGCTGCTCCGTGGTCCTGGGGGGGAAGGTCACGGTGCCGCCTGCGGCCGTGTAGTCCATGCCGGCCGCGGCCGCCGCCCTCGCATCGTCCTCGGCCAGGGCCTCGGCGGCCCAGGCCACGGTCACCGTGTCGTTGGTCCCGCCGGAGAGGGTCAGCGTGAACTCGGCGTAGCCGGCGTCCTCCGCGACCTCGTCGCCGCCCCCGACCATGGCGATGGTGATGCTGGGGTTGGTCGCCGGCCGGTCGTTGTCCAGGATGGTTCCCTCGGCGATGCTGCGATCGGGGTCCAGGTTCGCCCCGGAGGGACTGCTGATGGTGAATATGACGGTCTCGTCGGCCTCCGGCTTGCGGTCGTCGCACACGTGCACGCGTAGGATCTCCTCGGTGTCCCCCGGGTCGAAGGTCAACGTTCCGCTCGCGGGAATGTAATCAAAGCCGGTCACGAAGTTGACGCCGATACCACCACAACTGGTTGCACCGGCGGTGTTGCCGGTAGCCGTGCCGTCGGAGGTGGCGTACGCAACGGTGACCGTCTCGGTGGACGGCTCATTCAGGGAGACCTTGAAGAACAAGGCCGAGCGATTGCTGTACTCGTCAGCCGGCACCGAGTTTCGGACGGCCAGCGTATGCCCGTCTCCCTGGGGGAAGACCACCTGGACCGCATTGGATTCGGCGCCCGCGGTCTTGGTGACGCTGGCATTGATGGTGAGCTTCCCGGCGGTGACGTCCGCCGCGGTGGCGGCGTAGGCCGCCGTGACGGTACAGCTGCTGTATTCGTCGTCGTCGGACGGTCCCGGGAGGGAGTCGGCGCAGTCGTGGGTGCCCTCCGTGCGGTCGGTCTTCACCTTGACGTCCGTGGCAGCGGTGTTGCTCAGGTTGATGACGGTCCACTTGACCGATACCTCGTCCCCCTGCTGGGCCCACAGAGGGTCCATCTTCTCGTAGGCCAGCACCATTAGGACGCCGGTGCTGGCCACCGCCGTGGAGGCGCTGGCGGGCGTGCCCGGCCGGTACTGGGCCGGTTCCCGGGAGTCCGCCTTGACCGTGACCGTGTAGGCAAAGCCCTTGCCTGCACCGGCGGAAGGGTCCACCTGGGACTTCCAGCGATAGGCGACCCTGGATTGTCCCGGCTCCCCATCGTTGAATCCGGCCCCTTTGAAGGTCACCGTTACGTCGTCCCGCTCGCAGCTGCTTGCCTCCTCCGGGTCGCAGGGGTCATCCACCTGTTCAACAGTGCGGCCCAGCGTGACCACGAGCTCACGGCTGGTATCGCCGTCGCGCCAGACGTCGAAGACCAGGGCGCTGCCCTCGGACACCTTTTCCTCGCGGGCGGTGACGGTGACGTTGTACAGGTCTTTGTCGCTGATGATGGCGGCCGCCTCTCCGCTGGAGATGGAGGCGTTGACCGCATCGTGCAGCACCAGGCCGAAAGTCTCAACGCTTTCCGCCACGTCGTCGTCCACGAGCTGGACGGTGATGGTCTTCTCCGTCTCCCCGGGTGCGAACACCAGCGTGCCGTCAACGGCCGTGAAGTCGCTGCCGGCCTTGGCCTGACCCGGCGTTTCCCGGGTGGCGTAGTCCACCTCCACCCGCCGGCCGCTGGCCGCGCTCAGCTTCACCGTGAACGAAATGGGGCCCGCGGCCTCTTCCGCGTACTTGGAGAGGGACTCGAAGTAGAGCCGGGGCATGCGATCGTCGTCGACGATGACGCCCGCGGCCGTGCCTTTGCCGGCGGCGATGACGGTCCCGGCGGGCCCGCTCAGCCTGAGGGTGAAGGTCTCCTCGTCCGGCTCGTCCAGTAGGTCGTTGGTCACCGGGACGGAGACGGTCTTGGAGCTTTCGCCGCGAGCGAAGGTGAGCCTGCCGGAACGGGCGGTGTAGTCCGACCCCGCCAGGGCGGTGCCGTCCCGGGTGGTGTACGACACGGAGACCGCCTTCCGCGTGCTCCCCTGCCGCGTGACGGTGAAGACGATCTCGCCTGCGGTCTCCGCAGCCCTCCCGCCCGTCACGACGAGGCCCGCGTCGTCATCGAGAATGGTCCCGGTGGCCGTCGCGACCGCCAGGGTCGCGTTGGCCTCGCCGCTGAGGGTCAGGGTGAAGGTCTCGTTCTCCTCCCCGTCGCTGTCGTCCGTGACGGGCACCCGCACGGTCCGGGTCCCGGCGTTGCCCGCGGGGAAGGTCAGCGTGCCGCTTGTGCTGGTGTAGTCCTGGCCCGCCGTGGCCGTGCCGTTGGAGGTGGCGTAGCTCACGGTGACCTGGGACGAGGGACTGCCCGTCAGCGTCACGGTGAAGACGACTGCCCCTGCACCCTCCGGCGCCTCGGCGTCGGTGACGGACAGGGTCGCGCCCGCGTCGCCGGTGATGGTCACGGTGACGGAGTCGGTGGGCGCGGGGCCGTAGTCGCCGCCGCTGGCCGAGTGGGTGATGGTCACCGGTGCGTCGGCGATGTTGTCCGCGTCGGCAGCGGCGGTCACGGTGACGGTCTGCGGCTGGTCCCAGTTCAGTCGGGTGAAGGTCAGCGAGGTCGGGGACGCGGACAGGTCCGAGCCGGCCGGGACGTTGACCGCCACGGTCACGTTGTCGGTGGGGCGGGTGTCCAGCACAAGCGTGTAGGTGTCATTCCCGTCCTCGGGAATGGACAGCGTCGCGGGCGCGGCGGTGACTCCTCGCACGTCGTCGTCCCGGATCCAGCCGTATTCGTTCTTTTCGGCCCGTAGGATTCTGGCGTTCCGGGCCTCAATCAAGCCAACGTAGACGAATTCGGAGTCCTCGTCTTCTTTGTCGTCCCGTATGGCCACGCGGATGCGCTGCTCCGTGGAGCCCCGGGGGAAGGTCGCCGTGCCGCTGGCGGCGAAGAAGTCCGCGCCGGGTGTGGCCGCTCGGCGGCTTGTATCTTTAATGGTCCTCCAGTCCACCTCCACGGTGTTCTGGCTGGGGGCGGAGAGCTTCACGAGGAGCTCAATGTGGCCGGCACTCTCCAAAACGTCGCTTTCAGCCACCGCTTCAATGGACGCGGTGACGGTGGCGTCGTCGTCGTCCGTGATGGTCACGGTGCCGTAGGGCAGCCCGTTGGCATTGTTGGGATTGGAGAGGACGATCTTGAAGGTCTCGTCGGCCTCGTCAACGCTGTCGTCGATGATGGGAATCGTGATCGGGTAGCTGCATGAAGGTATCCCCGGCGGAACCTTGCAAGTCCCTGCCGGGACCTCGATGGAGCCGTTTTTGGCCGTGTAGTCGGAGCCGGCCTCCGCGGTGCCGTCCTGGGTGGCCCAGTCCACCGAGGCCAAGCTGCCCGCCACCGACTGGCCGACGAAGGTCACGGTGACGTCGACGCTGTCGACGGGGTTGCCATGGCCGTCGTCGTCGCCCTCCTCCACGGTGGCGTCTGCAATGACGAAGTATGCCTCGTTGTCGAGCACGTCCACCCTGGCGCTGGAGGGGTCGCCCAGGTCGTAGGTGGAGCGCGCCGCGATGGAGACGGTTACGGAGCCTGCCGCCTCAACCACGGTGTCGTCCTCGACGGGAACCCTGACGATTTTCTTGTCCTTCCCCGCCTCGATGGTGACCGAGGACGGCACGGCGGGGGTGGACGGGAAGAAACTGCCCTGCCGCGCCACGTCCAGGTGCACCACGAGCGCTCCGCTGCCTCCGGCCCGGGCGACGACGAACTCGATCTCTCCGGCCGCTTCCGAGCGCCACGTCCGCCCCTCGCGCTCGGCGATGGTCACAACGGGCAGGGGCGGCTCGTCGTTGTCGGTGACGGTGACGGTGGCTGAAAATGGCGCCAGGGCCTCGAACTCGCCCTCGAAGGTCTGCTCGCTGGGTTTCTCGGGCGCGGCCACGGAAACGGTGAACTCGCGCTCCTCATCGTCGTCGATCTCGTCATCCGTCATCTGCAGGGTGAAGGTCGCGCTGGTCTGACCCTTGGGTATGGTGACGGTGGCCGGCGGCGTGCCGGAGATGACGCCGTCCGGGTCGTCGAAGGCCAGGTCCACGTGGGTGGCGTAGTTCCGGGTGTTCTCCTCGTTCCAGGTACGAGTGAGGGTGAAGGTGACGTTGCCGCCCTCCTCCACCGTGTTGGAGCCGGCGGTGATGGAGATGCCCGGCGTGCGGTTGGTGATGATCAGGCGGAACTCGTTGGACGTTCCCAGGGTGTACTGAGGGCACCTGTTGCAGCCGGGATAGGGGTCCCGCAGCCGCATGTGCAGCTCGCCCCCGGTGGGGGTCACAAAGTGCGCCCTCGTTCTGACCGTCGTACGCGTATTGCCCTCAGGGATTGACCATAGTCTCTCAGCGATATTCCCAATCCCCGTCAGATCGACGATGTCGTCGTCCCCGAACTCTCGACTGGAATCGTAGGATTGTGCCCAGCCGGTGGAGTCGTGGTAGCGGTCGTGGCCGGAGGTACGGTCCGTTTCATAGCCGTAGAAGAAGTCGTGGTCCGTTCCCCCGGTGCGGGTGACGCGCCAGGTAAGCTCGGCGCCCTCCTCGATGAGGTAGGTGTTGGACCGGCCGGCCACCGCCGGGGGCGGGTCGACCAGCTCCAGGGTGAGGACCGCGGTGTCGTCGTCCTTCACTGTGATCGAGGCAAGATGCGAGGTGAAAAAGTAATTGGCGAGATGTGCTACGCCCCTGATTGTAATGCGCCCGTCCCCTTCGGCCGTCTCGTCGGCCTGCGTGCCGAACGTGAGCGTGGTCGTGGCGCTGCCCGGCTCGAAGTCCGCATGAATTTCTCCACTTTTCCCTGGGTCTCTAACTCTTACTTCGCCCACGAAATGTCCCAACGCTGTTGTATTATTGGGCAGGCTGCGTCTAGCCTCCGGTGATAGCACGCGTACACTTCCGGTGACCACCGTGTCCACCCGCAGCCCGACGGTGGTGTCGCCGCTGCGGGTGAGAGTGAAAACGGCGTCCTCGCCCTCGTTCACCTGGCTGGGGGCGGAGACGTGTATGCCCGGTCTGTTGTCGTCGTCTGCGATCGGGACTTCGGCGCTGTCTCCCGCCTCGCCGGCGGCGGGGGTGCGGTAACCGGCGCCGTCCTCAGGTGTGACGGTCAGCCGGTGCGAACGCTGGCTGTACCTGTTCTCCGCGGTGGGCACGCGCAGGGTGGCCGTTGAAGCGCCGGCGGCGAAGGTGACGGTCCGCTCGTCGCCGCTGGTGTAGCGGGGCGTATTGTGAGGAGGCCCCGCTTCGGGGACGTTTTCGCTCAACGCCACGGTCACCGTCAGCGAGCCGCGGTCGCTCACGTCGTCGTCCGTGGTGTCATCGGCGTTGACCTGCTTGCGGGTGAGGACGAAGATGGCGTCCCGCCCTTCCACCACGTTGTAGCCGGGCTTGGGGGCGATGGTCACCAGCTGCCACCGGTCGTCGCTGACGACGGTGCGTGTCGCGCTGGCCTGGGGGCCCACCCGCCAGTCGCTGCCGTTCGCTATGGTCGCGGTGATCGTGCCGTCGTCTTCGGCCCGGTCGTCGTCGTCCGTGGGCACCGACAGGGTGGCGGTGGCGTGGCCCGACGGAAAGACTACCCAGACGGGCTGACTGTCCGTCAGGAACGCTCCGGTCTGGCTCAACAGCACCTTCACGTTCAGTCTTGGTGAGAGGAGGCCGTCACGTTCCAGGGAGAAGACGGCCGGGTCGCCCTCCTCCACCGCCGTGGTTGACGCCGGGGATACGGAGATTTTCGCGTTGTCATTGTCTCTCACCGTCACGAACGCGCCGCCCGGCAACCCGGGTTTGTACGTATAGGGTGCGGCATCCTGGGCCAGGATCAAGACGACCAGGTTGCGGTTCGGGTCGTCGTTGTCGTTGTCGTCGGTGGTGACCCTGTATGTCGCAGTCTCCGAGCCTGCATTGAAGGTCACGGTGGCCGTGCGCTCGGTGCAGTCGCCCTCGGCCAGTACCTTGGAGCACACGTCCACCGCGAGCGTATTGGTGGTGCCGCCCGTGCGCGTGAGGGTGAAGGTGACCGCGTCGCCTTCGGTGATTGCCCTGGTGGCCGTGCTTATCGACACATTGGGGTTGGGCCTGCCGGTCGCTGTCACGTGCGGGCCCGCGGCGGCCCCGTTGCGAGCGCGCATCTGTATCGAGTATTCCGTGCCGTTGGTCAGGCCGGTGATTTCAACGTCGCGGCTGGGCTCGCCGCTGCTTTCGAAGCCGGCGCTCTCCCACTCCGTGTATTCGACGTCGTCGCCCGTGCCCGGTCCGTAGCGGAACTGGTACTCGACGATGGGAGCGCCGCCATCGTCTCCCGGGCCGACCCAGCTGAACCCCAGTGCTCCCTCCCTCACGAATTCCGACTGTATGTCCCGCACCTCGGTGGGCGGGTCCACAGCGTCGAATGCGGCCTTGGTCGTAGCGTTGGTCCTTCTGGCGGTATCCTTTACCGCGGTGGCCCTCACCTCGATAGCCACTTCCGAGGCCTCGGCCGACGCCGCGACGGAGGCCGTCCAGGCGTTGGCGCCGGAGGAGGCCAGTGAGCTCGCGGTCAGGGTCCCGCCGATCACGGTGATGTCGTCCTCGGCGAACCCCGTCACGGCCTCGCTGAACTGGAACGTGACGTCGAAGCTTTCGCCCTTCAGCACGTAGCCCGATTCCGGGCCTGATATCTCCACCGTGGGTGACAGACCGTCCACCGGGACGGTGATCGTCGCCGCCTCGTTCGGGTTCCCCACGTCGTCCTGCACCACGCCCGCAGGCAGAGTGATAGTGTAGTCGCCCTCGTGTGATCCCTGACTGATGTATGCCCGGTACCGGCGTCCGCTTTCGTCATTCCGGACCTTGTCGAGCCTGAGGACCCACCCCGTGGTCACGCTGAGGTCGCTCTTCTGCAGCCGGATGCCGGCCAGGAGGCCGGTGTCGGAATCCTCGCCCAGCTTGATCGCCTCGCTGAAGGTGAGATAGGTGTAGAACCAATCCGCTATGGGGCGACGGACCGAGGAGAGGACGGACAGCTCCGCCGTGGGCGCCGTCTGGTCCACGGTGAAGGACAGGGAGCGCTCGGCGTTGCCCTCGTCCACCGCGTTCGCGGGGAGGGTGACCGTCAGCGGGCCCTCGTAGCCCTCGTCCACCGTGACGGTGACGGTCCAATTGCCGTTGGAGACGCTCAGGTCGGACGTGGAGCCGTGGTCCACCTCGAAGTCGTCCGCCGTGAAGCCGGTGACGCGCCTGTTGAACGAGACCTTGACCTCGAACTCGCCGTCCACCTTGTCGACGGGCTGGGGATGGGTAGCGGGGTTGGGGTCTACCTTGCCGAAGCTGGTAATGGTGACCGGGTCCCGGGGCGGCTGCTGGGCCGAGGCCGCGGCGGGCCACGCCAGAGACAGGACGGCCGGCAGCAAGGCGAATAGGACGAGGACCGCGGCAGCGCGGATGCGCAGTCCGAGAAGACGGCCGAACACGGCTGCTCGGCGATCTGCCGTTCGTAGATTCAGTTCCAGGTCGACGATTATTCTTGGCGCTTCTTCACTCATATTCGCCCGGCACGCCAACGAGGCGCCACCCAACCGCGTTAATCCATGAGAGGACTCAATCACTCGTCTCCAGCGAACCAGACTAAGCGACGGGTGTGAGACGGGCGTGAAGAAACTCCGCCGGATGCGAGAGTTTTGTGAGAGTTGTCCCCAGAAGGGCAGATTTCAACGCTTCCAGAGGGGCAGGTGGGACGAAAGGCGGTGAACGCTGTTGCCAGGAAGGTCGGAAACCCCCAGCAATCCGGTGGTTTTAATGCCGCCGGTAAGCTCTGCATGCCAGGCGTCGTCCCGGTAGGTGACGGCCGCCGGGCGGCGAATGGTCTCGCCGGGACTAAGTCAAGGACCGGATTGCCACAGAACTGCAACAGAAAACAGCTTGACTTTTATGTCTGTTTTATACAGGACGTGTAGAGTCTCAAGTAACGATTCCAGGTGAATGGGAGGGCTGCGTTTGTCTGGCCACAGGCGGGGATCCCCAGACGAGATAGCGGACTCAGGCGCCGCGACGGACGGTCGGCGTCCTGCGTCCTGCGTCCCACCGGGTGTGGGAACGTCGGACGCCTCTCGTGACGGGGCGACGGACCCCCCACAGGCCGGGCCGCACGACGAGATCGACAGGCTCAGGCGCGAGAACGAGGCGCTGCGGAACCGTCTCGCCACACTTGGACAGGCCTCTCTTCAGATCAACCAGAACGCCGACCTCGCACTGATCATGCAGAACGTCGTGGAGGGCGCCCGTTCGCTGACCGGCGCCTCCTACGGCACCGCCGTGATATTCGACGGCATGCAAGATCTCAGTGGGATCGTGACCTCCGGCATCGAACAATCCGGAATGGAAGATTGGGTGGACCGTATGCCAGAGGTGATGGCCCTCCTGGAGTTCCTGAACAGGGTCGACGAACCAATAATGGTCAACGACTTTTCCGAATTCGCCGCTCCGTTCCAACTACCCGACATCCTGCCCCCGATCCAGTCCTTTATGGCAGCCCCCATCCGCAGCCGGCAGGTCCATCTCGGCAATATCTACCTCAGCATTGATGCCGGCGGACACCAGTTCACACTTGAAGACCAAGAGCTGCTCGTCATGTTCGCCGACCAGGCGGCTATCGCCATCTCCAACACCCGCAGATACCACGACGAAAGCCGGTCCAGGGCTGGCCTGCAGGCCCTGATAGACACCGCGCCCGTCGCGGTCCTTGTGTTCGACGCCAAGACCCGTGACCTTATCTCGTCCAACCTTGAGACCAGGCGCATCGTCCGCGGGCTTCAGGCCCCGGGCCACAGCCTGTCTCAGCTGCTCGAGGTCATGAAGTTCAGACGCTCCGACGGCAGGGACGTTCCCCCCGAGGAGTTGCCGACGGAGCGAGCCATCCGCAGCGGGGAAACGGTACGCGCCGAGGACGTCGTCATCCATCTGCCGGACGGGCCGCCGGTGCCCACGCTTTGCAACGCCACGCCGATCCGGTCCGAAGACGGTGAAATCGTCTCCGTAGTCGCCACCCTCCAGGACATGACGCCCCTCGAGGACCTGGAACGGCAACGAGCCGAATTCCTCGGCATGGTCAGCCATGAGCTGCGAATGCCGCTGGCCTCCATAAAGGGCTCGGCAGCCGCCCTGCTTGGCGCTTCCTCCCCGCTCAGTCCCAGCGAGGCGGAACAGTTCTACCGGATCATCGACCAGCAGTCCGACCGCCTGCTGGACATCATCAAGAACCTCCTCGACCTGACGCGAGTCGAGGCCGGAGTCCTGTCAGTCGACGCCAGGCCCACCGCAGTGGTGGACCTGGTAGAGGAGGCGAGGAGGGCATTTGTTAGCGGTGGGTATGGGAACAGCCTCGAAGTCGAACTCCCGCCCAATCTGCCGTCTGTCATGGCGGACAGGAATCGCATCATCCAGGTGCTGGGCAACCTGCTCTCCAACGCGTCCAAGCACTCGCCCACCCGATCAGTCATCCGCATTGGCGCCTCTATCGAAGGCCCCTATGTCGCCGTCACCGTCTCTGACGAAGGCGCGGGCATCTCCGAAGACCAGCTTCCGCACCTGTTCAGGAAGTTCTCCCGCATCAGCCGCGAGGACGGCGCCTGGAGAACCGAGGGGGAGGGCCTGGGTCTGGCGATATGCAAGGGCGTAGTGGAAACGCACGGCGGGCGAATTCGGGCCGAGAGCCCCGGGCTCGGGCTCGGCGCGAGATTCACCTTCACCTTGCCGGTTGCATACGAGGAGGCAACCCCGGCCGTCCAGGAGACCTCCATGCCGGCGACGGAGAGGCAGGGAGGACGCATTCTCGCCGTCGACGACGACCAGCAGATGCTCTGGCTCCTTCGCAGGATCTTCGCCGATGCCGGGTACACACCCATCTCAACCAACAAGCCGGAAGAGGTGGAGCGCCTCATAGAGGCGGAGAGGCCCCGGCTCATAGTATTGGACCGTATGCTGCCCGGCACCGATGGATTCGAGCTGATGAAGCGCATCTCCGACATCACCGACGCCCCGGTCATCTTTCTGTCCGGAAGGGGAAGGGACCAGGACGTCGTCCGGGCCTTCGAGTTGGGCGCCGCTGACTATGTGGTGAAACCCTTCTCGTCCTTGGAACTCATGGCTAGGATCAGGGCGGCCCTGCAAAAGCAGACAAGCGGCGAACAGCGCCATCGGGAACCCTACATGCTCGGAGACCTGGAGATCGACTACACAGAACGCCGCGTGGCGGTTGCCGGCCATCCGGCGCACCTTTCGGCGACGGAGTACAAGCTGCTCTTCGAACTCTCCATCGACGCCGGGCGCGTGTTGACTCACGACCAGCTGCTGAGGCGCGTATGGGGCCTAGAGCACTCCGGCGACCCGCGCTTGGTGCGCACCTCCGTGAAGGCCATTCGACGAAAGCTGGGAGACGATGCCAGGAGCCCGACGTACATCTTCACCGAGCCCCGGGTCGGCTACCGGATGGCGAAACCGTAGAGGAGAGCGATATATGGACCCCTAGCGCAGATGAGGAGGGCATCGTCATGGCAATCCAAGTTGTAACGGACAGCGCATCTGACATCCCGGTCGACGTCGCAACGCGACTAGGCGTTGCGGTGGTCCCGCTGAACATCCACTTCGGCGTTCGGACATTCAAGGACCACGTCACCATAACCCCCGACGAGTTCTACTCCATGCTCGCCGACTCCCAGGAGTTGCCGAAGACTTCCCAGGCGTCACCCGGTGAGTTTGCGGAGGTCTACGACCGGCTGGGCGAGAGCGCCGACGGGATAGTGTCCATTCACGTCTCGTCCAAGATAAGCGGCACCTACAACTCCGCCGTCCAGGCGGCCCGGTTGACCTCGGCGAACTGCGCGGTGGAGCTGGTCGACTCCACCCAGGGTTCGATGGGACTTGGGCTGGTTGTCATAGCAGCGGCGGAGGCGGCCAACGGCGGTGGAGGCCTCGACGAGGTGGCGGCCCTGGCCCGCGATGCCTCTGGCAGGGCCCAGTGCTTCACCCTTCTTGAGACCCTGGAGTACCTGCGGAGAGGCGGCCGCATCGGCAGGGCCCAGGCGCTGCTCGGCTCGATACTCAAGATCAAGCCGATGGTCATCCTGAAGGACGGAGAGGCCCATCCGCTGGGAAAGGAGCGGACCTTTCGCAAGGCCCTGCTCCGAATGAAGGAGACGGCGCGGGGTTTTGCGCCTGTAGAGTCCCTGGCTGTGATGCACAGCACCTCCCCCGAACTGGCGAGGGAGCTTGCGGACGACCTCAGGGACCTGCTGCCGGAAGGCGCGCATCCCTACGTCACCCGCTTCAGCCCGGTCCTCGGAGTCTACACCGGCCCAGGCGCCATCGGGATAGCGCTCCTACAGGCCGCTCCGTCTTAGGCCGCCGAGCTTGAGCGGTCTGGCAGGCCGGCAGCGTAGCGGCGTTTAACTGCCCTCTGACGTCGAATCCTCGGCAAGCGACGCGGCGAAACAGGAAGCGGCCGTCACGGTGGCGAGGCAGCGCAAGACGGCCGTCCTGGGCGATGATCCGCCCAAGCCCGGTTGCTGGACGAACGAGGCGCACTCACCTGTCCACCTGCTCCTGCGTCTCCCCCTTGGCCATGCGGTAGCCGACGCGGGGCACGGTGAAGATGTAGGTGGGGTTCTGCGCGTCGTCGCCGAGCTTGCGTCGCAGCCTCTTCACCACCTCGCGCACCTGCCAGGGCTCCCCCGTCCTCTCCGGTCCCCACACCCGTTGGAGCAGGACGTCATGGGTCAACACTCGCCCGGCATGGACCGAGAGCTCGTAGAGCAATGCGTACTCCGTCGCCGTCAGCTCGACCCGACGCCCCGCCAGGGTCACCCGGCGCTGGGCGTAGTCGATGGTCAGCCCGCCAGTGTCGTAGGGCTCGGACGGCTCGTCCTGGTAGGGAGCGGCCCGCTTGCGCAGGGCCGCCCTGATCCTCGCGGCAAGCTCCGTCGGCGAGAAGGGCTTGACCAGGTAGTCCGACGCCCCCATGTCCAGGGCCCTAGCGATGACATTGTCCTGCCCGTACAGCGACAGGAAGACGACCGGCACGTCCTCCCTCTTGAGGATGTCCTTCATCACCTCGAACCCGTCGGCTCCCGGCAGCATCAGGTCCAGCAGCACCAGGTGGGGACTCTCCTCCTCCATCAGCCGCGGAACGTCCTCGGGGTTCCCGGTCACTATGGAGGCGTAGCCGGCCCTCTCCAGGGCGTCGCGGATGTACCTGAGCGCCTGGGGATCGTCGTCCACGGCGAGGACTCGCACCTTGCCACGCACCGGACCGCGGGAGCCTCGAGCCGCAACCGTGGGCACATCGGCGCCGCCGATGCCTTCCTGGTCCGCCACCGGAACGGTGAAGGTGAACCGCGCCCCCAGGCCAGGCCCGTCGCTCTCGGCCCAGATGCGTCCCCCGTGCGCCTCCACGATGCCCCTGCAGATGGCGAGCCCCAGGCCCGACCCTGAGACGCCGCTCCCACGGTCCGCGCCCTCCGGCCGGGAGAACTTCCTGAACAGGTGCGGCAGCTGCTCGGCGGGAATGCCCCTCCCCTCGTCGGCGACGGACACCGCCACGTGGACGCCATCCCGGCTAACGCTCACCCTGATCGGTGAACCCTCCGGCGAGTTCGCCGCGGCGTTGGTGAGCAGGTTGCCCAGCACCTGGACGATCCGCCGCCTGTCGGCCATCACGGCAGGCAGGTTGGGCACAAGCTCCACGTGAAGGCCTTCCCTTCCGCTCTGGAACCTTCCCATGGCCTCGTCCACCATCTCGGCCGCGTTCGCAAGCGCCGGCTTCACCGACAGGGCGCCCGTCTCGATGCGGGCCACGTCCAGCAGGTCGCCGATCAGCTCGCGCATGCTGTCGGACTGGTCCCGGATGATCTGGTGGAACTGGCGCATCTCGGCCGGGTCCAGGTCCGCCTCCGACTCCAGCAGCGTGTCCGCCGAGCCCTTGACGGCGGCCAGCGGAGTCCGCAACTCGTGGCTCACCATCGCCAGGAACTCGGCACGCAACCGCTCCTGCACCTCCAGCGGCGCCAGGTCCTGAAGCGTCACCACGTAGGAGGCCAACGCCCTCCTCCGAGCGGATGGGCGTGGCGTTCAGGAGAACGGTCACGCTCCGCCCGTCCGGCACCCGCAGGACGATCTCCTCGGACCTCACCGTCTCTCCCGCGCTCAACGCCTCGGCCAGGGTGAACTCCTCAAGAGAGACCTCCCGCCCGTCGGAGCGGCGGAAGGTCAGCACCTCGAGAAGCTGCTCCGGCGACTGGTCGGCGTCACGCAGGCTGTCGACGATGCGCGTCGCCTCCCGGTTGAACGACACCGGCGCTCCCGTCCCGGCGTCGAAGACCACGACCCCCACCGGCGACGTGTCCACCAGGGTCTCCAGGTCGGTCCTGGCCCGCCGCTCCTGCCGGTGCCTGCGGGCGTTGGCGATCACCATCGCCGCCTGGGACGCGAACATCACCAGCGTCTCCTCGTCCTCCTCGCCGAACTCCGGGCCGGACTCCTGTCTTGCCAGGTAGACGGTGGCCACGCTCCGGCCCAAGTGACGGACGGGAGCCCCCAGGAAGGGCCCGGCGGGCACCGGCAGGCCCGGCTCGGCCAGCCCCTGCGATGCGAGGTAGCCCGGCAGGTCGGGCAGCCTGAGCGGTCCGGGAATCCTGCCCAGATGCTCGAAGAACCACGACGCTTCAGGAACCTTCCACAGCCGCTCCGCCTCCTCGGGAGTCAGGCCGGACGAGAGAACGTTCTCCGCCTGCCCGGCGTCGTCCAGAAGGATGATCGCCCCGTAGCGGGCCCGGGTCAGGTCGCGGGCCGAGTCGAGGACGCCCTGCAGCACTGCGTCGAACTCAAGGCTCTCGTTGATGCGGAGGCTCGCCTCGCTCAGCCTGGTAAGGCGCTCCCGCAGCGCCGTTACCTCCTCGTCCCGCCTGTCGTGCTGGTCCATCTCCACTCCTCGTTGCCGGCTGGATTCGAGCTCCCCGGTGGATTCAAGGGTCATATTACCGCTGTCTGGGCTATTTTTACAAGAAGTGTTACAGAAAAGGGGTTGCTTTTTACGTGTGTCTTATATGCGGTGGCTATAGTACTGGAGGCAGTTCTGTGCCAGTTGACTTTGGAGATGTTCTAGGGGGTGGCCTGTGTCTACTGAGGATACTACTGTCCGGCGGGTGAGTTATGGAGTCCTGGCAGGGGCCTTGATGTTCTTGGCCTTTATTGCCATGACCATCTCGTTTTCCCCCAGGTCAGAGGCGCAGACCTCACCGAGTTTTACCAAGTTCCTGACGGGTATCTGCCACACCTATGACGCTGACGGTAATGGCGATATAGACGGCGAGGAACTTGACCAGGCGGTCGCCGACATGGGGAGCGGCCAGATCACCTTGCAGCAGTTCCAGACGGTTGTTGAGTGCTTTAACGGCAACACAGACCCTGTAGCAACAGATACCCCCACCCCTGCGCCGGTCGCTACCGATACGCCAACACCCACCGCGACCCCGCCAGCAGGCTCTACACCCACCGCAACCCCGACGCCAACGGTAACACATGGTTGTGCCCTGATTGACATTGGCCTGGTGTCGTCCGCCACCAAGAGGGGGGAATGGAGCAGCGAGTGCTATTCTCTCAGCAGGGACAGGAGGTATGCCCGCTACTACCGTCTTGACCTGAGTGTAGAGGCATCTGTGCAGATTGACCTGGAATCCTCGACCGACACCTATCTGTTTCTCCATAGAGCCAGTTCGGGTCAGCCCGGCGATGCGGTCACGTCTCGGAACCTCGGCACTGAGATCGCGAGCAATGACGATGGATTTTATGAAAACTACAATTCCAGGATAAGCGAGACCCTATCGGCAGGAACCTACAATATCGAGGCCACAACTTATGGCGAGCGTCGCAGGGGGAGCTTCACAGTGGAGGTCAGGGTAACGCCCACTTCCTCTGCCGCGACTCCGACGGCCACAGCCACACCCACACCCACGCCCACGCCTCTCGCGCTTCCGGTTGTCAATCCCGCCTGTGGCATCAGGGTCATTAGTGAGCAGTTTGATGCACCGGGCGCAGGAGAGAGCACAATCGACAGGACTTACCTGGACTCCTGGGACCCCATCTGCACGGCAACCGATACGGGTCTGCCGGTGAGACACCACATCATTACGCTGCGAGAGGACAGGTCGCACGTAACCATTGATTTGAGGTCGAACGATAAGGACCCGAAGCTCATACTGATGGATTCGCTCGGAACAGTCCTGAGTGAAAACGACAATAACGAAGAGTACGACACCGAATCTGCCCGCATAGCGCTACAGCTCGACCCTGGCGTCTACACGATTGACGCGACCTATGTTCTTGGCGATGGTGAGACCTTTGACTCCCTGACTGAGCCGACAACCTACTACAACCTGCAGATACGGATTGCCCACGCCTTGCCTTCTAAGGGCCATCAGTATGACCACACCATTGCGTACCGACTTTCAGTCCTGGGGGTCCATACGGCCACACCCACACCCACTCCCAGGTCGGGGACGAATCCTAATCCGAGGCCGCGCGCAACAGACACGCCCACGCCCACCGCGACCGCGACAGATACGCCCACGCCCACACCCACGTCGGAATGCCACAGCAACCCAGGCGGTTGCATTCCGCCGACGCCAACAGATACGCCGACGCCAACAAACACGCCGACAGCGACAGCGACGGCGACCAATACGCCTATACCGACCCCTACGCCGAGTTGTAATGATTACATCGGAAACGCCATAGACAATAGGCCCCCGCTGCTTGGCGACAGATGGAGTTGGTGGTATTGCGTAACCCCAACGCCAACTCCCACGAATACCCCTGTGGTCCCTGTGGCGACAGATACCCCCACGCCTCTTCCTCCATTACCGACGATCGTGCCGCCTACGGCGACCAATACGCCGAGACCTACGGCGACGCCGACCAACACACCGTGCAGACGCCATTGCGGCTTTCCAGAGGATAGCGCCCCTGGGTTAGTTAGGCCGTCTATTCTTGCTGCCATACCGACGACCGCAATTCAGGACCCGGCGATGGTCTTTGGCACGGCCATACCTGCCGGGATAGAGGAGTGGAACAACGCTGTGGCAACACCCTGGCCCCATGTGTGGTTCTGTGATGCATCCGACCCCGCGTGCTCTGCCCGAAACACCGACAACCACGTCATCCAGGTCAAGACAGTGCCGGGAGTGAAGGGAAGCACGCGTTCCCAAGAGAGAGTACACTGTGGGCTTGCGGCTGCTTGCGCGCATACCAACGTGGCAAATAGTGAGCACACTGGCGACGGGGAACTGCCTCTCATTCCTGAAAACGCCATCACACGCGCCACCATACTGTTTGAAGAGCCTGCCTGGGGGCGCACCGATGGGGGACTTGACTATCGGTACTATTGGACAGACGTGGTCGCGTACCACAGAAAAGGAGTGACAGTCCGTACATCGGGAGGTGGTCTTCAGGATGGGTCCTACCTGCACGGCAAGACAACCGTGATGCATGAGTTCGGCCATGTGGCCGGGCTGAGCGACCTGTACCTCTATGAAACCGTCGCCACCCCGGCCGCGCCCCTGTACCCAGGGTACATAATGGATACGCAGGGCAGCAACTCCTTACCCCTGAAGGACATAGCCTATCTCAGACAGGTTTATCGCAACAAATTTGGAGCAGAGCCGCACAACTGAGCGGACAGGGAGGACTTATGAACATCGGAAGATACAGGCATGTTCTGGCACTTGGCGTGGTGGTGGCGGCTCTCTTCCTGGTTGCCTGCGGCGCTGACTCAGAGCCCACAGCCATTATGGACGGCGCTGCTGCTCCGTCCGGCGGTAGCGCCTCAGTGGGGGCGGTAGCTAAAGAACCCAACACAAGGCTAGTCGAGGGGTCACACCTGCTGATAGATTTTGGAATACCCAGCCTGGAGGCCAAGATTCTAAGCTCGGACATCGTTGCGATCGTGACGCTCAGCTCGGTGGACCGAGGACTGACCACAAAGAAAGCGTATGACGGGCTAAGATACGCCAAGACGTTGGAGTTCACCTTTGAGGTTGAGGAATACCTCAAGGGAGAGGGCCCCGGCAAGCTCATAGGGCTTGTCTTTGAGTTCGACGACGGTGAAACCCAAAAAGAAGAGGCGAAACAGGCGAAAGACCTTCTCCCTACCCGCAAGACGCGTTGGGACGATAGAAAAGCGGTCGTCTTCCTCCGTGACGAGGCAAAAGACCCTCTGGTCAATTGGGATGCAAACCGCTATTGGCTGGGAGTCGCGAGGGAAGATTACGCTTCCTACTCGATTGAAGGATTGGGCTTCTGGATGCCCGCCGCATCCAATAGGGCCGACGAGCAGAGCTTCCTTTTGGAAAGCGACCTTATAGACGCGTCTCCAAGAACCGCCACGTTTGATGAACTGCGCCTTATGGTCAAGTCACTTGAAGAAGCTCTTGAGGGACAGTCAGATGTCTATGCTAAATGCGTCCTGGACAACTACCGTTGGAGGGATAGACTACAGCACGAAAAAGCGACTCAAGGCGAGGGCTTTTACATCAAGCAAGACGCTAGTATTGCGTCCGGTGCGCCGATGGGGACGTATGTGATATCCAGTTGGTCTTATGGCATTCGCGACCCGAATCCACCGGAAGGAACTGACCTGATCGCTCTTGGCGGCCAAGACCCTGAGTATTTCTATGGTGTGGCTCCCGGGCATCTCTTCACAGAACGGCCCCTCCCTGCCGGCCAGTACAGATTCAACTATGCACACTATATCGAACCGCTGTTCCTCTGCGGCTGGGGTGTGAATGAAGACGACCTCGCTAGGTCTGAGGTCATCCTAGAGGTTGCCGCGCCCGACGGGATTCTGCATGAAGCGTTCTTCGACCCCGTGACGGTCGATAAGGCGATAGTCGCGGACAAGACCTCCGGCCGCATAGAGCCGACGAAATTCAGCGATGCGCAAGAGGTCTCCGTGTCGATAAGGAGCATTGCCTGGGAGGGCGAGGCCGGAGGGGCCGGTACCGTAAGCCTGACGCTCTGGCCTCAGAATGACCTGGCAGACGCCAGCCTGGATTTCATCAGCCTGGACGGGAATGTGGTCTTGTCGCTGGCGGCCAACGATGCAAAGGCCGATGAAGACACCGGAACCCTGCTCTGGAAGGTCGCGGAGCAGCCCTGGGTAGAAGGCGACCGTCTGATGCTCAGGATATCGGGCTAGGGGGGAGATATGGCTACAGCAGAACACCCAATAACGCGGTCTGAACTCAGGGAAGAGTTTAAGGACTTCCGCGAAGAGATTGAGCGCACTAGGGCCCCGAGGGCGGCGGTGCGCCCCATGACTTCTCGGTGGACGAGGACGCGGAGGACGGCCGGACCGACTGCTACGTGCGTTTCTGGCTGGAGACGCCGTAGCGGCGGGCTCTTGGCGCAAGCGCGCGGACTACCCGGATATCGCCATACACCGGGGGGTTGAATGGATGACAGAATGCCTTCGCCGCCGAGGGGTCACTCAACCTTGCCCCCAGCGCCTGTAGGGGGAGTGAGATGGTGCCAAAGAAGCTACTCGCCTTACTGACGTTCTTCATCTTGATGGCAGCGGGCGCGGCAAGCAACCTCACAGAAGAAGAGCCGACCGATGGCTGTAGAGAGCTATTTGACGACCTGGGTTACTTTGATTACCCTGCGGGCGAGAGATTTGACTTCTTCGTGGGTCACCTAGTTGAGAAGTACGACCAAAACAGGCTACAGGCCGGACTCAACATCGGGCTTTGTGAGATTCTACTTACTCCCACCCGTCCTATTGTAGAGACCAAGCTTGTAAATAAGGGTTTTCCCCAACAAAGACCTATTTCATTCTGGAGCGATTATCATGGCATTGATGCCTATGATACTCCCATCGCTGATCTTCTTGCGCCCACGGCAACGCCTATCCCCTATCCGCCGCCCATAGCGACTCCCACACCATTACCCAGCTTCAGATGAGCAGAATGCAGAGACCAGAACTAGCGCAATATGAGATGAAGGCCCTGCGCCTCCTGATGGCTGTCCTCTATAGATGACTTGCAGGCATGGGGGACAGTTTCCGCCGGTTCTGGCGGCCTTCGATCGCCCACCAACATCAACTCCTGCCACCATAGAGACTGAACCCACTCTTGGTGAGGCCCGCCTTCCAGAGAATTGAGGCGGCTCCAGGGTGCGGGTCCGATTTGTGGGAAGGAGGAAGTCGTATCGTGCGCGAGAGTCCGCAGGTTCGTCCGGTTGGCCGGTTGCCTGGTTACTCCAGCGAAACGCGGCTGGCTGCACGGGGGAAGGCCGTCGCACCCCACTCCTACTTTGTATATGCTGCCGTTTTAGGCCGGTCAGTCAGGCACCTGATGACGGGTGTGGTCCTGTGATTCTGCCTAAATCTGCCCGAACCCGGAATGTGCCTTCAGCGAACTTAACTGTCTTGGGATGTTGGCGGATGTCAACATCACTGAGTTCCTTTTGCCATTGACTCACGAGTGCATCCACGAAACCTGGTGGATTGCGCAACGGCAAGCACAGGTTCGACATCTCCGTACCTGTCCGGGTGAACTGGACAGTTCCAGTGCCCACTTCCAATGGGTCGGCTGCTCCGTCGCGCCGGGCGAAATACAACATACCTTCGCTGTGCCCCAAGACCTTGCATTGAGCAACTAATCCGACGCTGATGCCGTCCAACGGATCCCCAAAGTAGCTGACCAATCCGAACTCCCGCAACACGCCCAGGCTGTCGGACGTTATGCCCCACCGCCGGTATATGCCGAGGTTCCCACGGATGATGACAGGTTCTCGTCGTCCTGCAGTTCCCATCATCAGTTGGAACTGGCAGAGGTTACTGAACAATTCGGCGTCGGCCTTGCCCATGTCTCCCAGCGTGTTAACTGCCTTCCGTGAATACGAACCAGACTTGTTGGCCTCCCCCGCGAGGAGTTGTGCCCACAATTCGACCATGTCAGCGTCGGAGCACGTGCGAGCCTTGTCCTTGAAGTTGGCGGCCCAATCATCTGAGATAAGGTCTGGCCTAGCAGACCCCGTGAGTTGGCAAGACGCCTTTGACAGAATACGGACAAGATTGTCCAGGTTAGTTTTGCCCCCGCACGACATGAGCGCCTCCAGCATTGCTGGATCGGTGGGGTCGGCCTCTATCAGTTCTGCCGTCATGTCGGCGAGGGCCGTGGTTATGGCCGCATAAGCGTTGGCATCTGCTCGTCGACGAGCGAACCACGGGCCAAAGGTCTTGTTGGCCAGCGCCATGACCTTGCTCCCGAATGCAAACCCGGCCTGTATCTCGCTCATAATCGCCCCATCGTCAATTCGTGAGTAGGGTTCCCTCGCTTCCGCTACCTACTAGGAATCGACGGTCTCGTGCGCCTCTACGACGCCGAAGCACCCTTATGGTATGATACTGTGGTACTACAACAATTATACCAGGCCTGCCCCATGCTAGAGAACTACATCGACGTCATCGAGGCGTCCAAGATTCTGGACGTACATCCCGAGACAGTGAAGCGCCTGATTCGAGAGGGCAAGCTCACGGCCACCAAGTTCGGGAACAAGTGGATCATGGAGCGAGACCGGCTCCAAGTGTTCGCGAACACCTATGACGGAAGCCGCGGAAGGGTCAGGAGGCTCCTGTGATGAGCATAGCCGTTGTCGACGTATTCCTGCAATGCGACCAGGCCATTCGCCGAGGCCGACTGATCCATAGGACCAGCAGGTCGGACAAGGAGTTCCACTTCCAAGACTGGTTTCAGGAGCGGCTTGACGAGATGAAGGTTCTATACGACCCGCCGGCTAGGAACTCCTACCCGGACTTTCGCCTGGTCAACAGCCCCGTCGGATATGAGATCAAAGGGCTGGCTTACCCCGGTCGAGAAGCAACCTACGATGCCAATAGCCAGATGCCCACCGGATTCCACAACGGTAGAACCGTGTACTACGCATTCGGGAGATACCCCAAGGACCCCGACGAGGACGACTACCCGGTCATTGACCTGGTGCTGTTCCACGGGGACTTCCTGAACGCCAATCACGAGTACGTCCACGAGAATAAGCACATCACCGGCTTCGGGAGTTACGGGGACGTCATGATAAGGGACCGGAAGATGTACGTGGCTCCTACGCCCTTCGCTCTAACCGAAGGGACGGCCGGCCAACGAACTCTCATACTGCCCAGCGATGCGGAGGTGGATGACCGGTTGGAAGCCTACGGCGAGTTGGTTCGCATTGAGACCGACCAACTGGTCGTCGGATACAAGGCCGACTTGAATGAGAACACCCTCGACCCTCTCTATATGGACAACCCCTCGGCACCCCTTCAGAGCCTATAGAGCTGCCGGCACTGACGGTCCGCTAGTAACAATGAAGGACGAACCTCAGCAGCTTACCCTTCGGGACGACGACGCCTAATCACCGAATCACGGTCAACCAAATGCAGCTACACCTATAATATATATATATCGCGCGTGAAAGGCTTTTGCCCTCGAATCAATTATTAGGGCGCTTGGAATCGTGCCTGTTGATGCGCACGATGTGGACATTAGTGCATCATTATGAGCGCACGATAGTGATATTATGTGCACAGGACAGTAGCACACATGTGCACGATGTGCGCATGACGTGGACATGAGAGGGACTTGACGGGGACACGGGAGTCTGATCGGAATCGCTAATGATACACTGGATGGACGACTTCGCTTTATGACGTTCAGTCGTAGCACCCGCCAGGCCAAAGCGCTGAGTCCCAGTGGATTGGATGGGGAACTCCCCTCCCCCTGAAATGCAAACAAGCAGGAACCGCGTTGGGTTACCTGCTTGCATTGGAGACTTGCTTTACCGTTGGCCTGCTCTTGGCCCACTGATCAACCACATCGGCTGGAAAGCCGATCGTTCGTGGGCCTATCTTGACGGCTTCAGGAAATATTCCTGCTTGCCGCCACCGCCACAGGGTCGACCTGCCTATAGAAAGGGCTTTACAGACCTCGGCTGGCCGTAACATCCTTTGCATATGTCACTCCTCAGTACATGATGTCTGTTCTCATGCGCCCTCCAGTCCCAGTTTGGTCAAGAAGTCTAGTAACATCTATAACATCTTCAGGCAACGGTAGGCAATAGAATTTATTGCAAGAAGTTTGAGAGCTTTTGCCGTTCCCGCTCTGTATCACGGCAAACCCTATCTGGTGATGACCAAAGTGATAACGCAGACACGATAAACGAAGAGACAAGGCTAAATGTAGTCTATCTTGGTGCCCCCAAGGAACGTCGTTCACGGCGTCTCCCAGAGAAACCGGATGGGCAGCGCGCGGAGCCGGTCTCCGAAGCCGGCGCTCGTCTCGCCGTCGTAGAGGACCACGCCCCCCGCAAAGCGGTCGCCCGCGGCATCCCTGAGCTTCCTCAGCCCCCTAAAGTCCGAAGCGGTGACCGTCGCCCCGGCCTTGACCTCCACGCCCGCCAAAGCCTGGGCGCCCCGTTCTATCACGATGTCCACCTCGTAACCGTCCCGGTCGCGGAAGTGGGAGAGCGACATGAGGGCGTCGTGCCAGCTCGCCTGCCGCTGGAGCTCCCGGTACACGAAGGTCTCCAACAACTGCCCCAGCAACGACCGGTCCGATGAAAGCCCGTCCGCGTCCACTCCCAGCAGCGCGCAAGCCAGCCCGGTGTCGCCGACGTGGAGCTTCGGCCTCTTCACCAAGCGGCTCAGGCGGTTGCTGTGCCACGAGGGCAACTCCTCCAGCAAGAACACCTGCTCAAGGAGGGCGACGTAATCGCGGATCGTGGGACGGCTGAGCTCGAAGGGCGCGGCCAGGTCCGAGAGGTTGAACAGGGTGGCCGTATTGGCGGCGGCAAGGGACATCAGCCTCGGCAACACGTCGAGGGAGCGGATTCGCGCAAGGTCCCGCACGTCCCGGAGCACCTGGGCGTCCAGGTAGTCACGGTACCAGTTGGTCCGCCGGCGACCCGCGGGCCGCATCAGGGCCGCTGGATATCCCCCGGATACGATCCGCTCGCCGAGATTGCGTGCTAGCCTCTCCGTTCGACGCACCTCGAACCTGCCCTCAAACAGGGCGTCGAGGAAGCCGGTGGACATCGAGGAGTCCTGGAGTTCGCACTGCGCCAGTGGGTGCAGCGGGACCGTCTCCATGCGCCCCGCCAGCGAGTCCGACAAAGCCGGGGTGAGGAGCACGTTGCTCGAACCCGTCAGCAGGAAGCGGCCGGGAACCCGCCGCCTGTCGACCTCCACCTTCAGCGCCGCAAAGAGCCCGGGAACCCGCTGCACCTCGTCCAGGATGACCCGTTCGGGCAGGTCGGCGACGAACCCCATCGGGTCGGCCTCGGCGCTTTCCCTCGTCACCGCGTCGTCGAAGGTGAGGTACGCATAGCCCGGTGAACCGTCAGGCGGGACGACAGAACGCCGTCCTTCTGAAGTCAGTTGCTCCGGCGCACAGGCCATCATGGCGAGAGTGGTCTTGCCGCACTGGCGCGGTCCGTGGATGAGCGTGACCGGCGAGTCCTCCAAGGCTTCGGTCAGACGACGCTCCGCGAAGCGGGTGTAGAGCGCGTTCTCAGTCATCGGCCAATTGTAACCTTTGGTGTCGGCAGTTTGCAACTTATACTTGCGGCAGAATGGAAGGTAATCCCCCGCTAAACGAAAGGACGACGTGCCATCCTCGCCTGCCTGTACACACGACAGATTCATGGAGACTACATCGATGAAGTCCCTCGGAAGAGACTACAAGCGCGTAGTCCCTTCCAGGGGATACCGCTCAGCCTGCCCGCTCACCACACTGGTCGCAGCACCAGCGTTCGCCTTGCGTGTCCCATCGACACGTGCCGGGTCGAGCGCGTCCAGAAGGATACGGGAGCAGCGACTTGAAGGATAGGAAGCGACAGAACGGGCGCGGCGACGCCTCGGACATCGGCGTGATCAGGGTCTTCTACAATCCAGGCCCCGACGCCGAGGATAGGCTGCGACGTCTCTTCACCCTGCTGCTCAAGCCATCAGCCGGCGACGGGCAGGCGAAGTCCGAGAAGGACTCGCCCCCAGACAACCGGAATGTGGACGACCACCTAGAGGCGGAAGCCTGATGCGTCCGAGACGCCCTCCAACCCTAATCAGTTATCGCTGAGGTGTTCGACTCTCAGCCAGGACGCCCCTTACGAGGCTGTCTACGAAGACGTGTCGCAGATCATCGACGCCACCAGAGAGTCGGCCGCCCGCTTGGTGAACGGACTGATTCTGTGCTCCCAGAAGGACGAGGCGCTTGCGCGCTATGCCCTCAAAGTCTTGCCGAACAATGTGATGGCTGGAGACCCTGCCGACGAGTTGCTGTTAACGGGAAAGCTTGACCGGACGAGGCAGGTGAAGGAGCTGCGAGGCTCCATCACGCCCGAGGCTTCAGCATCGAGTGGCCCGCTCTCGGAGAACGACCCAGAGGATTGAACGGGCGCACTGCAGTGAGCGGAGATGCGCTTTGACTCCCCCCCGTTTGGTGGGGTAAAATGGCGAGTAGAAAAGAAGATGACCCGGCGGTGCAGTAACACCCCGGGTCGTGGCGCCACCTGCGGCACAGGTGATGCGAGATAATTGTACTACTCGCAGACCCGCTCCTGACAGGAGGTGGGTCTTCTTCATTTCAGGGAACACGAGAGGAGGCAGACATGGCGACGAGGACCGCTAGGAAGACGGCGACGAAACGGGCAGCTATCTATGCCCGCGTCTCCGACAAGAGCCAGGACACGGAGGACAAGACCTCCATCTCCGAGCAGATATCCGACATGGAGGCCCACTGCCAGCGCAGGGGTCTCACCATCGCCGCCCGCTACCAGGAGGTGGGAAGGGGTTGGTCGAAGAACCGCCCTGAGTTCCAGAGGATGCTGGCGGACGCAAAGCGCGGTCGCTTCGACACCATCGTCTGCTGGAAGTCCGATCGGCTCAGTCGGGGCATGTACCCCGCCGCCGCCCTCATGGAGGTCGTCGAGGCTTACCAGATAGAACTGGAAGCTGTCCTTGACGCCATCGACATGAAGACCTTCGGCCTCATGGCAGCCATCGGCAAGATAGAACTGGACAACTTCCGTGAGAGGGCCTCGATGGGCAAGCGCGGCTCGGCCAAGCAGGGCCGGATACCGGCCAATGGAGTCCCATACGGATACCGAATTGGCGAGGACGGCAAGCCAGAAGTAGTGGAGGCTGAGGCAGAGATCGTGCAGCGTATCTTCGAACAATACGCGCACGGTGGGGTTGGAATCCCTTTGATTGTCCAACAGCTGATTGATGACGAGGTTCCAACAGGGAAGCCGGGTAGCAAGCGATGGCACGAGTCGCACGTACATCGGATTTTGCGGAATGAGGCCTACAAAGGTACTTGGTGGTATGGCAAGACCCGTCAGGTTGCAACTGAGGTAGGGAGGACGATATACGAGCAATCGAAGGACTCTTGGATCCAAGTCCCGTTCCCACCGCTCGTGACCGAGGAAACTTGGGACAAGGTGCAGAGTATCAAGAGGCTTCGCAAGAGTCGAGCCAAGCGGAACACTAAGGTGTTCTACATGCTGCAGCATCTCGTCCGGTGTGCTGAATGTGGGATGCTCTTGGGAGGGCGGGCAACGAGGCAAAACACCGTAAGGCGTAACGGCAAGACATATAACTACGACCTGGACCCTCCCCGACGCTACTATCAGTGCTACGGAATGCAGAAGCGGCTCTTCCGATGCCGCAAACATCCGTTCATCAGGGCAGAACGGCTTGAATACTTGATTTGGAGCGAGGTCAAGCAAGCTATCCAGAATCCCGATGTTATCGTTGCCGGTATAGGCACACTGGACGTTCAGCAGGACATCGGCTTGGCTCAGGAAATTGCTAGGGTAGAGCGTGACATACGGGACGTACAGTTGGAGGAAGATCGGGCCATCAGATTGTTCGTCTCGGGCAAGATTAGTGAGAAGCAACTCGATCAACAGCGCAAGTTCATCACCGAGCGACTGAATCATTGCCGGGCTAGATTGGACGACTACCGTGCCCGACAATCCATAGGGGCTGAGAAGCGAGCCTTGGCGGAGAAGGTCACCGATTGGGCTAGGACGGTTGGCCGCCAATTGGAAGAGTTGGGTCCCGAGGAGCGCAGAGAGGCGCTGCTTCTCATGTTAGATAGTGTGATGATAGATTGCGACAACAGCATCAACATAACGTTGGCCATTGGAGGTCAAGAATTGGTTGTAACTGACTCCCCGCCAACTTCATGCTTGTGGGGGCAATGAACCCGTGTCCCTGCGGCTACTACGGCGACACCCATCAGGCGTGCACCTGCTCGGCCAGCATGGTTACCCGCTACCAGAAGCGGGTCAGCGGGCCGCTCCTTGACCGGATCGACATCTTCGTTGACGTGCCGCGAATCGACTACGAAAAGCTGGTCGCTTCGCCGTCGGAGGACACCTCAGCCGACGTCCGCGGCCGCGTGGAACGGGCGCGTGTCGCGCAGAGGGAACGGTTCAGCGGCGTGGGTAATGGGGTGCTGACCAATGCAGACATGGGGCCGGAAGAGGTCTGGCAGTTCTGCCAAGTCGACGACTCCGCCAAGGGCCTGTTGCAATCGGCCATGCGGCAGCTGGGTCTATCAGCCAGGGGCTTTCATCGTATTCTGAAGCTGGCCCGTACCATCGCCGACCTGGCGAACTCGCAGGAGATAAACACGATCCACCTGGCAGAGGCGTTGCAGTACCGCCAGCGGGGGTAGGGGATGTGATTGACCAGACTTCTTCCCCCGCGCTCACTCCCTTCGGCAAGCTCAGGGTGAGCGGTGCGTTTGCAGGCTGGGGCGGATTAAGCCCCTTTGCTCAGGTAGTGCGGCAGGTTTTGCAGGAAATCCGAGTTGTTGGGGGACTTGCCCAGCCGCTCCAAGACTTTTTCCGTTGCCTCGGTGCTCAGAGAGGAGTCGGGTGCAATCATGCTGACCGCGCGCCTGAGCAGCCAGACCTGCTTCAAATCTGCTGGGCTGAGCAGCAGCTCTTCACGGCGGGTGCCGCTTCTCTGAATGTCTATGGCGGGGAAGATGCGCCTCTCCGCGAGACGTCGCTCCAGGTGAAGCTCCCAGTTGCCCGTGCCCTTGAACTCCTCGTATACAACGTCGTCCATGCGGCTGCCGGTGTCAACAAGGCAGGTGGAGATGATGGTCATGCTGCCGTTGCCCTCCGTATTGCGGGCAGCGCCGAAGAACCTCTTGGGCGGGTAGAGGGCTATGGGGTCAATGCCTCCGGAAAGGGTGCGTCCGCTGGTGGGTACGGCAAGGTTGTAGGCTCGGGTGAGCCTGGTGATGCTGTCCAGCAGAATGGCCACGTCCTTCCTGCCCTCGACGAGACGCTTGGCCCGTTCCAGGGCCAGCTCCGCAACCCGGCAATGGTCCTCCACCGGCTCATCGAACGTTGAGCTGAACACCTCGCCGGCCACGGAGCGACGAACGTCAGTGACTTCTTCGGGTCGCTCACCAATGAGGGCCACCATCAGATGAATCTCCGGATGATTGGTGGTTATGCCGTTGGCTATCTCCTTTAGGAGCATTGTCTTGCCCGCTTTGGGCGGCGATACGACAAGACCGCGCTGCCCCTTGCCTATGGGGGCCAGCAGGTCTATGAGACGCGATGAAAGGTTGGAGGGTACCGTCTCCAGCTTGATCATGGAATTGGGGAAGACGGGCACCAGGTTTTCAAAGTGCGGGCGGCTTCTTGCGGTTTCCGGCTCCACGGCGTTCACCGTCTCTACCCTGACCAGGCCAAAATAGCGCTCGGAGTCCTTGGGCGGCCTGACCTGTCCGGCAATCATGTCGCCGGTGCGTAGTCCAAACCGGCGTATCTGGGACTGGGATATATAGACGTCGCGTTGACCGGGCCTCAGCTCGCCGTTTCGGCGCAGGAATCCGTAGCCGTCGCCCATTACCTCCAGTACCCCGTTAGCCACGATCATGCCCTGCTGATCGGAGTAGTTGTCAACCAGCTTGTGAAGCAACTCTTCTCTACTTAGGGAGCCTGCGGTTTCACCATTGACGGCGCCCGCTTGGGTGGCAAGCTCCGCCAACTCCTCCTTGGTTTTCCCTTCCAATTCAGATAGATGCGAAACGGGTTTTGTGGTCAAAGAAGTGTCACCTCAGTGAGTGGATAATAAGTGTTGGGTCTAGCTGGAACCTGGCCTTTGTAAATGTAAGCTAAAAGTAATCTTTGCTACTGTATTTCTACGATGTGTTAGGGCCTGGTATGCACTCTTTCCGCTGTTTTTAGAAAGTGGGGTGGATGCCCAAAAGTTTGGGATGTGAGGGGAATCCAGCAGTGGAACAGGGAATAGTATAGCAAACATCACAATGGTAGTCTACTACGAGCTTGTCAGCGGCAGTGGACGCTGGTCTCCCTTACGAATGGTCTCTTTGGCTGCGCCAAGGAAGTCTCTGAACAGAGGGTGAGGCCTCTCCGGGCGGGAGAGGAACTCAGGATGGAATTGCACGCCCAGCATGAAAGGATGGTCAGGAGCCTCGCTTATCTCCACAAGCAGGCCATCCGGGGATAGGCCGCTGGCAATCAGACCAACCTCTGCCAGGGGCTCGCGGTAGGCGTTGTTGAACTCGTAGCGGTGGCGGTGGCGTTCCTCCACTTCGGAATGAACGTAGGCTTTGGCGGCGCGGGTTCCCGGCACCAACCTACAGGGGTACAGGCCAAGCCTCATTGTGCCGCCCATATCCTTCATTTGCATCTGCTCCGGCATCAGGTCTATGACGGGGTGCCGCGTGTCCCGGTTGAACTCGGTGGAGTTGGCGTCCTCATATCCCAACAGGTTACGCGCATACTCCACTACCATGACTTGCATGCCCAAGCACAGTCCCAGGTAAGGCACGCCGTTTTCTCTAGCATAGCGCACGGTCTGGACCATCCCCTCTATTCCCCTGGGTCCGAATCCACCGGGCACAACGATTCCCTTAGACGCAGCGAGTATATCTTCCAGGCCGTTATGCTCTAGATCTTCAGAATATACCCAGGAGATCTCGACGTCTCTGCCATGGGCAAGGGCCGCGTGGGAAAGGGCTTCCTTCACCGATATGTAAGAATCCGGCAAGTCCGTATATTTGCCAACTACGGCAATGGGCACCTTCTCCTTCTCCAGGCTCATTCTATCAATCAGGAACTGCCAGTCGGCCATGTCACGGCTGTGGTAATCCAGGCGTAGGGTGTTCAAGAGCGTATCGCCAAGGCCGGCGTCCTCAAGCTCAACGGGGACTTCATAGACGTTACCCACGGTGGGCAGGGCAAAGACTGCGTTGCGGGGTACGTCGCAGAAGATGGATATCTTGTCTTTGATGGAGTCCGCTACCGGTAGGTCGCTGCGAGCTATGATTGCATCGGGTTGGATTCCAATGCTGCGAAGTTCCTTGACGCTGTGCTGGGTTGGTTTGGTCTTCAACTCGCCGGTAGCCTGGATATGCGGAAGAAGGGTGAGGTGTATGTAGTAGACGTTGTCTCTACCGGCATCGTTGCGGATCTGGCGGATGGCTTCCAGGAAGGGCAACCCTTCTATGTCGCCAACGGTCCCGCCTACTTCCACCACCACCACGTCAGCCTTGCTTTCAGAAGCAAGGCTGAAGATCCGGTCTTTGATTTCGTTGGTGACGTGGGGAACGGTTTGAATGGTGCCGCCCAAGTAGTCGCCGCGGCGCTCCTTGGCTATGACGTCACTGTAGATCTGGCCGGCGGTCACATTGGAGGAAGCGGTGAGTTCGATGTCGATAAATCGCTCGTAGTGGCCAAGGTCAAGATCGGTCTCTGAACCGTCCTTGGTTACAAAGACCTCCCCGTGCTGGTAGGGGGACATGGTGCCTGGGTCTACGTTCAGGTAGGGGTCGAGCTTCATCACGGAGATGTTGATGCCCCGGCTCTTCAGGATACGACCTATTGAGGCGACGCTGATGCCTTTGCCCAGTGAGCTAACCACACCGCCGGTCACAAAAATATATTTCGTCGTCATACTCTCAGTGCAATCCAAACCTATGGCAAGGGAAGATGGACCAGGTATAAAGAAACAGGGCCACGTCCAAGGGGAGGAAGAGACACCACAAGCTGGGAAGTTAGTGCTATCTGTAGTGGCCTTCTAAAGGTCATACCCTTGCTTGTGGGTGTATTTCATAGGGGATTGTAGTGGTGCTCTGAAATGGGTGTCAAGCGTTTGATGGCTTGTGTAGGACGGACATGCTGCCATACGGACATAGGCAGGCATCTCCGCCGGCAAACGGGTCACACTCAGCGTCACATGGATTCGTCCGTTTTTCGCCGTGATGGCATGGGATGGGAACCCGCATTTGGGCGAAATACTAGGCAAAAGATTGACCTTTGTACAAAAAATCTGTAATATCTGTGTGCCTCAAACGGCGATATGAAAGTAGCTAAGCATGCGTATCACAGGAGGCGAGGCGCGGGGAATCCAACTTGATGTGCCGCGTTCTCCGCACTTCAGACCCACTTCTGACAGAGTACGCTCAGCGCTATTTCAGGTTATATCTGAGGCGTTGATTGAAGCCAGAGTACTGGACTTGTACGCCGGAAGTGGCGCACTGGGGATAGAAGCGCTCAGCAGAGGCGCCGAAGCGGCGGAGTTTGTTGAGCAAGATGGTCGTTTGTGTAGGACCATTGGGCAAAATCTGAGAAAGGCAGGCCTGGAAGAACGAGGCACTATACATAGGGCAAAGGTGGCCCGGGCGTTGGACTTCTTGAAGGGGCCGTATCAAGTAGTTCTTCTGGACCCACCTTACGATCTTCCTGACTTGGAACAAACAATGAGCAAAGTTGCCAGGTCGGGGCTGATAGCAGAAAGAGGCCTGGTGGTCTTGGAGCACAGCAAGAGGACGGATGCAAACGAGAGATATGACACGCTGGAGCTTAGCTTTCAGAGACGGTACGGGGATACTGTGCTCTCCGTGTACAACTAAGGAGACCCGTTGACCATAGCAATCTACGCAGGAAGCTTTGATCCCATCACCAAGGGACATCTGGACATTGTGCAGCGAGCTGCCGCGATTGTTGACAGGCTTGTGGTGGCGGTGTTTGATACTCCTTCCAAGAGCCTGCTCTTTTCAACGACTGAGCGCGTTGATCTGTGCGAAAGAGCGGTTGCCGGCCTGCCCAACGTGGAAGTTACGCGTTACAACGGCCTGACGGTTGAGTTCGCCAGGGAGATAGGAGCGGACTTCATGGTGCGCGGCTTGCGCAGCGTCACCGACCTGGACTACGAAATAGCCATGCTGATGATGAACCGCAAGCTCAATCCGGGGATAGATACGGTATTCCTCTATACCAGCCAGGAATACCAGTCACTCAGTTCATCCTTGATAAAGGAGGTGGCCAGCTTCGGTGGAAACATAGAAGACCTTGTGACTTACGACGTTGCCGTCGCGCTGAAGAACAAACTAGGCGCAGCCGTGTAGCGCGGCGGTTCGAAAGGGGGACATCATAGATATCTTTGGTATTATCGATAAGTTAGAATCATTAGCGGCTTCAGGCAAGCGGGTCCCCATGAGCAGGAAACTGCTTATTGACTCGGAAATACTCCTGGAGCTTGTAGACCAGTTGAGAGTCGCCGTGCCGCAGGGCATTGCTGAAGCCGATGAAGTGATCAGAAAGCGCGAAGATCTACTCAACCAGTCGCTTGGCGAGGCCCGGCGCATCAGAGCTTCGGCGGAGAACGAATTCCGCAGTCGCGTGGATGATACACAGCTGGTGAAAGAGGCCCAAAAAGAGGCGCAGAAGATACGCGAAGAGGCCGAGATGAAGGCGCAGCGCATGTTGGAAATGGCTGAGAGCGAAGCCG
Source organism: Dehalococcoidia bacterium (assembly GCA_965116555.1). Classification (GTDB taxonomy): domain Bacteria; phylum Chloroflexota; class Dehalococcoidia; order Lucifugimonadales; family QGNO01; genus DAOUJH01. The sequence goes on along the minus strand of OZ220698.1, from coordinate 1,430,701 downwards.
CTTCCCGGCGCGACTCCGCTGATCAGTACGCTCATGAACAGCTGTACAGGCTGGAAGAGAAAGTGGCAGGGCTGCTGAGCACCGTCCGCAACGGCATCGGGGTGCTAGAGGCCCAGCAAAAAGTTTCCGGATAGCTTCATTTCAAACTAGGCTTTGTTTAGCGAGGCACAACTCGTACGGTTGTGCTTTGCCTTTTTCCGCGCGCTGCCTAGTTCTGAGTAGGGTCTAAATAGTAGTCGCCGCTTCTGCCGCCGCTCTTGCTCACCAGCCTTACTTCGCTGATCTTCATCGCCCTATCAACGGCTTTTGCCATGTCGTATACGGTCAGCGCCGCGATATTGACGGCGGTCAGGGCTTCCATTTCGACGCCCGTCTTGGCGGTGGTGCGAGCGGAGGCTGTGATGCGAATAGCGCCCGCACCGACATCCAAATCGAACTCTATGGCTACCCGGTCCAGCGGCACGGGGTGACACATGGGAATGAGGTCGCACGTCCGTTTGGCAGCCATGATCCCTGCGACACGAGCCACGGCCAGTACATCGCCCTTGTCTATGCCGCCCTCCTTGATCAGACGCAAGGTTGACGGCTTCATGTGGACAAGGCCCTCAGCCACGGCATCTCGCACCGTGGCATCTTTGCCGCTCACGTCCACCATTTGAGCGTTGCCCTGCGAGTCAAGGTGCGTAAGGGTGGGGTTGCCCTTGAGGAAGGAGTTTGCCTGCTGCAAAGCCAGGGCGTTGGCTTCTTCATTGCCCGGGTTGCCTGCGTGGCCACGCGTCCACTTCCAGGTGACCTTTCGCTGCCCGGCAACGGCATCAAGCGAGGCCCAGAGGTCCTGGTTGGCGTTTCTCTTCCAACCTCTGGTCATGGTGTTGACCACGTACTGGCTGTCGCTGAACACCGTGACCTCTGAGCCGGCGGAGACGGCTTGCAGGCCCTTGATTGCGGCCAGTATCTCCATCCTGTTGTTGGTGGTGTTGTCCTCTTTGCCGGACAAAGAACGCTTGGCGCCGTTTTCGTAAATGACGGCAGCCCAGCCGCCGGGCCCAGGGTTGCCCAAACAGGAGCCGTCCGTGTAGATGGTAATCATGTCTGCAATAGTCCTACCCGCCTATGTGATACATCTCCACCTTGTCGGTGCGGAGGCCGGAAAGTGCGGTACGCTCCTCTGAATATCTATCCGTGCGTACCTGCCAAACGCCGCTGATAATGGCTTCAATGTCCTCATCGCTGGCGCCGTTTCTCAAGGGGGTCTTCACGTCATGGCCTTCACTGGCGAACAGACAGGTGTATATCTTGCCGTCAGCGGAAATCCTTGCCCGTGTGCAGTCGCCACAGAACGGCTCCGTGACCGACGAGATAACGCCGACTTCGCCCTGACCGTCCAGGTAGCGATATTTGTCTGCCACCTCTCCCAAGAAGGCCTTTCCCACGGGCGCTAAGGACATCTCTTCATTGAGCCTGTGTATGAGTTCCTTTGAAGGGACGACGTGTTCCATCTGCCATCCGTTCCGGTTGCCCACGTCCATGTATTCGATGAAACGGACAGTGTGACCCCTATCCTTGAAGTAGCGAGCCAGGTCAACCACCGTATGATCGTTGACGCCTTTCTTGACCACCGCATTTATCTTGATGTTGCGGAAATCAGCCTCTTCAGCGGCGCGGATGCCATCCAGGACTCGCTCCGTGCCGAAGCCGCGGCCGTTCATCTGGCGGAATACGGCGTCATCCAGGGTGTCCAAGCTAATGGTGAGCCGTTTAAGGCCCGCATCCTTAAGTGGCTGCGCCTGATTGTCCAGCAGATAACCGTTAGTGGTCAGCGAAAGGTCGTCCACGCCCTCCATACCGGCAAGCATGGCCACAAGCGTCTCCAAGTCTTGCCTGAGAAGCGGCTCTCCACCCGTTAGGCGCACACGCGATACTCCCAAACCGACGAAAATCTTCACCAGCCGCGCTATCTCCTCATAGCTGAGGACTTGCTCCCTGGGAAGGAACTGATATCGCTCTCCGTAGATTTCGGCAGGCATGCAGTAGGTGCAACGGAAGTTGCACCTATCCGTGACCGAGACACGGAGATCGGCCAGCTGTCTGCCGAACAGGTCTCGTATCGTTTTCTTTGCCTGGGAATGGTCCATTTGCTAGCTTGGCGACCCCGCGCCTATGACATCTTCTAGTCTCTGCACCGCTTTGCGGGCGGCGATGCCTCTGTGGCTCACGCTATCTTTAGCATCCGCGTCGGTCTGGCCAAAGGTCTTGCCAAAATTGGGGTAGTAGAACAGGGGGTCATATCCAAACCCCTTTTGTCCGCTGGGCTCAAAGGCAACATATCCATGGCATGTGCCTTGGAAGGTCTCCTCCCCTGTGCCGGGCCAAACCGTAGCTACCACGCAGACGAAACGGGCGGTGCGCTTTTCCCAGGGAACGCCGCTCAGATTGGATAGAAGCAGCTTGTTGCGGTCGTCGTCGTTGCCTTTCAAACCGCCGTAACGGGCGCTTAGCACCCCCGGTTCGCCGTTCAACGCATCCACTTCTATGCCGGAGTCGTCGGCCAGGGCGGGCAGCCCCGTTGCTTCCGAGTAGAAGCGCGCCTTGATGAGAGCGTTCTCTTCGAAAGTATTCCCCGACTCCTCCGGTTCTTCTGCCACTCCTTCCAACGAAGGGGTGGTCATCTCGACGGGCAGGCAGCCAAGCAGACGGCGGTATTCCTCCACCTTTCCGCTGTTGTTGGTTGCGATGAGCAATTTGAAAGCCACAGTGTTGAAATGATAACACCACAGGCGGATAAAGGCACAGCCTGACGGCGCGCTTCGAAACTACGCAGTCACTAGACGCCGACCGACTCCTTCTCCATATCGGGAGTGTAGAGACCGTCGCGGGCGGCGCTGGTCACACGGGCGCGGTGCAGGTAGGCCTCCTGCGCCTGCGGCACCTTGGCCGGGTCGCCGCTCCATGCCTTGAGGGGAGTCGCCTGGAGACCCCTGCCGTATGAGAAGCTGAGCTGCCACGGCGTAGTAGAGTCGACACGCTGGTTTATGGCGTTCAAGTTTACCGTCGCCTCATCATCGCTTTGCCCGCCTGAAAGGAAGACGATGCCCGGCATGGATGCGGGTATGGTGCGCTTGAAGCAGCTTATGGTGGCCTCCGCCACCTGTTCCGGCCCCGCCCTGTTGGGAGCTTTCGTCCCCGACAGGACCATGTTGGGCTTGAGCAGCATGCCTTCCAGAGAAACGCGCTGCCTGTGCAGCTCCTCGAATACTCGCTGCAAGGTGGACTCGGTGACGTCAAAGCAGCGATCTATGTCGTGGTCGCCGTCCATGAGCACCTCCGGCTCAACGATGGGAACGAGGCCCGCCTCCTGGGAAAGCGCGGCGAAGCGTCCCAGGGCATGCGCGTTGACATCGATGCAGTACGAGGACGGTATGTTATCGCCGATGGTGATCACGGCGCGCCACTTGGTGAACTTTGCGCCCAGCTCACGGTACTCGTTGAGACGTTCACGTAGGCCGTCCAGTCCCTCTGTTATCGTTTCGTCAGGGGAGCCGGCCAGGGGTCTTGCTCCCTTGTCCACTTTGATGCCGGGCACAACGCCTTCACTGTTGAGGATGTCTACAAACCTTTCACCGGTGTCCGCGCTCTGCCGGATCGTCTCATCGAATAGGATAACTCCGCTGATGTAATCGCCGCTGCCTTTGGCGGTGACAAGAAGCTGCCGCCAGGCGCGGCGGTTGTCTTCCGTGGACTCCACGTTTACGCTCTGCAGCCTGCGCGCTATCGTAGAATCGCTCTCATCAGCGGCAAGTATACCTTTGCTCTTGACCACAATTGCCTGGGCTATGGCCTGTAGTTCCTGCGTGTTCATCTTGCCTCCTTGTGTTCTCAAGTTCATTGGGACGCCTATTCCCCAAGATAGGCGCAGATTGAGCCTTTGTCCATGATGAGTTTATCACGATGTAAGAGGCGGAAAACAACCTCCGTATGCTGATATACTCCCGTTGAATCACCCGATTCAAGGGGAGGCCTCACAATGAACAGTAGAGAAGCCATTGACCGTAACTTCGCGATGAACATGGTGCGAGTTACAGAGGCGGCGGCTATTGCGGCGGCGCAGCACATGGGCATGGGCGACAAGGAGCTGGTGGACCAGGCAGCGGTGGATGCCATGCGCTTTACCCTGGGCTCCATGTCCATGGACGGTGTGGTGGTCATAGGTGAGGGAGAAAAGGACGAGGCGCCCATGCTGTACAACGGCGAGGTGATTGGAGATGGGGTAGGGCCGGGGATGGACATAGCCGTCGACCCCATTGACGGCACTACTTTGCTATCCAAGGGGCTGCCCGGAGCCATAGCTGTAATTGCCCTCTCGGAGCGCGGCACCATGAACTGCCCCCAGGAAGTGGTCTACATGAATAAGATAGCGGTGGGCAAAGAAGCCAAGGACGTGATTGACATCAACGCCTCTGTGGAGACAAATCTCACGAACATCGCCAAAGCCAAGGGTAGAAGGATAGGTGAGCTTACAGTGATAGTGCTGGACAGGCCCAGACACGAGCAGCTCATAGACGACATCAGAAGCGCCGGCGCTCGCATAAAGCTGATCTCCGATGGAGATATAGCGGCAGGCATCCACGCCGCCATGTGGGAAAGCGACGTGGATGTGCTGATGGGCATAGGAGGCACACCAGAGGGTGTGATTACCGCCGCCGCCATAAGGTGCATTGGAGGAGCCATCCAGTGCAAGGCATGGCCACGCGACGATAAGGAGCGAGACGCGGCGGTCGCGGCCGGTGCAGACTTGAGCAAAGTCTACTCCGCTGAAGAGCTAGTTTCCGGAGAGGACGTTTTCTTCGCGGCAACCGGCGCAAGCACAGGCGACCTGCTGAACGGGGTGCGCTTCTTTGCCAACGGCGCGCAGACGCACTCACTGGCGATGCGCTCCCGCTCGGGAACGCTGCGGTGGGTGGACTCCGTTCATGACTTCACCCGCCTGGACAAGATGCAGTTCAGGAGTTGAGCGGCCTGGGGTAGGGATGCGCCGGGCACCCCGTCTAAGCTATCTCTTGCAACCAGCCTACGAAGGTCTCTATGGCCTCATCCCAGACGTTCTGGCGTGTCTTGCCGCTGGACTTTCTGACTGAGAAACCGTGGTCTGCGCCGTCCAGCAAGTGAATACGGGCTTCCTTGATCTTGGAGACGGCCTCAGCAAGCTCATCGGGTGTTGCAAAGGCGTCACGAGTGCCTGAACAAAACAGCGCTGGCTGAGATATGGCGAGGAAGTGCTTGTCCCTCCATTCGTCTCTTCCCGGTGAGTGCAGGGGATAGGCAAAGAGCGCCAGCGCGTCCAGCGGGGCTCCCTGCGCAGCCACCAGGGAAGCGATGCGGCCTCCCATGGACCTGCCCCCGGCCACCAGCCTGCCGTCCGGGCGGTGGAATGTTTCAATAGCCGCCCGCCAGGTTGCTTCGAGGACGGGAGTGCGGTCGGGCGCTCGGCGCTTCTCCTCCATGTAGGGGAACTGGAACCGCGCCGTGGATATGCCGCACTGGGCCAAACGTGAAGCGACGTAAACTCCAAACGGATCGTCGATGTTGGAGCCTGCCCCCGGCGCGTAAATGAACGTCCAGCCTGTATCGGGGCCCTGAGCCCGGCTAAGAACGGCTGTTACACTCCTATCGTCGGGCAACTGTATGCGGAAAGTCTCCATATTCGCATCCTAGTATGCGTCTTGCCGGAAGCAAGCGACGCAGCACCTACTCCAACCCTTCAGACTTGTAGACCTTGGCCCTGTTCGCATAGCTGACCGATCTGCTTCTTATCAGCTGTTCGTGGCGCTCTTGGATCTCGCCCCTTGGCCTGGCGGGCACGCCGGTTACAATGGAGCGAGACTCTATGGTCATACCTTCCAGCACCACGGCCCCGGAACCGACGATGGAAAGCTCTCCCACTTCAACGCCGTCGTTCACCGTAGCGCCGTTGCCTACCAGGCAGTTGTCGGCCAGTGAACGTCCGTGCCACAACACGTTATGGCCGATGGTCACACCGCTTCCAATGGTGGATTCGGCGTCGGAATGCACAACGCTGTTGTCCTGTATGTTGGTGTTTGCGCCAACGGTTATCTTGCCGTTGTCGGCGCGGATCACTGCGCCCGGCCAGACGCTGGAGTTTTCTCCTATTTCCACGTCGCCGATGACGTAGGCGGCCTCGCTTATGAAGGCGGTGGGATGTATCTTGGGCGATTTACCCTGCAAGCTGCGGATCATGGCGTCCTCCTCTGTAGTCGGCTCACTACGTAGATAATACCTGGGAATTTACGGGCGGGCTATGGAATGACCGTCACTGCCGAGAAGTCGGGAGTCCACACCCCTGGGTGCCCGCCTGCGCGGGCAAGACGGGTAGGTTAAAGCGCGGGACGCATTTTGTGCCACTGCGTCGCCTGCTCAAAGGCGTGAGCGGTGCGGAGCACCGCCGCATCGCCCAGGGCGGGGCCTATGATCTGCAGGCCCACGGGCAGCCCTTGCGTGAAGCCGCATTGCACCGATATGCCGGGAAGCCCGGCGATGTTCGCCGGTATGGTCATAACGTCGCTGAGGTACATTTTAAGCGGGTCCTGTAGCCTTTCCCCGAACTTGAACGCGGCGGTGGGCGAGGTTGGAGTTACCAGGACGTCGTACTTCTGGAAGGCGTCTTGAAACTCCCTGGATATGAGGGTGCGCACCTTCAACGCCTTCAGGTAATAGGCGTCGTAGTAGCCGGAAGAGAGGGAGTAGGCGCCCAGCATGATGCGCCTCTTCACCTCCGGCCCGAACCCGTGCTGGCGGGTGGCTTCCAGCTCGTCCCACATGCCGGATTCATCGTGGTCGGAATAGCCGTACTTCACGCCGTCGTAGCGCGCCAGGTTCGCCGAGCACTCCGAGGGCGCGATGATGTAGTACACGGCTAGCGCGTACGGCGTGGAGGGCAGCGATACGTCCCAGTCAACCGAGGCTCCCAGCCCCTCCAACACGCCTATTGCCTGGCGAGTCGCCGTTTCAACTTCAGGGTCCATGCCCTGTACAAAGTACTCCCTGGGAACGCCTATCCGCATCCCCGATATGTCGCCGGTCAGCGCCTGTGTGAAGTCCTGGGGTGGCTGGGGCAGAGAGGTTGAATCCCTGGGATCGTGCCCGGCGATAGCGCTGAGCAGCATGGCGCAGTCGGTGACGTCCTGGGTCAAGGGGCCAATCTGGTCCAGGGACGATGCGAACGCCACCAGCCCGTACCTGCTGACCAGCCCGTAGGTGGGCTTCATGCCCACTACGCCGCACAATGCTGCCGGTTGCCGTATGCTTCCGCCGGTGTCGGATCCCAGCGACGCCATGGCCTCTCCGGCGGCCACGGAGGCGGCGGGGCCGCCGCTGCTGCCCCCCGGCACGCGCTCCATGTCCCAGGGGTTGTGCGTATTGAAGAACGCCGAGTTCTCGGTTGAAGAACCCATGGCGAACTCGTCCATGTTGCCTTTGCCCAGCATCACTGCGGACTGTCCTTCCAGACGTTCCACAACTGTGGCGTTGTAGGGAGGGACGAAGCTTTCAAGCATGCGCGACGAGCAGGTGGTGGCTACTCCCCTGGTGCACATGTTGTCTTTGATCTGGAGCGGTATGCCGGTTAGAGGCATCGCCTCGCCGCGAGCTATGAGGGCGTCTGCCTGCTGAGCCTGCTTCAGAGCCTGCTCAGGCGTTACCTTCACGTACGCTTTCACGTTGGGCTCCAGCCGTTCTATGCGTTCCAGGTAGGACTTGGCCAGCTCTAACGACGACAACTCACGCCGGTCCAGCAGGGTGCGTGCTTCGTGTATGGTCAGCTTGTACAGTTCGTCAGTCAATTTGGTTCTCAGATAGCCAGGATACCGGCCCCTACTCCAGCACGGCCTTGACCCGGAAATAGTCCCCTTCACGACGTGGCGCGTTGGACAAAACGTCCTCCTTGTCCAGGCAAGGCTCCGTCTCGTCGTCGCGCATCACGGTGTCCAGCGGCACCGAGTGACTGGTGGGCGCCACCTTGTCGGTGTCCAGCTCCTGCAGCATCTGGAAGTGCTCCAGGATGTCGTCCATCTGCGAGCGGTACAGTTCCACCTCTTGCTCGGTAAGTCGAATCCTTGTCAGCAACGCAACGTGCCGCACTTCATCAGAGGTCAGTGCCATGGTCTCTCCTCACTGCTTAGTTTCAACGCTATCCTATTGTCCCCAGCCGTCGTGAAACGTCACGTCCGCCACGGGCTTGCGTATACTTCCGCCGAAGTGCTGCCCCTCGCCGGGATACCCCAACGGGATCAGCGCCGCCGTCTCCACGTGGCCCGGTATGCCCAGGAACTCCTTGATCTGCTGTTCAAAACGGCGGTGCATGGTGGTAAGCACCGTGCCCAATCCCAGGGCGCGAGCCGCCAGCATGAGGTTTTGCGCCGCGGGGTAGATGGAAGCGCCATCGACGATGCTGCTTCCGCCATCCCAGCCGTCGGCGTGCTCAATGCAAGCCACAATGACCACCGGAATATCGCCCATGCGAGCGCCCAGCTCATAGCCAAGCCTGTAAGGCTGGGTCAGCGTAGCACGGTCTGGGTTGTCTCCGCCAACAACGGCTCTCCATGCTTGCAGGTACCATTCTCCGAGCCTGCGTTTCTTTTCCTCATTGCGAACCACTATAAAGCGCCAGGTCTGCCTGTTGCCTGGGCTTGGAGCGCGCACCGCGGCTTCCAAGATGGTGTTGACGTCTTCTTCCGAGACGGGGTCGGATGTGAACAGTCGGATGGCGCGCTGGCTGTGCATGGCTTCTAGCAAAGGCATGTCGTTCATTTGAGCGCCTCTTTTCGCCGGTTGGCCTTCTCTTCCCGAATGATGCGGTCTATCTCTTCCACGGCTTCATCCAAGCGGTCGTTGTGATTCACTACCACGTAGTCGAATTCGTCCTGGCGTTCCATCTCGGTCTCGGCTGTCTCTATGCGGCGGCGTAAGGCCTCTTCCGTCTCCGATTTTCTTTCCAAGAGACGCCGCTTCAACTCTTCCATGGTGGGAGGAGCCAGAAAGATGAGCAACGCTTCCGGTATCTTTGACCTCAAAGTGCGCGCTCCTTGTATGTCCGTCTTGACGATTACGTCCTTGCCGGAGGCCATCGCCTCGTCCGCTTGGGAGCGTGGTACGCCGTACCAGGTGCCGTACACTTCGGCGCATTCCAGGAAGCCGTCCTCCGTCATCAAGGTACGGAACTCCTCAGGCGACATGAAGATGTAATCAAAGCCGTCACGCTCGCCGGGGCGCTTGGTCCGGGTGGTAGCGGTTGTTATGTATCGCCAGGGACGTTGCAGAAGCTTCATGCTCTGCAAGGCGGCGTCTTTACCAACCCCGGAAGGGCCGGAGATGACAACGAGCAGGGGGTCGGGCGCTTCCACAGGCATTGGCTAACCGGAAGACCCGTCTATCAAGCTTTCAAGGTCTTTCCAGAAGGTGGGGTAGGATACACTGGCTGCCTCCGCTCCCCGCACCTCGGTTTGCCCGGCGGCCAGCAGGCCCGCTACGCCCAGCGTCATCGCCAGCCTGTGGTCTCCGTAGCTCCGCCCCGACGCGCCTTTGAGGAGGCTGGTACCTTTGATCACCATGCCGTCGTCCGTCTCATCCACGTCGCCGCCCATACCGCGGAGCCCGGCAACCGTGGACTTTATTCGGTCAGACTCCTTGACACGGAGCTCCTGGGCATCTCGGATAACCGTAGTCCCTTTGGCGAAACAAGCGGCAAGGGACAGGATGGGTATCTCATCGATGAGCCTGGGAATCAGGTCGCCTGCGATTTCCGTGGCGGTGAGGTTGCTGGACTCTGCCGTGATATCCGCCACCTCTTCGCCGCCCTCCATGCGTCTGTTGGCTACGGTGAGGCGCGCTCCCATAGACTCCAAAGCCTCCAGGACGCCGGTGCGCGTGGGGTTCATTCCCACGTTCAACACGGTCACCTTCGCTGAAGGATGGCAGACGCCGGCAACCAGCCAGTAGGCCGCCGAGCTTGTATCGGTGGGGACGTTAACGTCAACCGCCCGCAGCTCCTTGCCGGGAGTGACCTTCAATGTCAGCCCGTCCTCCACCAGCGCTGCGCCCATGTTCTCCAGCATACGCTCCGTGTGGTCGCGGGAGGCCGCGGGCTGATGCAGAGTCGTCTCTCCGTCCGCATACAGGCCGGCGATTACAAGGCAAGACTTGAGCTGGGCGCTGGCTACCGGCATATCGTATTCAATGCCGCGCAGGCCGCCGCCCCTTATGGCAAGCGGAGCCTTGCCGTCGCCGTCTCTTCCCTGGATACGCGCTCCCATCTGTTGCAGCGGTTTGATGATCCTGCCCATGGGCCGCGCCCTGAGCGATTTGTCTCCGGTGAGTACGCTAAAGAACGGCTGTGCCGCCAGCAGTCCTGAGACCAGGCGCATGGTGGTGCCGCTGTTGCCCGCGTTGAGAACGTCTACGGGTTCGGCCAGGCCGTGGAGGCCGTTGCCCTCCACTTCAAAGTACTCTTTTCCGCCGCTGACATCGGAGTCCAGACGACGGGTAATCTTCACGCCCAATCCTCGCAGACAGCGCAGCATGGAGGCGCGGTCGTCTCCTACGCAGAAGTTGGAGACGCGGGCGGTGCCCCCGGCGATGGAGTTGAGCAGCGCGGCGCGGTGGGATATGGACTTATCGCCGGGCGGCGCTAGGACGCCCTCCAAGCGGCTTGGTGGAGAGATGGTGCGCTTCATTATCCCCTTTTACGTCTCTCTTCCCGCTGGGGGCGACGCTGCTGCATGGATATTATTTCCTGGTATCTCTCTCTTAGCTTGCTGCCCACGACCATATCTATCATCTGAGATCCGAACGTCGGGATCTCCGGGCCAGCGGGGACCAGCTCATCGTCCTGTTCCTGGCCGGATTCGTACCTATGCAGCCACTTCTCCCTGTTCTGCCACACCTTGGAGAAGGTATCCCCCAGCGCTTCAAGGCCTTCTTCATCCGACGTTTTCCCTATCATGTCGTGGAAATGCCGCAGTTCCTGGATGGCCTGTTCTACCCAGTGGAGCAGGTTATCGCGGTTGGTTACCGATATGTCCAGGTTCATCACGGGGTCGCCCGAAGCGAGGCGCGATACGTCACGGTATCCCGTGGCGGCCATCTTGGACATCTCCCTCCATGACGGGCTCTTGGTGGTTAGCGAAACCAGCGCCGACGAAACTATGATGGGGAGATGGCTGACCGCCGCAACGTAGCTATCGTGTTCCACCGCATCAAGGAAGTACGGCTTGGCCTCAAGCAGTTCCACCATGCCTAGCACGGCCCTCACCGCTTCCTCCTTGGCCCGTCTGCCGGGGATCACTGCGTAGCGGGCGTTCTGGAACAGGGTGGCGTCCGCGGCGTCTATGCCGGAGAACTCCTTACCGGCCATGGGGTGGCCGCCTACAAAGCTGACCTCCCGCGGTAGGTACTCTTCCGCCCAGTTCATTATTTCGGACTTGGTGCTTCCGGTGTCGGTAACCACGCAGCCCGGCGGCACCATGTCGGAGATCAATTCAAGCATCTCCCTTATCGCCAGCACGGGAGTGGCGATGATCACCATTTTGGCGTCCTTGACCGCGTCCTCCAGCTTCCAATGCGCCTTGTCCACCGCCTTCAGCTTTTCGGCTTTGCGTCCGGCCTCCAACTCCTTGTCGTACCCCGATACCGCTACCTTGTCCGAAGCTTTCTGTTTGAGGCCGAGGCCTATGGAGCCGCCAATGAGACCCAGTCCTATGATGGTTATCTTGTCCACGATTCCTCCCGTTGCCGCCTATTCAGAGGAAGCTCTGTCCCACTATGACGGTACCCAGGTAGTTTATCACAGGGTTGATGACGCTACGGATTATGCCCACCCCAAAAAATATGTCCAACATTATAGCCAGCATGAGCACTGGCGGCCCGTACACTTGGAACCTGGCAAAGCTGCGCGCCATGCCCGCGGGCAGCAACCCGGCGGCCACTCCGGAACCGTCCAACGGCGCCAGCGGTATCAGATTGAAGACGGCGAGGATTATGCTGAAGAGGACTATGGTGGCCACCGTGCGGGCCAGGAATCCTTCCAGGCCGTCTTCAAACAGGCGGGTGGTGAAGAGCCTGAACGGCCAGTCAAGCAGTCCCAGCTTGATTGGCACGGTGAAGGCCACCGCCGTGAGCAGGTTGGATACCGGTCCTGCGCCTGACACGATCGCCATTGCCCGCCGTCCGCCTCTCAGCGCTCTATCGTCCACGGGTACCGGCTTGCCCCAGCCGAATCCCACCAGGAAGAGTAATATCGTGCCCGTGCGGTCCAAGTGACGGACCGGATTGAGAGACAGCCTGCCCAGCCTCTTGGACGTGCTATCGCCCAGCAGATAGGCCGCCAGCGAGTGGCTGAATTCGTGGATGGTTATCGCCACAAGCAAAGCGAGTCCCACGGTGAATGCCACCACGGGAAAGATGCGTAGGAAGGTGAGGGGTTCGGAGAAAAGCAGGTCCAGGTAACCTAGCAGCATGCAGGCAAGGACCTACCGGAGAGTTGTTTACGGTTCACAGCAATGGGATGAGGAGCTAGAACTCTTCCTCTAGCTCCTCGTCCTCCTCGTGGTGGTGTTGCAGTTGGGATGCCGGTTCCTGCGCCCTGGGCAGAGATGGGCCCAGCTTTTGCTCGTTGCGCGTTTTGCGCGGCGGCAGCTTGTCGATGTTCTCCTTCAGCTTACCTATGGCCGTGAGGCTCATCTTGCCCAGGTTCGCCACTATGCCGTCGATTCCCAAGTCGCTCAGCTGCTCCAACTCGTGGGATGTCAACCCGGCGTCCCATTCCAGCAACATGTAGCGACTCATGGCGGAGCGAACGTTGGATATAGCCAGCAGGTGGGTCAGGGAGAGCGGCCCCTGCGGTTCGGGACGTTTCAGCAGGATGACGTCTACGGGGAGGTCTTCCAGCCCGCGCATCAACGATTCTTCCAGGTCGGCGGGTATCCGCAGTATGCGTGCTACATCGCCCTCGCTCAAATAGTCGACCAGGACGCCATCCAGGTTGAAGGTTACAAAGTCGCCGCCTTTTTCCTTGGCTATTTCAACCAAGTTGCCATCTGCTTCATCGAAAGAGACGCCCCATACGGCCCCTTCAGGTGGAGCGGACTTGGTTGCAGGGGCTTCCAGCGCACCGATAGACAGCACCAGGGCATCCGCGCGCAAGGAAACCTTGCCTAGGTCCTGCTTCTTGGCTCCATCCACCCAAGCCAAGAGCAGCATTGTGGGCAGGGTCTCCGCTTCTCGTCGTGGCGCGAATCCCAGCGTACGGACGGGGCCTTTGTTCACTTGTTCCAGTCGTTCAAGCAGTTTACTCATAGTAGTGCCAATCCGGCGGGGAAAGATATGCTGATTTTATGTGATGGGATGCGCAGGTTCAACCTAGCGATTCCACGAACGCCTCTGTATATTGTGTTGCCATGCCCAGCAAGAAAGAGAGGATAGACTCGCTGCTAGTGCGGTTGGGGCTTGCCGAGAGCCGGCACAAGGCCCAAGCCATGCTGATGGCGGGACTGATAACCGTGGATGGCCGGATGGTGGAAAAGGCGGGAACAACCGTCTCATCCGCAGCCGACGTCCGGGTTAAGCAAGCGCCCCAGTTCGTGGGCAGAGGCGGCGTCAAGATGCAGCATGCCCTGGACAGCTTTGAGATGGACGTGTCCGGCAAGGTGGCCCTGGACGTTGGCGCTTCCACCGGCGGCTTTACGGATTGCCTCTTGCAGAGCGGCGCATCCAGGGTTTACGCCGTGGACGTGGGCCGGGGCCAGATTCACCAGAGACTGCGTGATGACCCCAGAGTCGCGCTCATGGAGGGGATCAACGCACGTTTGCCGTTCCATCTGCCGGAGAAGGTGAACATCGCCACCGTGGACGTGTCGTTCATCTCGCTGGTATTGGTGCTGCCTGAAGTGGCGCGGCACGTGGAGCCAGGCGGAATGGTACTTGGGCTTGTCAAGCCGCACTTTGAGGCGGGTAGGCGAGAGGTAGGGAAGGGGGGCGTGGTGCGCGACCCGAAGATACACGCAGCAACTATTTCCAAGGTGGCGCTATGGGCGATTGGCCACGGCTTGCGTTTCAGGGGAGCGACGGCATCGCCCATACTGGGCAACGCGGGGAACAGGGAGTTCTTTGTCTGGCTGCAAAGGCCCGGTTCAACTTGACACCCCCATTGACCCATTCCTATACTCCTAGAGATGGTTTCCCTGCGAGTGCGAGCATTGCTTGAGCTTGTTCTAGGGCGATCAGGTTTACAAGGGCGATTAGCTCAGGTGGTTAGAGCGCAGTCCTGATAAGACTGAGGTCCCTGGTTCGAGTCCAGGATCGCCCACCATATTGCAGTGGCAGAGTTGCAGCGCCGAAGTGGCGGAACGGCAGACGCGCTACGTTCAGGGCGTAGTGCCCGCAAGGGCGTGGGAGTTCAAATCTCCCCTTCGGCACCAGTTATAATTGAATTGTCTCGGTTTGTTGCAGGCATCAAGCGCTTGTAGCTCAATTGGATAGAGCACTGGCTTGCGGAGCCAGAGGTTGCGGGTTCGAGCCCCGCCAAGCGTGCCACTCTCTAACTCTCAACATCGGGGGCGATTAGCTCAGACGGCAAGAGCGCCTGCTTTACACGCAGGAGGTCGGAGGTTCGAGCCCTCCATCGCCCACCACGCTTATATCTGAGTCCTACGGGGACTCGAACTCCACACAGTTCTCACCGCTACAGGCCGTCGGCGCCAGTGGCCCTAACTATGGGATGGTGCCTCGATGGAGGGACACGCGATGATGGCCGCCAATTCGATTGCACCGCGGCGTTTACGTGCCTACCTAGGCACCGCTACTCGTCCAGCAAGCCGTTTCTTACAGCCCAGACCACCAACTCCTGCTTCGTCTCTATTCCCAGCTTGTCCTGTATGCCGTAGATGGTGTTTCGGATTGTCACCGGCTGGTTGCCCCTGACATCGGCAATCTTCGCGTACGACAGCCCCTGAGCAAACAGCGCAAGAATCTCACGCTCCCTCTGCGTAAGCCTCCTGGAGTCCGATTTTTTCTCTCGCTGAGCTGATGAACGGAGTTCGGCAAACACGCGCCTTATCACGTTGGCAGGTATACGGTACTCGCCATCCGCAACGTCGCGGACGGCGCGCAGCAACTCCTCCTTGCCCGAGTACTTCTGAAGGTATCCCATCGCGCCCGCGGCAACCGCCTCTACCACGGCATCCTCTTCCGTTGCGGCTGTGAGAACCAGCACTCTCGTATCCGGGAGCGTCTCAGTGATCTCCCGGCAGGCGTCGATGCCGTTCTTGACAGGCATCATCACGTCCATGACGATCAAGTCTGGCTTGAGATCCTGGGCTATCTTCACTGCCGCCTCGCCGTCTGCGGCCTCACCCACCACCTCAAAGTCTCCGGACCGGCGCAGCACCTCGCGCAGGCCGTCACGCATTATCTCGTGGTCGTCCACGAGCAGGACACTGGTCTGTGTGACCGACGCCAAGTTACGCTCCTCCGCGGTGAGCGTCATACGGGATGGCGCAGGTTACGGTAGTGCCGCGTCCGGACTCGCCTCGGGTCACCTCAAGACGACCTCCCATTCGCTCAGCGTCCGCTCTCATGTTCCTGAAGCCGTGACCGCGGTCTAAATAGCCTTCGGAGAGGCCAGTGCCGTCGTCCGACACAGACATTCGGAGGCCGTCATCCTCGAAGCTCAGGTAGATGGTGACCTTGCTCGCGTCCGCGTGGCGGAACGCGTTTGTAAGTGCATTGTGCGCTATCGAAAAGAGCAGACGCCGGGTGACGGTGGAAAGCGGCGGCTCTCTGCCTGACTGAACCAGCTCCGCCGGGATGGACGTGATAGTGGCGAACGTAGAGGCGTGCGACCTCAGCACACGGCTTAACTCCCGCCCCTCGAATATGGGTCCAATGTCGATGGGATGCCTCAGTTCCCACATCGTCGACTTCGATAGCGCATGTGTGGCGGACAGTTTGGCGAGAAGCTCATCACGATCCTTCCCCTCCGGGGCGTTCGCAAGCTCGATGGCGGTCTCTATGCCCAGCCCGATCATGTAGGCAGACTGGACTATGGTGTCATGAATGGTCTGCGAGAGCTCTATGCGCTCCCGCTGAAGCTCCCTTTCCCGCTCCACAGCCTCTCTCCTTCTGATCCGCTCGAACCTGGAGACCAGGTTGACCGCGGCGACGACCCCGTACATGACGGCAATCCTGGTGAACAGCACCTTCTCCTCCTTGGCTTCAAAGTCCACCCCCGGCTCCAACAGCAGGCTCAGCACTGCGTACGCAACTGCAATCATAGTGGCCCAGGCAAAGCTGAGCCTGAAGGACGTGAACACCACGGAGAACATGGCGAGCCCAGGGTAGTACAGCACGAAGAAGGTGTTCTGAAATCTGCTGGAGACGGCCAAGCCCGCCGTAATCATGACCGCGTCCATCGCGCTGAGCGCGAGCATCCAGCGCCACGTCACAGGCCGGTTTGTCAGGATTCGGTAGTGGACGTAGCCGTTGAGCGCCAGCAGTGTCGCGGCAAACAGACTGTTGGGGATGTAGTTGGGGTCGGCAAAGTTGGGACGATAGTTCATCTGTACGAACCACGCGATCAGCAAAAGCCATCTTACCCATACCGATATCCTCACTCCGTACAGCAGGTCGTCCGGACCAGTCCGGTCGGTCGCCGAATGGGACTCTGCAACAATGTCCTGCTGTGTAGTCCGCAAATTCAAAGCCTCTACTCCTATAGCGTAGCCTGTTCAGCGGCATCGGCAAGGTTCACCAGTACCCTCGTAAGGCTGGTACCAAAGTATCCCTTAGATTGGGTACTATCGAACTTTTCGGTGTCGTGGGGTGTAGGTTAACGTTCAGAGCCCCTTCCTTCAACAGGGCAACTCTGCCTGTCTTGGCTAAAAGTCATAAGAAGTCATAGAAAAAGGCCTTTAAAGTTACGTATAAGTTACATCTCTATGGTATAGTCGCCCACAGTCTATCGAGCGTACCTTTCAAGAAACAGATACTAAAGTACCTCTTGGATTCGGTACAACCAAACCTTACGGCGTCGTGGGATGTAGGCCAATATCTACGTGATTATTTTTCGCAGATGGAGTACAAAATGAAAATCATAGCAATAGCTGTACTGGCGATGCTCGTTGCCGTAATGCTCGCCGGATGTTCCGGAGACCCGGCGCCCACAGCTACACCCACGGCCACCCCGGCAGCGGTACCTACGGCCACGCCAACAGCGACACCCACGGCCGCGCCAACAGCGACACCCACGGCCGCACCAACAGCGACACCCACCGCCGTGCCAACAGCGACGCCCACTTCCAAGCCAACGTCTACGGCTGACGCTCTGTCCATTGACGAGTACCTGTCAGTGTGCGACTCGCTTGAAGAGCAGGAACTTGAGGACGACACCACCTATGGAGAACTCTCCGCTGCTTTGGGGGATTTAATTGAGGAAATGTCGTCATTGGCGCCTCCCGCCGAGGTCGCCGACTGGCACAACGAAGTGTTGGAACTTGCCAAGGCCACGAAAGGTCTGGTTGACTCTCAGCCTGAAGACAAGGTTATAGGTATAGAGTTCTTCGCCATTGCCGTAGAGTTGCAGGGCCTTCAAGAAGCGTTAACCCAAGCCGAGAATGATCTGCCTGAGGAAGTACGGCGGCAGATGGCGGAGGCGGGCTGCCTGGAAGACGGCGCGCCTGAAGCAGATGCACCAACACCCACGCCTTCAGTCCCTGTTCCTACTCCTGTTCCTACTGCTATTGCCATCCCTACTCCTATTACCATCCCTACTCCTGAAAGCATTGCGACACCAATGCCGACGCCCACGCCGCTCGGAACTCCAACCATAGGCGCGGTCACCCCCGGTACGGGAACACTCGCCATATCCTGGGCGGCCCCATCGAGCGACGGTGGTTCAGCGATCACCGCGTACGACCTGCGCCACATCGAGACCACAGCCGACGAGACGGTAGACTCCAACTGGACCGAGGTGGATGACGTGTGGGCCACGGGAGGCGGGACGCTCCAGTACACCCTTACCGGGCTCACCGGTGGCACGCAGTACGACCTCCAGGTGCGGGCAGTAAACGCAGGGGGAGACGGGCCCTGGTCTGCGACCGTAACCGGAACGCCAACGGCGGCGGGCACCGACTACGACACGGACGACGACGGCCTAATCGATATCACGAGCGCGGCGCAGTTGAACGCCATCCGCTGGGACCTGGACGGCAACGGCAGGCCCGCCTCGGCCAACGCGTCGGATTATGACGCGGCGTTCCCCAACGCGGCGAGCGGCATGGGATGCCCGTCCACTGGCTGCACCGGCTACGAGCTGGACGCCGACATTGACCTGGACGTTGCTCCGTACAACACGGGCGCGGGCTGGGAGCCCATCGGAACCGGGGGGCCTCGGCGCATGCCGTTCGTCGCCTTATTCGAGGGGAACGGTAACACCGTTGCCAATCTATTCATCGACAGACCTACGGCTTCCTATGTCGGGCTGTTTGGCAGAGTGGACGGGACGATTCGTAACGTGGAGTTGACCGGCGTGAACGTCACAGGCGAAACAGGTGTAGGAGGGCTGGTAGGCGATAACAATGGAACCGTCAGTGACAGCCATGCAACAGGGACGGTCTCCGGCGAGTTGGCTATCGGTGGGCTGGTGGGGTTTCATGGAGGAACGATAAGCGCCAGTAGTGCCGGAGTAGAAGTGCATGGCAGCAAGTCCGGCGACCTGCAGGGTGAGAGAGCCGGTGGGCTGGTGGGTTCTAACGACGGAACAATTACTGGCAGCCATGCCACGGGAACGGTGTCCGGCCGGCTCTATGTCGGCGGGCTGGTGGGAGAGAATAGGGAGGCCATCGTCGACAGCTACGCAACAGGGACCGTGTCCGGCAGGTATGCCGGCGGACTGGTGGGAATCAATCTGGGGACAAGAAGCAGCATCACCGCCAGCCATGCAACAGGAGAAGCGTCCGGGAGCGACATCGTCGGCGGGCTGGCGGGCGAGAACTCTGGAACCATCACTGAAAGCTACGCAACGGGGGAGGTGTCAGGCGACGGCTCCTTCGGTGGGCTGGTGGGTAATAACAATGGGACCATTATCGGTAGCTACGCAGCAGGCGCGGTGTCTCGTAGCGGAGACCCAGGGCCCCATTCAGTTTCCGTCGGCGGACTGGTGGGGAATAACAGGGGAACCATCAGTGCAAGCTATGCAACGGGGACGGTATCCGCTACTGCGTTCCAAGTCGGCGGGCTGGTGGGGAATAACAGGGGAGCCATCAGCGCAAGCTATGCATCGGGGGCAGTGGCTGGCGCTAGCGCCCTTGGGGGACTGGTGGGAGATAATGCTGGAACCATTACTGCCAGCTATGCAACAGGGATGGTGTCCCGCCTGTTTCGAGTCGGCACTCTCGGCGGGCTGGTGGGTCGGAACAGTGGAACCGTAACGGCCAGCTACTGGGACACCCACACATCCACACAGACCACCAGCGCCGACGGTGAGGGCAAGTTGACCTCCGAGCTCCAGTCGCCCACCGGCTACTCTGGCATCTACGCCAACTGGAACTTGGATCTGGACGGCGACGGGGACGGGGACGACCCGTGGGACTTCGGTACGTCCAGCGAATATCCTGTCCTCGACTACGGCGGGCTGAGCGTATCGGATCAGCGCAGCAGCGGAAGTGGCGCCCAGACGACCGCTGGAGCTCCAACCATAGGCACCGGCACGCCCGGAACGGGATCACTCGCCATATTCTGGACAGCTCCTTCGAGCGACGGCGGTTCGGTGATTACCGCGTACGACCTGCGCCATATCAAGACCTCAGCCGACGAGACAGTCGACGCCAACTGGATCGTGGTGGATGACGTGTGGACCACGGGCGGCGGGACACTCCAGCACACCCTGACCGGACTTACCGGGGGCACGCAGTACGACGTCCAGGTACGGGCCGTGAACGCCGGGGGAGACGGGCCTTGGTCTGCGACCGCAACCGGAACGCCAACGCAGAGCAGTAATGATCGAGACGTTCTCGTCGCCCTCTACAACGCCACCGACGGCGCCAACTGGACGGACAACACGAACTGGCTGAGCGACGAGCCACTCGGCGATTGGTACGGCGTCACTACGGATGCGGGTGGGCGCGTTACAGCACTAGACCTCTCTAGAAACAACCTGACAGGTACAATGCCAGCCGAACTGGGCAACCTGTCTAGTCTGACGAATCTGAGCCTCGTCTACAACCAATTGACAGGCGCAATCCCCACTGAACTGGGCAGCCTCTCCAACCTGATGCGACTGTACCTCACCGGTAACCAGTTGACAGGAGCGATTCCCCCTGAGCTAGGTAGTTTGTCCAATTTGGAGATCATTGCTCTTGCAGGCAACCAATTGACGGGGTCGCTTCCTTCTGAATTAGGCAATCTCTCAGATATAACGACTATATATTTCGGCAACAACCAATTGACAGGTGCAATCCCCGCTGAACTGGGCAACCTGTCGAATCTAACGGAATTGGATGTCAACACCAATCAACTGGCTGGCGCAGTTCCGAGCGAGTTGGGTAGTCTAACCAAGTTGACGGATTTACATCTATACAACAACGAACTGACAGGTGCGCTTCCGCAGAGCTTTATTAGGCTAACACTGCTTGAGGCCTTTACCTTTGGTGACAACGACGGACTTTGCGCGCCGACAGATGCGACATTCCAGAATTGGCTTCAAGGTATTGACAACACCAGAGGTCATGCTGGTGTCTCTCCCCTCGGCCCGAACTGCGCGTCGCTCGGAGCTCCAGCCATAGGCGCGGTCACTGCCGGAACCGGGACACTCGCCATATCCTGGACGGCTCCTTCGAGCGACGGCGGTTCGGCGATCACCGCGTACGACCTGCGCCATATAGAGACAACAGCCGACAAGACGGTCGACGCCAACTGGACCGAGGTGGACGACGTGTGGGCCACGGGCGGCGGAACGTTCCAGTACACCCTTACAGGACTAACCGGGGGTACGCAGTACGACCTCCAGATACGTGCCGTGAACGCCGTAGGAGACGGGCCTTGGTCTGCGACCATAACTGGAACGCCAACGGCTGCCGCTACAACAACGGCCACCGACTACGACGCGGATGACGACGGCCTGATAGAAGTGGGCAGCCTGGCGCAGTTGAACGCCATCCGCTGGGACCTGGACGGCAATGGCACGCCCGCTTCGGCCAACGCGTCAGACTACTCCTCGGCATATCCCAACGCGGCGACCGGCATGGGCTGCCCGTCCACTGGCTGCACCGGCTACGAGCTGACCGTCAACCTCGACTTCGACACCAATGGTGACGGCAAGACGGACATCGCCGGAGACGACTACTGGAACGGCGGTTCGGGATGGGATCCGATTGTAGATAGCGCTAGGAGTGGATACCAAGACGCCACATTCCACGCCACGTTCGAGGGCAATTCCCACGTGATTTCGGGCCTGTACATAGACCGCTCCGGAAGAAACATTGGACTCTTCGGCAGTGTTTGGGGCGGGGAGATACGCAACCTTGGGCTAGAGGGCGTCGTCGTGAAAGGAGGCGCCTCCAACGTCGGAGGGCTGGTTGGGAGCACAAGCAGCGGCGGCTCCCACAACTCCCTCATCAGCGCAAGCTATGTCGAAGGCTCCATCACCGGGGCCACTGGGGTCGGTGGACTGGTCGGTTTCAACCAGGCCGCCATCAACGCGAGCTATGTTTCGGTCTCCGTGTCCGGCAACGTGAATGTCGGCGGGCTGGTAGGGACTAACCACAGCAGCGGCGCCATTAGCGCAAGCTACGCGACGGGTTCCGTCACCGGGGGCGCTGGGTATGGCGGCGGGTTGGTCGGAAGCAACCAGAGCGGCTCCATTACCGCAAGCTATGCTGCGAACTCCCTGTCCGGGAGTTTCATGGGCGGACTGGTTGGCGTTGACAGCGGAGGCAGAGGAGTTTTCACCGCCAGCTACTGGGACACCGAGACAACCGGCCTGTCCACCAGTGCTGGCGGCGAGGGCAAGACCACCAGCGAGTTGCAGTCGCCCACGTCCAATACCGGCATCTACGCTACGTGGGACAGCAATGTATGGGACTTCGGCACAACCAGCGAATATCCCACACACTCATAGACGTCGGCATCAAAATTAAGGAGGGAAGTGATGACTCTATTGCGGGTGCTTGGCAGTCTGGTCCTGGGGCTCATGGTGATTGCCGGGCTTTTGTATCTCCTCACGGTGGTCAATATTACCCAGCGCCTTGAAAACCCGGAGCTCTACCGTGCGGCCTTCACAGAGACTGACGCCTACAACCGCATTTATGACGAAGTGCTCGTAGACGCGGAGGTCCAGGATCAGACCCTGGACCTGCTCGGAGGAGTAGGCCTGGAGGCGCAAGAGGCCACCGACGTGCTCAGGGACGTGATGCCCCCCGCCTACCTTCAAGAGCAGACGGAAGCAAACATAGATAGGTTTACCGGATTCCTGTCCCATGACCTGGAGCGGCTGGACCTCTACCTGGAGCTGAGAGAGCCCTTGGACCGTGTCGAAGCGGTGGTTCTAGATAAGGCAGAGGAGGTCATAACTGAGCTCGAAGTCGAAGAGCCTCCCGCTGTAACTGCAGAGTGCACGACGGATAGCTTGCAGAGCCTGGCTGGCAACCTGGCAGGCGAGTTTGCCGGCTTGTCTGCCGGCCAATTGCCGGAATCCGTGCCTTCGCTGGAGACCCTGGACGAGGACTGCCGCAGGCAGGAGTTCGACAACTGGATTGACCAGGTGGCAAATAGTCCTCAGTTAGACTCCGAGACCGCTAGGATAATTGAAGATGAAAAGGATGACCTGCGGCAGTCTTTCATAGAAGGGGACACAAGTGCCTTCCTGGAGAAGGCGGCCGCCCCTCTGGTCAGTCCGGTGATCGACGACTCCCTAGAGGAGATACGCCAGGACTTGCAGACGAACGACAGGTTGGATCTGTTGGAGAAGCTGGCCGAAAGTTCCGACGACCTTACCCGTGAGGACATAGACGAATCGGCTAGTCTCCTTCGCGATGCGGTGAGCGCCCTCAGCGGAACGGGGGGAATTGTTGCCCTCCTACTGATAATCGCGGGCAGCTTGCTGCTAGCGGCAGTACATATCCCGAATCCAACAGGCATGCTCCGGTGGCCGGGGTTGTCTCTGTTGCTGGGAGGCGGCGTAGGCCTCGTGGTCGGCTTCGTGCTGAATTCGGCAATTCCTAGTGGGATAAGGGACGCCGTGGCCACTTCTTCGTCGGACACTCCTTCGGCGCTCACCAGCCTGATAGGCGATCTTATGGAATCGTTCGCTCGGCAGTTCACCGGCGGGTTCATTCCAGGGACTGCGACTGTGCTGGTGGTCGGAGCGGTGCTGTTTGGAGCCTCCTTCTTCGCTGATCAGCTCTGGTCGAAAGTACGCGGAGCGCTCTCCCGCTCCGAAGGTTGAATCAGGCGCTGCCCTCTACCTGGAACTAGCCAAGAGGGAGAGTGCAGAGCTCGCAACGTTGGACAGGACATCCGGTCTGCGGCATCGATGCCTATCCCGTCATCGGAGACCAAGATAGCCACCGCCTCGTCGTTTTTACCCCGGCCATCTAGAACAACCCTTCTAGGTTCTCCCGGAGGTTCCGCCACCACCCCCGGTCCGACCCAAGGTCCGGTATGAAGTGGACTGCGTATGTCCCGTCCTCCTCCACCCTGAGCCATCCGCCCAATGACAACTGCTTGCCCAAGGAGACTTCTTCGAAGGGCCCTGCCGGTACGCGGACGATCACGTTCTGCACGTAATCCCCCCGGTCAACCTCCAGCACCAGCATGTCGACCTCCTTGGACACCAGCGTGCCGCTTACCAACACGCATTCATCGCGGAACAGGTCGCCGATCACCGCAATCTGCGCGGGCGTAGGGATCGGGGGAGAGTTCAGGGGACACGGTTTGTCGCGCGGCGAGACCACATCGAGGCTGAACAGGACGACCAGGACCACGATCCCTATGACAGCTAGGCCTATCGCCCATATCAGGCACCCTTGAAGGCACCCCCCGCCCTTCGGCTCTTCAGCCGGTCCTTCTACCCGGTGTTGCTGATACTCGCCCGGCGGCGGCACGGCTTCCAGAAAACTGCTCTGCGCTTCCTGTTCACGCGTCGTGCTCTGAGTTTCGTCGGTGGTCCTGAGTTGCTCCGTGTGCTCAGGCTGCGTGACGTCCGGCGATTCCGGGTCAAGCTGGTCCAGTTGGTCGAGCAGATCGATTTCCTCTTCATAACCCCACTGCGCGGCGGCTTTCGCTGCATCTTCCGACCGTCCGGTCAGCCACCACTCCGGCGCGTGCATGAAGGCGTGATAGGCCGCGTCCAGGTCGGCGCCGCGGAGTGGGGATGCGCTTCTGGAGCCGAACCACGGCGGAGCCTTGGCGGTAACGTCGAGCCACGGCTGGGCTACGTTCAGCCCGACGGCATAGGGAAGCATGGGGTCTGATCGGCTCCAAGCATCTGGAGAGGCAGCCATGGACTCTCTCCAGCCAAGCCACTGTCCTATCTCAAGCGCCCCTGAAGGCGTTGGCGTCAGCATGCCCGTCCTTATCATCCAACTCATCTTTGCTGTAATGAACGAGTACATGAGACCCGCAAATGCGCCGATCAGGACGTTCGCCCACCACTGGCCCAGCCATAGAGCCGTCCAGAATCCGCCGCCAACACCCGTCAAGATGCTGGCGACCACCCACCAATCACTTCCGTCGCCGGAGTTCTCCCTCCTGACTCGCACCGGGTTGTCATGGAAGAAGCCGAGATGCTGCAAGTAGTCGCCTATCTGGTCGCCGATGGCATCTTCGCGCTTCTTCATCGCTTCATAGAGCGCGTCAACCGTTGCGGGGCCCGACGGCAGGCTGTCGCATATCGTTCGCTCCCACTCGTACTCCGTGAAGCCCTGACGAGACAGCCGGTACAGAAAGCCCGCTCGTGTCCTGACGGGCTCGATCCGCAGCGTGCCGCGCTGGCACATCTCGATGATGGAGGCCAGCAGGGTTGGGGTCCATGTCATGTGGCCCGGGAGCACAGATACCGCCGCTGCGGGCATGCCGCCGGTCCGCGGGGTCCCCGAGTACTGCGCCTCCGGGGGCCGGTACTTGGGCCACAGCCACAACACGATGATGATCAACTGCGCTATGACTACGCCTATCGTGCGGAAGCCCCAGGCCGTCAACTGCTTCCAGTCCATCTCATGGAAGTCGGGAAAGCCGCTTTCGGCTATTGCCCCGCCTGGGTCAATCGCGAACAGCAATCCGACGGCGGCAAGGATGGCCACCGCTGCCACCACACTCACAATTGCCTACCTACCTTCCCCGGCTCGTACTGGCCTATTGGTAATCCGGCTCATTCAGCGCGCCTCCAATCCTGGACACACTCTACCGGAAAAGTGCCATCGAATGTATAACCTGGGTGTAACTATTCGCCTTGATTTCTATGACTTATTATAACTATCGCAAAATGCGGCATATTGCTCCTGCCCCCGTACATAGCTGTACCCGATATGATGCCGTTATGGTATCATTATGACATCACGCTTGAGAAAGAGGTAAATATGCCCGACTTGGCGCTGCGAGGCATTCCGGAACATCTTCATCAGGAGCTAAAATCAGCCGCCAGCCGTAACCACCGCAGCCTGAACGGGGAGATACTTGCCAGGCTGGTGGCGTCGGTTCGCAGTGAGCCGGTGGACATACAGGCGCTCCTTGAACGAATACGCCTCAGGCGCGAGGGCATCGGTCATATCGATCTAAGTGGGAACACCCTGCGAGAGATGAGGGACGCAGGCCGGCCATGATTGTCGTCGATACCAATGTAATGACGAGCCTTGTGGTGGGTGGAGAGGACGGTGCTGATTCAGCGGCGCTGCTGAAACAGGACGCTGAATGGGCGGGGCCCGGCATTCTGGTCAGTGAGTTGCGCAACGTCCTGCTCGGCTTTGTGCGGAGGGGAGAGTTGACCACTGAGCAGGCCCAGGACATGTGCGATGATGCGTCGTTGGTGCTGGGAGGCCGCATAATCGGTGTGAGCGGATCCCAGGTGATAGACACCGCTTTGGAGTGCGACCTCTCTGCCTACGACGCAGAGTTTGTCGTCGTCGCCCGGACGCTGGGCGTCCCGCTGGCTACGTCGGACCGGGCAATCCTAGCCGGCGCCCCGGACGTTGCAACGGACCCGCGCACTCTCAGCACAGCCTGATTGTGCTTTGTTCCGCTCCCTGTCCGCGCTCAAGGTGAATCAGGCGCTGCTCTCTACCTGAGCTGTGAAGATATCTACGCCGTGGAATTCGCTCTCGTGAACTCACACCCCTTGACCTGAATAGATGACCATTGCTAGAATGGTATGGTCAAAATAACTGGTTGGAGTTATATATGCGTGAGATTCAAGCCACCGAAGCTAAGACGCGTTTGGCCGAACTTCTACGTGTCGTCGAGCATGGAGAAGTCATCACTATAACCCGTCATGGCAAAGCAGTGGCGCATCTGGTTCCTGCCGGGTCTCAGGATCGCGCCAATCGGAGGAAGGCAATAGAGCGATTTCGTCAGCGCCGCGCCGGGTGGAGGCGCGTGGCTTTCTCCACGGAAGAAATACTCGCCGCGCGCCATGAAGGCCATCGCCTGTGAGCGGCCTGGTTGTCGATGCATCCGTTATCGTATCTTGGCTCTTTGACGACGACGAGGAACCTCGCGCGGATCAGGTGCTGGAACGTCTCAAAGAAGATGGAGCGATGGCGCCGTACCTATGGCATCTGGAGACCCGCAACACGCTGCTGGTTGCAGAGCGACGTGGGCGTCTTTCAGCGGGAGCGGTAGATGAACGGCTGGATGCCCTGAAGGGCTTGCCCATCCGAACGGATGAGGACACCGACCTTCAGTCCGCCTTTAACTTGGCAAGAGCCCATGACCTGTCCTTCTATGACGCCCTCTATCTGGAACTAGCCAAGAGGGAGAGCGCAGAGCTCGCAACGTTGGACGGGGCGCTCGGTCAGGCAGCAGTTGCTGAGGGGGTGCCGCTATCGGTTGCGTGACTTCACTCATGGCTCTCAAGGCGTTCCAACGAGCCACTTAATGCACGCGCTGTACAATCCAAGGCTTGGCGCGGAGGGTGTACTCCATAGTCCGTCGGGAAACGCAGGCCGAATCCGTCACCGACGTATCTTGGAATCAGGTGGAGGTGCATGTGGCAAACAGACCTGCCGCCGGAAGTTCGCGGTACAGTCCCCTTGCGCCCGCATTCGTGATACTATACGTAATTCAAAACCCATAACCTCCCTAGCAAGGGGAAATCGAACAGACGATTAGGCGGTTCAGGCGCCGCAAGCAGGTGCGCATCCTGCAAACTGACCGGGGGCAAAATGACAGACGTTAAGCAAGAGGAAACCCAGACTGGCTTAGTCGCCGAGCGCATCATTGAGAACATCAACAGGGTGATCATTGGCAAGGACGACGCCATCAGGCTGGGCGTCATTGCGCTGATGAGCAGAGGGCATGTCCTCATAGAGGACGTTCCCGGCGTGGGTAAGACGATGCTTGCCAAGAGCCTGTCCCGTTCCACCGGCTGCTCCTTCAGCAGGGTGCAGTTCACCCCGGACCTGTTGCCCAGCGACATCACAGGTGTATCCGTCTACAACCAGAAGACCAGCGGCTTCGAGTTCCGGGCCGGGCCAATCATTGCCCAGGTGGTGCTAGCCGACGAGATAAACCGGGCCACTCCCAAGACCCAGTCGGCGTTGCTGGAAGCCATGGAAGAGAATCAGATAACGGTGGAGGGCGTCACCCATCCCTTGCCGCAGCCCTTCATGATAATGGCTACGCAGAACCCCATAGAATACGAAGGCACTTTCCCCCTCCCGGAGGCCCAACTGGACCGCTTTCTGCTGCGCATTCACCTTGGTTATCCGGGCTTTGATGATGAAGTGTCCATAATGGATGAACAGCAGCTCACCCACCCCTTCGACGAGCTTGAGTCCGTGGCAACCCCGGAAGAGGTGCTCGCTCTGCAGGAGAAGGCTCGTGAAGTATACGTCGACCCTCTCGTCAAGCAGTACATAGTCACGCTGTCGGATACTACGAGAAGTCACCGCGACGTGGCCCTTGGCGCTTCTCCCAGGGCTTCGTTGGCCTTACAGAGGACGTCACAGGCCCTGGCCTTGCTTCGCAACCGTGACTACGTCCTTCCGGACGACGTGAAAGAGCTGGCGGAGCCGGTCTTTGCACACAGGCTGGTGCTTACCGCCTCTTCAAGAATGCAGGGTGTGGATGGCCGGCGTCTCATACAGCAGATTCTGGACAGCACAGAAGTGCCGGGCACCCGGATCAGCGGACGCGCCGCAGAGTAATGGCGGACCGCTGCCGATTTGACGTATTCCCCACTTCACTGGGCTGGATGGCTGTACTTGCCTCTGATAGGGGCATACGCAGGGTTGTATTGCCCAAACTCTCTAGAGACCAGGCCATGCAAGAGCTTCGCCTCCGGACTTCCAATACCGACCATTCACCATCACGGTTCGACAGCCTGCGTAGCCGCTTGGAAGCCTACTTTTCAGGTGCCAACGTGGACTTTGAAGACGACTTGGACTTGGAAGGAGCATCCGACTTCATGGTCAAGGCCTGGAAAGCGTGCCAGTCCATCCCCAAAGGTGAGGTCAGGACCTACAACTGGCTGGCAGAGCAGGCGGGTAATCGCAGGGCGGCGCGAGCAGCCGGTCTGGCCATGTCCCGCAATCGGGCGCCTATAATCATTCCCTGCCATCGTGTCATTGGTAGCGACGGCTCATTGCACGGCTACGCCGGAGGCCTGCCATTGAAGCAGCGATTGCTGGAGATCGAGGGGGCTTTGCCTGGCGCTTACCGTCTCATCTGAGCGATTCAGGCCCTAGCTGCTCCTCCATGAACCTGGTTGCTTCTTCAAGAGCTGCTGCGTCCACCAATATCCTGGTTGGCCCTGCAAAGACTCCCAGGTAGGAAGCCGTATCCCCGGCGCGCACCATGGCGGGTATTCCCTCGTTGTTCAGCAGACCCCTCCACATCTCAGCGGTAAGCTGATCGGGAGCCGTAGTTAGATAGACCCACTGAATCTTGTTGGGCATGGCTATCAGATGAGATGCGTGCGGCCCGGGCCCAGCAGGGCATTGAGCTTCACTTCCAGTGCTGGACAGTACTTGGTAGTTATCATGGGCATTTCAATGCGCACACGATTGCTGTTGGAGAATATGTCCAAGTAGACAGAGTCGGTGCCCTTGTATTCAAGCAGCAACTCCATGGCCGACTTCAGTAGATAGGCATCATCCGAGGCGTTCCCCGTATCGGTCAGATTGAGCAGGACGGCCTTCCTCTCTCCATCGCCGTTCGCAGCGTTGCCGTTGCTGCTTTC
The DNA here is from genome assembly GCA_965116555.1 of Dehalococcoidia bacterium. Classification (GTDB taxonomy): domain Bacteria; phylum Chloroflexota; class Dehalococcoidia; order Lucifugimonadales; family QGNO01; genus DAOUJH01. The sequence goes on along the minus strand of OZ220698.1, from coordinate 1,401,246 downwards.
GCTGAAACCGTTGGAGCCGTTTCGACCGTTGGTACCTGCCATAACCTTGTCCAGTGGAGCGGTCTCTTCATGGCCGTTGGCTTCTACCTGGACGACTTCCTGCTCTGCGACGGGTTCCGTTGGCGCAGCTACAGCCGGGGCAGGTTCCTCAACGGGTTCGGGTTCTGCTTCGCGTTGAGGCAGTTCCTCGCCTTGTGGATTGAACAGCCCTGCCTTGGCGACCCGCACGGAGAGCTTGCCGTCGTTATTGCGAAGCTTGCCCTCCACGGTTATTAAGGTTCCCTCCTCCCAAAGGTCAGAGGTCTCTTGATATACGTTGTCCCAGACGAACAGCTCTACGTTGCCTCCCAGCAACTCAAGGGTAGCTATCAAATACGGCTTGCCGTTCTTGTCCCTACGGCTGGTAGCGTAGGCCACCTGGCCGACAAGTCCCACGGTGGAGCCGTTGGGCGTCTCTTCCAATTCATTCCGGAAGGCTATGGCGGTGGTCTTGGCCCCGAAGTCCACGGTAAGCAGAGGGTTGTCAGAGATTCTCTTGCCCAGAAGCTCTCTCTCCCATTCCGAACGTTCCCTGGAGGTGGTCTCTTCGCCATGAACAAGCTCCACCACGCTCGCTGGCGCTTCCACATACTGCCCAAACAGGTCGAACATATTGGTCTGCCCGGACTCCCTGCGTCGCTTCTCCTGCTGTGCCACGTTAAGGATCCTCTCCACGCTGGCCAGCAGAGACCCCCTTGGCCCGAAGTCGTCCAGGGCGCCCACTTTGACTAGGCTTTCCAGCGAGCGGCGATTCATGGAGTCCAGGTCCGCGTTGCGGCAGAACTCCTCCAAAGTCTGGAACGGGCCGTGCTCCTCCCGGGAGTTGACTACAGCCTCCATAGCTCCCGAACCCACGTGTTTCACCGCTCCTAGGCCAAACCTGATCGCCCTCTGCCCGGATGAGTCCGTGTCCACGGCGAACCGTACGCCGCTGCGGTTGATGTCCGGTCTGAGCACCGGTATGCGAAGCCTGGTGCACTCATCCACATCTATGGCTATGCGTTCGTGCTGCCCGGCGTGGGAGTTGAGCAAAGACGCCATGTATTCCACTGGATAGTTCGCCTTGAAATACGCCGTCCAGTAGGCGATGACGGCGTAGCTGACGCTGTGAGCCTTGTTGAAGGCGTATCCGGCGAACGGTTCTATCAGGTCAAACACCTGTTCCGCCAGCCCCTTGTCGTAGCCCTGATTCAAAGCCCCTTCGATGAATTTGTCGCGCTCCTGTTGCATAATCCCGTGTATCTTCTTGCCCATGGCCTTGCGGACTATATCCGCCTCGCCCAGGCTGTATCCGGCCATGGCCTGGGCGATGAGGAGCACCTGGTCCTGGTAGACAATGATCCCGTAGGTCTCCTCCAGGATGTCTTTCAGCATGGGATGGGGGTATTCAGCCTCTCGCTGGCCGTGTTTCGATTGAATGAACGAGTCTATATGGTCCATGGGTCCCGGCCGGTAGAGCGCTATCATCGCGGCAACGTCAAGCAAAGAGGAGGGTTTCAGGTCTTTGATGTACCGGCGCATACCGGAGCCTTCAAGCTGGAATAGTCCCGTAGTCTCACCGGAAGAGAGGAGAGCAAAGGTCTTTGCGTCGTCAAAGGGGACGCTGCCCAGGTCAACCTGCTCGCCGGTATGCTCCTTGATGATGTCTATGGCATTATTCAGGATAGAAAGGTTGGTCAGGCCAAGGAAGTCCATCTTGAGCAGACCCAGTTGGGCAATGGGGTCCATGGAGAACTGGGTCATTGCCACGTCGTCGTCGGTGCCTTTGATGGGCCTCTGCAGAGGCACATATTCAGCCAGCGGCTCCTTGGATATGACCACCCCCGCGGCGTGCGTGCTGGAGTGGCGGACAACGCCCTCAAGCCTTCCCGCGTTTTCTATAAGCCTGCGCAGCGTCTCATCGGTGTCGTAGGCTTCCTTCAGGTTCGGCTCCATCTCCATGGCCTCGCTGAGGGAACGCGCCCTGAATGGCACAAGCCGGGCCACCTGGTCAACGTCCGCGTAGGCCATGCCCAGGGCGCGGCCCGTGTCGCGAAGCGCCGCCTTGGGGCCCAAGGTGCCGAAGGTGATGATCTGGGCAACGTGGTCGTGTCCGTACTTGTCCTTGACGTATTGCAGCACCTCGTCACGCCTGTCGTCCTGGAAGTCCATGTCTATGTCCGGCATTTCCTTGCGTTCCAGGTTGAGGAATCGCTCGAATACCAGGCGGTAGGCCAGCGGGTCAATGTCGGTGACCCCGGTTACGTAGAGGACAAGGCTGGCCGCGGCGCTGCCGCGCACGCCAAGTAGGATGCCGTTTTCGTGGGCAAACCTGGCAATGTCCCAGACCACCAGGAAGTAGTTGGAGAACTGCGTCTTCTTGATCACGTCCAACTCATAGCGCAGCCGTTCCTCGTATTCCTGGTCTGCCTTGGGAACGCGCCTTTCCAAGCCCTCCCGGCACAGCTTCACCAGGTACTCCTCCGCCGATAGCCCGTCGGGAGGCGTATATTCCGGCAGGTGTAGCGAGGAAAAGTCCATCTCAACGTTGCACTGCTCGGCGACGACCCTTGTGTTGCTATAAGCCTCGGGATGGTCGGGGAACAGCGCCGCCATCTCCTCCGAGGATCGTAAGTAGAACGAGTCGTCATCCATTTTCAGGCGCTTCTCATCGTTGATGTTGGTGTTGGTGTGTATGCAGATGAGCAAGTCCTGGATGGGCGCGTCTTCTTTCAGCGTGTAGTGGCTGTCGTTGGTCAGTATCAGGGGTATACCCGTCTCCTCCGACAGAGAAATAAGCGCCTGGTTCAACTCGTCCAGATTGGGGATGTGCTCGTGAGACTGTAGCTCCAGGTAATACCCGTCGAAGGTTTTGTTGTGCCAAAGGGCCGCTTCTTTCGCCTCGTCGATACGGCCCTGGACCAGCAGTTGAGGCACCTCCGCGGAAGGACAGCCGGAAAGAGCTATGATGCCCTGGCCGTACTGCTCCAGCAGTTCTCTATCCACTCGCGGTTTGTAGTAAAAGCCTTCCAGGTGAGCCTTGCTCACAAGCTGGATCAGATTGCGATACCCGGTGTTGTTCTTGGCCAGCAAGGTCAGATGATACGGGCTTTTGTCCCCAGGTCCCTTGGAGTGCCGGCTGCCGGCGGCCACGTACATCTCGCAGCCTATGATTGGCTTGATCCCCGCGTTGATGCACTCCGAATAAAACTCCACTGCGCCGTAAAGCCCGCCGTGGTCCGTTATCGCCAGGCTGTCCATGCCCAGTTCCTTGGCGTGCTGCACAAGGGTGGGTATCCGGCTCAGGCCGTCCAGCATGCTGTATTCGGTATGGACGTGGAGATGAACAAACGGTTCCATGGCTTCCTCTATTTTGCCTGCTCCACTGGGCTCTCAACAAGAAAAAAGTAGGACATATTTCGGGTGCCTTCAAGGTCTACCTGGCAATGGGTCTTTTTCAAAAATGGCGCCAGATATTGAGCTAAAGGGGGATTATACCACCTTATGTTGAGGTTTTATCAGAATAAAAACGAATATTGTTAGTTAATCTTTGGAATGCTAGGCTTTAACCATCACTCAGAGGACGCAATCTGAGTCAGGAAGCGGCTATGCAGCGAATCTTTGTTACCGGGGCCACCGGTTTTGTGGGCCGTCACGTTGTCCCTTGCCTGATGGAGAGCGGCCATGCGGTGCGCATCCTGGCTCGCGGGCCGGTGCGCCAGCATCTTCTCTCCGAAGGCGTAGAGGTGAGCTATGCCAGCCTGACCGATGAGGAAGGTTTGGAAGCCGCTCTTTCCGGTATCGATGCCATAGTCCATCTGGTGGCAATCATAAGGGAACGCGGCGCGGCGACTTTCGATACTGTCAACCACCTGGGCACGGCGCGCCTGGCCAAAGCGGCGCTGAGCGCCGGTGTGTCGCGCTTCGTGCTGATGGGCGCCATCGGCGCTGTGGACGACCCTAGGTTCCCTTACCTCCAGTCCAAGTGGCGCGGCGAACAGGCCCTGGTTCAAAGCGGCGTACCGTACACCATACTGCGCGGCTCCATAATCTTTGGAGAAGGAGACGAGTTCATCAACGCGCTGGCGGGACTGGTCAGAGTATTCCCGCTGGTTCCGGTAATAGGCGGCGGAAAAGTCCGCTTTCAGGCCATACACGTTGAGGACGTGGCGCGCTCCATAGCCAGGACGCTGGAGTTGGACGAAACCATGAACCGCATCATCGAAATAGGCGGCCCTGAACACATTACCTACGATGAAATCCTGGATGCCATCGCAGAGACGTACGGCAGCAAACGCTGGAAGCTGCATCTGCCCATTGGCCTCATGCGGCCAATAGTGAAGCTGATGGAGAAGCTGCTGCCTCACCCGCCAGCCACAAGCCAGCAGCTGAGCATGCTCGAATTCGATAATATCGCGGAGACCGATGCCGTAAGCAAAGAGTTCGGCTTCTCTCCCAGACCGCTAGCGGGGAACATAGACTACATTCGCAAAGTCTCCTTCCTGGACGGCGTCAAGATGGTTCTGGGCAGGATGCCAAGTCACATTCGAGACCATTGAGGGGCAGACGTGGAGTATAGGCAAGCCTTGGACAAACTGCTAAGCCTCACCGACCTGGAGCGTGTTTCGGGCCGCACCCAGAGCACGGGTCGCTACAACCTTGACAGGATTGGTCTGCTCTTGGAGCGGCTGGATAACCCCCACCTGAAGACGCCCACGGTCCATATCACGGGCACAAAGGGAAAGGGCAGCACCGCTGCCATGATTACCTCCGTCCTTGCCGCCCAGGGGTACAGACCCGGCCTGTTCACCTCCCCTCATCTGCACACATTCAGGGAGCGCATCCAGCTCAACGGCGCACCCATTTCCGAAAGCGACTTCGCCGCGCTCCTGGAAGCGGTCTGGCCGGAAGTAGAGGCGGTCAACTCCAATGACAAGCTGGGGGAAGTCACCACGTTCGAGCTTCTAACCGCCATGGCGCTCCTCCATTTTCACAGGCAGGGCGCAGGATTCCAGGTGATAGAGGTGGGACTTGGAGGAAGGCTGGACTCAACCAATCTGGTGCGGCCTCAGCTTAGCGTGATCACCTCCATCAGCCTTGACCACACTCGGATTCTCGGCGATACGTTGGAGAAGATTGCCTTTGAAAAGGCGGGCATCATCAAGCAGGAGACGCCCGTTGTGACAAGCCCCCAGAAGGATGAGGCCATGTGCGTCTTGCGGGACGTTGCCCGCAAGAGAGGCGCGCGCCTCATCCAGGCCGGAGACGAGTGTCTGGCGATACGCGTTTCCCACCATCTCCAGGGTCAGACCCTTGACATGGTCACCCCCTGGGGCGAATTCCGGCTGCGTATTCCCTTGTTGGGGGAGCACCAGGTAGAGAACGCCGCCACCGCGCTGGTCGGCCTGCAAGTCCTCGCTGAAATGGGCTTTGTCATATCCGACGATTCCATCTTACGGGGCTTCGATTCCATGGCTTGGCCCGGCCGCATGGAGGTGCTGAGCCGAGAGCCGTTGCTCATAGCCGATGGAGCGCACAACCCGTATTCGGCTGGCATATTGCGGCGGGCCCTGGAGGACTATCTGGACTACGGCAGGCTCATCTATGTCGTCGGCCTTTCCAACGACAAGAACGTAGAGGGGATAGTGGCTGAGCTGGCTCAAAACGCCGGACTTGTCATCGCGGCAAAGTCGCGGCATCCCAGGGCGGTGCCTCCGGAAGAAGTGGCCCGGCTTTTTGCAGAGCACGGCGTGGAAGCTGTGGCCAGCAACTCCGTTGCCGATGCGGTCAAGCTGGCTTTGTCTCAAGCCGGGGAAGGGGATTTGATAGTGGCGGCAGGCTCGCTTTTCGTTGCCGCCGAGGCCCGCGAAGAGGTTCTGGGAATACCCGCCGAGATTTACCCGGCCCTACGGCGAGACATGTCTAGCGTCCACGCGCCATGAGCCCGCGGGGCTCTGTGGTAAGCTCATGACTTCTGTGCTTGGAGAACTCTACCCGGAGACAGGCGCGTCCTCGGGCACCATGCCTTCCATAATCTTCTCGACCGCCATGATATGGCTGCAAAAGCCGTCGTCAAAGTGTTTGCAGGAACAGTGCCAGACGCCTTCGTCGTATCTAATCTCGTAACTGTCGTGTTCTCCTTGGAAAGTGGCCTTGAAACTAGAGATGATTACTCGCTCTTTTTCCTGAGCGTATAGCTGCGCTTTCTGTACCTTCCCAATGAGACTAGAATACATACACCCTCCTTCTAGTCGACTTGTATATATAAGGGCTTCAGATGAATCGTAACCCCATGCGTTTCAACCGTCAATCTTCACCGGATTCCCCTTTTGGTGAAAATCAAGTTTGACCCTAATATTTCCCGGTGCTAGACTGGCTCGGTACCACGGCAGAGGTGTCTCCATGCCCCTATACGAATACCAGTGTCCTTCTTGCGATGACCGCTTCGAGCGGCTGGCGCGGTTCAGCGATGCTCCGGAAGCGGACTGCCCCGACTGCGGCTCTGCGTCACCGCGCGTTCTCTCCACTTTTGCCGCTTTTGTCTCCGGCTCGGACGGCTCCATGTCCTCCGTCGGTGGCGGCTGTGCCTGCGCCTCAGGCGGCTCCTGCGCCTGTGCTATGACCGTTTGAGGGTTCATAGCAGCAAAACCCCCTCGTCCACTTAATCAACGCACGTTCTAGAGGAACTGGGGTTGCTTGCTTGCCGCAATTCTTTCCCGCCGTCTCTGCCACCATTCAATCAGGACAATCAGCGCGACAATTCCGCCCGACTCCATCAGAGTGGCCATGCCTAGTAGCAGAGTGGATTCAAGCCAGAAGCCCTGGGGAAACAGATGGACAAGGAAAGACGTCTGGGGATCCAGCAGCCAGAAGTCGTTGTTGAAGCTGAACTCGTGGAACCATCTGAACAGGAGGTTGAAACCAACCAGAGAGACCAGGCCTACGACTCCTATAGCCCCGTATATAAAGACCGTTCCTCTAAGGAAGAGCATGCGGATTCTCTCCGCGAACTCGCTGCCTTGTATGAGGAAGCCCACCATGGAAAACGTGAAGAGGAAGAGGAAAGTCCCCTCCTGCACGCGGTACACGGCGTGCAGGAGCTCCTTTACGTCGCGCATGTGAATGATCTCCCGCTCGTTGAAGAGTGGCCATTCAGCCCCGTTGACCAGGACTCTGACGTCCAGCAACTCCTCATCGGAGTTGAAGTAGTCCCTGATCTCAGTCGCTACTTCTGAAAGCTGCGATTCCGTGAGGCCGGTCGTATACATCACGTTATGCCTGTCGAATCCAAACTCGTAGAAAGCAACCGAGTTGAATGCAAGTCGTACGTTGCTTGTGACCAGGAAAATCAGGAAGGCCAGCATAAAGGCCGCGCTCAATAATAAGTTCAGGTACCGCAAACTCCCCATCTTGGCAAGGATGGTAGGAGGATTTTGGAGCGGTTGTCAATGACGTTGTCCCCTCCATATAATCGCCTCAGGAGGCTCCATGACGGAGAATAGGGACATTGCTTTCAGCCGGCTGGTGGATTTGCTGGATACCTTGCGCGGTCCGCAAGGATGCCCTTGGGACAAAGAGCAGACGCACGACTCTTTGAAGCGATACCTGCTCGAAGAGACGCACGAGGTCATCGAGGTCATCGACCACAGCCCTGAGAAGCTCCCCGAAGAGTTGGGAGACGTCCTGCTGCAGGTGCTGTTCCACGCCCAAATAGCCTCTGAAGAGGGGCGCTTCACCATAGACGACGTGCTGGAATCGCTGCGGAGCAAGCTGGTGAGACGCCATCCTCACGTCTTCGGCGAGCAGAAGGTGAAAGACGCGCGGGAAGTCGAGGCCAACTGGGAGGAGCTGAAGCGCGGGGAACGCACCGGCCAGCCGGACGCATCGCTGCTGGGCAGTGTACCGCACGCTATGCCCGCACTTGCCCACAGCCAGCTTGTGCAAGAGCGCGCCGCCCGCTCCGGCTTCGACTGGGAGCAGATGGACGGTGTGCTGGACAAAGTCGCCGAGGAGGTGCGGGAGATTCGGGAAGCGCGGTCTCAGGAAGAGAGGACAAAAGAGCTGGGAGATTTGCTCTTCTCGATTGTCAACGCTGCAAGATGGATGGGCATCCAGTCGGAGGACGCCTTGAGGCAAGCCGCCGCCCGTTTTCGCGGTCGCTTCTTGGAGATGGAACGCCTTTCCGGAGAACGGGGTCTCGACTTCACCGGCCTCTCCCTGGACGAAAAGGAAGCGCTATGGAGTGAGGCCAAGGCGTGTGAGGGGAAAGGGTAGGGGATTAGAGGCTGTCATGCTGAGGAGTCGGTTGGACAACGCCCGCCTTAAGAACACTCCCGCCGACGAAGCATCTGCTTCGCCGTAGGACGTCGTCGCCACCGGATTACTTCGCGGAGCTTATCCTGAGCTCAGCCGAAGGGCTCACAGTGATGAGCGGCAGCTACACAACCCTGGCGCTTACCGCCAGCCAGTTCCGCTTGACGGCCAGGACGCCGTCCTCGTCCGGCTGGCCGTGCCGCTCCATGGCTGGAGCCACCGCCAGCCTCATGGCTTCCGTAGCCGCTTGTGGATTGTATCCGTGAAGGGCTCCCGCCGCGTACTGCTGGAAGCCGCTGATATGCTCCATGGCCAGCGTCCGTATTCGCACCGCGCTCTCCTTCACCTCTTCCACCTTGAAGCCAACCCTTTGCAGTAGAGCCTCGTAGTGGTCCCTGGATAGGAAATTACTGGCCGACGGTCTCCCGTCCATCTGCTCTCTGCGTATCCCCTTGGCCTTCAGGTACTCCACGGCGCGCCTCACCTGCGCCCTGTAGAACGGTATGGTCTCAGGCGGACGGGACTCGGCATAGAACGCCGTGTTGAACAAGAGCCACCCGCCCTTCCTCAGCGCCTGTCTCAGAGAGGCAAGCACCCGTTCCTGGCTTTCGGCCTCCAGATAATGAATGCCGTTGCCCCATAGAGCCACGTCCACGCTCTCATCGGGCAATGCCATCTCTTCTGCCGGGCAGTGGATGAGCTCCAGACTCCGAACTTTCGATTCCAAGTTTAGCTTTGCCTGCTGCAAAGCGTCACCGCTCTGGTCCAGGCAAACGACGGTGGGAGTGTGCCAGTGCTTGGGCAGGTTCTCCACGAAGATATGCACCATGGTGCCTATTCCGGTTGCTATATCCAGCAGGCGATCTATTTCCTTGTTGCCCTTTTCCACCATGGAGTCTATCCAACTCCGCACAATGTCCGTGTTGACGTCGCGATACTCCTCCGTATCGGCAAACGGCTCATACACAAATTCCGTCTGATGAATCGCCATATTCTGTGTCATCTCCTGAGTTGCATATAGTAGAGGTAAACGCCCTTTGACCGCAAGCTATCCTTCATACGGCCTGAAGGCCAAACAGGAGCTATGCCCCCCAAATCCGAACGAATTGGATAGAATAACCCCTTTTCCAATCTCCCTGGGTTCCCATGGAATGCAGTCCACGTCACATTCAGGGTCAGGGGTATCGTAGTTGATAGTAGGCGCCGCCCAGTTGGTCTCCACCGTCTTGGTGCAGAACAGGGCCTCCAATGCTCCCGCCGCCCCCGCCAGGTGCCCCGTCATCGATTTCGTAGAGCTGATGGGTATCCTGGCTCCGTTGAACACCTGGTGCACCGCCTGCGCCTCCACCTTGTCGTTTAGTTGCGTAGACGTGCCGTGGGCGTTGATATAGACCACCTCGTCCTTCGATGCGCCGGCGTCTTGGAGCGCGTCCTCCATGGCCTTGACTGCGCCGCGGCCTCCGGGTTCGGGGGCTGTGATGTGATAGCCGTCCGAACCCGCTCCATACCCCGCCAGCTCGGCGAGAATTGTGGCCCCGCGCGCCCTGGCGAAATCCTCGTCTTCCAGCACCATCACCGCCGCTCCCTCGGACAGCACGAACCCGTCTCGATGCAGGTCGAAGGGTCGGGACGCCTTCTCCGGCTGATCGTTGCTGTTGAAGTTGAGGGCATGCGCCTGCTCGAAGGATGCGACGCACACGGGGATGATGGTAGCTTCGCTGCCTCCCACCACCATCGCCTTGGCGCGGCCGTTCCTTATCATATCCAGCGCCACGCCAAGCGAGTCCGCCGATGAGGCGCAGGCGGACGCCGTAGCGAAGCTGGGACCCCAGCAGCCCAAGTGTATGGACACTATGCCGGAGCCGGCATTGGGCATGAGCATGGGGACGGTGAATGGACTGACTCTACGCGCCTTCTTTTCCTTTACAACGTAGGACTGCTCGACAATGGTAGCCAGTCCGCCTATGCCGCTGCCAATCAGGACCCCGACTTCGTAGCGGGTGTCGCCCTCCAGCTTGAGCCCGGAGTTGGCTACAGCCTCCTTTGCCGAAGCCAGGGCAAACTGGCTGAACCTGTCCATGCGCCTGGCTTCCTTGCGGTCCATCCAGTTTTCCGGATCGAACTCCTTGACCTCGCCCGCTATCCGCGTACGCATGCCGGACTCTTCAGGGTCAAAGGACTCGATCTTGCCGATGCCGCTTTTGCCGCTCAACAGGTTGGCCCAGGTCTCTTGGACGTTTAGTCCCAGGGGGTTTACGGTGCCAAGCCCTGTGATTACTACCTTTTTTGCGTTGCCGTTCCTCATAGTTTCACCAGCCCGCAGTCGACGTTTATTGTCTGACCGGTTATGGCCCAGGCCTCCTCCGAGGCCAGAAACACCACTGCGCCGGCCACCGCCTCCGGCGACAACGTGCGCGGTATGGCTGCCCTGGCCAGCAGAGCCTCCCTAAGCTGGCTGCTGGCGTCCTCCGTGAGGTCGGTCTCGATGAATCCCGGGTTCAGCGTGTTCACCGTGATGCCGCGCTTTCCGTACTCCTGTGCCAGGGAGCGAGACAGGCCTTCCAGTCCCGCCTTTGCCGCAGTGTAGTTCGCCTGTCCGCCAAGGCCTATGCGGGAGGCGATGCTTCCTATATTGATTATTCTCCCCCAAGACTGCCGTATCATCAACCTCAGCACCAGTTGGGACAATCGGAAGGGGGCGTTGAGGTCAAGGTCTACCACGTGGTCCCAGGTATCGCCCATCCTGAGCGCTACTCCGTCCTCCCTTGTCCCCGCGTTGTTGACCAGGATGTCTACACCCCCCAACTGCTCGACGGTATGCTCCACCAGTCGCTGTCTATCGGCGTCTCTTGTTATGTCGGCCTGGATGGCTAGAGGTATGCGTCCGGTGCAGCTTTGCACTTCCACCACCACCGTTTCCGCGCTCGCCGAGTCTTTGTGGTAGCAAAAGGACACCTGGGCGCCGGCAGTCGCCAGATCCTTGACGATTGCCCGGCCTAGGCCTCTGCTGCCGCCCGTTACAAGCGCACTTTTTCCATTGAGGTCAAACACGCAAGCCTCTCATAAAAACCGATTGCCCGTATGGTACACCACATGGGACATGGAGGTTAAGAGCCACTCACCCCACCAGCGCGCTCCGCAGTATCTCCGCGACATGCTCCGGCTCGCGACCGGTGCCGTCCATTACCTGGTGACGGCAGGAGAACCCCGTGATGGCAATGCGTGCTTCCGGGTTGGAGCGCACCGTTGGGAACAGCCGCCTTTCTCCGATGGCCATCGACATCTCGTAGTGCTCCTTCTCGTAGCCAAACGACCCCGCCATACCGCAGCACCCTGAGTCGACAATCTCCACTTCGAGGCCGGGCACGAGCTTCAGCGCCGCCACCGATGCTGCCGTACCTACTGCTGCTTTCTGATGGCAGTGGCCGTGGAAAAGCACCTTCTGAGGCGTGCTGTTGAACTCCAGCTCAAGCTCTCCGTCCCTCTGCAGTTTGACCAGCAGCTCCTCCAACAGGTACGAATTCTGCGCCACCGTTCTGGATTCCTCGTTGCGCAGGAGGTCCGGATACTCGTCGCGCAGGGTGAGCAGGCAGCTCGGCTCGGTGCCCACTATGGGTACGCCGTCCCTGGCAAAGGCGTATAGGCGCTCCACGTTGATGCGGGCGTTTTCCCTGGCCCGTTCCAGCATCCCCTTGGAGATCATGGGCCGACCGCAGCAGACCTTATCCGCAAGGACTACTTCATATCCCGCCGCTTCCAGCAGGTCCACGGTAGCCATGCCCACCTGTGGCTCGTTGTAGTCGGTGAAGGTGTCGTGGAACAGCACGACCCGCCCTCTGACCGCGCTTCTCCCATTCGCCGTCCTTTTCTTGAACCGGCTTGGGAATGTCGATCTGGTCAGTGCAGGCGTCTTGCGGTCTTTGTGCAAGCCCAGGAACCGGTGCATCAGCCTCCGGCTCAGCGGGTTCCTGGCAGCAAAGTTGGCCAGCGGAGCCAGTGGCGCGCTCAGAGCGTTGATACCGGCGATGCCGGCCATGAGGCGCGCTCGCAGGGGCATTCGGTGTTTCTTGTAGTAGCTGTTGAGGAATTCGTACTTCAGCTTGGCCATGTCCACGTTGGAGGGACACTCTCCCTTGCAGCCCTTGCATTCCAGGCATAGGTCCAGCACTTGGTGCAGACGTTTGCCGGTGAATTCCGACGAATCCAAGGCCCCTGAGAGCACGGAACGCAGGGCGTTGCTCCGTCCCCTCGTGGAGTGTTCCTCTTCCCGTGTCACCATGTACGACGGGCACATGGTGCCGCCCAGCACCTTGCGGCAGGCGCCCACTCCGTTGCACAACTCCACCGAGCGGGCGAACCCGCCGTCCGCCGAAAAGTCCAGGACGGTGTCGGGTTCCATGGCCTTGTAGGCGGGGCTGAGTCTTAGGTTCTCCGTCAGACCCGGCGTGTCCACTATCTTGCCGGGGTTCATTATTCCCTTGGGGTCGAAGGTGCGCTTCACCTCTCGGAAGGACTCGTACAGGGTGCTGCCGAACATCTTCTCCGTCCACACCCCCCGCACTATCCCGTCGCCGTGCTCTCCGCTTAGCGAGCCGCCGTACTCCAGCACCAGGTCGCTCACCGCAGTGGCTATCGAGACCAGCTTATCCAACCCTTCATCCGTCTTGATGTTGACCATGGGTCTGATGTGCAGGCACCCCACGCTGGCGTGGCCGTAGTACCCCGCGACCGTATCGTGGTCGCGCACCATCTCATCGAACCGCCGCACGTATTCCGGCAGCTTCTCCGGGGGCACCGCCGTATCTTCCACGAAGGGTAGGGGCTTGGAGTCGCCCTTGACGCTCATCAGCAGACCCAGGCCTGCTCTCCGTATCTCCCAAACGTTGGTCTGCTCTTCCAGGCTCATGGCAGGTACGCAGGCATAGCCCAGTCTGCTGCTCTCCATGTGCCGCTTCAATCCGCTTATTTTGCCCAGAAGCTCCTTCTCCGACTCCCCGTAGAACTCGACCAGCAGCAAGGCCTCCGGGTCTCCCTCCACAAAGGTCATGCGACGGGAAAAGCTGGCCGACTCCCTGGTGCGCTGCAGGAGCATGCTATCGACCAGTTCCACCGCCGACGGGCCGTGTTCCAGCGTGGCCAGTGTGCCTTCCATGGCCTCTATGAGGCTGCGGAAGTGCAGCACCGCGACCGCCTTCATGCTGGGCAAAGGCTCCAGGTTGAGCTTGGCCTCGGTAACCGTGGCCAGCGTTCCCTCTGAGCCGACTATCATCCCGGCCATGTTGACGTCGTCCGCTCCCAGCATCATGTCCAGGTTGTAGCCCGATACGCGCCGCATGATCTTGGGGAAGCGGCGCTCTATTTCGTCGCGCTGCTCCCCGGCAATGCGCCTGATGTCGGAGTATATGCGGCCTTCCAGTCCGTCCCCGTTCAGCTTTGCCTCCAGCGCCTTGCCCCTCACTGGACCCAGTATGGCGGGCGTCCCGTCGGAGAGCACCACGCTGACCTCTTTCACGTGGTCTGAGGTCTTGCCGTAGAGCACCGAGTGGCTGCCGCAGGAGTTGTTGCCTATGGCTCCTCCCACGGTGGCGCGGTTGCTGGTGGTGGGATCGGGGGGAAAGTGCAGGCGGTGAGGCCGCAGGTGATGATTGAGCTCATCCAGGGTGATGCCGGGCTGGGCCCTGACCCATCTCTCCTCCGCGTTGACCTCCACTACGCCGTGCATGTACTTGGAGAAGTCCATTACCACGGCGTGGTTCACCGTCTGGCCGGCAAGCCCGGTGCCTCCGCCCCTGGGAAGCACCGGCGTGCCCGACCGGTGGCATATCTCGACGACGGCGGCTATATCGTCGGCGTTGCGGGGAATGACCACCCCCACGGGATCCATCCGGTAGATGGAGGCGTCCGTGCTGTACATCGCCTTGGAGAAAGCGTCGAACCGCACCTCGCCTTGGACGCGGCGGCGCAGCTCTGCTTCTAGGGCGCCGGTAGCCGTGGTCATGGTCTCCTCCCGCCGATACTGTAGCGCACCGAATGAGGCGGAGCAACAACGATTGCCGGTAGGCTCAGCCCCACAGCCTTGCTGACATTGACAACGTCTCTAGGCAAGGGCTACAATTTAGTACGCTTAAAACTGCGCCCCTTAGGAAAAGATGTTACGCATACGCTTACGGCGAGTCGGTGCCAAGAAGCACCCCTCATACAGAATTGTGGTGGCCGATTCCAGGTCTCCTCGGGATGGGGCTTTCGTGGACCAGGTGGGCCACTATGATCCCATGACCGATCCTCCTACCATTGTACTCAACGAAGAGAAGGTCCAGGAATGGATGCGCAAAGGAGCCCAACCTTCTGATCCGGTAGCCCAGATTCTTCGTAGCAGAGGGCCCGCTGCGGAGGAGTAACCACATATGCGGGAACTGGTCGAATACATCGCCAAGTCCATTGCCAGCAAGCCCGAAGAAGTCAAGGTCACCGAGACCGAGGAAGACGGGCGCATTATCTTCAAGTTGGAAGTAGCGGCGGAAGATAAGGGCAAGATCATTGGCCGCGAAGGCCGGGTCGCCCAGGCCATACGAGTTCTGCTCAGGGTGGCTGCGGTCAAGGAAGGCGCCCGCGCCAGCTTGGAAATCGTCTAGCACGCATGAATTCACCTTCCCGCTGCGACGGCGGAGAAGACTCCCTCATTCTGATAGGCCGTATCAGGTCCCCAGCCGGAGTGCGCGGCGAGTTGCACGTAGAGCTCCTCTCAGATGTGCCGGGGAGATTCGCCGCAGGTCGAGAGGTGCTTATTAGAGGAGCGCCGTACTCCATACAGCGCGCCCGCAACGCCACCAAAGGCCTGCTGGTCAAGTTCAGGGACATCGACTCTCAACAAGCTGCGGCAGAGCTTCGCAACGAGCCTGTTTTTATCGGCAAGGAGCACGCCGTTCCGCTTCCATCCGACACCTACTACCACTACCAGCTTCTGGACATGCGCGTTGTCACCGCCAACGGCGACGAGCTTGGCCTGATAACCGACATCCTGCAGACCGGCGCCAACGACGTCTACGTGGTCAAGGGTGCCGACAAGGAGACCCTGGTGCCGGCGCTGGCCGACGTGGTCAAAGCGGTGGACACGGAACGAGGCGTAATGGTCGTGGACCTCCCCGACGGTTTGTAGGAGGCGGCTCCCCGTCCTGCACAATATCCAGCCTTAGGATGCGTCCGCTTCTGCCTGAAGCTTCAGCGCGACGAAGTGATGCCTTCCATGAGAAGCTCCTGCGGTGAACGTCAGGTCTCACAGAAAGACAAGTTAGCGTCTGCGAGGTCGTTATGTTGTCCGGATTGTAATCCGAGTCCCAACGCCTCGGGTATGCACCCCGTTAATCCGTTGTCTGCAATGTACAGCGATTCCAGGTAGAGGTTGCCCAATTCTGGCGGGATTGATCCGGTCAACTCATTGGAAGAAAGGAACAGCCACCTCAATTGGGACAGGTTGCCCAGTTCTGGGGGGATCAGTCCGGTCAGCTGATTTTGTGAAAGTCTCAGTGACTGCAAGTTTGAGAGGCTGCCCAATTCTGGCGGTATCGTGCCGGTGAGCAGATTCTCCGACAAGTGCAAGGACTTCAAACCGGAGAGATTACCCAGCTCCGGGTGTAAGGGACCGGTCAATTCATTGTCGCCCAGGTGAAGCCTCTCCAGGTTTGAGAGGTTTCCCAACTCCGGAGGTATGTGGCCGCTTAATTCGTTTTTTGTGAGAAATAGCCACTTCAATTGAGAGAGGCTGCCCAACTCGGGAGGTATCTGTCCAGTCAGGTGGTTTCCATAGAGCAACAACCTATCCAGGCCAGAGAGGCCGCCCAACTCCGGTGGTATCTGTCCGGTCAATTCGTTGTCATTTAGCCTTAGGAACAGCAACTTGGAAAGGTTCCCCAGTTCGGGCGGGATGGTACCACTCAGTTGATTTCCTCTAAGGGTCAAAATCTCTAGGTTGGAGAGGTTACCCAGCTCCGGGGGTATGGGGCCTGTAAGCTGATTTTGCCCTAGGTCTATGGATGTCAATTTGAGGCTGCCCAACCAAGCCGGTATGGATCCGTTAAGCTGGTTATCCGCCAGGGCTATTGATGTCAGGTTGGGCAGGGCGCCCAACCAGGACGGTATATGGCCCGTCAAGTTGTTCCCACCCAGATCCAAGACCTGTAGTTTGATAAGACGGTTCAACTCTGCCGGGGCCGTCCCGCTCAGCTGGTTTCCGGCGAGATTCATACCTGTCAAGTGTTGTAGGCTACCCAACTCTGGCGGAATCGGGCCGGAAAGCCGGTTGCCCTGCAGCCTCAGGAGTCCCAGATTAGAGAGCCTACCCAGATCAGCCGGTATGGGTCCGTCCAACTGGTTGTTATCCAGGGCCAGCGTCCCCAGGTTTTGTAGGCCGCCCAATTGCGGAGGTATGGGGCCCGACAACTCATTGTTGCTGATGGTAAGGCTGCCCAGGTTAGTGAGGTTGCCCAGTTCTGTTGGTATGGGGCCCGTCAGCTGGTTCCAAGCTATAATCAGCGTTCTCAGATTTCTAAGGTTGCCCAACTCCGGTGGTATTGGCCCCGTCAACTGGTTCGACCCTAGGTCCAGATCCCCCAGGTTCTTTAGGTTGCCCAACTCCGGTGGTATTTCTCCGGTCAACTGGTTACTTCCCAACAGCAGATTCTCCAGATTGGTGAGTCTGCCCAGCTCCGGCGGTATTTCTCCGATCAGCTTGGCGTTAACGAGATCTAGCCACCGTAGATTGGTGAGATTCCCCAGCGTTCGCGGCAGCGGTCCGGGCACTGTGGCAAGGGTCAGGTCCAGGTTTCTAAGCTTATGGAGATTACCGATCTCTTGGGGTA
This sequence comes from Dehalococcoidia bacterium, assembly GCA_965116555.1. GTDB lineage: Bacteria > Chloroflexota > Dehalococcoidia > Lucifugimonadales > QGNO01 > DAOUJH01. Next base: position 1,384,060 of record OZ220698.1, on the reverse strand, counting down.
GTGGCCCTGTGAAGGCGTTGTTATCCAGGAGAAGTATCTCCAGATCGGTGAGCCTACCCAGCTCCGGCGGCAGGCTGCCGGTCAACCCGGCATGGGCTAAGTTCAAAGCAATGACCTTTCCGTCGCAATCAGTGGTGACTCCATACCACTCATCTAGCGGAGCGTCGCTCAGCCAGTTCTCGTTGATTCTCCAGTCAGGTCCATTTGTGGCGTGGTAAAGCGCAGTCAGCGCGTCTCTGACGTGAGGGGATGCCGTCTTTTCAGGAGGGCTATGGCCCGGGATTGACCCACCGTGAAGGCATGAGTACAGGTTGCGGTATTCATCCTGTTGTTCAGGAGGCGTGTTGGACAGGAAGGTCTGGTAGATGTCGTCTTCAGTCGCGGGACGCCCTGATGCGCCGATCTCGTGCAGTTCCCTTAGGGAGTCGCTTACTACGTCATGTCCCAGAGATTCATACATTCCTGTAAGGAACAGGTCTCCGAGAAAATAGTGGCACTGCGCGAGGAGACCCCGTCCCGAGAGCGATGGGTCCTTCTCCTCATCTGGAGCGTCGAGCCATTCCTGTATGTTAGAGGCTCCACGCAATGAGCAATCGGTCTGTGGCCATACTTGCAACCGTATCTGGTTGTATCTGGGGCTGTTCTTGTAACCTCCTCCGGAGAAATACAGGGTGTAGAACTCAAGGAACTCCGCCCCGCCTTCATCCAACCACTCAGGTCCGGCGTTAAAATAGTAGTGCCCTAGCTCATGGAAGATATTTCCACGCCTACCCTTTGACATCACGTGAGTACCGACGTATAGCCCCGTTGCGCCTCTGCCCTCCGGGTCTACCCAATCAGGATCCACCAGCACGATCACGTTGGGATTGGGCCAGGGGGAGCCCATCAGGTCTTCCATCGCCTCCACTGCCGTGGCCATCCATTCAACCACATCATTCCGGAACGGAGAGCGTTTGATTGCATATAGGTTTATAGTACCTGCCAGTGGCACTGAGATGGTTCCTGAGGCCACATGGCTACCTTCGACTAGGCCTTCGAAAACATTCTCCTGGCCAATTACGCTTGGTAGGACAACTATCAAGGCAGCCTCTTCCTGGGTCAGTCCGTCCTGGAACCAGGACTGGTCAAGGAGATAGTCATGTTGGTCAGGGTAATCGTGGTACAAGGACCGCAGTACGCTCAGTACGATCTTAAACAGCTGTCCGGTTCCATCAGACACTACCGACTCGGAATCTGGCACCTCGAAGTGAGTCTTTGCAACGTCTCGCAGATAATCCATTAGCTGAATCTCACCGTGAGTGGCGCCGTCATTCACCCACGAAAGTTCCTCCACGGCAATTCTGCGCGTGGGAATCTGGGTTGGCGCCGGCGTTGGACTGGGTGAGAAAGTAGTGGGCGGCGTGGGAGCCGGTGGAGGAGCTGGTGGCTTAGGCGGCATGGGAGCCGGTGGAGGAGTCGGTGGCTTAGGCGGCGTGGGAGGAAGAGGTGGAGCAACGGGCGTCCCAGGCATCGTCGTAGTTGATGTCGGTTGAGCAGTGGGGCTTACGGCGACACCTTCGGGAGTAGGTTGTGCAGGAGTGAGAGCGGGAGTTGCCGTGGGTAGAACGACGCTGGCTGGTTCGACCTGCATAATACGTACTGGGATCGTAGCGGTCGCCAAAGGTGTGGGTGTTGCAGCGGGTGTTGCCTGGGTGCATCCCAAGATCACTACCGCTACAGTGGAACATACCGCTGCCAGCACTACGTACAGGGCCTTTGCCCCATTTGGCCTTAGTTCAGATCCAGTTTCAGCTCGCATACCATTGCTCAAGAGGATTTTTTTGTCATCTATAAGTAGCCCAAGGTCTTCCCGTGGTCAATAAGCCGGTTTACCAAGGACTAGTTGGCATTTCGCACACCCCTCTTGTCTCCCAGCTTTTCTATCTTGCCCCCATCCAAATCAACCACCCACGAGTACCACACTTTTTCGTTGCTATCGCGTCCCTGCCATGAGCATTCGCAGTTCACAATAGATGTAAAGTTCAATCGTGCAACTGGCCCACCTACACCTCAACCGTATCGAACAGCCAGGGATGCAGTAGCTTGAGCAGACCCGATGCGGCAATCTTTACCGTCTGTCCGGAAGAGTCCCAATCGGGAGACACCTCGCTGAGGTCAATTGCCCCAATAGCCTTGTAATTGCTCAACATCTCCATTGCCTCGAAGAACTCCGGCACTGTGATGCCGCCAAACTCAGGTGCGCCGGTCCCCGGCGATTCATGGGCGTCTATCACGTCGATATCGATGCTCACGTACACAGCGTCGACCCCGTCTGCCGCCACGTCCATCGCTTCCTGCATAACCTCTACTATTCCTCTTTCACGGACGTTCCTAGCCGTGAGCATCGTCAGGGAATGTGCCCTCTTCAGGCGCTCCTGGTCTAGGGTAATTCCGGAGTTGAGGCCGACCCAGCTCAGGTTCTTGTATGAGATTATGGGGTTCTCGCTTACACGCCGTACCATTGTCCCGTGGTGGTACTTTCCTCCCAGCGGGTTGCTGTCCTGAAAATCGGAATGCGCGTCGATATGGAGGTAGCCAAGGCGCGCTCCTTCCTTTCTCTCGGCGATGCCTTTGGCAAATCCCTCAAAGGAGGGGTAGGCAACGTAGTGGTCTCCTCCCATCACCACTGAAAAGCCGCCGCGCTTTACGACCTCGTACACTCCCTCCTTGACCGACTCCGTCGTCTTCATCAAATCGTTGGGGTAGATGTTGAAGTCGCCTATGTCCGCTATCTTGGGCGCGTTCTTGAGGCGGGTCCCAACCCCGGTATCCACGTCCACTCGCGTGTTTTCCGGGTAAACGTCGTAGCCTGCTCTGTTGTGCAGGGATGCCTCTCGAATGGCCCTGGGGCCGAACCGCGCTCCGGGCCTTCCCGAATAGATCCCGTTGTCTATGGGCACTCCCGACACCACGGCGGCGCCCTCAACTATTTCGTCGAACTCTACTTGGGGAGATCGAAAGAAGGAGACGGGGCCCCCGTAATATGGCATGGCTTCTCTCTTGTACATAGGTCGTCTCCTTCCCTGTCACTGTAGCTTCGAGTCCGACATTAGCACCGGGCACTGGCAGGGTCAACGGCCTGAAACCGCCCGCGTTTGCCTATGCGGAATCACCCTTGAACATGGCCACCACCTCATCATGCATCAGGCCGTTACTGGATATCCCGCTGCCCCCGTGAATCGTGGCGTTCCCCTCCAGGTCGGTGAAGCATCCGCCTGCTTCTTCCATTATCGGTTTAAGCGGAGCGTTGTCCCAGGGACTCACCACGGGGTCTATCATGATCTCTATGCGGCCGGTGGCAACCAGGTAGTGGCCGTAGCAGTCGGGGTAGCCGCGAGTGAGTCCCGCCGCTGCGGATAGCTTTCGATAGGCGGCTTCCTTCCCAATCCTCTCGAACCCTATGGCCGAGTTGGAGCAGAGATACGCCTCTGAGAGCCGCGACACTTTCGATACATGCGCCCTCTTCGGGTCGCCCGACTCCATGTCCTGGCGCCACCATGCGCCGAGACCCTTGCCGGCGAAGACCATCTCCTTCAGGGCGGGAAAGACGATGACGCCGGCCACGGCCTCGTCACCGGCTTCCAGTCCCACCATGGTCCCGAATAGGGGAATCCCGCGAATGAACGACCGTGTCCCGTCGATGGGGTCCAGGTACCACCTGTACTCACTGGAACCATCCTGTACCCCGAACTCCTCGCCGACTATCCCGTCATCAGGGAACTCCCTGGCGATGCGCTCGCGCAGCAACTCCTCCGCCTCTTTGTCCGCCCTCGTCACCGGCGACATATCCGGTTTGGCGTCCACGGCCAGAGTAGGGGAGCGGAAGTAGCGCATAGTGACCGCACTGGCCTCTATCGCCGCTCTCACCGCAAAGTCCAATCTTTCGCTCAGTTCAGACATAACGCTGATATCCCTCCCTGAGATGTAGCTCAGCGCTACCCCAGGAAGCGGCGAAGATGCGCGGCCTCCTCAACGAAGTGCGACACCCGCATGCTGGTCCTGCTATCGGCGATGCTGGCCGTGATGGCGGTGGTCATCCCTTGGTGAACACGGTCTATCTCGTCGGTGAACTGCCCTAACAGGCGCAGGTACGATTCGCCCAGCAGCTCCTTCACCAGTCGCTCGTTTGCAAAGCGCAGCGAGGCGCGTAGGTCGCTGTCCAGACTGGGGTAGACCTCGCGCACAAAGGCCAGGTCGGACTCGTCCAGTGCCGCCAGTCCCAGCAGCTCCGGCGGCACTCCTAGGGAGTAGAGCGAAGCCGTAAACCTGATGGCGCGAGGAAGCGTTACGCCCTCGACGCCCTCCATGGAGCGGCCGTATCCAAAAAGACCGACGTGCATCCTGCGGTCGCGCCGCCTGGGAATGTGGTTCGAAACTGTGCTTATGGCGCGGAGCAGCTTCTGCACCTGTTCCTGATACCCGGCGGTGGCCTTCTCTATCACCTCGATGGCGCGCTCCTGGTCGATGGGCGCAGGCTCGCCCCTCTCGTGGACGCTGATCTGCCGGATGCCTTCGCGGACGGTATCCTCGTCGTAGTCGTACTTGAAGGCGGACTGGGTGGTGAAGGTATGGGCGCTGGGGTATTCGGCAAGGGCGCGAGGTATGTTCACGGGGGTAAGGTGGCCCCGGAAGGGCACGGAGCCGGCGCCTATGATGGGATACATGGGCAATCCCAGTCTGCCTTCCAACTCGTAAAGGCGGCGCAGCCCCACCTTCAGCACCAGTTCGGCGGCCACCATGCCGTAGTTTAGCGCGGGGTCGCTCCGGGCCAGGAACACCCGCTGGTACGGCAGGTCCCTCACTTCCAGGTACTTCTCCACTATCTGGTCGCAGTAGAGGAGGTGTTCCTTGTCCTCTATGAGGGGGATCATCCGGATCTGCTTGGGGAAGAACTCGCCCACCCAGTCCTTGACGACTTGGCCGCTGAACAGCATCTGTTCTTCCTGGCCCACTATCGCATTCCGATAGTAGGACTCCACCAGGGCAATCTCTTCGGCGGATGTGGTGAAGGGGAGTATCACCTCCTGGATAGGCGGCACGGCGTCCTCTCCGTAATAGCTGGAAGCCATGTCCCAGGCCGCGGGCACGCTCTGTAGAGCCTCCACCATCGACTTGCGCAGGTCTCGCTCTATGCTCGGGTTGGGCACTCGCAGCGTCAGGGCCACGTCGCGACCAAGCTGGAGGCGACCCTGGAACATGTCGGGGTAGTTGGTGAGGAGCTTCCTCACAACCTGGTTGTCGACCTCCTTTCCTTCGGAGTCCCACATCTGCTCGTCGCAGCCCAGGTCAAACGCGGCGACGGCCTCCTCGACCTCGCCGTCTCCCTTCAGCACTCCGGTTTCGTCGGCAAAGGGAGCCGGCGTCGCATTATCCGGATGCTGGGTGCTCATCACCTTTGGTATCAATGCCACGATGTGCCTCCCGTATGGATTTTCTGCATGATATGCGAGAGCCACCGGTCGGATTCGAACCGACGGCCTGCTGTTTACGAAACAGCTGCTCTACCCCTGAGCTACGGTGGCGAAAGATGACAAAGCTATTTTAGCACCGCCGCCCTGCTTTTCCAAAACGACGTAGGCATTCTCGCAGGTGGAGACCTTTGGCGAACCTAAAAGTCCCTTCCCCCCCTGTGGGGGAAGGTTAGGATGGGGGGCATCCGGCCAGACCACGCCCGCCCCTTCCGTCATTCCCGCCTCCGAGCGGGAATCCATCCCCTTGCTGTCATTCTGAGCGCAGCGAAGAATCTTCTACAACAACAAAACAGGCTCCCCTATCCGCAAACTCCGTTCGCCCACCTCGCCCGTATGCCTGCTTAACCCATCCTGTCATGCTGAGGAGTCGGTCAGACCACGCTCGCCCTAAGACCACCTCCCGCCGACGAAGCATCCCACGCGCGTCACTCCAACGCCTTGATCCCAACGACCCTGTACTGGCTATCGGAAACCGAGTACGCGCTCGTGCACTCAAGGCCCGACGCCGTAAGCAAATCGACCGTCTCCTCATAGGGAACGTAATGGTCCCACTGGATGACCGCCACGCGGCCCCCGGGCTTCACCAGTCTCGCCAGGTCGTCGGCCAGCCCTTGCCTCTCAGCGCGCGACTCCATGTAGTGGAACACAAGGAAGCACGTCACAAGGTCGGCCACGCCGCCGGGCAGGGGAGCGGTAGACCCCTCCTTCAGCAGCGCCGACACGTTGATCAGCCCCGCCTCGGCAGCCCTCTCGTTGACCACCGATACCATGCCCTCGTGAATGTCGATTCCGTACACCTTGCCGGATGGGCCCACCATCACCGCAGCCTGCAACGCCACAAGGCCTGGGCCGCAGCCGTACTCGACCATGGTCATTCCAGCCTCCAGTCCCAGCTCCTCCAGAAGCTCGCCGATGCGGAGGCCGTGGAATTTACGCTCCGTGTCTAGCAGTTCGGCCGTCCATTCATCGCTGTACCGTGCACACATATCGCTCTCTCCTCCGCAGCCGCCGAGTATACCTCTTCCCCCTTGACCCCGTCACCTTCATACTCGCGCAGGCAAAACCTCTTCCCCCTTGATGGGGGAAGATTGAGATGGGGGTGAACCGTGCCTGGGAAACCGAATCGTCATTCCCGCCTCTCCTCCGTCGTTCCCGTGTAGACGGGAACCCAGGGGCGGGGTGGACCCCCACCTTGCCCGCCTCCAGCCTGTGCCCCACACCGTCATACTCGCACAGGCAAACCTCTTCCCCCTTGATGGGGGAAGATTGAGATGGGAGTGAAGTGATGCAGAGAGCCGTCGGAGCACGGCGCATGGCGCGGCCACGGGGCTCAGAGTTGGTGGTGAGGGGCGCGTTCGCTTGACGTAACCAACCACGTGTGTAACCATGTTACACATCCCCTGATGTGGCCGGAGTGAGCATGGCCAGAGTGCAATTGGTAATCCCGGACGACGACCGGAACCGCTTCGTTGACCAGGCGCGGCGAGAGGGCATGTCCCTCAGCGCCTGGCTGCGGGCGGCCGCCCGTGAGCGGATCGAGGCGCGGCAAAGCGTGGAACGGTTTAAGTCTTCGGAGGATCTGAAGCGGTTCTTCCGGAAGTGTTCTGAGCGTGAAGGGCCCGGTGTGGAACCGGATTGGGAAGAGCACCTGCAGACGCTGCATGAATCGATAACCGTCCGTCTGCCCAGCGCATGATCTTCATCGATACCAACGTCTTCATGTACGCGGTCGGCAAACCGCATCCGTTGCAATCTCCTGCCCGGCAGTTCTTTGACGAGTCAATACGCAACCGCAAGATGCTATTTACTTCGGCAGAGGTCATTCAAGAACTGATGCATGTCTACCTGGGGATGAAGAGGCCGCACACCTTGGACTCGGCGTTGGAATTGATTGACAAGGCCGGCGTAGAAGTGTGGCCCCTGGAAGAGGCGGACGTGATCCTTGCCCGCCAACTCCATGAACAATATCCCACCCTGGGCGCGAGAGACCTCTGCCACCTGGCCAGCTGCCGGCGGCGCGGCGTCCAGGAGATCAAGACCTTTGACCAGGCACTCACGGCCATATCCGGCAACCCCTCAGCCCCGTAGGGGTCAGAGGAACCGGGTTAGCTGGTGCCCGCCAATCTCATCATGTACTGACCCTTACAACCTCTTCCCCCTTTTGATGGGGGAAGATTGAGATGGGGGCGACACCTCCCTCTTTCCCACACCCGCATCCGTCCTCTATCCTATCCGCATGACCACACACCAAACCCTTAACCATCCACGCTGGACTAGAACGCCCAACAACCCCTGCACCGTCGGCGAGGCGCACCCCTTGGCAGCCAAAACGACCGCCTCCATACCCTCAACGTTGCCCCGGAATCTGATTCGTTTCTCACCTCCGCCAAAATTTCGCCCGAATTTAGCCTTGTGCTTGACATAACGTTGGAAACGAATCCCCTTCTCAGGCACAACGCAACTCCACAGTTGCACGCCATCTCATGCCTAACAACCCTTTTCACGACACCCCAAAATCGACTTATGTCAAGTGGTTTGACACTCCGCACAACAGCCGCTTATAATCCTCAGTTGCAACCGACCCTATTTTACGATTATGCCTAAAAGGACCTACCAGCCCAAGAGACGACGGCGTCAGCGCAGGCATGGCTTCATGGCTCGTATGAGCAGCAGAGGAGGCCGAGATGTTCTGCGTAGACGGCGATTCAAGGGCCGGCACGAGCTCACGGTCTAGTAAACTGCCCTTCAAAGAAGGCCCGCCTCAGACTATAAGACCTCCTTTGACTAAAGACCGTCGCCTTAGGAAGGCGTCCGACTTCAAAGCCGTGCGGCAGGAAGGAAGAAGTTGGGACAACCGGCTGGTGGTGATGAGAGTAAGAGCCAACGGCACCGGGAAGACCCGTATAGGGTTTTCCGTGAGTCGCCGGTTGGGAAAAGCGGTAGTCAGGAACTTGGTTAAACGTAGACTTCGCGAAGCAGCGCGGTCAGCGACGCTTCCGGCGGGCTGGGATGTAGTTCTCATAGCCCGTATCGGCGCGGCACGTGCAACGTATGCAGAGCTGTTGAAAGCGGTCATGGACCTTTCAGGCAGGGCTCGTGCCAGGTTGCCGGTTGAGGACTCCGTATGAAATCACCGCTGCTTGCACTGATCAGGTTGTACAAAGCCACCCTTTCCCCGTACTGGCCAACCCATTGCCGGTACACTCCGTCTTGCTCTTCCTACGCCTATGAATCGGTTGAACGCTTTGGCGCACTAAGAGGAGGCTGGATGGCCCTGAAGCGGTTGGGACGCTGCCAGCCCTGGGGTAAAAGCGGCTACGACCCCGTTCCGCTGCGGGAAGGTGGATCTACAGAACCGGAGCAGGCCAGGATATGACGATAAGGAGGCTGCTGGTTCTTCTGCTTCCCGTGCTGTTTCTGGCAACGGGTTGCGTTGCGGACCAGTTCCGTTTCTCCGGAGGTTGGTCCGGCCCTGTGGCTTCGCATGACCTGGTCTACGTGGGCTCCAGGGATGGTAAGGTACTCGCGCTGAGCGCTAGTACCGGCGAAATCCGGTGGAGCTATCCACTCCCCGGCCAGGACCCGCTAGGCGGAATCTACGGCACGCCTTCCTACGACGGCGATCGTGTGTACGTAGGGACTTTTGAAGGAAAGATGCACGCTCTCAACGCAATTGACCTGACGCCGTTGTGGCAGTTCCCCTCAGACAGAAGCTTTGTGGGCCGGATAGTGGGAGGGCCGGCCGTTGGCGGAGGCCTGGTTATCTTTGGTGATTCGGAAGGAGTGGTGCGTGCCCTTGACCCTTCCACTGGCGCAGTAGAGTGGTCTTTCAAGGCGGGGAACCAGGTCTGGTCTACCCCTGCCATCGTGGAAGACGTGGTCTACTTTGGCTCGCTTGATCACAACTTCTATGCACTATCCCTCTTCGACGGTGAAGAGAAATGGTCGCTGCCGTTTGAAGCAGACGGGGCCATTGTCACTTCGCCCGTGGTGTCCGACGGCAAAGTATTCTTCGGTTCCTTCGACAGTACGTTCCATGCCCTGGACATCGACAACGGTGAGCAGGTATGGCAGTTCCAAGGCGACGGCTGGTTCTGGGCAGACCCCGTCACGGTGGATAACATGGTTTACGCCACCACAACCAACGGTGTTCTCTACGCGCTGGACGTGAATACGGGGAGTGAGCGCTGGCAGTTTGACCTGCAGCGACCCATCATCGCCTCGCCGGCCGTCGTGGACGGACGGATTGTGGTCACTTCCGACGAGGGGATTGTATTCTCTCTCAATGCAAGGTCCGGGCAACAGGAGAATCCGGGGTTCGACGTGGGCGCCGAGGTAAGAGCGGACATAGGCGTGGTGGAAGATACGGTATACGTCAACGATATGGACAGACAGGTCTGGGCACTGAGGTTAGTTGGAGGACAGCGGCAACTCTGGCAGACGGATACGTCTGACCGGTAGAAGACAACAATGGAAATAATAGCCTTAGTCTGGAACACGTTTATTCTGGACCCGCTGTTGAACGGGTTGGTCCTGCTCTATGCCGTGCTTGGGCGCAACTTTGGAATTGCAATCTTGGTTTTCACCATTATCGTCAGGCTGGCCACTCTACCCCTTACCCTGCGCCAGATCCGCTCGACTCAGAAGATGACCGCTCTTCAGCCCCGACTGAAGGTCATTCAGCAGAGATACGCCAAGGACAGGGCGCGGCTATCCCAGGAGACCATGAAGCTGTACCGCGAATCCGGGGTCAACCCTATAGGATGCCTGGGGCCTCTTGTAATTCAGTTCCCCATCTGGATAGGACTGTACATGGCAATTATTCAGGTGCTGCCCACCAGCCCTGAATCACTGGCGGGACTTTCAGGGCACCTCTACTCCTGGTTGCCTCTGGTTAACCAGGTGGTGCCGCTGAACAGCAACTTCCTTGGCCTTGACCTGGCGGTGGCAGGGAACTCTCCAATTACCTATGTCATGGCTGTACTGGTGGGCGGTTCCATGTGGGTCATGCAGAAGATGAGCACTCCCCTGGCTGCGGACCCGCGCCAGGAATCCACCAACCGCATGCTGCTGTGGATGATGCCAATAATGTTTGGCTTCTTCACACTGTCCCTTCCCGCCGGACTACCGCTTTACTGGCTGGTCTCCAACCTCATAGGAATAGTCATTCAATACTTTGTTACCGGATGGGGCGGCCTTCTGCGATCCCGCACCGCACCTGCCACTGTTACGGCATCCGCGGTCGGCGAAGCATCAGATGCGGAAGACGGCCCTTCAGTTGACGAGGAGGTTGCTAGTGATGGACAACGATTCGATAGAGATCAGCGCCAGAACCGTAGAGGAGGCGCTAGAGCTCGCCCTAAGGGAGCTAGACGCAGGTCGCGAGGAGGTCGCGGTAGAGGTCGTTAACCATGGACGCCCCGGTTTCTTCGGTATAGGTTCAGAACAGGCGCGGGTCCGTGTGACTCGACTCTCAGCCTCTCAGGAACTGGCTTCCCTAGCAATAGGAGTGGTCAATTCCCTCATCTCCAGGATGGATGTCTCCGTGCTTGCTACGATCAGGTCTTCCGGTGATGACGAAACTGGCCCTGTGATAGACATACACGGAGAAGATTCCGGGCTGCTCATTGGAAAACGGGGAGAGACCCTTCAAGCGTTCCAGTTCCTGGTGAACATGGCCCTGAACAAATCTATGCAGAGCCACCCGGTAGTTGTGGTTGACGTGGAGAAATACAAGGAGCGACGCAGCAAGTCTTTGGAAGCGCTTGCGGCGCGGGTGGCGGAGCGGGTGGCAAGAAGCGGCAGGCCAATAACCCTGGAACCTATGCCGCCGTCCGAGCGACGGGTGATACACCTTGCCCTGGCAAACCACTCTTCCGTAACCACGGAGAGCGTGGGTGAGGGCCAGCAGCGCAAGGTAACGGTCATGGTGCGCCGGAACGGTTAGCCTAGAGGGTTGCTTTAGGAACTGGCGAGAGTCGCCTTCACTGTATAGATGCCCTCTCGCATGGGCCTGCCTCTGGGACGTGTTGCCATCGGTCGCATTTCAGGTTCAGGCTCAACCTTGAGCGAAACAAAGGTGGGGCCTTCCGCATACATGGCTTCTTCTGCCCTCAGGGAAAACTCCTCAAGGTCGCTGAACTCATAGGTGCTGGCGTAGCCGGCCGCCTTGGCCAATCCGGAAAAGGACGTCTTGCCGGAGTTGGGCACGGGCTGTCCACCAGTTCCCGCGTAGATGCCGTTTTCCACAACCATGTGACAGAAGTTATTGGGCGCCTTGTTTGCCACAGTTACCAGGGAGCCCAGGTTCATCAGCAAGCTGCCGTCGCCGTCCAGGACTATCACCCGGCGATCCGGGCGGGCCAGCGCCACTCCCAGGGCCAGGGATGACCCTTTGCCCATTGAGCCAACAAAGGGTATGTAGAGATCCAAGTTGGGCTCCAGCGACTCCCAGGGGATGCGGCCTTCCTGGCAGACCACTACTACAGAGTCGCGCTGGAGGCTCTCTATTACTCGGAAAGCATCTATAGCTTTCATACGCTGCTCCTTTCAGTCCGCCTGCCTATCCTGATTACGCCGTCGTGCATTGATCAGGCAGTATCGGTGCTCAGGACGGGCCGGTTGAATCCGTGGAACTCGTCTCCCACCAGCACCGCCACAGGGCGGCCCGTGGCATCCGCTTCCTCAAAGGCGGTGGTAATGCGGTCGGCGTCCGCGTCGCTCTCCACCAGGTAGTAATTGATGCCCCATGCTATCAGGATAGGTTCCGTGAACTTGGCTGCGGAGTCAGTGGTAACCCCGTGCCTTGTCCAGCCGCGGTATCCCACCATGATGACTAGGGGAAATTTGACGTCCAGGACTATGCCGCGTATGGAATCACCGGATTCAAACATTCCGGTATTTTGTATGAGGCATACAGGCCTTTTGCCTCCTATGTAGAGGCCGGCCGCTATAGCCATGCTCTCTCCTTCGCGGGCCACGGGGATCAGATCCATGCTCTCTTCTTCTTGCATGGCCAGATACATCCAGTTGGTTTCGCTGTCGGGAAGCCAGACCACGTGGGTGACGCCGTTCTTCTTGAACTGGTCTATCACGGTCTGAGGGTTCAAGAGTGCCTGCTGAGTGGTCATAGTTTCCTCCTTGCCCGGCGAGTTGACGCCTTCCGGCGCGGCCATTATAGAAACGGGTCAAAGGAGGGTCAAGGGAAGGCGGCGCACGTTCATCCTGTTTCAAAGATAAGGAAACCCGCAGCTCAGCGCCCTTGACGGCGCAATAGCCCCCTTGCTATATTAGTTGGACAGGTTTTAAAGGGAGTAAGCTTTTTGGCAAAACTCAATACCTGATAGCGGAATTAAAGCCAGAGAAACCGAGGCGGCAGCCTAGGGTAACCTGGCTGCCGCTTTTTTGCACCTTAAAAAAAGAATAGGGAATAGAAGAAGGTTCTGTCCGGGTCTTTATGTGGGTCAAGCTACTAAGGGCTCGCGGTGGATGCCTTGGCGCTAAGGGCCGAAGAAGGGCGTAGCAAGACTGCGATAAGCCTCGGTGAGCCGTCTAGCTGGCTTAGCCGGGGATTCCCGAATGGGGGAACCCCTTCAACTGAAAGTTGGAGAGTCCTAGCCTAACCCTTAAGCTAGGATGGGTAAGTAGGGGAACTGAAACATCTAAGTACCCTGAGGAAAATAAATCAACCGAGATTCCCCTAGTAGTGGCGAACGAACGGGGAAATGGCCCAAACCTGGAAGGCTTCACGGCCTGGGGGCCCATGTCTTCCAGGGGTTGTAAGGTCACCTAGAGGAGCCCCAGCATCCTCAAAGGAGTAAGAAACCTGTTGTCTAGCCGAAGGTTCCTGGAACGGACCGCCGTAGAGGGTGAGAGCCCCTTAGGCGAAAGATGACAGGCTCCTGGTTGTGTCCTTGAGTACCGCGGGACACGGGAAATCCTGCGGGAATCTGGGGGGACCACCCTCCAAGGCTAAATACCCTTAGCGACCGATAGCGAACCAGTACCGTGAGGGAAAGGTGAAAAGCACCCCGGGAGGGGAGTGAAATAGATCTGAAACCGCGTGCCTACAACCAGTCGGAGTCCTGACTTTGTCAGGATGACGGCGTGCCTATTGAAGAATGAGCCGGCGAGTTACTTAGGCGTAGCAAGGTTAACTTCGTGGACGAAGGGAGCCGTAGCGAAAGCGAGTCCTAATAGGGCAGCAGTTGCGTCTAGTAGACCCGAAACCAGGTGAGCTACCCATGGCCAGAGTGAAGCTCCGATAGTCTCGGAGTGAAGGCTCGAACCCGTTACTGGTACAAAAGTATGGGATGAGCTGTGGGTAGAGGTGAAATGCCAAACGAACTTGGAGATAGCTGGTTCTCCCCGAAATGCATTTAGGTGCAGCCTTGAAGATTGACTTGAGGAGGTAGGGCACTGGATGGGCTAGGGAGCGTGAGCTTACCAAACCCAACCAAACCACGAATGCCTCAAGCTCTTACTTCAGGAGTGAGACAGTGGGGGATAAGCTTCATTGTCGAGAGGGAAACAGCCCAGACCGCCAGCTAAGGCCCCTAAGTGCAGGCTTAGTGTGCAAGGAAGTGGAGTCGCTAAAACAGCCAGGAGGTTGGCTTAGAAGCAGCCATCCTTTGAAGAGTGCGTAATAGCTCACTGGTCGAGGGATTCCGCGCCGACAATGTAACGGGGCTCAAGCCTGCCGCCGAAGCTGTGGCAGTTCCCGATTTATCGGGGGCTGGGTAGGGGAGCGTTCTGCGGGCAGAGAAGCTGCACTGTAAGGTGTGGTGGAGCGCGCAGAAGTGAGAATGCCGGCATGAGTAGCGTATATCCCGGTGAAAATCCGGGACGCCGAAAGTCTGAGGTTTCCTACGCAACGTCTTTCGACGTAGGGTTAGTCGGGCCTAAGCCGAGGCCGCAAGGCGCAGGCGATGGACAGTAGGTCAAAATTCCTACACCACCAGTATCTCGACTAAAGCAAAGGGGGGACACGGAAAGGTAGGTGGAGCGCGCCTATTGGACATGGTGCGTCCTTCCCTGTAGGCCTGCCGGAGCAGGCAAATCCACTCCGGCGTTACAGCTGAGGGGGCAGGAAACTCTAGGGTATACCTGGGGGATTCCATTGACCCTATACCGTCTAGAAAAGCCTCGTTGCTATGGGATAAAGGTGACCGTACCGCAAACCGACACTGGTAGACAGGGATAAAAGTCCCAAGGCGGTCGAGAGAACCCTCGTTAAGGAACTCGGCAAAAAGACCCCGTAACTTTGGGATAAGGGGTTCCCATGGGGTGACGTCCACGCGCTGGACTGAGCCCTGTGGGTCACAGCAAATTAGCCCAGGCGACTGTTTAACAAAAACACAGGTCTCTGCAAAGGGGAAACCCTAAGTATAGGGGCTGACGCCTGCCCAGTGCCGGAAGGTTAAGGGGAGGGGTTATCCGTAAGGAGAAGCTCTAAACCGAAGCCCCGGTGAACGGCGGCCGTAACTATAACGGTCCTAAGGTAGCGAAGTCCCTTGTCGGGTAAGTTCCGACCCGCACGAATGGCGTAACGACCTGGGCACTGTCTCAACGAGGGACTCGGCGAAATTGCATTGCCCGTGAAGATGCGGGCTACCCGCGACAGGACAAAAAGACCCCGTGGAGCTTTACTACAGCTTGGCATTGGACTGGGGGCATGAATGTGTAGGATAGGTGGGAGGCTATGAAGCCCCGACGCTAGTTGGGGTGGAGCCGTCGTTGAAATACCACTCTTTCCTGTTTCTGGCTCTAACCCTGGATAGGCCAGGGGACAATGCCTGGTGGGTAGTTTGACTGGGGCAGTCGCCTCCCAAAAGGTAACGGAGGCGCACAAAGGTCCCCTCAGGGCGGATGGAAATCGCCCGTGGAGTGCATTGGCATAAGGGGGCTTGACTGCGAGACCAACAAGTCGAGCAGGTGCGAAAGCAGGTCAAAGTGATCCTACGGTTCCGTGTGGAAGGGCCGTAGCTTATCGGATAAAAGCTACCCCGGGGATAACAGGCTGATCTTGCCCAAGAGTTCACATCGACGGCAAGGTTTGGCACCTCGATGTCGGCTCGTCGCATCCTGGGGCTGAAGAAGGTCCCAAGGGTCCGTCTGTTCGCCGGTTAAAGCGGCACGCGAGCTGGGTTCAGAACGTCGTGAGACAGTTCGGTCTCTATCCGTCGTGGGCGCAGGAGATTTGAGGAGGGCTCTCCCTAGTACGAGAGGACCGGGAGGGACAGACCTCTGGTGTTCCGGTTGTTCCGCCAGGAGCAGTGCCGGGTAGCTACGTCTGGTTTGGATAAGCGCTGAAAGCATATAAGCGCGAAGCCAACTCCAAGATGAGATCTCCCACTCCGATTCATTTCGGAGGTAAGGTCACAGGAAGACTACCTGTTTGATAGGCCGCAAGTGGAAGTCCAGTAATGGATTAAGCTAAGCGGTACTAATTGACCGAGGGCTTGACCCACATGAAGCCTCTGACAGAACATTTCTCTTTCCCTATTCTGAGTAAACCAATTCCAGCCATCGCGGGGTGGAGCAGTGGCAGCTCGTCGGGCTCATAACCCGAAGGTCGCAGGTTCGAGTCCTGCCCCCGCTACCAGGAACACGCAACAAAGGCCCCTGAGCAATCAGGGGCCTTCTCTATTCTGTCCACGCCCACCACCGTCTCTAGCATCTGAGCCCCATGCGGCCCGGCAGGTTGCGGCGCTTCAGTATCTCGCGCGCCTTGGAGTGGGAGAACCAGACCATCTTTCCGGTTATGGAGTCATAGGCGTGGAGGTCCAGCTCCGTGAAGAACTTCATGAAAAACAGCCCGGCGGCCCGTAATGACATATCCGATTCCTGGGCTACGGCCAGCTTGGCGAAGCTGTCGCTGGCGTCCATGATGGCCTGCGCCGTTTCCGGATCGTGCCCCTCATAGGTGCAGACGGCGAGCAGCGTTTCGGTAAGGTCGTTCTGTCCGGCCAGCCATTTCCAGTAGTCATCCAGCGTAGCTGTTTGTCCTTCCTGCTTATAAGCATGGCAGAGGAGGAAGATGCAGTTGGCCTGCTGGTCGCGTAGCAGCGGCACAAGCTCCTCCGGCCTGTTGATGCGCGCGGCACCTCCGGTGACCAGGGCGACTTCCTTCCTTACCAGCACGTTGCTTATGCGGTCGCAGAACTCTGACTCCCAGCCCAGAACGTTGCGCGACCCGTCCACTACGAGGAGCCGCGGTTTGCCCGGTATGGTGATCTGGCTCCAGAACATTGCGCCGCCCTAGCCTGTGGTTGAGGCCAGGGTTTTGGCCATTGCCCGGGCATCTTCTTCAGTAAGGAAGTAGTCCAGTTTGGTGGTAACGCCCAGCTTCTGAAGCGTGACCACCAGGCGGAAGGGATGCTCTGCCCTGTTGGTATCCTCTATTTCCAGGGTCTTGCTTTCATTAGAAGTAGTGAATAGGTTGGTCATGTATCGCTCCGTTGCCCCGATTCTTAGCTTCAGCCAGTGGGAATCAGCCGTGCCAATTCCTTCCCGCTCATGGTGAGCTTGTCAAACCACATGAGCGGGTCTTGTGAGGCCACACACTCTGCCACTCTGGCGCGTCCCTGACTACCCAGCGGAGGGGTGTTGCGTATGCCATTCCGTCAGCGATTGGTACGCCCGTGCCGCGGCAAGGATGGAGTTCTCCTCGTAGGCCCGTCCCATGAACTGGATGCCTGTGGGCAGGCCCCGCGCGCCGAAGCCGTTGGGCACGCCTATGGAGGGCAGCCCGGCCACGTTACCCACAGCGCCCAGAATATCGCGGGACAGGCCGGATATGGCGACGCGTATGGGCTGGTCTATGGGAGTTGCCACATGGTTGCGGGGCGTCCCCACAATGGCGTCGTACTTTGAGAGCACTTCATCGGCGACGCGGCAGATCTGGGTGCGGATGCGTAGGGCGCGGAGATAGTCGGTGGCGGGCACGGCCAGCCTGGAGTAGGCCGAGAACTTGGTTACGTCGCCTGAAAGCCGGGCCGTCTCCCCGCTGTCAAAGAAGTCCTCAAAAATGCTGGCGGACTCGGCGTTGAGGATGGTGCGGGTCACCGGCTCGTATGGCATGTCGGGGAACTCGACCTCCTCTATGTCGGCTATCTGCTCCAACACCTTGAGCGACTCTTGGAAGTTGGCTTTGACCTCCTCTTCGGCGCTGTCTACCATGCCCTTGAGCACGCCCAGCTTGAACCTGCGCGATGAGGCATGCTCCGCATCGTATAAGTACGGCCTATCGCTGGTGGTGGGGTCGTTGGGGTCATGACCGGCAATAGCGTCCAGCACCAGTCCGCAGTCGTCGGCGGTGAGGCACATCGGCCCCAGCTTGTCCAGAGTCCAGGAGAGCGCCATGGCGCCGTACCGGCTCACCCTGCCATAGGTGGGACGCAGCCCGGCGATGCCGCAGTTGTGGGCGGGGAGCAGGATGGAGCCCCAGGTCTCCGAGCCTATGGCGAACGGAACCAGCCCGGCGGCTACGGCAGCGCCGGAACCACTGGACGAGCCGCCCGTCCAGGAATCTTTGTCGCCCCAGGGAGTGATGGCGGGCCCGGTGGCCGATGCCGACGGATAGAGATAGCCCATGCCGCCCGCCAACTCCACCATAGCGAGCTTGGCGACAAGGACGGCGCCGGCGGCGTCCAGTTTCTGCACGATGGTGGCATCGTAGTCAAAGGTCTGGTCTTGGAACGGTACGGCGCCCCAGGTGGTGGGAGTGCCCCCAGCCGTGGCGACGAGGTCCTTCAAACCGTAAGGGATGCCGTGCAGCGGGCCCCTGTACTCGCCGGAGGCTATTTCCCTTTCGGCCTGTTTGGCCTGCTTAAGGGCGCGCTCCCGGGTCAGGGCAACCAGCGCATTGTACCTTGGGCCTTCGCTTTCCAGCTTGTCCAAGAAGAACTCGGCTAGCTCCACCGGAGATACTTGTTTAGTGCGCAGGAGGCCGCCGAGCTTGCGTACAGAGAGGAATTGCAGTTCTGTAGTCATGGCTACCCCTCTTTCCTGTAGGGTTGGAACAGAGAAGGTGGCTCGTCGCTGTAGTCCAACTGGAATTTTTTGAGTGCCAGTGATAAGTCCACGCTGGCCTCAGCGCCCTTTGCCACCTCATCCATCTGCTCCGCGTTGAGCTGATTGCCGAAACGGCGCTTCAATACGGCGGAGCGCTCCTCTACCTCGGCGTTGCGTGCGTTGTCGTCGTTCATAGCTCCTCCCTGCCTGGAAATGCGGTTACGCTCATTCTATTGCCGAATATGCTTGCTGTCACGCTACAAGCTCCCGTGGATTGCGCTATAATCAAGGATTGTGAGCGAGATGGGAGAGCGTAAATGGACATAGGCATAGTTGGAGCGGGAAGCATAGGGCGAAAGGTAGCGACGGAGTTGGAGGTAGGCAAGGCGCCTGGCCTCAGAGTTACGGCACTGAGCAGCCGCACTGAAGACAAGGCACGCGAGCTTGCCGCAATGCTTGAATCCCGGCCTAAGGTGGTTCCACTGCATGAAGTGCCGGCCCTTTGCGACGTGGTAATAGAGGCGGCGGGTGCGCATGCCGTGGAAGAGATAGTGACCACGTCTTTAGAGGCCGGGAAATCCGTGGTGGTGGTGAGCTGCGGCGCTCTGCTGGGTCGTGACGACCTCTTTGAGCTGGCAAGACGGAAAGGCGCACGTATCCACGTGCCTTCCGGGGCGATAATTGGACTGGACGGCCTGCTGGCCGCATCGGAGGGGCAGATAGACAGCATCACAATGATCACTCGCAAGCCTCCGGAAGGACTGAAGGGCTCGCCGGGAGTGGAGATGGCGGGTATAGACCTAGATGCGATTACAGAGGCCACCGAGGTGTTCGAGGGGCCTGTGAGCGAGGGATTCAAACGCTTCCCGGCCAACGTGAACGTGGCGGCAGCGGTGAGCATGGCTGGAATCGGCCCCGATAAAACTCGTATACGCGTAATTGCCGACCCTGCCGTAACGCGCAACACCCACGACGTTGTGGCGGAAGGAGAGTTTGGCAAGCTCCAGTTCCACATAGAAAACATCCCCTCTGACGACAACCCTAGGACGGGGCGGCTTACCGCGCTGTCGGTGCTGGCCTACTTGAAGCAGATGGCATCGCCTCTGAACATAGGGATATGAAGCAGCTAGCTCAGGGACGCTATGTTTGACGCGCTTACCGACAAGCTAACCGCCGTCTTGGGGCGGCTCACCAACCGGGGTCGTCTCACCGAAAAGGACGTGGATGAAGCCCTCCGAGAGGTTCGTGTCGCTCTCCTTGAGGCGGACGTCAATTTCAGGGTGGCTCGTGAGCTGGTGGGGCGCATAAGAGAGCGCGCCTTGGACAGCAATGTCCTGCAAAGCCTGAGCCCGGGACAGCAGGTGGTTACCTTTGTATACGAGGAGCTTGTTGGAATCCTGGGAGAGGGCCATCACGGCCTTCAGGCCTCGTCGCAGGCGCCGTCGGTGGCTCTCATGGTGGGACTGCAGGGTTCAGGGAAGACGACCACTGCGGCAAAGCTTAGCATGTACCTGAGACGCCAGGGCCACCGTTCCTTGCTGGTGGCGGCCGACCTCAGACGGCCCGCTGCTATTCAACAACTGGCTGCCCTGGGCCGTCAGCTAGACGTACCGGTGTACCATGAAGATCCCCTGACCTCTACGGCTGAAGGCGTGGCCAGTCGTGGCCTGGAGCATGCCAGAAACCTTGGCGTCGCCTGGGTAATAATCGACACCAGTGGACGTCTTCACATCGACGATGAGCTCATGGATGAGATGGAACGGGTAAAGGCCGCCACCAGTCCCAGCGAGTCGCTTCTTGTGGTGGACGCCATGACCGGACAGGATGCAGTGAACGCTGCGGTTGAGTTCCACCAACGAATCGGCATAACCGGGCACATCCTCTCCAAGCTGGACGGAGATGCCAGGGGCGGCGCTGCCCTTTCCATTGCCCACGTTACCGGGGTGCCCATCAAGTTCGCTGGCATAGGTGAGCGGAGCGATGCTCTGGAGCCGTTCCATCCGGACCGCATGGCGTCCCGCATTATAGGCATGGGCGACGTGGCTACCCTTGTGGAAAAGGCTCAGGCCGAAATCACGGAGGACCAGGCAAAAGAGCTGGAAAAGAAGATGCGCCGCGCCACTTTTGACCTGGAGGACTTCCTTCAGCAGCTACAACAGCTGAGGCGAATGGGTCCCATTTCCGGCATCATGGAGATGATACCCGGGTTTTCCAGCCTCTCCAAGCGACTCCCCACGGATGCCATGGACGAGAGCAGGCTAAAAAGGGTGGAGGCTATTGTCTTCTCCATGACGCCGCAGGAACGCCGCAATCCGGACATGCTCAACGGCAGTCGGAAGCGCCGTATCGCAAAAGGGAGCGGCACCGAGCCCAAGGACGTAAATCAACTGCTGAACCAGTTCAAGCAGACACAGAAGCTGATGAAGCAGATGGCGTCGGGCCGCGTCCCGCGCAGCCTTTCAGGCCTGCTCCGCTAGGAGTGGGAAAAGCGCGCATAGCCGGTCTAGCTGAGTGAGATACCCACCAGCCTTCCTATGGAAAAGGTGACTAACGCGGAACCGGCGCCAATGGCCAGCATGCGCAAGCCGCCACGCATAGGGTGCCTTCCGGATAGATAGGCCAGAGAGGAACCCGTGATCAGCAGCGCCAGGGCGCTAAGACTTCCACCAACCACGAGGGCAGGGCTTCTTTCAAGCCCGAATACATACGGAATCAAGGGAACGAATGCTCCCGCGGCAAATGCTATGAATGAACTGGCGGCGGCGCCCCATGGCGAGCCCAGCTGGCTGGGGTTCAACCCCAGCTCTTCCCGGGCCATGGTTTCAAGCGCAGCCTCCGGGTCTTGCATGATACGTTCCGCCAGGATATTCGCCTCATCTTCAGTGAGACCTTTCAACTGGTAGATCAGGGACAGCTCTTCTTTTTCTTCCTCTGGGATCTGCTCTATCTCAAGCCGTTCCTTCTCTATCTGCGACTCTGCCAGCTCGCGGTCTGCTCTTATGGAAACGTACTCGCCCGCCGCCATGGAGATGGCGCCGGCAACCAGACCGGCAACGCCCGCCAGCAGGACAAAGTCCGGGTTGGAGGTGCCTCCGGATACACCCCAAACTATCCCTAGATTGGATATCAAACCGTCGTTGCCGCCGAGCACGGCGGCACGGAACGCCCCCCCAGCGGCTGCTTTTTGCAGCACTCCGCCGCCCAGTTCACTTGCCGGGTAGCGGCCTTCTTTCAGGTCTAGCAGCGTTTTGGAATGCCCTTTCTCTTCGTCCATTATGTCCCTGGCTTCCGGTTCTCCGGCGTACATGTCGGTGTCGCTGCTCTCTATTCGCATCACCACAGGCAGCACTCTCTGTGTGCCGAGCTGGCACGCCAGCCAGCCAAGCATCTTGATCTTTAGCTTGGGACGGTATGGAGGCAAGTCATTTACGTCTAAACCCAATTTCCCGGCCCAATGGGCCACGTGGCGTTCCTCTGCTTCTACAAGTCGGCGGAATATCCTAGAGCGCCGGGGGTCCGGTTCAGCATCGGCCATAGCCGTGTAGAGAGCAACGGCTTCTCGTTCCGCCTCAAGGTAGACATGATAGCGAGCGTTTTCCGTATGCCTAGTTTTCATTTAGCTGTCTTGCCGCCGCTTTGGGTAGCTCTTTGCTGTCTTAACTGTGCAAACAGGTATATGGTGGAGAGGCCCGCATATCCAGGCCACCGTTCCTGGGCAAAGGCGGCGGTCTCCTTCTCACTGAGGCGCTTGCCGCCGAGGTAGTGCTCCGAAATTGCCCTTTGCAGGGCCAGGTCCCCGGCAGGAAAGGCGTCCATGCGACCCAAAGAGTTGATCAGAACCCACTGCGCCGTCCAATGGCCTATGCCGCGCAGCTGCACCAGATCACGAAGCACTTCCTGATTGTCAAGACGCTCAAGCCGGTGAATGTCAAGCAAACCCTCCACATCCTTCGATGCAATCTCCAGCACATATTCGGCTTTTCTGTTGCTGAGACCCAGGGAGCGCAACGCTTCCTGCCCGGATTTAAGGAACGATTCCGCTTTGGGGAACAAATGGAAAGTCCTTCCGTTGAAGCTGAGGGGAGTTCCCAGTGCCTCTATGATCCTACCGCGGATGGCTCTTGCCGCCGCCCCTGAGATTTGCTGGGAAACGATTGACAACAGCAAAGATTGGAATAGGGAACCGTTCCTGGGAGGGTGCAGGCCACAAAAAGTACGGGTCGCTTGAGAGAGGACGGGGTCGTCTTTGGCAATCTGGTAGAAATGGCTTAGGTCAAAGTCTGTATTCAGGGAAAGTGCTATTTCTTCAACAATAGCCGCGCCATCAACGCCATGCGGTGCGTTATCAGGAAGAGAGATGGAAAGCTCCGGGGCGTTCATGGCGCCGATGGAGGCCACTTCTACGAGGGTGGGAGTTGCTCCATCGAACACTCTCAAATACTTCCCATCCAAGTACGCTTCAGCGCTGAACTGTTCCTGATGATATGTAAGATGTCCGGCGGTTAGGCGCAGATTAAAAGGCGGGACGGGCTTTAAGATTAGCTGGGTCACGGTTGTCCTATGATTTGATGAGCATGCCTGGCTGACAGTGCCTGCAATAGCTGGTGATTTGCTGGTTTGCCGTAAGCTGGCTGATTTTATTGCCGCAGCGCGGGCAGGGCTCCCCACCCTTGTTGTGCACTTGGAGGAAGTCGCGAATCTTGTGATGAGTCTCCTCTTGCATTCTCTCTCTGAGGATCTCTACTGCATCCGACATTACCTGCTTGGCACTGCGATGAAGCCTCATCAACTCTTCATCCGACAGGCTCTTACGCCTGCGAAATGGCGATATGCCGGCTGAGAATAGAATCTCATCGCTGTAGGCGTTCCCTATCCCGGATATGAAAGCGCCCCGAGTAAGCACTCCTTTGATCTCACCGTGGTAAGGACGCAGCCTGGCCTTGAACTCAGGGAAGCTGATGTCGTCGTCCAGCACGTCCGGTCCTTGCTCATTCAACCGCGGCACCTGGGCCAGCTGGGCCGGTTCAACGTAGTAGACCAGCCCCATCTGCCTGTCGTCTATGTATCGCATCTCCAACTCTTGGCCTATTCCAATGACCAGGCAAGTCCGCTTGAATACTCTGGTCTGCGGAGAGCATAGCTGGAAAGCGCCGGTAAGCATTGGATTGATCGCCAGCATTCGGCCGGGGCTGAGGTCAAGCAAGAGGAATTTGCCCTTGCGGGCCATCCGCTCAACCGTACGGCCAGTGACGTCTTCTGGAAAGTTAGGGGCAGCTAGAGATCTGAGGACGGTTGGCCTGAGCACTTTGGCATAGCTAACCTTGCAGCCAGTTATGTGGCGGATTAGGACTTCTTTGATGACTTCCAGGTCGGGCGCTTCAGGCATCTTAGGCTTGCCTTTGAATTTGACCGGATTCTACTACAAATGAGGAGCGGAAGCCCGCTCATGTGAAGATAGATGCGAATCGCTCGACGGTTGGATTGCAGAGGGCGCCGGGGAGGGTCGGGACTATTCCAGAAAGTCGCGCAGCTTCTTGGAGCGGGTAGGGTGACGCAGCTTGCGCAACGCCTTTGCCTCTATCTGGCGTATCCTTTCCCTTGTCACGCCAAACTCCCGTCCCACCTCTTCCAGGGTGCGGCTGCGCCCATCCTCCAGGCCAAACCTGAGCTGCAACACGCGCTTCTCACGTTCGTTAAGACTGTCCAGCACTTCGTCTATCTGCTCTTTGAGGAGCTGGTAGCTGGCGGCATCCGCCGGAGCCAAAGCGGTGCGGTCTTCTATGAAGTCGCCGAGATGAGAGTCCTCCTCTTCTCCAATGGGTGTCTCCAGCGAAACGGGCTCCTGAGAAATCTTGAGGATTTCCCTGACTTTTTCCGATGGTATATCCATGTCCCAGCTAATCTCATCACTGGTGGGTTCCCGTCCGTATTCCTGCACCAGCCTACGGCTTACGCGCAACAGTTTGTTAATGGTCTCTACCATGTGTACGGGAATACGGATAGTCCTGGCCTGGTCGGCTATGGCGCGGGTGATGGCCTGCCGTATCCACCAGGTGGCGTAGGTGGAGAACTTGTAGCCCTTGCGGTAATCGAACTTCTCCACCGCCCTGATAAGGCCGATGTTTCCTTCCTGGATGAGGTCAAGCAGAGACATGCCTCTGCCGATGTATTTCTTGGCTACGCTGACCACCAAGCGGAGGTTGGCCTCCGTAAGGTGCCGCTGAGCTGTCTTGCCCTCTCGCTTGACTTTGTTCAGGTACATGCGAAAGAGGAACTCGTACGGGCCCAACTGGCTCCACATGGCGCCTTCTTCCACAATTTCCGCGAGTTCCTCCAGGGTTACGCCTTCGCCAATGATCTCAATAGCGTCCTGTGGTAGAAGACGGCTGTTCAACGAGAGCTTGATCACGCCCTCTTCTATATCTTCCAGTGTCCTGCCGGCGTGGTCTGCCACTTCCTGCATCTTCTCGTGGTCTATGGGAGAGTCCACTGCGGCGCGAAATTCCGGATTGGAAGCGACCTCTTTGAGGGGCAAGGGGTAGGGTAGGCTGTGTTTCCAGGCAAGCGCCTTCTCTATATAGGCAAGGCGGCCGCTTTCCCTGAGCAGATGATGGATGATCTCTTGGGCCTGGGGAGGCGCTCCGGTTGGTGAAGCAAGCTCCTGCTCCAACCGTTCAATGTATATGCCGCTCTCCATGGCTCTGGCCAGCCAGCGCTCATCTTTAGCGGTCAGCAGGGACACGCGCCCTATCTCGCGCAGGTACATGCGTACAGGGTCGTCGATCATGTCCGTGGTATCTATGCCCTCAGTGGCAGCGGCAGCAGCTGCGGCAAGGATGGCAGCCTCGTCCGGCTCTTCAGAGCGAGTTTCGCTTTCAGATGAACCTTCGGGCCAGTCCTCTTCCTCGGCGTCTGCCTCAACGATTTGCGATTCGCGAGGCGTGACGGTGATCTCCTCGGAATCGTCGCTATTCTGGAAGGGGATGGGGATCAAGCCCCTGAGGTCGTCGCTGTGTATGGGGCGTAGTCTATCGGCGTTTAAATCGTCTTCTACGTTGTCGTCCGGTCTTCTTAACATACTCTCCTTTTGCTAAGGGACGCGATGCGGGTATTTCTGTTGGAATAGGTTTCTCAGTTGTTCGTTCGTTTCAACCACTCGTTGCTCAATGTCGTCGGAGAAACCGGCTTCGCTCAAGGCAAGCTTCTCCTCCTCTTTGAGGGATTTCAGGCGCCTGATCTCAAGGTGGTATCGGCAGTCCTTGACGGCTTGCTCTCTCTGGCGTAAATCCAAAGGAGGGACTGGCAGTGATAGCAGATGATCTATGCGCCGTTGAAGATAGTCTTCATGCATTTGCCGCAACTCATCTATTGTAGAGCATTTCAGCCAGGAGGAAAAGAGTATGCGGTCTTCCCAGCCTACGACCACTTGGGGGTCCATGTCTTCTAGATGCTGCCGCAAGTCCGGCCATTGCAGTATGAATCCCAGCAAGTGCTCTTGCAGAACGTCTTTTCTTGCGCTTTCAAACGGCGACTCCGAGGCTCTAGGACGTTGTTGCGGGTTGAAGCGGCGTGAGGACGCGCTCAGCTTACCCAGGCTGGCTTCCAAGGTGGCCACTTGTACGCCCAGCACCTCTGCCAAGCGCTTTAGATACCCCTCTCGTTCGAAAGGATTCCCTATGGAGGCAATGACCTGATACAGAGCTTCAGCAGCGCGGGCTTTTCCTTCGCTGGTTGAAATGTCCCAGTGGTCCCTTGCCGAATCTATGAGATAGTCAACCAGGGGCTTTGCTTCAGACAGAGAGGATTGCCAGCCTTCAGGGTTACTGCGTATGAGTTGATCGGGGTCCTGGCCGGGAGGGAGGATGGCGACTCTAACAAGGAAAGGATCGGTAGCCCGTTCGTAGATTGCGATGCTTCTTCGCCTCCCTATCAGCCGTTGCTCGAAAATATGCCAGGAGTCCACCAGGTCTCTGAAGGTCGCCTCCTGCCCTGCCGTGTCCGGATCCAGGGCTAACACAAACCGCCGGCCGGTGTTTCTAAGCAGGGTAACCTGCTGCTCGGTGAGAGCCGTTCCCATGGACGCCACTACGTTGTTGAACCCGTGCTGGTGAGCGGCGATGACATCCATGTAGCCTTCTACAATGACACCCTCTCCAGTCTGCTTGATAGCGTCTCTGGCCTTGTGCAGGGCGTAAAGTATATGACTCTTGTCGAAGAGCTCTGTGCGTGGGGAGTTGAGATATTTCGGCTCGGAGCCATCCAAAGAGCGACCGCCAAAGCCTACCAGGACTCCGTTGCCGTCCCTGATGGGGAACATAAGACGCCCGTTGAACAGGTCCCGCGGCTGGCCGTCGTCGCGTTGACTGGCCAGCCCGGCTTTCAAGATATGGCTTTCTGAGTACCCAAGCGACTTCAAGTGCTGGAGCAGAGCACTGCCGCCGGCGGGGCTAAGCCCTATTTCAAACTGGGCAATGGCGTCGGCATCTACCCCACGCTGATGCAAATAGGTTCTTGCCGCCATGCCTTGGGGTGCAAGCAGCAGCCCTTGAAAGTGAGCGGCGGCGGCTTCATTGATGCGTTGCTGGCTTTCATTCCGCTGGCGCTGCCTTGGTTGGAAGTCTCTTATCCCAGCTCTATCCGCCAGAAGCTTGAGCGTGTCTTTGAAGTCCAGATTTTCGGCGCGCATGGTGAAGGAAATGAGGTCTCCTCCCGTAGCGCACGCCCCAAAGCATCGCCAGGACTGCCTCTCAGGGAAGACTACAAAAGAGGGGGTCCGTTCCGAGTGGAAGGGACAAGTTGCTTTGTAGCTACGCCCCGTTCTCCTAAGGGAAGGTACGTAACCGCTGACCACGTCTACTATGTCAAGGCGTTGTTTTATTTCGTCAGAGATAGCCATTTCAAAGCATCCTTGCAAATACCTTGCCTGAGATGCCGGGGCATAGCGCCTCAGCAGTGGCCAGAGCGTACCAATCCGTCATACCGGATACGTAGTCCACGGTCATCTGCTGAGGGTGCTCTTCGCGCTTCCAGTACTCCTCAGGTATGCGGTCCGGATTGTGGAGGAAGTGATTGTAGAGAAAGGCGATCACTTCACGGGATTTGTTGGACTCTTCTCCATTGCTCACCGGCAGGTATACGTTTTCAAACATGAAATCTCTGAGTGAGTTGACGGCCTCTCCAATTCTGAGGCTCATGGCTATGGTAGGGGGCTCTTTGGAGTCCCCGTAACTTCCCGTAGCGTTCCAGGAAGCCTCAACCACGTCTGTTACCATAGTATCAATCCGCTGAGAGTTTCTGTCACCAAGCAGTTGTCTGGCCGATGACGGCAAGTCGCTCTCCTTGAGTGTGCCGGAGCGTATGGCGTCGCCTATGTCGTGATTGAGATAGGCTATGGCGTCGGAAAGGCGGACCACTTGTCCTTCCAGAGAGAGGCCTTGGACCAGCTCTTTGTTGAAGATGTCGCTCCTTGGCTTAGAGTGATTGGCAATGCCGTGGCGCACTTCCCAAGTGAGATTGAGGCCCTGGCCGTCTTTTTCTAGTACCTCCACTATGCGCAGGCTTTGCTGGCTGTGCCTGAATCCGGAGGGAACCAGCTCCGCAATCACCTCTTCGCCAACGTGGCCAAAGGGGGTATGTCCCAAATCGTGGCCCAGAGAGATTGCCTCTGTCAGGTCTTCGTTCAGATTGAGTGCCCTGGCTATGGTCCGTGCTATTTGGGAGACTTCCAAGGTATGCGTTAGACGGGTCATGTAATGATCGCCGAGGGGAGAGATGAAGACCTGCGTCTTGTGCTTCAGGCGCCGGAACGCCTTGGTATGGATGATTCTATCGCGGTCGCGCTGGAAGTCGGTACGCAGAGGGGAGGGTTCTTCCCAGGAATCTCTGCCTTTGGAGCCTTTTACCCTGGAAGCATGGGGAGAGAGCGACTCTTCCCTTGCTTCCAATCTCAGACGTACGCTGTGATCTGTGGCTTGAGATGTCATTTTAAGAATATAGCATGCTGCATTCTTGGAGTGGAAAGCATGACATAAAGCGGATTTGATGCAACTGAGCAGTGCTGTTAAAGTAATAACTAGAAGTTAAGATGGTATAATCTACACCCACAGTAAGGTTCGTCTCCTAGAGGCGATATCTATACTTCATGTTTGCGGTTTAGGAGGCAAACCGTGTCAGGTCCCAAGAAATGGGTCTACCTCTTCCGTGAAGGTAGCGGA
Organism: Dehalococcoidia bacterium; assembly: GCA_965116555.1. Taxonomy (GTDB): domain Bacteria; phylum Chloroflexota; class Dehalococcoidia; order Lucifugimonadales; family QGNO01; genus DAOUJH01. Next base: position 1,355,322 of record OZ220698.1, on the reverse strand, counting down.
GAGATGGTAGACCTTTTGGGAGGAAAGGGCGCAGGTCTGGCTGAAATGACCAGGGCCCAACTCCCGGTACCGCCAGGCTTCACCATTACCACAGAGGCCTGCAATGCCTATTACGGTCTGGAGAAGAACCTTCCTTCTGGAATGTGGGAACAGACCCTACGGGGCATGCGCGATATAGAGGCAAGTACAGGGAAGACCTTTGGCGACTCCGAAGACCCGCTCCTGGTGTCAGTACGTTCCGGTAGCGCGATGTCCATGCCGGGCATGATGGATACGGTTCTCAACTTGGGATTGAACGATGAGACGATGAAAGGGTTGTCCAAGGCCAGCGGCGGCGAACGGTTTGCCTACGATTCTTACCGGCGTTTCATTCAGCAATTCTGCAAGGTTGTGCTGGGTATGCCTAGCGAGGCTTTTGAGGGTATTCTGGATGCGCAAAAGAAGGCTTCCGGCGTAACCAATGATTCTCAGATGACTGATGAGGATCTGAAGGAAGTAGTGGCCAAATTTAAAGACTTGGTTAGTAGAGAAACGGGTTCGGGCTTTCCCCAAGACCCATACCAGCAGTTGGAACTGTCCATAAAGGCGGTATTCTCAAGCTGGAACGGCCGTCGAGCTGTGGATTACCGGAACTTCTATGGCATTCCTCACGATCTGGGTACCGCAGCGAGCGTGGTCGCCATGGTCTTTGGCAATATGGATGAAAGCAGTGGCACGGGCGTGGTGTTCACCCGCAATCCTTCCACTGGGGAAAAAGAGTTGTACGGCGAGTACTTGGCCAATGCCCAGGGTGAGGACGTTGTGGCCGGTATCCGTACTCCTGAACTAATAGCTCACCTGGCGGAGACAATGCCGGATCTGTATAACCAGTTGGATGAGATTGCACAGCGCTTGGAGGAGCATTACAGAGACGCACAGGACATTGAGTTTACTGTAGAGCGGGGAACTCTCTACATGTTGCAGACACGGTCTGCCAAGAGAACGGCGCGTGCCGCAGTGAAAATGGCCGTGGATATGGTAGAAGAAATGCTGATTACCAGGGAAGAGGCCTTGATGCGTGTTGAGCCTGCCCAAATAAACCAGCTGCTGTTGCCTCGCTTTGACGAAGAGGCGAAAGGCCAGGCCATAGCCCGCGGGGATATGCTTGCCACAGGTCTCAACGCCTCTCCGGGTGCTGCCAGCGGCAAGGTGGTGTTCAACCCCGATCGTGCCGCGCAGCTTGGAGCCCAGGGAGAAGACGTCATCCTTGTTAGGATGGAAACTAACCCTGACGATGTTCAGGGCATGCTGCTGGCCAAGGGTGTGCTGACGGCACGTGGTGGAGCCACCAGCCATGCTGCTGTGGTGGCCAGAGGACTGGGCAAACCTTGTGTAGCTGGCTGCGACGCACTGGTGGTGGACTACGGTTCCAATAGTTGCGCTATCAGCTCTAGAACATTTGAGGAGCTGACGGACATCAGCATAGATGGGACTACCGGCGAGGTGTTCATAGGCAGTCTACCCACTAGGGAAGCCAATTTTGCTGACGAAACAGACTTGAATACTCTGCTGCAATGGGCCGATGAAGTGCGGAAGTTAGGGGTGTGGACAAATGCGGATACGCCGGAGGATGCCCAGCGCGCCTTGGACTATGGCGCCCAGGGGATAGGCCTCTGCCGCACGGAGCATATGTTCTTCGCGGAGGAACGGCTTCCAGTGGTAAGGCAGATGATTATAGCGGCTCCGGGTGCAACGGAGTTTGAAGAATGGATGCGTGACATTAAGGAGAGGATAGATAAGTCTCCCAGCAGTCACAGAGAAGAGCTTATGAAACAGCAGGAGAACCAGCGCGCTACTTTGGGCGTTTCGCTGGATGCCAAGCGTTATTACGATGCGCTTGACAGACTCTGGGAGTTCCAGACCAAAGATTTCAAGGCCATCATGAAGGTTATGACAGGGAAGCCTGTGATTATCCGCCTCCTGGACCCGCCGCTACATGAGTTCCTTCCACCGTACGAAGACCTCCTGCGAGAGATTATTGAGTTGCGTACGAGAGAAGCTGAAGCAGATGAATTGAAATCAAGAGAGGATCTTTTTGAGATAGTGGGAAGCCTGCGCGAGGCCAATCCAATGCTGGGTCTCAGAGGATGCCGCCTTGGCATCATGCACGGCGCCATCAACGAGATGCAGGTAAGGGCCATCTTCACGGCGGCCTGCGAGCTTGTCAATGAGGGGTTCGATCCAAGGCCTGAGATCATGGTCCCTCTAATTGGCCACGCCAACGAATTGGAGGCCGTGAAGAAGCTGTTGGTAAGAGTGGCTAGACTGGTGCAGCAAGAGCAAGGAGTCCAGGTGCCCTACAAGATTGGCACTATGATTGAGTTGCCCAGGGCTGCACTGACTGCCGACGAAATTGCCAAGCATGCCGAGTTCTTCAGCATTGGCACCAACGACCTTACCCAGACGACCTTTGGTATCAGTCGTGACGATGAACAGAAGTTCCTTCCTAAGTATATGGAGCGTGGAATCTTCCCGGAGAACCCGTTCCAAGTGCTCGATAGGACAGGCGTAGGCGCTTTGGTTAAGATGGCCGTGGAAAAGGGAAGATCAATCGATCCTACTCTGGAGGTTGGGATTTGCGGTGAGCATGGCGGCGACCCTTCCAGCATAGAGTTTTGCCATCAAGTTGGGTTGGACTACGTTAGCGCTTCTCCGTTTCGCGTACCTGTGGCACGCCTTGCCGCCGCGCAAGCCGCTCTCTTGGCACGAGACATGGAGCCTATCTTGGTCTCAACCGAAGCCGATGGTTGATCTGTAGGGGCTTTAGATACGCTCTGTTATCTGTGCTCGTTCTGCCGTTACCGCTCTTGCCGCTACAACAGGGTCTGAGTACTCCAAGCCTCGTTCCAGCACCCAACTGCGCACTGTATCCAGAGCGAACATCTGCTTGAGTTCCATCAAGGCTTTCTCTGTATTGAAGTCGTTGCAGGAAAAGACGTCTATATTTATGTAGCTCCGCTTGGGGAACGTATGGACGCTTATGTGGCTTTCCGCAATGAGCACAAATCCTGAAACTCCTACATCCAAAGGATTCTTGCCTTCGTAGGAATATACGTGAGGAGGCGCTATTTTGGTCATGCCTATGGCATCGGGGTACTGATCCAAGAATTTGTAGATGGCGTCAACGTCTTCCAATATGGGTGTACTGGCTCCAAAGCCATCAATTACTAGATGCATTCACTGCTCCAAAACAGAGATAACTTGGCAAAAAGCTTTGCTTAGCATATCATTTGTCCTAAAATTCACACAAGGCACAACTCCTGGGGCGCCCCAATGCTGTCCACATAGATGGAAATTGTCGACGGCAAACCAGCCACATCAGTTGCTTGGATATGTCGTTGTCCTCAAAGGGGCTCCTTTGCATGCTTAGGATTAAATATGGCCAGACAACCAATGATTGAAGTAGACCACCTGTCCAAGTATTTTGGAGACTTCCCCGCCGTTAGCGACGTAACATTCTCCGTTAATAGGGGCGAAATACTAGGCTTTCTTGGCCCCAACGGGGCCGGCAAGAGCACCACCATGCGCATCCTCACAGGGTATATGCCGCCTACCAGCGGTACGGCTCGCATTGCGGGGTTTGACGTCGTAAGCGATTCCTTGAAGGCCAGGCAACAGATTGGCTATCTACCGGAAAACGTACCGCTGTACACGGAGATGACCGTGCGGGACTACCTGAGCTTCATGGGCACAATCCGGGGCATGGACAGCAAACGTATACGGCAGCGTATAGATGACGTAGTGCAGATATGCCGCCTGGAGGATTACCGGGATACCATTATTGGGAAACTGTCCAAGGGTTTCCGACAGCGCGTCGGCATTGCCCAGGCTGTGCTGCATGAGCCGGACGTCCTCATCATGGATGAACCGACCATTGGTATAGATCCCATACAGATCGTTGAGACGCGCCAGTTGATAAAGGACCTTGGCGGCGAGCATACACTGATCCTATCCACCCACATTCTCCCTGAAGTTAGCATGATATGTGAAAGGGTGGTCATCATTCACGAAGGTGAGATAGTGGCCGAAGATACGCCGCAGAATCTAGCCGAGAGGCTGGAAGGCACGGAACGTCTCACCCTGGAGGTAAGGGGCCCCAGCAACGAGGTTACCAAGGCGATACGCAGCGTAAAAGGGGTGCAGGACGTTAGATTCACCGAAGAGGGCGGGGGCAGCGTAGTGTACAACCTGATATGCAGGCGCGGTGACGAGATGCGCATTGAACTTGCGAAAACACTGGTGGAGCAGGGTTGGGGATTGCTCCGCATGGAAGCTGTGACATTGAGTCTGGAAGAGATATTCCTCCGTCTCACCACCGTTGAGGAGTCCTAGCTATGCGTACAACATTAGCTATTACTGTTAAAGAGCTGGCGGTCTACTTTAAGTCGCCAATGGCATACATAGTAGCGGGGGTCTTCCTTGCGCTGACCGGCGTCTTCTTCATCGATAGCATCGACCAGACCTTTGCGGTAGCAGAGGTTCGCGGGTTGTTGCTGCGAAGCAGCTTCTTCCTATTGCCCCTTATTCCGCCTCTCCTGACAATGCGCTTGCTGTCTGAGGAGCAGAAGTTAGGAACGCTGGAGTTGCTCTTGACGTCACCGGTGCGCGACTACGAGGTGGTCCTTGGCAAGTTCATATCCAGTTTCATAATTCTGAGCGGCACCGTCTTGCTCACGCTTTTTTATATGGTCATCCTTATGCTGTACGCAAATCCAGACCTAGGTCCAATACTCAGCGGCTATCTGGGTTTTCTCCTTTACGGCGGCGCCACGCTTGCCATAGGCCTCTTGGCATCTTCTCTCACTGGGAATCAGCTCGTCGCTGCCGCCGTGGGCTTTGGAGTGATACTGCTTTTTAACGTCATCGATCAGATCACAACCATTGTGGGAGGCGCGGTGGCCACGGTGCTAGAAGCGATCTCTCTGAGCAGCCATTTCGACGCTTTTGCCCGTGGCGTCGTTGATACAAGCGACATCATATATTACTTGGTGGTGACGGCGGTGTTTCTCTTCCTCACCATCAGATCACTAGAATCAAGGAGATGGCGTTAGAATGTCTACTCCCACTGGGGATAACTCCACCGATCAGCAAACAAGCCAAACGCTAGCCTCACTCATGCGCCGAATCCCATTTAGGGGAGCGGTAAGCTTGGTCATAGCCCTGGCTGGCGTGGTTGTCTTCTTCATTGGTCTGGTACTTCTGGTCTTCATACCTGAGTTGCGCGGCCCTGCCATATTAATAATGGTGCTTAGCGGCATCTTTCTGGTCCTTGCCCTCATGCTTTCCCTCAATACCGTGGTGCAGAGCATTACGGGACGCCGGGGCAGGTACGGTGTGAACACAGTAATCATGGTGGCGGCGTTCTTAACACTGGGGGGCTTGATATACGTTTTGGGAGTCAATACAGCCTTCAGATGGGATCTCACTGCTACACGCCAGTTCAGCCTTGCGCCGCACACCTTGAGCATTTTGGATAACCTTGACGAGCCGGTTGAGGCTATTGCCTTCTTTGTGCCGGACGACCCCAGACAGGCGCCGTTCCGCATCCCTGTAGAAAATCTGCTCAACGAGTTCCGCCACCGCTCCGGAGGTCAGTTTGATTACCGTTTCTCAGACCCGGACCGCGAACCTGCGCTAGCCAACCGATACAGGGTTACGGAGTACCCCACCATAGTTTTTGAGGGTCTGGATGGGGGGTTGCAATACAGGCTCACGGCGCCTTTGTTCGAGGAACGCGACATATCTTCCGCGCTGCTCATTGTGACCGGCGTGGAACGAAAACAGATATTCCACCTCACCGGCCATGGTGAGCTTGACCTGAGCAACGATGAAGCCGATAGCCGTGAAGGATTCGGATTCGCCAGGACTGGCATGAACAACGACAACTACAGCGTTTTTCCTCTTTCGCTGGTACAGAACCCGGAAATTCCTGAGTCGGCGGCTGCCATCATCATTGCCGGGCCGACAAGAGACTTGAACCAGACCGAGTTTGACTTGCTTTCAGAGTACCTGCGCCTGGGCGGTCGGTTGCTCCTTCTGCTGGAACCGGATCCGCCGCAAACCTTCAAGGACTTGCTTGCACCCTGGGCCATAGAAGTAGAGGAAGGGACTATAGTTGATTTGGGAAGTTCTCTGGCAGGACAGCCTCAGTCACCGCTCATACAGCGTACGCAATACAATGACCAGGAGCCTGTGAATGCCATAACAGCTCTGGTGGAGCAGAGCTATTTTGCAGGCGCCACTTCAATCATCCCCAGTCTACCCCCGGAGGAGATGCCACGCACCATTGCGCAATACCCCGTTGCTACCACCACAATCCTGAGCTGTTTGACTCTGGATGAAGAGGTCAACGACTGCTCCGACGGCAACTTTGATATCAGGGTGCCTGCCTTTGCCATGGAGGGCGTTGCTCCATTGAGCATGAATCCTGACCCCAATGTAGCACGGCAAACCAAGGCGGTTATATTTGGAGATAAGGACTTTGCCACCAACTTCCATATCAACAGCGTGGGCAACCGGGACCTGCTGCTCAACTCTGTGAACTGGCTTACGGAAGACTACACTCTGGCCTCTGTACGGTCGAAGCCCATAGCCTCCAGGCGCCTTATAGTCACCGGCCGCGAGATGCAACTGATACGCGGCCTGAGCTGGATCATTCTGCCATCTTTGATGGCGCTGCTTGCCGGCGTGGCTTGGTGGCGGAGGCGGTAGGATGAACTATCGAGTATCGTTCATCCTAGTAGTCCTGGTGGCTATCGTGGGAGGATACGTGGTGCTCTTTCAGCTTACAGACCATCCACCGGCCGAACCGCAGAATCCCTGGGTCTACGACATTACATTCGGCGACATAACCGGAATACAGGTGACGCACAGGGGCGATACGCAGACATTCGTCAGAGCTGAGTCAGGCTGGGTGTTTGCAGACAGCGGTGAGCCCGTGGACAACAACAGATGGGGCGGCGTGCCCCTCTTGCTTACAGGCCCTAGATCGTCCAGGGTCCTGGAAGAGGTAGTCCAAGACCCGGCAAGCTTTGGCCTTGACCCGCCGCTAACTCACATAGTGATCACTCTGAGGTCGGGCAGGGAGATAGATTTATTCATAGGCGCCAAAACGCCGGACGTCGGTGGTAGCTATGTAATGGTGGGGGGGTCCCCAACGTTGTTCACTGCTCCTTCCGACTGGACCGATGTATTGACCAGGTTGGTAACCGAACCGCCTCACATAAGCGAGTCGGAAGAAGCGGCAGCGTAGCAGTCCCCCGCTATCTATTGGCCCGTTGCCACCGCGGTCCACTTAGCCTGTAGTCAGACACCAGATTCTACCGCGTGACTTGCTGACGAAGGTGACCGCTTGCATCCCATTGGTAGAATGCCTTGAGTGTAAAGAGGAGAGATCATGCAGAGCTACCTTAGCCACCTTGAATGCACCGCCTGCGCTGAAACCTATCAGGCGGATGAACCTCACAGGACTTGTCCTGCCTGCGGCAAGGTGCTCTACGCGCGGTATGACATAGACGGCGTTCGTAAAGCCGTGGGTCGAGACGCCCTCTCGTCTCGGCCCAACAATATGTGGCGCTTCTACGAGATGATGCCGGTGCGTGATCCTGGCAACGTGATCACTCTTGGCGAGGGGATGACTCCTCTGCTTCCTGCATCAAACCTGGGCGGGCAGTTGGGCTGCAGCAATCTATACATCAAAGACGAGGGAGTTAACCCCACAGGCTCTTTCAAGGCCAGAGGGCTGTCTGCCGCGGTTTCCCGCGCCAAAGAGCTGGGTTTGATTCGAATAACCATGCCGTCAGCGGGAAATGCGGCTGGCGCAATGGCAGCTTACTGCGCTTATGGGGGTATGGAAGCACACGTCTTCATGCCCAAGGATGCGCCCGTTGCCAATCAACAGGAGTGCTTGGCCTTCGGCGCACAGCTTACCCTTGTCGACGGCTTGATAAGTGATGCGGGCCGCTTATCAAGAGAGAAAGCCGCTGAAATGGGCCTATTCGATGTGTCGACTCTTCAGGAACCGTACCGCGCTGAAGGCAAGAAGACCATGGGCTATGAACTGGTGGAACAGCTTGGATGGCGCACCCCGGACGTGATTGTCTATCCTACCGGAGGCGGCACGGGAATCGTTGGTATCTGGAAGGCGTTCCACGAGATGCTGGCGCTGGGCTGGCTGGACCAAGTGACCACTCGAATGATAGCGGTGCAGGCGGAGGGCTGTGCTCCCATCGTCCGTGCCTTCCACAACGGATCCGACCATGCTGAGCCTTGGACGGGGGCTGCTACCATAGCAGCCGGTATGCGCGTGCCTTCGGCCATTGGCGACTATCTGATACTGCAAGCGCTGAGAGAAAGCGGCGGAACAGCCTTAACCGTTACGGATGGAGAGATGCTGGAGTCGATAAAGCAGATGGCCGGCGCTGAGGGCGTCTATCCTGCCCCCGAAGGCGCGGCTACCCTGGCCGGTTTGAAGAAGCTACTGGCAAAAGGTGAAGTGGACCCGTCCGGGAACATAGTCTTGATGAACACGGGATCTGCTTACAAGTACTTGGATGTGCTGCCCGGTTGAGTTAGCTCATTCGCAGAGTGCTACAATTGACGACGCTATGAGTAGATTGTTTACCGATAGGCTTTCTGAAGGCCCTATCCTAGCCGATGGCGCTATGGGTACGGAGTTGATCAAGCTGGCCGATGTTTCGGCGGATACCTGCCTGGAAGGGTTGAACCTCACCGCTCCCGATCTGGTCAAGCAGGTCCACTTGGACTATTTGAAGGCGGGAGCAGAGTTGATAGAGACCAACACTTACGGCGCCAACCGGGTCCGGCTGGGGTCATACGGCCAAGCTGGTTTGGTGAAGGAGATCAACGGCAAGGCGGTGCAGATAGCCAGAGAAGCGGAGCGCCTGACCGGACAACAGGTTTGGATAGCCGGTGCGGTGGGGCCGTTGGGGAAGGGGATTGAGCCGTTGGGCCCCATTACGGTAGATGATGCCAGAGAAGCCTTCGCCGAACAGATTAAAGCTCTGGCGGATGCGGGAGTAGACGCGCTGCTCCTAGAGACGTTTTCTTCACTGGCTGAAATTCAACTGGCAGTTGCAGTCTGCGGACAGGTCACAGACCTTCCGGTTATTGCGCAGCTCACGTTTACAGAAGAAGGGCGTACGCTGGCAGGCGACTCGCCGCAAGAGGTCGTCAAAGCATTGGCGGACTACAACCTCGCTGCGGTAGGGGCCAACTGCAGCGTTGGCCCACAGCCGATGCTTGATGTGGTGGAAGCCATGGCGCCCGTTGCGGATACACCCCTTTCTGCTTTACCCAATGCCGGCTTTCCTACAAACGTGGACGGGCGGTTGTTCTATTTATCGTCCCCGGCGTACGTGGCCGACTATGCGGGGCAGATCCTTGATGCGGGAGCTTCGATAATTGGAGGTTGCTGCGGTACTACACCTGAGCACATCGCGGCCATTAGAAGCGTGATGAGAGAGCGGCGTGTCCAGACACGGAAAACCGGCGCTGGGGCTGAGATTAAGCCCGTCGAGACGAGGAGCGAATACGCACCTGAGCCCACGCCTCCCACCGAGCTTTCTGAGAAACTGGGCAAGCAGTTCGTGGTCACCGTGGAGGTGCATCCACCGCGCGGGTTTGACGTGAGCACTACACTGACCAGCCTGCGGAACCTTCTGGGGATGGTCAACGTGGATGCTTTCAATTGTACGGACATACCTCTGGCCCAGGGCCGCATGAGCGCCCTGGCAATGAGCAGCCTGCTGCAGACACGGTTGGGCACTGAGGCTATCATGCACATTGCCACCAGATACCGCAACCTGCTGGCATTGCAGTCCGATTTGCTGGGCGCACATGCGCTGGGAGTGCGCAACATCTTTGTGTTCATGGGAGACCCGCCCCAGATGGGGGACTACCCGCAGGCGGTGAGCTTCTCAGATATCACTTCGTCGGGTCTGATTCGTATGCTCAGCCAGGCCAATGAAGGCTTGGATACAGCAGGTAGACCTATTGAGCAGGCTACTTCGTTCCTGGTGGGGTGCGCCATAAACCTGGAAGCGGAGGACATGGATAGGGAACAGGCGAGCTTGGAACGAAAGATGGCCGCCGGAGCTGACTTCATCCTGACGCAGGCTGTGTTCAGACCTGAAGCCGTTGAGAAGTGGCGGCAGAGGCTGGGAGGGTTCCCCAAGCCCGTTATTTTGGGTGTGCTGCCCATGCGCAGCTACAGGCATGCTGAATTCCTGCACAACGAGGTGCCGGGGATGGTCATTCCGCCGGAGTGCCAGTTGCGAATGAAACAGGCAGGGAAAGAAGGCGGCGAGATGGGGATAGTTCTGGCCCAAGAGTTGCTCAAAGAGGTGCATTCAAGCATAGCCGGTGTCTACTTTGTACCTTCTTTTGGCAGGTACGAGGTTGTGGCTCAAGTCCTACACGGCCTGCCGGAGATACTCAAAGCGCGGCCATAGGGAGTTCACTCAACCAGCCACGCGGGTTGCTCTAGGTACTCCTTGATTGCCTTTAGGAGCTGACCTGCGGGTACTCCATCGATGGCGCGGTGGTCAAAGGTTAGACTCAGGGCCATCATGGAGCGCTTGGTGATTTCGCCGTTGTATACCACGGGCTTCTCCACAAGGCGACCGATCCCCAGTATGGCCACTTGCGGCGGGTTTGTGATGGGGGTGAATGTATCCACGTCGTAGACGCCCATGGAGGTTATGGTGAATGTGCCGTCCGCCATTTCTCCGGGTGACAGCTGATCGCGCTGTGCCCTTGTTGCCAGCTCTCTGGCTTCCCGGCTGATATCTATCAACGGCTTTTGCTCGGCCAGCTTGATCACAGGCACCACCAGGCCGGCCTCAACGCCTACGGCAAATCCTACGTTGACATGCTTGTGCATTGTAACGGTCTCCCCGTTGATAGTGGCGTTCAGTCGTGGGTTTTCGCTCAACGCTCTTGCGGCTACCTTTATCAACGTCGCCACGGCCATAGGGCGTACTCCCTTGTTGCGCCACTGGGAGACCAGGTCCCGCCGCAGTTGCTCCGATTCCGTGGCATCGGCCTCCGTGGTAATGGTGACTTGGGCCGTGGACTGAAGACTGCCGTACAGCCTGTCTGCAATGGTCTTGCGCATACCGACAAGGGGGACCTGCCGGATTTCAGGAGTGGTTTCGGCCTCTATCAGGGCTCTGACACTGGCTTCCAGCACCGTACCCCGTTCTCCGCCCGCTTCTACTTGGTTCAGGTCTATCCCGTAGGCCTCCGCCAGTCGACGGACGGCGGGGTCTGCCTGGGGTACGTACGGCTGAGAGACCGGTGAATCCGGAGAAGAGACCTCTTCTCCGATGGTAGCGAGCAGATCGCCCGCTTTGGCGGAAGCGCCGTCAGGCACTGCGATACGGCTTACAACTCCGGTGGCTGGCGACTCGACTTCGGCGGTGACTTTGGCCGATTCTATCTCGGCGATGGGCTCGCCCTGCGACACGCGGTCGCCCTCTCGCTTCAGCCAGCGGATAACGCGTCCCTCTTCTTCGCCTACGCCCCAGTCTGGGAAAGTGAGTTCAGTGGGCATATTTGTCGGGCGCTAGTAGGCATCAAACATGCGCTGGATTTCTTCCGGGTCGCTGGTTTTGGTCAGCGCCAGTTGCAGAAGGATCCTGGCCTTGTGCGGGCTGAGGTTGTCCGCGGCGACCCATCTGGCTTCACGGTGGCGGCTGGTGCGGATGACGCGGCCGGATCCAGCCCTGGTGGAGGAGAGCACTATTGAGCCTTGCCTACTGGCTTCCAAGAGCGCTTCTTGCTGCACTTGACCGCCCGCACCGCCCGCGCCCATACCTGCAATCACTATCCCGGGAGCTTTGGCGTCTATCAGGGCGCGTACTACAAGGTCGTCTGCGCCTTCATAGGCGTACACTATGTACACCTTGGGAAGGTCGCTGAGGCCGTCGACGTCAAATTCGGTTTGGTAGGTGTGTTTGCGCACGGGCTCCCTGTAGAACACCGGCTTGAGGTCGGAGTCCAGGTAGCCCAGGAATCCCAGTTCTCGCGTGCCAAAGGTCTCTATTCTGTAGGCGTTTTGCTTGGTCACTTCGCGGGCGGCATTGATCTCGTCGTTGAGCATGACGGTAACGCCCTTGCAGCATGCTTCCTGGGAACCGGCGAGGATGATTGCGCCGAGCAGGTTGTTGTCCGAGTCCGTACCCATAGCGGAGGGCGGCCGCATGGTGCCCGTAACCACCACCGGCTTCTCCGACTTGACCGTGAGATTGAGCCAGTATGCCGTCTCCTCCATGGAGGAGGTGCCGTGGGTAACCACAATGCCTGAAATACTAGGGTCTTCTTGGAACAGGCCGTTGATCTTCTTTGTCAGCTCCAACCAGCGAGCGGGGCCAAGGCTGCCGCTGCCCGCCATCCAGAGATGTTCGGCCTTTACATTGGCAAAGTCGCTGACCTCCGGTATGCGCTCCAGGTTCTGGTGAACGTCCAACCGCTGTCCAGCCACGCCGTATTCGAAGAAGGTGAGCCTTGGCGAGCCCCACGATGATATTGTGCCGCCGGTGCCCAGAACCCAAACTACGGGCAGTTGATTGCTTGTCATGTTGTCCCTCTTTGACTAGTACTCGTTGAATATCCGCTGAAGTTCTTCTGGGTCGTTGGTCTTGGTCAACGCAAGTTGCAGGAGAATCCTGGCTTTCTGAGGGCTCAGGTTATCGCCTGCTACTATTCCCTCTTGTTCGTATACGCTGGTACGGATGATCCGACCGGCTCCGGCCCGCGTGGTGACCACTACCGTAATGCCCTTGCTTCTTGCCTCCAGCAGGGCGTCGTTCACGCTCTGTCCCACGGCGCCAGGCCCCATACTGCCAATCACGATGCCATCCACTCCGGCATCGACCAGAGCCCGCGCTTGAATGTCGCTGGCTCCTTCGTAGGAGTAGAGGACTTCCACCTGGGGAAGGGTGTCCAATCCGCTGACGTCGAATTCACTCTGGTAAGTGTGCTTGCGAGTGGGACGCCTGTAGAAAACAGGCTTGAGATCCGAGTCCAAGTATCCCAAGAACCCCAGCTCACGGGTACCGAAGGTCTGAATTCGGTATGAGTTCTGCTTGGTGACCTCGCGGGAGGCGTTGATCTCGTCGTTGAGCATGACGGTGACGCCCATGCCGCGCGCTTCCTGAGAACCGGCGAGGATAATTGCGCCGAGCAGGTTGTTGTAGGCTTCCGTACCCATGGCGGAGGGCGGTCGCATGGTGCCGGTGACCACCACCGGTTTCTCGCTTTTAACGGTAAGGTTGAGCCAATAGGCGGTCTCCTCCAAGGAGGAAGTGCCGTGGGTGACCACGACGCCGGATACGTCGGGGTCGTCTTGGAAGAGGCTGTTGACCTTCTTGGCAACCATGAGCCAGCCGCTGTCGCCCAGGCCCCCGCTGCCCGCCTGTATGAGGTGTTCCGCTTTCACTCTGGCAAACTGGTCCACTTCAGGGATTTGCTCCAGGTTGTCGTGGACGTCAAGACGTACTCCGGGGACGCCGTATTCAAAGAACTTCAGCCTTGGCGCACCCCATGCCGCGATGGTGCCTCCGGTGCCCAGCACCCATATTAGGGGTAATTGGTCAGCCATGATGATGCCTCCGGTGGAAACAGGGTAAGCGGGACAGTTTTATCACAGGACGGACATACGGGCAAACGGGCAGGCGGGCAACGGGCCAACTTGACATAAGTCGATTTTGGGGTGTCGTCAAAATGACATGTTAGGCATGAGAAAGTGGTCATATTGCGGTTAACGGTGGAGTCGCGTTGTGCCTGAGAAGGGAATTGTTTCCACGTTATGTAAAGAGCCGCAAGGCTAAAAGCCAACCATTTTGTTGAAAATATGGGAAACAAATCCGAATCTCGAAGAGAGGCAGTAGGTTTTCGTAATGAGTTTGGGGGCACGATGGGGTGTTCCATGAGCCTGCCGGGAGTTGTGGGTGCGGTGTTGCTTGATGCGGCCATGAGTTGATTTTAGGGGTGTTAGGTGGTGGATGGAAGAGGGTAATGGCGGGGAGAGGGACGTATGGACAAAAGGCACAGTGGCTCAGTGTGCAGGGGCTTTGGATTCTTCACTTCGCTGTGCTCCGTTCAGAACGACGGTGCTTTGCGCCACGTCCAGATAGACAGGGGTGGGTGGGCCCAATGCCCGCCGCCCTGGATGCCTCCGCACCACCAGATTGCTTCGCTGCGCTCGCAATGACGAGAAGGGGAGAGAATGACGTGAGAAGGGCGCTTGCCTGTCGGCAGGGAGGGAGCGGCTGGTTGCGGAGGAGTGAGATTCCCTGCTCACAACAAAGAATAGGCGTAAAACAGCCACTGTACCTTTGCCCCCGCCCAAATCAAGAACTACTGACGACCTATTGACAATCGCCAGGGGTGGTACGAGAATTCCTTCTACGATGACTATGATCGTGTTCATGCCCCGTCAGATAAATACCGGCAACTGGCATTATGCCGGTGGGGCTGCTTTGTATTCGAATCCCTAATCTACATAGAACATTTGGAATCCAAAGAGGCCCTCCCCAGTGAGGGCCTCTGGTGTTTGTGGGGTTAAAGTCTAGTCGATGGGTAATATCTACGCTCTAATTGAGGCGTTCAAGGCCGAATGGAAGATAACGTTGGGAGCGGGCCTGCTCAGCTATGCTGTCTGGATAGTAGGGAACGTTCCAAGAGCAGTTGTCTTCGGTTGGATAGTGACGTATGGCCACGGTGGAGAGATAGACCCTATGGCGGTGGCCTATGTGGCTGTTGGCGCCCCGCTCTTTGTGATGTGGGGAGGCGCGGTAAACCGGATGGGAGCCCTGGTCAACAGCGAGAGGTGGCAGGGAACACTGGACCTGGACATGGTAACTCCAACTCCGCTGATGATCGCGCTAATGGGCAAGGCCCTTGCTATTGCCGCATATCTGACAATATCAGGCTTGGTCACATTTATTGCCGTCCTGTTGGTAGCGCAGGCATCGCTGGAAATCTCGAACCTGCCGTTGGTCGTTGTGTCGTTAGGGGTGGCATTCCTGGGTCTGGTGGTCGCTACGTTTGCGTTCGCTCCCTTCATAGTCCTGGCTGGCGGTCGGGGTGGATTCTGGGGAGCAATTATTCCTTTCGGCGTAGTGCTCAGTGGCTTTCTGCATCCAGTCTCTATACTTCATCCTGCCGTGCAGGCTGTAGCACGAGTGTTGCCCACTTCCTGGGCTATGGATGCAGTCCTACACTCGATTGACGGGGGAATGTCAACTATCGACATCTTTTCCAACTGTGCTATTGCCATCACGGTGCTGTTGGTCTGGCTTTCGGTTATCTGGTACATGTTCAGAAAGGTGGAGCGCAGAATAAGGGTGACGGGATCCGTCACCACGTCATTCTAAGGTCAATAATGAGGAATCTGGTCATACAGATGTATTTGTCCTACAAAGGGCTGTTCATGTGGCTCAACGTCCCAGGGTACGTGTCAAATGCGGCGCTCCGACCGGTGTTGATGGTGGTTATGGTTGTGCTAGTGGGCCGGTTTGGCAGGAATTTCGATTCTCTGGGCGAATACATAATCGGGTTGGCGGCGTATTCCTGTGCCTACCTCATACTTGGGGGAGTGATGCAGTCGATGTATTACGACCGCGGCTTAGGAACTATGCCACTCTCATTTGCGACGGCAGCGAACAGGGCGATGCTCTATTTCAGTCGAGGTGTTCTGCACATGCCGAACGGCATAGTCACGGCGATCATGAGCATCCTGGCCGGCTGGCTGTTGTTCGACCTGAATGTCGGGGGCACAAACTGGTTGCTGCTAGCGGCAACGATTCTGATCATTGGAGTAAGCGCAACGACTTTCAGCCTGTTCATAGGGACTCTTTCCGTGGTATTCAACGAGTGGGTTAGTTTGTACGGTTTTGTGGTGGGTGTGCTGTTTCTCCTGACCGGCGCAATAATCCCAGTGTCCAGATTGCCGGGGTTGCTAACGGAGCTCTCATTCATTCTGCCATTGACCAACGGACTCTTTGCCCTTCGCGGAGCTATAGATGGCACGCCCATAGCAGATGTGTGGCCTCATCTATTGGCCGAGACGGGAGTCGGGGTTCTTTACGCGATCATTGGCTTGATCACGTTTAGGCTGTTTGAAGTCTACGCCAGAAGGAGCGGAATTCTGGAAGCTACGGTGTAATCGAGGAGAGGTGAAGATGGAAGCAGTAGCAGCAATACAATGCGAAAACCTGAGCCGCGTCTATGTGTCGAAGGGACTCCTTGGCGGTAGGCAGGAGGTGCAGGCGCTCAATGGCCTGAACCTCACTGTGCCCAGAGGCGTGGTATTCGGCCTGCTGGGCCCCAACGGAGCGGGAAAGACGACCACGGTAAGGATCCTGACAACGCTACTGACGCCCACGTCCGGCTCGGCAAGGGTTCTGGGATACGACGTGGACAAGCAGGCCGGAGAGGTGCGCAAGCACATTGGGTTCATATTTGGGGGGGAGCGTGGCCTCTATGGAAGGCTGACGGGCAAAGAGAACCTCAGATACTTCGCCGCCCTGAACCACATGAACCCCGGCGTTGCCAGTCGAAGGGCCGATGAGATGCTGGCTCTGGTAGGCCTTTCCGAGCGGGCCGACTCCAAGGTGGAGGGCTACTCGCGTGGCATGAAGCAGCGACTGCACATAGCTCGCGGTCTCCTCACCGATCCGGAGGTCATCTTCATGGACGAGCCGACCATCGGTCTTGACCCGATGGGAGCGCAGGAGGTGAGGGCGATTATCCCCGAGCTGGTGAGGCAGGGGAAAACGGTGCTTCTCACCACGCACTACATGTACGAGGCCGACGAACTGTGCCACACCATTGCCATGATCAACCGCGGAGAGCTCGTCGCCTTGGGGACACCGAACGAGATAAAGCGCGGCTTCACCAGGATTTCGATAGTCGAGGCCACCATAAGACAGATAGAAGACCGATTCAGCGGAGAGATATCCGGTCTTGAGAAGGTGCGCCAGGTGGAGACCAGCGCCACAGGGCCGCTTCCGAAGTTCACCATACACGTTGAAGCTGGCGCGGACCTGAACGACAGAATCACAGAGATACTGGGTCAGGACAACATAGAGAGCATGGTAACCCGGGATCCAACCCTTGAAGAAGCGTACGTCACTCTACTGAGGTAGTAAGCAATGCGGAACCTTAACGCCATAGCCGCCTCCATCAGGCAGCAGTGGCGCGTTTTCTCTTGGTCTGCCGACTTCCTTGGCGTGCTGTTCCAAGTGCTTCCTCTGCTTGCGCTGCTGGCTTGGATAACCAGGGACAGCGACAACCCTGTAGCCCTGACAAACGTCATGGTGGGAGCCGGCCTGGTCGCTCTGTGGTACGCCACACTGCAGAGAATGGGCTGGCTGGTGGCGCGCGAGATGTCCAACGGCACACTTGAGCTGAGTGTGATATCGCGTACTCCTCTGATGCTGATATTCCTGGGACGGGCGGTGGGTCTGGTTTCAATAAATATCATCACGGCTGGGATAGCGCTGGTTACAGTAATAGCGGTGTCCCAAAGGCTGGTCCAGGTAGAAGACGTAGTCCCCTTTGTGATCTCGATTCTGATGGCGGTACTTGCCCTGTTCTCCTGCGCTTTCATTTTTTCTCCGCTGTATTTCGTGACCAGGGGACAGCCAGGCTTCTTCAACGGCATAAGACCGCTAGTGGTGTTGTTGAGCGGATTGGTGCACCCGATTTCTGCTCTACCGGTGGGACTGGAGCTCCTAGGGCGTTTGCTACCCATATCTTGGGCCATGGAGAGTTTGGTCAGGTCAGTTGAAGGCGACTCTTCGCTTTGGGTCATTGCCGGGGACTGGGCGGTGGCGCTGTTGCTGACAATGCTCTACCTAGGGCTCGCCGTTTTTCTGTTCCGGAGGATCGAAAGGAGGGTCAGGGTACAGGCCACGCTGGCCTCCTTCTAGGGCTGAGATGACTAACTTTGTGACACAGGTGTACCTTTCCTACAAGGGGCTGTTCGTTCAGCTCAATCCGGTCGGCTATTTCTCGAATGCGGTGATGAGACCGGTGTTGATGATGACGATAATCGGAGTAGTCGGCAAGTTTGCCGACAACCCGGAGGGAGCTGAGCGGTACATTGTTGGTATGACCGTCTTCTCGATCCCGATGGTACTGAGCTGGGGAATCGTGCAGTCGGTAAGCAACGAACGGGGCTTCGGTGTGCTCATCGTCAACTTCGCATCGCCGGTTAACCGGCTGCTCCTCTATCTGAGCAGGGCAGTGCTCCATCTGCCCAATGCCGTACTGGGCTTCGTATGCAGTCTGCTAGGGGCCTGGCTGATCCTGGGCGTCAGTTTCGGTGAGACCAACTGGACCGCAGTAGTCCTTGGGCTGCTGGTGATGCTGTACTCCTGCTCGATGTTCGCGCTGTTCGTGGGAACATTTGCTGTCGTGATGAGGGACAACATGGCCACCTTGCCGGGGTCGCACGCCGTTCTCCTTTTGTTAACCGCCATAGTGGTGCCGCGGGAGGCCATACCGTTGGGTATCGGCGCTATTGGCCGGGTATTGCCTGTGACCAACGGCCTGGAGGCCTTCAGAGGCGCCTTCCAAGGGCTGGGACTAACTTCGCTGGTTGATTCGCTAATGGTAGAGGCGGCGGTCGGCACCGGATTTCTGGTGGGCGGTTTCCTGATGTTCAGATTGATGGAGGCGGTGGCCAAGCGGCGAGGCTCTCTGGAAACCGAGTTATGATGAGTGTGTTGCACGAGAGTGACGGAGGAGGGACAATGACGAGAAGGGGGGAGAATGACGGGGGAGGGTGAGAATGACGAAGGGGTGGGAGGGTGAGAATTGTATGTGTTAGCTAATTCGTTGACAGATTTTGCAGGGTTTGTAGTGGGGTCTGTCCACCGAGCCCCTGATGTGGTCTCTCGGTATTGTAGTAGAGGAGATACTGCATCAACTCATCCTTCAGTTCCGAGACCGACTCGAAGGTTGTCCCCTCCAGTAGGTCCTCGTTCAGAGTTCTCCAAAATCGCTCTATCTTCCCGTTGGTCTGTGGACGGTAGGGCCGGGTGTAGCGTTGCTTGATTCCCAGTTCCAGCAGCACCATTGCTAGAATCAAACACCGAAAAAGTAGAGAGTCCCAGCTTGCGCGTGGATAATTCCGGCGCGATGCAGGAGTTACGTTGACACTCATGGACAGGTGGACGAGAATGCTCACCGCACTACAGCAGGAGGTACCCTAAGAACTATGGAGTCGGATGAACAAGTCGTCTCTCAGTGCGTGGTGGCAGAAGGTGCGTAAATGAAACAACCAGTTACTGCACTGTTCTTGGTTGTCATGTTGTTGGCCGGATTGGTTCTAGCGGGGGGGTGCTCCGAGTCTAGTGCGATCCCAGCGGGGACTACGCTGGTTATTGCGACCAACATGGACTATCCGCCTTTCGGGTATCTCGACGAGGACGGCAATCTGGCGGGATTCGATTACCAGTACGGCAGGCTATTGTGCGAAGAAATCGAGGCTAGCTGCCAGTGGCGCTGGGCGTCGTTTGAGGAGGTAGTATCTGGGACGTCTCGGGGTGAATATGATCTGGCGGTCAATTCCCTGACCAAGACGGACAGTCTGGAAGAGATGGTCAGTTTCTCAGTCCCTTACTATCACGCCTACGGACAGTTCGTGCGGCTGTCCGGTAGCGGCGCGGAGCTAGACGATGCAGGGGTTGTCGCGACTCACCGGGACTCTCTGTTCGAGTTCTATCTGAGCACTGAGGGGTTCTCGCACCTAGAGGTGCTGCCCCTCGGCTCTCTGGAGGAGATAATCAAGGCGGTCGGCACCGGTGAAGCGGACCTCGGGATGGTAGACGACGTGATCGCGGATCTGATTGTTAGCCGGTCGCTCTTCATCCTTGATGAGTCTATGGGAGATTTCGAGAAGGTTGGCGGGCCGATTATCCCCGCGCCTAATAGCATTGAACTTGAACACCTCGGCAGCGGAGCAATCGGCATCATTGTTCCCAAGAGCAACGCGCATCTGTTGCCGGACATCGACCGAGCCATCAAGGAGATCAATCAAGGTCAGGCCATTGCCGAAATCAGCCAGAGGTATTTTGGCAGGAACATAGTGAACAAAGACTGACGGCCGAACTTCGGTTGGCGGGTTCAGATCGGGTGGGCGTTGCGCTGGTGGACGGCCGAAGTAACGCGCCGGCCGCTCCAGTCGTGGTGGAGGTAGCCGTCCAAGGGGGCAGCTCAAGGGCGGCACGGTTGGCGTGCTTAAGCACGCAGGTGGAATTGCAGCCCTGGCAGGCCGACGATAAGCTGATGTTGCGGATCTCGGCGTCGATTTCCTAGAGTCTGGGACAGAAGCCTCTGATACCGGTCTGTCGGCATGGGGAAGCCCGGTGCCGCCGGATTGCTTCGCTGCGCTCGCAATGACGGGAGGGCGTGTGCGTCAGCTTGCGGGTTTGGCTTTTTCCCGCGGTTTTCTGGCCTTGGGCTTTGCGCCGTTGCTGAGTGCGCGACCGGCCTTTTCCAGTAGCGGTTTCAGGTACTGGCCGGTGTAGGAATGGGCGACTTGGGCTATATCCTCGGGTGCGCCTTCAGCTATTACGTAGCCACCCTTTTCGCCCGCTCCGGGACCCAGGTCTATGATCCAGTCGGCGTTCTTGATCAAGTCCAGGTGGTGCTCAATCAAGACCACCGTATTGCCCGAATCGACCAGCCGGTGCAACACTCCGAGGAGGGCATCGCAGTCCTGGAATGAGAGGCCCGTGGTTGGTTCGTCCAGAATGTAGAGGGTCTTGCCGGTAGACCTCCTGGAAAGCTCGGTTGAGAGCTTGACGCGCTGCGCTTCTCCGCCGGACAGAGTGGTGGCGGGCTGGCCCAGCTTGATGTAGCCCAGACCCACGTCGCGCATGGTTTCCAGCTTGTTGCGCACCTTGGGGAAGTTCCAGAAGAACTCCAGCGCCTCGGAAACGGTCATGTTCAAGACATCGGAAATGGTGGCGTCTTTGAACGTGATCTCAAGGGCTTCGCGGTTGTAGCGCGCGCCCTGGCACACCTCGCAAGCCACGGTAACGTTGGGCAGGAACTGCATCTCTATCTCTATGTGGCCGTCTCCGGCGCAGGCTTCGCATCGGCCTCCCTTGACGTTGAAGGAGAACCGCCCCGGCTTATAACCCCGCGCCCGCGATTCCGGCACGGAGGCGAACAGCTCTCTGATAGGGGTGAAGGCTCCCACGTAGGTTGCGGGGTTGCTGCGGGGCGTCCGTCCAATGGGAGACTGGTCTATGTCCACCACTTTGTCGACGGCCTCTATTCCATCCAGGCCGTCGCTGTCTCCGGGGCGGTCTTTAGCCCTATAGAGCAGTTGCGCCAGCTTCTTGAAGAAGACCTCATTGATCAGGGTGGACTTGCCGGAGCCGGATACGCCGGTAACCACGACAAGCTTGCCAAGCGGGATGTCAACATCGATGTTCTTGAGGTTGTTTTCACGCGCTCCCTTTATGGTGATGCGCTCTCCACTGCCCGGACGCCTCAGAAGCGGCAGCGCGATCTCTCGTCGACCGCTGAGGTAAGCGCCCGTCACCGATTCATCGGAGGCGCAGATATCATCCAGCCTGCCCGTGGCGACGACTCTGCCGCCGTGCTCACCTGCGCCGGGTCCGAGGTCTACGATGTGGTCCGCGGACCGCATTATGGCCTCGTCGTGCTCCACAATGAGCACAGTATTGCCGAGGTCACGGAGATGTTTAAGGGTGGTGATAAGCCTAGAATCGTCGGCGGGATGCAGACCGATCGAAGGTTCGTCGCAGACGTAGAGAACACCGGTGAGGCCCGAGCCTATCTGGGTAGCCAGCCTGATGCGCTGCGCCTCTCCGCCCGACAAGGTAGAGGCTGTGCGGTCCAGGGTTACGTAATCCAAGCCGATGTCGAGAAGGAACTTCAGCCGGGCCTGTATCTCCTTGAGTATCTGATAGGCAATGGCGTGCTCCCGGTCGCTGAGCGCGTCCGTGACAGGCGGCTTTGCCCCCTGGTCTCCGATGGCGGAGCGCGTCCATTCATGGGCTTGGCCCACAGACTGCGCCGTTACCTCCATTATGCTTTGTCCGGCCACCGTAACCGCCAGCGATTCGGGCTTTAGCCGTCTGCCTTGGCAGGCGTGACAGGGGCGCGTGGCCATGTAGCGCTCTATTTCGCGCCGCACATAATCGGAAGAGGTCTCTCTGTAGCGGCGCGTGAGGTTGCGCACCACGCCTTCAAACTTGGTGTCCCAGGTGTAGGTGCGCCCTCTCTGCGTGGTGTGTTGCATCTGGATGGACTGGCCGTTATTGCCGAACAGGATGATGTCAAGGTGCTCCTGTGCAAGCTCCGCGACAGGCGTCTTTGTGGAGAAGCCGTATTTAATGGAAAGCGACTCCAGCAGACTCTTGAGCCAGGGGCTGTACGAGCCGGCACGCATCCAGGGCTGGATTGCGCCCTGCGCCAGCGAAAAGTCCTTGTTGGGGATGACAAGCTGAGGATCGATCTCCAGGCGGTAGCCGAGGCCGGTGCAGTCGGGGCAGGCCCCGTAAGGCGAGTTGAAGCTGAAGGTGCGAGGCTCTATTTCGCCGAGGCTGATGCCGCAGCGGACACAGGCGAACTGCTCAGAAAAGAGGTGCTCTTCACCGCTGTCGGCGTCCAGAACGCTGACCACGCCGCCGCCCTCTCTGAGAGAGGTCTCCATGGAATCGGTGATCCTGGTTGTATCCAGGTCATCGTTGACTACCAAGCGGTCGACCACAATCTCAATGGTGTGCCACTTTTGCTTGTTCAGATCGAACGTCTCCGAGAGGTCCCGGATCTCGCCGTTCAGCCGCACACGGACGAAACCGGACTGTCGCGCCTCTTCAAAGACCTCTTTGTGCTCACCCTTCTTGTGCACCACTTTGGGGGCAAGGACCATGATTCGTTTGCCTTGCTGCATGCCCTGCACGGCATCCACAATCTGCTGCACGGTCTGCCTCTGCACGGGCTGGCCGCAGTTGTAGCAGTGGGGCCTGCCGACACGGGCGAAGAGCAGGCGCAGATAGTCGTAGACCTCGGTGACCGTTCCCACCGTAGAGCGGGGGTTGTGCGATACACCCTTCTGGTCGATGGAGATGGCAGGGGAGAGGCCTTCTATGTATTCGACATCGGGCTTGTCCATGCGGCCCAGGAACTGCCGCGCGTATGCGGACAGCGATTCCACGTAACGCCTCTGTCCTTCCGCGTAGATGGTGTCGAAGGCGAGCGTGGACTTTCCAGACCCAGATACACCGGTGATCACCACCAGCATGTTGCGAGGAATGGTTACGTCTATGTTCTTGAGGTTGTGCTCTCTAGCGCCCTTGACAACGATGTTTTCCGGGGGCATTCGGTATACTCCTAAGTCCTATGGCATCAAAGCCGCAAAAGACATTGTATCAACCATCGGAGGTTGATGGGAGGGTTCTCTGTCATGCATGGTTGCGGATATTATGATTTGGGAACCTTTTAGTTCTCTGTTACGTATCTATTAAACGAAAGCCCATCCGTGGGAAAGGGAGCTCCCAATGAACGATGCGGAAGCGGTGCAGCTCTGCCAAGATGGCAGCCTGGATGCGTTTCGCCACGTGGTTGAACGGTACCAGGACGTCCTATACGGCACAGCTTACCTGATGACGAGCAACGGAGCCATAGCCGAAGAGTGCGTCCAGGAATCGTTCCTTTCCGCGTGGCGCGGCATCGGGGGTTTCCGCAGTGGCAGCCCGTTGAAGCCATGGCTGGTGCGCATCCTAGTCAACACCGTGTTGGACCTGCGCAGGCGGCGTCAGCTGCCCACGGAGTACATAGAAGGCGTCGCCGTGCCGGGAAAAGATGACCCGGCAAAGCAGGTCGCGGATAGGGAAGCCATCCGCCAGGCGCTGGCCGTCCTACCGGAGGAACAGAGGCAGGCGGTCATGCTGAAGTACTTCACGGGTATGACCACGTCGGAAACGGCGGAGGCGTTGGGATGCGCTGAGGGGACAGTCAAATCCAGACTGCACCGCGCTCTACAACACATGAGGATAGAGCTGGAGAAGTAGCTCACAAGGTGGAAGAACATGATGGAAGACATTCCAAGTCAGGAAATGGAACGGAGATTAACTGAGCACTTCGCCGAGGAGTCGCAGCGGTTGCGCGCTCCCGCCGGCATATGGCCAAGCATCCGCTCCCGCTTGGCCGCTGACTCCGCGCGGAAAAGGCCTTCATGGAGGAGACTGTTTTTGTTGCGACAGTGGCGTCCCGTCCATGCTTTTGCCGCTGTTGCGGTGATCCTTCTGGCGGGCACGTTCGGGGCGTACAATCTTGAGTTGTTCCAGGGGAGCGCGGAGTCAGAGGAGTTACCTCAGACTACGGACTTTGGGTTCACCGATAGCGACGAACTCCGCAGAATCAGGGAGCCACTTAGCCTACAAGGCTCAGAGGGTTCTTCAGGGGTTCTAGAGGATCCACAACCCGCACAACCCGCGCCTGGGGCGATTCCGGCCCCTCTGCCGCCGTCCACAGATTTGCAATGGCAGTCTACAACCGTAGAAGTTGAGGGTGGACAATCGGCCATTGTGGAAATTGTGGACAGACAAATCATCTCGCAGGCATCGCTGTCGGTAGAGGTGGAAGACGTGACCGGCGCGGTGGCCCAGGTGCGGACAATTGCCGAGACCAGGGGAGGCTTTGTAAGCCACCTTGCCACTACAGGGACGCCGGGGCGACAGCGGTCGGACCTTACGGTGCGGGTGCCGCAGGGGGAGTTCTTCGACACGTTGGAGAGCATCAAGAGGCTGGGCAAGGTGTGGTCGGAAAACGCGGGTTCAGAGGATGTGACGGAGCAGTTCATTGATCTTGAGGCCCGTTTGCGAAGCGCCCTCAGAGAAGAGCAGAGCTTGCTGTCTCTCCTGGAGCGCGCCGACACCGTGAGCAATATCTTGACCATAGAGCGCGAGCTGGCCCGTGTCCGCTCCGAGATAGAGCGGCTGCAGGGTCAGCTCAATTACCTGTCGCGGAGGGTGGACCTGGCGACCATCTCGGTGGCTCTGTTCCCGCCCGAAGAGAGGCTGGCCGATCCTCCTTACGGTTCGCTGAATATGGAGGTTGAAGACGTTTCCGCTTCGGTTGACGAGGTCAAGGCAGCGGTGGACAGAGTTGGCGGCGAGTTGGAAAGCGTCTTCCGTTCGGTGAGCAACGGCAGGGAGCAGGCGGACATGCAATTCAGGGTCTTGGCCAAGGATTTCTCGGCTGTAGTTTCTCAAGTTGAGGGTCAAGGAAAGGTTAACTACAAGGAGATCAGAGAGAGCACCGGCAACGTGGAGTCGGAGGAACCGGACAGCAGTCTGACCGTATTCTTAATGGAGAAGGAGTCTTCTCTTGGCCGCTGGCTTCTCATAGGCGGCGCGGCGGTAGTGGGGGGAATGTTGCTTGTGGTACTTCTGTACGTGGTTTACCGACGTAGAAGGTCCAGGCAGGGCTGAGCCCCTGTCAGTGGGGACGGCGCTGCTCATCCCCTCCCTAAGCAGCGCCATCCCTAGGAGATCTCTGAACAAGTCGTAAACATGACCACCTCACCTAATACGGTGTAGACTCCCGACTTCTCGGGAGTGACGCCAGACTTGTCAGGCCATTCCTAGCCGTTTTGGGCCCGGGGCTGCCGTACGCGGACGAGGTAGACGAGGAGGAGCGGGAGAAGGAAGGAGAACGCTAACATCAGGAAGAATAACGCTAACACAGGGAAGAAGAACGCGGCCATCTCCCCTCCGCGGCCTACAGCGAGCCCAAGCGGCAGAAAGCCAACTCCCGCCAGCGCAACGACCACAACAGCGCTACGTCTTCGAAACGCATGGCCGCGCAGGTCGAAGTTGGCCAGCAACCAGACGGAAAGGACGCCTGTAGCTAGTCCCCAGAGCCATCCGAAGTAGAAGGGTAGAGAGTCTGAGTCATACAACGGCAGTCCTCCGACAACGACAACGAGAAAGAAGGCGTGCGCGAGACTGAGTCGGGACGCCTGGCGGGCGAACCAGAGGAGAGGCATGAGACCGACGAGAGCGCCGAGTGTCAGTACTGCGAGAGATGATTCCAGCGATAAGCCCGCCAAGATAGGGATCACAAACACCAACACCGTTACGATCGCAATCATGAGTGTGCAACTCCAGACGAGGCGCAGCGTGGCCCGTTCATCGCTCCGCACCCGCAGGTAGAGGACGCCCAACAGCATCGCTGTCGTCAGGCTCTGAAGTACAGCAGGCAGAAGGAACGAGTCGTAGGAGAAGAAGCCTAAATCGAACGCAATAGCGTATGCAGTTCTCGCAATAGTCGCGGTGAACGGCACACCCATGAATAGCACAATAGGCCAGCCGTACTTCCTCATGTCGTCACGCCCCTCCCGGAAGCATCCCTAGGCGTTTTGGGCCTGGTAAAGCTGCCTTGTAAGCGTCAGATGTCCCAGGTGCTGCCCGATGTGTTCCAGGGTGTGGAGCACCGCCCAGCGCCGCGTTACGGATCCCTCTCTGTACTCAAAGGTCTCGTCCAGATCCGCCGTGGTGGTATTGCTCAGCACTTGGCGGGTGGTCTCGCCGGTTTCGGTCAGGATGCGTTCCAGGTGAGAAGGGTCTGCGCCGACAGCGGCGAACTCTGAATCGCGGTTGCGGTGAACGTCGATGCCGCCGACCAACTGGTGGATGTGAAAGGCCTCCGTGCCCGCCACGTGGGTCGCCAGGACATAGGGGGAGTTCGTATCTTCGTCAAGCGGCTTCCAGGCCAGCTCTTCCGGGCTCATGTCCCGTATTTCTTTCTTGAACTCGTCTCTGAGGTAGTCTAGCCGTTCCAGATAACCCTCGGCTTCGCTGGTCATGATCTCCTCCCAAGCAGGTGAAAACGCCAGTCTATTAGCGCCGGCGCACGGTGTCAAAAGAGTGGGTTTCATTGCGGATAGTTGGAATAGGGCGATATAATGGCCGTGTTCGACAAGAGCTATCCGGTTAATCAAGTGGAGGAAGAAAAATGGAGAAGGGTACGTGGCAAGTGAAGGCGGGTCACGCCCAGATGCTGAAAGGCGGGGTCATCATGGACGTGGTGACCAAAGAGCAGGCTGAGATCGCTGAGGAGGCGGGGGCTTGTGCAGTAATGGCGCTGGAGAGAGTCCCTGCAGACATCCGAGCAGCGGGCGGCGTGGCGCGCATGGCAGACCCCGAGCGCATACTTTCCATCATGGAGGCCGTAACCATTCCCGTTATGGCCAAATGCCGGATTGGACATATCGTCGAGGCGCAGGTGCTGGAGGCATTGAAGGTCGATTACATAGATGAGTCGGAGGTGCTAACCCCCGCCGACGAACAGAACCATATCTGGAAGCACACCTATACCGTTCCCTTTGTGTGCGGCGCCCGCGACCTGGGAGAGGCGTTGCGCCGTATTGCTGAGGGCGCGGCAATGATTCGCACCAAGGGCGAAGCGGGCACGGGCAACGTGGTGGAGGCCGTCCGCCACATCAGGGCGGTCATGGGCGAGATCAGAAAGGTGCAGAACATGAGCGAAGATGAGCTTCAGTCAGAGGCCAAGAACTTGAACGCTTCTATTGAGCTGGTAAGAGAGGTCAAGGAGCTGGGCCGTCTGCCGGTGGTCAACTTTGCCGCGGGCGGAGTGGCGACGCCGTCGGATGCCGCGCTTATGATGCAGCTGGGTTCGGACGGAGTCTTCGTAGGGTCGGGGATATTCAAGTCGGGCGACCCGGTGGAACGCGGCAGGGCCATAGTACAGGCGGTCACCCATTTCAACGATCCGGCAATCATCGCCGACGTGTCGAGGGGCTTGGGCGAGCCTATGGTCGGACTGGAAATAAGCACTCTCAGAGAAGAGCAACTTCTGTCCACCCGGGGCTGGTAGGTTTGAAGAGAATAGGTGTCCTTGCAGTACAGGGAGACTTTGCAGAACATATCGCGTCACTGGCAAGGTTGAACGTTGAGGCGCAGGAGGTGAGGCTTCCTGAGCACCTGGTTGGGTTGGATGGACTCATCATTCCCGGGGGAGAAAGCACGTCACAGGCGCGTCTCATGGATATCTACGGACTGCGCCATCCCGTCATAGAGGAGGTGCGGAAGGGCATGCCGGTTTGGGGCACCTGTGCGGGGATGATAATGCTGTCCGGCAAGCTGGTGGAAAGCAAACCGGAGCCTCTTGGGCTTATGGAGATCGAGGTCCAGCGCAACGCCTACGGACGGCAGGTCGACAGCTTTGAATCAACGGTTCCCGTTTCCTGTCTGGGCCAACCCGACTTTCGCGCCGTCTTCATAAGGGCGCCCAAGGTGGTGGAACTGGGCAAGACGGTAGAGGTCCTGGCTTCTCATCCCGGAGGGGGCGCGGTGGCGGTCCAAGAAGGTCACATGCTGGCTACGGCGTTTCACCCGGAACTCACGGAAGACACCAGATTCCACCGGTACTTTGTCGATATGACCGGATGATTGGATGAGGATATGCTCCGTCCAATAACACTGGCAGATTCCATAAGAATAAGCTTGATGAGAGGCTCCAACTGGGCTGCCCAGCCCGCTGCAGCGGCTTCGTCCGGCGGCCGGGCCAACTTTTCGGGGGTGTCATTTCTCCGGCGGCACTTACGACCCCGCGGCAAAGAGGTCGCTTGGATCGCAACCGAGGGAGGAAGGATTACCAGCCTGGTTTCGGCCATACCGGCTTCCGGTGATACCACATGGCGGATAGATCACATGGTGGTGGGCGAAGCCGATCTTGCAGCCGGCGCTCTCTTGGGAAAGGTAGCGGCGGAAGCGAGTAAACGGGGCGCGGAAAGGGTCCTACTAAACATTCCTGACGAATGGCACGTCATGGATATCGCGAGCAGGAGCGGGTTCCGTCCCAGCACGGAAGTCAGGGTGCTTACCCTCAGCGGGAGGGCCGCTTTGATAGGAGAAGAGTTTGAGAAGGGCTTTAGACCCAGGGCGTCTGACGACGATGTTCCACTGTTCGATCTATACCGTCGAGCGACGCCGTCCGAAGCGCGCTTTGCCATGGGACTCACCATGTCGCAGTGGAAGGACTCGCAAGAGCCGCACGGGCGTGGAACGGTTGAGCACGTCCTGGACGGAAAGGACGGCATTGCAGCCTGGGTTAGACTTGACCGGGAGCGGCGGAGTGCTCGCGTCCGATTGATCGTGGACCCTTCCTGGAATGGCGACCCGCGTTCTTTGATAGCATTCGTCTTGGAAGAGACGGGGTCTCGCTCCGTATGGTGGGAGGTACTAGGCCATCAGGAGTCGCTGGGGAATTTGCTGGAACAGATAGGGCTGGAGACAGCCGGCGTGTATCATCTTATGGTCAAGGCCATGGCGGTGCATGTAGAGGCGCGGGAGATGGCCCCGGCGCATGCGGCGTATGGCTGACAGAGGTCTATTGTGGAAGAGTTGAAGCAGATAGATACCCAACAAGCGGTGGTGGACGACCTGGAGAGCCTGCTGGACGTGATGCCCATCCACATATCGCAGCCGCTGCGGGCCAGGGAAGACCTGAGAGACCTTCTGGAGGTTGTCCTGGACCTGGGGAGGCTTCCGGAAGCACGCTTTCCCGGGCTAGACGTTTACCTCTCGGCCAAAGAGGTTACCGAGGATGACCTGGAACACATCACCGAGCGCATAGGGACTTTCGGAGAAGACAACAGAGCAGGGATAGAGAGGACGCTTCACCGGATTTCCGCTATTCGGAACCGCCGCGGCAGGACAGTAGGCATTACCTGCCGTGTCGGCCGCGCCGTGTTCGGCACCATCAAGCCCATTGAAGACCTGGTGAGAAGCGGCAAGAGCATTCTTTTGCTGGGCAGACCGGGCGTGGGCAAGACCACCATGTTGCGAGAGGTGGCGCGCGTCCTAGCCGATGAGGCTCACAAGCGCGTCATTGTGGTGGACACCTCCAATGAGATAGCCGGCGACGGGGACATACCACACACCGGAATAGGCCATTCCCGCCGCATGCAAGTGCCTACACCCGCACTTCAGCACGACGTCATGATAGAGGCCGTGGAGAATCACATGCCCGAGGTCATAATCATCGATGAGATGGGCACGGAGCTGGAAGCCGCCGCGGCGAGGACAATCGCCGAGCGAGGCGTGCAGCTCATAGCCACGGCTCACGGCAATACACTGAAGAACCTCATGATGAACCCGACGCTCAGCGACCTAATTGGAGGAATGCAGTCCGTCATCCTGGGTGACGAGGAGGCGAGAAGGCGAAGGACTCAGAAGACCGTCTTGGAGCGAAAACGCCCGCCTACCTTCGATTCCGTCGTCGAGATACAGGGCTGGGGAGAGGTGGCGATACACGACGACGTGGCCTACGTGGTGGATGACATGCTGCGGGGTCTGCAACCACAGCCGGAGTTGAGAAGGATAGACTCCGGAGGCAGGGTCCAGGCAACACAAACGCCCAAGTCCCTTGCCGTCGAACGAGAAGCAGCAGCCCGCCAGCCGTTCTCGACCATTGCCGGGCCCCCTTTTGGGCAAACGGCGTCTGTTGCGTCGGAGAATACGGTGAGGGTCTACCCTTTTGGGGTGAACAGGGGGATTATTGAGCAGGTGGTGCGCGCCTTCAGATTGCCGGTTGATATGACCGATAGCCTAGATAGCGCCGACCTGATGGTTACAACAAGGACCCACTTCAAGCGCAACGCAAAGCTGTTGAGAAACGCTGAAGAGCGGGGGGTGCCCGTGCACGTGCTGAGGAAGAACAGCAAGGTACAGGTGGAGCAGTTCATCAAGAGATTGGGCAAGAGCAATGGCCGCGGCTCTTACCAGCTATCCCACGGGTCGGTGGAAGAGGCTATGCAGGAGGCCCAGGACGCGGTAGAGAAAGTCTGGAGCGGCATGCCTTACATAGAGCTTCAGCCCCAGCGCGCATATGTACGCCGGCAGCAGCACATACTAGCCAATAGATACAACGTTGCTTCTCAGAGCGTGGGCGCGGAGCCGGAGCGTCGCGTCGTAGTGTTCGAACGGTGATAATGGGCGCTTTCATTGTCCTGGAGGGCGGAGAGGGCAGCGGCAAGTCTACGCAGGCGCGCCTGCTCTACCAAAGGCTTGGCAAGGAAGGCGTTCCGGCGGTATTGCTGCACGAGCCGGGCGGAACGGCCCTGGGCGAGCAGGTGCGCGCCTTGCTCAAGGCCGAACGCAGTTCCGCGATGTCCCCCCTTGCAGAATTGCTCCTGTTTTCCGCCGCCCGCGCGCAGTTTGTGGAGGATGCTCTACAACCCGCGCTCAAGCAGGGACTTGTAGTGGTCTGCGATAGATTCACGCCCTCGACGGTGGCCTATCAGGGCTATGCCAGGGGACTATCGTTCGAGACCATAGAGCAGTTGAACAAGCTGACAGCCGGTGAAGCAACCCCTGACTTGATACTGTTCCTTGACATTGCGCCTGAAGAAGCGCTGCACCGCTACGCATCTCAACCGTCGTTCAATCTGAACGTCGATGGGCAGCAGGCCGGGGAACCGGTGGCGCCGCGGGTGGACGAAGAAGGAAGCCAGCGGTTTGAAAAGGAGCCGCTTTCCTTCCATAAGAGAGTACACCAGGGCTACATGCAGATGGCGCAAGCCGACCCTGAGCGATGGCACGTGGTGGATGCTTCTTTGTCCGTGGAGGAAGTAGCCGAGGCGGTGTGGAGAAGAGTGGAAAAACTGGTGCGCGGCGGTGTTGCCGGCTAGAGGGTTGATGCTCGTCACGGGTCTAGGGCGATGCGGCACTTAGCTTAACTGGACCAGCGGCGTTCCGGCTACTACGCTCTGCCCGGGTTGAACAAACACGGCCCTGACGGTCCCGTCGTTGGCCAGCTTTACGCTCTGCTCCATCTTCATCGTTTCCAGTATGCAGACCTCGGCTCCGGCCTCCACTTCGTCCCATACGTTGACGGTCACGGAGACAATGCGCCCCGGCATGGGGGACCGTATTATCTTCCGGTCCTCTTGGGTGATGGCGGAAAGCCCCGGAGATCCGGCGGCCTCACGCGCCGGTGGCTTTTTGCTCGCCGGGGAGGCGACAGAGCCGGACTCCACTTCAACGGACATGGCTTCCCCGTCAACTACAACTTGTAGGGGGTATCTTTGAGGTTCCTCCACCTCTACGGTGTGCCAAGTGCCCTTTATCTTGACGCGGATTTGCCGTTTTACCATAGTCCCCCACGGCCCAGCCGGGGCACCACTTGCATACTGCGTCCGTAGGTCTTCCAGGAGCTGGAACGCTGCTCCTGTCCGTTGCCGAATATTGCGCCGAGAGCCACGGCTACGGCAGCTACGGCCTCGAGCTCCTCTTCAGGGGTGAGCACCCTATCGGCGTGTTCAGCAAGCCTACCAAGGATCTGGGTGGAGTATTCTCCATCCTTGAACTCGTCGTCCCGCAGGACCTGCCGTATCACGGAAATATTGTTGACAATGCCTTCTATTTTGAATTCGTCCAGAGCCTTCATCATGGTCTCGATGGCGCGTTTTCGATTTTTGCCCCAAACGATCAGCTTTGCGATCAGGGAATCATAGTATGGAGAGACTTCATAGCCTGGGAAGGCGGCGTTATCTACGCGGACGTTCTCAATTGAAGGCTCTATGATGCTTTTAATGGTGCCTGAAAGGGGTATGAACGTAGTGGGGTCTTCAGGATAAATCCTGGCTTCAATAGAGTGACCCCGGCGGCGAACGTCCTTTTGAGTGAATCCCAGGTGCTCTCCGGCCGCAATCCTGATCTGCTGTTCAACTATGTCCAACCCTGTAATCATTTCGGTGACGGGATGCTCCACCTGGAGACGGGTGTTCATCTCCAGGAAGTAGAATCGCCCCTTTTCGTCAGCGATGAACTCCACGGTTCCGGCGTTGGTGTAGTTCAAGTGTTGCACCAGGGCCAGGGCTGCCTCACACATTGATTTGCGCCGGCCCTTGTTCAGCTTTTCGCTGGGGGTCTCCTCTATGATTTTCTGGTTGCGCCTCTGTACGGAGCAGTCACGCTCAAACAGGTGAACGGCGTCGCCGTGGTTGTCGGCCAGCACTTGGACCTCTATGTGCGATGGTTGTTCCAGGTACTTCTCTATGTACATGCCGGAATCGCCGAAGGCGCTGTCGGCGAGAGCCCTGGATCGTTTCAAGGCGTCGGGAAGCTCTTGCGGCGTGTGCACCAGCCTTATGCCTATGCCGCCGCCGCCCGAAGCGGATTTAACCATGACCGGAAAGCCAATCTCCTCCGCTATTGTCATGGCCTCATCGTCCTTTACAACGCCTTCGGAGCCGGGCAGAAGGGGAAGCCCGGCCTCCTGAGCAAGGCGTCGGGCCTGCACCTTGTCCTTCATTGAGTCCATGACCTCCGCGGATGGCCCAATGAACACAAGACCCGCCTTCTGACATGCCTGTACAAAGGCTGCGTTTTCCGACAAGAATCCATAGCCGGGGTGTATGGCTTCGGCTCCTGAGCGCTGTGCCGCCCTGATAATTGCCCTGGCGTTCAGATAGCTCTCCGCGGCAGGCGCTTTGCCGATGTGGAAGGCTTCGTCCGCCATTCTCACGTGCAGAGAGGATAGATCAGCGTCCGAATACACGGCCACGGTCTTGATGCCCATGCGCTGGCAAGTGCGGATGATGCGGCAGGCTATCTCACCCCTGTTGGCGATGAGTATCTTGGAGAAGAGCGGCTTGGCCTGTACTACTGCCTTGCTCTTCTTCTTCCTCTTAGGCAACCTTTTGGGTAACCTTTTCGGCAACTTGTTAACTCGCTGTTTCACTGGGTACTTCTCCCATGTTCTCAATTGACCTGAGGAACGATGCGGAACGCAACTCCCGCTCTAGTGTATATCTTACATAGGAGTCCATCAAAGAGTTCAACTCTCGTTGCAGCGCCGGCCTCACATTCACCATCAGCGAGGAGGACAGCGTGGCGGTGGAAAAGAACCGGAGCACTTTGAGCGCTTCCAGCGAGAGCGGTCTCACACCCGGCATGGAGGCCTGGCAAGCGGGGCACAAAACACCGCCTGCCCTTGCGCTGAACCGATGCTTCCCCTCCGTCACCTGGCTGTGGCATTCCACGCACTGACGCAACTCCGGCGAAAAGCCGGCCTGACCCAACAGACAGATTTCCAGGTATCGCAGGGTCAAGTCTATCCTATTTCCCGTCTCAATTGCGCGTAGTCCCTCCAGGTAAGTGGAGTAGCCGGGCGGATTTGGCGACTCCAGCGGGTTGAGAGAGTCGACGAGCTCAGTCAAATAGAGAGCGGCGGAAAGCCTGGGTAGGTCTCCCTTAAGCGCGGAGAACATCTCCCTTGCGTCGGCTCCGGTCACCGTATCCAGGCTTTGGCCTTTTGCAATGGTCAGGGTGGAGCGCGTCAAGGGTTCCAGGTGTCCGCCCAGCTTGCTCTTGGGCCTGCGCACACCGCGAGCGGTAATCCTCAGCTTGCCTATCCACGGGGTAAGCACCGTGAGCAGTCTATCGGCTTCCCCTATTGGAGAGGAGCGCAGAACAATAGCTTCAACGGTGTAGAGACGCGGCCTGGACATTCTAGAACTCTTGCCTGCCTTCAAAGGCGCGGGTCAGGGTAACCTGGTCCGCGTACTCCAGGTCTCCTCCCACGGGCAGGCCGCGGGCCAAGCGGGTGATCCTCTCCACCAGAGGCGAGACCAGCTTTTGAACGTACATGGCGGTGGCTTCGCCTTCAAGGTTGGGGTTGGTGGCAAGGATTATCTCCTTCACAGTGCCGTCTTTGAGCCGTTCCAGAAGCTCGCGGATCTTCAGGTCTTCAGCGCTTATGCCGTTGATTGGCGAGATAGCGCCGTGAAGCACGTGATAGAGCCCGTTATAGGCGTGCGTGCGTTCCATGGCAAGGACATCCAGGGGTTCTTCAAGCAGGCATATGGTGGAGACGTCACGATTGGGGTCTTTGCAGATAGGGCAGGGGTCTTGCTCGGATATGTTCTGGCATTCAGAGCAGAGGAGAATCCGTTCCTTTACCGCCAGCACCGCTTCAGCCAGGGACTTGGCCTCTTCTCCAGGCATTCGCACAAGGTAGTAGGCAAGGCGTTGCGCACTCTTGGAACCGATTCCCGGCAGCTTGTGGAACTCCTGTATGAGCCGGGCCACAGGGGCAGCGGCAGGCAGAAAATCGTTGTTGTTCATGGTTTCAGTGACGGCCAGCTACATGAGCCCGGGTATGTTCATACCTCCCGTAATGGCGCCAATTCGCCGTGAAGCCAACTCCTGGGCTTTATCCATTGCCTCGTTCACTGCTGCCAACACCAGGTCCTCCAGCATGGAGACGTCGTCAGGGTCAACTGCCGCGGGGTCTATCCTAATGGATAGCAGCTTCTGCTTGCCGTTCACGACGGCTGTGACCACGCCCCCGCCTGAGGACGCTTCCACGGATTCGTTCTCCAGCGCTTCCTGTGCCTCGTTCAGCCGCTTTTGCAACTGCTGCGCCTGGCGCAATAAGTTCTTATTCATTGGATTATTCCTTTGTCTCCTCCAGAATTTTACCACCCATACCAAGCGCCGCCTGCACCAGCGGGCTCTGCCGGGCTTGATTGCGACCTTCCTGTCCATTGGGGCTTCGGAATGAGAGCTCCAACGGCTCCGTCAAGCCAAGGGCGGACGCTACGGTGGATATCAGGGTACGCTTGCTTTCAGGGTTTTCCATTTCATCCATCATCCGTTCCATGTGCGAGCGATGCGAAAACTCCAGCAGCAGGGTGTTGCCCTCCAGGCTCTGCTGCTGGCATGCCCTCAGCAGCGCTCCGATATTGAACCGGCGCCCCTTGTAGCGGCTAAGGGTCTTGACGATGGCAGGCCATTGCTGGTCCAGACGCGTATCTACATCGCCACTGGGTACAGGAT
The DNA here is from genome assembly GCA_965116555.1 of Dehalococcoidia bacterium. Lineage (GTDB taxonomy): Bacteria > Chloroflexota > Dehalococcoidia > Lucifugimonadales > QGNO01 > DAOUJH01. Next base: position 1,319,398 of record OZ220698.1, on the reverse strand, counting down.
GCGCCTGAGAAGCAACGGGCAGGCCCTCTGAGGGCGCTTTTTCCAATGGAGCGGAGGAAACATCCGTCTGGGGAGGACGTTGTACTGTTTCGGGAGGCGCCTCAGAAAGCGTATCGGGCTGTTTTGGCTGGGAAGGGGTTGTTGGTGCGGCCTGGGGCTGAACGGGACTGCTCGGCTTGGGTGAAGCCGCCTTGACGTCTGCTCTTGGTTCCGTAGCGACCTGCCGCGAGCATTCTATGATAGCCAGCTCTATGGGGAGCGTGTTGGGCACCTCCTGTCGGAAGTTGATCTGGCCCAGGGTCCGCAATGCCTGGAGCAGAGCTTCTTGGCTAACATCGACTGTCAACGCGGCCTGGCGTTCAATAATCTCTTGCGGTTGGGCAACCATGTCCCTGGCGCCCGACTTGATGAGCAGCATGTTGCGCAGCTCATCAACCATTTGCCGGTGCAGTTGCTTGAGGTCGCTGCCTTCCGAGGCGATAGTGTTCAGCAGAGTGAGGGAGTCGGCAACCTCTCCTCGCAGAATATGGGCCACCAGGTCGCGCACGCGCTCATCAGCGGTCAAGCCCAGCAATAGGTTGACCTGTTGCAGTGTCAACGGGCTGCCGAAAGAGGTCACGGCTTGCTCCAGCAGGTTCTCCGCATCCCTGAGACTTCCCGATGCCTGCCTTGTGATGGCGCTCAGCGCCGTCGACTCCGCCTCTATTCCTTCTGCCTGGCAAATTTGTTCAAGCCTCTCCACCATGGCGGCGGGGGCTATGCGGCGGAAATCGAACCGCTGGCAACGGGAGATGATGGTGGATGACAGCCTGTGCGGCTCCGTGGTGGCCAGGATGAAGATTACGTGTGACGGCGGCTCTTCCAGTGTCTTGAGGAGCGCGTCTGCCGCCGCGTCGGTGAGCATGTGCGCCTCGTCCAGAACGTAGACCTTGTGGGTGGCCTCCACAGGAGCATAGTTGACTTTGTCTCGTATGTTTCGTATTTCGTCTATGCCCCTGTTGCTGGCGGCGTCTATTTCCACGAGGTCCATAGCTCGACCTTCGTTCACCGCGGCGCACATGCGGCAGGTGTTGCACGGCTCTCCCTCTCGCGGTTCCAGGCAGTTCACCGCCTTGGAAAGTATTCTTGCCGTGCTGGTCTTGCCAGTGCCCCTGGGGCCGCAGAACAGATAGGCATGAGCAATTCTGCCCCTGTTGATGGCCTGTTTAATGGTGCGCGCCACAGGCTCTTGCCCGACCAGGTCGGCGAGCGTCTGTGGACGCCACTTGCGGTAATATACCTGTGAAGAAGTCAACGCTTCGCCTCTGCGAGGCCAACCCTGGCAAGAACTTCCTGTTCCAGCGCTTGCATTTCCTGCTCCTCTTCCGGCTCCACGTGGTCGTAACCAAGCAGGTGAAGCACCCCGTGCGTTATGAGCAGAGCCAGCTCGTCCTCAACGCTTTTGCCCCTGGCATCCGCCTGACGCTGGCACTGAGGGTAGGATATGATCACTTCTCCTACAAAATCGTGGTGTCCTTCAGGGGTAACGAAGGGCTCTCCATCCTGGAACGCCTTGGGCTCATCTTCGCCTTCATAGTGACCCCAGTGCTGCGACGAAAAGGCGAGGACGTCCGTGGTTTCGTCAAGCCCCCGGTAGTCCCTGTTGAGCTCCTGTACCGTAACGTCGTCGGCGACGACCAAGCTCATGTTCCGGCGGCTGGAACCGTCGTCCGGGGAGGGCGAGACCTCCGCCAACGCCGCATCAGCTATGCCGGTCAGCCATTCCATAGATAGTGACCTGCGAAAGCTGGGGAAAATCCGGACATCAATGAGCCGCTCCCTCATAACCGCTCCATTGAGGAGATGATAGCACAGGCCATGGAACACGGAAAAGAAAGAGGAGACGATGGATGTGTTGTGTTATGAGGCAGATGGACACAAGAACATTGGGGCATGGTGGGGTAGGCCGCTGGCGAGTTACCGGCCCCCTCCGAACCGGACGTGCGGCTTTCACCGAATGAGAACTGTGCTATCCTGCTTGTGCTAAGGCAACGGGCTGATGCGCTGTTGCCTTGCTAGTGCCAGTAGGCGGTAGCCATGAAGTCCATTTTTAGCTTTCAGGGGACGATCAACCGTTCACAGTTTTGGCTGGGGATGCTAGCTCCACCCGTTGCGATATTCACGCTCGCACTATTCTTTAACCAGTTCACACCATTCGGGGACGCTATGGTTGTTCTTTTGTGGTTTGTTTTCCTAGTTCTCTTTTCTGGATGGGCGTGGCTAATTCTTGCGCTTCACGCCAGACGGTTGCGCGATGCGGGTCTTAACCCGTGGCTTTGTCTTCTGCTTTTCGTGCCGCTGGCGAACTTAGCGGTATCCCTTATAGCCGGATTTAAGCCAACAGCGGTCGAGAGGACGGGCGCCCCAGCGCGGTAGGATAGAACCGCGTTGGGGTCAGGGTGCGACGCTACCGACTACGTTTTGCGGATTACTTCGCCCGGGTGGATGTTCATGTGGCACGTCCGGCTGGCTACAAGAGTCTTGCGGCCCCTCTGCCCCTGGGTTCCTGCCTCCGCAGGAACGACGAGTGGAGGGCAGGAACGGCGAGTGGGGGGTACGGGAACGACGAGTGGGGAGTACGACTGTTCGGCTGTCCAGTAGTGAAGGGGGAGGGAGCATGTCTACATGCTTGCTCGTCTGCTCTGCGACGAAGATCCTTCGCTGCGCTCAGGATGACAGTGGAGGGCGCTCAGGATGACGGTGGAGTGTTCAGGATGACGGGAGGATGCTCAGGATGACGGGAGGGCGCTCAGGATGACAATGGAGTCTTTATGACGGTGGGGTGGAATTCGTGGGGGGTTGCGCGAAGGCGTTTGGAGAGGGTGGAACAGTTTCCGGTCAGTGCTCAATGCCCTTCTCATCCAGAATGCGAAGGAATCCCTGGTAACTTGATACGCCCTGCACGGTGTGTATAAAGTCCGCCAGAGAGTCGGATGCTTGCCGCAATGCCTGGAGCTGACCGTGGATGGGGCTCACTGAAGAGGGGCTGTCTCCGTACGTGCCGTGAAAAGCAAAGTACGCCTGGTTCAGCTTCCTAATAGAGTAGCCGTTGTCTACAAATAGCTGCCGCCGTTCCTCCATGTAGGCCTCCGCCTCATCCACTTTGCCTTCCGCGAGGAGGTCGTCAACGTTAAGCCGCGTCTCGCGCATCTCCCTGTTGAAGCAGAACCGGTCCTCAGGGCAAGGCGTAAATGTGCCCGGGGTGGGGGGCGGCACATGCTCGCCGGTGATGTGTTCAACCAGCAGCCGGCCCATCTCCTCTCCAAAAATGTTGGCCGTAGTCTCGTTCAGAATGTGCATGTCGGCGTTCCGCTTGAAATTGCGACCCAGAGGATAGAAGAAGAGGTAGCTATGCAGCCATTCGTGAGACGCTATATTCATGGTGGTGCGCAGGTCATAGAGGGCGATGAGGTTGGGGAACGTGGACAACCCTCCTATGTTCTCCACGATAGAGGATAGGTTTTCCTGTTCCAGAATTTCCTCTTCCAAGATGTTTCTCTCGGAGGGGAGAAGGTTGGGTTCGAGCAGGACGGATTCCAGGCGTTCTATCCTATCTCTAGGCGAGACGATGAGAATTGTGGGCAGCGGGTCGAGGATGAAGTCCACGGGCGGAAAGATAACCGGGCCTAAGCCTATGGTCCTGACACCCTGTTGTTCCAGTATGTTGTCCAGGCCTATGGAGGCGATGCCCTGCTGGCGCAGCACGTCTGATATGGCCGATTCCAAGCTCTCTTCAGCTTGCGGTTGTATATCAGCAAGGCGGCGCTGGACCTCCTTCAAACGTTCTTCCAGTTCGTTGAGGTCTGCGCTACCCGCGGCGGCGGCCATGTTGACCTGGGCCTGAAGCATGTCCGTTTCTCGGTCCAAGCTGAAGAAGTCCAGCACAAGCTGTGTGTCGTCCTCCGCCGTTAGCTCGTAGGGGAAAAGAAAGTTGCCGGCTTTGCGCAGCCATTTGACGGGGAAGCGCGTCGCCTCCCAGGTCGCCAGGCTGTAGCGATGGCGTACGGATAGCTCCTCTACGGGACTAGCGGTGAGCCTATCGTGCGATACGGCCACCGATAGCAAGAAAACGATAATAAGCAACGTATAGAGATTACCCATGTATTCAGGGTAACGGGCAAGCGGGCAGGGGGGCAAGCGGGCAGACGGGCGCTCGCGATGACGCCTCCCCGCGCTCCCAATTGCTAAGTGGTGGTTACTTGGCTACAATGGCGCCACTTACTGAGGTTTGCAAAGGGAGGTAAGCGCATGCCTGTAGTAGATAGCAAAGATATCCGCAACGTAGCCCTAATATCCCACTCCGGCACCGGCAAGAGTTCACTGGTGGAAGCAGTGCTGATGGCCAGCGGCGCCATCACCCGCTTGGGCAACGTGGAAGACGGAACTACTACTTCAGACTATGAGCCGGAGGAGGTCAAGCGCAAGAGCAGCATTCAGACGTCGGTGGCGCCGTGCACCGTCTCAGGCTGCAAGCTGAACTTTCTGGATGTTCCGGGTTACCCCGACTTTGTTGGCGAGGCTGTATCCGCCCTGGAAGCCGCGGATGCCGCGGTATTGCTCGTTGCGGCACAGGCCGGCGTTGAAGTGGGAACCGAGGCCGCTTGGGCAATGTGCGAAGCGAGGGGGCTTCCACGCATCATCTTTGTCAACAAGATGGACAGGGAGAACGCGGATTTCCTCCGCTCACTGGAGAGCATACGTTCCACTTTTGGCCGCAAGTGCGTGCCAATCCAGGCCCCTGTGGGCGCTGAACAAGATTTCAAGAGCGTGGTCAGCCTCCTTGGTTCAGAGGGCGACGTCCCCGCTGAGATGGAGGAGCTGCACGAACAACTGGTGGAGGCCGCGGCTGAAACCGACGATGACCTCGCCACCAAGTACTTGGAGGGAGAGGCCATCTCCAATGAAGAGCTGGCTGCCTCTCTGAAGAAGGCGGTCCTAACCGGCGATATAGTGCCCGTGCTTGCCGGCTCTTCCACTACGTCCGTGGGCGTGGAAGAGTTCATGAAAGCGGTGGTAGACCTGCTGCCCTCTCCAGTGGACTCGCCGTCTGTTGAAGCGGAGGACGGCTCCAAGATCGAGGCGGATGCATCGGGCCCACTGGTAGCTCACGTGTTCAAGACCACGGCAGACCCGTTTGTGGGGAAGCTGTCCTATTTCAAGGTGATCAGAGGCACGCTCAAGGCCGATTCGCAGGTGTTGAACGCCACTAGGTCTCAAGACGAACGGATAGGCCAGATTTTTGTGCCGCTTGGCAAGAACCAGCAGGCCACCGATAGCCTTGCCGCCGGTGATATTGGAGCGGTTTCCAAGCTGACGGCCACCGTTACCGGCGATACGCTATGCGTGAAGGACGAGCCGGTGAAGCTCAGTACCATAGAGTTCCCTCAGCCCCTATTCAGCGCTGCTATTTCTCCCAAAGGCAAGGCCGACGTGGATAAAATGGCCAGCTCACTGGCCCGCCTCACGGAAGAAGACCCCACCCTCAGCCTGACCCGTTCCCCCGATACCTCAGAGACGTTGCTCTCAGGCATTGGAGAAACACATATAGACGTGGCCTTGGAAAAGGTAAAGCGCAAGTTTGGCGTGGAGCTCTTCAGCAATCTGCCCAGGGTGCCATACAAGGAGACGGTCTCTTCATCTACCAAGACCGAATACAGGCACAAGAAGCAGACCGGCGGTCACGGCCAGTTTGGGCACGTGATGATTGAGCTGCAGCCGCTGCCCAGGGGTTCCGGTTTCGAGTTCACCGATACGGTGGTGGGCGGTAACGTGCCCAAAGAGTACATACCATCGGTGCAGAAGGGCGTGGTCAAATCGCTGGATGAGGGTCCGCTAAGCGGATCTCCCATTGTGGATTTGAAAGTCGTTCTCTACGACGGCAGCTCTCATCCAGTCGATTCGTCCGGTATGAGTTTCGAGATCGCCGGGTCGTATGCTCTGAGGAAGGGTGTGGAACAAGCATCGCCCGTCCTTCTAGAGCCGGTGATGAAGCTGGAGATCACCGTGCCAGACTCCTATACCGGCGACATCATAGGCGATCTCAATACCAAGCGGGCGCGCATCTTGGGGATGAACCCCGCTGACGGCGTTACGTTGATACAGGCAGAGGCGCCGCAGTCCGAGGTGCAGAGGTACGCTACGGAGCTGCGCTCCATGACCCAGGGACGCGGCAGTTTCACGATGGTGGAGGACCATTTTGAAGAGGTGCCCCAGCACATCACGCAACGCATTGTGGAGGACCTTAAACGGGAGAAGGTCGCCGTCACCTAGAACTACGACACAACCCTAAATCCCTTCCCCCCGCAAGTTGGGGAAGAGGGTTTGTAAACTACGGCAGAATCGGGAGGGGCTATGACTAGATTAATCGTGGGCACCGGCAAGCACGTGTACCAGGTATCGCACCCCTTTGGAACGCTCCCGTCCGGCATGACGTTCGGAAATACGTCCCACGTGGCTACCGATTCGCAGGGAAGGGTCTACGTTTACCAGCGAAAGGACCCGCCTATACTGGTCTTCGACGGCGACGGCAACCTTGTAGATTCCTGGGGAGGCGGACAGTTCGTGGATGCCCACGGCATCTTCATCACTCCCAGCGACGAGGTATTCCTATCCGATAGAGACGCGCACGAGATCATCAAGCTAGACCACAAGGGCAACGTGCTGTTGAGGTTGGGCACCCGTGAAAAGCCGGAGCTGAATGGGCCGTTCAACCATCCGGCCGATATAGCGGTGGCGGCAAACGGCGACATATACGTGGCAGACGGATATGCAAACTGCTCGGTTCATCACTTCACCGCAACCGGCGAATATGTCAAATCGTGGGGGTCATGGGGAACGGGCCCGGGCCAGTTCGTGACCCCGCACGGAATCTGGGTGGACGGAGACCGCATATACGTGTGCGACCGCGAGAACAACCGGGTGCAGATATTCACCAGGGACGGGGAGTATGTCTGCGAATGGACGGGCTTCTTCCACCCCATGGACGTTTTCGTTGACGGCGAGGGTACCGTTTACGTCACCGATCAGGTGCCCGGTATGACCATGCTAGACCGAGACGGCATCATGATCACGCGTATCAGGACGCCCGCTAACGGACACGGCATGTGGGTGGACATCCACGGCAACATGTACACCGCCGGCAACGACGCTCTGGTAGCCAAGTACGCCAGGATATAGCAACTAAGGAGGATGGGGGCAATTCGGATGCCCTACAGGGTCCACCCCCATCTCAATCTTCCCCCGTCAAGGGGGAAGAGGTTACGTAAAGGTCTGCAGTTAAGGAGGAAGGCATGGTAGGCAAGCTGCTAAACGTGCTCAGTCGCGGAGAGGCCGGGTACGACCCCGTATGCGGTATGAGGGTCAGCATAGACAAACCACCCGGGGGCACGCACGAACACCAGGGAGAGACCTACTACTTCTGCGCTCCAGGCTGCCGCGTCGCTTTCTCCAAAGAGCCGGAGGCCTATCTCTCCGGCGAGAAGAAGATGGAGATGTAGACGAACGATTGGTCAACAAGGCTCAACCTCAAATGCTTGCAGAACCCTACGACATCACGGATGAGGAGCTGGGCTTCATCATCAATGTATAACGCTAGCAATCACGATGATGGCTTACGGCCTGAGATCTATCAGATATTTCGTGCAGTTGGCCTTACATCCCACTACTCCGAAATTCTTCGGATTGGCGCTGTTGTTGTAGATGATGGAGATTCGGCGCTCCGGGACTTGACGCTGATTGATGAGACGATACCTGGGCTAGGGCAACACAACATCAACGAGCGGACTAGTGGTGGCGGACTTACGGGCGTCTATAGAATACAGGACCGACCTATCTTTAGGCCTATCCAGTATGTGCGAGCGTACCTTAGCAATGCCTCGCTTGAATGGCTAACACGAGACATAGTGACCATGTCCTGCCTCCACGTGGAGAACAGCCTAAAGCGGCAACTCAAGGTTGAAGGGAATCTTTCCATCGGCATGATACTGAAACGCGGTAAGGCCCAATCTCTTGACGTTGATTTGGTAGAGACTCTACGGGAGCTAAACGAGGCGGTGTACAACGAAGCAAAGCATTCTATCGAAGATACGTATGCAGAGGGGCACATGTTTTCAATAGCGGACTCTCTTGCTGTCTATCTGATATGCCGAACTCTTGGATCTCGTATATTGAAGGACTCCGGAATCACTACTGAAAATGACGAGTCCGTGTTTGATGAGGACTTCCGATCCACCGTGAGCAGCCGATAGGGGCAAGAGTCTTTGACGACACTACGAGAAACCCAAGAGCACAACTACGAGCGTGGAACTTTGCGAAATCCCCCTTGGGCTGAGGAAGAACTGATCCTCGCACTTGACCTTTACCTGCGACGGGGCCGACTAAGTGCCGCGGATCCGGACGTAGTGAACCTATCGCAGGTTCTCAACGACCTGACGATACACTCCGAGCGTCCTGACGAAGCCCGCTTCCGTAATCCAAACGGAGTTGCCTTGAAACTCGCAAATTTCGCTGCGATAGACCCCACTTATGATAACCGAGGTATGGTACGCGGCAGCAAGCGCGATGCCATGGTGTGGGATCAATACTCATCGGACGATGACACTCGTGCCGCAATTGCTGCGGCAATTCGGGATGGGCTCGGTCTACCAGCAGCGGGGCCTGCTGAACCTACGGGCCCACGCATCACCGAGGTAGAAATCGAAGAACAGCACGTTGAGCACTTTCAGGTCTCTGTTCCGAATCAGGCCAATGAAGCCACTCGACGCGAGCAGAGCCTCGTCCTAGCCTATACTGACCATTTGAGGAACAAGGGCCACAGAGTGACGAGACACAGGTATCAACCGCGCGGTTCTAGTCATACCCTTGTGTGCGACCTGTTTGATAAGACCGATCAAGTACTCTACGAGGCTAAGGGAGATGTTCTGCGCATGTCGGTGAGAACAGCTATCGGGCAACTCCTCGACTACCGGCGTTTCGAGTCATCCCCGATAAGCTTAGCGATCCTTCTTCCACGTGAGCCTGCAGAAGATCTCGTTGAATTGATTCGCTCGGTTCCTGCAGCAGTCGTATGGCGGACCAAGGACGGTTTCGCAAGCATCCCACCGCCGTCCGAGGATGATTGACGAAAGGATACTCCCCGTCACGCTACAACCACGTTGACCAGCCGTCCCGGTACGTAGACAAGCTGTTTCACCTGTTTGCCGTCGACGTGGGCTTGCACGCGCGGGCTGTCCAGCGCCGACTTCTTAGCCTCTTCCTCCGATATGCTAGCGGCGACGGTAAGCTTGTCGCGGACCTTGCCGTTGACCTGCACCACCAGCGTGATCATCTCATCGGCGGCCAGCTCTTCGTCCCAGGCAGGCAGCGGCTGATTGTGGATGCTATAGGCGTTGCCGCGCCGTTCCCATAGCTCCTCGGTGATATGGGGAGCAATGGGAGCCAGCAAGACAAGCAGCGTGTCTACCGCTGAGTCCCAGGAGGCGGCATCGACGTTCCTGGCGTCCCAGAAGGAGCCCAGGGCGTTGCTGAACTCCATCATGGCGGCCAGCGCCGTGTTGAAGTGGAAGCGCTCTATGTCGGTAACGACCTTTCGAATGGTCTTGTGCATCGCCCTTGTAAGGTCTCGCACCGCCTGGGGGTTGCCGCTGCCAAGCTCCGACGAGTCACGCTGAGCGATGTCCCAGACGCGGTTGGCCCAGCGCGTCATGCCGTTGATCCCGCTGTCGCTCCAGTCGCCGCCCTGGTTCCAGGGGCCGAGGAACATGAGGTAGATGCGCACCACGTCGGCGCCGAGCGACTGCACGTAGGGGTCGGGCGCAATTACATTGCCACGGGACTTGCTCATCTTCTGGTGTTCCGCGATTATGGTGCCCTGGTTGAACAGGCGCAGAAACGGCTCGTTGAACTCCAGCAAGCCCACGTCGCGCAGAGCCTTGGTGAAGAAGCGGGCATAGAGCAGGTGCATCACGGCGTGCTCAGCGCCGCCGGTGTACTGGTCCACGGGGTTCCACATGTTCATCGCCGCGGGGTTGAACGGGGCTTCGTCATAGTCGGGGCTGGTGAAGCGAAGCTGGTACCACGACGAATCGACGAACGTGTCCATGGTGTCGGTCTCGCGTCTGGCGGGCTTGCCGCAGTCCGGGCAGGACGTATTGACGAACTCCTCGTTGGAGGCCAGCGGGGATTCACCGGTAGGGCGGAACTCGGCGTCTCGCGGGAGCAGCACGGGCAGGTCTTTCTCGGGAACGGGCACCGTGCCGCACTTGTCGCAGTAGACCATGGGGATGGGCGTGCCCCAGTAGCGCTGGCGCGAAATAAGCCAGTCCCGCACGCGGTACGACACCGTCCGGCTGCCCCAGTCCTGCTCCTCCACGTGCTCCGCAATGGCTTTGATGCCCTCAGAACTGGGCATGCCGTCGAACGGGCCTGAATTGACCTGTGTGCCCGCTTCCAGGTACGCGGAATCAAGCTCGCTTCCGTCCCAGCCGGACGGCGCTATGACCACGTTGATGGGCAGGTCATACTTGCGGGCAAAGTCAAAGTCGCGCTGGTCATGGGCCGGTACGCCCATGACCGCGCCCGTACCGTAGCTGAGCAGCACGTAATCTCCCACGAAGATGGGCACCTGCTCGCCGTTGAGCCTGTTGACGGCATAAGCGCCGGTGAACACACCCGTTTTCTCGCGTTCCGTGGAGAGACGCTCGATCTCCGTTTGGCCGCGCGCCTGGTCTATGTAGCGGTTCACGGCGTCCCGCTGTTCGCTGGTGGTTATCTTCCGCACCAGAGGATGCTCCGGCGCAAGCACCATGAACGTGACCCCGTATATGGTGTCTATGCGAGTGGTGAAGGTGCGTATCTCTTTCTCTTCGATGCCCAGATGCGAGATATCGAAGCTGATGTCCACACCTTCGCTGCGTCCTATCCAGTTCTCCTGGAGGGTCTTGATTCGCTCCGGCCAGTCGATGAGGCCGGAGAAGTCGAGGAGTTCGTCGGCGTACTTGGTGATGCGGAAGAACCACTGTTCCAAGTCACGGCGGGCTACCGGTGTGTCGCATCGCTCACACTTTCCATCGATGACCTGCTCGTTGGCGAGCACGGTCTGGTCCGTGGGGCACCAGTTGACCGGCGCGTTGGCGCGGTAGGACAGGCCCGCCTTGTGGAGCTGAAGAAAGATCCACTGGTTCCAGCGGTAGTACTCCGGCTCCATGGTGCTGAGCTGGCGAGTCCAGTCGTAGATAGCTCCCATGGAACGGAGCTGGCTCGTCATGTTTTCAATGTTGCCTACAGTCCAATCGTAGGGATGTATCTGTTGCCTGATGGCGGCGTTCTCCGCGGGAAGGCCGAAGGAATCGAATCCCATGGGGTGCAACACGTTGTAGCCCTGCATGCGGCGAAACCGGGCGTGAGCATCGGCGGGCGCCATGGCGTACCAGTGCCCGATGTGGAGGTCGCCGGAAGGGTAGGGGTACATGGTCAGCTCGTACCACTTTGGCCGCGGGTCGCTGTCCTCTACGCGATAGAGGCCGTCGCGCTCCCAGCGTTCTTGCCACTTCTGGTCTATCTCCTGTGGGCTGTAGCGTAGCTCCGTATGTCGTGCCGTACTGGTCATCTTCTGCTCCTTGGGCAGGTATGCTAGTGAGGGCTATTGGCGCTGTCAATTACCTCATAAAAAAACGCCCCTTGTCGGGGCGTCCGTGTGCTTGAAAAATGCCGCTGCGCCCCTACAGGTCATTCCTCCTCAGCAGTGCCAGGCCAAGCAACGGAGAGATGTTAGTGTGGAGACGCATGATGCGCCAATTATAGTGCATAGGCGGCAATTGCGCCAGCAGTGCGCGGGGGGCTGGCACGTCCGGCGTTTCCGCTAGAGGCCGTCGAGCAGCCGTCCCCATCCGGTGCTGCGAGGCTTCGTGTCCATCGCCTTGAGGGTTGCCCAGAACAAGGCCAAGTCTCCTGCGACGATAGGTAGGCCGGTCGCCGCTTCCAGCTCCGCGGCGTGTCCGAGGAGACGGAGACCTCCGCCACAGACGACGATGGCGTCGACGCTGTGTCCGGCGCGCTCTGTAGTCCTGAGGACGTGCGCCTTCGTGATTGCCGCGTCCTGCTCCCACGCGAGCCTGTCGGACTCTTCGACGGAAGCCACGACGCCCTGCTCGACCCAACTCTCCTGGAAGATGACCTTAAAGCCGTTGGACTCGAAGCCGCGCCTTGCCATGGAGGTCCAATCGCCGGTGGTGTAGTAGCCGCCTGCGATGGCGATGCGGCGGACGCCCAAATGGTCGAGTGCGTTGAGCATCGCAGCGCCCATCAATACGACGGGGACGCCGACTGCGTCCGCCACCTGGGACTGTGTTTCCCGCGCACGCTCCGCGTGGATGAGCGAGAACGGAATGCCGAACTGCGCGACGACGTCGGCTCCGGCTACAGCGAGGTATCCGGCGGCTTCCTGCATAGCGGGTAGCGCCTCAGCGACGCGGTCGAGGCTGAAACCGGCCATCGTCCGGCCCAAGCCGCGGGCCGGGATGTATGTGCCTGCGACGCTAGTGCCGTCGGGGGCCACCCGCAGGAAATCGAGCAGGGCGTCGTTCCAGAATGTAGGGGGAGCGAGGAACCCGACCTTATTCATGGTACGGCAATTATATAGTGCATGGGCGGCAATTGCGCCAGCCATACGGCTTTGCTATAGTTGGAGACCGGCGTGGGGCTGTAGCTCAGTTGGGAGAGCGCCTCAATGGCATTGAGGAGGTCAAGGGTTCGACTCCCTTCAGCTCCACCATCACGCCTTCCTTCGCTGTCCTCTGTGGTCACAACATGGGACAACGTCTTCCTTTCCAACGGACGAGTGTCACTGCTGATCTCTGACGCCAACAACGACGTTAGCGATCTGACGAAAGCGAGCCGCCGGAGTTGCCCGGCTCCAGACTAGCTTTAGCAACGGCTCGTGTGCGGCCGTCCCTTGACCTCAGGACGGCCGCCGTCAAGTCCTAGACTCCGTCTATCGCCACAGGTCGGGATCGGGACGATTCATCAGCCCGAGGCCGAGATATCCATACCAGATAACCAGCAGCACGTAGCAGCCACGGGCCAGGGCGATGAAGGTGTCGCGGCCATCGTTGTTGAGTATGGCTACCATGAAAAAGACCATTATGGCCAGGCTGACAAGGGCAGCCAAAAGGGAGATTGTCCGGTTGAAGTCGTCTCTGGTGGATAGGCCCAAGGCGAAAATGAATCCGCCGAACCCAAGCGCAATCCCACCGGCGTAGACAAGAGCGGAGCCTGCGTAGTAGACGGGAACGCTTCCACTGATCTGCTCACTGGTTTGGGCATCGGCCAGTATGAAGTCAATGCCGCCGGATAGAATCCAACCGGTCAGTCCTACGAAGATCATGAAGAAGCCCATCTGAACAAGCGCCTTGCCGTTGCCCTCCAAGGTTACGTTCCGCATTAGCGCATAGAGGCCGGAGAGGATTAGGGACAGGCCAAGGATTATCCCTATGTTGGTTACATTGGTCAGCGCGGCGTTGGCGCCCTTGGCCGTTACGGAGCCAACAGCGTCCGACACCTTGGCGCTGTCTATCAGCAGTCCACCCGGCTCTAGGAGAAAGAAGACGAAGGCGACTACCGGGCCGAATATGAGGGACAGACCTGCTAACCGGTTCACGGATATAGTACCCATGTTTGAACCTCCTTTAGTGATGTAATGAGAAGGGTCCCATTGGGTTCAATCTCTGCCAGCATACATTGTGGCGTTGTAATAGGAAAGTGACCTGCCCTCGATTTTTGTGCCACCCGCTATGTAGGGCAGGGAACATGGGATCTGGGAAGAGGCTCGAGACGCCGTACGGCGCATGTAGAAGATTCCTGTCCGGAATAGTCCGCTTCCGTTCTGTCTTACCGCGCCCTTTAGTTGCTATTTGCGCTACTGCCATGAAGGCGCGGATTCAGAGCCCCAAATGGTCGGCAAGTGAGCCTGGGACACGAAAACGTCACCTAACTAGCCTGCTGCGACGATATGCGTCGTATACTTGACTTTGTGATGCTAATCACGAAGAAACAGGCTTGACAGAGCAGTCGAATTAGTGGTAGGTCTATTGAACTACACTTCGGGACTCTCCAAGTTTGAGTTCAGGGCAGAATGACGGGGATAAGGAGGGATTATGAAGACTATAATTTCGATGAGGATTTTACCCAAGCTGGCGGTTCTTGCCGCGTTGCTGCTGATTGTAGCCTGCGGAAGCGCTGAAGATACCCCTACATCGGTTCCTACGCCTACATCGCCGCCGGAGGCGCCGGCCGCTACACCTACATCGCCGCCAGCACCAGGGGATCCAACGCCAACACCGCAGCCGCCGAGCCCCGGTGTCACGGCTGTTCCCACCCCGACCTCTGTGCCTGTCCCAGAGGAGCAGCCCAAGTATGGCGGGGTTCTCACGATGCCCACGTCAGGCACCTGGCTCTTTGACCCGTATGCTGCTATCTGCGGGCACAGCTGGATCTGCTGGGGGAGCATTGGCAATCTGCATAACCAGTTGATACGCACAAGCCCCGCCGACCGCAGCACTCTTGAAGGAGATCTAGCCGAATCCTGGTCGGTAAGTGACGACGGGATAACCTACACGTTCAAAATCCGAGAGGGGATTGTAGACCACGAAGGTAATCCCTTTACGGCTGAAGATGTGTGGTACCAATTCGTAAGAGTCGTGGATAGGCCAAACGAAGTTCCAGGCAACACCCAGGCATGCCTTCGCGCCTATATCAAACCGGTCCGGGACGACCAAGGAAACCTCTTGCCGGATGCCGGCGCAGAGGTTACCGGGCCCAATGAGGTAACGGTGCGCTTGGAGGCGGCCAGAGCGGCTTTCATTCCGTGCCTTGCCGGGTCATTTGTGCCCTTCCTACCTGACACTTACACCAGGGCCCTTGATGAATCCGGTGAGGAGCACCGTGACCTTGACCCCAACAAGGGTGAGCTCATAGGAACTGGACCGTTCAAGGTCAAGAGCGTTGCGGTTGAGAACCAAGCCGTCTGGGAGCGCAGCGAGCAGTTCTTCAGGGAAGGACTACCTTACTTGGACGAGCTTAATATCGTTCACATAGATGACGCCCAGGCAATGAGGGCGAATTTCCTGGCCGGCCGCTTGGACAACATGGGGCCATCCAGCACGACACTAACCGAGACGGACCTGGCAAACCTGGACAGGCAGCTTCCCGGCCAAGTGCGGCTGAACGCCCTGAAGCGTCTAGGCTGGAAAGGCTTTATGCTTAATGTGGCCAACAAGCCCTTTGGTCCAACCGAGGATCCAGTTGCGCAGAAGCTGCGCACAGCTATCCAGATCGGTTTCGATCGCCAGGAGTACGACAAGCTCATCACGGATAGTAAAGGGAGTTTGGTAACCCCCTATCTCACTGAATGGAGCTATATCGGCTCCCTGGAGGACTGGTACAGGGATGCTCCAGCCTTTGACCCGGACCCAGGAGTTAGAGCCGACCTTGAAGCGACTGCTAACCAGCTCCTGGAAGAGGCCGGATACGGTCCTAACAACCGGCTCCGGTTCGGATGGGTGTGCTGGGACCGGCGACAGACTGAGTGCGAGGCGATCATTGGCCAGATGAACAGAGATTTGCACGTTGATATCTTCCTGGAAATAGTTGACCTGTCCACGCGTACTTCACGCTCAAAGAGCGGAGACTTCCAGATGCTGGAAACGGCTACCGGATCGCGGTTCAACGACCCGGACGCATTCAACTTCCAAATGTACAACATCTGGGATGACGGCGGACGCAACTACACCACGTGGGAGAACGATGAATGGCTGCGGCTCCGTGAGCAGCAAGCCCTCTTGAACGACAATGAAGCCCGTGGAAAAATCCTGCGGGAGATGGGAATCATTGTCTACAACGACGCCGCTCTCATAGGAAGCGTTCGCGGTGTGGGATCGCACGTAAACCGCCTTGACCTGAAAGGCTGGGTACCTAGGAAGACCACCTTTGATACGCCAACCTTTGAGAGTGCTTGGCTAGACAGATAAGAGCGGAAAGAGTGTTCCAGCGTTGATGCTTAACCCCCATCCATTGCGGGCGGGGGTTAAGGACTAGGGTGCGCTTGTGAAGAAGTACATAGTCAAGAGACTGTTGCTGTTCATTCCTACTCTGCTGGGAACATCGCTGTTCATTTTCTTGTTGCTGCGCGTTGTCCCCGGAGATGTGGCAGCGGTCATCTTGGCCGGCCCTTCCGGGGAGGGGCACTATACCCCGGAAGCTCATGCCCGGCTCCGTGAGCAACTAGGTTTAGACAAACATATCCTTGTCCAATACGCGGACTGGATGTGGGACGTGGCTCGCGGCGACCTTGGGAAATCCTTTGTCAGCAGGCGGGACATAGCAACTGAGCTAAAGCTCAAGTTGCCCATCACAATTCAGCTCGCCCTGTTCTCTTTCGTTAGTGTGGCCGCAATGGGGATACCTATTGGCGTTTTGGCGGCCGTGCGGCAGGATAGCTGGATAGACTTTGTGCTGAGGGGGTGGGCAATCCTGGGATTGGCTATGCCCACTTTCCTGGTGGGACTGTTGGTAATTCTATTTCTATCGGTAGAGGTTGGCTGGATGCCGCCGCTAGGATTTACTCACCTCTGGCAAAACCCGGTTGTCAGTACCCAACAGTTGATCATCCCGGCCATTGCGCTCGGTTTCAGCTCTAACGGTCTTCTGCTGCGCATGACCAGAACCCAGATGCTTGAGGTGATGAGGGACGATTACGTTAGGACGGCAAGAGCCAAGGGGCTGGGTGAAAGAGCCGTGATCTGGAGACATGCTTTGCGCAACGCCTTGCTGCCAGTGGTTACAACGCTAGGCGGTCTGATGGGCGGACTGCTAACCGGAACAGTAGTGATTGAGCTCATTTTCAGCGTGCCGGGAGTAGGGCAGGCCCTGGTACAGGCCATAGTAAGTCGCGATCTTGCAGTTGTGCAGGTTTACGTTCTTTACTTTGCCCTCATGGCGCTGATAGTTAATCTAATTGTTGACATTACCTATGCGTGGTTGGATCCAAGGATTCGTTATGAGTAATAGCACCGCATCTAAATCGCTTGAGCGGAGGCGCCAGTGACATTACCGTTCAAAGCTAAAGATACCGCCAAAATGGCAGATGCCTCGTTGCCATTGCGCCAGCGCTCAAGATACTTGCTGCGTACATGGCGCCTTGCCCGCAGCAAGCCCTTGGGGACGCTCGGGGCTGTGATCATTGCTTTCTTCGCTATCATAGCGGTCGCGGCTCCAATCGCTGCCCCGTACGATCCCCATCTTACGAATCCGGACAAAGTGTTTGTGAGGCCCGGCGCCACCGATGCTTGGTTCGGCACTGATATGCTTGGTAGAGACATGCTCAGCCGTACCATCTACGGCGCGAGAACCTCGATGGTTGTAGGTGTTACAGTCACCCTTGCGGCTACGATAATAGCCGGAGCGTTGGGAATCTCAAGCGCCTATTTTGGGGGGAAGGTTGACTTGATCATCCAGCGTTTCGTTGACGCCAAAAGCGCTTTCCCCTCCCTTCTGCTTGCGCTCGCTTTCATGGCGGCGTTTGGACCGTCATTTGCCAGCCTTATCATCGCGCTGACTCTCATATTCTCCAGTAGAGGTGTGCGGGTAATCCGCTCACAGGTACTCAGCATCAAGGAGACGCCGTACATAGACGCTGCCCGCAGCATAGGAGCGGATACCTTAAGAATTATGGTCAGACACGTGGCCCCAAATACTTTTGGCCTCATGATGGTTGTTGCCACAACCTCTATAGGAACTGTAATCATCGTGGAGGCGTCGCTGAGCTTCCTTGGCGTAACACCCGGGGGCGTAGTTATATCCTGGGGAGGCTTGTTAGCTTCGCGCATGATGCGCCACTTTGCGGAGGCGCCTTGGATGATCCTTTTCCCTGGATTTGCATTGACTATATTGGTGTTCGGAGTGAACGTACTTGGCGACGCCCTGCGTGACATTCTGGACCCCCGAATGCGCGGCAGCTAGCCGGTAGGCATTATTGAACATCTTATCTGGTGGGGTGAAATGTGGGAACCGGCGAGATTGACCTAGTAGAAGCAACCATTACCGAGATGAGCAAGCGTCTACGGCAGAGGGAAGTGTCGCCGGTGGAGTTGACCCAGGCGACGCTGGAACGCATCGAAAGAGTGAACCCCAAACTGGACTGTTTCGTAACCGTGGCTTCAGAGTACGCCATGCGGCGCGCTCAACTGGCCGAGGATGAGATTAGGCAAGGCAAATATCGCGGGCCACTCCACGGAATTCCTTACACCCTGAAGGACAATTTGGACACGGTTGGCGTCCCAACGACGCATGCCAACCCACAAGGTTTGGACCTTAAACCAAGGGTCAATTCCACGGTGCATGCCCTGCTTGAAGGAGCCGGGGGAGTCCTTATTGGAAAAGTCCGCATGGATACCATTACGTTCCAGGCTCAAGAAACACTCAGACCACTCGGCTGCTTCAATCCGTGGGATCTAATAGTCACCCCCGGCACGTCCAGCAGCGGGCCCGGTTCAGCCACGGCGGCGTCCCTAGGTCTTGGGTCTGTAGGCACCGATTCAGGCGGATCGGTTCGACACCCCGCAGCCAATTGCGGGCTTGTCGGAATGAGAGCGACGGTTGGCCGCATCAGCCGGTATCCTCTCGATTGCTACCCAGCTTCGGGCATACAAAGCCAGGCGGGGCCGATGACGAAGACGGTTGAAGACAACGCCATCATGTTCCAGGCATTGGGAGTCTACGATCCTCAGTATCCCATCAGCATCAATGAGCCGCCGTATGACTACCCTGCTGGACTGAGGGACGGCGTCAAGGGCATCCGCATCGGACTCCCCACGGATGAATGGATCTGGGAGAAATGGGTAACGGAGGAAAACGAAGACAGGGTGCGTAGCGCCGTCGCTCTGCTCGAAAGCATGGGCGCGCACGTGCTGCCGGTTTCTTTGCCCCTAGCCGAGGAATCCAGGGAGCTATCCGAAAGCCTGGGCGAAACCGAGAGCTGGTATGAAGACCACATGCACCTCTACGAAAACGCTGACAAGTGGGACGAACTCCAAGCAGCTATCCAGGCAAACCGGACCAGGCAGGTAGACATCGAGAGCTATGTCGTTAAAGCACGGAAACGGCAAATGGTGAAGCAGGAACTGATTGCGGCTCTTACAGAGGTAGACGTGATAGCGATGCCCACCGGAATGACCCTGGGCGACAAGATTGAAGAGGACTCCATAATCATCAGAGGCAGGGAAGTTCCCACCCGTTCGCGAGGAACGCGCTTGAACAGTCTTGCCAGCATCACCGGTTTTCCGGCGCTTTCCGTTCCCTGTGGATTCGCCATGGGAGACCGGCTGCCGGTCGGGCTTCAACTGATGGGCAGACCGGTGGAGGAGCCGCTTCTTTATAGAGTGGCCTATGCCTATGAACAGGCCACCGAGTGGCACCTCAGACATCCACCCATTTAAAGCACTTAAGTCATCTTAGTCAGCTAGGGACGTACCATCGCAAAGGAGGGGATGAAGAATGGGTACAGCATCTATTGACCTGGTGAATGCAACTATCACTGATATGAGTGAACGTCTGCGAAGGCGTGAGGTATCGCCCGTAGAATTGGTCGAAGCGACCCTGGAACGGATCGATAGAGTGGCTCCCCAGCTGAACTGCTTTGTCACCGTTACCGGGGACTACGCTCTGGAGAGGGCCAAGCAGGTAGAGCGGGAGATCGCCGCCGGCAAGTATCGTGGGCCGATGCACGGCATCACGTACACCCTCAAGGACGGCATAGATACCAAGGGCATTCCCTCCACCCACGGGAACCCACAAAAGCTGGACCTAAAGCCCAGGGTAAGCTCCACGACGCACACGCTTCTTGAAGAGGCCGGAGCTATCCTCGTGGGCAAGGTGAATATAGACACAACGAATTTTGACTCGCTGGACCGGCCGATAGAAGCCTTCAATCCATGGGACACCAGCCTCAGTCCGGGAGGCTCCAGCAGCGGCCCTGGGTCGGCTACCGCGGCATCCCTCTGCCTGGGCTCGGTGGGCACCGACGGAGGCGGCTCCGTGCGACATCCCGCAGCCAACTGCGGCATTGTGGGATACAGGGCAACAACCGGTCGCATCAGCAGATATCCAACCGACACATATCCAACTGCCAGCGCCGGCCAGGCCGGGCCGATGACCAAGACGGTGGAAGATAACGCGATCATGCTGCAGGTTCTAGGGCAGTTTGACCCCAAGGACCCCATCAGCATCAACGAGCCGCCGTATGACTACCGAGCGGCAATCAGAGACGGGATGAAGGGCGTCAAAATAGGAGTGCCAACCGACGATTGGGCATGGAAGGACTGGGTCTTCGAGGAGCAAGAGGACATAGTTCGACGCGCGATTTCCGTTCTGGAAGACCTGGGCGCCCACATCCAAGAAGTGTCTCTGCCTCTTGCATCGGAGTCCCGTTCAGTCATGGGAGGTCTCACCGAGGGGATGATTTGGTGGATTGATCACCAGCATCTATACGAAAACGCCGACAAGTGGGAGAACCTCCAGCGAGCAATTAAGGCGCACCTCCAAGGAGTGGAAGATGTGCGACTCACCGAGGGCACGCCGCCACCGTTTGGCATGAGCACGGTTGACATACGGCAGTATCTGGAGAAGTCCAAGAAACGATTGCTCATCCGACAGGAGCTGGTGGCGGCGCTCAAAGAAGTGGACATTATAGCGCTACCGACCGGCATGACCTTGGGAGACAAAGGCGACACCTTGACTACCAACGTACGCGGGCGAGAGGTCCATACAAGGTCGCGGGCTATACCAATAAACGCACTAGGCAGCGTCACCGGGTTCCCTGGGCTCTCTGTTCCTTGTGGATTCGCCATGGGAGACCGGCTGCCTGTCGGTCTTCAACTGATGGGCCGCCCTCTGGAGGAGTCTCTTACTTATAGAGTGGCCTATGCCTACGAGCAGGCCACCGAGTGGCACCTCAGACATCCGCCCATTTAAAAGCCAACACGCTACAACTTCCTTGAACTAGGTTGGGATGCGCCATCATGCAGGCGTGGTAACGAGGCCGAGGTAACTGAGAATGAGTGCAACGTCTATTGACCTGGTGAATGCAACCATCGCCGAGATGAGCGAGCTTCTGCGTCGGCGTGAGGTGTCGCCCGTAGAATTGACCGAAGTGACCCTGGAGCGGATCGACAGAGTAGCCCCCCAGCTGGGTTGCTTTGTCACCGTTACCGGGGAGTACGCTCTGGAGAGGGCCAAGCAGGCAGAGCGGGAGATTGCCGCCGGCGACTACCGTGGGCCGATGCACGGAATCACGTACACCCTCAAGGACAGCTTGGACACCAAGGGCATCCCCACTACCCACGGGAACCCACAAGGGCTGGACCTAAAGCCCAAGGTAAGCTCCACGGTGCACACGCTTCTCGAGGAGGCTGGAGCTATACTTGTCGGCAAGGTCCGCATTGATACCACCACGTATCAATCGCCGGAGAGAGAAGGGCTGGATAGGATGAATCTGAGGGTCGTGGGCTGCGTGAACCCTTGGGACTTGGACGTAAGTCCGGGCACATCCAGCAGCGGCCCCGGGTCGGCTACCGCGGCATCCCTCTGCCTGGGTTCGGTCGGCACCGACGGAGGCGGCTCCGTGCGACATCCCGCGGCCAATTGCGGCATCGTGGGGTTCAGGGCAACCACCGGTCGCATCAGCAGATATCCAACCGACTCATATCCAACGGCCAGCGCCAGCCAGGCCGGGCCGATGACCAAGACAGTAGAAGACAACGCCATCATGCTGCAGGTCCTGGGGCAGTTTGACCCCAAGGACCCCATCAGCATCAATGAACCTCCATATGACTACCGAGCGGCAATCAGAGACGGGATGAAGGGTGTCAGAATAGGCGTGCCAACCGACGATTGGGTATGGAAGGAGTGGGTTACGGAAGAGCACGAGGACCGCGTGCGAGCGGCAATAAAGGTGCTGGAAGGGCTGGGCGCCCACATTGTAGAGGTGGCCTTGCCTCTCGCGGCGGAGTCCAGGGCATTGATGGACGGCATTGAGCCGGAAGCGCTCTGGTGGAAGGAGCACATCCACCTCTTTGAAAACTTAGACCAGTGGGACGAAGTCCAGGCGGCCATCCTGGCAGGAGATAGAAAGCAGCCGGACATAGCCGACTACGTTGAGAAAGCGCGGAAGCGACTACTTATAGGACAGCAACTGGTGGCAGCGTTCAAGGAAGCGGACGTCATCGCCATGCCTACAGGCATGACCCTGGGAGACTCTCCCGGGTTGAAGACCACCATGCTTCGCGGTCGCGAGGTCATTACCCGGTCGCGCGCTATGTATCTCAACGGCCTTGCCAGCATAACCGGCTACCCAGGACTATCGTTGCCTTGCGGATTTGCCATGGGGGACAGGTTGCCCGTCGGCCTTCAGCTGATGGGCCGCCCCCTTGAAGAGCAGCTCATTTACAGGGCGGCCTACGCTTATGAGCAAGCTACGGACTGGCACCGGAGACATCCGCCTGTCTAGAGTGATCAATACAGAGTCTGAAAATGTGATTTAAGCAGCTTAGAGCTATCAACCGAAACGTTTGAGACAGCCTACTGGAGGAGCAATAGACATGGCGGAAACACCCAAGAAGACCATCTACGAAAAGAAGGGGCCAATTGCCTATCTGACCATAAACAACCCCACCAAAGCCAACGTTATGGACGACCAGGTGATAGAGGAGCTTGGCGAGGCGTACCAGGACTACTGGGCGGATACTGATATGCGCTGCATGATCCTTACATCCGTGGGAGACCGTCATTTTTCAGGAGGGCACAGCATTCAGCCTCCTCCTCCGGGCGAGACTTTCGAGGACGAGCGAGCCCGGCGGTTGAATAGCTTCGTTTGGCCCAGGGCAGGCACCATAGGTGGACGCCGCATCGCCGTTTTCAACGGCGGAGTAGACTTCCCTCAGATCTGGAAGCCGGTGATTGCGGCAATAAACGGTTGGGCAGCCGGTGCAGGACTGTACAGCCTGCTGACTACTACGGATATACGAATAGCGTGTGCCGAACACGCCAAGTTCTATTATGCGCTGCTATCCAACAGGGGCGGCATTGGGAGCGGGCCTCTTGCCACCCGGTTGATTCGACAGGTGCCTTACGTACACGCGATGAAAATGCTATTGTCGGACCAGCCCATAGACGCTGCAGAGGCTGAGCGCATTAGCTTGGTCAATAAAGCGGTGCCGCACGATCAACTGATGTCCCACTGCGAAGAGATAGCAAACAGAATAGCCGAGATGCCGCCGGTGGCCGTCAGGTTCTTGAAGGAGTTCCTAACCAAGAGCAGAGACATGACGGAAGACCAAGCCTGGCACCTACAGCTTCTATACAACGGCATTACATGGCAGATTACTGAAGACGCCGCGGATGCCAGCGCCGCGTTTCTTGAGAAGAGGCCCAGGAAGGTAACGGGCCAATTAAGGACCGGGGGCCAGTCAAGTTCCTGAAGACTAAACGGTCGAGACGTCGGAGCGAGTCAAAAGTATAGCAGGTGAGACTATGAGCCTAGAGTTGGAACCGGAGAGCGGTTTGCTGTCAGGGGTTCGCATTGTCGACGCAACCAGCGTAATGGCAATGCCTACCGCCATGTATGTGCTGTCCGATATGGGAGCTCAGGTCATCAAGGTGGAGAGCCACACCCGTAGCAGGGGCGGTCAAGGAGTGTACCCGGACGGAGAGCCCGGCCACGAGCCGTGGAACAGGGACGGAAGCTTTCATCAGCTGCACAGAGGCAAATATGGCATTACCCTTGACCTCAAAGTGGAAGAGGCGGTGGAACTGTTCAAGGACCTTGTCAGGGTTAGCGATGTCCTAGCGGAAAACAACCGGCCGGGCGTCATGGAGCGTCTGGGCCTTGGGTACGAAACACTGCGAAAGATCAACCCTCATCTAGTCTACTTCTCCTTCTCAGGCTTTGGTCAAACCGGCCCTTGGAGGAACTATCAAGGCATCGGCCGCATGTTTGAGTTGACCGGCGGAGTCAGCCAGTTCACCGGCTATCCGGAAGATGGTCCCAGGCGGGTCGGACAGGCGTGGTTTGATCCGCCCAACGGCTGGATGGCGGTCTTCGCGATCCTTTCCGCTCTCCACCATCGAAACAAAACGGGCGAAGGCCAATGGGTTGACTACTCGATGTATCAGTTGGCCGCCTCTACGGTAGGTGATTCAATCCTGGATTATCAGGCCAATGAACGCAGCGGTAAGCTGATGGGCAACCGTCATCCCCACTTCTCGCCGCATGGGGTGTTCAGGTGCAAAGGGGACGATAAATGGATAGCCATTTCCGTTACTGATGATGCGCAGTGGGACTCCTTGCGCCAGGCCATGGGACATCCCGATTGGGCAGAGGATGACCGGTATGCCGACGTACTGTCCAGATCGCGGCACCAAGAAAGCCTGAATCGTCACACCAGCGAATGGACGAAGAACTATGAGCACCTAGAGCTGATGGCAATCCTTCAAGGGTACGGGGTGCCGGCCGGCGCCGTGTTGAACGCTAAAGAGGTGCTTACCAACGATCACGTCAAGGCCAGGGGCCTTTATGAAGATATCTCCTACCCGGCAGAGCTAGGCGTCGGGAAGAGGGCCCACTTGGGCAGGCCTTGGAAGATGTCCAAGACCGAAAGTTATATTCGGCGGCCTGCGCCCTCTCTGGGAGCCCATAATGACCTAATCCTAACCGACCTGTTGGGTTTGCAGCCTCAACGAATAGACCAGCTGTACGAATTGGGAGCCATTGGTACGCACCCGGTGCCCACTCCTCAACCAGTCAAACGTTCCAGGCTTGATGCGGACATCGAGTCCGGCCTCCTGGTAGGCCACGATGCCGACTACAAGAAGGCTCTAGGACTGGAGTAGAAT
The DNA here is from genome assembly GCA_965116555.1 of Dehalococcoidia bacterium. Lineage (GTDB taxonomy): Bacteria > Chloroflexota > Dehalococcoidia > Lucifugimonadales > QGNO01 > DAOUJH01. The sequence continues at coordinate 1,294,420 of OZ220698.1, read as the reverse complement.
GCCACAAGGACCTCTCTCCGCATTTCGCATCATCGATCTGTCCTCCCATATAGCGGGTCCATTTTGCGCCCGGCTCCTTGCAGACTATGGGTCGGAGGTCGTCAAGGTAGAGACCCCCGGAGTTGGCGATGCATCTCGGGGGTCTGGGCCGTTCTTCTCAGACACGCCCGACCGAGAAAAGAGCTTGCAGTTTCTGTATCTCAACGCCAACAAAAGGGGAGTCACGTTGAACCTTGAGTGTGCCGCCGGACGCGCACTCCTCATTGAGATGGTCAAGAGCGCAGATGCAGTTGTAGAGAGCTACCCTCCTGGCTATTTGGACTCCCTGGGGCTGGGCTACACTCAACTGGAAACCCATAATCCCGGTCTAGTGATGACTTCCGTGACGCCGTTTGGCCAGACAGGCCCGTACCGCGAGTTCCTTGGGAGCCCCATCGTATACGAGGCTCTAGGCGGAGTGATGTATACCAGCGGCGCGTACGACCGCGAGCCGCTGGGCCACGGTCATCCTCAGAGCCTTTATATTGGCGGCATCACGGCTGCCTATGCTACTTCCGCCGCCCTCTATTGGAGGGGGAAGAGCGGCAAGGGCCAGCAGATTGACGTTTCTCTGATGGAGGTTATGGCCGCGCATCACGTTAGCCCGCCTAACAAGTACATCTATACGGGAGCTATAGAAAGACGAGCGCCTAAGAAAGAGGCCGGTTCCGCTAAGGCTGGCCCCCACTTCCAGGGTGTTGTCCCCGTTAAGGATGGGTATGTTGGCGCCACGTTTCAGCGCGGCACTCAACGGCCAGGTAACTTCGCAGAGTACGTGGAGCTGCTGGGGCATCCCGAACTTGCTCCCTTGCAAGAGGCACACCCTCAACAGCCAAACGAGTTCCCCAAGGAACTGGATGACGCACTGCTTTCCATCTTGAAGGAGTGGAACAAGTTCGATTATTTTTCGCACACGGCATCAAACAGCTGGGTGTCCGCGGTAGTCCAGACGTCGGAGGACCTGTCCGGATGTCCTCATCTAGACGAAAGAGGGTTCTATTCCTACATTGAGCATCCGGTTGTGGGCAAGCTCAAGATGCCGGGCGAGATTTACAAGCTCCCGAAGAGCCCATACAGCCTGCGTGTTCCCGCTCCGCTACTGGGGCAGCACAACAAGGAGATCTTTTGTGAGGAAATGGGCGTGCCCCAAGATGATCTGGTCATGCTCAGGAGACATGGGGTTATCTAGCCAGTTTCTCCTAGTGGAGCTTCAGAATTCATTCGACGAGAGATAGACCGTCACTGTGATAGACCGTAGACCATTGAAGAAGCTAGGATATGATAAGCTCAATAGCGCCGGCTGAAGCCGCGACCATAGACGAGGTTGAAGAAGACACTACCTTCTTGCTTCCGCGGAATCAGGGAATAAAGTCGATGTATGATAGTGATAGAACCTGAGGAGTTACCTACATGACTGACTACCTTCTGGACCAGATAGATAAGCCTAGCGACCTCAAGCCCTTAAGCCATGAAGAACTGGCGCAGGTGGCACAGGAAGTGCGGGACACCATTATCTCTGTCATAACTGAGCGTGGAGGGCACCTGGCTTCCAATCTGGGAGTTGTGGAACTTACGCTGGCGCTACACCGCGTTTTTGACAGCCCAGCCGACAGGATAGTGTGGGATACCACCAACCAGATGTACACACACAAGTTGGTGACCGGAAGGCGTGACGAATTCAAGGACATCCGGCTGGAAGGAGGTCTGTCAGGGTTTGGCGAGCCTAAAGAGAGTCCGCATGACACGATGGCTGCGGGACACGCCGGGACCGGACTCTCGATTGCGCTCGGAATCGCCCAGGGTACCGCGAATCGCAAACTGGACTCATGGACTATAGCAATTGTCGGTGATGGCGCTATGACCTCAGGCTCTAGCTTTGAGGCGTTGAACAACATTGTGCATTTCAACCCCGAGAAATTCATCGTCATCCTGAACGACAACGGCATGTCCATCTCAGAGAACATTGGGTTCTTGACCAACTGGCGCAAGCGCCTGATCACTCACCCGGAGTATCAGGCAATGGTGAATCGGATGAAGGCGCTATCCAAGAGGGTACCCACAGGCGATTTGATATACAGCCTTGTCAAAAGATTCAATACGGCACTGGCGGGTCTTACCGTTCCCACGATGTTCTGGACCGAGATGGGTTTCCAGTATCTTGGCCCAATTGATGGACATGACTTCAGGCAACTTGAGCAAACACTCCGACAGGCCAGGAGCCGTACCGGACTTGTACCGTTGGTTCACGTAGTGACCCATAAGGGACATGGCTATGAGCCTGCAGAGGACGATCCGGTCAAGTTCCATCAACCAAGCTCCCCGTTGGGCAGCGGCTCCGGCGCGCCAACCTACTCTAAGGTATTTGCTGAAACGATCACGCGGATCATGCGGGAGGACGAGTCGGTCGTGGGCATAAGCGCGGCCATGCTTGAAGGTACGGGACTGGCCAGTGTCCAGCAGGAGTTCCCTGATAGGGTCTTCGATGTTGGAATTGCGGAGCAGCACGCAGTCAGTTTGGCGGCTGGTTTGGCATCCACTGGAGTCAAGCCCTTCGTGTCAATTTACTCGACGTTTCTCCAGCGCTCATTCGACCAGATAGTCCACGACGTCTGTTTACAGAACCTCCCTGTGACCCTCATCGCGGATAGGGCAGGGATAGTTGGAGAGGACGGCAAAACGCACCATGGCGCATTTGACATCTCATACATCCGTTGTCTTCCCAACATAGTCCTGGCCGCGCCTAAGGATGAAAACGAGTTACAGCACCTTGTCTACACCTCTTACAAACACGCAGGCCCATTTGCTATTCGCATAGCCAGAGGGGAGGCAGTAGGGGTGCCAATGGAAGAGGAACTCAGAGAGCTGCCCATTGGCAGAGGCTCTGTGATACGGGAGGGGCGGGACGTAGTTATATTCGGTTTGGGCAAGTCGCTTACAGCCGCTATGGAGGCTGCTGAAATGCTTGACGAATGCGGGATTTCCTGCGGAGTTGTGAACCCGATTTTCGTGAAGCCGCTCGACATCGGTTTACTCCTGGATGCCGCACGTGCAACCGGACGAATAGTCACGGTAGAGGAAAATGTCCTTGCCGGTGGTTTCGGATCGGCGGTGCTGGAGGCTCTAGCCGCGGCGGGAATGGAGGATACCGCGGTTCACCGCATTGGGATGCCCGATTCGTTCATAGAGCACGGCACCGCGGCGGACCAGAGGCGGCGCTTGCAGATAGACGCCAAGGGCATAGCCGAGCAGCTTAAGTCTGCTTTCTTTCCTGACCGGGAAAAGTGACATCTCTAAGGAATCCGAGCTCGCGCTCCAGAACAGCACCCCGTCTCTTATCTGACGCTGAGGTCGCTCAGTGTGCGCCCACGTGGCCGGGTTCAAGCAATCGCCAGAGGGTGTGCGTGATCAAGGTGTCTTCTCAGTCCTGCAGGCTGTTCGACAATTTGTAGAGTCTCTATTAGAATAATGCACGTTAGCTCGGTTGATCTCAGCGTTGTCGTAAGGCAACTGTGATGATCATCTAGTTATATCCTAGCTGGAGGATAAGGGCTCATGGAAGGTATTTTCTTTCTTCTGATAGGCGCAGTTATATTCTCACAATCTTGGCACGTGCTTGGGCTGTACTCCGAAGGTCGGACTGTGGGCGTGTTTGCCACGGGGCTCGGTCTGTTGACCCTAGGCACTGTCATGTTTGGCACCACCATTACGCCAACCTTGATATCCGGCGAAGGTTCGACGGAGCTGGTTACCGCACTGACAGCGTTCATTGCCCTCTGGGCAATCTACTCCCTGGGTGTTGGAGTACAGAGCATTTGGGACACGGACCCGCGCGCCATAGGCTTCTACAGCCTCTTTCTTTCCATCGCCTCCCTGGTAGTCTTTCTCATATTCGCGCTGGCGATGGCTGAAAACGGTGTGTTCGAGCACTCCCTTGGCATATGGCTCGCAATGTCGTCCGTGCCGTTCATGCTCACCATCGTCTCTGCGATCGCATTCTTCTACTATAGCTTTGAGCTACAAACTCTGAGGCTAGTCACGGGCTGGTTCATGCTCTTCGGCGGCTCCGTAACCGGACTGGTGGGCCTCTGGGCGCTCACGTCTGTCATCTCGTAGTTGAGTTGGCCTCTCCGTAGGGACTCCCTAAAGCAAACCCGAGGGTCTGGGAGACCCATCTGAGCTTGCGCCGAGGCCGGTGCGGTCTGCGCCATTCAGCAAGCCTGGCTTAATTGGATGGTGTATACAGGAAGCTATGACAAACGAAATTACTATCCAGTCCATCATATCCGAGGCCCAGAGCGAGGCTGACAGGTACTCCTGGGAGGGGACCTTTGAGGAGTATCTCCGCCTTGTAGTCAGCGACCCCTTGAAGAGCCGCCTCTCCCACGCCTACATCTACGACGCCATTGTGTCCAATGGTTCAGACGCGACCCCCCAGGGAGTTCGCACTTACGGCCTGTTCCAGGACCAGATATTTGGGCTGGAGGAGCCGCTGGATCGCATAGCTCAGTACTTTGCGGCTTCCGCACAGAGGTTCGAGGTGCGCAAGCGGATACTCCTGCTCCTAGGCCCTCCGGCCAGTGGCAAGTCCACCGTTGTGGATCTGATAAAGCGCGCCATGGAGGCCCACTCCAGGACAGACAAGGGCGCTGTCTATGCCATCAAGGGATGCCCGATGCAGGAGGAGCCCCTGCATCTGATCCCCAAGAGGCTTAGGCCCCAGATCTACGACCAGTACGGCATCTACGTGGAGGGCGACCTCTGCCCCCGGTGCCGCTACCTGGTGAGGACCGAGTACCAAGGCCGGTATGCGGATGTTCCAGTGGAGCGAGTGACGTTTTCAGAGCAAGAGGCAATTGGCATTGGCTGCTTTGTGGCCAACAACCCCAACCCATCCGACTCGTCCCTGCTGGTCGGGAGTGTTAATACGGACCAGCTCGAGGGCGATCGTCTTGAGGTGGCGGGGAAGGCGTTCAGGCTAGACGGGGAGTTCAACGTCGCCAACCGGGGCATGATCGAGCTTATTGAGATGTTCAAGGCGGACAAACATCTCCTCACCGCTCTACTCGGCCTGGCGCAGGAGCAGAGCATCAAGATGGAGAAGTTCGGCTCCGTATACGCCGACGAAGTCATAGTGGGGCACTCCAACCAGGGAGATTTCGACGAATTCTCAAAAGACAAGAGCTCCGAGGCTCTCAAGGACCGCATCATAGCTATCCAGATCCCCTACAACTTGAAGGTCAGCGAAGAGGTCAAGATCTACAGGAAGATGCTCAAGATGAGCAATATGGGAGACGCACACATAGCTCCTCTGACCCTACAGGTGGCGAGCGCGTTCTCCGTTCTGGCGCGACTGGACCCGCCCGACCGCCAGGGGATGTCGCTGCTGGACAAGCTGAATCTCTATGACGGCCATGTTGTCTCCAACTTCTCCAGTCAGACAGTGCGCGATATGCAGCGTCGACACCCCATGGAGGGAATGACCGGAATATCACCTAGGTACGTGATGAACCGCATTGATGCTGCCGCTAGTGATCCCAACATTCGTTGCATTACGCCATTTGTAGCCCTGAGTAGTTTATGGGAGGGCCTGGGTGAGAACGTGGGGTACGATGCCGACATCGCGGCCAAGATTGCCCTGATCACAGACACCGTGCAGGTGTACGACGACCTGGCGGTTCGCGAAGTACGGATTGCAAACGAAGATGGGTTCGAGACAAAGGCCAAGGACTTGCTCGCGTCCTATCTGTCCGACCTCAGTTCTTACTTGGAGGACGCCTCCAAGGGCCGAAGGCCCACCCGTGCCGAGGCTGGAAGGGAGCGCGACATGCGGGAGATGGAACGTGTGCTTGGAATCACCGACCGCAACAAGGATGCGTTCCGGCGTGAGATTCACGAGCACGTGGAGTCCTGGCAGAGCAGAGGAATGACCCTGGAATACGACTCAGAACCGCGCCTGAAGGAGGCCATAGAAAAGCGCATTCTCATCACACCGAATGAGCTCAGCAAGAACCTTACCCGGCCGCGCTCTTCTAGACAGCGGGTAGATTGGATGCAACGATGGAGGAACATCAACTCCAGGCTGACCAATTCCTACGGCTACTGCAGCATCTGCGCCAATGACATCATCAGCTACGTGGACCATATTCTGAACGGCCGGCCGTCCATCAAGACCCCTCGCAACGAGAGTGTGGAGTGGCTCTGGGAGAGGGCCCCTCAAGACGCAGCCCCGGTTGTTGAATAACGTATAACGTCTTCACCAAGATCGTCTACGAGTCCCTCCCTCTGAGTCAATCACTTGGCCGTTTGCCATGATATTCATCTATCCGCCTACTGGGGTTCAAGCGATATGGTGATGTCCGAGTTCACACGGATGGTGTACTTCTTACCCGGTTCAAAGCTCGAGCCGAGGGGAACGCTGGTCTCCACTATGGGGAAGTCGGCGGTACAGGAGACTAGCTGGTCGGCAACCTCGTGGTGCGTGACTACCACATCTATCTCATTCGAATCTCTTCGCCGGATTTCGTAGCCGTTGACCTGAGAACAGCCGCTTCCCCTTGAAAGACCGGAGACGACGCGCAGTTGGTACTGCGGCGGCGCGCTCTCCAATACCATGATCTCCGCTCCCTCGATGGGCGACTCGGCGATGATGGTGTGCCCAAGGTGGGATCTTGGCAAACTGAAGGATGTGGTTGCTACGTCGTTGACAATGACGCGGTAGGTCTCGCCCGGCTCAAGCGAAGCCTCCACCGGCTCAACGGCGTCGAGTTCCACCAACTGCTCGTCGCAGGGAATGGCCCATGCTGTGGGGGGAGGCTGCATGAGCGTTATGGTGGCAATGATTTTGTTGCCGTCCACCCTCAGATCCTGGCTGCCTGGCCTGGCGCAGCCTTCTAAATTGGACTGGTAGTAGACAATGCGGAGGAAGGGTTCCGGTTCGTTCGGTATCAGGTTGGCCGAGATCACTTGGGCCGGGACCTCCACCCAGGTTCGCCAGTCTACACCCTCTCCCACGAGGTCGGGTGGGGGCTGCACAAGCACTAGGAGCATATCCACCTTGTCTGGATTGCCGCGGGTGATTACATCGTATGCCGTATCGTTGGTGAAGGCGAGCCGTCCGTCCGATTCGATGATTTTGGCGCTAACTGCGTAAGTGTTTCGGGAGTCGACGTCGTCGCGGTTGTATTCTACCTTGAACTTGACGGGTACCTGTCCGGGGTCGGAGATAGTCTGGCGAGCGATAAGCGTTGACGCGGCGTCTGCATAGGACACGTCACGCAGTTCCACCACGAGCTTTGCTCCCGGAGAGAGAGCCAACCGCTCCCCATAGGTGACAGTGCCGCTCACCGATACGTTGGGATTCCGGCCGGACGGCACCTCCACGGTGACGTTGGCCGGTCTCGTATTGCTTCCGCAAGCGGCCAACGTTACCAGGACAACCGAGATGGCCATTGCGGCTATAAGAGTTTTCTTGACTTTGGCTTTCACCCAGACTACCTCTTACTGTCTATACAAATATATACGGAGGGTAGGGCGAATTTGTTCCTCAGGCGGCCACAGTAATGGCTTTAGATCAAAACTCTATGCCTCTCTGGGCAACGATTCCGTGGTCTTCATAAGGGTGCTTTATCATCTTCATTTCCGTCACAAGGTCGGCGCAGTCAATGAGTTCCTGTGGGGCGTAGCGGCCCGTGATGATCACGTGCAGTTCCGGCGGCCTCTGCTTCAGGGTTTCCACGACATCCTCAACCGGTATCCAGCCGTAGTGCATGGGGTAGGTGAACTCGTCTAGGACGATGACGTCCTCCTCTCCCTTCAGTATCGCTTCCTTGCAGCGTTCCCACTGGGCCACGGCCATGGCCGTGGATTGGTCCATGTCTTTGGAGAGCCATGTAAAGCCGTCGCCGAAGGATTCAATAGGTATGCCTATCCGGTCCGCCGCGTGGTGCTCTCCAAAGCGCGCTCCCGTATGCTTGATGAACTGGAACATCTTGACGCGAAAGTCCCTGCCCCAAGCACGAAAGATTACACCCAGTGCGGCGGTGGTCTTTCCCTTGCCGTCGCCGGTGTTCACTATCACAAGACCAATTCGGCCATGACGAAGCCCGGCCGGTCTGCGGGGTGTGGCGGAGGGGTCTTGAGTGTTCATGATTCATCTCCTACTTCAATGGCTCGTCTGGTGTCCGGCTCCGACGCCGGAGACGTTGACACGTCATCAGAAGCTGTGCTACCCGGCCGTTCCTCCTCTGAGCCTAGAAGGCTCAAGGCCAGGGAACCGGCAACCGGGTCCCGATACACGGCGGTTCTCACGCCAAAGGAGGCCAGAATGGTCTCCGGGGTCAGCACCTCCTCCGGCGTGCCATTGGCCAGAATTCTGCCGTCCTTCATAAGCACCAGCCGGTCGCAGTAGCGGGCCGCCATCTGCAGGTCGTGGATTGCGGCAATGGCGGTCAGCCCTCCGTCCACCATCTTCCTAACCAGGCTGATCACCTTCAACTGGTGAAGGATATCCAGGTTGGAGGTGGGCTCGTCCAGCAGAAGAACGTGAGGCTGCTGCGCCAGGGCACGGGCGACGAAGATGCGCTGGCGTTCACCGCCGGAAAGAGTTTCCAGGGTCCTGTCTGTGAACTGCTCGGTCTCGGTCAGACGCATGGCGTTCCTGGCAATAACGTTGTCCTCGCTGCCCTCAATTTGGAATCGGCCCATGTGAGGGTATCTTCCCATGAGCACCAATTCCAGCGCCGTGAAGCCCTGTGTGTAGGGTGCAACCTGTGGCACAAGAGCCATGGCTCGGGCGATGTCCCTGGGAGAACCGTTTTTGACATCGGTCCCGTCCAGCAGCACAACGCCCTCGCTGTAGCGGAGGACTCCCGCTATGGCCCTGAGCAGCATTGTTTTTCCAGCGCCGTTGGGCCCTATAAGTCCAACGAACTGTCCCCGTTCAACGTGCAGGTCCACTCCGTCCAGGAGTGACTTGGCATCCACTTCGTAGTGGAGCCCCTCGGCGCTTACGGCACTAGAGCTTTGTTTCTTCATAGTTCCACATCTACTCGGCAAGGCTAAATTCGTAGTCTACCGGATCGGGGAAGAGGTCCGGCCAGAGGATACGGGCCAGAGCCTCCGTGCCGAGGATATTCCAATGGGAAAGGGTGGTAAAGTGCTTACTTTCCACAATGTGTACCTGGCCGTTCTTGACTGCCGGGACCTCAGCGAGAGCGGCGTTTTCCAGCAGGCTTTGTCGGAACTCACCAGCGCCGAACTCCGCCGGTTGGGGAATAATCACTACGTCCGGGGCCATGGCAATCACCCCTTCAAGGGTGGTGGTAAGGTTCCCCGTAATGCCCGCTTCTTCGGCGGTGTTGATCCCTCCGGAGGCGGCGATTATGCCGCCTTCAGTTGAGCCTGTACCCGCGGTCCAGATGGTGTCCGCGTACTGAGTCAGGGCAAGGACGCGGGGCTTGGGGCTCGCGGCGGCTGTCACGCTCACCAGGGAATCGTATCTTTCCCGAACCTCGGCGGCAAACTCTACGGCGCGTTCCTCCTCCCCCAAGATGTATCCCATGAGCAGGATGCTCTCAATTCGTTCCTCGGGCCCCTGTATCAGGTCGGTCTGCACAGCAGGAATGCCGAGCCTGGATAGCGCGTCGATACCCTCCGCCGCAAAGAACGGGCTGGTGACGACGACGTCCGGAGAGAGGGCGATGATGGTCTCCGGATCCCTGGTGATCGTGGGGGTGTCCTGCACCAAGTGGGCCACATTGGAAAATGTGGTGTTCTTGGTGGCGTCTCCCACTCCGACGAGCCTGGATAGCGGTATGAGCGACACAGCTATTTCGTCGTGGCCGACGGAAGCGGTTATGACCCTTGACGGCTTGCTGGGAATAGTGACCATGCCGTTGAGGCCTTCGACCTGTCGCGGCCAGCCGAAGTTGTTGGGATCAATGATTCCAGGTACGTCTTCAAACTCGGACGCCGGTGGAATGGGAGTGGCAGTAGGTACTGGCGTGGCGGTGGGCGTCGGAGGTGGGGTAGGGGTGGGAGTAGGGGTTGAGGCCGGAACTGGGATGGTGGCAGTGGGCACCGGTATGGCCGTGGGCGTAGCTGTGGGCGTCGGGGTTGAGGTCGGCGCCGGGAGACTGACCGCAGTGGGAGTAGCGGTTGCCGTGGGCGTCGGCGACTCTGACGAACATGCCGTCATCGATAGAAGCATAAGGGACAATAGAGACGCCAGTGCGATACAGTGCTTTCCGAATATCAAGGTGGTTCCTTTCTGCTTTGAGATTCTCATAGGGAATAGACCTGTCGCTTGTTCTTTATGAGCAGGAAGATGAAGAATGGCGCGCCTACAAAGGCGGTGATGATGCTGACGCGGAGTTCGGCCGGCTGAATGACGACCCTGGCGACCGTGTCAGCCAGTATGACGAATGCTGCCCCGCCCAGTGCGCTCATGGGGACGAGGACGCGATGGTCTGGGCCAAGGACCAAGCGAAGGATGTGAGGTGTCACGAGGCCGACAAAGGCTATGGTTCCGCTCACCGCCACGGCAGCGCCGGTAACCAGCGCCGCCGCCGCCAGCAGGAACACCCGCGCCGCATCAACCCGTACGCCCATTGAGCGAGCTTCGTCGTCACCGAGGGTGAGCAGATTGAGGTCTCTGGTCATGACTACGATGACGGTCGTTCCCACCAGGATCAGGGGCGCGGAGATACGGACGTGTTCCCAGGAACGGGAGTCCAGGCCGCCAGCGAGCCAGAAGAGGATCTCACGGAGGGCGCCGTTGTCGGGGAGCAGGATGATGATTGCGGAGACAATGGCCCCCAGGAATGCGTTGACCGCCACGCCAGCCAGAAGCAGAGTCGCCATGGAGAACCTTCCACCGACCGCGGCAATGCCGTAGACGAGAAAGGAGGCTCCCATGGCGCCCACAAAGGCAAATGCGGGTAGGGCAAGAAAGAACAGGCCGGTCATTCCGGTGGCGATGGCTACTACCGCTCCCACGGCACCGCCCGCTGAAACCCCGATTATCCCTGGGTCGGCCATGGGGTTGCGGAACAGTCCCTGCATTGTTGCGCCGGCGACGCCCAAAGCCATGCCTACAAGGGCTCCAACCACAATCCTGGGAAGCCTTATCTGCTCTATAACCAGCTGTTCGGTGCGGCCAAATGCGGCAAAGTCCAGCCCGACGTAGGACAGTACAATTGAGGCGACACGTCCGGCGGGGATGTTGACAGGGCCCAAACTGAGAGAAACCAGCGCGACAGCCAGGACCAGCAACAGGATGGCGGAGGAGCTAGTCACCAGCCGGGTCACCACGCCCGATTGTCGGTAGCTGCGCAGTGCGTTTGCGCCAACGGTCCTTATCAAGAAACAACCTCCCGCGATTCTCCGCCGGAGGTCTCGATGTGCGCTGGCCGGGAATTCTATCCCTGGACTCGAGGGACCCTCTCTGAGGCGGAGAGTGGTCACCTTCCGTTCAGGCAGGTCTCCTGGCTTTGCGGGCTGGGTTTGTGCACCGTTTCCTTCCCACCGGAATTCCGGCAGTGGATTCGGGCCAAGCTCCCGCTTACAGTGGCGCTACCGCGGCGGTCTTTCACCGCCTTCCCTATTCTCCCTAGGTGGGCACCTGAACGGGCAGTGGTTCTGTTTTTGAATTGCCGGGATTATATGTTGCCCCCAAAACCGGTGTCAATGACAAATCAAGGGGGATAGTTCCAATTTCACGACTGCGGGAAGACCGTGGTCGTGCCCAAGGAAGACTGTCCGAGTGCCTACTCTCCCTTGGCGCCCGCGACGTCCCGGCGGAGGAAGAGCCACACCGTTGCGGCTATGAACAGGGCGCTGTATCCGAGCAGAATGAAGAGCGCTGCAGTCGGGTTGGGCTGCTCCGTGATGGCGCCCGTTGCAATCTCCGTCTGCGTCGTGAACTGCAGCATCCACTCGCCTGCGGCATCGCTGAGCAGGAACTCGCGTATCCGCTGCAGCCAGGAGGTCAGACCGAAAAGCTGGCCAAGCAATAGGAACTCGACAAAATAGTAGGCCATGGAGAAGGAGATGGCCTGCGCCGTCGACTGCGTCAGCACCGCAAGCAGTGCGCCCAGGCACACGTACGGTAACACCACAACCCAAGTCCGCAGCATTGCCTCGACAAAGCGCCGCCACGCCTCGGCATCGCTCACTATCAGCGACGCGCCCTCGTCCGGCGGCACAACATCCATGACCAGGACTCCCAGCGCAGTGGTCAGGTTGGAGGCAAGGTCCAGCGCCGCCACTGCCAGCATCACGATTATCAGCTTGGCGGCCAGGTACCGCAATCGCCCTACGCCGCGGGTCAGCGTGGACCGCAGCGTGCCAAACCCGTACTCAGAACCGAGCACGGCTGCGCCCAGGATCAGGCTGAACACAATGGGGAACAACTGCCCTTCGCTGGTGGCCGTGATGGCGTAGGGTAGGGTAAACGCCTGCCGGGTCTCCTCCGGCGTGGTGTAGCCCACACAGGAGGCCTGCCACTCCTGCACGTTCTCCGCTATCAGCTCGCGCTCCGCCTCAGATAGAGGCGCCAGCTTCTCCTCCACTTGCTCCTGGGCAACGTCGGCACAGGTAAGTTCTATGATCCCGTCCTCGCTGCGGTACTCGTAGGGCGGGATGAGCGCGCCAAACGTTTCCTCGTCGACGTGGTAAGCCGTGTTCAGGCCCCAGGCGAACGCCTGGCTTATCAGCACGCTGACCCCCAGCAGTATCCAGAGCAGCCAGCGACGTCGCAGCTTGTACCACTCCGCCAGCGTCAGGCGTATGACCTCTCCAATCACGAAGTGGCTCCTTCATCGGTGGGGGTTGTGGCGCTACCAGGGTCGTCTTCGCGCGTAACCTCCAGGAAGTAGTCCTCCAGCGACGTCTGGACAGGCGTCATCTCCGTAACCCAGACCTCTGAGCCGGCCAGCGACGCCGTTATCTCGCCGCAACGGTCTATGGGCGCCGTGACCAACATGGCGTCGTTCTGCTCAGCAACGTCGCTCACCCAATCCAGCGTTGCCAGTATGGGCCGCGCCCGCGTGTCGTCTGTGGTGCGAATTCGCACCTGCTCGCGCCCGCCGGAGGCCACCAACTGTGCCACCGGGCCCTGCGCTACGAGCCGTCCGCGGGAGATTATGGTCACGCTGTCGCAGGTCTGCTCAACCTCGTGGAGGAGATGGCTGGAGAGCAGGACGGTGCGGTTGCCGCCCCCCAGGCTGCGAATGAGTTCGCGCATCTCGATCACTCCGGCGGGGTCCAGGCCGTTGGTGGGCTCATCCAGAAAGACCAAGTCCGGGTCGCCCAGCAGGGCGTAGGCAATGCCCAGGCGCTGCTTCATGCCCAAGGAGTAGGTGCGATACTTGTCGTCGCCGCGCCCGCTCAGGCCCACACGCTCCAAGAGATCGTCAGGCTCGTTGCGCGGTCCGCCGCCGGACACCGTCTGGAAGTAGGTCAGGTTCTGCCGCCCCGTCAGGTAGGGGTAGAAGGACGGCGTCTCTATGATGGCTCCCACACGCCGGAGTGTGGCGTCATGGTGGCCTTCCAGTCCAAACAGACTGAAGCTGCCTGCGGTCGGCTTGAGCAGACCGAGCAGCATCCCAATGGTGGTGGTCTTGCCGGAGCCGTTGGGGCCCAGCAACCCGTACACTCGTCCGCGTTGGACCTCCATGGACAACCCATCGACCGCGGTGTTCTCCCCGAACCGCTTGGTCAGACCGTTGGTGCGTATGACAATTTCGTTCGTGCTCATAGATGCCCTAGTGTATTAGACAGCGCCGCAGATTATGCTACGCGGTCTTTGCGTTTAGCAATAACTCTTCCGCCGCTAAGCCTGCTTTTACCCAGCTTTTAGTATTGCAAAGTAGTTTATAATATAAACCATATCAAAGAAACATGTCAAGAGGCAAATTCCTGCTTGGAGTGCAGAAGCTGACGCTCGGTTCTTACTCCTTGACCCTGACCCTCTCTTACAATAGAGTATGGGCTGAATATGAGCACATAGTACGGAGCAACAATTATGCCTACTGCTTCTCGCCTACGTTTGCTGCTACCGCTCTGCGTGGCATTGTTGGGAATTCTTCTGCTCGCAGCGTGTTCGGCGGAGCCCACTCCCACGCCAACCCCGACCCCGACTCCAACACCCACTGCGACTCCAACGCCAGCTCCGACCGCTACACCTACTCCTGCTCCGGATGCGATGCCCATGGCCCCGGCTGAGATAACCCTCTTCTCGCCCGCGGGCGACGTCTTCGGCATGTTCTCGGAGGGTGAGCAGTCCTGCCTCAGCAGCCAGATTGGTGAAGCCGCTTACCAGGGAATGCTCGGTCAGCCATTGGCAGCGTCCATCGCGGCCCCTGGCCAACTCGATATGATACTCAACTGCTTGGAGCCGGAGAACGCCGCCGAGCTGGCCATCATCGGCATCGGCGCGGTTGCCGGCGGATTTACCGATGAAAGCGCCAACTGCCTGCGCACCTTGTACACCACGGCAGGCGTCAGCAACTTCCAACTGACAGGCAGCCAGGACCCGCAGGAGATTCTCCTGGGCTTCCGCTTCTTGCTCTGCCTGACAGACGAGGAAGCGCAGGCGCTCTCCCAGTCCACAGGCACTCCGATGCAATTCCCTCCGTCCGCGCTGCGCTGCGTGGATGAGCAGATTGGACTTGAGCAGTTCCTTCCCGCCATAGCGGGTGACCTAACGCAGCTCCCACCACAGGCAATGCAGGTGATGCAGGCCTGTAACATCAACGTAGCGCCGCCCGGATAACCGCCGGGCTTAGCGCTGTCATAGCAGTACAGAGGGACAGGGAGGGAGAGCATGGCTGCACCAATTGCCGATGTCCTCATCCAAGGAGGCCTTTTGGTCTCCGGGCAAGGCGTCACGCGAGCGGATATCCTTGTTAGCGGCGGCAAGGTCGATGAGGTAGGGGATGACCTATCGGGCAGGAGCGCCAAGCGCACCATAGACGCTTCCGGCAAGTACGTTCTGCCCGGCGGCTTGGATTCTCACGCGCATCCCATATACGCAGACAAGATGGACACCTATTCCATCTGCGGCGCTTATGGGGGAGTGACCACAGTGGTTCCCTTCGTTGGTTCAGAGACACACCGCCACGAGCTGTTTGGGAATGACTGGGGCGTAAGGAAATACAACCCTGACATCGTAAAGGGGTTCATAGCATACGCGGAGGAGGTTTCATATACTGACTTCGCCATCCACGGGCTGATCACCACGAGGGACCGGGATGACATCGATAAGGTCATCCCCGATCTGGTCAGTCTGGGAGTGATCTCCTACAAGATGTTCATGACCTGGAACCCGTGGGCGGCGCCCGGAGCGCAGGGTAACCTCCTCTCCATTCCCGACGAACTGGTGATGCAGGTGATGGACCTGGCGGGCCGCAACGGCGGCATGGCAATGGTGCATGCGGAGAATGGCATTTGTAAGGCTTACCTGGAAAGCAAGTTCAGGTCTGAAGGCAAGGTGTCCGTCCAGCACTACAAGGATGCTGCTCCCAACATAGTGGAAGCAGAGGCGGTGCACCGTGCCGCGACTATGGCAACGGTAGCTAACTGCCCGGTCTATCCGGTCCATCTGAGCACTAAAGAGGTAGTTGACATATTGCACTATTACAAGGACCAGGGGCTCTCTATTTATGGGGAGACCTGCCCCCATTACCTTTCTTTGACCAATGACGACCTGGTCAGGGAGGGCTATCTGCTGAAAGTGGCCCCTCCTTTGAGGGAAGAGGAAGACAAGGATGCCATGTGGCGTGGTCTGGCCAGCGGAGCCTTGGACGTCATTGGAAGCGACTACACTGGATATACGCGCTCCCTGAAGCTGACCGGGACCATGGACGGCCATGCTGACGAGCCGGAGCTGGGTCATGAAAACATCTTCAACATCGGAGCGGGGCTCACTACGCTGGAGTTCATGATGCCGGTAGTATGGACGCACGGCATCAACGGCGGGCGTATGACCCTACCCAAGTTCGTTCAGGTTTTCTGTGAAAACCCGGCCAAGATATTTGGCATATTTCCTCGCAAAGGAATCCTTCAACCCGGCTCGGATGCTGATATAGTGGTTTGGGACCCGGCAAAGAGACACTTGATAGATGATGAGCACGGCATGAGCGACTTTTCTACGTTCAAAGGCACAGAGCTGCTGGGAATGCCGGTACTTACCATGGTGCGGGGTAACGTGGTCATAGAGGACGGCGAGCTAGTGGGGAAGAAGGGCAACGCCCGGTACATCCCAAGCGATCCGAATGCTGCCGCTTACTCATCTAGCGGATTCCACATCAACTAGCGGAGTCTGGGCAACAGAGTTTCAAAGAGGAAGTCCAATCATGCACAGAAAAGAACTTATAAAGCTTCTTGACGCCGAACTATCAGGAGAACGAGCGCTGGGATACGCCGCTCACATGACCAAGTTCTACCGCTCGCCGGGCGCATCCGGATACCACCGCGCCACCGACTTTGTGGCGCAGCTTCTCAAGGACAACGGTATGGACCGGGTCTGGGTGGAACGGTTTCCATTGGACGGCGAGTTCAAGTTGCTGAGTCAAACCATGCCGATGGCCTGGGAACCCGTAAGCTCCGAACTGCGCATAGGGTCGGCGAATGGCAAACTTCTGGTGTCTTACGAAGACGCGCCCTCCTGTCTCCCGTGGTGGACGCCGTCAACTCCGGAAGGAGGAGTGACGGTTGAGTTAGTGGACGTGGGCACAGGGGAGCAGCCGGAGGACTACGAGAAACAGGATGTTAAGGGTAAGGCGGTACTGGTGCGAAGCACTACGGTGCCCGGCACCTTTGGGCACGCGGTCAATCTAGCTGCCGCGCACGGCGCGGTGGGCGTAATCACCGACACCTTGCTGTACCAGACGTCTCCATTCCGCACCAGGGAGTCTTTGCCCGATCCAGTGCAGCTCCTGCGAATGCCTTCCAACCCAAAAATCTGGGGACTGGCCGTGAACTACCATGCCGCGGAGCAGCTTGCTGCCATAGCAAGTCAGGGAACGGCCACGGTTTGGGTGGACATTCAGGCCAAGACCTTCAAGGGAGAGGCTCAGAATCTCTTTGCAGACATAACCGGCACCGACAAGGCGGATGAGTTCATCAATTTTGTTTGTCATTCCACAGCAGGCACCAAGCCGGGCGCCAACTGCGCTTCTGGCCCCGCAATGCTGGCCGAAATAGGGCTTGTGATGTCCCGGCTCATTTCGGATGGACGCATTCCCAGGCCGCGCCGCACCATAAGGTTCCTCATAGACGTTGAAGGACACGGGACCAAGCATTACATCCAGAACCATAGAGAAGAGGCCGAGAACACCATCGTTTCCATTGCACTGGACAGCGTTGGACACGACCAGAGGAAGAGCAAGTCTGCATTGCTGTTCTATCACTCTCCGGATTCCGTCCCTACGTTCATCAACGACTATTTCGTGTCTCTGATAGAAACGACTCCCAAGGATACGCGCTGGGTGTTCAGCAATGACGACGAGATCCCGTTTGTGAATTTCACAGACTTGCCTTACACGCCTTGGAGCGACAACAAGTACTATCCCGCCTTTGGCATACCATCCCCGCTACTGATGTCTTGGCCGGACCTGTACTTCCATACGGACTATCTGACCGCCGACGTGCTTGACCCTGCGGTTTTCCGCAGATGTGGGATTGTTATAGCGCTGGCGGCTTTGGAGTTGGCCTACGCCGGCTCCAAAGAAGCAGCCGAAATAATGAAGGAAGTGACGGCGCGCAGCGAGTTTAGATTGAGCCATATTGCACTAAGAGGCGAAGGGTCGGATGCGGCCATCAGGAGGCGTCTGGTACATCTGGCTGCCCGCGATCAGGGAGCTGTTGAGTCGGCTCTAGTACTTGACGATGACCCCAAAGCCCAGGAAACGACCAAGAATCAGCTGCAGAAACGAATCCAAGACCGGCTAGCAGAGGTGCTAGAGTCGCTGCCGGATGCGGCCCCGGAGGAAGAGTTTGCTCCGGGCAAAGTCGTGCCCAAACGACTGATAGATAGGGACGCGCCCGGTCTGGCAGGCACCGACTACTGGACATTGATCCGCATGTCCGAGGAAATGAATGCTCGAGACCCTAGAGTGCGCTTCGACTCTCTGCGAATAATCGGAGACGAGATATGGAATCTCACAGACGGTCGCCGCAGTGTGAATGAGGTCTCCGACGCCATTTCTGCTGAATTCAACTATGACCTGGAGCCACGCCATATTCTGACGCTATTCCAAGGTCTATCCAGAGAGGGCCACGTCTCGTTGGAAAATCAATAGGCGGCATCACGATTGTGGTAGCGGGAACAACAGACGAACTTGCCAATCTTCTCTGGAAAGCACGGACATTCGGTGGTCTGGTTCCAGCTGAGACCGCATCCGGTATCGACTCAATTGGAGCCGCCTATGGTGTTCAACGCAAAGTAGAGGCCCTGGTAGCCATGCCAAGGTACGGCTGGAAAGTTGGCGCCACCAGCGAAGAGGCTCAACGGGCTCTTGACATTGAGGGGCCAGCTACGGCGCCCATGTTTGCCCCCACCAGCTTCCAAAGCCCAGCCGACGTTGCCGTGTTTCCCGGCCAGAGCGCGAGCGTCGAGAGCGAGTTCGCCTTCCGCTTCGCCCGCGATCTGCCGAAACGGGCGGAACCGTATAGTCTGGACGAGGTCGTGGATGCGGTAGATGCCGTGCTTCCCGCGATTGAGATAGTTGGCGGCCGCTTTGAGGGAGGTTTCGGCAGACTTGGCCCCATCAGACTGATAGCTGACATGGTCGCACACACGGCCTTCGTTTCAGGACAAGAGACTGCGGACTGGCGTGGGATAGACCTCAAGTCACATTCTATAACCCTGTTTAGGAACGGAGAGAAGGTAGGGGAGGGCACGGGCTCTCGTGTATTAGGCGATCCCCTGCTGGTCTTGCATTGGACGGCTAATCATCTCTTGAGTAGAGGTGAGTCCATCGAAGCGGGCCAGATAGTGACCACGGGTACATGCACGGGGATAACGCCCGTTACGGAGGACGATGTCTTTATCGCGGACTTTGGCACCTTGGGCAAAGTAGAAGTTAAGATAGCGCCAAGACCCGCGTAGGGCTTCCCATTCTCCTAGCGTCCCAAGGCGTAGGATTCACGCCGCGGATCTGCGCCGCCTTGCAAGATACCCCGTTCTCTATCAACCACTATGGCACAAGCGCCTCCGGCCAGTTCCGTCCAATCGGGCCAGCGCTCGACGTCATGGCCAAGCGACTTTAAGGCGTTCGCGGTCGCTTCATCGATGCGGCCTTCCAGGTTCAAGCGGCCGGGTAGATATGGGTGCGGCCATGACGAACCGGGGAAGCTGTAGCTGATTGCCCGCGGCGCCTCTATGGCCTCTTGTGGGTCCATGCCGAACTCGACGATATTGAGGAACAGCTGCGTCATGGTTTGGACTTGCGCGTCCAGACCGGGTGTGCCGAAAGCCATGAACAACTCGCCGTCCTTGACCACCATGGCCGGATTCGGCGTCAACCGAGGCCGTTTCCCTGGCTCGACACAGGCGGGATGATCGGGGTCCAACCAAGCCTGTCCCCCTCTGGTTGAGATTGTGATTCCCAGGCCTGGGACTAGCGGCTCTCCCAGTTGCCCGTCACTCGGCGTTGCCGAGAAAGCGTTACCCCAGCGATCGATCACGCAGGTATAGCTTGTATCGGGTTCCCACTCCGCGTCCAGGCTGGCGGGAGCCTGAACGGCGCTGCGCTGTCCTTTCCGAGCTTGATATTGCCACGGATCTCCGTGCGGCGGTATTCCCGGCGCGGCTTGAAGCCGGTCGATTTTTTCGCGTCGATCCTTGGCGTAGGCCTTGGACAGCAGCCCGGGCAAGGGAACATCGACAAAGTCAGGATCGCCATAGTAGGCGTGTCTGTCGGCAAACGCGAGCTTTATGGCCTCAACGACCAGGTGCAGATGATCCGGCGAGTTGTGTGTCATGTCTTTGAAATCAAACCCTTCCAGCAGTTGCAGCACCTGGATGAGGGAAGGCCCCTGGCACCAGGGACCACAGGTCAGGAGGCGATATCCTTTGTAGTCACCCACCAGCGGCTCTTCAATACCCACACGGAACGAGGACAGATCGTCTTGATCTAGGAACCCGCCACGTTCCTGACAGAACTCAGCCATGAGCCTGGCCGGCTCGCCCTGGTAGAAATAGTCCCTCGTCTTTCTTATTGCAGCCTCCCGGCCCGCCGACTTGGAGGCCTCCTCAACATCGATCATGCTTCTGAATAGGGTCGCCAAATCGGTGTTCACAAGCTTCTCGCCTAGTGTCAGCGGGGCGCCTTTGGGCATGAATACACTGGCAGACTGCGGCCATTCGGACAGCCTTTCTTCGGCTCCGGAGATAGCGTCCGCTACTCTTTTGGAGATAGGGAATCCGTTTTCGGCCAGTTCCAGAGCGGGAGTGACAACCTGCTTGAAAGTCATAGTCCCGTAGTTCTCCAGCGCCGTAAGCCAGGCGTCGCAGGCCGCCGGGACTACGGCGTGGCCCAGGCCGGGCGGCATTTCGCCGTTAAAGGTCTCCACGGGCGCTTTCTTGGGCCACCTGCCCAGCCCGCTAATTGCAAATGCCTTCTTTGCCTCAGCAAGGTAGACCATGATAGGAGCGACACCGCCAAAGCACGTCATGTGGGGCAGGGTCACGTTTATCACGATCCCGGAAGCAATCCCGGCGTCGATGGCGTTGCCGCCCTGTTCCAGGATCCTGTAGCCTGCCGCCGTCGCCAGGTAGTGGCCTGACGACACCATGTGAGTCTTAGCTGACACGCTTGGTCTGTAAGAGACGATTCCTAGCGACATTTCCCCCTCCTCTAGTTGCGTGAGTATTCTACAGCGCAACGCGTTCCAATGTAATCAGCATCAGGTCTTTGGGCTACTGGGCTTAGCGTTCATCACCAGCACTGCGGCAAGAACGGCGGTCCCGGCGAGAATTGTAAACGGAATGGAGTAGCTTCCCGTTCTCTCAAACATAAACGTAGCGAATGGCGGGGCGATTAGCGCTATGACATTCTGCACAGGCGCACTGGCGCCACGGATTGTGGCGTAGTGCTGCCTGCCAAAGAGGTCTGCCTGAAATGATTGCGGAATCGCCGATAAGCCGCCCCAGGCAAAGGCGTATGGAGCGTAGATAATGAACAGCGCCGTCAGAGAGGTACTCCGACCGATACCAAGGACACAAGCAGCCAGCACCAGGAATAGGCCTGCCATGAGAAGTCGCTTGTTGAAATAGTCACCGGCCCAACTGAGGAATAACCTTCCGGGGGCGCTGACTATGCCGTGCACCAGGAAGAGAAGGGCCGCCTGGTGATCTGTACCGCCGATAGACTGAACAAGAGGGAACAGGTTGATGCCCACGGCGCCGGTCACTCCCATACGCAGTCCGTATGAAATCGAGAAATGCCAGAACGACGCCGATCGCAGGGCCTGCATTAGGGTGAACTCATGCTGTCCGTCAGGCGGAGGCCGGCTGTCCGAAACCGCCCTCGATTCGACCTGATGGGATTCTTCCGTCGGATCTGTGGCAACATCGCCGTCCGGAAGCATCCCGTACTGTTCGGGCTTATGGCGCATGATGGCTGCTGTTGGCAGCCCTATGATGAGCACCAAAGCGCCGATTATGCGAACCGCCGTACGCCAGCCTAACTGCTCGATGAGCTGGTTCACAAGCGGAACCATCATTGCCCCGACACTTATTCCCAACCACATGATTCCAAATGCTCTGCCGCGGTGCCGGTGCCACCAGTTTGCCACAGCCGTAGTAATGGGACTTCCAAAGCCAAGGCTGGACCCCAAGATCACTCCCAAGAAGAGCACCACAATGAAGACTGTAAAGCTGGGCGCGAGGCTAAGAACGATAAACCCAAACCCCATAAGCGGCACGCCCAGGAACATCATGGTTCTTGGCCCGAAGCGGTCAATCAGGTAGCCTTCCAGCGGACCTATAAAAGCCGTTTCAATTCTGGCCACGGTAAGCACCGTTGAAACCGCGAAGAGAGAGGCTCCAAAAGTGTCAGACACGGGAATCAAGAATGCGTTCAGTCCGTGGTAGTTGAAGCCGGCGCTGAGCCCCATTCCTACAAGGCCGCCTAATACAATCCACCAGCCGTAGAATATCCTGGGCCTGCTCTTGTGAATGCGTCTATTCAACAATCACCAATCCGTGGGCAAGTGGTAGTGCATTAAGTTTGACCGCGGCCTATGACCTTGTACCCGTAGTTTTCTTCCGTCCTCTCATCCGGTGGGAGGACCTCCACCACGGCCCGGGAAAGACCAACGACCTCACCGTCGGCATCGAAGCTGTAGTTGTCCCCGATAGCGCCGCTCCAGGTGATGTTGTACAGACAGTCCCGAAATCCGTCGGCGTCCTGGTCGTCTTGGGTCTGCTTGAGGCACTCCGCCGCGATGTACACGTCATCGTAAGCGGAGCCGAGATGCCAGGGCAGAGTGATGTACTCGTAACGTTCCCTGAAGTTGGCAAGAACTTCCTGCGCCTTCTCGTTGTTCGGGTCGGGAGCGGCTGTAATGGCCTTCAGTCCGGTGGCGGCATCGCCCGCGATATTGAGGGCAGTGGTCCCTACCGTAATCGTTTCGCCGTAGATGGGGCCCCGGTAGCCCAGCTCACGCGCCTGCTTGACGATGGCGCCCGCCGCGAACTCGGACTGGGGCGTTATATGGAGAGCGTCCGGACCTGCCTCAAACAGCTTTGTCAACTGCGACCGGTAGTCAGTGACGTCGGACGCAAAGCGCTCTTCGGCTATGATCCTGCCGCCGTTCTCCTCGAACTGTGCCACAGAGGTGCGTCTGACACCCTCGGCGTAATCGGTTTCTTCAGTGATGGTAGCCACTGTGCGGATGCCGTCCGCCCAGAGAAGGTTGCCGGTGCTGACGCCCACCTCGATATCACTGATCTGGGTACGGAATATATAGTCGCCTGCGTTGGCGATATCAGGGTTGCTGGCCAAGCCGGAGAACAGGATAATGCCATTCTCCTCGGCAAGCGGTGCGACTCCCAGCATCGCTCCGCTGCACGACGTCCCGAGGATGATCTTTATTCCATCCACGGCGGTTAGCTTTTTGTAGGCGTTAATTGCATCCTGGGCGCTGCACTTCGAATCTTCTACGACAAACTCCAACATGCGCCCATCGATGCCTCCCGCCGCGTTGATCTCGTCCAGGGCCATCGTCTTGGATTGAACAGCCACCGTGCCATAGGTCTCGCCGGGGCCGGTCAGCGATTCCATCACGCCTATCCGGTAAGGAGTTTGTTCTTCATCATCTCCGGCGCAAGCGACGGACACCGTTGCCAGGACTGCCAGCAGGCCCAACGCGAGGATTGGTTTCCAGGGTGAGAAGCGCATGAAACTACTCCCTTCATCTGCCGCCGTGAATCAGTCTTGTCTTGTAGAGACAGCCGTGATTATAACGCTAGACTGCTCTCACGTCTCCTAGTGGGGAACTCGCGCGGTTTGAGCCGGAGACTCTCCAGCGGTCATTTGGAGTAGGCTTATTGAGGGCTCCACGTGATTATGGCCTGTCGCCGGGGGGGCACGCCGCGGACGGTAATACCATTGGGGGTCTCCTCCAGCAATTCGTCCGCCGCGGCTTGCAGCCGATCATCCTCCACGGTGCCCTCTTGCACGGCCAGCCTGCGACGCAGCTGTTCCAGCGCCGCGTCCCGGTCGTTTTCCACTATGACGGTTTCAGGGCCGATCATCTCCACGTTTGGGTAGATACCCATCGCCCACAACAGCCCCATCACCTTGTCCAGTCCAGGCAAGGGCGTAGGAGCCGAACCGTATACCCTCTCATAGAAGGGGCGGTCCATCGACCCAGGTGTCTCACCCATCTCCACTACGACCACGCGGTCTCTCGCATACTTCTGCAGCTTCTCCACGAAGGGAGCCGCTTCAAGGACATGGTGCAGCACAAGGGAGCAGAGCACCACGTCCGCCACCGGCGCGTCAGCATCCTCCCACGGCTGGTTGACCACGGCGATGTTGGTGATGCCTGCCTCCGCTGCTCGTGAATTAAGCAGTTCCACGGAATCCGCGGACCGCTCTACGACGGTCACTCGCTTAGCCCGTGTAGCCAGTGGCAGAGCGAAGCGACCTGCGCCTCCACCAACATCGAGAACCTCTGTACCCGAACCCAGCGCGGCGAATAGCCGGTTAAGCACTGCGTCATCGGTGCGGAAGGGGTCCATAGGCCGGTTGGCGAAGCTAAAACCGCCGGCGCGGCCTTGCCCCTGACCATGCTCATATTCACCGCCGCGCAGAGCGGCCATCTCCTGGTCATGGAAAAGCATCTGCTCCCTCCATGCTTGGATCACTGAGTCCATTGTTGCCCTCCTGTAATTCGCAAGTTGTACAGCTTCCACGGGTAAAATCCACCGGAGATTGCGCTGTCCTGCTCCGGGTTCCCCGGTGTGCAGGCAAAATATATAGATACATAGTATCATTAACAAGCTCGTCACTAGGCTCTACCTATTGTTGTAGCAGGGCAGGGGCCCGTCCGCTCTATTCGTCGTCCATGCGTTGTTCTAGGCGGTGGAGAGCCTCCTGGGTCGTGCGAATCTCGCGCAGGAGCTCCTCCCGCGATACCGGGCGCTGCAGGTCACGGAGACGCTCCAGCTTGGCTTCGTCAAGGTTGTTGATGATTATTGCTATGAACAGATTGATCACCACAAAGGTGCCCACTACCACGAAGCTGACGAAGTATATCCAGGCCAGGGGGTTCAGCTCCATCGCGGTGAACATCACCTCCGTCCATCCCTCCAGCGTGATGATGTTGAATAGGGTCAGTAGGGCAATCCCCAGGTTCCGCCAGTTCTCGGGGTCATGCTCGCTGAACAGATGGTACCCGATGATGGCGTAGATGTAGACGATGATGCTCATCAGCATCATGACGTGCCCCACACTGGGGATGGAGCGGACTAACGCGCTCACGATTAGCCTCAGGTCTCTGATCGTCGACACGAGGCGCAGAACTCGAAGCAGACGTGCAAGCCGGGCGACCATGGCGAACTGCCCAGTCGCGGGTACAAGCGCGAAAACTATGACCAGGAAGTCGAATACGTTCCAGCTGTCTTTGAAGTACCCGGCGACGCGCGGCGACGACGCGGTCATTTTGAGCAGCGCCTCGACGATGAACACCGCCAAAGCGATCCGATAGCCCGCATCGATCCATTCCCCGAACTGCCGCTCGATCGCTGGTGAAGTCCCGGCTCCAAGCAGAAGGGCGTTGATGATGATGACGGCTATGATGCCAGCTTCAAAGGCCGTGGACTCGGTTATCCGGCGTGAGATGTGTGTCAGTCTGTTCATCACAGCGCGTCTTACCCGCTTACTAGCTCAGCGGTTGTCGTTTAGGGGAGTATCTCAGCTCGCTCTATGGTGTCTCGTATGCCCAGTCGCAGCGTCTCGAAGACCTCCCGCACGCTTGGGCGAGCGTCTACAGTATGAAACTCGTACTGTTCGGCTAGGCTGCGGAACTCCCTCAGCAGTGCGCCTTGGTATTCGACGAAGCTGGCGTGTCGGTCTGTCTCCCGTAGGAAGTCTTCTCCCGACTCCCAGTGGTCCAGTTCCCGGTATGCCAGCACCCGAGGAAGGAGGTCGTCCACGTCTATGTCCAGGTAGAACACCTGATGGGGGATGATGGCGAACTCCAGCATATCGTCAAGCCAGCGAGGCGGAACGCCGCGGACTCGCGCCCGCGCCATGATAGAGTAGATGTAGCGGTCGGCCAGCACCACCATGCCCGCCTGCAGGGCGGGTACAATGCTTTTCTCCATGCGGTCCCAAAAGTCAGTGGCATAGAACAGGTTGAGAGTAAAGTGGTCAAGCGTGTGGCCTCGCATGGCCCGGTCTATGCCGTCGCCGGTGAGTTTGGAGCGGCGGAACCCGGTCTCCATCACGGCGTAGCCCTCCGTTTCCAGCCACTCCTTTAGGAGGGCTATCTGCGTAGAGCGGCCAACGCCGTCGGTTCCCTCGATGACTACGAGGTGTCCGGGCATCTCCGTGTTCCCCAGGTCTAGGGGGGTGTGGCCGTAGAATCTGGGTGTATTCATAGGTTCGTCTCCTAATTGCGTGCTGGGGGACTAGCCATCAATAGTGGCGAGCTCCGGGACCCTCCGCGAGCCGGACGGGTGGATGTACCGTCCGGTAAGTCCGGTGCTGACCAGAGCATCGGTTACGCTGTGTCCGGGCATCTGCATCACGCCTGCCAGCAGGGGTTCCACTAACTCCCGCACCATCTGCTGCTGAGTGTGAACAGGCTGGGTAGCGTCGACGGTCACCAATCCGAACTCATTGGCAAGGTTGTCGTACTCCTCAAGAATGGCGCCCTGGAACTGCCGGAAGGCTTTCTTCCGGCTGGAGTTCGGCTTCACATCCTGCCCGGACTCGTAGTAGCCCAGCTCTGATCGTCCTGTGACAATGCGTCGAATGGACTCCGCTAGAGGCACCTTGAAGTATAGGGCCAGGGAGGGCCGGATGGCGAAGGAGTAGACGCGCCGCAGCCAGTCTTTGTTGACCCCGCGGGCGCTGTCACGGGCAAAGGCAGTGTAGACGTATCGGTCCGCTAGGACTATGGTTCCGGCTTTGAGAGCCGGCAGTATCTGCGTGAAGACGCGGTTGGCGAAGTCGGCGGCGTGGATGAGGCTGAAGGACATAGGCGTAAGCAGCCGCCGGTCCTTACCCTGCTTGGTGGTGCGCTTGACTATGCGTGAGGAATTCCATTCCGTAAAGACCGTGACGTAGCCCATACTTGTTAGCCACTTGCCTAGAAGGTCTATCTGCGTGCTCTTGCCGGAGCCGTCAATGCCCTCCACGATAATGAGCCGACCGGGAAGCACGCCATCGTAGGGGTGGCTGCCGTATCGGGGGCCCATGGGAACAGTTGAGTTGCTGTGATTATTCATTGCTCACCTCTATAGATTAGGATGGGTTGTTTGAACTCCATCTCCCAGCGGCTGTGCAGGTCATGCGCGGATGCCTTGGACCAGGCGGGGGTAGTGATGGTGAGGCCGCTGTTGCCCAGGGCAATGTTAACAGATTCTGCGTCCGCGTGGGGAGGTAGCCGCCGTTCCAATTCGTCGGCCAGCACTAGCACCAGGGACGCTTGGCTCAGGCGACGGCGGTTCTTGTCGCTCAGGATGCGGGTTTTGCGGTACTTTTTGGGCAGCCTACGTCCCTCGGCCAGCAGAAGCATGGACGCTATCTGGGCCGACTCACGGTGGCTGAAGCCGGGCAGGTCCGTCCATGCCAGGATAGAGGCTGCCCGATTGAGACGGTTGTAGAAGTCCACGGCGCTGCCCACGTCCAATAGCAGGGCGGCGCACTCCAGAGACGATGTCAGGCGCCTGCGTTTCCCGCCCCATACGGCATGGGCGATGCGGCCGGCCAATGTGGCGCGGCGTGGTCCGTGGCGGGTGAACCGAGGCGCGAACCGGCCCATCACGTCCTTCATTGTGTTGCGGCGCACGGAGGCAACGGACATGAGCGAGACCTGCCCGTCCACGGGCAGCGGCTCCCGCTGCCGCGCCAGACCCTCGCGCAGTCCCTGGCCCGACAGCATGATGCTTTCAGCTCCAGTGTGCTGGAGCAGTGCTTGGGCTACTACCGCGCCGCCCACTATGGAGTGAGTGCGTTCCGGGTTCATGCCAGGGATTAGGGAACGTTCCTCTAGGTCGCAGGACGCCAGCAGGTTCACCAGCTTGGACAGCCCCTTGGCGCCAATGCAGTAACCGTGCATCGTGTGGATAGGGTAGGCGCGTCGTCGTCGGTCCAGCTTGGACAGAAGGCGCATTGAACCGCCGGATCCTACAAGGGTATCTTTAGGTCCCAGGTAGGGAACCTTGGCTTTGTACAGGCATTGCCGGACGTATTGGAAAGCTGCGGCTATGTCTTCAGTGGTGGGGCGGTCCGTCAACCGGAAGCTGTTGGCAATGCGCAGGCTGCCCAGGGGCAGGGTGTCCCGCGTCTCCATGCGCCGGTCGGCAAAGCCCACCACTTCCATGCTCCCCCCGCCAAGATCTGCCAACAGGCCTTGGTATACGGGCAGGCCGTGCACGGCGCCGATAAAGCAGTACCCTGCCTCTTCATAGCCGCTTATGATGCGGAGGTCTACGCCGTATCTTTGTTTGGCCTCCCGGGTAATCTCAGCGCGGTTCTGGGACTCTCGTAGAGCCTCCGTGCCCACGGCGTGAAGTGTGGCGACGCCGTAGCTGCGGCACACTTGGACAAAGTCCTCAATGGCGTCCAAGGTGCTGGTCACGCCCTCGGCGTCCAAAGCGCCCTGCTGGCTCACGTGACTCATTAGGTTAAGGGCCAGACGCTGCTGAGCCAGAATCTCCACTCCTCCCGAGGTTAGCTGCATGACCACGGCGCGAGCCGAGCCGGAGCCAACGTCTATGACCGCCGTGAGTGCAGAGTCGGAATGCCCGTCGGCTGAGGAGTAGGAAGCACAGGAGTCTGGCAAATCCACCAAATCGAGACGATTGATCAAGAACGGCTTCCGTAGGGAGGATACTTGCATAGGTCAGTCCAGCCTTGAGGTAGACTGGGAGTCGGCCACTGCAGGTCAGGCCGCCATTGTCCCCATGGCTCGTTGAAGGGGGGTCGTCTCGCGTCTATCGCCGCTATGACCTGTTCTCCTTCAGCCCTGATGACCTCGGCCTCCTCAAGAGTCAGTATGCCACGGGTGATCGCGTCTTCAAACTCGTCCTCGTCTTTCAACGTCCATTGAGAGAGGTCTGGCGTCACCTCGATGTCCAGCATCTGGTCAAGGTAATCGAAGCCCATGGACGTACGCACCAGCGGGTCTTCAAGGTTCACATACCACTGTAAGAACTCACTGAACGTAGCCGTCCAGAAAAGCAAGACGCTGTGGCGAGAACCGGGAGTGATGATGCGCAAAGCCTCGCGGTGCTCCACTTCCTCGTGGAGTATCGAAGGTTCGCCCCTTACGAGAGGGGAGCCATCAGGACTAAGGGACTTGACCCAACGCACGCCTGACCTGGCGTATAAGACCAGCCGCTCAGGAGTGTCCTCAACTACGGTGTACGGTCTTCCAGACTTGACTTGCCCGCGCCAGATCTCGCGGAGCACTATTTGGTCCCCAGGCTGCCAGTATAGTGTCATTTGGTCTACGGATGAAGCAATAGCCGAGTATGCCTGCGTGGGCTAAAGTACACTCTGGGATTACGCCAGTCAAGCCACTGCAGAAAGGTTCCGATAGCACCTTGACTTGTATACGTGCCTTTACCCTAGAATAGCCACCATGATGCTCGATATTGTCTCGTCCGAGGGGCAAGTC
Source organism: Dehalococcoidia bacterium (assembly GCA_965116555.1). Lineage (GTDB taxonomy): Bacteria > Chloroflexota > Dehalococcoidia > Lucifugimonadales > QGNO01 > DAOUJH01. Next base: position 1,265,017 of record OZ220698.1, on the reverse strand, counting down.
CTGTTGTTGCAGGCTAGGGGCCGCATTGACTTTTTTAGCGCCAACGTGTTTGAGGTAGAGGCTAGGCGCGCCGTGAGGGGCGCTGACCGTGATGTCATCATAGACGCATCGGACGTAGCCTATATGAGTACAGCGGGTCTACGCGTACTTTTGCACATCTGGCAGGACCTCAAGAAGGAGGGCCGCACCCTCCACGTTTGCGCCCTTAGACCATACATACAGCAGGTCTTAGAGATAATAGGGTTCAACCAGATCATCCCGAATCATGCGGATGTTGCCGCAGCCTTGGCCGCTGTCGAGAGCCAGACGTAGAGTCAGCACCCGATTGCCGAGGTCTTGGATGCGCAGGCCTTGGTCATGGTTGCTGAGCCACGGCGCTACGGTTCGATGACCCGCACCCTTCCGGCGAACTCCTCGCTCACGTAGATACGACCGTCAACTACGGCCACGGCCGTTGGAGAGACCAGGTCGCTGGCCACTACCGTGATGGCGCCGTCCCGCCAACGGACCAGCCTTCCGGGAAACAGGCTGGACTCCTTATAGCCAACACCGGCTAGGGCGTTCATGTCCTCGCTGTACTCGGTGACCAGCATGGCTCCGTCCGTCTCAAAGGCCACGTCCGTTGCGGTGGTGAACCCGGAGGCATAGACGGTGGATTCGCCAGGGTCCAGGGCATCGCCGTCGCCGTTGTCATCATGCAACCGCAAGACCCGCGCGCCGCCGGAGGGGAAAGGGAATCCAGTCAGGGTTGCAACGTAGGTTGCGCCATCGGGGCCCGACGTCATTCCAGTAGGCACCGCTTCCACTTGCACCATGCCCTCTGACATGAGGTGGCTTTGGGGTTCCAGCCGGGCGTAAAGATGGATGTCACCGTCCAGGCTAACGCGCCAGACCACGTTGGCGCCAGCGTCGCTGACCAGCAGTCCGTGAGTAGACGCAACCAGCAGGTCATAGGGGTTGACGATAGGTTTTGGGGGGTTAAGGCCTATAGGGTCCTGGCCGGTCAGACCCACGGGATGGGCTCCCGGTGTAATCTCGTAGACCTCGCGGAACTCCTTTGCCCGGGCCTCTCCCACTACGTAGTACGTGGCCGCGCCCATCTGGACTGCGGCGGAGACCCCGGCGGGCGCGCCCTCTGGCCCGTTCTTCAGTCGTGGCAGGTCTTCATGCAGTACCGAGAGCCGGTGCTGGCGGTCCAATGCCAAGATCCGGCCCCCGCCCACTTCCGCGATGAGCAGCCGACCATCGTCCTGGGGAGTCAGACCCCGTGGCGACGCCAGCCCGTCTATGACGCTGGGGGGGACTGGAGAGGCGCTATGGGGGGCGCAGGTCACTACTGTGGCGGCGATGACCATGGTCAGTGCAACTATCAGTCCCATCCTGGCCCAGACGACCACTCTACCGGCCGGCAACTGCGGGCGATGCAATCTCATACGCATCTCTCAAGACAACTAGCCCCGCCTTGTGTCTGCAAGGTGGGGCTAGTTAGCATTAGCGATTGAGCGGCGCTTTAGGAGGAGAGGGCTTCTTCAACCTTTTCTGCGGCATCCGCGGTCACCCAGTTCTTCCAGGCCGAGTTGTTACTCAGGAACCGGTCTGCTGCTGCGCCATAGTCCCCATCCAGATCGCTGAGGTACCCCTCCGCCTCCAACTGGTTGGCAGCGTTGAAGTCCCACTTCTCGAACATGGCAACCAGGTCCGGCGCCTGGTCGATCAGGTCTTGCCGCAGGACGATGAGCACTTCCGCTAACGGGTAGCCGCAGTCCCGAGCCTCCCAGCAATCTGGGGTGTACGGAGGCTCTTCCAGAAGCTTGTAGCCGCCGTAATCGGTGTTCAGGTCGTTGCTCAGGGTAGTGGGGCCCCAATAGTAGAAGAGCACAGGCTCCTGTCTCTCATAGGCGCCCCGGATCTCGGCCTCCAGAGCCTCGCCCGATCCTGGGTTGATTAATTCAACCACGTCGTCTAGGCCGTAAGCCGTTACTTGCTTCGTGTTGGTGATCTCGCACTCCCAACCTGGAGGACAGTTCAGCAGCCGAGCTTTATCGTTGGAATCTGGAGTCACAAAGAGATCCATATGGTCCCGCAGGTCTTGGACGCTTTGCAGGCCGGGGTTGGCATCCGCCACGTATTGGGGAATGATGAAGGCGCTCTGCCAGTTATCCTCCAAGCTCTTTCCTATTGGCTTAATGGTGCCCTCTGCGATGGCCGTGTCATAGGCCTCCTGCTGGTTTGGCAGCCAGATCTCCATGGTGACGTTGGTGTCTCCTCTGGTGAGAGCCTCCATCAGCGGCACGGTGCCGCCAAACACTTTGTCGGTCGGGTAGCCGTACCCCGCCTCTACGATCCTTGCCGCAATGGCGTTTTGCAGTTGGGCGCTGTCCCAGTTGAGGTCAGAGAAGATAACGGTGGGTTTCTCCTCTTCTGCGGCACAAGCCCCTGCTGCAAACATGAATACTACCATTAGGCTAAGCAGCCCAAGCCCCAACTTCCAAGTCTTAACTTTCATAACGTAATCCTCCTTATATCTTGGTCTTCTTGCGTTTGCTTTCTGTCATGCTAATCCCTTTTGCCCAGCGAGGCCTGACGGTTCCGCGCCCAGGCTTGGGTAATGCGATCCAGGATGATTGCCAGCGCCACTATGGCTAGACCCGCTAGCAACGCTTCCCCAGGTCGGAACCGGCCTAGCGCACGGAGCACGTCCTCACCCAATCCACCGGCGCCCACCAGCGACGCCACCACCACCATGCCCAAGGCCATCATTATAGTCTGGTTTATGCCCGCCATTATTGTGGGGATGGCCATGGGCAACTGGACCTTCTGCAAGAGTTGCCGTCGGGTAGTCCCAAAGGACTGAGCGGCCTCCACCACCTGGGGCGTCACCTGTCGGATGCCCAGGTTGGTCAACCTGATGGCAGGGGGCACGGCGTAGATCACTGTGGCGAAAATGCCCGGCACGTTGCCGATGCCAAACAGCATGATGCCGGGCACAAGGTAGACGAAGGGCGGCATGGTCTGCATGGCGTCCAGGATGGGCCGTACGGCGGAGTCCACGGTGTTGTTGCGGGCCGCTAGAATACCCAGCGGGATGGCTATGACTACTGAGAAGGCCGCCGCCACGACGATCAAGGCAATCGTTTCCAGGGCGCTCTCCCAGAGGCCAACTAAGCCCATCGCCACCAATGTTCCCACGGCGAACAGCCCAAACTTCCAACTCACGGTTCGCCAAGAAAGCAGCGCTATGCCCAACACCACTGTAGGCCAGGGGAACCATCGCAGAGTGTTTTCCAAGAACACCAGGAACGATAGAACTGCGTCCGAAGCGTTGTCAAACACCGGAGCTCCGGTGCGGGTCAACCAGCGAAGAAAATCGTTAACCCATGTTGCGATATCCGGCCCCCAATTCACTGGGAAGGAGACTCTTTGCCCCCAAATGATGGTCACAACGGCTGTGCAAACAACCATTGCAAGAATACCCAGCAAGACGGGTGTATAGACCAGCCATCCAAAGCTGGCGCTTATGCGCTTAGATTGGTCTACGGGCGGTTCATCTATTTTCAGGGACGTCGCTGCTCCTCCGGCTTTGGTGAGGGAGACCTCGGCCGGAGCCGCAGCCGATCCGTTACTGTCACTGGAGAAATCGGGCTGCTCAAAGGCTGCCTGGAGCAGGGCGTCCCGGTCTATGACGCCTACCAGGGCGCCGGATTCATCCATCACCGTGAGCTGTCCAGGGGTGGACCATCGCTGGGAGAGCGCCTCATCCACCGTTTGCCCAGAAGCCACATTAGCGTTGGGTCTGTTTATCTCTGCCGGCTGCTGCTTGGTGCCGTGGCGGTCCATGATGTAGCCCACCGTTACGACGGTGGACGGGCGAACGTCCCTTGTGAAGTCTGCCACGTACTCATCCACCGGCTCAGCTACGATCTCCTCAGGAGTCCCCAGCTGGATGATAGCCCCATCGCGCATGATGGCTATGCGGCTTCCTAGCCGTACGGCTTCCGACAGGTCGTGGGTGATGAAGATAGTGGTCTTCTGCATCTGCTCCTGAAGCCGTATGAGTTCGTCCTGCATGTCCCGGCGTATGAGAGGGTCAAGAGCGCTGAATGGCTCATCCATAAGCAGGATCTCCGGGTCGCTGGCTAATGCTCTAGCCAGGCCAACGCGCTGCTGCATGCCGCCGGACAGCGCCGAGGGGCGATACTCTCCCCACTCCCCAAGCCCGACAAGCTCAAGGACCTCTTGGGCGCGTTCCGACCGTTCCTCCAGGGAAACGTTCTGAATTTCAAGGCCCCACGCGGTGTTTTCCAGAACGCTGCGGTGGGGAAGGAGGCCGAACTGCTGGAAGACCATTGAGGTCTTAGTCCGGCGAAACGCCGTCAACTCCTCGTCGTCGTATCCCAAGACGTCATCGCCGTCCACCAAGACGGAACCCGTGGTGGGTCTGATGAGCCGGTTGATGCAGCGAACCAGAGTGGACTTCCCGCTCCCGGAGAGGCCCATGACGACAAACGTCTCCCCGTCATACACCTCGAAGTTGACGTCTTGGAGAGCAACAACGCAGTTGTAGGTGGCCTGAGCTTCAGCCCTAGACAGTCCGGCGATCTTTTCGAGAACATCAGGGCCTTCGTCCGAGCCAAAGACCTTCCAGAGGGCTTGAATGCTAACTCGGGGCTGACTTGAGCACCGGGGTTCTAGGAAAGCTTCACTTGCTTCGAGCGCCATATAACCGCTACTGTCGGCAGATTCAGAATGGAAAAGAAGTTGTGTCTTGGGAAATCCCGCTCAGCATAGTTTGGTGTGTTTGGCCTGTCAAGGGCGGGTTGAGGATGACGTGCTGCGGTAGCCACCGTGGGTTCACGCTGTACGCAGCATATGCCATGCCATAGTATTGCAGTGGCTAGCGAACTATAGATGAGGTAGCTGCGTAGACACGGCTAGGCTAAGACGGCGATTGATCGAGAGGTGAGAGTTCAGTGTCAACGACAGGTAGATACGACGCCCTTGTGGTAGGCGCGGGACCAAACGGCCTGTCGGCCGGAATAGCCATCGCGCAGACGGGTCGCAAGGTCATGGTAGTGGAGGGAAGAGACACGGTTGGAGGGGGCGCCCGGTCCGCCGCCCTGACCCTGCCGGGATTCCTCCATGACGTATGCTCGGCCATCCATCCACTGGCAGTGGGCTCGCCCTTCTTAAGCACGTTGCCGCTGTCCGACCACGGCCTAGACTGGGTGCAGCCTCCCGCGCCACTGGCACATCCGCTGGACGACGGTACGGCGGTAATGTTGGAACGCTCGGTTGAGGCGACCGCAGACGGCCTGGGGGACGATGCGGCGTCGTATAGCAGCCTGTTTAGCCCACTGGTAAGGGACTGGCAAAAGCTTGCGACAGACATCCTGGGGCCATTTAGAGTACCGCGTCACCCGATGGTGACCGCCCGTTTTGGTCTCCGTGGACTGCGGTCTGCGCTGTCGGTGGCACGGGCACGCTTCAAGGGCGAACGTGCTAGGGCTCTGTTTGCGGGAATGGCAGCACATTCGACACTGCCTCTGGAACGACCTCCAAGCGCCGCGGCGGGCCTTGTTCTGGGTGCAAGCGGTCACGCCGTCGGCTGGCCGCTGCCGCGAGGCGGGTCCCAGCGCATATCGGAGGCTTTGGCGTCTCATCTGACCTCTCTTGGTGGTCGGATAGGAACAGGCATATGGGTGGAGAGGCTGGAGGACATGCCCGCTGCAGAGGTCGTCCTCCTCGATGTTACGCCCAGGCAGATTGTCAGGATCGCCGGACACCGCCTTCCGGGTCGCTTCCGACGCAGGCTGGAGGGGTATCGCTACGGACCGGGGACTTTCAAGATGGACTGGGCACTGAGCGGGCCGGTACCCTGGAGGGCCGAGGAGTGCGCGCGGGCCGGCACCGTCCACCTGGGGGGCACGATGGCCGAGATAGCCCACGGCGAGCGCGAGGTATGGCTTGGCCGTCATCCGGAACAGCCATTCGTGCTGTTTTCCCAGCCGAGCCTCTTCGATCCGTCCCGGGCTCCTGATGGTATGCACACGGCGTGGGCCTACTGTCATGTCCCCAACGGCTCCGACTTCGATATGTCAGACAGGGTCGAGGCGCAGGTGGAACGTTTCGCTCCGGGCTTCCGCGAGCGTATCCTGAAGAGGAGCATCCGGCCTCCGTCAGCCTTGGAGGAGTACAATCCGAACTACGTTGGCGGCGACATCAACGGTGGAGTTCAGGATATAGGCCAGCTCTTCTCCCGTCCTGTCCGTATGCTCAGTCCCTACGCCATCCCGTCGACCAAACTGTTCATCTGCTCCTCGTCGACGCCGCCCGGCGGCGGCGTGCACGGCATGTGCGGTTACTTTGCCGCACGGGCCGCCCTCCGGCACCTTGGCCGCTGAATGATAACGTCTATTACTGCCTTCTTGAGCCGCATAGTTACCCAATTTGTCCTGGATTCCATATTGGGATACACTACATCGGGCTTCAGACTTTCTTAGCGCCCAATCCGGAGGAACTCAAATAGTGAACGCTCCATTGTTCCCAGTAACTGTCGTTGGAAGCTGGCCCCGTTCCACTGAGCTGGTGCGGGCCCTGCGGCGAAGGCAAGCCGGCGAAATGACACCGGATGATTTCAACGCCGTGGCTGACGGCGAAGTGCTGGCCTGCATCCGTGCGCAGGAAGAGGCGGGAGTAGACATCATAAGCGACGGAGAGCAACGCCGGGATAACTTCTATTCCTTCACCGTGGACAAGCTGACCGGCATGCAACTGATGAAGGTCTCCGAGTTGTTGAATCACTCGCAGGACAGAGCCAGGATGGAGGAGGTGTTGCGGGCGCTTGACGTGCCGTCCTTTGCCATCAAGAGCGCCATAGTGGTTGACCGCCTTGAGATGCGCCATGGCCTGGCCCTTGATGAACTGGCCTTCATGCGAGAACACACTGACCGGCAAATCAAGGTACCTATTCCCGGCCCCTATATGTTGACCCGTTCCAGCTGGTTCGAGGGCCTCTCCGACCAGGTGTACCCTGATCCCGAAGACTTGGCCGCCGACGTTGTGGCCATCCTCCGTGAAGAGATAATTGCCCTACGAGACCAGGGATGCGACTTTGTTCAGTTGGACGAACCCATCCTGAGCCAGGTGGTGTTTGGAGAGGAAAGCACGGAGACTTTCATGTGCGCTGCCCTTCCTAACCGCCGGGACCCCTCCGACGAGCTTGAGTTTGCGGTGCGGCTGATGAACCAGACCATGGAGGGAATCACCGGAATCAAGACCGGGGTCCATGTCTGCCGCGGCAACTGGAGCCGAAAGGAAGAGGTGCTGCTCACGGGCAACTACGGGCCGATGCTTCCCTATCTAGTCCAGATGAACATTGACCAACTAGTGCTGGAATGCGCTACGCCCAGGGCCGGCGAGATGGAGGTCTTCAAGGAATATAGTAATGAGAAAGAGATCGGCTTTGGAGTAGTGAACCCCCGAACCGACGAGGTGGAACCTCCGGAGCAGATTGTCGACAGGGTAAAGGAGCTCTTGGAGTACTTTGATCCGGATAAAATCTACCTCAACCCTGACTGTGGGTTTGGCACCTTTGCCGAAAGGAACGTCAACACACATGAGGTTGCTTCCCGGAAGATGCTGGCAATTGTCCAGGCTGCCGAGCAACTCAGAGACGAATATCAATAGAACCATTGGTTTAGTTTAGCCAAGTAGGATTGATTGACATTAAGTTGAAATTAAGGAGTAGATGATGGCTGAAGAGAGAAACCTTAACGGACTGCCTAGGGAGAAACTGACTGAAGTTCTGGATTCCTTTCGGAACCCGGAGGTTTTCGAGGCGGTAACCGGGCCTTGGAAGTCGCGCGTGGTCTGGCAGGACGGAATGCGGGCCCGGGCCTTCATGCGAAACCACCAAGTTGACATGGACGAACCGGGAGACCTGACCGCCACGGATGTGGCCGCCAGCGCTCACGAGCAGCTGCTTTCGGCTATCGGTAGCTGCATGACCGTGGGCTTTGTGGTGAACGCTACCAAGCAGGGAGTCCGCATCAATGACTTGGAGATAGCGGTCGAAGGGTATTTTGACAACATCCGCAAGTGGGCCGGTGTTGAGGACGAGGGAAACCCGGGTTACGGCAGGATTTCGGCCAAGTGCTTCGTGAGCGCCGACGCTGACGAGGAAACTCTGCGGGATATCTGGCGCTTGGCGGTGGAGGGCTCTCCGGTCACACAGTCGGTGGCCAACCCAACCTCGGTCGAAACCGACTTTGAAATGGTTGGTTGATGGTCCACTTCGTTTCGGCGGATTGGGTCTCTGACCGTATTGGACAGCCTGGATACCTGATAATTGACCCTCGTTCCGCCATGCGCTACTTGATGGGCCATTTGAGAGGCGCAGTCAACGTCCCCTTAAAGAAACTGCAAGGCCCGAACGGTCGTCTCTATCAGCCGGACCAGCTTGCCGCAGCTTTTGGTGAAGCGGGGCTAGGCGACGGCGTAACCCCTGTGCTTTACGACCATCGGGATGGAATCAACGCCTCCATGGCGGCTTGGGTATTGGAGTACCTGGGCCTTAGCGACGTTTACATCATGGACCTACTCTACGATGCCTGGAAGGAGCAGGGTAGGGAGGTACTGTATCGGCCTGTCTCCACGGAGCCAAAGTCCTTGTCGCCGCGCTTGAACCCCTCGGTGAGGGCTACTATCGATGACCTCATCAACCCCGGCGATACGAGACTTCTGGATACGCGCTCTCCGGAGGAATTCCGCGGCGAAACGGAAATTGACCACCGTCCCGGGCACATTCCCGGCGCTGTCAACCTTCCCCACTCCGAAATGGCCGGCGCTGATGGAAAACTGCTCATTGAGCCGGACCTTCTGCGTCGGAGGCTGGCAGCAGCAGGCATCACTCCAAGTGATCCAGTCGTGGCCTACTGCCGCACTGGAGTCCGAGCTTCGCTGGCTTACCTGTCCATGCAACATGCCGGGTACAACGTTCGTCTCTACGACGGCTCCTACGCGGAATGGATGGACAGCGGCCATACCGTGGAAGTCTGCCGTTAGAGATTCCTGGGGATTGACCGGGATAGCAAGGCAACTTTACGATTGTCGCCATCTCGTCTGGGCCGCCGTTGGACTCCAAGGGTAGCCGGAAGGGAAATCACATCCCAATGGAGACCAATCAATGAACTCCCGCAAGGTGTCGCCGTACGGTTCTTGGAGATCGCCTATCACATCCGACGTGATCGTCGCGGAGTCGATAGGCATCGGAGAAATCCGGCTGGATGGGGATGATATCTACTGGACAGAGATGCGGCCTTCGGAGGGCGGCAGGAACGTCGTGGTACGACGCAGGTCTGACGGGGAGACGGCTGACGTCACACCGCAGCCCTTCAACGTCCGTACCCGGGTGCACGAGTACGGAGGCGGCGCCTTTATCGTGTCCGACGGCGTCGTCTACTTCTCCAACTTCGAGGACCAGCGGCTGTATCGACAGCAACCGGGCCAGGAACCGGATCCCATCACGCCGGAGGCAGCCGTGCGCTACGCCGACGGCGTCATGGACAGCAATCGGGCTCGCATCATATGCGTCCGGGAGGACCACAGAGGAGAAGGGGAGGCGATCACCACGATCGTTGGCGTAAGCCTGGACGGGATGGATACTGGCTCCGTGCTCCTATCGGGCCACGACTTCTACGCCTCTCCCCGGCTGTCTCCGGACGGGTCGCGGCTGGCCTGGTTCTCGTGGGACCATCCAAACATGCCGTGGGACGGCAGCGACCTGTGGGTCGCCGAGGTAAGGGAGGACGGCTCTCTTGGGGATGCGCAGAAGGTGGCCGGAGGAGACGGCGAGGCCATCAACCAACCGGAGTGGTCTCCGCAGGGGGTGCTCCACTTTGTCTCGGATAGGAGCGGCTGGTGGAACCTCTACCGGTGGCGGGAAGATAGGGTAGAGCCCCTCTGCGAGATGGATGCGGAGTTTGGGGTTCCACAGTGGGGACTGGCCATATCCACATACGGGTTTGCCTCCGAGCATCGTATCGTCTGCAGCTACAACAGGGGCGGTACGTCGCACTTCGCCAATCTCTATACAGACAGGCTGGAGCTTGAGACTGTGCCCACGCCGTTTACCGATGTCACTCGGTCAGGAATGTTCGTTGGGGCGGGTCGCGTCGTGTTCGGCGCAGGCTCCCCGACGATGGCGCCGGCGCTAATGGCGCACGACCTGCGCAGCGGCGCTACCGAGGTGCTGCGCAACTCGAACGCCTTCAGCGTCGACGAGGGTTACTTATCGGTGCCTGAGCCAATCGAATTCCCCACGGGGGGAGGCGTCACGGCCCACGCCTTCTTCTACCTGCCGACGAACAAGGACTACTCGGCTCCGGATGGAGAGCGGCCTCCGCTGGTCGTCTTGGTGCACGGCGGACCGACATCTGCCGTCTCATCTACACTCGATCTTCGTACCCAGTTCTGGACGAGCCGCGGCTTCGCGGTGCTGGACGTCAACTACGGCGGCAGCACCGGTTACGGCACTGACTACCGGCGGCGTCTCAACGGCAGGTGGGGCATTGTCGATGTGGAAGACTGCGTCAACGGAGCCCGGTTCCTGGCCGAACGCGGCGATGTGGATGGCAACCGCATGGCAATCAGGGGAGGGAGCGCCGGCGGCTACACGACACTGAGCGCGCTAACCTTCCACGACGTCTTCCGAGCCGGGGCCAGCCTCTACGGCGTCAGTGACCTGGAGGCTCTCACACTGGACACCCACAAGTTCGAATCGCGGTATCTGGACACGCTGGTCGGGCCGTATCCGGAACGTCGGGACATATACCTGGAACGTTCTCCCATCCATCACGTGGACCGGCTCTCCGCGCCGCTCATCCTGTTCCAGGGCCTGGAGGATAAGGTAGTACCCCCGAACCAGTCTGAGATGATGCGCGACGCGCTGCGTGAGAAGAGGATTCCCGTAGCCTATCTACCGTTTGAGGGCGAGCAGCACGGCTTCCGACGCGCCGAGAACATCAAGAGGACGCTAGATGCTGAGTCCTACTTCTACTCGCGGGTCTTCGGCTTTGACCTAGCCGATGCGGTGGCGCCTGTGGAGATCGAGAACCTGCCAACCGCTTAGCGGAGCGGATTCTTGCCCTCGCTGGCCGTTCCGTCGGATATACTATTCTGGATGATGTATATCTGTGGGATGCGTCGGTCATTTTCTTGTGGGTTCTCTTCAAGGAGGTCGAGAATATGAGGCTCTCCGTAACCCTGCAGGACGTGCAGCGAGCCCGAAACGCTATTGCTCATCTGGCGCTTAGGACGCCAGTACTGCCCGCGCTCTCTCTGGGTCAAATAGCTGGGTGTGAGATTTTTCTTAAAGCCGAGAGCCTACAGAGAGCAGGTTCCTTCAAGGTCAGGGGCGCTGCCAACAAGATAGCCACATTGACTCCTGAGCAGAAGGCAAGGGGCGTGATTGCCGCCAGTGCCGGAAACCACGCCCAGGGAGTTGCGCTGGCCGCTGCCAATCTTGGCATACCCTGCACCATCGTGATGCCCACCGGTGCTTCCATCCCGAAGGTGGAGGCTACACGAGGATACGGCGCGACGGTACTTCTCCAAGGCGGTGACTTCGACCAGGCCCAGAGACACGCCCGGCGGGTTATGCGGGAAAACAAGTTATCTCTCATCCACGCCTTCGACGATCCGGCAATCGTAGCGGGGCAGGGAACCATTGGCCTGGAAATGCTTGAGCAGGCAGAGGGTCTGGACATGGTTGTGGTGCCGGTGGGAGGGGGAGGTTTGATATCCGGTATCGGCTTGGCCATAAAGGAGACGGCGCCTGGCATCAAGGTTGTAGGAGTGCAGACCGAGGCAGCCACCGCGGTCGTAGACTCCTACAAGACCAACCGGCGCATCACGGTTAAGGGGCGGGCCACCGTGGCAGACGGCATTGCCGTGGGATCGCCGGGCAGGATCACCCTTCCTCTTGTTTCACGCTACGTTGACGACATGGTCACGGTAGTGGAGGAAGAGATCACACAGGCCATGATGCTACTCCTGGAGAGAGACAAGCTGCTAGTGGAAGGGGCCGGCGCGGTGGGACTTGCCGCCGTGCTGGGAGGCAAAATCCAGGTTGCCGGCAAGAGGGTGGGGGTGGTACTTAGCGGCGGTAACGTGGACCCTCACCTGATAGCGCGTGTCGTGGAGCACGGGCTGGCCCACGCAGGCCGTTACCTGGTGTTTCGCGTTACGGTGGAGGACCGTCCGGGTCAACTGAGCCGCCTGCTGAACATTGTGTCCAGCACCGACGTGAATGTCTTGGACATAGGGCATCTCAGGCACGCCGCGTCGGTGCACTTGGGCCAAGTAGAGATACAACTTACGTTGGAGACCAGGAACCTAGCTCACTCTATGGAAGTACGGGAAAAGCTGCACACAGCCGGGTATGCGCTCTATGAGAGCGAACCGCTTGGCGGCCTCACTTCGTCCCCGGAAGGCACATCTACTCCCTAACATGGATTGCACGCCGAGATGGTCCGTAGGTAGCTGTTAATGCTGTACAATCAATTGTAGAGGCCCTTCAAGAACGGGACGGTTCTCTTATGTCGACCTTGACCGTCACTGTGGAGGCAACATGAGAATCACATCGATCGCGATAGCTGCAGCCGTGTCGACACTCCTGTTAACGTTGGTTGTCTCCTGTAGTTCCGCCAGGGAAGATGATGCGGTTACGTTGTCTCAGACTCCTACCCCGGTATCCGTCCCCGCCAAGGAACGCCGTGCCGGCGACGAACCGCTGGCTCCTGAGCTGATAGGCACCGGCGCTTGGATCAACTCGGAGCCGTTCACGCTGGCAAGCCGGCGCGGAGAGGTCGTCTTGGTCGACTTCTGGACATTCAGTTGCATCAACTGCAAGCGCACGCTGCCCTACCTTAAGTCGTGGCACGAGAAGTATGCTGACTCCGGGTTGGTGATCCTGGGCGTCCACGCGCCTGAGTTCAACTTTGAAAAGGACATCGAAAACGTGCAAGAAGCAGTTAAGGAACATGGCCTCCTCTATCCCATTGTCCAAGACAACGAATTCAGTACATGGAGGGCGTTCAGCAACCGCTACTGGCCCACAAAGTACTTGATAGACAAGGACGGCTATATCAGATTTGTCCACATAGGAGAGGGGCGCTACGAGGAGACGGAGCAGTGGATCCGCGACCTGCTAGAAGAGACGGGGTCGGCTTGAGCTTGAATTGGGGCGATGTGGAGCTTTTTGCCTTGCTCGTCGGTGCATGCTACACCGATAGATAGCCCGTTGGGATTACGATGCGCTCCAGACTACTCGCATCCGCCGCCGTGTTTTTAACCGTCCTGATAGCCGCGTGCTCCGGTTCCTCTCCTGACACCACCGGCACGGATCTGTCGCCACGCCCGGATGAAGCCGAGTTGATAGAGGGGTTGCCATCCGACGACGGGATACAGATCATCCTGGGTACCCCGGACGTTGCGGTAGGCACGCACAGGATGGCCTTCGTGCTCCAGTCGGAGCAGGACCTGGTCCGCGCGCCGTACGCGACTGTGGTGTCGCGACACTTGCCCAAGGGAGATGCAGCTGGCCGCATGGGAGAGACGACTCAGGCTGTGTTCAGACCGTGGCCGTACGAGATCAGGGGAAGCTATACAACCCAGCTTACATTCGATGCGGCGGGTAGATGGCAGATCGACGTCACAGTGATGGACGAGAGCGGGCACAGCCGGTCCGCGCAACTGTCCTTTCAGGTTGAAGAGGTGACCACGGCTCCTGACGTGGGAAAGGTAGCGCCGCCAAGTGAGAACAAGACGCTCGCCGACGTAGAAGAGATGAGCGAGCTCACCACTGGTTCCCTCCGAGACCCCGATCTTTATCGGATCACTATCGCCGACGCTATCGACTCCGGCATGCCTACAGTGGTCGTGATGGCCAGTCCCGCCTTTTGCATAAACGCCGTCTGCGGTCCCCAGGTAGAGGTGCTGCAACAGCTCAAGGACAAATACAGAGGGCGAGCCAACTTCATCCACGTTGACTTATACGACAACCCCGACGAGATCCAGGGAGACCTAAGCAGAGCCCGCATCTCTCCCACTGTATTGGAGTGGCGGCTACCGAGTGCGGAATGGTCGTTCGTAATCGACCGAAACCGGAAGATCGCGGCCCGTTTCGAGTCCTTCGCCACTTTTGACGAGCTGGACCAGGCCTTGGGCAGAGTCCTTTAGTGTCTACTGGGTCCTACCGAGATTATTCCCAATCGCTCCGGCATACGACCCAAGGCATATCTCTCTACTTGTTGTCTAAAGTCCTAGTACCAGTCGCGGTAGAAGGTCTCGTATGGCACGTAAGGTGGGCGCGAGGGGTGGGGAATAGGAAGCTGTACAGGCCCGCCTTGGCGAGAGGGGAGGTACACCGTAGCGGTGCCCTGCGAGTGAGCCTCGCCTGACTGGTTGAGACCTTGATAACGGATGCCTACCGCGTAATATTTCGCCCTATCCGGTTCTTGGCCGGCAGCGGCCTCTCCTTCTTGGACCTCCGTGAACTTATGCACCACCTGGCCCTCATACCTGGTAACGTCATCAACGTATACGGGCTTGCGGAGAGCTATCTGCATGCGACGGATGAAGCCGTGATCCCCCATCCAGTTGGTGAACAGCTGTTGGGGTACCTGGAACCTCTGCACACCGTGGTCAAAGGGCGCCGGCTGACCGTCGTAGCCAGCCAAGATAGCATCGTCGTGTGCGACGTCGGCATTCCAAGGCCAACGAGTCAGAGGGTTGGTACGGGAGTCTCCTGGCAAGTTCTTCAGCATGCGGAAAGACGGCTCAAAAGCCAGTTCGTCTCCTTGCGGTTCTTTTGAAGGATCATCAGTGCCTACAGACGTCCCTCCAGCGCTTACCAGGCAGTAGCTCATGAAATTGGAGCATATCTGATCACGCAAGGTCCAGGGCGGAAGAAGAAGGGGATTTAGCTCGTCACCTACTTCCACATCCTCCCAGTAGAGAGGTTCCGCTCCCCGACGCGGCTGGTCACGCAGCCCTTGGAAAAGCTGTTCTATATCTTCGGGCGTGTATTCTTGGACTTTCCTCTCATATAGCAGCTTCTGACCCATGTTGTCGGCCTTCATGGCGCGGGATGTCCCCATGCTCTCCATGGGGACCGCTATCTGGGTACCGTAGCATTTGCCTATGGTGTCGCCATGATAATCCGAGAAAGTGACCTCAGAGATGAGCAACACCAATCGTCCCCGGGAGCCTTTCTTCTCGATCACCTCTTTGGTCACCTTGGATGAGCGGAACTGGGAGCCCACCCGGACAGCGTCGAAAAACTCCCAGGCGTTCCCCGATATGAATTGGGCCAGTGGATAGCCGATGGGCCGCATGGCACCATGGACGGAGGGGTATCGTATCAGTGAGAGGATGGTGCCCGGCGCTATCTGGCAACCGTAGGGAGAGTGCCTGCCATACTCCCGGTCTGTGTACAGCGGATTATGGTCTCCTATGCTCCGGGCGTAATTGCGCACGGTAGCGGGGTTCAACCGCAGCACAGCTTGGTAGGGTGGTCCCGACTGGTCAAATGGCGACGGCAGCCGCGGAGGCAGGTGCTCTTTAGCTTCCTTGTCTATCAGCTCCCTTGAACGGTGGAGGTACTCGGCAACGGCTTCTTCGAATGTCTGCTCTTTGATATTTGTCATGGCGGTCCGCCTCCCTGCTCGCAACAGTGGCAATGTGGAATGAAATGTCCCAGTATGGATTTTAGATGACGTATTCCTGTTCATTCAACAAAAGCAGTAGTCATCCGGCAACCACATCCACAATCTTATCACTCAGAGATATCTACTGTGGAGAACTAGGCACTTTTCGCAGCATACCACCCAAAGGTGGTATTGATTGACATCTCACCTGAGGGTATGCTAAGGGTAACAAATGTCACACCCCGATTTTATCAGGCAGCGGAGCCTTCTGAGTTGGTGTTCAGCCTTTTGTAAAACGCCTGAAGCGAACGCACCCTTGTTGCCTGCGGCTGAGCGTTGGTTCAAGGAATGAAAGCATACATCGCACGCAGGATTCTTCTCTTTATTCCCACTTTGCTGGGCGTATCCATCGTCGTTTTTGTGATCCTGCGCATTATTCCGGGGGACCCTGCGGAGGCGATGCTGTCGGGGCCAACAGGGGAAGGTGTCTATACTCAGGAAGAAGCGGAGGAACTGCGTGAGCGATTAGGGCTTAACGACCCTATTCATATTCAATACGCGAGTTGGATCACGAACGTACTGACCGGGAACCTGGGTGAATCCGTACTTCTTGGCCGACCAGTGACCAGCGAAATTGGAAGAAGATTTCCTATAACGTTGCAGCTGGCCCTACTAGCATTGATTATCGTTCCTATAGTAGGGGTTCCAATAGGCATTCTGGCAGCTCTAAAACAGGATGGTTTTGTTGACTACGTAGTAAGAGGGATGGCGATTCTAGGCCTAGCCATGCCCAATTTCTTTGTGGGTCTGATGGTAGTTTTGTTTCTTTCCAGCGTGTTCAAGTGGCTGCCCCCTCTGGGGTTCACCGGCATTTTGGATGATCCGATCAACGGGTTCCAGCAGCTGATTTTCCCGGCCCTAGCCCTCAGTTTCACCTTTCAAGGGCTGATGTTGCGCATAACCCGGGCTCAGATGCTTGAAGTATTGCGGGAGGACTACATACGCACCGCCCGCGCTAAGGGCCTTAGAGAAAGAGCAGTGCTGGGCAGACACGCAATCCGCAACGCCATGATACCCGTAGTGACCGTATTCGGACTCAACATCGGCAGCCTCTTCTCAGGAACGGTGATCATAGAGATTATCTTCAATCTGCCAGGGATAGGCCGTGGATTGGTCTTGTCCATGTTCAGCCGGGACCTTCAGATGATAGAGATATACGTAATGTACTTCGCAATCGTGGCTCTAGTGGCAAACCTGATCGTGGATTTGACGTATGGTTTCCTAGACCCCCGCATACGGTACGGTTAGACTTAGACTTGGATAGGCAGTGGATAAACTGAAGGACAAGTCATAGTGGTTCAAAAAGAGATAGTCCTTGAAGATGTTCAGCGAAGAGACGCCGTATACCGGCGGCTCAGGGCAGTCCGGCGCTTCATGCTGAGTAAGCCACTGGGCGCTACCGGTGTAATTATATTGCTCGTTGCCAGTTTTGTGTCCGTGGCCGCGCCACTAATCGCGCCGCACGACCCTCTGAAGACCAACGTGGACGCTATCTTGCAGTCCCCGAACGCGACCTACTGGTTTGGTACGGACGAGTTGGGGCGTGACATACTGAGCCGTACTATGTACGGAACAGGTGTGTCAATGAAAGTGGGCTTGCTAGGCGTTATTTTTGCCGGCATAGCAGGGGCGCTGATAGGAGTGACCAGCGCACACTTGGGTGGCAAGGTGGATCTTGTAATACAGCGCTTTGTTGATGGAACAACAGCCTTCCCGTCACTGCTCCTTGCTTTAGCTTTGATGGCCGCTTTCGGCCCATCGTTGAACAATATAATTGCCGCCGTGGCTATTGTTTATACCCCCAGGATAGCCCGTGTTGTCCGATCTGCAGCTTTGAGCATCAAGGAGACACCATATATGGAGGCAGCCAAGTCAATAGGCGCCAACGATTTTCGCATAGTTTTTAGACACGTATTACCCAACTCCTTTGCTCCGCTACTTGTGGTGTCCACCGCGCTGATAGGTTTCATGATCATCATAGAGTCGTCTCTCAGCTTCCTTGGCATTGGCACTCCCGCCGATGTGATTTCCTGGGGGGCTATGCTCAGCCAGCAATCCCAGTCTTATTTTATAGTTGCCCCTTGGATTGGCATCTTTCCCGGCGCCGCGCTAACGCTGGTTGTGTTTGGGATGAACGTCCTGGGCGACTCCCTACGCGACGTGTTGGATCCAAAGCTGCGCGGCAGGTAAATCTGCAAGACTGACCACGAAGTGCCGGGCTCCGCAGCCATAGCTAGGTTTCCTATGGCGCCAAGGCGTCTTACCACACGCTTGAGACGAACTGATAGCCAAGCCAAACCATAGAGGCGTCACTCAGCTTTCTTTGGCATTGGCACTCCTGCTGACGTTGATTTCCTGGGGGGCTATGCTCAGCCAGCAATCCCAGTCTTATTTTATAGTCGCCCCTTGGATTGGCATCTTTCCTGGTGCCGCACTAACCCTGGTGGTGTTTGGGATGGGCGACTCACTAAGCGACGTGTTGGACCCAAAGCTGCGCGGCAGATAAATCCGTACAACTAACCACGGAGTACTCCGGCGCTCTGCAGTGACAGTTGGGTTGTTCCTATGGCGCCAAGGCGGCTTTTTCTCCACGAGCTTGATATGGACTGATAGCTAAGCGTACCAAGAAAAAGACGGGGCGCTTCTAAGAAGCGCCCCGTCTGCATTCCGATGATGCTCTGTCAAGACTAGACTACTGATCAGCCAGCCAGGTGTACTCCAGAGAGGCGTTCATAACGTGGTGAATAGGGAAGGTGTAGCCACGCCAGTTGCCTCGATGCGTGTACATTAGGCCTGGGCGGATATAGTTGATCAGCGTGGCGTCATGATACATGATTGTGGCCATCTCTCTCAGCAGCGGAGCCCGCGCTTCTTCTGAATCCAGAATAACTTCCTGCTCGTACAGCTCTCTCCACTTGGGATTCTCCCATCCTGTGTAGTTGAAGCCGCCGTCTTTATTCTGGAAGTAGAGAGATATGTTGAATGCGTCGGGGTCCGGGAATGGAGCTCCCCGGCTCTGCCGAGTTATATCGAAGTCACCATTTTCAATCGCGTCACTTATGAGGCCGGACTGCTGCACAAGTATCTTGAGATCGATGTAGATCTCTTTTAGCTGGTCTGCAATGACCTCGCTTTCGTTCTTGCCGCTGGCGCTGGTCAAATAGGAGGGGATGGTGAGGAAGTTATCCGGACCGAATCCATGGCTCTCCATCAACGCCTTGGCCTCGGCGATGTGCTGGGCCTTTACATCCGGAGAGGAGTCCAAGCCGGGGAACTGATCGAACCACTCCTGTTCCGTGAAAATCCACTCCCATCCAATGTAGTACGGCGGCGCCAGGAAACCGATGCCGTCAAAGGCCAGCTTGTTAATATTGTCCCTGTTTAGGGTCAACTGAATGGCCCATCGAATGTCGTCCGCCACGGAGTCGCCCACGGGGCCGAAGGGAGGCTTCCGCGTATTGAGTTGGAGCACCCTCATTCCAACGGCGGGAACACGGCTGAACTTCACGTTGTCGGCCCCAAGTTCCGCGACCATCCGTTCCACGTCCGGTCTCTTAGGAGCTCCAAACAACGGGAAGGCGTCAACGCGTCCGGAGATGAAGTTAGCGGTTCTGGTAGCTGGATCCAGGATTTCAAACTCATTATAACCATCCAGGTACGGCAACCCCTCACGATAGTAAGCTTCATGCCGTTCTGTCTTCACGAAGTTTTCCAAAGCATGGTCTACTACTTTGAAGGGTCCGGTGCCAATAACCTCACCCTTCGTGAAATCCAGGTCTCTGTACACTCCACCAGGCGCAGTGTCAATGGCCCTGGTGTACTTGGAGGGTTGGAACTGCATGAATGCGGAAGTCACGCATCCTACGAACGCGCCGCGCGGCGCCACCAACCGGACAGTCAACTCGTTGGGGCCTGTGACCTCGGCGCCGGGGTTGGCCACCACGTTGCCGTTGTCATCCAGGATATCGCTTACAAACTCTCGCATGCATCCCTGGCGGCGTCCGGGGACTCCGTTGGGCTTCTCCTTTATGCGGATTATGTTCCAGCGAGCGTCTTCGGCGGTGAAAGTGCCGCCTTCGTGATCTACGATTCCATCGCGGATATGGAACTTCCAGGTCAATCCGTCTTCGCTGAGCTCCCAACTATCGGCCAGATCATCTTGAAGGGAAACTCGGTCGCGAGGATCAATACGGATCAACTGGCCCCAGGTGTTCCCGAAGTTGTACCAGTTCCAGTTAGAGCGGATATGGAACGGGTCAATGTATTCGGCGTTCTCACCCGCTATATTAATTACCCCTCCGTACTTCGGCTGGTCTCCTACAGGAACTGCCGTAGGAGTGTTGGTAGCCGTGGGCGCTGCCACTACCTCGCCGGGGGCAGCTGTAGGAGTAGGAGGTGCAACCGTAGGAGCAACGATGCTGGGCACCGTAGGCGTCGGGCTGGGCACCGTAGGAGCTGAAGGAGTCGGTGTCGCCTCCTCCGCGCCGCCGCATGCCATGACGCCTAGCAAAGCTAATGCTACCAGTGCGCCACTCAATCTTCTAGCTATTTTTGTATACTGCATAGATCCACCCCTTACGATTCTGAAGCATGTGCTAGTCATTCACACCAACCCCCTATCCCTTATCGTAATAGAAAAATTGAGCGTGGGAATATTGTGTTTGGTGCTTGAATGGCCGCAACACGGATACTACTCACACGGTTTACAGCTTGTCAAGGGAATACACCATCGATTACAGGTCTAATGGCGGAGTGCTTAGTTTTCAAGTAAGATAGTGCGACTTCCGTAATCTCTTTTAAGAACGACTGAGGTGCACCATGTTGAGGAAGCCCCACACAGAATACGATGGCCCTCGCTCTCCAGGCATTAGGTTAAACGAGCCCATGCTGCCGGGCCTTGGAGGACCCTTTGCTCTGGGTGTGGGCGGCTCCGCAGATACAGCGTCGCTGGACGCCTACCACATGTTTGATAAGGCGCATCTGGTGATGCTGGCCGAGGAAGATCTGATACCTCGCCAAGACGCAGTTGCCATGCTGAAGTCGCTTAGAGAAATGGAGCAAGAGGGTATGGCTGAGGTCCGCCAGGAGATCGAAGGAGGCATGCACTCTGGGGAGAAATACCTGATCCGTCGCTTGGGCTACGACGTAGGCGGGCGCATTCACCTGGGGAGAAGCTCAGGAGACCTGGGAGCGGTGTGGCGTCGGATTCGGGAGCGCGACCGGTTAGGGGAACTCTTGAAGGGCATCAACCGGTTGAGAAGAGCGATCTTGGCAACGGCGGAACAGAACCTGGACGTCGTAATGCCCGGCTACACGGGAAGCCAGCACGCCCAGCCGGTCACCTTGGGTCATCAGCTCATGGCGTGGGGGTCAGTGCTGGAGCGGCACTTCCAGCGAGCCACCGATGCCTACCATAGGGTGAACCAGAGCCCAGCCGGCGCGGCCATAATGACCGGCTCCAGCTTTCTGTTAAACAGGCATCGTGTTGGGGAACTCCTTGGCTTTGAAGGCGTGCTCAGAAACACTTTTGACTCCATCATTTTTGAGGACGACGCGGTGGAGACCATCATGGTGGCGGCAGGCGTGCACCTGAGCTTGTCCAAATGGGCAAATGACATCAATTTCTGGTTCACTTCTGAGGCGGGGTACGTGGACATACCCGACCGCTTCTGCAGCACCAGCAGCATAATGATGCAGAAGAGGAACCCGTCAATCTTCAGCACAGTGCGAGCTTCGTCTGAGGAGACCATAGGCGGAGTGGTGACTACATATGGCGGACAGAACTATTCCGGCGGAGAGTTCACCACCGACGGCGGGGCGTCGCTGCACCGTGCCTTTGACAGGGTCGCGCAGGCGATGGGCTGGTTTACCGATCTGATACCTGCGATGGAAATAAAGAGGGAGCGAATGGAGGAAATGGCAGGAGCCTACTGGGCACAAGGTACCGACGTGGCCGCGATGCTGGTGGCGGAAAAAGGGCTTCCTTGGCGCACGGCTCATCAAATTGTGGGCGTGCTTGTGCGGTTCAGCGATGAAAGGGGCATCCATCCCAGAGATGTCACCTCGGAAATGCTGGACGAGGCGGCAATGGCTTACTATGGAGAGACCGTAGGCTTGAGTCAGGAGCTTCTTGAGGAAGCGCTGGATCCCTCCAAATTTGTTGATAGGCGTGTGCTGTACGGCGGCCCGTCACCCGAGGAATCACGACGCCGGCTTCCCGAATATTACGCACAGCTAGAGGCAGACGAGAAATGGGCAGAATCCGCTGATGAGCAGTTGCAAGTGGCAGCCAGCAAGCTGGAAAGCGCGATCGACGCTCTTATAAGCCAGCAAGGGTAACCAGCGTGGCCGTGTATGAACGGTCTGTCTTGGCCTGCATCCAGCAAGGGGCAATGATCCTTGGAGAACTTTGCCTAGAAACCGAATCACCCAATAGCGACGTGGTAACCGAACAATAAGGGAGGCGCAAACTATGGAATATCGCTCGCTTGGCCGGACCGGCGCCAATGTATCTCCGCTTTGCCTTGGCACTGACAATTTTATGGATCCGACACCTGAGGACGAGTGCGAAAAGATCCTCACCGCTGCAATGGATGCCGGTATCAATCTACTGGATACCGGCGACGTCTACGCGGACGGTGACGGCGAGCGGGTCATCGGTCGCATTTTGAAGAAGAATGGAAGGCGGCACGAGGTCCTGATCGCAACCAAAGTGGATTCCGGTCGACGGCAAGTTGGCTTTAGGCTGGAGGATTACAGAGAAGTCCTCGGACCCAACGAGTACGGTCAATCGCGGCTCAACGTCATCCGTGCCTGTGAGGCGTCATTGAAGCGCCTACAGACCGATTATATTGACCTCTATCAGGTCCATCGTCCATCTTTTGACATCCCGGTAGACGAGACGTTGGGCGCGCTCAATGACTTGGTTAGGCAAGGCAAGGTGCGTTATATAGGTTGTTCCACCCACCCAGCGTGGAAGGTCATGGAAGCGATAATGGTAAGCGAATCGAAGGGGTGGGCCCGGTATGTCACGGAGCAGCCACCGTATAATCTGCTCGACCGGCGTATCGAGAACGAGCTGGTTCCAATGGCTCAGAAGTGGGGGCTTGGCCTGATCAATTGGGCGCCAATGGGCATGGGCGTGCTGGCCGGCCGCTATAGCTCAGGCACCGATTACCCGGAGGGGTCTCGGGCAGACTTGCGTGGCGGCTTTTACGCTGATCGTGTTACCCAACGCGGCGTCGAGGTTGGGCGTGCATTCTCGACGCTGGCGGCGGACGCCGGGCTGAGCGCGGCCCAGCTGGCGGTCCTTTGGTGCAAAGATCAACCAGGAATAACGGCCCCGCTGATTGGCCCGCGAACGCTGCAGCACCTTGAACCGCTAATTCCCGTGTTAGATATGAGCCTAAGTGACGATCTGCGAGCCGCCTGTGACGAGCTAGTCCCTCCGGGCAGCGCTGTTGTCGATTTCCACAACACTTCCCGCTGGATGAAGATGCAGATCGGCGTCTGACCAGGGACGCGAATGCTCTAAGCACTCAGCAGTTACAGCGACCGGCGAATGACAGAGGAGGCAACGTCATGGACAGAGATACGGCTTTGAAATTGGCAGAAAGTCGGCGTTCAGAGCTGTTGGACCTTCTCTCCGAGTTGATTTTGACGCCGAGCCTGTACGGCAGCTCTACAGCCGAAGCCCAGCAGGTAGTGGCGGGATATCTCCAGCGCCACGGCTTCTCCGTAGAGTTATCAACGGATGACCCCGAATCGTACAGGGAGCACCCGGAGTTTACCTGGCCCTTGCCGCCCGGTAAGGAGTCGCCGGTGAATCTGGTGGCACGCCCTCATAATTTGGCGGCGGCTCCTCTGGCATTGTATGCCCACGTGGACACGGAATATCCAGGTGAGGGCTGGCACTCTAACCCTACCGAGCCCTTTGTGCGTGATGGGCGAATGTATGGACTGGGCGCCGCCGACGACAAGGGAGGTCTAGCGGCCATGTTGGTGGCAGCGGCGGCTGTTTATCAGGCAACTGGTGAAGCGCCGCTGGTAATCAGCATGGCGGGAAAAGGCGGAGGAGCTCGGGGGACTCTGCCGGTCATGGCGAAACTAAACGGCTTGGGCGCTTGCCTATATGTTCATCCCCCTGAGACCGGTTTTGGAATGCGGGTGCTGGAGAATGCCAGCCGGGGCATAGTGGATGTCACACTGGAGATCAAAGGCTGGCGGGGGATTCCCAAGGAAGGCGTGATGGACAGTGCCCGCTTTAGTGACGGCGGCGACGCCCTGAAAGCTTGCCTGGCAATTGTGCACGGTCTTCACCAAGGTGAGCTTTCCCAATGTGAGATCAACCTGGGTAAGGTGGTTGCAGGGGATAGCGCCGGCCTGGTGCCGGATCGGTGCCATGCCGAACTCAGGGTGATTTTCACTGATCCGCTGACGGTTCCACGCGTTCTAGCAGCCATTGCTGCCGAGATAGAGAGGTCTGCCCCAAGGTTTGAGTGTCAGATTCTGGGGCCAACGGTTAGCGCCAATCCCGCTGTCACATCTTGGGAAGACCCCGCGTGTGTGATCATGGGGGAGGCCGTCCGTGAAATCACAGGTATGCCACTGGAGCCGTACACCAATTCACTGGCAAGCGACACCAGGTTCCCCAATCGTATGCACGATATTGCGGCGGTCGGGATAGGTTCCAAGGGTGGAAATTTTTACGCCGCTGACGAATGGGTGGACATTGACGACCTGGTGCAGTTGGTGGCGGTGATCATACTCTTCGCGTACAAATGGCATGCCAGGGACGCAGCTTCCAGGTAGACGCTCATATCCGTGATTTAGCGGTCTACCTACTGCCCGGGTTCGGTAAAGGTTAGCGCTCGCTGAGGGTTTTTGATGATCAGCTTGTTTATGTGCTCTTCGGTCAAGCCCTGGGTACGCAAGAACGGAATGAACTTATCCAGAATGAATGTATACCCCGTGCCCCCATAGCGCTTAAGCTGGACTTTCAAGCAAACGTCCTGGGAAATCAGAATCCGATCTTCGAACCCTGCATCGATAAGCTTGGGGATGGCTTCGCCAACTAGCACGTCTTCAGCTGCCTTGTGGCTACTGTTGTGTTCGGGTCCCGGAAAGGGCGGGATCCGAGCGACCGGAGTTCCAACTATTCCGAGTGTGTCGAATTGGAGATAAACGCCCAAATGCAGCAGCTCCAGCAAGAATCCGATGTCTCCGCAGTAGGAGTTGCTGTGGCCGAAGATGGTCCGCTCAAGGTCCGCTCCCTCCTCTGCCAACATGTCGGCTACTCTGAACCGTTCTCTACCCGTCCCGCCATGATGAAGGGAGATAGCCGCTCCGGTGATTCTGCTGGCGCGCGCCGTGGCCCGTATGCTCTTCTCCTCGTTGGTTGTTATGGGGTTCCCGTTTACTCCGATCTCTCCGATGATGCCGGCTCGAATGCCCGTATCGCCTACCCCTACGGTAATGTCCCGGACGATTTCTTCCGTAAGGTCTTCCACGGTACGTGTGTCCATGTCAGGAGGGTGGAATCCTTTTTGATACCACCCCGCTCCCATTACTATGTTGAGGCCGGTTGCACTGGCAACCCGCTGCAATGCCAGCGGGTTTCGTCCTAAGCCGATGTTGCTCACCTCAACGATGGTGCGGCCCCCCATCTTCTGGAACTCCATCACCTCTTCGGTGATCACTGCTTCGTCGTCCAGGATGTAATTGTCACGTATGGGCTTGCCGTCCCTGGCGTATCGCAGGTTTTCCAGACCAAGCTTCTGATGCACAAGAGCCAAATCTTCGGCAGAGGTGATGCTTTCAAGTCTAACTTCTTTCCACAGGTCGCAGAAGAGGTGTTCGTGCATCAGTGAAATGCTCAGATGTTCGGGAGGCACCGGGCCATTCACGGTGAGCGCTTTACCGGCCAGGTTTGGCGCCGGAGACGTAGAAGACTTAGTTTGCATACATCTCCCTACTTAATGCAGTTTGCACTGAACATCGATTTCGTTCTATGATTGCCCATCGTACCCCGTAGAACTTTGATTAGCTGGCTTCTTCTTACCACTGTGGTGATTTCTTAAGAGAGATAAACTGATGAATACACCCTCAAAGAGGCCGAATTTTCATCCACAACCCCCATTCCCTTACGAATTTTACCAGAATCTATACAAATCACGCCCCAACTTCCGCAAGAAAGATGAGTTCATTGTCCCCCTTGAAGTGAGAGGAAGAGGATTTGAGGTGAAAAAGGGAGAATCGGCTCGTATTGTATGTGTGGAGGGGCCTCAAATCGTAGATTTGTGCATTTGGAACGCCAACAACTACAAGGAACGGTTCTGGTCAGACTACACCCTAAATCGAGAGGGCATATTCCTGACTACCTTCAGCCGTCTCTGGAGCAACATGCCCATGTTCCGACCGCTCATGACCATAATTGAAAACACCGTGAAGACTGAGCCTACACATCCCGGCGCCGATCATCACTATTGCATAGGTTCACATTGCAACCCCTCTTTCTGGTACTGGGCCCTCAAGGACAGGAACCATCCCAATGTCACCAAGTTCAACTGCTGGGCAAACCTCCTTCGCGGAGTAGAACCTTTCGGCCTTGGGGAAGACGATCTTCACAGCAACATCAACCTATTCCAGAAGACCCATTTTGAACTGGACACGGGGCTGCGACCGGTAGACCCTAGCGACGCCCAAAAAGGGGACTACGTGGAATTCTATGCGGAGATGGATGTTCTTATGGCGGTGTCGTTATGCCCCAGCGGCTCCGGCACGGCACATTGGTCAGCTGAGGAACAGGACGTAAAACCCATTGGAATCGAGATCTACGAGACTAATATCGAGCCTCCAGCGTTCGAGAATGTAATAGGCGAGCAGGAATTCCAATTCAAGGCCGAACTCTAGGCTCTCAAGGATATATAGTCATGGCGGTTGCACAAAAAGGGTTTCAAATAAGCGCATCGGCACTTCCCCAGGAATGGCTTAGAGATGCCATTGTGTGCATCGACTCCCATACCGGCGGCGAGCCGACAAGGCTGGTTGTAGGCGGAATCCCAGAGATCCCCGGAGACAACGCAAGGGAGAAGACCAAGTTCTTTGCCGATAACCTGAACCACCTCAGGACCACGCTCACGGGCGAACCAAGGGCTCATCAGGCCATGCATGCCCTGGTATTATGCCCGGCCACCTCAGACGAAGCTGACTTTGGCGTCATCATCATGTGCGCCCTGGGCTACCTGGACATGTGCGGCCACGCACTGATCGGGGCCGTTACCAGTGTTCTGGAAGCAGGAATTATCAAGGCGGATGAACCCGAGACGGTGGTGACCGTCGAGACCCCCGCCGGCATAATGCGGACTCGCGCCCACGTGGTCAACGGCAAGGTGTTGAGCGTAACGTTCCGCAACCAGCCCGCTTTTGCGTATAGAAGAGATCTGGAAGTGTGCGTTGAGCCCTTTGGAAATCTCAAGGTGGATATAGCGTATGGAGGGCTGTGGTACGTTATCGTCGATGCTGAGCAAGTTGGCATCTTCCTGGACCTGAGCAACTTAGACCACCTGAGTCAAGCCAGCAAGTCAATACTCAAAGCGGTGAACTCGACTATCGTGGCGGAACACCCCATCCTAGGGCCAGCCGGGGATTTTCCTCAACTGTTGTTTACAGGTCCTCCGACGAACCCTGAAGCGAACGGCAAGAACTTTAACCTGTCCACGGAGCTGGGCTTCGATCGCTCTCCATGCGGCACCGGGAGCAGCGCCAGGATGGCCGTGCTGCATGCAAACGGCGTACTAGACATTGACAAGGAGTACGTCCACGAAAGCGCGCCAACGGGAAGCTTGTTTCGTGGACGGCTTGTTGAGAAGGTACAGGTTGGAGCAATCGAAGCAGTCGTACCCGAGATCACGGGCAGCGCACACATCACCGGGGTCAACCATATCATTGCTGACCCTGACGACCCACTAAGGCATGGATTCTACATATCATAAGCACTGTTAAGGAGAGATCCCATTATGTTACCTGAAGGTCGGTCCTTTGAATTGTCGGAAGAGCTTCTCCAAGGCGCCATAGACGTTCACGTCCACGCCACGCCGCACCTACCGAGCAGTCCGAGAAGAATAGACCCGATTCAGGCTGCGATCCAGGCGCGGGACGCCGGCATGCAGACCATAGTGCTCATGGACGTTTTCCAGATGACCAACGGAGTCGCTTGGATAGTAAATAGAGCCGTTCCTGACTATAAGGTCTACGGCGGCCTGATCCTCAACACCGCTTACGGCGGTCTAAACCCCCGTGCTGTCAAGACCGCTATAAGATACGGTGACGGCGCTAAGTTCATCAGCTTTGGAACCCACTCCACCTACTTTCAGGCTTCCCGTGAAGGTAGGGTGGTAGACGGCAAGTTTTCGCCGCTAAGCGAGCTCTATCCCGAATTCAAGAGAGAAGAGGTGGATCGCGCCATTAGCATACCAACCGAGGGACCCGTAGGCCCTGAGCTAGACGAAATTCTGGGACTCATCGCGGCCAATCCGCATATCTTCCTGAACACCGGCCACGTCTCCGGAGAGGAGGCCGTAAGGCTGGTTGATCTTGCCGGGGAATACGGGATCAAGGACGTGCTTGTTGCTACTGGAGCCACCAAAGCCGCTTCACTGGACCAGCTCAAATACATGGCTGGGAAGGGAGTGTTCATCGAATACACTCTGGCGGCATATACCCATACCACGCCTATTCCCAAGACCCACTACTACGCCGAGCTTGAATATGCAGCTATGGATGAGGGACTATCGGAAGAGGTTGGCGGCGGCATCAGGGGGGCTGCCGAAGAGATCCAAGATATTGGAGTTGATCATTGCATCATAGCTACCGATCTTGGTGTCTATACTTTGCCGGATCCGGTGGAGGGACTGCGCGAGTTCATTGCATCTCTTCTTGACTTGGGTATCCCAGCAGACGATATCCGAAAGCTGGTTAAGTCCAACCCGGAGAAATTGATGGGGCTTGACGGTTAACAGGCTCTAGTCTCAGCGGTAAGGGCTAAGAGCAACCGGTAGGGCAGGGCTCCCGCGCCGTATACGGCTGTCAAATAAGCAAATCCTGGAACTCTGGCGCCATTCCGATATCGGGCGACTCCTGGTGCAGATTGCGCCAGGAATGTAAGGCAGCTTCTTGGGCGGCTTTAGTCACCGCTGCCTCATCCATGGTCAATACCTTCCCGTCCTTCATGATCCACTCTCCGTCGACCATGACCGACTCCACATCAGACGCCTGGCCGTAGTGGACAAGGTTGGAGATAACGTCCAGCAGAGGAGTTAGATGCGCCCTGTCCGCGCGGACGACTGTAAGGTCGGCCTTCTTCCCCGGCTCCAAAGTCCCCAGGTCTTCTCGTTGCAGGGCACGGGCTGCGTTCCGGGTAGCCCAAGCCAGCATTTCAGGAGACGTTGGACGCGTGGTGTCCCTGCGCAGCCCACGGTTGACAATGATGCCTATACGCATCGCATCGAACATGTCCTCGGACATATTGTCCGTGCCCAGGGTAACGTTAACCCCCGCGTCTACCAGACCGGGCATGTCCGCGAGGCCATGGAACCCTCTACGGGAGCTGGAAGCCGGACAGTGGGCCATGGAAGTGTCCGTTTCCGCCAGAAGCCCAATATCGGAAGACGTGCAGTGAGTGCAGTGAGCGGCAAGGACGTCACGCCCCAGCCAGCCATGGTCAAGGAGATACTCCGCCGAGGTCCTGCCCTGGGTCATACTCTTTACTTGTTCCACCTCTTGGCGGGATTGGGCCAGATGGACAGTCCGCAGCAACTTACGGTCTTCGGCGATGTCTCGCAGTTCGTCCAGAATCCATGGCGAGCAGTTATCCGTGGCATGAGCGGCCACCATGCACTGAACGCGCCCGTTGTGCGTGTTGTGATGAGTGTCAATCAACTCCATGGTGCGTTGAAGGAAAGCTTCACCCCAAGAGCGCTCGTACCTATAGCCTTTGGTGCGGATTTCCGTAGTTACGGCATCCGCCGCGGATTCGGCAAGATACAGTCGAAGGCCGGATTCCACCATTGCCTGAGCGTAGGAGGGAACAAAGCGCAGAGGGTCTACTATGGTCGTGGTGCCTGACCGAATGGCTTCCAGGCAGCCCAAAGCTGCCAAGGCTTGCCTGTCTTCGCTGGACATGGCAAAGGTGATAGGCACCATAAAGCCATACACCCTGTCGCCCTCTCCGTTCTCTATCGTGCCTCGCAGGACGTTAAGCACCGTGTGCGTATGGGCGTTTATCAGCCCAGGCATAACAACGCGGTTGGGTATGGCAACACGTTTCAGGTCAGGAAAGCTAGCTTCCAGGTCGGAGGTGTTGCCCACGGCAGCAATCTTATCCTCTTGGATGGCTACTGCGCCATCGCGGATAACCTGGCCTACCGGCTCTCCGGGAATAACGGTGGCATTGGTAAGAAGAACGTCTATAGCAACCTCCCACTACTCCCGCACTACACGGCGAGATTCGCTGTGCACTTCAGCTTGACATTGCTAATCCGCTTGGGATCCCTCTGCGGCACTTCGGGCAGCGCCCGGATCCTTGGCCCGGAGAATGAAGAAGTCCAATCTTTGCCGGTAAATGTCCAGAATTCTACGCAGCTCCGTCACTGCATCTTGGTGCTCGTCCACTCGTAGGTCTACCCGTGGGAATGGATCGTTGCCGTAAACCAGAACCGCAGCCGAGTGCCAGGGTGTCATGTCCGCCTTCTCGCCTCCCGCGGCCAGCCCCGACTCTAGAGCTAAGAAAAGCCGGTCTTCCAGGTCGTTTGCTTCGTATTTTTCAAAAGCTTCGGCCATGGCTTCTACCACCTGTTCTCCTACCAGGCCGTTGCCCAGAGCCACGTATCCATCACCTATCTGGTGTCCGGCCCATGGCTGATTAAGAGCCCCTGTGCGAGCAGCCACGTTTCCATCGGCATCCACCAGACCCAGCTGGCGCCTCTCAATATGGGGATCCGACCGAGAGAGCTCGTCCAGAGCGGCGGGCGCAGAGTAACCCATTGACATCAGACGTAACGCAAAGCTCCCCAAACGCGGATCGGTGGAAGCCTGGGTGGTAACAGCGGCTACCAAGGGTTTGACATGCGGGCAACGAGACCCTAAGGCGACGTCCGAAGTAGTCCCCGCCATGCCCAGCATGCCGGTCCGTTGACATCTGCCGACGATAGAGTAGGTGTGAGTCTCCACACCTATTTGCCGTTTCACCTGCAAAGGCCGCTTCTTTTCCATGGCGTCCTCACACTACGCTTAAGATAAGATGAGGCCATCGCACAGAACTCAGCCTCTTGTACCAGCAGCTAAACATATTCCCCCTACAATGCCGAGTCAACCCTCGGTCATGTTGAGCTAAGCCCCTGGCTGCCTCATGACGTGGTTGTCGACTAGCGTCCTTTGTACACCGGGTCTCTCTTCTCAACGAATGCCCGCGGCCCTTCCTTCGCGTCCTCTGTAAACCGGGTCATAATGCCGACGGTATTTGCGAAGCGAATTGCATTGGGAAGGTCCATGGAGAGCCCTCTTATCACGACCTCCTTTATCGCACGCACCGCTATGGGAGCCAGGCTCGATATCTCCTGAGCTTTCTCAATAGCTCTTTCCTTCACCTGGGCCAGGGGCACTACTTCATTGACAAGGCCATAGCGTTGCGCCTCTTCGGCATCGAACACCTTGCCCGAAAGCAGCCAGTCCATAGCTATGGCATACGGAACCTGACGCACCAGGTTTTCTATGGCGTAACCCGTGCCGCTGAATCCTCGCAGGATTTCCGCATAGCAGAAGGTAGCGGTATCAGACGCAATGCGAATGTCAGTGATGGAGGAAAGTATGTTCAATCCCTCGGCATAGCAGTAACCGTTAACAGCAGCGATCACCGGCTTCCACACTTCGACGTACCCACTGTCAACGGGAGGCCACCAGTAGTTCTCCGCGGGGTCAATGTTCGCATTCGAAGCCATTACCTTGAGGTCCGCGCCGGCGGTGAATGCTTTCTCCCCCGCGCCCGTAAGCACCGCAACCCGCAGATTCCGGTCATCCCGGAACTGCTGGTAGGCCGCCCTCAGAGCGGAAGCCATCTCCGGATTCACTGCATTGTGCACCTGGGGCCGGTTCAACGTTATGACGGCCACATGCCCATCCGTTTCGAACAGTACTTCATCTGCCATGTTTCCCTCCTTGGTTCGATAGACGTTTCAGCCAATACTTGCATCTTGGCTTACTCCCGTCAATCAACCTCCTTCTATTGAACGTTCATCTAGGCACATACCGTTTCAATGGCTGCGTCTTCTATAGGCAGGGGGTATAGACATGGAATATCATTTTGCCTAGAATCGGGGCATCTTTAAGGGTAGCTTCACCACGAATGGGGGTCGCTATGGTTGCCAATAAAGACCTCCAGAATGTACTTGATCAAGTCGACAGACAAGAGCTGGTAGACCTTGCCAGCGAATTGATCAAGATTCCCAGTTTCAAGACCGAAGAAACCCCTGTGGCTATGTTCCTGGCAGACTGGTTCCGCAGCAGGGACTACCTGGTGGAATTGCAGGAAATAGAGCCGGGGCGCTTCCAGACCATCGCGACTATCAAAGGCACAGGCGGCGGTACGAGCCTGATGCTAAACGGTCACATTGACATCAACTCGCTGACCTTGGGGTGGAGGCGTGACCCGTGGACACCCACAGTAGATGGGGACCGTCTCTACGGGCACGGCGTGGAGAATATGAAGGGCGGTGTGGCCAGCATCATCGAAGCGGCAGAGGCTATTCGCAGATCTGGTACAAGGCTCAAAGGGGACTTGATCGTCGCTTGCGTTGCGGGAGAGACGCAGGGAGGGGAAGGGACCTACTACGTTGCCCAGCATGGACCGCGGCCGGACGTAGCCGTTGTTGCAGAGCCGTTCGGCGTGGGCAATGTAGTCACCGTGCATGCCGGAATTGTCCATATGGCCATTCATACCTACGGAGTCACCGGGCACATTAGAGAATTGGATAAAACCGTCAACGCCATCCACAAAATGACCAAGATTACCGAAGCCCTTCAAACGGTCAAATTCACCCATACGCCACGAGAGGACTTGCCTGCGATGCCCGAACTAAACGTGGGAAGTATCGTCGGTGGACGGGGAAAGAGCTACGTTCTCATAGAGCCCCCGTATATTCCTGACCTATGCACCATCATGGTTGACGTGCACTTTGTTCCTGGACAGACCGTAGGCAGCATAGTAGCCGACATTCGCCGCGTGTTGGACCCGCTGACCAAAGAAGATCCAAGCCTGAAATACGAAATCGAGATACCGCCGCCGGATACTCCGGACTTTTTCAAGGGGCGACGCCGTTTGGTTATGGACCCGTTGGACGTTCCGAAGGACGAGTATATTGTTCAGGCGGTAGCCAGAAACCATGAGAAGGTCACTGGGCGTCCTCCGAATCTCATAGGCTCAGTGCTACCCAACTCCTACTCCGCCAACGATACTTGCCATCTATGGAACGCCGGAATTCCCTGCCTCATATACGGGCCGCGCGCCGGCAAGTTTGAAGACAACGTGGACGACGGCTATAGCGTTATAAGCGAGATGGTTGACTGCTCCAAGGTGCTGGCTGCTACTGCCCTTGAAGTGTGCAATCGCGATGCAGCATAAAACAAGGAGGATAGGATGAGCTCTACGAAATCTCAGACCTTTGAAGAAGCCGTAGCAGAGTTTATGGCCAGGTCCAGGGAACAAATCGACCAGGAGTCAGAGGAGCATTTACCCCCATGGTCTCCCTCTCCGTACAAGCAATCAGGACCACCCTACGAGTACTCCCAGCGATTTGATTCAAGGGTGCTTACCGCCTTTAGCCAGTCCATAGGGGACAGCAACCCTCTTTTCACTGACCCTGAGTACGGGAAGCAGACCAAGTACGGTTGCCAAATAGCGCCGGGCCCCATCCTGGCGCTGGTGCGTTATCCTTCGGTTCATGGGGCCAAGCGTCCCGGCGGGTATCCACTTGCCAACTACTACTCCGGCGCCGCCTGGGAGTTCTTCGACGTGGTAAGGGTAGGGTCCAAATTCACCTCCTCCAAATTAACCAAGGAGATATTCGAAAAGACGGGCTCTCGCGGGCAACTGGTCTTTATGATCTCGGAGAACCTTTACCGCGACTTTCACGGAGACCTGATTGGGAAATGCTATGCCACCCAGATCATGGTGCCAATGAAATCCATGGGCAGCGCCAGGGCCATGTCCGTGGAGCGTTTGGGAGAGCGTATGCTCTACGAACGGAAGAGTCATCAGTATGACAAGGAGCAAATTGAAGAGGTCCTGAGTCAGATGGGCAGGCAAGAACGCAGAGGGGCAAACCCCCTGCACTGGGAAGACGTGGAAGTAGGAGAAAAAGTTGGACCTGTGGTCATGGTTCCGTGGACTCTCCAGGATCAGATAAGCTACCACGGTTTGTCCTGGGCCGCAGCTTCGACGGACGGTGGAGGCGGCGACGACCTAGCCTTCGAACGCGCCTACGATTGGGTGCGGTATAGACCTTCCTATGGGAGCTACACCAATCCCGCGACCAACTGGCCGTGGACTCCCAATGCAGAGCATGAAGACGCGTTGCTGGCCGCCTACATAGGCCAGCCCGCGCCATTTGACTACGGGGTGCAGCGGACTGAAATGTGTCAGCAACTCATGAGCAACTGGATGGGCGACGATGGTTTCATCCGGCGCATGGTGGTTCCGCTAAGGAAGCCTGTGTTCTACGGCGATGTTGGCATCTATACAGGTGAGGTTGTCAAGAAATTCAAGGAAGTCCAGGAAGGCGATTCAGCGGCCGGAGCCGCGCCGGGCAAGCGCCAATATCACGCTGTAGGCATCAAGTTTGAGGGTGTGAACCAGCTAGGGGAGGCCCAAGTAGTGGGCACGTCTACCGTCTATTTGCCCTCCAAGGAAGACGGACCGGTGCAGTTGCCCATCCCTCATCCCGCCCGCCCGCCGTACGTCCCGTACGAGACTTTCTATCGAGATTGGTACTAGTACAAACCTGAAGTGATCTCAATTGGCGCCTGCCTTTCCATCGCTGGTTTGCAAGCGCTCAGAGGAAGGAGAAGAAGTCATGCCTGGCGTCTTTGAAGGTGTCAGAGTCTTGGACATCAGCTATGGAATTGCGGGAGGAATGTGCGGTAGATATTTGGCCGATTACGGGGCGGACGTGATCAAGGTGGAACCCCCGGACGGCGACCCCTTGCGTAGAACGGGCCCCTTCTTTGAAAACGATCCCCATCCGGAAAAGAGCCTTCTGTTCTTCGCGGCAAACTTGAATAAACGGGGGATCACTCTCCAGTTGGAGAATGAGCAAGGGAGGCAACTTTACCGAGACCTAGTAAAGCAAGCCGACGTTGTCATAGAGAGTTTCAAGCCAGGGTACCTTTCCTCTCTAGGCCTTGGCTACGATGAACTTGCTCAGGTAAATCCCGGAGTCATTCTGACGTCCATAACACCCTTCGGCCAGACGGGCCCTTACAGCCATTTCCAAGGTGAAGAGTTGATCCAGTACGCCATGTCCGGAATCATGTCTATCAGCGGCTACACGGACAGAGAGCCTCTGAAGCATGGGGGCAGCCAAGCACAGTATGAAGCCGGCTTGGTGGGGGCTGTCACGACATCTTTTGCGCTGTTCACGCAATCTATGACCGGGGAAGGACAGCACGTGGACGTTTCCATTACCGAGGTTGTTTCTTCAACACTGGTTGAGACTCAACCGCCGTACGCCTTCAGAGGCGGCGTACCAGGCCGTCGCTTGCCAAAGGGTCGCATGTTCACCGACCTCATGCCCTGTAAGGACGGGTGGGTCTCGCTGACGGCCGGCGGGGGTAGGGCCAACATGGATGACGTAGCCGACTTCTTTGAAAAACCGGAACTGCGTGAGGCTAGATTCGCCTCACCCAGCAGCCGCATGGAGCATGGCGAGGAGCTGGACACCATCGCGTTGGATGCGCTTGAGAATTGGAGCCGGTGGGACTACTTTCACGAAGCCGCCAGAAGGCGGCTCTTGGCCGGTTTTGTTCAGACTGTGCCGGAATTGGTCGAGTGTCCCCACCTGGAAAGTAGAGAATTCTACCGTGAAGTAGAGCATCCGGTCATAGGTAAGATCAATGCGCCTGCGGTGTTATTCAATTACAGCGAGACGCCTTATGAGTCCACACGCCCCGCGCCTCTCCTGGGCCAGCACAACCAAGCGGTTTACGGAGAGGAGCTGGGTCTCAGCAACGAAGATATTCAGTCCCTTAGGCAGCAGAACGTTGTCTAGCAGAGGAGCGCCATAGTGCAACCGCATCAGATAGGTCTTCCGTTTGAAGGCATTAGAATCCTTGACTCCACGTACATTTTTGCACTCCCGTACGCCGCTGGCATCATGGCAGACCACGGCGCTGAGGTGGTGAAAATAGAGGGGCCGGCGCACATTGAAGGAGTCCGTCGCGGCGGACAGGCTGGACTGTACGCCGAAGGCGACCCCGGTGAGGACTGGTGGAACCGTGGAGGCATTTACAATCTGCTCAACAGAAGCAAGAACTCCCTTACCCTGGATATGAGCAACGAAAAGTGTCGTGACATATTCCGAGAGTTGGTTAAAATCTCGGACGTTGTCTTCGAGAACTTTACGCCGCGCGTGATGCGGCGGTGGGAGCTGGACTACCCCAACCTACGCAAGATACGCCCTGACATCATCCTTGTGTCCAATACGGGCTACGGCCACGGTGATGGGCCATACTCCACCTATCCCGGGGTAGCCTCAGCCATGGAACCTACTCATGGCCTGGCCAACCTCACAGGTTACGTTGGTGGGAATCCTGCCAGGGCCGGGATCTCCTATGTAGATTTCGTAGCGTGCTGGACGGCCTTGTTCGCAGTTTCCGCCGCCTTGCGTCGCCGTCAGCGCACTGGTAAGGGGCAGTGGGTCGACGTGGCCATGTACCAAGCAGGTGTCATGAACATTTCTGAGTACCTGCTTGACTATATGGTCAACGGCAACCCGGGTGAGCGCATAGGCAACCGGCACCGGTACAGGGCGCCGCAAGGAGTCTATCCTACCCGGGGTGAAGATAGGTGGATAGCTATTGCGGTGGGTACGGACGCTGAATGGCAGGCGCTGTGCTCTCTTATAGGCAAGCCGGAACTTGCCAGGGAACCCAGGTTTGCCAGCAACGCCGAACGCATGAAAAACCACGATGAACTGGACAAGATCATCTCGGAATGGACGGCGGGCCGTGACCGCTACCAATTGATGGAGGAATTGCAACAGGTTGGAATCCCGGCGGGGCCTGTGGTAGACGCCTTTGACATGCACGTTGACCCTCACTACCGTGATAGGGGTTTCTTGGAACGCGTGGCATATCCCCAGGACCGCAAGATGGGTTCTCGGACGCTGATTGGGCGTCCCTGGAAGCTCAGTAAGCATGATGTGAAAGTCCGAAAACCCGCTCCTAAAATGGGCGAAGACAATCACAAGTACCTTGTGGGCTTGTTGGGTATGGAACCGAGCGAATTTGAAGAACTAGAGAAGGAAGGCTTGATCAGCGATGCGCCCGTGCCGTCCACCGACGGCGCCACTGTGCCTGATGAGGAATTACTCAAGCTGAAGATTGTTTCAAGGATTGACCCGGAATACCAGAAGAGACTTGGTATCTGGGAATAGAATTCGTCACGGCAGCAGGATGGCGAATTGGGTCTACGCGAGCCATTCATGATGGCTAATTCACGGCGATAGCGGGAGGACTATGCTTCTACTACAAGGCGGCCACATCTACGCCCCAGAGGACATGGGCGTTCAAGACTTGCTCTTTGCCAACGACAGGATAGTGAGGATTGAACCGCACATTTCAATGCCATCCGGCTTCAGTGATTTAGAGGTTGTCAACGTCGCGGGCAAGATGGTAGTCCCTGGGTTCATAGATAACCACGTACACATTGCCGGCGGCGGTGGAGCGGGAGGTCCCATTTCCCGAAACTCGGACATCCAGCTATCGCAGATCACACCCTCCGGCGTGACGACCGTAGTGGGCGTGCTCGGTTACGACTGCACCACCAAGCAAGCCGCCACCGTACTGGCCAGAGCGCTGGCTTTGGAAGAGGAGGGCATCAGCGCCTATATGTACGTGGGGGGCTTCGTCTTGCCTTCACCCACTATAACGGGCTCCGTGACCAACGACATCGCTTTCATAGACAAAGTACTTGGTGTAAAGCTGGCGATATCAGATCCGCTGTCTTCCCAACCTTCCGTAGAGGACATATATCGTCTTGCGGCGTTGTCGCGAATGGGTGGCATCATAGGCAACAAGGCCGGGGTGCTCCACGTTCACGTGGGTCGTGGTAAAGAAGGCTTGCAGCCCCTCTTCGACGCCGTGGAACAGTCCGACGTACCCATAACGCAAATGGTCCCCACTCACGTGGGTTCTACTACGCGCGTCCTTGACCAAGCCAAGGCATACGCCAAGGCCGGGGGACGCGTGGACGTGACCGCTACTTCTGCAGCCAGGCTTGCCGAGCGCCCCCCGGCTAGCGGCGCCGTCAAATCACTGCTTGATGCGGGTGTGCCGGCCGCCCAGATCACCATGAGCTCCGACGGAAACGGCAACTCCGTGCGCCGCGACGATGCGGGCAATATTGTGGACGTGTCCGTGGCTCCCATAGGCAGTCTTCTGGAAACGGTGCAGGGCCTAGTTTACGAAGAAAATGTTCCCCTGACCACGGCCTTGGAACCTGTTACCTCCAGTCCGGCTCATGTCCTGCATCTACGTCGAAAAGGCCGCGTCGCTCCCGGAGCCGATGCCGACCTGGTTGTTCTGGACCCCGATTTGAGTGTTGACAGGGTTTACGCCAAGGGTCAGTTGATGGTGAAGGAAGGCTCTCCCGTGGTCTGGGGGCCTTTCGAAGCCGGATGATGCAAGTTGTCGGATAACCACGATCCGAGCACCGGAGCGCGTAGAAGGTTGGGCATATACCCTGGCTGGGGCGTAGTAGCCGGGGCTTTTCTGGGCAACGGACTGTTCGGCGCCATTGGCTTGGTTGTCATTGGCTTCTTCTTCGTACCCATGAACCAGAGCCTGGGATGGTCCATAGGCGCTATGTCAGTTGCGTTATCGCTGCGCTCTGTTGCCATTGTTCTTCCTGCCCCTTTCATCGGCCCAAAGGTAGACGCCTGGGGCGCCCGTCCGTTCGTTTTTTGGGGGGCTATCACTGCAGGCCTAGCCACGGCGGGGTTGGGGCTGGTTACAGAACTCTGGCAGTTCTACCTTTTGTATGGCCTCATTGGCTCCGTCTGCTTCGTTTGCATTAGCAACTTGGTGACCAGCACCGCGGTTTCCAAATGGTTTGTCAGAAGACGCGGAAAAGCGTTGGGTATCGCGGATTTGGGCGTGGGGATAAGCGTGGCCTTGTTGGCGCCTTTAGTGGTAGCCCTGATCAATGCAATTGACTGGCGCGCCACCTGGGTGGTGTTGGGCATCATAACCGCTGCGGTGGTTGCCCCCGTTTCTTTACTGATGCGCAGACAGCCTGAGGACTATGGATTGAGGCCTGACGGGTTCTCTAAAGATGATGGCCAGGCGCCAGGCCAAGCGACAGCCCAGAAACCTGCGCTATTCGAGCCGGAGTGGACCAGATCTCAAGCAGTGCGATCGCCAACCTTCTGGTTGTTGCTTCTCATGTTCAACGCGGGTGGGCTTGCCCTTTCGGGGGTTCTGGCTCATCAGGTGCCACATATAATCAACAAGGGCTTTACGGCAGCCCAGGCGGCAACGGCATTGAGCATCTGGGCGATATTATCCGGAGTTTCACGGATTGGGTTTGGAATTCTCTCAGACCTGGTCCCGATACGGTACGTGGTCACTGCAATCATGTTTGGAAGCGCTGCGGGAGTGTTGCTTTTGCTATGGAGCACCAACGCAGCATTATTGTACGCCTTCGCCGTGGTGTACGGTCTGTTCCGAGGCGCTTATGTCATGATGACCACGCTGGTCTGGGCTAACTACTATGGGCGGAGGTTCCTGGGCAGCATCAACGGCATTGTCTTGCCTTTCAATGCCGTCTCCACTGCGGGTGGGCCTCTCCTAGCCGGATTTCTCTTCGTCATAAGGGGTGATTACACCATTGCTTTGGAGTTATTCGCGGCTTGTTATGTCCTGGCAGGCGTGTTGGCCCTTTTGATCAAGCAGCCCATGCCTCAAAATCAGAATGCATCCACATAGACAGTGGGACAGTGGTGTCATAGCCTCTGCAAAGCCAAAGAAGAGTATCCATGAAATGATATGGTCAGGGGGAGCAGGAAGACATCGCAAATATGCCTGAGAAAACCCAAAGCTGGCGTCCCAGCATTGCTTTCGTTTCGTTCCGGTCCAGCGACTATCGGATCCTCTGGTTGGGCACTCTGGGGACAGCCCACGGCTTTTGGATACAGAACGTGCTCTTTGGTTGGTTGGTGCTTGAACTTTCCGACTCTCCGTTCATATTAGGCGTCGCCACTGCCCTGAGGTTCATACCGTTTATTCTCGGCCCTATGGCAGGTGCTATCACTGATCGAATAGACCGCCGAAGGGTCTTGCAGATTCTGGTTACTACGCAGGTTATGCTGAGCCTCTTATCCGCACTCCTGGTGGCCACGGGTATTATCAACGTTCCCTTGACTATTGCCTTGGGGATGGGTTTCGGCACCGTCCAGGCTTTTCTTTTCACTGCCCGCCATCCTTATATTTACGACATAGTTGGACCAGCCAGGGCCATGAACGGAATAGCACTGAACAACCTCGCCTTTTGGGGCATGGGTATCCCAGGTTCCGTGTTTGGCGGTAGTCTCATTGCCTGGCTGGGCGCAGACGGCGCCTTCTATGCTATGGGGGCCGGATACTTCTTGGCTCTTGTCTTGTTCTTGTGGCTCCGGACACACTCAACACATGGTATTGACGTTAACCCTTCCACGTTGACCAACTTCCTTGGAGGGTTCAGCCTCATCAAGCAAAACCGCACTGTAGCAATGCTCTTTGGCTTGGTCTTTGTGACCGAAATTCTCGCCTTTTCTCATTTAGCCATTCTGCCCGTGTTTGCCGTGGATGTGTTCGAGGTAGGCGCAAGAGGGCTAGGATTAATGTTGGGGTTACAGTCCTTTGGCTCAATGGTGGGACTGCTAGGCTTGGTTGCTTTGGGCAGCATCTCCCACAAGGGAAGGCTTCTTCTAACGGCTAGCGCCATCTTTGGGGTAAGCTTGGTGGGTTTTGCCATCTCTCCGTCTTTCCTGCTGGGCCTCGCTGCGATTACGCTGACCGGCATCGTCATGGGCACCTTCGATACACTTCAGCAGACCACTCTTCAACTCAACGTAAGTGAACAGGAGAGGGGCAGAGCCGTGGGTATCTGGGTGTTGGGGTTGGGCATCGGTCCTCTGGGACACGTACAGGTAGGCGCACTGGCTCAGGTTATCACCGCGCCGACAGCCCTGGTTATCAACGGCGGCTCTCTAGCTTTGATTGTGCTGGCTATCGCCGCAGCATCGCCACGGCTGCGCCGAGTTTAGGCTCAATTCCTGCCGCGACACAGGGAATTGTCTACGCCATACCGCTCTGAGGTATGGTGACTCCGTGAGCGCCACGATAGTCGGATGGGGAAGGCGATTCCCACCCCTTCAATAGCTCGGACGCCGGTTGGTACACCTCTACACCAAGAGGTCTGCATGTTGTAGCCGGATCCCCCGCGTCAGGGCCCCACGATGGGATGGAAAGGTCTCCTCCGGGGCATGTAGAGAGCGCGCACAGCAGGTCAATCTCGGCGAAGAACTCAAAGAAGTCGCCTTTTTGGGCCGGACTGGGTTTCACGAAATACTTATCGTCTTTTGTGAGGCCGGTCACCTGGAAAATGTTCAGAACGTCGTGCACGTCGTTCTCAGTCAGGTGATAGGGCAGGACAGCTCGCACCAGATTGGAATGACAGGTGAAGTCGAACTCCTCATTGTTCAGCAGTTTGTGAACGTAGGGATCACAGCGCGTTCCCAATAGGTCATGGCAGCCGGCCCCGTCCTCGTCCAATCCGTACCGTATAGTCTCATTCGTAATGGTCAGCATAGGCCGAAGATACGGCATACAAGACCAGAGCCTGTCGTACTTTGCCACGTGGGCCCTGTGGAGTTGTTTGGTTCGCCCTGCCCAGAATCGCTCATGAGGGTTGTGAAGGTTCCAAACGTTGAAGTCGGCCACTTGGGGGCCCTCTACGACAACGATGCGGCAGATCTGGCCGGCGTTTACCACCCAGGCTTTTCCCGACCGCGGGGGGATCACGAACTGTTCCACTAAGTCTCGCTTCTCCGTCTCTACGGCTACACGGTCATAGAAAGCTTTGTCCACTTCCAATAAGGAGCCTTCTTTTGCCATATAAATCACCCGCGGTTCAGCCATCGAAACACCTCCTGCATTTGATCCTCGTGGCCGTTTAAGCCTAGCTGTGATCTACTGGCTTATCAACCGTTAAGCACCTTAGGTTGGCCGACCCGTTCCGACCCTGTGTCGTCGCGGAGAAAGCGGTGGTATGATGCAGCAGGTAATTGCCGTATTCGTTAAGGCCTCAAAGTTCTCAACCCGGATCCACATCAGGCCTGGTTCGGGGTGGAAGAAACAGACCGTTCATGGAGGGAGTCCAACATGTTGTATGAATCTGAACAAGGAAACATCCTTATGGCCATCACGGGCGAGAGTCTTATCACTCAGGGATTGAGTATGTTCCGGGAGGAGCGCTTCCTGGGGCTGAGAGATTTGCTACTAAGCGCAGATGTAAGGTTCACCAATCTAGAGGTGTTGCTCAACAACTATGAGGACGCACCCGCGTATCTCTCTGGCGGTACATACATGCGCTGCGATCCTCGTTTCGCCAAAGATCTCCAATGGCTAGGACTCAACTTGATAGCCTGTGCCAACAACCATGCTTTTGACTTTGGCGAAAACGGTGTACTCACCAATATACGCTATCTAGATGAGGCTGGGCTGGTCCACTCAGGCACCGGGAGACACCTGGCAGAGGCTACGGCACCCGCCTATCTGAACACCCCCAACGGGCGCGTAGCTCTTGTTTCTGCCACAAGCCCCACCGGAGGAGTCTCTATCATGGCCCGCGCCGGTGAACAGCGCCGCGACTTTATGGGGCGCCCCGGCGCTAACGTCATTGACTTCACTACGGAGTGGACTGTGGACAGTCGGGCATTTGATGAACTCCGTCGCATTAGTAACGAGCTGGGTTGGGCGGAGCAGGTGCGGCGTTCAGGCGAGAGCGGATACCAGAGCCAGATTCAGGACACGGACTCCCTGGTGCATCTGCTGACCAATGTGGTAGGGGAGGCGTCACCGGCGAGATTCGTACTGGGCGACTCCTTTGAACGACACACCTACATTGATGAAGCCGACCTAGAGCGTAATGTTCAGTGGGTCGCCGATGCCAGACGGATGGCGGACTGGGTTTTGTTCACCATTCACACCCACGAAGGCGGAAAGACCTTGGCAGACCCCGCCGACCACATCAGAGTCCTTGCTCATGCCGTCATAGACGCCGGGGCTGATATGTTTATAGGGCATGGGCCCCACGAGGACCGAGGCATCGAGATCTACAAAGGCAGGCCCATCTTCTATAGCCTGGGCGACTTCATCTGTCAGAACGATAGCGTCCTTTTCCAACCCCAGGACAACTATTTGAGGCAGGGACTGGGCTGGGAAGCGACCCCCGCCGACTTCTTCGACGCGCGTTCAGCCAACGGCACGCGAGGTCAGGTAGTACAGGCCATTCGTTGGGAGAGCGCCGTTGCCATGACCAGTTTCGAAGGCAAACGGCTGAAGGAGATACGGCTTCATCCCGTTGACCTAGGCTTTCAGCGTCCTCCCTACCAGCAGGGTCGTCCACTTCTTGCCGAGGGAGAGGTGGCGGAAAGAGTGCTGGAGCGGTTCCAGAGGTTGTCCCAGCCGTTTGGCACAGAAGTCAAGATCGAAGGCAACTTGGGGCTTATTCAAGTCTAGAGACTAGCCGCACGCTGTGACCATCGGACAAGTCAAACAGAAGCAGGACATTCTTGGAGCCTTGAGGTGGCGCTGTATAGGCCCGACTAGGGGGGGACGCGTGGTTGCAGTGGCCGGAGACCCCCGGGATGTGACCACCTTCTATTTCGGCGCCTGTGCCGGGGGTGTGTGGAAGAGTTCTGACGCCGGCATCTATTGGGAAAATGTTTCCGACGGCTTCTTCAACACAGCGGCAGTCGGCGCTATAGCCGTTGCCGACTCCGACCCTAATGTCATCTATGCAGGCACCGGGGAGGCCTGCATCAGAGGAAACGTCTCTTATGGCGACGGCGTTTACAAGTCCACGGACGGCGGCAAGACCTGGGCCAACGTGGGCCTGTCGGATACGCGTCACATCTCTCGCATCCGCATCCATCCCAAGGACC
The DNA here is from genome assembly GCA_965116555.1 of Dehalococcoidia bacterium. Taxonomy (GTDB): domain Bacteria; phylum Chloroflexota; class Dehalococcoidia; order Lucifugimonadales; family QGNO01; genus DAOUJH01. Next base: position 1,220,775 of record OZ220698.1, on the reverse strand, counting down.
CAAGCCTGGTGTACGTGGCGGCCCTTGGCCATGCTTTTGGACCAAATGAAGAGCGCGGCGTCTTCAGGTCTCAGGACGGCGGCGAGACGTGGGAGAAGGTACTGTTCAAGAGCGACAAGACAGGCGCCGCCGACCTGACCTTTGATCTCACCAACCCGCGCATCCTTTACGCTACCTTCTGGCAGGCGTTGAGGACGCCCTGGAGCTTGGTAAGCGGCGGCCCAGACAGCGGAATATTCAAGTCCGTGGACGGCGGCGACACCTGGACGGAGATTACCTGCAACCCAGGTCTGCCCAAGGGTCTCAAGGGCCGTATGGGCATAGCGGCCTCACCCGCTCAACCGGGCCGCGTTTGGGCCACTATAGAGGCCGAAGAGTGTGGCGTTTACAGGTCGGATGATGGCGGCGATACCTGGGAAATGGTCAACGATAACCGGGATGTGCAGGCGCGCCCCTGGTACTATCAGCACATCTTCGCCGATCCTCAAGACGCAAATACCGTCTGGATACTCAGCTCCCAGTGCTGGAAATCGTTGGACGGCGGCCGGGTATTCACCCGGGTCGCCACGCCTCACGCCGACAACCATGACCTGTGGATAGATCCCAACAATCCGCAGCGTATGATAGAAGGCAACGACGGCGGCGCATGCATCACCTTTAACGGCGGCCAGACCTGGTCCAGCATCTACAACCAGCCCACCGCTCAGTTCTACCACGTTACGGCTGATAACCGGTTCCCTTACCGCCTTTATGGTACGCAACAGGACAACTCCGCAATCAGCGTCCCGTCACGCACCGACAAGGACGCCATACACTGGAGCGACTGCTATCCCGTTGGCAACGCGGAGAGCGGCTACATAGCCGTCCATCCCGAAGACCCAAACATCGTCTTCTCCGGAGCTATTGGCATGTCCCCGGATGAAGGAAACCTCCTTCGCTATGACCATAAGACAGGTCAGGTCAGGAACGTTACGGTGTGGCCGGAGTTCTATGGGGGTTGGGGCGCCAAGGACATGAAGTACAGGTTCCAGTGGACCTATCCCATTCAGTTTTCACCTCACGACCCCAACGTCCTGTACGTAACGGGCAACCTGGTGTTCCGGTCAAGAGACCAGGGCAGCAGTTGGGAAGCCATCAGTCCTGACCTCACCAGGAACGACCCCGCTACTCTGGAGCCGTCGGGAGGCCCCATCACAATAGACGCGACTGGTGCGGAGACCTACGGCACCATTTTTGCCTTCGCCGAGTCGCTTCACGAAAGGGGCGTCTTCTGGGTCGGCTCGGACGACGGACTCATCCATATATCCAGGGACCACGGTAAGACGTGGGATGAAGTGACGCCCAAAGGCCTGCCGGAATGGACGCTTATCAGCATGATTGAGCCTTCTTCTCATGACCATGCCACGGCATACATAGCGGCGACACGCTACAAGCTGGACGACCCCAGGCCCATGCTCTACAAGACCAACGACTACGGCAAGACCTGGACGGATATCTCTCAAGGGATCCCAGGTGGAGACTACACACGAGTCATTAGGGAAGACCCAACCCGGAGCGGCCTGCTCTACGTGGGTACAGAGACCGGAGTTTACCTTTCTTTTGATGATGGCGCGTCCTGGCAGTCCTTGCAAGCCAACCTGCCCGTTGTGCCCGTTCACGACCTCGTTGTCAAAGATAATGACCTCCTTGCCGCTACCCACGGACGGTCTTTCTGGATCCTGGATGACGTGACACAAATACACCAGGTCACGGACGACCTGGCCTCAAAATCGTTCCATCTCATGAAACCGCGTGACACGTACCGGGTAGCCGGGCCGGGAAAGAACTACCAGCTCGCCTTGGGGGCAGTTGCTTACGGCGAGACCAAGTTCTTGGACGCCGGAGAGAACCCGCCTGACGGCGTAATCGTCACCTACTACCTGAAAGACAAGCCGTTCCAGGATGAAGAGGTACTGCTCAGCTTCCTGGACTCCGACGGTCGAATGATCAAGACCTTTTCCAGCAAGAAAGGGGAAGCTCCGGCTGAGGCCGGCATGAACCGGTTCATCTGGGACACGAAGTATCCCGACGCATACAAGATTCCTGATGACAAATCGATGGAGGAGATAGTGATAGCACCCTTGGCGCCACCCGGCGCCTATCAGGTGGTCTTGAAGGCATTAGGTCAATCTCAGACACGGACCTTTGACATCGTCAAAGACCCCCGCGTGGCCGCTACCCAGGAGGACTTCCAGGCGCAGTTCGACCTGCTGGTCAAGATACGCGACAAGGTGTCGGAAACCAACGCCTCCGTGGTCAAGCTCCGCAGCGTCAAGCGGCAGGTGGATGAGTGGACCCGCCGTGCTGCCGGTCGTTCCTCGGCCGACGCCGTATCGGAGGCGGCCGGTGTTCTGCAGGCAAAGCTTTCAGCCATAGAGAACAACCTGGTGCAGGTGGACTTCAAGGGAGAGCGGGATCGTTTTCACCTTCCCGCCAGACTTAACCACAAGCTGGCCGATCTGGCCGGCGTGGTGTCGAGCGCCGATTTCGCCCCGCCAAAACAGGCCTATGACGCGTTGGATGACTTCACTCTCAGGATAGACTCGCAGCTAGAGCGCCTGCAGGAGGTCATAGACCAAGACCTTTCTCAGTTCATGGAAATGATCCACGAGATGAGAATACCGGCCATAGTTCCTACCACCACGGCGTAGAGTCGACTGCTAGCAACTTTAACGAGTGGAGCTGAGGGGACTCGAACCCCTGACTTCCTCCTTGCAAAGGAGGCGCTCTCCCAACTGAGCTACAGCCCCACGCCTGTTTCAAGTATAGGTAGCCGCCTCTTGCCGGTCAAGGAATATCTCTTCCGTCCTTGTTTACCCGTCCCGACTCCGTTATTATGATAACACCCGTATGGGTGGAGGCCGACATGCCGTTTAGAGTAGGTCCAACTGAGCTTATACTGTTGCTTCTCGTGGTGCTGATCATATTTGGCGCTGGCAAGCTTCCTGAGGTTGGCGGCGCCATAGGCAAAGGCATCCGCGCCTTCAAGCGCGGCCAAGAGGGCATGGAAGACCGCGTCGATGCCGAAGATGAAGCCGACGATGCCAAGTCCAAAGAGGAAGCCAAAACGTAACACAGGTTCTTGAGGGCAGTGGAGAAGCCTCTACGACTGCTGGGCTTTTCTTCTCTATCCTCCGGATTCTGGAACGGCGTCCGATACTGCACTGGTATCGCGTCGCGCCAGCCAGGCCAGCCATATCCCCGCCTCGTACAGCACTATTATGGGGAGCGCCACCAGCGTTTGATTTATGGGATCAAACGTGGGGGTGATCAACGCTCCCAGCACAAAAGCGAACACAAAGCTCAACCTGCGCCACTTGGCAAACGTCTTGTGGCTTACCACGCGCAACTTTGCCAGGGTGAACATGAGTATTGGCGTTTCAAAGACCAACCCCATCCAGAACAGCAGGTTCACTATTAGGTTTATATAGTTGCCAATGCGTATCATTGGCGCGGCAATGTCCGCGTTGAAGGTGAGCAGGAACCTGAACGCCGGCGGGATTAGGACAAAGTAGCCAAAAGCTATTCCCAGCACAAACGCCAGAGATACCCCGGGCAGCAGGAACAGCAGGTATTTCCTCTCTTTTGGAGTCAGACCTGGTGAGACAAACATCACCACCTGGTAGGTAAGCACGGGAAGGGCCAGGATTATTCCACCCAGGAAGGAGACCTTCATGGTGATGCCAATCATCTCCGTGGCTTCCGTGAAAATGAGGGGCGCGCCCGTGAAGCCAGGGAGGTCGGCGGCCGGGCGTTGTAGAAACAGCAGGATCTGACGATGGAAGATGAAGGTGACCACGGCGCCAACAACCGAGGCCAGCGCGGCGATGAACAGCCTGCGCCTCAGCTCTTCCAGGTGGTCTCTTAAGGTAAGTCCTTGTTGCTGCTCCGTCGTCAACGTTCCGGATTGTTCTCCTGTTGCCGCTCGGCGGTGGATGGAACCTGCTGGCGCTCAGTAGTCTTGCCAGCAGGGGGCTTTCCTTCCAGATCATCCAGGTCTATTAGTCTCGGTATCTCGGATGTAGCGCGTTGCAACTCACGCACGTATCTACCCAGAGTGCGGGACACCTCTACCATGCGAGAAGGGCCCAACACCAGCAACGCCACCACCATGATGAAGACCATCTCCAATATTCCCACGCCAAAAAAGTTCACGATGTCTCTCCTCCGAGCCGGCACGGCTCGCAGCTTCCCATCTCAGGCGGCGGGTTGAGCTCCGCACCCATTTCTCGCAGTAGGTCTGTAGATAGACACATGGGAAGGCCTATTACATTAAGATAACATCCTTCTACAGAGGCCACAGGAGAAAACACCTCGTCTTGTATGGCGTAAGCGCCGGCCTTGTCCATGGCCTGCCCCGATTCTACCCATGCCTTAACCTCGTCCTCGCTATAGTGTCGCATCGTTACCTTGCTCGTGAGGTATCCGCTGCGGCTCTCTCCGGAACTGCTGTCGAGGACTACTACTCCCGTAATTACCTGGTGAGTGCCTCCGCTCAGAGAGCGCAGCATCTCCATAGCTTCGTGTTCAGTTTGAGGCTTGCCCAATACTCTATCGCCATCCACCACAACGGTGTCCGCGGCAAGCACCAGGCCCTGGCGCACCCTGTCCGCTACGGTTCCAGCTTTGTGAAGCGCCGCTCTTTGCACGTACTCCTCTGGGTTCCCCTCGGCCGGCGGTTCTTCCGATTCCGATGGCAGGAGGTTGAATGGTATGCCGTGTTCTCTGAGGATTTTCCGGCGTCTTGGAGAAGCGGAAGCCAGCGTAATGGGATGACCTGCCCTGAGGGTGAGCGTGGCAAGACACTCCACGTGGTACGTTTGGGGGAACATGTCTACCGGCTGCACCGATGCGATTCTGAAAGGCCCGCTGAGGATTCGCAGGTCCCTTGCCAGGGTAGCGGGGTCGCAGGATACGTAGATGAGCCGTTGAGGAGCAAGGCGGACGATGGACTCCAAAGCCGTCTTCTGGCATCCGGCTCGTGGAGGGTCGATGATCATGGCGTCCACCGGCTCAGTCATCTCTAGCAGCACTTCCTCCGTTTTCCCCTTGCGGATCTCAATGTTGTTGAAGTGCCTCAGATTGTATTGCGCGTCCTCTATGGACGCGGCCGACTCCTCGATGGCGATTACTTTGGAGGCGTAAGGAGCCAGCAGCCCGGCGAACGTTCCCACTCCCGCGTAAGCGTCTATCAACACCTCTGAGCCGGTGAGCCCAAGCGACTCCGTCACCAAGCCGACTATGTTTTCCAGTTGCTCCGTGTTCACCTGGAAGAAGGATGGAGAGGCTACCCTGAAGCTGATGTCCATTATGGAGTCCACGTAGGTCTTCTGCCCGGTCTCCAGAGGCACGTCCTCGCTCTTGAGAGTAGGTTGAATCAACCTGTCGCCCGTCTTTGCGCCTGAGCGCACCGCGACCTGCGTCGTCTCTGCGCAATGACCGTCCAGCTGGCTCAAAACGTCGTTGATGTAATCGTTCATCAGCAGGCAACGCTCGATATCAACGAAACGGCGCCGTTCCCGGTGAATGTAGCCCAATCGTCCGCCTTCCCGGCTGACAGTGAACCTGGCGTGGTTGCGGTAGCCGAACTCCCGTGGAGAGGGAAGGGTAGGGGAGACGGGCACGTCGCTCAAGCCGCCTACTCGCTGCAGGGCATCTTCAACGGTTTGACGTTTTAACTGAAGCTGGTGCGAATATGTGACGTGCTGCCACTGGCACCCCGTGCATTCGGCAAAATACTGGCACGGAGGCTGCTGCCGATGCGGTGACGGTCTGATCACCTCCACCACCTCGGCCGCTATGTAGTGGCGGCGCTCTCTGATGATCTCGACGTCCACTTCCTCTCCCGGTATACCCCCGAACACAAAGACCGGCTTATCTCCCAGGTAGGCCAGCGCCTCGCCAAGCCGTCCCATACCTTCCAGTTCAAGGCGCACTAGCTGGCCGCGTTCTATGCTCGTTAATGTCATCAGGATAGTTGAGAATTCGGGTTACCCTAATATACTCCTCTCTTGTGGCGGATTCAAAAAGTAAGGCGGTGTCGGGTCTGGCATTCCCACTTGTACCCGCACCTACCTATAGCATAAGATTGACTGAGTTACGTTTTTCGACGTGAACGCCGTTTTGAGGTGACATGACAGCAGAACCCATCGAGAAAGGTCGCAGACTTCCGCCCTGGTTCAAGGTGCGCGCACCGGGCGGCGAGAACTACGTCCGGTTGCGCAACCTCCTGCGCGACAGCGACCTCCACACTGTCTGCGAGGAAGCCCGCTGCCCCAACATCGGCGAATGCTGGGAGAGAGGCGCGGCCACATTCATGATCCTGGGCGATATCTGCACCAGGGCCTGCCGCTACTGCGCCGTTACCTCCGGCAAACCGCTGGCCGTTGATCTGGAGGAGCCAAACCGTTTGGCCAGGACGGTAGAACGGCTGGGCTTGAAGTACGTTGTTATCACATCCGTCAACCGCGATGACCTGCCCGATGGCGGAGCGTTCATATTCGCTCAGTGCGTGCTTAAAATCAGGGAGCGCATGTCGGAAGCTGCGGACGGGATAAAGGTGGAAACGCTGATTCCGGATTTCCAGGGCAACGGCTTGAAGACCATGGTGCGCGCTCGCCCGGATGTGTTGAATCACAACATAGAAACGGTACGACGTGTCTTCCATGGCGTGCGTCCCAAGGGTGACTACGACTACTCCCTGGAGTTGCTGGAGCAGGTAAAGCAGATGGCGCCGGATATGGTCACCAAGTCGGGCATGATGGTTGGCCTGGGCGAGTCCCGGGAAGAGATACTGGAGACCATGGATGATCTCCGCGCCGTGAACTGTGACCTGCTCACCATTGGCCAGTATCTGCGTCCCAGCGGGAAGCATGCGCCGGTGAGTAAATTCTACACGCCGGGGGAGTTCTTCGACTTGCAGCGGGAGGGGTTGCGACGCGGCTTCCGCCACGTGGCCTCCGGCCCTCTGGTGCGCAGCTCGTATCACGCCGACGAGCAGCATACGGCGGCCTCCCTGGTCCTAGCCTAGCCTGAGGTAACTTGGCCCTGTCTGACCGCTTTGAAATAGACGATACCCTTTGGGCTGAACGCGACGATGGCGTCGTTCGCTTTTACCGCAAGGTTCCCGGCTCGGTGCCTGATCAGGTCGTATTGGAGGTGGGACTCTCCACGCTGCGTAACGTTATTACCTGGGCGGACGAGGAGCGCGGAGTTACCGCTTTCTTCACGGGCCCAATGGCGTCGCAGGTAAGGGAGTCGGCCAAGGTGTTGGGATTGACGCCGGAGATGTTTGTCTGGTACGCGGTAAAGGCTTTCATGGAAGTGGGTTCACACTCTCACTAACTTCCGGCCCGCCTTGCGTTTCCCAGACACGTCTTGACAAGCCCTAACCCAAATGAGATAAAGCGTCTAAATCCACCGATACGAGGGGGGAACATGTACGAGACCAATATGTACGAAGGCATGCTTGCGGAGACTATAACCATCAGAGGCTACAACGATGACCCGGTGTACACCTATTTTGCCAAGCCTCTTGGCCCGGGGCCGTTTCCCGGCGTAGTTCTGGTGCATCACCTGCCCGGCTGGGACGAGTTCTACCGCGAGACCGCCCGCCGCTTTGCCCACCACGGTTACCTGGCCATTTGCCCCAACCTTTATCAGCGGTTTGGCCACGGCACTCCCGACGACGTAGCCGCCAAAGTCCGCTCGGAAGGCGGCGTGTCCGATGATTCCGTAGTCGCCGATTCAGCAGCGGCTATGCAGTACCTTCGCTCCCTGCCTATTCACAACGGCAAGGTGGGCATATTCGGCACCTGCTCCGGGGGACGCCACGCTTTCCTGGTGGCTTGCCGCAGCGAGGGATTCGACGCCGTCGTCGAGTGCTGGGGGGGACGCGTCGTGATGTCGCAGGACGAGCTTAGCCCTCAGCAGCCCGTTGCTCCCATCGACTACACCGCGGATCTGTCCGCCCCATTGCTGGGGTTGTTCGGTGAAGAAGACTCGAGCCCTACGCCAGCACAGGTGGAACTGCATGAAGCTGAGCTGAAGAAGCACAACAAGGATTACGAGTTCCACATGTATGAAGGCGCGGGCCATGGATTCTTCTACTACGACAGGCCGGCGTACCGACAGCAGCAGGCAATGGATGGCTGGGGCAAGCTCTGGGACTTCTTGAGCAAGCATCTGGCATAGGAGACACGAACCATGTGCACAATGATTACTGAAAAGGCGCTAATGTCCGGCACTGCCAAAGGGCCAAAGGGCTGGTTCGAAGTGCGCCATGCAAACGTTTCCTTTGACCATCCCTTCAATGCTCCGCTTGACCATGCTATAAACATTGACTTTGTCAATGACAATGAAGGTCTGGGCGCCAGGGTGGCCGTGGAGATCACCGCCGACTCAGCAAGGCGGCTGGTGAAGGCCATTCTTGATGCTTTGGAGCAGGGTGAGAAGTATCACTTGGAAGAGTTGGAGAGCGCCGCTTCCGCAAAGGATGAAGCATGACGAATGAGCAAGTGAAGGTTGCAACGCTGGCCGGCGGCTGCTTCTGGTGTCTGGAGGCGGTTTTCGAGCAGGTGCGTGGAGTGGAAAGCGTGACGTCGGGCTATGCCGGTGGGCACGTAGCCAATCCGACCTACGAGCAGGTATGCATGGGAATTACAGGCCATGCGGAGGTAACGCAGGTGGTCTTCCATCCGGACGTGGTCTCATATCGTGAGTTGCTGGAGATATTCTTCTCCATTCACGACCCGACTACGCTTAACCGCCAGGGGCCGGACATAGGCACGCAGTACCGTTCTGCGATCTTCTACCATGACGACGAACAAAAGGAGACTGCGGAAGCGTTGATTGTGGAGCTGACCAAGGCGGAAATCTGGGGCCGCTCCATTGTCACCGAGGTTGAGCCTTTGACGGTCTTTTATCCTGCGGAGGACTACCACCGGGAGTATTACCGTAGGAACTCCCGTCAACCGTATTGCCAGGCCATCATCAGCCCCAAAGTCGCCAAGTTTCGCAAGCAGCACATGGACAAGCTGAAGCCGGAAGTAGCGCAGCAACGCGCTTAGCTAGCGGCGGCGCTCCAGGACATAGGAAGCAAGTTCCATCAGTGACTGTCTCTCCCTGGTATCCGGGAGTTCCAACAGCGTTCTCTTGGCTTGGTCGCAGAATTCGCGGGCCACTGCGTATGAATCGCTCAGGACGGAGGAGTTCCGCAGCATCTCAAGCACCCGCTTGTGATTGGCTTCGCTGTCCTCTCCCCTGAACAGAGCGCCTATCGCGCCGTCTTGCGGATAGCGCTCCATTAGCAGCAGGGTAGGCAGCGTGACCTTGCCCTCGATCAAATCGAACCCCACCGGCTTGCCCACCTCTTCTTCGATCCCTTCGAAGTCAAGGATGTCGTCTATTATCTGGAACGCCATCCCCAAGTTGCGGCCGTATTCAACGAACAGCTGGACTGTCGATTCGGGCGCTCCGCTTAGAATAGCCCCGCTTTCCGCGGCGGTGCGGAACAGGGTTGCCGTTTTGTTGTATATGCGGTCCTTATATTGATCAAGAGAGCAGTTGGCGTTGAAGGCGCTGAACGACTCCAGGATCTGGCCTGTTGAGAGCTCCATGATTGTTTCAGCGAAGCGGCGGACCACTCTTACGTTGCCCGTATCGCATACGTGCACCGCTGAAACGGCGAACATGAAGTCGCCGAACATCACTGCAATGTTGTTGCCCCACAGGCTGTTCACAGTGGCGCGCCCACGCCGCAGCGAGGCATGGTCTACCATGTCGTCGTGTATCAAGGAGGCTACGTGGAGGAGCTCCACTGCAGCGCCCATGGTTACCAGCAAATCCTCACTTCCCGACTGCGTTCTTCCTGCTAGAAGCGTTATTGCCGGACGCACCCGTTTGCCCGGAATCAAGGCGGTATGAGCAAGGAGTCCCTCCAAGGCTGAATGTTCCTGGTTGGAGAGGGACTTTAGCTTATCTTCCACCGCTTCCAACTGCCGGTGTACCGGTTCGTATATGAAATCCAGGATGCTCTGGTCTGTCTTCAAATTTGTCACTAGTGTGTTATGGCCTCTTCCATGCGCCGCGTTTCTTCTTCTACAACTGAATCGTCCAGCTTGGTGAAGAGCGCCTGCGGCGATGGCAGCTCAGCCCCCGGCTCCGGCTGTTGAACAGACCAGCCGTGGTCGTGGATCGTTCCCGGTAGGCCCAGGAGGGTATGTAATCGCTCTGCGCTGAAGGGCAGGTAAGGGTAGGTAACGGTCTTCAAGGCCGATATGGTATGGAGAGTTACCCAGAGGGTGGTGGCCGTCCTGTCACGGTCCTCTTTCATAGTATGCCACGGCGCTTGCGAATCCAAATACCGGTTGGCCTCTTGCGCCAGCGACATGGCGGCGCGAAGCCCCTCACGGAATCGTGTCCTGGATATGTGCATCGCCGTCTCATTCAAGGCGTCATTGGCTTTGGCCATCAGCGATTGGTCAACGTCGGTAAGTTCATGCGGTTGAGGCACCTTGCCATCGAATCCCCGTCTTATCAACGTGAGCACTCTGTGCACCAGGTTGCCGTAAGTCGCCACTAGCTCATCGTTGTTGCGGCGCACGAATTCATCCCAGGTGAAGTCCGTATCGGAGGTTTCCGGCATACTTGCTGAGATGTAGTACCGCAGTGGATCAGGCTCGTATCGCTCCAGATAATCGGTCACCCAGACAGCGCGGCGCTCGCTCTTGGAGAACTTGCCGCCGTACATGTTGAGATATTCGTTAGCAGGCACGTCGTAGGGGAGACCAAGGCCTTGGCCGTATCCCATAAGTATTGCAGGCCATATGATGGTATGGAAGGGGATGTTGTCCTTGCCCACAAAATAGTACGTCCTTGCCTCCGGGTCTTCCCAGAACTCCTTCCACGCCTCCGGCTTGTTATGGAGTGCGGCCCACTCCTTGGAGGCGGACAGGTATCCTATGACCGCTTCAAACCATACGTATACGCGCTTTTGCCCGTAGTCTTCCACCGGAACGGGCACGCCCCAATCTATATCGCGCGTTATTGGTCTGTCGTGCAGACCTTCTTTGATATAGCCCTGCGTGAAGTTCAAGACATTGGGGCGCCAGTGTGGTTGTCCCTGTACCCACTCCAGTAAATCGTCTTGCAGAGCGCTGAGACGTAGGAAATAGTGCTCCGATTCGCGGACCTCCGGCGTGGCCCCGCTGAGACGGCTGCGCGGATTCTTCAACTCTAGCGGGTCCATTGGCCTGCCGCAGTTGTCGCACTGGTCGCCGCGGGCCTTTTCGAAGGCGCAGAAGGGGCAGGTCCCTTCTACGTAGCGGTCCGGCAGGAACCTACGGTCGACCTCGGAGTAAAGCAGGGGAGTGGTCTTCCGAACCGCAAGGCCCTTGTCCTCTAGGGTGAGGAAGATGTCTTGGACCACTTCCTTGTGGTTCTCGGTGCCCGTGCTGGTGAACAGGTCGAACGTGATGCCCAGCTTCTCCCACGTCTCGAGCTGGGAGGGACGATACTTGTCCACGACCTGTTGTGGGGTCAGGCCCTCTTCTTCAGCGGTAACGGTTATGGGTGTGCCGTGTTGGTCGCTGCCGGACACCATGAGGACCTTGTTGCCCTTCAGCCTGTGGTACCGCGCAAAAATGTCCGCGGCCACGTAGCAGCCCGCTAGGTGGCCTAGGTGAACGCGACCGTTGGTATACGGCCAGGCTACGGCAACAAGAATCTTTTCAGCGGCCAAATTGGCTCTCTTTCTAAATGGAATGCGGCTTATTCTAGCATAGACACACCCAGCAACGTTTCCGGATTATCCTAGCTTCAACCATAGGTCATAGATCCGCCGCCTGGATAGCCTATACTCGGTTGATATCTGGGCCATAGCCTCTTTGACGGTAAGTCCCGCTTCTTTTAGCTCTCGCAATTTCCTGGCCGCGCCTTCCAAGTCCGCAGTGCCATTGCCTGGCTTGGCTCCTTCCACAACCAGGGTGAACTCGCCTCTTGGACGGGCAAAGTGAGCTACCGCTTCCGATAGTGTGCCGCGGTATATCTCTTCGTAGAGCTTGGTTAGCTCACGGCACACGGCCACTTTTCGGTCTCCCAGGACTTCGGCCATATCTTGCAGAGAGGCCTTCAGCCGGTGGGGAGCCTCAAAGATGACCAGCGTATAAGGCTCTGCGGCTACTGCGGCCAAGGCTTCACGGCGGGCCTTTGGCCTATTGGGCAGGAAACCCAGGAAGAGAAACCGGTCCGCATACATGCCGGAGACGGCAAGCGCCGTGGTAACAGAGGAAGCTCCGGGCACCGCCGTCACAGTGAATCCTGCATCCACCGCGGCAGCGACCAGCTCGTAGCCTGGATCGCTGATGGCAGGCACTCCAGCCTCAGAAACCAAGGCAACGTCGTCTCTACGCAGGGCATCCAATATGTAGGGTATGCGCGAGCTCATATTGTCTTTGTAATAGCTGACCAGCGGCGTTTCTATGTTGTAGCGACGCAGGAGTTTCCGGGTAGTTCTGGTGTCTTCCGCCGCTATAAGGCTCACATCCTCAAGCGCCTGCAGCGCCCTCAAGGAGATGTCTTGAAGGTTACCAATGGGAGTTGCTACTAAGTATAGGGTAGTCACGGTCTTGCTGACCTCTTACGTTGGTACAAGTGGCTATGTTACTATTTATATAGCGTACTTAGCGAGGGGCATCATGGAAGAGCAGACAGTCCAACGTCCACCTCAAGTTACGAACCGAGCAGGCCTTTTTATTGGCCTTGTCTCCGGTCTCATCATGACCCTGGTCATGGTAGCGCTGAGGTTTGCTTACGAAACCCCCGTCCTTCCCGAAATCATTGCTGATTGGCTTACCAGCGTAACTCCACCGGAGATCTTTGACTTCGTATTGGAACACCTGCAGGTGGCGGCTAAACCCCTGATGTTTTCTACCCTGCTGGTAACCCAGGTGTTTGCCGGTGGAATATTGGGCGTGGCCCACGTTCGCTACTCCTCCAAAACGCCCTTCTTGCCGGAAAGCAGCTGGATAAAAAGCCTCATCCTGGCAACGGTTATATGGCTCATTTTCATGATCGTGGCTTCACCAATTATAGGCGCCGGCCTATTTGGCGTATCTCTGGCTGATGGCCCGTTGGGCTATATGTCCATAACCTATGTCTCTTTCCTTGCCTTCAGCGCCACTTTGGTTGAACTGCATCGCATAGCCATGGCGCGTCTTAGCCCTGAACCGGTGTCCGGGCGTCGGGAGTTCATGAGAAGGGCCGCTTTCTTTGGACTGTTCGCCGCTGTTGGGGGATTAGCCGTAAGGACAATCTTTCAAAACACCTCTGCCGTCACCCCGTCTACGGTAGCTAGCGTTCAGGGCATGCCCCCTGAGATCACTCCTAACGACGATTTTTATGAGGTGTCGAAGAACATAGTCAACCCCAGTGTGGACGTGATTGACTGGAAGCTGGAATTCGCAGGGGACTTTGGCAGCCCGATGTCGCTGACCTACGAGGAGCTTCAGGCGCTTCCCTGGCAGGAGGAGTATGTCACGCTGACTTGCATCAGTAATCGCATAGGTGGCGGGCTCATTGGCAACGCCCTGTGGCGAGGAGTCAAGTTGAGCACGCTGTTGGAGATGGCCGATATGCCCTCCAGCGTTGAGAGGCTGGCTTTCCACGCCGCCGACGGGTACGTGGATAGCTTCCCTACGGATTATGCCTTGCGTGATGACACCATAGTTGCCTACCTGATGAACGGTGAGCCTCTCACGGACGGCCATGGATTCCCGGCCAGAATCATAGTCCCCGGTCTCTATGGTATGGAAAACGTAAAGTGGCTCACCAAGATAGAGCCTGTACCCTCGTCTTTCAGGGGCTACTGGCAGCAAAGGGGATGGGCCGACACCGCCATCATTCAGACCATGTCCAGGATAGACGTTCCCGCCCGTAACGCGGACATTCCGGTAAACGATGAATCGTTTGTTGGCGGGGTGGCATTCGCCGGCGATAGGGGCATCAAAATGGTGGAAGTAAGCCTTGACGACGGCGAAACATGGCAGACCTGCGAGTTCAGCAAGCCGCTTTCACCCTATACATGGGTGCTCTGGACGAGAGATTGGACGCCAACCGATCCGGAAAGGATCAACCTGGCGGTCAGAGCTACGGATGGCGATGGAAACACGCAACCCGCTAAAATCACCAGAGCGCTGCCCAACGGTGCCGAAGGATGGCACCGCATTACGGTGTCCGTAGTAGCTTGACCGCCGTTACTGAGAAGCTCAGACAGCGTAACCGCACCCCCATCTTCGTTTGCGACTTCTCTCCACCGCGCGGCGCAGACTTCTCCACGGTGGAGCAGGTGAAGAAGGTCGGCGCCGACTTTGTGAGCGTGGCCTACAGTCCGGGCAGGTCGGTTCGCGTCGACTCAACCGCAATGGCGCAGGTCATCGCTCTGTCCGGTGATCAGGATGTCATTTTCAGCTTGGCACCCCGCGACATGAACAAGCTGGCTTTGCAGAATCACCTGCTGGGCGCGCAGGCGCTGGGGCTGGAAAACGTGGTTGTGCTGGGCGGTGATGACTTCACGGCGCGAGACCGTGATTTGCTGACTCCGGTCAACGATTACAGTTCTACGGGGCTGATCAAAGCCATTGGCGATTTGAATCAGGGAGAGGACTTCCGTGGTTTGAAACTGAGAAACCCCACCCGGTTCTGCATAGGCGCCGTAATCGATTTCGGCGCTTCCGATATCGAAAGAGAAGCCAGGCTGACAGAAAGGAAGGTGCGGGCTGGGGCACATTTCTTCTTTAGCCAGGCCTTCTACAGTGTTGAAGTGGCGAACCGTTTTTATGAGACCTATAGCAGCGTTTCCGGCGGCGATTTGTCCATACCAGTATTTCATGGTTTGCAGATACTGGAACGCGACGGTATTCTCTTCGGCGACGTGCCAGCGCATTTGAGGAGTGATTTGGAGAAGGGCCGTTCGGCTTTGGAAATAGCCTTTGAGCAGCTTCAGAGCTACGTAGATAATGGTATGGACTTGATCTATCTGATCCCGCCCATTCTCAAGGGTGGGCGGAGAAACTACGCAGCGGCCGAGCAATTGCTCATTCAGGTCAAGGCTCAGGTGAAGGCGTGACCGAGGCAATACGCGTAGAAAATCTGGTCAAGAAGTTCGGCAGCCTGGTCGCCGTGGACGACATCTCGTTTTCGGTGGAGCAGGGCGAGATTTTCGGCATACTCGGTCCCAACGGGGCGGGCAAGACCACTACTCTGGAGATCATAGAGGGACTTCAGGAGCCCAGCGGTGGACGTACCTTTGTGCTGGGCATGGACAGCCAGAAGGAAAGCCTGGGGGTCAAGGAGCGCATAGGGGTGCAGCTTCAGGCATCGGCGTACTTTGAATACCTCACCCTTACCGAAATCCTGGACCTCTTTGGAAGATTCTACTCAAAGAGGATCTCTTCCCCGGAATTGCTGGAGCGAGTGGGACTACTTGACAAGGCAAAGGTCACCATATCCAAGCTCTCCGGAGGACAGAGGCAGCGGTTTGCCATAGCTGCCACGCTTGTCAACGATCCGGAAGTGGTGTTTTTGGACGAACCCACCGCGGGGCTGGACCCCCAGGCCAGGCGAAACCTCTGGGAGTTCATCCAAGCCATCCATAGAGACGGGTGTACCGTGGTGCTGACCACTCACTACATGGAGGAAGCGCAGTTCCTTTGCCGGCGCGTCGCCATCATGGATCAGGCCAAGATTGTGGCTATGGACACGCCCGCCGATCTGATCCGCTCCCTGCCGGTGCCCTACGAAATCAGGTTCTCCGCCAGCGACGCTCTGGAGCAGCGCGACTTGGAAGGTCTGGAGGGAGCACAATCCGTGCACCAGGACGAGGACGGATTGTGGCGGTTGGCATCTTCCGATGCCGCAAAAACCGTGGGAGCCTTGATGAGCTTGGGCCAAAGCGAGGAGTTGACCCACCTGGAAGTGGCCCCTGCCAACCTGGAAGACGTTTTCCTGGCTATTACGGGACGCCAGTTGAGGGACTGATGGAACCATGTTGCTATCGTTGACCATTGCCAACCTCAAGATGACCTACAGGAACAAGCAGGCCCTGTTCTGGTCGCTGGCGTTCCCCCTTATCTTTGTAACCGCGTTCGGTCTGTTCAACTTTGATGACCCGCCCAACGCCACCATACTGGTCGTTGACCAGGCGCAGGACGCTGCGTCTCAGGGCTTTATCCAGGCCATGTCGACGGTGGAGCACATCACCGTCGAGGAACGGTCGGATGCGTCGGTCGCCCGTAGGGAAGTGGAAGACGGCGATTTCAACTACCTGTTGGTTATTCCAGACGGTTTAATAGAGAGAATCTCTCAGGGCCAGGGAGCAGACCCTTCCAGCTTTTCCCTGATCTACGACAGGGGCAATAGCGGCGCTCCTATTACCATAGGCGTGGTGCAACGTTTGGTGGAGGAGATGAATAAACGGCTGGCCAACGCTCCAACGCTTGTGGAGCTTCGCTCTGAAGGTGTCCAGGCGCGACAGTTGACCTACTACGACTTCCTGCTTCCCGGCCTTGTTGGAATGGGCATCATGAACTCCTCCATAGTTGGCATCGCGGCTTCAATGGCTCTTTACAGGCAGCAAAGAATACTGAAGCGAATATTGGCCACGCCTTTGAAAGTGCGCGTATTCTTTGCCTCTGAAGTCCTTGCCCACCTTGTCGTTGCTATAGTCCAGGCGGCCATCATACTCGCCGCGGGTATTCTGATCTTTGGAGCCAACATCTACGGCAACTTTCTCTGGGTGTTTGCCGTGGTTCTGATTGCCAGCATAGTTTTCCTCAACATTGGCTTCATCATTGGCGGCTTATCCAAGAATGTAGACGCCGCCGTAGGCTTGGCCAACGCCATATCTTTGCCCATGATGTTTCTGGCCGGCGTTTTCTTTCCCAAAGATGGCCTCCCCTGGATACTGCCCGACGTCGTTTCGTATCTGCCGCTGGCGCCCATGCTGGATGCTCTCAGGGGAGTTGCCCTAGAGGCCGACCCGTTGTGGAATTACCCCTACGAGCTTGGCCTGCTCGGAGTCTGGATAGTCGTCAGCGCTGTGGTGGCCGTGCGCGTCTTCAGGTTCGAATAGTCTTACTTCAACAGCAGCCGTATATCGTGGATTAGGGGTTCGGGGTCAAGGGTTAGGTCTGTAATCACGGAGCGCATCGTTCCATCTTGGTCTATGAGGTAGACCGGCGCGGAATGTGTAACCAGGTAAGCCGCTTTCTCGGAAAGCCCTTCGCCGCTGGCAAGTGCTTCTCTTGCCAGGTCGGTTCCCAAACTCTCAATCGCGCCGCCTGAGTCGTTAGCTCGTTCCACTGCCAGGTAGTACGCTTCCCATAAGGCCGATAGCTCCTCTTCCGATCCGGTCAGAAAAGACCATTTGTCCAGCATGTTCCGCTGTTGTGAATAGGCGCGGACTTGCTGCGGGGTATCCCTGGCGGGGTCTACGGAAATGGCTATTATGGAGACTTTGGCCGCATCTCCGCCCAGGGCTTCATGGGCTTTGGCAAGCGAGTGCGCCGTGAGGGGGCAAATATCCGGACAGTTGGTGTATAGAAACGTCAACGCAACCACACTGCCCCGCTTGTCCCTCAGCGACGTTTCCTCTCCGAACTGGTCTAGCAGTGTGAATCCTGGCGCGGGATCCATGGCCGTGAGTTCGGTGCCCATGAAGGATGCCGCCGTCTGAGAACAGCCTGCCGGCATTGCCGCGGTCAACACCACCAACAGGGGAACCGCGTATACCCTGAACAAGCGTGCGGTCACAGATTTACCGAGCTGTCCACCATGACAGCCGTGAAAAGAAGCGCCAAATAGAGCAGCGAATATAGATATAACTGTTTAGCTGCACGCTTTGTTTGGTCTCTGAGCAATCTTGCCACGTAGAAGAGCAGCACTGCCCCCAGCATGGCGGCGCTTACAGCGTAAATCAGGTCCACGGCCTGCGCCGTAATGAATATCAAAGTTATGGCGACCAGTATCAGGCTGTGCATGAGAATCGCCTTTGCGGTTGCGTGTTCACCGGCAACTACCGGCAGCATGGGGACGCCGGCTTCTGCGTAGTCGTTCTTGAGAAGAAGTGAAAGCGCCCAGAAGTGAGGCGGCGTCCAGAAGAAGATGATGGCGAAGAGGTACAGCGCGGGCAGGTCTAATCCTCCGGTGATTGCAGCCCAGCCCACTACGGGCGGCACAGCGCCTGCTGCGCCCCCGATGACTATGTTCTGAGTCCAGGTTCGCTTCAGCCACGCTGTGTAGACAAAGGCATAGAAGAGCGTGGCTCCCAATACCAGCAGTGCACTTAGCAGGTTTACCCACAGAGCCAGGATGCCAAAGGCGACCATGTTCAGACCTATTCCCATCCACAGCGCGTGCCTATCGGGGATCCTGTGTCCCGGCAGGGGGCGCTGCCTCGTCCGGTTCATCCTGGCGTCTATATCGCTGTCCAGGTAATGGTTGATAGCGTTTGCCCCGCCGGCTCCCAGAGAGCCCGCGAACAGCACGAGCAACGTAATTCCTAGAGGCGGTACGCCTTGGGCTGCCAGGAACAAGCCGCCAAGAGCGGTGATCAACAGCAGCACAATTATCTTCGGCTTGGCAAGGGTGACGTAGTCTTTGACTGTTTTGATGTCCAGCAATGTGGCTTTGGCCAGTGTTGCCATTACTACAAGACCTCCCAAGAGTGCTGTAGCCAGGCTCAGGTGCACCGCTCGAGCCGCTGCGGAGAACGCCGTCCAGGGATTGGCCGCCCCCGCCAGCGTTTGCACCACTACCAGGGCTCCTACGGCGACACCCGTCATCCAGAAGACAGGCCACTCCCGCCTGTGGCGCCAGGCCATAACGACTACTATCCCTGCCAGTACGCCTCCCGCTCCTGCCAGCAGGCGGTGCAATAGGTGTAGCCAGCCCAGCCCGACGTTGGGCGTCAGGCCACTGTCGCACAGCGGCCAGCTGGGACATACCGACCCGGCTCCACGCCCCACTACGTATGACCCTGACAGGATGACTACAAAGGTGGCTATGGCTGCCGCCGAAGCCCACGAGAATAGCTTGTCGTCACCCTGTTCCGGGGTGGTGCGGGTCCTATATCCCCACACCAGGCTGACCATGAGCAAAGCGAAGATAGTTTGAGCAGTGGCAAGGTGCAACGTTCTCAGGTCGGGATGCAGCTCCGTCAGCACCGTGGCTCCACCCAGACCGCCTGCCACGCCCACCAGGAATACCGATACGAAAAGGATTCCCACCAGCGAGTTGAATCTCCGCTGGTTCCGCGCCGCCGTCACCGCAGTAGCCAGGACTATTATTCCCGTACTGCTGGCCACCAGCCTGTGCGTGTATTCGATCAGCGTGTGAAATTCAAAGGGAGGGATCAGCTTGCCATGACACAGGGGCCAGTCCGGACATCCCAGCCCGGAACCGGTTATTCGTACGATTCCACCAAGGGTTATCAGGCAGAAGACCGCTATTGAAGAGGCGATTATTAGAGCTAGAAGCAGGTTGCTGGCTGGCTTGAACTGCCCGCCGGCTTCGTGCGAAGTTAGCTCAGGTCTTGGTAGATTGGTAGTAGCCGAATCGGACATTCGCATTAAAAGGTTGTAACCGCAATCAGTCCCTGTAATATATCACAGGCCGCGTGCTCCTCATATCAGGTAATTGAAGAGCCGCAAAATCCTTGACGCAGATTCACGCAGTTGGTATTCTTCACCTTGATTGGTCTATTTTTCACAAAGTGACCACTGTTTTGTCAGATATTAGGATACTGAAGATACATGTGGCGTGACGTTACCAAGCTGAAGGTGTTGCTTCTGCTTTTGGGCCTAGCGCTCATAGCCATAGGATGCTTTCCCTCCCATCCGCAATCTACCTTTGAAGCCGCCGGCCCCGTAGCTCAAGAACAGCTGGATCTTTTTTACATCATATTCTGGGCCGCCGTCTTTGTCTTCGTGGTAGTGCAGGGGGCCTTGGTCTACACCATCTTCAAGTTCCGCCGTCGCGCCGGAGCGAACGGCCTGCCCAAGCAGACCCACGGCAACACGAGGCTGGAGGTGGCTTGGACAATTGCTCCTGCCATAGTACTCGCCATTATTGCCGTGCCTACCGTCGACACAATCTTCAGCACGGCCAATGTCCCCGAAGGGGAAGTGCTTAATGTCACCGTCACCGCGCATCAGTGGTGGTGGGAGTTCGACTATCCGGACTTGGGCATTTCCACCGCCAACGAGTTGCACGTGCCTGTGGGCAAGAACGTAGATGTGATTCTAGAGTCCAAGGACGTTATTCACAGCTTCTGGATACCCAAACTGGCGGGCAAGGTTGATATTGTGCCCAACAACAGCAATACGATGTGGTTCAGAGCCGACGAATCCGGTGAGTTCTACGGCCAGTGCGCCGAGTTCTGCGGCACCGCCCACGCTCAGATGCGGTTCCGCGTTTTCGCACAGCCACAGGATGAGTTCGATGCCTGGGTAGAGGGGATCAGAGCCGAGCCCGCGGAGGTCACAGGCCTGGCTGCTCAGGGAGCAGACCTGTTTGGCAACAAGGGGTTTGAAGGCACCCTCAAAGGGGAAAGCGTAAAACTACAGCGCTGCGCTATTTGCCACACCGTAGAGAACCAACAGATAAAGGGTGACGTTGGCCCCAACCTGACCCACGTAGCCAGCAGGAGTACCCTCGGCGCCGGCATAATGGACAATAACGAAGAGAATCTGAGAAAATGGGTGAGCAATCCTGCGGATGTCAAGCCCGGGGTGGGGATGCCCGATCTAAACATATCCGGAGAGGAGTTGGACGCCTTGGTGGCGTACCTACAGAGCTTAAAGTGAAGCGGTTATTGATTCTTGGAGGTCGGTAATGGCGGCAGTCACTAGCCATATACCTTGGATACTGAGAAGGCCTACCACAACCACCGGCTGGGTGGGATGGCTTGTAACTGTTGACCACAAGCGGATCGGGGTCCTTTACGGTGTAACAGCCGTAGTATTCTTCCTCATCGGCGGAATAGAGGCGCTGACCCTCAGATTGCAGCTTGCCTCCTCTGAAAGCTCCCTGGTTAGTCCGGACGTGTTCAGCCAGCTGTTCACCATGCATGCGCTGACCATGATCTTCTTGGCCATAATGCCGTTGAGCGTCGCTTTCTTCAACATCGTTATCCCATTGCAGATAGGCGCAAGGGACGTCGCGTTCCCACGCCTCAACGCATTGAGCTATTGGGTGTTCCTCTTTGGCGGAATACTGCTGAACGCCGGCTGGTTCATGGGGGCTGCTCCCGGAGCGGGATGGTTTGCATATGCCCCGTTGACCGATAGGGCCTTTGATGTGGGGAGCGGCATGGACTTCTACGTCCTTGGCCTGCTGGTGCTCGGCACCTCCTCCATGGCAGGCGCGTTCAACTTCATTGTTACCATCATAAACATGCGCGCCCCGGGCATGACCCTCATGCGCATGCCAGTGTTCACCTGGATGACGCTGGTCACCTCCTTCCTGCTTGTCACCGCCATGCCCGTCATCACCGTTGCCCTTATTCAGCTGGGATTCGACAGGTTCGTTGGCACAAACTTCTTCAATCCCTCTGCCGGCGGCGACCCTGTCCTGTGGCAGCATCTCTTCTGGGTCTTTGGCCATCCTGAAGTGTACATTCTGATACTGCCTGCAATGGGTATCGTTTCTGAGGTGCTACCCACCTTCTCCAAGAAACCCCTCTTCGGGTACCCGTTCATAGTGCTGTCCGGCGTATTCATTGGTTTCATGGGCTGGGCCGTGTGGAGTCACCACATGTTTACCGTGGGACTAGGTCCGGTGGCCAATGCCACGTTTGCAATCACAACCATGCTGATTGCAGTACCCACTGGGGTGAAGATATTCAACTGGATAGGCACCCTGTGGGGAGGTTCCGTACATCTCTCCACCGCCATGCTCTTTGCCATAGGTTTCATTGTGCTCTTCATAATCGGAGGTCTGAGCGGCGTCACTCACGCGTCACCTCCGGCCGACGCCCAGCAACAGGATACCTACTACATAGTGGCGCATCTCCACTACGTGCTCTTTGGCGGTTCCATCTTTGGTCTGTTTGCCGGCATCTACTACTGGTTCCCCAAAGTGACGGGCCGCATCATGAATGAGGGTCTGGGCAAGCTCAACTTCTGGGTGCTCTTCATAGGCATGAACCTGACCTTTGCCCCCATGCACTGGCTGGGCTTGGATGGCATGCCTCGCCGCATCAACACCTACGATTCCAGCATGGGGTGGGATTTCTGGAACCTCTTCGCCACCGTGGGAAGCTGGGTGATAGCGCTGGGAGTGCTGATATTCGTCTGGAACTTCTTCACAAGCCTTCGCAAAGGCGAAAAGGATGAGACCGGCGACCCCTGGGATGGCAGAACGCTGGAGTGGTCGATATCCTCACCGCCGCCGCCGCACAACTTTACGGAGATACCCACCGTCCGCTCTAGGGACGCTTTCTGGGAGCGAAAATATACCGAAGGCCCGGACGGCAGGGCTGTCCCCATACCGGCCGGAGCCGCCGCCTCAAACGGAGGGCATGCCGATGAAGGTCATGGCATCCACCTGCCCGGTCTGTCTTACTTCCCACTGGCAACGGCTTTGGGCATGGTAGTTGCAGCCTTTGGAATACTAATTCATCCTGTCGTTATTGTAGTTGGCATTCTGGTTATGATGTTTGGCATCTATGGTTGGGCCTTTGAACCGGCCGATCCTGAACCCGGCTCCGAGAGTCATTAGCGAGGTGAATAGTTGGCAGAGGCCATAGCACACTCCGAACACCCCCAGACCACTACAGGCCTGGACCATCGCAAGATGGTCATGTGGGCCTTCCTTGGTTCGGACACCCTGTTTTTCGGTTCGCTCATCGCGACCTACCTGCTCTACAAGGGCAAGAGCATAGACGGCCCCCAGCCCTACGAGGTGTTCAACATACCGTACACCTCCGTAAGCGCCTTTGTACTGCTCATGAGCAGCTTGACCATGGTGCTTGCCCTTGCCGCCATTCAGAAGGGCGACCAGCGCGGCCTCAAGATCTGGTTGCTGGCTACGGCATTGCTTGGCGCGGTCTTCCTTGGCGGACAGTACTTTGAGTTCACATTCTTCATCGAGCACAACGGTCTCACCTGGACAGAGAATCTGTTCGGCACCACCTTCTTCGTCCTCACCGGCTTTCACGGAGCCCACGTAACCGTTGGCGTAATAATTCTCCTGTCGTTCTTCGTTGTGGCGTGGAGAGGCAGGTTGAAGCCCGAACAGCACTTGAACATAGAGCTTGCCGGTTTGTACTGGCACTTTGTGGACGTAGTCTGGATTGTTATATTCACAGTGGTATACCTGGTAGAGGCGCCGAACATTGCAGCTTAGATGAATAAGAGTTCTAAATGAGCACAACCGCACATACAAGAGAGGCAGGCCACCCCACACCGGCTAAGTACGTAGCCATAGCCGTCATACTGTTCGTCGTCACTGTCATAGAGGTGGCCATCGTTTACCTTGACCTTGTCACCGCTTTCCTCATATCGGCTCTCATAGTGCTTTCCGCGGCCAAATTCACGCTGGTGGCCATGTTCTACATGCATTTGAAATTTGACAGCAGGCTCTTTTCTGCATTCTTCGTTGGGGGAATGCTGCTCACCACCGGTGTGATACTAGCCTTGATGGCCCTCTTTGGACTCTTAGTTACGTAGGTAATATGGACAAGAAAACACTGCAAGACCGCATAATGTCCGCCATATGGGTGCCCGTGCTTGTAATGATTGCCACGGCGGTCATCATCATTGGCATAGGAGAGTTGCTCCTTGCTCTAGCCGAAGTCAAGGAGAAGGTGACCATCGGCGGTATACTGGTAAAAGAACCGTGGGCGGTGCTCGTAGCGCTGCTCCTCGCCGCCGCGATCCTTGCTGGCGCAGCGTTTCTGGCAAAGGGCGGCCGCGACGACTCATCTTCGTAAGCCCGCGGGCTTTGCGTACGGACGGGTAGGGTAGTGGCAGATACAAATCTCTGGCTCCAGTGGCATTTCCATCCCGACATTGTCCTGGGCATCCTGTTATTGCAAGGCGCATATCTCTTAGGCGTCACCCGGCTGCGAAGCCGCTTGGGTCGCGTCCAACCCGTCGAGGCCAAGCGCGTTGTCTTCTTCTCCGCCGGGATGCTGTCCATGTACCTGGCCCTCTCCTCTCCCATTCATCACCTGGCCGACAATTTCCTGTTCAGCGCCCACATGGTGCAGCACCTGATCCTCATCCTTGTCATGCCTCCTCTGTTGCTGGCGGGCACGCCGCCCTGGCTGATTAGACCGCTCTTCCGCCACAACCTGGCGCTCTCCGTGGCGCGCTGGCTCACACGTCCCGTGCAGGCGTTTGCCATATCCGGCTTCGTTCTTGCCGTCTGGCACCTTCCGGCGTTCTACGACGCCACGCTCCAGTCGCACGGAATCCATGTCTTGGAGCACCTCATGTTCATGGTCAGCGCTGTCATCATGTGGTGGCCCGTGATGAGCCCCCTCGCCGAGGTGCCCAGATCCAGCTACCCCATGCAAATGGTGTACCTGTTCCTGCTCACGCTTCCTGCAGGCTTCATAGGCGCCGCCATCACCTTCTCACCGCGCGTGCTGTACCCGTTCTACGCCACCGTGCCCAGGCTTTGGGGCTTGGATGTCATATCGGACCAGCAGATAGGGGGGCTGATCATGAAGCTCCCCGGAGCGCTGGCCTTCTTTATAACCATGGGCGTGGTGTTCGTTCTCTGGTATCAGCGTGACCAGAAGGGCTACACGGACGTTGTGGAGGAGCTGGAGTCGCCGCAGCATTCCACCCCGCAGCCTGAGCTTGCCGAAAGATAACGCCTCCTCACCATGCCGCCATGGGTCGGTTGTATTGACGCTCCATCCTGCCTGATGCTACTCTGAAACGTAGACCGGGCATTGTAAGTAGGGGTGTAGCTCAGCTGGTAGAGCAGCGGTCTCCAAAACCGCAGGTCCGGGGTTCGAATCCTCGCGCCCCTGCCAAAGGGAAAAACCCGTGCCGAGGTGGTGGAATCGGTAGACACGCTGTCTTGAGGGGGCAGTGCCCGTGAGGGCGTAGGAGTTCAAATCTCCTCCTCGGCACCAGAAATAGGATGGCGACGTAGCCAAGTGGTCTAAGGCGGGGGTCTGCAAAACCCCTATTCGGCGGTTCGAATCCGCCCGTCGCCTCCAGCAATCAATGGGACCGCCGTACTAGCCTGCATCAAACAGGCCGCTGGTACGGCGGTTTTCCGTAAGGTAACATTTAGACGTGCACCGCGCCGGGGTGGCGAAATGGCAGACGCGGCGGACTTAAAATCCGCTTCCCGCAAGGGAGTGTGGGTTCGAATCCCACCCTCGGCACCAAGTCTTCTTGTAGCAAATGCCCGTGATAGGCTACTACCCAGCCCTTTTTGTATAGACAATAAGGGTTGACAAATCTTTAAATTGTCTATACAATCAGACATGTACGAATGGGATGAAGCAAAGAACCAAGCTAATATCGAGGCGGGACGCCCCGGCTTTGAAGCCGTGGAGTACTTTGAGTGGGAGACGGCAATGATCTTCCCACGGTGAATTCCGCTGGGGCGTCATTGGATATATTGGAGACCGCTTGCACTTCGTTGTGTACACCCGTCGCGCCGAAAGAAGGCGCATCATCAGCCTGCGAAGGGCTAGCAAGAAGGAGGAGAGGTATTATGCCGAGGCTTAAACCGGGCCACATAAGCCCCACAGACCAAGAGGAAGCCGAGATACAGCGGCACATAGCTGAAGACCCGGACGCCCCGGAGATCACCGATGATGACTGGGCCCGCGCCCGTCCCGCCATCGAGGTTGACCCGGAACTGGTGGAGTGGTCCCGTCGCAGGCGCGGCAAGCAGAAAGCGCCGACCAAGCGGTTGGTATCCATCCGCTTGGATGAGGACATTGTGGCCCACTTGCGATCCGGCGGGCCGGGCTGGCAGACCCGGCTCAACGACAGACTGCGCCAGGACGTCTTGGCCGTTAGAGAAGAGGAGTCGGCGACACCGTATCATGCAGGGGAGGATGAGTCTATTCCAGGCGCTTCCGAGGGGGAGGGCACTATGAAACCTATGGCGAAAGGCGATAAAGGCGAAAACGACATGGGCAACAACCCCAAGAAGTGAGGGAATCTGGGAGATGGATGAAAGACTCACTCCGAAGGGAGTGGGTTTGAATCTCATCTAAACGTAGACGATGCGACAATGAAATGCGCAGAACCACTATGTAGAGCAAAGCCAGAAGCTCATGGCGTTTGCAACTGGCACAACGTAGTTTGGAGCGAACGGCTTACTTATGGGTTAGAACGAGCGGTACAAATCACTGTTGAGCGCACGGGAGTAGATGTTAATTGGGTAGGCCATGAACAAGGTACTCCCAATACCTAGACCGAGTTATGAATTCTATAGCAAGAAGATTAGAGACGAGAGCCCTTATGCCAGGACTCGCCTCTTGGTATTAGTGGTGGTTCTCACGCTTGTTATACTGCTAGCTTTCGTTATCACCGGAGACTGGTAACCCAACATTTAGATATTCTCATCTCAAGCTTACCGCTGCCGCATCCTTAGTTTGAAATAGAGCGATCCCAGTAAGGCAATCACCAAACCCGCTACTGAGCCAACCACGACTCTCCCGATCCCTTGCATTAGACGCTCAGTTTCAAAGTCAAATGCCCAAAGCACTCCGAAACATGTGCCCAAAATCGCACCTGCCGCTAGAATATGCCACTCATTCACCCTGCGGTCTCCTCATATCTCGGCCTACCAGGATCTACCCCGGCTCAACAAGCGTCAGCACCCGCATGGGGTTGTCGAACATCATCTTGGTGGCTTGTTCCTCCGTGACCCCCAGAGTGAGCAGGTAGGGGAGGAACTTCTCCATGACGAACGAGTACCCCGTGCCGCCGTAAGCCTTCAGGTGTATCTTCATGCACACGTCCTGCGATAGCAATATGCGGTCCTCGTAGCCCGCTTCTATCAACTGTGGTATCGCCTCCGCCACCAGCACGTCGCCCGCCGACTGGTACACCCGGTTCAGGTCTGTATCGTAGATGTAGGAGTAGCGCGCCACCGGAGCGCCCACTCGACCCAGCGTATCGAACTGGATGTACGTGCCCATCTTCAAAAGCTCCAGCAGCAGCGGCACGTCTCCGGCGTAGGTGTTGCTGTGCCCGAATATAACGCGATTCAGGTCTGCTCCTTCCTCTCCCAGGATACCGGCCACCTCCAGTTTCTCCCTGTCCGTGCCGCCTTGGTGGAACGATATGGCAGTGCCGGTGGCCCTGCTCGCTCGCGCCGAAGCCTTGATGCTCTTTATTTCGTTTGGCGTCAGCGGGTTGCCGTTGATTCCCACCTCTCCAATGATCCCGGACCTTATTCCCGTGCCGTTCACGCCCACCGTGATGTCTTGCACTATTTCGCTCGTCAGGTCTTCAACCGTCCGCTCGTCCATATCAACGGGATGATAGAACTTCTGGTACCAACCAGACCCCATCACAACATTGAGGCCGGTGGCGTTCGCCATCCTTCGCAAGGCCAGAGGGTCTCTTCCCAGGCCGATGTTCGTCACGTCGACCACGGTCCCGCCGCCGCTGTTCTTGAAGTATTGCAGCTCCCGCACCGCCACGTCTTCGTCGGTCAGCATATAGTTGTCCTTCATGTGCTTGCGTTCGCGTGCCAGGTGCAGGTTCTCCAGCGTAAGCTTCTGGTCCCATATCTCAACGTCCGTGGCCGGGGCGTTGAATCCAAGCGTCTTGTCGCGCCAGAAGTCTATGAATATGTGCTCGTGCATAATGGTGGCGCCCAGCTGGTCGGGGTCCATGGGGCCGTTTACCGTGATAACTTTGCCCGCCATGTTAGTTTGGGTCTCCGTGCTCGTCATATCAGCCCTCCTTGGGAGCGTTCCTTCGCTGAATATATCCGACAATCCATGCTCAATCAATCATTGATCTGTGGTGCCTGCCGTTCTAGCCACGCGATTGCTCAGCCTATGGCAAACTCCTCCGCCTTGATGATAGATTACCTTGCAGAATCCAACCCATCCATGCGGAGGTAAAAGCCAATGCAAGCAGCTCGTGTCGTCGGTCCCCAGCAGCTACAGTTTGACGACATCCCAATGCCTGAGGTCAAAGACGGTCAGGCGCTGATACAGCTCCAGAAACTCTCCGTCTGCGGCAGCGACTTGCGTATCTTCGATAGAGTCCTGCCGGAGGAGCAGTACCCGCTGGAACATGGCAGGCCGTGTCACGAATGCGCCGGTGTCATCGTGGAAAGCCGCACCGATGACCTCTCGGTGGGCCAGCGTGTGATAGTGCTTCCTTCCACGAGCGCGGGCCTGGTTGAATACCTTGCCGAACCGCCCAGCCGCATAATTCCTCTCCCCGACGATGGAGACCTCTCCACATGGGTTATGTGCCAGCACATGGGCACGGTGATGTACTCCTGCGACCGGTTGGGCAGCGTCCTTGGCAAGCGGGTGGTGATCATGGGGCAGGGGCCCATTGGACTGAACTTCACGTACTGGATGGCCCAGCAGGGAGCCAGGCAAATCATCACGGTTGATTTGCTGGACTACAGGTTGGAGGTCTCCAAGCAACTGGGCGCCACCCACACGATTAATTCGTCCAGGGAGGATGTTATCGGTGCGGTGACTGAAATTACCGGCGGCAGTCAGGCCGACGTGGTGATTGAGGCCGCCGGTGAGGCTGAGACCATCAACCAGATGTTCCAGGTCATCCGCAAGATGGGCCTGGCCGTGCTGTTCGGACAGCCACATCATGAAGACGTGCTTCCCATCAACTACGATGCAATGATGAGCAGCCTTGCCACCATCCTGCCTACCATCAGCTCCAGGCCGCCCAACGATCCCACGAGCCACATCAAGCACTGCGTGGATCTGGTGGCTCAGGATAGGCTTAGCCTGGAGCATCTGGTGACTCATACACTGCCATTTGCAGAGGCGAAGCAGGCCTTTCAAATGTACAGCGAAAAGCGGGACAACGTCCTCAAAGTGGTGATGGAGCTCTAGCAGCCGGACAACCGTATAGACAGTACTCTGTCCAATCCGGCAAGGTCTTTGTGCCTGCTGGTTGTTGCGCTAGGCCAGTAGCTTCTGGCTGTCACCTCTACCGCCTCCATTTGGTGCGGGTCCATCTCCAGCAGAATGGCACCTGTGCCTTTCAATACACGGCGCGCCTCCCCCAGAAGCCTCTGGATCAGGTGAAGGCCGTCGTCACCGCCATCCAACGCCTCTCGCGGTTCGAACACGCGTATCTCAGGCTCCAGCGATGATATAGCGGCGCTGCTCACGTAGGGTAGGTTGGCTACCAACATATCTATCGGCCCTAAAAAGCAAGACAAAAGGTCGCAGTGTATGAACTCTATGCGATTTTGCAGCCCGTGGCGCTCGGCATTGGCCTCGGCTGTGGTCAAGGCCCGGCGTGAGATGTCAGTAGCTTGGATATCCGCGTTGCCAAGGTGTGAAGCCAATGCTACGGCGATTGCGCCGCATCCCGTGCCCACTTCCACTATCCTCAGTTTGGGCGGCCTTGGCATCTGCTTGGCCAAGCGTAAAGCCTCATCCACCAGTATCTCCGTCTCCGGCCGGGGAATGAATACGCTGGGCTTTACCACTAGAGACATTCCGTAGAATTCGCGGCAACCCAGGATGTAGGGAAGGGGTTCACGGGTCAGTCGCTGCTCCAGTAGCTTATCCACCGTGTGCATGCCGGAACAGGGTACGTCTTCATTGAAAGACGTGTACAGAGCCGCGCGGTCCATTCCAAGGGCTGTGCTCAGCAGAAGCTCGGCTTCCAGAAGATGTTCGGCTATTCCCACGCTTTGGAGCGACTTGCTTATGTTGAGAACGGCTTCACGAACCGAGACTGTTGTTCCAGAGGCTCTCCATTCGCTGGCTTTGTTCATATTCCCTGAGGGGCTCAACAACTGGCATCATATCGCCATCTAAGATGGACTGTATGTTGTGGAAGCTCTTGTTGATCCTGTGGTCCGTAATACGGTCTTGGGGGAAATTATAGGTCCTGATCTTCTCGGAGCGTTCTCCGGTGCCCACCTTGCTCCGTCTTTCCTGGCTGAGGCTTGCTTGCTGTTCTCGTTGCGCTTTGTCAAACAAGCGTGCTCTGAGTACGTTCAGCGCCTTCTCTTTGTTGCGCAGCTGCGATCTTTCATCCTGGCAAACGGCCACTATCCCGGTGGGCAGATGGGTAACCCGCACCGCAGTGGCTACTTTGTTAACATTTTGCCCTCCATGGCCGCCCGCGTGAAAAATGTCTATTCTCAAGTCCTCGTCTTTGACATCAATGTCAACCTCTTCCGCCTCCGGAAGAACGGCCACGGTAGCTGTGGACGTGTGCAATCTACCTGAAGACTCGGTAACAGGGACTCTCTGCACCCGATGGGCGCCACTTTCATACTTGAGGTAGCTGTAGACGTCCCGGCCGTTGACCTGGAAAATGATCTCTTTGAAGCCGCCAACTTCCGATTCATGAGCGTCGACCAGTTCAACTTGCCAGCGTTGAAGTTGAGCATAGCGGGAGTACATCCGGTAAAGATCGCCGGCAAATAGTGAAGCTTCGTCTCCCCCGGTGGCAGCGCGTATCTCCACGAAGACGTTTCTTGTATCGGAGGGGTCTGTGGGTATTAGCGCCTGCTTCAGGTCCTTTTCAAGGGCGTTCCGTTTATCCTCCAGAGACGCGACCTCTTCTTTAGCCAGAGCCACCAAATCAGGGTCATCTGCTTCTCTGATGATGCTTTGCGTATCCTCCAGGGAATGCTGGACTTCAAGATACTCTTTGTAGGAGTTGACCACCGGTTCCAGGCTGGCCCTCTCCCTGCTCAAGCTAATCAATCTTGCGGTGTCTAAGGCTACGCTTGGACTCGCCATCAACTCATCGATTTCGTTGAGGCGAAGCTCCATTTCGGCTAATCTGTCTAGCATCATCCTTCTCTTATGTCGGGAGTTTGACCTTCACAGGGCCCTGAACTTGCTTTTCTAGTTTGTAGCGGCCTTTGTTAGGTAATTTACGATCTCAAGCATAGGCACTTCTCGCTGGTCGCTGTTGTCCATGTCCCGAACGCCCAGCTTGCCTCTTACCAGTTCATCTTCTCCGATGATTACGGTGAAACTTGCGTTCATAGTGGAAGCGTAACGCATTTGGGCTCTGAGGCTCCGGCTTGAGGAAGCAATCAGTACGGAAACGCCGGCCTCTCTGAGGGCGGCCGCGATCTCCACGCCTTTGCTCTGGGCCCCTTCTCCTAGAGCTGTAATCACCACCGGCCTGGGTGATCTGTCGGGCAGCGTGATACCCTGGCGCTTCAGATTAGCTATCAGCCGTTCTATACCGCTGCCGAACCCCACCCCCGGCGTGGAGGGGGCTCCCAGTTGCTCGATTAGACCGTCGTATCGTCCGCCGCCCAACACGGTGCTTTGGGACCCCTCTTCCGGGGGTTGTATCTCAAAAACGGTGCGGGTGTAGTAGTCCAACCCTCTAACCAGCCGATGATCCTCTTTGTAAGGTATCCCCAACTGTTTCAGATGTCCCCGCAAAACGTCCCAGTGTTGCTGGCAACTGAGGCACAGGTTATCAACGGATGCCGGTGCGTTCTTAATGAAAGGCTGGCAACCGGTCTGCTTGCAGTCCAACAGCCTCAAAGGGTTGCTGTCAAACCGCGTACGACAGTCGTCGCATAGCTGTTGCAGGTGCGTTAGATAGTGCTCTTTTAGCTTATTTAAGTAAGCGGGGCGGCATTCCTTGTCGCCTATGGAGTTAATCGCAAGGGTCAGGTTGGTCAGTCCAAGGTTCCTGGTGAACGTCCAACCAAGCTGGATCACCTCTAAGTCTGCCAATGGGCCGGCATCACCGATAACTTCAATTCCAAACTGGTTGTGCTGCCGGAACCGGCCTGCCTGCGGCCTTTCATATCTGAAAATGGGGCAGCAGTAGTAGAGTCGTACAGGCTGAGGCAGGTTGGACATGCCGTGCTCAATGTAGGCGCGGCACACCGGCGCCGTGCCTTCAGGCCTCAGAGTCAGGGAATCTCCACCCCTGTCTTCAAACGTGTACATCTCCTTTTGCACCACGTCCGTTTCCTCTCCAACCGTGCGCACAAAAAGTCCTGTAGCTTCGAAAACGGGCGTGTCGATTCTTTCGAACCCAAATGTGCGGCATACCAGCGCAGCCGTGTCCTCAACGTATTTCCTGTATTTTTGTTCCTGAGGCAACTGGTCCGACGTGCCTCTGGGTGCTCTATACAAAGGGAAGCCTCAAAGATAGGGTGTCAAATCAGAATACTCCAGGCATACGCCTTAGTAAAGACGGCAGGCGCATACATGCCGTTATCCTTGAATCAGCGACTCTCATATCCGTATGTTCGCACTTTGTCCCAGTCGGCCAGTTGGGTTATACTTTGACTATGCAGTTTAAGGTAGGGTGAGGGTGTATTGAAGAATCTTCTTACAAGAGTGCAGAGCTACTTGCCGGACGATCGCGTCGCTTTTGTCTGCAAGGCTTATGACTTTGCTGCGGATGCACACTCCGGCCAGATGCGGCTTTCCGGTGAACCGTACATAAATCACCCCGTGGAGACTGCACTGTACCTAGCCGACTTACATCTGGATTCCACGACGATAGCGGCTGCTTTGCTTCATGACGTCATAGAGGACTGTGATGTCTCCGTGGACAAGTTGGATGCTGAGTTCGGGGCTGAGGTCGCTCATTTAGTAGACGGTGTTACCAAGCTCAACCGGCTAGACCTCCGTACGTCTGAAAATGACGATGGTGCTCTGGTCCGGTCTGAAGGAGGTAACCAGGCTGCCAGCCTGCGCAAGATGCTGGTTGCAATGGCCCAGGACCTGAGAGTTGTGCTCATAAAGTTGGCTGACCGCCTTCACAACATGCGCACTCTGAAGTACGTGCCCTTGGACCGGCGGATTGCCATTGCACAAGAGACCCTGGATATATACTCACCGCTTGCTCATAGACTGGGTATGTGGGATATCAAATGGCGCCTGGAAGACATAGCTTTCCAGCAGCTTGAACCGACACGGTATCGTGAGATATCCAAGCTGTTGTCCAAAACGAGAGACGAACGTGAACGCCACATAGGAGAGGTGCGCCGAACACTGGAACAGGCGCTTAAGGAACACGGCATAAAAGGCCAGGTTACAGGCAGAGCCAAGAACATCTACAGCATTCAAATGAAAATGCAGGCTTATGCCGCTCAGCGCAAGGACTTCAACGACATTCATGACCTGTTTGCTCTCCGAGTCCTCGTCGATGAAAAGAGCGAGTGCTACACCACTTTGGGCGTGGTGCATGCGTTGTGGACTCCGCTTCCCGGACAGTTTGATGATTACGTGGCCAAGCCCAAAGAGAACCTGTATCAGTCGCTCCATACAACCGTGATGGGCCCGGGCGCTATGCCGTTGGAGGTGCAGATCCGGACCCATGACATGCACAGGCTGGCTGAATACGGCGTGGCCTCTCACTGGCTGTACAAGGAGGGACTAAACCAGCCCTCCGTGTTCGAGCAGAAGATGACCTGGCTGCGACAGCTCCTTGACTGGCAGCGTGAGGTCTCAGGTGCTGAAGAGTTCCTGGAAAATGTCAAGACGGACCTCTTCCCAGACCGGGTCTTTGTATATACACCCAAAGGAGACGTTAAAGAGTTGCCCGCCGGATCCACGTCCATAGACCTGGCCTACCACGTGCACACGGAGCTAGGCCATAGGTGTATTGGCGCCAAAGTAAACGGCAAGCTGACCGCTTTGGATACTCCGCTGCAAAACGGCGATACGGTAGAGATCCTGACCAGCAAAGTGGCACGCGGTCCTAGCTTGGACTGGCTGAATCCCCACGCCGGATACGTGAAGAGCGCTACGGCTCGTCAGCGCATTAGGCTATGGTTCCGGAGACAGGAGCGGAGCGAAAACGTAGAACGCGGTAAAGAGCTCTGGGCACGTGAGTTGCGAAGGTTGGACGTAACGCCCACTGCGGAAGAGATAGCCCGTCTCTTTCATAAGGATTCGGTCGAAGATTTGTTCTACGCGCTGGGAAGCGGCGCCGTAACCGCCAATCAAGTGACTGCACGGCTTACTTCAATAGAGCCCCATCAGCCGTCCAGCATTGACTACCGGGATCCCATCACATTACCTGCTTCCGGTATTGAAGTGCTGGGGGTGGGAAATCTGCTGACCCATATTGCACAATGCTGCTCTCCGCTTCCAAAGGATGAGATAGTTGGCTACGTTACGCGCAATAGAGGTGTCTCCATTCACCGCAAGGGGTGCAAGAACGTCACCTCTGAGGATGAGCCCGAGCGAATAATTAAGGTAGATTGGGGAGCCAGGAAGAACCTTTACCCCGTGCGGCTGGTGTTGGAGGCCTGGGATAGGGTGGGTCTGCTCAGAGACGTAACCACGCACGTCTCCGGGGAAAAGGTGAACATTGCTTCTCTGGTGACCCGTGAAACGGAAGAGGGCATTGCCATAATGGAGCTAACTGTGTTTACTACTGACGTAAACCAGCTGAGCAGACTGTTCACAAAGTTGGAAGAGGTGCAGGGGGTGATCAAGGTCAATAGGGTGAATCTCAATAAATCGTCCGATGGCCAACTCTCTCTGGAAGCAAAGAAGGAAGCAAAAACCAAGGTACCCTCCTAGTAAGGACAAAGGATTTATATGCCAAGCGAAAAATCTCACCGTGTTTCTCTCAAGAAGACAGTACGCAACAAGGCGGCCAGAAGCTCGGCGAAGAACGCCGTTACGGAAGCCAAGCGGGCTCTGGATTCCAACAGCAGAGACCAAGCAGCCGCCGCGGTTGCCAGAGCTGCATCTGTGTTGGACGTAGGAGCAAGGAAAGGGGTATTGCACCCCAACAACGCGGCCAGACGTAAGTCAAGGCTGGCCAAACGGCTCGCCAAGCTGGCTTAGACGCGTTCCAAGTCGTTCCTGTTCTCTGGTACTTCATCATTGACAGATCTTTTTCTCGTGTGCTACATTTGACTAACTGGAAAGAACATTCGTACTATTTTATGATGATTTTTTGATTTAGGAGAGGCGTACCTTGAAAAAGCTTTCAGTTCGTCAAGAGAAGATCCTTAATCTGATACAGGAGTTCTTGGATGAGCAGGGTTATCCCCCCACGGTCAGAGATATCCAGTACGCTTGTGACATAAGCTCAACCTCCGTGGTGGACTATAACCTTAAGATCCTCCAGAAAGAGGGGTACATACGTCGCTCTCCTGAGATATCCCGGGGCATTGAGGTCTTGGGGGCCAAGCGTCAGAAGGACGCCGTGTCCGTCCCTGTCATGGGCTATATAGCCGCCGGAGAGCCCATTCCGGTGCCCACTTCAGAAGGATGGGCGCCGGATAGTGCCGTTGACCAGGTGGACGTGGTCAACGGCATGCTGGGCGGTGTACGGGTGAGAGGGACCTCAAACCTATACGCCCTGCGTGTGCGCGGTACGTCTATGATAGATGCCCTAGTGGACGACGGCGACGTGGTTGTTATTCAGCCGGCGGAGAGCGTCAATGACGGCGATATGGTGGTAGCCTGGCTGAAG
The DNA here is from genome assembly GCA_965116555.1 of Dehalococcoidia bacterium. GTDB lineage: Bacteria > Chloroflexota > Dehalococcoidia > Lucifugimonadales > QGNO01 > DAOUJH01. The sequence goes on along the minus strand of OZ220698.1, from coordinate 1,185,091 downwards.
AACGAAAAAGAGGCCACCCTGAAACGGATTTACAATGATGGAACGGTGGTGCGTCTCCAGCCGGCCAACAGCCAAATGGAGCCTATATTTGTTTCAGCAAACAACATAGAGGTGCAGGGCAAAGTGGTTGCCGTGTTGAGAAACCTGGGCTAACTACCTGATATCCCCTAGAAAGCAAAAACCCGGTGATTTCACCGGGTTTTTGTTTTTGTCCTTAACAGGTAGATAGCGGAAGGAAGATTTTGGTTCAAAATGTTAAGTGACCGGAGCGAGCGTCACTGCTACGGGTGGTCATTCCGTAGCTGCAAGAGTAGGGGAGTACGCCCACTCACCGACCTAGGATTCCCTCAAGGGACTCCCTAGAAAGGAGGTGATCCAGCCGCACCTTCCGGTACAGCTACCTTGTTACGACTTAGTCCCAGTCATCAACCCCACCCTCGGCCGCTGCCTCTCTTGCGAGTTAGCTCACGGACTTCAAGTGTTGTCGACTTCCATGACTTGACGGGCGGTGTGTACAAGGCCCGGGAACGTATTCACCGCAGTATGCTGACCTGCGGTTACTAGCAGCTCCTCGTTCATGCAGGCGGGTTGCAGCCTGCAATTCCCACTGGGGCTGGTTTTCAGAGATTAGCTCAAGCTTGCACTGTTGCGACTCGTTGTACCAGTCATTGTAGCGTGTGTGTAGCCCAGGGCGTAAGAGCCATGCTGACTTGACGTCATCCCCACCTTCCTCCCCTTCTAGGGGCAGTCTGGCTAGAGAGTGCAACTAACCACAGGGGTTGCGCTCGTTGCGGGACTTAACCCAACACCTCACGGCACGAGCTGACGACAGCCATGCAGCACCTGTACTAGCTCCCCGAAGGGTCCTTCACCTTTCGGATCGGTACCACTAGTATGTCAAGCCCTGGTAAGGTTCTTCGCTTAGCATCGAATTAAACCACACGCTCCGCTGCTTGTGCGGGCCCCCGTCAATTCCTTTGAGTTTTAGCCTTGCGGCCGTAGTTCCCAGGCGGGATGCTTAACGCGTTAGCTTCGGCACAGAAGGGGTCGATACCCTCTATACCCAGCATCCATCGTTTATGGCGTGGACTACCCGGGTATCTAATCCGGTTTGCTACCCACGCTTTCGCGCCTCAGCGTCAGGTACAGCCCAGAGAGCCGCTTTCGCCACTGGTGTTCCTCCCGATATCTACGCATTCCACCACTACACCGGGAATTCCGCTCTCCTCTACTGCCCTCTAGTTCAGAAGTATCTCTGCCACTCTCCCAGTTGAGCCGGGATCTTTAAGCAAAGACTTTCTGTACCGCCTACACGCCCTTTACGCCCAGTAAATCCGGACAACGCTTGCCTCCTACGTATCACCGCGGCTGCTGGCACGTAGTTAGCCGAGGCTTATTCCTGAGGTACCGTCCTTTCTCTTCCCTCAGAAAAGCGGTTTACAACCCGAAGGCCTTCTTCCCGCACGCGGCGTCGCTGCGTCAGGCTTTCGCCCATTGCGCAAGATTCCCTGCTGCTGCCTCCCGTAGGAGTGGGGGCCGTGTCGCAGTCCCCCTCTGGCTGGTCGTCCTCTCAGACCAGCTATCCGTCATTGGCTTGGTGAGCTCTTACCTCACCAACTACCTGATAGAACGCAAGCCCATCCCCAAGCGGCCGAAACCTTTGCCGTTATGCCATGCGACACAACGGATTATGCGGTATTAGCTCCGGTTTCCCGGAGTTATTCCCCACTCAGGGGTAGGTTACTTACGCGTTACTCAGCCGTTCGCCACTATTCCACCCCCGAAGGGGTTTCACCGTTCGACTTGCATGCATTAAGCGCGCCGCCAGCGTTCGTCCTGAGCCAGGATCAAACTCTCACGTATAACCTTACTTCCTTCCACTATCCACTTGTTAAGGTGCCAAAAGCGCAAAACATCGGCCAAAGGCCGATTGCATTTGCATCATAAACCTTCATTGGGACTGGTGTCAACAGATTCCCGGACAATCCGCCCAAGCCGGTGAAAGCTAGGCCTCTTTTACGGCGGAAACCAGGTCTAACGCGGCCTGCTTGGCGTCCGCAAAGAACATCAAAGTGTTGTCCGCGGAGAAGAGCGGGTTGGGTATACCGGCAAACCCCGGACTCAAGCTGCGCTTGATTACCACTACCGTACGCGCATGGTCTACGTTCAAAATGGGCATGCCGGCTATTGGATTGGAGGGATCATCCATGTCTCTGGCCACGGGGTTCACCACGTCGTTGGCGCCAATCACAAGCACCATGTCCGTTTGCTCAAAGCTGGGATTTATGTCGTCCATCTCTCTCAGCTTCTCGTACGGTATATTCACCTCGGCTAGTAGGACGTTCATATGGCCGGGCATGCGGCCCGCTACCGGGTGAATCGCAAACTCAACTTCCACGCCCTTGGAATCCAACAGATTGGTTAGGTCCCGCACCGCAAACTGAGCTTGCGCCACCGCCATTCCGTAGCCGGGCACTATGACGACACGACGCGCGTCTTCCATAAGCATGGCTATTTCATCGGCCGTGGCCGCCTTTATCTTGCCGCCGTACACTTCGTCGGCCTCTGCCGCAGAAGCTGCCACCGCGCCCACGCCGGCAAAGAGAACGTTGGTCAGAGACCTGTTCATGGCCTTGGACATGATGCGGGTCAGAATGAGACCGGCGGCTCCCACCAATGACCCTGCGATTATCAGCATATTGTTCTCAAGAACAAAGCCCGTGGCGGCGGCGGCCAGGCCGGAATAGGAGTTGAGCAAGGATATGACCACGGGCATATCCGCGCCGCCAATGGGTATGACCAAGGTGATGCCAAACACCGCTGCAACTGCCACCAGAGCCCAGAACGGGATGCTGCTGGAGGGGTCTATGGCCAGCCATATTACCAAGCCAATGGTGACCAGCCCCAGCAGGATGTTCAGTACGTGACGCCCCGGCAACAAAACCGGCGACTCTGTAATAAGACCTTGGAGCTTGCCAAAGGCGACCAAGCTGCCCAGTAAAGTAACAGATCCAATAAGGGCGGAGAGACCGGAAGCTATTGAGAACTGTAGTCCCAGGTCCGTTCCCCTGAAAAGCTCTTGCTCCAAAGCGGCGCCGGCCACCAGCATGGACGCCGCGCCACCTAGGCCGTTGAACAACGCCACCAACTGGGGCATAGAGGTTATGGCCACTCTCGTCGCCAGCGCCACTCCGATCGATGCGCCAATGATGAGGCCAACTATGATCAGTTCAAACCGCACTATCTGCTGATCGAACAGCGTGATGATTATGGCAAGGAGCATGCCGCTGGCCCCCATGATGTTGCCCCTAACGGCGGTCCGGGGATGGGAAAGGTTCTTCAGTCCGAAGATGAACAGGACGGCGGCGATGAGATAGATGAGATTTACTATGCTAGCTTCGATGGTCATTGGTCTTTCCTGCGGAACATCTGAAGCATGCGATGGGTTACCAGGAACCCACCGACTACGTTTACTGTGGCTAGCGCTACGGCTATGACGCCCAGAATGCTGGCGATTACCGGCTCTTCCACGCCCGCGGCTACCACGGCTCCAACCAGGGTAACCCCCGACATGGCGTTGGCGCCCGACATAAGCGGTGTATGCAACAGAGGCGGTACCTTTGTGATGACTTCAAAGCCCACAAAGACGGCCAGTACAAATATGGTCAGTCCTGCTATGAAAATCTCCATGTCAGGACCCGCTCCCTTCTTTTGCTTCGTCTTCTAGTGGAGACATGCCCAACATTTCCCGCACACGATTGTTCACCACCTCACCGTTATGGGTGAGCAAGCTCTCTCTGGTGATCTGGTCTGACATATCCAGATTCAACTCCCCATCCTTAACTATATTGCGGAGGAAGGAAAGCTGGTTCCTGGCGTACATCTGGCTGGCGTGCAGCGGAATGGAGGAGGCCAGGTTTGTTGGCCCCATGATTGTGACGTTGTGCTCTTCTACTGTTTCAGACGGCTTTGTCAGTTCGCAGTTGCCTCCGCCTTCAGCGGCTACGTCTACTATCACGGAGCCCGGGCTCATAGCTTTGACCATCTCTTCCGTTATCAAGATAGGCGCCTTCCTTCCGGGAACGGCGGCAGTGGTGATGACAACGTCGCTATCGGCTACCACGGTTGCCAGTAACTCGCGCTGGCGCTTGTAGAACTCCTCCCCCATAGCCTGGGCATATCCTCCCGCGGCTTCGGCTCCTTCCGTATCCAGCTCAATCTGCACAAATTTAGCGCCCAAGCTTTCCACTTGGTTCTTCACATCGGGCCTAATATCGTAACCCTGGACCACCCCTCCTAGGCGATGAGCGGTGGCAATGGCTTGCAGCCCGGCTACACCGGCCCCAACCACAAATACCCTGGCGGGCGTAATGGTGCCCGCGGCCGTCATCATCATGGGGAAGATCTTGTTCAGCGCCTCAGCCGCTAACAAGACAGCTTTGTATCCAACTATAGTGGCTTGGGAGGTTAGCGCATCCATGGATTGGGCGCGGCTGATTCTGGGCACCATCTCCAGCGCGAATGCGGTAATACCCTTTTCGGCTAACTCTCGCGTTGATTCAAGGGAGCTGAGAGGGTCCAGCAACGCAATGAGAACCTGTCCAGGCTTCAATAGCGCTACGTCGTCTTTCCCAGCTTCAGAGTTGGCGCCGGGGCCGCGCACCTGCAGCACAACATCGGCGGAATCAAAGACCTCTTCACGGCTGTTGGCTATTTGCGCGTTTTGCTCCGCGTATAGTCGGTCCGGGAAGCCTGCTTCCTTGCCGGCGCCTGCTTGAACTACGGTGTCTACCTGGATGCGAGAAAGCATGGGCACCACCGCGGGCACAAGAGCCACTCGGCGTTCAGTAGGGTAAGTCTCTGTAGGCACTCCAACAATCATAAGAACAAACTTGATAGGGTTGTACTAACCCTTCAACAATTAGCCCAAGGCAACCTAAACCTGAAACGTCAGGTCAAGTTACCCTGGGCCAACATACACAGAAGCGTCAAAAGGAACCCTACGCTTCTAAACTAATCTGAAAGATGCGAGATAAATCGGTCAAACTTACGCTTTGCCGATCTTGAACATCTTGGTGCCACAGGTGCCACAGGTGCCCTGTGTGGCGGGGCGCCCATTCTTCATCGTAATGGACTGTGGGTTCCCAATCTCCCTTGATGCTCGGCACTTAACGCAATAACCTTGCATATGATTCCTCCCTATTCAGGAATTGTTCGCTACAGTTTATACCAGATTTACGCGGTTTAGGCTAGTCATTTAGGCATGATTTCTGTCCAATTTTGCCTTAATCTTTGGATATTGTACCTAGAGCGAACTGAGGATTAACCTGTTATCCTGTAGATTGCCTATGAGCCATTGATAACATCTCTGGCTCCCATAGTTATTCTCTATGACGGCCTAGCCAAAGCCCCTAGGCCCTAGACATTACGGGTAGTGACAAACTTATACTATGGGGCAAAATCTCGTGATGGAGTGACGAGTGCCTGATTACGATGTTGTGGTTATAGGTTCCGGACCGGCTGGGTATGTGGCGGGAATAAGAGCCGGGCAGCTGGGTCTTAAGGCTGCTGTAGTTGAAAGAGACGACACCCTGGGCGGCGTTTGCTTGAACTGGGGTTGTATCCCCAGCAAAGCTCTTCTAAAGAACGCTGAGGTCTTGGAGCTTTTCCACAGGGCAGAGGCCTTTGGAATCAGTGTGGACAACATCCAAGCCGACTTTGGGAAAGCCATCGATAGAAGCAGGCGGGTGGTGGACACCTTGACCAAGGGTGTGGCTTCTCTGCTGAGGAAGAACAAAGTCCAGCATATCAAAGGACATGCTGCCTTCTCTGATGCGAATACCCTGGAGATAACTCCGGACGGCGGGAAAATCACCGCTTCCAACATCATCATTGCCACTGGCGCCCGTGCCCGCTCCATCCCGGGTCTGGAGATTGATAAGAAACAGGTCATCACCAGCAGGGAGGCCCTTGAGTTGCGGGAACTCCCCAAGAGAGTTGTCATAGTGGGTGGAGGCGCTACCGGCGCTGAGTTCGCCTATCTTTGGAACGCCTACGGTGTGGAAGTCACAATAGTAGAGTTGCTGCCCCATCTCCTTCCCAATGAGGATGAAGAGATCAGCCGTTTCTTGGAGCGGTCGTTTACTCGTCAGGGCATCAAATTCCACACGTCTACCAAGGTTTCCAAGGCGGATGTGAAGAAGAAGGGGATTAGCCTTGAGATCCAGGGAGAAAAAGAAGCCACTACTCTGGAATGCGATCTGGTGCTAATAGCAGCCGGGGTCCAGGCCAATACGGAAGAGATTGGAGCAAGCAATATAGCCCTTGAGCTTGACCGCGGGTTTGTAAAGGTCAACTCTGAGATGGCTACCAACGTTCCGGGCGTATATGCCATAGGTGATGTAACTGGTATCATGTTGCTGGCCCACGTGGGAATGGCGCAGGGGGTGATGACGGCCGAACGGATAGCCGGTTTGAATTCCCCCCCCCTCGACTATCAGTTCATGCCCAGGGCCACGTACTGTCACCCGCAAGTTGCCAGCTTTGGCCTTACGGAGCAGCAGGCTAAAGAGCAAGGACATGATGTGAAAGTTGGCAAATTCCCCTTCCAGGCCAGCGGCAAAGCAATGGCTATAGGCGATGTTGAGGGTATGACCAAGGTCGTTGCCGATAAGAACTACGGTGAGATACTAGGCGCTCACATGATAGGCCCCGACGTGACAGAAATGCTAGCTGAGTGGTCATTGGGGCATCACCTGGAAGGCACTACTAAAGAGATAGGCTGGCTGGTTCATTCACATCCCACCATTTCTGAGACATTGAAAGAGGCTGCTCTCGCTGCGGACGGAGAGGCTATTCACATATAGGTGGAAAAGGCGTTATGAAGAGTACTACCTACAAGGTCGCGGAGCAGTTGGACAAAGCAACCCTGGTTGACTTCTATAGGCAGATGGTGTTGCTTAGAGTGTTTGAAGAACGGGCCGCGGAACAGTACATGCTGGGAAAGATCAGGGGCTTTTTGCATCTGTATATTGGACAAGAGGCCGTGGCGGTAGGGGCTATAGATGCCCTTGACAAAGATGACTACATTACTACCCATTACAGAGATCACGGACACGCCCTGGCAAGGGGCCTGTCCGCCAATGCGGTGATGGCGGAGCTTTTTGGCAAAGCTACGGGCTGCTCCAAGGGCATGGGTGGTTCCATGCACTTGTTTGATGCATCACTGAACTTTGCCGGCGGCTACGCAATAGTCGCGGGACATCTACCCCTTTCATCCGGCATGGGATTTGCTTTCAACTACTTGAAAGACAACAGGTTGGTAGCCACATTCTTTGGCGATGGCGCTCTCAATGAAGGTGAGGCCCACGAAGTACTGAACATGTCTGCACTGTGGGACCTTCCCGTTCTGTTCATATGTGAGAATAACCTCTACGGCATGGGTATTCCGTTGAGTGAATCAATGTCCAATACTCAGTTGCACAAGATGGCTGAATCCTACGGCATAGCCTCCGCCCAAGTTGACGGAATGGATGTCCTTGCCGTTAGAGAGGCCGCTGAGACGGCGGTGCAGCACGTGCGTTCCGGCAAAGGCCCGTATTTCTTGGAAGCACGCACCTACCGCTTCCGTGGACACTCCATGGCTGACCCCGTACTTTATCGATCCAAGGACGAAGAGGCGGAGTACAGAAAGCTTGACCCAATTACGCAGTATGGTGAGTGGCTCTTGTCCAGCAAAATGACCACTCAGAAGAAGCTGGATGCCATCAGTGAAGAGGTGGAGAAAGAGGTAGAAGAGAGCATTGCGTTTGCTGAGGAGAGCCCCTTCCCGGCTCCTGAAGCCCTGTATCGCAACATCTATGCTCAACTACCATAGAGGAAATAATGCCTGAGATAAGTTACAGAGAAGCCATGGCGCGGGCTCTCAGGGAGACCCTGCGGGAAGATGAGCGGTCCTTTATTATTGGCGAGGACATTGGCCCTTACGGTGGTTCTTACGCGGTAACTTCCGGTTTCCTGGACGAGTTCGGTCCTGACAGAATCGTAGAGTCCCCCATATCTGAGTCGGGAATGGTGGGCATTGGCACCGGCTCCGCCATGATAGGCCTTCGTCCCATAGTCGAGATTATGACCATCAACTTCTCGCTGCTGGCGTTGGACCAGATTGTGAATCACGCCGCCAAGATCCGCTACATGTCCGGTGGCCAGTTCAGTGTACCGGTCATCATTCGTACCGTTACCGGCGGCGGCGCGGCGCTTGCGGCCACACATTCGCAGAACCTGGAGGGTTGGTACGCTTCCGTTCCCGGGCTGAAAGTGGTCATTCCCGCAACCCCCCACGATGCGCTGGGCTTGTTCCGCTCTGTACGCAAGGAACAAGACCCCGTGATGTTCATAGAGCACATACTCTTGTATAGTACAAGGGGAGAGGTGCCGGAAGATTACTTTGAGGTCCCTGTTGGAGAGGCCAATGTCAAGCGTGCGGGAAAGGACTTTACCATCATCGCTTACTCCAGAATGGTAAACGTTGCGTTGCGCGCTGCCGAGAAGCTGGCGGAAGAGGGTGTCGACGTAGAGGTGGTGGACCTTCGCTCCCTGCGTCCCTGGGACAAAGAGACCGTCTTAGAATCTGTGAAGCGGACGGGACGGGCCCTGGTGCTGGAAGAGGCCTGGCAGACCGGTGCTTTTGGTGGGGAGATAGCAAGCACCGTCCAGCGCGAAGTGTTTGATTACCTGGACGGACCCGTTGCCAGACTGGGCGGCTTAGACGTGCCGACGCCATATTCGATGAGCCTGGAGCCGCTGGTGGCGCCTCGTGAAGATTCCGTCATTAAGGTGGTTCGCGAAGAGCTGGGAAGCTGAAAACAGCATGATTGCAATTTCGACCTGTCATATAGGTCGAAGAGGAGGTCTACTCTGGCTACGCAGGTATTGATGCCCCAAATGGGTTACGACATGGTGGAAGGTACGCTCGTCCGCTGGATCAAGGCGGAGGGTGACGAGGTCAAGCGTGGCGAACCTGTCGCTGAGATAGAGACCGATAAAGCAGTCGTGGAGATGGAGTCCACTGCTAACGGCCTTCTACGCAAGATCCTGGCCAGTGAGGGCGCAACCGTTCCCGTTGGCCATCCCATAGGCATCATTGGCAGTGCTGATGAGGACATTGCCGGACTCATAGGTGACGAGGCCCCGGCCCCGGCACCGGCCTCTATCGATGCCCCTGCCGCCGAGGCTGCTCCAGAAGCCGCCCCGTCGGCTCCTGCAGCCCAAGAACAGCCCGCCGCTGACGGTGAGCGCGTCAAAGTGTCGCCTGTCGCTAGGAAGCTGGCGGAGGAACGCGGCATAGAGCTATCCCAGGTTAAAGGTACGGGCCCCGGAGGGCGCATCACCCGCGAAGATGTGTTGAACTTTGAGCCGGGCCAAGCGGCCTCTCCCCAGCCACAAGCCGCACCTGTCGCGCCGGCTGCCCCTACGCCGGTAGGGGACCCCGTGCGAGTAGAGCTCAGCCGTATGAGGCAAGGCATAGCCCGGGCCACCTCGCAGAGTAAGAACGGCACACCCCACTTCTATATAACCGTTGAGATAGATATGACGGACGCCATGGCCCTGCGTTCCCAGATCAACCAGAAGTTTGAGGGTGCGCAGCGGGTTTCGGTCAACGATATGGTTCTGAAGGCTACCGTTGAGTCCCTGAAGAAACATTCCGGTTTGAACGCTTCTTACAGAGGCGACTACCTGGAGACGTATCCCTATATTCACTTGGGTATGGCCATTGCTACGGAGCAGGGATTGATGGTTCCGGCTATAGTCAACGCGCAGGACAAGTCCCTTACGGACCTGGCCGAGGCAACCAAGGACCTGGCGGAGCGGGCAGGGCAGGGCAGGTTGCGCCAGGAAGAGTACACAGGCACCTTCAGCACCAGCAACTTGGGCATGTTTGGCGTCGACGAATTCAGCGCCATCATACTGCCTCCCCAGGCAGCTACACTGGCGATCAGCGCCGTAAAGAAGCGCCCCGTGGTGGCAGCCGACGATCAAGTAGTGGTGCGGCAGATGATGAAGGTCACGCTGTCCATTGACCACCGCGTTTCGGACGGCGTGGAAAGCGCGAAGTTCCTTGCTGAGGCTAAGCGGCTCTTGGAGAACCCGGCGCTTCTGCTGGTAACCTAGCTTGTCAGCAGGGCTGCCATTCGTTCCTCGTTGAGAGGCATGAAGCCCAGCCTCTCATAGAAACGCCGTCCCCCGCTGTTATTGACGTGTACGCCGAGATCTATGCGCAGTACGCCGAGTGAACGGAGCTCATCTTTCAGCTGCCTGATCATTTCCGACCCGGCCCCTGCGCTCCGCATATGACTTGCTATGAACACGTCGTCCAGTTTTGCCACTACTCCTCCTATGGACGTGGATATAGCATAGCCGACAACGCAGACCCCTAGGGGCTCTTCTTCCTTGTAGGCAAGCCAGACAAACCCCAACTCGGGCCGGTTCAGGAAAAGGTCTAGGGCGTCATGGAGCGCTGCGTCTCCACCATGACCGTAGGCGGCGCTGCTGTCCAGGTAATGCTCGTCTTCGTTGAGGAAGGACCTCAAGAGAGCAAGGGCGCTCTCCCTGTTTGCTGAAGTCATCCTTCTACAGCTAACCATGTATTTCTCCTCCGGTTGCTACCTTGATGGATTCCAAAACGTCCTCACTAAGAGGACATTTCAGAGTTGGGATATCAACCATGATTAAGGTACCATTTCCAAAGTGAGTGTATACACACTGGAGGTATATCTGAATGGGCAATACCGTTGAGCCTAAAGTGTTTCTGATAGGCGAGACCAAGGTCAATCGGGAGGGGTTGCAAGACCTTTTGGACCACTTGGGCGTTCCCGATTGGACGTCGGATGCTCCTTCCGATATTGAGCTTATCAGCGAGGTGTACGGCCGCGCCTGTTACCGTTCATTCGGCATAGAGCTGAACCCCAACCTGACACGGGTCAGAAGAACCAACAAGAGCTATCTGACCAATATCATTGAGAAGGGCGACGGCTCTGTGTTGGAGCACGGAGTAGCCAACTTCTTCTTCTCGGACGTCAGCCGGGTTTTCACGCATGAGCTGGTGCGGCACAGAGTGGGCACCGCTATGTCCCAGGAGTCCTTGCGCTTTGTGCGATTGACGGACTTGGACTGGTATGCGCCTGTGTCAATTAGAGAATCGGAAGAGGCCATGACCATTTTCGCCAGGACGTTTGAAGAGCTTAGCAAGCTTCAGATTGAACTTGCCGAACTCTTCGATCTCAATGAGAAGGACTCGTTTGACGAGAAGAAAGAGATTACCTCGGCAATGCGGCGTGTTGCGCCCATTGGCCTGGCGACCAACATTGGCTGGTCCTGCAACATACGCACCTTGCGACACGTCATTGAGCAGAGGACAGCGCCCTGGGCCGAAGAAGAGATAAGATTGGTCTTTGCCCGGATTGCTGAAATAGCCATTGCAAAATGGCCCAACATGTTCAGCGACTACTCCTGGGAATTAGTGGATGGACTTCCCGTGTACACAACCAAGAACAGGAAGGTATAAGCGAGGAACGGCTGCTTGAAGGTTGCTCCGCCGCCACAAAGGCTATGCTACTCACCTTGCATGTGTGCATGAACTATTCCAAGCTAACGCCCAGCACGGCCGGTGATTCCACCGTTCCAGGCAAGGGCTCGCGGGTTACGCCCAGCCAGGCAAAGTCATGTAATGACTGCCTGATGAACAGCTGCCCATAGCCTGACTCGTCTACGCTGAATCTTCCAACGTTTACCAGCGTCCCGTTGTTGACCAGCCAGACATGGTAAGGATTCTTTTCCATGCTCGATTCCAGACCTTGCGCTACAAGGAACGCCCAGTCCTTGCCCGGATCGGCAAGCAGCATTCCAGAGGCTAACGGCGCCTCCTCCGTGTTATCCAAGGATTTGGCTTCCAAGCCGGGCAGCGCTGCGATCCAAGTGGCTAGACGTTGCTCGTTAAGCCTATCCCTGAGTTCCTGGCTGGTGCTCTTCTCCTCGTCTATCAACACCTCCATGTCTCCAAGCTGGCTCTGGAGGTCCTGTACCTGGCTTTGCTGGGAGAACACCAGGACACCAATCCCGCCAAGAAAGGCTATCAACACACTGGCGGCTATGGAGGCGGCTGCAGGGATAACCCACCGTATCCTGCTCCCACCGGATCTGCCGGCAGACATGGGTTCTGGTTCGGCGGCGCGCTCCTCAGGGACAAGTTGGTCCATTATCCGCCCGCGTAGATGGTGGGGAGGATCCACAGGCGGAGCGGCCAGCGCCAGCGCGGCGGCGACTTCCAGGTGTTCCCTGAGCAGGGAAGTACACTGGGAGCACGTCTCCAGGTGCGCCTCCACCATCTGGCGTTCTTCCGACTCCAGGGCTCCCAGTGCATAGGCTTCTGCCAGGTCTTCTATATGGCTATGAATCACGTTATCTCCTGAAGTGATGCTAAAGCTGTCTTCAACTTTTGCATTCCCAATCTCATTCTTGTCTTGACTGTGCCTAGCGGATGTTTCAACAACTCTGCTATCTCAGACTGGCTGTAACCCTCGTAGTAAGACATTTGGATCACTTGTCGTTGTTCTTCCGGCAAGGACTCCAAAGCCTTACGCACAATTTCACTTTCTTCTCGTTGCTCCGCTCCCTTGGCTGCCGTATCTTCCTGTGCCCTGCCGTCCATCAAAGTGAGCCTGGCTTCCGTTTCCAGGATATTCTGCATCCGTCTGCGTTTGCGCAGCTCGTCTATCGCCCTGTGGTGGGCCATGGACATAATCCAAGTCTGGAACCTTCCCCGTTCAGCCCGGTAGGTAGCCGCTCTGAACCAGACCCTTAGAAATACCTCTTGCACTACCTCCTCTGCCTGCCCTGCGTCACGTAAAAGATTATAGACAAAGCCAAACACCGCTTTGCCATACCTGTCGTAGAGAGCGCCAAGCCCTCCCTGGTCTTGCTGGACAATTAAGCTAACCAGTTGCTCATCTTCTAGATGTTCATAGGACACGGCCGGTTCCCAGACTCATAGGGCGATGGCCTGTCTATAATGCTATACGTAGACAGTGCGCCCTTGGATTTAGATACTGCCTAACCCAAGAAATTCGGTTGCAGTTGCGCCATTCTATCAGAACATGTCGATTGCTTAACAAATGTTGCCCTGTTATGCTTAGTTTTATCCTATTCTGCAAGAGCGATTGATGGAATCCGTATTCAAGGAAGCTATTGAATTATCCCGTAGGGAAGAGCCCTTTGCCATTGCTACTGTGGTTCACACAAAGGGGTCTACGCCTCAAAAGCCTGGCTCCAAGCTGTTGGTGCGTCAGGACGGTTCCGCGGTTGGTACCCTTGGCGGTGGTTGCGTGGAAGGGGATATCTGGTTCGCCGCCAAGGAGATTCTGCGAAATGGCAGCGGGCCGGAATACCGTGACTACTATCTGAACGAGGAGATTGCCGCTAGAGACGGCCTGGTCTGCGGCGGGACTATGTATTTCTTCATTGAGCCCGTGCAGGAGGCGGCTCCTTTTGCTTACCTAGCCGGAAATATTGTTGATGCTTACGGTGGAGGCAATCCCCTGGCTGTGGCTACTCTCATCAAATCGTCGGAAGAGGAAGAGGTTGGAAATAAACTGATCATGCTGGATGACGGCACCTGGCAAGGTACTTTGGGCCATCCTCAGCTCGATAGCTTGGCGGAGGCAAAAGCGCGGGAGTTGATGGAACAGGGCAAATGTGCGCACGTTACCACACAGTGGGGAGACGAGCTGTTTATCGAAGCCTACACGTCGCCGGCTACCCTGATACTCATGGGCGGCGGACACATTTCCAAGTCCGTAGCTCCCCTGGCCAAGATGCTGGGCCTGCGGTTGTTCGTCCTGGACGATAGGCGTGAATTTGCCAACATGGAACGGTTTCCGGATGCCGAGGCTGTAGCGGTAGCGGGTTATGCGCACGGCCTGGAAAACTTCCCCGTCACTAAGAACACTGCCATTGTAATCGCGACTCGCGGTCACAATTTCGATGACCTGGCGCTGGAATCCGCTGCAAAGAGTCCTGCGGGATACGTTGGGCTTGTCGGCTCAAAGCGCAAGGTTATTCTGATCTATGAGGAGCTCCTCAAGCGCGGCGTCCCCTTGGAGAGGATAGAGAATATCCACGCCCCCATAGGGATGGATATCAAGGCCAGGACACCGGCCGAGATCGCAATCAGCATAATGGCGGAAGTGGTGCAGTGGCGCCTCGGCGGCACTGGACAGCCCATGATGCTGCCCAAGAAGTACCTGCAAAATCTGGCGGAGAAGGTGCACGCGGCCAAGTCCCTTTCGCCCGCTGATTGAATCCGTTGGCACATCCCTCCATTAGCGCCGTCCTCCTCGCTGCAGGAGAGTCCACTCGCATGGGGCATCCCAAAGCCTTGCTGGACTGGCAAGGAGTTCCGCTTGTCCAATACCAGGTCAGCTCCCTTATTGCTTGCGGGGTTGGTCAGGTGATCGTTGTGCTGGGTCACAGGGCGGAATCGATACGACCTCTTATCGAAAGCGAACATGGAGCTGAAGTAATCGTCAACCTGAGGTACAAGACGGGGAAGAGCAACTCCGTACGCGCCGGATTGAAGATGCTCAACCCAGGGGCGGAGCACGTAATGATAATCTCCGTAGACCAACCCAGGTCTCCCAAACTGCTCAGCAAGATATTGGAGACCCATCTACGACACGGCTCAGCGATTACGTATCCCGTATATCAGGGTAGGGGAGGACATCCCGTGCTCTTTTCCCGCGGTCTGCTGCCCGAATTGATTGGCATCAGCGAGGCCAAAATGGGCTTGCGAGAGGTGATAGAGCGGCATAGCGCTGAGGTAAATCGAATTCCCGTAGATGACCCTGAAGCGATATGGGACTTAAACACCGTTGAGGACTACAGAAAAGCCGTTCAAAGAACGGCTTGATCGCACCGCGCGGTTCCCGGGCAGGATACAAGGTCAACTGAGGTAGAAAATCAGCACACTGGCAAGCGCGTAGAGAGCAATGATCGTAACCGCCTCGTAAGTCCAGAACCGGCTGGGTCTGCTTCTGTTCCTCTTCACCAGCGCTACTATAACGACGGCGGTCATGACTATTGCAAGAACGGCGGTCATGCTGTGTACCTCTGAAATCGCCGTCCAGAACGTACCGCCTGAGTATGCCAGGTCGTCTGCCCAGAGAACAAATCCCATGTTGAACAAGTTACTGCCCAGAACGTTGGATACCGCCAGCTCCGGCGCACGAATTCGTAAGGCGGCGAAAGACGCTCCTATCTCAGGAAGGGACGTGCTCAAGGCAAGGAACTGCGTGCCGACGAAGCTGGTCTCCCAGCCCATCTCTTCGGCGATCCTCTCACCGGTGAAAGCAAGCCACACCGCCGCGGCTATCACTACGGCGGCGGACACAAGGTAGACGCCTATTTCTACAGGAAGTTTGGCGTTGGAGTAGTCCGTATCTTCCTCTTTCCGCTCGGTGCGTTCTTCTTGTTCGAATTTATAGATCAAGTACAGGCCTATTAAGAAGGTCGCCATCATCAATACGGAAAACGGGCTTATAAACCAGGTAGCAAAAAGGCCGCTGGCGCTGTGGAACGTTATGGCAATGGTGGCTGCGCCTATCACCAGTATCCCCAGGGTTGCCACCATCACCGCTGCAGTTCCAAACGCGTTTAGAACTGGCCCGTTTCTCCACCACAGGTCCATGAGCCCAATGATCAGGAGGTTGAACAGGTTGCTTCCAAAAGCGTCGCCGGCGGCTAAGTCCGGGTCTCCCACTATGGAGATTGAACTGATCCCGGTGCCAAGCTCCGGAAGCGACGTGGCCGATGCAAGGAGCACGACTCCTAAGAAGGCCCTTCCCAGTCCTGTCTTGAAGGCGATGACGTCTACCGACCTGGCAAGGTACTTTGACGTAACAAAGATCAAGGCTGTAACAACAGCGAATTGAAGCCAGATAAAGGCAATATCCATTAGCTGTCTAACCCTATCACGTCTGCCGGGCAGATGCGCTTGGAGAGCCTTGCAAAAGCCTCGTTCCCCTTGATGGGGGAAGATTGAGGCGGGGGTGATGGCTCTAACCTTCCCCCTATGCAATCCAGCCGGTTGAGCAACACTACCCCGTGACTGCGCCCTGAGACGCGGAGCCAACCAGCTTGGCGTATTTTGCCAGGGCGCCAGTGGTGTAGTTGGCCGGTATCGGCTGCCAAGCGGCCCGTCTTGCCGCAAGCTCCTCTTCATCCACTTCCAGTTCCAGCTTGCGGTCTACGGCATCCACGTTGACAATGTCGCCGTCCTTCACCAGAGCAATTGGGCCGCCAACGGCGGCCTCAGGCGCCACGTGCCCCACCATCAGGCCGTGAGTGGCTCCGGAGAACCTGCCGTCGGTGAGGAGCGCTACGTCTTCTCCCAATCCCTGGCCCACAATGGCGGCGGTCACCGCCAGCATCTCTCTCATGCCAGGGCCGCCTTTCGGTCCTTCAAAGCGGACAACCACCACGTCTCCCGCCCTGATCTCACGGCGCTGGATGGCTGCGAAGGCATCTTGCTCGCGATCGAATACACGGGCAGGGCCGCGTTGCTGCAAGTGCTGCTTGCCCGCAACTTTGACCACCCCGCCTTCCGGCGCCAGATTGCCCTTGACGATGATGATGCCGCCGCTGGTACCCCGCGGTGATTCCACGGGATGGATGATGTCTTGGTTTGATTCCAGTTCTACGTTGCTCAAGTTCTCTGCCACTGTCTTGCCGGTAACGGTGAGAACGTCTCCATGGAGCAGCCCCGCGTCCAGAAGCCTCTTCATGACCTGCGACACGCCGCCTATTCTGTGCAAGTCGGCCATTACGTACTTGCCGCCGGGTTTCATATCGGCAATGTAGGGCGTCCTATCGCTGATCTTGTTGAAGTCCTCTATCGTAAGGTCGATGCCCGCTTCATGGGCTATGGCCAGCAGATGCAGCACCAGATTGGTGGAGCCTCCCATGGACAGAGTTACCGCTATACTGTTTTCAAACGCCTCCCTGGTCATGATATCGCGCGGTCTGATTCCTTCTCTTAGCAGATTCAATACGGCCTGCCCGGAACGACGGCACTCCTCACCCTTGTCCGGGTCCACGGCCGGGATGGAGGCGTCGCCCGGCAGGGACATGCCCAGCGCTTCTATAGCCGTAGACATGGTGTTGGCCGTAAAGAGACCGGCGCAAGACCCCTCGCCGGGGCAGGCGCTGCGTTCCAGCTCCAGCAGGTCTTCGTCACTCATTGCCCCTCGAGAATGTGCTCCCACCGCTTCGAACACGTCCTGTATGTTTACGTCGCGGTCGCGGAAGCGACCGGGCATAATGGTGCCGCCGTAGACGAACACCGAGGGTATGTTCAGCCTGGCTATGGCCATGAGACAACCGGGCAGGTTCTTGTCGCAGCCGGCAACGGTGACCAGGCCGTCGAACCATTCTGCTCTGGATACAAGCTCAATGGAGTCGGCGATAACTTCACGGCTGACGAGCGATGCTTTCATGCCTTCCGTACCCATGGATATGCCGTCGCTGACCGTAATGGTGCCGAACTCAAACGGTGTGCCCTTGGCGTCGCGGATGCCTTGCTTCACCTGCTTTGTCAGTCTATCCAGGTGGAAATTGCACGGCGTCACGTCACTGGCCAGGTCCGCCACGCCAATGAAGGGAGCTCTGATATCGTCGTCCCCAAGTCCCATGGCCCTGAAGTAGGCACGAGCCGGTGCGCGTTGCGGTCCCTCTGTTATCTCCTTGCTCTTGTGCTTGATGTCAAACCCGGCTCTTGTTGCCATATTTACCTCTCTCTTGTTGGCGGCTGGCTTTATGGTAGTGCTTAGAAAGTGAGTTTGTCCATTGAATCACAGTTGAGACCTTCTTATAATCAGTTTGCAATGCTGGAGGTGATGACAATTGCTGAAGAGTATTTCCTGTGGTGATCTGAGAAAAAGCCATGTTGGCTCGGTAGTAACGCTGGCAGGATGGGTACACCGCCGCCGTGATCACGGCGGCCTTATCTTCATAGACCTGCGGGACAGCAAGGGTGTTGTTCAGGTGGTGTTCAATCCTGAGGCTGTTCCCGAAGCCCACAGGGTCGCTGGATCCCTCCGTAGCGAATGGGTGGTACTTGTGGAGGGTGAGGTTGGACAGCGCCCGGCGGGTTCTGAGAACCCCAACATACCCACGGGTGATGTAGAGGTGTACGCCACAAGGGCGGAGGTGCTGAATCAGTCGAAGACGCCTCCGTTTGAGATCGCAGAAGACGGGCAGGTGGATGAGCTGTTGAGGTTGCAGTACCGTTACCTTGATCTGCGCACGGCCCACATGCACGACAACATAGTTCTACGGCATCGAGTGGTTCAGTACATCCGAGATTTCCTGGACGCTAGGGACTTCGTTGAGATAGAGACGCCAATTCTGATCAAGAGCACTCCGGAAGGCGCCCGTGATTTCCTTGTCCCCAGCCGCCTGAATCCGGGCAGCTTCTACGCCTTGCCGCAGTCTCCACAGCAGCTGAAGCAGCTCCTCATGGTCTCCGGCTTTGAGCGGTATTTCCAGATAGCTCGTTGCTTCAGAGACGAAGATCCTAGAGGCGACCGCCAGTATGAGCATACCCAGCTGGATTTGGAGATGAGCTTTGTGGACGAGAACGACGTTACCAACCTCATCGAAGAGCTTTACACGGAAATAGTCGACAAAGTGGCCCACAGCCGGCGCGTTATGGGACCATTCCCACGCCTCCGCTACGACGACGTTATGGAGAGGTACGGTACTGACAAGCCAGATATCAGGTTTAAGATGGAACTGGCGGATTTAACCGACTTAGCTGGCCAGTCAGAGTCTCAGTTGCTCAGAGACGCCGTTCAGTCTGGCGGAATAGCCAAGGCGTTTGCCGCGCCGGGTTGCGCCTCCTATTCCCGCCGTGAGATAGACGATTTGATCTCGTTTGTCCAAACAAGGGGGGCAAAGGGGCTGCTCACCATAGCACTGTCTGAAGAAGCCGCCAGCTTGGAAGACATGACAATTGATCACGTTCGCTCTCCTTTGGCCAGATTCCTCACCATAGAGCAGGTGAGAGAGATGGCCGGGCGCACCGGAGCCAATCCGGGAGACCTCATCTTCATGGTGGCGGGGCCGGTCGGGACCACTAATACTGCGTTGTCTCAGTTGCGGGAAGAGATGGGGCGCCGTTTGGGCTTGGTGGACCCAACAGTCCTCGCCTTTGCCTTCATAACGGATTTCCCCCTCTTTGAATGGGACGACGAGACCGAAGCCTGGTTCCCGTCCCACCATCTGTTCACGTCTCCCTGGCAGGAGCACTGGGACTTGCTCGACAAAGACCCCGGCAGTATGAGAGCCAGGCACTACGACCTGGTATGCAACGGTTCGGAGCTGGCCAGCGGAAGCATCCGCATTCACAACAGGGAAAAGCAGGAACGAATCATGCGATTCCTGGGGTACACGGATGAGCAGTTGGAGGAACGCTTCGGCCAGCTCTTGGGCGCCTTGGAGTTCGGCGCGCCTCCTCACGGCGGCATAGCCCCGGGGATAGACCGGCTGGTCATGTTGCTCTCAGACCACGCGGAATCCATACGTGACGTTATAGCATTTCCCAAGACGCAGAGCGGCATGGATCCCTTGTTCAACACGCCGGCTCCGGTCAGCTCACAGCAACTTGAGGAGCTCCACATTAGAATAGCGGATAGGCCAACACCGCCTTCCCCATAATCGAGGCCGTGCTATAATCGATAGTGTACGCTTCATTAGGTTGTGACGTGTGCCGCTCATCAAGAGAGCGGCACACGTCATGTCAGAAATCGCTTGAAAGGGCCTTTCTTGAAGGTTACAAGGGAAGATTTAGAACACAGTGAGGTTTCCCTCAACATAGAGGTTGAGGAGGAAGACATTGAGCCGTATCTGCAGCGTGCCTATCAACGCGTAGTGCGGAGAGTCAACATCCCAGGGTTCCGCAAGGGTAAAGCTCCTAGAGCCGTGCTGGAACGGTTCGTGGGGCGCCACTCCCTGGAGGACGACGCCCTGGATCTGATGCTCCCTGAAATTGTACAGAGAGCCGTGGATGAACAAGGCGTTAAGCAGGCCAGCATCCCTCAAGTTCAGTTGGTCCAGCGAGAGCCAATCGTGATCAAGGCGGCGGTTCCCGTTGCCCCGGAAGTGGTGCTGGATGCATACCGCGAAATCCGCGTTCCGGTTGAGCCGGTGCTGGTTACCGAAGAGGAAGTCAACACTCTTCTGGACCTCCTGCGGCGAGATACAGCTCCATGGGAACCGGTAGACCGTCCCGTTGCCATGGGCGACCAGGTTACCTTGGATATCAAAGCTAACCTGGATGGGAAGGAAATCACCAAGCAAGATGGCGTGGTCTACATGGTTATGGAGGAAAACGTCAGCCCCGTGGCCGGTTTCCCTCAACAGTTGGTGGGCATCAAGAACCAGGAAACTAAGGAGTTCGCCATATCCATGCCTGCGGACTATCCGGATAGCAACCTGGCCGGAAAAGAGGTCGAATTTAGCGTCGCCATCCACGAGATAAAGGCCAAGAACCTGCCTGACCTCGACGATGAATTCGCCAAAGGCGTGGGTGAGGGGTACGATAATCTGGAGGCGTTGACAAATAAGCTCAGGGAGGATTTCCTTGCTCGGCGAGAGCTAGAGGCTCAGGATATATACGAAGATCAGGTGTTTGAGAAGCTTCTGGAGAAGGCTGAAATAGACCTATCACCGCTAATGGTTGACCATGAAGTTCACCATATGCTTCAAAACGAGGAGCAGGCTCTGCGCCGGCAGCAGGTCAGCGTGGAGCAGTATCTTCAGACGGTGGGCAAGAGTCCTGACGAGCATCATGAGGAGTTGAAACAGGCCGCAGAAGCTAGGCTAAAGCGCACTTACGCCATAGGGAAGGTTGCGGAACTTGAGGGTATAAAGGTCTCGCAGGAGGAAATCGAGGAAGAGATCAAACGCCTGCTAGATTCCGCTGGGCCGAACCAACCTGCAAGCTTGCGGAGCAACCTTGAGAGTGATGAAAGCAAAGAATCCCTGGAACAGGTGTTGATCAGGCGCAAGGCTCTACAGAGATTGGTTGAAGTTGCCAAGGGAGAACATCGGGAATCGTAGCCAACGGCATACTAGACACATCTAAAGCTGAGATTCAGGAGGTGAGACCAAATGCTATATCGTCCGGGTGATTTTGAAAACATAATCCCCATGGTTGTGGAGAGCTCTTCCAGAGGAGAGAGGGCTTTCGACATTTATTCCCTGTTGCTCAGGGAGAGGATAGTTTTCCTGGGCACGCCAATAAACGACTCTGTTGCCAATCTGATAGTTGCCCAGCTTCTTTATCTGGATAGAGAGGATCCGGATAAGGACATCAACCTGTACATCAACAGCCCCGGAGGCGTAATCAGCGCGGGGCTGGCTATCCACGACACCATGCAGATGGTTCGTGCAGACGTATCCACAATATGCGTGGGAATGGCGGCAAGCATGGCCACGGTGTTGCTTAGCGCCGGGGTGAAGGGGAAGCGATACACACTTCCCAACGCCACGGTGCACATGCATCAGCCCATGGGCGGCGCACAGGGACAGGCCTCAGACATTGAAATAGCGGCACGCGAAATCCTGCGCATGCAGGACAAGATTCGCACCATCTTGGCCAACAATACCGGCCAAACCGTTGAGAAGATTGCCCAGGACACGGACCGTGATTACTACCTGGATGCCGATCAAGCCAAGGAGTACGGTCTGGTTGATGAAGTTCTGGCTGGTAGAGAAGTAGCAGCCACAAAATAGGGTAGGGAGCGCAAATTGACTGTTTCAAATGGTGACTCTCCTGGCAATGAGTATAAATGCTCGTTTTGCGGTAAGAGGCAGGCGGAAGTAGAAAGACTCATTGCGGGGCAGAAGAAAGTATTCATTTGCGATCAGTGCATTGCGCTATGCGACCAGATCATCAACGAACAAACGGAGCCGAAACCCACCTCGCCCCAAGGCGAGGTACAGCCATTGTTGCCCAAGGACGTGCACAGCCGGCTGAATGAGTACGTTATTGGCCAGGATAGAGCCAAGAAGATACTCAGCGTCGCGGTTTACAACCACTACAAGCGGCTGGCCAGCAAGTCTCCGGTAGGGCAGGCCGTAGAGGTAGAGAAAAGCAACGTCCTGATGGTCGGCCCGACAGGCTCAGGCAAGACCCTATTGGCCCAGACGCTGGCCAGAATCCTTGACGTCCCCTTCTGCATGGCGGACGCAACCTCCTTGACGGAGGCGGGCTACGTGGGTGAGGACGTGGAGAACATACTGCTCCGCCTGATTCAAGCCGCCGACTACGACATGGCCAAAGCGGAGAAAGGCATCATCTACATAGATGAGATAGACAAGATAGCGCGCAAGAATCCCAACCCTTCAATCACTCGTGATGTTTCCGGGGAAGGAGTACAGCAGGCGCTCCTCAAGATCATAGAGGGCACCATAGCCAACGTCCCTCCACAGGGCGGCAGGAAGCATCCCCATCAGGAGTTCATACAGATAAATACGGAAGGCATCTTGTTCATCTGCGGGGGCTCTTTTGAAGGCATGGAAGACGTTATAGAAAAGCGCATCTCCTGGGGAACGCGTTCCATGGGTTTCAACTCGGATAGAGCGCGCTTAAGCGATGCGCAGAGAGGCGACATACTCAAGAACATCAATACGGACGACCTGTTGGAGTACGGCTTCATCCCTGAGCTTGTGGGGAGACTGCCGGTCATGGTCAGCCTGGAAGGGTTGGACAAAGAGGCGCTCATACAGGTCCTCACCGCTCCCAAGAACTCCTTGCTCAACCAGTATACCTACCTGTTCAGCTTGGATAACGTTGAGCTGGAATTCACCGTAGAGGCGCTGGATGCTGTTGCCGAAGATGCTCTGAAGTGGAAGACGGGGGCGCGTGCTCTGCGCACCATCATGGAAGAATCCCTGCTGGACATAATGTATGAGTTGCCGTCTCTATCCAACGTGACCAAATGCGTGATAGACGCCGATACCGTTCGCTCCAAGGGGAAGCCACAGCTCCTCACTGCATCCTACGTTTCTGAGCAACGGGAGAAATCGGCCTAGCTAAGCCACTTGTCAATCTGACTGTTCAAACACAGGCCCTTGACCGGGCGGTGCTCCTTGTCCACCACTCTTCCATCGGTTACCTTCAGTTCTCCGTCGCCTAAGGCTTTGAGGGTCTCTATGAGCAGGGGGATCTCTCGCTTTGTGCTTTCATCCCTTATCTGCTGGAATAGCTGAAACTCCTCTCCCTGGCACGACCTCAGTTCGTCGATGGATTGGCTTCCTGCCAGCTCCCACCCTTCATCGAACATAGGCCCTCTCATCGGGAAGGTGCAATACGTGATTACCGGCCCGCGGTCCCAGTCCATGGTGGCCAGTTGGATCTGTACGCCTCCCAGGGGAGCCCTCTGCTCAATCAGTTCCCAGATGACCTCCCGCCAGGAGCCAACCGGGCCGTTGGGGGGAGCGGGGTGCAGGTTGATCATGTTCAGCTTTTGGCACATCAACTCTGACGTGAACAGCATGTATCCGGCCAGGACTGCCAAATCTATCTGGAAGGGATCGAGGAGCTTGATCGCCTCGGAGTCGAAAGCTTCACGCACCTCGTTGAAGCCGGATGCTCCCCGTTCTTTTACGAGTCTTCTTGAGGATAGCGTAATCAGTGGTACGTTGTTTGCCGTTACCAGCGAATGAAACCGATCGCTTCCCTTGAACTCTCCGGGCTCCCGGTTGCAGAAGACGTACTGAATCTCTGCATTGATATAGCCGCTCTGTACGTGTTCAAGCGTTGTGCTTAAGAGATTGCGCGAACCCTCTCCGCGCCCTGTGGAAAACCAGCCCAGTTTTAGCAAGATTATCTCCTCAGCATACGTTTCTTGTGCTTCACGTAGGTGGAAATCAGGTGCACCAAAGGATTGCTGCGTCTCTTTACCAAGGTGCCTTGACGCAGCGCTTCCAGGAAATCCTGAGAACCGTAGCTGAAATCCGGAACAAGGGTGTACGCCTTGCCTATTTCTCCAAGCGAGTGTGCATCGCTGACGGCGCAAAGCGCAATCCCGTGTGTGTCTGCAAGCTCTCTTGCCTTGCGGTCGGCGTCCGGCAGGGTGTTGCGTGCATTGAACGCCTCTATCATGTCGGTCATAGGCAGGAGTTCGGCTCTTCCCTTCTCACTCATGACAGAGCCGCGGAATCTGTCGAAAGGGTGGGGGAGTGACACCAGGCCACCCTGCTCTTTGATCAGCTTTGCCGTTTCCGTAGCAGAAAGGCCGGGGGGGACCTCCTCTTGGAGAAACAGGCCTATCAGGTCTCCTTCCCTGGTCTTGATCTCTTCTCCAACTATAACCTTGAACGGGGCCATTTCCTTGACTCTGACGGCTCCCTGAATTGTGTTGTGATCCGTAACGGCCAGACACCCTATGTTCTGCTTCAGGCACCTTTGTATCAGTTTCTCCAGAGGGGTTGCGCAATCAAATGAAAACTCGGTATGAACGTGAAGGTCGGCCTTAAGCATCCGCTTCCGGTTCCGCCTTGTTCAAGAGCGTCATCTGCTCCCCGAACGAGCGCTGCAAATGGGTTATCTTCAGCTCAGTGGCGCTGAGGTGTTGATGGCATATCCTGGCAAGCCGCATACCTTCTTCAAAGAGCTTTGTTGCTTCCTCCAGCGTGGCGCCTCCCGCTTCCAGGGAACGCACGGTCTCATCCAGCTTGATGAAAGCCTCTTCAAAAGAGAGATGTTCTATGTTGGAGGGTTGATTTTCCATGGCCTTCGCGATAGAGCACTTGCCATTTTACAGCGTTAACGTTCCTTCACAAAGCTCCCAAGCCGTAAGCTAGCTAACTCGGGCGTTGAACGAACCGTCGCTCACCCGCACGTTTAGTTCATCATCCGTTTCAACCTGCCCCACGCTCTTGACTAGAGCGCCTTGGTCTGACCGCTGTACTATAGCGTATCCTCGTTCCAGTACGGATTTGGGGTCAAGCGCCCGCAGCTGTTGCTCCAGGCCTTGGAACCGTTCCCGTGATAGGTTGAGCGTCACCCATAGGCTCTTGGATAAGCTTTGAGTCAGCTCGTCCAGGCGTTGCTGTTTATCTCCCACTTGCGGCCCGCGACTGGTGAGCCGCTGCACCAGTGAGTCCACGTCTCGTCGCTTTTCCAACCACATACGCTCGGCTGTTGCAAGGATATCGCGTTGCCACTCGGTGACCTGACCAAGAAGGAGCGACATGTCCGGTGACGCCATCTCCGCCGCCGCCGACGGTGTAGGCGCCCTGACATCCGCCACAAGGTCTGCAATGGTGACGTCGGTCTCATGGCCAATGGCGCTGACCACGGGCGCGCGGCTGGCATAGATGGCCCGCGCTACAGGTTCCTCGTTGAACGCCCACAGCTCCTCCAGGGAGCCTCCCCCTCTGGCCACTATGATTACGTCTATCTCTTGCAGCCGGTTTAGTTCGTTAAGGGCATCCGCAATATCCAGGGCGGCCTGTTCACCCTGCACGGACGTCGGCGACACAACAAGCTCCACCAGTGGATACCGCCGTTGGACTACAGTTGTTATGTCATGCAATACGGCCCCACTGGGAGACGTGACCACGCCTATCTTGTTTGGGAAAGGGGGCAGGCTCCGTTTTCTGCTGGGCTCGAACAGGCCCTCCTCTTCCAGTTGCGCTTTGAGGCGTTCCAACCTTAGGTGCAACTCCCCGGTGCCTGCCGGTTGAACAAGGTCTACGTATATCTGCAGCTCGCCTCGTACCAGGTATATCGAAACGCGTCCGTGGACTATAGCCGATGTGCCATCCCCGAGGCGGTCCGCTTCTCTGGTTGGGCGAAACATTACGCAACGCAGCTGGCTGTCCGAGTCTTTGATGGTGAAGTATAAGTGGCCGGCCGCTGAACGGGAAAGGTTGGAGACTTCTCCGCTTACCCAGAGGTCTGCAAGGAGCCGGTCGCCTTCCAGCGAGTCTCTGAGGTATTCCGCGACCTGGCTAACGGTGTAGACAGCCATCAACCCGCACGTTCTAGATACTGGCCGCTGCGAGTGTCCACACGTACCTTATCTCCAATGTTTATAAAGAAGGGCACGTTGACAGCAAGTCCGGTCTCCAAGGTGGCCGGTTTGGTGGCTCCGGAGGCCGTGTCCCCCTTTACCCCGGGAGGGGTATCCGTCACTTCTAGCTCGACGAACGTGGGTAGCTCTACCGCTATCGGCTGCTCCTTGAAGAAAAGCACTTCCAACTCCATCTGGTCCACAAGGTAGTTGATACCATCGCCCAGTTGCTCTCTGGTCAATGGGAACTGATCGAAGCTCTCCGTGTCCATGAAGTAGTGCATATCTCCATCTTGATAGATGTACTGAGAGAGCCTTTGTTCCACCTCAGCCCTGGTCAGCTTGACGTCGTAGCCGTTGTAAGACCTTTCAATAGACCTCCCGCTTCGCAGCTCCTTGAGCTTCAGCTTTACCACGGGAGCACGCTGCTGCATCTTGTGCGTGCTATGCTCGATGACTTGATACGGCTGGCCGTCCAACTCGATGGTGAGGCCTCTGCGCAAATCTCCTACTCCAATGACCATACTTAGACTCCGAATTTGCTGAGTTTCTTGGCTTTGCTCATTACCCTTGCCCCCGTGTCCTCCAGGTAGACCACGTCCTCAAGACGGGCTCCTCCAAAGTCAGGTATGTAAATACCGGGCTCTATGGTAAAGGCCATGCCCTTTTCAAATATGCTTGGGTGTTGGTAGCGGATACGCGGCCCTTCATGCACTTCCAGTCCAATGCTGTGTCCAAACGCTGGCCCGGCATGCTCGCCGAATCCGGCTTCACTGAGCACTTTGGTGAGCATGGCGTATATTTCACCGCCCTTGATCCCATGCCTCACCTTTTCTATGGCGTTCTTCTGGGAGTCGTACACCGCGTTGTACAGCCTCTTGAACCGTTCATCCGGCTCGCCGACTGCTACGGTGCGAGTCAAGTCGCTGCAATACCCGTGGTAAGTTGCGCCCATGTCTATGATTATAGGATCGCCGTCTTCAATGACTCGTTCCGTTGGTATGTTCCCAGCAAAGCCGCCGTTTGGCCCGGAGCCTATTAGGGTAGGGAACGCCAGGCCGTCGCCGCCGCGGTCGCGCATCGCCGCCTCTAGCCGCCATGCCAGTTCCCGTTCCGTCCAACCCGGCTCTATCAGTGGGGACACCGCCTCGAACGCGCCGTCCGTGATGTCTATGGCCTTCTGCATAGTGCTCAACTCTTCGGGGTCCTTGAACACCCGTAGACCCTCTATCAAGCCGCCGCTGGAGACTACCTCAGCCTTACCGCCGTCCTCTTTCAAAGCCTGCGCCAGCTGATCTCTGGAAGATACCGTCAGGTGGTCAGCCTCGATGCCCAGGCGCTCCACACTGCTTCCCGATATCAACCCAGGAACCCAGTTCAGGTCTCGGCGTATTCCGACTACGTCGAACCCCGATGTGGCACGCTCGGCCTCCGTGACGTGGAACTCGGTGGCCAGGAACGCCTGGTTTGCCGTAACCAACAGATAGCCGGCCCCTTCCAGATCTGCAAATCCCGATATGTAACGCCGGTTCTCAGGGGTGGATATGAGCAGGCCGTCTAGCTTGTGTTCCTTCAACAAGTCACGCAGCGTCTGCAACCGCTGGTTCAAATAGCTCATCGTTTGCTCCTAATCCGCACGTAGTTTCTTCGCCTTGCTCAGTTGTTTGGCTCCATCTTTCTCCATGAGCACAATGTCCTCTATCCGCACGCCTCCCCAGCCGGATATGTAGATGCCGGGCTCTATTGTAAAGGCCATGCCTTCTTCCAGCTTTCCTTGAGCGCCGGGCCCGGCCACTGGTCGTTCGTGAACGGCCAGTCCCACACCGTGGCCCAGGCTATGCCCGAACTGTTCTCCGTAGCCGGCGTCTTCTATGACTTTCCTAGCCAGATTGTCGGCCTCTCCGCCGGTCATACCC
Source organism: Dehalococcoidia bacterium (assembly GCA_965116555.1). Classification (GTDB taxonomy): domain Bacteria; phylum Chloroflexota; class Dehalococcoidia; order Lucifugimonadales; family QGNO01; genus DAOUJH01. The sequence goes on along the minus strand of OZ220698.1, from coordinate 1,157,040 downwards.
GGTTGAACCGTGACCATCGCCGTCTGCTGTGCCGCTAGAACCGTGTCGTACACCTTTATGAACCGTTCGTCCGGTTCCCCCAGAATGATGGTACGGGTCAGGTCGCTACAGTAGCCGTCGTACTTCGCCCCCATGTCTATAACTACAGGCTCACCTTCCTCTATGACCCGTTCCCCGGCGCGGTGATGGGGCAGGGCGGCGTTTGGTCCGGAACCTACAATGATGTCGAAGGCCAGGGCTTCTGCTCCCAGCTCGCGCATGGCCACTTCCAGACGCCAGGCCACCTCCTGCTCAGTCTGCCCTGGCTGAATAACGGGTGTAACGGCGTCCATTGCACCGTCCGATATGTCGATAGCCCTCTGTAAGGACGCTATCTCCGCCGACTCTTTCGTAGCCCTTATCTGTTCTGTGATGCCGGCGGTAGCCACCAGGCTTACACTGGCAGCGGCTTGGGAGTTATGCTCCCTGAGCTTCCGGCTGAGCCTGCGGTGAATGGCGACCGTCAGATGGTCGCTCTCAAAGCCCAGCTTTGAGATTCCAGTCTCCGCCAGGGTTTGGCTAAACCAGTCCAGGTTGGGGCCGGACACCCTCGCGATTCGAAAATCAGGCGCTTGATGCCCTGCCTGCTCAATGTAGCGGAAGTCGGTGGCCAGCACTGCATCGCGCTGCGTAATTATCAGATAGCCGGCTGTCCCTACGAATCCGGAGAGGTAGCGCCGGTTATCCGGAGACGATATGAGAATGCCGTCCAGCTTCCTTTCCTTCATGGCATCTCGAATATTGCTCAGACGTTGAGGCATGACGTTTTCTCCAAGTCTAGTTTACTAACGGGAAGGCCCTTCTTCTACAAGAAAATCCAACGCCTCCAGGTAACCTTTCCAGCCATTGCCGGATATCTGTTTTCTTGCAATGTCCTTGATTACGGAGTGTCTTCTGAACGGCTCCCGTGAGTGTATGTCCGATATGTGTACTTCCACCACTGGCAGACCCAGGTCTTCCAAGGCGTCTCTCAGAGCGTAGCTGTAGTGCGTGAGTGCTCCGGGATTGATGATGACCCCATCGGATGAAGGCCCGTGCTCCTGCAGGTAGTCTATCAGAGCTCCTTCATGGTTGGACTGGAAGAAAAGGACTTCCTGGCCCAGCTCTGCCGCTCGTTTCTCGATCTCTTCCTCTATCTGCCTCAGCGTCATGGAGCCGTAGATAGACGTATCACGTCTGCCCAGGTTGTTCAAGTTGGGCCCGTTGATGATCAGATAGGTCACTCTAGCTCTCCGGTGCGCCGGCTCTGGGATGGGCCGCAAGGTAGGCCTTCCGTGCTTGGGCCGGGCTGACGTGCGTGTACACTTGAGTAGTTGCGGGTGAGGCGTGTCCCAATAGCTCCTGCACCACCCGCAGGTCTGCACCCCCATCCAGCAAGTGGGTAGCAAATGAATGACGCAATGTGTGGGTATGAATATCGCTGCTAAGTCCGGCCCTCAAGGCGTATCTCTGCACCAGCATCTGCACGCTCCGCGGCGACAATCTGCCGCCGTAACGGTTGAGGAACAGCGCTTGGCTTCTTCTGTTGACCATTAGGTTGGGCCGGCCCTGCGCTGCATAGTTGTTCAGGGCTTCGATGGAAGGACGGCTCAGGGGGACCATGCGTTCCTTGTTGCCCTTGCCAACCACCCGTACCGTGCGGTTCCGCACGTCTATGTCTGCCAGGTCTAGTCCTGCAACCTCCGAAAGGCGCAGACCGGAGCCATACAACAATTCCAGAAGAGCAGCGTCTCTGAGTAAAAGAGGTTTGGCCCGGTTCTCTTTGGATGAGACCTTGGGCTGGTCGATCAGGGAATCCGCTTCTTGCCGGTAAAGGACTTGAGGCAACCGCTTGGGCGTCTTGGGGATCAGTCCCCGCATACCTGCTGAGCCTCTGTTCCATATGGGCGCCGAAGGCATGCGCCCGCGCGAAATCAGGAATCGGAAGAAGGAACGGATGCTTGCCAGATTTCTGACCGTGCTCATTCTGGCATGGCCTTGTACTTGGTTGGCCTTGCCCAAATTCGTGTAACGAGTGTTCATCAGCCATGCCACGTAGCTGAGCATGAAACGCCGGTACTCCTGGTTGACTGCGTCGTCACCTTTGCGCAGCAGGAACCCGCGCAGGCCTTGCAGAGGGTCTTCCTCTCCCATGCCTTCATTCTTGAGGAACTCGAAGAACGGCGCTAGGTCGTCTACGTAGTTGCGCACCGTGGCGGGAGAAAGGTTCCGTTCCCCCTGCAAATGGATTCTGTACTCTTCCAAGACCTGCTCCACTGCTATACGCCAGCCTCCGCCAGTTCTCTCTCCGGTATTGGGCCGCGGTAGCTGCAAGAAGAGCAGCGCGCGCCATTTCGTCCGCTTGATACCAGAATGCCGCGGCATTCTGGGCAGCTTTCCGGGAGAGGACGCCGGCTCAACGTGAAGGTGCACTCCGGATAGTTAGTGCATCCGTAGAATGTACGCCCTTTGCCTCTCCTTTCAACCAGTTCTCCTGTCTCGCAATTGGAGCACTTTACGCCCACTCTCAGAGGCTTCTTGCCCTTGCATTTGGGAAAGCCGGTGCAGGCCAGGAACCTTCCGAATCTGCCGGTCTTGATCACCATGGGCTTCTCGCAGAGGTCGCACGTCTCGTCAGAATGCTCTGCCACTTGCACCCTTGGCGTCTCTTCCGCTGCTGAAGTCGAAACTCCCTGTCTCAGAGGCTTTCTGCCCTTACATTCGGGAAAGCCGGTGCAGGCCAGGAATCTTCCGAATCTGCCGGTCTTGATCACCATGGGCTTCTCACAGATGTCGCACGTCTCTTCTGAGGGTTCTTCTACTCGTACCCTTGGCATCTCTTCCGCCGCTGAAGTCAAAGCTTCTTGGAATGGGCTGTAGAAATCCCGCAACACGGGTACCCACTCCTTTTCCCCTCGTGCTATATCGTCCAAGTTCTGCTCCATTCCCGCGGTGAAGCCCACGTCCATGATGGAGGGGAAATGGTTGGCAAGCTGATCGTTGACCACCTTGCCAAGCTGCGTGGGCTTGAAACGGTTCTGTTCCTTGGTGGCATAGTTGCGATCTATGATTATGGAGAGAATTGGAGCGTAGGTGCTGGGACGTCCTATTCCTTCCTCCTCCAGTTTGCGGATCAAGGAAGCTTCGTTATACCGTGGAGGCGGTTGGGTGAAGTGTTGTTCTGGTAAAAGATCAAGGTAATCCAAGCCCTCTCCAACCTGCAACTCCGGAAGCAGCTTTTGATTGTCCTCGTCTTCTGCGGGATCGTCGCGGTCTTCCAGGTACAGAGATCGAAAGCCGGGGAATTTCATCACAGAGCCGGTGGCACGAAATAGGTAGGTCTGCCCCTCCGTGTTCGGCCCGCGAGCGTCAATGTCTATTCGAGTGGAGTCAGAAACGGCGTCGGCCATCTGGCTCGCCAGCATCCGCTTCCATATTAGCTCGTACAGCTTGAACTGGTCGGAAGAGACGTGTGGCTTCACCACTGCAGGCGAACGTCTTATGGCTGTAGGCCTGATGGCCTCGTGCGCCTCTTGAGCGCCCTTGGCCTTCTTGGTAAAGACTCTGGGGGCTCTAGGAAGATATTTGCTGCCGTAGTGCTCGCGGATATACGCCACGGTTTCTCGCAGAGCGCTGGGAGCCACGTGCACCGAGTCAGTACGCATATATGTAATCAGCCCCACCGAGCCTTCTGAGCCTATGGAAAGCCCCTCATACAGTTGCTGAGCTAGAGCCATGGTTCTCTTGGCGGAGAATCTGAGCTTGCGGGAGGCCTCTTGCTGGAGTGTGCTGGTAATGAAGGGTGGGGCAGGGCGGGTGCGAACCTCTTTCTTCTGTACGTCCGCGACCAGATAGGAAGCGTTCGATAGGGCGGAAGTAACCATACTTGCCGTTGCCTCGGAACCAATCTCGATTCCCTTCCGCTGACCCTTTACTCCCTGCAGTCTGGCGTTGAACTTGGGCGTCTTGTCGGCATTGTCGCTGTCTTGCCTTTGTAGAACTGCATCTATGGTCCAGTACTCTTTGGACACAAAGGCCTCGATCTCCCGTTCCCTGTCTACTACAAGCTTCAGAGCCACGGACTGCACACGTCCCGCGGAAAGGCCGCGCTGTATCTTGCGCCAGAGCAGGGGACTGAGCTGGTATCCCACCAGCCGGTCCAGTACGCGACGGGCTTGCTGGGCGTTTACCAGGCGCATATCTATCTCACGCGTGTCCTGGAATGCTTCGTTTATGGCATCCTCGGTAATCTGGTGGAAAACGACTCTCTGCACGGGTCGCTTCTGCCATCCCACGGCATTCACTAGGTGCCAGGAGATAGCCTCACCCTCGCGGTCCGGGTCTGTAGCAAGGTATATCGTTTCGGCGTCTTTGGACGACTTCTTCAGATCTGCTATGACCTTGCTCTTCTCCTTTGGAACAACGTACTTGGGCGTGAAGCCGTTGTCCACGGCCACACCTAGGTCGCCGCTCGGAAGGTCTCGAACGTGGCCCAGAGAAGCCTTGACCTCATAGTCACGACCCAGAAAACGGCCAACCGTTCTTGCCTTGGCCGGCGACTCTACTATTACCAGGTTCTTTGCCATGCTATCTGCGCGCTTCTCCGTATGGCGCCGCTGCTTCCCTTGTTCTAATGTAGTTCATTCCACCCAGCTGTTTCACCAAGCCCCGGAGCTCCATCATAGCTAGAGTACTGCTCACCGTAGTTATAGGCAACCCTGTTTGTCTACCTACCTCGTCTATGTGCACCGGGTCATACGTAATGTGCTTGAGTAGCGTCTTCTCGGTTTCATCCGCGGGGCCCACTAGGGCCGGCATGGGAATCTGCTCGTTGATTCCCGCAATGTTCAACTCTTCTAAGATATCCCTATAGTCAAGTACCAGTTTGGCGCCCTCCTGTATCAGAAGGTTTGTGCCAAGGCTGGCCGGGGAGAAGATGCTGCCCGGCACGCAAAACACCTCCCGGTTCTGTTCCAAGGCGTGTCTCACCGTCCATATGGCGCCGCTGGAAGCAGGCGCCTCCACAACCAGGGTGCCCAGCGTCATCCCGCTCATTATCCTGTTTCGTCTGGGGAAGTGGCTGGACTCCGGGCGCATCCCCAGTGAGTGTTCGCTTACCAAAGCGCCATTCTCCACAATCTGCGATGCCAGAGCCTTGTGTTCCGGCGGGTAGACACTATCCAGGCCATTCGCTAGTACGGCTATGGTGCGTCCTCCCGCATCCAAGGCGGTCTTGTGAGCGATTGCGTCGATGCCGCGCGCCAGACCACTTACCACGGTTACGCCGGAGGTTGCCAGGTCCTGGGTCAGCCTACCGGCTGCCTCTCTGCCGTAAGCGGTGACTCGCCTTGTACCTACTACGGCCACTCCTCGCTGGTCCTCAGGCATCAGCTTGCCTTTCACAAAGAGAACCGGAGGGAGATCGTATATCTCTTTGAGCAAAGCGGGGTATTCCTCATCTTCCCAGGTGTATGCGGCTATCCCTGAATCCTGCAGGCGCTCGATTTCTGTGTCGGGGTCGACCTTCGAGCGAGCGGTGGATATTGCTCTGACAGACTTGGACTCTAGACCCGCCTTCCTGAGGGCGTCGCTGGAGGCGTGCCATGCCTCTCTCATAGAGCCGAAGTGAGATAGAAGCGTCTTAAACCTGGCCCTTCCTATGGACGGGACCCGCTTGAACGCCACCCAGTACTTGAGCTCGTCTATATGCATTATTACCTAGCAGCTTGGAGATTGCCGCGCCGGAAAGAGACCTCGTCGGCTTGGCCATGCGGTTCCATGGCGGAGAGGGTGCGTTGCATCAAGGCTAGATTCTACTAGACTAGGTGGACTGGGCGCAAATGTGCAGTGTCAACGTAACTGCACGTTCAATCCAGTTTGTCTATCTCGACCAGCCCTTTGACAATGCGCCTTCGCAGTTCTTCGGCCTTTTCCGGTGTCCACTCATAAAAGCCCTTACCCGCCTTAAGGCCGTCGTGTCCCTGTTTGACCATGTCATGCAGTAGGGAAGGGTCATTGGAGTTGGACAGTTGAGGGAACACGTCCGACGCTACGCGTTCTATCAGGTCCCAGCCTGCGGCTTCTAGGACTTGGAGCACCCCTGTGGTGGCCCAACGTCGCCCAAGTCCGGCGCTTATGGCTTTATCCACGTCTTCCGCAGATGCGACCCCATTCTCGACTATCCATAGAGCCTCTCGGAGAAGGGCCATCTGCAGACGGTTCACAACAAAGCCCGGCACCTCGCGCTTCATTAAGAGCGGCTGCTTGCCAAGAGAGGTCAACAGTTCCATGACAACAGTTGTGGTCTCTTCAGAGGTCTGCGCCGTCGGGACCACTTCTACGAGCGGCACGAATAGAGCCGGATTGAGGAAGTGGGCGTTGATGACTTTGTCCGGTCGTGTCGTCGCTGCGGCGAGCCTGCTGGGCAACAAGCTGGACGTGTTGCTGGCCAGAATGGTCCGGTCGGGGCACAGCTCGTCAAGTTGACGGAAGATCTCGGTCTTGGCCTCGATGTCCTCGTATATCGACTCGATCACTAAATCGGTGTCCTCGACCATCTCTGCCAAGTCGGTACTCATTCTAATGCGCGCGGGCGCCGACTCCGCCTGCTGGCCAGAGATGCTGCCAAAGTCCCGCAGCCGTTCTAGGCTGTCCTCTATCATTCCCCTCGCTTGATCCAGGCTCTGTTCGGAACGGGAATGAAGCCGAACGTCGTAGCCCGCAAGGGCAAACTCAATGGCGATGCCGTGTCCCATGAGACCCGCGCCAATGACCGAAACATTGCGGATGTGACTATTTTCCAATGCTGCTAGCTCCGCGGGCTCGCTCCTGCTAGTGATTCCCAAGTGGTAACGAACTTGGAATAGTGCTATGTCGTGTCTAAACGTGGGACTATTGTGGCGGAGAGGGTGGGATTCGAACCCACGGTCCCGATTACTCGGGACACGCGCTCTCCAGGCGCGCCTGTTCGGCCACTCCAGCACCTCTCCGCGATATACATGACCCGCATGGCGGAGAGGGCGGGATTCGAACCCGCGAACCCCATAGGAGTTACCGCTTTTCGAGAGCGGCGCCTTCAACCACTCGGCCACCTCTCCAGGCAAGGGGTAATTATAGCATGGGCAGGCCGGTATTCGCTTGCTTCCTCCCCCCATGTGTGCCCATGTGCTCATATGAGTTGCCAAACTTGACACACATGGTTCCGCGCCTTAGCATGTCCTTGGGGTAAGGTGAGCACTCCCCAAATGTACTGTGATTAGCTAGGAGACAACGGCCTATCTGTCCCCGCGAATACGTGGGAGAAGATAGGTTTTTTCGTTGAGTATCTTGCCAGAAGAAAACCAAAGCTGGGCGGCCGTCATCCTTGCAGCGGGCAAAGGCTCCAGGATGAAATCGCAGCTGCCTAAAGTGCTTCATCCTGTCTGCGGCAAGCCCATGCTTCTCCACGTAATCCACGCTGTCACACAAGCCATCCATGGCCGGATGGTCGTTGTGGTACCTCCAAATTCCGAGGCTATAAGCGGCCAATTAGACGCCTCCATAGCGAGCGTGGTGCAACATCAAGCAAACGGCACGGGTCATGCCCTCTTGCAGAGCGAACCCGTACTGGCCGACAGGGCAACTCACGTTCTGGTCGCCTACGGCGATACTCCTCTTCTGCTCTCTTCTACGCTCTCCCAGATGATGCGAAGGCACGAATCATCGGACGCTGCTATCACACTTTTGACCGCTTTCCTAGATTCTCCCCAGGGATTGGGAAGAATCATCCGTAGCGAGGACGGGACAGTTTTTGACCTCGTTGAAGACGTAGACACTGATGAAAGCCAAAGCTCTGTCCATGAGATCAATGCGGGCGTTTACGCGTTCACCTCCAACTGGCTCTGGCCCGCGCTACGAGAGCTGGCTCCTTCCGCCTCAGGTGAGTACTATCTGACCGACTTAGTGAAGCTGGCCGCTTCATCTGGGCTGTTGGTGGATAGCCTCACTTCTCGCGATGAGACGGAGATACTGGGCGTCAACACTCGCCTTGACTTGGCCCAAGCCGAACAGGTCATGCGCCGTCGTATACTTGATACGTGGATGTTGGAGGGCGTAACCATAGTGGATCCGCCAACCGCGTACATAGACGCCTCTGTAGAGATAGGGAGCGATACAGTTATCCAACCCAACACCGCTATAAAGGGCGCCAGTCGCGTGGGTAAGAGATGTGAACTGGGCCCCAACTCCACTGTGCTTGATTCGGTTATAGGGGACGATTGCAGGGTGATATCCTCCGTACTTGAGGGCGCTCACCTTGAATCCTCTGTCCACGTTGGGCCTTTCAGTCATCTCAGGCCGGATACGTTCCTGGAGCAGAACGTCCACATAGGCAACTACGCCGAGGTAAAGAATAGCCGCATTGGACAGGATACGGCTATGGGTCATTTCAGCTACGTTGGTGATGCCGATGTAGGTAGCAACGTGAACATAGGGGCGGGAGCTGTCACCTGTAACTTCGATGGTGAGAAGAAACATAGAACAGTCATTGAAGACGGCGCTTTCATAGGCAGCGATACCATGCTGGTGGCGCCTCTGAGAGTGGGGCCCCGTGCCTCTACTGCCGCAGGTTCCGTGGTTACCGGGGATGTTCCCGCGGATAGCTTAGCGGTGGGTGTTCCTGCTAGGATAAGGCCAGCAGTTAGATCAAAATTCAAAAGACCGCCTGCCTAGGGCAGGCCAGTGAAGGACGTGATAGACGCTTGGATAGTGACAGTTCATTATCAATTCTCATCTTGATTCTTGCTAACCTCGTACTAATTGCAGCTTCACTTGCAGAAGCTGCAATCCGTAAGCTTTGCCAGTCCGGCGATGCCTCTCGCCTCGAATCGTACGCCGCGACCCCATCTAGTAGGTGGGTGTCGTCTAGTTCTACCAGCTCTTTACAGATGCTTGTCGCCGTGAAGCTGGTTGCCATAACCTTGATTGGTGTTTCGCTGGCTGTCCTGGCCTTCAATGCTCTGGACGGCTCATGGCCTGAGGCCCTGGGACTTGTTATTGCCGGACTGTTGCTCCTTTATCTTCTCCAAGCAGTTAGCTACAGAGTAGGGAGAAGATACGCGACTCAAGTGGCTGCTGTCTTATCCGTTCCCTTGGCAATTCTTCTCTGGCTGTTTACTCCGTTAGCCTGGTTTAGAGCACGTATTGAGAACTTCCTTGGCAATGATGGATCTTCAAATGGTAACGGCTTGACCCAGGGCTCGGTGGGAAACAACGCTCAGGTCGAAGAAGAGGTCCGCGAAGCAGACCCTGAAGAAAGGCGCATGATTCAAGCAATCCTTCACCTTGAGCACATGGCGGCAAGGGAGATAATGGTTCCCAGAGTGGATGTTGACACCGCTGAGGTAAACACATCGCTGGAGGATGTTGCAGCTCTGATGGGTCAGGTCGGCCACAGCCGTATACTTGTTTACCGGGATAATATCGACGACGTGGTTGGCATAGTGCACGCCCGTGACGTCTTGCAGAAGACCAGCGCCGGAGAAGAAGTGCCTAATCTTGAAGGCATTGTGCGCCCGGCGCTCTTTATCCCGGACTCCAAGCCATTGGACCAATTGTTGCGTGAAATGCAGGATAGACGCGCCACCGTGGCAATAGTAGTCGATGAGTACGGTGGCACTGAAGGTCTTATCACCATGGAAGACCTTCTTGAGGAGATAGTTGGTGAGATAGAAGACGAATTTGCCCAGGAAGAGCCTGAGATAGTTCGCCACGGGGAGAATGAGGCGGAAATTGATGGACGTGTGGCTCTGGACGAAATAAATGAGATTTTTCAGACCTCCTTCGAAGGCGAGGGGTTCGATACCTTGGGAGGTCTCCTCTCCACTCAGCTGGGCAAGATACCGGTTACTGGAGACGTGGTTAGCTTGCAAGGCCTGGACTTCCTGGTTGTATCCACCAGTGGCCGCAGGGTCCGCAAAGTGCGCGTGGTGAAGCAGACGTAGGCTCAAATGGCTCAAATGTGGCGAATACTTGAAATTTGTGGTCGCCCGTTGCTATATTGAACCACTGTTGCCCCTGTAGCTCAGTGGATAGAGCGCTGGCCTCCGGAGCCAGGTGCGGCGGTTCGAGTCCGCCCAGGGGTACCATGCTTAGTTGTGGACGAATCTGTCTACCGGGAGAGGAGGAGAGCTATGCAGTCAGCAGACAGTGGATATCCCGTTCGGTTTGAGGTGGACTATCCGGATGCCCCATCCAGAGGACTGGCGCTCCTTGGGGCGCTTTTTTTTCTCAAAGCGCTTCTACTCATTCCACACATTATAATTCTCTCCGTTCTCGGAATTGTCGCCTTCGTCGTCTTCTACATTGGCTACTGGGCGGTGCTCATAACCGGCAGCTACCCACAGGGCCTCTTCGCCTTCGTACTCGGCATCCAACGATGGAGCGCGAGGACGGACTCATGGATGTACGGCACTGTGGACAAATACCCGCCGTTCAGCCTGGGCGCGGTGGACTACCCCGCAAACTTAGAGGTGGACTATCCGGATGCCTCATCCAGAGGACTGGCGCTCCTTGGGGCGCTTTTCCTGCTCAAGGCGCTTCTGCTCATTCCACACCTTATAATTCTCTACGCCCTGGGCTTAGTCTCATTCGTCGTCGTTTATATAAGTTACTGGGCGGTGCTCATAACCGGTAGGTACCCCAGAGGGATGTTCGACTTGGTGGTTGGGGTCCAGCGCTGGAACTACAGGACGGGCGCTTGGCTTGTCGGGCTTACCGACCGCTATCCGCCGTTCACCCTTAAAAGCTAGGCCTTGCCTGAATAGACGGGTAGGTCACCCCTTCGGCAATATTAGGAGCGGTTCGCGCCCCACAGGGCGTAATGCTAGATCACACCCTGCCGGCGCAATTGCAGCAGGTCATCTTTTGAATATCCAAGGCCTGAGTATATCTCTCCGTTATGCTGACCCAGTACTGGCGCGGGACGGCTTGTGCCCCACGGCGCTTTGGGCAGTCTGAACACCTCACCCGGTATCTTGGTCTTCCCAATTACGGGATGTTCTATCTCCGTAAAATACTCCCTTTCTGCTAGCTGGGGACAGTTCACCAAGTCCTCGGAAGTTTGCACGACTGCTGCCACAAAGCCCTCCGACATTGTGGTGTTGAAATAGTCGAATTTATTCCACTCCGCTAACACCGGCAGCAGAACCTCGTCTATCTCCCCCAGATGCTGCTGACGCTCCGCCTCCGTGGCAAATCTCGGGTCGTCCAGGTCGGAGCGGCCCAGTAGACCTACATATTCCGCGAAAGATGCGCGTTGTCGGCCCTTTTGGAAAGTCGGGCCTATGTGCCCGTCTTGAGAGGAGACTATACCTTCAAACTTGGTGCCCTTGGTGGAGCCGCTTTCTATCTTGGGAGCGCGCCTTTCTATTGAGCCGTTGTAGATGTACCTGATGGAAGAGGTGTAGTGGTGTGAGGCCGCTACCTCAGCCATAGATAGGTCGATGCTTTGTCCCTGGCCGTTCATTTTCGCCGTAAACAGCGCCGCCGACGTTGCATAGGCCGCTATGATGCCCCCCATCCAGAGTGTTTGCGGATGGCCGTGTTTGAGCGGTTCCCGGTCGTAGGCTCCACTCGTGTACATGATGCCGCCCATGGCCTGGTACAGAAGATCGTTGCCCTGAAAGTCCCTGTACGGGCCGCTTTGTCCAAAAGGCGTGATGGATGTCACCACAAGGCGCGGGTTTATTTGTTCCATCTCCCCGTAGCCCAGTCCAAGGCTGTCCAGGTAGCCCGGATCGTAACTTTCTATAAGGCCGTCGGCGCTCTTCAGCATCTCTTTGAAGATCTCTCTGCCCTGTGCCGTTTCCAGGTTTAGGGTAACCCCTCTCTTGTTGTTGTTCACGTAGAAATAGGACAGGCTCTTCTCCGGGTGCGGCTCGTCATGATGGAACGGTCCAAGCCGCCGGGACGAGTCACCCACGCCGGGCGATTCTATTTTGATTACGTCCGAACCGTAATCACCGAACAGCCTGGCGGCAAACGGCCCGGATATACCCGTGCTCAAATCCAGAACTTTGTATTCTCCCAGTCCGGTTGTTGTAGTCATAGCTGCTAAATCCCCAGTTTCTTTCTGTAGTCCGGATCGATGGCAGCCACGGCACCCTCGTCCACTTGCTTCTGAAGGTTGGTGGGCCTAGCGCTCCCCGGATTGACCGGCTCCTTTCCTATGGCATTGGTCTCATACATCCTCGCGATGTCACCCTCGTCTATGCCCAGGAGCTCGCTCAATACGTACTCGTTGTGTTCGCCCAGCATGGGAGCGGGCCTGCGTATATACGAAGGCGTTTTGGACATCTTCCAAGGCCGTCCAAAGTAGAGACGCGTTCCAATGCCGGTCTCCGGTTGGTGCGCGACTCTTTCAAAGAACTCGCGATCCTTGATGTGAGGGTCCAGAGTGAAGTCCCTGCCGTCCATCACCGCTATGGCCGGAACGCCGGCCTTCTGGAGCTGGTTCATCAGCGCCGTCTGGTCCTTGTCCTTAGTCCACTCGCTTATATGGCCGTCAAGGTCATCCTGGTTGCGCAAGCGCAAGATGGGATCGGCAAACCTGTCTTCCTCCGCCCACGCCGGAGACCCCATCTCCCTCACTAGGGCGTCCCATTGATCGTCCGTCTCAGCCGTAATGGCTATCCACCTATCTTCACCCTTGCATTGATAGACCCCATGGGGCGCTAGGTAGTTGTGCCTGTTGCCCATTGAATTTCCACTGCGGCCATTGGAGATGTAGTCCATTAGGGCGTCGCCCATTGTGGAAACGCCTATCTGGTACATGGCAAAGTCCACCCATTGTCCCTCACCGGTGCTATTGCGGTGATGCAACGCGGCCAGTACGGCGAACACGGCCATCCAGCCCACGTGCTGATCGAAGAAGGAGATGCCAACCCGGCGGGGGCCTTCTTCCGGGTAGCCGGCGAACTGGCTGAGCCCGCAGGTCAGCTCGAACATTCTGCCTATTCCTGCGTACTGCCGCCAGGGCCCCGTATAACCGAACCCCGTATTGGATAGGTATATCAGGTCAGGCTTGATCTGACGGAGCTCTTCATAGCCCAGGCCCAGGCGGTCCATGGTGCCTGCACGGTTGTTTTCTATGATCACGTCCGACACCCTGACTATGTCTTTGAAGGCTCTAACGGAGTCATCCTCTTTGAGGTTCAGGGTCACCCCAACCTTGCTCCTCTGCAGTGTGTTGAAGCTGCCGTCCCTATCCCAATGCCTTTCGCCGGGATCGTTTTCGGGGAATACTCCACCCTCCGTTCTGAAAAGGGTATGGCTGTCGACCTTGATCACCTCCGCACCCATGTCCGCCATGATGTGCAACGCCGTTGGCATCGCAACCATGGTAGTGGAGTCTATGATTCGCACCCCTTCAAGCGCTCCGCTCATCTTTCACCTCGCAACATAATGTTCGCCACACTAGCTTGATAACTACAAAGCGACAGCCCAAGAATCAATGAGCTGCCGCTTTGCCATGTTCACCTCAATTAGTACCACCTAGAGGTTCAGGCCACCTGCCTTTAGCCCTGTTAGTGAGGGATGGGCAGGGTTACCGGGTGGCCTGGATTGGGCAGATACACGGTCCCCGTGCCTTCTGCCACAGTGGCGCCTAGCTGGTTGACTCCGGAGATCTTCACGTCTGCGGCATAGTACGTCTCAGAACCGACCTGCTCGGTGCGCTTCTGAGTTACTTCACCGTTGAGCCACATGGTGTCGCCGTAGAGCCAGTGCTCCGGTACGCAAATGTCAAGGCTGCGAACAAAAGCGTCGTCGCCCATCCAGTGAGTGAGCACCTGTCCGGCCAGGCATACGCGCTGAATGCCGCGGCTTGGAGGCGACTTGAAGCCCATCTCCTGGCAGGAGAGGATGTCTTCAAAGCTCTGGTCGGCGTCCCAGTAGGGCCAGTTGGTGGTCGGGTTGGTAACTACTCTGCCTGGGTACTTATCCTTCAGGTCGTGGTAGACAAGTGCGCCCAGGGCCAGGGACTTGGCTTCAGCCACCACCCAGGCCATCATGTCGGACAACGTCAGGGGCCCCTTGACCAGTTGAGGCAGCTTCTCGCCGACTTCCACGTCGTCCCAGTAGCGCAGGAGCTTGCCGCGTGGTTCGGGTTCGGCCTCTATGTCGTTCTCGATCTGGCTGATTTCTTCGTCGGAATAGCGATAGATCTCCCGGGGCTCTATCATATCCTTGCCGCGCTCGTAAGCCACCATGGTGTTGACGCCCGTAGCGCAGCCAACGAGACCTCCGTACGAGTTGCGGTACACCACGGACGACTCCACGTGGGCAGAGTCGTGACCCCAGGTTGCCCCGGCGTTTCCTGCGCCGCTGACTTTGATGCTGCTGTTCAGTCGATCACCGACGCGGATGATGTCACTCCATTCAAAGGAGGCGCGGGTGAGGAATGGGGAAACGCCGTACTGCTTACTGACGTAGGGGCCTGCCGAGTTGGGAGTCCTCACTGCCACCACAAAGGTGGGAGGAGCTATCATGCTGTTGTACTTGGTGGCAACCCCGCTGCTGGGGTCTTTGTACAGCAGGTTGGGGTCGCCCAAAGCTGCACAGAATCGGCGGATAGTCAGCCAGTCAGCCAGATCGGTGCCTGGGGCAACGTCATCAACCTCTTGGCCAATCAGCTTCTTGGCGTCCTCAACAAAACCTTTCAAATCACTAGCCATCTTGCCTCCTTCAAGCTGAGATGCAACTGTATTAGGCGTGGTTGCATACTGCGGCACATTATCGATTAGGGTATATCTCAGAAAACGTGTTTAGTCAATAGCCCCGTTGCCTGTCACAATGGCATGTCCGTCTCACTTACCCAGTCGACAGGAACGGTATGTCCATTTCCCCGCAGATGTCTCTGAACCACTCCACTACCTCGCGGTGCAGCGGAATGCCATTGGCCTTGCGTTCCTGTTCCACCTCGTACTCGGGGAGTCCCGGGTAAAGTACGCGGTCGTGACCTGGAGCGGTCGGCGTCTCCCTCAGCGTTCGCAGGAATTCGTCCATCATCTCCTTGAACTGGTCGACAGGGGCGAAAGCGTCTATACGATAGGCCGCTACCATGTGCGAATAGTTGCCCACGGCTCCCGATATCATGCCGGAGCCGTTTCCTGAGAGAATGCCGCACAGGATGTCCACTACCGCTCCCAGGCCGTACCCCTTGTGCGACCCCAGCTCTCTGGTAGCGCCCAGCGGTAGCCCGTGGTACTCGTCGGGTAGGGGAGAGGGCGCCATGATGGGTGTTCCGTTCTCGTCGGAAAGCCAGCCCCCCTCTACGTCGATTCCTAGTCTCCTTGCCAGGTCGAACTTGTTGGACGCAACAGCGCTGGTGGCTATGTCCATCACAAACGGAGGTTCGCTCTTTGCTGGTGCTGCTACGGCTATGGGATTGGTGCCCAGGCGCGGCTCCCTGCCAAACGTTGGCAGTACTGATGGACGCGTGCTCGTCATGCATACGCCTATCATGTCATGCTCCAGCGCCATCATTGAATGGTAAGAAGCCATGCCCAGGTGCTTGCCGTTGTGCACCGTGACCATTCCTATCCCCGTATTTTGGGCCTTTCGGATGGCGACCTCCATGGCGGCGGGCGTAGTGATGATTCCCAGACCTCTGTCGGAGTCTATGTTGGCCGTGGCCGGCGTCTCCCTCACTATTCTCACGTTGGGTCGTGGGTTTAGGAGTCCGCCGTTGTAGTCGGCTACGTATTTGCGCAGCTGATTGGATACACCGTGGCTGTCTATACCCCTTAGGTCGGCGGAGACCAGCACGCTTGCTCCAACATCGGCATCGGCTTGAGGCACGTTCAGTTTTTGAAAGATGGCGCTCACCGTCCGGTGAAGGTCGGCTTCCTGCACCAGCAGCATGTCCTCTTCTGGTATGGTGAAACTCTTTAGCATCTCTTCCTCCGTTTGAATACTAGGCAATAATAATCCCAAACCACCCTTTATCCAACTGTTGCAGCGGCGCTTTCAAGAAACTAGACTAGTGCTGCCAATAGATAGGGAGGCACGTATGACTACTGATCAAGAGCTAGCTTTTACTCCGGCTTGGAAACTGCGCGACATGATGGCGTCCAAGCAGGTATCGCCTGTGGAGCTGACCGAGCTTTACCTGCGGCGTATCGAGGCTTTGGACCATAACCTGAACGCCTATCTCACCGTCACCGCCGACGAAGCGATGCAAGACGCTAAGCAGGCGGAGGCTGCCATTCAATCCGGCCAGCCGCTGGGCCCGCTGCACGGCATCCCCATATCTATCAAGGACCTCAACTTGACCAAGGGAGTGCGCACGACCAGGGGTTCCTTGTTGTTCAAAGACTTTGTACCACAGAACGACGAGCCGGTGGTCAGACGCATCAAGGAAGCGGGGGCCGTTATTCTGGGCAAGACCAATACTCCTGAGTTCGGCGCTTCTGCCACTACCGAGAACAGGCTGGGTGAACCGTGCCGCAATCCCTGGGATACTAAGCGTACGTCGGGAGGTTCCAGCGGAGGCGCCGGAGCAGGGCTTGCCGCCGGGTTGCATCCCCTGGCACAGGGCAGCGACGGCGGAGGGTCAATCCGCATTCCGTCCAGCCTCTGCGGCACCTTTGGCATCAAACCCACGCAGGGTAGGGTGGCCAGGCCTTACAAAGGTCCCGGCGGATGGGGCCAGTTCTCCCAGAACGGCCCCATGACCCGCACCGTGCGGGATACGGCTCTGCTGCTCCAGGTTATGGCCGGCCCTGACCCGGAGGATGCCATTGCTCTCCAGGAAGACCCACCCGACTTTTCGGCTAAGCTGGACAAGGGCGTTGCCGGACTGAGAATAGGCTGGAGCCCCGACATGGGGTCGCTGGCTATAGACCCGGAAGTGCGCCGCATCACAGAAGAGGCGGCGCATGTCTTTGAAGAGCTTGGCGCAACCGTTGAGCAGGCGGATGTCCCCATAGACCATGATAATCTGCGCAACATATTCATGATCATCTGGCTCTCCGACTACGCCGCGGTGAATACCGAGTTGCTGGAGACCCGCGCTGATGAATACACCGACCAGCTCAGGGAGATGCTGGAAGAGGCGGTGACCTGGCCCGCTTCCAGGCTCGCTTCGGCTCTGCACGGCCTGGAATGGCACCGTTATCAAATGAACAACATAGTGACCCAATATGACCTGCTGCTTACGCCTACCTTGGCTACGGCGGCCTTCCCCGTGGAGGAGCGTCCCACCATCATTGATGGCAAGGAGGTGGGCGCATTCTGGGGCTTCACTCCGCTCACGTTCCCCATAAACATGAGCGGGCACACCGCGTCCAGCGTTCCCTGCGGCTTCAATAGCGATGGTATGCCGGTGGGCCTGCAGATCATTGGCCATAAGGGCGCTGAAGCAACAGTCCTGCAAGCCTCCGCCGCCTTTGAACAGGCGCGGCCCTGGGCAAGATTCAGGCCTCCCGTTTCCTGAGCCTGTCATGGAAGACATCATTTCCATGTCCGACATGGGCCTCATCTTTGAAGTTACCGATGCCCACGGAATCGACCGTGAACATATAAGGGTTGACCTGTCCAAGGAGGACCCTGGCTCCGTCAGGAAAAGTGAAGCCGGGATGATTGAGATCACGGTTCCCCTGACCACGTCTCTTGAGGACTGGTTGCCAACGCTTGATTCTCGGCTCAAGACGGTGCTGGCAGACGAATGATTATAACCGTGGAAGTGGAACCCAGCCCGAACTGCGACTACCACCCTCAGCAGGTCTTTGAAGCCTTGGAAGAGCCTTGGCAAGTATCACGCGTTAGGGTGGAACGGCCGGACGGCTCCTACGGCTGGTGTCTGGTCACCGGTTGGTGCAGCGATGAGGACGGCTCCGCCTGTGAGGCGTTCTGCGCCAAGGTGGGCGATTCAGGCGCAGGGTTCTCGTTTCTGATACACGGCGGCGACTTCGGCCTGCGACTGACGCCGGATCACGATGCAGGCGAATGGAGTCTGGACGACGCTAGTCAGTGGGGCGAACCTTACCTGCTCCTGGCCGACCTCACCGACGTGGAAGCGGCGTAGCTTCCGGAGTCACACGGTTGCTGTGCCCGGCATACCCAGCAAGCCTCTAAGGGCTTCCATCATTCCCAGGTGGCGGTTGTTATGAGTGATTGCACTTACCACTATGTCGCCAATGGGCTGCTCTTCTCCGTGGCCTCTTGAATAGCTGGGCCTTTCGAAAGAGCTTTCGCTAAGAGACGATACGGCTTCATATGCGGCGGAGAATGCTCTCCGGACGTAGTCCAATATCTCATCCCTTGCAGGCAACCTCAAGTTCCCAGACATATCGTCACCCATACCTGCGCCCGTCTCTGCTTGGCCTAAATTGCTCGGAGTCAGGCCCCATCTCTCAGCAACTCCTTCCCTTTGCCATATCTCGCTCCCTGGTCCTTTGATAGTCTCGACGAGATCATCGGCCCACCGCGCCATGTGCCAGATATGGAAGCCGATGGATGGCGCCGTCAGGTTGGGACGCCACTTGAGTTGATCGTCTGATAGCTCGCTGACCGCACCTATGGCGCGCTCGTGAGTCCGTTGGTAGTTGAAAACAATCGCTTCGATGGGTTTCATCTTCAAATCCCTCTTTTTGCCTATGTTAAACCATATAGCTCATTGCATCAGCTTTTGTGCGAACCTCTTCCCCATTGACGGGGGAAGATTGAGATGGGGGTGAAGCAGCGGTAGGGCAGGGCGTCTCTTGGATCCCAGCGTGATGCTCAGACATTTCCTACTTTCTCACTCCTGCACTCTCCCCTTATCCTCTATCCATGAGCACTACCTGTAGCTACCGCCTGTCCATTTCCTCATCCGTCATTCCCGACCCGATCGGGAATCCAGGGGTTGGGAGGAGGGCCGCACTTCTCCGGACAAAAACCGCCCCACCTCGACGGATTTCTGACCTCAACCTTGCCCCGGAATTTGATTCGTTTCTCACCTCCGCCAAAATTTGGCTCGTATTTAGCCTTGTACTTAACATAATGTTGGAAACGATTCCCCCTTCTCAGGCACAACACGACTCCACCATCAAACGCCATTTTGTGCCAAAAACCCCTTTTCGACGCAAAAAACGCCACTTTTTGTCCAGTGTTCAACCTCACCCTGACCCCCTGCAAAGCAAAGTCCCGTGGCACGTCATAGACCCCTTGACAAGAGCATTCCTGACGTCATCAAATAGAACATCAGTTCTTTTTCAGGAGGTCATTATGCTGGTTAGGACCGCACCGGACGCCTATGACAAGCTGCGGCTGCTGGGAGGTATGGCAGGGGACGACGTGCTGTCGGAGGATGCGGCGCGACGCTTTAACATGCCCAGGAACGCCTATTCGCAGTCCAGAAACCGCGACATGCCCGCCGGAGTCTACAAGGCGATCATGCCCGGCGGCAAGACCATCTCTCTGATGCGGGTTATGTTCACCGACGTCTGCAAGTACGACTGCTTCTACTGCCCCAACAGCACCTGGGTGCCCCGCAGGCGGTACGGGTTCAAAGTGGACGAGCTGGCCAAGCTGTTCATGGAGATGCACGGCAGGCATACCGTGGACGGCCTGTTCCTCAGTTCCGGTATCTCGGGCAGCCCCGACAAGACCATGAGCAAGCTGATAGATGTGGTAGACGTTGTGCGCAACCGCTACAAGTTCAAGGGGTACATCCATCTCAAGGTTATGCCGGGCGCTACGGAGGAATACCTGGAGGCGGCCTACCGCCTCGGCACGCGCTTGTCGATCAACATAGAGACCCCTTCACAGGCCCACATGGAGCGCCTGAGCACGATGAAAGACTACCAGTCGCACATACTGGACCCAATGTCGGCCATACACCGCCTGATAAAAGACGATGGCAAGGGTGGTGCGGTAGGACAGGCTACCCAGATGGTGGTTGGCGCCGCCGATGAATCGGACTGGGACATATACCAGCGGATGACGCAGCTCTACGGTCAGTGGGGCTTCAAGCGCGTCTACTACCAGCCGTTTCGTCCCGCCCGTTACACCCCGCTGGAGGAGCATCCCGCCACGCCCATGATGAGAGCGCACCGCCTCTATCAGACCGACTGGCTGAGCAGGATATACGGCTACTCGGCGGAGGAATTGAAGACCGCCTTCGATCCCAAGGGCCATCTTTCAATGGACGTTGATCCCAAGCTGCAGGTGGCGCTGGACCAGCTCTGGGGGAACATCGTCGACGTGAACCACGCCGATTACAGACAGCTCATCAGGGTTCCCGGCGTGGGACCGACCTCCGCGGAGCGGATAGTGAAGTACAGGTCAGAACACCGCATAGACACCTGGCGCGACCTGCAGGCCATGGGAGTGGTGGTCAAAAGGGCAAAGGCGTTCGTGGGATTCAACGGCTACAAGCCAGAGCAGTCGCGGCAACTGAAGATGGACTTCGCCCTCGGCGATAAAACGAAGGTAAAGACGCCGCCGGAGCGAGCGCTGCCCGTGGCATCTGCGGGCGGCGGGTGCTCCTCGTGCGTAACCCCGGCCTGCGGAAGCTGCCCGATAGCCGGTCTGCGCGCCGCATCGCCCGTGCTGTCTGGAGCGGGGGCGTGAGGTTGTCCCTGTCCCTAAACCTTCCCCCGTTCTTCTGCCAGCGTTTTTAAGGCGCTGGCTGCGCCGTTGGTCACCATGAGGATGTCGCTGCCTATCTGGCAGAGCTTGAACCCCTGGGCAAAGAGTCGGGCCGCGTCGGCGGGACCGACGCCGTGATGGCAGGGCACCATGCCGGTAGCGTTCCCTACGTCAAGAACGCGCTGGCAGGCCGCCAGGTGATCGGGGTGCTTGAAGGCGTCCGGGCCGGGGGACAGCCCCATGGAGACGGCCAGGTCGGACGGGCCGATGTAGAAGCCGTCTATGCCGGGAGCTTGGGCTATCTGCTCCAGGTTTTCCACGGCCTGCAGCGTCTCTATCATCACCAGCACTATGATTTCGTCGTTGGCGTGCTCCGCGTAGTCCGCTCCCGCGTAGAAGCGGGCGCGGTTTGCGCCAAAGCTCCTGTCGCCGATGGGCGGATAGCGAGAGGCGCGTCCCGCGGCAACGGCGTCCTCATAGGTGTTGACCAGGGGAACAATGACGCCATATGCGCCGGCGTCGAGAACGGACTGTATGACCCGGGGGTCGTTCCAGGGCAGGCGCACCATGGGAACGGTATCGGTGGTGGAGATCGCCTGCATGCAGGCGATGGCTATGTCCTCGGTGACGCCCATGCCGTGCTGCATGTCGATGATTACGGTGTCGTATCCGGCGTGGGCCATGGCCTCGGCCAGGTAGGTGTTGCCCGTGGACAACCATCCCGCCGCTGCGGGTTTGCCCTCGCGCCACATGGCCTTTATCTTGTTGGGACGCATAGTAGACTCCTTTGGTGGTTATTCTGGCTTCAGCTCCTGACGGGATTCGGCCTGCTGCTCCAGCCCGGTCCAGTCGTAGAGCATGGGGATCAGTTCAACGTTGGCCCATATGGCGGCCTGGTCTGCATAGTGCGGGCTTCCCGGATGGCCGGACGAGCCAAGGGGCACTATCCATCTGGAATTGTCCCAGTCGCTCAAGTCAAAGACGTACCTTGCTACGGACATGCCCATGACCGTGAACGGCTCCGCCATGGGGTAGGAAGCGGCAAGGGGAGTATCGGCGTCGCCGTCCATGGGGAATGACGGTGGGTCGAGCACTTGGGCGGACTCAGGGAACAGCGCCGATAGCGGGTGCCGCGGCTTGGTGCGATGCAGCTTGCTCCAAAGCCATCCCTCTACGTCCGGCCCCAGCATCTCCTCCAGCTGTTTCGCGGCCTGAGCAAGCGCCGTGCTCATCAGCGACTGCCAGTCTGCGCCCGGTGGGAGGAGAGTATGGTCGTCCTCTTCAATCATGGTGTGGAACTTGGACTTGAGCCGTCCGATGTGCGCCGGGCCGCCCCTGCCCAGGGTGTCGAAGGCGTCCCCGGCCAGAGAGCCGAGGTAAGGCTGCAAGACCAGTTTGACCAGATTATCTCGAAAGGCGTTGTAGATGGTGGGGGCTGCGCCGTCCTGCTGTACCACGCCGTCCCAGCCAATCAGTACGTCCTTGGCTTGGGAGGAGAGCTCGTCCTGGGTGGGCACGTCTATCAGCAGCTTGGCAAAGGCCTGTCCGGGAATAGAGGTCTTTTCCTTATGAACGGAGGCCATGTCGTCCACGGTGACGTTGTCTATGCGGAGCAGCCTTTCATTTATACGACTGGCTCTGAAACCGGGAGCGAAGTCCAGGGCGATGTAGTGAGGGTAGGAGTCGTCGATTACCTTGTTGTTGGCGGTGACGATATAGCCCTGCTCAGGGTTTGTGAGATGCGGCATCTCCTCGAATGGGACTGCGCCTGTCCATTCGTGCTCTCCCGTCCAGCCGGGCACGGGCAGCCAGGCGTTGGCGCGTGACCTTACGGGCAACCGGCCGCGGGTGCGGTACCCGATGTTGCCGTGCACGTCCGCGAATAGGAAGTTGTTGCAAGGGTCTACCCAGGGACGTATGGCCTCTTGCAATTCGTCTGTGGACTCGGAGGTGAGCATGCCGAGCAGAGCATCGGCGGCGTTGTTGGGCCCGGCGGTGGCGCTGTAGCAAAAGGAGATTCCGCTGCCTTGGGACGGGTCCCCGGATATGACGGGCCCGTGGTGCGTCACCGTTACGTTGATTTCAACGGGGTCGGCGCCGCGAACCAGGATGGTCTCTTTGTGCACTTCGGCGTCCAGCCAGCTACCCTTGAACTCGTACTTGGTTGGGTTACCATCTTTGAACCGCTCGACGAATAAGTCCTGATAATCGGCGCCGGTATGGGTAACGCACCAGGCAACGTGCCGGTTGTGGCCAAAGTGAGGGAAGCCGGGCACTCCTGGGAAGGAGAGCCCGATGCCGTCGAAGTCCGGACAGGATATGTGGTTCTGATAATAGACGTTGGGCGTATCCAGGGCACGGTGGGGATCGCCTGCTAGCAGGGGCTTTCCCGATGCGGTCCTGCTTCCGGAAACAACCCAGTTGTTGCTGCCGGCGTCGTGTTCTTGAAGCCAGTAGGCGGCGTTGGCCCCTTTGCTCAGCTCCTCCAACACGTCTGTCTGGTCTCCCAGGTATTCCGCGCCGGGAGGCAGGATCAGGAGTTGTCCTTTCTGATAGCCGGGAAGGAGGGCGGCGGCTTTCTCAGGCCCCAGGTGGTTGACCAATTTGGCGCGCCATGTCTTGGATTCAAATGTGCCCATGAATATGTGGCGTAGTTTGAGAACGGCTAGCGAGTCCCAGGGCTGCCACGGTTCGGGAGCGGCTCCTACTAGGGCGTACTCCACTGGCAGGGCAGCAGTGGTTGAGATGAATGCGTTTACGCCCGCAGAATAGGCTTCCAGCATACTGCGGCTGGATTGATCGATTGCGTTGTAATCCGCTTGAGCGCTTTCTCCAAGCCGGAAACGCCGCATCATCAAGTCCTGCTCTAATCCTGGCGGCCCGGCAAATTCGGCCCAGCGACCATAAGCCCTGTGCTTGTCTAGGTCCATATGCCAAAGCCTGTCCTGGGCGGTGACAAAGCCCTGGGCAAAGAAGGCGTCCCAGCTTGATGTTGCCTTTACGTGAGGAATGCCGAATCTGTCGCGGATGACTTCGGCGGCCGATTGCATTCCCGGTAGAGCCAGAGGTGACGAGGTGTCGGGAAGAGCCGAAGTCAAAGCATCACTTGTCAGGGATATTGCAGCCATTTAGCCTCCCCTAAGGTTCTCAAGAGTGTATTCTGTATAATAGGCCACCGTATCATTGACCCATAGCCCGCTGTGACCATAGGATAAACCTAGCGGGGTGTAGCTCAGTTTGGCAGAGCGCTGCGTTTGGGACGCAGAGGCCCCCGGTTCAAGTCCGGGCACCCCGACCACAACTGGCTACGATTCGATCAGTGCTTCCTGTGATTCCTGACCTCCGGCCCGGCGACGGTGCCCAATTATTCCGTGTGTCATGACCGCGAGCGCAAGAGCCACAATTCCCAAGGCCGTAGTGGTATCAACCTGTGTGAAGGGGGCCTGCACCAGCAAGAAACCGTAGCCTGCTATGCCACCCCACACAGAGGCATGTCTGCCCGCGAGATTGGCAATGCCCGCTACCGCGCCGCCGGTTACAACTGCAAGCAACCCGAACAACGGAATCACGGCTATCGTGATGCCTACCAGGGGGGACAAACCATCGCCGCCGCGGAACTTTGTTAAGAACGGCTTCCAATGCCCAGCAAGAGTAGCAAGTGCGGGGATCAGTATAGCCTCTCCACTTATGC
The DNA here is from genome assembly GCA_965116555.1 of Dehalococcoidia bacterium. GTDB lineage: Bacteria > Chloroflexota > Dehalococcoidia > Lucifugimonadales > QGNO01 > DAOUJH01. The sequence continues at coordinate 1,132,721 of OZ220698.1, read as the reverse complement.
CTAGCCATGAAGCTACGACTATGGCCAGTATGCCCTTTAAAGCGTCTCCAGTAAAAACTACCAAGCCTTCAACGTAGCCAACGTTTCGCAAAACGTTGGCTGCGCCAGCCAAACCGGTTCCCGTGGAGAAGATGTCCACCCCGCGTATGCGGCTGACCAGCGCGGCTATTGGTATAGAGCCAATGAGATAAGCCGCCAGTATCGATAGCGCCAGTTCGGGCAAAACTGATGCACTAAACATATCTAGGTGTGCACCCCCTCTAACGTCCTAGTGTACCTAGGAATTCTAGCAGACGCCATTCAAGCCGTCTTTAGTATCTGTCGCAAAACGTACTGCAAAACGCCTCCATGTCGGTAGTACTCGACCTCAATTGGCGTATCTATGCGCACTATTGCCTTGAAGTTAACTTCACTCCCGTCCTCCCGTCTGGCAGACACGTCTATTACCTTTCCTGGAGCCAAGCCGTCGGCTATGCTGGAAACGTCAAAAGTCTCGAACCCGGTAAGTCCCAGCGAATCACGGTTTTCGCCATCCAGGAATTGCAGGGGCAAGACCCCCATGCCGATGAGGTTACTGCGATGTATGCGCTCGTAGCTCTCCGCAATAACGGCTTTCACTCCCATGAGGTAGGGACCCTTGGCGGCCCAGTCCCGGGAACTGCCGGAACCGTATTCTTTGCCGGCCAGGACAAGCAAAGGCACGTCGTCTTCCAGGTAGCGGACTGAAGCATCGAAAATGGACATTTGCTCCTTCTCAGGGAGGTGTACCGTCCAGCCTCCCTCCGTGTCCGGGGCCATGGCGTTGCGCAGCCTAACATTGGCAAAAGTGCCTCTAATCAATACTTCATGGTTGCCGCGACGGGCGCCATAGGTATTGAAGTCGCGCTGTGGTACCTCATGCGCCAAGAGGTACTCTCCGGCGGGGCTTTGCGATGAAATAGAGCCCGCTGGAGATATGTGGTCCGTGGTTATGGAATCACCCAAGACCGCCAGTACCCGAGCCTCAGAGATGTCTCGTAGCGGCTCAGGCTCAACGGGCAAATCATGGAATATGGGCAACTCCTGGATGTAGGTGGAGTCTGTGTCCCATTCGTACAGCTCCCCATCGGGAACCGGCAGGCTTGCCCATTGTTCGTCTCCTTGCATCGCCGTGCTGTACTCGTGACGATATGTTTCCGGATTCAAGCAGCTATTGACGGTTTGCTTGATCTCCTCCTGGGAAGGCCAGATGTCTCTCAGGTAGATGTCTTCTCCATCAGCTCCCTTGCCCAGGGGTTCATTGGTGAGGTCGACATCCACAGTACCGGCAATGGCATAGGCCACTACCAGCATGGGCGAAGCCAAGAAGTTGGCTTTAACTTGTGGGTGGACACGCGCTTCAAAGTTGCGGTTTCCGCTGAGAACTGCGGCCGAGATGATGTTGTGCTCCGACACCGCTTGCGCGACCGGCTCCGGCAGCGGCCCGCTGTTCCCTATACAGGTGGTGCAACCGTAACCTACTGTATAGAAGCCAAGCTCTTCCAAGTAGGAAGTCAACCCGGCGGCCTCCAGGTAGTCGGTGACGACCTTGGAACCGGGCGCCATGCTTGTCTTCACCCATGGCTTGGCTGCCAAGCCATGCTCAGAAGCTCTTTTTGCGAGTAGCCCTGCGCCCACCATCACCGACGGATTGGACGTGTTGGTACAACTGGTTATGGCTGAAATGACCACGGCGCCATGGTCAAGCATGACATCTTCGCCGCTGTCCAACGTGACTTTGAAGCCTTCGGGTTCCGCTACGGCAGTGGCCGCCGGAGCGGTTTGCGATTTCATATCGGAGGCTTCCGCTGCAGCCGACCTTGGATTGCCGTAGACCTCACCAAGAGCTACGCTAAAAGAGCGCTTCATATCTCCAAGAGATACGCGATCTTGAGGACGGCGTGGCCCGGCAAGGCTGGACTCTATATCGCTCAGGTCAAGGGTCAAAGTGTCCGTAAACTCGGGTTCAGGGCTGTCATCGGTACGGAACAATCCCTGGGCCTGGTGGTATTCCTTGACCATCTCCACTTTGGCCGGGTCACGACCGGTGCCGGCAAGGTAGACCAGCGTCTCTTGGTCTACGGGGAATATGGCGGCGGTTGCGCCAAACTCCGGCGACATATTGGATATAGTGGCTCGGTCGGGTAGGGGAAGCTTGGATAGCCCAGTACCATAGAATTCAACTATCTTTGCCACGACGCCTTTCTTCCTCAGCATCTCAGTTACGGTGAGGACAAGGTCAGTGGCGGTGACCCCTTCACCGAGCTCTCCGGTTAGCTTGAAGCCAATGACCTCCGGAAGCAGCATGTAGTAAGGCTGTCCCACCATAACGGCTTCCGCTTCTATGCCGCCGACTCCCCAGCCAAGTACACCCAGGCCGTTCACCATGGTTGTATGGGAATCGGTACCCACCAAAGTGTCGGGGAAAGCTACGGGGCCGTCCTGGGTTTCTTTGATGGAAACTACATCGGCCAGATACTCCAGGTTTACTTGATGGACAATGCCAATACCCGGCGGCAGGACGCGCGTGTTTTGAAAGGCTTGCTGTGCCCATCTGAGCAGAGAGTACCTCTCCTGGTTCCTTTCGAATTCCCGCTTCAAGTTAAGTCCGAACGCATCACGGCTGCCAAAGTAGTCGACATTTACCGAGTGGTCTATGACCAGGTCTACGGGTACAAGAGGGTTTATCCGGTTAGGATCCCCGCCCATGCGCCGCACCGCCGACCGCATACTGGCTAGATCTACAAAAACGGGAACGCCGGTGAAGTCCTGCAAGAGCACCCTGGAAGGCATGAAGGGTATCTCTTTTGGAGGTAGGCTGTCCGGGTTCCACTCAGTAATTGTGAGTACATCTTTGTCCGTGATGATCTCACCGTCCACATTACGGAGAACGTTTTCAAGAAGGATACGGATGGATACCGGCAGACGGTCCAGAGCAACGTTGTGTTTGGTCTGCAACGCGTCTAACCGGTAGTAGGCAATATCTCCCAAAGACGTGCTCAGGGTATCGCGTGCCTCAAACGGGTCCTGGCTAACCATAGTGCTCCCTCCCAGGAGAAAGGCTGGTGCTATCGTAAGGGTTGTATATCAGTCCTGCAACCCGTACCGTTAGTGGAAGTAGGTATGAATTACAACGCATATCCTCAAAAATCATTGCTCAAAAGGCCCGGTTACGGGTGGGCAATTGTTGCCATAGTATTTGCCTCTATGAGCGTGGCCGTAGGAACGGGGCAGTACGCTTTCGGCGTATTTGTCGAGCCCTTGGAACAGGAGTTTGCTTGGTCTAGAACCCAGATCAACGTCTCATTGTCGTTCTTTGCCATAGGTGGTCTGAGTGCTCCCCTGGTGGGAAGGATCATGGATAAGGTTGGAGCAAGGCCGGTCATGGCCGCCTCGCTTGTCCTGTTTGGCGCAAGCTATTTGTTGCGTCCATTCATGAGCGAGCTCTGGCACTGGTACGCTTTGAGCATCATGCAATACGCCGGTATGCCGGGTTCCGCAATGCTGCCGGCCGGAAAGCTGATAGGCGCATGGTTTCCCAGAACAACGGGAAGGATGCTGGGGATTGCTATGATGGGCGCCAACTTCGGCGGCGTTGTGATGCCGGTGTTCGCCGTTGTTCTTGTATCTAATGCAGGCTGGCAAGGCGGCTACAGCACGTTTGGCGTTATATGCATCATCACTGCTCTGACGGCTTTGCTCTTTGTGCGCGACCATCCTACGCAACCAGCCCAATTCAGCTCCCTACGAATGGGCCCGACCCAGGCCGCCGCCGTCCAAGGAGCGACCGCCCGCGGGGCATTGAGGAGCGGATCATTCTACGCTGTGGTCCTGGGGGTGATGGCTGCCAGCTTTACTTACCAGGCCGTGCTAACCCAGATCATTCCTCACTTGCAGAATGAGGGTATGACTGAGGGCAGGGCGGCGCTCTTCTTGGGATTCACCGCCGTATTTGGCATGGCTGGCAAGATAGTGTTTGGCTTTATGACCGAGCGTTTCCCGTCCCGCTACGTGCTGATGGGCGGTCTTCTGGTGCAAAGCTTGGGGCTGGTCATACTAATCGCCCTACCCAGCACAGTCCTAGTCTGGACGGCGGCGCCTGTGTATGGGATGGCTTTGGGCGGCACAGGCGTGGTTTTTGCCCTGCTGGCCCAGGAGACCTTTGGTTTGAAGTACTTTGGGACTATATTTGGGCTCATCAATATGGCGACGGCAGGAGCAGCGTTCTTGGCCCCCATAATGGTGGGATTGATCTTCGATGCAACCGGGAGCTACAGCCCGGCTTTTGCATCTGTGATAGGCATATTCGCGTTGGGTATGCTAGCTCTTTATTGGGCCAGACCGGTGACGTCAGCTGTTCGGGAGGATGTCCCGGCGGCGGACAGAAAATCAACAGTCTCCCTTTCAGATGATGTGTAACGCGGGGCGAGCCATGGCAGAACCTGTTTTTGACTGGGGAAGCAGGACGTACGTGATGGGCGTCATTAACATGTCGCCTGAGTCCTTCTCCGGCGACGGCCTTTCCAATATAAAGGAAGCGGTAGAGCAAGGCTTGAGGTTTGTTGAAGAGGGGGCGGATATCCTTGACGTTGGCGGTGAGTCCACAAGGCCGCTGACTTCGGCAAGGGTGGAGAGCAACGTTTCGGGTGGAAGTCAGGGTAAGGCGTCCCGGACGGTTGCTGTAGCTGAGGAGTTGAGACGCATCATCCCAGTCATCCAGAAGCTGTCCGTGGAAGCAAACGTTCCTGTAAGTGTGGACACGTACAAGTCGGAGGTTGCGAAATATGCTGTGGAAGCAGGAGCCACAATCATAAACGACGTGTGGGGTCTGAAGGCGGATGCAGGCCTGGCGGAAGTAGCAACGAGTTACAACGTGCCCATCATTCTGATGCACAATCAGCAAGGTACTCACTACAAGGACTTGCTATCAGAGGTCAAGCTGAGCCTTCAAGAAAGTGTGAGAGTTGCAGTTGACGCCGGGGTAGCCAGACATAACATCTGGATTGACCCTGGTTTTGGCTTTGGCAAGACCCCTGAGCACAACATAGAGATACTGCGGCGCTTGAACGAGATCAAGGCGCTCGGTTTCCCAGTGTTGATGGGCACTTCCCGCAAATCTACCATAGGGGCGGTCCTGGGATTGCCGGTTGAAGAGCGACTTGAAGGTACCGCGGCAACCGTGGCCCTGGCCATAGCGAATGGCACCGATTTGATCAGGGTACACGATGTCAAGGCCATGGCCCGCGTTGCCCGTATGGCCGATGCAGTGGTCAGGGGTTGGAGCCGAAAGTAATGGCGGCTGAATTTGTTGAGGCCTACCTGGGATTTGGCAGCAATCTGGGTGATAGAGAGGAGAACATCCGGCGTGCCGTTGAGCGGCTCTCCGAGTCGGTGTGCGGCATTCAAACTTCATCGTTTTATGAGACGGAGCCTTGGGGCTACTTGGACCAGCCCAAGTTTCTCAACATGGTTTGCAGGTGCCTAACAAGGCTGGAACCGGAAGAGCTTCTATCCGTATGCAAAGGGTTGGAGACCCTGGCCGGCAGGGAACCGTCTTTCAAGTACGGGCCCAGAGCACTGGACGTGGACATACTGGCCTACGGAGACGCGGTTGTTAAGAAGGGTTCGCTGGCGATACCGCACGGCATGCTGCATGAACGGGCTTTCGTGCTGGCGCCGCTTGCGGAGATAGCGCCACAGTGGCGGCATCCCATTCTGAACAGGACGGCGACTGAACTGCTGGAGCAGGTCAACGGAACAGAGGGCGTGCGCCTCTGGGGTTCGCCGTTGGCGCTGCCCAAAGAGAGGCGTTGAAGCTCAACCGGTAAGGCTGGGCGGGAGAAGATTGGGTATAGAGTCCTCGATAGGATAATCCTGGCTGCACTGTTCGCAGTGCAAAGCGCCTTCGATTATGTCGTTGTTGTCTTCCCTGGTCGCTCTCAGATCCAAACTGGCTTTACAGACCGGGCAGGCCAGGATGTTGAGAAGGTCTTTCTTCATAGGTTCTTGTCTCCTTGTTCCCGCCGTAGTTGTAAAGCAGCAAACGGCCTTTGCCACAAGATAAGTATGACAGCTACGCTCGCTGCCAGTGCTACTACAATTGTAATCCAGGGGTCTATCTTAGCCCAGAAGCTCGGCTGCATGCGCGTTACGTCCACAACGCCCCGGATCAGACTATACCCCAGCAAGAAGCCGGCGGAAAGCAGGCCGGGGATTGCTCTGCGGAGGTCCAGTTGCAACAAGACGGCGAACAACGCCAGCACTAGCAGACCCTCGTAGATATCAGAGGGGTATCTGGAGATGGTGAGACCGGGAAACTGGACGCCCAGAATAGAGTCGGTCGGTCGGCCCCAGCACGGGCTATGGACGAAGCAGCTCAGGCGGTAGGATGCGATGCCGATGGAGGCGAACAAGGCGTAAGCATCCAGCATATATATGAAAGGGATGCCGGTTCGCCGCGCGTAGATGGCCAGAGAGAGCGTAGCTCCCAGGAAAGCGCCGTAGATGGATGCGCCTATGTTTACGTATACAAGGTCAAAGGGGTGACTGAGATAGTTTGGCAGGTTGGGTAGAACGTAGAGAAGCCGTCCACCGATGAGCGCTCCACCGCCTACCCAGACTGTGAGTCCGGCAAGGGACTTGGCCTCTAAACCCATGGACCTGAGCCGCCGTTGAACCAGCAAGTCAACCACCCAGAAGGAGACAAGTCCCGCTACCAGTTGGAAGTTGACCAGGAGGTTGTTGCCAAGCTGTCTGACGAGTTCCATGTAAGGCTGACTTATCCGGCCAGGCTTTGCTCGAAGAGGTGGCCCAGCAGTTCGGCGAGGAGGAGAACAACCAGGCCAAGGGCCAGGATAAGGTTAGTTGGGGTCAGTACGGATGAGACGCGACTGAGAAGGCTGGGGTTCTGAGCGGCCTCTTCAGGCGGCACGGTTGAACTGCGCCTGCGAAACCAGACCAGGCCGAACATCCAAAGGGAAAACGCAATCTTCAGGGCCAGGACCACCCCGTAGGTGGGCGTAGAGTGCCCGGAGGTCAGTCTGTCCACCGATATGATGGCGCCGCTTACCAGGAGCACCCAAATGGCGACATCGACCATCTGGCGGAACTCCTGGCCTGCGAGGCGGGCGAGCAGAGGCCCGCCCGAGGAGCCACGCAACGCAGGCCGCAGGACAGCGAAGAAGAAAATGCTGCCGCCAATCCACGCCGCTGCCGCCAGTATGTGCAGCCAGCGCATGGCTACCATAAACCAGCCGGTTAAATCCATGGTCTTAACAAGGGTTCCTCTAGGTGTTCAAGATCTCTTCAATGAAGGTGGTCAGTCGAGCTTCATCTATCTGGCCGGCCCAAGACCGTAGGATCTTGCCGTCGCTGGTAACGAAGTAGGTGGTGGGCATGGAGAGCACCTGGTAGTCAAGGGAGATCTGGCCGGTGAGGTCGGGGCCGGTTAAGAAGGTGGTGTCTTGCTCCTCCAGGAAGGCTCTGGCGTTTTCCTCCGTGTCCTGGACGTCGACGCCGAAGACTATAAGGCCTCGGTCCTTGTATTCGTCGGCGACGGCCTGAAGGGCAGGGAACTCGGCGCGACAGGGAGGGCACCAGGAGCCCCAGAAGTTGACGACGACCGGGCTGCCCCGGTGGTCGGAGAGGGTGAAATCGCCGGAGCCGCCCGAATAAAGGGGGGCGGTGAAGTCGGGTGCGGGCTCCAGGTTGCCGGTGGATGGGGCAGTGCCAGGGTTGTTCTGGAGCTGGAAGAGCCCGAAGGCGATAAGCGCTCCGATACCGGCGAAGATGACGGCTACTATGACCAGGGTGACCCGCCTGACCAGGGACGGATAGGTTGTTTGCGTTGTTTCTTCCATTGGCCGAGCTCTTGATACTACTAAATGTAGATTGGATGGTGGTTGAGGTCAACGGGGTTTCACCCCCATCTCAATCTTCCCCCATCAAGGGGGAAGAGGTTTAGAGCAGGGTTAGGGGGGCTGGGACTCTTCCAGCTCCTCTTGGATGAGGGCGTCGGCGTGGGCGAGGAGGGTCTGGGCGCGCTTGGGATCGGTGTCGCGGACGGAGAAGTAGAGGCGCATGGCGTCGGCAGGGGAGAGGCCGCGGCCCGCCTCCGGGGCTATGCGGGTGCGGCGGGTGCGAACTACGTTGCGCTGGATAGAGGCCACGTAGTGGGCGTCCTTGAGGGCGGCGCGGATTTCGGGTTCGCGGAGGCGCGGTTCCAGCTCCTCGGGCAGGCTGATGCGGACCCGGACGATGGCCTGGTTGACGTACTTGCGGGCGATGGCTTCGAGGACGGCGCGGGTTGGGTCGTCGGTGGTGGGGGGGATTTCGACGTCGATGGTGACAAAGGTGCGGGCCTGGACTGGTTGGAAGTCGAAACCGGCGAGACGCTGGCCCTGGGGCAAGGTCGGGTCGATCTCCAATACACAGAAGCCCTTGGTCTCGGTCTCTTCGGAGAAGTCTACGCGCTGCAGGCTGCCGGAGTAGACGGCCATGGGGTTGTGGCCGAGGACCTGGTACTTGTGGATGTGGCCGAGGGCGACGTAGTCCAGCGATGGGTCGGAGACGGTGGAGAGGAGAAGGACGTGGTCGCGGCCGAGCATCATGGAGCGCTCGGTGCCGACCCTGGAGCCGGAGACGGTGACGTGGCCGACGAGGACGGCGGGGATGTTGGGCTTGAGGTTCTGGAGCTCCCAGGTGAGGTTGTAGGTGAGGCGCTCCTGGAGACGCTGGGTAATCTGGTCGATGGTGAGGTTGCGGGTATCGTCGCGGGAGAGGAAGCGGCTGCGCCTGATCCAGGGCAGCCCGACGACCTGGAGGGGGCCGGAGCGGGTCTGGAGAAGGGTGGTTTCGATACGGTCGGAGACATGGACGCGCTCCACGGCCAGGGTAGGGAATATCTCGAGGGCGGAGGCACGCCCGGCGACGGCGGGAAGGTCGTGGTTGCCGGTGACGAGGAAGACGGCGATGCCCTCCGAGGCGAGCTGGGCGATGCGCTTGGCGAACTCGCGCTGGTGGGTCTGGGAGGGGTCGCGGTTCTTGTAGGCGTCGCCGGCGAAGAGGACGGCGTCGACGCGGTTGTCGAGGGCGTATTGGACCATCTCATCGTAGGCGGAGAGGAAGTCGAGGAGGCGGGTGGACATGCCGGTATCGGGGTCGGGCCTGCCGTAGTTCTCGACGCCGATGTGGAGGTCAGCGAAGTGGATGAGCTTCACGCCGGTTGGCTCCTTTGGGTGATGGTTGAGCAACTTGACATAAGTCGATTTTGGTATGTCCAAAAATGACATGTTAGGCATGAGAAAGTGTGCAACGGCGGAGTTGTGTCGTGCCTGAGAAGGGAATCGTTTTCAGGGTTATGTAAAGTTGCTAGGCACAAAAACGAGGTATTTTCATTAAAATATGGGAAACAAATCCGTTTTGTTGTTTTGAACTGGTAGGGTTTTGCCCCGCTCCTGGGTTCCCGCCTACGCGGGAACGACGGTGGGAGTAGCGTGGGAACGACCCTTCGGCTAGGCTCAGGGTAAACTCCGGGGGCGGTGGTGTGATTGCTGGCGGTTGTCATGGTGAGGCAAGGATAGCAAGAACGGCGGGCGATGGGGAAGGGGGAGGTGGCAGGGGGGTTCCTGTCTCCGCCCCGGTCTACGTGGTATAATCTACTCACTATGACAACCGGGACAGAACGCTATACCGAGCAAGCCGACGTCTTCCTCAGACAAGCAACGGAAGAACTGGCAAGAGGCGATCTCCGCCAAGCTGCTGAAAAGGGTTGGGGGGCGGCTGCCCAGGCAATCAAGGCCGTTGCGCACTCGCGGGGCTGGGAGCATCGCGCTCACTGGCATCTTGGAGAGGCGGCCTCGCGACTTACCGAGGAAACCAATGACACTCAGATTGCGAGCTGCTTCGGCGCTGCTCGATCACTCCACGTGTCCTTTTACGAAGGAGATCTTGACGCCCGTTTAATCGGCATCCATTTGCAAGATGTCCGCACGTTAGTCGACAAGCTCAGAGGATTGCTCTGATACAAGCCTCCAGGTCATCACGGGTAATGTCCGGGTAGTAGTCACGCAAGATGTCGTCAAAGGCGGCACCGTCTTCCAGCAACTCCAGTACGGCATAGACGGGGATACGCGTGCCTTTGACACACGGCTTGCCGAAATGAATATTGGGGTCAATTGTGATGCGCGGTTGTTCCATGGGTGCTATGCGAATTCGATTAACTCAAACACACTGAAAGAGGTGGGGGGGGTAGAACTTGCCGGCAAGTTCCTTAAGTAGCTCTCTACCTTTTGAAGGGGAATTATCCCGTTGTGTGCCAAGACTTTTCTAACGTTCCCAAGGCCAACGCGGACGCGGTAGTGGTTCGAAGCTAGGAAGAAGAGGCTGATGGAGAAAGGGTCGCCTTGCTTTGGCTAGTGCTTCTTGTATCTGTTTGGCTCTAGCTTCCCTTTCTAGGGAGTTAAGTCTTTCTTCTAAGGATGCTATCCTTCGGTTGCACTCTTTATGCTGATTGTGAATGGCTTCAAGTAGCATACCCTCAGACTCAGGTAAGTCTGTTTCTAACTCGCTTAGCCGCACTTCAATGTCTCTTATATCCATTACAACCGACCCCCTAATAAGGAGAGAATATGTACTCAGCATACCACAGCAATCAACTTAGATTTGTCACGTACAACGTAAATATAACGGAGGATTTATGTTAGTCCAGAAGCTAGAAGAAAGGAGTTGTAACGATTGAGTGGACGCTTACTTCACTAGGAGAGCTAGCAGAGGTAAGTTTCCAAAAAAAGATGTGTACCACTGGTAAACCTCCTGACTAGAATCAAAATGACAGTAGCAGTTAACAACTGGTAGGCACGCAACCCACAACACAACATAAATGTGATGATTCACGCCCCAAGCTGTTACTTGGTAAGGGACAATTGGGACGATGAACACTTGTACCTTGCTGCGTCTCGTGAGGACGTGGAGAACACAATTGGGCGGCTTGCGTTCACTTGCCAAGTTTGCTTACGTGGTCAAGGTCGAAGGCTTAATAGGGTGAGTACCCACACATAGTTGATTCGGTTGCTTTGGTACATAAAGGGATAATTCCCCAGATTTGCAAGTGGCAGGGGTTAGGGGAGCTGAATTGACTGTCGTACATCATCAATGGCGTTCAAGATTTCGTTATACGTTCCTGGACCGCCAATGTAATCCCATAGTTCTTGACCAATCAGTACTTGATTGTCCATGTCCATGATTTGCTTTGTGTAGCTGTGACCGTAATTCTTTCTAGTAATGAATGGATTGTAAGTGAGGCCTAAGTAAGCCTTCGCGTCTGCAACACCCGATCGTTCCTTAATTGCAAGGTAGTAAAGGATTTTTCTCTTGGATTCGGCAGCAACATCCAAATTGGGCAATGGGCTCTTGAGTTCAATAAACAACGGGCCGTCTGTAAAATCTTCTATGTACAGATCAGCCGTTACGGCTCTCAAGCTACTACCTCCACCACGCGAATCTAGGATTTCCTTAACCTCTTGTTCGTGGATAGGCTTTCGTTCAACTGTTCTTCTGCGGGGAGGAGTCCTTAATTCTGTAACGATCTGCTCTATCATGTTGCAAGCAGCATCATTTACATTGCCCTCAATCAAGTGTTCGACGTAGACGCTATTGAAGCGATCAAGGGCTACAGCCCTGGCTAGTGATGGGTATAGGGAGTTGCCCATTATTGTCACAACGCTTCTTTCTACTCTAGCTGCCAAGACGGCCTCGTCTGGAAAGAACAACCTGTGGAATGGGTACGCCATTCGCAACTCAGCTATTGTCCACTTGGTAAGCTTTGGTAGTTGCCCAACAGCAAAGTCGCGCAGAATTTTAGATACTTCATTCCGAGTGGTTGGTTTCATCGGTTAGGCTTCCAGACAAAAACGCTTTCAAAGAAGTCGCTGGCACGACGACCGGTACGCCGGTCCACGTGCCTGTGTATCTCGGCCTCAACTTTGAAGCCAAGGCGTTCTGCTAGTTGTGGATACAGATTCTTCCGGTCATGCACGATAACAACCAAGCGAGCGTTCCTGGTAAGGGACCTTTTAACATTGGCAAAGACTTCGCCGATCTGATCAAGATACGCTTGTTGTGCTCTTCGTGAACTGCCTAGAGCCGCTGAGCCAATCTCATCTTCGACGTTCATCTCCAAACCCAATAGTTCATACGCATAGCGATGTTGCTGGTGATAATCAATAAGGCCGACGTATGGTGGCGAAGTCAAAACTAGATCGCACTCTGGGAAATCTATGTACCGTGAGTCACCGCGGGTCACATCAACACTTGCGGACTTTCGGACGTCAGCGAACTGTCGTATCCGCTTGATGGTATCGTTGCTGTATCTGACAAGGAATTGCTTAGCCGACTGCGTAGGTTTGCACATACGGCTGTGCTTGTAACAGTAATACGGCTCCTTTTGGGGAACTTTAGGGAAATCAAGGTCAAAGTGAGTATTTTGGCGAGCTGAGCGAGCGGCGCGTGAAAGTATTATCTTTAGGACATCCTGATTCGTGTAGTTGGATATCCGGTCGCGATAAGCAAGCAACTCAAACAGTGCTTGGGAGGCAAACCAGTCTTGCAGATAGCTGTTTTCAAAGTAAGGCATTTGGCGTTCAAAGAGACGGAGCCGGTCTTGTTCCGGTATATGCCTGGTGGATTCCTCAAGGATGCCTTTGATCTCAGTTTCGAGCTGGTCAAGATCATATTCCGCTGTCTTTACACCGCTAAGCAGGCAATTGAACTCAGAGATATCAGCGCCAAAACTGTCGATGCCAAGTGATAGGGCCTCTACAAGCGTTGTGCCTGATCCACAGAAGGGATCTACAACCATCTGTGGCTGATACTTGCGGAGGAAAATCTCAACGAGCTGGGGAACGAATTTGCCCAAGTAGGGGTGTAGGCGGTGGACGTGCTTGGTTCTTTCTTTCTCAGGAAGGTCGCGCTCTTTCCAATTCAGGTTAAGGTCTTCAACTCGGGTTTGTGGGTCTACCGAGGCAAAATCAGTGAAGGGCAGCAGTTTGAATTGGTCGACTTTGTATATGGTTGCCATGGAAGGTCCGATACAAGTTTCCGGGATTGTATCGGACCTTTGGCGGGGTGAGAGGACCCTTTTGTCGGGTTATGGAGTCGGTTTTGGTGGGGGTGGGTTAGAGGGCAGGGTTCACCCCCATCTCAATCTTCCCCCGTCAAGGGGGAAGAGGTTTTGCTATGACCCTTCGGCTACGCTCAGGGTAAACTCCCATCCGCCGCCCCTGGGTGCCCGCTCATTGTCCTTCCCTTCGGCGGTGCTCAGGATAAACTCTAAGCTCAGGATGAGCGGGGTGGGGGATGCTTCGTCGGCGGGGGTGGTTCTAGTCAGGGCGTTGTGCAACCGACTCCTCAGCATGACCCTTCGGCTACGCTCAGGGTACTCCCATCCGCCACCCCTAGGTTCCCGTCTGCACGGGAACGACGGAAGGGGGCGCGGGAACGACGGTGGTTTGTGGGAAAGACGGTTCACCCCCATCTCAATCTTCCCCCGTCAAGGGGGGAGAGGTTTTGCAATGACCCTTCGGCTGCGCTCAGGGTTACTCGCCCCGCGCCGCCACCAGATTGCTACGCTACGCTCGCAATGACGGAAGAGGGAGTGAGCGGGGTGTGGGTGGGCTAGGTGTCTTTGGATGATGTCAAGCCCCAGCCGAGTAGGACCATGTAGACGAATCCGGATACGGACATTGCGGCAAAGACGGGTGCGAAGGCCAGCTCCAACCGGTTGGAGTGCCATGCGGTGATGAAGACGACCAGCGAGGCTACGGAGAGGAGGGCGACGATGCCGTTCAGGACGGGGGGTAGTCGCACGGGCTCAGGCCGGAAGGCGAGGCCAAGCGCCATGACGGCGAGTCCGACGTAGCCGGCGACGCCGGAGGTGAAGTGCAATCCCCATGCCATCCGCAGCATCTGCAGCGCGGATTGGAGCCATTTCTGCGATTTCACGGTGTCGCTGGTCTCCAGGGCGGCCACTCCCATGCCGGTGATCATGTAGTCGAGGCCTCGCATGACCATCTGGAGGACGAGGGCTAGGGCCATGGCCATAAGGCCGAGCCTGGGCACGGGGCCTGCGTATCGTCGCAGGGTAAGGAGGCCGTTGAGCATGAGGAGAGCGCCGCAGATGATGACGATGGGGACGGTGTAGGACAGAATCTCGTTGCGGGCCATGGCCTGGGTGAGCTCATTGAGTTCGGTGCTGGGCACGGTGTCGATGACGCCTCGGCCCGGGGAGAGGGCGTAGCCGACGGCGACTGCGGCGGTGCCAAGGAGCAGGGACCAGCCGCCGAGCTGCTTTTCGGTTAAGCGCATGAGGTTTGTCATTGTGCGGGTATGTTATCAGAAGGACGGGCAAGAGGGCAGACGGGCAAGAGGGCAAGAGGGTTGGCTCTGCCCCGCGCCGCCAGATTACCACGCTGCGCTCGCAATGACGGTAGAGGAGGGCGGTTCGCGAACCGCCCCTACAAATGCAGGGTAGGGGGGTTATAGGGGGAGGACGAGGATGATGGTGAGGACGGAGAGGGCGAGTGCGCTGAGGTGGCTGACGGCGGAGGCGAGGGTCTTGGGTACGGGGAGTTTGAAGTCGGCGGGGAGGGTGGCGATGCGATGGGCGACGTGGAAGAGGGTGGTGGTCAGCAGGGCGATGAGGAGCAGCTTGGAGATGGGATTGCTAAACAGGGAGAGGACGTTGTCGTAGGCTATGGCGTCGGGCAGCCATCCGAGGGGGCCGGCGACGTTGTTGACGAAGATAAGGGCGGGCAGTGCGAAGGCGGCGATGGTGCCGCCGACGCTGAAGAGCGCCCACCACATAGGTTCCAGTTTATGCATAGATTATTCCCACCACTACAAGCCTCGGAAGGCTAGAACGATGATGACGGAGACGACGATCCAGGCGGCCAATCCGCCGGCGGCTATGGCGACCTGCGGGACACGGATGCCCAAGACGAACTCTGGCATGGCCCTGGGCACAAGCATGAGGACCCAGGTTACGGAGTGGAGGATCGCGCCGAGAAGGAAGATGAGGTGAAGGGCTATCCAAAGGGGCGATTCCATGAGTTCCAGGAACGCATCGTAGGAGGCCTGGCCGGAACCAAGCCGGACAAGCTGCGCCAGGTAGAGGATGACAAAGGCCAGAATGAGGATGGCGGTAAGCTCGCGGACCATGAAAAGGGTGTAGCGCGGGTTTCGCAGCCACCAGGTGCGAGTCATGGGTCGCTTGTACCGGCTGCCGGCGGCGTTCATCGGGAGCTCCAGGGCATGAGGATGGACTTGGCCCAGCTCTGGGCGCTTTGCGGCTTGGCGCGCTGGATGGCCTCGGCGGGGAAGACGCCCTTGGGGCAGGCGACGGAGCATTCACCGATGAAGGTGCAGTCCCAGACGCCTTCGGGCTGGGCAAGGATGGCGTAGCGCTCGGCTGCGCCCTGGTCGCGGGAGTCGAGGTTGTAGCGCTGGGCCAGGGCGATGGCGGCGGGGCCGGTGAAGTGCGGCTCCAGGTTGTAGACGGGGCAGGCGGCATAGCAGAGCATGCAGTTGATGCAGGAGGAGTTTTGGGCGTAGGGGGCCATCTGCTTGGGCGTCTGGAGGTACTCGCCTTCAGCGAGGGGCTTGGTGTCCTTGCGGATGAGCCAGGGCTTGACGGAGGGGAGCTTGTTCTGCATGAAGTCGTCGATGTCTACGACGAGGTCACGGATGACGGGGAAGCCGTCGAGGGGTGCGACGGTGATCTCGTTGCCGTAGCCTGCCAGGTTGTCCTGGCAGGTGAGGCGTGGGCGGTCGTCGACGGTCATGCCGCAGCTTCCGCAGATGCCCATGCGGCATGACCAGCGGAAGGCAAGGGTGGGGTCGAGGTCGTCGCGGATGTAGTTGAGTGCGTCGAGGACCATCATGCCGTCGCGGGCGGGGACCTGGTAGGAGTCGAAATAGACGGCGGCGCCCTGTTCGGGGTGGTATCGCTCTACGTTCACTGTGAGTTGCCGCTGTGCCATGGTTTGCTCCCGGGTATCAGCTAATCCTAGTACTTGCGCTCCTGAGGCTGCCAGTTGGTAATGGTAACAGGGATGTTCTCCAATTTGGGGCCGTCTGCGGTGTGATGCGCCAACTGGTGGACGAGCCACTCTTTGTCGTTTCGGTCAGGGTAGTCGCGGCGGACGTGAGCGCCTCGTGACTCCTGCCGGGCGTAGGCGGAGTGGACGATGGTCTGGGCCACGTCCAGCATGAAATCAAGCTCCAGCGCGCCGATGAGCTCCACGTTGTAGACGCCGCTGGTGTCCTGGACGTCGAGATTTTGGATGCGCTCACGGAGGTCGGCGATGTCAGACATGGACTGCTGCAAGCCCTCCTTGGTGCGGAAGACCTCCGCGCCTTGCTCCATGGAGTCCTGCAGCTCGCGGCGGAGGTTGGCGACCTTCTCCGTGCCTCTGTTGCCGCTGAGGAAGTGATCGCGGATGCGCTGTTCGTCGCGCTCGGCGGCTGGGGAGAGGTCGGCGTCGGAGTGGTCGGTCTCCAGCGCGTAGGTGGCGGCGGCGGCTCCGGCCCTTGCGCCGAATACGAGGCATTCGGTAAGGGAGTTGGAGCCGAGCCGGTTCGCGCCGTTGATGGTGACGCAGGCGTTTTCGCCGGCGGAGTAGAGGCCTTCCATGGGGGTGAGGCCGTGGTTATCGGTGTGGACGCCTCCCATGATGTAGTGCAGCACGGGCCGCACGGGTATGGGCTGGGTGATGGGGTCTATGCCGACATAGGTGCGGGTAAGCTCCAGGATGAAGGGGAGACGCTCATGGATGTGCTTTTCGCCGAGGTGGCGGAGGTCCAGATGCACGTAGCCGTCCTTGGGCTCGCCGTAGCCGAGGCCCTGCTCCAGCTCGGTGATGATGGCGCGGGAGATGATGTCGCGGGGGCCCATCTCCATGCGGCTGGGGATGTACTTTTCCAAGAAACGCTCGCCGCTGGCGTTGATGAGGTATCCGCCTTCGCCGCGGGCGGCTTCCGTGATGAGGATGCCGGTATCGGGTAGGCCGGTGGGATGGAACTGGACGAACTCCATGTCCTTGAGCGGGGCGCCGGCGCGATAGGCCAGCGCCATGCCGTCGCCGGTGCAGATGGAGCCGTTGGTGGTGAAGGCGAAGACTCGACCGCCTCCCCCGGCGGTGAGGATGACGGACTTGGCCTTGATGAGATGGAACTTGCCGGTGCTGACCTCGAGGGCGACGACACCCCTGGCTTTGCCATCGTCGACGATTATGGAGGTGACGAACCACTCGTCGTGACGCTTGATGGAGGGGTACTTGAGGGAGGTCTGGAAAAGGGTGTGCAGCATGTGGAAGCCCGTCTTATCGGAGGCGAAGACGGTGCGCTTGACGCTCATGCCGCCGAAGGCGCGGACGGCGACGTGGCCGTCGGGGTCGCGGCTCCAGGGACAGCCCCAGTGCTCCATCTGGATGAGCTCGTTGGGGGCTTCCTGGACGAATAGCTCGACGGCGTCCTGGTCGGCGAGGTAGTCGGCGCCGCGGATGGTGTCGGTGGCGTGCAGTTCAAGGCTATCGTAGTCGCGGAGGACGCCTGCCGCGCCACCTTCGGCGGAGACGGTGTGACTGCGGACGGGGTAGACCTTGGATATGATGGCGATGTCCAGGGTCTTGCCGGCAGCATCGGCGGTGTGGGCCGCTTCAATGGCGGCTCTGAGGCCGGCTGCGCCGCCGCCGATGATCAGGATGTCGTGTTCTAAGGTTTCCATGTGTTAGAGGAAAGTAACGGGTACGAGAGGGCATTCTACAATAAAACGTGGATTAGTGCATTGGTTCACTAATTGTTGTTTTGGCGCTCACTCCCTTCGACAGGCTCAGGATGAGCGGGAATGTTAAGTGGACATGCCGTACGATACATCCGAGGGAAAAAGACAAACGTAAAATAGAGTGTAGGAATGAATGAAAGGACAACAGGTAGAGAAGGGTTGGGGCAAACGTGGGGAGGGCGACATGCAATGGCGGGGGCTTAGGCATGGGAACAGACCCTAATAAAGGATTGGTACGCAGACGAGCCTATTCTCACGTGTTTGGCACACCGCAGTAGCTCCATGGATAGAGTCATGATAGCCTTTGCCATACAAGGTAGCGTCTTTACAATGGTTGTACAGCACCGCAACACTTTGTTGGCTTTTCTAGCAATCACCGTAGTACCGGCATTGATAGCATGTACCTCGTCCACGCCTACACCCACATTCACACCTATACCTCCACCAACACCTACCACTACTCCTACGCCTTTACCTACTGCAACTCCCACATCTATACCTACGCTGAGGCTTCAGGACCAGCTACTTCACGAGCTTGTAGCTGCAAGAGCTACGGCTACGGCTGTGGCTCTGATACCAACACCGACACCTGCACCTGCAAGCACCAGGCCATCCCAGACACCAGGATCTGTATACGATATTGCCTTGGCGAAGGCGGAACTTAACTCAGCCATGGCTCTCTGGGACTCCGAGGGCTCAGACATGTACAATCTACTGTACACGGTTTGGTGCCTATGTCCGGAAAGCGCAAAGCCGATCTACCTTGTGGTGAAGAATGGCGTCATGGAATCGTCAACTTTCCTTGACTCCGGTGAGGAAGCAACCGCAGCACGAGGAAGGCGCGTGCTCAGAACCATCCCTGGCCTGTTCCACTTAGTCCAAAGGGCTTTGGGCACAGCCTATTCACTGAACGTAAATTATCATTCCGCATTGGGCTACCCCACCTACATCAATATTGCCTGGTCGCTCGCCCCCGATGATGGATTCTGGATGGAAGTCCATTTCCTAGGTATATCCTAGTCCGTAATGTGCAGATAGCTATAACTGTTCCATTTGTAAGCATCCAGAGGTGGAGTGTGGGATGCTTCGTCGGCGGGAGGTGGTGTTAGTGCGGATGGAGGCCAACCGACTCCTCAGCATGACGGTGAGGAGCGGGATACGGGCAAGCAGGCAGGCAGGCAACGGACGGAGTTTGCGGGTAGGAAGACCTGGTTTGTTGTGGTAGAAGATTCTTCGCTGCGCTCAGAATGACACCGCCACGCCACCCCTGGGTTCCCGCCTGCGCGGGAAGACGGAAGGGGTAGCACGGGAAAGACGGGATAGGATGGCGGTTCTCGAACCGCCGTTACGGGATGGGTAGGCGTTGTGTGAGGGTGGGGAGGAGGTCCGGGATGGGGACGCGGACTTGTTCCATGGTGTCGCGGTCACGGATGGTGACGGCGTTGTCGTCTTCCACGGTCTGGAAGTCGACGGTGACGCAGAGGGGGGTGCCGATCTCGTCCTGGCGGCGGTAGCGGCGGCCGATGCTCTGTGAGTCGTCGTACTGGGCCACGAAGCGGTCGTTGACCATGTCGAAGACCTCTCTGGCTTTGGGCACGAGCTTCTCGTTGCGGGAGAGGGGCAGGACGGCCACTTTGACGGGTGCTATGACGGGGTGCAGCTTGAGGACGACTCGCTTTTCCATCTTACCTCCGCCGGTGGGCGCTTCCTCCTCCTTGTAGGCGTCAAAGAGGAAGGCGAGGAGGGGTCGGTCCACGCCTGCGGAAGGCTCGATGACGTAGGGGTGGTAGTGCTGTTGGGCGTCGTCGTCAAAGTAGGTGAGGTCGACGCCGCTGGCCTGCGAGTGCGCCTTGAGGTCGTAGTCGGTGCGGCTGGCTATACCCTGGATTTCGCCCCAGCCCCAGGGGAAGCGGTACTCGATGTCGTAGGTGGCCTTGGCGTAGTGGGCAAGCTCATCGGGGTCGTGCTGTCGGACACGGAGGTTGTCCTCAGAGATGCCCGAATCGACGAACCAGCTGAGGCAGGCTTGAACCCACGAGTCGAGCCACTCGTCTTCGGCGCCCGGCTTGACGAAGTACTCGATCTCCATCTGCTCGAACTCACGGGTGCGGAAGATGAAGTTGCCCACGGTAATCTCGTTGCGGAACGCCTTGCCTATCTGCGCGATGCCGAAGGGCAGCTTCTTGCGGGTGGAGTTGAGGACGTTGAGGAAGTTGACGAAGATGCCCTGCGCGGTCTCCGGCCGGAGATAGGTCTGCGAGGCGCTGTCCTCCACGGGGCCGAGGAAGGTCTTGAGCATGAGGTTGAACATGCGGGGGTCGGAGAGGGTGACGCCATCGTCGGGACACTTAGACGGGTCGTCGATTTGGTCAGGGCGATAACGCTTGCGGCATTCGGGGCACTCCACCAGAGGGTCGGCGAATCCTGCGGAGGTGTGGCCGGAGGCGTCCCAGACCTGGGGCGCCATGAGGATGGCGGCGTCGAGGCCGACCATATCGGCGCGCTTGTGTACGAAGGTGCGCCACCAGTGGTCCTTGATGTTGCGTCGCATTTCGACGCCGAGTGGGCCGTAATCGTAGGTGGAGGCGAGACCGCCGTAGATTTCGCTGGACTGGAATACGAAGCCGCGTCGCTTGGCGAGGGATACTATGGTGTTGAGGTCTGTCATGTGCTGTTGAGGCCGTGTCGAATAGGCTAACGGTTAATGGGGGATACGTAAAGGGGAGACGGGCAGGTGGGTAAGGGGGGCAGCCGCCCTGCCCCCGCGCCGCCACCAGATTGCTACGCTGCGCTCGCAATGACGAAAGGGGGGTGTGGGATGCTTCGTCGGCGGGGAGTGGTGTAGGGCGGATGGGGTGCAACCGACTCCTCAGCATGACAGAGGTATGTGTCCGCTCATTTCCTTCGACAGGCTCAGGATGAGCGGGAACGGGGGATAGCAGGGCGGTTCGCGAACCGCCCCTACAGGCACGTCGGCGAACGGGCAGGGGTATGTGTCTTATGTTGACAGGGGATGGGCAGGTCACTAGGATTCGGGCAAATTGAGCGGGGAGGAGTCTCATCGTGAGTACAACTGGCTATGCTCATCCGGAAATGCTGGTGGATACGGAGTGGCTGGCATCGCATTTGAACGACGCCAACATGGTTATAGTGGACTGCGATCTTCCGGACGCTTAC
Source organism: Dehalococcoidia bacterium (assembly GCA_965116555.1). Classification (GTDB taxonomy): domain Bacteria; phylum Chloroflexota; class Dehalococcoidia; order Lucifugimonadales; family QGNO01; genus DAOUJH01. Next base: position 1,111,690 of record OZ220698.1, on the reverse strand, counting down.
AACCGGGCGCACATTCCGGGTGCGGTGAACCTGGGAGAGAACCACTATATCAAGGGCGACGGAAGCGTGCACGTGATGGCGCCAGAGGAGGCGTCGGAGTTTCTGGGCAATCTCGGCATTGGAGACGAGACCCTGGTGGTGGCCTACAGCGGCAGGCACTCGATATACGCGGCGAGGCTGTGGTGGGTGCTGAGCTACTACGGGCATACAAACGTGAAGGTGCTGAACGGGGGATGGCGAAAGTGGCTGGCTGAGGGCCGCGCGATGACGGACAGGCCGAGCGCCGCTGAGCCGAGGCGTTTCACGCCCAAAGTGGACCCGTCTCTGATAGTGAAGGCTGACGAATTGAAGACGGCCATCGGCAAAGAGGGGTCGGTTATCTGGGATACAAGGGCATCGGATGAGTACAGCGGGGAGAACAGTAGAGGCAACAAGTACAGCGGCCACATTCCGGGTGCGTCGCACCTGGAATGGAGCGACGTGATGGACGTCGAATCGGGGGAGTTCAGGCCTGCGGATGAGATCAGGTCGATGCTGTCGGAGAAGGGGGTGACGCCTGAGCAGCAGGTGTACACGTACTGACAGGGTGGCATCCGTGCGGCGCACGGAGTGTTCACCCTGAAGCTGCTGGGGTACGAGAATGCGGCGAACTACGATGCATCGTTTGCGGAGTGGGCCAACGAGGAGGGGTATCCGCTGGAGCGGTAGGGGAGCAGGCGGGCAGGGGCTTTGGATTCTTCGCTGTGCTCAGAATGACAATTGTGGCTGTGCCCGCTCATATGGTTCGACAAGCTCACCATGAGCGGGGCGCGAGGCTTAGGAATGACGGTGGCTGTGCCTTTACGTAATACATGAGCCTAGTCCTGAAAAAAGTAGTGGTCGGCTCCATGTCGGAGAATGCGTATATCGTGGGGTCTGAGGAGTCAGGGGAGTGCATACTGATCGACCCCGGAGCGCAGGCCGACCTGATACTGCAAGCGGTGGAAGAGGCCGGACTCAGAGTGGCGCTGATGGTGAATACGCACGGCCACGGAGACCACAATGGGGCGGTAAAGGAGATCAAGGAGAGGACGTCCGCGGAGTTCAGGATCCACCAGTCGGACGTGCGGGTCATGGCGGCGAGCATGTCGTGGGCGCCGATGATGATACCGGACTACGAGATGCCGCCACCGCCCGACGGCTTTCTAAGCGACGGCGACGAACTGTGCATGGGAGAAGTGACGCTTAGGGTGCTTGAAACGCCGGGCCACACGCCGGGGTCGGTGTGCTTTTACGGGGAGGGGACGGTGTTTACCGGCGATACGCTGTTCAAAGGGAGCATCGGCCGCTTCGATTTGGATGGCGGCGACGGGCCGCAGTTGCTGGAAAGCATCGAGTCGCGGCTGCTGACGCTGCCTGACGCGACGGTTGTGCTGCCCGGCCACGGCGAGGGGTCGACAATGGGTGATGAGAGGCGGAGCAACCCGTTCTTGCGGTAGGGGGGTCGTGGGGGTGAGCCCGCTCATTCCCTTCGACAAGCTCAGGATGAGCGGGAGCGAGGTGGGGGGCATGGTATTTTGCGGGCAAAGGTTTTGGATTCTTCGCTGCGCTCAGAATGACAGTCATTTGAATAGGAGGAGATGATGCCGATAGATAGCAGGTACTTTTTGCTTACCAGGATGGACGTGGAGCCGGGTAAGGAGGACGTGTTCAACGAGGTGTACGACCAGGAGCACGTGCCGGAGCTGTTGAAGGTGCCGGGAGTGCTCTCGGCGGTGCGGTTCAAGAGGTTCCCCAAGGTGGAGATAGCAATCGGCGGGGGGCTGCAGGTGTACGAGCACGACGACGAGCCTTCCTACGCGGCGCTGTACGAGCTGGATAACCCGGACGTGCTGAAGGGCGACGACTGGGCCAAAGCGGTGGAGCTTGGCAGATGGCCGGAGCAGGTCAGGCCGTACACCAGAAACAGACGCCAGGTGCTGTACGGGCCGATAATCGGGGGTTAAGCATGGCTGACATACTGGTTGCCGGTGGATGGGTGATAACCATGGACCCGGATAGGCGGGTCATTGAGAACGGTGCGGTGGCAATAGAAGGCGACCGCATACTGGAGGTCGGGCCGAGGGGGGAGGTGGAGGCCAGGCACCGGGCAAGCAGGGTGATAGACGCAAGCGGCAAGGTGGTCATGCCGGGGCTGATAGACGGTCACGGCCACGCGGGCCACAGCCTGGTGAAGACGTTGGGAGTGGGTCGTCCGGGGGTGTGGGCGGAGACTGCGGACCGCATATACGCCGAGGCCACGGACGAGGAGTACTGGTACGCGGACGCGCTGCTCACGTCGTTGGAGCGGCTGAAGTTCGGGGTGACGGCGGGCGTCACCTTCCTGGGTGGCGGGACGATGGTGGTACGGTCGGACAGTCCCGTTTACGGAGAGCGGCACTGCGAGGCCATAGAACGCATGGGGACGCGGGAGTTCCTGGCAGTGGGGCCAAGCAACGGGCCGTATCCAAGAAGGTACGTGGAGTGGAACGGTGAGAAGCGGTCGGAGAGGATGGTGGGATTCGAGGATTACCTTGCCAGCAGCGAATCGCTGATAGAGAGATGGCACGGCGGGGCGGAAGGCCGGATGCGGTTGATGATGATGCTGCCGGTGCACAACCCGGAAAGCGGTCGCGTCGATTCGGGGGAGCTCAAGGCGCAGGCGGACGCTGTGAGGTCGTTGACCAGGAAGTACGGGGTGATGTTCGCGCAGGACGGGCACTCCAGGGGAACGGTGAAATTCGCGCACGAGCAGCTGGGCGTACTGGGGCCGGACGCTTTGCTATCGCACTCAACGGGGTTGACGGACGAGGAGATAGAGATCTGCCGGGAGACGGACACCAAGATAGTGCACAACCCCAGCGCGGTGGCGGCAATAATGGCCCGGTGCCCGGTGCCTGAACTGATAGACGCAGGGGTGACGGTGATACTCGGTTCGGACGGGAACGCCCCGGACAGGGGCTTCGACATGTTCAGGCACATGTTCCAGTGCATGCACTACCAGAGGACGCACTTTCACGATCCGTCGTACATGCCGCAGGGCAAGGTGCTGGAGATGGTGACGATTGATTCGGCGAGGGCGCTGGGCGTGGAGAGCGAGCTGGGGTCGCTGGAGGCGGGCAAGAAGGCGGACCTGATATTGGTCGACATGGAGAAGCCGCATCTATATCCGTCGAACATGCCGGTGTACCGCATCACCAACTTCGCCAGCGGGCACGACGTGGATACGGTGATGGTGGACGGGAAGGTGCTGATGGAGGGTCGCGTGGTGAAGAGCGTGGACGAGAGGGAGGCGCTGGAGGTGTCGCAAAGGGCAACGGAGAGGATGCTGGACAGGGCAGGGGTGCGAGACCTGCTGGAGCTGCCGGAGGGTTTCTGGGGGCGGAGCAGGTATCCGGGGTAGGGGGGGATGGTTGGGGCTGGCTAGCAGAATTCCAAATCGTCGGTTGAGATGCGCGCATCGCGCAGATCACTCGGCACGCACCCGCTCAACCGGTTGCTAGAAATGTTCAGCCTTTCCAAACTGGCTAGATTGCCCAACTCGGAGGGTATCTCTCCACTCAAATCGTTGTGGTTGAGGAGCAGTGTTTCAAGGCTGGCGAGGTTGCCCAGTTCTGCGGGTATCCTTCCACTCAACCGGTTGCGGTCGAGGAACAGAAACTCCAAGCTGGCGAGGTTGCCCAGCTCCGAGGGGATCTCCCCGCTTAACCGATTGCCGGAGAGCTCCATAGACCGCAGGCTGGCGAGGCTGCCCAACTCGGAGGGTATCTCTCCACTCAACTCGTTGGAGGAGAGCTTCAGCCATTCGAGGCTGGCGAGGTTGCCCAGCTCCGAAGGGATCTCCCCACTCAACTCGTTGGAAAAAAGGGTCAACGTTCTCAGGTTGACGAGGTTGCCAAACTCAGAGGGTATCTCTCCGCTCAGTTCATTATTTCGGAGTTCCAGTATTTCGAGGTTGCCGAGGCTGCCGAGCTCCGAGGGTATCTCTCCGCTCAGATTGTTGCGGTAGAGGCGAAGCCATTCGAGGCTGGCGAGGTTGCCCAGCTCCGGGGGGATTTCTCCGCTCAATTCGTTGGAGGAGAGCTTCAACCATTCGAGGCTGGCGAGGTTGCCCAACTCTGGAGGGATCTCTCCGCTCAGCTGGTTCTGATAAAGAGACAGCCTACGCAGACTGGCGAGGCTGCCCAGTTCTGGGGGTATCTCTCCGCTCAACTGATTGTCATAGAGATGCAGAATCTCTAAGCTGGCGAGGCTGCCCAGTTCCGAGGGGATCTCTCCCCTCAACTCGTTGGAAGAGAGGTCCAGCGCAGTGACTCTACCTGTGCGGTCGGTGATGACGCCGTGCCATTCGACGAGCGGCGTGTCGCTCAGCCAATTGTCGTTATCTGTCCAGTTGGGACCGTCTGTGGCGTTGTAGAGGGCCACGAGCACGGCACGGTCAGGCCCGGCAGATGTAGGTGTGGGTGCTGGCGTAAGTGTAGAGGGAGGTGTGGGCGTGGGTACTGGCGTAGGTGTAGGTGTAGGAGTCGGAGAGGGTATAGGCGTAGGAGTAAAGGTCGGCGTAGGTGTGTTCGTAGGTAGCGGCGTCGGCGTAATTGTAGGAGTTGGCGTAGGAACGGATGTAGGGGCTGGTACCGGAGTATTCGTAGGACTTGGAGTAGGAGTAGGGGTAGGCTCAGGTTGTGTACAAGCCACTAGAAGAGTCAACAAGCCAAAAATCAGAAGCGCCTTATGCATGGGTTATCTCATACCTCCCGCTTTTGGGCAAACTCGCGACACATCTTACGAATCTCACCCCTTGCCCCTGGACCTGTTCAGGCGGGGGATGAGCTGAAGCACGAATATGGCAGTGAAGCAGAAGCCGGCCAGCAGTGCGCCCAGGTAGGGGAATGTGATCGCGCCGACACCTGACGGGACAAAATCTAAATCTCCGAAGAGGGCTTTCGTGAATGGCTGCTCCCCGAAGAAGTAGAGGCACGAGAAGGCGGTGACGATCCAGCCTATGGCGGCAACGATAGCCACCACGGCGCGGGGCAGCACGATTGAGGCGATGCTCAGCAGGCCCACCACGAGCAGGATGTAGAAGAAGGTGAGGGGTACGTTGTTGCCTTCCAGCGCCTCGGTTGCCCCTCTGAGGGTGTGACTCATGCTTTCCCACTCGTCGTTGTAGGTCACCATGAAGATGACCCAGGGTATGAAGAGGCTGAGCAGGACGAGCGCGCCGAGGATCGCGCTGCCTATGCCGGCGGGGTTCATCCGCACGAACGCGGGGAGGTCGCTGGCTCCTAACCGGGCCGGGGCCTGGGTGCTCTCGCCATTTCCGGCTGCGGTTGCAGAGCCCGTCTCTTCACCGGCTCCACCGCCGGCAGCCTCGCCGGCCGGCGCGCCGGAGCGCTTCAGCATCGCATTCAGCCACTCAATGGTGGCGGGAGACCGTTGCAGCGTATGGCGATGCGGGATCTGCAAGGCGGCAATGGCTCCGAACGAGAGCAGGATTAGCCAGAAGGCCGTGGAACTGATGATGAGGAGGATGACCAGGCCCAGTGCGGCTATAGCTATCCGTGTCTCCACCTGCACGTTGTGAGGCGCGAAGTATGTTCCGGCTGCGGCCAGTCCGAGAAGCCCCAGAAGAACCTTGTATACCAGCGGCACGCCAAGTACAAAGGCGGAGAGCAGGATGACGACGCCAAGGCCGGGGACGATAATTCGTTCTTGGATTTGCATTAGCTCAACTCCTAACGAATGATGGACACGACCGCATTCTATCATCATGTGTGTTACTGCTGAGTAACCTTTAGTGCAATTTGCTGTGACTTTGTGTAACTTTCGGCAAGATGGGGCATAGTTGACCCCACCACCAGATTGCCACGCCCCGACTATATCGGGGCTCGCAATGACGAAAGGGGGGTGTGCTGGGTTCCCGCCCCCCGTGTCGGGGCACGAGGACAAGCCTGCACGGGCATGACGTGAGAGGGGCGTTCGCGGTTTTGCGGGCAGAGATTTTGGATTCTTCACTGCGTTCAGAATGACAGAGGGGATGGATTCCCGTGTCGAGCACGGGAATGACGATGAGGGCGCTTCACAGAATAACAGAGGCTGAGGGCCCGCTCATTTCCTTCCCTTCGGCTACGCTCAGGATAAGCTCTAGCTCAGGGTGAGCGGGGGTGGGAGGGTCGGCTGTGCACGCACGGTTCACCCCCATCTCAATCTTCCCCCGTCAAGGGGGAAGAGGTTTTGCAAGGTTTGCCTGCACGGGCATGACGTTTGGGGCGCCCGTTCATATGGTTCGACAGGCTCACCATGAGCGGGGGAATGGACGGCCTGGATGCCCGTCGGCGGGGTTGATTAAGCTGCCCACGCAGGTTCACCCCCATCTCAATCTTCCCCCGTCAAGGGGGAAGAGGTTTTGCAAGGTTTGCCTGCGTGGGGAACGACGTTGGGGCTAGATGAACAGCGGGCCGAAGACGAGGGAGACTATGGCCATGAGCTTTATGAGGATGTTAAGTGACGGGCCGCTGGTGTCCTTGAACGGGTCTCCGACGGTGTCACCGACGACGGCGGCGTGGTGGGTGTCCGAGCCCTTGCCGCCGAAGTTACCCAGCTCCACGTATTTCTTGGCGTTGTCCCAGGCTCCTCCGGCATTGGCCATGGTGATAGCGAGGAGGAATCCGGCGGAGATGGCTCCTATGAGCAGTCCGCCGAGGGCTTCGGCGCCCATGATTGCGCCGACGGCTATGGGCGCGATGATGGCGATGAGCCCAGGCAGGATCATCTCGCGGAGCGCGCCGCTGGTGCTGATATCGACGGCGCGGGCGTAGTCGGGTCGGCCGGTGCCCTCCATGATGCCGGGGATCTCGCGGAACTGGCGCCGCACCTCTTCGATCATCTTGTTGGCGGCGCGGCCCACGGCCTGCATGGTCATGGAGGAGAAGACAAAGGGAAGCACCGCGCCGATGAGCAGTCCGAGCAGGACTTGGGGTTCGAGCAGGTCAAGAAGTTCCAGGTCGGCGACCTGCGAGTAGGCGACCATGAGGGCGAGAGCGGTGAGCACGGCGGAGCCGATGGCGAAGCCTTTGCCGGTAGCGGCGGTCGTATTGCCCAGAGCGTCGAGGGCATCGGTGCGTTGTCGGACCTCCGGGGGAAGACCGGCTTGCTCCGCGATGCCGCCCGCGTTATCGGCCACGGGTCCGTAGGCGTCGGTGGCCAGGGTAATGCCAAGGGTGGATAGCATGCCAACTGCGGCAAGGGCAATACCGTAGACGCCAGCCAGCTCGTTGGCTATCCAGATGCCCGCGACCACGGCAACCAGCGGCACCACGGTGCTGAGCATGCCAAGGCCAAGTCCGCCGATGATGACGGTGGCCGGGCCGGTAACGGCCTGCTCGGCCAGCTTCTTGGTGGGGCCGTATTCGTAGGCGGTGAAGTACTCGGTGGCGAACCCTATGACCTGTCCCACCACCAGACCGACCAGGACGACCCAGAACAGCTTGAAGTCGAGACCCAGGATGGCGATGGCCACGGCGGTGCCGATGAGGACGAGTCCACCGGCGGAGTAGATGCCGGTGCGAAGGGCCCAGAGCAATCGACCCATGGTGGCGTTCTCTCCGGTGCGGACAAGGAAGGTGCCCAATATGGATGAGACGATGCCTATTGAGGCGACGAGAAGCGGGAGCACGAAGCGCGCTCCGTCAAAGGAGTCGCTGGAGCTACTGAAAACGGCGGCGGTGGCTCCCAGGGCGATGGCGGCGATTATGGAGCCGACGTAGGATTCGAAGAGGTCAGCGCCCATACCGGCGACGTCGCCGACGTTGTCGCCGACGTTGTCGGCGATGGTGGCCGGATTCCGCGGGTCGTCCTCCGGTATGTTCTGCTCGACCTTGCCCACGAGGTCCGCGCCGACGTCGGCGGCCTTGGTGTAGATACCGCCTCCGACGCGGGCGAAGAGGGCGATGGATGACGCGCCGAAGCCAAATCCGGCGACGATGTTGGCGTCTTGAAAGATCCAGTAGAGTACGGCGACTCCGATGATGCCTATTCCGACGACGGTGATGCCCATTACCGCGCCGCTGTTGAAGGCTACTCGGAGGCCGGGGTTGAGGCCCTGAGCCGCGCCCGCGGTGGTTCGAGTGTTTGCCCTTACCGCGATAGTCATGCCGACGAATCCGGCCAGACCGGAGCCGATGGCTCCGACCAGGTATGAGATGGCGGTGGAGGGCAATGAGCGGTCCGAGCCGACCTTATCCAGGACGTCGTAGTCGATGAAGACGGCGATGATGACCGCGATGACGACGACAAAGACGGTGAGGATGCGGTACTCACGCTTGAGGAAGGCCATGGCGCCTTCCTGGATGGCTTTGCCGATGTCTTGAACGGTCTCATTGCCGGCGCTTTGTCGGAGAACCCTGGCGATGAGATAGACGGAGAAGAGTAATGCGACGATTCCTACGGCAATGGAAGCAGCGATGAGCTCCGGATAGGTTTCCATTAAGTGTTGCTCCTTACAACGTTGGTTGTTGGCTTTGAATGGCAGGATGATTGCCAGTTGGGGAATGTATCATCAGGAGGGCAAGAGGGCAAGGGGGCAGGGGGGTGAGAGTCAGTTGTGTCCGCTCACTCCCTTCGATTGTGCTCAAGATGCGCGGAGAGGGATGGGGGATAGGAGGGCGGTTCTCGAACCGCCCCTACAGGCTGTCCCGCCGCCAGATTGCTTCGCTGCGCTCGCAATGACGGAAGGGGGGTGATTTTGGATGGTGGCTCCACCCCGCCTGGTTTCCCGCTCCCCAATCGTGGTTGGGGACAGACTGCGCGGGAAAGACGGTGTCGGGAGGCAGGTTGGGTGAGCGGGCAGATGGGTAGGGTTCACCCCCATCTCAATCTTCCCCCATCAAGGGGGAAGAGGTTTTACGAGGTCTGCCTCGCGGGACTGGTGTGGGCACTGGACTAGAGGGGATACAATTATTAGCAGTAAACCTTTTAAATGCGAGATTCCGTGGTCTCACCTCCCAGTCAAAGGCCGATTGTTCAGGTAGTAGCCAACAGAGACTATCGTCTGCTGTGGGGTGCGGGTCTGTTTGCCATGATGGCCCGCTGGATAGCGATGCTGGTTTCCGGGTACCTTGTGCTCCAGCTCACCGACTCCGTCTTTTTGAGCCAGATGGCCGGAGTCGCCTTTCTGCTGCCACAGACGTTCATGGGCGTGTTCACCGGAGTCATAGCGGATGCCTATGACCGGCGCACAGTGATTGGCCTTGCCTTCCTGGCGAACGCGCTGCTCTTCGCGCTGCTGGCGGCGCTGGTGTTCACCGAGACGGCGACAGCACCCCGGATCTTGGCCATAAACTTCCTCATCGGAGTTTCCTTCAACCTGGACATGGTTGTGCGCAGAACGTTCGTCATCGACATCGTGGGGAAGGAGATGCTGACGTCGGCGGTGTCGCTGGACACGGTAAACATGACGGTGGCGGTGCTATTAGGGCCCGTCCTAGCCGGAGTCATGCTGGGCGTCATCCCCGAGGACGGCTTTGTCAATGTGGCCATCATTTACTCGTTGATAGCGAGCTTCTACGTTGCGGCGGTGGTGTTGATGCTCAGGGTGAAACCCCAGATTCGCGAGAAAGCCAACATCAGCTTGAAGCAGACCATGACCTTCATATCGGAGGGGTTCCGCGAAGTGTCAAGGAGCAGGGCAATGGTGGGCGTGCTGGGCGTCACGGTGCTGATGAACCTGGCGTTCTTCCCCTTCATGCCGTTGATCCCGGTATTCGCGGAGAAGGTGTTGATGGTGGAGCCTGCCGCCATGGGGCTTCTGGGCGCAGCTTCTGGCGTAGGCTCTCTGGTTGGAGCAACGTTCATAGCGGCGAGGGGGAACATACAGAGGAAGTCGATCTACTACTATGGCGGTACGCTGATTTCGATGGGGATTCTGGCCGTGTTCTCCTTATCGACATCGTTCCCTCTTTCTCTGGCGTTGCTCATGCTGGCGGGTGCTACGATATCGGGATTTGGAACGATGCAGGCTACGTTGATACTGATCTCGGCCAGGGAGGAGATGCGGGGCAGGGCGATGGGGATTCTGAGCCTGGCGATCGGCGCGGAACCGATAGGAGGGATCATGCTGGGCGTGATGGCGGAGTGGCTGGGGCCCAGACAGGCAGTCGGGCTAATGAGCGTTTCCGGGCTAGCGATGACCGCGGTGTGGACGTACTTTGCCAAGGAGATGAGGCGGTTGTGAGGCCGCCCCCGCCTAGTTTCCCGCTCCCCAATCGTGGTTGGGGACAGGCTGCGCGAGAAAGACGGGTGGGTAAGCGGGCAAACGGGCAAGCGGCTCTGGATTCTTCGCTGCGCTCAGAATGACCCTTCAGCTACGCTCAGGGTAAACTCCCCGCCGCCAGATTGCCACGCCCCGATTGTCGGGGCTGGCAATGACGAGAATGTGGGTGTGCAGAGCCTGCACACCCCTATTGAATGCGGTCTAGTACCAGTCGCGGTAGAAGGTCTCGTAGGGGATGGCGGGGGGCTTGGCTACGTGCGGGATGGGAAGCTGCACCATGCCGCCTTCACGCGAGGGCAGGTAGACGGTGGAGGTGCCCTGTACAAAGACCTGGTCCTCCTGGTTGCGCCCCTCGTACTTGATGCCGACGGCGTAGTAGGTGCGCTCGCCGTCCACTGCGCCTTCTCCGGGTTCGCCCTTCTGCACTTCGGTGAACTTCTTGGTGACCGTGCCGTTGTAGTAGCCGATGTCGGAGTAGTAGAAGGGTCTGCGCAGGGCCATCTGGAGACGCCGGATGAAGCCGTTGTCGCCCATCCAGTTGCTCATCAGGGCCTGGGGTATCTGAGACCTCTGGCCGCCCCAGTCGAAGGGGAGGGACTGGCCGCGGTAGGCTGCCATGAGAGGGTCGCCGTGCTCGTCGGCGGCGCTCCAGGGCCATCGGGAGACCGGGTGTGTGTAGGCAAAGCCGCCAAAGCCCTCGTGCTGGATGTGACGGCGCATATTGTGGCCGCCCTCGAAGTTATATCCGAACATTGGAGGGCCGTTACGGAGGTGGAACATGGACGTCCAGTCCTGGTCTGTCCAGGGTGGGATGATGAAGGTGGGGAGCTTATCGCCCTCGTTGACGTCCTCCCAGTAGAGGACATCTTTGCCCCTGGGCTTGGCTTTCTCCATGAGGTCGAGGATCTCCTCCACCTGCTCGGTGTTGAGCTTGGGGACGTTGCGCTCGTACATCATGCGCTCGCCCAAGCGCTCCACCGACATGGCTCGTCCGGTGCCCATCTCTTCGCGGGGTACCATGATGAGAGTGCCGTAGCACTTGCCAAGGAGGTCGCCGCGCATGTCCCAGTAGTTGACGTCGGTGATGAAGAAGAAGAGGTTGCCGTGTGCTCCCGGCTTCTCGATGATCTCCTTGCCCACCGAGGAGGTCTTGAATGCGGTACCGACGCGGAGGACGTCGAAGAACTCCCAGGCGGTGCCGGAGTGGAAGTTGGCGATGGGCCAACCGCCTACGCGTCGAGGGCCGTGCCACATGGCGTTCCTTGCCATGATGAGCGCGGTACCCGGCGCTATGAGGCAGCCGTAGGGGCCGTTCTTCGCGTATTCGGAGTTTGTGTAGAGTGGGTTGTCGTCGCCGATGCTGGCGGCGTAGTCCTTGATCAACGATTCAGTGAGCACCCAAGGACTCTTGTATGGAGGGCCTGAGGCGTCGTATGGCTGAGTGGTGCCCGGGTAGAGGTACATATCGAGCGGATAGCCTTCCCCTATGACCTCTTTTTCAAGGTCTTCGTGGGAAAGCCGCCTGAACTCGTCGACTAGATGTTCAAAGGTCTCGCTGGTAGATGTCATGTTTCTTCCCTCCTACGCTTGAGCGGATGATAAGCCCGACGGGTCAGCGAGTCAAGAACGACTGGGCGGCGCCCAGGCCTCTCCCGGCCGCCTGGGGTGCCGGTACATATGGCCCGATTGCACCTCAGGGAATGCGACCGCCTCCATTAGGGCAGAGCCTTTCCTGTAGGCGTCGATAAGGGCGTCCTCCGCTTCATAGGCGAAGGGGTCGCCAAGCTGCATCTCGATCTCTCCACCGGGCTCCGGTCTGTTCTCCAACAGCCAGTCGACGGAGCAGGCGAGGGCGTCGCTCACGGGGACGATATCGCTGTATCCCAGATGGCTCTTGATCTTGGTGATGTCGTAGTTGGCGACAGCCTCGACCGCGGGCGCTCCGCTGCCCCTGTACACTCTGCTTGCCAGGGCGGGTGGTATCTCCACTATCTCGCAGTCGCGGCCCACGTGCTTGATGATGAAATCTACGATCTGGCGCTGGGAGTACTGAGCGTCCTCCCTGACGTTGAAGATTTGCCCCGACGACTCCTCCAACTTGTCGACGCCGAGGAGAAGAGCGTGAGCGGCGTTCTTGCCGAAGGCTCGGCGGCGCGGCGCGGCGTTGTTGGGGACGACGAGGCGCTTCCTGCCATCCAGCAACCGGCGCACTATGCTCCATTCCGGATTGGCTGGAGAGTTGGGCCCGTATACCTGGGGGTACCTGAAGATGGAAGCGCTGTAGAAGCCGTCCTGGTGAGCCTGCATGACGGTCTGTTCAGTGACCCACATCATGTAGTTGAGACGCGGCCCGTCGGGGTCATGGCTGAGCGGGCTGTCCTCGGGCACCATTGGCAGTATGCCGAGAGGGCCCCAACGCTCGTCGTTGCTGCGGGCGTAGACTCCGCCGCCGCCCACTGTGAGAAGGCGCTGGGTCTTGCCCTTGAGCACGTCGGCAACAATGCGGATTCTGCCGTAGGTGGCGACGGCAAGGTCGAAGGTGCGGTCCGCCAGGCCCTCTTCCAGCGTCTCCTTGAAGTGAGGATCGGCGTGAATGTGCTCAACGTCCGCGTCGAACTCGGCCTCGTGCTGTCCACCGTGGAGGACGGCAACCTGATAGCTGCGCTCCAGGAGGCCGTTGACGAGGTGAGGGCCGGAGGGGCCGGTGCCTCCGATGACTAGGGCTTTCATGCGCGTCTCCCGCTGAGTTTGGGTGGAGGGTATCACTGGCCCAGCCGCCGCGTCCACACCCCCGGACATACGGACAGGCGGGCATGTGGGCAGGTGAATGGAGTTTGAGGGTAGGGGAGCCTAATTTGCTGTGGTGGAAGATTCTTCGCTGCGCTCAGAATGACGGGTGTAGGGAGGCACAGGGTAAGGGATACGCGGTTCGTGGATGCCCGTCCCCGCATCAAGTGCGGGGCAAGCTGCACGGGCATGACGATGGGGAGGCTTGTTAGCCAAGGGGAGCTATGGGGGCCCAACCAAGCCCGCTTAGGACTGTTCCTCTTCGGGGAAAAGCACCACACGAATGTAGCTGTCGGCGGTGAAGTAGCGCTGCGCCACGGCCTGGATGTCTTCCAGGGTCAGAGCGTCCAGCAGATCATCAAAGCCGATTATCTCTGAGAACGACTCGCCTCGCTGCGCCGTAGCCCTGACCTGATTGAGCCAGAACCCGTTGTTCCGTAGGTCTTCCTGACGAGAGGTACGCAGAAGCTCCTTGACAGTGTCCAGGTACTCCTGCTCGCCGCCCATGCGCAGCCACTCCACCTCATCCTGGACCTCGCCAAAGAGCTCTTCGGTGCGAGAGGGGTCGCTGCCGAAGATGATGGAGACCAAGTACTCCTCGTCCGGCAGACTGGAGCCACCCGCGTTCACTCCAATGCTGTAGGTGCCTCCCAGCTCCTCGCGCACACGTTCCCGCAGACGGATCCCCAGCATCTCGCCCGCAACGTCCAGCGCGAGCGCCTCCTGACGGCTCCACTCCATATCCCCGGCGTACACAACGACCGTGTTGCTGCGCGGCTCGATGCCGCTGCGGACAACGTGGTCTTCTATTCCCATCGGCGGGTCGATGCCGTGGTCGACCCACTGCTCAGCGCGGCCGGCGGTCGGCAGGCTTGCCAGGTAAGTCTCGGTCAATGATCGCAGGTTGTCCCAGTCGAATGCGCCAACGAAGACAAAGGTTGCGTCGCCCAGGTCCGCAAAGCGGTCGGCATAGACGGCCTCCGCCGTCTCCATGTCCAGCTCTTCCAGCACCTCGACGGAGAGGGGTCGTCCGCGGTGGTGTCCCTGGCTGAGAAGACTGTTTATGGAGTTGAAGAAGACCGAATCCGGGTCGGCGGCACGGAACTCGGCGACGCTATGCAGCCTGGCCTTGTACCTCGCGAAGTAGTCCGGGTCGAGCCGGTGCTCGGTGGCGTAGAGGGTGATGAGCTGGAACAGGGTTTCCAGGTCCTCGGGAGAAGCGTTGCCTGAAAGACCTTCGAATAACTCTCCAATAAACGGCGCAACCGAAACCCTCTTGCCAGCGAGCAGTTTATCCAGGGTCACGCTGTCGTGCGGGCCCGCGCCGCTGCCTGAGATGAGTTGGGCGGCGTAGATAGCGGACTGGTGTTCCTCGTCGGTGACTAGCGAGTGGCCGCCGGGGCTGAAGGCCCGGAACAGCACCTCGTCGTCGCGGAAGTCGGTCTGCTTGGCCAAGACGGTGACCCCGTTGGACAGCGTCCACTTCACGGCGTCGATGGACTCGATCTGTTCTTCGGCGGTGACGGTCCCCGGCTCCGGCAGGTTGGCCAGCAGCGGGACGTCACCGACGTCGTCCGCGTAGGGCTCCACCGCTAATGTGTGGGCCGTTTGTAGCTGAGTCAGCAGGGCCGTGCCGAACTCGTCGTCAGCGCCCGCGACGTCGGTCTCCTCGGGACGCACCACCAGCAGGGCCAGGTCCTCGGTCTGTGCCCAGGATTGCGCCACGTCGGCGAACTCGGCCAGGGTGACCTGCGGCAAGAGCTGCTGGTACAGCTCCCATTCGGCCTCGATGCCTGGGACGGGGTCTCCGACGAAGAAGTGGTTGGCATACGCGTTGGCGAGGTTCGTGGAGGGCGTCTGGTCTCGCTGCTTGTACCGGCTCTCGATCGAGCTGAGCAGGTTACTCTTCTCGCGCTCCAACTCGCCCTCGGTGAAGCCGTGCTGGTGGGCGCGCTGAATCTCCTCGAGCATGGCCGCGAGGCCGGCCTCGACGCCGTCGGTCTCGACCCAGGCCGAAAAAGTGGCGATGTCAAGCGTGTAGACGTAGTTGTAACGGGTCGCGCTGGCGGTGATGTATGGTGGTTCAGCGACTTGGCCGCGCTCGGACAGCCGCGCGTTGAGCATCATGAAGGCGAGCCTCTCAACGATGGTACGCCTGAAATCCGCCTCGTCCTCGACCGGTTCGGGGTCGTACTTGCGGATGAGCACGAACTGTGTGGCGGGAGACTCGGGGTCGGTGAATACCTCGATGAGCGGGGTCTCGTGGCCCGGAACGTCGATCTGCGGCCTGTCGGTGGATTGTCCGATGGCAGCGCGCTCCTGTGCGGCTTCGCCCTCGGGCGGGGGCGCGAAGTACTGCTTGATCTTGGCTTCGATCTCCTCCACGTTGAAGTCGCCCACGGCGACCACAGCCATCAAGTTGGGCCTGTACCACCGCTCGTAGTAGGCCCGCAGGGCCTCTGCCGGGGCGTTCTCGATAACCTCGGTGAGGCCGATGGGGGCACGACTGGCGTAGAGCGAGTCGCTGAAGAGGAGATCGAGCAGGTTCTGCTGGAGGCGCGAGTCGAATCCTTGGGAGAGGCGCCACTCCTCCAGCACGACGCCGCGCTCAAGCTCAACCTCTTCCGGTTCAAGCGCTATGGAGAAGGCCCAGTCGCTGAGAATCTGGAACCCTCTCTCCGTTATCTCGGGATCGCCGGTCGGAATCTCAAAGAAGTAAAGGGTGTCGTCGAAGCCGGTGCGGGCGTTCAGGTCAGGGCCGAACGTGCTGCCGATGGACTCCAGGTAGTCGATGATCTCCTGCTTGGCGAAACGCTCTGTGCCGTTGAATGCCATGTGCTCCAGGAAGTGTGCCAGGCCTTGCTGGTCGTCCGTCTCGAGGACGGAGCCGGCCTTCACCGCCAGCGCAATGTGCGCCCTATCGCGGGGCTCCTCGTTGTGCCTGATGTAGTAGCTCAGGCCGTTGGAGAGGGTGCCCCGGACCACCCTGGGGTCGAATGCCAGGGGAGCTTCGACTTCCGGCTCGGGTGTAGGCGTAGGCGTTGCCGTAGGTTCCGGGCTAGGAGTGGGCGTCGGTGTAGCAGTAGCGGTGGGCGCTACCGGCGTGGCCGTGGGGGCCATGGTTGGGGTGGGCGTTGGGGTCGCCGTTGGGGTCGCCGTGACCGTGGGTTCAGGAGTGGCGGTAGCCGTAGCCGTGGCCGTAGGCGCCGGGGCGACGGTGGGCTCAGGAGTTGGCGTGGGCGTGGGTTCCGGATCGCACGCTATCAAGGCGACTACTAGGGAGACAAGTGCAACTGCTACAGCCAACTTGAGTTTTCCGCTCATCTATATCCTCTTCTCCGTGCTTATGCAATGTCCTTACGGTCAATGACACCACGTAGATGCACAACGTTGTGTTCGGCACAAATAGCGCCTGTCCAGTCCGTTGCTATTGCAGACTAGGCAGGCCCAATCTTATTGTCCTACTTGGCAGGTTAGTCTGGCAAGTAGTCGTGGCTCAGGAGGATGGTTCCCTTAGACTACGCTCAGGGGTAAACTTTAGGCTCACCATGAGCGGGTAGGGGCGGCTGAGGTTGGCATGCAATGACTAGGGGCTGGGATTCTTCACTTCACTTCGCTGCGCTGTCAATGACGGAGGGGCGGTTGTTCTCAGCCTGCGGTCCTGGGCGGTTCGCGAACCGCCCCTACGGAAAGGGCATGTCTGGCCTGACAGGGTAGGGGAGCTACTTTGTTGAGAAGCTCTGAGCCAGGTATGTTAGCCCTACGGTGCAATAGGGGAACACCCACAATAAGTTAAGTGGTTGTTCTTCATGTGGAGGCATGTGTTATGGAGTACACCAGGATTGGTCGCACAGGGGTTTGGGCATCCAGACTCTGCCTGGGCACCAACATGTTCGGTGCGGAGTACGTGGACGACGATCGCGCCATTTCCGTGGTGGATGCAGCAATTGAAAACGGTATCAACTTTATCGATACTGCCGACCTATACTACGATGGTCGCTCTGAGGAGGTTGTTGGAAAGGCGGTCAAACGTCACAACCGGCATGAGCTTGTCATTGGCACCAAAGGATTCTCCACTACCGGTCCGGGCGTCAATGACATGGGACTTTCTCGCAAACACCTGATAGAAGCAGTGGAGGGCAGCCTCCGGCGTCTGGGCACCGAATACATAGACCTGTATCAGGTGCACTGGTGGGACCCCCATACTCCCATCGAGGAGACGCTGCGCGCTCTAGATAACCTGGTGCGGCAGGGCAAGATCAGGTATATAGGGTGCTCCAACTTCGCGGCCTGGCAACTGACTAAGGCCCTGTGGGTCAGCGACAGTCTGGGCCTGGAACGTTTCGAGTCTATTCAACTGCTTTACAACCTGAAGGAAAGAGACGTAGAACGGGAAATGGCGCCTCTATGTCTAGACCAGGAAGTGGGTATCATACCGTACCTGCTTCTTATGGGCGGGCTGCTAACGGGAACTTACAATCGTCACTTGGGGCCGCCCAAAGATAGTCACTTAGCGTCTCGCCACGCATTGGAAGACAAGGAGCGCTGGTGGAATGACCAGACCTTCCACTTGGTGAGTGAACTCAGTTCCATAGCCTTAGAACTGGGATATTCACCGGCCCAGATTGCGCAGGCGTGGGCATTGCACAAACCCGGCGTCAGTGCAATAGTCGTGGGCTCCAGCAGGCCTGAACAGATAGCGGAGAACGTCCGAGCAGTAGACTTAAGGCTACCTCCGGATATCATGGAGAGGTTGGACAGTCTGTAGTTATCCCGGAAGGAGCGGTTGTTCTCAACCTGCGGTTCTGGGCGGTTCACGAACCGCCCCTACGGAAAGGGGCGCTTTGCCTGGCAGAGTAGGGGGGTTACTTTGGCCAGAGCCAGAGGCGCTTGGCGGGTTTGAGGTTTTCGCTGAGGTGGGCAACTATAGCGGAATTGCCAACCAGCAGGCTGGCCCTCCACTTGGCGAGGTCTCCTTCCGTAGAGCGGCCCGCTTCCTTGCGGCCGTATAGCGTTTCGAGGGGCAGCCATCGATTTGATGTTCTTGCCAGTACCTCGCCGCCGGCCTCTCGCACAATTGCTACTCCCGCGGCAACGTCCCATATATGCGGCGCGGAGAAAGCGGCGTACTGCATGACTCCTGAAGCCACCAGCGTCATCTCGTAAGCGACGCTGCCGATGTTGCGCAGCTCGCCAAGCCTTCTCAACTCCTTGCCGATCCGGTATCGCCGCCAGAAGGCCATGGGGAGGGAGACGAGGCCGTTGGGCATGGGTTTGGCCTTATCGTAGACACGTATGGGGGTGTCTCCGGCGAATGCGCCTCCCCCGCAACGGGCGTGAAACACCAGACCGGCGGACGTGGTTGGCGACGGGACGTAGATGGCCCCTGCGACGGGTTTGCCGTGGTGGAGAACTCCGATGGAGGATGAGAAGACAGGAAAGCCGTTGACGAAGTTGGTGGTGCCGTCCAGCGGGTCTATCACCCAAACGAAGGTCTGGTCAAGGTCTTCTGCCGGCGGTGTCTCTTCGGAGAGGATGCCGTGGCCGGGGAAGCGGCTGCGGATACCATCTACGATGAGCTGTTCAGCGCCTTTGTCGGCATCGCTGACGGGGCTTCTTGACCCTTCAGACTTGTACTCCACCTTCATATCACGGTGGAAGTAGTCCAGAAGCAACTCACCGGCGCTTGCGGCTAGTGAGACGGCGTGTTCTTCTATGGAGGATAGGAGGTCTGGGTCTATTTCAGATGGACAGGTATCCGTGCCTGACATTCCTAAGGCGCCGGGCAGACGACTTTGTCGGTGAGCATTATCTCCCCGTTTCAGGCGTAGCCTCTTCCCGTAGTTGTTTGGGCAGCACGAAGGTGAAGTTCTCTTCCGCTATGGATGTTGTGCGAACGTTCTTGGGCTTCAGTCTATCCACCACGGCTTCTACCAGCCATTCCGGCGTTGAAGCGCCGGAAGTAATGCCCACGCTTTGCACGCCTTCCAGCCAGGCGTCGTCTATATCGTCCGGGCCGTCGATGAGATAAGCCGTTCTTCCGGCGGCCTCAGCAGTTTCCCGCAGCCGGTTGCTGTTGGAGCTGTTCTGCGCTCCCACAACCAGGACCAGGTCAATTTCAGGCGCTATGGCCTTGAGCGCGTTCTGCCTGTTGGTAGTGGCGTAGCAGATGTCGTTGCGAGTTAGCAGGGCAGGGAATCTCTCTTTGAGAACGGATATGACTGCTTCAGTGTCGTCCATGCTCAGAGTGGTCTGAGTTAGAGCCACCACCATGTCCGGGTTTTCAACCTGCACCTGAGCCGCTTCTTCAGGCGTTTCAATTAGGATGGTGCTCTCGGGCGCTTGGCCCATTGTGCCATCGATTTCGACGTGGCCGCGGTGACCGATGAGGATTATGGTGTAGCCTTCACGGGCGTATTTGATGGCTTCAAGGTGGACCTTGGTGACCAGGGGGCAGGTGGCGTCTATGATGTCCAGTCCCCTGGCTTGGGCTTGCTGCCAGACGGCAGGGGAGACGCCGTGCGCGGAGAAGACCACGACGCTGCCCTCAGGGATATCGTCGATGTCCTCTACGAAGATGGCCCCTTTGTCCCGCAACTCGTCCACGACGTGAGAGTTATGCACAATCTCGTGTCGAACGTAAACGGGGGGCTGGAAACGCTCCAGGCATAGCTCTACCACGTCAATGGCGCGGACAACGCCCGCACAAAACCCTCTGGGTGAGCTGAGTAAGACTTCTATGATCGGCCTCTCTTTCGCTGTTCAGAGCGCCGGCTTTGCTTCAACTACCTGGTTCACAGGGTGGACGGCAAACTCCGTTTGAATGCTAGCATTGAGCTTGCCTCAGTGTCAAAAGTTTGTGCTGGTTCGTAGCGTCTCAGTTTCAGGAAACAAATTTACACGCAGAAGCCCTTAGAAGCGCGTATTGAACAGAAACGGCATCTCCCCCTCAAATCCTGAGAATGCTCCACTCTGGATTGTGTTGGTGAGATACGCAGCAAGGTCTTCAACAACCAACGCCTTCCCCTTCCCACGTCGATAGTCGCTGCCGTCTTTGTGCAAATCCATCCCAATCCGGCCGGCGTCGCCCGGTTGCCCAGAACTCGGCCGGATGCTGCCGCAGCGGAACACGCTCCACCGTCCGTACCCCGACGTCAGAAGAAGCATCGCCTCGTCGTGATTGTCGTGCAGCGCCGCGCTCATCTTGTTCAGCACCTTCGGCAACACCTGTTGGAGAAAGCTGACATTGGCGTCATACCCCACAAAATACTCTGTCCCACAAAAGGCAACGATGTGTGGCTTCCTTCCGTCCTGGGAAGCAATCTCCACAATCTCTCTCGTCAACGATGAAACGACACCACCCCATTCGCGATTGGCCCGGGACCAGGGAACCCAAGAGACAGGCTTGGAGGCGACGTTGAAGATGTAGTCGCAAGCCATCATCTCCTGCGCCACAGATGGGTCGGCGACGGCCTTTTCAGCAAATAGGTCCAGTTCGACAACGGACAATCCCTCAAGATCGTCTATTCCCTGCGCGCTGAGCATTCGTCGGAACTTGTTGGTGTCACGCACCACGGCGAGCACACCGCATCCGGCTTTCAACAGGTGAACGGTCACCTCGAAGCCGATACAGCCGGTCGCCCCGAGAATGCAGACCTTCTTTTCCGGAACCTTTACTTCCATGGCTACCCTCCTGAAACTGAGACACTACCTGCTGGTTGAGGGGGCTTTGTTTCAAACTACAGCGGCTCATCTTCCAAAGGAACCAGGAACTCCGCAAGCCTAGCAGCCATTGCCTGTGACAATACGTCAAGACCCATTGCGCCAGGGCTAGGCTCCGGCTGCTTCATTGGACTGGCCTACAGTGGTTTGGAATATGCCCGGGATACTTCGATTCTCTAGCGTTCCCAAGCCAGCAGTTATAGAGGTTTAGAGCATCCCGAACAATGTCGTAGATATATCCTGACAGATAGCATGTTCCAGATGGATCAACATGACCGCAGTGTCTCGACCAGAGGTTATCGTAAGCTACCCGTGAAGCTCTGACTTGGCTTTGTAGATAAGCATTCTCCGGCACCACATCCTTCTCTAGTTCAATGAGATAGCCTTCCACATTGTCCTGATGCACCCAGCATCCATCATCCTCCCTGTTGGCATCTCCCCGCGGCCAGAAGTAGTAGGTACCATCCTCCACCCTGATCTCCTTAACCCTGTGAGCTGTGGATATGTCATCTGGCTCTTCTTCCCAGCAGTTGGGACTAAAACTAATCGTGGCGCCTACTACGATATCCTCAGGATTGAACTCTTCAAGCCAAGTGCCCCTATCCATACAAGTGATAGCCGGATACATGCTTCCAGTACATAGAAATCCACTGGTAGCCACACCTCCAGGCGTCAGTATCAAAGGTTTGCGCTGTTCCTGGAGCTCTTTTATTTCTATCTCCAGTTCATCTGCCCTTTTTTGGCTGGCTTCCTCCATGGCTCTAACCTGCTCTAGATCACCTCCCGCATCTACCAGTGCCTGATAATCCGTCCTCAGCCTACTGTTGTCGTTGACTAAGCCGGCGATTCTTGTGGTACGCTCAGCTACTTGTGCATTGAGCGTAATAATGTCGCTGACGAAGCCGTCAATTCTTGTATCACGCTCAGCTACTTGTGTATTGAGACTACTAACTTCGCCCTCAGCGGCAGTCAGCCGGTTCTCCAAGTCGATGGTAAGAGCAACGGCACTATCGTAGTTGGCCTGGGTACCGGACAGAGCAGCCTGCAATTCCTCATTACTCTTAGCGTATGCAGCGTTGGCATCTACCGCTTCATCAATAGTGTCCAGTAGTTCAGTGATGTAATTCTCCAAGCCTTCTATCTCTGTGCGAGCTTCAGCGCTAACCGTATCTATCTTCTTGTTGGCTGCCAGCAATTTGGCATTGGTGTTATTCAGTTCCAGGAGCAGAAAGCCTACTCCTCCTGCCACGAGTACTACGAAAGCAATGAGTCCAGAAACAAGTGCTACGCGCATGAGGACCCCCCAATTACAGCATGATTGGGCTTCTCTATCACAAGCCGCCACTTCCATTATACGAGGCCGCAAGGGGGGATGGGGCGCCCACCATGTCAATCAGCCTCAGGTTTTGCGGTTCTCTTTCATGGGACATCCGTCCACGGCGTAGGCGCGTTCTACCTTGACACTAATGTTGATTTAACCTAGTCTGATGGCTAGTCAGCACAATGGATAAAGAGGTTAACCGTGAGCAAGAGATGGCCGGTTCAGGATGCCAAATCGAGATTCAGCGAGCTTCTGGACACGACGCTAGCGGAGGGGCCGCAGATTGTAACCAAGCGAGGTGTGGAAGCCGCCGTGCTCCTTCCCATTGAGCAGTGGCGGAGGTTAGAGCGGATGACGAGACCGGATCTAAAAGAGTTGCTGCTTGCTCCTGGGGCACGAACGGAGACCCTTGCGGCGCCGCGCCAGCAGCAGCGCCGCCGCCCACCCGTAGTAATGGAGTAGCCTATGTACCTCTTGGACACCAACGTGGTTTCGGAGCTGCGTCGGCCCCGTCCGCATGGCGCAGTTCTGGATTGGATTGCGGACGTTCCGGCGGAGCAGCTCTTTGTGTCTGCGGTTACGGTTGGCGAGATACAGTCAGGAATCGAGATCACTCGTGATCAGGATGAAGCCAAGGCTGAGGAGTTGGAAGCGTGGCTGGACAAGGTCCTGGCTTCCTACGGCATACTGCCAATGGATGCGTTCGCTTTCAGGGAGTGGGCGCGACTGATGCACGGGAGATCAGGCGCCATAACTGAAGACGCTATGATAGCGGCGACAGCCATGGTTCATAGATTGACGGTGGTCACCAGAAACGTGGACGACTTTGAAGACCTTGGTGTTGGCTATGTAAATCCGTTCGAAAGTAGATAGGCAGGGAACGCCCAAGACTCCCTCCGCCCCTAGATGCCCGCCTGCGCGGGCAAGACGGTAAGGGGGTGCGGGCCGTGCACAATAGGACGGGGCGCATAGATGGCGAGAGTGGTGCTAGGAGACGCCCTGCTGCTTCAAGTAATCGTGGAGGCGTTCCAGCGTTTTACGGTTCTCCTCCAGGGGGAAGCCGTCCACGGCGTAGGTGCGTTCGACTTTGAATCCGTCCACTGCGCCGATGTCGACCATCTGCTTGATGACCTCTTCTTCTTCCTCCGGCGAGGGCAGCAGATTCTGTTTCGCCTGCAGAGAGAGGCCTGCTATGAGTCCGGAAGCGCCCCAGTTGGAGACGCTGGCCAGGATGAGCTTGTCGGTGGGGACTATGGTGGGCTGCTTGGGCAGGGTATCGATGGTGGGGATCTGCTCGGCAAGCTTGCCCATGCCTATCTCGTTGCCGCCGTCTCCTATGCCGACGGTGGCGTTGTGGTCGAGCACAAGGTAGTCGGCACGGGCGTTGTACTGCGAGATGTCTACGCCACGCATGTTCAGATATTCGCCCTTCTGGGTCACGCCGCAGCGTTCGGTGGAGATGACAACCGAAGGCTTCAGGTCGCCGAGGAGCTCACTGGCAAACTTCCGGCTGGAGTCTTCGTCCGTAACGGGGAATTCAACGACTTCGCCCACGTCTGAAATGCAGTTGTAGAGAGACGAGCTGAACTCGTCGGTAATGTGGGTGACATCGTAGCCCAGCTTTTGCAGCGCTTTGCCGATGAAGTAAGCGCCGGGAGGGCCGTCGGTCTCCGAGGCCATGGCCCCGACTATGAAGAAACCGCTGATGACGAAGGCGCGTCCCGGATTGCTCAAGATGAGCTGAGCGGCGTCTTCGCAGTAGTCTTCAGGGAGGTGCCCACGCAGCTTGGATATGCCCCTCTGGTCACGGTCAAGGATGATGTCTTCTATAGCGGACACGGTTGCCCTCCCAATTTGCGAGTACAGGATTATCTAATCAGAGAACTGCCAGGTCTTCGTCGCGGACGTCCGTGATGAACATGTGCCCCGGCGAGTGGGTAATCATGAATGGCGGCTTGGACTCCATAGCCACGGCCTGAGGAGTAACGCCGCAAGCCCAGAAAACGGGTATCTCGCCCGGTTTGAAGGGCACAACGTCCCCGTAGTCCGGCTTCTGGATGTCATCGATGCCTATCGATTCCGGGTCACCGACGTGCAGAGGCGCGCCGTGGGTGTTGGGGAATCGGGAAGTCACCTGCACGGCCTTCACCACCTTTTCCCGGCCAATGGGTCGCATGGACACCACGGTGGGGCCGGAGAACTGTCCGGCGGGCACCGTTGGCATGTTGGTGATGTACATGGAGACGTTGCTGTTCTCTTCTATGTGCCGCATGGAGATCCCAGCCGCCAGCAGCGCCGTCTCGAAGGTGAAGCTGCAGCCGATGAGGAAAGAGACGAGGTCGTCTCGCCAGACGTCCAGAACGTTCTCCGTTTCCTGCTCCAGCACGCCGTCCCTGTAGACGCGGTACTTTGGCAGGTCGGTGCGGATGTCTGCGCCGGGTGCGGTAATGGAGGGCTCGACGCTGCCGGCCTCCACGACTTCTATGAGAGGACAGGGCTTGGGGTTGC
The DNA here is from genome assembly GCA_965116555.1 of Dehalococcoidia bacterium. Classification (GTDB taxonomy): domain Bacteria; phylum Chloroflexota; class Dehalococcoidia; order Lucifugimonadales; family QGNO01; genus DAOUJH01. The sequence goes on along the minus strand of OZ220698.1, from coordinate 1,087,064 downwards.
GCTGGCAGAAGAGCAGGAAGTCGAAAGCCTGGGCCTGTGGCAGGATGACGAGGTTGGCTTGGACGTAGCCGGGCGCCAGTCCCGCCGTTACGGTGTCGTATTCGCCATTGCGGATGATGTGGCGCAATGCAGCCGGAGAAGAAGGAAGCGTACTGATTGCCATGAGAACCCCCATGCGCTAGTTGTAGGAGGATTCTAGCAGTGGCAGGGGCAGGCGGGCAAGCGGGCGGAGGGATGTGGGCGGGCAGACTGACAGCCACGGCTTCGTAGGGTACAATCCGGCTATGAGCGACGTGGACGGTTTGATAGAGGAAATCCTGGCGCAGAAGACGATTGCCGTGGTAGGCCTTTCGCCCAGGCCGGATAGGCCCAGCTACCAGGTTGCCGAATACCTCAAAGACGCAGGATACCGGATTGTTCCCGTCAATCCAGCGGTAGAAGAGGTGCTGGGAGAGAAGAGTTACCCCGATCTCAAGTCAGTTCCGGAGAGCATCGACGTGGTGGACGTTTTTCGCCGGCCCAGCGACGTCATGCCGGTGGTGGAGGATGCCATAGAGGCGGGAGCGGCGTACGTCTGGATGCAAGAGGGGATTGTGAACGAGGAGGCGGCGGAAAAGGCCAAGGCGGCGGGGATTCCCGTGGTCATGGACCTCTGCATCAAGAAGGAGCACGAGTCGCGGTTAGGGTAGGGGTTCTGGCGATTTTGGATGGACTAGCGCCAAGAACGAGGCTCCGGCCGTATGTCACTCGCTTTGCTCGCTGTGTCTGTGTGCCCTGATGCGCCGATACCCGAACTGCGTGGGCGGTAGCCCAAACCCGGCGGGCGCAACTCCACGCCAAGCGCCGACTCGCACCAGTGGGCGGCGGCAAGCAGCTTGGCTTCGGCGAACGGCGCCGCCACCAGCTGGACACCGAGCGGCATGCCGGAGGCATCCAGCCCCGAGGGGATCGCTACGGCGGGAAGTCCAGCGGAAGTCCATCCCGCCTGAAAGGTAGGGTCTCCCGTGGTGGTGCGGTCTCTTGGCGCCGCCGTCGGTGTTGCAGGGGTGAGCAGCACGTCGCAGTCCTTGAACATGGCCTCAGCGTCCCTGCGGAACCTGGCTCGAACGCGCTGCGCCTGCAGGTATTGCGCTCCCGGGACAAGCATGCCCACCTCTATTATGCGACGCAGGTACAGGCCGTAGTCATCGGGGTTTTGGTTGTACATCCGCTGGTGGAAAGCGGCCGCATCGACGTTTATGACCACGCTTCGCGCCGCCTCGTGGAGGTGGAAGCTGTCTGGTAGCTTGATTTCGGACACGGCGGCTCCCGCTTTCTCCAGGTTTCGCATGACCTCGTCGGTGTGGCAGCCCACCTCTTCGCTGGCGGTTTCGTAGTAGAACTGGCGTATAACGCCGATGCGCGGCGGGTCGTTTGGGGCGGTCAAGCCGCTCACGTAGTCTCCGACGGGTTCAAGGGATGAGCTGGCATCGTTGGGGTCGTGTCCGGCCATAGCTTGAAGCAGCAGAGCGGTATCGTTCACGGTGCGGGCGATGATGCCCACGGTATCGAGCGACCAGGCGAAGGGGACGACCCCATAGCGGCTGATCCTTCCGTAGGTTGGTTTCAGTCCGACCACGCCGTTGTATGCGGCGGGTCGCAGAGTGGAGCCGCCGGTCTGAGAACCGAGGGCTGCGGGACACATGCGTGTGGCAACCGCCACCGCCGACCCGCTGCTGGAACCGCCGGGCGTATGCTCAAGGTTCCAGGGATTGAAAGTAGGCGCGGGGTCTCCATCGGCGAACTGGGTGGTGACCGCCTTGCCCAGTATGATGGCGCCTGCGTCCTTCAGCTTGGCCACGCTGGTTGCGTCGTATTCGGGAACGAAATTGTTGTACTGCGGTGCGCCTGCCGTGGTGAGGACGCCCTTGGTGTAGTAGATGTCCTTTACGCCGATAGGTATGCCGTGCAACGGGCTGCGGGGGCCGGAGCTATGGATCTCCGTTTCGGCGGCTCTGGCCGACCGCATGGCGGCCTCTTCGTCGAGGGTGACCCAGGCTTTGAGCGAAGGCTCCAGATCCCTGACGCGCTCCAACAGGGATTCCACCAGCTCAGGCGGGGACAGCTTGCCAGCGGCGATGGCCTGAGAAGCTTGGGCTATGGCGAGGTCTCTTGGTTCCATGGGCGCGATTAGAGGAAGAATCCCGGCTCAACTTCGTTGTCGGAGAGGTCAGTTGAGAGGGCGTGGAGATGGCCGGCCATCTCCTCTATATGTGGGAGCAACTGCTCGGCGTAGTCGTTGCCCCAAAGGGCGACGGCCCGCTGCAGCATGGCGTCCGCTAGTTCCTGTTCCGGCTGGCTAGTAGGGTTCTGAGACATGACTGCTGGAGGATATCACACAGGGAGGTATGGTGGAGGTGTTCGAGTATGCCCGCTCAAATGGTTCGACAAGCTCACCATGAGCGGGTAGGGGTCGGTGGAAGGGGTAGGGGGTGGATTCCCGCTCGGAGGCGGGAATGACGGGAGAGTGGGGCGGTTAGGCCGACAACCCCACTTCTATCAGCGGGCTGTCCTCCAGCCATTGATCGAAGTTGGCGCGCAGGTTCTGCAACCGGGGCAGGGACTCCATCATGGCGTTGAACACGGCTCGGCGCTGGGCCTCGTCGATTACTGGCGTGGCCTTTGCCGGGATGTCTCTTTGAAAGCTCTGCTTGATGTGGAGGGTGAAATCAGGGCTTGCCAGCAGGTTGGCATACCAACCGCGCCTCCCCGGGCTTCCTGTGATGTACACTTTGTCGTCCTGGTAATGGGCCCAGATCTCTATGCGTCGCTGCTGGCCGGACCTGCGGCCCAGGGTGGTGATGTCTATAACGGAGTCGTTGATGAGCGCGTTTCTGGTCTGCTCGTCCATGGTCCTGCTCCTATAAGGGTAAGGATACGGCCTCGCCGCTTTGCGCGCTGCGAGTTACTGCTTCGGTGAACTCCATGTACTTCACGCCATCCTCAAAGGTGGTCAACTTCACCTGCTCAATGCCCCTGATAGCGTTGATGAACTCCTCCTCCACACGCCAGTCGCCCTGCTTTTGGGGGTCTATCTCTACCTTGGATAGCTGGCTGTCGCCGCGCTTGCCCGCGTAAAGCTCCATCTTGTCGGCGTCCAGCTTGATTGTGCCGTCCGCGCCAAACAGCCACACCTCGTTGGCCGGAGCAAGGCCGGTCACGGAGCTGAACCGCATCTGAGCGCGTGCGCCGCAGGCCATTTCGCAGATAACGTCGGCGTGGTCGGGGACGTCCACTGTGTGGAGTTGGCCCTCGGCATCGCGGCGCTGCTTGACAAAGGTGTTGGTCATGGCCATTACCTTTGTGGCGGGGCCTATCCAGCGCATCAGCATCTCGTACCAGATGCCCATCATCATGATGTTGAGGCCGCTCAGGTCGCGGCTCTGGCGCCAGTGAAGCGGTGCCTCCGCATCCAGAAAAGCGGAGGAGTTGTTTCTCATGTCAACGGCCAGCACCGGGCCCAGATAGCCCTGGGAAATCATCTCCTGCACGGTCTGGTCCACCTTCAGGGTCATAGGGGCGGGCACAATCTGTGCGACCAGGTGCGGAGACGCCCGCGACGCCTCCAGCATGGCGTGGGCCTCTTCGGCGTTCATGGCCATGCGGGCTTCGGTCAGGACGTGTTTGTCGTACTCTAGAGCGGCGATGGTGATGGCGGCGTGGAGGTAGGGCCAGGTGCCTATGCATATGGCGTCCGTGTCGTCTGCCTGCACCAGGTCCAGCCAGTTGTCGTATACCTTGGATATGCCGAACTCCTTGGCGGCGCGCTCGCTGGACTCCCTGGTGCGGTTGCACACGCTGACAAGCTCCACTCCTTCTGTGGCTTTGAACCCGGGGGCGTGGCGGATACGAACGTTGCCGCCTGCGCCTACTATTCCCACCCTGATCTTTTCCGGAGTCACTATTCACGCTCCTTTAGCAAAATTACGTCCTATCCAGCTTTACAGCGAGATAGCGTGTGCTATTCTATCACCAATCTAGCAGGTCGATTAAGATTGATCATGCTTGCAGCTCTGATACCGGCGGAGCAAAAGACGTGGGTCGTGACAGTAGACGTAGGTTGGACCAGGTAAAGGAGGATCCACAGTGGGACGGTTAGAGGACAAGGTAGTAATCATTACAGGAGCAGCCACCGGCATTGGGCGGGCCGCCGCCCAGCTGTTCGCCGGCGAAGGGGCTAAAGTAGCGGCGGCGGACCGTAATATATCGGACGGTGAAAAGACGGTTTCGGCGATAAAAGAAGCGGGAGGAGAGGCCTTATTCATAGATACGGACGTTTCCAAAGCGGCTGAAGTGGAGAACATGGTGGAGCAAGCCATCAACGCCTATGGGAAGCTGGACGTCCTAGTCAACAACGCGGGCGTGCTCATCCGCACTTCAAAGATGCACGAAGTCTCCGAACTGGAGTGGGATCTCACCCTGAACACGGACCTGAAGGGCGTGTTCCTGTGCTGCAAGTACGCCGTGCCGCGAATGATGGATAGGGGAGGCTCAGTGATCAACGTGTCTTCCACGTCCGGTATACGCGCCTCTCTCATATCCTCTTCCTACGGAGCGGCAAAGGCCGGCGTGATAAGCCTGACTCAGACCGCCAGCCAGGAGTACGCCGAGAACAGGATACGGTTCAATGCCATAATCCCCGGCATCATAGACAGCCCGCAATCCAGGGGGAGCACCGGCAGTACTGAAGAGTTTGAACAGCGCGTCAAGGAGAACCCGGCGGGGAGGGTGGGTTTCCCCGAAGACGTAGCCCAGATGATGCTGTTCCTGGCTTCCGACGAGTCTTCCTACGTCTCGGGGGCCAGTTTTGTCATAGATGGAGGACGAACTGTAGGATTCTAGCTCTGATATAGCTAAGTGGAGGGAGCTCAATGTCACACAGGGCGCTGAGAGATATTATTGATAAGGCTGTGGCCGACTACGGATTTCGCCTTGCAGTCATGCACGGCGTGGAGGACGTGATTGCCGCCTCTGATCTCTCCGAGAAGGAGGCGGATGCTTTGCGCGATGTCATCGTGCCTGAGCTGAAGGAGTTGCCGGATCCGGTGGAGCCGGCGGACCGTCCTTCCGTGCAGGCCAGGTTGGCGGACCTGGCGTTCAGAGGGGCCGGCTAGATACTGCCGCATATCCGTGTGTGAACGAGCGCAGCCGTAAACCGGCGGCGCGCATGAAATTCAACGTTTGCGAGGAAGCCATGCCAAGAATACCTGAAGTCCTCAGTAGAGATGACCTGCCCCCTGAAAGCAGGCACGCCTTCGATGAGATCGAGGCGAGCCGGGGTCGTGTGGTCGGGCCATTTGCCGTGCTTCTCAACAGCCCGGAGCTGGCGCGGCGCATAGCGGATGCTGGCGCCTACGTTCGCTTTGAATCGACCATATCGGCCAGGGTGAATGAGCTGGCGTCGTTGATTACGGCGCGGGAGTTTGACTGCCAGTATGAGTGGACGGCCCACCAACCCCAGGCTGAACGAGTCGGAATTCCGGTCGAGGTCATAGCCGCGATTCGCGAACGCAAGCCTCTTCAAGGCCTGTCCTCGGAAGACGCGCTGGTGGCGGATTATACGTTGGAGATACTGAGGAACCACCGGGTCTCTGAAGCCACATTTGACGCGGCCTTGACGACCTTTGGAGTCCAGGGACTGATCGATCTCACAGCAACCATTGGCTACTACAGCATGCTAGCGGCGGCGCTGAACTCATTCGAGGTTGCTCCGGTGGGAGAGCCGTTGCTCCCCGTTTAGCCACCCCGGCAAAGGACGCAACTTGGCACTACTACTTGACAGGAGCACACTCCAGAGCCTCCTCACTATGGAGGAAACGGTGCAGATCATGGAGCAGGCGTTTGCCCAGCTTGCAGAATGCGCCGTAGACATGCCCCAGCGCTTGACCATGAGCGATCCCCAACGCGCGGGCTGGACGGCCTTCATGCCCGCAAGGCTTCTTGAAAGCGGCGCTTTTGGAATCAAAGTGGTTACTACTTTTGACGAGAACCTGTCCAAACACGGCGTGCCAACCATCATGGGCACCGTCCTGTACATGGATCAGGAAACCGGGCGGGTGCTTTCCATCATGGACGGCGGCTTTATCACCGCAATGCGCACCGGCGCGGCGTCCGGGCTGGCGACCAGATACCTGGCGCGGGAGGACGCGTCGACGGCGGGCATCCTGGGCGTCGGAGCGCAGGGGCGGACTCAGCTCGAGGCGATTTGCGCCGTGAGAAGCATAGAGTCCGTGCTGTGCTATTCCAACGGAAACGTGGAGCGGCAGAACTCCTTTGTAGAGGATATGTCACGCCTTTTAGACGTTGAGGTTAGGTTGGCAGGGTCGGCTCAAGAGGTGGTGGAGGCGTCGGACGTGCTGGCCCTGGCCACGTCATCGCACAGCCCTGTGCTGGAAGGAAGGTGGCTGAGACCGGGCACGCACGTGAACAGCGTGGGCGCTCATAAGCCTGACGCCAGGGAGCTCGATACGGAGGGGATAGTCCGCTCCAAGGTGGTGTGCGATTATGTTCCGGCATGCCTGGCGGAAACGGGGGACCTCATCATCCCAATCGCGGAAGGGGCCTTCAATGGCGATATGATACACGCCGGCCTGGGAGAGATAGTCAGGGGAGAGAAGAAAGGCCGTGAGAACAGCGACGAGATTACGCTGTTCAAGAGCGTGGGGCTTTCCATTGAAGACGTGGCCGTAGCCCAGTTCGTTTACGATAAGGCAGTGCAGCAGAACGTGGGAGTCAACTTCGATTTTTCCTGAATTCGAACACAAGGGAGGAGCACATGTCGCAAGTAGAGGATAAGCTGAGGGAAATGGGCCTGGAGCTGACGGAGGGTCCGCCCCCCATGGCCAACTACATACCGGGGTACAGGACGGGCAACCTGGTCTTCCTGTCGGGAGTGGGGCCCAGAGACGCCGAGGGGAATACCCTAAAGGGCAAACTGGGGCAGGAGGTGACGGTGGAGGAGGGTTACCAGGCCGCCAGGTTGTGCGCTCTCAATCTGCTGGCCAACCTGAAAGGGATCATAGGCGATCTGGACAAGGTCAAGCACGTGGTCAAGCTGCTTGCCATGGTGAACGCCGCTCCCGATTTCGCACAGCAGCCCGCGGTGATCAACGGCTGCTCCGACCTTCTGGTGGAGGTCCTAGGAGACAAGGGACGGCACGCCAGGTCAGCGGTTGGCATGGGCTCTTTGCCGGGCGGGATGGCGGTCGAAATAGAAATGATCGTAGAAGTGGAAGAATAGGCGGAAAAAGGGTCAAATAGCAGAGTTGAGAGACTGCATCTTCGCGCGGAGGGTGCTAGGATATTGTTGCAAGTTGCAGAAACCGCTTTATTGACAGGATGCTGCTATGCGTATCAGTGAATTTGAACTAACGGAACCGGTCCCGGAACTGCGGAAACCGCACGTCATCGCCAGCTTGCGGCCATGGGTGGATGCGGGAAGCGTGGGGACGTTGACCCTGTCGCGGTTGGAGCGACATCTTGGCGCAAAGGACCTGGGCGGGCTGGCGACGCCGGGCAAGTTCTTTGACTTCACGCGCTACCGGCCAACGGTGTACTACACGGAAGGCCAGCGTCGCATGACCATTCCCAACACGTTCGTCCGCTATGCCCTGGGGGAGGGAGAGTTCGATTTCCTCTTTGTGCACATCCTGGAACCGCACGCCTTTGCCGAGGAGTACATAGATTCGCTGGCGCAGCTTATTGACCACCTCAAGGTAGAACGGTACTGCCGCGTGGGCGGTATGTACGATGCAGTGCCACACACTCGTCCGATTCTGGTCACCGGCACCATGGACGGAGAGGACATGAGCCAGGTACCCGGCGTGAGCCCGTCCAAGCGTTCTCCCTACCAGGGGCCAACCTCCATAATCAACCTGCTGTCCGAGAAATTAAACGCCATAGGCACGGAAAACGTCACGTTGATGGCCCGGCTTCCGCAGTATATCCAGCTGGAAGAGGACCATACTGGGGCCGCCAGCTTGCTCAACATCATGTGCCACCTCTACGACCTTCCTCGAGAGCTGGCGGTAAGCAGGCGCGGCGTCAGGCAGTACGAGCGGGTTTCCTCCGAAATGGAGCGGAACTCAGGCGTGAAAGCCCTGGTGGAGCAGCTAGAGGCCGACTACGACGCCCGCATGGAGTCCACGGAGCGGGAGGAACGGAGCGAGGATACGATTCCGCTATCGCCGTCCGTGGAGCAGTTCCTGCGAGAGCTCGGCGGGAACTGGGAGCAGGAGAAGGAGTAGCGGGTACACCCCTTAAGGGAGACCTTTGTGCAACCGGTGTCCGCTATAAGTCCTCTACGGTCATTCTGAGGCGTTCACGCCGAAAAATCTGCTTCGTAGCCGGACCAGCGTACGGACGAAGCCCACTCACCACCGCCCCAATCCGTGCGGGAGCCGAGCACTTACTCGTAACCCTGTCTGCCTGCAAGAAAGATTCTTCGCTGGCGCTCAGAATGACGGTTAGGCCCCTTGTCTTATTGTATTACGCATTACTTCTGTCTATAATGTAAGGACAGAGTCACTGTGCCCCACAAAGGAGAGCGCCATGTTCGAATCCAGCATAACCATCAAGGGCCAGACCACGCTGCCCAAGGCCGTCAGGGACTCGCTGGCAGTCAAGGCGGGGGACAAGGTTCGCTACGTCATAGTGGACGAGGGAGTGCTGATAATGCCTGTGCGGTCTACCCGCCGCCTGTTCCGCAGCCTGAAGTACGACGGCCCCGTCGTGAGCCTAGAAGAGATGGATCGTGCCATCGCAGAGGGGGCCTCTGAAGGATGACCTCGATCGACACGAACGTAATCGTTCGCTACCTCGTCGGCGACGACGCTGAACAGGCGGAGGCGGCGCGCGCCTTGCTGGATGGGTTGACGCCTGATGAGCCTGGCTTCATTTGCCGGGAGGTTGTGATAGAGATCGCCTGGGTGCTGGTGAGAAGCTACGGCTTCACGCGGACACTGGTCGCTGAGGCATTGATGGACCTGACGGCTTCTGACAGCATCTTGGTCGAGAATTCGGATGACGTGGCTGCGGCGGCGCACCGGTACCGCCAGGGCGGAGCTGGTTTCTCGGACCTGATGGTCCTTTCAGCGGCCAAACGGGCGGGAGCTACGCCTCTCTATACATTCGACCGCAGGCTTGCCAGGATGGAGGGAGTGGCGCTTGTAGGTTCGCTGGAGCAGGTGTAGCGGCGGTTCGCGCGACCGCGCCTACACGGGCGTCGCTTGTTCAGTGGCAGCCTGTTTCTTCTGCGGCGGATATGCAAAGAACGCGGCTATGCCGCAAGCCACCGGCAGGGCCATGAAGACAAGGATAGCCAGCGTGTAGCCCTGGGTAAGGTCGAAGAGAAAGCCGAAGGGTAGGGGGCCCAAGGCGGCAAAGGCCACCATGCAGGTTGTTACAACTCCTCTGATGCTGCCCAGGTGGGTGCGGCCGTAGTAGTTGGGCCAGATCACCGAATTCGTAGTCATGAACAATCCACCGGCCAGACCCAGCATTCCCCCGTATATGAACCCCTGCCAGGCTGGAGATATGACCAGAGTCAATAGCATGGCCAGACACAGTAGGCCCTGGCCCACCACCAGCAGATAGCGGTTTGGCCAACTGTCTGCAAGAAATCCGGCTATGAATGCGCCGACTATAGCAAGCGGAGCTATCACACCCAGTATATATGCGGCCACGGCGTCATCGATACCCCTGCTGCTCATTACCGAGACATGGTGGAAGACCAGCGCGGTGCTGATCATGGACTGAGAAGACCCGGCGAACACCAGCAGCCAGAAAGACCTGGTTGCCAGCGCTTCTCTGAGGGAGAAGTTCGTCTCGATAGGGGCCCTGCTGGCGCCGCTGCCTGAGCCGATAGCAGCGGCGGAATCGCCGTCGGGTAGAAGGCCGACCGCCTCCGGGCTGCGTCGCACCAGCAGCAGGGAGGGCAAGATAACCACCGCCCAGATGATGAAGCCGAGCACAACCCAGGCGTTCCTCCAGCCGTAGTTGCTGATGAGCAGATAGATAAGGGGAGGGAAGGTGGCCTGGCTGGCGGCCATGGCCAGATGGTAGACAGCGGTGACCTTTCCTCGCTTCCGTATGAACCAGATGGCGACCAGGGTTGTGGGGATCAGCGAGAGGGAGCCCTGCCCAAGCGTTCGTAAAGCGGCGAAGCCCAGGTAGAGATGGAAGACGTGCTGTACGTTGCTCATCCCTATGGCGGCGAAGCCGAATAGTATGGCAACGACTACCAGCATCACTCGCCCGCCGTACTTGTCGAGAAGGCGGCCTACAACCACCATCGTCGTGGCCGCTGTGAGGGAACCGGCGGTGTACAGCCCGGCTACCATGGTCCTGGACAGGCCCAGGTCGTCGATGAAGTGGTCTACGAATACCGATACACCGTAGGTCTGACCGGGCCCGGACATAAAACCGGCGGCGCCGGCTACGCCGAGGATTACCCAGCCGTAGTAAAAGGGAAGGCCTGTGACTCCTGTGACTAATGAGCGCTTGGCAGATTGCATAAACTTATATGGTAACACATCTACGTGTAGGCGGGCAAACGGGCAGATGGGCAAGTGAGTGACTAAGGAACAACCGACGTCTGGCAAAAGGACGGCTGTGGATTCTTCGACTCCGCTGCGCTGCGCTCAGAATGACGGTTGTGGGGGTACGGAGGTGGAAGAATGCAGTCGATGACCAGTGGAAACTGCAAGGACAAAAAATAATCAAAATTGCTTCAAAAATACCTGTTGAAAGGTATTGACAGCCTCTCGTGGAGGCATGATATGGTTGGGATGTCCTGAGCAATCAAGGCAACGGAGGGGCCGGGGTGGAGACCAATCGGGCAACCGAGCGGTCGAAGGCCTAGCCAACCCGGAACTGAGATTTCTCAGGACATTTTCTTTTTCGTTTGCTTCAGCCCCCACTGCCTCTGGATGCCCGCCTGCGCGAGCAAGACGGGAAGGGGGGAATCGCTCACTTCGTACGTCGCTCCCGTGCAGGCTTGTCCTCGTGCCCAGACACGGGGACGGGAGCCCACGGCTCCGCCGCTCCTGGATACCCGTCGTCACGGGCATGACGAGGGGTAAAGGCCTGCATCCCCGCTCATATGGTTCGACGGGCTCACCATGAGCGAGTGAGGAGAATTCCGCTCACCCTGAGCATCGTCGAATGGAGTGAGCGAGAAGGGATGGCCCTACATGCCCAGCCAAGCGCCCCACTGGCTCTGAAGACGGTCGGGGTCCAGGGCGTCGTCCATGATTACGTCTACCACGGTTGGCCTATTGCTGCTCACCGCCCTGAGAAGGGCTGGGCCCAGGTCGTCGGGGTTCTCCACGCGGGTGCCCTCTATATTGAAGGCCTCGGCCATTTTGACGAAATCAAGGGGCAGCTTGTAGAAGTCCATTCCCAGGTAGTCGCTCTGACGCTCGGAGCCGGTGAGGTACCGGGTCATGCCCTCCCTGAGCACCTTGTAGCTGCTGTTGTTGCAGAACACATAGGTCACGGGGATATTGTAAGCGGCCGCCGTCCACAGAGCCTGGATGGTGTACATGGCTGTGCCATCGCCTATTACGGCCACCACTGGCCTCTCCGGATGCGCCAGTTTCATGCCCAGCGCCGCGCCCATGGCTGAACCCAGGCTTCCGCCTCGTTGCGCAAACAGGGAGCCGGGCTCGTCAAAGTCGATGGCGTTCATGAGGACGCCGCGGTTTGTGATGGAGTCGTCGCAGTAAATGAACTGGGGAGGCAACGCGCGGGACACTTCAACGGCAAACCGCTCCGAGGAGATGGGCACGCTGTCCCATCTTTCTTTGACCCTGGCCTGAAACGCCTGGGATATGGCCTGCTTCTGGGCGGCAATGGCCTTGCCCCTGGCGCTGGCGGCTTCCTTTGCGGAGCCCGACATAGTCCCTTCCAAGGCGGTTGTTATCTCCTCCAAGCCGGTCTTTATATCGGAGAGCACTCCCGCGGCCACCGGATAGGATCGCTGGATGGCCCACGCGCTGCTATCCAGGTGCACCAGCTTGGGCGGGCCGCTGAACGGCCTCTCCGGTGTTGGGATGAACTGGATCAGCGCATCGATGCCGATGGCTACCACGGCGTCGGATTCGTCCAGGCGCTTCTTCATGCGGTGGTCGAACCAGCTTGTTTCGAAGGAACCCAGGTAGTGAGGATGAGAGGTTGGGATATGCACCTCTGACAGGGTTGTGGGGGCGTATACGGGCGCTCCGATCTGTTCGGCGAGCCTGGCGACCAGAAGAGGCGCGCCCGGCGATTGCGATACTCTGTCGCCGACGAGAATCAGAGGATCGTTGGCTTGAGCAAGTATGTTTGCCGCTTGCTCAACGGCTCTAGTGTCGGGTCGCAACCGGAAATAGTCGCTTAGCGACGGCTCTATATCGACATCGGCCTCGCCGTTCATGGCGTCCCAGGCCAGTGACACGAAGACGGGGCCTGTGGGCGGGGTGCTGGCTAACTTGAAGGCTCTTCTGATGATGGAGGGCACGTCCCAGGGGTGAGTGACCTCTCCCGCCCATTTCGTGTACTCGCGCATGACGTTGACCATGTTGGAGTGAAGGGTAGGGGAATGCAGATGGAAGCTGGAATCGGCCTGTCCTGCGGTGATAACCATGGGTGTGCCGCCCCGCCATGCGTTATAGACCACCGCAATGGCGTTTGCCACACCGACCGAGATGTGCAGGTTGGCGAAAGAGGGCTTCTGGGTCGCCCTGGCGTATCCGTCGGCCATGCCCGCGGCCACGCCTTCGAACAGCGTGGTGACGTACTGTATGTCGGGGGCGTCTTGGAGCGCGTCCATGAGAGGCAGCTCCGTGGTGCCGGGATTGCCGAAGACGTACTTAACACCTTCGGCACGCAGCATTTCAACCAAGGCGCGCTTTCCCGTCATGCGGGTCATGGTTCCCTCCCATGCTGGATCAAGTCGAAAGGCACCGAGTACTCCTTGCTCAGCTCGAACAACTCTTGGTACACCTCTGCGCTGAGAGGGATGCCTTCTCGTGTACGCTGTTCCTTCAGTTGGAATTCGGGTTCCCCGGCAACGTAGACGCGTTCCACTCCGGGGGCCGATTCCGACGACCTGATCTGGTCGACAAGGCTGGTCATTCTTTGGCGGAACTCGGTCAGCGGCATGAAACGCTGGATATCGACGGCGATGTAAGCGCCGTTGGCGATGATGGGGTCCTGCCCAAAGACCTTAAGCTGCGGCACGTCCCTGGCAAAGAGACCGCCTGAGAGCACGCCGCCCAGGGCCTCCACGGCGGTGGCGATTCCGAAGCCCTTGTATCCTCCGGCCCACTGCAGCACTCCACCCTCCAGTACTTCATTGGGGTCGCTGGTGGGTTCTCCGTGGCGGTCAAGTCCCCAGTCCAAAGGTATGGGGGTTCCTTTCTTGGCGGCAAGCCTCAATTTACCGGCCGCGACCATGGTTGTCGCCATGTCCAGGACGACCGGATCGCTTTCGGTGGGGAAGGCTACGCTGAAGGGGTTGGTGCCGTGGGTGGGGGTGAGACCGCCAAACGGCGGCACTATGCCCGCTCCGTTGTTCATTGCGATGCCTATCATGTCCTGGGAAGCCGCCGACATGGTGTAGAAGCCGACCATGCCGGTGTGACTAAGGTTGCGCGCCGTCACAATGGCTACCCCGAACTGTCGCGCCTTTTCAATCGCGGTGGCCATGCCCAGCCTTGCTCCCAGCATGCCAAAGCCGTGGTCGCCGTCCAGGGCGGCAGTCGCGCCCGAGTCCTGGACGACACTGATCGCCGGACGCGGGTTGAGCACGCCTTTGTGAATCATGCTCACGTACCCGGCGAGACGCGTGACCCCGTGAGAGTCCACTCCGCGAAGGTCCGCCTCCACCAGGACCTCCGCCACGAACGCAGCGTCCTCTTGGGGCACACCCTGCTTGTGGAGTATTGCCGCCGCAAAGCTGCGCAGCTTCTGTGAAGAAACACGGTTGACTTCCATGGGTTCGGTTGATTCTGTCATCGTGCGGTTTGCTAAAGCCCCGCTATGGAGAGGACTCGCTCGACGTTTTCAGGCGCCGGTTTCAACTGCCCGGCCTCTATCTCTTTCATAACTTGGACCGTAGCCGCGTTGACCGGAGCGGAAACGCCGGCCTCCCGGCTCTTGGAAACAATATACCCGTTCATCTGCTCTATTTCGGTTTTCCTGCCCTTGATGATGTCCTGCGCCATGGAGGAACGCCATTCCGGCCCGCTGGCCCGGGAAGCCATCCAGGCGTCCAACTCTTCATAGACGTCACCTTGGTCTGCGTTGGCCCACATCTCCGGTTCGAACCCGTGCACCTTCTCTATGCTGTAGTTCAGAGCAAGGCCGACCTGCACGCACTCCTTGGCGAGCTGGGCATAGACTAGGCGGGCGCGGCTGTCCTTGGCAAGCCCCTGCGAGCCGAGGCCGGTCAGGGCCTGGAGCGGGTTGGTGGCGATGTTCAGCGCCAGCTTGGACCAGCGTTCTCCCCAGATGTTAGCCGTTGCAAATGAACCGTCGACGCTTCCCATAATCTCGGCCAGCTTCTGGGCGCGGGGCGTGATGTTGCCGTTGAGCTCGCCGACCCGGAAGGAGAAGCGTTCCTTGTCCGCGGGCTCTGCCCTGCGCTGGACGTGGCCCGGCTCCCAGAGCTGTACGGCGTAGTCGCAGAGGACGCAGGGTATGACCCGCTGGTATCCCACTATGGAGCCAATCAACTGATCGTTCATGCAGTTCTGCGCCGATACCACGTAACCGCTGGGGGTGAGGAGCCTCTTGACAAAGTGAGCGCCCCATTCGGTGTCGTACGACTTGAGGGAAAGGATGACGATGTCAAACGGGTCATGTATCTCCTGGACATCCGTCAGGTGCAGGGCGTTTACGGGCACGGTGAAGTCGTCCGGGAAGCCGGAAACTCTGAGGCCGTGTTCTCTCATACGGTCTACGTGCTCACCCCATATGTCGATGAGGGTGGGGTTGTATCCCGCCCTGGTTAGATGCCCGCCGATGTAGCTGCCCACCGCGCCGGCGCCTACGATTGCGATGCGTTGTTCCATTAGGCCCTCCTGAATGCGAGGACATGGTATGCAGGTATGAGGGATGGGTCAAGCAGGCGGGCATACGGGAAGGCGGTCGGAGGTTGTGAGTAGGGTGACCTACGGTCATTCTGAGGAGCAGAGCGACGAAGAATCCGAGGCGTTCCATAAGGGGACATAGCAGCTTTGCGGGCAGAGGCTTGGGATTCTTCGCTTCGCTCAGAATGACGGCCCACGCCACCACCAGATTGCTTCGCTGGCGCTCGCAATGACGAGAGGAGGTGGATGCCCGCGTGCGCGGGCAAGACGATTGGGTGATTACAGCCGGTCGCGGGCGGTGTGGTAGTAGGTCTCCACAACGTCTCCGGCTCCGTTCACGGCCAGAGATGAGGGGTACTTGAACGTGGTCATGCAAGCGTGGCCCGGCGAAGCAAGGAAGAAATCGCCGATTTCCAGCTTTTCGCCGTTTAGCTTGACCACACCGTGCTCCTCGGTTTGGCCCACCAGCTCAGCTTCCGGTTTGCCGATGATCTTGAACCGGTTGGACATTGGAGGGTCGTGGCTTACGCCTTTCTGGCCGATGTCGACGGTGACCGTGTCCCACTCCTCTTGGGCATCGACGACCTGTCCCAGGATGGCGCTCGCCTTCTTGAAGCCGAGATCGGTCATTACCGAGTTGACCAGATCGAAGTAGATCCAGTTGCCCGGCGATACTCTGACGCCCTCCTCTTCGGCGTAAAAGCGGAACGACCAAGAGCCACCGGCTATGACGTCAGGGACGTCTATGCCTTGTCGCGCCGCGTTGCTCTTGATGGCGTATACCTTCTCGAGGTTTCCTTGCACCACCGCCTGCCGCGGGCCGGGTTCCGCGGTATCTCCGGCGTGTCCATCGTAGGCGTGTATGCCGGCAGGGACGAGACCCGGAGAGCGTGCTATCTGCAGGTAGAGCCGGTCAGCCGCTTCACCGGCTTGAACCCCCGTTCCGTGCTCGCTGCCCACCTCCACGTCCATATAGACGGACAGGTCTTGATTGTGCCGGACGGCGGCATCGGACAGGATTTCCACGTGCTTGGGGTCGCCTGCTATGACGCTGATGTTCGCCGTGGGATAGCTTTGCTTCAAAGCCATGAGCCGCGCCAGCTTGGCAGGATGCGGTATTGGGAAGGCGATGATGATTTCCCTGCCTCCGGCACCGGCCACCATTTCCGCCTCGCTCAAGGTGGCGCACTTGAAGCCGACCATCCCAGCTTCCAACTGCATGCGGAGGACCTGCGGGGATTTGTGCGTCTTGACGTGCGGGACTATCTTCTGAGAAGCGCCGCACATTCCAATGATCTCTCGAATGTTGTATTGCACCATGTCCCGGAAGACCAGCATGGCCGGCGTCTCGATAGCTTCGGGGTTATTCAGCTTGTACTCACCTGCTTCAATTGTGGACATTTCACTGCGTCAAACGTCTTCGCCCTGGATGGCCCGCTCCTTTTCGCCTTCGGCCAGGGCTCTAACCACGCAAATAGTGGCGTTTTGCTGCTGCTCTATCTGCGTGAACACGCTCATTGCCTGTTCCTTGGTGCGGCCTTCGTAGGTGAGGTGCAGGTCGGCGTCTCCCTCCGTCCAGTAGATGTGAAGGAAGCGCCCTCCGCCGCCAACCGACTCCGCGATGGCACGCGCCGCTCTACCGGCTTCCAACTGCTGTTCTCCGCTGCGGTCGTCGTTGAACTTCAAAAGGCCTGTATACGTAGACATGATCCCTCCTGATTTATTGTTGTTTGGCCGTCACTAAGCCAGCGCCTCAATTCTGCGGCAGGCTTCTTCCAAGTCTTCGTAGGTTTTGGCGTAGCAGAAGCGGATGAGATTGTCTCCGTCCGATCCGTGGTAGAAGGCGCTTCCGGGCACCCCAGCCACGCCGGTTTCCCGGAGCAGATGCATGGCCTTGTCTCTGCCTGTCTCTCCGGGAAGCCGGGAAACGTCGGCCAAGACGTAGTAGGAGCCCTGGGGCGGGTAGGGGGCCAAGCCCGCATTGGACAGAGCGTTGCAAATCCTGTCTCTTTTGACGTTGAAGTCAGAGGCGATATTGGAGTAGTACTCCGGTGAAAGCTCCTCCAGGCCTCTTGCCACGCCAAGTTGAAGCGGCGCGGGGGCGCATACGTAGACCAAATCGTTCATATATCCGATGATCTGCGCCCACTTTGCATCGCTCACGGCGTACCCAATCCGCCAGCCCGTGATGCTGAAGACCTTGGAAGCTCCCGATATGGTGATAGTGCGCTCCGCCATGCCTGGGAGCGTGGCCGGGCTTATGTGCGTTCTGCCGTCGTAGACGAAGTGCTCGTAAATCTCGTCGGTTATGAGGAAGAGGTCATTCTCCTGGACAACCTCGGCAATCCATTCCAGCTCGGTGCGGCTGTACACCTTGCCGGAGGGATTGGAAGGAGTGTTGACGATGATGGCTTTGGTCCGGGGCGTGATGGCGGCTCTCAGTTGCTCCTGCTCAAACGACCAATCGGGAGGCGTAGTCGGCACGTAGACGGGGACGGCGTCCAGCGAGAGAAGAGTGTTCACGTGGTACTGGTAGTACGGTTCGAAGAGTATTACCTCGTCGCCCGGGTCGAGCAGCGCCATGCAGGCGCTGTAGAACACTCCGGTAGAGCCTGTGCTGACTATGACCTGGTTCTCCGGGTCTACGTCCATGCCGTTGTAGCGGCGCATCTTCTTGGCGATGGCGTACCTGAGCTGTGGGAGTCCGTCATAGCGTGTGTATATGTTGAACCCGTCATCCACGGCCTGTTGAGCACCCTGTCTCACGGGGAGGGGCACTTCCATATCGCAGACGCCCTGAGCAAGGTTGATTCCGCCAACTCTGTTGCACTCTATGCTCATAGACCGGATCTCCGACTGGAACACTAATCTTGTTCTGGCACTCAGTGAAGGCATATAGCTCCTTGGACAATAACTTGCTGTATGATGTTACGCCTGTTATTGAAATGAAGCAAAGTATAGAATTCTATGTTAACTGAATAGACTGACGCGGAGTGGCTTGGTTGCTTAGAGAAACCAGGTCGTGCACCTTGATTAGGAGGGTAGACCAATGAAGATGTTTGTAGGCGGCGAATGGGTAGACAAGCCTGAGAAGGCGGAAGTAATCAATCCATTCGACAACTCAGTAATAGATTCCGTGCCGAAAGCAGACTTGGAGGACGTGGAGACGGCCATATCCAGCGCGGTGCGAGGCGCCAAGGTCATGGCGAAAACGCCGAGCTATCAGCGGTTCCTCTGGCTGCGAAAAGCGGCAGACCTGCTGGAAGAGCGGTCGGAGGAGATGGCGCGGACCATCTCCATGGAGGAGGGCAAGATCCTGGCCGAGGGCAGGGCAGAGGTTGCCCGCGCCGTGCAGACAATCAGCCTCTCCGGGGAAGAGGCTAAGCGCATCTACGGCGAGACCATACCCCTGGACGCTAACCCCACTTGGACGGGCCAGCTAGGATTCACCTTGCGCGTCCCCGTTGGCGTGGTGGTGGCTATCAGCCCGTTCAACTTCCCGCTGAACCTGGTCGCGCACAAGGTGGCTCCAGCACTGGCCGCGGGCAACTCCGTGATCGTCAAACCGGCCAGCGATACTCCTTTGTCGGCGTTGAAGCTGGTGGAGATTCTGCTCGATGCAGGCGTGCCGCCGGAAGCGGTGCAGTGCTTGACCGGCTCGGGCGGCGTCTTGGGGGACGCCCTGGTGGCCGACCAGCGAGTACGCAAGATATCGTTCACGGGAAGCCGGGACATAGGTGAGCACATAGCACGGGTGGCCGGTCTCAAGAGAATTACCATGGAGCTGGGTTCCATCTGCCCGTTGATTGTGATGCCCGATGCCGATATGAAGAAGGTGGTGGCAGCCACAATATCAAGCGGATACGCCAATGCGGGACAGGCGTGCACCTCAGCACAGCGCATAATCACAAGCAGGTCTCTCTATGCGGACTATCTGGACGCTCTGAAAGAGGCAGTAGAGGCGATAAAGGTGGGCGATCAATTGGAGGAAGGCGTGGCGATGGGACCGATGGTGCGCGAACAGGATGCGGCGCGGGTCAACGAGTGGGTCAAAGAGGCTCTAGCGGGAGGAGGCCGCGTTATAGCCGGAGGCGACTATTCCAAGGCGGTGCACCAGCCGACGGTTGTGGCGGACGCCAGGCCAGAGATGCGAATCTCGTGTGACGAGCTGTTTGGTCCCGCGGTGGCTGTGACGCCGTTCACCGATATCGATGAAGCCATTGGTATGGCGAACGATACCAACTACGGGCTAAGCGCGGGGATATTCACCCAGAACGTGGATTGGGCGATGAAGTTCGCCAAAGAGGTTGAGTTTGGGAACCTGATGATCAACCAAGGCCCCGGCTACCGTGCCGACCTGATGCCGTTTGGCGGACTGAAGGAGAGCGGCCTGGGCAAGGAAGGCCCCAAGTACGCCGTGGAAGAGATGACCGAGGTCAAAATGGTGGCCTATCACCCCTAAAGGGAGGATAGCGCCCGCGCCCTTTCGAAGATGTTGTCCAACATGGACTCGGTGAGTTTACCCGTCTGGGTGTTCTGGCGGCTTGGATGATACGAGGCGATGAACGTCAAGTTCGGAGGCAGCTTGTATTCGAGTCCGTGACCGAACTTGGGCTTGGGGTAGGGGAGCGGGCGTTCAAGCGCCTTGCAGGCCTTGAGAAAGCTATCGAAGGCGATTTTGCCCAGCGCGACGACCACTTCTACGTTCCTCAGAAGCTCTAGCTCAGCCAAGAGGTACGGCTGGCATCGCATCAACTCCTCCGCTTTGGGCTTGTTGTCCGGCGGAGCACACCTTAAAGCCGCCGTAATGAATACGTTGTTCACCGTCAAGCCGTCGCCTCTGTGGGTCGATAATGGCTGGTTCACCAGATCATGTTTGTAGAGGGAGCGAAACAGCCATTCGCCGCTGCCATCTCCCGTGAACATACGCCCCGTCCGATTGGAGCCGTGGGCGCCGGGAGCCAGGCCAAGAATCAGTATCTTGGCCGATTCATCACCTAGGCCAGGCACAGGTTTGCCCCAGTAATCCCAGTCGCTGTACATGCGACGCTTCGTGCGGGCTACGGCCTGCCGGTGCTCCACCAACCGGAGGCACTGAGCGCATGAGATTATCTGCCGGTTCAGTTGCTGAAGGGTGACCATTACAGGGTCTATGGCTCACGCTGGAGGCGCTAGACGGCGGGCCTGGTGAGGACGTCTGATGCTATCTTGCGGTGGATGAGCTTGCCCTCACCGAGCTTTCCCACCAGTTTGCGGTCCTCTATCATCACCTTGCCGCGCAGGGTCACGGTTACAGGCCAGCCTTCTATTTGCCAGCCCTCCCACGGGTTGTAATCGTAGAGGTGCAGGTCCTCCATCGACAGCGTCTTCTTGAAGTTGGGATCAATTATCGTAATGTCGGCGTCGCTGCCGGTAGCTATGGCGCCCTTTTGTGGGTAGAAGCCAAGTATTTTGGCGGGATTGGTCGACATGATATCGACGTAGCGCTCCAAGGACATGCCCTGTTTCACCACGCCGTCCGAGTATGCTACCCCCATGCGGATCTCGATGCCTATGTTGCCGCCCTGGACGTCGACCACCGTTCTACCCCTGGTCTTTCCGGCGTAATCGGTAGCTATGGCGTCGGTGGCCAGAATACTCAGGTCTCCCCCGATCAGGGCGTCCCAAAGCCGCAGTCTGTCCTCCTCCGACTTCGTGGCAGGGTAGGTATGGTATTTCATGCCGTCCGCCTCTTTGTAGTTTTCGGAGTTGAAAGAGGCGTAGAGGAGGATGGTCTCGCCGTATGTGGGGTAACCGCGCCTCCTGGATTCGGCTATGGCGTTCACGCCCTCCTTGGCGCTGGTGTGCACTATGTACATGGCGGAGCCGGTATGCTCGGCGGCGCGTATCACACGACGTACCGAGATGTCCTCCGACAGGTTGCTGCGGATCTTGGGGAGGTAGTACCAGTCCCAGGTGTCGTTCTCAGCGGCCCTGGCGTAGTTGTACTGCACTATTTCGTCGTCCTCCGCGTGAATGGCCACGATGCCGCCGTGCTCCGCGGTTTCCCGCATGATATCCACCAGCTGCCCCATGTCTATCATGGTGACCGGCCGGTTTGGCCGCGGAGCGTGGTTGGTGGTGAATATCTTGACGCTGGGGAAGCCCGCCGCGATTAGGTCTTTTATCTGCGTGATGGTTTTTGGATTGGCGTTTGGGCCCCGGTAGGTGCAATGTGCCGAGTAGTCTACGTACATCTTGTCTTGGAACATGGCCATGTGGTCATTGACGGCTCTGACCATGTCTCCATGCTCGGCATCGGTAACGCTGGCAAAGTCCATCATAGTGGTTGTGCCGCCCCAGATTGCGCCCAGAGACAGGTCTTCCGGGCCCGCAGTGTTGTTGCCCCAGCCGGGCGCCAGGTGGGGGAACCCCACGTGGGTGTGCGCTTCCACGCCTCCGGGCACAACGATCTTGCCAGTGGCGTCGATGGCCTTTCTTGTTTCTGGGAGATTGCCCGGCGTGGCTACGGCCACAATCTTCTCGCCCACGACGCCTATGTCCCACTGGCCGACGCCTGCAGGGGTCACAACCTGTCCACCTCTTATCGTTAGGTCAAGCATAGATACCTCCTAGCCAGTCTTGGTACGTACGGTCTTCAGTGAGGTAAGCAGGGAATGGGATGCCAGGCTTATCTCATCGATGGCGTGATTAAAAGCGGCCTCATTGGCTCGCGAGGGCTTGGCATAGCCGCTGATCTTACGCACGAATTGCAACGCGGCGGCGCGCACGTCTTCGTCATTGACTGCGGCGTCCGGGCTGCGCAGCTTCTTGATGCTACGGCACATGAAAGGCTCCTAGGTTAACGTTTTGGTTAGGTAGTTATATCTTGCGTATCTTTGCAACATGCCTATACTACAGCAAGTGGCAATAGAGCAGGACTCCACACAACCCGCCCCTCCGGTTAGGCCAGGCAGAATCTTCTACGGGTGGTACATTGTTGCGGCTGGCACCATCACCAGCTTTGTCAACATGGCCGTGTTCATGGTTGGCCTTTCCATTTTCATCAAAGACATGCGCGATGAGATGGGTTGGTCGCTTACCGCCATCTCCCTGGGATTCTCTCTGAAGCAGTTGGAAACGGGCATACTGGCTCCCGTTTCCGGCTACCTGATAGACCGCGTCGGCCCCAGAATTATGGCGGCCTTCGGCAACGTGGTGATGACCATAGGGCTGCTGCTCTTCGCCAACATGGACTCCATATGGGAGTTCTACGTTGCCTCGTTCGTAATAGCAGTGGGTCAGGGAATGGGCGCGCACATGGCGTACATAACGCCCGTGATGCACTGGTTCCACCGCAAGCGCGGCATAGCCTCCTCTTTCATTGCCATGGGCCGCGGATGGGGCTATGTGGGCTCGCTGCCCATCACCATCCTACTGGTGGCGTTCGGATGGCGTGAAGCGGCCACGATTGCCGCCATAGCGTTCCTGGTCATAAATTTCCCCACGGCGCTGCTGCTCAGGGCCAGGCCGGAACCGTACGGCTGGCTGCCGGACGGAGCACCCGCGCCGCTCCAGGCATCTAGCGGTTCCGGATCAAAGCAACAAGGGCAAGAAGGCGAGAGCTACTCGGTGAAAGACGCCCTGAAGATGGCATCGTTCTGGATGGTGCTGCTGGCCAACGCCGTCTACAGTTTTGGCACCTCCACCAACCACGTACATTTCATTACGCATCTGCGCTTCACGGGATTTACGGAGCTTTCCGCGGGGGTGATAGTTGCCATCTACGGCGCGGTGCAGGTGTTTGGTCGTCTGGGCAGCGGCTGGTTTGGTGATAAGGTAGGGAGGCACAGGCTGCTCATGTTCAGCTTTGTCTTGATGGGTATAGGCTGGGTTGCCATTGCCATGATCACCCCAAGCACACTCTGGGCCGTTGTGTTGTACTATCTGTTTTACGGCTTGGGGCAAGCGGCTCACACCGTGACGCAACAGGCCATAGTGGCCGATTTCTTTGGGCCGAGGAGATATGCTACGTTGCGCGGAATAATGAACCCAATTACCGTGGGCGGCGGGGTTCTGGGCCCGTTGTTTGCCGGGATGATGTTCGATGCCCAGGATTCCTACCAACTGGCCTTCTTAATCATGGGTCCGCTGGTGGCCCTGGGCGCGCCCACTATTTTCCTGGCAGGCAAGCCCCGGCTGGTGGAGGACCCATTGGAAGCCAGGAGAGCCGCCAGCACTGCGAATACAAAGGAGTAGAGTACATGCCTAGAATGACCGGTGGACAAGCACTGGCGAAATCGTTGTACCGAGAGGGTGTGCGGGTCATATTCGGCCTGCCTGGGGTGCAGCTTTACCACGCCCTGGATCCGCTTTACGACGAGCCCGACATTCGTTGGATAACGACCAGGCACGAGCAGGCTACCGCCTACATGGCCGACGGTTTTTCCCGCGCAGGCGGCGGAATAGGCACGGCGATGGTGGTTCCAGGTCCTGGCCTGCTCAACGCCACCGCCGGAATCGGTACGGCTTATGCCGCATCGTCACCGATACTGGTCGTGTCCGGGCAGGTGCAGAGGGAGTTGATAGGAGTCAACAGGGGCATCCTTCACGAGGTGCACGAACAGCTCGATACGGTACGTCCCATCACCAAGTGGGCGCATAGGGTGTTGGATCCCGCGGAGATTCCTCAAGCCGTGCACGAGGCCTTCTACCAGCTCAAGACAGGCCGTCCCAGACCGGTGGAGATCGAGATACCGCCGGAAACGCTGGCGGAGGAGGCGGATATAGAGCTCCGCGAACCGGGCGACTACCGGCGCGGCGCGGCCAGCGATGAAAGCGTGCAGAATGCGGCACAATTGCTGGTTGGAGCCGAGAGGCCGCTGATATGGGCGGGCGGAGGAGCTATATCTTCCGGCGCGTCGGAGGTGCTGACCAGGCTGGCGGAGCATCTGCAGGCTCCGGTGGTGACCACCGGCGAGGGCAAGGGCGCCATATCGGACAGGCACTACCTGTCGCTCGGCGTGCCCAGAGCGGCAGGCGATCCGCTGGCTAATGAGATGCAGAAACACGACCTTGTGCTGGCTGTAGGCACAAGGCTGGCCGTTCCCAGTCTGTTGAGCGGACAGGTTGTGCAGGTGGACATAGACGCTGAGGAGATAGGTCGCAACTATGAGAACACCGTCGGTGTCGTAGGGGACGCCAAGCTTACACTGGAGGCGCTGTACAAGGCGGTTTCCACCGCAGCCCCGCCGCGCCCCGGCCGGCAGTCGGAGATAGAGGCGATCAAGGTAAGAATAGCCGCAGAGTCGCGCAGGATTGAGCCTCAGGACTCGTTCAACGCTGCGATTCGCGCCGCCATACCGGACGACGGCATAATGGTGGCGGGCATGACCCAGTTGGGTTACTACTCGCGGCCGTACTATCCGGTCTATGAGCCGGGCACGTATCTCAATTCGTCGTACTTTGGGAATCTGGGGTTTGCCTTCCCCGTGGCGCTTGGGGCAAAAGTGGCCCAGCCGGACAAAGTGGTGGTGGCCGTCTCCGGAGACGGCGGTTTCCTGTATAACTCGCAGGAGCTGTCTACCGCGGTCAAATACGGCATCAACGTGGTAACGGTTGTCTTCAACGACAACGCTTACGGCAACGTCTTGCGCGACCAGATGAACCGGTTCGACGGTCGTACCGTTGGCGCGGAGTTGCACAACCCGGACTTCGTCAAGCTGTCCGAGGCCTATGGCGCGCGCGGCGTCAGGGTAGGGGGCGCGGATGAACTGGAGCGGGCGATGGTCGACTCGTTCGCTGCGCAAGCGCCTACACTGATCGAAGTGCCGGTGGGGATGATGCCGTCCCCGTTTAGCTGAATCAAACTCAATAGGAGGGATTGTTATGGGAAAAATCGTAAAGCTAAAGGTAGAACCGATGGTTGAGGAGACGTTCGCGCCATTTGGGGAGCTGATGGACGCCAAAGAGCATCCGGCGGACGCCCGGCTGTTCTTCCCCATTGCATTCGAGGCCGACGTAAGCACGACGGTTAACGTCATCTGGCAGCCGTACGAGGGACTGCAGTTCTCTCTGATGGAGCGCCATTTCGGGGTGACGCAGAGCTTCATACAGCTATCGGGCTCGCCCGCCGTGGTCTGCGCCGCCGCTCCCACAGACCCGGACGATCCATACGCCGTTCCCAAGCCGGAGGACATACACGCGTTCCTGATAAACCCGGAAAAGGGGTTCGCCTTTGGCAGGGGCACCTGGCACTCGCTGAATCGCTACATACTGGCTCCTCCAGGCGCAACGTTCGTCATTTTGAACTCAAACCCCAACCCATCTCAGCTCGTTGACTACAACGAGGGCACCGGGCTTGTCTATACGGACCTGGGTACGGACACGAACCCCAAAAAGGTAGAGCTGGAGGGCGACTTCGGGATTACGTTTGAACTGACGCTTTAGGGTGGTGGTGTTCCTTCGTCAATTAGTGGCAATCGCCTACTTGCCGCTGAAGGTGGAGAGCCTGGGGTCCAGGACGTCTCGCAGGGCGTCGCCAAAGAGGGTGAAGCCGAATACAGCCAGACTCAAGGCTATGCCGGGGAAGACGGTGAGCCAGGGCGCTATCTCCAGATACTCGCGGGCGCCCTCTTGGAGCATGCGCCCCCAAGATGGGTCGGGAGGAGGCACGCCCAGTCCCAGGAAGCTGAGCGCCGCTTCCGCTATCACGGCCTCGGCCAGGTAGCCGGTGGCCAGCACTATGATGGGCGCAAGGCTGTTGGGCAGGATGTGCCTGATCATGACGCGGAAGGGCTTTACTCCAATGGACTGCGACGCCACTATGTACAGCTCTTCACGCACGGACAGCGCCTGCGCCCTGGAAATGCGCACCATTCGAGGAGTCAGTGCGACGACTATGGCGATGATCACATTGGAAATGGATGAGCCAAAGGCGGCGACTATGATGAGCGCCATTACCAGGGTGGGGAAGGCCATCAAGGCGTCGACCACTCGCTGCATCAGCAGGTCGGGTTTTCCGCCCAGGTAGCCGGAGGCTATTCCAATCAGGCCGCCCACCGCCGTGCTGAACGCCACGGAAACCAGTCCTACGTACAGCGAGACTCGCGTCCCGTAGATCACCCTGCTGAACATATCGCGTCCGAACCTGTCCGTGCCGAAGAGGAACTCGCTGCCCGGAGACCTCAGCCGGTTGGGTATGTCCTGCAGCAGCGGGTCACGGGCGGCTATCTGGTCGGCGAACAGGGCAGTGGCTATCATCAGCAACAACACGACGCCTCCCAGTGCGCCTAGAGGTTTCGCCTTCACGAACAGCCATGCTTTGTGCGCCCACCTGAGGAGGAGGGTTAGAGGCGTCTCGTGGAGCTGATGTATGTCTGATGTCGTCTTCATTGCCAAGCTACGTTGTATATGAGATGCGTGGGTCAAGCAGGACGTATATCAAGTCGATGACCAGGTTCACAGTCAACATAATGAACACCAAGAGGACGGCCAGGCTCTGAATGACCGGGTAGTCACGCACGGTGACGGCTTGGACTATACCCCTGCCTATGCCGGGGATAAGGAAGATGGACTCCAGGATTATGGCGCCGCTGACCAACGCGCCAACCTGAAGCCCGGCCACGCTTACCACCGGGATCAGGGAGTTGCGAAGGGTGTGCCTGAAGACAATCGTGGGCTGGCCCAGCCCCTTTCCGTAGGCAGTCCGAATGTAGTCCTGTCGCAGCACCTCGAGCATGCTGGAGCGGGTTACTCGGGTGAGGTAGGAGCTGTATCCCCAAGCCAGCACTAGGGTAGGCCATATCATTATCTGGACGTGGTTCCACGGGTTGCTCCAGGGGTTGGCATAGATGACGGGTGGAGCCCAGTTGAAAAAGAGGAGCAGACCCAGAATAACCAGTAGGGCAGCCCAGAGGCTTGGTATTGCCTGGCCGGATATGGTAACGAACCGCACTATGTAGTCGGGCCACTTATCCTGCCATAGCGCCGCGACCACCCCAAGCGGTACGGAAACAAAGAAAGAGAGCAGCAGGGCATAGGCGGTGAGCAAGAGGGTCACAGGTAGCTGTCGTGCCACAAGGCTGCGGATCTCCTCCTTGTCCTCCAAAGACCTTCCGCCAAAGTTGCCGTTCACCATGTCCCATACCCAGTTGCCGTACTGGACAACGAGAGGGTCTCTGAGGCCGAGCTCTTCTCGTACGCTTTCCAATTGCGCCGGGTCGTAGCCGGATTGGCCTGCTCCGCCAAGGACTACGCCGACCACGTCGCCCGGTAGGGCGCGCATCACGATGAATATGAGCAACGATGCTATTAGCAGAGTCGGTATGAAGAGGGCTAGGCGCAGCAGGAGGTATCTCTGCAACGGGAACTCCTATGTATGTACAAGGCTTCTCTCTGTGCCCGCGCTCGTGGATTCCCGCCTGCGCGGGAATGACGGAGTGGGTGGTCGTGTCCCGTGGCCCGTGGATTCCTACCTCCGTATCGTGATACGGGGCGGGCCGTGCGGGAATGACGGAGTGAGGTGTGTGCCTTGCTTGTGTGTCCGCTTGTCTCCCTGCGGTGCAGATTCTTCGCTGCGCTCAGAATGACAGTGTGGGGGCTTAGAATAATAGTGGGGGAGCTCAGAATGACAGTGTGGGTGGGCGTGTCCTGCGTCCATGAATTCCCGCCTGCGCGGGAATGACGGTGGTGGGCGGGCTGAGGGGCAAAGCGGTCAGACGGGCAAGGCGAGGGGAATAACGGTGTGAGCGGGCTTCTATGGGAGAAGCTAAACGGCATCTGTCTTGACGCTATGGCTAGAGTCAAGACCTGTCCAGCCATACGGTAGCAAAGTCGGTGTGGGTATGGCCGTCCTCGGGAGGAATGACCAGCCCCTTGACGTAGCTGCGATAGGGGACTACCTGGAGGGTGCCCGCTATGGGGACCACGTAGGCCTGTTCATCTACGATATACCTCTCCAGCTCACGCCAAATGGCGACACGCTGAGCCCTGGTGGTTGCCAGCCGCAGCCTATCGTACATCTCGGTGACGGTTTCATCCTCGTGCTTGGCGTAGGCATCGGGGTTATTGCTGTAGACGCCGAAGACGGACTCGGTGGCTTCCGGCAGCGGGGGCGTGAAGTGAGCGCCCGGCTGGCTGTCGTAATCGAGAGAGACTCTGCCCCGGTTCCATTCTCCTTCATCGACGACCTGAATCTGCAGATCGATGTTCAAGCCGGAGAGCTGCGCATGTATAAACTCGCAGCGCGCTATCAAGCGAGCACGGCAGAGATACCCCATGGTAAAGCCATCAGCGTGGCCCGCTTCTTCCATAAGGCGCACGGCTTCGATGCGGTTCTGCTCCAATTGCTCGGAATTGAATCTTGGCCAGGTGGCGAAGTCGGGGCTGGTGAACGGATTGCTTGGGCTCAGTACAGGCGACAGGTAACCGAAGCCGCCCAGTGCAGAGGGGACAGCGGACTGGTTGTCTATCCACAACGATATGGCCTTGCGGACCCTTTCGTCCTGCCAGGGACCGGGCTTCAGCACGTTGAATGCAAGGCGGAACAGCCCGCCTTGCATTTCGGCGTACATGACGCCGTCTCCCAGACTGCTGTCATAGCCCTGCTTTCGTTCAATGGAAAGGTAGTGGCCCTCGCCGCGTGCGCCGCCGTCCAATCGCCCGGCTCGTATGGCTGCGTCCATGGTCGACGGGTCGGGCATGACGATGAATTCGATACCTTCGAGGTATGGCAAAGAACGGCCTGCTTCGTCTTTCTCCCAGTAGTCATCGAATCTTTGCAGGCGGAGCAAGCTTCCCTTTTCGTAGCTATCCAGTTGGAACGGGCCTGTGCCTATCAATTCGACGTCCAGCGGCGCCAGGCTAACTTCGCCCTCCTCGATCCTCTCTTTCATCAGGTGGGTAGGGTGTGCGACTTTTATCCTGGGGTTCATCAGGGATTCCAGGTAGAAGGGGAACCGCTCCTTGAGGCTGACGCGCAGTCTGTTGCCTTGTAGCACCTCGATCTCTTCTATTTGTCCAAGATCGGTCTTGAAGTAGGCGGGAGCGCGTGTCTTGTCGCCGGCCAATGTATCGAATGCGGCCAGCTCCAGCCAGAATGCGGCGTCCTCGGCGGTGAAGGGAGTGCCGTCGTGCCAGGCAACATCGTCGTTGATGGTGAAGATCCAATCGGTGAACTCGTTGTTGCTGACCCAAGTCCTGGCCAAGTAGGGACAGACGATGTACATGTTTTGTCGACACCTGGTGACCAGGCTGCCGGGACCGAACAGCGCTCCACCCACGTGGTGCAGAGCTATGCTGCTGGTGCGCAGCGTGTCGAAGGCGGCGGGGGGGTCGCCTCTGTTGGCAAGCTGCATTACTCCTCCGTACTGAGGTTCAGCTTGAGGAGACGCGCCGTCCGCAGATGGGGTAGGGGAGGCTAGGACGCCAGGCTGGTCTTGCCCAGGGCCGCTGCTGGGGCTGCAAGCCACGACAAGGAGCAGCAGCAATGGTGCAGCTATGAGGAGGGTGAGCGAGCGAGGAGCGTATATCCGCGGGGAAGTCCTTGCTTGTGGGGAGGGTCTTATCACAATGGATATACGATATCAAAGGCACGGCCAGTTTCAAAGGTAGCGCTGTGGAAGACGGCTCGATAGCGGATGGCGCCCCAGGCAGGATTCGAACCCGCGACCCGCTGCTTAGAAGGCAGCCGCTCTATCCCCTGAGCTACTGGGGCATCCAAATTCAGTCTAACCACCAGCCAGCGGAGGGTCAAGCTGAAGAAACCGGCGCTGCTCACCCGCGCTTTGGCCGCCAGGCCATTTTCATGTACCGATTGCCGCCTTCCAGCTCTTCCAGCATCTGGGCCAGCCTCTTCTGCTTGGTTTCGTCGCGCTTGGCGCTGTTAATCCAACCTATGTAGTCGTTCTGCTGGTAGGGAGGACGGGTCAGATAAGCGTCCATCAACCGGCTTTGAATCAGGGCATTAGCTACAAATTCAGGCATTTCGTGCCGTGGTCGTCTCAGAGAGTCCATTGCATCTCCTTGCTTAGCTGTCGTCAGGCTCCGGAGCTTGTGCGCCTGCTTCTCAGTCTCCGGTAAAAGTATATCAATACAATAACAGCCAGCAGCGCAATGATGGGAATATCAAAGGGACGCATGTGGTCTCGCAACGTTCCCCAGTTCGATCCCAGCAAGTAGCCGCCAAGGGCGAGGCCCGTAGACCAGATGAACGACCCAAGGAAGGTGAGGACCAGGAAGGGGAGCAGGTGCATCCTGGCGATCCCTGCGGGAAGACTGATCAGGCTGCGGGCTACGGGGATAAGCCTGGAGATGAACACCGCCCAGACGCCGTATTTTTCAAACCACCTGTCCGCCACTTCCAGGTCGTTGCGGGAGATCAATACGTAGCGACCGTACTTCTCCAGTAGGGGTCTGCCTCCGAAAAGACCGATGGCGTAGATAGCGATTGCGCCTATCAGGCTTCCCAGAGCGCCAAACAGACCGGCGAGCAGGACGAACCAAGCGCTGTGACCTTGAGCCTCTATCAGCATCCACCCAGCCAGCGGCATCACGGCTTCGCTGGGAATAGGGAAGAACACGCTCTCTATAGTCATGAGGACTACGACACCCGGCCATCCGATGGCGTCGTAGGAGCGGGCGATCAGCTCAAGGATCTCGTGTTCAAGGGTTTCCATGGGAAATTGTCCAGATAATTTACCAAGCTTCCGCTAAAACAGTCAAACCCAAATGGCCGTTGTGCAGGCACTATTCTACGCATTGTCTTATACTTGTTTAAATAAAGTATAAGAACTGTCCAATACTAAAGTTATAATCTTTCTTGACTAATATTCAGGCAAAAGCTATCATTTCAACCTCTGAAGGGGGAGAAGATGGCTAGAAAGACTAAATTGATGGCGCAAGTAGAGGCATCTCATAACAATCAACCCCTGGAGCGGTTGCTTCCGGAGCTAATAAACGAGCACGGGCTGACTGCTACGGCAGCCCAGCTTGGCGTTAGCAAGGCTACCCTGGGGTACTGGCTGCTGAAGCTGGGCATCAACGTTCGCCGTGTTGCTTTAGCGCCGGGCGAGGCCTTGGAAATCAAGCGGACCAGCTAAAATTCTTTGCAGTTTATGGCTTGACACCCTCAGCCAAAGATTGTGATAATTAGAGCAATCTAGTTAAGACCTGTATCTACTAATTCGGGAGGGTTCGTGCGTACTAAGACTGTATCCATATTTGGTCTGCTCATTGTGGTTGCATTGATAGCTGCTGGCTGTAATGGCGGCTCTGAACCAGAGCCAACTCCGACAACACCTCCTGCCACATCTACTCCAACGCCATCCTCTACCGAACCCACTCAGCCCAGCGGAACCGGCGAGCGCTTGGAAGTCATCCACGGCGAGAGCCCGTATGTTTTTATTCCGGACACGCTTGATCTGGAGCTGGGCAAGACCTACACGTTGGATTTCAACGTGCCCACCGAGCTGCATACGTTTACGGTGCCGGAACTTGGAATTGACATCTTCATCAACGCCGGCGAGAAGGTAACTGAGGACATCACGATTAACCAGGCCGGAGAGTTTGAATTGATCTGTACCCCCCATTTAACTCTGGGTATGGTTGGCACCGTAACGGTCAGTTAGCTACAGTTTTCTCCTTACTACGAGGCGTGACTTGGGCGTCTCTGCCTCACCTGGATGCCCGTCCCCGTGTCGGGCACGAGGAGAAGTCTACACGGGCATGGAGTGTCCTAGCGGGCGGCTGCCTTCTCTCATGAGGTTTGTTCTCTTTTTTGACTAGAGCATACTATTCGAGAGTGTGGCCATGTCTCATAGCCTAAAAAGTGTCAAAAACTACATTGACGCTTGCAACCCTCGAATCTAAAATACTGGCAACTCTTCCCAAAGGTATTTACACATGCGTTTCACTTGTTTGCAGGAAAATCTCAGCAAAGCGCTCAACACCGTAGGTCGTGCTGTGGCAACACGCAGCACGCTTCCCGTCACTCAAAACGTTCTCATGGCTACGGAGGAAGGCCGTATCAGGCTCACGGCCACCAACCTGGAGATCGCCATAACAACCTGGATAGGGGGCAAGGTGGATGACGAAGGTTCGGTGACCGTGCCGGCCCGCCTCCTTACGGATTTTGTGGGTTCTCTTCCGGAGGACCAGATAGAGGTGCGGCAAACGCCGAAACCCCTGGGCATAGAGCTTACCTCCGGCCGCTTTGAGGGCAGGATTCTTGGCACCGATGCCGAGGAGTTTCCTCCTATCCCCACGGTTGACGACGGGGTAGGGGTTGCAATGGAGGCCAAGGTACTGCGAGACGCTATCGATAAGATAGTGTTTGCCGCAGCTACGGAGGATTCGCGGCCCGTGCTCACCGGCGTGAAGCTGGAGATAGAAGGCGACAGCGTTACATTTGCCGCAGCCGACGGGTTCCGCTTGGCCGTGCAGACCGCAAACCTGGCGTCGCCGGTTGCGGAAGCGGTGGGCTGCATCATTCCGGGGCGCACTCTAAGCGAGCTGCAACGCCTTCTTGCCGACCAGGAAGACCCAGTGGAGTTTACCGTGACTCCTCAGAAGAGCCAGATACTGTTCAAGCTCAAGAACGCTGAGCTGGTGTCGCAGCTTGTGCAGGGCAAATTCCCCAACTACAACCAGTTGATTCCTGAGACGCACAGCACGCGCAGCGTTATGTCGCTCAGCGACTTCAGCCGCGCTATAAGGACGGCCTCCATCTTCGCCAGAGACGGAAGCGGCATCGTGCGGATCCAGGCGTTGCCGGGAGCGGAAGGCAGTCCGGGTAGAGTGATCATATCGGCGCGGGCCGAAGAGCTTGGCGACAATACGGGCGTCATAGACGCCACCATAGACGGGGAAGAGGCCAAGATTGCGTTCAGCAGCAAGTATCTTACCGACGTCCTCGGCGTGCTGGGCTCAGACCAGGTCGCGCTGGAAACCACCACGCCGTCGAGCCCCGGAGTCATCAAGCCCGTGTCCAGCAACGGTTCGTCCGGTGAGCAGAGCTACGTGCACGTGGTGATGCCCATGTTTGTACAGTGGTAGGGGGCAGGGGGTAACAATGGCCGGGGGTCTAACCGGCTTGACATGAAACAAAAAGAGACGCAGCCATAGCAGGCTGCGTCTCTTTTTGTTTTAATAAGGCTTAGAACCAGCCGCGATAGAAAGTCTCGTAGGGGACAGCGGGAGGCATCGCCAGGTGCGGAACGGGCAGCTGGACCATTCCACCCTCTCTGGAGGGAAGGTAGACTACCGCAGAACCCTGGAGGTGGATCTCGTCCACCTGGTTGCGTCCTTCCACCTTGATGCCCACGGCGTGGTAGGTGCGTTCGCCGGGGACCGCGCCGGGGCCGTCTTCGCCTGTTTGGACGTCCTTGAACTTCTTGACCACCTCCGCGGAGTAGACGCCAAGGTCGCCGTAGTACATGGGACGGCGCACAGCGACCTGGAGCTTGCGTATGAAGCCGTGGTCACCCATCCAGTTACTGATCAGTCCCTGGGGAATCTGCCCGCGCTGGACGCCGTTGTCGAAGGGTAGGGACTGGCCGCGGTAGGCGGCCATGAGGGCGTCGCCGTGTTCGTCGGCGGCGCTCCAGGGCCAGCGGGACACGGGGTGGGTGAAGGCCCAGCCTTCCTCCGCGCCGCTTCCTATCTTGCCGTGCCGCACTATCCAGTGCCCTTCCTCAAAGTGGTACCACCGGACGGGACCGCGGCGGATGCTGCCTCCACCGGGCCCGCCGTAGTCCTGGTCAGTCC
The DNA here is from genome assembly GCA_965116555.1 of Dehalococcoidia bacterium. Taxonomy (GTDB): domain Bacteria; phylum Chloroflexota; class Dehalococcoidia; order Lucifugimonadales; family QGNO01; genus DAOUJH01. The sequence goes on along the minus strand of OZ220698.1, from coordinate 1,053,207 downwards.
AGGGAGGCAAGACCCACGGAGGAAGCTTGTCGCCTTCCTTTACGTCTTCCCAGTAGAGGACCTCTTTGCCCCTGCGGTTGGCGCCTTTGCTCATGAGGTCCATGGCTTCGTCGACCTGTTCCTTGCTGTACTTGGAAACGCCGCGATCATACATCATCTTCTCGCCGAGACGCTCCACGGGCATGACTCTGCCCGCGCCCAGCTCTTCACGCGGGATCATGATGACGGTGCCGTAGTTCTTGCCCAGGAGGTCGCCGCGCCTGTCCCAGAAATAGGCGTCGGTGGTGAGGACGAACATCTGACCGCCCCTGGCGCCGGGCTTTTCGATCATCTCGTGGGCTTTGGCCATGCCTTTGAAGCCGGTGCCAACACGGATCACATCGAAGAACTCCAGCGCCGAGCCAGCGTGGAAGTTGAGGACGGGGTAGCCGCCTCCACCCTCGCGGCGCGCTCCGTGCCATAGGCCGGCGCGGGCGGTGAGGAGCACGGTCCCAGGGGCGATGATGCAGCCGTAGGGGCCGTTCTTGGCGTACTCCCTATCCGTATAGAGGGGATTATCGTCGCTGATTCTCTTGGCGTAGGCCTTGATATCGGTCTCGGTCAGGATCCCGAAGCTCTTGTAGGGCGGGCCGGACTCGTCGAACGCCTGGGTGAGCCTGGGAGAGCCGATCTCATCCGCGTGGAGCTCATGGCCAATCTGTGCCCTGGACCTTTCCCGGAATTCGTTGACTAGACTTTCAAATGTCCGTTCTTCTTGCTGAGATGTGGTCATGGTGCTGTTCTCCTTGTCGATTCCTGTAGTTCAAGCCGTCCCTCTACCACCAGGGGTCTCCCACGGGAAGGCCAACGAGGAATCCTCTCTCCGGCAGATAGACAACGGCTGTACCGTCCACCAGCGTCTCTCCGAGCTGGTTGCGGCCTGTGATATGTATATCCAAGGCGTGGTACTCCTCTGAGCCCACGGTATCCTTGTATTTCTTGACCACTTCTCCAGAGAGCCGCATGGTGTCCTGATAGCAAAAGTGGTTGGGAAGGTCAACCGTCAGTCTGCGGAGGAAGCCCAGATCGCCCATCCAGTTGGTGAGGAGCTGGGCAGCGCAGGCGAACCTCATGAGGCCCCTGGATACGGGCATTCTGAAGCCTAGCGCCTGGACGGACAGGATGTCTCCGTAGGACTGCTCCACGTCAAAGTAGGGCCACTGGGTGCTGGGGTTGACTGTGATTCTGCCGGGCCGGTCCACAGCCGTTTGATGGGCCACGATGCCCAGATCTATGGAGGCGGGCTTGTGCTCCAGGAGACGCCAGGCCGCCAGTTCGTTGTAGTAGAGGGGGCCCTTGACCAGAGTGGGCACCTTGTCGCCCTCGTTGATCTCGCTCCAGTAGAGGGGGACGTCGCCGCGGTGCGGCGGTACGGCGTCCAAGTCGTCCTCGAGTTGGCGAATCTCCTCCTCCGTGAACCTATGGATATCCCTGTCCTGTATGAGGGGGTCACCCAGCTGGTAGGGCACCAACGCCACCGTACCGGTGGCCTTGGCAAACACCGCGCCGTTCAGGGTGCGATAGGTGGCCGTAGAGTCCACTTCAGCAGTGGGCCGGTCACCCCAATTGTTGCCCTCACGCACGGCGGTAACTTCAATGTCGCTGACCATACGCTCCGCCATGCGGATGACGTCGTTCCACTCGGCGGAGGCGCGGATGCTGAACCGTCGCAGACCGTAGGCCTTGCGTTCGTAAGCTGCGCCGGAGTCGGGTGTGCGGACCGATAGGATGAAGGCGGGCGGCGCTATCAAAGTGTTGTAAGCGTTGCCCACGCCGCCGGCGGCGTCGTTGTAGATGGGGTTCCTGTCGCCCATGGCGGCGCAGTATCGCTGGATGGAGGACCAGTCGGCTTGCCGGACGCCTTGAGGGACGTCGGGCGCTTCCTTTCCAACGAACTGCTTGCTGTCTTCAATGAACTGTTGCAAATCTGCGGAATTGGTTTGCGCTTCTACCATGCAGCTACTCCTTTCATGGCATATCTAAACAGTGGTATCTGAGGTAGGAAGATAGTCGTCTCCTTGTGGATAGTCAAGGGCAGCCTAGAAGAAGAGAAGGCTCATCTCATACAACGACGTGTCCAAGGAGTGGGTGGCAGAAACGGCTTCTTCCAAGGGTACGGTTACTATCCGGTTTCCCTTCATGGCTACCATCTTGCCGAAGTTGCCCTCCGCTACTTCTTCCACCGCGGCGACTCCCAACCTTGTGGCCAGGATGCGATCGAAGGCTGTGGGAGGGCCGCCCCGCTGCAGATGGCCCAACACAGTGACCCGTGTGTCATAACCGGTGCGATTCTCTATTTCAGGGGCCAGCCGGTGACCTATTCCACCCAGGCTTGAATGCTCCAGCAGGTCAGGGGTGACCTGGCCGATTAGTTCCGTAGGAATAGCGCTTTCAGCCACAACCACAATGCTGAAGTCTCTGCCGAACTCTTCATGCCTGCGGCGCAGCCGGTTGCAGACGTCTTCCAGGGTGAAAGGAATCTCAGGAGCAAGGATGACATCCGCTCCGCCGGCCATTCCTCCCAGCACGGCCACCCAACCCTCGTGACGACCCATTACCTCGACAATCATCACTCTATTGTGCGCTTCCGCCGTGGAGTGCAACCTGTCCAGCGACCTTGCCACTTCCGTTACCGCGGTATCGAAGCCAATGCAGTAGTCCGTGCCGGAGATGTCGTTGTCTATGGTCTTGGGAACACCGACCAGGGGAACCCCTTCTTGTGAGAGCCGGTTGGCCGCGCCCAGGGTACCGTTGCCTCCGATAGGGATCAGCGCGTCTATGCCAAGGCGTTTCATGTTTTCCATTACGGGAGACGATCCATCTTCACGACTAAAGGGGTTAGTGCGGGAAGTGCCGAGGATTGTGCCGCCCTGCGGCAGGATGCCCTTAACGGTGTCCCGTGTAACCGGTACGGTGTCCAGGTTGAGGAGTCCAAGCCATCCTTGCCTGCTACCCACGACTTCCCAACCTCTATTGAGAGCTGCCCTGGCAACGGCTCTGACGGCGGCGTTGAGCCCAGGCGCGTCGCCGCCTCCGGTCAGCGTGGCTATTCTCATCTTAGAGCCTCCTTAAACGAACGCATGCCTCGGACGGGCTATGCTTGGAGAATCAATCTGCCAAAGGTAGTCTATAGGAGCAGGGCACGCAGGGTGAAGCTGGGAACATGGGAATAGAGGAGGCTTTTGATGAAAGCTTTTGATCTGGTTGTCATTGGGACGGGTTCCGGCTTGGACGTGGCCGTTGAAGCCGCGCAGAACGGTCTTTCCGTGGCGATAGTCGAGGAGGGGCCGTTTGGCGGGACGTGTCATAACCGGGGCTGCATTCCATCCAAGATGCTCATTCACGTGGCCGACGTGATGGAGACCATCGTGAACGCCGGCCAGTTCGGCATCAAGGCCAGCGTGGAGTCGGTGGACTGGCCGTTCATAGTGAAGCGCACGTTTGAAGTCATAGACGAAGAGGCGAGACAGATAGAGGAGGCAAATGTAAGCCAGCCCAACACTACGGTATACAAGGGAGCGGGCCGGTTCGTGGGGCATAAGATGGTAGAGGTGAACGGAGAGCGGATAACCGGGGAAACGGTGTTGATATCGGCGGGGACCCGGCCGCTTGTACCCGACATCCCCGGCCTGGAGAGCGTGCCTTACTACACGTCCGACGACGTCATGCGGCTGCCGGTCCAGCCGCGGCGAATGGCAATAGTCGGCGGGGGATACATAGCGGCAGAGATGGGACACTTCTTTGGCTCACTGGGTACGGAGGTGACTTTCCTGGTGCGTTCCGGCGCCATGGTTAGGGAAGAGGATGCCGAGGTATCGAGGCGCTTTACCGAGATATACGAGGAGAGGTTCAACGTTCTTCTCAATACAAGAATAGCCGGGGTGTCCAAGTCCGGCGAGGCTATCCGAATAGAGACGGATAAAGGGGATGAGTTGGAATGCGACGTGCTTCTGCTGGCCGCGGGCCGCGTTCCAAACTCGGACGTCTTGGAGGTCGTCAAGACTGGCGTAGATGTGGACGAGCGGGGCTACGTCAGAACAGACGAGTACATGGAGACGAACGTACCGGGGATATGGGCCCTGGGCGATATAGTGGGCCGCTACCTGCTGAAGCACTCGGCCAATCTGGAGTCTGCTTATGCCGCCAACAATATGTTCAACCCGGACAACAAGGTCCCCGTGGACTACTACGGCATGCCGCACGCTATTTTCGCCTCGCCGCAGGTTGCCGGCGTCGGCCTCACCGAGCAGGCGGCAAGGGAAAGCGGCGTTCCGCACGCCGCGGCGAGCTACCGCTACTATGACACGGCCTACGGCGCATCGATTGAAGATAAGGACGGTTTCGTGAAGGTAATCGCCGACCCTGAGACGAAGCAGATACTGGGCTGCCATATAATCGGAACCGATGCCTCGGCGCTCATTCAAGAGGCGGCAAACGCGATGAGGCTGCGCCTACCCACGGATGCCATTACACAATCGATCTACGTTCACCCCGCATTGCCCGAGGTGGTACAGCGCGCGTTCGGCTCTATTTGAGGGCACACGGCATCCGCAGCCGCTGGGGACGTGGAGTGATGATGGGAGCCAGGCTCGTGTGCTAGACGCCGGCTTTATCTGAGATGAGCTGGCGGATCTCCTTGACGCTTTCCTGCTGCCAGGCCGGGAAACGGGCCGCAGTACGCTCACGGATCGCGTTGCGGACCTCTTCGTCGGATGCGCCGGACATCTCTTGCTTGACCTGGGCCTCTATCTGCACCCGCTCTTCGTTTGCCTTGACGGGGCGCTCGATCCAGTGACCCACGTAGTCGTGGTCGTTGGTATAGAGAACCACGGTGGGGATGGACTGAAACTCGCCGTCTTTGAGGAATTCGTTCATGATGTCCAGGTTTTCATCTCTGGGGAAGACCCGTAACTCCATGCCGGAGGCTTCAGAGATGCGCGCCGCGACCGGCATGCCCCTGAAAACGTCGGGGCACCAGTCCTCGCCCAGCACCAGCATCTTGGTGACGCCTGCCTCCACAGCCTTCTTGAAGAAGTCCGCGTCGTCCTGGGAGACCTCCACGGACTGATAATACTGCTCAAACCTGTCCTTGTTCACCTTTATCTGGGCAATGTAGTCGTTGTAGGTAAATCCGCTTGAGAACCTCTCAGGCGTTACTACACTGGTCTGCTCACTCATGGTCCCTCCTTATGAGCCTCGTGTTCTGCCGGTAGTTTACATCTTTTTCAGGCCTCATGCACGGTGCTAGAAGAGCAGAGAATCCATCCGCCCTTTAGGAAAAACAGCAAGAAGCCAGTAAAGTATCTGCCCTATGGGAGGGTAAATCAGGAGAAATATAACTGTATCTGTAGCAGATTATCTGACACCTATTGACAAGCAGGGAGAGGGGTGGTAGATTATTCAGCAGAATGTTCAGGAATATACAGAGGATTTGCTAATGGCAAAGCTGGGAACATACTCATATCCGGATATTAGGTTTGGAGACGCCGTGGAAATCGCGGCCAGAATCCTGGCTAAATTCAAGGGCGGCGTTGGCGTCAAGGGCCTGGCCTGGGAGCTGGGAATGGCGGAGAACAGCGGCACGCTGTTTGCCAAAGTGGCCGCATTACGCGATTTTGGCCTGGTGGAGGGCAGGGGTGAGTTGAGAGTAACCGACCTCTGCCGGAAGATCTTACACCCGGCCAATCCCGGCGAGGGCCGCTGGGCAAGGGTGCAATCGTTCCAGAGGATAGACCTGCTGAGAGCCCTCTACGACAAGTTCAACGGCGAGTCGCCGGACGACTCCACGCTTCTCATTGCGCTGGAGGAGATAACCAAGGCTCCGCGGGAAGAGATAATACGCCGGTTCACGCTAATTCAGAAGCATCTCATAGATGCCGCCAGGATTATGAAGAGCGCTTCTGACGCTTCAGAAACCGCACCGGTTGCCAACGTGCAGCCGGCGCCATCCCCATCTTCAGCCACGGACACAGGGCCGTTTGCTGAGGCCATGGGGGACGCATCAGGACTTTACCTTGCTGCTGGTAGTGCGCGCCTTACGTCGCCTCTGACAGCCGAATACCTGGATGTTGCTATAAACTTGCTCAAGGCGCTCAAGGTAACCTTGGAGGAAGAGCAACACGAAGCGGCTGTAACGAGGCAAACGTAGCCCAGGCGAGCACGGGTGGGAGTCAGCAGAAAGAGGGCGCTTGATTACGCTGAAAAGCTAATGGAGCGCCCTCGTGGCGCCATAAGGCTGCGGTTGCGGCGCGGCAAAAGCGGCACAACGCTTCTGCACGACGGAAGGGCAGTCACCAGGTGCTATGCCAATCGCCTCGGCTTGGCTCAGGCCGGTGAGATGGCCAAGGCTTTGGGTGTGCAGGTCCCTGGAATTGGCGAGCACGTGGACGTTACGGTTCCCAACGGAACATTCTACCGCGCGATAGCCATATCGGCTTTGCCCCTTGGCGTACCAGGTATAGAGGTACTGCTGGAGCGTTATCAAGATGAGGCCGCCATGTCCAGAGGGCTGGGCAGCTTTGTAGAGTCAGCAGGCCATTAGCCCAGGTGCTCTTTGATCTTTTCGGCTAGCGCCATGTTGACGCCGGGCACCTCGGCAAGCTCAGGCAATGACGCCTCCTTTACTCCGGCCACCGAGCCGAACTTCTGAATGAGCATCCTGCGCTTCTTTGGGCCCACGCCCGGTACGGAGTCCAGCAATGACCTCACCGCGCCTTTGCTGCGTCTCTGACGGTGGTAGGTGACGGCGAATCTGTGGGCCTCGTCGCGGATGCGTTGCACCAAGAACAGGCCCTGAGACCCCTTGGGAAGGAGTATTGGGTCCGGGTCGTGGGGGAGAAACAGCTCCTCGCGCTCCTTGGCCAGGCTGGCAATTGGGATTCTGTCCACCAAACCCAGCTCAAGGAACACCTGAAGGGCAGCCGATAAATGACCCTTCCCGCCGTCGATCAGGACCAAGTCGGGTATGATGCCCCAGGTCTCTCCATTAGCGTGTTGACCATTCGAGGGCGTAGTGCCATTCTGCCCATCAGAGTCTGCGTCGTCGTTGAGGCTTTGTAGCTGTTCCCCCAACTTGCGGAACCTGCGACGCAGCATCTCCTGCATCATTGAGTAATCGTCTACGCCTTCCACGGACTTGATGCGGAAACGGCGATAGTGCCCGTTCTTGGGTCTGCCTTCTTCGAAGACCACCATAGAGCCGACGGGATTGCTGCCCTGGATGTTAGAGATGTCGTAACACTCCATGCGGCTGGGCAGCCTGGGCAGGCTCAGCGCCTCCGAAACCTCGTTCATGGCCTGTTGTAGATTGTTGGTATCGGAAAGCCATTTGACTGCCCGCTGTTGCAGGCCCTGAGCCGCATTGTCAGCCACCATTTGCACCAAATGACGTTTTACCCCGCGCTGCGGGGCGAGCAGCCGCACCTTGGTGCCTCGCTTTTTGCTGAGCCACTCCTCGATGAGGGGCTTGTCATTGCCTGCGTCGTGCTGTAGGAGCACCTCTCTGGGCACGTGGGGCGCGGTATCGTAGAACTGCTTGATGAATGTCTCCATGATTTGAGGGGGCGCGTCTTCTCGGATGCCCTCCACAATGAAGTGGTCTCTTCCGGTCAGCTTGCCCTGACGTACATAGAAGACTTCGACCCAGGCTTCGTTGCCGCTAGCGGCAAAGGCAATGGCGTCCTGATCCGAGCGGTCTTGCGAGACCACCTTCTGGTTCTCGTTGACCCGTTCTATAGCCCTTATCTGGTCCCTGAGGGCGGCTGCCCTCTCAAACTGCAGCTGTTCCGAAGCAGAGCGCATCTTCTTGGTGAGATCGCGGAGCACCTGGTCGGTCTTGCCTTCCATGAACATGATTACCTGGTCTATGATCTCCCGGTACTCTTCTTTGTTTACAATGCCTATGCACGGGGCGGCGCAGCGGTTTATGTAGTATTCCAAGCAGGGCCTGGGGTCGTTGCCGGTGATGACCTTGGTGCAGGACCTGTAGGGGAACAGCTTCTTGAGCAGCGCCATGGTGGTGCGCACCGAACCGGCGCTGGCGAAGGGGCCGAAGTAACGGGCTTTGTCGTTCTGGATGCGCCGGGTGAAGTAGAGCTGCGGAAAATCCTCGTTGAGGTCTATTTTGATGAATGGGTAGGTCTTGTCGTCTTTAAGCCTGGCGTTGTACCTGGGCTTGTACCTCTTGATCAGCGTGTTTTCCAGGAGGAGCGCTTCCGCCCCGGTCTCGGCGACGGTGTACTCAAAATCTGCGATGCTGGCCACCAGGTTGCGTACTCGTGGCTCCATGTTGCTGGGCGAGCCGAAGTAGCTACGCAGGCGGCTGCGCAGATTGGCCGCTTTGCCAACGTAGATGACATCCCCTTCCTCGTTGCGCATCATGTATACGCCGGGCAGGGTAGGGGTGGCTTTCAGGCGATCGGATATGGCCAGCGGGGTCATCGACATCTCAGACACATTCTAGCATTGGAAATAGGGGGATTTAAGGGTACTCTTGGTGTATACATTTGCAATGAGAACGTCTCAATAGGAAAAAGCCTTTATGAGATATCCTTGGGCGAACATTCTGCTGCTGATAATGGGCACCGTGGAGCTGGCGACGGGCCTCTTGGGTCTCATATGGGGCGCGCCGGATAGGGCCATTGCCCTTCAGATACACCGCGTGGCCGGTTTCAGCATAGCCTTGGTCTTACTGTGGAAGTCGAGGAACATTATTCCACCATTGCGCAGGCGGAGCAGGTGGAAGCGACAGCCGGTCAACTTCACCGTATTTACCGTTGCGCTGGGCTTGCTGCTGACGTCACTTCTGCTCGGACTGATCTGGAGCAACGTCGGTTCGTTCTATTTCCTTGGATTCAGCGGAGTGAGCTGGCATATCTATGTGTCGGTTGCCCTTGTGCCGCTTGTGGCCTGGCATGTGGTGTTCCACAAATGGAGCCTGAAGCCGCGCTTCTGGGCGGATAGGCGGGTCTTCCTCAGATACGGCGGGGTAGCCGTGGGGGGACTCGTTCTGTGGCGGCTCAGCGAAACGGCTTTGTCGGCTTGGTCATTGCCCGGGGCGGGCCGCAGGTTCACCGGCTCGTACCATGCCGCCAGCTTCTCCGGAAACGCCTTCCCCGCCGTTTCATGGCTCAATGATAGGCCCGCTCCACTAGACAGCGAATCCTGGCGTCTGAGCGTGGTTGGCTTGGTCGATACGCCTCTGCATATCGATTTCCAGGAGATCAGCGCTCACACCAAGACCATAACGGAGACAATCGACTGCACGGGCGGCTGGTACTCCACCCAGGAGTGGACTGGAATGTCGCTGAGGGAGCTGCTGGACAGGGCAGGGGTCAAAGAGGGGGCCGCCAGCGTCACGGTGCGCTCGGTGACCGGCTACTACCGGCGGTTCTCACTATCGGAAATCGAGGAGTACATACTTGGAACGCGGGTTGGCGACGAAAGGCTTTCGCACTGGCACGGGTTCCCAGTGCGGCTGGTGGCACCCGGCAAGCGTGGATACGATTGGGTGAAGTGGGTTGAAAGGGTGGAGGTGAACGACACCAGCAAGTGGCTGCAGCCTCCGTTGCCGCTGCAGTAGCCAGCCGTCCAGGGCATGGTTTATTGAAGCTGAACCGTGCCCTAAGCTAAAATAGAGTTCACGACAAGCTAGTGTAAAGAGTCATGGAAGCACCAAAGCGCCTTAGAGGCATGCAAGACCAGCAACCGGACCAGACCCGCATTCTCAGTTGGGTTGGCCTCACTTTAGGCGATTTTCTTGGCGGCTACGGCTATCGCCGCATTGACACCCCTTTGCTGGAAGAGACGGAGCTTTTCCTGCGGAAGTCTGGCGGGGAGCTTGCCAGCAAGATGTACACCTTTACCGACCCCGGCGGAAGGCGGGTAAGCCTGAGGCCTGAATTCACCTCGTCAGTGGTGAGAGCCTACCTACAAGGCCTGGGAGATGGTCAATTCCCGCTGCGCTGGCAGTACCGGGGCCCTGTATTCAGATACGAGATGGATGAGGCCGAATACCGCCAGTTCACCCAGGCAGGCGCTGAGCTGATAGGCGCCGCCGGCCCCTGGTCGGACGCGGAGGTCATGGCCATAGCTTGCCAGGGCCTGGCGAGGCTGGGGATCAGGTGTCAAATAGTGATAGGCCACATGGGATTCATTGGTGCGCTGTTGGAAGAACAGGGGATATCCGACAGGGCGGGACTGTTCCTGCTCAATAGCATATCGGACCTGCGCCGGGGCGCTGAGGGAGTTGAAGAGGTGATCCGGCGAGCCGGTGTTTTGGGGCTGTCCCAGGGCGACGGCGAGACCCCAGTTCAGGATAGCAGCCCGTCGGAGGACACCATGAGCGCATTGGAACAGTACCTTGGCAGGACGAATCTACTCGCCAGGGGCGTGCGCACATCAGCGGAGATTCACGAGCGGTTCATACGCAAACACAGTTCGAGGGGCGACTTAGATGGATTCGATGACGCCGCCGCTCTTTTGGGCAAAGTCGCCCAGAAGAGAGGTAGCATTGCGGAGGCGCTGGGCAGTGTGAGGGAGATGGAGCTTCCGGCCAGGGCTTTGGCGGAGCTGGACCGCTTGGAGGAGTCGCTAAAGGCCTTCGCCAGCCATGAAGTGGAGGCTGACGTTGTGCTGGACTTCGGCCTGGCAAGGGGGATTGCTTACTACAGCGACCTCATATTCGACCTAACTCGACCCGGCTTGAACGGCGCTTCCCTGGGTGGAGGAGGCCGCTACGACGGCCTTGCCAGGGCCATGGGGGGGACGGAGCGTGTGCCAACTATGGGCTTCGCCTGGTCATTGGAGCGTGTGGTAGAAGCTGTAGTTCAGAACGGAGATGGCGGCAGACCCTGGGAAGAGCAGGGGGAGGCGGTGCTGGTCAGGCCTGCCAGCGAACCGGCCTTTCAGGCCGCTCTGCGTGAGGCCGATAGGCTTCGCGGCCTGGGAGGCAGAGTGCATTCGGATGTGACGGCTCGTTCCCTGGAGGACAGCCTGTCGTATGCCAGGGAAACGGGGATAAGCCGGGTGATAACAGTTGAAGCGAATGGAGAGGTCTCTTACCAAGATGCTTGATAGCTCTTCACAAAAAAGTCCTGAAGAAACGCTGAGGTTGGCCATACCCAGCGACGGCGAGATGTACGAGTCGACGCTGGGGTTCCTTTCTGAGTGCGGCATGAGCGTGTCCAGGGGGAACTTCCGGCACTACATGGGGCGGCTCAGCTCTTTGAGCGACGTGGTGGTGCTGTTCCAACGCGCCGCCGACATCACCAGCAAGGTGGAGGAAGGCAGCGCCGACATAGGAATCGTGGGGTTGGATAGATTCGCCGAATACAAGCTGGACGACGGCGAGAGCTTCACCATAATGGATGACCTGTCCTACAGCAGGTGCAAACTGGTGACCGCCGTTCCCCAAGGATGGCTGGACGTCTCGGAGATGGCGGACCTTGCGGACCTGGCCGCAGAATTCAGGGAACGCGGCCGCGATCTACGTGTCGCCACGAAGTATCCCAGGTCTACCCAGAGGTTCTTCTTCAGCCGCGGCATCTACTATTTCACGCTCGTCCAGTCCAGCGGCAGCCTGGAGGCGGCTCCTCTCATGGGCTTTGCCGATGTCATTGTGGATATATCGGCCACGGGCACCACGCTGAGGGAAAATCAGCTCAAGACCCTGGCGGACGGGACAGTCATGGAGTCTCAAGCGTGTCTCATAGGAAACAGAACGTCTCTGGGAAGCAACGGCGTGAAGAAGGAGTTGACGCGCCGCTTCATAGAGCGGATAGAGGGTTACCTGGAGGCGCGAAACTACTTCAGGGTCACCGCCAACGTGCAGGGCGAGTCCGCCGATAGGGTGGCTCTCGCGGTGATGTCCCGCGCTAATCTAGCAGGACTGAAGGGCCCAACGGTAGCCCGCGTCTATACGCCGGATGCGGAGGGTTGGTACGCTGTGACCGTGGTGGTCCCCCAAGCGAGTCTGCAAGAGTCGCTTGATCACTTCAGGTCCATTGGAGCTACCGGAATATCCGCGGTCCAGCCCAGATACGTGTATCATGAAGAGTCCGTGGCGTTCCAGGGGCTCCTCAGAGCGCTGGGCGAAGGCTGATAGCCTGTTCTTTCAACTAGCTAAGTTGGTGTTTGCATGAGGATTCTCCGTGGCCTGGAAGAGGCCAAACTTCATATTGCCGGCCGTGGCAGCATAGAGTCCGATGCCGTTCCAGAGGCGGTGGCAAAGGGCATAGAGAATATCTTCGGCAGGGCTATGTCTCTGTCGGAGGTGGTCACTTACATACTCGATGAGGTGCGGCTCCGGGGCGACGAGGCGGTCAAAGAGTTCTCCAGGCGCATAGACGGCGTTGACTACGATGACCTGGAAGTCGACCGGGAGGACATGGAGCGCGCCTACAACTCGCTGCCTGAGGAGCTCCGCGACGCCATGCAGGCCGCCGCCGCACGCATAGGCAGCTTTGCCAAAGCGTCTCTCCCCAAGTCGTGGTTCGACGAGACCACAGGCCTGGGCGAAACCGTGTCCCCGTTGGAACGAGTCGGCGTGTATGCTCCGGGGGGCACGGCCGCCTATCCATCGACAGTGCTTATGACGGTGGTCACTGCCCGCTCCGCCGGAGTGGACGAGATAGTGATGTGCACTCCCGTAAAGGGCGACCAGGCCAACGTTGTGCTGGCTGCAGCTTACGCGGCGGGAGTGGATCGCGTGTTTCGCATAGGCGGGGCGCAGGCTATTGCGGCCATGGCCTACGGTACGGAGTCGGTGCCCGCCGTCCACAAGATATGCGGCCCGGGGAACATATTCGTTACGCTGGCCAAGAAGATGGTGTTTGGAAACGTGGGCATTGACGGCATCTTCGGGCCGACCGAGACTATGATAGTTGCGGACGAGCATGCAGACCCCGGGATCTGTGCGGCGGACCTCCTTGGGCAGGCGGAGCACGACGTTATGGCTTCCCCGGCCATGGCCACCGATTCCGAGGCACTGGCTGACAAGGTGATGGCCGAGATGGAACTGCAGATGGAGACGCTTGAGCGCAGGGAGATAGTCCGTGGGGCAGTGGACGGCCAAGGAGTCATCTTCATTGTAGACGACCTTGACCAGGCGGTGGAAGTTGCCAACCTGTTTGCCCCGGAGCACCTCACCCTGCTGGTCAATGACCCCTGGGCATTGAAGCCCAAAATACGCCATGTAGGCGCGCTCTTTCTGGGGCACAATTCAGGAGAGGTGCTGGGCGATTACATAGCAGGGCCCAGCCACACCATTCCGACGCACGGCACGGCCAGGTTTGCTTCTTACCTGGGCTCCGATCAATTCGTGAAGCGGTTCCCCGTGGTGTCGCTGAATGAATCGGATGCGGACGCACTCGCAAAGCCAGCGGCGATCCTGGCCCGCGCGGAAGGCCTAACGGGTCACGCACGGGCCGTAGAGCTGAGAAGAGAACAAAGGAGACCTTCATAGGCAGATGAACGATTCTACGGACGTAACCAAACTGATGCTTCCCCAGGTGAGGGAGGCGCTGCCGTACGCCGGGGTAGACCCGCCGGAGGTGCTGGCTCAACGCATAGGCATCTCGCCGGACAAAGTCGTTAAGCTCAACGGGAACGAAAACCCGTACGGGACTTCGCCCAGAGTGGCCAAAGCGCTTGCTGACTACAGCGCCTACAACATCTACCCGGACCCCAGACAGGGCCGGTTGAGAAAGGCGCTTGCCGAGTACGCAGGGAGCGAACCTGAGCGAATTGTAGCCGGTGCGGGCAGCGACGAGATAATTGACCTGTTGCTGCGCCTCTTTGTGGGCCCCGGCGATCGGGTTATCCGCTTTTCGCCGGGCTTTGAGATGTACGGCGTGTTCACTGACCTGGTGGGGGGCCGGACGGTGTCCATTCCACTGGATGAGACGTTTGACGTGGACATAGAGGAAGCGCGCCGAGCCGCTGACCACGAGAATGCCAAAATACTCTTCCTGACCTTGCCCAATAATCCTACGGGCAACCTGTTAAGTGAGGACACGGTGAGAAGCCTCCTTGAGTTGAACGTCCTGGTGGTAGTGGATGAGGCGTACCACGAGTTCTCCAAGGCAACCATGGCCCACCTTCTGCCGGAATACCCCAACCTGGTTGTGCTGAGGACATTCAGCAAATGGGCGGGGCTGGCGGGTCTCAGAATAGGCTACGGCATAATGAGTCCTGAGGTAGCCGAGCGCATGCTTGTGATCAAACCTCCGTACAACGTCTCCATAGCCGCGGAGATAGGGCTGTACGCCTCGCTTGAGGACAAGGAGCTGCTCCTGTCACGCGTGGAAGAGATCGTGCGTCATAGAGACGCGTTGTTCAGCAGGCTGCAGGGCATGACGGGACTGGCGCCGGTGCCGTCCCATGCCAACTTCATTCTTTGTCGCATTCAGGGCGGCAACGGGATGTACGTTTATGAAGAGCTTGCCAAGCGCGGCGTCTTCGTTCGCTACTACAATAATCCGCAATTGCAGGATTACATACGGATCAGCGTGGGTCTGCCGGAACACAACCAGGCGCTGGTGGAAGCGCTGCAGGACATACTTTCGTGAAGAGCTAAAGGCAACAATGGCCTCAGGAGCATGTGATATGGAAAAAGACAAGGACATCTCGGCTACTTCCCGGCGCGGCGTCGTCAGCAGGGAAACGGGGGAGACCAAGATCAGCATAGAGCTGGGCATAGATGGGACGGGACAGTATTCCATAGACACCGGCCAGCCGATGTTCGATCACATGCTGGCGCAACTCTCCAGGCACGGCTTGATAGACGCCGTGATATCAGCTAAAGGCGATGACCTTCCGGACGCTCATCACCTGATAGAGGACGTCGCCATAGCGGCCGGTCGCGCCCTGCGGCAGGCCATTGGCGAAGGCAAGGGCATTCGGCGCATGGGGTTCGCATTGGTGCCGTTGGATGAGGCGCTTGCTCGAGTGGTGGTTGACGTGGGGGGTAGGGGATACGCCGTGGTCGATACTCAGCTTGAAGGCGCCCGGTTCGGCAATATACCCGGCGAGCTCGTCGGCCACTTCTTCCAGAGCTTTGCCATCGAGGGCGGGATAAACATCCACGCCAGCATCCTGGCGGGTGTGGACCCGCACCACAAAGCCGAGGCGTTGTTCAAGGCGTTGGGGCGCTCCCTGCGGGCCGCTCTGGAGCCGGATCCCAGGGTTGCCGGGTCGATACCCAGCACCAAGGGGACGATATCGGGCTGAGGCCGGTCAGCTAGGCTTCAGTCAGCTCAAACCGGTACTCTTCTATCACCGGATTGGCCAGGAGCTTGTCGCACATCTCGCTTACCTGGCGCTCCGCTGCCGCCTTGTCCGTTTCCTGGACCTTGATCTCCAGGTACTTACCGGCCCGGACGTCGGCTACCGATTCAAAGCCCAGGCTTTTCAGGCCGCCCATGATTGTGCGGCCCTGGGGATCGTTGACCGTTGGCTTGAGGGTGACGTAGACCTTTGCGACGTACAAGACTATCGGTCCATTCGCGCTGAGCTGGTGCAGGGGATGCCGCGCCCCAGGCCTCTCGTCTCTTCAGTGAACAGGTTGCCTTTGTATGCCTCGTAGAAGCGCTCTATGCGGTCTTCGTCTACTCCCTGGAACTCGTCCAGTACTCCCCAGGCGGTGAGGGCAACGGTTCCCTCAGGTATATCGGGGTAGAACCGGGTCACCAGCCATTCGTCATTCCCGTTCAAGTTGTTGTGGACCTCTCGCAGCCGTTCTATGTCGGCGCTGTTGGTGAGATTGTAGCTCATTACTATGTTGCCGTGCTCCATGTTGTGCACCACTATCTCGTCCAGGACTTCATTCTCGTAGAACCCACACTGTGTTGTAATCGGCGAGTGGTCGCCGGACGTGGGTGGCACAGTGCTGTAGTCAACGGTCTCAGTTACGTGAAAGACGGTGGGCATCAAGGCTTGAGGAACCCCTATACCATCTGCGTAGCTGGTAGCCCCGCTCCCCGTGCCGATCCCCGCGCCGGGGAAAGAAGGAACGAATAGCCCCACTATAATGGCAACGGCGAATATCCCGGAGCCCAGGAAGTATAGGATCCTGCGCCGCTTCTTCTTCCCTTCCTGCCGTTCTCTGCGGGCGGTGCGCATTTCTCCGCGCCGCATGGCGGTGCGACGTCGTTCTCTCTCTCTTGCCAATCGTCTCTCCTTACAACTGCGCTATCTACTCTCCGGTCAGTCTAGCGTAGATTTCCATGTATCTTTGGTTTGTTTCAATGCGTCCTCAGAGGCCTGCTCGCTGGAACGTCTCATCAACGTAGCGCACGTAGTAGCCGTAGTCAAAGAATTCGTCAAGCGCCCGCCCCGGCACGGCGGAGACGACCTCTTGCTCCTCTCTAACCAGTTTACGGAAGTCCAGCCCTTCGTCCCAGGAGCGCATGGCGTTTCTCTGCACGATTTCGTACGCCTTCTCGCGGCTGAGGCCGCCCTGTTCCACAAGGCCCAACATGACGCGTTGAGAGAATATAACACCCCTGGTGGATTCGATGTTCTCCATCATCCGGTCAGGGTATACTCGAAGCCCCTGCATGACGTGATTGAACAAGCTCAATATGTAGTCCAGGGCCAGAGATGCATCGGGCAGTATGATGCGCTCCGCGGATGAATGGCTGATGTCGCGTTCGTGCCAGAGCGCGACGTTTTCCAGCGCGGTCACGGAGTGGCCCCTTATGAGACGGGCCAACCCGCAGACCCTTTCCGAGAGCTCCGGATTGCGCTTGTGAGGCATGGCGGATGAGCCGGTCTGCCCTTCGCCAAAAGGCTCCTCGACTTCCCGCACCTCCGTACGCTGCAAGGACCTTATCTCAGTGGCGAATTTCTCCAAAGATGCGGCTATCAAAGCCAGAGCGGACACAAAGTGGGCGTATCTGTCGCGTTGGATAATCTGGCTGGATATGGGAGCCACCTCAAGGCCAAGTCTATGACATACGCTCTCTTCCACGGAGGGCGGGACGGTGGCATGGGTGCCCACGGCTCCCGATATCTTGCCCACGGCCATCTGTTTTCTGGCTATCTGCAGGCGCTCATGGTGACGGTTCATTTCGTCCCACCACAGGGCAAGCTTCAGCCCGAAGGTGATAGGCTCCGCATGAATGCCATGTGTACGACCCATCATAAGGGTGTCCTTGTGCTCTTTGGCGCGGGCTTTCAAAGTCCCCCGGAGGGCTTCCACCTCTTCCAGTAGGAGGTCAGCCGCCTCCAACAGCTGAAGGCTCTGGGACGTGTCCAATACGTCGCTTGAGGTGAGTCCCAGGTGGATCCAGCGGCCCTCTTCGCCCAGGTTTTCCGTAATGGAGCGGGTGAAGGCGGTCATGTCATGGCGCGTGCGCTGGAATATCTCGTCCAAACGAACGGGGTCATAGGTGGCGTGCCTCAGCTTGGCCATGTCATCCTGCGGGATGACACCGGCTTCCGTCCAGGCTTCACACACCGCCAGCTCTATGGCAAGCCACTTATCGTATTTGTTCTCATCAGACCATACCTTTTTCATCTTTGGCCTGGAGTAGCGATCGATCATGCACTTCTCCCGTTGGCGTGTTGCTTCAGATAGTCGATCACGTCGAAGAAGTCCCGCAGCTCTCTATTGGGCAAGCTCTCCTTGAGGCACATGTCCAGAAGCCGCGATGTGGCAAAGACGAAGTCCGCCCGCCTTGCCGGACAATAATCTGACATGCCGTCGCCCGCGTAGTACACCTTATACCCGCGCTCACGGTAGCCGTCGACAACGGAGCACTTGCAGTTGCCCCATTCCGTGCAACTCTCCCGCGTGTATCTGTATTCAAAATCCATGCCCCGGTCTGAGAACTTGGCGCCTACGGCATAGGTAGGCAGCCGTTGAAGGTTGGCGCTCTCCAACAGCGCCTCTACGTAGAAATCCAGCCCGTAGGTCACCACAGCCAGCTCAATACCGCCGGATCTACAGAAATCCGCCAGCTCCGTGAAACCGGGCCGGAGGCGGGCCTTTTCCCGGACGTAGGCCTGCATATCGTGCTTGGAGGCCGTAATGGGCCTAAACGGCATCTCGAAATAGTCCCTGGGCTTGATGGTGCCCTGGTGGAACTGTTCTAGGAGTGGCCGCCAGTCCTCCTTACTGAACCGGTCCAGCACCAAGTGGGCCACGTTCTGTTGAGCGGCGGTATCGTCGAAATCACTGAGGATGGCTAGTTTCATGGTTGCAGCAGCTCACTCAGGGAGCGGATTGTGCGGTCGGGTAGGGCAGAGGAGCCTTCCGGCAGACCGTCGCCTTTCCAGTCATTCCATATGCCAGTGATGCCGACCCTTTGCGCTCCTTGGACGTCCCACTCCAGGTTGTCTCCCACCATCCACGACTGTTCAACAGGCACGCCCAGGACATCCAGCGAGTGCCTGAAGACGCGCTCATCCGGTTTACCTACGCCGAACTCCCCTTCGATCACAATGGAGCCGAACAGCGGCGCCAGGTTGAACCTCTGTATCTTGGCCTGCTGGGTTGAAGCAGCGCCGTTGGTGATCAGTCCCAGTCGCACACCCCTGGCGCGCATCTCGGTCAGCGTTTCCACGGCTCCGGGGAACGGGGCGACGGCTTCTTCTCGTTCCACTCGGTAGGCATCCGATATTTGCTGAGCCACGTCGGTATCGTCAATGCCGAACCGGAGCAGCGCCATCTGTACGATTTTCCGTCCTGCAAGAAGCTGGTTGAGTCTTCCCCAGCGATGCCGTTCCGGGTCGCTCCAAAACCAGGAGCGTTCACTCATGATCGCCGAATAAAGCTTCTGTGGGGAATCTATCTCCAACTGAGAGACGAATCGATTGCAGATGCTCTGCCAGCACTCGCCGGCCACACTATCAAAAGCAAGGATGGTGTCGTCCAGGTCCACTAGCAGGGCCTTGGGAAGACCTTGAATTGCCAACCGCGATTATCCCTCCCGAAGTCGTTCACGATAAGCAGCGTAAGCCTGGCGTATTTTATCATACTTGAGGCTAAGGATGCCGGCGGCCAGATACGCGGCATTGCGCGCTCCCCAGCTTCCCACGGCCACGCACCCCACGGGCACTCCGGGCGGCATCTGAACAATGGAGTGCAGGGCATCCACGCCGTTCAGTTCGCTGGTGGGCAGTGGTATGCCGATGACCGGCAGGTCTGTCCAGGCCGCCACCGTGCCGGGTAGGGCAGCCGCTCCTCCGGCGCCGGCGATGATCACCTCTACGCCGCGCTCCACTGCCGATTTTGCGTAATCAGCGACTTTCTGAGGCGCGCGGTGCGCCGATATAGCGTTGAATTCATGGCTTATGCCAAGGTCGTCTAAGACACCCAGGGTATCTTGAACCAGCGGTTCGTCCGTTCTGCTGCCTACAATTACGCCCACAAGAGGCATGTCTACCCTCCAAATTTGAGATCTCTTTTAAGTGCCCGATGCAGCCACTATCCCGGCGGGCCGGTCGGCGATGTCGCTGCGATAGAAGCCGCCTTGGAACCGTATGTGCTTAACGGCGTCGTAAGCTCTCTGGCGCGCTTCCGCCAAGTCGCCGCCTTGGCCCACCACCGTCAGCACACGGCCGCCGTCGGTGAGCACGTTGCCGTTGTCCAGCCTGGTCCCGGCGTGGAAGACCAGCGCGGTCTCCTCCGAGCTTGCGATGCCTTCGATTTCATAGCCGGTCTCGTAGCTCACCGGATATCCCCCGGATGCCACGGCTACCGCGACGCAAGAGCGGTCGTTCCAGCGAATTTGCGTTTCAGATAGGTTGCCTTCAGCTATGGCCTGCATTATCTCGACCAGGTCAGTATCCAGCTTGGGCAGGACCACCTGTGCCTCCGGGTCTCCCAGCCTGGCGTTGAACTCTATGACCTTCGGGCCGTCTTCGGTAATGGCCAGCCCTCCGTACAGAGCGCCCCGGTAGGGATGGCCTTCGGTTGCCATCCCCTCTATGGCGGGCAGGAACACCCGTTTTTCTATGTCCTCGGCAAGCTCCGCCGTCCAGAACTCGGCGGGGCTGTAGCTGCCCATGCCGCCGGTGTTGGGCCCCACATCGCCATCGTACGCTCTCTTGTAATCACAGGCCGACACCAGTGGCGATATGCGCTCTCCATCGCTGAAAGCAAAGACGCTTACCTCTCGGCCTTCCAGGAACTCTTCTATGACCACGGTGGCTCCGGAGTCTCCCAGCGTACGCCGGTTCATGAAATCGTCCAGCGCGGATGAAGCCGCATCCTTGCTGGCAGCCACCACCACGCCCTTGCCGGCGGCAAGCCCGTCGGCCTTTATCACTATCGGCGCGCCGCGATTATCCAGGAATCGCTGCGCTTCAGGGTAGGAGTCGAAAGTGACGCTCTGAGCGCATGGGATGTTGTGCCGCTTCATGAACTCCTTGGCGAACGCCTTGCTGGTTTCCAGTCGAGCCGCCGCCTGCGTAGGCCCCGCAATGGCCAGGCCGTTTTTCTGGAACAGGTCTACGACCCCCACTTGAAGCGGCGCTTCCGGCCCGACGACGGTGAGGTCTACGCCGTGCAGTTTGGCGGCTTCCAGCAGACCCGCCGCGTCCGTTGCCTGCACGGGTAGGTTGACGCCCAGCCGCACCGTACCGGCGTTGCCCGGGGCGATGAGGATCTCATCAACCTGCGGACTCTGCCTTAGCTTCCAAGCGATAGCGTGCTCGCGGGCGCCGTTTCCAATGACGAGTAGCTTCATCACTCCCACTCGATCGTTCCGGGCGGTTTGCTGGTTATGTCGTACACCACGCGGTTCACCTGGGGCACTTCATTCACGATGCGGTTGGATATCTTGGCAAGGACTTCATAGGGAAGCCTGGCCCAGTCTGCGGTCATGGCGTCCTGGCTGGTCACGGCGCGTACGGCTACGGCGTATCCGTACGTCCTGAAATCGCCCATGACGCCAACGCTGCGCGCGTCGGTGAGTACGGCAAAGCTCTGCCAGAGTTCCCTGTATAGATTTGCCCCCTTGATCTCGTCCATCACTATCCAATCGCAGGCCCGCAGTACCTCCAGTTTCTCCTTGGTAACCTCACCCAGTATGCGTATGGCCAGACCGGGGCCTGGGAAGGGCTGGCGATGCACCATCTCTTCGGGCAGTTCCAAGCTCAGACCGGCCTCCCTGACCTCATCTTTGAACAGGTATCTCAAGGGCTCTACCAGCTCAAGGGCCATGGTGGAAGGCAGCCCGCCCACGTTGTGATGCGTTTTTATCTTTGCCGAGGCGGCGTTTTCGTCCGTCTGGCTTTCTATGACGTCCGGGTAGAGGGTCCCCTGGGCAAGGAACTGCACCTCGCCCAGCCGTTCAGCGGCTACGTCCTCAAAGACGTGTATGAACTCTTCGCCTATGACGTGGCGCTTTCTTTCAGGGTCGGTTACTCCGGCCAGCTTGTCGAGAAAGCGCTCCTCCGCGTCCACGAAGATGAGGTTGAGGCCCAGGTTCCTTTCGAACACCTTCAGGACGCGTTCGGGCTCTTCACGGCGCATGAGTCCGTTGTTGACGAAGATGCAGGTGAGCTGGTTGCCCACGGCTCTATGAAGCAGAACCGCGGCCACAGCCGAGTCGACACCTCCGGAGAGGGCGCAGATGACTTTGCCGTCGCCCACCTGCTCCTTGATGCGTTCTATGGAGCGGGTTACGAAGTTCTCGGGTGTCCACAAGCCCTGGCAGCCGCAGATTTCATGCAGAAAGTTGGCCAGCAGGTCTTTTCCTTGCGGCGTGTGCACCACTTCGGGATGGAACTGCAGGCCAATTATGCTGTCGCTGCCCATGACGGCCACGGGGGAGTTGTCTGTATATGCCAGGGAACTGAAACCCGGCGGCAGTTCCGCTATCTGGTCTCCGTGGCTCATCCATACGGGCATGCTTGGAGGCATGTTGGCAAAGAGCGAGTTGGGAACGTTCTGGTGCAGGACGGCATGGCCGTACTCACGCTCCGTTGCCTGTACCACCTTGCCGCCCAGCTGGTGAGTGAGCACCTGCATCCCGTAGCAGATGCCCAGTACGGGCAGGCCGCTGTCGTATACCCACAGCGGGGCAAGCGGCGCGCCTTCCTCATAAACGCTGGCGGGCCCGCCGGAAAGGATGACTCCCTTTGGGTTGATCTTGCGGACGTCGTCCCACTCAGCGTTGTGCGACACTATCTCGCAGTAGACGCGGCACTCCCGCACTCTACGCGCAATCAGCCTGCTGTATTGTGAGCCGAAGTCTATAATGACAACAGCCTCCTCCTGTATTTGCGGCGCTTCTCCAGGAAGAGGCTGTTGTCCTCGCTTCTCTTCAGCAATCTCCAGGTAGGTGGAGACCTCTACGTCGTCACTGGTGGATACCCGTCGAGAAGGCGGAATTTCTTGTTCCATGTCTAGGTCCAACCCTCCGTTGTTAGGACCAATACAGACTAAATTGAGCGTAACACCTGTGCTATACTCGGTCAAGGCAGTTCAGGAACAGTAATGACGGGGTTTCTTCTGGGCCATTCGACAAACAGATTTCTTGAATCGCTTGCTTCCACGGTCGTACGTGAAGTAGAGCAGGGGATAGAGGTCCTACGCAAAGGCGGCGTTGTCGCCTATCCCACCGATACGGTCTACGGCTTGGGCGCCGGTCTGTTGGACGACGCGTCCGTTCAGCGAGTGATCGACGCTAAGGGCAGGGCTGAGTCCATGGGCTTGCCGCTGCTGTTGTCCCGGGCAGAGATGCTGGCTCCGATAGTAAAAGAGGTGGATGCAACGGCTACGGCGTTGATGGAGCGTTTCTGGCCGGGCGCTTTGACCCTGGTGATGACCAAATCGGCGGCGGTGTCCGACCTGGTAACCGGCGGCCGCTCCTCGGTGGCGGTGCGAGTTCCCAATCATCCGGTGCCGCGCGCTCTTTCCGAGGGAGTGGGCGGGCCCATCATAGGGACGAGCGCCAACCGCAGCGGCGCCGTGCCCGCTTCTTTCGCCGTACAGGTGAGGGAGCAGCTAGACGGCGCAGTCGACTTGGTGATAGACGGCTCGCCCTCGCTGGGCATCCAGTCTACGATCCTCGATTTAACCGGTCCCGAACCCAGAGTCCTCAGGCCGGGCGCTATCTCGCTTGAGGAAATCCAAGCAGTTTGCCCGGGCGTGCAGTGATGGTGCTCGAGCTTTACTCATCCCAGGCCGACCGGGCGCTCCGAGATCTGTTCTCCGAGAATAGCTTTCCGCTGTACCGGCTCATGGGTTATCAACTGGGCTGGCTTGACGAGTCCGGCTTGGAAGCGCCCTCGCCGTTTGCTCAGACAAGGCTGCACGCCAGCCTGGCCCTGGCGGCCTGTGAGGCCGTTGGCGGCACCGTAGAACAAGCGGCCCCGGCAGGCGTGGCCGTGGAGATGCTCCACCAGTTCGTCCAAGTCCACTCCGACATACAGGACGGGATTCCGGAACGGAACGGTCGCGACACCCTGTGGTGGGTCTGGGGTCCCGCGCAGGCAATAAATGCCGGTGACGGTTTCCATGCCCTGGCCAGACTGCTACTAATGCAGCTTCTGGAAGGGCGTATGCCCCCGCAGGAAATCCTTAGTATGGTCAACATTTTGGACAAAGCGTCATTGCGTATGTTGGAGGGATTGCACCAAGATATGGTGTACCAGGAAAGGGTGGATATCCTGCCGGAGGCGTATCTTGAAACGGCGCGGGAAAAGGTTGGCGCGCTCATGGGGGCTGCCCTGGAGCTGGGCGCTTTGTGCGGAGGGGCCTCCAAGGAGCAGGGTAGGGCTTTCAGAGAGTTCGGTGAGGAAATAGGCGTAGCCTTTCAGATTCAGGAGGATATACAGATGCTTTGGGGCGAGCCTATTTCCGGCAGGCCAAGGGGCGCTGACCTGCTGAACAAGAAGAAGGGCTACCCGGTTCTCTACGCCCTGGACCAGGCGGCAATAAGCTTGAAACGAGACCTTGGGACGTTGTTCCTAAAGCGCGTTCTGGAACCGCCGGATCTGGAGCATCTGGTAGGTGTATTAGACGGACTGAACGCCCGCGATGCCGCTGTAGCCAAGGTTCATGAGCTGTACAGCCAGGCGGTTGCCGGTTTGGAGGAATCTGGGGCAGGCAGCGTGGCGAACCTGAGGTCTATTGCGGCCTGGCTGGCTCTCAGGGAATAATGAAACGGATTATGGAGATAAGCCGTGCCTAAGAAGACGGTGCGACACCTGGACGT
Source organism: Dehalococcoidia bacterium (assembly GCA_965116555.1). GTDB lineage: Bacteria > Chloroflexota > Dehalococcoidia > Lucifugimonadales > QGNO01 > DAOUJH01. Next base: position 1,028,998 of record OZ220698.1, on the reverse strand, counting down.
ATCCGGCAAGCGCGTTCTGCTGCGCGCCGACCTCAACGTTACCTTTGTCCCAGGCACAACACAGATTGCGGACGACGGCAGAATCAAGGCTACGCTTCCCACGATCGATTATCTGAAGGAACACGGCGCAAGCATCGTTCTCTGCTCCCATTTGGGACGGCCCAAGGGACAGGTGGTGGAAGAGATGCGTCTGGCTCCGGTGGCGGACCGCTTGACGCAGCTCTTGGGCAGGCCCGTGAAGTACGTTAAAGACTGCATAGGCCCTGAAGTGGAACAGGCTGCTAGTGAGCTGAAACCGGGCGATGTGCTCTTGCTGGAAAACCTGCGCTTCCAAGCGGGTGAGGAGAAGAACGACCCTGACTTTGCCAGGTCGCTCGCTTCGCTGGCCGACGTTTACGTGGACGACGCGTTTGGCGCTGCGCACCGCGCCCACGCCTCCATTCACGCCGTGACGCAGTTCCTGCCCGCTGCAGCGGGTCTCCAGATGGCTCGTGAGCTGGAAATGCTTGGCGAAGCTCTTGACAACCCGCTGAGACCTCTTGCCGCGGTTATGGGAGGCGCTAAAGTCAGCGATAAGATAGCCGTGTTGCAGAACATGGTGAGCCGCGTGGATCGGTTGTTTGTTGGCGGCGGCATGGCCGCTACGTTCCTTGGCGCTCAGGGTTACGAAACCGGCTGTTCACCAGTGGAGGCGGACAGCTTCCAGACCACCTTGGATATTCTGAGCAGCGCGGAAAAGCAGAAGGCCCAGGTATTCCTGCCGTTGGACTTTGTGACTGCTGACGCCTTCGATGAGCACGCTTCCACCAAAATCGTGCCATTCGACCGGGTGCCGGCCAATAGCTACATCATGGATATAGGCCCCGACACCGTTGAATCGTTCAAACAGGGCTTGAACGGCTGCTTGACCGTGATTTGGAACGGCCCCTTGGGCGTCTTCGAATGGGAAGCGTTCAGCAATGGCACCAGGGCCATGGCCGAGGCTATTGCGAACCTGGAAAACGCGACCACCGTTCTGGGGGGAGGTTCAACCGCCGGTGCTGTTTCGGCGCTTGGCCTTGCTTCCCGGGTTAGCCACGTTTCCACGGGAGGTGGCGCGTCATTGGAGCTGATGGAAGGCAAAGAGCTGCCTGGAGTGGCCGTTTTGCCGGATGAGGACGACTAAATGATAGACTTTCCGGCCCTTGCCGACATGGTTGATTCGACTTCCTCCAAGATAATCATGCTTGTCGTAGACGGCCTTGGCGGAACGCCGCATCCTGACACGGGGCTTTCAGAGCTCGAGACAGCCGCTCTGCCCAATCTGGACCGGTTGGCCAGGGAGTCGTCAGGCGGTATGACAATTCCTGTCCTGCCTGGCGTGGCTCCGGGCAGCGGCCCGGGCCATCTGGCTCTGTTCGGATACAACCCGCTCAATTACTTCATTGGCCGCGGCGTGCTTGAAGCTCTAGGCATAGACGCCCCCTTGAGCGATGGCGACGTCGCCGCCAGGGGCAACTTCTGCACCGTGGATGGCTGCGGGTTGCTTACCGACCGCAGGGCAGGGCGCATTCCGTCCGAGGAGAGCTTTCCGCTGGTCGAAATCTTGGACACGATTGAAGTGCCGGGCGTGCAGTTGTCGGTGCTGCCTGTCAAAGATTACAGGTTTGTCCTGTTAATGAAGGGCGCCGGTCTCAGCGATGGTGTCGGTGAGACGGATCCTCAGCGCATAGGCGTGGAACCCCTTGAAGTGGAAGCGCTGGCCTCCGGTGGAGAGAAGACGGCGTCTGCGGCCAACGCTTTCATACATCAGGTGAGGGATAAGCTGGCTGAACAGTCGCGGGCAAACATGGTGCTGTTGCGCGGCTTCTCTCAGCTGCCGTCCTTTCCTGCCATGGGTGAGTCATACAAGCTCAATCCTGCGGCAGTAGCTGCTTACCCCATGTACCGCGGATTATCCCGCGTGGTTGGCATGAAGGTAATTCAGACGGGCCAGTCCTTTGAAGACGAACTGGATGCACTGGGCGAGCACTACGAAGACCATGACTTCTTCTACTTGCACTACAAGCCGGCCGATGCCGCCGGAGAGGACGGCGACTTTGAGGCCAAGGTGAGGACGCTAGAGGAACTGGATGCATGCATCCCGCGCATCCTTGATTTGAACCCCGACGTACTGGTGGTGGCAGGAGACCATTCTACTCCGGCTGTTCTGGCGGCCCATAGCTGGCATCCTGTGCCGGTGTTGGTCCGCTCAAGGTATACACTGGGCGACGGAGTAGAAGCATTCAACGAGCGCGCTTGTGCTCGCGGTTCTCTGGGCACGTTCCAGGCGGAATATCTGATGCTGCAGGCGCTGTCTCACGCCGGAAAGCTAGCCAAATACGGGCCATAGCCCGACCCATTTGAGTCAAGGAGGGATCTCTTGGGCAGACCGTTCTTAGCGGGCAACTGGAAAATGAGCACAACCATCCATCAGGCGGGCTTTCTTGCCGCGGCCATCAGGAACCACCTGGAAGACATCACCGGCGTGGAAGTTGTGCTCTGCCCCCCCTTTGTTTCTCTGGCAGAGGTCGCAAGCGTGGTGAAGGGGTCCAACATCAGGGTTGGCGCTCAGAACATGCATCATGAAGACAAGGGCGCATTCACGGGAGAGATCTCGCCGCTCATGCTCCAGGGCATCTGTAGATACGTTATTCTGGGACATTCGGAACGAAGACGCGACTTTGGAGAAACGGACGATTTGGTGAACCGCAAGGCCAATAAAGCGCTTTCATATGACATCAGACCCATCATCTGTGTGGGAGAGGGTTTAGAAGATCGAAAAGAGGGTAGGGCGCAGGAAGTGGTGTCGCGCAGCCTTGCCGGATCGCTGGTCGGCATAGAGTCCCCCAACAGGATTGTAGTAGCCTACGAACCGATCTGGGCTATAGGCACCGGCGAAGCGGCTACGGGAGAGCAGGCTCAAGAGATGTGCCGGTTGATCCGCCGCCAGCTTGCGGGTTTGTTCGGGGATGGCTCAGCGGAGAGGATACCCGTCCTGTACGGAGGCAGCGTGAGTCCGGACAATATCGAAGAATTCGTGTCTCAGCGGGATATAGATGGCGCGCTTGTGGGCGGCGCCAGCCTGAGTTCTGACCAGTTCGTTGAGATTGCGCGTTCCACTGCGCAAGAGCGTTAGCCTCATTGAAGCGCGGCACTGCCTAAGATGCGCATACCCTCCGTAGTCGCCATAGTTGGCCCCACTGCCGTAGGCAAGACGGCTCTTAGCCTGGAGATCGCCAAGCTTTTGCCCGCTGAGATAGTCAGCGTGGACAGCCGCCAGGTCTACAGGCAGATGAACATAGGCACCGCCAAACCGACCTTGGAGGAGCAGTCCCGGGCGCCGCACCACCTGATTGACATTGCAGAACCTGCCGATGATTTCAGCTTAGCGGCCTACCTGGAACGCGCGCATTTCGCCATCCAGGACATCCGGAATAGAGGACGGTTACCCCTTCTGGTCGGCGGTACGGGCCAGTATTTGTGGGCGCTGCTTGAGGATTGGCGAGTGCCGTCCGTAGCCCCGGATAGAAGATTCAGAGAGGACATGGAGGCGCTGGCTGCTGAGCAAGGATACGAAGCTCTTTACGACAGGCTCAAAGAGTTGGACCCTGAGTCGGCGGCCGCTATCGACCCGCGCAACCTGCGTAGGGTCATCCGCGCCTTGGAGGTGCATCATCAGACGGGAATCCCGTTCTCCAAGATGCGCAGCCGCGGCGAAGGCCGCTACAGGTCGCTTGTAATCGGGCTTACTCTACCCAGGGACGAGCTGTACCGGCGCATTGATCAGCGCGTGGACAGGATGATGGAGGCGGGATGGCTGGATGAGGTCCGCCGTTTGCTGGAGCGCGGCGTGACGGCGGAGCGACCGTCCATGAGCAGCGTGGGTTACAGGGAGCTGGCGGCCTTTTTGCAAGGAGAAACAAGCCTGGAGGACGCTGTCCAAAACATAAAAAGCCACACGCGCCAGTTTGCCCGGCGTCAGTCTGCCTGGTTCCGCCTTTCAGACTCTCGGATCCGCTGGCTGCAATCAAACGAGAACACGGTAAGAGAGGCCTACGGCTTGATGACCGGTTTCTTATGATAGAATGCCATTGCCATGAGATTCACTAAAATGCACGGCGCGGGCAACGACTACGTTGTCCTGGACGCACGCAATCAGGATAAGGACTGGTCCACCCTGGCTGTGGAGATGTGCGACCGCCACTATGGTGTTGGCGCTGACGGCCTGTTGCTGCTGGAACCTTCGACGGTAGGGGACGTTAGGATGCGCATGTTCAACCCGGACGGTTCCCAGGCCGAGATGTGCGGCAACGGCATCAGATGCTTTGCCAAATACGTGCTGGAACGCGACATGGTTTCGCTCAATGGTAGCCCTCTTCACGTGGAAACGAACAACGGCCTGCTGGACATACTGCCGTTCTACGATGAGAACGGCCGGATAGGCAGGGCGCGGGTCGCCATGGGTGAGCCGCGATTCAACGCGCCGGAGATACCTGTGCAGCTACCGGCAGGGGAGAATGGACGACAAATCGACGTGGAGTTACTTGACATAACTAATGGAATCGTGCCTGAGCAGCTAGTTGTGGAGTACGCCGTAGAGCTGGCGGGCGAGACCTTTGAAATCACGTGTGTGTCCATGGGCAACCCCCACGCCGTCGCCTTTATAGACCGGCCCGTAGACGATGTCGAGTTGGACAGGCTGGGGCCCCTTATGGAACATCACCCCATCTTCCCCAGGCGAGTCAACTTCCACGTGGTCAACGTGGAGGATAGGGGCCGTATCAAAGCCAGGACATGGGAGCGGGGCGCGGGCCTTACCTTGGCCTGCGGCACCGGCGCATGCGCCATTCAGGCGGCGGCTCGATTGCTCCGTCTCACCGACGATCAGGTCAGCTTGGAGATGCCAGGCGGCGAGTTGATCATTACGTGGGAAGGACGGGGCCCTGTGTACATGGAGGGTCCCATTGTGCAGGTCTTCGAGGGCGAGTGGCCCTTATAGGATTGAGTTCTAGCCAAAACGCAAGAGGGAGTGCCAATGAAGTTCGCTGAGCGCATAGACAAATTGCAGCCGTACCTTTTTGTGGAGATCAGCAGAAAGATAAACCAGAAGAGGGCGGCAGGAATAGACGTCATTACCTTTGCCATAGGGGATCCGGACATTCCCACGCCCCCGCACATTATGGACAAGCTTTTGGAGGCTGCGCAGGACCCGCCAAACCATCGATATCCTGAGTCGGACGGGCTGCCCCAGTTCCGCCGCGCCGTCGCTGATTGGTACGGCCAGCGGTTCGGCATAGCCCTGGACTCCGACAAGGAGGTGCTGCCGCTTATCGGCGCCAAAGAGGGTATCGGCCACATGGCTCTCTGCTTCATTGACCCAGGCGACGTGGCCCTGGTGCCGGATCCGGGCTACCCGGTCTATTCCGTGGGCACCATGTTTGCCGGTGGCGAGTCCTATTTCATGCCTCTGTTGGAAGAGAACGGCTGGCTGCCTGATCTGGATGCCATTCCTGAGCAGGTTGCTAAAAAAGCCAAGGTCATGTGGCTGAACTATCCCAACAACCCCACGTCGGCCACGGCGGACATCGAATACTTCGAGAGGGTTGTGGACTTCGCGAAGACATACGATATCGCGGTCTGCCACGACGGTCCGTACACGGAGGTGGGCTACGACGGCTACGTGCCTCCCAGTTTCCTGCAGGCCAAAGGCGCTATGGACGTTGCCGTGGAGTTCCACTCGCTTTCCAAGAGCTACAACATGACCGGCTGGAGAATAGGGATGGCGGCGGGCAACGCCGAGATGATCAATGCGCTGATGCGAGTCAAGTCCAATCTTGACTCTGGGATTCCGCAGGCCATCCAGATAGCGGGTATAGAGGCGCTCCAGGCGTCCCAGGAGTGCATTTCTGAGAACAATGCCATCTACCAGCGCCGCCGCGACAAGTTGGTGGACGCTTTGCGAGGCATAGGCATGGAGATCACGCCGCCAAGGGCCAGCCTGTACGTGTGGGCCAGGGTTCCGGAAGGCTACACCTCCGCTGAATTTGCAGGCATGCTTCTGGAAGAGAAGGACATAGTGGTTACGCCGGGGTCGGGGTACGGTGAGTACGGGGAAGGGTACATTCGTCTTTCGCTCACTCTGCCGGATGAGCATTTGGCCAAAGCAGTCCAGCGCTTGGAAGGCTGGAAAATCCCAACAAAGCCTGAGAGGTAGCTGAGCATACCCAGAGCCACTTTTTCCACTGCCAAACAAAGGGAAAGGGCCTATCTGGCCGGTATCCAGATCAAGCGCACCAAGTTCTCGTGGTCGTTGCAGGATTCCCTGTCTGAGCTGGCGCAGCTGGCTCGTTCCGCCGGAGCGGAGGTGGTGGGCACGGTCGCGCAGAACCTGGACAAGCCTGGGCACACCTATCTGGGGAAGGGCAAGATAGAGGAGCTGCGGGTCATCCGCGGGGCCTTCGACACGCTGATCCTGGACGATGAGCTTACCCCGACGCAGCAGCGCAACCTGGAAAGCGCCTTTGGCGAGAACATCAAGGTCATAGACCGTACCGCGCTGATCCTGGACATATTCGCCAGCCGCGCCAGGACCAAAGAGGGGCGTCTTCAGGTTGAGCTGGCACAACACGAATACCTGTTGCCGCGTTTGGCGGGGCAATGGTCGCACTTGGAGCGTCTAGGTGGTGGGATAGGCACACGGGGCCCCGGTGAAACGCAGATAGAGACCGATAGACGGCTCATCAACCGCAGAATACAGCACCTGAAGGCCGACTTGGAGAAGGTACGCAGCCAGCGGGCTCTTCACAGGAAGCGGCGGAGGTCGCAGGATATTCCGGTGGCGGCGCTGGTAGGCTACACGAATGCTGGCAAGAGCACGCTGTTCAATGCTTTAACCACGGCAGGGGTCATGGAGTCCAGCGCTCTCTTTGCCACTCTGGACCCGGTAACAAGGCGAGTGCGCCTTCCCAGCGGTCAGAACGTCCTCATGTCCGATACCGTGGGCTTCATACACAAGCTGCCGCCCACGGTTGTGGCTGCATTTCACGCGACGCTGGAGGAGCTGCACGATGCGGACATACTGCTCCACGTTGTCGACGTGACCCATAAGAACAGGAGCCAGCACATAGCGGTAGTGGAGGAGATACTGAGCGACCTTGGCTTGGGAGAAAAGCCGGGGTTGCTTGTGTACAACAAGTTGGATCTTTTACCGGACGATTCGGAGTTGCTCAACAACGAAGACGACGACGGGGAAGGGACAATGGTTTCCGCGGTAACCCGGCAGGGACTGGACGAACTGCTGGCGCGCGTCGATCATCTTTTGACTCAGGTAATGGTGATGCCGGTTGGATAGGGGTTGGGGGGAGAAGGGCCTGGCTCTAGGCTGGAAAACGTTCGTCCTATACTAGTTATGTAAAGAAGAGGAATGGGCGATTTACTTACTTTACATAATGTAGGACTCCCTATGTTTTTGCTATAGAGCGCTCCGAATGACCTGCGAGAACTTTATTCCCCTTTTATAACACGCGCTCTGACAGCGTTTGAAAGGACTTCCGTGTGTTGTATGACCTTCCGACCTTTTAACACGCGCCCTGACAGCGTTTGAAAGGAACTTCCGTGTGTTGTAAGACCCTCCGGCCTCTTACAAGCCCCTTAAAAGCGCCCTAGCTGCGCGCTGATCTATCGGGACGTACTTTATTTGGCGAGAGATTTCGCGTCCGCCAGGCCAGCCAGGCCATACCGACCAGCCCGGAGACGGAGAGGGCAAACACCACGTTCAAGACTCTGCCTTTCAAACTAGGCGGCGGCGATTCCCCCTCACCAAGCCCCCAGAACTCAAGCCAGTAATACCAGTATTTCTTGTCTTCCTTTCCCTCTACTACAGCAGCGGATGAGCAAAACCCTGTCCATAACGCGCCCTCATGTTCATCCGCGAAGACGAGGTATTCCTTTCCCGGTTCAAAGCCAGACCCTTGGCCACTGCTATAGAGGCGCACCGTCTGGTCCAAAGGCCCCTTCCAGACGGTTTCCACGTCGAACAAGGTCAAGCGACCTTGCCAATCAAGTCGAGGCTCTACCTTGTAACCGAGCGCCTTGCCCAGGAATATCATCTCGACTCCCTCTATTTCCGACTCCAACGAACCGCAACTAGTCGCGCTCACCGGCTCAGGCGGCATTAACCATACCCCGATCAGTGGGGTGATTAGAACCAGGCGAATGGTTGTGGACGTGAATTTGGAGAGCATCTAGCCGCCTTATGCTCCTGCCGATTCAGGATCCGTTCAAGGAGGGTAACACAACTAAAGCCAAAACTACCCCTTTTCCTACCGATGAGGCCCCCTACCACCCGAAAGCCCTCTAAACACCAGTTTGCCGGTCTCTAGACGGTAAGAATTGCACAAAAAGAGCCCCCTACATTTACTGTAGAGGGCTCTGTATGGACTGCGATAACTTGTTTAGCCCGACCTACGCGTCCGCCAGGCCAACCACAACATGCCGGCCAGTCCTATGAGCGAAAGTCCAATCACTCCATACAGGAATCTTTCGGCGATAGTCGGCGGAGGAGACTTGCCCTCACCGAGTTCGGCCAACTCGTCGGGATAATACTCCTGTAGTTCCGACGTACTGTACGCAAGGCAAAGGTCGGTCCATAGGTAAGGCCCAATTTCGTCACGGTAGTAAGCATAGACAAGGAATTCCTCGCCCTCCTCAAAATAGGCACCCCAATCTCCGTAGGTGTAGACGTGTGCAGTCCTGTCTAAAGGCCCCTTCCAAACGGTGGACACAGCAAATTTGCCCAACAAGGCTGGTATATCCCTTTCCAGCTTGAGTGAGGTAACTTTGCCCATGAATACCCGGTCAACGAGTCTAAGCTTCTCGGACACCGGGGGCAGGCTGCAAGTATGTGCTTCCGCTCGCTCCGGCATCGCCATGAGCCAGACCCCGATCAGTGGGGTGATTAGAACCAGGCGAATGGTTGTGGACGTGAATTTGGAGAGCATCTAGCCGCCTTATGCTCCTGCCGATTCAGGATCCGTTCAAAGAGGGTAACACAACCAAAGCCAAAACTACGCCCTTTTCCTACTGCTTAGGCCCCTACCACCCGAAAGCCCCCTAAACACCAGTTTTGCGGTCTCTAGGCGGTAAGAATTGCACAAAAAGAGCCCCCTACATGTACTGTAGAGGGCTTCTGGATGACTTGCGAGACTGTTTGGCCCGACCTACGCGTTCAGGAGGCTTTCCTTCTCTAACTCCTGTAGTGGGCAACTATCTCGGCCACACCTATAGCGATTAGAGCTGCGCCTACTAGGAACAGGATCAGAGCCAGCCAGTAGATAAGTGGGTCAGGTTGTCTCAGGTACTTCACTAAAAACGGCTGATCCTTTACCGGTTCCCAGCTATCGTAGGGAATAGGTGGATCAGGAATGCTCTCATCTTTCGGTATAAGGTGCTGGTGGCGAGTCCGAAACTGGTCGTCTGACTGAGTACCCTTACGTGCGCGGCAGGAGTGGCATAGTAGCTGCAGGTGGGCTATCGCATCCTCAATAGCACGGAGTGCTGGCCACTTGGTGTCTATGACCAGGAAACGGAGGGGTCTGGCATGGCCGCAATAGGCGCATCTGCCTTGCTGGGCTCTGTAAAGTCGAGCCTTAGCGTCTCCGTCTTTCATGGATAGAGCCTATCAAACAAGGCTGGGAGTAGTCTACCTACTAGGGAGACCCTTAGACACCAGTCTTACGGTCTCTAGACGGTAAGAATTGCACAAAAAGAGCCCCCTACATTTACTGTAGAGGGCTCTGAATGGCTTGCGAGACGTTCTGTACCTGAAGGTACCCTACTAGCTGCGCTGATCTATCGGCACGTACTCTACGTCCATCGGGCCGGTGTACTCCATCAGCGGGCGTATCAGCATGTTGTTGGCGGACTGCTCCACCACGTTCAACGTCCAACCGGGGATCCGCCCCAGGGTAAAGATTGGAACAAAGATGTCTTCGGGGATGCCCAGCAAGTAGTATATCGACCCGGCAAAGAAGTCGACGTTTACGTAGATACCCCTGGACTGATACGGCTTCATTGCCTCTTGGATGTTCTGGAGTATCTGGAACCAGTGAGGCTCGCCCCTGTCCACGCCAAGGGTCTGAGAACGCGCCGCCAGATGCCTTGCCCTTGGGTCCTCTGCCTTGTAGACCCTGTGGCCAAAGCCCATGATGCGGCCGCGGTTATCCAGTATGTTCCTCACGTAGGCCGCGGCGTTCTCCGGAGAGCCTACCTCCTCGGCCATCTTCTGCACCGCTTCGGCGGCTCCACCGTGCAGCGGCCCCTTCAGGGTGCCGATGCCCGTTACTACCGCAGAGTGAAGGTCGCTAACCGTGGAAGCCGTGACGCGTGCGGCAAACGCCGAGGCGTTGGCGCCGTGTTCCGCGTGCAGGATGAAGTCCACGTCCAGGATCCTGGCCTCATCTTCCGTCGGTACCTTGTCAAACAGCATGTAGAGGAAGTTGCCCGCGTGGTTCAGATCGGGGTTTGGCGCCACAAGCGGCTTCCCGTTTCTGATTCTGTCGTGGGCGGCCACTATGGTCGTGGACTTCGCGGTAAGGCGCAGCCCTTTGCGAATGGTGGCTTCGGCGGAAAGGTCGTCTACTTCGTCGTCGAATGCAGCCAGGGCGGATACAGCCGTCCTCAGCACGTCCATGGGGTGTGCCGACTTGACCTTGTCTATGATCTCCACGACTTCGCTGGGGATCTCTCTTTCGGCGCGCAGCCCCTGGTCGAAGCTGTCCAGCTCTGCCTGCGTGGGGAGCTTCCCGTACAGGAGGAGGTATATCACCTCTTCAAAGGTCGACTTTTCCGCAAGGTCGTGTATGTTGTAGCCCCTGTAAAGGAGCTTGCCTACTTGCCCGTCTATGAAACAGGACTCCGTCCTATCAAGATAGACTCCTGAAAGGCCTCTGTGTATTTCAATTCCTGAACTCGTCATTCTGCCTCCTGTCTGGTTGTTACAGCCACAAAGAGACTCGGTGAGGCAACCTGCCTACCGAGCCTTTTGATTACCCTATTTTGCCGCCCTTGAGATTGGGAAGGAACTAAGAAGAGTGGTGTATATGAACTTAGATTGGTGATAGCCCACCGTCGGGTTTCCCTCCCTGTATTGCAGACCGAATTCCAAAGCGAACATTGCGGTGTTCCATGCACAATCATGCTATCAACGACCCATGGGGCTGTCAATGTTGTCCACGGTGGCGTGACTAGAGCCACCCTCCGCATGTCTGTTCCCACTTTTGCCTGTGCTAGAATGAGGGTGTTCCCGGCATAAAAGGCTCCACTATGAGACTTCATCATCGTATAGCTGTTTACGGCGGTCTGTTTACCATCATCTTGACGTTTGCGACCTTTGACGTGGCCGATAGGTTGTGGTCCAACAGCCTGCCTTTCGGCGTCCCTGCGGAGCTTGCCGGGGTTTGGGAGGTATACCGGATACTGGACGAAGACTACGTGGGTGTCGCGGAGTTTGATCAGAGCATGCTTACCAACGGCGCTATCCAAGGAATGTTGGATATTCTCTCCGCCAACGGGGCAATCGGCCAGCACTCCCAAACAGCGCTGGATCAAGGCGATTTCGGAGCGGTTCGGCAGGCCTGGCAGAGTATTTCTGAAAGCTTGGACGGCGATGATGAAATCACCCTAGAAATACTGGAAGAAGCGGCTATACGGGGTATGCTGAATGCCTTGGGCGATCCCAACACCTCCTACCTGTCGCCTGAGGGTTACAAGCATGTGGTGGAAAGCTATGAATCGGATTTTGAAGGCATAGGCGCCTGGGTAAGGGAGCAGGATGGCCGTATCACAATACAAGCGGTGATGGAGGGCACCCCGGCAGATGAGGCCGGCCTGCTTTCCGGCGACGTGCTCTTGGAGGTGGACGGCACGCCTATCAGCGGCTTCAGCGTAGATGAGGCTGTGGCCATCATTAGAGGGCCCAGAGGTTCGGCTGTTGATCTGCTGGTGCTGCGCCCTGAAGAGGATACACCGCAGGAGATAACCATCACTCGTGCTTCAATCAGAACCCCTTCCGCCGGGTGGCGGCCGTTGAACGAGGAGATAGCTTACCTGTGGATAGACAGGTTCCGTGATGAAACGGACAATGAGGTAGAGGAAGCGCTGGTGGAAATAGTGCGAGAGGGGTACTCCGGGCTGGTTCTGGACGTTAGAGGCAATCTGGGCGGCATCCTTTCCACCACCGTCTCAATTGCCAGCCAGTTCCTGGAAGACGGCCTGGTGCTCTACCAGGTGGACGCACAAGGGGTGAGAACCGATATGGCCGTCAGCGGCGGCGGTATAGCTACCGAGATGCCGCTTGTCGTTCTGGTCGATGAGATAAGCGCCAGCTCCAGCGAGGTGCTGGCCGGCGCCCTCCAAGACCACGGACGTGCCGTGGTAATCGGTACGCAGACCTTCGGCAAGGGAAGCGTGAACGAGCTGAAGGAGCTGGACAGCGGCTCCGCCCTGTACGTTACGGCGGCGCTGTGGTACACGCCCAACGGACGCTTGATTGAGGGAGAGGGGCTGCAACCCGACATCACGTCTGACTCAGAACGCTGGGTTACGTTTGATGCGGCCATTGCCGAACAACTAGGATCCAGCGAGATAGTAACCGTTACACAGCGTGGCAACGGGCTGTTCGAGGTGCTGGTGGACAGGCCACTACTGGCCGCTTTGGAGCAGCTTCAGCCCTCATCTACCCCGCCTGTGACAATAGGTTGATTGAAAACATGGGAAAGAACGGATACAGGGTCATCACCGTAAATCGCAAGGCATTTCATGATTACGATGTCTTGGAGACGGTCGAAGCGGGCCTGGTCCTCACCGGCACAGAGATCAAGTCGGTTCGCGCTGGACGCGTCAACCTGCGAGACGCCTATGCGCGCCAGGAGAAGGGCGAAATGTGGCTGTTCAACTCGCACATTGCTCATTACGTAAAGGGCGGCATCTACAACCACGAGCCTTCACGGCCTCGCAAACTGCTGCTTCATCGCAATCAGATCGATCACCTTGCGTTGGAGCTTGGTCAGAAGAGACTTACCGTCGTCCCCTTGCGTCTTTACATCAAAGACCACAAGGCCAAGATGGAGCTTGGCCTGGCGCGGGGGCGGCGTCAGTACGATAAGCGCAAGGTCATAGCCCGCCGTGACGCAGAACGAGAGATGGAGCGCTACGCCAAGACCGGCCTGGGTTCGCCGTAGCTTGGCGGTTCTTGGTATAATGGAAGCTACAGAAATGGGGACGCGTGGTTTCGACAGGGGGTGGTTCTGCGGGACTGCAGGCCGAGGCGCCGTCACACCTCGTTAAAAGGCGGCAAAAAAAGTAACTGGCAAGAAACAGTTAGCACTGGCTGCCTAAGGCGGCTACGTCTACCATAACCTGCTCCCCAAGGGTTACGGATAGGCGACACACTATTGGGGACGCGGTCACTCCGACACCGATAGGATTGGCCCAAGACAATCGGCTGGCTCACTTGCTTTGTTGTCGGTGTCTGAATCAAGTGAGTGAGACATCTAACACCGAATAAGCCTGTAGTACGTTCCAGTAGAACGTCTTCTGGACAGGGGGTTCGACTCCCCCTCGTCTCCACCAGGAATGGATAAGGGCCTCCCCTACTGCCGGGAGGCCCTTGGTATGAACAAGCCCCCTACCCTTCCCTATTCAATGTGTGATAAATCCGTGCAAGTATCCGCTCACCCTGAGCGCCGTCGAAGGGAGTGAGCGGATACCCCTCTCACACCGTCATTCTGAGCGCAGCGAAGCAATCTAGTGCTGCGGGGAAGTCACCCTGTAGGGGCGGTTCGAGAACCGCCCAATCCCCGCTCACCCTGAGCGCCGTCGAAGGGAGTGAGCGGACACCCCTCACACACCGTCATTCTGAGCTCAGCGGAGCGAAGCGAAGAATCTGTATCGTGGGGAGACAAGGACGCACAAGCTCTGAACCCGCCGTGCCCTCCCTGCCTGGGCGCCCGTGACGACGGGCATCCAGGGGTGGATATCCGCTCATGGTGAGCTTGTCGAACCAGATGATCGGATATAAGACCTATGCTTTCGCCTTTGCCGGTCTTGACTTCTTCTTTGTCTTGCCGTTGGTCTCCGTTGCTGCAGGGGTCTCCGCTTTCGCTGAGGCTATGCTTGCTCTCAACGCCTCCATCAGGTCGGTGACCTTGCCCTTGGAAACGGAAGGAGCCGCCGTAACCACGTCCTGAGACGTCAGCTTGCCTTCAATGACCTTTTCCAGGGCAAGGCGGTACTGGTCCTCGTGCTCGGAGGGTTCGTAGTCGGCGGACAGCTGGTCTATGAGCATCATGGCCATGGCCATTTCCTGCTCGGTGATGGCGGTCTGCTCTTCTGGCAGGTCCAGCTCTTTGGTGCCGCGTATCTCATCGGGATAGTGCATGGTGTGCATGGCTATGGCGTGTTCGTACGGCCGCAGCGTGCAGATGTGCTCCTTGTTGCGAAGCGACACCTTGGCGATGGCGGCGCGCTTGGAGGTCTCCAAGGCCTGTTTCAGCAGATAGAACGGCTTTATGCCTACGCCTTCAGGCTCCAGCATGTAGGTACGGTCGAAGTTGATCGGGTCAACCTTTGATAGGTCAACGAACTTGACGATATCTATGCTTCGTATGGAAGCGACGGGCAGATTCTCAAAGTCCTTCTCTTCCATGACAACGTACTCATCTTTGGCGTACTCGTAGGCGCGCACAATCTCGGACTGCTCCACCTCGGTCTCGTGATGGGGGCAGTACCGCTTGTTGCGCAGCCTGGTGTGACATTCGCCGTGCATGGTGACAAAGGAGATGTCCTTGCTTTCCGTGGCGGTGTAGAGCTTGATGGGAATAGCCACCATCCCAAAGCCTACCGCGCCCTTCCAAATCGCTCGTCTTGCCATCTATGCCTCCAATTTCCCCCGGGCATACCTTACTTGTTGAATGATAGCCGTGTCGGGTTGGGTGAGTCAAATGGGGCTGCGACGCCCACCGTACGCGAAGCAATCCTGTGGTGTGGGGCCATCCCGCTCACCACGAGCGGAGGAGGCAGACCCACCCGCTCACCCTGAGCATCGTCGAAGGGAGTGAGCGGACACCCCTCACACACCGTCATTCTGAACGGAGTGAAGAATCCAAAGCCTCACGCTTGCAAACACACCGTCGCTCCCACCCCCCTTCCGTCATTGCGAGCGCAGCGTGGCAATCTGGTGGCGGGGACGTACAGGGAGTGAGCGGGCGTCAACCGGGTCTGACGTTACTAACGCACCCCGCCTTGCCCGTGCCCGTATCGTCGCTCCCGCGCCACACCGTCGCTCCCGCGCAGGCGGGAGCCTAGGGGGGCGGAGGATGGGAGCCCAGTGGAGACGGGAAACGGGAACCCACGCCTGCCCTTCCCACCTAGCCCGCCTTGCGCTCCTTCGTCATTCAACCCCATTCGTCATTGCGAGCGCAGCGTGGCAATCTGGCGGGGCGGCGGTGTATCCTCTTCCCCATCGATGGGGGTACCCCCCCTGACACCTCCCCCTTCCCCACGTCCCCCGCGCCCGCTACTCTTAACCCATGGACTCGCAGAAAAGCGCCCAACAACCCCTGCACCGTCGGCGTGGTGCCCCCTATGGCAGCCAAAACGACCGCCTCCATACCCTCAACTTTGCCCCGGAATCTGATTCGTTTCTCACCTCCGCCAAAATTTGCTCCGCATTTAGCCTTGTACTTAACATAACGTTGGAAACGGATCCCCTTCTCAGGCACTACACAACTGCACCATCAAACGCCATTTCACGCCAAAAACCCCTTTCGACGCAAAAAACGCCACTTTTGTCCACTTTTGTCAAGTAGCCAACCATCACCCGTACCACCCCTACCCCGCCCTCTCCCAGATGGAGAGGCGAACGTAGTAAACTCTAGCTTGGCGAATATGCAGAGACAGGTTGTTCAATGGGAATAGAGGCTCTCACTATCACCAGCGACGGGCGCACCGTCACTCCTTCCACTGAGGAGGAGTGGCGGGACTGGGTCAGCGCGTCGTCTAGCTGGAACTATATGATGAAGGACCCGTTGCTGGACTGGCTTAGCCTCTACGGCGAGGCTAACGGGTTCCAGCGCGACGATGCCCTGCCCTCCTACGACGCCAGAACCGACTTCTCCACGTTCATCATGGAAAAAGGCAGGCGGTTTGAGGAAGCGGTCGTGGAATATCTGGGCGGGCTTGCGTCCATAACGGCCATCAGCGACGGGCCAGCAGAAGTCCGCGATCTGTCAAAGGCGGAAGAGACGTTCGCCGCCATGCAGAACGGGGCGCCCGTCATCTATCAAGGCGTCCTGCGAGACGCTGAGTCGCGCACCTACGGAGCCCCCGATCTGCTAATCAGGAGTGACGAGCTTCAACGGCTGTTTCCCGGTGCACTGGCCGAGGAAGAGGCTTCAGATTCTGCGCCGGGTCTGGGTTTCTGGCCGTGGCACTATCGAGTCGTGGATATCAAGTTCACCACCCTTGATCTATTGGCAGGCGGCGAGGTTTCCGGCAGCGGCTCCAAGCTGGCGTACAAAGCCCAGCTATTCATATACAACCGCGCCCTGGGCCGTCTGCAGGGGTATACGCCATCGCAATCGTATCTCTTGGGCCGGGGATGGAAGCAGAGAAAGGAGCGTGGAGAGAGCTTCATGGAGCGGCTTGGTCCCGTGGCGCAGCACGGCGGAACTCGCTCAGGCTCCACGGAGGAAATTACCCGTGAAGCCTGCGAATGGCTGCGCCGCGTCAGAAGCGAGGGTTCCGGCTGGAAAGTCCTGCCATTCCCTGACGTACCCGACCTCTGGCCCAATATGACGAACACGCGGGACGCTCCCTGGCACGCGGCCAAGGGACGCATAGCGGAGGAGCTTGGCGAGTTGACTTTGGTCTGGCAAGCGGGCGTAAAGAATCGGCAAGCGGGTCACGAGGCCGGGGTCTACGACTGGCGGGACGCTTCCTGCACTGCAGATTCGCTGGGGTTCTCCACAGGTACGCGGCAGCCGGTGCTTCAAGCTCTCTTGGATATCAATAGGTCGACCGACGGGCCCAACGTCCAGCCGTCCCGCTTGCAGAACAGCGATCCCGCGTGGCGGGACTCCGCGCTTGAGTTCTACGTGGACTTTGAGACGGTGAGCGACTTGGATGACGACTTCTCCAAGCTTCCATCGAAGGGCGGCCAGCCGCTAATTTTCATGATCGGCTGCGGGCACGTGGAAAACGGACGCTGGGAATACAAGTGCTTCACTGTCGACGCCCTTACGGAGCCTTCAGAGGAGAAGATTATAGACGCCTGGCACACTCACATGGCAGAGGTGACCCGGAGGCTGGCAGACCCCGGCAAGGAACCCCTGGTCATCCACTGGTCCCATGCGGAGACCAGCTCCATGGAGACGTCGTACAATTCCGCCGTCAAGCGACATCCCGATAACTCCTGGCCCAAGCTCCGCTGGTTCGATTTTCTGTCCCGCGTGATGAAAGAAGAGCCGGTAGTAGTCCGCGGCGCTATGAACTTCGGCCTGAAGAGCGTGGCGCGAGCCATGAAATCGCACGGCTACATCAAAACGATTTGGCAAGACGGTCCAACGGATGGCTTGGGCGCCATGGTGGGGGCTTGGTGGTCGGCTGGTGAGGCCCAACGCATGGGCGTGGGTATGGCGCAGGTGGACCTCATGGACGAAATCGAGCGTTATAATGAGGTGGATTGCAAGGTGATGATGGAGATTGTGGCTTATTTGAGGGCCAATCACTGAATCTCAGCTATGACATCTAACAAGGTCTTAGTCGGCACGTCGGGCTACAACTACCCGGAATGGAAGGGCAGCTTCTACCCTTCAGACCTGCCCGTGTCCAAGATGCTCTCTTTCTACTCCGGGCACTTCCCTACCGTGGAGATCAACTACACGTTCTACAGGTTCCCCAACGAGAAGACGCTTGCCGGCTGGGCGGAAAACACGCCTCCCAACTTCAGGTTCACTCTGAAAGCGCCTCGCCGCATCACGCACGAAGCGAGGCTAAGCAACTGCCAGGATCTGGTGGAGGGCTTCTGTAGCCGGGCGCAGGCGCTTGGCTCCAAGCTGGGCGTTCTGCTTTTTCAACTCCCGCCGTCCTTCAAGCTGAATCTGGACTTGTTGGATGGCTTCTTGAAATGGATACCCAGTGGCACAAGAGCGGCGTTCGAGTTTCGCAACGCCTCCTGGCTCACCGAGGAGGTGTACGCCCGCCTTGAGGAGAAAAACCTTGCGCTGTGCATCGCCGATAGCGAGAAGGCGACGACGCCCGTTGTAGCTACCGCCGGCTACGGCTACTTTCGTCTGCGCGACGAGGGGTACGGGCAGGAAGACATACGCGCTTGGTCGGACAAGATCAAAGAGCATGATGGCGTCTGGGACGACGTCTTCGTTTATTTCAAGCACGAGGAGGAGGGTAAGGGGCCGGAGTTTGCCAGGGCGCTCATGGACATCCTAGGAATATCCTTATAGCCGCCGATGCTCAGAGAATACGAAAAGAAGCGAGACTTCACGCGCACCCGCGAGCCGGGGCCGGGAACGGCCAAGAGTTCTAAGGGCAGCTTGAGGTTCGTTATTCAGAAGCACGCCGCCAGCCGCCTTCACTACGACTTCCGCCTTGAGCTGGACGGCGTCCTGAAATCGTGGGCCGTTCCCAAAGGCCCTTCGTTGAACCCGCAGGACAAGAGGCTTGCCGCGTTTGTGGAAGACCACCCCTTGGACTACGGGACGTTCGAGGGCGTGATAGGTCATGGCAACTACGGCGCCGGACAGGTCATCGTCTGGGACGCGGGCTACTACTCCCCGGACGAGGGCGGCCTCTCCTTCGGCAACCGTGAGGAGGCTGAAGAGCGGATGCGGCGCGACCTGGAAAAGGGGAAGCTCTCCTTCACCCTGCGCGGCAGTAAGTTGAAGGGTTCGTGGACGCTGGTGAGGACCACCCGCGGCCCCAAAGACTGGCTCCTCATCAAGCACAAAGACCGCTACGTGGATACTGAACGGGACGTTTTGGAGGAGGACAGGTCCGTTCAGTCAGGTCTTACCCTGGAAGACCTGAAGAGCGGTCGTCTGCCCGACCCATCCAAACTGGCAACCGATTGGCTTTCAGAGATGGAGCGCATAGTGTCCACAGGCACGGAAACTGCCTATCCGAAACGTCTAAAGCCCATGATGGCAGGCAGCGCGGAGAGACCCTTTTCCCATCCGGACTGGCTCTTTGAACCCAAGCTGGATGGATACCGCGTGATGGCCTTTCTCCAAGGTGGAGAGGTTACCTTGCTCAGCCGGAACGGGTTGGACCTCACCAGCCGGCTGCCTGAAGTAGTATCCGACCTCAAGGCACAGGAATACGATGAGATGGTGCTGGACGGCGAAGTGGCCGCGCTCAATGAAGATGGGTTGCCGGACTTTGGCCTGATACAGCATGTTATGGGATTCGATAAAGGCGCTGTAGACCGACCCATAGGCAGCGCGAACATGGCCTACTATCCGTTCGACCTGCTTTACCTGGACGGCGTTGACCTTAGAAAAGTGCCTTTGATAGACAGAAAGAAGCTGCTCAGCCAAGCTGTTGTGCCCTCTGAGCATACCAGCTTGGTGGAATACGTGGAGGGTGACGGCGCTTCCTTCTATCGCGCCGCCGTCGAGCTTGGGCTGGAGGGAATCATCGCTAAACGACGCTCCAGTGTCTATGAGCCGGGGACAAGGAGCAACGCCTGGCTCAAGATCAAGCACGTAAAGTCTCAGGAGCTTGTAGTTGGAGGATACACGCGTGGCGCAGGGGCACGTTCCACGACCTTTGGCGCTTTGCTGGTGGGCTACTACGAAGGCGGCGATCTTCGCTATGCCGGCCGGGTGGGCACGGGCTACGACAACGCCACGCTGGAAAGGCTCCATTCCCAACTGGTGGAGTTGGAGGCGGAACAGTCCCCATTCGTCTGGGCGGAGGAGTTGAGCGGCGCGGAGAACTGCTGGGTGCGCCCTGAGATGGTAGCCCAGGTCAAGTTCGCCAACTGGACCGACGATGGCCGACTCAGGGCGCCGGTATTTCACGGTCTGCGTCTTGACGTTGACCCCAAGAATGTTATTCGTGAAGCCGAGGAGACCGTAGTCGTTGCGCCGGTTGAGACACGTCCGGCCCAGCCGCCTAGATCCGAAGCAACCGACATCTCGCAACTGTTGGAGCGCTTGTCAAGCAACGAGGATGCCATCAGGCTGGACGTGGACGGTTACCGCATAAGCTTGACCAACCTGAACAAGGTGCTCTGGCCGGAGGACAAGGGGAACCCGGCAAAGACGAAGAGGGATATGATCCGCTACTACCTGAGCGTGGGCCACGTTCTTCTCCCACACTTGAAGAATCGGCCCATGACGCTGACCAGGTACCCTAACGGCATAGGCGGAGGCAGCTTCTATCAGAAGCATGCGGAGCATGCCCCTGATTTCGTGGAGAAGCTGCCCATCTTCTCGTCTCACAACGAGGGCGACGGCGAATACCTCATGGTCGACAACCTCCCTACCCTCGCCTGGCTGGCGCAACTGGCCAACATAGAGTTCCATCCCTGGCTGTCGCGCATGGTCTTGGAACCGGACGCCGCCAATCTGGGGACATCCTTTACCGGCAGCAGAGATACGCTTGAAGAAAGCGTCCTGAACTATCCGGACTTCGTAGCCTTTGATCTCGATCCCTATATCTACTCGGGCGGAGAGCAGGCAGGAGACGAGCCGCAGTTGAACAAACGCGCTTTCAAGAAAGTGGTGGAGGTGGCGCTGGCGCTGAAGGAGATCTTGGACCAGCTCTCTCTCTCGTCATATGTGAAGACATCCGGCAAGACCGGGCTTCACATATACGTGCCTGTGCTGAGGCAATACAACTACAGAACAACCCGCAAGACATGTGAACTGATAGGACGGTTTCTCCTGCGGCAATTGCCCAGGGACGTCACTATGGAGTGGACGGTAGACAAGAGGACGGGGAAGATATTCTTGGACCACAACCAGAACACGCGCGGCAAGAACATGGCTTCAATCTACTCGATCCGTCCTGCCCCCGGCGCTCCCGTATCCACCCCGGTGCGCTGGGAAGAGCTAGGCGAGATTTACCCGACTGACTTCACCATAGACACGGTGCCGGCGAGGATAGAGAAGATGGGCGATCTTTGGGAGGATATCCTTCAGTCCAAGCATGACCTCAAGAGGTTGCTTGAGTCAGACCAGCAGTGATTTCCGCTGGTTGCTCAATACTTGGATACGTTTATCTCCATCAGCTTGCCGGTTACCAGGAAGATGACCCTCTCGGCAACGTTGGTAGCCCTATCGGCTATGCGTTCCAGGTCGTGGGCCACCCATAAGAGATGCGTGGCTCTCTGCACGGTCTTGGGGTCTTGGAGCATGAACATGAGCAGTTCCCTGTATACCTGTTCGTACAGGGCATCCACCTCGTCGTCGTCGTTGCAGACCCGCAATGCCGCCTCTGTATCCCGGTGTACCAGGGAGTCCAAGCTGCGACGCAGCATATCCATGGACTTCTCCGCCATGCGTGGGATATCTATCAAAGGCTTCAGGGGAGGTTCGTTGCCCATCATCATGCTGATCTTGCCTATGCCTTCGGCGTAGTCACCCATCCGTTCCAGCTCTACGGCTATATGCAGCACGGCGATCAGTATGCGTAGGTCGCCAGCCATGGGCTGCTGCATGGCTATCAGTTCCACGCACTCCTCTTCTATGGCAAACCTCTTCTTGTCTATCAGATCGTCGTCAAGGACAACTTGTCGGGACAGTTCAAGGTCACGGTTTTTCAGAGCATCTATAGACCTGGCTATTGCCTTTTCCACCATGCTGCCCAGTGTTAGCAAGTCGTCTTGAAGCGCCGCTAACGACCTATCGAAATCTCCTCTAGGCAATTCAGTCTCCTTCCCGCTAGCTGAAGCGGCCGGTGATGTACGCTTCCGTGCGTTCGTCCTTAGGGTCGGTAAAGATCTGGTGCGTTGCCCCGAACTCCACAAGGTAACCGGCCCTGTCATCACCCATCATTAAGAAAGCAGTCTCATCCGATACGCGGGCGGCCTGCTGCATGTTGTGCGTAACGATAACAATGGTGACTTCAGAAGACAACTCTCTGATCAGGTCTTCGATTGCCAGAGTGGATACGGGATCAAGAGCGGATGCCGGCTCGTCCATCAACACCACTTCCGGTTCTATGGCCAGGGCGCGGGCAATGCAGAGGCGTTGCTGCTGCCCTCCTGAAAGATTCAAAGCACGCTCCTTCAGACGGTCCTTGACTTCATCCCACAGCGCGGCGCGGCGAAGAGACCTTTCCACCGCCTCCTCTATGTTGTCCCTGAATCCATTGATCTTCAGTCCGAAGGCAACGTTCTCATATATGGACTTGGGGAAGGGATTTGGCTTCTGAAACACCATTCCAATACGCGACCTGACTTCCGTGGGATCCACGCTGGGATCATACAAGTTCTCTTCGTTGTAGAGTATATCACCTTTGATTACAGTCCCCGGGACAAGCTCATTCATGCGGTTGAAGCACCTGAGCAGAGTGCTCTTGCCGCATCCGGAAGGACCAATTATCGCGGTAACCTGGTTGCGTTGCACCCTCATTGAGATGTCCCGCAAGGCACGGAAAGCGCCGTAGTAGACCTCCAGGCCTGATACTTGCAGAATGGTCCCGTTCTGGCGTTGCTCCATCCCTACTCCTCCGACTTGACCTGTGTTCTGTTGCGAATGTACACGGCAATAGCGTTCATGCTCAGGAGAACAACCAGGAGCACAATGATGCCGGCGGCCGCGATTTCCCGGAAACCATCCTGAGGCCGCGTAACCCAGTTATAAATCTGGATGGGCATTACGGAGAAGCGGTCCAGGGGGTCCGTGGGAACGAATCTGAGGAATACCAGCGCGCTGATTGCAATAACTGGTGCAGCCTCGCCAATGGCCCTGGATAGAGCCAGTATAGTGCCGGTCATTATGCCAGGCGTGGCCTGGGGTATCACTACTCCCTTGACAACCTGGAACTTGGTGGCCCCTAGTCCGTAGGCCGCCTCCCGGTAGGTGTTAGGCACTGCCCTAATCGCTTCGCGGGAGGCAAGAATGACTATTGGCAAGACCAAGAGGGCAAGGGTCAACGCTCCCGCCAGCACAGACCTGCCAAGCGACAGAGCGGTAACGAATAGCGCGAAGCCCATCAGCCCGTACACTATGGAAGGGACTCCGGCCAGATTTGCAATGTTCACCTCAATAAACCGGGTGAACCAGTTCTTTGGGGCGTACTCTTCCAGATAGATGGCCGCTCCCACCCCCACCGGTACGGTGAATAGGCCCACCAGCCCCATTACCCAGACACTGCCCGCTATTGCCGCCAGGATTCCGGCCTGCTCCGGAAAGCGGCTGGGGTAGCTGCTTACGAAATGCCAGTTCAGCCAGGGGAGGCCCTGTATTAGCACCCGTGCGAGGAGGGTCATCAGGCCAATGATGCCGATCAGAATAGCGGCAAGGAAGAGGACGTAGAATACGGCGCCAACTGCTTTCCTGAGCTTGAGTCTCTGGTTGAAGGCGGAGGTGACATCAGTTGCCATCAATAAACCTCCCGCCATCTGCGAACTACAAAATGCCCGGCCAGATTCATGACCAAAGTCATGAAGAAGAGGAGAAGTCCCACCGCGAATATGGTGCTGAACTCTATGGTGCCGTGCGGGGCTTCTCCCAGAGCGACCTGCACAATGTATGCCGTCATGGTCTGGATGCTCTCCAGGGGGTTCACCCCCAGCTTGGGGGTAGATCCGGCGGCAATAGTGACCAACATGGTCTCGCCTATTGCCCTGGAGAAGCCAAGGATGAAGGCAGCCACAATTCCGGAAATGGCGGCAGGCACCACCACCTTGAGCGATACCTCGATGCGCGTGGCGCCCAGCGCATAGGCGGCGTGGCGCAGCGACCTTGGCACCGCCACCATGGCGTCCTCACTGATTGAGGAGACCATGGGTATTATCATCAATCCCATGACAAGGCCCGCGCTCAAAGCATTGAATACAAGGAGGCCGGGGATGAATTCCTGCAGCACCGGAGTGACGAACGTGAGAGCAAAGTAACCGTAGACTACCGTGGGTATGCCCGCCAGTACCTCCAGAATGGGTTTGATGACACGGCGAACTCTATCCGGTGCGTATTCAGAGAGAAAAATAGCTATGCCGATGCCGGTGGGGACCGCCACCAGGGCTGCGATTCCAGCGACAAGCACCGTGCCTGAAACCAGCGGTAGAACACCGAAGTGGGTGTTTCCGAATTGATCTTTCAGCAGAGGCGACCACTTGGTGCCGGTGAGGAACTCCCACGGTGATACCTCGGTGAAGAAGTTGAACGCTTCAAAGGCAAGGGTTGCCAGGATGCCGATAGTGGTGAGCACGGATACGGAGGCTGCCAGGAAGAATAGAAGATGCGCTATGCGGCCCTCAAGTTCGCCCCGTCTCCGGCGCTTGGCAAGACCGGTGACCCCTGTTTTGGTTACGCCTATGGAGGAAGTACTTCTACCTTGCGCTTGCCGCATTGAATCCATCCTAGAGCAACACGGGACACGGTTGTTGAACGGACTTTTAACAGGATGTTAACGGAGTGTTAGCAATTATTACGGCGTATCCGTGTGCGGGGCATCAGCGCGGTCAGGGCACTGATTCCATGTCCTAACTACGCTGGGGAAAGCGTTCTCTCCCAAGGAAGAGTTTATAGCGCGGGGTTTAACGGGGCTTTATCAGGAATTAAGCGTGCATTATGCCTTTGCCAGAAAAATAGGGAATTGCTTGCTGTGCGCCAAAGGATTAGGGATTCATCCGTTGCCAGCTTCGTAGAGGCACTCCATCCGGAAAACACCTACTGCACACAGCGAGGTCTCGCCTCCCTGTGATGAACGCCACCTTCAAGGCTTCTAAGAGAGTGCCGATTTCTTCATAATAGCGGCCTGTTGGGGGCGTAACACGGCTCACTCCTCCGTGCAGTTTGACGTAGCTACAAGACGATATGTGAATGGATGCGTAATTGTGGACTCTATTCTCGTACACGGTGAAAGTCATTGCTCAGTCTCCTCCCATGCCAGAAAATCGAGGCTCCAGGTGGAGCAAACCGGCCCTAAGTCAGCGGGCCGTGGGCAGCGTGAAGCTGAAGGCGCTGCCCTCCCCTTCCCTGCTTTCCACCCAGACCTCGCCGTTTTGAGCTTGCACCAGATGCTTCACTATGGAGAGACCTAGGCCGGTGCCGCCGTCTCTGCGTGACCTATCCACCTTATAGAACCGTTCGAAAATATGAGGCAAGTGCTCCTGGGCTATGCCGTCTCCGGTATCCCTGACGGTGATTCTAGTGGAACTGTTCCGCACTTCCGCAGATAACCATATCTCGCCGCTTTCAGTAGTGGCTTTCAGGGCGTTGTCCAACAGGTTGGCCAGAATCTGGCGCACTTTGCCTCTATCTCCTAGCACTCTGGGTTGGCGGGTGTCTTCCTCCACCCTGAGCCGTATCTTCTTTGCTTCCGCCTCCACCTGGTACTCCTGCCTGATCTCCTCTAGGAAGGGGATGAGGTCTATGGCGGCGATGTCCAGTTTCATCTGCCCGCTTTCCAGCAGCGACAGCTCCAACAGCTCGCTGACTAAGTCGTTCATTCGCACTATGTCTCTATTGATGCGCTCCATGAAATCGCTGGCTACTTGCCTGTCTTCCATTGCGCCTCTCTGGAGCGTCTCCACCATAGCTCTGATAGACGCAATTGGTGTGCGCAGTTCGTGCGACACGTTGCTCACGAACTCGCGCCGGGTAGTCTCTACCTGGCGTATCGGGGTTAGATCATGCAGTGTGAGTAGAACGCCGGAAGCTTCTTCCTGCGTCAAGGGAGCGGCAATCGCAACCAGGTACCTTCGCCTGTGGAGGAGCTCTACGTCTCCTCGCTGCGGCTGTTTGGTTTCCAGCGCCTTGGAGATGACATCACGAATCTCATGATCGCGCACGGCTTCCATGAAACGTGAGCCGACCGCGGTTTTTGCGTTTGCATTCAGGATCTCCTCACCGGCGCGGTTCATCAGCTCTATGCTGCCGTCAGCCTCAACAACCACGACGCCATCCGCCATAGTGTCCAGAATCGCCGATAGCTTGTTTCGCTCTTCAGACAGCTCCTCGATGATGTTCCTTAGCGTAGTCGCTGTCTGGTTGAACGCATCCATCAGTTCTTTGGGTTCATTGCCCGTCTGTAGGCGGTAATCCAGGTTTCCTTGGGCAAGGTGGAGCATGGCCTGTGACAAGGGGTGGAGAGAGTGCAAGGTGCGGCGGGATATGGTCCTTGCCAGCCAAAGGGATAGGAGGAGAGCAATTATCCCTACCAGACCTGCCGCCAGCAGTAGGCGGTTCAGAGGCATTTGTTCAGGAAGGCCGAATATATAGAAGACCGCCCCGGTTGAGACGGCTATGGGAACGGTGAAGAGGATTGCTAATTGCCAGTAGCTAAGGTTCAAGAGCTTCATGCGTCGAAGCGGTAACCCACCCCTCGTATAGTTATAATCTGCTTGGGGCTGCCGGGATCGCCTTCTATCTTCTCTCGTAGCCATCTGATGTGTACGTCCACCGTCCTGGTGTCCCCATAGTAGTCCTGTCCCCAGATGTTCTCCAGTATCTGGTCTCTGGTCAGGGCTCTCCCCGCGTTTTCTACAAGAAGCGCCAGCAGATCGAACTCGCGTGGCTTCAGTTCCAGCAGATTGCCGTCCAGAGTGACCACGTGCTTGGATATGTTCACCTCTAGCTTGCCGGCCTTGAGAACCTTGCCCGGTTCCTTAGTGGTATCGCTGGCTGGTAGAGAGTAACGCCTCAGGATGGCTTTTGTTCTAGCCATCAGCTCCCGCATGCTGAACGGTTTGGTTACGTAGTCATCCGCGCCGAGCTCCAAGCCCACCACCCTATCGATCTCTTCCGACTTTGCTGTAAGCATCAAAATGGGGACGTTGCTTTCACGTCTCAGGATGCGGCACACCTCTATACCGTCCAACTTGGGCAGCATGATATCAAGAATAATGAAGCTGGGTTCCACCTGCCGGGCCAGATCCAAGCCTTGCTCCCCATCCATTGCCGATTGGACCTTGTAGCCGTCCTGCTCAAGGTTGTACTTTATCGCCTTAAGAAGGTTCTCTTCGTCTTCAATCACCAGAACTACTTGTTCAGACAAGTGTTTCCCTCTCCGTTTTCTCTAAATCACTTAAATCATAGCTCAGAGTTTGCGTCAAGGGTACTCACCACGGAGCTATTGGAGAAGCCTGGCCGCCGCGATTACAAGCGCTACGGCTAGAAGTGCGGCTATTACCCACCAAGGGACGCTGCTCCTTTTGGTGAGTTTAGAGTGCTGCTGTGCTTTTCGACGCCTTCTGCGGTTTGGATATCTACGCATGGCAGTTGTTCCTCAGCCGGATTGCGCTAGGAGACTGTCCAGCATGGCCTGCAGAGTCTCGCTGGAAATTGGGCCAACGTATTTCTTGACCAGGCGCCCCTCCCTGTCCAAGAAGAACTTTTCCGGTACGCCGCGCACGCCGTAGCCAATGGCTATCTTGCCCTGCGAGTCTATACCGTTCAGATAGGTGACATTGAACCTGTCTACGTGTTCGTTAACGTCAGACTCCTTGTCCCAGATGGCAACGCCTACGAACTCAACGTCTTCGTCTTCATAGAGGCGGTACGTGTCGGACAAGTCCGAGGCTTCAGCAATACAAGGTGGACACCAGGAGCTCCAGAAGTCGACCAGCACTATTTTGCCCCTCAAGTCCTCCACGTCCAGATCGCCGCCTCCCAACAGAGGCATGGTAAGGGGTGGAGCAACGCCCGGTTCTATGTCCACCTCTCCCGACATGCTATTGATTCCCAGGCCTCCCGGATTGCCTCCCGTCTGCGCCAACGCCCATCCCATCAACGCAACCAGCGCCGCTATGGGTAGGGCTATTCCAATAAGCACCAGCGCTCTACTTCTCAAGGGTCTCCCTTGCGTTCATCTCCTGTTCCAGCAGCCGTGCCTTGAGGATCTGTCGTTGATGTTCGTGCTCCTGCTCCGTGACTTCGTTGCGCTCGAGACGGTTGTCAAGCTCCACTATTGCCCGTATAAGCTTATTCCTGTTGGAAACTCCTTGCACGGCGCTACCTTCCGCAACCAGAGGCACTCTCCTTCTTCTTAGGATGCCAATGACAAGTAGTCCCGCCAAACCCAGGACCAGTGCTATGGGCACCAACCAAATTGCGGTGGACTCGCTTAGGCTGTTTGTTACAGTACTGAGCAAGGACGGTTGGGGAAGATCCTCCAGTATAACGTCGACGGTCCCGCCTGGGGGGACGTCCTCGGCTTGCAGCACTCGAAAATCCGTGTCTCCGATTTGGACATCGTCGCCGCTGCTCAATGAGGAGTTAATGGCTGAGCCAAGGTCTACGGGTACGAGGAGGCGGAAAGCCTGTGCGCCTAGCGAGAACCTCTTTGAAAAATCGACACGGTCTCCTTGATACGGCGTCGTATAGGTGAAGGCCATACCGTGTTGACCCGGGGGCACCGCCGTGGTGATAGCAAAGCCACGGTCTACCTGAAGCACCTGGCCTTCCGGAAGCTGTGTTTGTACTTGCAGGTCTGTGGAATCGCTGGGCAAGGCAAACCTCAGGAAAGCCATGTTGGCCGGCTGACTCAGGTCGGGAACAAAGGTCTCGCTGCCGCTGTTCTCCAGTTGGACAAGCTCAAGCACGGAAAGCGTCCTGCCAGTCACATCCCAATCGGCAATCATCACGCTGTCCAGAACGATCTCAACGGTCTCGATGCTGGTGGTTGTTTCGAATATCTCCAGTTCAAGGCCGGTCAGTGCTTCTCCGGGCAGGATCTCCAGCGTATAGTCAACGCCCTGATGCGTGGCTACAAGGAGATATCCCAAGACCCCTGCCGTAGGCACGTCTGCAAAGCTAAACGCCCCGTTTGCGTCCGTGGAGGTAGACCTGAAGTCCTGGTCTCCATCCTCCATAAGTATGTGCAACACCACTAGCCTGCTGGCATGCAGTTCCCCTCCGGGCGTGCCGTTGACCACCTCGCCTGAGATCAAGGCCGCTTCCTGTTGTGCATTGGACGTGGAGGCAACGGTCAGAAGCAGGACGAGCGACGCAATCAACAGAGCTGCGCCAGACCGCGTAATGCTAACCGCGTTAGGCATTATCTTGCGTGGAGTTGCGGCCGTTATTTCTGCGCAGATTGATCTCCTCTTCCAAGTCAAGGTCAATCTGCTTCAGTTCCTCTTCTTCCATCAATAGCTTAGCGGCGCGCAGCCGGTAATCATGGAGCCGTTTTTCGTAATCTTCCGGCGATACTTGGCCCAGGTTGAGATCATTCTCCAGAGTTCTGATTTCCTGGTAGATGGAAATCCGCTTTTCCCTGAGACTGCCAGGATTACCGGTATGAAGCCCCCCTGCCCTCTCTCTTCTGAGGAAAGGGAGTGCCAGAACTACGAGGCAGAACAACCCCAGCAATATGCCTATGATCAGTCCCACTAGCTTACCTCACACTGCCGTCACGGAACTTTCAACCGGCCTCTGTGCTCTGACAGTGGTGGAGACCTGCTGGGGCCATAACGCAACGAACGTTCCAAGGACAAGTATTGGCCCTGCCAGCCACATCCACCAAACCAGAGGGTTAACCAGTATTCTGAAAGCAACCCTGCCGTCTTCCAATGATTCGCTGGAGACGATGTACAGGTCTTCTATGGGCGTCGATCTGATGGCTGCCCTGGTGGCCGCGATGTTCTGAGCCGGATAAAGGGCGCGCCACGCCATCATTGCCTTGGGCTCTCCGTTGCCCTGGGATACCTGCAAATCGTTGAGGAACTCAGTCCTGTCGGATCGTAGCTGGACCCTAGTCCCCGTGTATTCAATTGTATAATCTTCCACCTCTACGGATTCGCCCGGCGCCAGGATGACGTCTCGCTGCACGTCGTAGAAGGAAGACCCTGCCACTCCCAGGGCAAGGGCGACTACTGCCAGGTGCACGATGTATCCCCCGTATCGCGGCCGGTTGGATGCAATGAGGCCAAGAAAAGCCCGCGGATAGCTCTCGCCATTTCTGTGCCGTGACGCTGTTCCCCTTGCCCATTCGCGTACTATGCCTGCAGCCACAAAAGCGCAAAGGCCGTAGCTTATCAGGGCGAAGGGTTGGGTTATGCGAAAAGCCAGCAGCAGAGCCACTGTTCCCAGCGCCACGAGCCCTGGAGTCTGGACGGCCCTTCTCAATGTCGACCAGGACGCGGTTCTCCAGGGCATCAAGGGGCCCACTCCCATGAGGAAGATCAGCACCAGGAACAACGGCCCGTTGACCCGGTCGTAGAACGGTGCGCCGACTGTGACCGTGACGCCGCGGAACACATCCGAGATAAGGGGAAATACGACGCCCCACAGGGTCACAAACGCAATGGCCAGCAAGAGCAGATTATTGGCAAGAAACGCCGCTTCCCTGGACAGCGTTGAGTCCAGGGAAGACGTGCTGCGCAAACTGCCGTACCTGATGAAGAAGACGCCAAAGGAGAAGAGCAAGCTGAACACCATAAACCCCAGGAAGACCCATCCCAGGGTGGAGGAGGCAAAGGAGTGTACGGATACAACGGGCCCACCGCGGTTGATGAAAATACCAAACAGAGCCAGTGTAAAGGCCACGTTCATTAGTACAATGTTCCATACTCTGAACAGGCCTCTTCGCTTCTGCACCATGATTGAGTGCAGGAATCCGGTCAGGACCAGCCAGGGCATCAGGGCAACGTTTTCAATGGGGTCCCACGCCCAGTAACCTCCCCAGCCAAGTATGGTATAGGCCCACCATGATCCCAGTAGCAGCCCTATTCCCAGAATTGCCCAGATAATCAGGCTCCATACGCGTCCTGCATCCACCCAATCATCGGAGGTGCTGTTATTGATGAGTATGCCCATAGCCAGGGCAAAGGGCACGGAAACGCCTATCAGTCCGGCCATGAGCATGGGCGGATGGAAGAACATCCCGGGATGGGTCAGCAGCGGATTTATGCCCTGTCCGTCGGGAGGAGTAGTGGGCAAAACGTCGAAGGGGTTTGCCATGATGCTCATCACGCCAAGGAAAAACGTCTGCACTCCCAAGAGAATGGCCAGCGTATAGGGCATGCTGCCTCTCAAAGTCCTGGGAGCAAAGGCGGCTACGGCGGCGGTCATCAATGAAAGGACAAAAGCTATGTAGAGCAAAGACCCTTCGTTGCCGGCATAGAAGGCTACCCAGGTATAAATCGGATCCATGGCCAGGTTGCTGTTACCGGCTACGTACTCCAGGCTGAAGTCGCGGCGCAAAAAGGCCACCACCAGCGAGAGCGTGGATATGAGGAGCGCCGCAGGCACAAGGTAAGCCGTTCGCTTGGCGCTCTCTTGCAACTGGTATGCCCCGGTCCCCTTCCCCACCACTGATCCAATCAACCCGTATATGGACAAGGCAAGCGCAATTAGCAATGAAACAAATCCTGTCTCTGCCAATCTAACCTCTCTTGCTACCTACCAAGGGTCTCCGACATCTCTTCGTCCACTCTGGAGAGATACGTCTCCACTTTTTCATCGTCCGCTTTGGACTGGGCCGGTGCTGGTACGGTTTCCCCACGCCGTCTCATCACCCTTAGAGCCAGTACCAGGCTGATCGCGGCGATGGGAAGCACCAGCCCTGCTACTACCCAGACAACTATATTAAAGCCCCTTGCGGGTGGCGCGGCCAGCACGTTGTCGCCGTATCTATCCACAAAGAAGTCCTTGATTTCCTGCTCGGATTCGCCGTCCTCCAGCCTTTCACGCACTATGGCTCTCATCTGTTTCGCTAGTTCTACCTGAGACTGGTCGATGGTCTCGCTGGGACACACCGGGCACATCAGTTCCTTGTTCAGCGCCTGTGCTCGCTCTTCCTGAGAAGGCTCCACACTGCTTCCCTGGCAAGCGACGGCAAGCAAGGCAAAGACGGCGACTAAGGCCAGAACACCCCCTGCCCGATTGTGCTGCCGCGACCTAATTACCAAAATTCCCAAGCCTAGTAAGGTTTAGAGCTAAGTATAGCAGTGAGAGCGGGGCTGGTCAGTGCCGCGATGTGAAGCGGAAGCAGGGTTCGGTTGAATGGAGAAAGGATGTCAGCTACTTTCGATGGACCTCAAGTAGTGGACAATCATCCAACGGTCGTCCTCGCTGATTAGGTGCCTAAAGGGAGGCATGAGGAACTGAGATGCCGCATCTTCCGACATACCCATTCCCATCAGGGTCGCCACCCATCCATGGCTGATTATGAAGAACACCTCGCCGTCGGGCCTGTTGGGGGTGGCGCCGGTGGTCAGATTGGCAACTGTTCCGGAATATCCAGACTCTTCCAGCTTTGCTTTCATTGGGCCGTCTCCTTCACCTCCGGCTCCATGACACACTGAGCAGTTGACGCGGAACAGATCCGCGCCTCGCTGAATCGTTGCCTGGCTGGAAGGGAACGGACTAGTCACGTCTCCGGCATCGGTAAATTCGAACAGCACTTCCCCGCCTGAAATGGGCACGGAGCCGGGCGGCGCGGAAAGACTGGGCGGCTCTTGAATCTTGTACGACTGCTGGTAGTGCATCTCCGGGAAAATGTCAATGGGATATGTCCCGGTTGAGCAACCCAGCATCGATACGATAAGAATGCTCAATGCCGCGAAGATGACCAGTCTTCTATTGTTCTGTTTGGCTAGTTTCATTCGTGCTAGACTCATCTCTATCTTAAGTAAGCCGGTGTTCACCCTTCACGCTGCAGGACGTCCTCGGCGCCTGCTTGCTTTAGAATCTGCTCCACGGAAGGCGCCGTGTCAGCCGGAACCTGCATGGTTATTCCTATGTATCCCTCCGTAATGCGCGGGTCGTACAGCCCGCCCTTCAAGTTGGGTAACCTGGACTCGAAGATTATGCCTGCCACAGTGAACAGGATTGCTCCCAGCATAGTGCCTTCGTACATGGGTATGAGCATTGCCGGTATGGAGAGTATGGGCTTGCCGCCCACAACCAGTGGGAAGGCCGCCTGCGTGGCGGTCATCAGGAGAAGTCCCACGGAGAATCCCGTGATGGCGCCCATCAGCGGGAAGACGTACAGCCTGTGCTTGGGCTCAGGCTCTCCAAACGCGCCTTCCGGATAGGGCGAGCCCGTCAGGATATCGAACGATTCGTTGCTGTGGCCTGCTTGCTGAAGGGCCTCAGTGGCGCTGGCAGCTTCCTCTTCTTCTTTGAATAGTCCAAGCATCTGAGTCATTGTCCTGCTCCTCTACTCCTCTACGCGGAGAGCCGGCACGCTTCTCCGTCCAATTTTAATGTCTTCGCTCAAAGTCTGGCCTTCCTTGATATCGAACAGAGGAATCAGGGGGAACACCTTGGCGAACAAGAGGAGCGCCATGAAGACGAATGCAAATCCCCCTACTATGATCGTGATTTCGATAAGGCTGGGACTGTACGCGCCCCAATCGAAGCTGAACGGCGTCTTCCGCGCCAGGCCGGGGATCACAATTATCAGTCGCTCCAGCCACATACCCACGTTGACCGTCAGCGATGTAATGAGCATCAGCACCCAGTTGCGGCGCACCCTTCTCGATAGCCACATGGGGACCGGGAAGAGGTAAGAGGCAATGATGAATACGACGAACAGCGGCCACCACGGCCAGGTGAACACCTGAAGTTCGCGGAGCGCGATTTCCTGGGACTCCTGGCTGAACAGCGCGAAGGAGAACTCCAGGAAGAAGAAGTACAGCCATGCCGTGGCTATCACAATGAGCAGTTTGCCCAGGGCGTCCATGTGCTCTTCACGTATATAGGCATGCCAGCCGAATAGCCACCGCATCAGGATCATCATGGTGACCACTGCCGACACTCCGGAGTGCACCGCTCCGATGACGAAGTAAGGAGCGAAGATGGTGACGTGCCACGCCTCAACGGATATGGCCACGGCAAAGTCCCACGACACTATGCTATGCACAGAGACGAATACCGGCAGCAGCAATGCGGAAAGCAGGAATCCTGCCACTATCTGGAGCTTCCACTGGCGCGGCGTACCTCGCCAGCCCATGGCCAGCAGGCTGTATATTTGGTGGCGCAGCCCGGTAGTCCTGTCTCGCAGGACAGCCAAGTCGGGAATCAAGGCCACAATTACGAAGAGAGTGCTTCCCGTGAGATAGGTGAAGATGGCGCTGGGGTCCCAAATCAAGGGCGAGCGCACGTTGATCCACAGCCCCCTGGAAAAGTCGTAGGGGAACGCCCAGTAGAGCACGCGCCAGAGACGTCCGGCGTGTACCACTGGATGCAGCGCCGCCCACAGCAGCGAAAGAACCGTGAGAACCTCGGCGGCGCGTGTTGCAGGACGGCGCCATTCCGCTTTGCTCAGTCTCAGGATTGCGGAGAGCATGACTCCTGCGTGGCTGATACCTATCCAGAACACAAAGTCTACTATGAAGAAGCCCCACATTATGGGGCGGTTCAGCCCGGTTACCCCCAGCCCTTTGTTGACCATGAGGCTGACGGAAAGAAATGCCAGCAGCACAAAAATCCCCAGAATGCCGACTGTAATCCACCACCACAGCGGAGCTTTCAGCGTGACATTAAGTAAGTCCGCGTTGATCTGCTTATGTGGGAGTGTCACCCGTTGTTGCATTTGTTATGACGCTCCTAACACCTACTCCGGTTTGCCCAGTATCAAAATACGTGTTCTCAAGAAAGGCCTTACCGCCCGCAGTCTCAGACCTTCAGACATCTCCCACAAGGAGAATACCGGCGCATACCTTGCCGCCAGCGAAAACACGAATATCCCACCGGCGATGCCCCCTACTACTATGAGTACGTCCAGTACATCGGGATAATGCGTGGCCGGGATGAGAGCCAGGTCGTGGTCAGCTATGTTCACCGGCGATCCGGGGAAGTTCACCGAGTACGAGGCGACGTAAATACGTATTTTGTCTATCAGCGTGCCAATCAGTATCGAGGCCGCGGCGAGAGTGGGCCCCCACGTTGTCTTGCGTACTACGTTCCATAGCAATATGAGGAAAGGAGTCACAAAGTTGAGGATGAAAGCTCCAAAGAACAGCACCCTGTATGGCCCGAACATGAGCAGATTGAGCGTGTCCTGTTCTACCGGTAAACGGCCGTACCAGAAGATGATAAAGCCGGACCACCAGAAGTAGAACCACATGAGCGACAGGGCAAGGAGTATCTTGCTTGCGCCCCAGAAGTGCTCCATGCGAATGTAGTCTTGGAATCCACCGTATCGCCGCAACAGCCACGCGGTCACTATCACGGTGGCTAGGCCAGCCTGCAGGCCGGTCAAGGATTGGAAAGCGGGGAAGATGGCGTCCTTCCAGCCCGGCACCAGCGCCATGGAGAAATCGACGCTGAACAGGGAAAGCGTCCCCACCAGGAGTATGAAATAGAACGCGCCAAGGAAAGCCAGTCCCCCGCGCATTGTCAACCACTGCTTCCGCGTGCCAAGCCAGCCACGACTCATCAGACCCTTTCGCTTGGACCTGAAGTCGCTCAGGCTTGCGCTATCGGGACGGGCAGATATGCACAGCAATGCCAGGCCGCATATTGTGAGCAACGCAATGAGGAGCACAATCCAAAAATGCGGCGCTCCCGGTATTCGCATAACTGAGCCGCCCTCATCGGCCTGGAACCAGAGGGTGAACCGGTTGTTTGCAGAGGGAACTAGGAAAAGCAGGGGTAGGAACATGAGGAACGTAAGCAGTCCCACGGCGGCGTACAACTCGGAGATGCGGGCCAGGGGTCTGCGCCAGTGCGCTTTGACAAGTCGCAGCGCCACTATCACCAGGGGCGCGGCTCCCGCCGTGGTCATGAGAAACGCGACAACGGCTGCGTAGTATCCCCAGGGCAGCCTGTACTCGAAGCCGTCACCCATAGCCCTGGCTGCAAAAGCGGCTATTCCCACCAACAGCAAAGCTCCGCTTGCCAGGATCAGGTTGCGGTGACCCTTGCCAATAGTCGAGTGCCGCTCAGCTATATCGCGGTTGAACCCGTCTATAGTTATCTCTGGCCCAAAGTCATGGTGATCATGCATGGGTAAGCTCTTTGGCCTCCGCATCAACTTTAGAGAGATACAACACGTTGGTATCCGTGCCCAGCTGTTCACGTAGATGGAATGCTCGCTTGTTGTTGGCAAACTCGGATACTCTGCTGTTAGGATCTTTCACGTCGCCAAACATCAAGGCGTCCGTTGGGCAGGCCTGCGAACACGCCGGCTGAATATCGCCATCGCGCACCTCGCGCCCTTCCCTATCGGCATCCAGTTCGCCTCTTCTAATCCTCTGTACGCAGAAAGTGCACTTTTCCATGACGCCGCGGCTTCGCACCGTTACATCCGGATTAAGCTGATTTCGCAACGACTCCGGCCAAACCGGCTCCCAGAAGTTGAAGAACCTCACGTGATAGGGGCAGTTGTTCTGGCAGTAGCGCGTGCCTACACAGCGGTTGTAGACCTGAACGTTCAGGCCCTCATTGTTGTGGTACGTGGCGAACACAGGGCATACCGGCTCACAGGGAGCGTTGCCGCACTGCTGGCAGAGCACCGGCAGAAAGCGGGCTTTAACGTCAGGGAACTCGCCTTCCCAGTAGCGCTCTATGCGTATCCACTCCATGGCGCGGCGCTGCCGGAATATCTCGTCCGAGTTGAGCGGAACGTTGTTCTCCGCCTGGCATGCTATTACACAGGCCTGGCAACCGGTGCACCTGTCCACGTCCACTACCATCTGCCACTTTCTGTCTTTCCTTGCCGTTACCATTTAATACTCCTCGTTTAGTGGGCCGCGCCGTCACCCCGGCCGTATATCGGGAATAGTCCGGCCTCGAACTGAGGCGGCACCGCCCCTTCGAACTTGGGCAGGCGTATCCACTCGCCCGTTTTGCTGATGCGAACTCTGGTGGCTGACCATGCCAGTGCATTGGTCTGGCCATCCTTCAATGGCGAAACAATGGACATAACGTTGGAGCCCCTGTCCTTGGCCACCAAGGTGCGGGACAGGTCGGGGCCTATTTCGTAGTTTCCATAGTGAGTGTGGCCCAGTCCTGTGGGAATCGACAGCACGTCCGGGTGGGACGCCGGGGTTGGGTAGGCCAAGGCTCTGATGGTGCCGCTGGGCGATTGTATGTCGAGGATGTCCCCTTCCTTGATATCCAGCTCATCGGCTCTACGCTGGTTGATCTCCACCCATGTCTCCCAAACCGCGGTCGTCATCGGGTCAGGTGCGGCTTGCAGCCAGGGCAGGTTTGCGCCGCGGCCGTCGGTTATCGAGTTCGATTGGAAAGGTATTAGATAGAAGGGGTACTCTCCCATGCCGCCTGAGAACTCAGGAGAGCCCGCCAGTTCAGACAGCGACGGTGGAGAAACGGTCTGCTGATCCCCTTTGGCGTTTTCGTCCCACCAGCCGCCTCTTTGCAGCGCTGATATCCAGAAAGCCTCGAAGTCGGCGGCGCGCACCGATCCTCTGTTCAACCCTTGCAGCTCCTGGGCGCTCGCTCTCACGGCGTCTCTCATCGTCGGCCAGGGCAGATTGAATCCCGTGCCTCCCAACCTGCGCGACAGGTCCAACAGCACATCGCCGAATGCTCTGGTGCCGCGTCCGCCCTCTTGGTGGAAGGGGAACACAACCGGCTGTTGGAGGGTCACCACCTGATATCCGGGCCCTGGGTTGGGAACATCGTCTCCCCAGGACTCCAGGTAGGTGTGGTCGGGTAGTATCAGGTCGGCGAGGGCAGCCGTTTCATCAATGGAGCTGGCGAAGCTGACGATTGTGCCAACGCCTGAAGCTGCGCCTGCAAAATCGATAGACTGCAGCGTGTACGCCGGGTTGGCTCCATGCACTAGGAGGGCGCCTACCTGGCCGGCGCTCATCCTGTTTCTGAGGTCTTCCCAATCAGCAAATGCGGCTACGGTAGATACACCCTCTTCATCTAGAGGAGAAGAGGGGTTGAACTTGATGCCTCCATCCTTGTTGATGCTGTCAAGGAGGATGTTCAAGCTGTAGATTGCCTTCATGTTGGCAAGGCCGTTGGTGTGGGCCGCGGCGGAGCCGCCGCCTATGACCAGGCTATGTTCGCTTGCTGCCAGGTCGTGCGCTATCTTTCGAATATAGTCAGCGGAAAGACCGGTGTTCCCGGCTACCGACTCCGGGGCGAACGCCGATAGAGCCTGTGCTCCGGCGCCTCCGGTCATAGCATCGACTGCGGCAGCGTCCAGCCTGTCCGCGGAATCCGACATGAGCACGTAAGCAATGCTGAGCGCCGCTATTCCTTCCGTTCCCGGATTGATGTAGTGCCACTTGTCGGCGTTGGCTGCCGTCATGGACATGCGCGGCTCTATCTGCACCAGAGTGCCGCGGTGGTCGCGCCCCTGCCTGAACTGACCGTAGGCCCTGCTGTACTGCACCGGCGACAGCCAGGTGGAGAGAAAGTCGGCGCCAAAGTTGAGAACGTAGTCGGCCTTATCTATCTCGAAGAGGGGTAGCTGGTCTTGCTGGAACAGCTCCCTGGAAACCCTTCGAAGCGCCGTATTCTCCATGGATTCCAACGCCATGTGATTGCCGCCGTATCCGTTCATGAACCGGTTGGCAACCTTGCCCAGCGTGCCCCGTACAGGGTCGGTGATCATGGTTACGGAGCTTGGATCTTGGCCTTGCAAGCCGGCGGTCAATTCGCCCAATGCCTGGTCCCAGGTGATTGGCGTAAACTCGCCTGAACCGCGCTCACCGGTGCGCTTCATTGGGCCGCTGAGTCTATCCGGGCTGTACAGTGCCTGCAGCCCGGCTTGACATCTCACCGATGTTTTGCCGCGGCTAACCGGATGGTCCGTATTCCCCTCTATCTTGATGGCGCGCCCTTCAATGATGCGGACTATGACGCCTTCCCCGGCTCCGCACTGTGCGCAGGAGGTGGCGTACCACGCCTCCAGGCCGGACACCATGTTCTCCGGCATAGTGGCCGGGCTTTGTATGAGTAACTCTTCCTCTGGAATGCCGCACCCTACGAACACTACCGTTCCCAGTGCGCCTACTCCAGACCATTTCAGGAAGTCCCGTCTTGTAGTTGTCATACCCTAATACCTAACGATGGCAGATAGTGCAGTCCGTGGGAGCGCTGTACTCCCTATGGCAATCGACGCAGTCGCCCATTTTCAGCGCCCTCACCTGCTTAACTTTGGTCATTGAGGCCACGTCTCCGTGGCAGGTGGAACAGACGGCGGAGGATTCCACGCCCATCTGTTCCGAGAAATAGCGTATGTGTGCATCGTGTACAAATTCCACGTGGTCAGGCAGCCTGTGGACTCGCTTCCAGTTGATGGGGGCTCCGGCTTCCCACGCCGAGGTCAGCTTGGCTATCTCCCGCTCCGCTTGCGCGCTGGTGCCGGTCACCTGGCTGTGACAGAACATGCACTGCTCGACGGATGGCACTGTAGCCGCTGCTCCCATCTCGACGTTGCGGTGGCAGAACGTGCAGTCCAACCCTATTCCGCCTTCCTCTACGGTACCTGCGTGCACCGTGTGCGGGAAGTCGATAGGCTGGTCCGGGGCCTGCGCCAACACCGATACCCCGAACCAGGCGTTGAGAACGAAGAATGCGACTACCGCTGTTACACCGAGTCCGCCAAGAGCAAAGATGCCTGCTGCTATGAAGACTATTGGACTGGTGTTTCTCATATGGTTTGCAGTGTGTCCCCGGCTAGATCAGGTACCTGTCCCAGATTTTGCCTACCACGTTGGCGTTGGCCAGCGTTAAGGCCAGTAAGATAACGGCGATTACCAGCGCTCCACCGGCGGCGGCGTATATGAAAGGTCTCAGTCTGGCTGCCTGCGCCGGAATGTGCCCGGTGGTGACCAGCGATGGAATGATGGCGTGCGCGGTTAGAAAAAGGGAGGTAAAAGCAAGAGCAAAGAGTACGTAAGCCCAGAGGAACCTGAGCATTACGGAGATACCGTGCCAGAGCTCGTTGTCTACAAAGGCTGGGTCCATGTTCCGCTTACAGGAAGGTTTGGTCGTCCCCTACCCCACGCACAAGAGCAAACTACAGACCACCAAACGAGCGTAATGTATCAGGTTATATTTTTCTTGTGAAGTCCTTTTCTGTTCTATTTTTCACAAATTTGCCAAACGTGGCCGCAGGCTGGCTTGCTTTTCCAAACGAACGGTGCAAGAATTGATCTTGTCAGCGCTAGATAGTTCTGGAGATGATATGTCTGGATTGAATGAAGCTACAGCCGCCACGGTTTCACGACGCAGTTTCTTGAAGCGCGCTCTATTGGGAGCCGCCGCCGCTACTGCCGCTTCTCTTGCCGCTAGTCGCCTATTGGTGAAGGGCGACAGGTCCAAGGAACTTCCGGGTGCAGGCTCCATATTCGAGCCCAGACAGTCGGACCTCAGGCGCTACTGGAGCAATAGATTAGATAGATTCCGCTTAAAGTAAGGACGCATTAACCCGATTGGAAAAGAGCAGCGGTTTAACCGCTGCTCTTTTTTATGCTAGACCTATCCCTGAACCGGCGCCGCCGGTTGGCCCGCTCAACCGTAAATTGCCGGTGGGATATTCACCAGCTTGCCGTCCACGGCGCACATAAGCCCGTGTCCCGGGTCTATCCGTACCGATACCGCTTCACCTTCGGGATAGCTTTGATAGTGCAGCCGTAGACTGTGAACCGTAGTGCCGGACGGCAGCTTTACCTTGTACAGGTTGTGCGCTCCTTGGAAGACCCGTTCTACCACCCTGCCCTGTCCGGCCTCTTCCGGGTGGATCGATATATCGTCGGGGCGGACCATCACCTCCACCTTAGCGCCGTCCCAGGCCTCCAACGGTCTGGGGATTATCCCAAGCTCCGTTAGCAGCACGTCGCCCTGCACCTTAGCAGGGATGAAGTCGGCTAGCCCCATGAACTTGGCCACGAACGGAGAGATTGGTTGATGGAAGATACTCTCCGGGGTATCCACCTGTTCTATGCGTCCCCGGTGCATCACCGCTATCCTATCGCCAAAGAACAACGCCTCTTCCTGGTCGTGAGTCACGAATATAGCCGAAGTCCCGGCATCGCTCAGTATTTGTCGCACTTCGGCTCGGACCCTGGCTCTGAGGCTGGCATCTAGGTTGGAAAACGGTTCATCCAGCAGGACCACCGCGGGGCCCGGCGCCAGAGCCCTTGCCAGGGCCACGCGCTGCTGCTCGCCGCCGGAAAGCTCGTGCGGCAGGCGTCTCTGCATGCCGGAGAGGCCGACGAGTTCCAATACGTCTCCCACCCTGCTTTCACGCTCGGACTTATCGCGGACTCCATAGGCCACGTTGTGCCAAACGTCCATGTGGGGAAACAGAGCATAGTCTTGGAACACCATGCCAACGCGTCTCTTCTCCGGCGGCAGGGCTTGCTCCGGTCCCGCCACAAGGTCTCCTCCCACCGCCAGCGTTCCCGCGGTAGGCATCTCGAACCCGGCGATGAGCCTGAGCAGCGTGGTCTTGCCACAGCCGCTGGGGCCGATGAGCACCATCTTCTCGCCGTTGTCTACGGCAAGGTCTACCTGCTCCACGGCATGCGCATTGCCGAACTGCTTGGAAAGACCGAAACACCGTATGGCAGGCGGTCTCAAGACGTCACCTCTTCCTGGCGCAACAAGAGCAACAACGAAAGCGATGCCACCAGCACCAGTAGCAGCGACGGAGCCGCCGCCCTGGCAAAGAAGCCCTCGGAGCTGGCGCTCCATATCTTGGTTGCCAGTGTATCGAACCCTATGGGGCTGAGCAGCAAAGTGGCCGGAAGCTCTTTCATTACGGTGAGGAACACCAGGGCGGCTCCGGCTAGCAGTCCCGGCCTCATCAGGGGCACGGTAACGCTTAGCCAGACTCTCACCGGGGTCTTTCCCAGGTTGCGCCCCATCTCCTCCAAACGGGGGCTCACTTGCAGCAAGGAGCTTCGCACCGCGCCGGTGGCTTGCGGCAGAAATAGGATCAGGTAAGCCAGCACCAGCATGGCCAGTGTCTGATAGAGGAAACCTCCGTAGGCGGCCCCGAAGAACACAAGAGCCAGCGCCACTACTATGCCGGGCAGAGCAAACCCCGTATAGGAAGCCCTTTCTATGATGAAAGAGAGTCTTCCTGGGAAGCGCACCACCATCAGGGCGATCGGCACTGCTGCTGCTGTAGCCGCGCCCGCGGCCAGCGCCGACACCATCGCCGAGTTCCAGGCCGCGCTCCAGACCAGCCGCAGAGGTTCTCCGGCGGCCATGCCACGCGCCAGCCAGTATGCCAGGACTCCAACCGGCAACAACAGGCCGACCGTTACTATGGCTCCACAGAAGATAAGCGCCGGCCATTTCCATCTGTTGAGCGGTACCGTAAAGGGCGGTCGCTGTGTGTTGCTGTTGCTTCTATAGTACTTGGACTTGCCGTGGGACCTGGCTTCCATCACCAACAGGCCCACGCTTATCGCGCCAAGCAGCAGTGAAAACACGGCTGCGGCGTGGCGTGAGAACGACGCCTGGTACTGCACGTATATCTGCTGTGTCAGCGATTCAAACCGCAGCAACGATACCGCTCCAAAGTCGCTCAGCGTGTACAAAGCCACTAGCAGGCCTCCGGCTCCCAGGGCGGGTCTCAACTGTGGCATTACCACCCTCCGGAAGGTCTCCCACTTGCCCGCCCCCAGACTACGAGACGTTTCTTCCAAGGCGGGGTCCAGCCTCCATAGAGCTGTGCGCAAGATCAAGAGCATGTAGGGATAGGTGAAAATGGTAAGGACAAACGCCGCTCCTGTGAACCCGTAAATGTCGGGCAGTCTCTCCACTCCGAACCCCTCCAGCCACTGCTGCAATATGCCGCCCGGACCCAGGGCCGAAACCATGGCTAGGGCACCCACGTAGCTGGGAATGACCAGCGGCAGAACGGTGAGTATGGACCAGGTTCGCTTGAAGGGCAGATCTGTGCGCACGGTAAGCCACGCCAGTGGCAGCGCCACCGCCGCCGATGAGAGGCTTACCACGAATATAAGCCCCAGCGTCTTCAGGGCCACCCAAAACGTCCGAGGGCGGAGCAGCGCGTCCACTGCCTCTTCGCCGGCGCCCGCCGTGCGAATGAGAAGGTAGACGAGCGGTAGAAGCATGACGGCCGCCACCAGCAAAGCGGGAATCAATACGGCCAGAGGCGGCTTCGAAACGCCTCCGGCCGTTAGTCTTTGCGTAAAATTGAACCGCTCGCCGTGGGTGGCTTCCATTATGCCTCTTGGCTAGAGGACTCCTGCTTCTTGCAGCAGTTGCAAAGTGCCGTCCAGGTCGGAGAGGTCTTGCAGTTCCATGTTGGGCGCTTCTATTTCCGAAAGGGGCGTCAGCACGTGCTGCGTCCTTACTCCCTCTACAACCGGATACTCAAAGGTCTGCGATGAGAAATACTGCTGTCCCACCTGTGAGAGCAGGAACTCCACAAGTTTGAAGGCCGTCTCCTTTTGTTCCGATTGCTCAAGCACCCCTATGCCTGACACCATTATGAGTGCGCCTGCGTCTCCCGCTTTTGGATGATGGTTGCGCGCCGGGAAGTTCTCCCCTTCCTCAGCTAGAAATCGGAATAGATAGTAATGGTTAACCAAACCCACGTCTATTTCTCCCGCTGCCACCGCCGCTACCTGGGGTGTATTCTTGGGGTAAACCTTGACATCGTTGGCCTGGATGCCCTCCAACCACTCTTTGGTCCGTT
Source organism: Dehalococcoidia bacterium (assembly GCA_965116555.1). Taxonomy (GTDB): domain Bacteria; phylum Chloroflexota; class Dehalococcoidia; order Lucifugimonadales; family QGNO01; genus DAOUJH01. The sequence continues at coordinate 985,174 of OZ220698.1, read as the reverse complement.
CCTCTCCCCATAGCTGGCGCATCCCAGTCACCATCACCTGGAACGATCCGTTGGTGGGCGCCCAGCCGATGCGTCCACGCCACTTAGGATCTGTGAGGTCCCACACGCTATCGGGCAGCTCATCCTCGGTCAAGCGTTCAGGGCTGTACACCATCACCCTGGCCCGTCCAGATATGCCAACCCACTTGCCGTCGTTGGCTTGGAAACCTGGTTGGGTCCGGGCCAGGATTTCATCCGGCAGTTTGGTGAATCTATCTCTAAGCGCCCCCAGTGCGCCGGGGTCTTGAGCATAGAAAACGTCCGCCCTGGTATTGTTTCCTTCTTCCATAATGGTAGCCGCCATCTCAGAGGTGCCGCCCCAACGCACTTCCACGTTGACTCCGGTAAGCTGTCTGAACTGCTCTATGATTGGCCCAACCAGTTCCTCACTGCGACCCGAATAAACGGTTAGCGTAACTGGCTCCGGTGGCGCAGGGGTAGCCGTAGCTGTTGCTCTGGGCATAGCAGTAGGCGTTGGCGTAGCGGGATCCGTACCGGTGCAGCCAATGACAAATGCCGCTAGCAAAGCTACCGGCAGTATTAAAAACACTCTCTTCCCTAGTGTGCGTCGCATAAAAGCTCCTTATTGTAGCAATAGTAGACCTATTTCTCAACTTTTGGTCTCCGACGCACTCTAAAGTATATATAAACACCTGTCAACCAGACAATTAGTATTTAATGCTAAATCAGGGAGGCTTGAGCGCCGGAGAATGGCTATCTCCGGCCGAATTCGCGTTCCAGGTTGCTCGTGCTCAGATGCAGCATAGTGGGACGACCGTGAGGGCACGTGTGCGGCGAACGGGCCGCTTCCAGTTGCCTTAGCAGAGCGGCCATCTCTTCGTGCGTCAGCGTATCCCCTGCCCTCACGGAGCTGTGGCAGGCTATGGAAGCGGCCATGGATTCAAGGGCCTGCGACATGTCTTTGGCCTGCTGCAAGGTCTCCAAGACCTCGCCCAGCAGCTGATCAGGGCTTGCGTTTCTTATTCCGGCGGGCACACCTCTGATCAAATATGCCCTCTCTCCGAATGACTCGCCATGGAAGCCGAAGTCATGGATGGTATCCTTCCACTCTTCCAGCGTTTGCACCTGCTCAGGGAGCAGTTCCACCGCCAGCGGCTCCAGCAAGCCCTGGATCTCAGGGCTCTTTTCTTCCACCTGGCGAAGAACCTTTTCAAAGTTCACTCTTTCGTGCGCTGCGTGCTGGTCGATAAGGTAGACTCCCTGCGGCCCCTCCGCGATCACATAGGTCTGCCCTGCCTGACCCAGCACGCGCAGGGCGGGAAGCGTTTCTCCCGCAGGGAGCCGGGTCTCATGCTCCGTACCCACCGCAACGCCAGCCGTCCCTCCGGAATCCTGGCTTGCGCCGGGGATCGGCCACGTCTTGAACGAATCTTGTTCAGCCCATAGCGGAGTGGGAGACGAATGCCAGCCAGCCGGTGCGGTGCTGGGTTGTACCGTGTGCGTTGTCACTAACGGCACCGGCGAATGAGCAACCAGGCATTCTCTTACGCTGCGTTGCACCGCTGAAAACACCGCACCCTGGTAATGAAACCGCACCTCGCGCTTTGCCGGGTGGACGTTGACGTCCACTTCGATCGTGGGAAGCTCCAGATGCAAGAGCACCAGGGGATGACGGCCCTCCATGAGCAGTCCTCTATACGCTTCCTCGACGGCCTGAAGAAGCATGCGGCTCTGTATCCAGCGGCGGTTGACGTAGAAGTTGATTCCGCTTCTGTTGGCGCGCGTCAGCGACGGCGATGAGGCAAAGCCCGACACGCGCCGTCCGTCTTTGTCGGTTCCCTCTACCTCCAGCAGAGCCTCCACCGTCTCCCTTCCGTAAACGGCCGTCAAGACGTCGCGGAGATCGCCGTTTCCGGGCGAGGAGAACGTTTCCTTCCCGTTGCTGATTAGGTTGAACCGCACGTGGGGGTGGCCCAGGGCAACTTGGGTTACAGCGTTGTGTATTCGAGACGATTCGGCCGCAGCAGACCTGAGAAACTTCCGGCGCGCAGGCACGTTGGCAAACAGGTCCTGTACCACCACGGAGGTCCCTTCAGAGGTCCCGGCAGCGCCCTTCCTCTCCAGTATTCCGCCCTTGGAGCGAACGTATGCCCCCTGCTCGGATCCCCTGGCGCGGCTGGTGAGCACCATCCTGGATACGGACGCGATGCTGGGCAGGGCCTCCCCGCGGAATCCCATGGTGGATATGGTTTCCAGGTCGTTCTCGTTGCCGATTTTGCTTGTGGCGTGGCGTTCCAGCGCCAGCTCCAAGTCCAGAACGGGGATTCCCGCACCGTCGTCGCTGACCCTGATCGATTCTATGCCGCCGCCCTGCACTTCTATGGTGACTCTGGTTGCCCCGGCGTCTATGGCGTTTTCCACCAGCTCTTTGACCACGGACGCCGGCCTCTCCACCACCTCTCCGGCGGCTATCTTGGAGGCAAGAGTGCTGTCTAGGACTCGTATCGGCATTTCATCAGCAATTGATAGAGGATGCCTCAATGGTAGCACCTTGCCCTCAGGGGGCACTAGCTAGGGATTGCACGATATGGAGAAAACAGCGGCGGGATTAGAGTCAACCCGGCGAGGAGGTATGAGGCTTCTTAGCGGCTTCCGTTCTTGGCGTACTGCGAAATAAGCTGGTACACCCTCTGCATCTCGTTGTCCGCCGCGTTGTAGAAGAAGTACGGCCTTACCCAGATTCCTCCCAGCGCGGTGGGGACCTCCGGGTAATCGTCAACTACAATGTCCGGCCTTACGGGAAGCCCCAACTCGTCGAGCGCTTCTATGAAGTTGTCCAGTGGCTTGATATAGCAGTCGGTTACGTAGGGAGTGAGGTTGTGGCGGCGCACCTCCGGCCACCTGATGCCTATACCCGACCAAACGTATATCGTGTGGCCGTCATCTATGAGCTTCTGCATGATTTCGTGAGTACCCGGCCTGACCGAGTCATCAACTCCCAGCCAGGTATAGTCGGTATCGAAGAAGATGTTCATCAGGCGGTCCAGTTCCCGTACTGACGGAACAGAAGCTCCGGGTTCCTGTGTAGATTGTGCACGGCGTTATCGCCGCCAACCACGGCGGAGAGGTCTCCTATCATGAACTTCCCGTCTACTACACCCATGGGCCAGTATCCAAGCATCCAGACGAGCATAAGGGGCTCGTATGGATTAATCGGCAAGCTATCCGAGCATATTATATACTCCGCCGCTCTTGCCGTATCGTTGGCGGCTGCGCCGGATATCATCCTTGTTGCCCGCCGCACTCTGTTGGCCGTCTCCTTCCAGAAATCGTCATTGGGGGCAGGCCATGGCGATGCTCCCTTCCACTCCTTCTTGGCCACGGCCCAGGCCGCCGCTCCGGCGCCGGCCTCCAGGCTGGACCATCCGCCGCCCCATGAGATCGATGCCGCCCAAGGGGCTACCCAGTGATACCAGTCGACTCCGGCCTCCGCCCATGCCGTCCAGGCTCCGGTAAGCGCGCTGGGATTGACCGCAGTTGCGTAGTAGTCGGCGCCTGCAATCCACTCTTCGAAGCGCACCGTTTCCACGGGGAGCATCTTCCATCCCCACGTGGATAGCCGCGACTGGTACTCCACGGCGGCCTCTATCGCTGCTTCTATGGACTCTTCACCCTCCAGCCACGGTATATCGCCGAGCCAGGAAAGGAACATGGAGAAACGCTCTCCCTGCGGTCCGAATACTCGCGCCCGGTCCACCTCTTTTATCAACCTGACCTTGGAGCTGCGGACCTTGAAATCGTCCTCCGCTATCAGGTCGACGGCCTCCGCCTCGAACAGGTGCCCCGGCCAGTGGCCAAACCTGAGGGCGTCCACGGGACGCTTCATCAGGTGCAGTCCCCTCCCCTGGGGGCCTATGGACTTGTCGTCGCACTCCTCCGCCTCGTGCACGCCTTCAGGCCACCACCTGAACTGTTTGTCACGGTGAGACGTCATCTCGGAGGTCAGCCATTTGTAGAGGGTCACGGCATCTCCGGGGATACGCAGCGCAAGCTGCCAGGATGAAAGCTGTTTAGGGATAGACTCTCACCGCATGGAGGAGTCTTGGATATACGTAGGGCTGTCAATTCCGTTGATGAATTCTTGGACTAGTTGGAAAGAGTATGCACAGTATCATAGAGAGGCGTTGCCACAGTGTCAAACGGCTCAGGTCATCTCCTTCACGTAACCGAACCGTTTGTTCTGGGCGGTCATCTTTATGAAACGCTCCAGAGCCTTCCGATACGTCTCCGCTCCGTGACGTTTGCGGCTTTCAATATAGGCTATGCGAATTCTCTGATACGAACCTGGGAATTTCTGGAAATTACACCACGCTTGTTCGTTTGCCTTCAAGGCGGCAAGTATTTGCGGCGGAATTTCAAACTCCTCCGCTTCATCCACAGCCGGATCAAAGACGTGCGCCACGGCATCCAGGCCTGCCTTGGTCATCTTGCCCTGTGCAATGAGGCTGCGTATGCGCTCCTTGTTCATCTGAGAGAGCGCGCTATTCTTCCTTCTTTTGGAGAACCGTTGAGCAAACCGCTCCTCATCTATGCCCCTCACCGTGCTGTCTATCCAGCCGTAGCACAACGCCTCTTCCACCGCGTCGTTGTAGGGGATGCGGGGCTTGCCCGTCTCTTTGCGATAATAGATGAGCCAGACTTCGCTCTCACTGTCGTGGTGTTCTGCAAGCCAGGCGCGCCAGGACTCTCTATCGGCGAGGTATACGGTCTTTCCCAGATCCAGGCTCATATCGCCTCAACCGTCCTTTGCCTTCTGCTGCAGGGCGTACAGCGCGTTGATGGCCTCCATGGGGGTCATAGCCGTCACGTCCAGCTTCAGCAGCTCTTCCGTTATGGCCGGTGTGCCGCCGAACAACTGCAGCTGTATGGCTCCGTTTCCCGTGCTGGGCTCTCCTCTAAGAGTTGCCCCGTTGCGCCCGCTTCCTTCCAGGTATCTGAGGAGCTCCCAGGCGCGAAATATTACATCGCGGGGCAATCCGGCCAGCTGGGCCACGTGCACTCCATAGCTCCTATCCGCCCCTCCGGGCACGATGCGGTGTAGGAACGTCACCGTGCCGCCTTCCTCAGATACGGATACGGAGTAGTTTCTTACCCTCGGCAGTGTATGGGCCAGCTCGGTAAGTTCCTGGTAGTGCGTGGCGAACAGGGTGCGGCATCCCAGCATGGGGTCGTTGTGTATGTGCTCCGCAACCGCTTGAGCTATCGATAGGCCGTCGTAGGTGCTGGTGCCCCGTCCTATCTCGTCCAGGATGACCAGCGACCTCTTTGTGGCGTTGTTCAGTATGCTGGCCGTTTCAACCATTTCCACCATGAACGTGGACTGCCCTATTGCAAGGTCGTCCTGCAGCCCTACCCTGGTGAAGATGCGGTCTACCAGGCCTATGCGGGCCGACCTTGCGGGAACAAAGCTGCCAATTTGCGCCATCAGCACAATGAGCCCGACCTGTCTCAGGTAGGTGGACTTGCCCGACATATTGGGCCCGGTGAGGATGATCAGACCGGCCTCATCGCCTGAAAGCGACGCATCGTTGGGCACGAAGTCCCCCGGCGGCAGCATGGCTTCCACCACCGGGTGGCGTCCATCCTTGATTTCGATGTCGGTGCTTTCGTCTACCTCCGGACGCACGTAATCGAACCGTTCCGCCGCTTCGGCAAGCGCGGTGAACACGTCGATATGGGCAACCGTTTCTGCCGCTTGCAGTATTGGCCCCGAGGCCTGTCCCACCTGGTTGCAGACCTGCCGGTACAGCGAAATCTCCAACTCCTCCAACCGCTCTCTGGCATTGAGGATCATGTTTTCGTAATCCTTGAGCTCAGGCGTAATGAACCTCTCGCCGCCGGTCAGGGTCTGTCGCCGCTGGTATTCCGAAGGCACCCGCGACAGATTGGGCCTGGTCACCTCTATGTAGTAACCGAACACCTTGTTGTAGCCCACCTTGAGGTTCCTTATCCCCGTCCGCTCCCGTTCCTCTCCCTCCAGCTTTGCTATGTACCCGCGCGCATCCCTCGCCGCCGTGCGCAGTTCGTCCAGTTCCGCCGAAAATCCCGAGCGTATGACTGTGCCCTCTCCCACCTGGCCGGGCTCGTCCGCTATGGCTTGGCGGATCACTGCCACCGTCTCCTCACAGGATGGCAGCTTTGCCAGCAGCCATTTCACGGGCTGACCGTCGTCTTCTCCCAGAACGGCCTGCAGCTCCGGTATCGCCTCCAAGCTGCGACGCAGCGCCACCAGGTCTCTGGCCAAGGAGGTGCCGCTCTTTACGCGGTTTACCAACCTCTCCATGTCGGACACTTCCGAGAGCGTTCTGACCACCCTTTGCCGTCTGGACCTGTCCTTGTGGAACCACTCCACGCTGTCCTGCCGCTGTCTTATAGCCGTTGTCTCCATCAGTGGTTGACCTATCCATTGTCTGAGCAATCGGCCTCCCATTGATGTTTTGGTAAGGTCTAAGACGTTCAGCAAAGAGAACGATTTTGACTCCCATCTTCCCCCAGCAAAAAGCTCCAAGTTGCGCCTGGTCTGAGGGTCAAGTGACATGGTGGATTTCAAGTCGTATGGTCTTAGCTTGGCTATGCGCTCCAGGGCCTGGCGCTGGTTCTGGCCCAGATAGAAGAACAGCCCCCCGGCGGCGCGTATCATCAGAGGCGAGTGTTCTATGCCGTATCCGTCCAACGTGGCAACGCCCAGCTCCTCCTTCAGCATTTCACGGCTGGTATCCAAGCGGAACGCCTCATCATCCACGGTTGCCGCCTTTACACCGTCGGGTAGCACGCCCTGTAGGCCATAAGGCGTTACTGCTTCAGCGGGAGCCAGCCTGGTCAGCTCCAAGGGCATGTCCTTCAACGAGACCTGGGTTACAAAAACGGTATCGCTGGAGCTCACGTCGGTGTAGGCTAGTCCCGCCTCTTCCGCCTCGACGACGACCGAGGCCAGGTAGTTGTTGCTGCGTTCCTCCAGAAGAGAGGGTTCGATCACCGTGCCCGGAGTGACCACTCGGACCACTTCCCTATCCACGATCCCCTTGGATAGCGCCGGGTCGCTGGTCTGCTCGCATATCGCCACCTTGTGCCCTGCCTTGATGAGGCGGCCCAGGTAGCTGTCCAGCGCATGATAGGGAATGCCCGCCAGGGGGTGCTTTGGACCCTTGCCGAATGCTCTCTCGGTCAGGGCGATGTCAAGGTCGCGCGCCACGACTTTGGCGTCTTCATCGAAGGTCTCATAGAAGTCGCCCAGGCGGAAAAGAAGAATACAGTCGGGATAGCGGCGTTTAATATCCAGGTATTGCCGTCTTACTGGCGTAGTCACAATCGCCTCTCCGTTGCAAGCGATTGTACACCAGATGAAGGCAACCGCATAAGAACAACTTGACCAAGATACGGGAGACCTTTGCTTGACGAGTGAACAAGATCCGTACCAGCGTCATTGCTATCAAAGTGGACGTTTAAGAAAGCTGGCCCGGATCCCCGCTCATGGTGAGCTTGTCCAACCCAATTGCTCAATCGACACCAAGAGTTCCGGTACTCGTGGGCGGTCGATATGGAGACAGTTAGATGAGGCGGTTCGCATATCCCAAATCCCGCAGCACTCTGGATCATGCATGTGTCCTACGCAGACTAGGCGCTAGTTTGAGTACCGTCAAGTGTGGAACCTACCACGCTTGACAAAACCAAGAACCTTCATGGCAGGGACGCAATAGCAACGAAAAAGTGCGGTGCTCGTGGGCGGTTGATTTGGCCTGGCGATGTAGTCGTCTGCGCCGCTCTCGAATGCCAGCGCAAGGTCCCGCTCCGGGATCCCGCCGCGTCCCGACAGCATAGCACGTTGCATGGTCTCAAGAACCTATTTCCACCGATATTTACACCATCATTTTCACTGATACTTTACTGACTTTCCGCGTATTTTCTATGTATTATGAACATCCATAGACGCAACATCTCGCCAACTACGCCAGGGGATGACTGCGCCCGCGGCTCCTTTTGGGACAACTTTAGTGTAGTTGGGTTCTCGAAGGTTTGCCCGCCTAGCGGCAAAGAAGAGGAGTATCATGGCCACAATGGAAACAGGAGATGTCAAACTTTCCGAACGTGTAATGGTCGCTAAATATCTTTAACCTAAGCATCTCGTAATGCAATAGGAGGATCGCTATGTCTATCAGGAGAGTTCTACTAATGATTTTTGTGGTGCTTGCCGTCGGAGGCACGATGGCTATTGGTGCTCCTGGGCTAGGAGGTGAATCCGATCCGGAGACGCAGGACTCGCGATTGACCACACCACTTAGGTCAACAATGGATCGAACTTTCGTAGAGTCGCCAAACTACCATAAGGGGCTGGAGGCTCCGCCAGGATATGCGGAAAAAGTCGCTGAGCTCAAGCGTTTATACGGTGATGATGTGCTCGACCCCAGCAAGGAAGGACCATCGGACAATGTGTTAGCGGCGAATCGTGTAGGAAACACTTCGTCCTCAGGGATAGTATTTGCATCAGGTGACTGCAATCCCGTCTGTGTAGAACGGCGAGCTTTTGAGTGGGATACAGACGAACCGGATGTCGAAACAATATTTGGATTCATGTATCCCAACAATGCCACAAATACGAACAACCTTTCATTCACTGCCTATTTTGAACGCGAGATCGATCTCGAACCGACGGTTGACACTATCGAATTCATAGTAGAGCCTTACGACAACGGCACCGAAACTCACCTGTGGATTGCCATATTCGACGAGGGCAATTGGATAACCGGCAATCCCTCCAGTTGCCCTGTCCAAAACATCGATGTCGTTCAGACATCGGAGACCGTGTACGAGTACTACTTGAATATCCGATCGGACGGCTTCTACGATATCGGCATCAAGAATACTTCCAACAATCAGTGGCAGTGGATTGAGTGCGACGACTCTGATGATCCTGGAGAATACGTAGGTACGTACCACGCTTCGTCCGAGCTATTCTCCGACAATGTTTCACAAAGCTTCTCGGTATCCGCGGACTTTCGCGACGATTGGGCTTGGGTTGCCGACGACGATGCCCGTCGCCCAAGGACTGTTTTCGATGTTGGTACATTCAAGACCGGTCCCCATACAGTCGTTACCTACTCCTACGACAGCTCTAATAGAACTACCACAGAGCAGAGCGGAAGCGACGCTCACTAGTCTGTGTCTCTAGCAAGCCAGGATGTTAAGATGGGAAATTTGTACCCGTGCCGTATTACTATTGATGGTAGCGGCAGTAGCCACGGTCTTGCTATTGGGAATCACGGGCTGCCGATCAAACGTCCGCGAAACCATTAGTCCAACTGGGAATATACCTGCGGAGACAGTTCTGCCAAATGATTCTTCTTTAGTCGGTGGAGGCTATGCAGGGGAGATAGACGTTGTTCTGGGCAGAGCGGTGCTACAGCCTAAAGGGCGAGTGACCGTATTCTATGCTGCGAGGAATCCGGATGAGGAGTTCGAAGGCCCCATCCTAATCGACGGGGCGGAATTGGAAACCTCTGGCGGCCGCTCGTGGCTCGCTGAAAGCTATGGCACGTTGCTGAACTGGCCGCCTCTTACTTTGGGATGGCTGACGTTTCTAGTGACCGATGCGGCACCACGGAGTTTCAAAGTATCGGTGAACAGCGTTCAAGTCGACGGCGACCACTTGACGGGGTCATGGCAGTTAGCGCAGCTCAACGGTTTCGAGGCCGGGCAAGATGTGTCGGAACCGATTGTCATAGACTCAGGACTGTGCGTCAGCGGAGGCAATGTGGCAATCGGCTTTAACGAACACGCCTGTGCGACGGAGTTCGTTGATCTACGTGGTTCGCGCGAGAAGGAGAGCGACAGTTCGGTCTCCACGCCCATTACACCACGCCCCATGCCTACGCCTACACCAAGGCAAATCCCGACTCGACCACCTGCTACCGCTACTCCTCCGGACACTACAGACGCCATATTACACGATGGAGATATCAGTTTGAAATTCGACCTCTGTGTTCCTTGGCACTTCTCGGTGGTAGTGGTAATCGACCAATCGTCCACACCGATTACGGGCTCCCCCGGACTTACAACCGGCAGTCGATGTGTGCTTCCGAAGTATGAAGCCGTCATTTGGACGACTCTTGGATAGAACTTGAGGTGTAAGATTGAAGAAGCGGCGGTTGGCGCTACCGGACCCGTAGGCAATACCGATGGTATGTTCGCGTTCCCTGGCTACGACTCAACCTGGGAGTATTGGGTAGATGACAATAGCGGCCTTCTGGTGCGGACCAAGCAGTCCTATACACATGCCGGGGACGGCTGGTCGTCAGAGACAAGCGCGGTCATCTCCGACGTTGGTGTGCCCAACGTCATAGAAGCGCCGATCTAGTGGAGATGGAGCGCCTGCTTGTGATTAGCCTTGCCGTGTCATGGAGCGCTGCATGGACGCTCTGGCAGTTGAAGCAGACCCGCACCGCAGATGTGATGGTGGTTCTCGGGTGTCTCTTCACCGGTGCGTTCATAGTCAAGCAGGTGCTTAGTTGATCGATGAATTGCGCCCCACCTGCAGAGGAGGAGGCGACGATGATTAAGATGAAGAAGCAAGGCATTGCATTGGTATGTAGGCTGGCGGCTCCCCTAGGTTGTCGATTCTAAACTTCATCCGCCTCCTCCTTGTTTTCTGGCGATCGTAGCTGAGCTTCCCTCTAGGACTGAATTGCTACTGTCATTTAGATTCCCAATTAGGAGGTGAGTTGGCATCTCACCACAAGCTACCTGCTATGTTGTGCCTCCGCCGGTGGGACATACAGCAGCGACTCCCAGGAAAAGACCTTGGCCTAGAACCTGTTTGGCTATGGAACGCCAGAGCGTCTCAAGTGTGGATTTATCGAGAGGAGCAGCATGAGAGGAGCATCCTTTGATGCCCTGGGCTAGATTTGACGTGAAATATGCTGGCGGCAACTCTATACGGGGGCGTGCGAAGGGAGTCTCAATTTCCGCTGGAACGCACGGAAAGAAGCTGAATATCCCGTCTACGGGTTCATCGTAGGTCGCACCCCTATACCAACGTTGACTGTCATAAGGCCCGGCGTCGCCATACGTGGACAACACCGCGTCCCGGAAGCATTGGGGCACCCGTCCTGCGAGCCGTTCCTCATAGTCCGTATCGGCGTGATCCACGTAGTCAGCGACCACAAAAACTGTGTCCGCTACCCAATAGGAACCCTTCCTGCTCCCAAAGACCATAACCGAACCGCGTCCCAACTGCTTCAAGCCCTTAAAGCTCTGCTGTTTGCAGTTGCCATAGTAGAAGCCGTCAAATACCAGCGGGTCCGTGTTGTGCAGGCCCCTATAATCCTCCTTTGGCAGCCATGCGGGTTCCCATAGATAGCGGGGCATACCCGTCCCGGACGGCGTAAAATAACGCAGCACCCGAGATTCGGGTTCCCACTCGCCCCAGGCCCAGAGCTTCCCGAATCTGGTCTTTTCTGAATCCAATGACTCTAGCCATTCGCCGTCGATTTCCAGAAACTTGCGCCTGTGAGGGTTGCTACGTCCGTTGGCTGTCCTGATGGGGTTCCACTCCTTCCAGTCGCCGTGGTCCGGAGAATGTTCGCCTCCCGGATGCGGGAATTGTACGAAACGTCGATTTTCAGACGCCATGCCGCTAGCCCTCCTTCACGACTTCTCCTGCCTGCCGCTTCTGGTCGTGTCATATGCACCCAACAAAAATCACATAGGGATCGTCGACCGGGGAATGAATTGCCTGTTCGATTATCGCAACTGTATAATACCTTGGCAATAGATGACAGGGCACGGGATAATCCCATCCTGGTGACTCGTCAAATGATGTTCAAATGTTCGCTCACTCATACAACTTGGCTGGAAACCTGCGCGCCGTCGCTGGGCTAGCTCAGGAATTCGCTGCTGGGTTTGGTGGCGGGAATCCCGCCTACTATGCCGGGCTTTGGCACGACGTGAGAAAATTCACCCCCGGCTTCCAAGAGTACCTACGCCGCTGCGAATCCAATCCGCAAGCCCGGGGCAGTGGGCCTGACCACAAGGGCGCAGGCGCCGTCCTCGCATTCAACCACTGCCCGCCCATAAGCCTGCTGATACATGGGCATCACGGTGGGCTGCGAAGTCTTACGGAGACGAAGAACTGGGTTGCCGACCGCAAGGGAGATGCTGCCGTGCAGCAGGCTATTACAGACGCGCGCAGTGCCGGGTGAGGATTGAAACGCTGTACCGCTTATCACTAATCTAAGCATCGGCATGTCGCATCCGGCCTTCGGGTCGGGTGAGGATTGAAACAATGCATGGTAATTGGGAGACGTGCGGACAGTCCGGTTTACGGAGAGCGGCACTGCGAGGCGGTGGAACGCATGGGGACGCGGGAGTTCCTGGCGGTCGGGCCGAGCAACGCGCCGTATCCAAGAAGGGACGGTGAGAAGCGGTCGGAGAGGATGGTGGGGTTCGACGACTACCTTGCCAGCAGCGAATCGCTGATAGAGAGATGGCACGGCCGGGCGGAAGGCCGGATGAGGTTGATGCTGCTGTTGCCGGTGCACAACCCGGAAGTCGGTCGCGTCGATTCGGGAGAGCTCAAGGCGCAGGCGGACGCTGTAAGGTCGTTGACCAGGAAGCACGGGGTGATGTTCGCGCAGGACGGGCACTCCAGGGGAACGGTGAAATTCGCGCACGAGCAACTGGGCGTACTGGGGCCGGACGCTCTGCTATCGCACTCCACAGGGTTGACGGAGGAGGAGATAGAGATCTGCCGGGAGACGGACACCAAGATAGTGCACAACCCCAGCGCTGTGGCGGCGATAATGGCTCGGTGCCCCGTGCCGGAGCTGATAGACGCGGGGGTGACGGTGATACTCGGCTCGGACGGGAACGCTCCGGATAGGGGCTTTGATATGTTCAGGCATATGTTCCAGTGCATGCACTACCAGAGGACGCACTTTCACGATCCTCCATACATGCCCCAGGGCAAGGTGCTGGAGATGGTGACGATTGATTCGGCGAGGGCGCTGGGCGTGGAGAGCGAGCTGGGGTCGCTGGAGGCGGGCAAGAAGGCGGACCTGATATTGGTCGACATGGAGAAGCCGCATCTCTACCCGTCGAATATGCCGGTGTACCGCATCACCAATTTCGCCAGCGGGCATGACGTAGATACGGTGATGGTGGACGGGAAGATGCTGATGGAGGGTCGTGTGGTGAAGAGCGTGGACGAGAGGGAGGCGCTGGAGGTGTCGCAAAGGGCAACGGAGAGGATGCTGGACAGGGCAGGGGTAAGAGACCTGCTGGAGCTGCCGGAGGGCTTCTGGGGTAGGAGCCGGTATCCGGGGTTCTGACCGTTGTCCCTTGGGCCTGTTCAGGCCGGGGATGAGTTGGAGCAGGGCATGGACAGGAAGCAAAAAGCGGCTATCAGTACGCCAAGGGTGGGGAGTGTGGCCGCGCCGACCCCGGGGACCCCGACGGGATTCAAATCCGCACCTCTATCTTCGGCGGAGTAGGCTCTATCCAACTGAGCTATAGGGGCAGAGGTAGCTTACTACAATTGCGAACGCAAATCTTCCTGATATTTGCGTCCTTTAGGAGTTAAGCTTGTTATGCCGTGTTGGTCGGTTTGGATGTATCCACCTGCTTTAAGCATACTAAGGTGGTATTCCATCTTCTTTTCACCAACCCCGAGCACTTCAACTAACCTTCCAATATTGAGAGGTTTTTTGTTTTGGGCGTGTTCCTCAATGTAGTTTAGAATCTTCAAGGTTAGATTTTTGTCTTGTTTCATGCATCCTCCTTCAAAAGCCTAGATCTGAACCGCACTCGTTATAAAACGTGACCTGTACAGCCCTTCGATAACGTTCTGGGACTTCTGCCTACGAGAAGAATCACCAGACCAACAAAGACAAGCGCTTTATACATCACCCCTCACGAACGAACCTCAACGACCAGTCGCCACCACTGTAAATCTCGACAATCTTCCGAACCGGAACAAGACTGCTAGGGCTTCCACCGACTCGTAATGTCGCTCTCCCACTCCACTCAGTATCGATCTCATTGGCCAGAACCTCTTTTCTATCATCGAAAGACCCCACAAAGACTTGAAAGTTCGTACCCCAACAACGACTACCAAAACCGCAATTACTCGTTACAGACGACTCAACAGTCCAGAGACCAGGCCTCAGTTCAATAGCAACTACCGCCACCCCACTACCGGAGAACTCTATCGAGCCACCAGCAACCACGGGCTGAGCCGGCGTCAATTCCTCCGCTCGAAAGAACCGAACAGTCCATTGGCCATAAGCAGAGACTGTGACTATCTGCACACCAGGAGCAAGAGAGTCCCAACTATAACGACCACCAACTGGAACAGGTATGCTTCCACTCCAGTCAGACACATGTCGGCCAAACAAACTATCGCCTCGATCCTCCTCTAGAGAGTCCACCCGAACATCAAACTCCTCCGCATCGTTACCCACCACAGACATCTCCGCCACCCACAAGCCGGCGTTAAGGTGAACGCGTTCCGTTGACGGCCCCGTTCCTGACAAGAAGTAGGGAGACCCTGGTACTACAGGGGGCGGCACAAAGATAAGGCTCGATTTCCAATCTTCTACATCGGCAGACACAACCCTATAGGGGACAGCATAGTACACTCGACTATTGCCCACAGTGGACACATAGGAATTGAGACCTAAGACATCACCACTCATAGACAGAAGCGGACCACCGCTGCTACCAGGACCCAACGGAGCATTGTGCGGAATGTAACCGTGCAATTCACTCACCCAGTCAGCCTCTAGAACCTCGCCTTTCGTAGCAGTCGCAGAGCCGCCCCCAGAAGCAGGATAACCAACAGCTACAACCTGTTGTCCCGGAGTAGTCGCCTCTTCCCCCCAGGGCAACACCATAAACTCAGAATTGCAGCAGATGGAGAGCACCGCCACGTCTTTATCAGCATCCGAGCCGAGAAGGAACCCCCGGTATGTTCGGGAATCTTCCACCCGCACATCAAAAGTGAGCTCACCATCAATGACATGCTGGTTCGTCACCACAAACGCGGTCTCTCCATTCGTGTCGAATATGAAGCCAGAACCCCGTGAAGTCCCACCTGCCGTGACTCGGACTATTGAATCCCGCACCTGCTCCACCAGTGTGGGCGTGGGCGTAGGCTCCGGTGTAGGTGTAGGCACGGGTGTAGGCGTTGCCGTAGGAACCGGTGTAGGTGTAGGCACGGGTGTAGGCGTTGCCGTAGGAACCGGTGTAGGTGTCGCCGTAGGAAAGGGTGTAGGTGTGTTCGTGGGTGTGGGTGTGGGCGTAGAGGTAGCAATTACGACGATCGTCGGCGTTGGCTCTGCTCTCAGAGCGTCTATCGTAGCTTGAAGGTCTACTGCAGGAGTAGGGGTAGAGGTAGGCTCAGGTTGTGTACAAGCCACGAGAAGAATCACTAGGCCAACGATCAGAAGCGCCTTATGCATGGGTTGGAGTCCAGCCTAGTTCCCTTTCTATTACCTGCCGCATTCTCGTTCTTACTTGGCACGGTGCCTTTCGGATGTAATTTTCTGCGTTGCCTTGATCGTTGAGGGATCTTAAGTACGCAATGACATTTTCCTCCGTGAAGGGCAGCTTAAGCTCGTCCTCAAAATTTGTTGCCAAGTCCGTCCAGATTACGGCATCTAGATGTTTCCGCTCAGCCCACTCCCTGATGCGATCAAGAGCTTCAGGAACAGCATTACAGCGGCAGTGCCCAGAGTTAAGGTCAACGTAGCCTATTCTTTTTGTGGAAGTGCATTCTCGCTCTTTCAGGTTGCGTATAGCATCTTCAAGGTTGTCCAGTCCCGAACAAGCCCAAAGTGTCTGAACATTTTCCGTACCCTGGTGCAGGACCAGTGTTAGCCTTTCACGACTTGATATCCGGGCAAATTCGATAGGGAGTTCTGGGCCGTCGTCATGCCACCCTCCCTCAATACACAAATTGCATCGGTTCCATATGAGGGAACCCCAACCTAGAACAGCAATTGTCATCTCCTGGGTACCTCCTTCATTACTTAGCTTGGCGTGTGATATCCGCGGCCGGATTGATAGTTGGGTAGGCGCCCTTGTCGATTTCGCCTGGGCACTTTGCTAAGTTGTGCACCAAACGCTAGAACGCAAGCGATATGCCCAATCCAAAGAAACCGCCTACAAACAGCCTATTGTGAAGCCCCTAATGCAAAATGCCCCGGACAATATTATGGAACCGAATGTGTAGAAAGTCAGTAAAATATCGGTGGAACTCATGGTGTAAAATTCGGTTACAATTCCTTCATCGGTGCCGGGCATCGTGATATGCCAACCGCAAGATCACGCCACAGATCGAACGAAGTGCAGCCTTGAACTGAGCTGGGAAAGGTGTAGAAGGCGCTCCGCATGGGAGCGACAACCCCTGGGTACAGAGCCAAAGTGAGCATGATGCTGTCGGTCCTTGACTTTACAAGTCTGGAGGAGAGGGCGGCGCTGCAACGCGACCACCGCACTACACATATGGCCAATTGCAATCTCTGGCTTACTGGCAACGGTTACCGTTCGGTGGGGAATATGTTACGATAGCCGTTACTACTACGACTCAGGAGGAGTTCTTTGGAAGCGTATTGCGTTAAGTGCCGGTCCAAGAGGGAGATGAGCAACCCCCAAGCCACCACCATGAAGAACGGTAGACCGGCCACTCAGGGAGTTTGCCCTATCTGTTCCACCAAGATGTTCCGAATTGGTAAGGCTGCTTAGCGCGGCTTTCCAGCACACCTCGGCCTTTAGCTTTCGGAAGACTGTTCGCCAAGCATCGTAGGGAGCTGGGCGGCCAGGTGGTGGAGGTGAAGGGACGGGACTACTCACCCCACTGAGCAGCCACTATAGTAAACTGCATAGGGCTATCGACAGGAGGAGGCGTGGGCTTTAGCCTCCCCGTAGCAGTTCCATCCCTCAACGCCTCAGAATACGACGACCTGCTAGACTTCACCCATCGCCTCTTGCTCTTCGTCCCGGCTACGAGCGTTCGCTATTGAGGCGTCCAGTTGGCGAAGCATGGCCTTGGCCCAACTGCGCACTTGGGGCTTTGGGTGCTGAACCAGCTTATTCAGCGGCTCCATGTACAGTGCAAAGTAGGTTGTCATTGACCCCATCCAGCCGAAGGTATGGATGTTGAGGTCGATGGCTAAGCGCACATCTTCTCGTTCCCCGAACTCGTCAAGCAGTCGTTCCATAACGGGGTGTAGTGACCGTTCGGAGACATCGGCCTCCTTGGTCGTGAGTACCGGCACGATCTCCGCCAAGAAAGCAGGTGCGCGATCCGGATGAGCGTGGCACCAAGCGAAGAGAGTCTCTTGGGGCAGGTTTAGAATCACGGGATTGGACTCGCTAGCAAAGGCGAATTGGTCTCCCAGCGTGAACTTCAAGAGCGCCGCATGCCGCCTGTCGGAGACGATTGCTTGGCCAATGAGCTGCCACGCAATCTCCGGAAAGCCTGACAGCAGCATTGGGATTACGGGCTTCATGAGCCGCTCGTCGCCGAACTTCTCAACATCGACTACAGCCTTTGCTAGGGCTAGGGCTGTGGCTGTGGCGTCGGAATCCTCTCGTCCTTTGCTCAGCATCCAACTCATAATCTGTTCGAAGTGGTAGTCGTAGATCGACGAACCCGGTTGTTGACCCAACTTCCACAGAGTCGCGTTCTGGGCTAGCTTTTGGACTTGCGGCCGGAGTCCATTCAGCTTCTCTGGTTCTCCGTGGGCGTACAGGCCCATCAAGTCCAGTGCTACGGCGAACCCTTCTGCGCTGTGATCGAGCATCATGTCGAATAGGGGGGCAGCTGCTGGAGCCGGAACCTTGGCTAACACCCCTCCAAAGGACCCATGGCTCAGTCGCAGCGGAGGCAGCAGCCCATCTTGAAGAGCTCCGATTACGAGCTGGATGTCGGATGCAGAGATGCCGAGCCCACAACAGATCTGAGGAAGCGCCGGCGCTAGCTCGGAGGAATGCGCAACGCGCTCCTTGAATGCGTCCACGGCGGCGGGGTGGAAGTTTGCTAGGCCAGCGAGGAATCCTGCCAGCATATCGTAGTTCCGATCACATTCTGGCACTCCTACAACGGCCTCGGTGAGTGGCTCCAACCATCCTAATGGCGAGCTGTCGGACTCAGCTACAGCCTTTCCGAAGACGTAAGCCATCCGTTGCTCGCCACGGCTGAGTCCCGGCAAAGCTCCCGAAAGTACATGAGGCTGCTCCAGCAACTCCAACGCCAGTTCGCGCACGGCCATATTCTGGCGTTGGAGTAGTTTCTGAAGGTCTAATTCTTCATCTACAAGGTAGTCCCAAGACATCTCTGTGACGAGCGAACGTATGCGCGATTCCAGGGTCTTAGGCTCCAACATTACGACCAACGCCCTGACTCGATCCATTTCTTTAGGGCTGATGCATTCGGCATCGTAGGCGAGCACAGCACGCAGGCTGTAAACAGCCTGCGGCCAATAGGGTCCACTAGTGCTCACTTGATAGGTCACTGTTTCAACGGTATCAATGAACCCTCCCAAGACCAGAGGTCGTAAAGCCTGCCCAAGACCTGAGCGGGCAATGGCGCCTGCCTTGTCGTCCTCGATAGCGAAAGGGACGAGGCGCATCACGCACCCCTGAATATACTCGGCTGCCTCGCCGCTTGTGGCAGGGTGCCAAGACTCCATTGCAGGACGCGCTCCCTGGGTCTCCACCCCCGCCATGCGATAGAAGTGATGCGTCCTGCAGCCAGCAATCAGGGCCTCGGCGACGATCACTCGCTGGGCCGAATCGTTCGGGGATGCGATTTCATCAAGAAAAGAGTGACGGGTATTGCCGTCGGCCGCCGTACCACCTAGGAGCATGGGGAAGAGATTCGTGAACTGGCCGGTAGCGTTGTTGGCCCATGTCTCGTTTTCGGCAACAGCCAGGCGTAGGAGAAGACGCGCGCCGGCCTCGAAGGTATCGGGATGGAAGGCGATCCTTTCCAGCGCTTGGACGAGATTTCGACGCACATCGTCTCTGACCTGCGAGAGGTCTTCGACCCCTTTCACAGAGCGCTCTATCTGGTCTGCAACTACTTCGGGGCTGATTTCGGCAAGGGCCGATAGCACCTTCGCGTGTCCAGGTTGAGAAAGGCCTGCAAAGCCATCAAAGGGGCCGTTGACGCGGCAAACTTGCTCTACGACTTCACGGGAAACTTCGGTCGTGTTGAGGAATGCGAGCTGGCGGGCTGCCTGGGTCTTGAGGCCAGGGTTGATACCGCCAGACAACACCCGATCCCGTATGTCCGGACCCCACTCCTCCCACTGTTGTTCAGCCAGTTTCATGGCTATAGGGCGAGGTTGGAGGATGGCAAGTCGTCCTTGGCGTTTGACGGTGCCCCGCATGGCAAGCTGCTTGACGGCGAAGTGAAGGTCGTCGTGAGTGAGGCCGCGTCCTAGACTAGCGATCTCGCTGAGTGGGCAATAAACAGGAGGCGCTATCTCCATCTGTCCGTCGGCCGGATGCTCCACTCGGACCGGACCGAATGCAGCTAGCAAAGCGGCGGATCTCAGCAGCAACTCAGGCTCTCGGGGCCTGCGTCCTAGTACGAAGGTCTCGACTAGGGTGTCGTTCGCAGCATGGGCAATGGGAATCGATTCGTCCCACGCCTTTCCAATGCGTATGGCGACCTCTGGGAAGCCCTTGGAGAAGCGGGCGAGACGACGCTGGTCCTCCGGCGGGTGATTACGCGAGACGTGATTGATGATCCCCTCGGTCACGGAGGAGGACGCCTCGTCAATCTTCAGCGTCGTCTCGTCCAGCGTTCCAGTAGGAATCTCGTCGTCGATGGTGACCAGCGAGAGGCGGCTGTTTTCGCGCAACACCATGCCGGTAAGGACCCGGTGGGTCTCGGGGTCACAGTTGTCAACCACTAGGACTCCGCGCCTACCGGAATCCGCCAGGTTCTCAGCAGCGGAGTTGATGGCCTCACTACCCACCTCGGATAGAACGGCGTACATCACGATGTCGCTGAGGAAACGTCCTGCCACCTTGCTCTCCTCCCTACCAAGGGCTTCAAGCACGAGACGCGATTTGCCGATGCCTGACAGTCCTACTAAGCGAATGACCTTACGCGACTTCGTTAGTTGCTCCTGCAGGTGGGCTTGCAAGATGGGCAACCGCTCATCTTCTACCCAAGGAGAGTTGCGGTGCTCGGCGCGTCTGGACCAGTGGCTCCAAGAACGGAACGGACCAATGATGCCGGGCCGGGTCTGCTCTCTAACCCACAAGGCGATGGATGGATGACGCTTCGTCCAGGTGGCGATCTGGTCGGCGTCCCGAAAGTCGACTTGGTCGTCATCGATATCTATGCCAGCCTTACGGAGTGCCTCGCGAATGCGGCCTTCTCGCGCTTCGATCTGCCTTTGGGTGTACCGCTGAGAGCAAAGCATGATGTAGTGGCCGCCCTCCTCAAGAACCGACAACACCATGTCTTTAACGGTGCGCTCCTTCGTCAGGACGTCACTGGCCGCTTCGGCTGGCGATATCTCGCCAGCCTTAAATTGGAACTGGCAGAGCCGAGAAGGAAGGAAAGGCGTACGGGTTGGGCCTCCCTCCCATGTGATCCGTCCGTCTTCTCCTCCGTCTGCGGCATAGATGTTGCTGGCCACGTGGACGCCGTAGGCGGGGAGGTCGTTAGCCTCGGCCTCGGCATCCAGCAGACGACGGACGAACTCTGGGAGAGTATGTTCGCTCAGCGCCGCAATGTCCTCGCCGGTCACGTCGAACGGCGAAAACGTGCTAGCGGCTATTGGGAGACTCCTATCCCCACGCAGTGCTTTAATTGCAGCTGGGTTGGCCTCTAGAATCCGCAGCAGGTTGATGACGCTGGCGGCTGGCTTGACGGTTCCTGCCTCGTACTTCGTGAAAGCGCGGGGGCCACCACCGATGAGTTCGCTTGCCTCGGTCTGCGAGAGGCCGAGTTGTCTCCGGATGGCACGGATTTCCTCGGGAGCGATATCAGGCTTGTGTTTGGACATAAAAACCTTCAACCGGAGAAAGGTGACCATTGTGGTCACTATAAGTATACTACGAGGTTTATGGTGCAATCAAACTCAAAGGCCGTTCTACCTTGTTGTGGCCGTGATGGTGATCCTGGCTTGGGTATTCAAGCTGATCAGTGACGCGCCCACGGGTCCTATCGAGGCGCTAACGCGTGTCAGGCCCTACAGGCTCCACCAGACTTTGATAAAATCAAAAACCTTCTCGTTTACCTTCACGCTGGCTCTTTAGGCTGAGCCTACTTCCCACCCCGTCGTACGAAACCCTAGAGGAAGTGGGCAAAGATTCAATCTCACTCCTCGTCTGGTTCCAGCCCCTCCTGCTCCGCCATGCGGTAGCCGACCCTCTGGACCCCAGACCCGCTGGAGCAAAGATTTCTGCTGTATTACAAAGCGAGAATAGCTACTGGTGTCCGTCGTTATGCCAACCCGTTGAAGGATTGTACCTATCAGTTGGTGCCGGTATCACCCATCATGCGGGGTGGACTTGATAAGATTTCCAGGTAAGAAAACGCGGCAGTCACTGCAACGGCAGTTGTTCGTCCCTCAGTTCCTAAGTCGTCACCAAGCAATTGCCGGGCCTACCATTCTTGCGGATCATCTTGATCTGCGAAGTCAATGTCACTCACAGACCACGGTGTGTCGTCATCCAGAACCGTAGGCAGTTCTCCCGTAACGTAAAGTCGTCCATTGGCCTTGGCATCATCAATTGCCTTGGTGAGAGCTTCCATCCTACCGGCGATCACAAGAATCTTTGCTCCAAGTGCCCTCACCACAAAATAGCTTCCAATGGCGTCTTCAACAGAGATAACCGACCTCGGATACCCATCCGAATATTGATGCTTGGCCTGATTCCAAGAGATGCGAGAGAACTGGCTGATTGCATCGGCAAGCATTGGGCCCAAGAGTAATCGGACGTGACTGCTGTTCGCCAGGCCTCCCAAGGGGATGTGACTGTAATACTTGCTTGGAGTACCTCTGACCCTGCAAAGTTCCTTAACGCACTCTTCTAGATGCCCACCTGAATTCACTACTATATGCCGCGCTATCATTTTGAACGATACGCCTGATGCGAGATAGTAAGGAATGTACCTCAGAGGTCTGACCACACCATCAAATTCCTGAGAGAAGGGGTAGTGGGGTGTTGTCTTACTCCAAACCGCGTACTGCATCCCAATTCCAGGAATTTGCGAATCCAGAAGAGACAGTGAGGGATAGAGGTCTCGCCTGAAGTTAAGAATAGGCATTTCAAATGCCTCCTGGAGTCCACTGAGCACCCCGCCGGCATAGTCCTCAAGTATGTCTTGAAATATGGGATTCACTGTCCAGTCCTACCTCCTCACTTCGATTTTCAGAATGTGACCAACCTGCCTCCACCGCTCGTCTCGCGGTGGCGTCACGCCTTGCGAAGTCCAATTGTTCCTACCTCTCCTCTCCCACGCCCCGTGTAATAGTCGCCCTCAAGCCCTGAGCCGGTGAGCTCTAGATTTGCAGTGCCCCGGTGCATCTCCATTGTGCCTGGAGCATCCGACTTGGGCTCGTTCACGTACTGGTAGGACAGCTCGGGATTGGGAAGGTCAGCGATCCTCAGACTGGCCGTAATGCTTCGAGAGCGAGAATGTTCACTCTCCAGCCTAACGAGCATCTTCGACCATCGCTGCAAGATGACTACGGAGACCGAGTGGGCACTACCATCCTGGCTGTAGGAGGACTTGACCTCGCCAACCCACTTCCCGTTGAGATTGGGAAGTTGGACAATATTGAGCTTTCTGAACAGACCGAGCTTCCACACGTAGCGATCGAACAACCAGTACAGGCCAGAGTAAAGCCCCGCAAATGAGGGTGCGCTCAACCACCACTGCGGGTCGAAGTCGATGACGTCCAGCACGATGTGAATGAGCCAAACTATCAGGATGCTGGCGGCAGCGATCGCTATCACCACTTTCCCACGGCCTTCTATCTCGTAGGAGTGCATTCGATGAGACTACCTCCAGTTGTTCCACAGGGATACCAGCTCATTCGCAAGAGCCTTTGCATCCTCCACTGACCACTGTTCAGGAGACGGACCGAACAACCACTGCTGCCCATTCTGGCAGATGAGCCTATCGAGGTCGTTCTGCACCATCCAGTTGACGATGGAGCGGTAGGTTTCTTGGAAGCTGTGCTGAAACGCTGCGTCTGTCGCATTGTAGATGAGGCACTCGACGAAGTAGGACGGGGCAAGGCCAGCGCTGATCCTGCCTGTGGACTCCAAGTGATTCCGGGCATTCTTGAACATTCGCACAGTTCGCTTGTATCGGTCGCTTGTCCCACTGCCTTTGGTGGCACCGTTCTTGTAGTGCTCTTTGGGGTAGTTGACGATCCAGCGCCTGTCTTGGAGAGCGTAGAAAGTGATGCCTTCTACGTATGAGTAGGAGGTGCCATAATGCCGGTGCCCTATGCAGACAACCACGTCGGCCGCCAGCCTCGGTGGGTCAGCCTTCAGCTTAATCGATTTGTTGCCCTGTGCCACCATCCATTTGCCGAATCCGCCCTCTAGGGCCTTGAGTACTTCACGTCGGAAGTCATTCCAATCGTAGGTGGCTGGCTGGAAGGACGAGGCAAGCGCCTGCTGCTCGTATTGAGAAAGCGAACTAGTGTCATGCTTGAACGCCGAGGTCATCTCCAGCACTACATCGACGTCGCTGTCTCCTCGGATGTTGGTATCGTTCCGGTAGGAGCCCTGTAGGTAGAAATCGTAGGTCATGCCCTGGGGCCATCGGTAGGCGTCCAGAGCTCTCCTGATTGCTTCATGAGTGCGTTTGGCGGAGTCCTGCGCCCCGTGATGGGACCATGTACTAAGTTGGGATTCTGGAATAGCCATGTCTTCCTTTATCTCCGTCCTCGATCGAATTGAAAGAGCCTGAGGTTGACCTCCTTTTCGGCAAGTGGCTATAATGCAAACATGACAAATATAACAGATAGGCAGTCCATCAGTCCAACCTTACAAGCCATCCGCGTAAGCCTGGACCTGACGCAGGAGCAGCTTGCTGAGCGGCTCGGTGTGTCGTTCGCTACGGTGAACCGATGGGAGGGTGGGAACATCACACCACAGAGGGCGGCGCGGACGGCCATCACAGCGCTTGCTGCGGAGGCGGGCATTGACATCACTGAGCCAGTAGTGGACGAGGTGGAGTCAGCGGCCCGTGTGACTCAGCGGAGATCCCGACGGCGCAAAGCAGATGTACCCACCACTAAGCCCATGGAGCAGATGCTATGGGATGCGGCCTGCTCAATCAGAGGCGCAAAGGACGCAGCCAAGTTCAAGGACTACTTGCTGCCGCTGCTCTTCCTCAAGCGCCTCTCCGACGTGTTCGACGACGAGATCGATCGCATGGCCGAGCAATACGGCGACCGTGTGTTAGCCCAGGAAATAGCGGAGAGCGACCATGACTTGCTGCGCTTCTACCTACCCCCGGAGGCACGTTGGGGCGTGGTCAGCGGTCGAGTGGAGCACAACTGGCCCCCCGATGCCCAAGGCCGCAGCACCCGTCCTCGCGACATCGGCGAGCACCTGACGATCGCTATGCGCGCCGTCGTTCGTTTCAATCCTACTCTCTCCGGCGTCATCGACCTCGTGGACTTCGCATCGGAGCGCAACGGAGAACGCGACCTCCACCCGGCCCGGCTTGCTGCTGTCGTCGAGACTTTCTCCGACCCCCGCTACCGCCTGGGACTCGCCGATGTGCAGCCCGACTTTCTGGGACGCGCCTATGAGTACCTTCTCCGCAAGTTCGCCGAGGGCTCCGGCCAGAGCGCGGGTGAGTTCTTCACGCCCACTGAGGTCGGATTCCTCATGGCCCACATCATGCGCCCCCAGCCAGGCGAGACGTGCCACGACTACGCCTGCGGCTCGGCGGGACTGCTCATCAAGCTCCAACTGGTCGCTCGGGAGACCGACCCCACCAGCGGCGTACCCCTTAGGCTGTATGGACAGGAGTTGCAGGCCGACAGCTACGCTGTCGCTCGCATGAACGCCATCATCCACGGCTTGGATGAGGCCCAGATAGAGCGTGGCGACACCATGATCAACCCCAGATTCAAGGATGCCGCGGGCCGCATTGTCGGCCACGACATCGTGGTCGCCAATCCGATGTGGAACCAGGACTTCAACCAGGACATCTTCGAGAACGACCCGTTCGACCGCTTCCGCACCGCCGGAGGCGTCACTACTGGCAAGGGCGACTGGGCCTGGCTCCAGCACACCCTGGTCAGTCTGAACGAGCGCGGGCGGGCAGCTGTGGTGCTGGACACCGGAGCGGTGACACGAGGCTCCGGCAGCAAGAACGAGGACAGAGAACGCAACATTCGCAGGTGGTTTGTGGAGCGGGACCTCATAGACGGCGTGATACTGCTGCCGGACAACCTCTTCTACAACACCAGCGCCGCCGGCATCATCGTCGTGCTGTCCAAGCGCAAGCCGGAGGCCCGCAAGGGCAGGATTGTGCTTGTCAACGCCAGTCGTCGCGTCGGCAAGGGGCGCCCCAAGAACTACGTTCCTGAGGAGGACATCCGCCCGATAGCGGCGATGTTCCTCAAGGGGGAGCTGGTGGAGGGCGAGGTGGCCGTCATCACGCGAGAGCAGGCGGAGGAGGCTGACTACAACCTCAGCCCGAGCCGCTGGGTGGGACAGGCTGACGACGTAGTTCAGCGTCCCATTCCTGATATCATTGCCGATATGCAGAATCTCGATAAAGAGGCGCGGGAGATTGACGCGCAACTGGCAAGGATGTTGGTAAACCTACGATGAACGAAGCATGGACATGGCGTCCCCTTAGAGAAGTGACAGTCCGAGGGTCAACTTGGAAGCCTCGTACCGACTCGCGCTCCTCGATTCGCTATGTCGATGTGTCTGCGGTTTCGCGTGATGAACTCAGAATTGTCCATGAAGCGGAGCATTCAGCGGCCAATGCTCCAAGCCGCGCGCGCAAGATAGTGAAGGCCGGCGATACCGTCTTCGCTACCGTCCGTCCCGCTCTGCGGCGGATTGCCCAGATACCACCATCACTCGATGGTGGGATTGTATCGACCGCTTTCTGCGTTCTTCGGCCAAACTCCTCTGTGATTCATCCGGATTTCCTCTATTTCGCGATGCAGCTTGATGACGTGACTGATGGCATTGCGTCTATGGAGACAGGAGCAAGTTATCCCGCTGTCCGGGATGATGACGTTCTGAGTCAAGTAATCCCACTACCACCCCTATCAGACCAGCGGGAAATGGCTACTGCCTTGAATCTTGTGCGTTCCGCTATTCTCGGCCAAAAGAGATGTGAAGACGCTGCAATCAGCCTCAAACGGGCCGCGATGCAGACGCTGTTTACTCACGGGCTGCGAGGCGAGGCGCAGAAGGAGACGGAGATCGGGCCGGTACCGCAGAGTTGGGAGATTGTGTCGTTTGATAGTGCAATCACACTGAAAAGGGGATTCGATCTCCCTGTGTCCAAACGACGTGACGGCCCCGTTCCCGTGTTCGGCTCCAACGGGATAGTAGGACATCACGATAGCCATCCAGACGGTATTCCTATTCCTGGGGTCATGGTGGGGAGAAGTGGCAGCGTTGGCAAAGTGTCGTTTTCTGCCGGCGTCTATTGGCCACTCAATACGACGTTGTTTGCGGAAGACTTCATGGGCAACATTGAGGAGTTTATGGCTTACTTCCTTGATAGTTTTGATTTCTCAAGCTTCGCCGCAGGGGTTAGTGTTCCTACACTTAACAGAAACTCCTTCGCTGGGGTTAAGGTTGCAATGCCGTCAATCGAAGAGCAACGTGAGGTCGTTGCCATCCTCGATGCCATTGACCGCAAGATAGACTTGCACCGTCGCAAGCGCGCCGTGCTGGAGGAGCTGTTCAAGGTGCTGCTACACAAGCTGATGACAGGAGAAGTGCGCGTGGGGGAGTTGGAGCTTGGCAGGCCTGGTCGAGGAGGGTGCTAGTACAATGATTCATCCACAAGACAGAATGAACTTTACGTCACGATTGCATTTCCTCAGCGACGTGACCACTCTAGAATTCCTGTGCAGTCCCGAAGCAGTCACCAGCTTGGAAAGTGCGGTTGATGGGCTTAGTACAAGAGACGAGCGGAATCTACTTCGCGGCTACCGCCTAGCCGTCGCTACGCCCTTGTACGGCCTCTTGCAGTTTGCCGTCAACTTCCCGGAACTGCTGGGGCTAGAAGGTGATGAAAGACTATTCAACTGGATGCACTATCGGAGCTCCGATCGTGGCGAGTCTCTGTTGCACGCGGTTTCCGACCCAACATCAGGCCTGGGTCGCCTCTGCTATGTCTTCGATGGCCTTCTTACCGCCTTGCGCAGGGCTGAGGGAGGATTAATCGACACGATCGCTGCCATGGAGAAATGTCGAGCGACTGTAAGGGCACTCAGTGGTGTTCTTTCGGGAACAAGGATTGTTTCTCTAGACACTGGTGAAGAGATGCCTGGTAGAGAGTCCCTACTTCGTCTCAGCGTAGCGGAGCGTATACTGGACTACGTTGAATACGACAGTAGCATTGTGCCCTTGGCTCACAGAATGGTATGGGGGAGTAAGGAGGAGTTTCGTTCTGTTGACGATCGGTTCGTTTTGGATGCGGAGACACACCTGGATAGTGTCATGGCATTCCCATTCGGCAATAGCCTCCCATGGCAGTGGCGAAAAGGCCTCCTGTTTGGCTTCGACTTGGTCATACGGCTAAACGGAGTTGTGCTGCCATCCGATTTTCATTCAGACCAGTTCTCTCCCCAGGACTGGTTCAACGAGCTTCGCGCTTTCGTGAATCCAGAATATCCAGATGGGCAGTGGCCGAGCTTGGGGTATGGATTAACCGGATTCGCGCAGTCGAACATAAGAGAGTTGTTAGGACATTTCGAGGCGAATATGGATGCTGTCTCTTCCAAACATAGGCTGGTGGCGGTTCTCGGTTCGGAGAAAGTGCACCTGATGGCCGATGCCGAATCAACCGTCTCGATACAGTTGGAAGTTATGCTGAGCGGAGCAGTCGCCGTGCATGGAGAT
Organism: Dehalococcoidia bacterium; assembly: GCA_965116555.1. Classification (GTDB taxonomy): domain Bacteria; phylum Chloroflexota; class Dehalococcoidia; order Lucifugimonadales; family QGNO01; genus DAOUJH01. The sequence continues at coordinate 957,019 of OZ220698.1, read as the reverse complement.
TCCAAGGTCCACGTTCTTCTCATAACTCACTCCGTAGCTTCTGACAACCGTGAATGGGTCTCTCTGGCGCTTAGGCTTCCAATATACGGGATCTTTTCCAATGCATCGAAGTGGTTCCTCTTTTACAAGATGTACCACACCGGGTATGTGTTTGATACTGATGTTGCCCGCACGATAACGGCGGTGGAACGGTTGTTCTCGCGATTCAGAGACAATTTGAAGGTTGAGGAACTCAGTGGGCTAGACTCTGAGGACTTCTTACCCTTCTGCGTGCCACCAGCCTTTCAGGCGATGCGAGAACTGAACGTTGAGGCGGTAGAGACCAACGCTGATCTGCGGTCTGGAAACTCCGAACTGTTGGCCGCATTCTGGCTGGTGAGTAAGGGTTACAGCCATTCCAGGGTTTCATTCAAACACGCTACTCTGGGCAAGTTTGAATACGATGCAATCGGCGTGAAGAACGGGGAATGCCTAGTTCTGGAAGTCAAAGGCGCCGAAATCAGTGACCATAGACTCCAAGAGCAGATTCACAGATTTACCGATAAAGTAGACCATCTGCGTGGTCGGTTGTCTGATCTAACGAAGGCATTGGGATATGAGTCCGACATCGAAAGCATTTCAGGGATATTTGTTTTCTTGGGGGATTTGGGTAAGTTCAAGCCAGCTGTTACGTCAATTCTCTTGTGGGACTATGACGATTTTGTGGAAGCATTAAAAGCAGTGAACTTGCCTAGCAAAATCGTAGGTCTATTGGACAGGTCTCGCATTGTTCGGCATGTGCGGCTCGATGACTTCCCACATGATCCGTTTTTGGTCGGGCTAGAGGCCGATAGGTTATCAGATGGACAAGCCAGACACATGGAAAGTACGGGAAATGAAGCAGGGATGTGACATCCCAGGGAATAGAACTAAGGAGCTTCCTCATGACACTCGAACAAGTGACTGCCTTAGCCGCCTCCGGCGAGTCCGAGACGCTGGAGTTCAAGGAGACAACCAGGACGCGCAGGGAGGCTACTAGAACGGTATGCGCCTTCCTAAACCAGGGCGGTGGAAAGGTGTTGTTCGGTGTGACAGATACGGGGGCTGTCGTCGGACAACAGGTAGGCAAGGACACTATCGAGGATCTGAGTGCCGAGATTCAGCGCATCGACCCTCCTACGTTCCCTACTGTAGAGCGGGTCCCCGTAGAAGGCGGCCGTGAAGTCATCTTAGTCAGTACAGCCCAGGGCGTGTCGAGGCCGTACAGCTACCTTGGCACCGCCTACCGACGCGTTGGGAACACCACGCTGGAGATGTCCGCCGAGGAGTACAACCGTATGCTCTTAGAGCGGCTGCACAGCGAGCAACGTTGGGAGAACCGGCCCGCCGTAGGATGGTCGGTCGATGATCTCGACGAGACAGAGATTCTCCGAACCGTGAGACTAGCGATTCGGGGTAGGCGTCTAGCGGCACCTCTCAACTCAGGTGATCTTGCTGACGTCCTTCGAGGACTTGGCCTTCTTCACGAGGGAGTGTTGCTCCGGGCGGCGGCTGTGCTGTTTGGAAGGACAGAACGTCTGGAGTTTGAGATGCCGCAGTGCTTGCTGCGCGTCGCCCGTTTCCGGGGACTCGACCGGATGGAGTTCCTGGACAATCGCCAGTTCAATGGCAACGCCTTCAGGCTTCTCGCGAGCGCTGAGCAGTTCCTACGCGACACTCTCCCAATCGCAGGACGCTCCGAGCGAATCGACGGGCCTCTATACCCGCCTCTGGCCATACGAGAGGCCCTTGCGAACGCCCTATGCCACCGCGACTACTCCGTCGGTGGCGGATCGGTTGGCATAGCGGTCTACGACGACCGCCTTGAGGTCACATCCTCTGGCTCCTTACACTTCGGTCTGACGCCTGAGAAGCTGTTTGACCCGCACGAGTCGCTCCTGTGGAATCCCTTAATCGCCCGCACCTTCTACCGGCGCGGGATCATCGAGGCGTGGGGCAGTGGAACGCTGAGGATGTCTGAGTTAACGAGCAACGCAGGGCTTCCGGCCCCGGAGATCGAGGATGACGGCGAAACCGTCACCGTACGGTTCAGGCATGGCCGATAGAGGCGCGACGAAGGCGAGATGCGACGCCTTAACGGTTGGGCGTCTTAGGTTTGCATAGTTGGGGGCGACATAGGATCCATCCATGACTGAACTAAGCATAACCGAAGCAGGCTTTGTCCAGTTCCCGATGGTAGGCCACGCGGCGGAGATCGGCTGGACGTCGCTGTCGCCCTCAGACGCCCTCGCAATGAGAGGCGGTGTGGCCGGTCTGCTGTTTCGTGGCGTGCTGGAAGATGCACTACATCGCTTCAACTCCTGGATGACGGACGATGCCGTTCGCTCGGTGGTAGAGAACATCCAAGCGCTTCCCCCGACCATAGAAGGCAATCGGCAGATGCTGGGCTGGTTGCGGGGCGAGCGGCAGTGGTACGACGAGGCCGAAAAGCGTCACCGTCAGGTCAGGCTTATCGACTTCGACAACACTTCGGCTAACGTCCTCCACGTGACTTGGGAGTGGAGGCTCAAGCCTCCGGCTCGCAAGGGCAACCGCGCCGACGTGATGTTCCTGGTCAACGGCGTGCCGGTCGCCATCGTCGAGCACAAGAACCCAACAGACGCCGACGCCATAGAGCGGGGCGTCACGCAGCTACGTCGCTACGAGATCGAGACACCCGAACTGATGGGCACGGCGCAACTTTTTAACGTCACCCAACTATTCGACTACTGGTACGGCGTCACTTGGAACCTATCACGCCGCTACATGGCGCGATGGAAGGAGACGCAGGAAGAGAGCTACCGCTTCGCCGTCCAGTCCTTCTTCGAGCCGACGGACTTCCTGCGCACCCTGCGTGACTGGATTCTCTTCTACGTAGAGGATGGTGAGACGCGCAAGACCGTGCTACGACAGCACCAACGTCGCGCCGTGGACCGCATCGTCGAACGCTGCGCCGAGACTGTGAAACGCCGTGGCCTCGTCTGGCATACCCAGGGTGCCGGCAAGACCTTCACGTTGCTTACTGCCGCCCGCCTGGTCCTGGAGGCCAAGGAGGAGTTCCGCAACCCAACGGTCGTAGTCGTAGTGGACCGCACGGAGCTGGAGGGCCAGCTTGCGGGGTGGGTCGAACGACTTCTGGGCGATATGCAGCAGCAGGACATCGCCGTCTGGCCTGCTGGCTCGAAGGAACAACTGCGGGAGCTCTTGGCCACCGATAGGAGAGGGTTGATCATCTCGATGATTCACAAGTTCGACGGCATCGAGAAGGACGCCAACGCCCGCGACAACATCTACGTATTCATCGACGAGGCGCACCGCTCCGTCGCCAAGGATCTTGGCACTTACCTCATGGCCGCGCTGCCCAACTCTACCATCATCGGCTTCACCGGCACGCCTATAGCGCGAACGGAGCACGGCGAGGGCACCTTCAAGATATTCGGGGCCGACGATGACCAGGGCTACCTGGATAAGTACTCGATAGCCGAGTCCATCGAGGATGAGACTACGCTTCCCATCAAACACACGATGGCCCCCAGCGAGATGACCGTGCCAGCGGAGCAACTCGACCGGGATTTCTTTGCCCTTGCCGCGATGGAAGGCGTCACCGATATCGACGAACTCAACCGCGTGCTAGACCGGGCCGTAGGTTTGCGCACCTTCCTCTCAGCTGACGACAGGGTCGAGAAGGTCGCGGCTTTCGTCGCTCAGCATTTTCGGGAGAACGTGCTGCCCCTCGGCTACAAAGCGTTCCTGGTGGCGGTTAACCGGGAAGCATGCGCCAAGTACAAGCGGGCACTGGACAAGTTGCTGCTGCCCGAATGGACTATGCCGGTGTATTCGGAGAACACTAACGACGTTGTCGAGAGACCCCTCGTCGCCGAGCTTCAGCTGTCTGAGGAGCAGGAGAAGGATGTCCGCCTGAGGTTCAAGAAGGCGAGCGAGGACCCGAAGCTGCTCATCGTCACCGATAAGCTGCTGACCGGCTTCGACGCACCCTTGCTGTACTGCATGTATCTGGACAAGCCGATGCGCGACCACGTTCTCTTGCAGGCGATTGCGCGAGTGAACCGACCATTTGTGGACGCGGCGGGGATAAGCAAACCCATAGGGCTCGTCGTGGACTTCGTGGGCGTGCTTCGTGAACTGAGGAAGGCACTACAGTTCGACTCTTCCGATGTCAGCGGCGTGATCGAGGACCTCGACCTGCTGATGCACGACTTCCATGACAAGATTGCCGAAGCGAAGGCGAGATACCTCGACGATGCGGATGGCGGAGGAGTAGCCGAGACGCGAGCAGTCTACGCCACTGATGAAGGAGGCGCAGATGAGCGATTGGAGCAGATAGTGTACACGCGCTTTCTGAACCCCGATGCTCGGAAGGCGTTCTTCACAGCATACAAGGAGATTGAAGCGTTGTGGGAGATACTCTCGCCGTCCGCGGAGCTGCGCGAGCACATCGACACTTTCGGTCGACTCACCCGTCTCTATGCCGTCGTCCGTAATGCCTACGCCGAACGTCCCGGCTTTGTGGCCGATCTTGCACACAAGACCCAGCACCTCGTGCAGGAATCGGCTGCGATGCACGACTTAGGCAACTTGACCAAGTCCGTAACCTTCGACCTTCGCACCCTTACCGCTCTGCGGAAGGAGTCAGGGTCAGACGAGGCTAAGGTATTCAACCTGGTGCGCGGCCTTCAGACGGAGGTAGAGAAAGAACCTGGGCTGGAGTCTGTGCTGCGGCCTCTTAAAGAACGCGCCGAGTCTGTACTGAAAGGCCTAGAAGAACGAACAACCACCGGGCTCGCAGCAATGGATCTGTTAGAGGCCCTTGCCAAAGAGAAGGAGGCCGCAGTCGTCGCCGCGAGAAACAGCACGCTCCCCCCGAGGGCGTTCGGAGTGTATTGGACTCTGAAGGACGACACAGCCCTCCAAACCGCCGGTGTGAGCGCTATGGAGTTCGCGGAAGAGGCCCAAGCACTTGCGGACCGCTTTCCCAACGCCGCCGTGAACACCGACGAGCAACGACGGCTAAGAACTTCACTGTACAACCCATTGCTTAGGGTGGAGAGCCACGAGCGGAGCCGGATTGTAGACCAAACCCTAGCGATACTGCTGAGCGGAGATGCTGATGCCAACATGTAACGACAGGGGCGAAGCCCTCCGACGGCGCGTCGAACACTGGTCGGAGCGCCTCCACGTCCCAGTACCACGCGTGCGAGTCCGGGGCATGACCCGAAAGTGGGGTTCGTGTTCGACGGCCGGCACGATTACCCTTGCAACCGACTTAGACAATCAGGATGTCGAGTTCCAGAATTTCGTTATCGCGCACGAATTGCTACACCTGCGGGTTCCGAATCATGGGAGGCTCTTCAAGGCGCTCATGACAGCCCATGTGCCCGACTGGAAAGAGCACGATATAGCAAAGTAGCCGCCCGAGTCCGTTGCTTCACTTGAACAGCTGAGGGACTACCCAGGGATGAGGATCTTAACTTGGCGCTCACCGACCGACAGTTGCTCGACGCCCTCAGCCGGATGCCGTTCGTCGACTCGACGGAGCCGGCTCTCGTTCTCGGCGAGCCGACGCGACGATTCACCGAGACTTGCCCGACCTGCTAGCCTACGGCATCGTGGGGAGGGTGAGCCACGGCACCGCCCACCTGCCGTCGAGCCAGAGATACCACTTGACGGTCCACGGAATCCGCGAATCTGACTGGGCGCTCGGCTTCGACACGCCCTCCGACTTTGTGCGGGCCTACCCCATGTCCAGAGAGTGGAAGCTCAGAGCATCCGAGCTTGAGAGGAAGTATCAGAAGGAGGTCGCCGAGCACAGGGAGACGAAGGGTGTGCTCGGCGCGACCCGCGTGTGAACCTTCGTGCTGTTGCTGCTGCTGATCTGCAGCATCCTCCTGTGGTGGTTTGTGCTCAGGTAGGAGACAACAGTTCCACCTGTCTCGAATTCACCGTCGCCCGGACTCGTTCAGGCAGTCAAAATTCGGCGTTCAACCGATGTTCAAAGTGTCAGACATGAAAATGTCCTCACCTCCCAAGTATTGGTACGAAGGTGGGAAGTTCTGGAGCAAGCCGACAATGACAATGCCGACTAGCCCTGGTCCCCATCTAAGCTCTGATTTTAGTCCGCGTTTAGACGAAGTGACGGAGATTCGACCCATCTGCGCTGGGCCGAAGAATTGTAGTAATGGGTGAACTGTTTTCTCATTGACCCGGACTGATACTACGGCCCATACACATCAGGCCCGGTTTTAGAGCCACGTTCTTGGCAAACCTTGAGCAGTTGATTCATCAGAGGGTATGACCTAATATGACGCCCCCGCCCAAGTGTTCTACTCAGTTTCACGAAACCCTAAGCGCGCCCCCGCCACCAGCGGCTCCGCCACAGTCCGAGCGTGAGCACCTTCCTCACCAGGCGTCTCCAGGCCACCGCCCTACGGACCTCGCTGACAGTCGCCTTGCGCCAGTCGAGCTGGGTGCTCCGCCATAACCCGTGCAGCGGCTGCTCCTCCGGCGTCAACCCGGTTGCGTTCGGAGCGTCTGCTGGCCTGGGTAGGTTCTCCTGCTGGGTCTCCCTGCGGGCGAGTCGCTGTTCCAACGACTCCAACCTCCATTCCTGGTCCTTCCGTAGTTCATCGATCTCGCCCTTGACGGCCTCGATACCGTCGTGTAGCTCCTTCTCCAATGCCCCCATGCGACGTTCCAGCGCGTCGGTCCGCTCGCGCTGTCTGAGCGCCTGCTGGTCGTCCTCCACCAACATGTGCCGCTCCAGGGCCATCCGTACCAGTTCGGACAGGTCCCCACGCTCCATGCTCGTCTGTACCGTCCTGGGGTCCAGCCTCAGAGTCTCAGCCGCTCCCTTAAGCCGCTTCTCCCGCACCATCCTCTGCAACAGGGTCATCAACCGCATGTCGTGCCGCTCTTCGCCGGTCATGCCCACCGCCATCTTCTCGATCCCGTTTCCTGACATTCCTACCTCCCTCTGCAAACTTGTCCTTCTCAGCTTTGGCGCTTGCGACCGGAGCGCCGCTCAGCCCTCTGCACACTTGGCGCTTTCATGCGGGGGCTTTGCTCTCTCCGCGGCAACAGGCCCCTGACGCAAAGTGTTCGCTGTTCACGTCCTGTAGGGGGTCTTTTCCCCCTGAATCAGCTTTGTAACCCCCCAGACCTGCAACTTGCACACAAACGCCAATCCCTGTACAGCCCCATGACATCACATCGTCCCCTTCCCGCGTAATCCCTCGGAAGGGATTTCATCGGTGTAGTCCCTTCCAGGGGATACCGCTCTACTTCCCGACCCTCGAGACTCGATAGCAGGCCAAGTAACGAGAAAACATCAACTTGGGAGCACAATCTACCGCCCGAAGGACCCCTGCATTCGGACCGGTAGTGACAGCCCGTTGCGGGCTCACGAGAGGTCGACGAAGAGAGCGATGAACGACAAGAGCAGACAGAACGGGCGATGGACGCCCGAAGAGGAGTTCTCGGAGTTCGGCGAGGTCCACACCGAGCTGTTCAAGCAGTTCAGCGACAACGACTCGTTCCGTCGCTGGCTCTCCGAGATGGTCTTCGCTGCCACTTACTTTAACGCCTACGACATCCGCTAGCACATCGGAATAAAGGTTAGCTGATAGTTGTGAGTCACTGCGAGCTTACAAAATTAGGCACGAAAAGAACAGTCGTTAGGTTTCGTCGGTTGGCGCCAGCTCATCAGAGAGTTGGCGTAGTTCTTGCGAAAGTATCTGGCAGGCTCTTGCCTCTATATCATCAAGAGAATCCTGCCCATCCCCTACTATCTCTACAGCGATTTCCATGTTTTCGGAGTGTATAAATCCAAGCTCAAATCTAACTTGAAATACGCCGTTAATGAACCTGTCTACACCGTGATAATAGACATGATTTTCATTCTGTTCCATGCTCACATCCTCCTGTCGGCAACCCTATTGCAAGGCGTTTGCCCTTTCAAGAAACAAATATGGTATTAAAGAACCCTTTATAGGTGTGTCTTAAAGCATAGCCTCTTGTTCCTGCGGGGCTGATTCTGTAAGTCAAAACCGAGCTCTGTTAATACACTGATATAGTCCTGGTCAGTTAGCATCGTTCATCCCCTGTGTTGAGTGCTAAAGCCATCGCGAACTACGTTTGTTCTACGGGTATTCCCGGGCATAGGTATCGACTGAAATGTCGATCTCAGGCTCAAAGCCTGGGTCCTCAAAGAGGTGGTCGCCGTGTGACCTGAGCACCTGAGTTCCGAGAATGCAGCCAGGCGGGTATGTGTAGTGGCCGTCGCCCTCCGCGTGGACGAAATCATCCGTGTTGCCGGTTGTCCACCCGCTTGACCAGTCCGTCTCCCAAGAGAGGTTGCAAAGCTCCTCGCCTGTGCTGTGGACGGCTATGTAGTAGAGGTTCTGGTCGGCCAGCGTGTGAGAATTGCCGTTCCAATCCAGTACCTCATCATCCATGTGGACGTAGCTGTTGGCTTCAAGATAGACGCCGTCATGGGTGGTGCTCCATGCGGAGACCACGAGCACGGCGGAAAGGACGAGCACCATGCTGACAACACCGGCTGCAATCCAGCGTTTTGACATTTTGCTCAAAGTCATTTCTATCCCTCCTCTTCCTGAATGTCTGGGAGGATCGGCGTCCAGGCAGAGTCGTCTCCGTCCTCAATGGCCCGCCTCTCATAGTGTTCCACGACAAGTTCTTCGATCAGGGTTAAGTCCCCGTTTGCGCCGACTGAGTAGAGGGAGGTCCGCATGACCATGCCGGTGTCCGTATTGTAGGCGACCTGGTGAATGTTCGCCCCCATACTTCTCTGGAAGGTGACCAGGCCGTTGGCATCGGACATGACCGTCCAATCGCCTGAACCTCTAACCGCCTGTAGCGCCGCGAGCGCGTTAGCCTGGTTGTAGTGTACCTTTTGAACTCCGGCGTCTACGTTCTCGTAGACGGGGTCGTCCACGGCGTCCTGGGGGGTCCTCGTCTTGATCTCTGAACCGGCATCGTAGAAGCTCTCCACCAACACCTGCGCATTCGAGTCCTTTACGACCGCATGCGCCTTGGAGATCACGTCCTGGCTGTTCACCTTAACCCATACCTCTTGCTTTATAGGGCTGGCGGTGCCGGATTGCGTCCTAGTCCGTAGGTAGACTATCTCTTCGGCGGACGAGCTGGAAGCCGGCGCGGCGGCCATGATGAAAGGCGTGGCTGCGACAACCATGCCGAAAAGAAACGAGGCAACCGATAGGACCGGTGTGCGTTTTAAGTGCATCGTGTACATCGTTTTAGCCCTCCTCTCCTCATGCAGTGTTACACTCCAGCAAATATTATGGGGGTAAGTCTGTGGAATATCAGTAAATTATCGGTGTAACTCTATGTGTAAATATTGGTGAAAGCCAGGCCGCAGGGCCGAACAGGGCACAACACTAACCGCAAAATCACCGAATCCCCAGGCGAGGCGTTGTCTTGACTGAGCGGAGAGACAGCTCCGGCCTCCAACGCCGAGGGCCGCATAGTAGCGGGGCGGGGTCACGCTGGAGGGGGGAATCAATTGCCGGCGACCGCCGCGAAGCGGTAGAATATCTTCTGTGGAAGTATGTCAATGAGTGGGGAAATCATGGGAGACTCAGACACTCCGACGCCCGCGCAATCACGCAAACCCGTCGCGCCAACCCGTCCGTCGGATGAGATCGCCCGCCTGGGCGACGAGATATACGAGCGGGACATCCGGGCGAACGTCGAAGCGGACCACCACGGCAAGATCGTCGCCATCGACGTTGACAGCAAGGACTACGCCATTGGTGACGGCATCATCGAAGCGTCGGACCGGCTTCGAGCGTCCCATCCGGCTGCACACGTACGGTTCGTGCGCGTCGGACACAGAGCTGTGCATCGCTTCGGAGGCAGTTCCTTGCGGAGAGCCGGGTGATTGAGGGAGTCGTGAACGCCAACTACGAACCTGTCGTGACCCTTCCCTTGAGGGGTCCTGATGGGCAGGAGCAGGAGATTGAAGCCGTGGTCGACACGGGCTTCAACGGCTATCTGACTCTGCCACCGGCCTTTGTCGCTGAGTTGGGGTTAGTCTTCCTCGGCAACGTTCAGGCTGAACTGGCCAACGGCAGTTGGGACGACTTTGACGTGTATGGCGTCTCTGTTCTCTGGAACGGCCAGCCGAGACATGTGCCGGCAGATGAAACGAACGCCACCCCGCTAGTCGGAATGGCCCTCATGGACGGGCACGACCTGCATGTGCGAGTTACCGACGGCGGACGGGTGGTTATACGGCCTGCGGAATAGCGACGTTCCTTCGTCCCTGCGCTTCACACTACAGGAATCGCGAGTCCTTGGTGCGCCGACAGGCGGCCGACCGCCATCTCAAAGATAGCGGTATCTACCGTAAGCGGTGGTGGGCCTAAGTTGACGGTAGACAGAACCATCTTCGAGTTTGAGTTAGCCTTAAGCGAAATCCTCGCACCTGCTCGGTAGCGGAAACGAGTTAGGATATTTGTGCAAGGCAGCTATCGGCACATGACTCGTAGTGGAGAGGTTCAACTTTGTCGAGCCAGTCTAGCCACCGCTCCGAAGCGAGTTCGTGGAGGTAGTCTAGGTCGTCTATGTCATCTGGGGTCCATAGATCCAGTGGATGGCAGTAAAGCCGAGACTTCCCGTTGTTAGTGACTCGGAGTGGACGGCACGCTCTCTCTCCCAGAGTGACTAAATCACTTAAGTATTCATCGCCCATCCACTCCACTGCATCCCACTTTCCAGCGGCCGCGAGAAGGCTGGGAAGGGGAGCTCTATCCAGCCCAACAAGAATGATCCCCAGCCTCGAAGCATATCGACGGACTCTATGGTCGACGCGGCCAGTGCCGAGCATTATCCTATGAAGGTCCCATGCGAAACCCCTCTGAACTGCTCCCTCAAAGTAATCCAAGGTTCTGCCATGGAAGGTGTCGACTTGTTCCTTGGAGATTCCTTGCTCTTGATCCTTGGCTTCCAAGACGACGGCCACATCAAGGATTCCCGCGGCATCAATTTCATGCTTTACACCTGAGGCGGAGGGGTATTGGAAGAGATGAAGTGAGCCAGGCCCCTGTGTTCTATGGGCCATCAGAGAAATCAGCATCCGGTATGCCCAATCCTGCCACACATGTCCTCCCCGAGAAGGCGGCGCCATTCGAGAAAGCGCGAACCCGGCCTCTCCCAGGGAATGCAATAGTGATCCTTCCCATTCGAATGGCCGCGACGTTACTCCCGATTCCACAAGGCCCCCAGCGTGTCGTTGTCAGGCACCACTTCGATATGAACGTCATCCGCTTGCTGTCCAGGAAGGCTATCAACAATGAACTTACCGCTAATGGAAGGTAATAGGCTATCGGCCGCTTGGTCGAGCACCGCGTAGGCCTCCGAAAGCATCCGTCCGATTCTCCCATCTGACCGCTCAAGGAGCACCCGGTAAGTTGATTGCTCAAAGGGAGCGGTACCGCTCTCTGACGGGTTTTCTCTCACCGAATCAAGGTAGGTTGCCAACAGTACCTCTACTTGCTTTTCCGTCGTGAGACCCTTCAACACTACAGTTGCAGGCCTACCCATCGGATCCTGAGGCCAAAACGGTGGGGTCAGGCGCTCCGCATGCCAGAAATCAGCGAGTGCTTGAGCAGCTCGATTATGAAAGGTGAATACCGCATGGCAGTTACCTCTAAACCCAGCCGTTTCAGCAAAAATGTCTCTGAAGCGGCCAACTTCTCTCTGACGCGTTGCCTTTGGGACGTTCCTGGCCGTAGCCAAGTCCTCAAGCTGGTCTATGAACACGAACAAGTGCTTGATCCCGGCTGCGCGAACCAGGCAATAAAAGGCTTCAAAGTAGGCGAGACCATTGCGAGTCCTGCCGGGTTGACTTACCTTCCCTAACGTCGTGAGGACGTGTTCGAGGTTGCATGAAACCAGTGCCTCCAGAATGTCAGGGCGGAGAGCGGGGTAACCAGGGAACAGGTCCCGGTGAGTGCGCTTCACTTCAGCCTCTACGGCTACCGTGAGCGCTGACTTGTCCATCGGGTCGACCTGCAAACGATTGGCAAGACTTCTCCAGCATCGTTCTAGGAGGCTCTCCTCGTTAGCTACTGGCCGCTGGGCAGCGTAGGAGATGGTGTTAAAGAGCAAAGCGTATATGCCAGTCACCCCTGTCACCTTCATCGAAGCCCAAACGCCTGCCATCTGTGTGTCGTTGGGAAGACCGTGCTGAGCGATTACAGCGGCTCCGAAGTCTTTGTTTAGTTCTCGTGCGGTGTGGAGCATCAAGGTAGTCTTACCAAAGCCCGTATCATCGAGTTGGCCTTGGCTCCACAGATACCCGAATTCGCGACCTGGGGGAAGTGCGGCCTTTACGATGAGTTTTTCGAAGAATTGATCGCGATCGTTCCCTAGTATTTCCTGGCTATATGGGGCTCCCATAGAATTCTCTCCGCCGATAGCGGCAGGTGGGAATGGATTGTGGTCGAGACCCCACGCCTCTCGCAGATGTTTGATGCTCATGATGACCCTCCTATGTCCGTGATCATAATGTCAAAAAACCGGCGCCCTTCATGCGTGAAAACCGGCTCTGACCTTGGTGGTGACATTCCACGCCCCAATGCGACTTGTACCCTATAAGGGGCATCGATTTGACCCGATAGAATTCTCTGAAGAATGATATCGGCGAGGCCTAAGTTGACTCTAGCAGAGAAAGCGGCCTGAGCCCTAACCCTATAGATTGGCAAATATCCTGATGCACGTCCTTCCGACATATTTTCTGCTACACTCTTGAAGCCGTCCCTCAATCCTTCCACAACGGTTCTTTCTGCGTCCCTAAACCCATTCCGACGGATTTCTTGTTCCTCTACAACTGCTGTTGCCCAGACTGTCCGCCCAGGCCAGTTTTCAACGTATCGGGACTCCTCCATAATATGTAGGTAGGCTGCCCATGACATACAGACGTTAAAGCTAATCGCATCAAGCCTTATCTTCCTAGTGTGAGCAACAAACCCTAAAACGGCGTCATCCACCGTATCGAGGATATCAGCCTTAGAAGGCCGTCGTCCGCTGTCTTGAGGGAATCTCCGGTTAAGAGACCGCTTAAGCCACTCCAGCATATCCCTATGTGATGGTGCCTCGTCAGAGGAAGGCCAGTGTTCAGTCATGCGAACAATCGCATCCTCGGCCACCTTGTAGGCCATTTCTCCCTCACTCCCGAGTCCATCAAGCTTGTCGATCGTATATTCAGGTATACAAAGAGGATAATGCTGAGCTGTCACTAGGAGATCCGCGAATCCAGGATGGGCACTAGATAGTGCGACGGCGAGCATGTCGAGGAAGTTGGCCTTTGCTAGCCCCGGGCCTTCCGCGAGTTCCTCTACAGCGGTTTTCCCTTCTGTGGTCAGCTTATAGGTGTTTGCCCTATGTGCGTCTACGTATCGGCGGCTAGACGGCAACTGTGCTTGTTCAACGAATCCAAGTCTCATCAATTCCGATAAGGCTTCCTGAGTAGGGGACCAAAACGTGAATTCATCACGGAGCCGGGATACTACTCCACCGCTGCTTTGCTCCTCACCAGTAACTCGGACATATTCAAGCAATGCTTGTCGTATGCGCTCGAACGATGCACGCCGATCAATCTCTCTGAGCACCACTTCCAGGTAGCTCAGCTTCGGTAGGCGTGGAACCGCATAACCTTGCAGCTTCTCATCCATCACGTGGCCTATAGTATCATGTTACAATCATTTGAACAAAGGGTCTTTTGCAAAAGACCGTGCAACACTATCTTAGAGCCAACGAGATTTGGGCAAGTTGGAAAAGAATCGGCTCCGGTATGGGATTCTCACTCCCTCTTAGGGCGGGAGGGATAAAGACCATCCTTCCACGCGTTGTATTCGGTGGGGATACCAAGCAGTCGAGCCACCTTGGCATAACGTAGCCCGTTGGTTCTGTCCCCAGACATGAAGGCGCAGTGGGCGGCGATGTCATACGCTGATGCATAGTCCGGCCTTTCCTCGCTCACGTCCTTCAGATACTCCAGTGCCTCCGAGTACCGCTCCAGTGTCGTGAGGACGTATCCCTTTACGAACCGTAGATGGGGCGTCGGTTGCGGCAGGGTACTCTCAGCCTGATCAAGTTCCCGCAGCGCGGCATGACCATCGCCGATATTCGCCAGGATGATTCCTGGTTCGACGGCTGGAGCGTCCCAGTTGGGCAGTAGACCAGCAGCGATCTTGCATTCCAATATCCCTTCGTCGATGAGGTTCCTGTCTGCGAGATTCTTTCCCAACATTCCCAGGAGGGATCCCAGTTGGTAGTGTGCGAGCGGACTCTGGGGAAAGCGCCCTACGAGGCTTCGTCTCAGATCGATGCTGCCCTTCAGCTTCGCAAGATGAGGCTCCAGACCATTCCTGATAGGTGGAGAATCCAACGTGAAGTCCATAAGAGCTGAGGCCTCCCGCCTCAGAGCCTCGTGGGTGTATTGGTCAGATTCCGTAGTGCCTCCGGGCACGTCCGAGATGTCTTGGGCAAGACCTGCAGTCGATCTGTGTCCGGTGTGCATCATGGATACGCGCTCGAAAGCGAGCTCCCATGGACCGGCGGCAGCCAGTATGTCCCGACGCCAGCCTTGGTCGAGTTCCCAGTTTGCCAGCAGCGACAGAAGACTTGGCGCGGACCCTCCAGCGCAGCCCAGAATGAGCAAGTTCCGTATAGCTCCCTTGGAGTTGTCTCCGAGGAGGCGGGGGACGTCCTGCGACGCCGACAATACCTTAGTAAAGTGGGCCAACTTGGCTGTGAGCTCAATCACCCGGTCCCGACCAATGCCGGCTGCCAGCAACTCTGCAAGGCTGGCTAGGGAGAACTGACGGTTCAACTCTGTCTGGAGTTCCCCGGCATTACGCCCGACCCCTGTTGGCGCCAGTTCCTCAGCCAAGGCGGTGACATTACCGGCGCTGGGTCGGTTTCTTCCGTCAAGCCAGTTGTCCACGGATGTGGGCGACACACCTAATCGAGCTGCCAATTGGTCCCGGGTCAATCCGGCCTGACGGAGGTGCTGACGGAGTATCTTACCGATACCGTTCTCCAACACCCATGTCGGTGGCTCAACCTCTGGCAAGCTGGCCAGGTTCAAGCGAACCAGTGCGAAAAGGCGAAGGGCCCGGTCTACGATGACTAACCGGAGACACTGCGTCCCAGCCTCTCTTACGTCTGTGATCCTTCCAGAACGGCCCTGTACGTGGGCCATCAGACGGTCCCATTGCCCGCAGACATCATTACCGACGTTCCCACTGCCGCCGCCATGGGGAGGTCTTCGGGCAGATCGTCCAAGGTCTGTGGAGCCAAGCCACGGGTGATGAGCGCCTGTCCGAAGGCATCGAAGATCTGGTTTCGGTTGTATTCGTTCACCGGTTCACCAGCGAAGAAACGCCGTGCTGTCCGGCTATCCAGCACTTCGTCCTCGATGTCGAGGGCTTGGACGACGGCGCGCAGAACACGGCCACTGTAGAGGCCATCCATGGGAGAAGTGTCCACTAGACTATAATCGTCCATAGTCATTATGTCTGAAGGAGTCCGGATGAAGCCGCGCAATCCGGACTCCGGAGAGCGGAATGAGAAGGGCCAACAGAACAACACCATCAACAGATCGCTGAACGATGAGTTGCTCCGCATCCTCGCCAACTGATCCTCCGCCACCCACCGATGTCGTCGAGCGTCTGGGCGCGCAGTTGCTCCCAAGTCGCCTGCAGAGGGTGAGAACAACAACTGAGCGATTTGCCGGTGCGAATTCTGGGTTCAACATGGAGACTGTTTGACTGTCTGGCTCACTGAGTCCTGCGATGCCGTAAGCCCTCGTGCCTACCACAAAACCGCCTCGTATACAAGGGTTTACAAGGCATTACATGCGAGCAATTTCCCGTTCACAATGAGAAGTTGAGCCATTGCCGAGTGGAGCAGTTGATTGGTAGTAGCGGAGCCAAGGAAACGACCGTTGAACGGCACCACATAGTCCCGGACCGCTCTCTCCAAATGAGGTCCGGGACTATGTGCGCGCCCACGTCCGGCTACATGGACAAGGCAATACAGCCGAGCGCCTCGGCGTGTCCCGGCGCACCCTGTGGCGGTTTCTCGTACGGGGTCACAGGGGGCACGCTCCGCCCGACGCCGTTCTGAGTTCCGTCGGCGGGAGCATGCGGGCGCTCGAGGCAGCCACGTTCGAGCTCATCATCGATCTGGAGGCCTGCGACCGGACCCTGCGCTGCGCCCACCATGTATCTTCCTAAGCGCTTCGAAATGTGGCGCAGGATTCTGCACAACGGTGGCCTGTGAATTCGCACTCCGGAACTAGGGCCACGCTAAGTGGGCGAATCCTGGATGTTGCTACTCCCCCGCTAGCAGCTCCCCCACAGCTGACTCTACCGCTTTCCCTTCATTCGAAGTACGCAACCATGCCCGCAACTCCCGACGTATGATGATCACGGTCAACTCCTTTTCCTCCTGCTTATATTGCTCCTGAAGGCTCACCAACCTCTCCTGCGCCTTTCGTGCCGCCGCTGCCCCGGCCTCGGGAAGGCTGATATGCAATTCTTCCGCCGGGTCAAACTCAGGGATCGGCAGCTTCCACAAGTGCTTATGGAGGTCCCTAGCTTCTATGGATTTCAGTAGCTTCCAGATCGGCTGTCCATGAAAACCGTACCGCCATGCCCCGCATTCCGAGTCGGCATCGGAGCGAATGGAAGACTTTCATGGCGCCCCCGCCCAGTGTTCTGTTCAGTTTCGCGAAACCCTAAGCGCGCCTCGGCCACCACCGGCTCCGCCACAGTCCGAGCGTGAGCACCTTCCTCACCAGACGTCTCCAGGCCACCGCCCTACGGACCTCGCTAACGGTCGCCTTGCGCCAGTCGAGCTGGGTGCTCCGCCATAACCCGTGCAGCGGCTGCTCCTCCGGCGGCAGGGTCAGGCCATGCTCTTCGAGCATGGCCACCTCCAGCCCACGGACTCGCTGCTCGGTCTCCAGCCAGGCCAGACCCTTGCCCACGCCGGTGTGTCCAGCCTTCCAGAGCCTCCGCCACTCCTCGATGAGGGGCCACGCCTCCCCGAAGACCTCCTCGTCGTCGGGAGCGGGCTCATTCGTCACCAGCTCGGGGTAACGCCGCTTCGGGAACCTGGCCTTCGGCGTCGACCCGGTTGCGTTCAGAGCATCTGCTGGCCTGGGTAGGTTCTCCTGCTGGGTCTCCCTGCGGGCGAGTCGCTGTTCCAACGACTCCCACCTCCAGTTCTGGTCCTTCCGTAGTTCATCGATCTCGCCCTTGACGGCCTCGATACCGTCGTGTTGCTCCTTCTCCAATGCTCCCATGCGACGCTCCAGCGCGTCGTTGCGCTGCCGCTGACGAGCGGCAGCAGAGCCAGCGCCCTCCTGGAGCCCGCGCTCCAGCGCCTCGCGGACACGCCACGACATCCCCTCGCCTTCCATGCACGCTCCCACCGTGCGGGGGTCGAGACCCAGTTCATTGGCAGCCTGGATTCGTCCCTTCTTTCGCACTAGGTCGTGCAGCAGCGCCTTGAGTTGGAGGACGTACTCCTCCTCGGCGTCACCGTACTCAGCCACAACGGTCTCATTCGGTTCCATCTGTCCCTCCTCCTGCTGCAACTTGCAGACTCTTGCGCCTTTTTCTCGATTTCGAGCGTTTGCAACTTGCAGATTTCAAACGGGGGCGATGCATATTCCGCCGCAACAGGCCCCTGACGCAAAGTGTTCGCTATTCACGTCCTGTAGGGGGCCTTTTCCTCCTGAATCAGCTTTGTAAACCCCCAGACCTGCAACTTGCACACAAACGCTAATCCCTGTACAGCCCCATGACATCACATCGGCCCCTTCCCCCGTAATCCCTCGGAGGGGATTTCATCGGTGTAGTCCCCTGAAGGCCACTACGCCCATGTAGTCCCTTCCAGGGGATACCGCTCGACTTCCCGGCCCTCCAGACTCGACGGCAGGCCCAGCGACGAGAAAGCATCAACTTGGGAGCGCAATCGACCATCCGAAGAACTATTGACCGACCGGGAGACGGAGCCAGTCTGCTGTTTCCCCTGGCCCCGTTTCCTGTAGAGGGCTGTACGGTAGCGAGCTGCTCATCCTGCTTCGGCCTCCCATATGCGGCATGGTGTCCCGCCCTACGGTTCCCCACACTCGATGGCATTCAGACCGGCGGTGACAGCCCGATGCGGGCTCACGAGAGGCCGGCGAAGAGAGCTATGAACGACAAGAGCAGACAGAACGGGCGATGGACGCTCGAAGAGGAGTTCTCGGAGTTCGGCGAGGTCAGGGTCATCTCCAGACCCGCCCCCGACGCCGAGGACAGGCTGCGCCGTCTCTTCACCCTACTGCTCAAGCCCCCGGCCAGCGACGGTGAGGCTGCATCCGAGCAGGTCTCGCGCCCGGGCGACGGGCACAACGACAACCACGGGGAGGTGGAAGCCTGATGCGGTCCGAGATTCCCCCCAACCGCAATGCGCTATCGCTGAGGCGTTCTGCTCTGAGCCAGGACGCCCCCTACCAGGCCGTCTACGGCGACGTGTCGAGGATCGTCGACGCGGCCAGGGAGTCGGCAGCCCGGTCGGTGAACGCCGCCATGACCGCCGCCTACTGGCTCATAGGGCGGCGCATCGTCGAGTTCGAGCAGTCGGGAGAGGAGCGGGCCGAGTACGGGACGGCGCTCATCGAAAGCCTGTCGGAGGACCTGACCGTGCAGTTCGGACGCGGATTCTCCCGGCAGAACCTCCAGAACATGCGCCTGTTCTACCTGGCACATCCCCCCGACCGAATTCGCCAGACGGCGTCTGGCATATCTGAAGCCACCTCCGTCGAGGTGGGCTTCGACGATCTCCTGACCGCCTTTCCGCTGCCCTGGTCGGCCTACGTGAGGCTGCTTTCGGTCAGGGATGAGAGCGCCCGCGAGTTCTACGAGACCGAGGCGCGGCGAGGAGGATGGTCGGTCCGACAGCTAGACCGGCAGATCGGCTCCCAGTTCTACGAGCGCACCGCCCTCTCCAAGAACAAGGCCGCCATGCTCACGTCGGGTCAGAAGCAGCGTCCCCAAGACCTCGTAGTGCCCCAGGAGCAGATCAAAGACCCCTTCGTCCTGGAGTTCCTCGACCTGAAGGACGAGTACTCGGAGAGCGACCTGGAAGACGCGCTCATCCGCCACCTGGAGACCTTCCTCATGGAGTTGGGAGACGACTTCTGCTTCATGGGCAGGCAGAGGCGGCTGCGCATCGGCAACAGGTGGTACAGGGTGGACCTGCTGTTCTATCACCGGGGCCTGCGATGTCTGGTGGTCATCGACCTGAAGATCGGGGCGTTCAGCCACGCCGACGCCGGGCAGATGCACCTCTACCTCAACTACGCACGGAAGCACTGGGTTCGCGAGGGAGAGAACCCACCCGTGGGACTCATCCTCTGCTCCGAGAAGGACGAGTCGCTGGCACGGTACGCCCTCGACGGCCTACCCAACAACGTGATGGCCGGGGAGTACCGGCTCACCCTGCCCGACGAGACGGTCCTAGCCGCGGAACTCGACAGGACGCGGCAGGCGATGGAACTGCGCGGAGCACTCTCGGAGAACGAGCGGGAAGAGTGAGCGAGTACGCCGAAGGGAGCAGAAGGATAAGTATAAGTACGTACCTCCTAGACCCATGCGGGCGATTGCGGTATCCTTTACAGGAACTGATTGGGAGGAGGTTGTGAGATGGCGTTTATACCTCCAGGAAGAGATTGGAAATCAGCCGCTGCCGAGAATTTGCGTCGCATCGGCAGAGAAGACACTGCTAAGGCTCTCTACGGGGTCAAAGACAAGCCCAAACATCAGCACGACGAGCGGCTAGCCCGCGAGTGGCGCAAGCAAGTCAAGCGCAAGGCACGGCGCAATACTCGCCCCACATCCCTGATAGGGTGGTTGAGAAGATTGCTTCGCATCTGAAGTTGCCCTTATCACGAACTTTGCACTTGTCTCTAGACCAATAACGGGGTTGTTGCTATGGTGGGTCTGGAATCCACTAGGAAGGGAGGCCCTTATGAGAGTATTGACCCTGTTGGCCATGCCCATGAGAGCAGGCGGCATTGTGATTCTTGCACTGACTATGGCGTTGATAGCCACGACGGACGTGGGCGCTAGGCCAATGGCAACGCACATTGACGAGATCTGCGACGAGCACGACCACGGGAGTAACACCTTCGATTGCTATAATGTACTCACCTGGGACTCCTCCGACCCCGCCGAAGAGTGGTGGGGCAAGGGAAAGAGCTTTACGGACGACTATGTCGATGATCTATTTGTCCGCGTTACCGGCGTGGAGCAGTGCAATAGTGCCACACCAGTCTGGCATTTCTCCGAGTCCAGGGAAAGAGACAATGCCTGGATTGTCTCCATCACAGGCGAGGGCGACCTAGCTCCTACCTGCTACCCTGCAGCATTCCTGGCAAACTATAGCTGGCACACGGCAGATGATATGGACATTCATTCAGGCTCAATCGACAAACCTCATCCCAACATCTGCTGCTCGTAGTGAGAGGCCAAGCTAAGACAAGGAGACACGTCTATGCGAACAAGATACCTAGGAATAGTCGGCTTTCTGATACTCGTGTTCATCACTGGCGCTTGGCTGGGAATATCTCAGTTTAATTTCAGCGACTCCACAGAGGAGCCGTCAGCCGTCGAGCAGAATAAGCAAGACCTCCTGACCGGTATCGTTGCTCAACAGCCTCTGTACTTCAAGATGATCCGATACAACCGCAACGCCGTAGGACCGGAAGGCCCCAACACCTACCCGGCCACCATCGTATACGAGAACTGGTACGTCGCAGACGCCAACGGCCAGATCGTCAACGTCGTGGGAACCATAAGGAACCTTGAAGGTGACCTGATCGGCTACGCCAAGTTGATTGATGGGGACCTGACCTACACGGACGTGGAGACAGGAAAGACAGAGGTCACAATCGAGGACTACTCGGCCACGCTGGCCAGCATAGTGGAGTCCTTCTGGGGTGTTACCCAGAAGTTCCAAGACGGAGGAACTACGGTTACGAGACAAGGGTCGCTCAATGATATGACCAGTGCAATCTATGAACGAACGACGGAGAAAGGGAATTTCCTAAGGACGGAGGTCGTAGAGGACGCTCCCATACTGTATAAGCAGTCGCTCTACTCTGATTCCACAGAGTCAACCCTGCTGAGTTCCAGAACCCTCACTGAGTATAGGCTGCTGCCCACGGGCGCCGAGCTACCAGATCCAGCTGCAGAAGCATCAGGCTGAGCTATTCCAAGCGCGACACCGCGCTGATTACTATCAGAGTAGGCGACGGCCTCAGCCATAGTCGCTATCATAATCTTGCGAAAATGCGCTGGCGCAGACTGCCTGAGGCGGAAGTGACCGTTCTTCGTTCTCATGACGTCGCCTTCTACTTTGCCGTGCATAGCGCACATAGTGAAGCGTTCGACCGAGCCGCTGGGACAATCTTGGAAGATTGGAAGCCGGTCCTCTGGGGGTAAAGCTGGCCCTAGCCGGCAAAGCTCGCCACCTTCGAATGTGATACTTACGGGCCGGAGACGCGCTTTGACTCAACCCTGTCAGACGGGATAAAATGGGGGCAGCAAGAAGTTGACCCGGCGGTGCGCGAACACCCCGGGACGTGGCGCCACCTGCGGGTACAGGTGATGCGAATAGATTGTACTACTCGCAGACCCGCTCCCGACAGGAGGCGGGTCTTCTTAGTTATTAAGGACGTGAAAGGAGGCAGGCATGGCGAGAACCACCGATAGGCAGACGGAAGGAAAACGGGCGGCCATCTACGCCCGCGTATCCGACAAGAGCCAGGACACGGAGGACAAGACCTCCATCTCTGAGCAGATATCCGAAATGGAGACCTACTGCGAGCAGAGGGGGCTGAACGTTGTTGCCCGATACCAGGAGGTGGGCAGGGGCTGGTCCAAGAACCGCCCGGAGTTCCAGCGCATGCTGGCCGATGCCCGGGATGGCCGGTTCGACGTCATCGTGTGCTGGAAGATGGACAGGCTGAGCCGCGGGATGTACCCGGCAGCCGCCTTGATGGAGGTCGTCGAGGCGCACCAGATTCGCCTGGAGTCGGTCATGGACCCCGTCGACATGAAGATGTTCGGGATCATGGCCGCTATCGGGAAGATAGAGCTGGACAACATCCGGGAGAGAACTACCATGGGCAGGCGCGGGAAGGCCAAGCAGGGCCGAATGCCGAACGGTTCGGTCCCCTATGGATACCGTATTGGGGAGGACGGCAGGCCTGTAGTATACGAGCCGGAGGCGGAGGTAGTGAGGCGCATATTCCGCCAGTACGTGCACGAGGGGTTGGTGGGACTGGAGATAGCCCGTCAGCTGGCCCGAGACGATGCGCCCACTTGGAGGCCCGGCTCCCGATGGCAGAACTCCTACGTACATTCTCTCCTCGGCAAGGAGGTCTACAAGGGCACCTGGTGGTACGGAAAGGCCCGCTGGGTGGCCACGGAGGGCAGGGATAGGGTCATTGCACAGCCAGAGGACACGTGGATAGGGGTGCCTTTTCCACCCCTGGTGGACGAGCGGACATGGGACAGGGCGCAGGCCATCAAGAAGCAGCGGGCCTCCCTGTCCAAGCGCAACACCAAGGTCTTCTTCCTGTTGCAGCACCTCGTCAGGTGCTCCGAGTGCGGTCTGCTCCTCGGTTGCCGGTCCAAGACCAGGGCAACCTCGAAGTACAGGAACAGGAGATACACCTACGACCTGAAGACTCCCAGCCGCTACTACCACTGCTATGGAATGCAGAGGGAGCACCTGCGGTGCCGAGAAAGGCCGTACATCCGAGCCGACAGGTTGGAGGAGCTGGTCTGGAGAGAGGTCAAGTCGGTGGTGCAGAATCCCGACCTGATTGTGAAGGGCATGGACTCCACGGTGGAACGGGAGGATGGCGGACTAGAGAGGCGGATTAAACATGCAGAGCGCGAGCTTGGTAAGGTACAGAAGGAGGAGGACAGGGCAATTGGCCTGTATGTGTCAGGCAAGATCTCCGAGGAACAGCTCGACCATCAGCGCGAGCTAATTCATGAGCGGCTGAAAGCCGCACGGGAGAGGCTCGATGACTACCGAGCTCAAGGGGCGGCGGCGATGGAGAGGAAGGCACTTACGGGGAATATTGCCGCATGGTCCCGCAGCATCGGCGAACGATTGGATGTTCTGCCCGCCGAGGAGCGTCGGAACATCCTGAGACTAATCGTTGACCAGATCGCCATAGATGGCGACAATAGCGTCACCATCACCCTAGGCATCCCGACTCAGGGGTTGGTGTCAATTGAGAAAGAGGGCTCTCGAACCATATGAGCGGGGAATGGAAGTCGTCTGTTGGCGCTAGTCTAGGGGAGCCACTCCTGGAAACGATCCGGCAGGTCCGCCAACTCAGCCGACCATGAGACATTGCGCGCATACACCAGCGACATCATCTGTTTTTTTACAGGCACCACTGCACATAGCTTGAAAGCGCTTGGTTCCAGAATCTTGTTGAGTGATGCAATCACATCCTTCTGCGAGTTGTCTTGCGCGCTATACGTAGATAGTTGTATGAGAACTTTACCTTCAAGGTTGCACATCGCACGCAACGCTAGCTTGATGTTGTCAGGATAGAGATTTCCCTTCTGTTTCTTGTTCATTGGGTTGGTAAGCTGGCGCCAGATGTACATATATGGATCAAACGAGACCAAAGTCATCGAATCATTCGGCAGGCCCACCTCAGAGGGGCTGGGCAGCCCATCTTCAAATCTGTCCCGCCAGTCGCACGGGAATAGCTTGGCGCTCTTGCACCTAGCTGACTTCTTAACGCGTTTGAGCCAAGGCTCGATCTCCTCAATGGTTGAAGGGTCCGTCTCGCACAGTAAGAGAGAGAAATCGCCGTTCCAAATATTCTTCACAAAGGACGCGCTATTGGGATAGCCTCCGCGTGAAGCCAACTGATGCCACGCTTGCTCGTAGGTTGACTTCTGGCCTGGCAACCCCTTCTGCACGCGGCTGAACTTAGAATCAGAGCTAGTGCGCTCACGCGCTAGCGGCGCCATCGCATGGGCGTCAATGAAATTCAACCCGGACGCGTGCTTTCTCGCAATGACCAGCAGTTCGCAGAGCGTCCAGTGCTGCATCAAATTGCCGGCGTTGCCTTTGTACGTGGTCATGCTCCGCGGTACTGCCCGCGAGTCTAAAGGCCTCTAGTCGTCTTCCTTCCAGAAACGCTCTTCCTGAAAATCGAAGCCGGTCTCCCTCGCATGCACCTTCACGTCTTCTATCATGCCGGGGTGGCCGCAGGCGTATATCAGGGTGTTTTCCGGCTTCAAGCCGAACTCCTGAACGTATTTGCCGACTATGGTGTTCACCCTGCCCGTCTCTCCTGTCCAGGAAGCGTTCTTCTCCTCTCCGGGACGGCTGATTGTAGGAACGAATTTGATGGAATCAGGGTGCTCGTCGGCCAGCCTTGCCAGCTCGCCGTCGTAGGTAAACTCGTCCGTGTAGCTGGCGCCCACCAGAAGGAAGAACCGGTGCCCTTCCCTGCCCTCGTGCAGATACTGGCGCAGTATGGACACGTACGGCACCACGCCGGTCACGGTGGCCACCATCAGGTGGTCCCGGTAGTCCTCTTTGAACAGGAAAAGACCCTTGGCGCGGGGCCTTATCGTCAGATCCGCTCCCTCTCCCAAATCATGAAGCACGGGCGTCAGCCGTCCGTCCGGGGCTGGCACCAGCTCTATGAACAGCTCTATCTCATCCTCGTACGGCGCCGATACGATGGAATACGGCCTTTCCAGCCCGTCCACTCCTATTGTGCAATATTGCCCGGGCTTGAAGCCGAAGGGCGTCTCCGGCTTGACCCATATCTTCCAGAGGTCATGGGTGACGTCTACTCGTTTGGTTATCCTGGCGGTCATCAGTTTAGGCTTTGATACGGGTGAAGTCATGGGTTCTCCTACAGGTTGCTTGATTACAGAGTAAACCGAGGCTTCCCAAGTGTAAAGTGCAAGCTGATGCTGGGCCGGTCTTAGCGACTAGGCCTTTTCCAGGCGTACAGGCTCTATGACCAGTCCCGGCGCCCGCGACATCGGGTCCGGGTCTTCGCTGGCCTGAAGCTGCGTCGCCAGCTGTCCAAACAGCTGGGTGAACGATGCCGTACCCCTATGAGCCGACTCCGTCACCGCGACCACACCGCGCACCTTCCTCTTGGCGGTGACCAGTTCAACCGCGTCGCCGTCTTCCAGGCCCAGGTCTTGCGCGTCTCCGGCATGGATATTGACCAGTTCCTTGCGAGTTATGGCGTTCACCACTTCAAAGCGCTCCACCTCGGCGTCTCTTTCCTGGTCGGCCAGGACGCGTCCCGGCACCAGCAGTAGCGGGAAGCCGTCGGGAAGCCGCGCTGGTTCGGACGGCTGCCCCACCGGCATCAGCTTGGCCATACCGTAAGGGAAGTTGCTGGAGTAGAGGACTTGGGTTCCCCGCGAGTCCTGGTCCCTACACGGCCATTGAATACCCTTGGATACTCTGTCGGATTCCAGGAGCTGGGTTGGCTGCGGGAGCGAAGGGTCTGGCCGCAGGGTGAACACGGCTTCCCTGACCAACCGCTTGTGTGAAATGCCGCCGTAGATCCGGTTCGCCAGCGATGCAGCCTCGTCGAACACGTCCGCCGTATTCTCAAAATCGAAACCGGAGGCGTCCATCTCCTTGGCCAGCTTGCCGACTACCTTCCATGCCGGCAGAGCCTCTACGTTGGGCGGCGTGATCGCCTTGGTTACCAGTTGCACCCGTCGTTCCAGGCTTGTGTAGGTGCCGTCTTCGTCCGCGAACGTAGTTGCCGGCAGCACTACGTCGGCGCGCTGAGCCGCCGCCCCCAGGAATGCATCGTGCACTACCAGGAACTCCACTTCCTCCAACGATTCATATAGATCGTCGCCTTCATAGGCCGCGCCGTCGCCGAGCAGGAGCATCGCCTTGACTTTGCCGTCGCGCGCCGCCTGCGAGATTTCCTGCACACCCATTCCGGCCTCACTCGGCAGCGACGTGCTCCACTTTTCCTCGAAACGTTTTCTGGCGCCGTCGTCACTTACCTGCACATATCCCGGCAGCAGACCGGGTACGCATCCCAAGTCGCTGGCGCCCTGTTCGTTGGCTCCCCGCCTCAAGGCGTATAGACCGGCGGATGGTTTGCCCAGATTGCCCGTGACCAGCGCCAGGTTTGCCATGGCCTGCACCTGCTCCTCGTGCTCCTCCATGGCTGCGTTGTCCAAGGCGTAGACGATAGCGCTTGCACCAGCCGAAGCAAAGATGCGCGCGGATTCGTCTATTTGCTCTCCACTGACCCCCGTAACTTGCGATACGTGTTCCGGGGTGAAGCTCTCCAGGGAGCGCTTCATTTCATCTATACCTCTAGTGCGTTCAAATATGAACGCTTCATCCAGCAGGCCTTGGTCCACAATTGACCGCAGAAGTCCACCGAGCAGGGTCAGAGTGGTCCCCGGACGCGGTCTCAACCAGATCTGCGCGTAGCGGGTTAGCTCTACCTCGCGAGAGTCTATGACTATCAGCTTGGCGTTGTCCTGCTTGACCGCCTGCTTGATTGGCACCGCCAGCACGTTGTGTTCCTCCGTGGTGTTGGTGTCCACCATCAGAATGCACTCGGAGTTCCTCAATTCCCAGGTGGAGTTGCTGGACGCCGCATAGCCCAGGGGCTCCATCAGGGCGCCGGTCAGCGCCGGCCTTGTGTTGGAGTCTATGTCCACGTTGTTGCTCTGCATCACGACACGGGCGAACTTCTGCAATAGATAGGCGGACTCGTTGGTGCTCCTTGCCGATGCGATAGCGGCGAAGCCGGAGCCTTTGTAGCCGGCCAGCTTTTCTGCTACCAAGCCAAGCGCCTCGTCCCAGGTCGCTCTCTCCAGGTTGCCTTCGCGCCTTATCAGCGGATGCTTCAACCTGTCCTTGTGGTTCACAAACTCAAGACCGAACTTGCCCATGTAGCAGGCCTGCCCGTGGTTGGAGGGAGCGTTTATCTCCGGTATTGCCCTGATCACCTTCTCCCGCTTGTTCACCTCCAGGTTCAACTGGCAGCCCACCGAGCAGTTGGAACAGGTGGAGCGGACAATCTTCTCCGCCTTGTCCCACTTGTGGTCGCGTTCGACAAGTGCGCCAACCGGGCATACGTCCAGACATGCCCCGCAGAACTCGCATCCCGACTCCAACAGCGATGTTCCGCTGGATGTTCCCACCAGCACCTTCCCTGCCCTCTCCACGAACGTGATAGCGTTGTCGCCCCGCGCCTCTTCACAGACACGGACACACCTGCCGCAGACAATGCAGAGGTTGTAGTCGCGGTCGTAGAACGGATCGAAGGCCTCGATTTCCGGGGTTCTCACCTCGTAGGTCAGCGGCGAGTTCAGTTCCATGCCCAGGAACCGCACGGTGTCCTTGAACTCGCACCGTTCGTTCTTGGGGCACATTACGCACCGGTCGTTGACCGATACGTGTCTCTGGCAAATGTCTTCCGGACCGCATAGCTCAACGCGGTGGCAGGTCAGGCAGCCGTGGGGATGCTCCGATATGAGCATCTCCATGATCCCCTTCTGCAGGCCGCGCAATTGATCGCTGGCGGATACGATTTTCATCCCTTCTCTGACGGGAAGCGTGCAGGATGCCGCCGCGGGCCTAAGTTGCCGTTCGGTTATCTTCTCCCCGTCCCTCTCAACTTCAACTTCGACTTCCTCTTGGACGACACACATGCGGCAGGCGGCAAACGGCTTCATGCCCGGGTGATAGCAGAGGTACGGGATGTACATTCCGGCTTCTATCGCCGCTTCCAGCACCATGGCGCCGGGCTTGGCCTGGATTTCCCGACCATCTATGTTGATAGTCACCGTCTGTTCTGTCGTTGTCACTTAGCCCCTCCTTAGCGAGGAAAAGGTCTCCGTGTTCTGGTCTCTCATTGCCCTATCCGGCATGAAGAAGTCGGCGGAGTATTCACCGGCGGGCCATCGCTTCTCCTCCATAACGGCGGCGAACTCGTCTGGGAAATAGTCTATGGAGGACTTGATCGGATTGAACCCAAGTTGCCCGTGGCCGCACAGCGAACCCGCTGCCATGTTGCTCCCTAGTTCCTGCATGAGCTCCATGTCTCTTGGACCGGCCTCGAACCTGCAGACGCGGTCCAGTATCTGCAACAGGTGCGTGGTGCCCAGACGACATGGGAAGCACTTCCCGCACGATTCAAATTGACAGAAGGCTACCAGAAGCCTGGCTAGGTCGACGGCGCATACGCTTTCGTCTCCCACAATTATGCCGCCCGAACCCAGTATTGCGCCCGCCCTGGCCATTGCGTCGAAGTCCAGGGGTATGTCCATCTTCTCACCGCTAAGGACTCCGCCAAGCGGGCCGCCGGTCTGCAATAGCTTGACCGAACCTCCTCCTGGCACGCCACCTCCCAGCCCTTCCACCGCCTCGCGTATGGTCATGCCCATGGGCACCTCTATCATGCCGGGACGCTCTATGGCGCCGGAGAGGCAGAGTATGGCCGTGCCCTTGCTTCTCTCCGTGCCGATACCGGCGAACCACTCCCCGCCTCTGGCTACTATCTCAGGCACGTAAGCCAGGGTCTTGATGTTGTTTATGTTGCTGGGCTTGCCCCACACCCCGTAGGCGGCGGGGAACGGAGGACGGTACCTTGGCATGGCACGCTTTCCTTCCACGGATTCCATGAGCGCGGTCTCTTCTCCCGACACGTATGATTCGCCAACCAGCGAGACTTCCACGTCGAAGCTGAAGTCCGTTCCCAGGATGTTCTTCCCCAGCAGACCCTTGTCGTACGCTTGGCGGATGGCTTCACGCGTCCGATCTATGGGGACGTCGTGCCCGTGTCGGATGAACACTATCCCGTGGGAAGATCCGGTAGCGTAACCGGCAAGTATCGTTCCCTCGATCAGTGTGTGAGGATCGCTCTCCAGGATACCCTTGTCGTTGAAGGCGCCGGGGTCGCCCTCCTCGCAGTTGCAGAGGATGTACTTCTCCGGCCCCGGCGAACCCATGAGGAAGCGCCACTTGGTCGCGGTGGGGAAGGCTGCCCCTCCCCTGCCCCGTAGCCCGGACGTGGCCACCTCTTCCTGGACCTCCTGCGGACTCATGCCGGAAAGCGCTTTGTCCAGGCCGCTGTATCCGCCGCTGGCTATGTATTCGTAGATATCCGTGGGATCGATGTGCCCCGCATTGCGCAGGGCTATTCTCACCTGCCCCTTCATCATGGGGAGGTCTTCCAGGCTTGGCACGTTCGATGAATCGCCGTCGCCGCTGACCGCCATTGCTCCCTCGGCCGGCTTTCCGCCCATCAGGTGCTCTTTGACCAGCGCGGGCACCTGCTCAACGGTAACGTTGTTGTAGAAAATGCGGGGCTGGGATGGAAGCTGTATGTCTACCAGCGGTTCGGCATAGGCCAGGCCGATGCCGCCCACTTCGCTGATGGTTACGTCCAGCTTGTTTGAGGCAACCTCACTGCGGAAAGCCTCCACCACTTCTCCGGCGCCCGCCGCCAGCCCCGAGAGGTCGGTGCCTATGCGTACGCGCGGCTTCGATCCCAACTGAGCCAGGTGGTCGCTTGCTTGCTGCTTCAGTTCATCAAAGGCCTGGGTCATGTCGATCCTTTGTTGCCATTTGCCGAGTTTCTGAGACGTGAGATGCGTTCCTTTGCCTTTTCAGCCGTCATTCTTCCCATGAGCTGATGGTCTACGCTGATAACCGGAGCCTGTCCGCATGCCGCGAGACAGGTGTTGTACTTGAAGGTGAACTTGCCGTCTTCGGTATCGCCCTCGCTGCTCAGGCCCAGGGCGTCCAGCGCCTCTTTGATAATTCGCTGGGCTCCCAGTATGTGACACGAGGGCCCCCAGCACACTTCAACTACGTGCTCCCCCGGCGGGGTGAATCTGAAGTTTGTATAGAAAGAGGCAACTCCCCAGACGTCGTTTATCGTTGAATTGGTGAAGTCGGCCACTTCTTCAATGGCTTCACTGGGGATGTATCCTATGGAGTCCTCTATAGCCAGTAGAGAAGAGAGGATAGTCACCGTGCCGCCGTTGTGAGACATGAGGGTGCTCTTTACTGCGGTTCGTAAGTCCTTGCTATTAGAAGTCACTTGCTATCCAGGAAATCCACACAAGAGAGTATGAGAATGCTATCACAATCTTGGAAAAGCTATCAATAATTTAACCATAGCTGTGTTGCTAAGTTATCAGACTGGGCTTGTCATCATTCTGGGAGTCCCGTAACGTAATCGACGCCACTATGAATTTGATGATTGTCCGACATGCCGAAAGCACTGCGAACTCTGAGAACCGCTGGCAGGGTAGAATAGATTACCCCTTGTCCGAAGCCGGACGCTCGCAGGCACACCGTCTACGGTCGAGACTAGAGCGAGAGGGGTACATGCCGTCCCATATCTACACCAGCCCACTCAGCCGGGCGTCGGAGACGGCGCGTATTGCATCGTCAACCTGGGACGTTCCCATAGAGTCATGGGACGACCTAGTCGAGACGAATATTGGCGTGATTGCCGGTTTAACATGGGCTGAGGCGGAGGAGCGGATTCCCGAAGCGACTCGCGAAATCAATGCAACCGGCAACTTCGATTTCGTGCGCGGCGCAGAGACCCACGTTGAGCTGACTGATCGCGCACAGCGCGTTGTGGACCGCCTTGTCCGAGAGCACGCTAATACGGACAGCGTGTTGATGTTCTCCCACGGCGGAATAATGTCCTACGTCATCTGCAACCTTGTAGGTACCGACCGTCTATGGTCTCTTGGCATCCGCAACACCGCAGTGTTTGAGTTTTCTATCGACAAGGATAGCTGGTACCTGGACGGCCCGCCTCTCGCGAACATGGATCTGTGGCGTATCGAGAGGTTCAATGACGCAGGTCACTTGGACGAGAACAGCGGGACAGTGAGCAGTTGACAAGGCTATTGAAAGGACTTGTTCAGGGCGCGTTCCAGGCTGCCCAGGTACTCGGTGAAGGCTCTGCGGCCCTTGGGCGTTGCCTCCACCCATGTGCGGGGCTTCAATTCAAGGAACTCTTTGGTGGTGTTGACGTAACCGGCATCCTCCAGCTTGCGCAGATGGATAGTGAGGTTGCCGCCGGTCAGTCCCAACGTATTCTGTATAAAGCCATGGGCCACCCGGTCCGAGTCGGAAAGGGACACCAGCAGCGTCATTATGCGCAGCCGTGTGGACTGGTGTATCGTCTCGTTGAGGACGACCGATTCCTCACTCATGGCAGACGGCTCTTGCGGCTCCACACCCATGCTGCGGCCACTACGACAATTATGAGCGCTGTCGACACCACGGGCGCGGCGTCTCCTGCGAAGTGCCTGGGCAGGTAGTAGGATGCGGCGAAGCCTAGACCTACCAGGGCAATGGCCGGGTGGTGCAATATGCCGAACAGAATGTACCCCAGAGCAACTATGCCGACTCCTATTCCGGCGATGGCGATTGGATCGGAGTCGGCGGTCCACAAGCCGGACGCCGCGGGAATGATGAAAGCGGCCGCTACCACAGCCATCCAGAAGCCGAACACGCGGAGTCCTGCCGCTGTGGCGGAGGGTCCGCTTGCGTTCTGTTTGCTGGCGCGGTGGCCGATGAGCGAGCTTCCAATCATGCCCGGGATTACCAGGCCGAACCACAGGGGGCCGGGATACCACGGGTAGTCGGCGGCAAACTCCGGCGCCAGTGTTTCGACGCTATACATGGAAAGGTACCCCACCGTTACGATGGCTCCCCACAACAGCATTATGCTGGTCCAACCCGCCATGTACATGGAGCTGTGTGACCTGCCCAAGGTTGAGTGTATTGAAGTCCACCCCTGCTCTGGGGTGATCCCCTGCCCTTCGCTGTCCTGTTTCCGCATGCCAGTCCCTCCATTTGTTGTTACAAAGTAGTTTGTAATATAAACCAGAGTTGGAGACTTGTCAAGGAGCTGCCGCCGCTGAATTGTCATTTTGAGCGGAGCGAAGAATGACAATGATGGGGTGCCCACCCCTGCTCGCTTGCCCGTCTGCCTGCTTGCCCGTAACATAGCCTTTATGAGATCAGCAAACGCGCCCCGTTATCTTCTGACCGCGATGGCCATTGCCGCCGCTGTGCTGGCAGTGTCGTGCTCTTCTACGGCGTCGCCCACGGCTACCCCTACCCTACAGGCTACTCCATCAGCCGCCGGCAGCGACGCCCCGTCTCCGGCTGGTTCAGGGTCTCCTGTAACGGGCGGTGTGCTCCGACAGATGAGCATCACCGACCCGGTAAGTTTCGATCCTCATAATGCGGCGGCCAGCCCGGACAACGTGCATAACTCCAAGCTGTATAACAACCTGGTATGGAACCCCGATGGCAATATCATCGAAACTGACGTTGCCGATACCTTTCAGGTTTCCGGCGACGGGCGCACCATCACCTACTTCCTCAGAGACGACGTGCTGTTCCACGACGGAACTCCCCTAACCGCCGGAGATGTCAAGTACAGCTTGGAAAAGATCATGGGACTGGTGGACGGCAGGGTTTCGTCCCGCGTAGGCCCCATCAAGGAGTTCATTAGCACTGCACGTCCCGACAATGGCGTAGAGGTGGTAGACGATCACACGGTGCGGCTTCACCTGGAGACTCCCTCCGCCTCTTTGCACTCATTTCTTGCCACCGGGTTCGCCGCCATCATGCCGGAAGGTACCAGCCAGGAAGACCTGCAGCAGATGCCGCACGGCTCGGGCCCGTTCCGCATAAAGAGCATGGAGCGCGGCGCAATGTGGGAGTACGAACGCAACCCTGCCTACTTCAAGGAAGGTCTCCCCTATCTGGACGGCATCCAACTCTTTCTCAGCCGCGACTTCGCCGCCTCGGAGGTGGCGTTCATCACCGGCAGGGTTGAGTTGAACCGCGCTTCTTGGAGCCTCAGCAACAGGCCGGTGGTGGACGAGATGGTGGCGAACAACCGGATAGTTGTCCGCCCCTACTCCACCTACTGCGCTCCCCAAGGCCTGCTGCTGAATGCCAACAGACCACCCTTTGACAATCCGCAACTCCGTCGCGCCATCAATCTGGGCATAGACCGTAAGGCTTACATAGAAGTGCTGCACAACGGCAACGCCGAAGCGTCGCTCTACTTGGATACCGGCGGTTGGGGCCTCACCGCAGGCGAGATATGGGAAATGCCCGGCTTCCGTCAACCCAAAGATGAGGACCTGGCCGAAGCCCGTCGCATTGTGCGGGAACTCCACCCTGACGGCCTCAGCGTCGACCTCCTCAGTCGTAACTCCGGCATCTACCCCAGGCAGTCCGAATTCTTTACCGGCGAGCTGGCCAAGCTTGGCATCGAAGCCAGCGTGACGCTTGTCGACCGTGCTCAGCTCTTCCCCGCCGGCGAGTCGCTGGACTACGATATCATGTCCTACTACTTCTGCCTTACCACCGGCGACCCGGACGAGTTGTTCGGCGGCTACTTCATCACCGGCGCTTCGCGCAACTGGCTCGGCTACAGTAACCCTCGCATCGATGAGCTGTACTCACAGCAGTCAACGGAGTTGGATAGAGACAAACGTCGTTCTTTGGTCTTGGAGATGGAACGGATCATCTACGAAGACCTTCCCATTATTCCTACCGCCGTACACAACCTCACCAAGAACCACTACTCCCACGTCAAAGACGTGCCCATAGGCCTCACCTCTTACACGGACGAACGGCTGGAGCGCGTGTGGAAAGATTCTCCATAGGCCGTTGGGTGTGCTCAAAGGCTGAAGCATGCAGAACTTGATCGTCCGCCGGTTGCTGATAGCCATACCCACGCTGATTGGGGCCACTATCCTGGTATTTGTCGTGATGCGCGTGATACCGGGCGACATTGCCTATGCCCTCCTTGCCGGAGAAGAGGGAGCCGCCCAGGTGGACCCTGAGGCGCTTGCCGATCTGCGCCGTGAACTGGGCACCGACCGGCCGCTCCACGTCCAGTACATCGATTGGATTGGCGGCCTTTTTCGGGGCAGCCTTGGCGATTCAATGCTGAACCGGCTTCCCGTGGCAGGCGAGATAGCAAGGCGGCTGCCCATCACATTGGAGATCGCCCTGCTATCGGTGGCAATCGGTTTTGGTGCCGGGCTGCCTCTGGGGATCGTTTCGGCATTGCGCCGCGACACCTGGGCAGATCTCATTGCCAGGATCGCCAGCATACTGTTCCTGGCGATTCCCTCCTTTTGGCTCGGGCTGGTCATCCTGCTTCTGACAACCCGTCTCTTCACCTGGATACCACCTCTTGGCTATCATCCGCTGTGGGTCAGTCCGGGAACCAACCTGGTCCAGGTGCTGTTCCCTTCCCTGGTCATTGGCTCTCACCTCATGGCTATCGTTGCCCGCATGACCCGCTCCACCATGCTGGAAGTCATCAATGAGGACTACATAAGAGTCGCCAGGGCCAAGGGCTTCTCTGAGCGGCAAATAGTCCTGCGCCACGCACTCAAGAACTCGCTGCTTCCCGTTCTTACCATAGCCAGCCTCTCCTTTGGCACACTGCTGGGCGGCGCGGTGGTGATGGAGCGCGTCTTTTCCGTCCCCGGCATCGGCTCCTATCTGATCGAGTCCATCACGGTACGCGACTACACGGCAGTTCAGGCCCTGGTTTTCATATTCGCCGCCGCGTTCATCGTTATAAATCTCATCGTCGACTTGGCGCATGGCTGGCTCGACCCCAGGATCAGCAGTTCGTGACCATGGAAGCGGAAAGCACAGATCGCCGTTTGACTGGCACTTTCCCAAGGCGTGTCGCGGGGAGCGGTGTCTACCGTTTTGTGCTGCGCAAGCCGCTGGGGGCGCTGGGCGCTTTCATGCTGTGCTCTGTGATTCTGGCGGCTCTGTTTGCTCCACTGCTTGCCAGGTATGAGACCAACGCACAGGACTACCAGAGACGCCTTGAAGGGCCAAGCCCGTCTCACTTCATGGGTACGGACGAATTTGGGCGCGACCTCTGGGCAAGGGTGGTCCACGGGTCAAGGCTCTCCCTGCTGGTGGGGTTTGCCTCCGTACTTGTCGGCGCGACTGTTGGGCTGGCCCTGGGCGTCTTCAGCGGCTATACCGGCGGCATAGTGGACGATGTGATACAGCGTGTGGCCGAGGTCATGCTCTCCCTGCCCGGGATATTCCTTGCGCTTGCCCTGGTGGCCACCCTGGGTTCCGGCGTGGACAAGCTAATCATAGCCCTTATAGTCATATACGTGCCCCGCACCCTCCGGGTAATCCGCGGCGCCGTTCTCTCAGTGAAGCAGAACAGCTACATAGATGCCGCTAAGGCCGTTGGGGCGCGTCCCATGCGAATCATGAGCAGGCATATCCTACCCAACGTAATGGCGCCCTACCTAATCCTGGCGAGCGGCCTCCTTGCCAATGCCATCCTCATCGAGGCCACCTTGAGCTACCTGGGGTTGGGAGTGCCGCCGCCACATCCTTCCTGGGGAAGGATGCTTGCCAACTCGGTTGCCCAGTACGCGGCCGCCGCGCCCTGGATGGTCATCTTCCCCGGTCTTGCCATCACCTGGCTGGTCTTGGGCTTCAACCTGCTTGGGGATGCTGTTAGAGACGCCTGGGACCCTAGGTTGAGGGGACTCTAGGCTGTCGAGGCGCTTTTTGCTACGGGCCTGCTTGGCTTGTGCAGGAAGAATATGACCGTTACGCCTGCTATTGCCGAGAATACGGCGGTGCCAAAGAGGAAGTAGGCGTAGCTATTGGTGGCATCGAACACCCAGCCCGCCAGTACCGTGGTGCCCATCCCAATGATGCCCAGGCTGTTCAAGACCCCCCTCAGTCTTGCGAACGACTTCCTTCCGAAGTAGTCGCCGATTATAGAGTAGTTGGCCGGGGCTACGTTGGCGCCGAAAGCAAACATCACCATGAACAGATACAGACCCCATCTCTGATCCACGAATATCAGTACAAGGAAACTGGAGCCCAGAACGAAGTGGGCCAGCACCAGGATTGCCTTCTTGCTCCACCGATCCCCTAGCCACCCTACCGCCAGGATCATTGGTGTAGCTATGAGCTGGGTAAAACCGACCATGAACGCCGCATCCCTCTCCGTAATGTCCTTCCAGACGAATATGGGTACGAAATGCAGTTGAAAAACGCCGTTGTTGGACGTCCGCACCGTTGTGGTCAGCGCCAGAATCCACCAGACCGGTGTACGCATCGCCTCCTTGAACTCGAAGTCTTCGGGCATTTGGAGCCTCGGCGTCTCTGTCCGCTCGCCCTGTTCGGAATCCGCCTTTGCAGTACCTGCCCCGTCCGGCGGCGACTCCAACTCCTCGGGGTCGGCTCCGTCAGGCAGCAAACCCATCGATTCAGGAGAGCGTTTGATGAAGTAGGTGAGAGGCAAAGCTGTGACCAGCACAAAGACCCCGGTCAGGATCGCCCCTGTCCGCCAGTCCCAGAGGTCTACTATCACACCCAGTATCGGCGTAAACATAGCCGGCCCTAGCCTGACCGATGACGAGAAGATGCTCATTGCCCTTGTCCGGTATTTGACGAACCAGATGTTGGCTGCGGCGTGCATCACCTGCAGGTAGCCCATCTGAAAACCCAATGCCACCAGGCCGGTGTATACCAGCAAGAACCCCAGTGTGCTGTTCACCTGTGACAGCGCCAGCATCCCGAAGCCGGATAGCAGGGTTCCGATTAGGACAGGAATCCTGGGCCCCTGCTTGTCTATCATCCAGCCTACCAGCGGCCCTTCTATTCCGCCTTCTATCCTTGCTAGAGAGAAGACGAAGGAGAGTGCAGCGCGGCTGAGTTCCAGCTCTCGCTGCAGAGGCAGGAAGAAGACCGACACCACCGGCGAATGAATGGAGCCTATGGTGGTGATTGCGGAACCCGCCGCCAGCACCTTCCAGCCATAGTAGATGCCCTTTTTGCGGGGCTTCACCGCTGCATCCGGACTTTCCACTTCACGTTCCAACCTGAGTGGTTACCTCTTTCTGTTGGAGTTTTCTTTGCGGGTTCCTCACGAACAGCAGGAGGAACGCGGCCGCGGCCGCCAGCCCGCTAAAGGTGATGAGCACTAAGCTGTAGCTGTTCGTAGCATCGTTGACCAGGCCCGCAAACCAAGGGGTCAGTCCGCCTATAACACCTATACTGTTCAGAGCCCCCCTCAAACGGGCGAACACCTTCCTCCCGTAGAACTCTCCCAGTATGGAGTAGTTGACCGGTGAGACGTTTCCCCCAAATGCGAACAGCACAACGAACAGATACAGCGTTATCGCGTTATCGCTGATGTTTAGCAGGATGAATCCCAAGGCAAGGGCCACCTGGGCAATGAATAGGATGGTCTTCTTGCTCATCTTGTCTCCCAGCCAGCCCAGGACCAGGATCATGGGCACGGCTATTCCGGCAGTGAGACCAACCAGGTTCGCGCCGGCCTGCTCCCCCATGCCCTTCCAAACAAATATCGGTATGGCGTGTACGCCAAGTGCCATCTGGGTGGAGAGGCGCACCGTGGTGCTGTAGGCAATTATCCAGAATGACGTGGTCTTCAGGGATTCCTTGAAGTCCATGTCCACCGGCGTGATGGTGGTGTCGGCCTTGGGGGTTTGCGCGGGCGTCTCCCGGTTCTCCTCCGTTTCCTGCGTCGCTGTCGCCTCCGGCGTCTCTGTCGGGCGGTCTCCATCGGGCATCAGGCCCATGGACTCCGGGGAGCGCCGTATGAGCAGTGATAGCGGCAGTGCAGTTGCCAGTACAAGTAGGCCCAGCATAATAGCGGTGTTTCGCCAGCCGTAATTCAACACCAATACGGCTACTATGGGAGTGAAGATGGCCCAGCCTACCCTGAACGAGGAAGAGTAAACGGACATGGCCCTTGTCCGGTACCTTATGAACCATAGATTGGCCACAGCGTGCATGCACTGAAGGAAGCCCATCTGAAATCCCACGCTTACCATGGTGATGTAGACCACAAAGAAGTACAGATAGCTGTTTGCCTGCGACAACACTAGAAGTCCAATGCCTCCCAGGGCTGCTCCTATAATGATGGGAAGCTTGGGTCCCCGCTTATCTATCATCCAGCCCACTACTGGGCCCTCCAGTCCTCCTTCAAAGCGGGACACTGTGAAAACCAGGGATAGAGCCGCGCTGGTCAAGCCAAGATCCTCCCTGATAGGCAGGAAGAATACGGTGGTCACGCCCGTTTGAAGCGATCCGACCATAACGATGATCGCCCCTATGCCAAGCAGCCACCAGCCATAGAAGATGCCCAGAGGCCCCTGTTTTGTAGCAGTAGTAGATTGCTGCAACACCCTCTCCCGACCACGAGCGGGTCTACGCGATTCCGTCAAGAACGTATGAGCCTGGAGCAGGCCCAAAGCAGGAACAAGCCGCAGTATATCCATAAGAGAGGCGGGTGTCACTCAGACCAGCCCGATTGCAATCCAAGGCGTCACGTTCCATAATCCTGAAATCCTAGAAGGATGGCGGTATGTTGGGCATGCGCTTTGCTTTATGGTTCCTTCAGCGACGCAGCCGTAGCTCATGGCTGCTCACTTTGGCCTGCGCCGCCGGTGTCCTGTTCGTTATCACCCTGGCATCTCTGAGCACCCTTTACCTGCGCAATCTGTCGGAGGCCGGCTTCGACCACGCCTTCTCCAGCTATCCCAACAGCAGTTCGTTCAATCTGGAGATACTGGTTCCCACCCGGCCTATCGGCGTCAGGGACTATGCCCGTTTGGATGAGTTCGTCTCGGACACCGCTGGAAGGCGCCTTCCGGGTATAGAGACCACGACCTTCCGCATGGGAAGCTCTCAAAACCTGCCATACGTGAACGCTCTTGATAGCACCCCGCCGGCAGTCAATACCGCGTTTGTCAGCTTCTTCTATCAAGAAGGATTCACAGAGAACGCCAGGCTTGTCTCAGGTCAATGGCCCAGCGATGCAACGGTGATCCTGGATGGCATTCCTTCCATTGAAGCGGCTATAGGCACCGACGCACTTCTTGGTTTGGACTGGGATTTGGGTCGGACCGTTTACGTTACCCCCTTTCAATCCAGCCCCGAAGAGAAGATAGCCGTGACGGTGGTTGGACAGGTGGAACCTGCGGATGAAGATGACCCGTTCTGGTCAGGCAACCTCTCTAAGTTCCAACTGGCTGAGCAAGGCGCTTCTATAACCGTGCATCTCTTCACCGGAACAGACAGTTCCTTCAGCGGCCTTGCGGAACGGTATCCCACGCTGCTTGGCTCATTCCGGTGGACTCTTTTCCTGGATCCGGAAGAGATTAACTATGGGAATGCCTTGCAGCTGCGCTCCTCCCTTACGGACATTGAAACCGACTTGAACAAGAGATTCCCGCGTTCCTTGGTATTCAGTTCCCTTGGCAACCGGATATCCGATTACCAGCGAGAACTCGCTTTGTCCAGGCTCCCCTTTTTCATACTCATATCGCTCATAGTTGGCATAGTGTTTTACTTCCTGGCGATTGCCTCCGTTGCCCTGGCCAAAGAGAGGAGCAGAGAGGCGGTCTTGCTCAGAAGCCGGGGCGCCAGCTTAAATCAAAGCGGTTTCTACCTGCCGTTTGTAGAAGCCGCGGTAGTCGTTCTTCCCGGTGTCCTGCTCGGCCCCATTTTGGGCTGGATACTGGCCGGTCTGCTTCCCACGGGAGCGGAGTCAGCCACCGTATTTTCATATCCCCTTTTGCTTTCCGCGTTCCTGGTTTCCGTTGTCGCGGGCGCTGTTGCCGCCTTGATATATCTAACGGCCAGTTTTGCTGTTTCTGTTAGGACTCCCCTAATACCGCTGCGAAGAAGCCAGCTGCTCAATAGAGCTGGCAGATTGCGGTATGCCGTGGATTTTCTTGTTCTGGTGGTGGCCGGTGTGATTTGGTGGCAACTGAGAAGCCGCAGCAGCTTCTCATCAGAAGAAACCGCTGGCACAGAACTGAGCTTTGATGTCACCCTGTTGCTGGCTCCCGCCCTCCTCATGCTTGCCGCCGGGCTGCTCATTTCACACCTCTTGCCTCTTTTGTTTCTTGCTTCATCGCGGCTATTTGGGGACCTGGCCCCCTTCTGGATAATCGACTCGTTCAGGCGGGTCTATCGGAACTACTCCGGCTACGTTCCCCTCTTTCTGTTGACCTTCTTCATTGCGTCCATTGCTATCTTCAGCGCCAACTATGCTGCCACGCTGGCTCAAAGTCACGCCGATCAAGCCAGGTATTCCCTGGGGGGTAAAACCGTCGTCCGCTTGCCTGTCGATCGTTTAGGGAATGCGCAAGCCATCTCTCAGGAACTGGAGGCAGACCCTTCAATAAGAGCAGCATCGCCCGTATACCGCGGGTCCGCTTTTGAGGGCAGCGGTTCAAGCGGCGTCAACTATTCGTTGCTTAGCCTGGATTCCTCCCGTTTGCCCGTTGTATCCTGGTTCCGCGAAGACTTTGCCGAGAAAGACCTATCCGAGCTTGCCTTTGACTTGCGGGTTTCTGCACCTCCGTTCCAGGGGGTACCCCTGCCCGGGACACCGGATAGAATCGGCGTATGGGTAAGTTCAGAAAGAGCCTATGCCAATTACACGCTTCGTGCGGTTATACGGGACTCCACGGGTCGCTATGAGACTCTGCGCTTGGGGAATTTGGCCAGCACGGATTGGAACGTAAAGGTTGCTGAACTTTCTCAGATTCCGAGAATGCAGCCTCCGTTGACGCTGGTTGGCATATACGTTGCCGGAGGGCAGCTTGTAGGCTATGGAAGCGGTTTCATTCACCTGGACGACGTTTTCGTTTCCACCGGTGACGAGACGCAAACCGTTGAGGACTTCGAATCGGCTAGGCCATGGACTGTGTTCCCCAACGCAGGGCTGACCAAAGACGAGGTGTCGTATACGCCTCAGGCGCGTTCGGGGAATCTAAGCCTCAGATACGCCTGGACGGAGCCCATTACTACGGAGACCAGGGGCGTCCTTGCCTCGCCGGTACCCATGCCCATCCCTGCCATCGGAGGCCCGGGGCTCAGCCTAGATCAGGAGCTGGTGGTGCGGGTCGAGGGGAAGCCGGTGGGCTTTAGGATAGTGGAATCGGCCGATTACTTCCCATCGCTTTTTCCAACCGGCGGCCGTTTCCTCATCACAGACATAGGCCATTTGAGCGGTTACTTTGAGCTTCTCCCCTTGACTGGGCCCATTAGACCCGGCGAACTGTGGCTTGATCCGGTTGGCAACGGAGCTGTTGAGAGCGTTGTTCACAAAGTCCTGCCAACAGCCGTTGTGGTTGATCAAGAGGCAGAGGTTTCCGGGAGTAAGTCCAATCCTTGGGCTTCAAGCTTTTGGAGCGGCCTTTCCATAATAGTCGTTGCTGTAGTTGCGGTGGTGTTTACCGCCGGACTGGTCATTTACGCCATTATCGCAGTCAAGGAGATGAGGACGGAGTTGGGCCTGTTGCAGAACATGGGTCTATCACGCCGCCAGCTTGCGCTTTCTGTAGCTTTGGAAAGGCTGGCCGTCCCCCTGCTAGGCCTGCTTTCTGGAGCGTGGATAGGCGCTTGGACAAGCCGATGGAGCCTGGGTTTTCTTGAAATAACGTCTGGCGGACAACGTCTGGTACCACCGTTAGAGCTGGTAGTCGATCGAGCATTCGTCGCCGTTGTGTTTGCGGCGGTATTGATTGCCGTCACCCTAGCGGTTTTCATAGCGGTTGTTAGTACCAATAGATTGAGCATGAAAGATGTCCTGCGGGCAGAGGAATAAATGGATCTGACTGCGCTTATAAAGTTTGCGGTGCTAATAGCGCTCAGGCGGACATTCTCCGACTGGCGGCTTCAGGTGGCCGCCGCTTTCGGCATGCTGCTGGCGGTTGCCCTCATGGCCTCCGGAGTCATCTACTCGCAGGCGCTGGCCGAAACCGCCCTTAGAAACACCTTGCTCAACGTGCCGGAGGAGGACCTGAACATCACCTTTCGCACCTTCCATAACCTGGAAAGGCCTGCCGTAGAGGCCACAGAACGGTACGTGGAAGAGCGCATCAGGCGTCCCCTTAGCCCGTACGCCGGCAATGACATTTTGCTTATCCAAACGTCAACGCTGTTTCTATCAGGCTCCGCGCAGCTCGATATCGATAATTCAAGTAGACCGCGGAGCTCGTTGCAGGCAATATCGGACTTGTCCAATCACGTTCAGATAGTCGAAGGCCGTATGCCTAGAACGAGCTCCGGTGAAATAGAGGTGCTCATAGATCCCCTTGGAGCTTCCGTTCTTTCACTTTCGGTTGGCGACCGGTTCCAGGCCTTCCGCCCCGGGAGTGGCCGCGGTGAAACGGTTACCATCGTGGTGTCAGGGATATTCGAGCCTGTAGAGCCGGATGCGCACTACTGGAATATAGGCGCGTGGGACAGATTTACAAATACGGAGCGGCAGTGGATTGCTCTTCCTCTGTACACGACCCATCAAAACCTTCTCCAGGTCCTGCCCGACTCTATCAACGCTCTTCTCTCGGATTTTGTCTGGCTCTTCTACACGGATGTGCCCGGATTGAGCGCCTCTGAGGTGGAGGCGCTGCAGTCCGTATTGCACGGGATCACCCTTGACCTTCGCTCTGACGTGCCCGACTCCAACTGGAGAACTGAACTGGACGAGGTGCTGGACCGCTATTCCTCGCTGCTGCTGTTAGCCAGGGTGCCTCTATTTCTGATGGTCTTTCTTGTGGTGAGCGTTCTCTTGTACTACATGTTCCTCATTGCCGGCCTCATTGGACGAGTCCGCACCTCTGAAGTGGCCGTGTTTCGCAGTCGCGGGGCCTCTACTCTGCAAGTTGGGTTGGTCATCCTGGTAGA
Organism: Dehalococcoidia bacterium; assembly: GCA_965116555.1. Classification (GTDB taxonomy): domain Bacteria; phylum Chloroflexota; class Dehalococcoidia; order Lucifugimonadales; family QGNO01; genus DAOUJH01. Next base: position 914,089 of record OZ220698.1, on the reverse strand, counting down.
AGGACTGATCATGGCGCTTCCCGCCGTAGTGGTCGGCCCATTCGTGGCGCAAGCCCTTGTTCTGTTCACGGGACGACTTTTCCCAGTGGCTTCAGGGGTACAGGGTCTGGACGTGAGCGGTCTATCTCTCTCTACCATTGCCATTGGGGCGGTGGGCGCCGCGTTTACGGTAGCCGTGTTCACCGCCACTGTTCTACGTTCGGCTAGCAAGGGCATAGTCGCCCTTCAGTCATCATCTGCCAGGCCGCCGGAAGTCCCGTTCATCCATCGCTACTACATTGATGTTGTTCTTCTTGTGGTCATTGGTCTCTTGTGGTGGCAGCTTAGATATAGAGGCTCCTTTCTCATTCAACCCGCACCCGGCAGCCCTGCTCAGATAGATATAACGTTGCTTCTGGGCCCAATACTGGGTGTGCTTGCAGCCGGTTTGCTGGTGCTGCGCCTTGTCCCCCTGGTGCTCAGAACCGCCTCTCTCATTACCGAACCCTTTGGCCCCGTATGGCTTGTGCACGCATTGAATAGAATCGCCCGCGACCCTATTCCCTCGGGCTCGCTGCTGGTTCTGCTGGCGCTGGCCGCCTCTCTTGGCATGTTGGGCTCCTCTATCCTGTCTACTTTGGAACGCAGCCAGGAGGAACAAGCGCGTTACCAGGCAGGCGCGGACCTGCGGGTTGAGTATGAGTTGGATGATCAGTTGCCGGGCGAAGAAAAAGTAGCGGGCGATGTTGCTGGCATTCCGGGAGTTGCGGCGGCGGCTGAAGTAATGCGCTTGGATACGCGCGTCACCACTGAAGCTTTCGGCAGTCCTGCCGTTCTCCTCGCCGTGGATACAAGCTCGTTCTCAGATGCGGCTTGGGTTCGCCCCGATATCCTGAACGACTCTTTGAGGAAGAACCTACAAGACTCTGATGAGTCAAACGGCTGGTCAGACGGCATCCCTCTTCCTGGGGACGCCACTGCAATGGGCGCCTGGGTACAGGCCGGGAGAGTGTCTCCCGGAGCCCTGCTCATAGCCAGAATGCAGGACGGCACAGGCGCCTTCTTTGATATGAGAATAGGCGAGGTCGCAGGCCAGGGATGGCGCTACATCGAGGAGTCAATCCCCTCGATAAGATCTGCAAACCGCACCTATACGGGGCGCGTGCTGCAACCACCGTTCACACTTCGCGCCCTATGGCTAGGTGGGCGCAGGGTGGGCGCCGGAGGAGGCGTCGTTTTCCTGGATAGCCTCCAAGCTGTCACACCGGCCGGGCCCGTTGAACTGGCTTCCTTCCAGAGCATAGATGACTGGAGGCCCTTGGAAGACCTCTCTACCCCGGGACTGTACACTCTGGATATCAGCGAAGCCGTGACCCGCACCGGAGGATCCAGCGCAGCGTTTACATGGGTAGAAAGCGGTCTCACTCTCAGGGGTATAAGACCCGGGACTACGCAGATGTTAGTGCCGGCGCTTGTCAGCAGAGAGCTAGCCGATAGCGTTGGTGAGGGCGAGGTCATTCTGGCATTCGTAGGTTCCACGTCGATTCCTCTCATAGTCAGCGGCACGACTGAATTCTTCCCGACTTTGGACCCCAGGGAATCGCCGTTCCTTGTTGCCGACCTCAATGCTTTGCTGGACTATATGTACCTGCACGGCAACCGTTTCATCGGTGGCGACACGGAGGTTTGGCTGCGGCTGGACGGTACAGTTCCCTCCACGTCTATAGCGGCCTCGATTGAGGATGCAGGCTGGCCCCTCTCCGATGTCTATCACGCCGCTACAATGGTGGAGGCAAGGACTTCCGACCCGTTGCTTACCGCTGGTTGGAGCGGGCTTTTAGCCCTCTCATTCCTTGCCGTAGTGATGGCGGGCGCTTCCAGCTTGATACTCTACACGTACATCGATGCACGGGAGCGTCTGGGCGAGTTTGCAGTCTTGAGGAGCCTGGGATTCTCGCGGTTGCAGGTGAACGGCATAGTCTGGTTCAATCTTGCCATCACGTTCATGTTCGGCTTGGCGGCCGGGACACTGGGCGGCCAGTTGCTGGGAATAGCCGTCCTGCCGCTCCTGGAGGTAGCGGAGGACGGTTCCAGGATCACGCCTCCCATGCTTTTGCAGAACAACTGGCCGGCGGTAGCGTTTTCATATTTTGTACTTGGCATTGCTACCCTGATAACAGTGGCCATACTGGCCTGGGCCCTTGGGAAACTGGAATTACAGCGTCTGCTTAGGGTCGCTGATACATAGATTAGCCTGGGAGGTTGCTCTTGGAAGAAAGAACGCCATATATCGTCTGCCAGGACCTGTTCAAGACATACAAAGGCACAGGCCTTGAAGTGGTGGCCTTGCGTGGGCTGGACTTGGAGGTGATGCAGGGAGAGTTCCTTGGAATCATCGGCTTTAGCGGGTCCGGCAAGACAACGCTGCTGAACGTGCTGGCAGGACTGGACACCCCGTCATCGGGCCAGGCCATGGTGGGCGGGCGAGACTTGCTCAACATGTCGGAAAGCGACCGTGTTGCCTATAGACGAAATGAAATCGGGTTTGTCTGGCAGAGCACCTCGCGGAACCTGTTGCCCTATCTCAAAGCTATAGAGAATGTGGAATTGCCAATGGTCATAGTGGGACGCTCCGGCTCTGAAAGACGCGAGCGGGCTATGGACCTCCTCACAACCCTTGGCTTGGGAGAAAAGGCGTTCAGGTTCCCTAATCAGCTATCCGGGGGAGAGCAGCAGAGAGTCGCCATTGCCGTTGCCCTGGCCAATCAGCCAGGTATGGTGCTTGCCGATGAGCCTACCGGAGAGCTTGACACTAGGACAGCGGATGAGGTGCTTCAGGCCCTTCAGGACGTATGCCACACCTATGGGGTAACCGTGGTGGTGGTCACGCACTACGCGGGGACGGAGCGTTTCGCCGACCGCGTGGTGCAGATCCGGGATGGCAGGATAGTATCTGAGTCCGTATCCCAGCGCAGCTTTCGCCGTACTGGCGAAGTGGTCAAGGAGGAGTTCTTGGTGGTGGACAGAGCGGGTCGCATCCAACTGCCGCCGGAATCTCTGGAAAAACTTGGCTCCCATGGCCGCGCCCGCCTGACCATAGGTCCTGACGGTGTTGTGTTGAAGCCGCAAGGAAGGGAAGAATGAGAAGCACCAGCTATCTTGAGCCTGCCATAGAAACGCACGGTCTGACCCGTTTGTTTGGTTCCGGAGACAACCGGGTGTTTGCCGTAAGGGACGTGACCTTTACCATACAATCCGGCGAGTTTGTCGTCTTGCTGGGCAGGTCCGGTTCCGGCAAGACCACGCTTCTCAATTTGCTGGGCGGTCTGGATACACCCACGGAGGGCCGAGTTGTCTTTGCCGGGCGTGACCTATCCTCACTATCCGAATCTGAGATAACAGAGATGCGTAGAAGAGACGTGGGCTACGTTTTCCAGGCTTACGGGCTTCTGCCGCTTCTTTCAGCCTATGAAAACGTGGAGTTGCCCCTCCGCATCAACGGCGTCCCCAGGCGTGAACGACGTCATCGTGTCGAGGAGCTTCTGTCATTGGTGGGACTCCTGCCCCGCTCCAGCCACAGACCGTACGAGCTATCCGGCGGTGAGCAGCAACGGGTGGCTATTGCAAGGTCACTGGCTGTGAGGCCTTCCCTGCTGCTGGCGGACGAACCCACGGGTGATTTGGATTCCGCCACGGGTGTGAGTATAGCCACGTTGATGAGAGACCTTAGCAAGGAGGAGGGCATCACCTTTGTTGCCGCCACGCACGATCTCAGGCTAGCCGGGCTTGCTGACAGAGTGCTTCAGATGGTGGACGGCGCATTCTCTGACGACAGCGCGCCGCATTGAACGGCGGCGGAATTGGGCCCTACCGAAATGGCGGTTTGGAGTCCTTGGCGTCTTCATTTGAAGAAAGACTCTTCAAACTCAAGACAGTCTACAGCAGCCGTACCTCTTCTACCTCTTTAGCTCTCAGCTCTGCAGAATTGTCATGCCCTGCCAGTATCTGCCAACTTATGAGGCACAAAGTGCCATAGAGAATCCCCTCTGCCAGACGCTGAAGCAATCCTCGCCATTCAGCAGCATCAGGTACCAGTGCAAATGTGTAGAGCGCGATAAAGGTTGAGACTAAGCCAAACCAGCCCACTCTCTTTGCCGGTGGGAGTCTGTTGTTAAAGGACAGAAACACTAATCCAACTGTTGTCATGATGAGCGTGACTACCGCTAGGAGGTTATGGACATTCTGGGAAAGACTACCTGTACTCGGGCAACCCAAGTCGCAAGGCGCAAGGGCTGAACTGACGTAGGCTATTGGTTCACCAATAAGCAGCCAGCAGCCGATTCTGGCGATCCCGTTCAATCTTGCACGTGGCGCAACCACCAACAGTAATAGGAAGCCAAGCAAGCCCAATGGGAGAAACCCCAAGTAGCCTATCTGCCAGCTCCAGACTGAACCTATGGCATTGAGCTCGCTTATGTACTGGCTTATATGGCTGTAGTCATCCTTTAGCGAAGCGCCCCCAAATATCACTAAAGGATAGAAGATGGCCAGAGCGACAATGACCCATCGCTTATTCACTTGAGCCAAGCCTTGCGTAGCTCGACTGGTCGGGATTTCTGCTGAAATCCAATAACATCGTGAAGGTGACTATCAACCCCCTGTTAGCGCTGGGGACCTGTCTCGGCTTCTATCTCTTTGACGGCTTCTCTGGCTACCTGCACGCCAAGCCGAATGCTGTAGTTGGTGCCGCGGTCTTCAGGGTACACCTGGCTCATCGAGGCCAGCCAGAGCCTCTCCACTGGCGTCTTGGTTTCCGGCATGCGCTCTCTGTAGTTCACCCCGATAATCGGCTGGGCCGCCGGTTCCTTGTGCAGGTAGTGCCGCTCAATCCACGATTCGTCAAAATCGGGATTGATCCTCTTAAGAGCGGACTTGTATTCGTTGATAATCTCGTCTTCGCTCATGCTCCATCTTCTATCGTTTCTATCCACGTAGTCCGCCGTGTAGATGATGTGCTTTCCTCCGTACTCGGAAGGCGGCACCAGGTTCGTCTGTTCCAGGACCAGCAGGAAAGGCATATCGCGGTCGCCTATGTTCAACCAGTAGATGGGCGAAAGACTCCGCTTCAATACCCAGATCACCGCAATAGCCCCTTCGTACTCTACCGCTTGCAGCTTTGCCGTGTATTCCTCCGGCAGGTCAACCAGGCGTGGCAGAGTGAAGCTGGGAACCGTGGCTATGATCAGGTCAAAGCTTTCTTCCGTCGCGTTGCCTTCAGCGTCTTGTATTGCCAGCCCCGTGGCGTGTCCATCCCGGGTGAGTATCTTGGAAACCGATGTACTTGTGTATAGCTCGCCGCCGGAGGCCCTGATCCGCCGTTCCATCTCGTCTATCAGCATCCCCCAGCTTCCTCTTATGTACCCCAGCCTCTCTTTGAATGTCTTGTCTCTGGACTTTGTCCTGGTAGCGAACTTGCTCCATAGCCAGGGCATACCGATTTTGTCGTAGTAGCTGGAGAACTTACCTTTGAGCAGAGGTTCCCAGATGACCTCGTAGTTTCGCTTCCCTGCCCAGCGTCTTATAAAGCTGGCCGCCGTGACGTTCTCAAACTTCTGCCAGTTCTTCACTCGCTGCAGGTATACGGTCACCAGTCCCATTCGTATGCGGTCGATTAGTCCTACCGGCTTGAACCGCAGCAGGTCCATGGGGCCTGAGAAGGGGTAGATCCTGCCGTTGTGGAACCAGCCTGTCTTGGACTCTTCCCAGACAAGGGTGTCGCCCAGGCCCAGTTCGTGTAGCAAATCGATAATAGTCGTATCCGATAGGAACAGATGGTGATAGAACCGCTCCAGCCTTCCTCCACCCACGTCGAACGTGGAGGCCAGTCCTCCCAGGAAAGGCGCCCTCTCGTAGATGACAACCTGGTGGCCGTTCTTGGACAGCTCGTAGCCGGCGCCCAGGCCGCCCACGCCGCCGCCGATTATTCCTACCCTCAAGATGTTTCCTCAGCGCGGGTGATAGTTTGCTCGGCGGGCCGCGCTTCGCTTATTCGGACTATATTCCCCAGCGAGTCCTCTCCCAGCCAGATATAGACGAACCCGGCCAGGGTGATGGGTATGAGGAGTGCGGCGTGCAGCACTATTGCGTATGCGGCGGCAACCTCTCCCCCGACCCCGAGCACCACCAGGGACGCCGTTGCGAACAGCTCAAAGGGGCCTATAGCCCCTGGCGACGCTGGCAGCGCCGTAGCCAGGTTGGATATGGCGGTTACCGCTATCATCGCCACTATCATCATGCCTGGGCCGCCCAGAGCCTGATCCAGGTCAAACGAGTACCCTATTACGTAGTACATGGCGACTTCACCCAGCCACACCGGCAGCGACAAAGCGAACAGAATGCTCAAACGCTTGGAGTCCTTTAAGGCTTCCAGCCCGTCAATGCCTTTTTCCACCACCTCTCTGACTACAGCCTGTAATCTCCCTGGAAGAGGAGAGGTGGTTCGTCTTACCGTCGCCAGCAGCCAGCGAGGGTGGTTTGCCGTGAACCAGACTAGGCCCATTGCCCCAAGAAACGGTATTGTTGTGCCTGCCACCAAAAATTGCCACGGAATGCCCGTATCCTCCGCCACGCCCTCAATAAGGCCCAACGGTAGGAAAACGGATGCGGCGACAAGCAGGAAGAGGAGTACGACTCCGTCCATGATTCGCTCTACGGCTACGGTGGCCAGCGTGGCCGATTTGCTCACGTCTTCTCGCTGGCCCAGATAGTAGCTGCGAACAATTTCGCCCATGCGTACCGGTAGAATATTGTTCGCCATGTAGCCCACTATGACCACGGGGAACAGTCTGCCCGTACCGATCCGTTTCATTGGCGCAAGGAGCAATCGCCACCTGACGGTGCGGAAGACCACCGCGATGGCAAAGTAAAGAGCCACCCCGGGAATGAGGAAGCGATAGTCGGCCTCTCTGAGATGCGTCACCATCTGAGAAAGGTCTATTCGCCAAAACAGCAGCCCCAGGAAAACGACGCTGATGATTAGGCCAATCCAGAAACGACGGTTGATCATTGGTTCAAGTATAAAGGCGGCATGCCAACCGCGTACAGTGAAGAACGGAAAACACCAATCAGCACTGTGACTGATCGGCCTCTTCCACTCCGATCGGTTCTAAGTCAAAACCGGCGGGAAAGTAGGCGTATCCATCGGAGGAACCCAGGCCCGTAGGCACCTCGCGGTCCCAGAAATAGCTGACCACGGTACACCACGATTCCCTGCTGCTGAAACCTGACGCCAGCTTGGCAGGTGTCAGGTCCCTGTAGTTCTCAGGGAACCACCATCTATGTTTGTACCGTTCTCCTTCTTGGAACCTGGTAAGGTACCGCGCCAGTGTCGGTTGGTTCCGAGCTGCCAGGAGTACCACGTCGGCTTCCGGCGATTGCGTCAAGCTCTGGCAGCCCGCGTCGTTGCTCCAACACGGGTAGCTCACGTTCCTGTAGTTCCGTAGGTACCAGGCCCACGGCCAGCTGTAGCCGTCCGTGCTATCCACTCGTACACTTACGTCCCTACCCTTCCCCGTATCCTCTCCCAGCCGTTCAATGTTGTTCACAATGTCCGGTATGTCAGGCGCAGTCTGTGTGTATACCAGCATTTCCACTGGGATGTCGGCATTGGCATACGCGGCACGGAACGACGACGGTACGGCTACCGCCGTCATTGCCAGGGCTAGTGAGAGACCTATCAGCGCCCTGCCCTTGTTTCCACCTATCCTGAACAGGAGGTAGATTGAGATTGCCAGCAGCAAGGCGATTATCACGCCTACCGCCGCTGTCTCCGTTGTGCTGAATGAGCTCTCACTGGGCAGTGCCTGTGTCAAACCCCAGACCGTGGCCAGCGTCAGCAAACCGATGCTCAAAGATAGGGCTATGGCCGGCCAGTGCACTCGCTGCGGCAGTGGTTGGGGCCCCGGTTCCCTATCCAATTCGTCGGTTCCTTCTACCGGAGGTTCCGGTTCCGGTAAGGCTGTCTTCATCCATGGTTTGCTGTCCCAGAGTTGTCCCAGAAGCTTCCCTGCTAGGACCAGGAATGGCAACGAGACACCGACCAGTAGCCAGGGCATCTTTTCACTGGCATAGGTGTAGAGGAGGAAATTGAGCACTGCCCAGTACACCAGGAAACGGCTGAAAGAATCACCTCGTCGAGCAAACAGCAATACGGCTATGCCGCCGAGCAGCATGGCTAGGAATTCGTAATTCAGGCCTATTACTATGTAGTAGTACCAGGGCTGATTTCCCCTTCCCACGCCTTGCTGTTCTATCCAGTACCCCAGCGATTGCCAGATGCCTGTGCCCAGACCGGCGGGGTTGGTGAAGAAAGTGGTGTGCAGCAAGGCCCAGATGGTGAAGAAAACGCCGAAGCTGACCAGCCACCACCCCTTGCGCCAGATTCCCACTCCTATGGCTCCAACAGACATCCCTACCACGGCAATAGGCGGGAAGTACTCCAGTAGGCTGTAGTATTCCATCTGGCTGTTGCCGCTGACCACACTTATTGCCGTCATCAAGAGGAACAACCCCATTCCCCATGCAGCGGCAAAGGCCAGCCACTCAAGGGCGCCGTTGCCTTTCCATCGCAGGCCGATAACCAGCGACGTTATCAACACGACCATTACTACTGCAAAGGCCACGAATAGCCCGCTCCCTATGGGCAAGCCGTGAGGAGCGACGCTGGTATCGGGATTGGTCAGGGTAAGCCCCAGTACGTTCTGGAATATGCCTATGCTTGCCCCCGCTAGCGGCAGGGTCAGGGTGCCTATCAAGACCACTAGGTCTCCTGGCCTGGAAAAGCTCTTCAGAGACTTGCGTCCTATCAGCCAGGGGAAAACGTCCCGGGCGGCGCGTATAAGCAGATAGCTACCCAGGACGCCGACCACTATGAAGGTGCTTTCCTTTGTGGAGAACGACAACGCCAGTGCTGCTGCTATTCCAACCAGATATCTGGGCTTGCCGCTGTCCATGTAGCGCCATATGAAGCCTATGAGCAACATAACCCAGACCGCCATGTAGATGTCGTTGCGGGCAAAGCGAGAGAAGTAGAGGAACGACGGCGAGAGGGTGAGCAGAACCGACGTGATCATAGCCCCGCTGCGCCCCAGATACGGACGAAGCAGAAGCGGAGTGCCCACCAGGATCACTCCAAACATCGCTGGAAGCAGTCGCGCCGTGAAGTCAGAGTCCCACAGCAGCCAGAAAATGCCCGCCGTACCAAAGAACTGGAACGGCCCATGCATCAATGGGTTGTGCAGATAGCCTCTGCCATCGTACAGGTACCACGAATACACCGCATGCAGGCTTTCATCGTGATGAAGCGCTTGTCCTCCCAGGTCCCACAAGCGCAGGGCCAGCGCCAGGATCAGAATCCCAACGTAGGCGCTGATCTCCCAGCGACGCCAGGGAGTATCGCTTTGTCCGTTCGTATCCGTCGTTGCTTCCGGTGGAGGAAACGCCTCCACCGGTTCTTCGACGGCTATGGCTGGGGCGTCGGTCTTGTCATCCCACACGGTAGATCAGCATATCTCCCGGGTCTATTGAATCAGCGGGAGTGGGGAAAGCCAGCTCCCCCAGTTCCTCGAATTTGCCCAATCCGTCACTGCCGTACTTCGCCATTTCCCTTGGGCCTACTATCACGTAGTTTATCTTGTACTTGTCCAGGATAACTTTGGCCTCTTCTAAGTCGGCTGTCTGATAAAGAGAGCGCACGTCCTCCTCACGGCCTTCGAACGGCTTTCTCGAACCGCGCCACTGCTCCTCATGGAACTTCCACCCCAGCACCGTTGGGATGCCGGTGCTGGAAGCTACCCTGCCATGCTCTGAGTAGGACTCTCCCACGGCCTCCACAATTCTATCATCAGCTCCCGCATTCTCTCTGAGCCACTCGATTCCAGAGCGCTCCGAGGGGTTGGCTTCTTCTACGTATGCTAAGCCATCCAGGGTCGCATTTCCATAAGGCCCCGACGATTTGGTGTACGCCGCAGCCGGTATATAGTAGAACGATGCCAGTACTCCCACTGCAAGCACTCCTGCCCATCCGTACGCCGCCAGACGCAGCAGCGGATTCATTCCATTGAAGCGGGAGACTATGTAGTACAGGGCGAACGCCCCTACTACGGCGAACAGCGTCCACGCCTGATACGACAGTTTGAACACGGTGTTCATTCGGTTGCCAAACAGGTCCAGAATGCGGAAGAGCTCCGGCCCCATGACCAGCAGCAAGGCCACAGAGGCCATTGCCAGGACAAAGGTCAGGGCCAGGGCGCTTTGGCGCACGTCTTCTTCCTCATCGTTCGCGCTGGCGCGGGACCGCAGCAATGCTCCGTAAACGGCCATGGCTATTAGCAAAGCGACAGGTAGTATGTGAATCAGCCGGCCCCAGGCCGTACCCATCGTTTCCGTGATATCCCAGTCCAGCACTCCTTGGAACAGAACCCAGACCATCCATGGCAAGAACGCTATAGCAAGCGAGACCGCAATAGCTCCCATTCGCCTGAGACCGCTCCCCTGACGCGCCAGCGCAACCGTTTCCCAGAACAGGAATGGCACGACTATGGCTAGGAACAGCCCCCAGATCATGAAGAAATGGAACGGCCTTGTTACGTATTCTTCAACCGGCATGACGCCGCTTGCCTGGCTATGAAACGAGAAGTAGAACGGGAGATAGAGAACGACGGCCAGCGCTAGCACGGGCGCTGCAACGATCAGCCCTGCTGCAAACCCGCGCCAGACCGACCTGATATGGCTGTAGCCCTTGATAGCGGCTATTCCAACAAAGACGGCCCCAAATACGGCAATATCCACGAAGTTGATGAAGGCCAGCGCTCCCAGGAACAGCGCCATGATCCCCAGCGAAACTAGGGTATTGTGGTCTGGCAGTCCCCATCGTATTCCTAACCGTAGGGGCGATACAATGAAGTTCAGCATAAATCCCAGCCAGGCAAGCACAAAGGGCAGACTCATCACGTGGGGATGCAAATCGCCGAGGAGGAAGCTGAAGAACGGGAACTCCGATATGGTGTAATCTCTACTGGAGCCGTCTTCCACGGTATCTATTACCCGTGTTGCCCGCCACCACCACCAGCCCGATTCCGATGGATGCCACTCGGAGGACTGTTCAGGGCCGTCCAGGCCTTTGATATCCACCCACTCCCAGAAGCCCGGCGTGCCTCCGCCTCCCGCTCGCGCCAGCTCAAGGCCGCTCACCAGGTTGGCGATGCCTAGCAGCAACAGCAATGCCGCGGAACCTGTCACCAGCGCGCTAGTTAGCCTTCCTCCCACTAGCCGCACCATGTTATAGGCAAGGCCGAAGACCACAATTGCCGCCATTCCCGCCACGGTAGCCAGCGCCAGGTTGTAGCCCACGTACGTTGGCACATCCGCCAGGCGGCTTATGCCCCCAAATATCAAATAGCCCAGGTAGTAGTAGCTGACGCTTTCACCGGCCAACCAGGGGTCCTGGGGTGGGAAGTGCTGGCTGGATGCAGCGGCGTTCAAAAAGGCGAAGTCCATGGGCTGTTCTGTGTGATTTATGCTCGGATCGTAGATTTTGAACAGCACCCACATTGAAAAGACGACGACGAAAACCATCTCCATGATGATGATGGCGCTCTGCTCTCGCTTGTAGAACGAGACTATCTCGGATCGGTACCGCCTAAACAACCAAACCGAAACAGCAATTAGACCAATCAAGATCAGCCAGATGGTGAGAGTGCTGTTGGGTATGAACGGCGTCGACGCCAGCAGCCAGAGGGGATAGAAAACCAGCAGTAGAGCCACCGGCTTCGCCAAGCTGTAACCGCGGTCCGGCAGCCACGGAACGAGGTAGTACACAATGGGTAGAGCTATTATGCCTATGAGCTCTATCGCGATTAGCCAGGTTAGAAAGTCAATCACTTTGATAAATCAGGTGGCGACGTGTGTAATCAGCTTAGGCCACTATTTCCGCACTGCTTGAAGCGAACAGTGCCTCCACGAATGTCTCCGGCTCAAACGGCGACAGAGCGCCGGCGTCCTCGCCGGTTCCAATGAAAAGCACCGGCAACCCCAGCTGTTCTCCTATGGCAAAGACGATTCCGCCCTTGGCCGAGCCATCCAGCTTGGCTAGGAGTACTCCGTCACACTTCACCGCTTCGGTGAATGCCTTGGCTTGTGCTAGGCCGTTCTGACCGGTTGTAGCGTCGATCACAAGGACGGTCAGGTGAGGCGCTTCAGGGTCCTGTCTCTCCAGCACTCTTCTGATTTTCTTCAGCTCCTCCATGAGGTTGCTCTTGGTATGCAGCCGTCCCGCCGTATCGATTATCACCACGTCGGCATTGCGCCCCTTTCCTGCCTGCAGGGTGTCGAAGGCCACCGCGGCGGGGTCTCCACCAGGCTGATTGGCCACCACCTCTACTCCAAGTCTTTCGGCCCATGTCTGCAGCTGCTCAATGGCAGCCGCCCGGAACGTGTCTGCCGCACCCAGTATCACGCTGTCGCCCGACTCCCGGAACACGCGGGTCAGCTTGGCGATGCTGGTAGTCTTGCCTGAACCGTTGACTCCAACCACCAGGATCACCAGCGGCTTGGGGCGTGTTGCACCTTCTTCGAATATACGATTCCCCTGCCCTGTCGGCTGTTTCAGCAATGACAGCAGTTCCTGCTTGACGGCCTGTAGAGCCGCCGGTGCCCCTCCGCCGCCGGTTTGCTCCCTGGCCCGCTCTATAAGCTGCAAAGTGGTGTTTACGCCTACGTCCGACGATATCAGCGCTTCCTCCAGCTCTTCCCAGGTCTCGTTGGATACGCTGTTACCCCCGAATAGATGTGTTACACGGCTGAACCAGGTGTCCCTGGTGCGTCGTAGTCCCTGCTCCGTGTTCTCGGGTGTTCTCTTACCGCGTCCGAACAGTCTCAAAATGCGCGCCTCGCTTGGATGGGTCTATTCATCATAGCATTCGTTAGTTTCAGACCGCTATGACACGGAATCAAGCTTCGTCAAAGCCTGGCGCGCCGCCTCTTGCTCGGCGTCCAGCTTCCGTCTTCCCTGGCCTTTGCCAAGGACGTCTCCGTCCACCAGTACTTCAACTGTAAACCTCTGACGGTGCGCCGGTCCTTCCGAGCCGACCAGCCTATAAGTTGGTGAGTCCTTCCCCAAGCGGTGTAGAGCCTGTTGCAGGCTGGACTTTGGGTTGCCGGTTTGTTCCGATGCTATCTCAGACAGTTCCGGTTCGAGCATGCTCAATGCCAGCTTCTGTGCGGCGTGGTAGCCGCGGTCAAGAAGCGCCGCGCCCAGCAGCGCTTCCAGGGCTGCGGCCAAGTTGGAATCCCGCCTGTTTCCTCCGCTCGCGACCTCTCCCTGCCCCAGCAACAGATGCTCGCCTATATCCAAGCGCATCGCTGCCCTGGCTAGTGTTTTGCCGCTTACTATCTGGGAACGCATCTCCGTGAGCAATCCCTCATCCACGGAAGGGTGTTTTTGATACAGCGTTAGCGCCACAAAGGCATCTAAGAACGCGTCTCCCAAGAACTCCATTCTCTGGTTGGAATCGCCCGATTCGGGATGCTCGTTGACGTAGGAAGGGTGTCTTAGCGCTTGCTCCAGCAGGCTCTTGTTCCTGAAGGAGAGCCCCAGCTTGGCCTCGATTGTATTGGCGTCCACGTTCATACTTTGACCATTTCCCTGGAGTATTGTACCTATATAGCGTAGCAGCCTGTCTATAATAGAACCATGTTTGAACCTGCAGTCCTCAAAAACAAGTTGAATCGAACCCTGGGCCAGCCTCGCAGTGGCATTCTTAGCGAAGCGGTGGAGATAGGCGTGAAGCACGGCGTCCCCATCTATCTGGTGGGAGGCGCCGTCCGCGACCTGCTCATGGGCGAGCCTGTAGCGGACTTGGACATCACCGTGGAGAACGACGCCTCAACCGTAGCGCATGCGCTGGCCGCCAGGCTATCTGGAAGGGTGGTTTCCCGTTCCCAGTTTGGCACTTTCAAAGTGGACATGGCCGGTGAGTCCGTGGACGTGGTCACTTCCCGACGCGAGACGTACCGCAAACCGGGCGCATTGCCCACCGTCTCCCCAAGCTCTATAGATGACGACCTTCAGCGCCGCGATTTCACCATCAACGCCATGGCTCTCAGGCTAACGCCTGAACCGGTCGTCGTCCTGGATCCGTGTGGAGGTCAGGATGACATCCGGTCACGGACTATCCGCGTACTCCACGACGGCAGCTTCCGCGACGACGCCACCAGGATGCTCAGGGCCGTCCGATATGAGCAGCGCCTGGGCTTCAGTCTGAGCCATGACACGGAGGCGTTGCTCACGTCCGACGCCCCATATCTCGATACCATAAGCGGCGACCGCCTACGACGTGAGATGAGCCTCATTTTCAAAGAGGGGAACGCTCCCGCAATCTTGCTTCGTGCCGCTCGATTGGGCTTGCTTGCGGCCTTGTACCGGCATCTTCCGTCTGAGGAAGAGTTGGAGCGCAGGCTCTCCGCCATACCGGCATCCGCTCATATCGGAAATCCCCGGTCGTATCTGGCTTTGCTGGCCGTTGCCATGAATGAATCAGAGGCGGAAGGGTTCATCCAACGACTGAAAATGCCCCCAACCGAAGCCAGGGCGGTGAGAGACACCGTTAAGGCCAGGAACGCTGTTGCATCGCTGGATCCCGAAGGGTCGCCTTCCCGAATTGTTGCCAAACTCCAAGGCCTGGACCCGCACGCCCTGCGGGTGACGGCCTTGCTCTCTGGGGATGAAGCTTCGTCCGGTCTAGCCTTGCGCTACTTGAACGAATGGCGGCACGTGAAGCCACGCCTCAATGGACGTGATCTGGCCCGCCTTGGCATACCTCAGGGCCCGCGGGTTGGACTGTTGCTGGAGCGACTGCGTGTCGCCCGCATCGAGGGAGAGATTTCCACCAAGGAAGAAGAGGAGGCTCTTGTAAGGAGACTGGCTGAGCAGTAGCCCTCTGTGACAGGTCCTAATTCCCTGCTATGAAACGTTGGATTCTCCTGGCATTCTTCCTCGTGGTCTGCGTAACCCTGTTGGGCTGCGCTTCCGAATCGCCGCTTAAAACGGACGAAACACCGGTGTCGCCCGCTCTCACTCCAACCCCGACTCCTTCGCCCACTCCAACTCCTCTGCCGGACATTCAGGCCACAATCAGCGCCCGCGTTCAAGCAACTATCGATAACATACCCACGCCTACGTTCACACCCACCGCGGTCGCGACTTCCACATCAACCCCTACGGCTACCCCGTCCCCTCTCCCCTACACCCTTCTGCCGCAGCCTGTTGCGGGGTGGACTGAGGAAGTGCGTTCCGGTGTTGTTCAATATGCCTTGTCCCATCCCTTGGAATGGCAAGTCGGCGCAGTCTCTGGCCTTGATTACTGGGCCTTCGACCCCGGCTCTTCCCGCCAGGTATCCGTCCGGGTTGAGCGATTCGTTGGCGCAGCGGACATCGACGAGTACGGAAGCAATCTCACTCTTGATGCCACGATTGATTCGCGCGGGATCGTTTTCCCCGGAAGGACGCGGCCTTCCTATCGCATTGACTACACCACTATCGGAAGCTCCCACCGTGGCTCAATGCTCATAACGCTATCCGGCTCCGATGCCGTTTCGGTCACCGTAGTCGGCGACGCGGAAGAGTGGGAGGCCACCAAGGCCATGGCGGACGAGATATTCCTCAGGTTCAGGGTCCACTAGACCCTATATATCTAATAAGTACCCCTCATCCTAATGGCCTCCCTTCGGCGTCACGCAGCCTTCCGTCCGCACGCTGCCTTACCAGGACTCGGGCATCCGTGCCGTCTCGCGCCACGGTATAGAGCACGTCACCGGAGGGCCAGACCTCACTGTAGACCGCTATCCTGGAGCCATCGGGAGACCATGAAGCTTGGCCATCCGGAAAAGGAAGTTTCCGTACCGCGGAGCCGTCTGCCGCAACGACAGTCGTCCCAAAGAGTATCTCAGAGCCGTCCGGCGACCATGATGCGTTTTCCGTCCGGTCAAAGTCGGGGAACGAGATTATTTCGCGCACATCTGAGCCGTCGATGCCTACCGTGTATATCCCTACAGCTACGAGTTCGCCATCCCTCACCTCGCCGTTGGCGTAGGCTATGCGGCGGCTGTCTGGAGACCACGCCAGCACCGACAGAAATGGGTTGTCCGCATTGTCCACCAGCCTCCTCACGTTCGATCCGTCCGTATTCACGACGAACGCGTCCCTTCCGTGCCGCCCTCCAGCCACGAAGGCTATGTGACTTCCGTCAGGTGAGAGCGCAAAATCTATTGTTATTACGCCTTTCTCGGCTTCCACAACTCTAACACTGCCATCGGAGCCGTCCCCCGCTACCGCGTACAAGGCCCCGTCCTCATTAAAGAAAATACGAGTACCGTCCGGCGACCAGACAGGGCTGAGGTTCCTTATCTTGTTCTTCGTCAACCTGCGTTGGTCGGAACCGTCGGGCCTGGCTGTAACTATCTCCCAGCCTTCTGATCTGAACAACCACCATCCGTATCGTTCGTAGGCAGCGTAGGCTATTCGAGAGCCGTCGGGCGATACACTTGGACCATAAGACAAGCCAATGTAATCATCGCCAGTGGGCTCTTTACCGTTGCCGTGGATCAACTGCCAGCCCGAGGAGTCGATTACGTATATGGAGCCTGCGTGGCTGAACGCGATGCGGTCCCCGTCAGGGAACCATGCAGGCGGGTAAGGGTCAGTGACGAACCGGGGTAACGGGGGTACACCGGGGTCCTCCCTATAGCTCAGATTAATGAATGCTATCGCATAGAGAATCAAGAGTAGATGCAAAGCGATAGAAAATACCCCGAGCCAGGCCAGTCCACGGACCACTTTCCTTAATGTTTTCCTGCTCAGCATACTCTGGACTCCACTCGGTGCTAGTTAGATGTATAGAAGAAGAGCTATGAACGGAGATAGGCAATAAATAGCACCTCGAGGATGAAGATAAATCCAACGAGAGCCAGTATCCCCTCCACAATTCTGAAGACTATTCTCCTCAGCAATGGCCATCTCCTGCTTGGCGGCTCATCATGCGTAAACCAATAAGTGTAGAGAAATATCCATGCGTTTAATATGTACCCTTCATCCGAATGGCCTCCCTTCGGCGGCAATCAGACTTCCGTCCTCACTCTGCTCTACCAGGACTCGGGTATCCGTGCCGTCCCGCGCCACGGTTGCGAGCACGACAGCCGAGTACCAGGCATCACTGTAAACTGCTATCCTAGAGCCATCGGGAGACCACGAAGCATGGCTACCCGAAATAGGAAGCTCCCGTACTGCAGAGCCGTCCGCCGCTATGACGGTCGTCCCAAAGAGTATCTCAGAGCCGTCCGGCGACCATGATATGTTCTCTATCCAGCCAACCTCTCGGCCGGGGAACGAGATTATTTCACGCATGTCCGAGCCGTCGATGCCTACCGTGCATATCCCGGCAGCGACATATTCGTCATCCCTGAGTATGCGCTTAGCGTAGGCTATGCGCTGGCCGTCCGGAGACCATGCGGCCAGACTCGTCTGTTCGTCAAGCTCTGTCAGGCCAGACCCGTCTATATCAACCAAATACAAGTCGTTTCCGCTGTGATATTCACCTACCGAGAACACTATCCGACTTCCGTCTGGGGATAGCATGGGAGTCCCATTGACTGGGCTAAGGCCACTCGCTGTGTACACCTCTTTCGTTACACCAGAACCGTCTGCTGAAACCATGCCGATTCCCCAAACGTAATAGTTGCGAGGTGAGAATTCAAATGAGAGGCTAGTCCCGTCAGGGGACCAGACGGGGTCGATGTCAATTCTGTCGTCCTCTGTGAGCCTACGTTTGTCGGAGCCGTCAGGCCTGGCCGTAACTATCTCCCAGCTTTCAGACCTGTCCCACCACCATCCGTATCGTTCGTAGGCAGCATAGGCGACTCGAGAGCCGTCGGGCGATACGCTTGGAGAGCGTGCCAAGTCGAGTTCCCCGTCGCCACCGCCGCCGTCGACCAACTGCAGGTGGGAACCTGCAGAGTCAACAACATACACAGCACTGTCGCGGCTGAACGCTATGCGATCCCCATCCGGGAACCATTGAGGCGGACCATCTCCCCAGCTTCGTAATTGAGATAGGGGTAGAGAACCCTCACCCTCATCTGGCCAAGCGTTATTGACATAAGCGACGAAAAGGAGAAGCAGAACGACAGAAACGACCACGAGCACAACCAGGTACTGGGCCACTTCCTTAATCGCTGTCATGCTCAGCATACTCTAAACTCCAGTTTGCAGGCTCCATCTCCTGCTTGATTCCTCATCATGTCATCAACCAAGGAATGTGTAGATATCCAGGGAGGGAAATGAGTCCAAAAAGACGAGAACCCCACCAGAATCTGAGTACATTCCTTCTTCATTTAGCTAGCCTTAAGCAGCCACATTTAATTTGATATCCCTCCATTCCTTATTTGATACAGCGCCTCGATGGCCATCACGTAGCCTACCCGCTAGCCAACTCGAAGTTGTGTCTACTTTTCCTCTCAATTAGAACCTGTTTATCAGAGCCGTCCGGGGCCACGGTGTCCAGCGCGGCGAACGCCTGAGCAAATCTAGGCTGGAGATGTCGAGTAAGTCCTGAAACGTATGGTGGAACGGGTTGTGCCCGAATCCTCTTGGGAATACGCAGACCAAGTTCCTCGAGCTGATCCAGTACACCAAGAGAAACGGCACCACGAGCAGAATCACCAAGGACCACGTGGCCTTGCTCTTCGCGACTCTCTTCAGGCTTGCGGTGATGGCTCTCACTGTCACGAGTCACCTTGATAGAGGGCATAGAATCGCCATCCGTTCGACGTCATGACGATCAGGTGGGCTCCCTGAGCCGCGAGGAAGCCCACTCGTGCCCATTTGGTTGATGCTTCTTACTTTATCATTACGCTGTCTGGAATGATTTGGATGTGCATCGTGACTAAGCGCGCTATCGCGCTATGCCAGTTACTCGTACTAACCATATAGTCCACCGGTAGAGAGTTCTAGCCCAGCAACCGCTTGTGATGGTACATGTACTGCTGGACGTAGCCTGCGTTCCTTCCCCACCTCCTCTGCGCCCATGCCGCTAGGTCTCCGTACCGTGCCTTTTCGCTGTGGCCGTACCAGTCAACCAGCCCTCTCAGAATCCAGCGGTCTATGGGAAACCCCTCCGGCTTCTCTAAAGAGAACAGCAGAACGCAGTCTGCGACCTTGTTGCCCACGCCGGACAGCTCCATCAAAGCCGGCTTTGCATCCTCGTATGCGGCGGTGCGCAGAGCATCTATATCCAGCAGACCTCCGGCCACCCGTTCCACAATCTTTGCCACGTATCCGGCCCTGAATCCCAGCCCCAGCTTGAGCAGGTCCCCTTCCGATGCGTACGCCAGCTGTTCGGGCCGTGGGAACGTATAGAGCTGATCATGCCCCAGCGATACGGGCTGCCCGTATGCTTGCGCCACCGCTTTCAGGTTCCTGCTGATCCTTGGAATGTTGGACACTGATGAGCAAACGAAGCTTATCAGGCATTCCCAGGGGTCCTGCCGCAGAATCCGCAGTCCTCTCCAACGGCCTATGGCTTCAGCGAGCTTTTCATCCCCTGCCATGGCTTCATACGTCGCTGGCAGGTCGTCGTCAAGGCGGAAGAAGTCCCGGAGCGTTCTCTCTGCCTCCTCCGTTGCCGTTGCCGACGTTTTTACCAGAAGCCCGTTCTCCGCTTGCTTCAGCGCATACCCATGTTCGCCGATTACGCCCCTATACCACTCCCCTTCCCTGCTCCAACGAAACAACTGGCCGCTTTCCATTGTGGCCTGCAGGTTCAGGGGCTGCCCAGCGGGAAGGAAGGCAATCTCGCGTTTTACGGCTTCTTCAACCAATCTCTGATCTCGTCCTCCATCTCTCTGGAGGTTGCTTGCTTCATGCGGCTTTCAGGAAGCGAGCGCAGAAATACGCGTCCGTAGTTCTTGTTCACTATCCTGCTGTCCAACACCACCACAACCCCGCGGTCGCTCTTTGTGCGTATCAACCTTCCAAACCCTTGCCGGAAACGCAGCACGGCCTGCGGCACCGCGTGTTCGCTGAAAGGCTCGTCGTATTTCTCCGACCGTGCCGCAAACACAGGCTCGGTTGGCACGCTGAACGGCAGTCTGGCCAGCACAACGACGCGAAGCAGGTCGCCGGGGAGGTCAACCCCTTCCCAAAAGCTGCTGGTGCCCAGCAGCACCGTATTCCCCGACGCTGTCATAGCTTCCATCAGCTGTCCTGGCGGGCCGTCGATTCCTTGGGCCAGTACCGGTATCCCTTCCGCTTCCAGGAGAGGCTTGATTCTGCGACGGGTGCTCTGCAAAGCGGAGTTGGAGGTGAACAGCCCAAGGAGATTGCCCTGAGAGGCGCGCGCCGCCTTTATCAATCCGTCCTCCACGGCCTGCTGGTAGCCGCTTCCCGATGGCTCTGGAATGTCGGGAACCGTTAGCACCAGGGTTGACGTCTTGTAGTCGAACGGCGAACCTACTATCAGGCGGTCGGCCTCTTCCAGGCCGACGCTCTTCGCCATGTAGTCCAGGGAGCCTTCCACGCTGAGGGTGGCGCTGGTCAGTATCACCGACCTCTTTTGCGAAAACAACATCTCGTCCAGCTTGGGACCGACCTCCAGCGGTGCCGCGCTCAACGTTGGAGCAGCGTCCGCCCCGCTTAGGGTCACCCAGTAGACGTACTCCTGCTCAGGGTGCAGCACGAAATCCTCTATCCTTGCCCGCGCTTCTTCCGCCCTTTCCTTCCAGCCTTTGAGTTCCAGCAACACGTCCTGCAACGGCGCCGATTCCAGGGGCTCGAACGCCAGCAGAAGGCGCTCCGCTTGATTGGTGGAGTCGACCATGACCTGGTTCAGGTTCTCCCACTGCACCTCTATGTCCGACCAGTCGGGCTGCTTTCTGGAGCTTCTGGTTATCCTGAGTTGATTGCCCTGGTCGGCGTGCTCCCGGTGATTTTCCACGAATCTGGTTACTCGTTTCGCCAGTCCGTCCCAGGTCTGCCGCAACCGTTGCGCTGTTCCTCGCAACCCGTCAGTCAGCTCGGTCAACCGCTCAAGGTGAAAGCGATTGGTGGTAGCTAGGCGCACGGTGGACCGGGCATCCTGGGCTGCGCGCACAAGGTCTTCAGCCATGTCGTCTATGGACTGGCTCGAAACGTCGTATCCCAGCTGCCGGCGGGCCTCGTCCTCCAGGTGGTGCGCCTCGTCTACTATGAGGTGGTCGTACGGAGGTATAACGCCTCCTCCGGCCGCAAGGTCGGATAGCAGAAGAGCATGGTTGACCACCACTATGTGCGACCCTTCGGCGCGTGCACGGGCCGTGCGCAGGGGGCACAGGCCGTTCAACGTCTCGCACTCGTTGGCCGTCACCGCTGAGAGTTTGTCCCACAGGTAGCCGTCCCTCCGGGGAATGTTGATCTCGGCTCTGTCGCCTGTGTCGGTCTCTTGCAGCCATACCAGCGCTTTGCTCACCATCCTAGCTTCCTCAGCAGGCAGGCTTCCGCTCCGCGCCAGGTGCGCCCACCGTCTCAGACAAAGGTAGTTGGCCTTGCCTTTAAGCAGGGTGAATTGCAGTTCGCTTTGCATCCCCTCCCCTGAGCTTTCCAATGCCTTATTCAACAAGGGAAGGTCTTTGTTGACCAGCTGCGATTGAAGGTTGATTGTGTTGGTGGAAACCACCACCCGCGCCCCCTTCCCGGAGGCGTAAAGCATGGCCGGCAGCAGATACGCCAGCGACTTCCCAACTCCCGTGCCCGCCTCCACCATCAGGTGACGCCCTTCGTTAAGCGATTCGGCAACGGCGTGCGCCATCTGTATCTGCTCGCGCCTGGTTTCGTAGCCGGGTAACACGGTGGAAAGCGCACCTCCCTCGCCGAAAAGCCCTTCTATCGCCTCTTTCCGGATTGGTGGTTGGTTCTCTACGGGGCGGACCGGCCTTGGCCTCGACAATCTCTGTCGCAAAGATTCCATGTCCAGGCCAAGTATGCCCACGCTCCGCGGTCCGTTGTCCGCCGCTTCCCAGCCGACTTGTGCCAGCAGTGACTTCAGCGGCCACACTGATCGGTCCGCAATGGCGGCCATAGCTTCCAACACGCCTTTTTCCGTATCCTGCGCCCTCTTGAGCAAGGCAAGAAACAGCTGATGGCAGATGGTTGCATCTTCCAGGGCTCTATGCGGCTTTTTGTGTGTAATGCCCAGGGCCTGCGCCAGCCCTGTCAGGGAATACTCTGTAGCCTTGGGTATGAACACCGTAGCCAGGTCATGCGTGTCGTACTTGGCGTTGGTCAGGTTGAGCGCGGCTCTGGAGAGCATCGCCAGGTCGAACGAGATGCTGTGCCCCACCAGCGGGTAATCGCCCAGGAAAGCAAGCAGCGGCTCCGCTACCTCAGGCCAGGGCGCTGCCTCGTCAACGTCCGATTGGGTAATGCCGGTGAGCTGGGTTATGAAGTTGGGGAGCATACGATACGGATTGACCAAATGGTCGAAGGTGTCCAGCACTTCGGGACCGCGAAACTTCACTGCGCCCACCTGGATGATGACGTCTCTATCTACGTCGAGCCCCGTGGTTTCCAGGTCAAGCGAAACATATACCCTATCCAATACCGCGCCGGAGTCTCCAGGGGTAGCAAGCATTACTTGGACTCTATCCTGGCAAAAGGTGTCAACCGGCCATGCTTAAGCCATGTTGCAGGATAGAAACCGCCGTCCCTTAAAGCCTGCAGGAAGTCGTCTGGGTCCTTCACCGCACTTGGAAATACCGTTACCGCATCTCCCAACTGGCCTGGGCCATGAACGTCGCTCCCGCCAATTACCCGTTTATTGAGTAGCTGTGCGGTTTCCCAGGCGAAGGTGTTTTCCTCCTCCTTGTTGTGCGCGTTGACCGCTTCTATGGCGTCCACCAGGCGAAATACGGGGTAGCCGGACGCCTCTTCTATTGATACCGGCCGTTTTGCGGGGTCTTCCAGGAGAAAGCTGGGGCGTGCTCTGGAGGTGTCGTACAGGTATCTGAAGGGATGCGCCGATACCAAGTAGCCGCCGCTGTTGTCTGCCTCTTGCCTTAGCTCCTCCAGCTTGGTTATTCCCCATCTCTCCGGGCTCAATCCAAAAGCGATGATATGCCCCATGTCAGACTGCACTTCCCGTGCCGGTATGAACAGGACTCCGAGCTCAGCGGATAGCTCTGCAAGCTCCTTGGGGTCCCACGGCTCGTCGTGCTCCACAAGCGCCATTCCATCCAAGCCCATCGCTCGTGCTTCTGCCGCTAGCTGTTCAAGCGATACGACGCTGTCGCGGCTGCCGTGTACGGAGTGGACGTGAAGATCAAATATCATAGTTAAGCGATGCTCAGATTGTAGTTGGCTACGGAAAACGGAGTCAACGAACTCATGACACCCCTTGAGACGCGATTTACCCTCCGGCAAAACCTCTTCCTCCTTGATGGGGGAAGACTGAGATGGGGGTGAACCCGGTCTCCTACCGCGGATCGACCAATTTTGCCAGGTGCGCCTCGACACCTTTACCTGCAATCCTGCTCAACAGATCCCGGCCCACCTCTTCGTCGTCCGTAAGTGTGAACAGCGACGGCCCGCTGCCGCTCAACCGCACAAACCCGGCGCCGGCATTCAAAAACCTCTCGGCAAGCCCGTCCAAGCCGGAAAAGGCTCGCCCCGCAACCCTCTCGAAAGTGTTCATGCCGGCGTCACGGATGTCATGCAAGGTAACGCTTCCATCCCCGATACGTTCCGCTAGCTCCACGGTTGCGGAGCCGTCGCTGAAGTCTCGCTTCTCAAGGAGCGAGTATAGCCTTGCCGTTTTCTCCGCTATTTCAGATGACGGAGTTGCTACCACTGCCCAAATGCCTGAGACCGGCGGCAGAGGGCTCAGCTTCTCTCCCTTGCCCTGTGCCAGTGCACAGGCGCCGTTCAGGAAAAACGGTATATCTGAACCTAACTGCAACGCTAATTCCTCCAGCTCACTTCCCTCCAGGTTGGTCTCCCACAGCGCGTTCAGCGCCTTGAACGCAGCCGCCGAGTCGCTGCTGCCCCCGCCTAGCCCGGCCGCTATGGGTATACTCTTTTCAAGACCGATGGCTGCCCCGCCCTGGTAGCCCGTGTACTCCTGGATTAGCCGGCACGTCCGCAGCACCAGGTTGTGCTCGTCTTCCAGCGATGGATGGTCGCATTCCAAGCTTGTTCGCTCCGCTGGGCTGAAGGTCAGCCTGTCCGTCAGATCAATCGTGTGCATCACAGTCTTGATTTCGTGGTAGCCGTCGTCTCGCTTTCCGGTTATCTCCAGGCTGAGGTTGATCTTGGCATAGGCCAGCGTCTCTAATCGCATTCGCTCACCTCTTGCCAATCGGAAATGGCATTGTAAAGCGCGGTCCACTGCTCCAATGACAGCGTTTCGGCCCTGGCTCTGGGGTCTATCCCTGCGGCATCCAGATGCCTGAGAGCCTCTTCTGGGGGCGCTTCCAACCCCTGCGCTAGCGAGTTTCTCAGTTGCTTGCGAGGTGCGCTGAAACCGGCCCGCACCACCTTGAAGAACTCCTCCCTATTCGCGATATTCAAAGATGGCCTTTCATCCAGCCGGATTCGCACCACCGCCGACGTCACTCTCGGTTTGGGGTAGAACGCGGATGACGGCACGTACCCTACAATGGAAGGCCTACCGTAAACCTGCACGCCCACGGAAACCAGCGACATATCTCCGGGCTGTGCCACCATCTGCTTTGCTACTTCCCTTTGCACCATTACGACGGCCAAGACCGGCGGCCACTCCGATTCCGTAAAATGCCGCAGTATGGGGCTGGCCGCGTAGTAAGGGAGGTTGGCGACCAGCTTGTAGGGCATGGCGTTCGTGATCTCCTTGACGCCCACTTGGCGAGCGTCGGCGGACACTACCTCCAGGTTTGCCGAGTTGACCTCCCTTGCCAGTGCTTCCGCCATCTCCTTGTCCATTTCCACGGCCACTACCCGTCCCGCTTTATCAACGAGTTCCCTGGTCAGTATTCCGAGTCCCGGGCCGACTTCCACTATCGTCTCGGTAGGCTCGATTTCCGCCGCCCTGACAATCATGTTCACCACCCCGCTGCCCACAAGGAAGTGCTGGCCCAGCCTCTTCCTTGGCGACAACCCCAAGCTGTCAAGCATGGCCTTGGGCGATATGGTCTGCCTCTCTGTAGATTTCATGTTGGTATTATCAGAAACGCCGCCTCCGCGCTGGGAAGACGGCGTAGCACACGTCACTTGTAGACCGGACTGGGCCTGAGGTTCACACCTCGTTTAGGAAAGTGATTTCCGGCGTGCCTTGCACCCCTGCCCTGGACATGGCGTCCCGCGCGTCGTTCGACATCGTGTACTCCTGGCACTTGCGCATGTCGTCCCATTCCAGAAGCACCATCACCTCGGAGGGGTTGCTGCTGTTCCTGAAGGCGCGCTCGCTTATGCATCCCCACTCCTTCCGCACGCTCGTCATCCCGTCGTAGACCTTCTTATAGGTATCATAGTCGGCAATGCGGGCCTTGATAGTTACAAATCCCATTCGAGTCCTCCGTTCAGTTGCCTGTTAAAGGCCGTGCACCACCCTTCGATCATGACCTCAAAGCGTACTCTCGTTCAAACTCAAACCAGGCTGTCCTGCGGCGCTCGAAAGTGCCCGTTTACCGCTGCTTCCTTCCGGACCTGACGGGGTTCGCGGGTTTTCGCCGCGCAGGGCCCGGCTCTCAACATTCTTACCGAAAATAGAGGCCGGAGGCTGGACCTCGGGGAGGGTTTCAACCCCGCTATAGCGGATTGCGGGTACAGGGCACCGCTAGCTCCCCGTCTAGCACGACCGTAGTCATAATAGTGGCGGCCTCGATCTACTGTCAACGATTCGTTTTGTGTAGAATGCCCCCATGTCTGTTGCGCCATCTGTCAATTCCGTCGTCATACCCGCCGCGGGGCTGGGGACGCGGTTCTTGCCCTTCACCAAGGCCGTCCCCAAGGAGCTTGTCCCCGCCTACGATAGGCCTGTTATCCACTACGCCGTCCGCGAGGCCATGGCTGCCGGCATAGAGCGCATAGTCATTGTCACCGCCAGGGGCAAAGAGGCGCTGCAACAGTACTTCCAGCCTGAACCCGGGATCGAGCAGATGATGCACGACAAAGGCCTCGGCGTCGTAGCCGACGAGCTCCGCTCCTTCCGCAATAACCTGCGATTCAGCTATCCCATCCAGGAAGAGCAGCTTGGCCTGGGTCACGCCGTGCTTTGCGGCAAGGATGCCGTGGGCCGGGAGCCGTTCGCCGTCATCCTTCCCGATGACCTTGTGATCCATGCTGAGCCGGCGCTCGTTCAGATGATGGAAGCGTGGCGCGCCAATCCCGGGAACTATATCGCCGTGGAGGAAGTGCCACCTGAGCGCGTGTCCTCGTACGGCATAGTAAGCCCTGCCCCGGATGGAGTTGTGGACTCCCGCACCACGCGCTTGCTTGGAATGGTGGAAAAGCCGCCGGTAGACCAAGCGCCGTCCAACCTGGGAATCGTGGGGCGATATATCCTAATGCCGGAGGTTCTCAACGCCATTGAATCGACGAAGCCGGGCGCAATCGGTGAAATCCAGCTCACCGACGGCATAGCCGCCACTATGGACCGCGTACCCACCTATGCCTACCGGTTCCAGGGAGACCGCCACGACTGCGGCAATCCTATGGGGCTTCTCAAGGCTTCCCTGGCCCTCTCAGGGATGGATGGTTGAACTTATTGCAGGGCGAATGCCAACATCCACACAGTACGGCTAAACGATCTTATCTGACCTATTCTCCTGCGATTTTCCAGGGCCTGGGTTTCAGCGGTTTCCCCTGAAGTTGCAGACCTAGGGGATGGTTCGGGTGGCCCTCCTTCGACAGTCCTAATGCCCATAGCAGGACTGGACTAATCAATTGCTCCACCTCAACAATCCGGTCCGCAATTAGATTCGCGACTTGTTGTGTCTTGGGAACTCCCCAAGCTGCTACCCGCACGTCGGAAGTCCGAGCAAGCATTTCCCAAATAGCCTCGTTGTTATCGGGCCCTAACGGGTCAGCAACACGCGTAAGTGCGTTAGGATCCTTGCAACGCCACGCGAACAGGTTGACCACGTAAATGCCATCGAAACCGTACTTCATCGCAGTTTTTATACAGAGGTTGATGGTAGGGTCGTCATCGTTAGCGTCAGCCTTTGAGGGATTGAGCATAATAACGCCCATCAGGCGCTGTCCCGACCTCGGGTTCCATATACGGGTTAGAGAGTAGCGGTACAGCCCATCCAGGCTAATGCAAGCATCTCGTTGCATTGTAGGCTCGTCACTTCTCCACGTTGAGTATCGCCAGAAACGCTTCCTGCGGGATCTCCACCTGTCCGATTCTCTTCATCCGCTTCTTGCCCTCGGCCTGCTTCTCCAGCAGCTTCCGCTTCCGGGTCACATCGCCGCCGTAGCATTTTGCCAGCACGTTCTTTCTCTGAGCTCTGATAGTCTCCCTCGCGATGATCTTGGTGCCCAGGCTTGCCTGTATGGGGACTTCGAACATCTGGCGCGGTATCAGGTCCTTCAGCCTGCCTATCAGGGCCCTGCCCTGCTGCTGCGCTTTGTCCACGTGGACTATCAGCGACAGCGCATCCACAGGCTGTCCGTTCACCAGTATGTCCAGCTTGACCAGATTGGCCGGCCTGTAGTCCGCCGGTGTGTAGTCAAGCGAAGCGTATCCCTGGGACCTGGACTTCAACTGGTCGTAGAAGTCCAGCAGTATCTCGCCCAAGGGCGCGGTGAACTCCAACTGCACCCTGGAGTCGGATGACGGCGCTCCGTTATCCGTTCGCGCGCCGTTTTGACTGGGCCCGCTATGCAGGTACTCCATGCGCTGGAAGTCGCCCCGCCGGCTCGTCACCAAATCTATCATCGCGCCTATGAAGCGGCTCGGAGTGATGATGGTCAGATTGAGCCACGGCTCCACTATCTCTTCTATCTGCTGGCGCGGCGGCATCTGCGATGGATTCTGGACTCCTATCTCATTGCCATCCGTCAGCACCACTTTGTGGGCCACACTGGGCGCAGTGGTCAGCAAGTCTATCCCGTACTCCCGTTCAAGCCGCTCTTGCACTATGTCCATGTGCAAGAGTCCCAGGAAGCCGCAGCGAAATCCGAACCCCAGCGCGACGCTGCTTTCCGCTTGAAAGGTCAGAGCGGCGTCGTTGAGCTGCAGCTTCTCCAACGCCTCGCCCAACTGCTTGTAGCTCTCACCGTCGGAGGGATACAGGCCTGCGAAGACCATCGGCTTCAACGGCTGATAGCCGGTGAGGGCCTCCTCCGCCTGCTTGGCCTGCAGGGTTATTGTGTCGCCAACCGGCACCTGTCTGACGTTCTTCAGGCCGGTCGCTATATACCCCACCTCGCCAGTAGCCAGTCCGGGCAGTTTGGTCAAGGTGGGTCGAAACGTACCCACCTCCAATATCTCCGCCTCGTGCCCGGACCCCATGAGCTTTAGACGGTTCCTCTCTTTAAGTGAGCCGTCGAAGACCCTTACGTAGGCCACCACGCCTTTGTACTGGTCGTACGCAGAATCGAAAACCAGCGCTCTGAGTGGTTCGTGGGTTCTCCCCTCTGGAGCCGGCACCTGCTCCACTACTGCCTTCAGCACTCCGTCTATGCCCAGCCCGTCTTTAGCCGATATGAATAGAATTTCGTCTCTCTTGAAGCCAAAGGTATGCTCCAACTCCTGAGCTACAACGTCCGGCTGGGCCACCGGCAGATCCACCTTGTTGATCACTGGTATGAGAGTAAGGTTGCGTTCCAGGGCAATGTAGACGTTGGCTATGGTCTGGGCCTGCACGCCCTGGCTGGCGTCGACTACCAGCAGTGCTCCTTCACAGGCGCGCAGACTGCGTGACACCTCATAGCTGAAATCCACGTGTCCCGGGGTGTCTATCAGGTTCAGCTGGTATTCGTTGCCGTCGCTGTGCCGGTAGAGAAGGCGCACCGCTTGTGCTTTGATCGTGATCCCGCGTTCTCGTTCCAGGTCCATCTGGTCAAGGAACTGGTCCATCATCTCACGATCTGAGACAGTGCGTGTAACCTCCAGCAGCCGGTCCGCCAGTGTGGACTTGCCGTGGTCAACGTGCGCGATTATGCAGAAATTGCGGATAAAAGCCGGGTCCATGTTGAATTCATGCTAGCATGCGGCATCTTGCGCCACAAGCAAAAGAGAGGCCCTCAGATAAACCTGAGGGCCTCTCATCCTTAGCGGTTTGGGGGTCTACACCCTGATGCAGGATACCCAGTGCTCGTTGCCCACGTTCCTTAGCTCCGGCACCACCTGGGAGCACTCGTCTATGGCTATGGGACAGCGGGTATGGAATACACATCCCGGCGGCGGCCTCAGCGGGCTTGGTACGTCACCGGTCAGAATGATGCGCTCGCGCTGAGATTCAATCACCGGGTCAGGTATGGGCACTGCCGAAAGCAATGCCTTGGTGTACGGATGGAGCGGATTCTCGTAGAGCTCCGTCCTATCCGCCAGTTCCATGATCTTGCCCAGGTACATCACCGCTATACGGTCGCTGATGTGACGCACCACTGAAAGGTCGTGGGCTATGAATAGGTACGTGAGGTTGAACTGCTCCTGCAGGTCCTCCAGGAGGTTGATCACCTGGGCTTGAATGGATACGTCCAATGCTGATACCGGCTCGTCGCATACTATCAGGCTGGGACGTACCGCCAGTGCCCTGGCCACGCCGATTCGCTGGCGCTGGCCTCCGCTGAACTCGTGAGGGAACCGGTTGGCCATACTGGGGTTCAGACCGACCACCGATAGGAGTTCCGACACTTGTTCCCTGTATTCGTTTCTGCTGTTTGTCATTTTGTGGACAATCAGCGGCTCGCCGATGATGCTCCCCGCATTCTGGCGCGGGTCCAGTGAGCTGTACGGGTCCTGGAATATCATCTGCATCCGCCGGCGGAACCTTCGCAACTGGCCGCCCTTTAGCGTGGTGAGGTCATTTCCTTCAAACAGCACCTGGCCGGCTGTCGGCTTGTACAACTGCAAAATACAACGTCCCGTGGTTGTCTTGCCGCAGCCGCTCTCACCCACCAGGCCCAGCGTCTCACCTCTTCTTATCTCAAAGGACACGCCGTCCACGGCTTTGATATCCGCTATCTTTCTCTGGAAGACGATCCCGGATCGCACGGGGAAGTACATCTGCAGATCTTGTACTGAAACGAGTACGTCGTCTTGTGATGTGGTCTGCGTTTGCGTTTGCTCTTTTTGCTCTACCATATTCCCCTCCTAGACCCTGGCTTCAGCCACGTGCCTTTCTATGTTGTGCGCTTCCCAGCAGGCAGCAACATGACCGTTGGAGTCGTAAACTTCCAACGGAGGGACATCAACTTCACATTTATCTACCGCATAGCGGCACCTGGCGCGGAAGCTGCATCCAGGGGGCAGATTGATGAGGTCGGGTGGCTGGCCCTCTATTGGCTCCAGCTTCACCCTGCGTGGCTCGTCTAGTCTGGGCACTGACTGAAGCAAGCCAAGTGTATACGGGTGTTTTGGCTGATGGTAGATCTCCTCGGAAGTGCCTTTTTCTATGATCTTGCCTGCGTACATAACGTTTACGCGGTCTGCATAACGGGCAACCACCCCCAAGTTGTGGGTGATCACTATCAGCGCCGTGCCAAACTCACGGCAAAGGCTCTTCATTAACTCCAGAATCTGGGCTTGGATGGTCACGTCCAGCGCAGTCGTGGGCTCGTCTGCAATCAGAAGCCTGGGATTGCAGCTCAGCGCCATGGCAATCATCACCCTCTGACGCATGCCGCCGCTGAACTGGTGAGGGTACTGGGCCAAGCGCCGGTCCGGGTCGGGAATGCCAACCATTTGCAGGAGGTCTACCGCCCTCTGTTGCGCTCCTTGCTTGTCAAGGTTCAGATGCAACTCCATCGTCTCTGTCAGCTGCCGGCCTATTGTCAGGACGGGGTTCAGAGACGTCATGGGCTCCTGGAAGACCATTGCTATCTCTTTGCCGCGTATGGACCGCATCTCGTCGTTGTCAATCTTGAGCAGGTCTTCACCTTCAAAGATGACTTCGCCGCTCATCACCCTGCCGGGTGGCCACGGGATCAGGCGCATTACGGACAGCGCACTGACGCTTTTCCCGCAGCCGCTCTCTCCAACCAGTCCCAGCGTTTCGCCGGGTTCCAGGTCGTAAGAGATGTCGTCAACTGCCTTGACGACCCCCTCCATGGTAAAGAATTGAGTTACCAGGTTTTTTACTTCAAGGAGTGGTGCCACGACTCCTCCTTACTCACGGTTAATATAGTTGCAGCCAGCCTAGAACTTCGAACCAAGTGGGGAAGAGGAGACTCGAACTCCTACGCCTTTCGGCACATGATCCTAAGTCATGCTCGTCTGCCAATTCCGACACTTCCCCATTCTCTGCTTAATACAGTCATCAGATTGGCTAGACTGTGACCCGCCTCGGACTCGAACCGAGAACCTACTGATTAAGAGTCAGTTGCTCTGCCAGTTGAGCTAGCGGGCCCCACTAGGCCTGCACCCGTGAGTGCACGGACTGTACCATTACATCTCAACACTGTCAATATAGGCGCTGCAATGCGCAAGGGAAATAGTTGTTGCAGCTCTCACGTATGCTTGCGCCGTCGGCATACCCTTATGCCCGCCTTCAAGACTCTGAGGCCAGCTTTCCCGCCTGCGCCCAGTCATCCTTCGATACCTCTTCAAAGAGGACTATGGTCCGGTCCGGCGGCGTACCAAGCACCTCCTCCACCGACTCGGTGAACGCTTTGGCCAGCTTTGCTTTTTGCTCCTTTGTCCTGCCGGGCCACAGTTCCATCTTGATAATTGGCATTCTGGCTTCCCTCCACGTATTCTAATATGAAGTCATTCTGCCAGTACGCTTTAGCACTTTCAACACCTTTAACCTTGAGACGCGCTAGAATTCCCACCATTGCTATAATCAGTCCATGGACTTGCGCAAGATTGGAGAATTCGGGCTTATCGGCCGGCTGGAAGCAATGGCCAAGCAGGAGGGAGTCGCTTCTTCCCGCGACCAAGCCTTCGCCCTCGTCACCGGCATTGGCGATGACGCCGCTGCTTGGCGCATTGATACCGCAGGCCTGATCGAGCTTTCCACCACGGATACCATGGTGGAAGAGGTTCACTTCACCAGGAGCACGACTCCCTGGCAGGACGTGGGATGGAAGGCTATGGCCTCTAACCTCAGCGATATCGCTGCCATGGGAGGCACTCCAACCTATGCTCTGGTTACCCTTGGCCTGCCGGACAACGTTTCGGTTGAGGATGTTGACGCTGCGTTTCAGGGCGTTGTCCAGGCCTGCAAGGCCTACGGTGCCGTCATTGCCGGCGGGGACGTTGTTTCCTCACCGTTCTTCTTCATTACCATTGCCCTGAACGGCCGGATATGCGGACAACCCATGCTGCGTTCCGCGGCTGTACCAGGCGATGTTATAGGGGTTACCGGCTCTTTGGGGTTGTCGCGCGGCGGGCTGGAGCTGATGATGCGCCATTCTGTGGTGGATTCGGATGCCGCACGGGAGCTTGTCCAAGCACACCGTCATCCCCTACCCCGGCTGGAGGAAGGCCGCGTTCTTCTGGATGAGGGAGTGCGTGCCGCAATGGATGTCAGCGACGGTCTGGTGGACGACCTTAAGAAGATGATGCTTGCCAGCGGTACGGCCGCTAGCATCTTTTCCAAGCAGATCCTTATTCACCCCGCCCTTGACCAGAGCTTTCCCGGAGATGCTCTTCAACTGGCCCTTGCCGGAGGTGAAGAGTACGAGCTGCTCTTCACCGCTTCCAGCGATGTGGTTCAGCGCGTAAAGAAACGTCTGCCCTCCGTTTCCATTATTGGTGAAGTCACCGGTGAAAAAGCGGGAGAGGTCACCGTCTATGATGAAAATGGAAGTCCCATAGTGGACGTAGGGCCCGGTTGGGATCACTTGCATAGATGATAGTAGACACGCATTCCCCGCAGGAGACGCAGGAATTGGGAACGGCGCTGGGTCGCGCCGCTGTCAGAGGCGACGTCATACTCCTGCAGGGCAATCTCGGCGCTGGGAAGACCTGTCTAACCCAGGGTATTGCCATTGGACTGGGTATCCACGGCCCCGTTCGCAGCCCAACATTCATTCTGGCCAACGAGCACTACGGACGCCTTACTCTGTACCACGTAGACCTCTACAGGCTTGATGCGCTCAAAGAAGTGGAGGATCTTGGACTGGATGACTATATAGAAGGAGAAGGCTTGACCGTGGTCGAATGGGCGGACAAAGCGCCTGCATATTTCCCGGTGCAGCACCTGTCCGTTCACCTGGAACGCATTGGCGAAACGTCGCGTCGCATCAGGTTAACTGCCCACGGCCAGCGATACGTCGACCTACTGGCGGCTATGACAAAGCAGGCTTCCCATAGCGATGCATAGCAACGACCGCATCCGCCACGAGCCGGAGGAGAGATGTTCCATACTGGAGTCTTTTGTCGTCGGTATTCAGGGCATCATGCTGGTCCTGCCGCCGGCAATTTCTGTAGTAGTGGTTACGGCTCTTGCAGCGAACCAGGACGAGGAGTACCTGGCCTGGGCAATGTTCGCGGCTCTGATGATTATGGCGATAGTCACCGCGCTGCAGGCCTCTCGCATAGGCAGGCTGGGCTCAGGGCACATGGTGGTCACGGGGGTTACGCCAAACTACATAGCACTGGCTGTGCTTGCTCTGGCCGAAGGCGGACCGGCGATGCTGGTAAGCCTGATGATGGTTTCCGCGCTCTTCTTCTTTGCGGTGGCTACGTGGCTTCCACAGTTGCGGCGCGTCATAACTCCGGTCGTGTCCGGCACGGTACTGATGCTCATAGCGGTATCTATATTGCCGTTTTGTCTGGACCGGTTCGACGAAGTGCCTGTGGGCTCGCCGTCTTTCGCGGGGCCGTTGGTGGCTGTGGTGACTCTGGCTGTATCCACTGCGCTTGTGCTGCGTGCTCCCCGGCGGCTGCGTCCGTGGTCGATGCTAATTGGATTCCTCTCCGGCTGCGTCGTGGCGGCGCTGCTGGGAGTGTATGACCTGGAGAGGTTGCACTCTGCGCCGTGGGCTGGCATCCCACAAATCGGGTTTGAAGGGTTGGAGCTGAGGCCGAGTGCCGGGTTCTGGGCGCTGCTGCCAATGTTCCTCATTGTGACCTTGGTGCAGGCAATCAAGGGCATCGGCGACAACGTGGTGATTCAGCGGACGGCGCGGCGGCGGCCAAGATCGACCGACTTCCGGCTGCTGCAAGGGTCGATTTACGCCAACGGCGTTGGTATTTTCCTGTCGGGGCTTGCCGGAACGCCTCCCGCATCTTCCTACTCGTCATTTACGGCCTCAACCGTGAACATGACCGGGGTTGCATCCCGGTATGTGGGTTATGCCATAGCGGTCATGCTGGTGGGTATGGCGCTGCTGCCAAAGCTGACGGGTGCGCTGTTGACCATACCTAGCCCTGTAATGGGCGCATTCCTGCTGCTTGCTTTGGGCATATTCTTCGTCGAGGGACTGCAGACCATCATCCGGGATGGGCTCAACCTTGAGAAATCTCTTGTGGTGGGTCTGTCGTTTGCGGTTGGCGCGGGGCTGTTGCAGCAGAACATCATCGAGTCTCTACTGGGACACCCCTGGGGAGCGCTGCTTGGCAATGGCATAACCGTGGGCGCGGCGACTGCAATTGCCCTCACCGTCTTCCTGAATCTCGCCAGCGCGCGTCCGAAGCGGTTGAACGTTAGACTGGATCTTGCCGACCTGCCCCAAATCGACAAGTTCATGCGGAACATTGCGGAGCAGATGGGATGGAACGAGGCATCGACGCAGCGTCTGCGTTCAGCAGGAGAGGAAACGCTGTCGAGCCTGCTTCAGCCAGGCAACGAATATAAGGAGGATGAGGCTACCGGCAAGACTCCGCGCCTGCTCATAGTGGCGCGTCCGCATGGTGGAGCGGTGGAGTTGGAGTTCGTCTCCGTGTTGGAGGACGAGGAGAACTTGGGAGACCGCCTTGCCTACCTGGACGATGAAGAAGAGAGCGTGGACCATAGAGAGGTGTCGTTCCGGCTGCTTAGGTACTACGCTTCGTCGGTGCGCCACCACAAATACTACGGAATGGACGTAGTCATCGTGCGGGTTGAGGCCTCAGGGTAGTGTGACAGGGATGCTCCCTACCCGCCTCTGTCTACCCAAGTTACGCAAAGGGGTTGCGGACGGTCAGACCATGTACAAGCTGGCCATCCTGCAGGTCTTCGGTGTATAGCCGGGCGCACCCCGCCTCAAGCGCGGCGGCGGCAATGAGCGAGTCGTAGAAGCTAAACCTGTACTGGCTTTGCAGACTGAGGGCGCGTCGGTAGAGATTCGCAGTTGGACTTATTCGCCATAGCGGTACCAGAACATCGTCCAGCAGGCGCCGTGCGGCCTCAGGAGTCGCCCCGAGCTTCCGGGTAACTACGTTCATTGTCTCCTGGACAACCTGATAGCTGATGCAGCCGCTCCCCTTCTCCAAGCTGCGGTACACAAGGCTCCGCGCTAGCCGGCGCTTGTCCGGGTCTGTCTCATCGAACATGTAGAGCAGCACGTTGGTGTCAAGGAACTCTTCAACGCTCATTCATTTCGTCCCGCGTGAACTTCCGTCCACCGGTGGCTATCTCGCTTCCCAATGCCTGTATGGTCTCCATGGCGGCGTCGGCCCGCCTGCCGCTCCCGGCGTAGTCCGAAAGCCACAGCCGGAACTGGGCGTTCAAGGTGGTGCGCTCCGCGACGGCGCGGCGGCGGCCTGCCTCAATCAGGTGCTCATCAGCGCTCAGGGTTATATTTCTCATGGCTTCACCTCACCCTGCATTCTACACTAATATAGTGTACACTGCAATAGTGTTATCTCAAATAGAAGTATAGCGAGCAGGATTCATTAACTATAGCCTCCGCACATGCGGGGATAGACCCTGTTAGGTATCTCGAATACAATGCCCCGCGAGGTTCCAGCACCACCTAGCTATAGACACGGACAGCCGATTCCGATAGAAGTAGGCTGACTGCATAAAGAAGAAACGGCAAGTGGCCCGGATACACCGTCATTTGCCCTGTAAGCACGCACAACACAAGGAGGGACCATGGAGATCAGAGCAGTAGCAGGAGACGTAGCTTCCATTGAGACGGGAGCGCTGATAGTCAACCTGTTCCAAGGAGTAACCAGCCCCGCAGGAGCCACCGGCGCGGTCGACGCTGCCCTTGACGGCGCCATATCCAAGCTGATCGATGAAGGCGAGATCAAGGGTAAGAAGAACGAGATGACCCTGATCCACACTCTGGGCAAGATGCCCGCCGACCGCATCCTCGTGGCGGGCCTGGGCAAGCAGGACAAGTTCTCGGCGGAGGTGGTGCGCCAGGTCATGGGCACGGCGAGCCGCTTCGTGCGCCGCCTCAACGTGAAGAAAGCGGCCACCATAGCCCACGGCGCAGGCATAGGCGGCATGGACCCGCAGACCTCCGGTCAGGCCGTAGCGGAGGGAGCCGTCCTGGGTCTGCACAGGTTCGACAAATACAAGACGATCGACACCGACCCTTCCAAAATCGAGGAGCTGGTTGTCGTGGAGCGCGACGCGGATAA
This sequence comes from Dehalococcoidia bacterium, assembly GCA_965116555.1. GTDB lineage: Bacteria > Chloroflexota > Dehalococcoidia > Lucifugimonadales > QGNO01 > DAOUJH01. Next base: position 877,361 of record OZ220698.1, on the reverse strand, counting down.
GGTCGCTGAGATCCAGGCAGGCATCGATAAGGGGCGCATCCTTGCCGAGGCGACGAACTTTGCCCGTGACCTGGGCAACGAGCCGGCCAACGTACTGACGCCCACGGAGCTGGCCGAGAGGGCGGGCGCCATGGCCGATGCGGTGGGACTGGACTTCGAGGTGCTGGCCCGTGAGCAGATAGAGGAGCTGGGCATGGGCGGGCTGCTGGCAGTGGCCTCGGGCAGCAACAGGCCTCCCCGGTTCATCATAATGCGCTACAACGGCGACCCGGACAACGAGTCGAACAACATAGCTCTCTGCGGTAAGGGGATCACTTTCGACTCCGGCGGCATCTCCATCAAGGCCGCCGAGGGCATGGGCGCTATGAAGGGCGACATGGCGGGCGGCGCTTCCGTAATAGGAGCAATGAGGGCAATAGCTCAGGTTAGGCCCAAGATCAACGTCTTGGGGCTGGTGCCGGCCACGGAAAATATGTCGGGCGGCTCCGCATTCCATCCCGGGGACGTGGTGCGCACCATGTCCGGCAAGACATTTGAAATCATAAGCACCGACGCCGAGGGGCGCATGGTGCTGGCCGACGCTCTGACCTACGCCCGTCAACACAACCAGAACCGCATAGTGGACGTGGCCACGCTTACCGGCGCCGCCAGGGTGGCTCTGGGCTCCCTGGCCGCCGCTATCATGGGCAACGACCAGGCCCTGATCGACAGCACAATCAAGGCCGGCGAGTCTACGGGCGAGCGTTTATGGCAGTTGCCAATGTGGGAAGAATACCGCAACGACATAGTGAGTGACATCGCCGACATCAAGAACTCTGGCGGAGCGCCGGCGGGCACCATTGCCGGCGGCTACTTCATCCGTGAGTTCGCTGGGGACGTACCCTGGGTGCACCTGGATATCGCGGCGGTGGCCCGCACCCTCAACGAGTCGGGCTACACGGTAAAGGGGCACACCGGCTTTCCTGTGCGGACGCTGGTCAGGCTGGTGGAAGACCTAGCGGAGGAAGCATAGGCTGACCTCAGATGAGAAGATGGAACCACAACAGCCGGGAGCAGCCGCCCTAGAAAATAGGGATATGCGCCGCAGGCTGGCGCACCGGGTGCCCTTCTACTACGGCTGGATCATAGTGGTGGGCGCCTTCTTGGGCACCTTCATTGGTGGGGGATTGCAGAGCTTTACGTTCAGCGTCTTCCTCCAGCCAATGAGCGAGGACCTGGGATGGTCGCGTACTGTCCTCACCGGCGCGCTCGCCTTTCGTTTGATAACCGCCGCCTCCCTAGCGCCGGTCTTCGGGCCCATGGTCGACAGATACGGGCCTCGCTTTCTCATGTTGGCCGCGGCGTTGATTGGAGGTGTCGCGGCCGTACTGCTCAGCCGCGTTACTGAGATATGGCATTTCTACGCCATATTCGCTTTCATCGGGATGTCGGGCGGCGCTGGGCTGGGCGGAGTGGTCACGGGCGCCACTGTGGTGAAGTGGTTCATCCGTATGCGGGGCAGAGCCATGGCTTTCACCACTATGGGCGGCGCTGCGCCCGGTTTGATCCTGGCTCCCATCATAGCCTTCATTGTATTCAACTACAGCTGGCAAGCGGGATGGCTGGTCATGGGGGTTTTGTTCTTCGTCATCCTGCTGCCTGTCTCCTTCTTCATGGCCCGGCAGCCGGAGGACCTTGGTCTGCTGCCCGACGGAGCAAGGAGCGAAGCAGAGGTCGACGCCGCCTACCGGCGCCGGGGCGGCTTGGAGTCGGCGTACTCCTGGCGGTTGAAGGAAGTGATACGTACCAGCGCTTTCTGGCTCCTCATTGTGGGGTTTGTGTTGGGGAGCCTCTCTATCTCGTCGGTGATCCTTCACGAGATTAGCTATGTCCTTGACCAGGGCTACTCGGCATTCATAGCGACGGCAGTGCTCACCACCCACGCCGGATTTGCTCTCAGTATCAGGCCAATCTGGGGACTGGTTCTGGAGAGGGTTCCCGTCCGGTTCGTTGTGGCCGCGGTTTACCTGGGCGCGTCTACGGCGCTGATCATCCTGCTCACGGCCAGCACTACGGCTCAGTTCTTTGTCTTTGCCGCCGTATACGGTATGAGCATAGCTGGCCACGCGGTGAGCCACTCGATCATCTTCGCCAACTACTTTGGGCGGGATTACGCCGGCACCATACGAGGGGTGGTCACGCCGGTCACCGCCGGGGCGGGAGCCATAGGGCCTCTGCTGGTCAGCATGGGCTTCGATTATACGGGGAGCTATCAGATGCCGTTCACGGTGATGATAGGTCTCTTCTGGGTCGGCATTGTTATCATGCTGCTGGCCAAGCCTCCTCTGAGGAAGGAGGCGTTGGCTTGATAGTCGGCGTGTTAGTATAGATTAGTTATGAGCGCGCCCACGGTTTACATAGAAACGCACGGCTGCAAGCTGAACGAAGCGGATACCCAGGCAATGTCGCGGCGCTTTCTGGAGGCGGGCTACGGCCTCAGCAGCAGGCCGGACGACGCCTCGGTCCACGTAGTCAACACCTGCACGGTGACCCACGTCGCCGACGGCAAGGCGCGCCAGGCCCTGCGCAGGGCGAAGCGCCTCAACCCCAGATCGATGGTTGTCGCCACGGGCTGCTACGCACAGCGCGCCCCGGATGAGCTTGATCGACTGGAAGAAGTCGACGTTGTTCTGGGCAACACCCAAAAGGACGCCCTGGTGGAGGAAGTCAGTCAACTCCTTGACTTCTACGGAACGGGTAATTCTGAACTAGACACGATAGACAAAGAAAGAGCGCCCGTCCTGCTCTCCCGCGCCATGATCAAGATCCAAGAGGGGTGCAACCAGGTGTGCGCCTACTGTATCGTGCCCAAGGTGCGTGGCCGGGAACGTAGCATACCGCCGCAGACCCTGGTGTCGCAGGTCAACAACCTTGTAAAGCAGGGCTACCGTGAGGTGGTGCTCACCGGCACCCAATTGGGCTCTTACGGTTTCGACATACCTGGCGCGTCGCTGGCTGCGATGCTGCGCCGGATCCTGGATGAGACCGCCATACCCAGGCTCAGGGTATCCTCGTTGCAGCCCCAGGAAATCACCGATGAGCTATTGGAGCTGTGGCAGGACGAGCGGCTCTGCCCCCATTTCCATATACCTTTGCAGAGCGGCTCTGAGCCTGTGCTGAAGCAAATGCGCCGCCGCTATTCGCCCGGGCGCTACCTGGAAGCGGTCCGCATGGTGAGGAAAGCCGTTCCCAACGCTGCCTTGACCACCGACGTCATAGTCGGATTCCCCGGCGAGACGGTGGAGCAGTTCCAGGACACCTACGACTTGTGCAGCGAGGTGGGCTTCGCCGCCATTCACGTATTCCCCTACTCTACCCGGCTGGGCACCACCGCAGCTTATCTCAAATCCAAAGCAGACTCTAAGGAAATACGGCGGCGCATGGAGATAATGCTTGATTTGGCTAACCGGCAGGCGGAGTCCTACAGAAAAAGCCTTCTGGGCGCCAAGAGCACGGTGCTCTGGGAGAGCGGCAAGCCCTTGGGGAATACTCAGGTGTGGTCAGGCCTTACGGGTAACTACGTACGGGTTGCCACGGCTTCCAACGAGTCCCTCCACAACAGGATTACCCCCGTTGTTCTGGAGAAATTGAACGGCAGGACGGTTTGGGCCAGGCTTGCCCAAAGTCTCTGAGGGGTAGAATCGCCTTCTACAGTTCCACGGCGCGGAAGCTGTAGTGACCGTTGCGGCGCTCTAGGTACCCCGCGCGCTGATCGTAGCCATGGCTGAAGATCATCAGCCAGCCACCCCTTTCGGCCTCTTCCAGCAGGGCGCGTTTCTTGGCCAGCGTACCTTCCGGGTCGTAGTCAAGAGAGGCAATACAGGTCAGGTCCAAATGATGGGATGTCGGTACCAGGTCACCCATGAAGGCAACCCTTTCCCCACCGTAGTTCACCATCACTATCTGATGGCCGGGTGCGGGACCGTCCGTTAGCTTGACACGAACTCCTGGCGCAACCTCCTCGTCTCCGTCGAGCAGGCAGATCTGGTCGCGTTCTTCCAGAGGTAGAAAGTCGTCCTCATGGAACGAATCCTTGGTTCTTTCATTGGGATTGTTGGCTTCTTCCCAGGCGGCGCGCTGGACATAGTACGTAGCGTTGGGGAAGGTGGGCACGGGTACACCGGATCGGTCCAGACGGGTGCTCCCTCCGCTATGGTCAAACTGGAGGTGGGTGAGGATGACCCCGGTGACTTCTTTGGGGCTTACGCCGTGGTTTCTAAAATTCCGAGCTAATCGGCTGGTGCTGAGGCCAAATCTGTCCTTTGTCATCTCAGATTCTTTGGTGCCTACTCCCGTATCTATCAGGATGCACTTGTCTCCGTTCCTGACAAGCAGACAGTTCAAACCCATGGTGATGCGATTTCTGCGGTCAGGCGACTTCTTCAATTCCCACTCTACCTTGGGAACGGGGCCAAAAACACACCCTCCATCAAGCTTGATTACTCCGTCGCTCAAAAGTAACAATGATGTGGCATTAGTTCTCAAAGTTACAGCACCCCCAGTAAGACTCTTTGCCATATGTGAATCTGGCGATGTTGTGGCCCCTACCGCAGATTCAAGGCAAAGCATATGCACGGTTTGGGTTGAATGCTTTAACCAACCCCGGGAGACAGAGATACGCTCTGCGCATGCATGAAGAGATCTAAGAATTAAGCCGTCTTCTCGGTGGAAACGCATCGCTACCGGAAGAATTTGTGTTAAGACTGAAGCAACCATTGACCAGGCTTGCCCAGCCTTATATTAGTTCTCGTGGGGCAACTACTTCTCTCTGACCTTATCGGTGTCAAAGGTGGTATGTCAACATAAAAAATTGCAAAGATTCATTTTAAATCGTCCGTGATATTCCTTGACATTTTAACCTCCTTTGTGCAACCCCAAGACGGGATGGTTGTAGAGGTGGTACAATCATTTCATAGGGTTGCTATGAGGCCTGAGGAGGGCACAGATTAAGGTACTTCTACTCATACTTGTCTGGGTGGGCTTTATCCTGCTGAGGCTGATAGTGCGCTCCTCAATGCGGCCTAGAGCGGGCGCTGGCCAGCACGGTTCCCAGGGTAACAGCTACTGGAGTTCCCGTGGCGGGCGGGCAACCGATTCACGGTACGGGTATGCAAGATCACCGTATGAAGTGCTGGGAGTGCGTCGCGGCGCTTCCAAGGACGAAGTCGTTTCCAGGTACCGTGAGCTGGTGCGGCAGTACCACCCGGACAGGGTGACCCACATGGCTCCCGAATTCCGTGAAGTGGCTGAGCGGCGCATGAAAGAGATCAACGCCGCTTATGACGCGCTCAAAAGATACGCCGCCTGATCATGAAGCATCTGATGCACCTATTGAAGTGATATAATTGAGCCAATGTTTTTCTCTGCAATCAAAAAGCGATATGTTGCCCTTGCAGCGCCTCTTTTGCTGTTCACCATAGCCTGCGGTAGCGAAGAGGGCACAACACCAACACCGGTCGCGCCCACGGCCATGCCAACATCGATTGCGCCGGCGGATACGCCGACTCCAACCGTTACTCCATTCCCGTCAATTCCTACAGCCACGCCAAGCTCGGCTGCTCCTACAACGGCGCCAATCTCTGCCCCTACCCTGCCACCCGCTCAACCTACGGCCACAGCGATTCCGGCCGACAGGCCAACCAGCCAGCCGAATCCGAGGCCAACCCCAACCACCGTACCTGTTGCAGTGGCAACTCCAACCCCTACGCTGCCGCCGCCGACCCAGCCGCCGCCTACGCCGCCTCCGCCTCAACCACCGCCGCCGCCACCTCCACCTCCGGCGGAAACGGGCAACCGGGTTGGCAACATGGCCCCTGATTTCACCTTGACCGAGATATCCACTGGCCAGCCCGTCCGGTTGGCCGAGCTGACAGCACAGGGACGTCCCGTAGTCATCTACTTCTTAACCACCTGGTGACCGACCTGTCGCACCGAGTTACGGTTGCTAAAGGATGTTTACCCGGAATACCAGGATTCCGTGGATTTATATGGAATTGGCATTGATCCGACAGAAGGTCTGAATATCCTCGTAGGGTACAGAGACGGACAGGGCTACCCCTGGCCGGTTGCGAAGGCGCCTGGCACCATGCTGCCGCAATACAATGTCTTGGGGCAGCCAACCAAGTTGGCCATAGATGCCGATGGGGTAATAACGTACCGTGGAGGATACGGTGTTGAGTCCGCGGAGAAATGGCGGCAGGTGTTCCAGGAGCTTTCCGGGGCATAGCCCCAATGTTTTCCTCAGTGATCAAAAAGCGATATGTTGCCCTTGCAGCGCTTCTGTTGCTGTTCAGCATAGCCTGCACTAGCGAAGAAGGCACTACACCCACGACAGTAGCCCCTACTGCGACACCAACATCGGTCGCTCCTACGGCCACGCCAACTCCAACTACTGTTCCCCCCACAGCTACGCCCACACTGACGCTTCAGGATCAGCTACTTCACGAGCTTGTAGGTGCTAGAGCTACGCCTACGCTGCCGTCGCCACCTCAGCCGCCGCCTACGCTGTCGTCGCCACCTCAGCCGCCACCTACGCTGCCGCTGCCGCCTCAGTGGCTAACTACGCCGACGCCAATGGCTGGACCTCCGGTGGAAACAGGTAACCGAGTTGGCGACTTGGCGCATGATTTCACTCTGATACAGGTGTCCACGGGCCAGTCCGTCCGGCTGGCCGAGTTGACGGAACAGGGACGTCCCGTAGTCGTCTATTTCTTCACTACCTGGTGACCGACTTGCCGCGCCGAGTTACGGTTGCTAAAGGACATCTACCCGGAATACCAGGACTCTGTGGATTTCTACGCGGTGAACATAGATATGGGTGACAACCTGGAGTCCCTAGTCAGGTTTAGAGATGAACAGGGCTATCCCTGGCCTGTGGCGCAGGCGCCATTAGCCATGCCGCCGCGGTACAACGTCCCGCACATACCAACCCAGGTAATCATAGATGGGAATGGAGTAATAGTCTTCCGCGGAGATTTTGGAGCAGAGCCTGAGGAGACCTGGCGCCGTCTGTTCCAGGAGCTTTCTGAGGCGTAGCCGCCGGCATGTCAGGGATGCCTTCCCTGTGATATATATAGCCCTACCTTGGAAGTAAAACCTGACCTCCGCTACAGACTGGCTCATCGTACGCCGTTCTTCTATGGCTGGATCATAGTAGGCGCTGCGTTTCTCGGTTCGTTCGCCGGAGGTGGCCTGCAGAGCTTCACCTTCGGCGTCTTCATAAAGCCCATGTCGGAAGACCTGGACTGGAGCCGCGCCGCTCTGGTGGGAGCCCTCACCGTACGCACCTACGTCTCCGCAGCTCTGGGCCCCATTTTCGGCACCCTAGTGGACAAATACGGGCCCCGCTATCTCATGGTGGCGTCCGCCGCCATTGGAGGGATTGCGGCTCTCCTGCTCACGGAAGTCAGAGAGATATGGCAGTTCTACGCCATATTCGCCCTGATCGGCCTGGCGGGCGGCACGGGTGCCGGCGCACTCGTGGTCCAGGCAACCGTGGTCAAATGGTTCGTGCGCCTTAGGGGGCGCGCCGTAGCGTTCAGCACCATGGGCAACCCAGCCGCCGGGGCGGTGCTGGCCCCGTTCATTGGGTTGATCATTGCCGCCTCGGGATGGGAAAACGGATGGATAGTCATAGCTGTCCTCTTCCTTGCCGTCCTGCTTCCGGTCTCTTTCCTCATGGTGCGGCAACCGGAGGACGTGGGCCTTTTCCCCGACGGAGTGAAGAGCCAGGAGGAGCTTGACGCGACCTACCAGAGCCGTGCCGGACGTGAGTCGGCGGTGTCATGGCGGTTGAAGGAGGCCCTGAGGACGCGGGCGTTATGGCTTATCCTGCTGGCGCAGGTCATTGGCGGCGCACCCGTGGCATCCGTGGTGATCCACGAGTTCAGCTTTGTAACCGATGAAGGGTTCAACACCGCCGTGGCCGCCGCGGTGTTGAGCACGCATGCCGTGGCAGCCTCTCTGGCGCGGCTGCTCTGGGGCTTCTTGGTGGAACGGTACCACGTCCGCTACTGCTTGGCCGCCTCCAGCACTGGCTCGGCTATAGGACTTGTCTTTCTTCTCAGTGGGCTTGATTGGGGTTTTGCGCCTCTACTTTTCATCTTTGGCGCAGTCTACGGCATAAACGTGGGTGGACAGGCGGTGCTGACGTCAGTGGTAACCGCCAACTACTTTGGGCGAGACTTCGTAGGCACCATACGGGGCACTCTCATGCCTATCACGACAACTTCCGTGGCGCTGGGACCTGTGGCGGTAGGACTGGTGTACGACCTGATGGATACCTATTTCCCCGCTTACATCTTCATGCTGGGCATGTTCTTAATCTCGGCGACGGTAATCCTGTTTGCCAAGCCTCCCACCAAAGCCGCCCAACCCTCCGGGGAGACTGCTGCCTCGGCGTAGTATCCTATACCCATGTCCCTCTATATCAAGATATTGCTGCTCTGTGGACTGACGTTGTCCGTCGCCTGTAGCTCCCCCGCGCCAACCAGTACTCCCAACAGGACGGTGGTCTCCGGCGAGGTGCAGACCTTCTTTCTGGACGTCCTCCAAGAGGTCGACTGCACGGTCCACAGCTCAATCGGTCAGCCATTCGACCGGCCGCGGCTGGTGAACGACGCAGACGGCAGCGTCTGGGTCGTCTACAATCGGCTGCTCTCCTTTGTGCCGGGAGCTGCCGTTAGAGGCCAGGAGCTTGTGCTATGGAATGTCGAGCAACAGTTCTCTGTGGAGCTTGACGACACACTGATAGGAAAGCCGCTGGTGGCTGCCGCTTCCAGCGGCGCGGGCAGACTCTGGCTGGGCTATCCGGACGGTGTGATCAAGACGCTGCAGGACGTCCCTCCATTTGAAAAGACACCTGCGCCAGTTCCGGAAGGCATTGGTAGCGTACTGGAAATCGTGACCGATTCCGAAGAGCAGGTCGCCATGCTCCACCAGGACGGTGGGCCGGAGGAAGCGAGCATCATCTCCCTATACGATGGGGATGCCTGGCAGAAGCTTCCCTCTCTCAATGGCGCGGATCCCGCGGCCCTAACCTTCGATGGGCAAAAGCGCCTCTGGGCTGTGCACACATCCCAAGACCAGAGCATCACCGTGGCCTCATGGGAAGGCGGAGAGTGGTCGGTATTCAGCACGGCCACCCTGGAAGCGCGGCTGGACAAAATGCTGGTCGACTCGCGAAGCCGGGTCTGGCTGGGCACCGACCGGGGGATGTACAGGTTCAACAGGCCTCTTCAATCGGAATCGGGCTGGGAGTTGGTAAGAGAAACCGATGTGTCCGGGGAGACCCTCCGCATGCTGGAACATTCGGATACGGGGTGGCAGGCCAGGCAAAGAGGAATAGTCATAGACACCGGAGAGTTGCCCATAGTCTGGGGAATCCCCGGAGTCAGCGACATGGCCTTTGATGCCGATGACAACTTCTACGTGGTGTTCAGACCAGACATCGCCAGTTCCCAGCTTCTCATCTGCCCTCCGGGCTCAGGCCCCAACCCGTAGAGCTCCCGCCCTGCCCGTTCCCGCTTGCAAACACACCAGTCACTCCCCTACCCCTCCCGTCATCCCACCCCCCCAACCGTCATTCCCGCACACAACAACCGTCATTCCCGAGTAGTCGGGAATCCAAGGCCTCCCGCTTGTAGACACACCCCTGCCCCACCTTGCGCTCCTTCGTCATTCTCCCAACTTGGTTTGTAGTCGATGAAAGTAGATGATATAACCAGTTGGGATGCGGGATAGAGCTATGAGAACTAGGTTGCTGCCCTACTTAGTAACCTACCGATGGGAACTGTGGTTGATCATTGGCATTCCTGCCGTAGTAGCAGTGGTACGCACGGCATCCATTCCCCTGCTTGCTATCCCGTTCAATGATCTAGAGTTCAATGATCTAGAAGTTAGTGCTCCAAGTTTTGTCCATGTTAGTCTAACGACAGTGCCCATCAATGCAGGGTATCTTGTCGCAGGAACCGTTGGCCTACTCCTTCTGTCAGTCTCCTATCTCCGCGTCCGGCGTTTAGAACGGGAGTTCCTCCCCTCGCTTTGGAGGTACTCCATCGCGGTGGCTCTCATAGGCTTTGTTGTCACAAGCGTTTTTACAATAACAAACGTGATTGTCGTCGCAGTCGCAGCCGTAGGCGCAGACCCTGGAGACGTTGGTAGTCTACTAAATAGACTAAGTAACTTTACCTTCCTATTCGCTACGCTGCTGCGGTACCTTGCACTCCTCTGGTTCGCCCGACAACTATCTAGGGTCAGCCTCACGCATGCGTTCTTCCTAGTCGCCTTCACCTCTCTATATCTGTTTATTCCCATAAGGTCTATAGTAGGTAGAACATTATCTGAGATTGTGTGGGCTCCTAATCTAGATCTGTTGTTAGGTGGCTTTGCCGTTGGGCTAATCGTGATGCTGATAAAGGTGTGGCTCCTCGGCAACTTTGATCGGCGCGGGGAAAGGTTCCGCAAGGAAGCTATCATCATTATAGTGGCTACGGTGGTCCTAGGTGACTATGCAAGGGTAGCGCTCGGTATTCTGCTCGGTTACTTGGAAGTACCATCTAAGGCATTCCTCCCCTATCTTTATCTTGATCTTGGCCCTACCGTTGGTTTATTCAACGTTGGTTTATTCATCGTTATAGGTCTTGCCTTTAACCTAGCGATATTGCTTGTGCTTCTTGGCTCGGTGTACCTTCTCCACGTGCGCCGGCCCAAGACGCTGGATGCTGCACCAGTCCCCTGCCAGTAACTGCTGACCGCGTACCGGAAGGGTGTTTGTCATGCTGAGGAGTCGGTTGAACGCTGTTTGCCCTAAAACAACCCCCGCCGACGAAGCATCTCAGGCCTCCCGATTGCAAACACACCCGTCATTCCCCTGCCCGATCGCGTTTCCGCTCCTCTATCGTCGTTCCCGCGCAGGCGGGAACCTACGCACCCCCGTCTGTCCACCTGCCCGCTTGTCCGTATGCCCCCCTTGTCCGGAGTCAGGGTGTGGTGTGGTAGACTGCACTCAAGCAAGTGCCAGGAGGCGTGTCATGGTGCAACCGGATAGCAGCAAGTCGGCATGGTGGATAAAGGACTCCTATTCTGAAGGTGAGATAGACCAGCTTGTGCAGTGGGGGCTGGAGCACTTCTGGATGCAGAACCACCAGATGGCGGATCTGGTGGCTCCCGGCGGTTACAGCATCATGACCCGCGGCGAAGGCAACTACGTCTACGATATCCAGGGCCGCAAGTACATAGACGGCATGGCCGGACTGTTCCTCAAGAACATAGGCCATCGCTGGCCGGAGATAGCGGAGGCGGTGAGTGAGCAGATGACCACGTTGGCCTATGCCAACTCCGGCGCCTACAGCACGGTGCCCGGCATCCTTCTTGCCAAGAAGGTCGCTGAGCTTGCTCCGGGCGACCTGAACCGCGTCTTCTTCTGCGGCGGCGGCTCCGAGGCTGTGGAGATAGCCACCAAGCTGGCCAGGCAGTACCAGTTCATCACGGGCAACACGTCCAGGACTAAGATAATCTCGCGGCGCGGCCAGTACCACGGTTCGACCACTACGGCTATGAGCATAGGCAACCGCGGGCGGCGCACGCACGGCATGTTCGAGCCGTTCCAGCCCAACGCTATCCAGGTAGACCCGCCATACTGCTACCGCTGTCCCTGGGGCTTCCAGGACAGGAACAACCAGAGCTGCTGCATGCTCAGCGTGAAGTCGTTGGAGAACATCATAGAGGGAGAGGGCGCCGACACCATAGCCGCGTTCATCGGGACGCCGATTCCGAGCGGGAACCAGATACCTGCCGCCGAATACTGGCCCATGGTGCGCGAGCTGTGCGATAAACACGGCATCCTTCTCATCGCCGACGAGATCATTTGCGGATTCGGCAGGCTTGGCGCATGGTTCGGAATGGAACGGTTCGGCGTCCAGGCCGACATCATGACGATAGCAAAGGCGCTGACCAGCGGTGAGCTGCCGGTTGGAGCTGTTGTCGCCTCCAAGCGGGTCGCGGACGCCTTCGACAACGCTGAGGGCGAGATGGGTCAGTTCCACCACGGTGTGACCTACGGCGGCCACCCCGCCGTGATGGCCGCCGGCTTGAAGAACCTCGAGATCATGGAGCGAGAGAACGTAGTGGAGAACGCCGATGTTGTTGGCCGCTACCTCTACGACCAAGCCGTGTCTGTGCTACAGGAGAACCACCCCACCGTGGGATACGTTGGCGGCGGCCTGGGTCTGCTCATGGCCATCGAAATCGTCAAAGACCGCAAGACCAAGGAACGGTACCCCGGCGGCTCCGACGGGGAGTTCTCCAAGCGGTTCACCGATTTGGTTCGCGATAAAGGCCTGGCGATACGAGTCGGCGATAACATAACCCTGTCCCCGCCCCTCACCATAACAACCGACATCGTGGATGACATCATTGAGATCCTTGACCAGTCGCTTACGGAGATGGAGAGGGAGTTCCCGCCGCAGTAGAGTGTGCTAAACTGAGACAACCATATTGAGGACGCTATGACTACTCAACCTAACCGGATAACGGAAGAACAGATGCAGGCTCTGGCGGCCGCGCAGGGGACCAGCATCCCGGAGCAGGAGCTCCCCTACCTGACAAGGGCGTTCGGCGCAGTGATGCTCTCCATAAACCAGCTCAATACCGAAGAGCTTTACGCCATACAGCCTCCCCTCTTCTACCGCGTTCCCTTGCAGTAGGATGCCGGGCGTCTCTTGATCCCTCTCGCCAATAGCGTCAGCCGCCACAAGCGTCCCTATGTCACGTACTCCCTGATTGGCGTCAACTCCCTGGTCTTTCTCTACACCCTGCTTCTGGGCAGCGACGTCAACCTTTTCTACTACAAGTTCGGCGTAATCCCCGACGAGTTCACCGCCGGGCGCGCCTTCGAGGTCTTGGTTACTCCGGAAGGCAGGCATGACATCACAACGCCGTTTCCTACCTGGGGTACGCTGTTTTCGTCCATGTTTATCCACGGCGGCCTGGTCCACTTCGGCAGCAACATGCTGTACCTGTGGGTCTTTGGGGACAACATGGAAGATCGTATGGGTCACTTGGTATTCCTGGGGTTCTACCTCATGGCGGGAGTGGCGGCGGCGTGGATGCAGATAGCTGTGGACACCGGCTCGCAGTTGCCCACCATAGGCGCCAGCGGGGCAATAGCGGGTGTGCTGGGCGCATACCTGATGGTGTATCCGTACAGCAAAATACGCACTCTGGTCATCTTCTTCTTCATCACGGTGATCCAGATACCGGCCACTTTGTTGCTTGGTCTGTGGATACTGCTCCAGTTCTGGGGCGGTCTGGGTACCATTGCCGGTGCCAGCAGCGGCGTGGCTTACTGGGCGCACATAGGGGGATTCCTTGCCGGTGTGGCCTCGGTGGCGGTGGTCCGGCTTCTACTGCGCCGTCCCATCTGGCCTGGACGCCCTCCCCCGCCGCCTCCGCCGGTGTTCTGGCGCGGCGAGTGGCGTTAGTTACAGAAGAGTGAAAGCACAAGTTCCCATCTAGGAGAAGAAGATGCCCACAAATGCCACGTTTAAGATCATAAGCTGGGACGAGGAGCCATTCGACGAGCCGGAGGACGGGCCGAAGCTGACCTGGGCACACATAAGAAAGTCTTTCCATGGCGACCTGTCCGGGACAGGCAACCTCATGTACGTAATGACTTACCTCGATGGTGGGGTCGCCTCGTTCACAGGTTTTGAGAAGGTTGTGGGCAGCCTAGACGGACGAACAGGCAGCTTCGTGCTGCGGCACACCGGGTTTTTCGACGGAGAAAAGGCCACGGCGGAGTACGAGGTGGTCCCAGGGTCGGGCGCCGGCGAGCTGGCTGGTCTTTCGGGTACCGGCGGGTTCTCTGCCGGGCATGCCGAGGAGCACGATATGACGTTGGATTACGAAGTGTAGCTCGCCTACGGCCTACCCTACCCTTTCCACGCCGTGTAGAATGTATGGGTGACTTCCAACATCACCCCAACCGATAGAAGACTGCGCCTACGTCGAATGCTGGAAGGCAGCGATTGCATCCGGCCCGCCTCGGTCTTCGACCCCGTCTCGGCGCGCATCGCTCACTCCGTAGGCTTCGAAGTCGGCATGTTCGCCGGATCTGTAGCTTCCGCCGTGGTGCTGGGAGCGCCCGATATAGTAGTGCTCACCCTCAGCGAGTTTGCTGAACAGGCGCGCCGCATCACCCGCGCCGCAGACCTAAGCCTCATAGTAGACGCTGATCATGGCTATGGGAACGCTTTAAACGTAATGCGCACCGTGCAAGAGTTGGAGAACGCCGGCGTATCCGCTCTCACACTGGAAGACACCGTGCTCCCCAGGCCCTTCCGTCAGCAGAAAGGCGAAGAGCTGCTGTCCGTGCAAGCAATGATGGGCAATCTCAAGGCGGCGCTGGCTGCCAGACAGGATTCCTCCCTTGTCATAGTGGGGCGTACGGCTGCCGCAGGCTTCGCGGGAGCCGACGAGGCTGCCAGGAGAGTGGAGGCGTACGCCTCTACGGGTGTTGATGCCGTATTCCTTACCGGCCTGACCACCCGCGATGACCTTGAAAAGGTGCGAACCGCCACCTCGCTGCCGCTCATGCTGGGGAGCACACCGCCTGAGCTGGAAGATCTGGACTACCTTGCGGGCATGGGCGTGCGCGTGGCCTTGGCGGGACATTTGCCGTTTCAAATAGCTATCAAAGCCACCTACGATGCCATGTATCATCTCAGCCGCGGCGGTTCTCCCCGCGACCTCCAGGATAGCGCGGCCACGGCGCGGCTTATGGAAGTGGCAACGGGACAGGAGCAGTATTCCAACTGGCAGAAACAGTTTCTGCAATGAGGGAAATATATGACCGAAAATAAGAACCCCGATGTTGTAATAGTTGGCGCCGGTGTTGTGGGCGCAGCCACCGCATACTACCTGGCTAAGGCCGGGGCTAAGGTGACCATCCTGGATAAAGACCCCGTCGGAGAACATGCTTCCGGGCTGGCGCTGGGCGGTCTAGGCCCTCTTTCCGGCGCTGGGGTTCCCGATCCTATCGGCGGCCTCTGCGTGGAAAGCTGGCGCCTGCACCTTGAACTTAGCCAAGAGCTGCCTGAGGAATCGGGCCAAGACTACGAATTTCAGACCGATACCTCGATTGCTATAGCGTTCAACGAAGAAGAGGCCAATATATTGAAAGAGCAAATTCCCTGGCAGGCGTCGCAGGAGGGCTTCAAGGTGGAGTGGGTAGAAAAGGAGGACGTCCTGGCTATTGAGCCCCGCTTGGTCGAAACGGTGGTTGGCGGAGTCGTGAAAGAGCCAAGCGGTATGCTTAACACTTACAAATTCAACCACGCTCTTGTCGCGGGGGCGCTCAGGTACGGGGCTACGCTGACCAAGGAAAAGGTGAGCGGCCTACAGTTCAGCGGTAGCCGTGTCACCGGAGTGTCTCTGGAAGAGGGTGGAGCCGTGCACTGTGACAGAGTCATCATCGCTATGGGCCCTTGGTCTAACGATGCCTCGGCATGGCTGGATTTCACCTTGCCCATATCGCCGCTGAAGGGACAGATACTCCGGCTTCGCTCAGAGGGACCGCCCATTCCTCATATCAACTGGAACGGCAGCTACGTTGTCTCCAAGCCAGACGGTTTGGTTTGGGTCGGCACCACCGAGGAGAAGGCCGGATTCGACGATACGCCAACTGCAGCGGGGAGGCAGACTATTGTGCGGTCGGTGGCCAACGTACTGCCCCACCTGGCGCGGGCTGACGTTGTTAAGCAGACCGCCTGCCTGCGTCCGGTGTCTCCCGACGGGCTGCCTGTGCTTGGTCGCATACCGGGGAAACCTGGAGTCATTGTGGCCAGCGGCGCGGGCAGAAAAGGGATACTTATGGGGCCGGCAATGGGCAAAGCGGCGGCTGACTTGGTGTTGAAAGAAACGTCTACCCTGGACCTGTTTGCTCTTTCCCCCGGTCGCTTTTGAGCTGCGCCCGGTTTGGTGAGTTGCCAAACCCCTTACGCCCTACCGCCCCTAACACGGACACTGCCTTTGCGACGCTGCCAGTCCCGCGATTGCAGCCCTGATTAGCTAAAACTACCTGCTATACTGTCGACCGTAAACTGGGGAGGAGTTACTTGTCGAATCAACCTGCCGCCAAAGCGGGGCGTGGCATCTTCTTCGGCTGGTGGATAGTATTTGCCGGCCTGGTTGGCATGGCTGTGAGCGTTGGTTTCGCCAATCACGGGCTGAACGCGTTCATCATTCCCCTCTCTAAAGAGTTCAATGTTGACATAGCCATAATTGCCTCCATCATCGTCCTTGGCCGTATGGAGACGGCCTTCATCGGCCCCGTAGAAGGCTACCTTGTGGACAGGTTTGGCCCGCGCGCCATGATGTTCATTGGCGTGCCCATCTTGGGCATAGGGCTGTTCCTGGTCAGCATATCTCCCAACTTGCCTACGTTCATCGCTTCGTTTCTGCTTGGCGTGATACTGGGCACAAGCCTGGGGTTCAGCATGCCCATCTCTACCGCGGTTGCCAACTGGTGGCGCCGAAAGCGCGGCCGCGCCTTTGGCCTCATGTGGCTGGGGTTCAGTGTCGGCGCGTTCATGGTCTGGCCCATCAACGAGCTGATAGAGGCCTACGGCTGGCGCTGGGCCTTCCGCGTCATGGCTGTAGCCACCTTTGTCATTGGATTGCCCGTTGCCGCCCTGATGCGACACAAGCCTGAGCAGTACGGCATGCTCCCCGACGGCGACGACCCAGCCCGCCAGCCCGTGCCCCGCGCCAACGAAGAGGCCGCTGCAAAGAAGAACGACGAGGAAGAGGAGGTCAACTTCACCGTCTGGGAGGCATTGAAGACGCCAACGCTATGGTACTTCACCACCGCCGTCTCAGTGCGTGGCGCAGTGACCAGCGCCGTAGCCATTAACCTGTTCCCCTTGGTGGAGTCCATGGGCGGTACATCCACCCAGGCTGCCTTCCTCTTTGTCGTCCATGCCATTTTCAGCGCGCCGGGCAGGCTGTTTCTCAGCTGGGCCGGAGACTGGTTCAACAAACGTTATCTCATGGCCATTCTGCTTGCTCTGCTTGGCGGGTCAGTGCTCGCTATGTCTCAGGTCAACTCATTCTTTGTGCTCACCCTGGTATACGCTCCGTACGCGCTGGTCTGGGGCGGGCTCTCTTCACTGCCCCAATCCCTTCGCGCTGACCTGTTCGGCAGGAAATACTACGCTTCCATTCAGGGCGCCGTGGCGCCTTTCCGCACCGGATTCACCTTTGCCGCGCCTATATTTGCTGCCTGGATGTTCGACCGCACCGGCACCTACGAGATCCCGCTGCTGGTGTTTGGGGTGCTGGCCTTCATTTCCATGGCTATGATCCTGATGGCAAAGCCCCCGACCAAGCGGTCCTCCGGCCAGCAGCCCGGCGCGTCGCAGACTGTGAGCGCCTCCGGCTAGCCGGTCTGGCGTCGCAGGTCTCGCAGCCGCCTCAGTGGCGAGTCTCCGCCGCCGAACATCCCCACCAAGCGCAGGTACTCACTATACAACCCGTCATACGTGGCTCGGTGCTCTGGAATAGGCTCTACCATGTAGGTAGCGGCGGGCGCCATCGCCTTGGCTGCATCTTGCACCGACTCATAAGCGCCCGCTGCTACCGCTCCCAGCATGGCAGCGCCCAAGGTGCTGGGCTGCTCGCTGGCGGCCACTTCCAGGGGCAGTCCTATGACGTCGGCGTATATCTGTAGGAGCATGCGGTTGGCCGTCAACCCTCCACCGGCGCGCAGGCCGGACACGGTTAGCCCCGATTTACGAAAGGTATCGACAACGAACCTAGCTCCGAAGGCCGTGGACTCGATCAGGGCGCGGTACACCGCTTCGTTGGTCGTTTGCAGGCTGTAGCCTATGACTACGCCGCTAAGGTCGGCGTCCACCTTGGGTTTGCGTCCGCCGTTCCACCAGTCCAGTGCCAGTAGTCCGCTCTCGCCCGGCGCTAGACGCGCCGCACTTGAGGTCAATTCTTCGTGAGAGACGCCCACTTGCTCGGTGAACCAGTTGAAGGCGTCCCCCACAGCTACCTGTGGAACTCCGTAGAGGTAGTATCCGGGGAACAGAGCATCGGCGGCTACGCCCGCTATCCCCGGAACGGGCGCCTCTTTTTCAGCGAGCAGGAAGTGCACTGTGGAGGTGCCCATCACCATGTACATGACCCCGTTGGCGGCAATTCCGCCGCCCAGGGCTCCGGCTGGCCCGTCTATGGTGGGCACGGCCACCTTGACTTTAGTTGAAAGCCCTAATGTCTCCGCCCAGTACGGCTTGAGTGTTCCCGCCGGTGTTCCAGGCGCGGCAACCTCTCCTGAGCATTTGCCTTGATAAAAGTCAGCTAGACCCGGAGACACGGATGCCAGGTACTCCCTGGACGGCGGCCCGTCCTTGCCGTGGATGTAGGCCAGATACCCCGCGCCGAAAGCGTTGCGCCGGAAGGTGCCGGTCAACTGCCATACCAGCCAGTCGCTCTCTTCCACCAGGAGGTCCGCTTCCTGGTATATGAGCGGTGCCTCCTCAAGCAGTTGCAGTGCCTTGGGGAGCATGAACGCCGGAAAGACCGCGCCGCCGCATCGCTCTAGCCACTTCTCGCCGCGCTTCACCGCCGCTTCCGTGAACCGCTCCGCCTGTGCCTGCGCCGAGTTGTGCTTCCACAGCTTGGGCCAGGCATGGGGGTGCTCTTTCCACCTGGGGAGGAACGATAATGGCGTGCCATCGCTCTGCACTGGCAGCACACTGCAGCCGGTGGTGTCGATGCCCAGGCCGCCGATTAGAGAACCGTCTACTTCCTTGACCACCGCTCTGACCGCCGCGGTCATCGAGTCTAGCCAGTCTTGGGGGTGCTGCAACGCCCACTGGGGCGCCAGCGAAATTCCATTGTCGGGGAGCCGCCGGTCGATAACGCCATGTCGGTACGATTCGATAGCAGTGGCGAGCACCGCGCCCGTCTCAGCATCGACCACTTGGGCGCGTACCGACAGCGTGCCAAAGTCCAGTCCAACTACAAGCATGGTTACCTACACTGTGCGGGGCTGCGAGATCATCGGCGCGCTCTAGGATACGGGAGGCCTTGCATCCGCCCAGGGGTGCGCCTCTTCAAACGCCGCCGACGCCCTCAGCACCGTGTTCTCCCCTCCTTTGGCGCCCACTATCTGCATTCCTACGGGCAGGCCGTTGGCGGCAAACCCGCAGGGCACGCTGGCCGCCGGGTTGCCGGACATGTTGAACGGGAAATTATGGCCGTACCATCCCGTCATAGGGTCTACGGCCTTTCCATCGATCACCGTAGGCCGCTCCGAGCCTGGAAAAGTAGTCACCGATACCGCTGGCGTGACCAGCAAGTCCACCTCTTTGAAGAAGGCGTCCACGTAGGCGCGCAGTCTCTCCAACTCCGCCAGCGCTTTGGCGTACTCCGCGCCCGTCACCTTGCCGCCCCTTTCTATTCCTTCCTTGATGTACGGCATCATCCGGTCGCCCCACTCCTCCAGCAGATGGCCGTTGGCCAGGTAGGAAGCCGGACCTCTCAAATTCCGCAGTGTATTGTTCAGCGCCTCTATCTCTACTTGGAACCTGGCCTCCGTCACTTCCGCACCTAGCTCTTCCAGTACGTGAAAGCCTCTCTCAGCTATGGCACGCACCTCGCCGTCTACCGCGACCGATCCCAAGTCAGGGCTCCAGGCAATACGAAGTCCGTTCAGCCCTTTCCCCAAGTCTGAGGTGAAATCCGGCGATGCTTCCTGCATGGTGCCGTGCTTGGCACGCGGATGCGGCCCGGAGACCGCATTGAGGAAGAGCGCGGCATCCCGCACCGTTCTGGTCATAGGCCCGTCCCTTGAGAAGTCGACAGGGTTCCAACTCATCAACCCGGTCTCCAGGCGCGGTACCCTGCCCTGCGTGGCCATGATCCCGTAGATTCCGCAAAAAGCGCTGGGGATGCGAATGGATCCCGCTCCATCCGAGCCGTGTGCGATGGGATTCAGTCCGGCGGCCACGGAAGCTCCGGCGCCTCCGCTGGAAGCGCCGCTGGTCATCTGCGGGTTCCAGGGGTTGTTGCAGTTGGGCCCCAGCCTGTTCTCGGTGACGCCGCCGCCTTCACCGAACTCTGGTGTGTTGGTCTTGCCCAGGATGATTGCGCCCGCCTGTCGCAGCCTCTCCACGAAAATATCGTCTTCATCCGGCACCTGCTCCTCATACACCAGCGATCCCCTGGTGGTGCGGATGCCCTTTGTGGAAGCCAGGTCCTTTATGGAGACCGCTACCCCGTGCAGCGGGCCTAGATCGTCCCCCTGCACTACGGCTTGCTCGGCTTGGCGCGCCGCCTCCATGGCTTGCTCTGACGCCACGGTGAGAAACGCATTCAGCCTGGGGTTCAGTTCCTCTATGCGCCTTATGTATAGCTCGGTCAGCTCAACAGGAGATATCTCCCTGCTTGCTATCATCTCCCGTTGTCTGTAACCGGGTGTAAACGCCAGATCCCTATCGTCCATGCGAGTCTCCTTCGGACGGCATTGCCGTGGTTATACCTACCCTGCCCGCCTTTCGTACGCCTTCAGCATATGCACGTGCGACAGCTCGCATTCCACCAGGCCTCCAAACGTATCGGTTCCGTCTATCACCATGAACTCGTTGGCCGCGCCGGCATTGCCTCCGCCGCCGACTCCCACACTGCGGATCATGGGC
The DNA here is from genome assembly GCA_965116555.1 of Dehalococcoidia bacterium. Taxonomy (GTDB): domain Bacteria; phylum Chloroflexota; class Dehalococcoidia; order Lucifugimonadales; family QGNO01; genus DAOUJH01. Next base: position 856,617 of record OZ220698.1, on the reverse strand, counting down.
AGACCCAGGTCGTTCTTGTACAGCGACCACGGCCCTCCTCCTCCGCTGTAAGGCGCTATCATCAGCGGCACCTCCATCTCTTGGAACGCCTCCATGATTGCCTGCACCAGGTCGGTGTCAGTGCCCGTCTGGGACGAATCGTTGGCCGCCAGCACGTCCAGTTCCAGGTCGCCAAAGCCGTGGCCGTCCAGGTGCTCCCTGATCTGCTGTATCACCTTGTTCACGCTGAATCCCCGCGGCACTCTAATATCGAAACGTGCCGCGGCTACGTTGGGCAGGGTGAACGGCATGGTGCCCGGCCCGGTGAGGCCGGCGCGCAGGCTGTTGATGTTGAAGCTGGGCCCGTAGAAGTAGTTGAGGATGACCTGCTCGTCATCTAGGTCTCCCGCCGGTACTTTCATCGCCGCCACTCCTGGCAGCACCTGGTTCCATGCGCCGCCGCCCATCGCATCACGAAAGGCAAACGCGGCTTCCTTCTCATCCTCGCTGGGCGGCCTCAGATCATCGTAGAAACCGGGGATGGATACCTTGTTGCCGTTGTTCTCCGTGAGGGTAGACAGCGCTTCCACCAGCCGCCATGCCGGGCTGTCTATCACCGACTTGGTCATGCCGTGACCCGGCGCAGCCTGCGGCCCCCTGCCCCATTTCTCGCCGCTTGATATGAGGTCGGCGTAGATTAGCCCTTTGTAGCCAAGGCTCATGCTGACTCGACCCAGCGGATCCTGTGACGCCCCGGGGCTGAAGCTGGCCTGCGCCGTAGCAAGGCGGTCGCGGTATTCCTGGTACATTTCGGGAAAAGACGCGCTGCCCAGTATCTCGTCACCCTCTATGAGGAACATGAAATTGAAGGGAAGCTCTCCCTCTACTGCCTTGATCGCTTCCAGGGCGTTCAGCCAGGCGGCGTAGGGCCCCTTGTAGGAGGCGGCGCCCCGTCCCATGAGCACCTTGGAATACGGCCCCGACGACGTTATTGCGCCGCTCCAGGGCGGGTTTTCCCATTTCTCATGGGGCAACACCGGCCTGGTGTCAAAGTTGGCGTACACAATGATGGTCTTGGACTTTCCGGCGTTGTAGTAAGCCCACATCCCGGGAAGGTGGGAGGTTTCCACAAGTGTGGCCTCCTCACAGCCTATCTCTTTGTGGATCTCCACCAGCAGTTCCGCGCACTCCCTGACCCCGTGCTCCTCTACCGATACGCTTGGCTGCGCTACAAGTCTCTGTATGCGCTGAATGTGGCGCTCCTTGTTCTCATCAAGGTAGGCGCGTATGTTCTCCAGGCCAACTCCAATCCGCATGTGATTCCTCCCTATTCTTTACTCATCACCAGCGCCTGCGATTCTATGAGGGGTGAGGCATGGAGTCAAACGCCTGCATGCATTCTCCATCCGCCATGCCTCCACTGCCCCTGAGCTCCCTCCACCGTCATCCTGAGCTTGTCGAAGGAAATGAGCGGAGGCGCACCCAATCGTCGCTCCCGCGTCCACAATCGTCGTTCCCGAGAAGTCGGGAACCCAGGGGCGGCGGTGGGGAGTTTACCTGAGCCTCCCTCTCTCGTCATTGCGAGCGCAGCGTGGCAATCTGGTGGGGCGGCGGTGTACCCCTCTTCCCCCCTTTCCTGTAGGGGCGGTTCGCGAACCGCCCAATCCCTGTTCCCGCGCCATACCCGTCGTTCCCGTGTAGGCTTGTCCTCGTGCCCCGACACGGGGACGGGAACCCAGGGGCGGCGGGGCTGTCCTTCTGAGCGCCAGCGAAGAATCTTCTACCACGACAAACAGGCCACTACACGCAAACTCCGTCCCTTGCCCGCCGACCCCTCCTGCCCACCTTGCCCGTCTCCCTGACATCTCCTCCTTCCCCACACCCCTCCGCGCCCGATACCCTTAACCTATGGACTCACGGCAAAGCGCCCAACAACCCCTACACCATCGGCGTGGCGAGCCCATTGGCAGCCAAAACGCCCGCCTCCGTACCCTCAACTTTGCCCCGGAATCTGATTCGTTTCTCACCTCCGCCAAAATTTCGCCCGCATTTAGCCTTGTACTTAACATAACGTTGGAAACGAAACTCCCTTCTCAGGCACGACACCACTCCACCGTTGCACGCTATCTCATGCCTAACAACCGTTTTCACGACACCCCAAAATCGACTTATGTCAAGTAGTCAACCCGTTCTCGCTCATGGTGAGCCTGTCGAACCATATGAGCGGGTGTCAGTTATATCAGTACCCCCTGCTCCGGCGAATCTAAGATGCTGGGCAATGGACGGCGTCATGTCCCTCCTACCGTTTTGTGATAGCCTGTCGTGCGACGGCTGAAGCTACGGAGTAAGCAATGGGCGCTATTGAAGACATCATCCTAAACCAGGGCAAGTGGACGGGCATCTCCGGCGTCCGGCTCCATATGTCCGATACGTTTGTCGAAGATGCCGCCAGGTTCATGATTCTGGATAACCCGGGGCATGCCTTCATCCTCACCGGCTTCTTTATCCCCAATCCCTATGAGTTCCCACCGCCGGAGACCGGCTCCGTAGAGAGCGACGGGCCCCCCGGCGCCTATTTTCTGGGCAGAGCGTTGACGAATCTGGGCTGGAAGGTGACCTACGTTGTAGACCACTATGCCACCTTCACCCTTCAAGGCCAGCCCACCGTGGAAGAGATTGTCGAGTTTCCCATCACCGACGAAAGCGCCAGCGAGCAGTTTGCCATAGACCTGCTGGAACGGTACAACCCCTCTGTGCTCGTTGCGGTGGAGCGACCCGGCGCGAGCGCGGAAGGCAAGTACCAGTTCGTGGGAGGCTCCGACGTCACCGAGCGCACCGCCAAGTTGGATTACCTATTCAAGCATCACGCTGCTACCATCGGCATCGGCGACTGGGGCAACGAGATTGGGCTGGCCAACCTAGCCGAGTACACCGGCCCGCGCCTGCCCAGCAAAGCGCCCACCATCACACCGTCCACGCATCCCATCATCGCCGCTGTGTCCAACTGGGGCGCATACGGCCTCGTTGCAGCCATCTCCAAGGTGGTGCGGCGCAACCTCCTTCCCCACCCTGATATGGAGTTCGACCACATCCAGCGCCTTATCGACGCTGGCATGGTCGATGGTCGAGGCCGCCGCGAATGGATCGTGGACGGCTTCGGGCCGGAGGAGAACCGCCGCGTCCTGGAAGACCTCTGGGACTATCTATATTCCCTGGGAATCACCAAGTTCTAGCATGTGTCCCCGACGCGTCTCCGGCCCAACCCATGCTAGAATGTGCGCGCTGTCTTGAGAGCAATGGAACGCAAACGGATAAGACTACTTCACACATCGGACGTCCATATGGGCAGCGATCTCTATCCCAGGGATGCCCAGCAGGGGTTCGAAAGCGTTCTAGATACAGCGAGGCACCTCTCCGTGGATGCCCTGCTGATAGCCGGAGACCTCTTCGATAGTGGGACAGTTCCCGAGGATACGGTGCATTACGTGTTCGAGTCGCTGGCTGGCTTGCACCGTCCCTCAATCGTCCTCCCTGGCAACCACGACACTCTCCTGACCTCCGACTCGTTCCTCCTCCACGAATCGCGGGAGAACGTCTACACCCTCAGGGAGCGCGACGGCGAAATGGTCCATTTGAGCGATTTGACGCTGTCCGTCTGGGGTTGCCCGGTCTACAACCACGTTCCGGAGTTCCACCCGCTGGGTGGTATTCCGCCTAGGCCGGACGGGGGATGGTACGTGGTCATAGGCCACGGCATCGTCCTGGATTCGGTCAGCTTCATCGACAGAGGCTCGCCTATATCTCACGAAGAGCTGGCCAACGCGGACTGCGATTACATAGCGCTGGGCCACACCCATGTCTTTAGGGACGTGACAAAAGGAAAGGCAGCCGCCTTCTACAGCGGAGCGCCTTCAGGCGGCCACGAACGCACCGCTGCCCTGGTTACCCTTGACCCGGACACGGGCGTTACCGTGGAGCGGATACACGTATCCTAGCTAAGGCCAGGTTTGCCGGAACTCGTCGCGGTGCACCACCTGGCCGGTGAAGCTGGAAGCATCCTGTTGAGCCAGCCAGAGAGTGGCGGGCACGACCTCTTCCGCCGGAGAAGGCATCCTGCCCCAGATATCAAGCGAGGGGTCCCAGTTGCGCGTCATCTCAGACTCTACGAGGCCTGGGCCCAGGCCGTTGACCGCTATGTTGTACGGCTTCAGGTCCACGGCCAGATTGCGCGTGAACCGGTCTAGCGCCGCCTTGGACGCGCCGTAGATCGGCGTATTCTCTTGGTCCCATATGGCTGACCTGGAAGATATGTTGATGATATTTCCAGAACGTCGTTCCATCATGCCCGGCACAACGTATTTGCATAGCAGGAATGGGCCGACTACGTTTACTCTGAGAACGTTTTCAAATTGAGCCGTATCAAGCTCAGTTATGGCGCCGTTAGCTCCTATGCCAGCGTTGTTGATTAGCACGTCTATGGGCCCCGCTTCCGCCACGGTCGAATCCACCAGGGCCTTGACCTGCTCTTCACTCGTGACGTCGCATGGGAAATGAAACGCCTTGCCTCCCGAATCCCTGATCTGCCTAACAGTCTCTTCCAAGGAGCCCGGTGCAGCGCCGGATCCCGGTTGGCTTGTCCTAGCCGATGCCACTACGGTGGCGCCGGCGCTGGCAAAGCCCACGGCCAGGGCTTTGCCTATCCCTCTGCTGGCGCCCGTTATGAGTACAACTTTCCCTTCCATAGCCATCTCCTAATCGAAGGCCTTGATCCGGCTTACCGTCTCCGCATCCAACTTCTGCACTACCGCCGTCACCAGATCTACAGCCTGATCGAAGTCATTGCGGCTGATTAGGCCGTTGTGGCTGTGCAGGTATCGCGTGGGGACGGCTACGTTGATGCTGGGAGCGCCCCCTCTGGTGCGTTGCATTTCAGCGCCGTCTTCCCCGTAGCCGCTGATGACGGTGAACTGCAACGGGATGCTCTTCTCAGCTGCCACGTCCATGACCAGGTCACGCAGCTTTAGATTGGGCAACATGGAGTTGTCGTGCAGGAAGATCGAAGGCCCCTTCCCCAGCTTCTCCTGTGCCTCGTCTTGTGTAATGCCTGGATAATCTCCCGCCACGCCGGACTCCAGGCTGATCCCAATATCTGGCTCTATGATGTAGCTGCTGGTATGTGCGCCGCGCAGGCCTATCTCCTCTTGGACTGTGGCCACACCGTATACTGTGTTGGGTGCGGGCTCGTTCTTCAGGCGGCGCATCACCTCTATCATCAACGCTACGCCAATGCGGTCGTCCCAGGCTTTGGCCATGTACAGTTGCTCGCCGTTCAAAGTGGCAAATTTGCTGTCGGGCGCAACAGGGTCTCCGGGGCGAATGCCCAACCGCTCCTCTGCGTCCTCCTTGCTTGATGCGCCCACGTCTATGAACATCTCATCGCGTTTGAATACACGGCTGCGTGCCTCCGGCGTCATAACGTGCACGGTCTTTACGCCGGTTACGCCGGGCACTGGGCCGTTTCTCGTCAGTACCACCCACCGCTGGTTTATCAGCGATTGGTCAAGCCATCCGCCGATGGTCTGGAACTTGACGTAGCCCTCTGAGGTGATGAATCTGACCATTAGCCCAAGTTCGTCCATGTGCCCGGCAAACATGACCTTTGGTGTATCGCTGGCGCCCTTCAATCGTGAGATCAGCGATCCCAAGCCGTCGGTTTCCAGGTCATCGCAGATGGGCTCCAACTCCCTCTGTACGATGTTCCTCACCGGGCCTTCAAACCCGGAGGGGCCGTATGCATTGGTTAGCTCTTCCAGAAGGTTCTTTACCGTGTCCATAATCACATCTCCCTGGTGTCCATGCGCAGACGAAGGTAGTTCTGGAACTTGTCCTCCAGCGATGGATTGCTCAAGAAAGTCCCGCGTCGCGCAGTGGTTAAGGCCACGCTGGAACGCTGTTCCACGCCGCGTTGAATCATACAGTAGTGAATTGCCTGTGCAACCACAATGACGCCCAGCGGGTTTAGATGCCGATCGATGGCATTGGCCACTTGCTGGGTCATTCTTTCTTGCACCTGCAGCCGCCTGGCAAACACCTCCACGACCCGTGAGAGCTTGGACAAACCGGTGACTATCTTGCTTTGCGGATCAGGTATATACCCAATGTGCACCATCCCTCTGAACGGCGCTATGTGGTGTTCGCAGGTGGAAGTGAACTCTATGTTGTCCATTATGATCATGTCGTCAGATCCGGCGGGATAGTTGTCCTCCTCTAGCTGGAAGAGAACCTGCAAGTGCTCCTCCGGGTCCTGCGACGAACCCTGGGTATAGGTCAGCAGAGAACGCGCCCACCGCTCCGGGGTCTGGTGCAGACCCTCTCTTTGAGGGTCTTCTCCTAAAAGCTCAAGCACCTCCCTAAGGAGGAGTTTGAGCTTCTCTAGCTGTTCCGTTCTTACCAAAGTCCCGTCCACGTTCACCTCCGGTGATTAGTTACCTGCGTATTTAGTGCTGTCCTCTACTTCAGCCTGCTTGAAGGCCATGCGACGCTCGTTGCACTTGTTGCATGCGCCGCAGTGGAGCCCATCTCTGGGCGATATGCAGGTCAGGGTCAAGTGCAGCGGCAAATGCTTGAAGTCGCGGATCAAGTTGTGCTTTTGCGTTCCCCTGTATGGCGCGGTCACGCTAATCCGACTTCCCAGCGCAACCGAGAGCACTCCGGCAAGGTTGCTGAAGAACTCAGGCGTGGCGTCTGGAAATGGATTGCCGCCCAGCGAACCCAGAGCAATCTGCGATACATCGTGAGTGCTGCACCATATGGCGGCAAGCGATACAAGGAGAACGTTCCTGCCCGGCAGAAACACGGCGTCGTCCTCCGTATCCGCGCCGGGAGTCCCTTCACCGGTCAGGCTCCAGTGATCTCCATACAGTCTCTCTACCGGCACGTAAAGCTCTCGCACTCCATGTACGTTGGAGTTGTCCAAGGCCTCTATGAAACCGTTCAAGGAGCGAATTTCTTCCTCTTCCCAGAGAAGGCCTTTCCTAACGTATACGGGGAAGACTTCCGCTGTCTTGGCCAGATCCGCCAGTAGTATGGAGCTGTCCAACCCGCCGCTTGCCAGCACTGCTACTCTTTCCACTCTTACTCCTCGCGGTAGCTGGCGTAGCTTGAGGGCGTTTCCCACAACCGCATCTCTGAGACCATCAGACCCTCTTTTCTTATCTGCCGGTATATGTGCTTCAGGATGTTCTCCGCGGTGGGGTTCTCATCCATTGGATAAAACGGTTCACCCATTTCAGATAGAAGGTCGGCCACGGGGTCGTCCCTGTGGAGCAGCATCTTGTGGTCCAGGTTCCTATCGACCCAATCTTTCACCACGCCGCGCAGGTCGCTGAAGTCCATGACCATACCCCGGTGGTCCAGGGATTCCGACTCTACTTCCACTTCCAACAGGCCGTTGTGCCCATGGAGATGACGGCATTTGCCATCGTAATCCAGCAACCGGTGTCCGTAGCAAAAATCAATCGTCTTCACTACCTTGTGGAGCACAGCTTCCTCCTATCCTTCGACGCCAGGGCCGGCCAGGTGCCTACCCGCATCGATGCGGATGGTCTCGCCGGTTATGGTCTCGCTCTTGAGAAGTGTGACTATCGTCTCGGCTATGTCGTCCGCCGCCGATTCCCTTTTCAGAGGAGTGCTGGCAATAACGTCCTTGGCCCACTCTTCTTCAGAGATCTCAGGCGGCCTCATTGTGGGCCCCGGAGCAATGCTGTTGACCAGGATGCCGTGCCCGGCAAGTTCAGAGGCAAAGGCCCTGGTCATGAAGCCAATGGATGCCTTGGCCGTCAGATAGGGAAGATAGTCCAGGTATGGCGTCTCCCCTGCTGCCCAGTCGCTGAACATCACTATGTGTCCCTTGGTGTCGCCCGTGTTCTTCATCATATGGCGAGCCCCGTGTACCGCCAGCAGATACGCGCCTTTTGCATCGGCCATGGCCTCGTCCCAGGCCTCTCCATTCAGATCGTCGAAGGGCGCCCTTGGGTAATCGGAGGCTAGGTTGATCACAAACCATAGGCCTCCCAGTTCCTCCGCCGCCTGGCTTGTCATGCGCTGAACGTCCGCTTCCAGATTCATGTCCCCCTGCACCAGGAGAGCCTTCTCCATCTGGGACGCCACCTCATCCTGCAAGCGCTGAGCTTCAGCCATAGACCTTCGGTAGGCTATGGCCAGGTTGACGCCTTCCTGCGCCAGCCGCCTTGTGACCACGGCTCCTATCCGCTTGGTTCCGACGATTAGGGCAGATTTCCCCTTCAAAGAGAGCATTCGGTGTCTATCCGGTTCTCGTAATGATTCGCCCGCGAAGGCAAAGCCATTGTACTACAGCCACGGTGGGTAATGAGATGCTTTACTGGGCTGTTAAGATTGTGGGCAACACGAACTAAGAGAGCGGGCATGAACGACCCCAATACTCCTTGGTATGTTGACTTCTTTGGCAGTGACTATCAGGAAGCCTACAGCCACATCTTCACTAAGGAACGCACGGAAAAAGAGGTGCTGTTTGTGGAGCGGACGCTTGGTCTTTCCTCAAACAGCCGTCTCTTGGACCTGTGCTGCGGCCATGGCAGGCACAGCGTCCTTTTGGCCAGCCATGGACTGAACGTTACCGGCCAGGACCTCAGCCAGGAATACCTTGAGCAGGCCGGACAGAGCGCAAAGGAGCAGGGCGTTCATCTTGACCTGCTGTGCAAGGACATGCGCGACATCCCGTTCAAAGATCACTTTGACGCGGTGATCAACATGTTCAGCGCCTTTGGCTACCTGGAATCGGACGATGAGAACCTGAAGGTGCTGAAGGCGGTCAGGGAGGCGCTTAAACCCGGCGGACGTGTTCTGATTGATATGATCAATCGCGAGTGGGTGGTCAGCAACTACGACCAGTCGGACTGGCGAAAAGGCGAGGATGGCAGCCTTTATCTGGAGCGCCGGGAGTTTGACCTTGCCACTAGCCGGAACCACGTTACCTTTACAATCATCAAACCCGATGGCAGCCGCAAAGAGACGGTGGGTCACCACATACGTCTATATACCCTAACCGAAACGCTTGAATTACTCTTCAAGGCGGGACTTGACTTTGTGGAGGTTTATGGCGGCTTCGATGGAGAAGCCTACTCAATCGACACGCGCCGGATGATTGTGGTGGCCGAAAAGCCGTCAGTGTAGCGCTGCGCATGTCATGCTGAGGAGTCGGTTGTACGGCGTTCGCTCTAATACGTACTCCGCCGACGAAGCATCCCCGGCCAACCGCGGCTAGCGCGGCATGTTCTGTTCAACCCACTCCCGTTCTTCCCGTTCGTTGTCGAAGTAGATGAAGCGGTGGAACATCTTGGTCTCGCCCCGCCTTCTCCTTAGGTCTTTTCGCTTAGCCTCCGAACCTGGCAAGTCGGCCTTAGATGTCACCGGATCTATAACCACTCCATAGTTCCGCAGTGCGCTCTCCACGGTAACGAAACCGCCTCCCACGTCCTTCTCCACCAGGGCAACGTCCCGCTCCAGCGGGTCGCCCCATCCGCCGCCGCCCGCGCTATAGATGCGCACCAGGTCTCCCGCGTACCATCTGTTGTCGTCTGAAAACGGTCGTACGTCCTTCTCCTGCGGGGTGCCTGGATTCAGAACGACTCTGGACGTCCCGCCTGCCATACCTCCGGCAACGCCCCAGGCGGGAAACCGATTGCACTCTACGCGCAGACCAAAGGTGCCTTCCGGCGCAAGCAGCCTGACGTCCCTGATGATGCCGCACCCTCCCCTGTATTTACCGGGACCCCCGGAATCCGGATTCAAAGCGTACCGTTCTACGCGTAGGGGGTACTCCATGTCCATGAACTCGGCGGGATAGTTCTGGTTATGCACGTTGTAGATGGCATCAAGGCCGTCTGCAAACGGTCTGGCGCCATGCCCTACCGCTATGCCGTCCGTGCACAGTATCCACTCTCCGCTGACGGTGTCTTTCATGCGCCAGTAGGCAATCACGTAAACGGCGGTGGCTGCCATGACCTGTCCCTGGGAAGCCTGGGCGATGGTACCCACTATGGCATCCTTGAGTTTGCCGAAGGTATGGGCGCGGCAACCCAATGCGGCGGGCCATTTTGGATGCAATATGCTGCCGTCCCTGATCACTACCTCATCTATGCAGGCCAGCAGCCCCTCATTCATGAGCAGGGATGGATCAAAGCTGGCGAGATACAGGCCGTACCATGACTTGAGCACAACCTTGGACATCATGAAGTTAATGGAGCCGGGCGCTTGGTCATCGCTTGCGCTGGTATCGGCCACCACCGTTTCCCCTTGGCGAGTCAGCTTCACCTCGAGCGAATGCCACTGCTCCCCTACCCCATCGCTATCCATGTAATCACGGAAGGAGTACTCGCCTTCAGGGATGAGCTCAAGCATCTTGCGACGCACGAAGCTGCCCGTTTCTTCCTGGAAATAGCCGAATGCGGCCAGCATGGTCTCCTTGCCGAAGCGGTGGAACATCTCCAGGATGCGTCGCTCTGCCAGGCTGGCGGCGGACATCAGCGCCTGCGTGTCCCCTTCCAGGAGGTCGGGGTAACGGGAGTTCCTTAGAATGATGCGATACGCTTCTTCGTTCAGCCTGCCCTGGTCAACGATTTTGATGGGCGGCACCAGCGTGCCGTCGTGGAATATCTCGGTATTGGCGGGGCCGATGCTGCCGGGACGGCTGCCTCCCAGGTCCCAGAAATGAGCCCAGGAGTAGCAGAACGCTACCAGTTCGCCGTCCATGAAGACCGGGGTTATGAAAACCATGTCCGGCGTGTGCGATATTGCGCCGTCCGAGATATAAGGGTCGTTGTACCAGTAGAGGTCGCCCGGTTTCATGCTCTCTAGCGGGTAGTAGTCCCACACGCAGTCTATGAGGTCGGAGCCCTGATCCGTGCCGTAGACCGATTTGCCACGGTTATCGCAGAAGCTGATCAGGTAGTCCTTCTTCTCACGGATGAAGGCGGACATGGACGTGCGCTCGATGAGGATCTCGCACTCTTGTCGAGCCGCCTTCAAAGAGCCTCTTATGAGCTCGCGAGTTATGGAATCTACGGTGTTGGAGGTGGTCATACGCGATCAACTCTGAACGGCTTGGAGTATACAGTTCCCATATTCGTCTATCCGTCCCTGCCAGCCGGGGTTTATCACCACGGTGGAATCCATACCCTCCAGGATGGACGGGCCTTGTACAACGGAGTCAGGCGAGAGCATCTCCCGTTTGAAGATATCGCAGAGCACAGGCGCACCTTGCTCTTGAAAGAAGACCGGTCTCTGCTCTTTGACTGCTTTTTCCGCTGGAATGGGCCTACCAGTGAGTCTGGGCATCGGGACAGTCCCCAGCGTGCCTAACGCAGATACCCTGAGGGTGACTACTTCCACCGGCTGGTCCAGTGAGAACCCGAATAGCTGCTTGTGCCTGCGGTGAAACTCGTTCAGCAAGCCTTCCATGGACTTTTCGTCAAGGAAGCCGCCCTTGAGATCTGTGGCCACTTCAAATCCCTGGTGGGTGTAGCGCATATCCGCCGAGCGCAGGAGGGAGCGGGCCTGTTGTGGCACGCCTTCCTGGTCCAGCCAGTAGAGGGCCTCCTCTTCCAGCTCCCTGTACACCTTTTCCATGGCCTCCAGGTCATAGTCCGGAGGCTTTTGGATGAAGGTGCGGGCGTAGTCGTTCTTGAAATCTGCCACCAGAAGGCCGTAGGCGGAGGAAACGCCCGGGTTCCTCGGCGCCACTACGTTGGGGATACCCAGCAGTTGCGCCACACCGATTGCGTGCATTGGCCCCGCTCCGCCAAACGCCACGAGCGTGAATTCCCTGGGATCGTGGCCTCGCTCCACGCTCACGTTGCGTATGGCGCCCATCATGGAGTTGTTGACTATCATGGTGATTCCGCTGGCCGCTTCATCCAGGCTCAGACCCAGCGGCGCGGCTATCTTATCCTGAAGGGCGTCTCTTGCCGCGTCGATGTCTAGGGCCACCGTACCTCCTGCAATGCTGGTGTTTATGCGCCCAAGCGCCAGGTTGGCGTCGGTTACCGTAGGCTCGGTGCCTCTCAGGCCATAGCAAACCGGCCCCGGGTTGGCCCCGGCGCTGTGCGGACCCAGCGATAGGTTCCCTGACTGGGTCAGCCAGGCAATGCTGCCCCCGCCCGCCCCTATAGTGGCTATATCCACCATTGGCAGGTGCATTGGCCAATTGCCCAGCTTTCCTTCCGTGGTCGATGTGACCGTAGAGTCCGATATCAGCGACACGTCTGTACTTGTGCCTCCCATGTCCAGGGAGATGACGTCTTTGAAGCCGGTCATCTGTCCAATGTGTCGTGCCGCCATCACCCCGGCGGCCGGGCCGGAAAGCGCGGTGTACACCGGCTGGCGCGTGGCCGTTTCCACCCCTATCACGCCGCCGCTGGACTTCATGATGAGCAATGGAGCGCCTATGCCTCTATCCTTCAATCCGCCTTCCAACTTCTTGACGTAGTAGCTGACCTGCGGCATGACGTAAGCGTTTAGGACCGTGGTCATTGCGCGTTCATATTCTCTGAATACGGGAAGTACCTCTGAAGACAGGGAAACTTGGGCTTGCGGGTGGCCCGCCATGACCAAGTCCCTGGCCCTGCGTTCGTTGGCGCTATCCGCATAGGAATGGAGGAAAGAGATGGCTATGGAGTCTATACCGGCTGCGGCAAAGTGGCGCGCCGATCTTAGCACTGCCTCCTCGTCTAGGGGGACAACGGTCTCTCCGGTGAAATCTATGCGCTCGGCCACCTCAAATATGCGCTCAGGCGGAACCGGACGCTCTGGCTTGACCCAGACGTGATTGCTGACTAGGCGGGGCATCCCCTGCCTGGCTATTTCCAAGACATACTTGAATCCATCGGAAACAATCAAGCCTACGGTGGTGCCCTTGCCCTCCAGGATGGCATTGGTGGCTATAGTCGTGCCGTGGAAGATACGGCGCAGACTGGCTCCATCAATTCCCGATTCGTCCAATACCTTGCTCAGACCTTCCATGAATCCCTGAGAGGGATCGCTGGGCGTGGAGGGCGCCTTCACCAAATGGATGGCGCCTGTATCCAAGTTGGACAGCACAACGTCGGTGAATGTGCCGCCTACGTCTATGGCTAGCGCGTAGTTTGCCAAATGGACACGCCTCCGAATATGCGCTGGTCATGTTGAAAATTGCCAGACATTGCCTGGCAACCCACTTTGTACCTGATGGTAACCTATCAGTAAAGTGGTGACGCGATACGCTAAGTCCACTAATGTGCGAAAATGGAGCTCCGGTGGAGATCACAAAGAAATACCTTGCTCTGGACATAGGCGGAGTTTCGACCAAGGCTGGTCTTGTCACCAGTGAAGGCGAGCTTCTGGGCAGCTACGCCGTGGACAGCCACCGCGGCGGTACGCGAGAACAGGTGCTGCGGGACATAGCCGGCGCATTGGCGCCGTTCCGGGGTGAAGACCTGGCCGGTATGGGCGTGGGATTCCCCGCTTACGGCGACTTCAAGAACGGCGTGCTGCTCACTTTGAACACCCCGTTCCCCAGCCTGCACCGCTTTCCCTTGGGATATCTTCTGGAAAATGAGATAGGCGTACCCACCCGCATTACCACGGACGCCAACCTGTTTGCCCTGGGCGTGATGCGATTTGGCGAAGGGCAGACTTACAATGACTTTGTCGCCGTGTCGCTTGGCTCAGGTACAGGCGTGGGCGTTGTCCAGAATGGCCGCCTTGTAGAGGGGATGCTCGGCCCTCATCCGGTGATCGTCGAGTTCTACAACGAATGGGACGGCACCGAGTCGCACGACGGGTTATCCTTCCCTGCACTGTACGGAGCGGATGGTGAAACGCTCTACCGGAAAGTTGAAGACGGCGATGAAATAGCGCTCAGGGCCTTTGAGCGCATAGGCAGGTCTCTAGGGCCCACGCTGAACTGGTTGCACGCCGGTCTCATGATGGATACGTTCATCTTGGGAGGCGGCGTGAGCAACAGCTACGACTACTTCTATCCCGTGCTGGAATCTGAGTTGGACTCCAACGAGGTGAAGGTGAAGGTGTTCAAGACGGGACTTGAGAACGCCTCGCTGCTCGGCGCGGTGCCATTGTTGGAGGGGTAGCGCAATCGCCCAGACGGGTTTACACAACTCTTGGTACTCCCTGACATCTGCATCTTCCTCACGCTCATTTCCTTGTTGTACAATCCGCAGTCCAAGAATCAGAAGAAAGTGTAGGTATTAACCTTATGAAGATAGAGTCATATGCGCAGGGCATGACGTGCTGGACCGATCTAGGGTCCACTGACCAGGAAGCCTCTAAAGCCTTCTACTCCGAGCTGCTTGGCTGGACGTACCAGGACTTCCCAATGGATGAGAGTGGTGAACTCACCTACTCCATGGCCGTCAAAGACGGTTCATTTGTGGCTGGAATCTACACTCAAGCGCCGGAGCAGAAGGAAATGGGCATTCCGCCCCATTGGGACGTACATATAGCAGTGGACAATGTGGACGAGGTTGCAGCTAGAGTGGAAAGCTGCGGCGGCTCTATCTTATTTGGCCCGTTCGACGTGTTCGAGCTTGGCAGAACGGCCGTTGTCAGCGATCCCAGCGGCGGCGCGGTGTTTCTCTGGCAGGGCAAAGATCACAAAGGGGCCGGTGTCCAGAACGAACACGGCGCGATAGGGTGGTGCGAGCTGCTGTCCACGGAACCAAATGCGGCAATCCAGTTCTTCACCTCGCTGCTGGGCGTTGAATCTGAAACGGCCACTATGTCTGACGGCAACGAATACACGGTTTATCTGCGGGATGGTATTCCACTAGCTGGCACCATGGCCTTCCCGGAAGCGATCCGCGGCATGGACATACCCTCCCATTGGAGCGTCTACTTCCATGTGGATGACGTGGACGCCAGCTTTGCCAAGGTTACTTCTCTGGGAGGAGTGGCGCATCTGGCGCCGATGGACATAGCGGACGTAGGGCGGATAGCCTTTGTGGCGGAGCCGCAAGGCGTGGCCTTTGGTCTCATTACCCCCGCCGGAGATTGGAGTAACACCGGATAAGAGGTCGCAGGAGTCTCTCAGCTTGCCCTCTGGCGGCCGGCGATTCCGGTGACTACGCTGGCTCAGCCCTCAACTTCCTGTAGCTCTGCGACTGCTCCCTCCTGATGCTCCAGCGGCAGGCTGATTATCATAGTGGTGTACTCTCCCGGCTCCGACTCTACTCGGATCGAGCCTCCGTGGCTGCGCACTATGTCGTTGCACATGGAAAGTCCCAAGCCCGTGCCCTTGTCGGTGGGCTTGGTGGTGAAGAATGGGTTGAATATCTTATCTACGGCCTCCGGTGGGATACCGGTGCCGTTGTCCCTGATGCGGATCTCCGCCGTCTCCTCGCCTCGCTTTGTCGCCAGTCGTAGGGTTGGGAAGTACGGTGGACCGTCGGTCTTCCCATCGGACTGCTCAATGGCCATGCGTTTCTCGTGGGTGGCGTAGCAGGCATTGCTAACCATGTTGAGGAATACCCGGCCCATGTCCTGAGAGATCACCTCAAGCTCTCCCATATCCGGGTCCAGCTCCTGCTCTATGGTTAGGTTGAAATCGGGATTTGTAGCGCGAGCGCTGTGGTAAGCCAGTCTGGCATGTTCTTCCAGCAGGTCATTGATGTCCGTGGCCTGCCGGTCTCCTGAGCCACGGCCCATCCTGAGCATGTCCTGCACAATGCGGTTGGCCCGTTCACCGTGATTGGTGATGCGCCCCAGATTCTCTGTGATGTCCTTGGAGATCTCCTCTACCAGGCTCCGCTGCTCATCCGTAAGGCTTGCTTCGCTCTCTTGCAACACCTCTTTCAACTCCTCAACAAGCTCAATAGACAGCTCTGAGAAGTTCTTCACGAAGTTCAGCGGGTTCCTTATCTCGTGGGCCACTCCCGCCGTTAGCTCACCCAGGGCGGCCAGCTTTTCCCTCATCACAATCTGGTCCTGGGCTTTCTGCAGCTCGCCCAAAACAGACTCCAACTGCTCGTTCTTTCCTTGAAGCTCCTCGGCCAGCTTCTCTACTAGGTTTAGACGCTGCACCTCCAGGGCGTGGCGTCGGAACACCTCCAGGGCGGCCGCCATCTCAGCCACCTCGTCTTGTCCTCCGATTTCTACCTCCGCCTCCAGGTCTCCGCCGGCCATGCGTCGCATCCAGTCCGACAGCGCCTTGAGGCGTCGCAGCAGCCATCTGCCTACAAAAAACCACGCTATGAGTACGCCACCGCCGATGCTGACGCCGGTGATGCCCAGGAGAATCGTGCGCCCGGTTAGAATGGCGCGGGAAGAGGCGGCGATTGCCTCATCAGCGCTGAGCTGAGCCGTACTCACCAGATCATTGATGCCTAGCACAAGATCGACGGCTATTGCGTCGTTGCTGTCAAGCAGCTCCTCCTGGCGCCCAGTGAGCCTAAGCTCCTGCTCGATGATGTCGAAGCCGCTGCCCTCCCCTGTTCCTATGGCAAAGAGCTCATCGAATACCGGAGACACGTCTCCATATAGCGGCGAGTCCTCTATTGAGGCCAGGTTCCCCGTTATGCGGCTGACTGCAGCCTCGAACCGCTCCCGAAGCGGTTCCACCTGTGAGGCTTCGCTCAGCGTGAATGCATTGGCTAGTAGCTCGGTGGCGATGTTGGCGTTGCCTTGCAGTTCCGATAGATTACGGTAGCGTGTAAGCTCCAACTCCGATAAGTGCTCAGAACTAGGCGCTGGCGGCTCCCCCAGCACGCGGTATCCGGTTGCTATGTAGAAGTACTGGTCGTCTATAGCGGGCCCCACCACGTCGTCCAGCCGGCTCCTCAGGGTAGCCAGCTCTTCGCCCAATGTCTGTCGCCTATCACGCAACCTGAAGAGCTGGGAGCGTTCCGCCCTGATGGTATTGATGTTCATGGAGAGATTGTCGGCTTGAGAACGTACCCGTTGGAAGCTGGCCTCCTCCTTGTACGGGCCCTCAAGTATGTCCAATTGATCTTCAAACAGAACAAAGGCCTCAAGGATGCCGTCAGACACCCGTGCAAACTCGGCGGGAGTAGAGGCGGTGGTCAGCTGCGGAGCCGCTGACACAAGGGTGCTGCTGTACTGGGCCGCTCCAAAGGCCGCCGCCACCTCTGGCAGAGTCCCTTCGTTGACCCTGTTCTGTGCGTTTCCCACCTGATTGAAGAAGAACCAGCTTACTATACTGGCGGCTACGGTAAGTATAACGGCGCCCCAGATGGCGGCATAAAGCTGCGTGGAAAGTCTAAAGCGTAGAGCCAGAAGCTGTTGAAGCAACCCCGTCATGGTATGACGTTCTCCAGAGTGTCAATTGGGTGGTATGCTCCATCGCGGCCTATGACCGTCAGGAACACCTTGTCCGACCCCTGGTTGTCCGTCTCGCCGTATTCCAGGATAAAGCCGTCCAGGTCAATGGGACCGGAGCCCTTTATGTTGTCTAGGAAGCACTTGCGGTCCACCTCTTGGCCGCAGGACTCTACGCCGGCTATTGCCAGACGCCCGGCCATATAACCCTCCAGAGAGACGAAGCCCGGCTCCGCTGTTGGGTCGTATGACTGCAGGGCTCTGTGATAGGACGCGACGATGGGTATTGAGTCGTCCTGAGGAAACGGCACTACCTGGGTCACGTATACGCCGGCGCCTGTCGCCCCCAGTTCCTGGGCGAGAGCATTGCTTCCCACAAAGGAGATGTTTACAAAGACAGGATCGAACTCCAACTGACGCGCCCATAAGATAAGGGCTGACACCGGCTTGTAGGCGCCGATGATGATCACCGCTTCAGGGGAGCCGTTCATGAGATCCAACAGGCCCGTCTTGACCGCCGTTGTGTTTCGAGGATACCGGCCCACCGATGTGGGTTTCATGCCTCGGCGGTCCAGAGCATCCCATGCTCCGCGATAGCCGGCCTGTCCATAGGAGTCATCCTGGTACATCACGGCTATGCGCTCTATGCCCAGGTCCTCAGTGAGCCGCGCCACCATCTCTTCCGTTTCCTGGTTGTAGGAGGAGCGCAGGTTGATGATGTTGTCCCACTCGGGGTCTCTGAGGAAGGCGGCGCCGGTAAAGGGGGTCAAGTACGGGATCCCTGCCTCCGCCGCCACAGGCGTGGCGGAGCGGGATGTAGGCGTACCCACCGCGCCGATGAGGGCAAATACCAGTTCCTCATCTATTAGGCGGGTAGTGTTGGCTATGGCCGCTTCCGGTTCGTAGGCATCGTCGAACGATACCAGCTCTAACCGTCTACCGTGGACGCCGCCGGCGTTGTTGACCTCATTGAAGGCTGCCTCTATCCCCAGTCTCATGTTTGTGCCCAGGGCTTGGGCGGGGCCACTGAATGCAGCCGACTGGCCAAAGAGCACCCTCTGGTCGGAGACCCCTTGCGCCATGTCTGGCCCTTGCGGGGTTGCCGTCGGAGTGTTCTCTTCGGGCACTACGGTAGGAGAGCCGTCGTTACAAGCAACTATCAACAGGGCTACGGCGCCCAGCGCCACCAGCGCTAGGGGGAGCCCCATGACACCTTGGCGAGACATCATTCATCCCTGTGCTTGACTAATGTCAAGTGGTTTCTGTCCCCCTCACGTCGGTAATGTAGCTCGTCCATCAATGTGCGAACCAGGTAAACCCCCAGTCCTCCTATTGGACGCTCGTCCAGTTCTTGAGTAATGTCCGGCTCAGGCCCTTCAGTCAAAGGATTGAAGGGCTTGCCTGCGTCTGAGATGTTGATGGTGATACTCTCCTCATCAGATGCAAGGCTAACCAGGATTTCTTCCGCCGTATCCCCGTAGTTCATGATATTTATGCCCAACTCTTCAAGAGCAAGGTTCACCTGGAAGATTAGCCCGGGAGGCCACTCTTCCTGCTCTCCCAGGGACTCCACTGCTTCGTAGAGACGCTTCAACTCATCTATCTCAGGAGCTAGGTTCAGGGATATCGTCGCGCTCAATCAGCTACCCTCGTTTCGGTGCAGGACTAGGCAGGTGATGTCGTCGGACTGGGAGGCATCTCCGGCGAACTCCCTGACGGCGTCTAGAACGGCTTGGGCCACCTCCTCGGAGTCCATAGAAGGGCCACCCTTGAAAATTCCGGTCAACCGGCCCATGCCAAACTGCTCGCCATCTATGTTCATAGCTTCCGTAACACCGTCGGTGTAGAGGACCAGCGTCTCGTTGGGAGCAAGGGTCACGGAGGTCTGCTCGTACTCAAGGCCCGGCACTACGCCCAAGGCTATGCCGCCTGTGGATGGGATGAGAATTGAAGACCCGTCAGCGCTGACAACTAGAGGGCTGTCGTGGCCTCCGTTGGCGTAGGTTAGCGTTCCGCTGGATGGATCGTAGACTCCGTAGAACAATGTCACAAACATTCCCGCTTCATTGCGCTCTTGCAACAGGTCGTTGACAATGCCCAGGGCCTCGCCTGGGTCGCTGGTGCCAATGGCGGCTCCCTTCAGCAGAGTGCGGCAGGACATCATGAAGAGCGCGGCCGGTACACCCTTGTCGGAAACGTCTGCTATGGCCAGGCCAATGCGGCCGTCCTCTAGGCGAATGATGTCAAAGAAGTCTCCTCCCACGTTTCGAGCCGGCTCCATGTTGCCATAGGTTCCCATGTGTCTATTGGCGGGAAAGTCCGTGGGTAGTATGGACTGCTGCATCTTGTTAGCCACGTCAAGCTCGTTTTGAATTGCTACCAGCTGGTCCCGGGCCGATACGGCCTCACGCCACTCGGCAAGGTGACGGAGAGTCCGGTCTATGGTCACACGCAGATCATCAAAGTCCAGCGGCTTGGTTATAAAGTCGAAAGCGCCCCGGTTCATGGCAGTTCGGATGTTCTTCATGTCCCCATAGGCGGAGATGATTACCGCTCGTAGGTTGGGGTCCACCGATGGCATCTGCTCCAGCAGCGTGAGCCCGTCCATCTTGGGCATGTTGATGTCGGACAGCACCATGTCGATGGTGTCGTCCTCGCTCAAGATCTCCAGGGCCTCCACTCCGTTGTGGGCAAATACGAACTCGTACTGGCCGGAGCGTATGCTGCGGCGCATGCGCTGTAGGATGAGCGTTTCCAGATCTGGCTCGTCGTCCACTACCAGGATCTTGTACAATCTCTCGAACGGCTCTAGGGCAATGCCTTGCGTCTGTTCCGTGCTAACTTCCATTGGAACCCGTCCATCTCATCGGCTGAGGAAGCGCCTGCACAATGGGAACCTCCTTACTCAGCCTTCTCGTTACGAACTTCACAGGACGGATTTTAGCAGAGAGGCATGGCTGATTCAATACGCGCGCTTGACTTGCTGCTGGTGAAGGGCAAAGTCTCACGCTAATTGCGTTGCTGTCAGCCAGCCTCCCGCAATCCACGGTACACTCCCCTACTGGATGTCGAAGACGGCCTGAACGTACATTGAAAGCCGCAGCTCGCCGCCGCTGATGGAAGTGCTTGGCGGCGCCGCCGGCGCAGCTAACGTCATTGCCTCAAGAGTCGCATCTCTGACTACGGGAACGCCGCTGCTCTCCGTAACGAATGTCACAGGCCCCAGCTCCACTCCGGCAAGGGTTGCCAGATGCTCCGCCTTGGTCTTGGCGTCCTGGAAGGCGGCCTCTCTGAGGTCGGCCATGTGAGGCTTGGGGTCCTCCACGGTTAACTGGATGCCGTCTATCCTCGTGGCGTTGCCGCCTGCGTCAGCCACGTCGTCTATGATGGGGCCAACGTTATCTATGTCCCGTATCTTCACCGTGGCAGAGCTGCTGACCGTATAGCCAATCAGGGTACGCCTGTTGTTTTGGTAATCGTACTGAGGCCAAATGTTGAAGGCCCGGGTTTGGATGTCCCTGTCCTCCAGGCCATGGGCCTTGACCGCGGCGATTATGGCGTCCATCGCCTGCGCAGCCTCATCCCGGGCTTGCGAAACGCTCTCCGCCACGGCCTCTACGCCGACGTTCAGCAGCGCCAGGTCGGGCACGAGGTCTATGGAACCCTCGCCCGATACCGAAATGCCGGACTGGCCCTGGATCCCTCCCGAAAGGGCGCTGGCGGCCTGGGAAGCCCCGGTCGCGGATTGCGGCGCATCATTGTCGTCGGCGCATGCCGCAACCAGGAGCATGACGACGACCAATACCGTTATCATGGAAATCGCTTTGACCTTGTTCATTTGCACTTCCTTCCTTAACTGAGCCTTGAATGAAGGTGCGGCAACCAGGTGGTTGAACACCCCGCACTATAATAAAACGTTGAAACGAGCCAAATGGTTCCATTGACCTTATATGTGGTTCAAGACTTGCAACTCAGTCTGCTCGCTTCACTGGGTTGGAGCCCGAGCAGGACTTGCCCAGATATTACTACCCCCTACCCCACTCGCTGCGCCAAGCGTCCCTCCTATTGAAACGGCCTCTCAGTGGGCTGTATCATTCTAGTCATACCGCAACCAGGAGAAGCACGTGATTGATCTTGCCAACCATGAGGAACTGGTCGTCCGGCAGACCAAGGAGATGCTGGAGATTTTCACCGGGTTCGAAACGGCCAACCGGTATCGTATCCTGACCCCGGAGGGCGAAGATGTCATGTTCAGTTACGAGGAGTCTGGGATGCTGACTCGCCAGTTCATGGGTTCCCACCGCCCCCTCAACCTGCACGTGATTGACAATAAGGGTGAGCCTATTCTGAACGCCAATAGGAGTTTCTTCTGGTTCTTCTCACATCTGAACGTACAGGATGGATCGGGGGCGCCCATAGGGTCACTGCACAGGAAGTTTGGCGTACTCCATCGCAAGTTCGCCCTGCTGGACTCCGGCGGACAGCAGATAGCTGGGCTCAATGGAAGCTTGTTCCGGCGCTACACATTCACCTTGAACAACGCCAGCGGCCAGGAGATGGGGCGCATAGTCAAGCAGTGGGGAGGCATTCTCAGGGAGGGCTTCACTGACGCCGATACTTTCAGCATCCAGTTCAGCGACATTGAAAGGAGCCAGGAGATAAGGCTCCTGCTATTGGCGTCCGCCTTTGCCATTGACTTGGACTTCTTTGAGAACAAGGGAAGCCGCTCAGGCATAGGATAGCCAAGAGTCTGCGCTCTTGGCGTTCAGCTTTTCGCTTGGCAACGGCTACATCCTGCGGCCAATTATTGCAACCGTGACTCCGGCTAGCACGCTGGTGTAAATCGCTAGCACGATGATGACCCAAACCAGGATTGAAGCGCCTTCTTTGTCCCTTGGCGTAACCTCGACCGTGGCTGTGGGCGTAGGCGACGCCATCACCTGGAGAGCAAGAGTCGAAGTGGGCGTAGGTGATGCCGTTGGCTGGGGTGATGTCGTTGCTGTGGGTATAGGTTGTGGTGTGGGTGACGCCGTTGGCCGCGGTGAGGGCATCGCTGTAGGTGTAGGTTGCGACGTGGGTGTTGGCGTGAGCGTCGGGGACCAAGTTATCGTCGGCGGCAAAATTGGCGCCGGCGTCGGTTCAGGCGTCTGGCTGTCAGTCTCAACAGCCGCAACGGGCTCTACCACCGTTATGTAGAACCTTAGCGATGCGCTGTCGCCGTCTGAGTCGGTGGCGGTGTAGCTGAATTCGGTGCGTTCCAGGAAGTTTGTGGGGATGCCAGTGATTGTGCGAGACGAGGCATCGAAGAGCAGACCGCTGGGCAGGACAGGCGAAAGGCGATATCTGAGGGCTCCGTCTCCTCCTCTGACGCTGGGCAGTGGCGACGTTTCTACGTGCTGCCCAGCGGTGAAGGTCATGTCCTCTATCACTGCTGAGCCAAAGGTGGGCGTGGGATTAGGTATGGCGGTTTGAGTGGCTATAGGAGTCGGTGTTGGGCCGGGGACGGGAGTTGATGTTGGGTTCACTACGGAAGTCGACGACGGGTTGTCGTCGGGTACTACGGGCTGCGGCCTCCATGCCTGTACGAGAACGCGCACATCGTCTGCTGGTGAGGCAGCCTTGGAGGCATCGGTCACTACCAGAGCAAACCTGAGGATCACGTCATCGGCCAAGCTATCCGGCGCGGTGAATATCGGGGAGAATGTTTCCACCCCGTTCAGTGCAACACTTGGTCCACCGATCTGTACCCAGGCGTAGGCTAGTGGAAGTCCCTCGGGATCGAAGCTGCCGGAGCCGTCTAGGGTTACCGGTTCGCCTTCGCTGACGGTTTGGTCTGGCCCGGCATTGGCCGTAGGCAGATCGTTGATCCCTATGACGGTCAGCATGAAGGTGGCGTCAGCCGTCTCTGCGCCATCTGTGGCAGTGACGCGAATGGTGAGCGTGTCCGGGGTGTCGGCCTCTCTGGGCGTGCCGCTGAAGACAAGGGCACTGGTACCGGCCTTGAAATCGAGCCAGGCGGGAAGTGCGCCGCCGTCGGACAGGGTGGCTCTGTGAGTGAGTGCGTCGCCGTCCGGGTCGTCGAAGGCCAGCGCCTGGTAGTAGAAGAAGCGGTCCTCGGTGGCCGTCTGAGGCGCGAAGGTAGATGCCGTGGGCGGACGGTTCGCCGGTAGTACGACAGACAGTTGAAAGCTGGCACTTCTGGTGTGCAAATCATCGGAGACAGAGACCATGATCTCGTGTGTAGCCATATCCGCTTCCAGAGCCGTACCGCTGAAGGTCCTGGTGTTCTTATCGAATTGCAGCCAGCGTGGCAGCGGGTTGTTGCCCTTGCCCAGAAGTGCACCGTAGGTGAGTGTGCTGCCTTCGGGATCGGATGCCTCTGGCACGGCGTAGCTGAAGAGGTCGTCCACAAATGCGGTCTGGTCTGTTAGAGCGGACATTGCCGGCGGGTCGTTGACCTCTTCAACCGTGATGCTGAAAATTGCGTACGCCGATTCCGGTGGCTTGCCGTCGTCCGTGGCAGTGACGAGGATAGTGAGAGTGTCCGGCGTGTCTGGTTCCAGGGGCATGCCGTTGAAGGTACGAGTGCTGGCATTGAAGCTAAGCCACCCGGGGAGAGCGTTGCCGTCGGCGAGTGTTGCCGAGTAGGTGATGCCGTCGCCTTCTGGGTCGGAGACCGTGGTGAATGTGTATTGGAACGCCTCGTCCTCTGTAGCCGCTTGGTTCGACAGCGATGGCGTTTCGGGCGGGTCGTTGACGGGCGTTACAGTGATGGCGACCGTCGCGCTGTCTGTGACGGAGCCGTCGCTGACGGTGTATGTGAAGCTTCCCGACGTTGTCTCGGAACCGTCGTGAGAGTAAGTGACGGTGGTCTTGTCCTCTGATAGAGAGACGGAGCCGATGGCTGGGTTGCTCACGCTGGATATGGAGAGTGTTGAACCTTCAGGGTCTGAATCGTTGGCGAGCAGCGTTGAGGCGGCGATGCTCACGGCGCTGCCCTCGGTGACCGTCGCAGTGTCGTTGCCAGCGATGGGCGCGTCGTTGCGTTCGCTCACCGTCAGTGTGAAGGTGCCGCTGGCTGTCGCCGGGGGTTTGCCGTTGTCCGTGGCTGTGACTTGTATGGTGTGGGAGGCTGGCGCATCGGCTTCGCTTGGAGTGCCGCTGAGGGTGTGCGATTCGGAATCAAGGGTCAACCATGCAGGTAGCGCGCTGCCATCGTCCAATGTGGCAGTGTAGGCCACTGAGTCACCCTCCGGGTCGGTAACGGCGCCGAAAGTGTAGCTGAAGGATAGGCCCTCTGTCGCCGCTTGGTCTGCCAGCGATGGCGTACCTGGCGGGTCGTTGACCTCTTCGACCGTGATGGCAAACGTGGCAGATGTGGATGCTGGCGGTGTGCCGTCGTCCGTGGCCGTGATGCGGATGGTGAGGGTGTCCGGCGTGTCAGATTCCAGAGGTGTGCCGCTGAAGGTGCGAGAGCTGGGCGTGAAGCTAAGCCAGGCAGGAAGGGCAGTGTTGTCATCAAGCGCGGCGGTATACGTGATTGTGTCCCCGTCCGAATCGGTGAAGGTCGGCACTGTGTAACTGAAAATCTGGTCTTCGGTTGCCGTTTGGTCTGTAAACGTGGGCGCTGTCGGCGCCTGGTTAGGCGGCAGCACAACCTTCAGCGTGAAGGAGGCTCTGGACGACTTGGCCGAGCTATCAGACACCTCGACCACAATTGTGTGGGTGGCAACGTGTGTTCTGCGAGGCGTGCCACTAAAGGTGCGAGTAGACGTGTTGAAGGTGAGCCATAGCGGCAGAGGGTTCATAGCCTGGTCTAGGGCCGCGTTGTAGGTGAGCGATTCGTCGTCTGGGTCGGTGACTTCCGGCACCTGGTAGCTGAACGGCTGGCTCGCAGTGGCGGTTTGGTCTTTCAAGGATGGCGTACCAGGTGGATCATTGACCGGCGTAACAGTGATGTTGACAGTGGCTGTGCTGGTGGCTGAGCCGTCGCTGACGGTGTACGTGAAGCTTCCCGACGCTGTCTCTGAACCGTCGTGGATATATGTGACCGTGGTCTTATCCTCGGACAATGAGACGGAGCCGTTGGCTGGGTTGCCGACGCTGGATATGGACAGAGTTGCGCCTTCAGGGTCTGAGTCGTTGGCTAGGAGCGTCGAGGCGTTGATAGTCAGGGTACCACCCTCTGCCACGGAAGCGGAGTCGTTGCCGGCTGCCGGTGGGTCGTTAACCTCCTCCACCGTCAGAGTGAACGTAGCGCTGGTCGATTCCGTTCCGTCGCTGGCGGTGACACGGATAGTAAGAGTGGCCGGCGTGTCAGTCTCCTCCGGTGTGCCGCTAAGAGTGCGAGAGCTAGAGGTGAAACTGAGCCAGTCTGGCAGGGCGCTATCGTCATCAAGCGCGGCGGTGTAGGAGAGCGCATCCCCGTCAGGGTCGGTGAAGGCAGGCACGGCATAGCTGAAGGCTTCATCTTCTGTGGCGGTTTGGTCTGTCAGCGTGGGCGCCGTTGGAGACCGTTTCGTCCCAAGAACCACCTCTAGAGTGAAGGAGGCCGAAGCGGACAGCGACTCATCAGACACGCCTACCAGGATCGTCATTGTGCCTACGTGGGTAGGCCGCGGCGTGCCGCTAAAGGTGCGAGTGGCAGCATCAAAGGTGAGCCAGTTCGGCAGAGGGTTCATGGCCTGTCCCAGGGCCGCGTTATAGGTGAGCGTGTCCCCGTCCGGGTCGATGACCTCCGGCACTTGATAGGAGAACGAACGGCCCGTGGTGGCTGTCTGGTTCGTCACTTCGGGACTGGGAGGACGCTGGTTGGATTCGGGTACGGATATGGTGAACGTGGCGGAATTGGAGAGGGTCCCGTCGCTGGCGGTTACGGTTATGCTTAGGGTGGCCGGGGTGTCGGCGTCGCCTGGAGTGCCGCTGAGCGTGTGCGATTCGGAATCGAAGGTCAACCATGCAGGCAGCGCTCCGCCATCGTCCAGCGTAGCTGTATAGGTCACCGAATCACCCTCCGGGTCTACGAAGGATGGTACTTGATAGCTGAAGGACTGCCCTTCGATGGCTGTCTGCGCAGGTATCGAGGGCGCGGCAGGCGGGTCGTTAACCTCCTCCACCGTCAGAGTGAACGTAGCGCTGGTCGATTTCGTTCCGTCGCTGGCTGTGATACGGATAGTGAGAGAAGCTGGGGTGTCAGCCTCCAATGGTGTGCCACTGAGGATCAGAGAGCTAGAGTTGAAGCTTAGCCAGCCTGGTAGGGTGCTGTCGTTGGACTGTGTGGTGGTGTAAGAGAGCGTGTCACCGTCCGGGTCGGTGAAAGCAGGTACGGTGTAGCTAAACGATTCGTCCTCTGTAGCGGTCTGGTCTGCCAACGTGGGGGCTGTTGGAGCCCTGTTCGGCGGCGCACTGGTCACATTCAGCGTGAAGTCCGCATAGCTTTCAAGCGACCCATCCGACACGCTGACGCGGATCTTCATTTCACCGATATGGGGATTCCGAGGTTTGAAGGTGAAGATGCGGGTGCCGGAGTCGAATCTGATCCATCGTGGTAGCGGATTGGAAGCCCCCAAGAACGCTTGGTAGGTGAGGGAGTCTCCATCAGGATCTGTGACCTCTGGCACCGTGTAGGTGAAGGTGCCGCCTGCGTATACGGTCTGATCGGTCAATTCAGGCTTGGGCGGACGCTGGTTGGCGGCCGGGGCTGGCAAGATGGAACCATTGACCACGGCGTCCATGCTCAGTTCGTGGACTG
Source organism: Dehalococcoidia bacterium (assembly GCA_965116555.1). Taxonomy (GTDB): domain Bacteria; phylum Chloroflexota; class Dehalococcoidia; order Lucifugimonadales; family QGNO01; genus DAOUJH01. The sequence goes on along the minus strand of OZ220698.1, from coordinate 829,520 downwards.
CTCCGTATACCGGCGTGGCATTGGGGATTCCCAGGTAGGAGACGCCTAGGAATAGCGCCGTAAGCAAGAGCAAAGGCTCGGCCCCGTAGGGCGTATTCAATGGAATCCCTCCGTGTGAAGCCCGGCCTGATCCCCTGTGAATGCGCATCCATTTCAGGTTGGCGCCGGTAGAACGACAAACACCAACCCTCCCATTTTCCGGGCAAGTTCACACGAAATTTATCATAGTTGTATAACCTTTCCGTTACTTCTTGCCTCTTTATTTATGACTTATTGTAACTTTTAGACTAACTAGCGCAATTTCCCTGTACTGAACTTTCGGTCAATACTGGACATGTGTTGGCCTACAGTATTTGTTGAAACGGGTCTGGGGACGACAGGAGGAGGGAGTCCTAAACCATGAGAATCAGACTAATATGCGAACCCGGTTGGACAACTCAAACCTAGCTCGCTTGTGTTCGAGCGGCATGTGCGGTGTGGGCCGTCAGGGATTCGAACCCTGGACACGCGGATTAAAAGTCCGCTGCTCTGCCTGACTGAGCTAACGGCCCATGGAGACAGTTGAATTGTACCAGCATACCGGCGCCGCTCACAGATGGAATCCTTAGAACGCCTCTATCTCCGATAACGGCCAGTAGGATACCCATACCTTTCCGACAATGTTCTCCAGAGGCACCGGACCCCAGTTCTTGGAATCGTTGCTCTGCAGCCTATTGTCGCCTAGCACAAAGTACTCATCAGGCCCCATGACCTGTTCAATCATAGTGATACCCCGGGGGTAGTCTAGGGTGTACGGCTCTTCCAGTGCTTTGTCGTTGACGAAGACATTCCCATTCCTGATCTCCACCGAGTCGCCCGGAACCGCAATGACTCGCTTCACAAAGTCACGGGACGGGTCTACGGGGAACCTGAAGACTACCACCTCCCCTCTCTGCGGAGCATCGAAAAGATACGGCGACTCTTCACCACCCCAATCAACGAAGGGGATGTATCTGGATAGATTGGCTAAATTGATTTGCGAATAGGCCAGCTTGTTTACCAGTAGATACTGGTCCGCATCCAGCGTAGGCCTCATGCTAAAGCCGTCTACGCGGACGTTTTGTACGGTGCCCTGCAGCCCGGCGAAGAGTATCAACGTCAGCAGGACTGTTTGTAAGATTTCGCGGAGAGTTTTGCGCATATCCCTAGTTGTAGCCAGCTTCTTATTTTAGCATGGGCCTAATTGAACCCACCAATCAACCACTACTAACGCGGCTGCGTTGCAAAGTGTCTGTCCCCCTGCCCTTCTCAACCCGTCCAAACCCGACGCTTCTGTTATTGCGGTCATTATATCGCATGGGTAAAATGTTATCTGTTCCCCTACAGCAGGCGAAATTGGTACTCAGCGATAGAACCATCAGAGAAGAGATAGCCAGCGGTCATATAATCATAGACCCTCTGGACGAAACGTCTATTCAGCCGGCGTCCGTGGACTTGCGCCTGGGGCATAAGCTGAGAGTGTTCCGCAGTCACAGGCTTCAGGTCATCGATGTCAGAGAGCCTATGGAGGAGCTCACCGAGCTCGTGGAGATAGGTGAAGGCAACCCATTTGTCTTGCATCCCGGTGAATTCGCTCTGGGAGTTACCCTTGAATCGATATGCCTTTCCAATAGTATCGTGGGACGTCTGGATGGAAAGAGCTCCCTGGGGCGTCTCGGTCTTGTGGTGCACTCCACGGCGGGTTTTGTAGACCCCGGTTGGGAGGGGAATCTTACGTTGGAGTTGAGCAACCTGGCCAACCTGCCCATAAACCTCTACGCCAAAATGAGAGTCTCCCAGATATCATTCATGCGGTTGACTACTCCTGCGGAGAACCCCTACGGGTCTGCCAATATAGGCAGCAAATACAGGGGGCAAGACGAACCCACGCCAAGCCGGTACTATTTGAACTATGCCGCAGACAGAGGCGAACGAGGGGAATAGACCGTCCCCCTACATGCACCGTGCCCTGGAACTGGCGCGGCAGGCTCTTGGCAGCACAAGTCCCAATCCTGCTGTCGGCGCCGTCATTGTGCAAGACGGTCGGATTGTGGGTGAGGGCTTGACCCAGCCCGCCGGCCAGGACCACGCAGAGATTGTGGCCTTGGCCCAGGCAGGAGAAAAGGCTAGGTGTTCTACAATGTACGTTACCCTGGAACCCTGCCCTCATACTGGTCGTACCCTGCCCTGCACGGAAGCTATCCTTAGAGCAGGCATATCTGAGGTGCACTTCTCCATAATAGATCCCAACCCGTTGGTTTCAGGCAAAGGGTTGCGCGAGCTCCGGGAGAAAGGCGTAACAGTCCACACCGGCCAGGGTGGAGACCTCAGCCGCAGGCTCAACGAAGCGTACTTCAAGTACATTACCAATGGAACGCCGTTTGTCACGGCAAAGTTTGCCGCCAGCTTGGACGGCAAAATTGCTGCTCGCAGCGGAGACTCGCACTGGATTTCGTCCGACGAGTCCAGGCAATGGGCACACAAGATAAGGGCTGCCTCGGATGCTGTAATGGTGGGCATTGGGACCGTTCTTGCTGACGATCCCCTGCTCACGGCAAGAGACAAGAACGATGCGCCGATACCCAAGCAACCGCTTCGCGTGATAGTGGACAGCCGCCTCCGCATCTCCTCAGAGGCCAGGCTCTTCAGTCAACCAGGGCCTGTTCTCATAGCAGCCGGTCACCCAAGCCAAGAGGCGGTTTCAGCGATCAGAGCGCTCGGCGCGGAAGTCGCCCTTTTACCGGCGGAAGACGGACGTGTGGATTTGGAAGCCTTGCTTTGCCTGCTCGGTGAGAGGCAAGTCACCAGCTTGATGGTGGAGGGCGGTTCGCAACTGTTGGGTTCCTTCTTTGACGGGAACCTCGTGGACAAGGTTGCGGTCTGCATTGCGCCCGTCATAATAGGAGGCGCGGCGGCAAAGCCGGCAGTGGGAGGTCATGGCAGCAGCGCACTGGCTGAGGCCTACCGCCTGCGCAGCGTAGAGGTGGAAACAATAGGCGACGACTTGATAGTAACCGGCTATCCACACCGAGGCGAGCAGTAGGATATACAAAGGGGGCTAGCTTGTTTGCAGGAATCGTAGAGGAAGTTGGCAGAGTCGTAGAGGCCAAACCGGATCGCTTGGTCATTCAGGCCGACACCGTACTGGGAGGCGCCAAGGTCGGTGACAGCTTGAACATAAACGGGGCATGCCTTACCGCCGTGGCCATAGAGGGAAAACGCTTCGACGTGGATGTCACGCCGGAAACGCTGCGACGCACCAACTTGGGCCTGCTCAAACCCGGAGACGCCGTTGACCTGGAGCGCGCTCTTTCAGTTTCCGACCGCATCGGCGGGCACATCGTTCAGGGCCACGTGGAAGCAACGGGAGAGGTGATATCCGTAACCCCGGACGGCGATTCCCTGGTCATGCGATTTCAAGCCCCTCCACAGGTGATGCGTTACGTTGTAAGCAAGGGGTTCATTGCCGTGGATGGCATCAGCCTCACCGTAGTAGATTGCGATTCTTCATCGTTCTCCGTATCTGTGATACCATATACGCGTGACCACACCGTGCTGGGAGTCAGACAAGCAGGCGACCAGGTCAACCTGGAAACCGACATAGTGGCGCGGTACGTAGAGCAGTTTGTCAACCCGAATAGACCCTCCTAGAAGTTACTGATACAGAGACATCTGATGCCCTTATGCACCGTTGAAGAAGCGGTCGAAGATATACGGCAAGGAAAGTTCGTCATCTTGGTGGATGACGAAGATCGCGAGAATGAAGGCGACCTGGCCGTAGCCGCCGAGTTCGCTACTCCGGAGGCCATCTCTTTCATGGCCAACTACGGACGCGGTCTCATCTGCATGCCTATCATCGGTGAGAGGCTCGATAGCTTGGGCATCGACCTCATGGTGGGAGGAAATACGGCTCGACTCGGCACCGCGTTCACTGTTTCCGTAGATGCTGTCGGAGGCACCACCACTGGCATATCCGCTGGTGATAGAGCCGCGACGGTGAAGGCCCTCCTCGACCCCAATACCACGCCCTCCGATTTGGCGCGGCCGGGCCACCTATTCCCACTCCGCTATGCGGAAGGCGGCGTCCTAGTCCGGGCCGGACAGACTGAAGGCATCGTAGACCTGGCCAGGATGGCCGGGCTTTACCCCGCGGGCGTCATCTGCGAGATCATGAAACAAGACGGCGCTATGGCCCGCCTCGGCGATCTGGAAGAGTTCTCACGGGAACACGGCATCAAGATAATCAGCATCGCCCAGTTGGTGGCCTATCGCAAGCAGCACGAAACCCTGATCACGCGTGTCACCGAGACCAAGCTCCCCACTTTATACGGGGACTTCACCGCTATCGCATACAAGAGCGCTATCGATGCGGAAGAGCACGTTGCCCTCGTTAAAGGCAACGTCGCCTCGGAAGAGCCCGTACTGGTCAGAGTGCACAGCCAGTGCCTTACCGGCGACACCTTTGGTAGCCTTCGCTGTGATTGCGGCGAGCAGGTCCGCAAATCCCTGGAGATGATCCAGGAGGATGGCCGCGGCGTCCTTCTCTATATGCGCCAGGAAGGCCGCGGCATAGGACTGCACAACAAGCTGCGTGCTTACCGGTTGCAGGACAGCGGACTGGACACGGTGGAGGCCAATGAGAAGCTGGGCTTTCCTCCAGACCTGCGCTGGTACGGCATCGGCGCTCAGATCCTGGTCGACCTTGGCATTCGCAATATCCGTCTTCTCACCAACAACCCCAGGAAAGTGGTCGGCTTGGACGGCTACGGGCTCAACATTGTGGAGCGCGTCCCCATCCAGATACCTCCCAACGACGTCAACAAGGGATACCTGCACACCAAGCTGACCAAGCTGGACCATCTCTTGCAAACGGAGCTTGTAGAGCCTGAGGCCCAGCGGCCTGGCGCTCACGATCAGTAGCCATGGTCCGGGAGCTTAAGGGCAGCCACAACGGCGACGGTCTGCAAATAGCTGTTGTGGTGTCTCGCTTCAATGAACCGGTCACGTCCAAGCTGCTGCAGGGCGCATTGGACGGCTTATCCTCGCACGGTGTCCTGGAACAGGACATAACCGTTGCATGGGTGCCAGGTTCGTTTGAGATCCCCGTCGTCGCACAGAACCTGACCGACACAGGTGAATTCGACGCCATCATTTGTCTGGGCGCCGTCATCAAGCACGAAACAGACCACCATTTGTACGTCGCCCGGGAAGCTACACACGGCATAGCCAGTGTATCGCGCGAGTCGGGTGTGCCCACCATATACGGTGTCCTCACCACGGATAGTGAAGAGCAGGCGATGGCCAGGGCCGGTGGCAAGGAAGGCAACCGAGGCTATGACGCCGCCCTTGCCGCCATAGAGATGGCGACTCTGATGAGGGAGATCTCCGGCTTAGGGTGAGCGCTCCTTCCGAGTATGAGACCCGTTGCTTTGGCGGGCCTGATGACCCTCTCATGATGCGCTACCATGACGAGGAGTGGGGAGTCCCCGTTCATGACGACAGGCTCCTCTTTGAATTCCTCTGCCTTGAAGGAGCACAGGCGGGCCTTTCCTGGCAGACCATACTGAACAAGAGAGAAAACTACCGGGCGGCTTTCGACAACTTTGACGCCGTAAAAATCGTCGCATACAGAGACAGATACAAGAAGCGTCTCCTTGCCAACGAAGGAATCGTACGCAATAGACTCAAAGTTGACGCCTTCATAAACAACGCACAACGGTTCCTCGCCGTACAAAACGAGTTCGGTTCATTCGACAAATTCATCTGGCAGTTCACCCCTCAAGAGGGCTACCGCAGATCAGGCGAGATAACGTTTGAAACCGTTCCTGCCATGACGCCGCAGTCCCAAGCCATGTCAAAGGAATTGAAGAAGCGCGGCTTCAGGTTTGTAGGCCCCACCATCTGCTACGCCTTCATGCAAGCCGTGGGCATGGTCAACGACCATGTAGTCAGTTGCTTCCTGGCGCCGAAAACCCGTTGATTCCTAAGCAGGCGACCCAACCGGCAAGTCCACTTCGTACTTGCTCACCAGGTCATCTAGGAAAGCAGCCGTCTTCTCATCCGGCTCAGTCAAGGGCAGGCGTGGCTTGCCCACGTTGAAGCCGGCCTGATTGGTGGCGTACTTCACCGGGATTGGATTGGAGACCACGAACAGCCCCTTGAACAGCGGCAGCATCCTGCGGTGTTCCATTGCGGCGCCGTTCACGCTCCCGTCCAAGAGCATCTGCATCATCGCTTTGATCTGCCTACCGACCAGATGGGATGCGACGCTGACTACGCCGTATCCTCCCAGGCACATGATGTGGAACGTATCGGCGTCGTTGCCGCTCCATACGTTGAACCCGTCCGGCGCCCCGTCGATGATCGTGGCAATCTGCTCGAAATCCGCGCTGGCCTCTTTGACGCCCACAACGTTGTCTATCTGGCTCAACCTCAGCGTTGTATCCGCCGTGAGGTTGGTGATGGTGCGGCTGGGCACGTTGTACAGGATGACCGGCAGGTGGGTGTTCTCCGCAATTGTCCTGAAGTGTTGATACAACCCTTCCTGGGTCGGCTTGTTGTAGTACGGGACTACGTGCAGGACCGCGTCGGCGCCCGCCTCTTCAGCGTCTTTGGTGTACTTCACCGCCTCTTGGGTGTTGTTGCTCCCCGCGCCTGCCACCACTGCCCCCCTACCCTTCAGCGCGCTGCTCACCTCGGCGAACATGCGGCCTTGTTCCTCCGGGCTCAGTACCGGCGACTCACCCGTGGTGCCTACCACCACAACTCCGTCGCTCCCCGACTCCACAAGGGCCACGGCAAGGCGCTTAGCCTGTTCGTAATCCACACGCCCTTCATCATCAAAGGGGGTAACCATTGCCGTGAGGAGTCTTCCTATCTCAGCCATCTCACACCTTCCCCGGAGAATAGGGCAATTTTACCATATACCTACGTATAGTGTGTAAATGTCACTCAGGTCTTGCGTATCCCGTCCCGTATTGCGGCAAAGTGCCGCTCTACCCTGCCCGTCAGTAGCATCGTGCCAATGACAACTAGCCATACAAAAAAGGCAACACCTGAGATTCGGTGCATTATCGTTGCTGCATCCACCCATATCAACTGCATCGCTACCCCTATTGCCGCCGATGCCGGGGCAATGCGTCTTATTGGTCCGCCGGCCTTCCATTGACGCTGCGCTGCAACTACCAAAGCCAGTCCCGCTGCCGCAAAGCCTATCTTGCCGGTGAACCATCTTAGAGTGGCTATAGTCTCCGTCGAGGCGTCTACAGCGCTGAGAGTGACAGTTGTTGCTGCGGATTGGGCAAGCGCTAGGGCGCACACGCCGGAAACCGCCGTAAACGCGCCTGACATCGCTAACAGGTAGGGAACGGAGCGCGTCCCAAATCCCTCTCTGATGATCCACGTCTTCAGCAGGAACCAAGCCCCTGTAATCAAGGTTATAGCTGAGATGAGCCGCGCAGCGCCGCTGATGCTGTACATGGTCTTATTGGCTGCAATTGCTCGGAGTGACTCTAGCAGGCTATCTTGGTCGGCGTCCGCTGAGACGCGGGCGTACACCATGACCATGGTAGCCGCTGCCGTAAGCAGTAGAAACAGGCCTGCTCTCCGTGCGGCTGGATCCCTCTGCTGGACGGTTGTCATATCAAATGATTGACTTGGGCTGTCCAATTTCTACAAGCTTCAACTAAGAAAGACCCAGGATCCCTTCCAGGCCTACCTCAAACCCGCGACGCTTGGCAACCTCTTTCGCCGCCAGCAGCACGGCTGGCATGAACGACTCGCGGCTAATGGAATCATGTCTGAGGCTCAACGTTTGTCCCAGCGCTCCAAACACCACCTCGTGATGGGCCAGGCGTCCGGGCATCCGCGAGCTGTGAATCGATACCCCGTTGTATTCTCCGCCCCTGGTGCCGGACAGCGGCTCCTTTTCCGGGTCGGGGTGCTTGAAGCTCTTGTTCTCGGCGATCGCCCTTGCCAGGGCTATCGCCGTCCCTGACGGAGCGTCGACCTTGGCCTCGTGGTGGGCCTCGTGTATATCGGCGTAGTCAAAGAAGCGGGCGGCAATCCTGGTCAGATGCGTCAGTACCACCGCTCCAAGGGCAAAGTTGGGCACCACCAATATACCGACTTCATTGCGGAGACTGAGCTCTCTCAGCGCTTCCAACTCCGGTTCTCCTATGCCGGATGTGCCGATAACCACGTGGACTCCGTTTTCGGCAGCCATGCGCGCCGCGTCCACGCTCGCCGTGGCTATGGAAAAGTCTATGAGGACGTCCGCCTGCACGCGTGCAAGCAGGTCCGTTACGCTGTTTGCATAGGGTATCGCGCCTGAGCCATCAGGCAAGTCGATGGAATCTCTGCCAGTCTCTAGGTCAACACCGCCTACTGGCTCAACCTCTCCGTCTGCGCAAAGAGCAGACAGCACCTGTTGGCCCATACGTCCCAGTGCTCCATGCACTACTACTCGCAGCGCCATTCCTCACACCTCACTGGTAGCGTCTTGGTCCGCGACCCTGGCCTCCCGGCCTTGGTCCACGCCCGCCTTGTCCTCTGCCGCCGCCACGCTGTGAGTAACCGCCTCTCCGGGCGCCATAACCGCCGCGGCCGTTGTCGCCGCGCTGGGGACGGTCGCCGTCGGAACGGCGGTCCACTCCTTGTGGCCTCTCTCCGCCCTGTTCGGAGCCTTCGTCGGCATAGACGGCCCTACGGGAAAGGTTGATCCTTCCCATCCTGTCCACCTCCACCAGCATAACGGTTATTTCGTCGCCCACCGTTACCTCGTCTTCAACCTTGTCCACGTGATGCTCGGCCAGCTGGCTGATGTGCACCAGCCCCTCTTTGCCGGGCATGATCTCTACAAAAGCGCCAAACTCCATGATCCTGGTCACCTTCCCGGTGTAGATCTCGCCTATTTCCGGCTCTCGGATCAATCCTTCCAACGCCTCTATGGCCGCCTTGGCCGACTCTTCACTGGTGGATCCTATGGTCACGGTGCCGTCGTTCTCTATGTCTATGGTGGCCTTGGTTTCCTGGATTATGGCCTTTATAGTCCTGCCTCCTGGACCAATGACCGCGCCTATCTTGTCCACGGGGATGCTCATCTTCTGCATACGAGGAGCGTAAGGGCTGAGCTCCTGTCTCACCCCCGGCATTGCTTCCTTCATCTTGTCCAGAATGAACAGACGCCCTTGACGCGCCTGCTCCAGCGCCTTGCTCATTATTTCAACGTTGATTCCCTTCACCTTGACGTCCATCTGGAGCGCGGTCACGCCGTCGTCCGTTCCGGCAACCTTGAAGTCCATGTCTCCTTGGAAGTCTTCTATGCCCTGGATATCTGTGAGCACGGCGTATTCCCCCGTGTCTCCCATGATCAGGCCCATGGCCACGCCGGCTACCGGCTTCTTTATGGGAACACCGGCGTCCATGAGCGCCAGGGTGCTTCCGCAAACGCTGGCCATGGAAGTGCTCCCGTTGGAGCTCATAATCTCCGACACCACCCTGATGGTATAGGGGAATTCCGCCTCGTCCGGGATCACGGGAAGAAGCGCCCTCTCGGCAAGCGCGCCGTGTCCTATCTCGCGCCTGCCCGCGCCGCCCATGCGTCGCACCTCTCCCACGGAGTACGGTGGGAAGTTGTAGTGGTGCATGTATCGCTTGGTATCATCCGGGCTCAGGGTGTCCAGGTTCTGCGTCATGCTCAAGGAGCCCAGAGTAGCTATGGAGAGCGCCTGGGTCTGACCGCGTTTGAACATGCCCGTACCGTGAGTCCTGGGCAACACACCCACGTCGATGCTGATTGGCCGTATCTCCTCGGGCCTGCGCCCATCGGGGCGTTTGCCGTTGTGTATGACGTTATCGCGCATTGTTTTCTTCAGGAGCTTTTCGAACGCTTCCGATACAAGGCCTGCGCCGTGTTCCTCTTCGAAACGACTCACGGCCTCCTTCTCCAACTCGTCAAGTGCGGCGTTTCGTTCTCCCTTTGCAGCCCCTTCGTCGAATAGCTCCTTCACTCGTCCCTGCAGCATGGAGTACACCTCCGACTGCAGAGCAGGAGAAGGTTGGGAAATCGGAACATAGTGGACCTTCTGCTTGCCCACCCTTCGTGCTATCTCCTCTTGAAGCGACACCAGCTCCAGGTTGACTTCCTGCCCCAGGGCCATGGCCTCCAGGAGATGCTCTTCGGATACCTCTCCGGCTCCTGCCTCTACCATGACCACGGCATCCCTGGTCCCTGTTACCACCAGGTCTAGGTCTCCATCGCCTATCTGCTTGTAGGTGGGGTTGACCAGAAGCTCTCCGTCCACGAATCCCAGGCGGCAAGCCCCTATGGGGCCCTCGAAGGGGATGTCCGACATAGTCAGTGCAATAGACGCTCCAATTATCGAAAGCGTTTCGGGAGGGTTCTCGTGGTCCACCGACAGTACGGTAGTGATGACCTGCACCTCGCTGCGGTAGTCCTTGGGGAACAGCGGCCGTATTGAGCGGTCCGTCAAGCGGGCCGCCAGGATGGCGTCTTGCGTGGGCCGGCCTTCCCTGCGGAAGAAGCTTCCGGGAATCTTGCCTGCCGCGTACAACCTTTCCTCGTAGTCTACGGTCAGTGGGAAGAAATCTATGCCTTCCCTTGCTTGGGCGCTATTCACGGTGCTGAGGACTATGGAGTCCCCGTACCGGACTAGAGCCGCGCCGTTGGCCTGTTCTGCGTATCTACCTATCTCAACAATAAGCGTACGTCCACCAATTTCACGTGTAAAAGTTTCAACCATGGGAAAAAGACTCCTTTATATCAGGAGCGGGTGTTCAGGAAAGAGAAAACACCCCGGGGAAAGGGGTGTTATCGGCGTAGTCCTAATCTTGCTAGGAGATTTGCGTAACGTCCCACGTCTTCGCGGCTGATGTAAGCCAGCAAACGGCGTCTACGTCCCACTAGTCTCATCAGGCCACGTCTACACTGGTAGTCCTTGTGGTGAGACCTCAGGTGGTCGGTCAACTGCTTGATACGCTCCGTGAGTAGAGCTACCTGAACTTCCGTTGACCCTGTGTCCTTTTCGTGTCCGCCGAAATCCTTGAAGATTGCTTGCTTGCTTTCCGTTCCTAGCATCCGCTCTATTACTTTTTGACCTTCTCTATTATTGTCACCAACGAATATAACATACTCGGTTCATCACGGCAATTCCATTCTCCGGAACTTCTCAACGTAAGAGGAAACATAGGGCGAAACCACCCGCTCTGCCACTTGTTAGTATGCCCGCTTGCCCGTGTCCTGGTATGCACCCTCTTGAAGCCTTGCGACTTCACGGAATATGATGTTCTCAGCTATGTATGCACTCATCCTTGCCGGTGGAAAGGGCGAGCGGTTGCGTCCGCTGACCGATACCGTGGCCAAGCCCATGGTAGAGGTGAACGGCAAGCCCATTCTCTGGCATCAGGTGACTAAATATAAGGAGTTGGGCATTACCGATTTAATAATCCTCTGCGGATACAGGTGGGAAAGCATAAGAGACTATTTCGGTGACGGCTCCCGGATGGGTGTCAACATCCAATACTCCGTGGAAGAATCGCCCCTGGGAAGAGGGGGAGCCCTCAAACAGGGTCTGGCCTGCGTTCCGGATTCCGAATCGACAGTTCTGGCCTGCAACGGGGACATACTCACCGGCGAAGACTTGAAGCTTATGATTGGACCGCACAGAGAAACCGGCGCACTGGCCACCGTCATGCTAACCCCCTACCCTAGCGCTTATGGCGTAGTGGAGATAGACGGCTCCAACCGCATCACGGCGTTCAGAGAAAAGGGTGAACTGCCTTTGTGGATCAACGCCGGTATCTATCTGCTGGAAACGGCGATTAGGCCGGAACTGCCCGACCTGGGCGACCATGAAACGACGACTTTCCCACGCCTCGCGGACGAGGGCAAACTGTTTGCCTATTGTTCCAGGTCCTTCTGGAAGGCCGTGGACAACCACAAGGACCTGCGAGAAGCTGAAGAAGCCATCCTACTCAACTCTCGGGAACGGTTGTGAGCTACGGCAACGTCCTAGTCACAGGCGGCGCGGGCTTCGTTGGCTCTCACCTCGCCGACGGTTTGCTGAAACGGGGCCTCCACGTGGCCGTGGTGGACAACCTCAGCAGCGGGCGCAGGGAGCATCTGGACGCCAAAGTCTCCTTTCATCAGTTGGACATAGTTACCCCAGAGCTAGCTGATGTCTTCCGCCAGGAGAAACCCCAGGTGGTGTTTCACCTGGCTGCCCAAGCTAGCGTTGCCAGGTCCGTTGCCGACCCGGAGGAAGACGCCAGGGTAAACGTAATGGGCACGGTGAATCTGCTCCGGATGTGCGACAGGTTCGGAGTGGACAGATTTGTATACAGCTCAACCGGCGGCGCCCTTTACGGCAATCCAATGCAGCTTCCCTGCACGGAGACTCATCCCATCAGGCCCGTCTCTCCTTACGGCGCCAGCAAGCACGCCGCGGAGAGCTACGTCCATGCTTATGGAGCATCGGCGGGGTTCAAGTACACTATATTGCGCCCCAGCAACATATACGGCCCTCGCCAGGACCCTTACGGTGAAGCCGGTGTCATCGCTATCTTCACTCAGCGGATGCTGGAGAAGAAAGAAGTGACCATCTTTGGCAGCGGCGCGCAGGAACGGGACTTTGTCTACGTTGGGGACGTGATAGAAGCCTACCTCAAAGCGCTTGAGCAAGAGACTAACGAGGAATACAACATAGGCGCGGGCTACGGTATAACCGTAAACGAGATATTTGCTATGCTGGCGGAAGCAACCGGCTATAAGGAACAGCCTGTTTACGGTCCGCCTCGCGAGGGCGACGTATTCAAGATCTCCCTGGACAGCCGGAAGGCAAAGAGTCTGCTTGGATGGTCTCCACAGGTGGACATGGCGGCTGGGCTGAAGCTCACAGTTGACTACCATCGAAATCATGGACGCTAGAACCAAAACCACCATATCCATCGACGACCAGGCCAGCTATGCGCGCCATGATCCATCCGGCTTGCACGACAGAATCGCCGGGCTGCCCGACCAGTGCGACCAGGCCTGGCGAGAAGCCAAAGCCCTGGAACTGCCCGCCTTCTACGCTGATAGCCGGTCCGTGGCTGTGCTCGGTGTCGGCGGTTCTGCCATCGGCGGCGACATTCTCGCCGGCCTCATCAGCCGGGAGAAGACCGCGCCGCTTTCGGTGATTCGAGACTATAGCTTGCCGGGCTGGGTAAGCGCCGATACTCTCGCCATAGTCTCCAGCTACTCCGGCAATACAGAGGAGACCCTATCCATGTACAGGCAGGCTAAAGAAGCCAGTGCCAGGATAGTCGTCATCACGAGCGGAGGCGAGCTGGCCCGCCAAGCAGGCAAGGATGAAGTCCCCGTCCTTCATGTGCCGTTCGCCGGAGAGCCTAGGGCTGCTTTGGGGTACTCTTTCGCCGCTCCCATGGCAATCCTCTGCGGGCTCGGTCTGCTTAAGGATAGATCGGCTGACATGGAGGAAGCTGGGCTTGTGCTCAGAGAGCTGCGCACGTCCCTCACATCCAACGTCCCAACGTCCCAAAACCCGGCCAAGCAGCTTGCGCTGGATCTGTTCAATAGGCTCGTTGTAGTTTACGGGGCAGGCTTCCTCTCTGGGGTGGCGCGGCGTTGGAAGGTGCTCCTCAACGAAAACAGCAAAGCCTGGGCCTTCGCCGAGGAGTTGCCTGAGGTCAATCACAACTCCATTGTGAGCTTTGTCAATACCGGTCTGGATTCCAATGGCATCGCCGTCGTCCTTTTGTGCTCCAATCTACTCCATCCCCGCGTCTCCTCGCACTACCGTCTGACCAGGGAGTTACTCGACCATCATTCCTTGCCCAACTACCAGGTTGAAGCAATTGGGAAGTCGCCCTTGACCCAGACCCTCAGCGCCACCTTCATAGGAGACTTTGTCAGCTACTACCTGGCCATACTCTACGGTATAGACCCGTCGGCAACACCCCTGCTGGATCAGGTGAAACAGCGTCTGAACGCAATGGAGGAGCCGTAGCCTCAACCCTGGCAGGTGGATGATTAAACAATTAGTCACACTATGCTAAGCTTTGCCCTGATCCGTGTATGCAGGCAAGGATTCCTGACCAGTGAAGTGAGAGGTAACGCTCCCGTTGTATGCTGAAATCATTGCCAGTGGAACAGAGTTGCTCATGGGAGAGATCCAGGATACCAACTCCTCGTGGCTCGCGTCACAGTTGCCCCAGTTCGGTCTGGAAGTTCGACAGGCAACCCTGGTCGGCGACGATCCCGAGCGTTACGTGGAAGTCCTGTCGCGCTCCTGGCAACGGAACCAGTATACCTTCACTACCGGTGGCCTTGGCCCCACCAGTGACGACGTCACCCGTGAAGCCGTAGCGCAGGTCTTCAACGAAGAGACCCACGTAGACCCGCAGCAGTTGGAGCATCTCACCTCCATATTCAGGTCTCGCGGCAGTGAAATGCCCGCCAGCAACATCAAGCAGGCCTGGCTTATCCCATCCGCCAGCGCCATTCCCAATCGCATGGGCACTGCGCCGGGTTGGTGGGCGGAGAAGGACAATAGAGTCATCGTAGCCATGCCGGGGCCTCCCCGCGAGCTCAAGGACATCTGGGAGCGGGAGGTGGCTCCCAGGCTGCGCCGCAGGATAGAGGGAAACGTGGTGCTTACCAAGACCCTCAAGACCATCGGCCTGTCCGAAGGCGCAGTCGACGAAATGGCTGCACCCGTTCTGGCCAGCGAAAACCCATACGTTGGAGTCTATGCCAAGCCGGACGGCATACACCTGCGCATCATCTCGCGCGGCCCCGACCATGCGGAAGCCAACAAGCTGCTCCTCTCCGTGGAGAACCGGTTGCGTCACATTTTCACCGACAGCATCTGGGGAATAGACGAGGAGACCGCGGAAAACAGCGTCGGCGAGCTATTGAGACGCCGAGGCCTCACCCTGGCTACCATGGAGTCCTGTACCGGCGGCCTGCTCGCCGACTCCATTACAAACGTTGCTGGTAGCTCCGGGTATTTCAAGGGGGGTATAGTCTCCTACACCAATGAGTTGAAAGTTGCTCACGGCGTACCGGCAAGCCTCATCGAAGAGCACGGCGCGGTTAGCACCCAAGTCGCCGAGGCCATGGCAGAGGCTGTCCGCAGTGAACTTGGCGCGGACTACGGCATCGGCATTACGGGCGTTGCCGGCCCTGATCCCTTGGAAGACAAACCGCCGGGTACCGTCTACATAGGAGTTGCCCGTTCCAGGGGGAAGGAGGCCGCTTACCACCGCTTCCCTTCTACCAGCCGGTCTCTGGTTAAGAACCGAGCCGTTATCATGGCTCTGCTCACTCTGAGGAACACCGTAAACAGCGACCAGGCATAGCCTGGGGCGGCTGCTTACACAGTCAGCTTTCGATACAGCATGGGCAACCGGGCTGGAAGGGCGCTGATGTCGGCCAGCACCTCGTAGCCCATATCCTGGCACATAGTCGCCAGGTAATCGTGCCCGGCCTTGTCCACGGTCAAGCAGAACGGCGTGATGTTCTTTCTCCGGGCTTCCGTCAGCGCCATCTTGGTGTCGTGGACCGCGTACTCCTTTTCCACACCCTCGCGGCTGTACCCCCTGTCCTGCGGCCTGCCGTCGCTGATCAGGAACAGCAGCTTGGTGCGGGAGTCCTGCTTGTCCAGCTTGGTCACGGCGTGCCTTATGGCTGGCCCCATGCGCGTGGCGTGCAGCGGCGTAACACGGTCGATTCTCTTCTTGACCCGCTCCGACAGTTTCTCTTCAATATCCTTGATGGTGTAGAACTCCACGTTCTCCCGCCCGTAGCCGGAGAAGCCGTATATGCCGTACACGTCCCCTATTGTCTCCAGAGCGTTGATAAGCAGCACTAGGCCCTCTTTCTCAAGGTCTATTATCCGCTTGTAGCTGCGTTTGTGACCCTCAAGCCGTCTGCTGCGCAGCCAGGCCATGTACTCCACCGGGTCGTCCGGTGCGTCCCAACTGTCCCGCCTTGTGTCGTCTATCGATTCCGCTGTAGATGCGCTCATGTCCAGCAGGAACACCACGGAGACGTCCCTCTCCACCTTGTTGCGGCGCCAGTGCACCTTGTCGGACGGCGACTCCCCCGCCCATTTGTCTATAATCGACTCTATGACCGCGTCCAGGTCAAAGTCTTCGCCGTCGGGTAAGTGCTTGGTCTTGCGGTATATCTCCGGAGCCAGCATCTCGAACTGCCGTCGGATACGGCTCACCAGGCTTGAGTGAGTGCGCAAAGTATCCGTAAAGAACTGCGAATCTCCCTCTGGCACCCACTTCTCGCGCACCACGCACCAACGCGGCTTGTAATCATCGGCGCGGAAGTCCCATTCGTCGTACAGGTAGGTCTGCGGTTCCCCAATCTCAATGGGGTACCCCTCTTCGTCCACGTGGGGAATCATCCCTTGGCCTTTCCCTGAGTCGGGGGTTTGTCCGCTCCCAATCTCCTGCACTATGTTCTGAATCAATGCGCCCAGCTGCTCGGGAGAGGCGTCCTCTGAGCTCTCCACCATGTCCAGCTCCGCGCTGTTGGCCAGCAGTTGCTCCAACTCCTCCTTGGACAGGTTGGAGAATCCTTCCTGCCCCTGTGTTTGTCCCTGCTGCATTCGCAAGGTGGACAGCAGCTGGCTTAGCTCAGGTTTGAAATCGCCGCGGTAGTCCACCTGCGACGGCGAATCGTACTCTTCCTCGTTACCTGTCTGGATATCGCTGGATGGTGAGGTCTCGTCGGAGCTTTGGATTTCCTCCAGGATGCTCTCCAACTCCTCGTCCGTCATCGTATTCTCTTCTACGTCAATCTCTGTCCACTCTTCTTCGGGAAGCTCCACGTTAGGCATCTCAGAAATGAGGTCGTATATGCGTATAGTTGCCTCTGTTGAGTCCTCTACGGAAGCATTCTTGACAAGGAGGCGTTTGAAAATCGTTGCCGCTGCCTTGGCATGGTCTATGTACTGCTTTGGCGCTGGCAGGCCCTTGCTCTGCTGCAAGCTCAGCCGTACAAGGAACTCCACCATGGCCTCTTGCAGTGGCATCTCCTCTATTTCTGGCCTATCCAGGAGGGCGTCTTGCTGGATCTGCGTGTAAGCCGGGGCAAGCCCCGGGTACTCGCTGCGGGTCCTGTGGTCAAGCCTGCCGTCCTCCAGCACGGTGAATATGTCCAAGGCCAAACGGCGATTGTCGAATAGGTTGAAGAACCGTTCCATATCGGTGCGGAACGCTCGCTCAGCCTTACCCGGATCCTCATCGAGCAGCGGCTGTTGCATCGGAAGCGGGGCTTCCTTTCCATTTGTCTGCTTGGCTCTTTCCAAGCGGCTATCGGCAAACAGCGTCGATGGCCTCTCAAAAAGAAAATCAAAGCTGCCGAACTCTATGTGGGCCACTTGGTGCGTACAAACGACCTTGAACAGGGAGAAATTCTGCTCCTTGCTGTCGTACTTGTCCATTTCGCCCGGCAGGTAGACTACGCTTCCTTCCGTGGTTGCGTGGTCCTCTGAGACCCATCCTATGTTCTTGGACAACAGCTCTCTGGCGGGAGCAATCTCTACTTCTGCCCCGGCCAGAGCGCGGCAGTACATGCCCAGCAGCCCTTGGACCTTGCCTAGCTCTATTGCGGTGGACAAGCTCTCCAGCACCGCCTCCGACGTATTGGACTCGACTTTGAAGTAGGCCAGTCCCCCGTCAGGGTTCTCCCTAAGGATGGTCACTCCCCTATCGAACCATGCTCTCAGCTGGTCCTGGCTCATCTTTTCCAGCAGTTCTGGAGCGCTCTGTAGAAACGCCGCCACAGCGTCGTGCGACATGGGCAGAAGCACCTCTGCCATGCTCAGCAGACGGCTTTGCCCGTCAGCGTCCACCCGCGACATTGGCCCGACCGTTTCATTGATGAACAGGCTGATGTTGGATATCCCGCCGCGCACCATAGCCGCCGATATGTCCAAGAAGCGGCCGCGGTGTTCCTCGTGCAGCGGCGCCACTATCTTGGCCGCCGATTCAAAGCTGCTCTTCACCTCACGCCAGTTGCTTTCGGCCACCACCTGCGACAGATTGATCAACGACATCATGCCATCGCCGAATTGCGGCAGCACCTGTTGTCCCAGTACAAGGCAGTCCGCCGCCACTTCCGTGGACTTCTGCGAAAGTGAATTTATCAGTTGCGCAAATTTGCCCAGCTCCTGGAACGTCATGTATTCCAGCATCTCAGCGCTGACTTCAAAGAACTTGGCAGCCAAGGCCCCGGACTTCCAGGTTCCTCTGTACAGTCCCCGGCCAAGAGTTGCCCATTCTTGAATGTATGCCGGTTTCAATCTTCCGGCGCTCTTGGTGCTGGCCCTGAAGAACGCGGTTCCCAGGGTGGGGGAGTCCAGGCAGAGAGCGGCGCCGCTTCTTCCCCAGTCTAAGAGCTGGGATGAGTTCAGGTGCGGCTTCACCTGTGGTGATGTCCGGTAATACTCGGAGGCGGTCTCCCAAGACCTCACGCTCTGCTGGGCTATGTCCAATCCAAGTCGGGCCCAGTTCAGCAGCTCCGTCTCCGTGAGACCCTGCGATACCACGTCAACGGCGCGGTGCAACTCTTCTCGCACCGAAGGCTGGAAGCGCGACAGTTCCTCTTCTATTTGCTGCAGATGTGGAGTCATCCGGTCTCCGTCTCTCTAGCCAGTCCCAGATCGCCTACCGCATCCAGGAACTGCTCCAATATGCGGGCAGTGGCTCCAAATATCTGATGCTCTCCAAAGGAGTAGACCTTGGAGTGCGCCCAGTCTGCGTCCTCTACGTTACGCCTGTCCAGCAGCGACGACACCGGTACTTCCAGCACCTCCGCAACCTCGTCTTCGCTTGGCCTAAACTCGTACGGATAGGGAATTGTCCCCACGAACGGTCTGATGACGAATCCCGCTCGCGTGGTTGTCTCGTCAAGCTCCCCCAGCACCGTAACCGACGACGGATTTATCCCCATCTCCTCGTGGGTTTCCCTGAGCGCCGTTTCCATGGGACCGGCGTCTCCTTCATCCATACCGCCTCCGGGGAAGCATATCTCACCCTTGTTGAACTCAACCTTGTGGGTCCGTTTGTTGAACAGGACCGCGTATTCGCCGTCCTTGCAATACAGAAGCAGGAGTACCGCCGAACGCCTTAGACCCGGCTCCGATATCTTCCGCGCTTCTCTGCTGGACAGCGCCCATCGCACCCGTTCGAGCTCCGTGCTAACCGGCAGCGTCGTGGTCTCCCCCAGTCTATTCAAAGATGGAACTGACAACCTCTTCTATGCTCTCCTGGACTTCAAAGTCGTCGGTCACGCCCCAGACCACCGCAATCTGGCAAGCCCTTCTCGGAGATATGCCCTGGTTAATGAGCTTGCCGGCGTAAATCAGCAGCCGCGTGCTGGCCCCTTCTTGCAGGCCATGGTCTTTGAGATTGCGCACCTTTTCCCCCAGCTTGGCCAGAGAATCCGCCATCTCAGCCGATACGCCGCTCTCATGTTGCACAACCTGCGCTTCGACTTCCCTGGTTGGGTAGTTGAACTCCAAAGAGACGAATCTCTGTCTTGTGCTGTGTTTCAAGTCCTTCAAAGCGCTCTGATAACCGGGGTTGTATGAAATGCAGAGCAGGAAGCCGTCCGCGGCTTCTATCACCTGGCCGCGCTTCTCTATGGGTAGGAAACGCCTGTGGTCAGTGAGAGGATGAATCAGCACGGTGGTGTCTTTGCGCGCCTCCACTATCTCATCCAGGTAGCAAATGCCGCCCGCTTTCACCGCCCTGGTCAAGGGACCGTCTATCCACTTCGTCTCCTCGCCTTCTAAGAGGTATCTGCCCACCAGGTCGCTGGCGGTCAGGTCCTCGTGGCACGCTATGGTTACCAGCGGTATGGCGCCTTCATCATTCCCCTGCCCTTTGTTGCCCTTCACGGCCGTAAGGGGACGACCCAGCCGCCAAGCCATGTGCTCGATGAATCGAGTCTTGCCGCACCCCGTTGGCCCCTTCAGCAGCACGGGAATCTTGGATTCGTAGGCAGCTTCAAAAAGCTCTATTTCATCTGATACGGAGACGTAGTACGGTTCCTCGTTCACTACGTATTCCTCTATGAGGAACTCCCTGTAAACGCTCCTTGTTCCTTTTGCTAGTGTCAACTATGCCTCCCTTGCAATCGGCTGTTCCAGAGCTCTTTGAGGCGAAGCCCCAAAGCCTCAAGGTCGCCTGTATTCTCTATGACCTCGCTGGCGTGTCTGGCCCTCTCTTCGTTCGACAGCTGAGACCGCAGTCGCTTCCTGATATCCTCTTCCGCCAGCCCGTTTCTCTGGTGAATGCGCTCCACCGCCACCTCTTCGGGCACCTCCAGCATCCACGCCTCGTCGACTAGCGATATCCAGCCCGCCTCGACCAGGATAGCCGCTTCCAGGACGGCAACCTGGGCGCCTTTGGCCTTCAGCTCCCTGAGACGCTCCTCCATCATCGTATGCATCCTGGGATGCATGATGGCGTTCAGCTTGGCCATCTCTCCGGGATCGGAAAAGACAATCGATCCCAGCTTTCTGCGGTCTATCTGGCCGTCCGGCTGCAGGATATCATCGCCAAACGTTTCCACAACCTGTTTCCAAGCATCGGTGTGGGGTTCATATGCTTGATGGCCCACCTGGTCGGCGATGATTACTTCAGCGCCCATCTCCTGCAGGATGCGACTGGCCTCTGTCTTGCCTGAACCGATGCCGCCGCTCAGGCCTATGGTTATCATTCTCCCCCCGTCCCTGGCGAAAACGTAAAGGCCATTGTAGCAATCGGCTTTGCATAGGGTCAAGGAAAAAGGGAGCGCCGTCCTCCAGGACAGGTACACATCGTCGTTCCCGAGAAGTCGGGAACCCAGGGGCGGCGGCGGGGGAGTTTACCCTGAGCACCGTCGAAGGGTCATGCCCGTGCCGCGAGCCAGTACAATTCACCCCCTGGACTCGGGTCTGCTACTATACCGCCATGCAAGCACCACCCGTCGTCGAAGCAAAAGACATCAAGTTCAGCTACGGCTCGCTCCCTGTGTTGAACGGACTCTCGCTATCGGTGTCGCAAGGCGAGATATTCGGTGTGCTCGGGGCCAACGGCTCCGGCAAGACAACCCTCATGAGGATGATGGTCGGCCTGCTCAGCGCCAGCGATGGGATACTAACCGTGCACGGCGACTCCCCTTCTCCTCGACAGGCGGCGCTGGTAGGCTACATGCCCCAGCTCAGCGCGCTATACCAAGAGCTCTCCATCAGGGAAAACGTCGATTTCTTTGCGCGGATGTACGGAATGTCCGACCGCCGGGAGCGTGGCCGGTCCGTGGAGGAAGCGATCGACCTGGTGGGATTGGCCTCACGTAGGTCCGACACAATTCTCAACCTCAGCGGAGGCATGCGCCAGCGAGTCAGCCTGGCCATAGCCCTGGTCCACCGTCCTACGCTGCTGCTGTTGGACGAACCGACCGTAGGACTCGATCCAGACCTGCGCGCTGCATTCTGGGAGCGTTTCAGACAGATGGCCGAGGCCGGAACCACCATCATGATCTCCAGCCACACCATGGACGACGCCGCTCACTGTGACCGGCTCGCCTTCCTCAGAGACGGCAAGGTAATCGCCATGGATACTCCCTCGGCGCTTCGCGCAGCCACCGGCCGTCCCGACGCTTCCCTTGAAGATGCGTTCATACACTTCCTCCGTATGGCTGATCACTGATGTCTGCAGACCGCGTCCTGGCAATCACCGAGCGTATCATCCGGCAGATACTGCGCGACCGGCGTTCCATCGGACTGCTCATAGTCGGTCCTCTCATAGTCATGTCGCTGGTTGGATTCAGCCTCTACGAGCAGCGCGCCATCCTCGACCGTATTGCTCCGGGTCTTCTGGCGGTGTTCGTGCTGTTCTTCACCTTCATCCTGACCGGCGTCGGATTCCTCCGGGAGCGTGCGCAGGGAACGCTGGAACGCCTCCAGACGACCCTTGTCGGAAGGTTCGATATCATGCTCGGCTACATGCTGGGCTTCCTCATCTTTGCCGTGGTGCAGACCGCGGTCATCCTCTCCTTCACCATCTTGGCGCTGGACATCGACTACAGCGGCAATCTCTGGGAGATCAGCGCGGTCCTTTTCCTTGTCGTTACCGTCGCGGTCAGCCTGGGCATATTCATCTCCAGCTTTGCCAACAACGAGTTCCAGGTCGTCCAGTTCATTCCGATTGTTATGGCGCCGCAGATATTCTTGTCGGGCGTGATAATTCCCGTTGAGCAGATGCCCACTCTCTTCGAGTGGTTCTCCGTCGCGCTCCCCCTCACGTATGCCGTCGAAGCGCTGCGTGAGATCATGCTGCACGGCGCAGACCTGTCCGACCTGTGGCACAACTTGGCCGCCCTCGCCGCATTCTCCGGAGTGCTGCTGGCGGGAGCAGTTGCTACCCTAAGGCGATAGGCGGCGGTTCCCCTGCCCTCCTGTGCTACAATTCCTGCATCCTCCTTAAGAGGCATGCTTGACCAGCCGATTACGCAGTCTGCCCAGCATTGACGCCGTCTTGCAGCAGGAGCCAGTGCAGCAACTGGTTGCTACATACTCCCATGAAGCCGTCGTCACCATAGTCCGCCGCCATCTGGATGGGATTCGCGACTCCATTTCAGACGGCGACCCCGTTCCCGACATCTCCCATATCGTGGAAGGCGTCTGCACGGAAGCATCCCGGCAGTGGACAATTAGTCCCCAGCGAGTTATCAACGCCACCGGAGTCGTCCTGCACACCAACCTGGGACGCGCTCCCCTGAGCAAGGCGGCTCTACAAGCCATGAACGACGCTGCCAGTGGCTACTCCGACTTGGAGTTCGAACTCAGACAGGGACAGCGTGGATCACGACAGGCCCATGTCAATTCGCTGATAACGCAGGTCAGCGGAGCGGAGGCGGCTCTTGTAGTGAACAACAACGCCTCTGCGGTTATGCTTGGACTTGCCGCCCTGGCAAGGAACAAAGAGGTTATCGTGTCTCGCGGTGAAGCCGTGGAAATAGGCGGCGGATTCCGCATTCCGGGCGTCCTTGCTCAGAGCGGGGCGCGACTTGTCGAAGTGGGCGCCACCAACCGCACCTACCTCTCCGACTACGAGTCCGCCATCGGCGAGGAGACCGGCGCTATTCTCAAGGTACATGCCAGCAACTTCCGCATCTCAGGCTTCACTCACTCGGTGGAGGCCACCGAGCTGGTAGCCCTGGGCAAGAAGCACAATCTGCCCGTCCTCCACGACCTCGGTTCCGGCTGCCTGCTGGACGTATCCCGTTTTGGCTTGGCTTATGAACCCACCGTGCAGGACAGCATCTCTGCGGGATGCGGGCTGTCTTTCTTCTCCGGCGATAAGCTCCTCGGCGGGCCGCAGGCCGGAATAATCGCCGGCAGCAAGGAACTAGTGCAAAGGCTGTCTGCACATCCGCTGGCCCGCGCCGTGCGAATAGACAAGCTCAGCTTGTCCGCGCTGGCCGCCACGCTACTGCACTACCTTAAAGAGGAAGCGGTCACGGAGATCCCCGTCTGGCGCATGATCTCCGCCTCCGAGTCCCAACTGAAGGAGCGTGCCCAGGCGTTGCAGAAAGCCATTGGCACCGGCGCTTCTATTACTCCGGGACGCTCGACCATTGGCGGGGGCAGTCTTCCCGGAGAAACCCTGCCCACCTGGCTTGTCGCGCTTGAAGGCAACCCCGATGCGATGGCGGACGCTCTCCGCCAAGCCGCCCCGCCCGTAATTGGCCGCATTGAAGACGACAAACTGGTGCTGGACCCTCGCACCGTAATGGCAGAGGAAGAGGATGCAGTGATAAAGGCGGCAAGGCTGGCGCTTGGAATGGGTTGAAGAACGCCTTACTGCCAGTTCGGAGTTCCTAACCGCTGATTCCTCTCCCTATCATCTTTCTAACTTTTTGACCATCACCCATGATGGCGCCTCACCATCCATTACCGGGTTTCCATGTTGTCGAAATCCCAGCCGCTCGTATAGCCGGATCGCTTTCTCGTTATCTATGGCAACTTCAAGATTGACTTCGTCGAGGCCTTGATCGCCGGCCATAGCCTCGACAGCCTTCACCAGAGCCGTTGCTACGCCACGATTCCGGTAAGCCTCTCCAACGTCGAGCGCGAATAGACGTAATGAACCGGGTCTCTGAAAACCGCATCCGCCTACGCTGACTGTCCCCACAGCCTGTCCGTTCAGTTCGGCCACAAGCATCTCGCGATACCCAAGTCGACTTTCCTCAAACCGTCGACTGACCTGCACCCCGCCAATACCGGGCTCAAGAGCGGCGGTCAGCGCTGCAAGGTCGCACTTTCTCGCGGCTCTGATCCCGAGTCCTCCGTTGCTGATTCCATGTTTCAATTTGCAATCCCCGTTTATCGTATGCAGCCCGGTTCCAGACCGGCAACAGCTTGTCGATACGGCTAAATGGATGATACAACTACCCAGAGAAGCTTCCTAGTTGCGTAGCCCCATGGGCCACCGGTCTTTCTGATGCGATTTATTGTTGATAAATGGAGCCGTATTGGTACCAAGTTGTACCTGGCCTTGGGCTTTGCCGTAGCCCTGACCCTGGTGTCCGGCGCAGTGGGGGTCTACTACTTTGAACAGAGCGGAAATCGGAACTATCAGGTCCAATCAGAGTCTGTGCCGGCCCTGGAAGCCTCTTGGGCTGCCGCTAGTGAAGCGGAGCGCTTGCGCGGTCTTGGACAGAGCTTATTCGCATCCAACGTCGCCTGGCAAAGTGCGGAGGCAAACACTGTCGACCGGTCTCTTCAGCGATTAGAAACCGCGTTGAATGAAGCCAATAGCGTGTCAGAATTGATGACTCTCACGGAAGCCGTCAGCGGCGCCGCTTATGACCTTGTAGATGTCATTGATGACCTTACGAGAATCAGGAACGACTTACAGAACGCCAACTCTACCGCCGCGGAGTACCGATCACTCTTAGCAACCTCGATATCTAACGTTGGGAAGTCGGAAGAGGCATTATCAGTGTTGCGACAGGCTTTGCAAGCTCAAGAGGAAGCAACTTTGGATGGCCTGTGGGAGCAGTTCTCAACTCTCCATGCGGAGGGTATAGACCAGCGTGTGACCGACTTGGGAGAGGGTGAGGGAGTGTTCTACGTACGCCGTCAGCAACTCGCGCTGGAAGCGGAAATCAGTAGTCTGTCGGCATCTTTTGATACAACCAGTGCCGCCTTGACAGATGAGGTGTCGAACCTTACCACGGCCGCAGAGCAGTACTCGGCAGATACATTGGAACTGGCCGTCAGCAGCTTCGATGAAGGTAGGACCCTCCTCACGGCCATAAGCGTCATTAGCGTCATCGTGGCAACTCTGGCGGCGTGGCTGTGGGTGGGCAACGGCATGGTTCGTCGTTTATCGCGCATGTCGCAACGGATGCGTGGCATGGCGGGAGGAGACCTGGAGACGCCTGTACCGGAGGTGGGTCGTGATGAAATCGGTGAGCTGGCCGGTGCCCTTGAGACCTTCCGTCAGCAAGCGCTGGAGGTGCAGCGACTGAACTTGGTGGAGCAACTCTACGAGGAGTTGCGCCAGACCAATGCGGAGTTGGAACGAACACAGGACCGCCTTGTAGCCCAGCAGAAGCTGGCCGCCTTGGGGCAGCTGGTGTCCGGCGTGGCGCACGAGATCAGCAATCCACTGAATTTTGTCCATAACTTCTCCGAAGGATCGCTTGAGCTGTACAAGGAACTGTCGGACATGCTGAATGCCTACAGAGACAAAATGTCTGAGGCTGATACGGAATTGTTAGATGAGATTAGCCAGGACCTAACCGATAGCCTTAACCGAGTCCTTACTAATGGAGGACGAGCGCTGGCAATAGTAGAGAGGATGCGCGGGTTAGGAGTCGGTGGAGGTGAGACGGCAGAGGTGGACCTGAACGAGTTGTTGTGGACGTCTGTGCGGTCAGGGTGCAACATCTTCACCTCCGAATGGCAAGATTTCTCGGTTCAACCCACGTTTGATCTGGGTCCAGAGATTGGTGAGGTCTCGCTGGTGGAAAAGGACTTTGGAGAGGCCATTCTGAATCTGGTTTCCAATGCCTGCTTTGCCATGAGACAGAAACGAGAAGATGGAGAGGAGAACTACCAGCCGGAGCTTGTAGTATCAACACGCTTGGTGGATGGCAATGTTGAGATACGCATTAGGGATAACGGCACTGGTATTCCGGATGACGTGGTCGGCAACATCTTCAACCCGTTCTTCTCGACACGTGAGGGGGCTTCGGGCTCCGGATTGGGGCTCTCCATTGCTGCCGATGTGGTGCGACGGTTGGGCGGCGAGTTGTCCGTGGATACGGTGCACGGGGAGTACGCGGAGTTCATTATGACCATTCCCCAAACAACCGCTCCCGAGCACCTCCCAGAAGCCGTAGAGACTATTTAGCACACGGCTGGGTACACCAGTCTTATAGCCAGGAGCTACCTCACTCACGCCGCAGTATAAGGCGGGCAAATACGGCGGCGGCAAAGACGCTTGCCAGACCTTGGATGATGATGAGCGTAATGCGTCGCCGGGGTGTTGAAGCTATGCCCCCCAGCGCCTCGCGGACACGCGGTATCGCCCTACTCATCACCGGAGCAGATGGCTGGTCCAGCCCTGGTTGCACCAGCTCCGGCGCAGACGCCGTGTCGGACGGCTGAGGCGTTGTTGAGAGAGGACCGAGCGTAGGCTCCGCAGTGGGTATCGGCGTCTGTTCAGGCGTATTCATGGGTGGTGGTACCAGTGTCGGCGTTGGAGGCGGCGGCTCCGGTATGGGCGTGTCCTCAGGCGGTGGTGGAGGCGGCGGCTCCGGTATGGGCGTGTCCTCAGGCGGTGGTGGAGGCGGCGGCTCCGGTATGGGCGTGTTCTCAGGCGGTGGCGGAGGCGGCGGCTCCGGTATGGGCGTGTCCTCAGGCGGTGGTGGAGGCGGCGGCTCCGGTATGGGCGTGTCCTCAGGCGGTGGCGGAGGTGGTGGCTCCGGTATAGGCGTGTCCTCAGGTGGCGGAGGTGGTGGCTCCGGTATAGGCGTGTCTTCTGGCGGCGGAGGCGGCTGTTGTGGTGGTGGTGGCGGAGGCCCGGCGCTATCCTTATCCAGTACACGTACTGTTGCCCCTGAAGGGCTCCCTACGGCGTACTCCGGAAATACGGAGTTGACCTCGATTCTGATGGTTCGATTTGTGTTTATCGCTCCGTCATCATCTGCCACATCTACCCCGTACGATACAACGTCGGTCTGGTCGCCTGGATGGAAAGCAAAGGCAACCAATGCGTCGGCGCCCTCACCTTTCCAAGAGTCCCATACTATAATCCCGCCTATGAGTCTCCCTCCTGTGAGACCTGGATCGCCTGCACTGACAGGTGGGGAGATACCTAAAGTAACGCTCAAGCGATTTCCTTCCAGAACCTGAGAGGACGGCTCGACACTAATCAGCCGCACCACGGGCAATTCCTGTCCTCCCGGTCTGTGGTTCGGCTGCACGAGCAGTGCAACTACGGCAATGCCGATGACTAGGATGATTCGCTTGGCGTCAAGAATCTTCAGAAAACGCAACAATTACCGCAGTCTACCTCCGTGGTTATGCGTTTTGGTGAACACTCCATGAATGGCTCAGGAGAGTGCCCCGAGTCTAGTATATTGATGGCTCAGAATAAACCACTAGCGGTTAACCTGCTAGGGTTGCCTCTACTTCACCCCGTTCCACAATATAACTGGCCAATTAGGAAGAAAGTACCCGGATTACGTACGCCTTTAGATGATATAATGGATTCTGATGGTTTTCTCTGCAATCAAAAGGCAGTGCGTTGCTCTGGGAGCACTTCTTTTGCTCTTCGGCATAGCCTGTAGCAGCACTACACCGACAGCTACCCCTACCAATGAGCCAGTACCGACTCCGATTGCTACGGCGCCTGCCACAACTGATACCTCAACCCCCGCAACTGGGAATAAGGTTGGTGACCTGGCGCCCGACTTCACTCTGACCGAGATATCCACTGATCAGCCCGTACAACTGGCCGAACTGATGGGACAGGGACGCCCCGTAGTCCTCTACTTCTTCACCACCTGGTGACCAACTTGTCGCACCGAGTTACGGTTGCTAAAGGATGTTTACCCGGAGTACCAGGACTCTGTGGATTTCTATGGAATTGGCATCGACCCGACAGAGGGTCTGGGAACCCTGGTCAGTTACAGAGACGGACAGGACTACCCCTGGCCGGTTGCCAAGGCGCCTGCCGCCATGCTGCCGGAATACAATGTCTTGCGGCAGCCAGCCAAGTTAGCCATAGATGCCGATGGGGTAATAGCGTACCGTGGAGGATACAGCGTAGAGTCTGCGGAGAAATGGCAGCAGGTGTTCCGTGATCTCTCCCAGGTATAGCGCCAGTGCGAAGATGTGCACCTAACCCTGCATTGTAGCCGGGGTTTGTGCGGACAACGTCATGCTCAGACTTCTTAGCGTCACCAACTTTGCCACCATAGAGCAGATTGAAGTGGAGTTGGCGCCCGGCTTTAACGTGCTCACGGGAGAAACTGGGGCCGGCAAGTCTATCATCGTGGATGCGCTGAGCCTTCTATTGGGAGGACGCGCCGATGGCGGCATGGTGCGCTCCGGGGCGCGCCAGTCCAGAGTGGAGGGCATATTCCTGCTCAACGGAGATGTCGCTCAGAAAATCAAAACTACCCTGGATGAATACGAGATTGACGGTAGCGAAGAGGAGCTGATTCTCGCTCGCGAAGTCAACCTGGATGGACGCAATACGTGCCGTGTAAACGGGCGAATTGTACCTCTCAGGCTGTTGAACACCCTGGCCGAACATTTAGTAGACATCCACGGCCAAAACCAGCACTTGTCCCTATTCCGTGTGCGTGAGCACATGGACATACTGGATAGGTACGGTGGGCTATGGCAACTCCGGACTCAGGTAGCAGAGCAGGTTCGCCAGCTATTGGAGGTACGGCGGGAGCTGGACCGGCTTCAGAGGGAAGAGCGGGACTTTGCCCAGCGGATGGACTTTCTGAAATATCAGGTGGCGGAGATTAGCGCCGCCGATCTTCGTCCGGATGAAGATAAAGAGCTGTCCCTTGAGCGTGACCGGGCCGCCAATGCGGAGCGAATTATCGAGCTGTCAGACCACGCTTATAGAGTTCTATACGACGGCCTTGACCTGCAGGGATCAGTTATGGACCTCATGGGACAGGTGGCCCGGGACATCGCCCAGCTGGAGCAGTTGGACCCATCATTGAGTCAGGACATTCCGTCGCTGGATGCCTTGACGCACCAGGTAGAAGAGTTGGCGCGTACACTCCGCAGCTACCGCGACAGCATTGAGTACAATCCGGATCGTCTCCAGGAAATTGAGGAGCGCCTGGACTTGATTAGAGGTCTGAAGAGGAAGTACGGCAGCACAATAGAAGAAATCCTGGATTTCGGTGAGAAGGCCTCAAAAGACTTGGAGAAGCTGTATCACAGCGAAGAGCGCACGGAGGAGTTAGAATCCCTGGAGCAAGAGCTTCAAGAGCAGGTTGGCAGGCTGGCGGGTCAGCTCTCTCAGGCCAGACAGCATGCTGCCAAGCGTCTGGCCAGCGCCATCCAAGAGGAAGTCGCGGAGCTGGCCTTGGCACAGACACAAGTGCGCGTGGATATCCGTCAATCAGAGTCGGAGGACGGCGTACCGGTTGAGACCGGCCCAGACGCCACCTCCTTAAATGGAGAAGGCGTCAGGCACCTCGCTTTCGACGGTACAGGTATAGACTTCGTAGAATTCTTGATCTCACTCAACCTGGGGGAACCGCCACGACCCTTGGCCAGGATAGCCTCCGGTGGAGAAGCCGCCAGGCTGATGCTTGCCATAAAGACCATCCTGTCTACCGCCGACCGGATCCCGATCCTGGTGTTTGATGAGGTTGATGCGGGTGTAGGAGGTCGAGTCGGGGGTGTCTTGGGCCAGAAACTATGGGGACTGTCCAAGAGTCACCAGGTGCTATGCGTAACCCACCTACCGCAGATAGCGTGCTACGCAGACATCCATGCCAAAGTTATGAAACGTGCCTCACATGATAGAACCGCGACATCGGTGGAGAATCTAACCGATGAATCCAGGGTAACGGAGCTTAGTCAGATGCTAGGTTCCGATAGCGGTGTAACCCGTAGCAATGCCATTGAGATGCTGGAGCAGGCGGTGACGTGGAAGGGAAGGCCCCAAAGTCACCTGATGTGAGTAAGTGGAATCGTGGCAGACCATAAGCAATTGGAGTATCATGAAAATACACAGATATTCAACCCGAGGAAGAGTCAAATTGATAACCAAACTCAGCTTTGTAGCAGTGTTGATTGCACTTGTGGCCCTCCTTGCATGCGGTAGCGAGCCTACACCCACACCGACAGCTACTCCCACACCGGTTCCGACCCCAACACCTACGGCTACCCCCACGCCGGTGCCCACACCTACTCCGGTTCCTATACCTACTGCTACTGCTGTGCCTGAGCCAGCCGCCGATGCAGGTGGAATAGCGCCTCTGCCTCTGGATGACCCCATGGCGATTGCGTCAGAGCTGTCGGAGACCGAGCTGGCCTGTATTACAGGAGTGGCGGATGTCGCGAGCCTGATGCAGATCTTCGCTGCTCCGGAAATGGCGTCACCCGAAGAGCAGGCACAGGTGTTTGGCTGCTTTAGTGATGAAACACTGTTGCGCATGTTTCTAACTGGAATCTTGGCGGGCACCGGCCCGCTGAGCACGGAGACCTCTGCATGCATCCGTACAGGAATGGAAGGAATTGACCTGCGTGCTCTGATGCTGGCAGGGGAATCGGGCGATCAAGCTGCCCAGGCTGGGAGCATGTCTGCCTTCATCCTGGCATTGACCTGCCTGAACGAGGAAGAATGGCAGGGCGCCGCTATGGTTCTGGGCGCCGCCCCGGAAGAAAGGGAGAACATGCAGTGTGTTGTGGAGCAAATGGGTGGGCCTGAGACCTTCGCTGAGACACTGGCTGCAGGGGACGAAGCGTCGTTCTTCGCGCTGTTTGGAGCGGTAGCTCAGTGCGGATTGCAGCTTGGGGGTGGCCTGGGCCCCGGCTAAATCGCTCCGCTTCCTCGGCGCAATCCATCCCCTTCCCTTGTCTCTTTGTGGGTACAAGGGACCAAGACGCCGTAGTAGTCACCTTCCCCCGTGGGGCTCAGGTTTTCGCAACGTTGACGGATACTATGTCTACGCCGTGGTACTTTTGATGCTTCACGGACGATGAGAGGTGTCGCAGCAGATTGAAGGATATGTCTCGTCCGTCTGAAATGTCAGGGTTCTCGCCCATGTAGGCAAGCCTGTCCTCCAGGTTCTCCTCCTCCGTTGCGGAGACGAACTCCAACTCGGCGCCGCCGCCCACGGAGCGGGCGGTGACCACCAGGCGTCGTCCGCTCGCCAGCTCCGGGTCGTCATCGTTAGACGTCATGCTGTGCAGCGTCTCCTCCCCCACCAGCACCAGCCGCTCGGCTGAGGCGTCAGTCCACTTGGCGTCCCTTGCGAACTCCCTGAGAAACTCACCGAGTTTGGGAAGCGTCTCTTCGTCCATATCCATGCGCAACCGTTTGCGCCGGGGGCCGGTGAGTTCCAAGAAAACCATCATCAGGACTGCGACAATCGCCCCGGAGGTCATACCGTTGCTCAGCAGAATGCCAAGGAAGCCATCACCCAACAGATCTGGAAACATCCATCCGTTCTGGAATCCCACACCAATCCAGAAGGCCACACCCGCCACCGCAGCCTTGCGATGGTCAATCCCATCCTGGATGATGATTTTCATGCCCTGCACGAAGAGCAGCGCAATCAAAACCAGAATGTATGCGGCGGCTACCGGAGCGGGAATGGCGATGAGCAGAGCTGCAAACTTGGGGAAGAAGGCCAGTGCAAATATAGTGATGCCTATTATGACGCCCACCCTCCGTGCTCCAATGCCCGTCACCTCGGCAAGTGAGATGCTGGTGGAGTAGGTGGTGTTCGGTAGGGTCGCGCTTAACCCGGAGAGAAGGTTGCCCATGCCGTCGGCGTTGAGGGCGCCCTGCACTACCCGGAAGTCGGTAGCGCGCGGACGGCGGCGTGAAATGCGCTGGATGGCCACGCCGTCCCCTATGGTCTCTATGGCGCCCACCAGTGTCACAACTATAAAGGCGGGTAGCAGCGCCCAGAATTCGGTACTAGGCACCAGGTTGAAGCCGGGCCAGTCACGGAACGGCACGCCAAACCATGCGGCGTCGACAACGGCCCCGACATCGTATAGGCCGAAGGGAGCGCCAACAGCGCACCCCGCAACGATGCCGGCGATTGGAGACCATAGTCGCAGAGAAGGCGGCGCACGGAGTACCATGGCCACCACGACAGCTAGGGTGACTCCGGCGGCCAGCGGCGCGGCGGCGGAATCTGTTCCCTCAGGCACGTTGTACAGCGAGTCGTAGAGCACCGGCGCTACCGTCACAGCAATCAGCATTATCACCGTGCCCGTCACAGTCGGGGTGAAGATGCGCCGCAGCAGCGATAGCCTGGCCGCCAGCAGGAACTGGAATAGTGATGAGATGACCACAAGACTGGCCAGTGTCGCTGGACCGGCCAGCTTCAAGGCTGCCACACAGACAGCTATGAAAGCTCCGGACGTGCCCATGATCAACACGTGGCCGGAGCCGAAGCGGCCCCATCGCGCGGCTTGGAGCACGGTGGTCAGTCCGCAGACGACCAAGGCGGCGAAAACGCCCCACACCAGGTAGCTCTCGGACGCCTCTGCGATGCGAACCACTATAACTACGGTAAGCACCACCGGAGCGACGATGAGCATCGCTGCTTGTGCGCCCGCTCCGAGCGCTATCAGAGGCGGCGGGTTCTCATCCGGTTCGTAGCGGACGTGTTCGTTAACGATTGCAGCAGCCATAGTTAGTCCTATCCACGCATCAGGTGCGTTTCTCAGAGGATGTGCCGCCTTCCCAATTGTACTCACTTGTCAAGAGCCCGCTGTTTGACCCGCCAACGCACGCCCACTTATACTTGCGGCCTACATTCGTAACCACCCCAAGGAGGAGTCATGGCTATCACCAGATCCGCGCAAGCTGTTTGGAGCGGCGACCTCGCATCCGGAACCGGGACGGTCACCGCATCGTCTTCAGGCGCGTACAACGAGCTTCCCGTCTCTTGGAAAGCGCGCAGCGACGAGACCGCGGGGCCAAACACCAGCCCGGAAGAGCTGGTTGCGGCGGCGCACGCAAGCTGCTTCTGCATGGCGCTGTCGGCTCGGCTGGGACGCGACGGCAAGGTTGCGACCAAGCTGGAGGCCGAAGCCACGGTCACGTTCGAACTGTTCGAAGGCGGCGCCAAAGTCGCCTCCAGCGCGCTCAAGGTCGTCGGCGATGTGCCGGACATGAGCGAGGACGATTTCCGACAGGCAGCGGAGGACGCCAAGAACGGCTGCCCCATTTCGGGAGCCATGCAGGGCAACGTCGAGCTCAGCGTGGAAGCGTCGCTGGCCTGAGGCGTCTTCCATGCGAGGCAGGCCCCGGCTTTCCTTGGATATCGTACTCTATATGGTACAATTCTCTACGGATGCACCACAAAACCAACGGGGGTGGAGATGGTTGCCAAAATCGTTACCGTAAGCGAAGTAAAGACCGGCCTTGCTGCGCTTATAGCCCAGCTCCAGGCTTATGACGCGCCTATCTATGTCACTCTGCACGGCAAGCCAAAGGCAGTGATGGTCGGCTACCGGGAGTATGAAGCTCTGATGGAGAAGCTGGACGACCTGGAAGACGTGCTAGCCATGAAGGAAGCCATGGGAAGCCCCGAAGAAGAGTCCACGAGCCTGGAAGAGTATGAGCGCCGGCGAGAAGCCCAAGTTTGAGATTGTACTCCGCAGCCGCCGCGTGGAACGAGAGTTGCGAGCCTTGCGTGAACCTGACCATCGACGTATTCTCAGCGCTCTCCATGCGCTAGCCAGTGACCCAATGCCTCCTGGATGTGAGAAACTGTACGACCATGTCTTTCGCCTGCGGGTGGGTAGTTGGCGGATAATCTACCAGATCAATGAAGAAATCCGTAGGATAGACGTAGGAGCCATAAGACGAAGAAGTGAGCGAACCTATAGGCGCATTGAGGACGCCTTCTCATAGCGCTCATGTCACACTCGTCCATCCCCTCCGAACTTCACCTGCGCCGTCTGCCCGTAGAAGAAGCCGTGAGCAGGCTGGACAAGTACCTTGACCAGGCTTTCATGGCCGAACTCCTTATGGTGCGCATTGTCCATGGAAAAGGCTCCGGCGCCGTGCGCAACGCCGTCTGGCAACACCTGGAAGCCCATCCTCTGGTGAAGAGCTTTCACTTGGCCGACTACGGCCAGGGCGATTATGGAGTAACCGTTGTTGAAATGGAACGCCTTTGCCCCACTCCCTGTTCCAAACCCTGATATGATTCGTGCGTGTGAGACGCCAAGAGCCTGTTGGAATTACCATGGCCCTCTTTGAACATCAACGACAACAAGCGGAGAGACGCAACGCTCCCCTGGCGGCGCGCATGCGACCGCGCAATTTCGATGAGCTTGTGGGCCAGGAGCACATTGTCGGCCCTGACAAAGTGCTCCGACGCAGCATAGAAGCGGACAGCGTGCCCTCCATGGTCCTCTGGGGGCCTCCCGGTTCCGGCAAGACTACCCTTGCCCTGATCATCGCCTCCGTTACCCGGTCTCATTTCGAGCAGGCTTCCGCCGTCACCTCCGGCGTCGCAGACCTGCGACGCATCGTCCAGGAAGCCAGGGACCGTCTCGGCATGACCGGCCAGCGCACCATACTCTTCATAGACGAGATCCACCGCTTTAACAAGGCGCAGCAGGACGTCATACTGCCCCACGTAGAGTCAGGCACCATCACCTTCATCGGCGCTACGACCGAGAACCCCTCCTTTGAGGTCATCTCCCCATTGCTATCCCGTTCCCGCGTCTTCCCAACCCAGGCCCTCACTGAAGAGCACATCGGCCTTATCGTCGACCGTGCATTGAACGATCCCGACCGCGGTATAGCGGAAATGCGCCCCTCCCTTGAGCCTGATGCTCGCAGCCTGCTGATGGCCGTCTCCAACGGCGACGCTCGAATTGCCCTTAACGCCATTGAGCTGGCGGCCACGGCCACTAGGCCGGACGAAGGTGGCGGACGCGTCATCACCCTGGCCACAATGGAGGACGCCCTGCAGCAACGCGCCCTGCTCTACGATAGAGCCGGAGACCAGCACTACGACACCATCTCCGCCTTTATCAAATCAGTCCGCGCCTCCGACCCCGACGCCGCTATCTACTGGCTCGGCCGCATGGTCGAAGCGGGTGAAGACCCAATGTTCATCGCCCGGCGGCTCGTAATCCTCGCTGCTGAGGACGTTGGTATGGCCGATCCCAAGGCGCTCACCGTCGCCGTTGCTGCCCAGCAGGCTGTCCACTTCATCGGCATGCCGGAGGGACGCATCCCCCTAGCCGAGGCGACCGTCTATCTGGCCACGGCGCCCAAGAGCAACACCGCCTACGCGGCCCTCAACAAGGCTATGGAGGACGTGCGCACCAGCCGCAACGAGCCGGTGCCGTTGCATCTGCGCAATGCCGTTACGTCCATGATGAAGGAGATGGGCTACGGCAAGGAGTATAGATACGCCCATGAGTTCCCGGAACATTTTGCCGGCCAGAAGAATCTACCGCCCAACCTGGAAGGACGGGTCTACTACCAACCATCCAATCAAGGGTACGAAAAGACAGTTGCCGAACGTATCCGGCGCTGGTGGGGAGACCGTGGGAACAGAGGTGAACCGGTATCTGAAGACTGCCCTGCGCAGTAGATATAGAATTTATCTATATTGTGCAAACAAACCATATAAACTACTTGACAACTCGTTCTGTATCTGCGTTAATAAAGGTGAGGCTTTGAAATAAGCCTTAGTATAGGAAACGGGAGGTCCAGATAGTGCTCTACGAGTTGTATCATTCATGGCAGTTCCCTTCTCCACGCCTCGCTGAGTCCGGTGAGTTGGTATAAAGGGAGGTGGAATTAAACTCAGCGAGGACATACGAAAACCGGCGGCTCTGCATATCGTAGAGATGTGGTCCAAACCCCCAAGGGGATGGCCTCTCCGGTCGTGAATACCGGAAACGCAGAGTCCAAGGTGATAAGCTGATAAGGCAGCACTGGCCCGGGTGGATACTCGGGTCAGTGTTTTGTTACCCTGGTAATCGCAAGCTGCCGTCCTCTCCCAGTTCAAACGCTGGGTTCCACGCCACCTCCCAAGCGTAGCCTTCAGGGTCGGCAAAATAGCCGGCATATCCGCCCCAGAACTTCTCCTCGGCAGGTTTGAGAAGCCTAGCGCCTGCTTTTTCCGCCTCTGCAAGCACTGCATCAACATCCTCTTTGTGACGCACGTTATACGCCAGCGCGATACTGGCGCAGCCACTGCCGCTGCTCTCTAGACCTAAATCTTTGGCCATCTCCTCCAAGCTGTACAGAGAAAACACTATGCTACCGGCTTGGAAAAAGGCTATCTGTTCGTCGCCTACCGGGGATGCACTCCACCCCATCAGTTCATAAAATCTACGGGCCTCCGCTACATCGGCCACTCCCAGCGTGACTATGCTCAGTCTCTGCTCCATTCTGTCTCTCCCTTCACTCCAGCGCCTCCCGTATCCTCCGGTCCAGGAACCGCCGCATGCCTATCACGTAGCCCACTATGACCGCGCCTGCCATTCCCACCGCCAGCGGCGCCGAGTAAATGCTGGCGATTATCCCCTGTATGAACCCTCCCAGCTGAGTGAACCCAAATGTGAGTCCGTACAGTCCCAGTACCCGTCCCCTCACCGCATCCGTGATCAGCAGTTGCAGCATCGTGCCCATCGCTGCGTCATACGCCATCAAGGTAGCGCCCACCAGGGCTGAAAGCGCCAGCGATACGGCAAACCACGGTGATAGCGCGAAAAAGAGTATGGAAACGCCGGCCCCCATGGCGGTGAATATCAATAGCGCCTGCTTGTTCCTGAAATCGCCCAGGGCGGCAACTATGACAGTGCTCACCGTTGCTCCAACCGCATTCGCTGCCGTTAGAAACCCCAGCCCTGTCCCGCCCACTCCCAGCACGTCCCGCGCCATGACCGGCAGCATGACAAGGAAAGAAAACCCGAACATCTCCATCAGAACGCTCGTCAGCAGTAGCCAGCGTATCGTTGCGCTGCCCCAGGCGAATCGCAACCCTTCTACAGCTGACCGCCAGAACGGCTCCACGCTGCCCAGCGACCTGTAGTCCCCCCTGACCATGACCACCATCAAACCGCCCAGCCATGCGCTGATTGCCATGAATAGGTAGGCGTACTCCACACCCAGACTATCGATGGAAATCCCGGCCACCAACGGCCCCACAATCCTCAATAGGTTCAAGGCTATATGCTGGGACGCCAAGGCGTTCAGTATCACTTTGCGCCCCACCATGATATAGACCATTGAGTTGCCGGATGGCAGCCGCACCGCCATAAGGACTCCCTGCAGTACTGCGGCGACTCCTAAATGCCACTCCTCCAGTCTGTCGGCGAAGATGATCAACGACACCGCCAATGCCACCAGCCCGGTCAACGCCTGCACGGCGATCAGCACCTTGCGTTTGTCCCAGCGGTCCACTATCACCCCGCCAATCAGGGCGAACCCCACGTGGCCCACTCCCATCAACCCCGCTATCAGCCCCACCAAGAAACGGGAGTCGGTGATATCGTACACTAGCCATCCTTGCGCAAGCATCCCAATGGACATACTCATAGAGGAGAAGCCGGCACCGAACCAGTACCACCTGTAGTTGCGGTTGGCCATAGCAGCAAACAGGCGAGGAACCCTCGCCTGTTCTTCCGGACACTCCACGCTTGCCGGTTGGTCAGCCTGCACGGGCAAGCTCTCCGGTCACCGTGTCCAATATATTCAACGTCTCATCCACGTCCTCTTCCGTTATGCCGTAGTGCGTCACCATCCTCACTCCGAGTCCCACCGTATAGGAGGCAAGCACACCGCGCTCCTTCAACGCCGCCATGAACTTAGCGGCGTCACCGTTTACACCGAATATGACTATGTTGCTCTGTATCGCCTCGGGGTCCAGGGAAACTCCGGGCAACCCGGCAAGTCCCTTGGCCAGACGCCTGGCGGTCTCGTGGTCCTCCGCCAATCTATCGACCATGGTTTCAAGCGCCACTACGCCCGCCGCGGCGATTATCCCCGCCTGGCGCATTCCCCCGCCGAGAATCTTGCGGCTCTTCCGCACGTGCGCTATCGTCTCTTCACTGCCGCACACCAGCGAGCCCACGGGGCAGCTCAGACCCTTTGACAAGCAGAAGCTCACCGTGTCGGCGGGACGGGCCAGGTCCGCTGGAGGTACGCCCAGAGCCACCGCAGCGTTGAATATGCGGGCTCCGTCTATGTGAAGGGCGGCGTCGTTGTCGTGAGCCAGGCGCCCGATGGCCTCCGTGTACTCGGCGTCCAGCACAGCGCCGCTGCACCTGTTTTGCGTATTCTCCAGGCATATCAAGGCCGTCCTTGGCTGGTGGATGTTGTCCGGCCTTATTGCCGCCTCCACTGCGTCTGGATCCAGCCTTCCCTCCGAATCGTTGGGTACTGTGCGGACATTGATTCCGCCCAGCGCTGAGAAGCTGCCCACCTCGTTGTGGAATATGTGCGCCTCCGTTCCCATTATGGCCTCATCGCCGCGCTGGCAATGGGTCAACCCCGCTACCAGGTTGGCCATCGACCCGCTTGCCACGTAGACTGCCGCCTCTTTCCCCAACCGTTCCGCGGCCATGGCCTCCAGCTTGTTCACGGTCGGGTCCTCTCCAAAGACGTCGTCGCCCACTTCCGCCTCGGCTATGGCCTTGCGCATCTCCGCGGTAGGATGGGTCACGGTATCACTTCGCAGGTCTATGATTCGCATAGCGACTCCTTGTAAGAACGGTTGTTGTTAGACCTGCATTCTATCAGGGAGTACCGTCCGCTGCATGCCTCTTAGTGGAGGGGGGCTATTGCTTGCGTATTGACCTGGGGTTTCTTTACTGACACAGAATGATGGTTCGACAACCTCACCGTGAGCGGGGCTGCAGCCACCGTCGTTCCCGTGGAGACGGGAGCCCACCCATGCCTACTTTTTCGCTGTGGTAAAGTAGAGGCTAAAGGCAAGAAAGGATGATAGCGCCATGGAAATAGCGGGATTTCTGTACCGACTGGCGGTCGTGGCAACTCTCCTGGTAGTGGCGTTTGTACTGATCTCCTACTACTGGACAAAGCGCAGCCCGGAACAGCACCAACAGTTCAAGGAAGCGCTTAGCTACGCGGTGAAGGATACGGGCAAGAAGCTGCCCCTGCTAATCCTGGTGACAGCCATCGTCGCCTTGGTGCTCGCCGTGATCTTGTAATTCCGCCGTTTACGTTGTGATGCCCGCTATGGCATGAGAGGTGAGCTATGAAGTTGAACGTGGACAAGGAAGCAGACGCTCTTTACCTGCGCCTCGACGATTCCCCCATAGTTGAGTCCGAGGAGGTCTCGCCGGGCGTGGTGCTCGACTACAACGAAGCGAACGAAGTAGTAGGGGTGGAGATGCTTCATCTCTCGAAGCGCTCGTCCAACCTGAATCTGTCGGCGTTGCAGTTCGAGACAGTTTGAGCAGGTAGTGTGCTATATAAGCTCTAGTTCGCATGAGAACCTTCCTCCTACCCTAGAATTTGCCATGCAACCTGGGCTGTATGCTAGACTTGAAGACAGAACCGGGTCACAACGCAATGCAGCTTTCACAAGATCCAGAGCAACAGGACACTTCCCAGGACAATGATTCCACCGTCTCCGTGGAAACGGAGGCGGAAGAAAGCGTCGATGTCGCTGAGGAGACGTCCTCCTTCAGCGCCTGGCGCGCGGACCTGCTTCTTGCCGCCCTGATCCTGGTCGTCTTCATCACTGACCAGATGACAAAGTCATGGGTGAGGGCCAGCCTCATAGAAGGCGCGTCAAGGCCAAGTGAAGGGTTCTTGAGGATCACCCACGTCAGCAACACGGGCAGCGCCTTTGGCCTGTTCCCCAACCAGACCCTGTTCCTGCTCATTGCTTCTCTTGTGGGCATAGCCGTGTTGCTCATTTTCTTCCGCAAGCAAGCGGGCCAGGGTTTCATGGTGCGCACCAGCCTGGGACTCCAGCTCGGAGGCGCGGCGGGCAACCTCGTTGACCGCATCACCATGGGCAAAGTCACCGACTTCATCGACGTTGGCGCATGGCCCGTATTCAACCTGGCCGACGCCTCAATTGTCACCGGAATCGTCATACTGGCCTGGCTACTCTTTCGTTCTCCCAAGGCTCCCAAGGCGACGCCTGTAGAGGAAGATGCGGAGGAGGCGGAAGCGCTAGAAGCGGAGCCCGAACCCGTCGCGGAGTCGTCACCGCCACAGGAACCGGCCGAGTCAGAGACTCCTCCGTGATCCACGCCTCCAACCATCTGGTCGATTCCGATGAAGGACAGCGACTGGATACCTACGTGGCGAGCCTCCTAAGCCAGCTGTCGCGTTCTCAGGTGCAGCGTTTGATCCAGGACGGGCTTGTCCGGGTCAACGGCTCCCCTGCCCGACCGTCGACCAGAATCAAGCACGGCGACTCGGTCCACATAGAAGCGAAGCCCATGGACTCGGACGATAAGCCGTTTCCGGAAAAGCTGCCCCTGAAGATAGTCCATGAAGACCAAGACGTAATAGTGGTGGACAAACCGCCCGGCCTCACCGTTCATCCCGCGCCGGGACACCCGCGCGGCACGCTGGTGAACGCGCTTCTTGACCGCTATCCAGAATTGGAAGCGGTGGGAGAGCCGTCACGCCCCGGCCTGGTGCACCGTCTGGATGCCGACACGTCCGGGCTAATGGTCGTCGCTAGATCGCAGTCCTCCTACGTAGAACTGAACCGCCAGCTGAAGGAGCGTTCTTTCACCAAGGTCTACCTGGCGCTGGTGAAAGGTCGCCCGCAGCCCGCGGAAGGCGCAATAGACGCGCCGATAGCCCGCAATCCGCGCTCGCGGCAGAAGATGGGCATAGTTGAGGGCGGGCGCGCTTCCCTAACCGAGTACCGTACCATCGAGGCGCTGGACGGCTTCACTCTTCTGGAAGTGCGGCCCAAGACGGGAAGGACACATCAGATACGAGTTCACATGGCGGCCACAGGCCACCCAGTGGCCGGCGACTCCAAGTACGGTGGACGGGCAAAGTTTCTCAGGCGGCAGTTCCTCCACGCCTGCAAGCTGGGATTCTTTCTGCCATCCACAGGGGAGCCTGTGGAGTTCGCCTCCAGGCTGCCGCCGGACCTGCGAGAGGCCCTGGACTACCTGGCGGCTGATTCCGCCCGACGCTACTAAGCCGCTGCCTGCTGCTGGGCCCTGCTCTTCCTTACGGCCCTGGTGTTCAGCTCGGCTTGGATGAGCATCATAGCCACCGGCGGCGCCAGCCAGAGAACGAAGAGAAAGGTTGCTCCCATCCCTTCACTTCCGTCCTGCTTGGAGAACTTCTCTACCTCTACCGCGTGCAGCCAGATGGCGAATACGTTTAACACCGGTATCAGCGCCATGATGAGCCAGGCCAGCGGGTTGCCGTCCCGACGGTTGTACCTGATCAGTTCGCTGGAAGTCATATACAGCCAGTAAAGGCCGTAGATTCCCAACGTGACGTGGAAGAGAATGAAGACGAGGACTACGTTGCGATATTTGATTGTAGGTGTATCTTGCTCTGTCATATCCTTGTATCCTAACGAACTGGCTGGCCTATTCTAAAGAACAAATCCTGCCATATCAATCATGCAGCATGCTATTCTAGTAGAATGAATAACCACCCGGTTCGTGTTCGCTATGCCCCCAGCCCCACCGGCTACCCGCACGTGGGCAACATTCGCACCGCCCTCTTCAACTGGCTGTATGCTCGTCACACCGGTGGCTCGTTCATCGTGCGGATTGAAGATACGGACCAGGCCCGGAGCATAGAGGGCGCGCTGCAGAACATCCTTGAATCGCTGGACTGGCTGGGCCTAGACTGGGACGAAGGGCCGGAGGTCGGCGGGTCTTACGGCCCGTATCTACAGTCGCAGCGCCTCGACCTCTATGGAAGCGCCGTTGGGAAGCTGGTGGAACAGGGCCACGCCTACTACTGCTATTGCGCTCCGGAAGAGTTGGACCGGATGCGCAAGGAGCAGCAGAAGCAGGGGCTGCCTCCCCGCTACGATAGGCGCTGCCGCGACTTGGAACGCGCCAAACCTGGAGCCGATCAAGGCCTTCCATGTGTCGTCAGGTTCGCCACGCCACTGGAGGGCCCGCCGGTCACCGTACACGACCTGATTCGAGGTGAGATTACCGTTGACCTGTCCGTCATGGACGACTTCGTCATTCTCAAGTCGGACGGTTTCCCCACCTATCACCTGGCCAACGTGGTCGACGACCACGAGATGCATATCAGCCACGTCATGCGCGCCGAGGAGTGGCTTCCCAGCACGCCGCGCCACCTCCTGCTCTACGATGCGCTGGACTATCAGCCCCCCACGTTCGCCCACATGCCGATGATCCTGGGTCCGGACCGCGCTAAGCTCTCCAAGCGTCACGGGGCCGCCTCTCTGCTGGAATTTCGCGACCTGGGCTACCTGCCGGACGCCATGCTCAACTTCCTTGTCCTCCTTGGCTGGTCCTTGGACGACAAGACGGAGCTCTTCTCCCGTGAAGACCTCATCCGGTACTTTTCCTTGGAGCGCATCGGTAAGTCCCCTGCCATCTTCAACATTGACAAGCTGGAATGGATGAACGGCGTCTACATTCGCGGCATGTCCGCAGAAGATTTAGCGGAGCATCT
This sequence comes from Dehalococcoidia bacterium, assembly GCA_965116555.1. GTDB lineage: Bacteria > Chloroflexota > Dehalococcoidia > Lucifugimonadales > QGNO01 > DAOUJH01. Next base: position 786,581 of record OZ220698.1, on the reverse strand, counting down.
GGGCCAGGTGCTGCAAGACTATATGGCGGAGCACAAGCCGCCTGGAACCATCGACCTTGATCAGGACTACCTGATGCGAATTGTCCCCCTGCTCCACGAGCGGTTCAAGAAGCTGTCGCCGGAAGAGGTCTGGGGACTCACCTCCTTCTTCCTCGTCGAAGACTTGGAGTACACCGTTCCTCTGGTTCCCAAGGGACTGGACGAGGACGGCGCTCTCAGCGCTCTACAGGCCGTAATACAAGAGCTGCTGCCCGTGGAGGAGTTCGACGTCGCCGTTCTGGAAAGCGTCCTGCGCTCCCTGGCGGAGCGGCTCGGCCTCAAGACGGGTCCGCTCTTTGGAGCTGTGCGCCTGGCCGTCACCGGCAGCACCGCCGCTCCACCGCTCTTCGACACCCTGGCTGTGCTGGGCAAGGATCGGGTCATGAAGCGGCTCAACAAAGCGGTATCGGTACTGCAGAACGGCTAGTAAACGGGCTCCGTTCATTCCCATCTAAGAAGAGCAAGGGTAGGTGCTCGGCGAACGCCGCAGCCTGCTAGTAGAGTATCATGTTGGTGGGGACCAGACGCTGAGCCTCCGGGTCCACCGCTAAAGCAAGGCCCTCCAGGGTGTAGGCCCCCAGCAAGGGAGGAGCTTCGTCCTCCCCGAAGACCACGATGGTGACCACGCTCTCGCCGTCTATGGTGGCCCAAGCCTGTCCGTACTCCATCTCAATGCGTCGCCCGTCCGCCACCAGGAAACCGCGCTTGCCTGCCGGTTCGATGCCCAGCTCCCGAAGAAGGCGCGCGGGCAGCGTGGTGAATGATGCGCCGGTGTCGACCGTCGCCTCAATCTCCTGCCCTTGCTGGCCGTTCATGCTGGATATGCGCAGCGGCCACTTGAAAGTCCCCATTTCCATTTCATTTTACCCCATTCAGAGCGTCCGTCATAGCGGCTGCACACATGGCACTTGCCCAGTCGGGAATTCACTGCCGTTAGAGTTCAGCGACTCGGAGGTGCCAGTCGGTCACGGCCTGGTATGCATGGGCAACTCTGAGAACGGTGGCTTCTTGAAACATACCCCCTGTGATTTGCAGCCCTAGAGGCAAGCCCGTTGAGCTGAAACCGCAAGGCAGCACTATGGAAGGCGCCCCTACCAGATTTGAAGCGGACGTCAGGTTAGGGGAATTCAACATTCGGTCCAGGATATCGTCCTTGTTGGTGGACTTGGAAGGAGGCGTGATCTTGGGCGCTGGGCCGGCCGCGCCGGGGTAGACCAGCACATCGAACTTGGACAGGAGATCCAGCATGTCCCTTCGGATCAGGTTCCTCAATCTGTAGGCCACGCTCACCACGGACGCTGGCATCAATGCAGCCGTGAGGAAACGTGTCCTTGTTGCGTAGTCGTACAGCTCGGGGTGTTTCTTGAACCGGGCGAGGTGAAGGTTCCCGTTGTTAACCTGGTCCGCCACCCCACTGGCAACGCCGACGTATTGGATGTTGGGCAGCGAGACCTCTTCCACCGTTGCTCTCTGGTCATTCAGCGCCTTGACAGCCGCCAGAACGGCATCACGCATCTCCGGATCTATCTCATCGTGATATAGCAGCTCCTTTACCATCCCGACTCTTATCCCTCTAATGTCGCCGGTTAGGAACGCTTCGTAGTGAGGAACGGGTCTTCTGCTTGTCGTGACATCCGAAGGATCGTGGCCCGCAATGGCCTCCAGCAACCAGGCGCAATCCAGCACGGTCCGTCCCATCGGCCCGATGGTATCCAAAGACCAGTCGAACTCGCTCATCCCGTGCCGGCTTACTCGCCCGTATGTGGTCTTCAAGCCAACGACCCCGCAGTAGCTCGCCGGCCCCCTTATGGAGCCGAGGCTGTCTTCACCTATAGTAATGGGAAGCTCGCAGGTGGCCACTGCTATACCGGAACCGCCGCTCGACCCTCCGGCCGAGTAGTCCAGGTTCCACGGGTTGGTGGGAATGCCATACGGGTAGTAAGTCCGGCCGCCGCCTCCGATGACCGTCAGGTTCAGCTTCCCCATCAGAACAGCGCCGGCCTCCTTGAGCCTGGCGACTATCGTGGCATCGTAGTCGGGGACAAAGTTCTCTCCGTACGGCTGTGCCGTGGTGGTCTTTATCCCCTTTGTGTAGATCTGGTCCTTGATGCCGATGGGGATACCGTGCAAAGGTCCCCGGTAGTTCCCTTTCAGGATTTCGGCCTCCGCTTTCCTGGCTCCGCTGAGCGCCTCCTCCCCGGTCACGGTTATAAAACCGTGCACCTTGCCATCGACGGCGTCTATCCGATCCAGGTAGGCCTGCGCGACCTCTACCGGCGATATTTCCTTCTTTCTGACGGCGTTGCTCAAATCGGCGACTGTTAGCGGCGCAGTCACGTCAATAGGCCGTGCGACGCTGCTCGGTTGCGCTTGTGTGCTCTTCCCCGGGGCCAAATCCTCGTCAGACCAGTCGATGTCCGCTACCCAAGGGATGGGATCGATATCTCGCCACAGCGACTCGTCAAGCTGGGCAATGGCTTCAGTCGAGGCGTTGTACTTTGCCGTAACCTCGTCTATCTCTTCATTGCTGATTGGGACATCGAGCCAGGAAGCCAGGTTACGTATTTCTCTTGAGGTAAGGTTACTCATCACACTTGCGCCTCAGCCATCTTTCTACCACATTTTGGCAAGCGTTGGGTATCAACTCCCGGCCTACGAAGCATCCTCCATGACTCCCTGGGCGAGATGCTACAATCCCTTGACAGAAACCACCAGGAGCTAAAGACCATCCTGCCCGACCTCATGCAACTCTCTGGCGACGGATGATAGGCCCATGCGCAAATACATAGTTAGAAGAACAGCTCTGTACATAGCTACTCTGCTTGGCGTATCCCTGGTTATATTCATCGTGCTGAGAGTACTGCCTGGGGATGTGGCTGAGAGATTGATTTTGGGGTCGATGTAGGGGTGCGTATACCATGAGACGACGCGCTGTACTTGCCATACTCGTACTGATGCTGCTCCCTCTGGTCGTATTGCTGATGCCGCCAGAGACAGCCCAGGCGAAAACGTACACCGAGGAAGAGGTCCAGAACCTGCGAGAAGCATTGGGACTAGACCGGCTCATTAACATACAATACGTTGTCTGGATGTGGGACCTGCTAAGAGGGGACCTGGGCGACTCGGTCATAACCGGCCAGCCTGTATTCGATGAGATTAAGCGACAGTTCCCTGTATCCCTACAGCTTAGCCTGCTGAGTTTCGCCGCAGTTCTCATCTTTTCTATTCCCATAGGTATTCTGGCCGCAGTGAAGCAATACGGCTGGCTAGACTACCTCATACGGGGCATGTCCATAATGTTCCTAGCTGTGCCCACTTTCTTTGTGGGACTGCTTATAGTGATCATCTTGCAGGAAGCATTCAACTGGCAGCCGGCTAAGGAGTTTACCCACCTTTGGGAAAACACAGGCGCGTCTTTCCGGCAGCTCATCCTCCCTGCGGTTGCTCTTGGTGCAAGCAGCAGTGGGCTCTTGATGAGGTTGACACGCACCCAGATGCTAGAAGTCCTTAGAGAGGACTACGTAAGGACGGGAAGGGCCAGGGGACTGGCGGAAAAGGCGGCCATCATCAAACACGGCGCACGCAACGCCTTGCTGCTCGTGGTTGCTTCCGCCGGTTATCAATTCGCCATACTGTTCTCAGGCATAGTAGTCATCGAATATATCTTCAATATACCAGGAATTGGACGCGGACTCGTGCAACTATTGCAGCGTGACCTGCACACCATCCCATACTATCTCATGTACATCGCCTTCCTGGTACTCACGCTCAATCTGGTTGTGGACCTGATACATGCCTGGCTTGACCCACGCATACGATACGAACGTGAAGAAGGCTTGCTAGTGAAACCCAACACCGAGTTGGTATCTACACTTGAGCCAGTAGCCCCCGGCACTCCGGCTGGATGGCGCGGTTCTCCCATGCGCTTAGTTCGTGACAAACCTCTTGGCGCCATTGGCCTACTCATCCTGCTACTCAGCTTGGTTGTTGCCATCGGCGCAAATGTCCTGGCGCCCTATGATCCATTCGATATAAGCCGTGAGAGAGTCCTTCTGTCTCCAAATTCTGAGTTCTGGTTTGGCACGGATGCCTGGGGGCGGGACATCTTGAGTCGAACTATATTCGGGGCCAGGACATCTATCCTTGTGGGGCTTTCAACCATGCTCCTGGCGGCCAGCATTGGTTCCATTGTAGGCGTAAGCAGCGCTTACTTCGGCGGCTGGTACGACCTCATTGTTCAGAGAGTGATAGATGCGTTGAGTGCTTTACCCAGTCTGTTGCTAGCGCTGGCTTTGATGGCCGCCTTAGGCTCATCCTTTACCAACGTTGTACTGGCCCTAGCCATAGTATTCACTCCAAGAGTTGCCAGGGTGGTCCGCTCTGCTTCGTTGAGCATCAAGGAAATGCCGTGCGTGGAATCGGCGCGCTCCATGGGAGCCTCTAATATGCACATCATGCTCCGCCACATGCTGCCCAACACTTTCGGCCCTCTAATCGTTGTGGCCCCCTCACTTGTGGGCGGCGCCATCCTCATTGAAGCTTCCCTCAGCTTCCTGGGAGTAGGACTACCTAATGAAATCATATCCTGGGGTGGTATGCTGAGTGGAGAGATCCTCATTTATTTTAACGAAGCTCCTTGGATTGTCATCTTCCCCGGCTTTGCCCTAACCCTAGTCGTCTTTGCGGTTAACGTGTTTGGAGACGCCCTGCGCGACGTGCTGGACCCCAAGCTACGCGGCAGGTAAGGCTTTTCATTTGGCCCCAGGAGAGCCTGGGCTAAACAGGTACATAATTCCCTTACTTTTGGTACAGACGGATTTGTTGATACAAAGCCTCCCTGGCACTGCCCCATTGCCAGTCTTGCCCGCTTTCCCTATAATTGCTTGCAAACTGATACCCAATTCCAAATGGCTAACTAAGGAGTCGTCGTAATGACCTATATCATCGCGGAACCCTGCGTTGACGTAAAAGACCTGTCCTGCGTGGATGTATGTCCCGTAGACTGTATCTACGGCGCCGACGACCCTGAAGACCGCATGCTCTACATTCATCCCGACGAGTGTATAGACTGCGCCGCCTGCGAGCCGGTCTGCCCGGTCAACGCCATCTTTGCAGAGGACGACGTTCCTGAGCATTGGACGGACTGGACGCCAGTGAACTACGACTACTTCAAGGACGTCGCGGCGGCTAGAGCCCTGGTGGACAATCTCAAGCCGCGCGAGTAGCCCCCGCCGTCAATGACTGGCCTCCTACCCCAACCCGTAGACGTTCAGTTGCTGCTGGACGCCGTCCACATTCGCTGGGACGATGGTCACGACACCGTCCTTGAACACCGCTACCTGCGCTCCCAGTGCGGATGCGCCGTCTGCGTCAACGAGATGACCGGCCAGAGGCTCATCACCATCGCGGATATACGCAGCGACGTAATGGCTCTGGACTGGATGCAGGTTGGCCGCTACGCCATACGCTTCCTCTGGAGCGACCTGCACGACACCGGCATCTACCCCTATGAAGTTCTTCGCGCCCTCGGCGGCGAATCCGCTCCCTCCCCTCCCCAGCAAGATCCGTAGCGCTCTGATAGAATCCGTCCCATCTCTTTGACCAAGGAGGGGCGCCATGAAAGCTGCCGTTCTCTGGGAAGTAGGACAACCCCTGTCCGTGGAAGAAGTCGAGCTGGACCCGCCAAAGGCAGGTGAAGTCCACGTCAAAGTAGGCGCAGCCGGCATATGCCGCAGCGACCTTCACGTAATGCACGGAGCCGCCTCTGCCAGGTTGCCCGTAGTCCTTGGCCACGAAGGCGCGGGCACCGTGATAGATGTCGGCGAGGGGGTAACCTCGGTCAAGCCCGGTCAACGCGTCGTCCTCTCCTTTGTCCCCAACTGCGGACGCTGCTTCTTTTGCCTCTCCGGAAGGGCCAACCTCTGCGACGCTCATGCCTCCACCGGCCCCTTCCTCTACGACGGCACCACTCGCCTTCACAAGGGAGACCAGCGCATCATGCACATGGGCAAGGTGGCCTGCTTTGCCCAGGAGACCGTTGTCCCTGAGACCGGCTGCATACCTGTAGGAGACGACGTTCCATTGCCGGTTGCCGCATTCATCGGGTGCTGTGTTACCACCGGGGTTGGAGCCGCCATGTACACCGCCAAGATAAGCCCCGGACAGACGGTGGCCGTCATCGGCGTGGGCGGCGTGGGTCTCAACGTGGTGCAGGGAGCGCGCCTGCTCAACGCGTCCAAGATCATCGCGGTGGACATCAACGAAGGGAAGCTGGAGTTCGCCGCGCGGTTCGGCGCGACTCATACCGTGAACCCCACCATGCAAGACCCGGTGGAGCGCATCCGAGAGATCACGGACGGCCTGGGCGCCGACTTCGTGTTCGAAGCGTTCGGTTCCACGGAGACCACGTCCCAGGCCTACAACGCCATTCGCAAGGGCGGCACCGCCGTAATCGTCGGGCTGGCGCCCATCGGGGAGCTCTCCGGTATAGAGGCGATGTCCATCGTGCGACAGGAGAAGACGATCAAGGGCAGCTACTACGGCGGCTCGCGCCCCTACATAGACATACCGGCCATGGTGGAGCTGTACCGATCGGGCAAGATAGACGTGGAGGCCATTGCCACCCGCCAGTACAAACTGGACGATATCAACAAGGCCTACGATGACCTTGAGCAAGGCGAAGTCGGGCGCGGGGTCATAACGGAGTTTTAGGGGTGGATCCTAAATGGTTCGGTGACTCCTACGACATCGTAAAGCGGAGTTTGCTTCGATGGCTCTCTGAGTGTGGAACTTGGGCCGTTCATCCCATGTTCAGAAACTCTGTATGCCAGGCCTTCGCAGAGGAGTTTTCATCCTTTCTGAAAGTGCCGCTTGTAACTACCTCACCGGTTCCTAAGAAGCAATCAGAAAGAGAAAGTTACTTTGAATGCGCCATAGCATGGTGTTCCACCGACCACCTGTTTCTTGATCCCGATACAGGTCTCTCTCTGCCAGGAAGCGCCGCCACACAGAAGCATCTTAAAGCTGAAGAACTGGCGAAAATCGTGAACGGACGCCGTGGCAAGTTTGCTCTGGTCTATGACCAGAGCTTTTCACGCGGCGGTAAAAAAGAGGATCGAATCAAGCAAAAACTGCCCCGGCTTGAGAAGAGGGGCGTATACAGCCTCGTGTACAGTTCCCACGCGAACTTCATTCTAGCGTCTTCAGATGAGACGGCGTTGAGTAAGGCGGAGACTGTTCTTAGAGAAGCATCAAGGCTTCCCAGTAAGCGCTTCATCACCTACCGGGACATGTGACCTTACAAGCAAAAGAGCCAGCCTCATCTTTTCTCGGTGAGGCGACCGGACAGGTACTTGTGGATGACGCTGGACAGCAAGGTCTGATAAGGGATCCCTTCTTCTCTGGCCCGAGAGTGAGCTAGCATGAAGTCTCGTTCTGTTACCCGCAGGTTCACTCGCTTAGTTTTGTTGAACGTATTGCGCGCTGCCTGACGTGCTGCTTCCATCTCGTGTTCACCGCCGGGGACAGAACGCAATTCACCTCGCTCAAATCTATCAAGAATGTCCCGCTCTTCGGCGTCCAGTTTGTCTTTCATCATGGTTGTTCCATTATCGCACGGTGTGTGGATAATGGCAGCAGTAGAGGAAGAAGGTTAATGCCCGTTTAAGGCTATCTAAGAATAGAGACGATTCGGACCAGAGGTTAAATCTCAAATATTCTCATCGGCCGCTGCCCATGCCGATTTGACGCCGAATCTAACCTTGGCAGAGGCGCTCCAATAGGTGGCCCTCGCTGAACGCCTCGTTGCTCCGCGCTTGTAGGCACGGGGTGCTGTCACCGTATACTTCAGCGTTAGGGTCGGCGCCTCCGTCCAGCAATGCCTCTACTACTTCCAGGCGACTCTCACGTATGGCAATCAGCAAAGGTGTATCGCTGTACTGATCCATGGCTTCGGTGTCCGCGCCCTGGCGCATCAATAGCGACACCAACTCCGGACGAGCATTCCAAGCCGCCGCATGCAGTGGTGTTTGCATCAGGTAGTCGTTGACATTGATCTCAGCTCCCCGATCTATTAGCAGGGCAGTGATATCAAAGTTGTCGCCATAAACGGCATCATGCAGAAGAGTCCAGCCGTTCTCATTGCTGACATTGACGTCTGCTCCGGCTTCCAGCAGCACCTCCACCATTGCTGCATTCTTCTCGACTATAGCCCAAGACAGGGGCGTGTCTCCATTTTCAATCCCAACGTTGGGGTTCGCGTTCCCGTCAAGGAGCAACTCGGCCATCGCCAAGTCTTTACCGAATACTGCCCAATATAAAGGCGTCCTCCCGTCGAGAAGCTCGGCCTCGGTGTTCGCCCCACGATCTAGGAGGGCTGTGACTACTTCCCGCTGGTTGGACTCTACGGCTTTGTGTAGAGGTGTGAAGCCCCCGGCTTGGACCGCTTCGATATCGGCGCCCCCGTCAAGCAGCGCCTCTACCACCAACGGATTGGGATTCTGATCTGCCGCGAAATGCAACGGTTTGGCGCCCCTAGAATTACTTTGATTGACATCGGCGCCTCCGCCAAGCAGCGCCTCCACTACCGTTGCGTTGGGATTCTGTGCCGCCGCCAAATGCAACGGCGTAGCGCTGGTCCAATCTCTGGCGTTAACGTCTGCGCCTCCATCAAGCAGCGCCTCCACCATCGCCGGATTGACATTCCTGGCCGCTGCCATATGCAACGGAGTAACGCCATTTTTATAAGTTACAGTCACGTCTGCCCCCTGCTCTATCAGCAACACTGCTACTGCCGGATCTGTATTCTGCGCCGCTACCAAATGCAATGCGGTGGCGCCGTCCTCATTTCTGGCATTTATGTCTGCGCCTTCTCTAATCAGTTCCTCTATTAAATCCTCGACCTCCTGCGATGAGCCTGTGGACACTGAACTATGTAGAAGTGTTGTGGAGCTTGAACCGGAGTCTGTAGGGGTGTTTTCTTTCTTGGAGACTATTTCGCAGGCGACGACAATGGCTAGGGACAAGACCACGGCGATTATTAAGACTGATAAGGCAACCTTCATGATTCACCCAATGCATCCCTGCGTCTGAGGAGGTTGCGAGCTATCACCAGGCGCTGAATTCTGTTATCGCCTTCACCGATAAGTCATTAGCGAGGCGTCAGGCTAGAAGCACTGCGCCGGCAACCCCATTATACAGCTAGCATGTTCCAAGCAAACATTCTCGTCGGCTGCTGCCTATTTCAGCCCCTGAACACGCGCTTTAGCCTGCCTATGAGGCCGCCCTCCGCGACACTGCCCAGCTTGGCGATCACTACGGTTACGTTGTCATGACCGCCCTGCTCGTTTGCCCTATCCACCAGCGTCTGGGCGGCTTCCGGTGGCGTCTGCGCTTGCAGGACACTGGATATCTCCTCGTCCGACACAAGGCCGTGAAGCCCGTCCGAGCAGAGCAGGACGGTGTCTCCCACCTGCACCTTCAATACCAGCACGTCCACATCCACGTGCGGCGCGGTGCCAATAGCCCTGGTCAACATGTTCCTGCCGGGATGAGTGCGCGCCGCGTCCGGGGAAAGGCTTCCCCTGCGAATCTGCTCCGCTACCCAGTTGTGGTCGGCGGTCGGCTGATGGAGCCGGCCCCCGCGCAGTAGATATACCCTGCTGTCCCCCACGTGCCCGATGGCAAGCGACGACGCAGCCACCATTGCAACCGTGAGCGTGGTGCCCATGCCTCGCGTCTCCGGCTTGGCCGCGGCCTGAAATACGTCGCGGTTCAGGGCGTGTATCGCCTCGCCTAATATGCCGGCGCGCTGCCCGTCGTCCGAGGCCTGTTGCTTGTCGATCTCCTGCAGACGGCTTAGCAGCCTATCGATGGCCATGGCCGATGCCACATCACCTGCGGGACGACCTCCCATGCCGTCCGCCACTGCCAGCAGGGCGTCGCTTCCCAGCGGGGCATCGGGCGCGAGCAAAGCGCAGAAGGAGTCCTGGTTGGAGCTCCGCACCATGCCGATGTGCGTCTCGTATCCCAGAGCGGTTACCGCCGCCGGATTGCTCAGGTTCCTAGCTCCTCAGCAAATACCGCTTGGGGAATTTGGCCACGACCGAATAGAGGGTGTCCACCATGTTGGCAAGGCGCACCCTGGCTACCTGGGAGCATAGCTGGTACACGGCAATGCGGTCGAAGCCGTAGTCCGCCGATAGCCATGTAACAAGGTCGTAGAACGCGATGCGTGCGGCGTCTTCCATCGGTCTGGCGCTGCCTATGGACATCAGGTATTCGTCGTTTTCCACTCGCGGCGTGGGAGTGGCCTTGCCCTTGATAACATCCACCGTCAGCGTGCCCGTTGTGGGAATCTCCACCGCGGAACCGCAGACCTCGGCGTCTCCTTGGGCGGCGTGGCCGTCGCCTAGGTAAAGCAGTGCGCCATTGTGGTGCACGGGCAGGTATACGGTGTTGCCGGGACAGACGTCGGCGGCGTCCATGTTGCCGCCGTGGAACCCGGGCGACAGCGTTGAGATGGCTTCGATCATTGGGGCGGTGCCGATGGTGCCGTAGAACGGTTCGATGGGTATGAGCGGTATGTCCAGGTTATCGTCGTGGATTACGCCGTCCTCGGTGATGCGGTGAATCAGGATGCGCGGCTCCAGAGGCTGGTTAAGCACGCGCGTCCAAACCGTGCCGCAAACGCCGCCGAATTCCGGCGCTATGATACTTACTCCGTAGTCGCGGGGAATCCTGATATCGTCTATGCGAACGGCCAGTGTGTCTCCCGGTTCAGCGCCGTCCACGTAGATAGGCCCGGTGCAGGGGTTGACGTAAGGCATCTGAATGACGTCGCCCAGGTTGACGTCGGCGGAGTGGAGCCTATCGCCAAGAGCGTCCTTGGTGGTGATTTGGAAGGTCTGGCCCGGCTCAACGGTGGCAATCGGCTCATGATACGGTCCCATTACGTAGGGCAGCTTATCTGGCGGCGGCGGCATGATGTGGAGCATGGCACACCTCTCCGGTGAAGTTGGCTGCATGTTAGCGGACACACGGGTATAGGGGCAAGGCAGGCGGGTTCCGCCACCGCGCCTCTGCCTTAAGTCCCTTCCCCCCTCTGTGGGGGAAGGTTAGGATGGGGGGCAATCCGGTCGGCTGTCCCGCAGGCTAAGAAGATGCTTCGTCGGCGGAAGCGGTCTTAGGACGAATGCGGACTTACCGACTCTTCAGCATGACAGGCGACGGCTAGGACGAGGTTGGAGAAGCCGCCACAGCCGCGTTCTCCTCTGCCTCATCCACGTCAAAGATATCCAACAGGAGGTCCAGGAACGTCTGCACTATTGCCCCGTGCGCGGCTTCCCGTCTTACCATGACGGAGGTGGGCAGCACAACGTCGTGGCCCTCTTTAATGCGCACCGTAGCCAGGGTGCGCGCTTCCAACTCACGGCGCAGCGAGTTGCGGGGCAGGAACGATATGCCAAGGCCGCGCTCTATCATGCGCTTCGTGGCGTCTATGCTGTCCAGGTCCATCTGGACGTTGGGCACAATCCCAGCCTCGCGCACGACACGGTTGATCAGCACAAAGTAGCTCGACTCGCGGTCGTAGAGAATGAGGGGTTCGTGGGCTACGTCGTAGATGCTGGCTTCACCGGACTGAGCGAACGGATGGGACGGATGTGTCACCAGGACAACGTGTTCGTCGTAGATGTGGCGCGCCTCTATGTCGGGGTGCACGATGGTGCGAGAAAGCCCGACCTGCACCTCGTCGGAGAGCAGCATCTCCAGCACCTCCGACGAGCGTCCCGTTTTGATGGCCACGTCTATGCCGGGGTAGAGGTTGTGGAACCGCTCCACTATATCTGGCAGGACATAGGCGCAGATGGCCCTGGCCGATCCGATGTGCAGCTTGCCGCTGGAAGCTCGTTGGGTGGCGTCCAGAGCGTCGCGGGCGTCCCTGAGCGATTCCAAAGCGCGCGAGACGTAGGGCAAGAATGCCTGGCCGGCATCGGTGAGGCGGACGCCGCGGCCCATCCTGTGGAAGAGAGGCCCGCCGGTGTCGCGCTCCAGCGACAGGATGCGCGCGCTGAGGGAGGGCTGCGTCAGCCCCATGGCCTCAGCGGCGCGGCTGAAGCTTTTGTATTGCACCACGTTGATGAACGCTTCCAGCTGACCGATTTCCATGCCACCACTCCCAGGTTATAGGTGCCTTCTATGCCAAGCATAGGAGAAATCTATTGTACAGCAATGAGCGGGCCAGGCCAATTGTGGAGTGAAGAGGCGAGTGTATAGCAGGATTTCAGGCGGGCACGGCCATGCATTTGACGGAATCCCAGCAAAACACCCTGTATTGACCGTGACTTTATTAACCCTACACTGGCGTTTGGCGGCGTTAGGAGTTTATGCAGTACGGTGGAGCAACACCGGATATTCCGTTGCGCCGGGCAGCTAAGAACGATTTGCTTCTAGGGCTGGCTCTCGGGTTCCCTTCCTCCAATGTAGAGTTCTCTGTAGATACTGCACCTGTGCCCGTTTCATCTACTATCCACCACCGACGCCGACACCTTGTTATAACTGTTGGGCCCCGGATTTCATGAGAGTTAGGCAACTGAGAAACGTTAAGAACCGAAATGTCGTACTGGCTGCTTCGGTCGTCCTCGCCGCCGTTGCAGGGCTTGCTGGTTGGTATCTGTTTACCAGGGATACTGGGGCCACACAGATTGCCTGCGGGCAAGCTCACACGGATTACGACTTCACAACTATGATAATAAGTCCTAGCGAAGACGACCCGACCGATACGGATACCTTGTTGATTGAAGTTCGCATGTCGGGCGACGATTATCACACCGAACAGTTTCTGAACGGCGCCCCGGTTGGCGAGTCTCTGGGGGTAGACGGCTATGACTACTGGAAAAGCCACTCACCGGGTGGCAGGGAGTGGGAGGAGAGCCAAGGAGCCGGACTGGCGGCTGTAATACTTTTGCTCAATACCACGTTGGAAGGTAATGTGCTATGCGCTCCTATCGAGGACGACGTTAGGCGGGTTGGATCGGATGTTATAAATGGCGTACCTACCCAGCGCTACCACATATCAAGAACATACGTCGCCGAAGACTACAGCATGCACTTCGGAGCCTTGCCGGATGACTATGTAGAGTCGGCAACGTGGGACTATTGGGTAGGCCCCGATGACCTAATACGGCAAACCAAGTACGTTGGCAAATTTAAATTGGGCAATGTAGTCGAGCAGCACACGACGATTTCGGGGATTGGCGAGGCCAACATACTCCCTGCAGCACCGACGCTGTAGCGTTGGGAGCCTAACGTCATAACTGCGACGTTATCATGATAGCTAGGTACAACGGGATAATAAGGGCATTTGATAATTGGGTAGACTCAAACCTTCATCTCGCACTTAGCCTATTTGCAATCTGGAGCATTGCTTGGATCATCATTCTTGCAATGGGAGTGGTCGGGGTGTATGACGTTTGCGGCCGTCCCTGGCCTTGTCCAACACTCGATGCCTTGTTGAATTAGAGTAAACGAGCGGTAGATTCCAGCCCAACGGCCACACCGTAGAGTTTATCGACCTTGGACGGCTCGGTGGCCTTGTCTCTGAAAGTCGCCGAGGCGGAAGTGGATGAGACGGCAGGGACGCTAACCTGGAAGGTGGAATCGCAGCCCTGGCAATCCGGCGACAAGCTCATGCTGCGAATTTCGGCATCCACAAAGTAACCAAAGAAGGCCCTCCACAGTCATTCTGAGCGCCAGCGAAGAATCTTCTGCCGCAACAAACCAGCCCCCCAACCGCAAACTCCGTTCGCGCCGCATGCCCGCCTTGCCCGCATGCCCACCCTGTCATGCTGAGGAGTCGGTTGCACAACGTCCGCACCTGAACTACCTTCGCCGACGATGCATCCCCTACCCTGCCGTAGACCCCGTCACCGGCAGTTGCGCCTCGGGGTCTGGCCCCTGCCACAGGTGGCAGGCCGCCTCCTGGCTGTGGCGCACCTCTTGGAGACGCGGGTCATCTGTGGGACATCGCTCGAAGGCGTAGGGACACCTGGGATGAAAGTGGCAGCCCGGCGGTGGATTGGCCGGAGTGGGCGGTTCCCCACCCACCGACGCCCTGCGTCGGAACCGGTTGGCCGGATCGGGCTCAGGCACCGCCTTCACCAGCGCCTGCGTATACGGATGGAGAGGGTTGGAGATGACCGATTTGCTGGGGCCAGTTTCTACGACGTGGCCAAGGTACATAACGGCAATACGCTCCGAAAAGTGATAGGCCGTGGCTATGTCGTGGGTAATGTACAGAAAAGCCGTGCCATGTTTCTCCTGGAGGTCGCGCATCAGGTAGAGGATCTCCGCCCTGCTCGATGCGTCCACCATCGACACCGGCTCGTCGGCCACTATAAGCTCCGGTTCCAGCACCAGTGCCCTGGCTATGGCCACCCGCTGCCGCTGTCCTCCCGATAGCATGTGCGGGAACTTGTCGGCGAACTCACTACCCGGACGCAATCTCACCTCTTCCAGGGCCTCGTGAACCGCTTCCGCTCTGGACGGGCCGTTCATGCCGTGAATAATCAGCGGTTCTTCCACTATCTGACCCACCGTCATGTACGGGTCCAGGCTGGAGTAAGGGTCTTGGAAGATGGCCTGGGCACGCCGCCGAAACGGTTTAAGTTCCTTCTCGCTTCTCTCGGAGATGTCCTCTCCGTCGAAAACTACGGTTCCGCCGCTCAGACTGATCAGCCGCAGGCAGGCCCGCGCCAGTGTGGTCTTGCCGCTCCCCGACTCGCCGACAATGGCCAGCGACTCTCCTTCTTCCAGGCTGATGGAGACGCCGTCCAGTGCCCGCACCGGCACCGAGCCGAGCAGACCCTTCTTGGCGCGGAACTCCACCGCCACATCATGCGCTTCCAGCAGGCTCATGCGTCGTCCTCCACCAGCCAGCAACGCGCCTGGTGGGAAGGGCCCGCCCCTATCAGGTGCGGCTCTTCTGCCGTACACCTTTCAAAGGCGTGGGGGCACCTCGGATGGAAGCGGCACCCCGCCGGCGCTTCCCGCATGTCCGGAGGGCTGCCCGGTATGAAGCGGGGACGTTCTTCCTGGTGGACGCGAGGCATGCTTGCCAGCAGCATCTGCGTATACGGGTGTCTTGGCTCTTGCAGAATCGACTCCGCCGGTCCCATCTCCGCTATCCTACCCGCGTACATCACGCCTATGGTTTCGCAGATGTCGCTGGCCAGGGCTAGGTCGTGGGTGATGAAAATGATGCCCAGCCCCAGGTCCTTCTTCAGGTCCTTCAGCTGATCCATGATCTGCGCCTGTATCGTAACGTCCAGGGCAGACGTCGGTTCGTCCAGTATGAGCAGCTTCGGCTTCAGTATCAGCGACATGGCAATGGACACGCGCTGCTTCATGCCGCCGCTCAGCTCGTGCGGATACCTATCGAAAACGTCCGAGGGCAGGTTCACCAGATCGAAGAGACGGAGAGCCTCGGCCTCCGCCGCCTTCCTGGACGTGCCGTTGTGCACCAGCGCGGGCTCTATCACCTGGCGGCCGACCTTGACCACCGGGTTCAGCGACTCCACCGCTCCCTGGAACACCATTGCCATCTTCTGCCAGCGTATCTCCCTGCGGAACAGCTCTTCTCGCAGCGTGGAGACGTTCTCTCCTTCCAGCTCTACCGTCCCATCCTTGAGCACGGCGTTTCCCGGCAATACTCGCACCAGCGACAGGGCCAGGCTGCTCTTTCCCGCCCCTGATTCGCCGACAAGCCCCACCGCCTCGCCCGCCTGGACCGAAAACGAGACCTCATCCACAGCGGTCAGAGTCCCCTCCCGCGTTCTGTACAGCAAGCTCAAATTGCTTACGCGCAACAGCGGCGCGGACGTAGTCATGATTGCCTCGCAGTCTGCAGCCGCGGGTTCACCACCGGCTCCAGCCCCAGGGTTATCAGCACAAAGGTCATCGCCGTGGCCACAATGAGCAGACCCGGTGGAAGTATCCACCACCAGTAGCCGACGTAGACCGCGCCGGTGCGGAACCCGTTCTCCAGTATCTGACCCCAGGTTGGTATGGATGGGTCGCCAAGGCCGAGGAAGCTCAGTCCGGCCTCTGCCAAAATGGCGGCGGGCGTGAAGAATATCATCTGGGCAAAGACAAACGGCGCTATCTGGAACAGGATGTGCCGGAGCATTATGCGCATCCTGGACGCTCCCAGCGCCCGAGTGGACTCTACAAGTTGCCCGCTGCGTATCTGCAACACCATGGACCGCACCACTATGGTCAGCCCGGGCCAGCCGAACAGTATCATGATCAGCACCACCAGCCACAGCTTCTGGCCCAGGATGAATATGAGGAAGATGAGTATGGGGAGCAGTGGCACGTTGCTCCAGATATCGGAGAACCTCTGTACCGCCACGTCAGTCTTGCCTCCCATGAATCCGCTCAGGATGCCAAGGAACGACCCTATGACCGTGGCGAATACGGAGGTGACAAAGCCGATGATAAGGGCCACCGGAAAGCCGAAGAGCAGCCCTAGCGCCAGGTCTCGTCCCAGGGAGTCCGTTCCCATCACGCCGAAGACGTTGCCGCCCAGCACCAGCTTGACCTGCCCCACGGAATCGCCCGCTTCTCCCACTACGGCCTGGGCGTTGAACCTATACGAACCGGACAGAGGCTCGAAACTAAGCGTTTCTCCTGGAACGGGCGTACCGAAGACTACCTGCTCCACCTTACCTTCCAGGTCGCCGGGCGATACGTCCAGAGCGAACTCCTGTCTCAGGAAAGAGGCCAGCCTCACCAGAATATCGCCGTCGCCGCTGAGGAAGACCCGCAGGGGCGTATCCTGGAAGCGAACGTACGGCGATGTCTCGCCGGGTCTGGGGCCGCGCACCACCTGCTGGTGCAGCGTTATGCGGCGGCCATCGGGACGGGTTACGTTAAGCGTGACCACAGGGGGCCGGTCGTTGAACCGCACATCCGATACGGAGAATGCGGAGAAGGTGGGAGGCTTGTTGCTTTCGTACTGGTAGTCAAAGGAGTAGCCGCGTCTCAGACCGCCGTCCGCGTCGGGCTGTGAAGCCTGGAAGACGGCGTGCGATATAGCATCGCTGCCCTGGAACAGGCTTGTCCAGACCGGCGGCACCGCCTTGGGGTTGTCCGACCATTCCGCCGGGTTGTTCCATCTCTGGGATCCGAAGTCCAGTGGGAACCGCACCACCACAAAAAGGGAGGTCAGCACTATGGTGGCCAGAAACACCACTCCTGCCCTGCCGGAGCCGCTGCTAAACAATATGCTTAATATTTCCCTTGCTTTCATAGCTAGGTGTACCTGATGCGCGGGTCAAGTACCAGGTACAAGACCTCCAGAATGAAACGCGCCAGCACGTAGAGCAGGGTGAACATAAACGTCAGCGCCACAATCACCGCCTCGTCAGCGGCCAGAATGGCGTCGTAGTAGAGCCGACCCATGCCCGGCCAGTTGAATACGGTCTCGGTGAGTATGGCCCCGCCCAGCGATGCGGCAAGTCCAAGCACAAGGTTGGTCACAATGGGTGGTGCGGCTACTCTGAGGATGTAGCGACGCATCACCGCGCCTTCCGGCAACCCCTTGGCCCTGGCCACGGTGACAAAGAACTCCTGCGCTGTGTTCAGCACCATTGTCCGCACCGTATAGGCCCACGCCCCCAGCGATACCAGTACAAGGGTTATCACGGGCAGAATGGCGTGGTACAGCAAATCCAGGAAGCGTTCTATGCCTCCCTCAGGAGGCGGCGTACTGTGAATCCCGCCGGACGGCAGGATACGCAGTTGGAAGGCCAGAAGCAGAATGAGGAGTATCCCAGTCCACCATGCGGGCAAGGCATACGAAATGGCTGAGGCGTAAGATACGCTTCTATCCAGCTTGCTGCCGATGCGCGTTGCCAGCTTGACCCCAATAGCCAAGCCAAGCACCGCCGTAATCACGGAGGCCGTGGTGATGAGCAGCATGGTATAAGGCAACCGTTCCAGCACCATGGTGAGCACCTTGGGACTGCCCTGGAAGCTGCGCAGAGTTCGTGCCTCGCCAAGATCCAGGAGGACGAGACGCCTGACCATATCCGGAAGGCGCTGGTACCAGGGCCTGTCCAGAGCGTAGAACTTCTCGCGCTCTTCACGCTGTGTGCGGAGCACCTGTTCCAACTGCTCCGGGTCTCTAATGGTGCGCGCCAGCCCTTCCCGTATGCCGCGCATCTCCTCGTTTACTATGGCGTTGAGAATGCGGTCGGAGAAACCGGTAGCGCCCAAGGCGACGACCAGCATCACCAGCACAATGACGAGGACTCCAAATAGGGAAAGCGCTCTGAGTGCCAGCGTGAGTCCTAAAAACATGACGCTGAGCTGCTAGACTACCCGGATTGCAGCGGTGGGCCTGAACAGGAGAACCCTCCGCCTCCCTCCGAAGGCGTTGCCGTTGGCGCTGCCGCCGTAGGTGTAGAGACTACGGTGGCCTGCGTGGGTATTTCGCCGGAGAAGGCCTCTAGGTCAACCCGGCGTTCGGCCAGCGACGACACCAGATCGCTGGAAGCAACTAGGAACAGCTGGTACAAGCCGTCGCTTAGCTGGCCGGTCACTCCACCGGGTATCTCCAAGTTGTACTGATTGCCGCTGGTGCGCTGGGCGTCTCCCAAGGTAACCACCTCACCGCTGGCGGGATCGAGCAGCAAGTAGCGCAGATCTATGACCCCAGGGCCTTCCAAAGTCACGTCGACAGAAGCAGCGGAGCCGATACTTATGCCAGGCGCTTCAATGTTGTTGAACCGGATGGCGGGAGGCGCACCTCTGTACCAGTCCCCGGGCTTAAATGGATAGTCGGGGTCGCGGAACGCCAGCAACTCGGCGAACTGGGAAGGCGGATCGTAGCGCACCAGCTGGAACGGGCCGTTGCTGATAATGGCCAGGTCGTATTCCTCTATCCAATCCAGGACAGCCTGGTATCGCTGCCCGGCTTCCTCCTCCGAAACAGAGACGCCGCTACTTTGGAAGATGCTCTGCGGATATTGGTTGTCGTTGTTCAACTCTATCAGCGAGCGGCGCAACAGACGCACGTCATTGGGCATGACTAAGTTGATCCAGGGAACGCTGAAGCGCTGGGCGGCGGTATCGCTGTAGGCTGCCCTTCTATCCTCGAAGACCAGCTTATCCAGGGCGGCTATGACCTCCCAGGGCATACTCAGCCCCGACATGTTGGCGTACTCTGCTATGTAGTCTTCCACAAAGTGCCAGTAGTCCACGTAGACTTCCAGTCTGTTTTCGTCCAGCACCTTGACGCCGCGCACCGTTTCAAGGAACGGCTTGCTTGTCACCGCCAGAGCAAATTCTATCTTCGACTTGTCCTCATCCAGAGCACGGTCAAAGCCCTGGGAAATGGTGTAGACAACGTCGGCCATTGTGATTGGCTGGCCGTGGTGCCACTTGGACTGGAAGAACTTGGAGTAGTCATAGATCACCTTGCTGGTGGCCTGCACGCCGTCGCCTACTGGGATGAACTCGTCATTCGCCGCATCCCATAGCTTTGCATCGCTTGGCACGTCCAGCTTGCCCTCAGGTCCGGCGGTGGTCACTTCATACTCGGCACGGAATGGAATGGGCACGCCGGTAAAGGGGTCTCGCCATAGCGGCGGATCGTGGACGTTGTTCCAGATATCCACGCTGTACAAGTCGCCGAAGCCGCCCACCGGATTCCAGGTGGTGCGCTCCGTCCATACCCAGAGGTTGCCTACCGTCAACGTGTCGCTGCCGGGTATATGCGCCTCTCGCAGCGTCCAGATGGACTTGGGCCCCGCCGAAATATCCTGCGTTACCCCCTGCAGGTTGTTGTCAGTGGGCAGGCTGTTAACTATGGTAGCCAGCCAGACGCGCACCGATTCCTGGAGCGAAATCTCCGTAATCTCTTGATAAATCTCATTGCGCTCATCCACGCTGCGGAAGTTCCCCTGGAAGAGGTTCTGGCCCAATTCGTCCAAGCGTTCATTTTCGTACTGCCAGAACCCCACTTCCTGCCAGCCCGGCATATTGCCCAGCCAGGGAGCGGTCATGCTGTTGGCCGTCCCGTAGTCGAACCGTTCCGCTGCGCCGCGACCCCAACCCTCCGTGTAGAGGTGCCACTGGAACACCTGCGGGTCGGTGCCGTAGACGGAGAGTATGGCCGGAGCAAAGTTGAGGTAGGTGGGCACAACGGTGAAGCCCAGTTTGTCCAGCTCGGCGCGGATGAGGTCTCCCACCTCGCGCCGCTCGTCTTCCACGCGGATGATGAACTTGACCTGCACCGGCCTATCGTTGTAGTGCCACTTATCGTCCTGCAAGGTCGCGCCCGCCCCCATCATGGCCTGCTCCACAAGGTCTCGGGCGAACTCCGGGTCGTAGGTGATGTCCTGCCCTTTCAGCTCGTCGTACACTGTCAGGTAGTCGTAGTCAAAGGGACCCACGTGTGCCAACATGGGCTCTGCCAGCCCCTTGTATATCTCCTCTGCAATGAACCGCCTGTCCACGGCGTATTGCAGGGCTTGACGCACCTCACGGATGGAGAATGGATTGAGCTCTCCCTCAATGGCGGGCGCCGGGTTCAAGATAAGCGATATGGAGGTGGCCGGCGCCTGGTACATGGTTATATCGGTAGAATCTTGCAGCTGGCGAGCCGCCTCCGTTTTCAGACTGAACAGGTAGAAGTCCATGTCCCCGTTTTGCAGAGACTGGCCTGCCAGATCAACGTGGAACGACTGGAACTGGAGGCGTTCAGAAGCAGGGCCGGGTCTATCATGCGGCGGTTGGTACTCGTCAGGGCTTTGAGCCAGGACACCGGGCGCCAGCTCCAAGCCAACAAGGAGCGCTATCACCAAAAAAGCCAGTTTCAAGCGGTTATCTATGCGCATGACACATCCGTCAACTGTAAGTGGGGGCAGACCTGCGTCTCAGCATGATGACAAGCAGCGCTCCTACGCCAATTATTGGGATCAGTCCGGCGGCGAACAGCAGACCTATCAGCAGCGGCGATACTCCCTCGTCGTCTCCGTTCTCTTGTATTACTTTCAGTTCTTCAACAGCGGTAACCAGGTTACGGATATCTTCGCTGAGGGTGCTGCCTTCATCATCGCTGCCGCCTAAGGCGTCCAGGCGCTGTGAAAGCTCCTCTATTCCGTCCGTTGCCTCCTGTATATTGTCAAATCCAAAGTCCATGAAGAAGGATGAGGAAGCCAGATTGCCGGACTCTTCTAGGGCCCGTACCGTATGCGCCCCCTCTCCCGATATGGGCACGAAGATCTGCGAGGTGAATCGACCTTCGTCGTTGGTGCGGGTGGTAGAGACTACTGCGCCCGCCACTTCTATGAACACGTTGCGGTCCGGCTGGAAGTTGAACCCCTGTATGACTACGTCCTTCCCGCCGGGTCCGGATGGCGGCGAGATGAAGATAGACGGCGACGGCATGAGCTGCTGCCTGGCGAAACCTATCTTCTGGTTCAGCCCACCGAACTCTCCCAGCCGGCTGTCCGCCCATACCATGTATACGTCGTCTTCAGTGGCCTCTATGGCAAAGTAATCTCCAATGAACTGCCCGCTGGGAAACGCCTGGTTGGGATTGGAGGGGAAGTCTGTGACTCTGCTATTCAATCCCCAGGTCTCGCCTCCATCCTCTGAGGTGGCGTAGTAGATGTGGTAGCTCACGTTTTGAGGATCGTCCCTGAAGTCACCCCACATTGCGTGCAGGTTGCCCTCAGGGTCAATGGTCATCTCCGGGAAGAACTGGAAAGCGCTGCCCTCGTCGTCGTTGACCTTGATACGGCGGCTCCAGTTTCTCCCTTTATCTGTAGACTTCACAAAGAACACGTCTCCATCGTCGTTTGGGTTGTCGGAAGGCACCGCAACCCAGAGCACGTAGACTTCGTCATTGTCTCCCACGGCCAGCTTGGGGAAAGCGGAGGCCCAGGAACGGAAAACGTGATCCCTGGAGCGGAACTTTGGCTCCAGGAACCCGCTGGCCCTTCTGGGAGTTTGGAAAGACTGACCTCCATTTTCAGACCTGGCGACGTATAGCTCCCCAAGCCCTTCAAATGAGTCGTCATTGGTTGAGTCCATCCAAGCAACGTAGACTGTGCCGTCCGGGGCTACAGCAACGTCAGGCCCTTGCACAATCTGACGGCTGCTCACCGCTTGACCGGTCTCCTCCTGGCCGGGAGGAGCGTTACTTGAATCCGACTCCGCGAGTTCCGGTGGGTTGACCAGTATGTTGAAAAGGGCTCTGGGGCTCACTTCAATGGGATCGCTCCAGGTCACGCCGCCGTCCTCTGAGTGAACAAGTTCTATCACCGTTTGCAGTGTGCCTGGGCCCAGCGTGGGCAACTCATCAAGCCAGAGGACGCTGGCGGTCTGAATGAAGTTTGTATAGACAACGTAGATGTTGTCCTTGGACGGGTCGTCCGGGTTCGGTCCAATCGCCATCCAGGGTTTGTCCAGGAATCCTAACTCTATCTCTCCGCGAACCCGTCCATCCGTGCTGGGCAGCAACCTGGACGCGAAACGGCCCCTGGATGTTTCCAGAGGGTCCACCCAGGTAAAACCGCCGTCCTCGGAACGGGCCACTGATATGGATGAAACTACCGCGGTGCCCACCAACGGACCGATGGTGAACTCCTCTATATCCAGCGAAATGGAGGCAAAGTAGGCGTCCCCATTCCGATCGAACGCCACAATGGGGTCGCCAGCGGAACCAAGGCTCTCCCTGGGGTACTTGGCTCGATTCGGCCCTTCCCAGGTGGCTCCTCCGTCTATACTGGAGTAGGTCACCATGTTCGGGAAGTTGTAATCGATCATGCCCACTAGGATGTGGTCCGGGTCATGGGGATCCACCGCTATGCTTGGTTCGGTTTGGAATGTGAACTGCGAGAAGTCATTGGGAATCAAAATATTGCGGCTGAACTTCGCCGATGGGTCTCGGAACGGCACCAACGCCGCTCCCCCGCCTCCGGCCTGCTGGGGTGGAGACCCGCCTATTGAAGTGGACGGTATGGATAGGCCGCCGTCCAACCCGATACCCAGAGCCGGGTCCTGTCCCGTGGTGACCAACCAACTCCGCCCAGAAAGACGGTCGCGGATGCTGGCCAAAGGCATAGTCAACTCGTCGGGATTTATCTGGGTTAGGTCTATCACACCCTCATCGGCGCTGTAGGTCAGAGGCATCAAAGCTAACAAAGCGATTAGAACCAGGCCAAGTTTCAGTCTAATCATCAAGAACGGTACTCCCTTTTCGGCTCTGTTTAGTTGGGTACATCTTTCCTAGCCTGCAACGGACGGTCAAGCATATATGGTATCATAACCCTAACCAAAAAAAGATGCTGCATCTTAACGAATAACGAATTTTGCGGCTGTTTGTCATTGAAGTCTTTGCTGACATTTATAATCCCTGCTGCGTTGTATGAAGAAATCCCCCGGAGGATAGGTTGAGAGTTTACCTTGGTATCGTGACGTTGCTCCTGTTGACTGCTCTGGCCTGTACCTCTGAGGATCCGGCCCCTACGGAAACGCCCACACAGGCGCCTGAAGCGTCACCTACTGCCACGCCCATACCTACTCCTACACCCACACCCTTACCAAGCCCTACGCCTAGGCCGAGTCCCACGCCTAGGCCAAGTCCCACAGCTACGCCGGTCAGCCAGGCGTCGCCAACGGCAACACCCGTGGCCACACCCACGCCTGAGGAAGAAATCACCATCCCAGACTCTTTCCAGACCTTGATAGATAGGAACTTTGGGTTCCAACTCAGGTATCCGGAAGATTGGAACGTGGTGACCCAGTTAAGCCCTCCGACCATGGTGCTCATGGGCAACCCCGACGGCTCTCCTCCGGTGGTCCAGGTGTCCCTGTTCTATGACACGGCCATAATCACGCCGGGCGCCGCCGTGGACAGTCTGCTTCCCAACCTCTTCAGTCGCCCGGGGTTCCGTACGCTGGATGAATCTGAGGTCAATCTCAATGACGGCTCCACCGGTTTTCAGACCACCTACCAGTGGCGCAGCGACGAGGGAGAGGAACAGGGCATCCTCTTCGCCGCGGTGCGGGGCACTCAGAACTTCTTTATTCGAGCCGAGGCTCCCAAGGACGACTTGCAAGCCAGCATGGACGACCTGAAAGCGCTGATAGCCAGCTTCCAACTGAACGAGCCGCGGCCCTTGGATATCCCGCGCCAGGAAGCGCTTACCCTCTACTTTGACGACGGTCCACTGTTGCTGGACCCGGCCATAACCCAGGAGAGCCAGTCCATCCAGTACATCATGCAGGTGTTCTCCGGCTTGGTCTCATTCAACAAAGACCTCGTGCTCGTGCCTGAGCTGGCCAGCGAGTGGTCAATCTCCGAAGATGGCACCGTTTACACCTTCACCATCAAGGATGGAGCACAGTTCCATGACGGGAGGCCGGTTACCGCCGGTGACGTCAAGTTCTCCTGGGAACGGGCCTGGGATCTGGCCGACTCTCCGGGCTTACCCTCCACCACGGTGGGCACCTATCTGGATGACGTGGTAGGCGTGGAGGAGTTCACAAGCGGCGACGCTGAAGAGATTAGCGGCATACAAGTAGTAGACGAAAATACTTTGCAGGTGACCATAGACGACGCCAAGTCCTACTTCCTCTCCAAGCTATCTCATCCCGTGACTTTTGTGGTAGACCGGAACCAGATAGAGGACAGCCAAGGAAGCGATATACCCTGGTGGGCGGAACCCAACGGCACGGGACCCTTCAAGCTGATCAGCTGGGAACCCCGCAGAGTAATGGTGCTGCAGGCCAACGATGAGTTTTATGGTGGAGCACCTCAAGTACCTTACCTGGTTTACAGATTGTACGGCGGTGTGCCCCGCCTGATGTACGAAACCGGTGAAATAGACGTTGCCCGTGTCTTCTCAGATGAGCTGCCACAGGTGACCAGTCCAGATTATCCACTAGCTGCTGAACTGGTGGAGACTTCAGAGCTTAGCGTCCGCTACACTGGCATGAGCTCTGACACGCCGCCATTTGATGACCCACTGGTGCGCAAGGCCTTCCTGTTGAGCGTTGATAGGGAGACTCTGGTGGAAGACATATTGGGTGGAGCGGTGGACCTGGCCAACGGGTTCTTGCCCCCCGGTCTGCCAGGCTACAACCCGGAGATAGCCGATATCCCGTTTGACCCGGATGAAGCCAGACGACTCATTGAACAGTCGTCCTACGGGAGCGTGGAAGATCTGCCCGATATAGTATACACCGCCTCCGGAGTAACGCGGCCATCCGCAACTGTTTCGCAGCTTATACAGATGTGGAGGATCAACTTGGGTGTGGAAGTGGACGTCCAACTAGTGGATCCAGACGTCTATTTCTACGCACTGGACCAAATTGATAAGAACCTGTTCACCTATGGCTGGATAGCGGACTATCCAGACCCGCAGAACTTCCTGGATGTCCTTTTCCATTCATCGGCGGAGAACAACTCTGGGGGCTATAACAACGCGGAAGTCGATTCTCTTCTGGAGCAGGCCAGAGTGGAGCAAGACCCCTTGCGGAGAACCGCGTTATACCACCAAGCTGAGGCCATGCTCGTAGACGACGCCGCGGCCATCCCGATATATCATGCCCGGACCCAAATGCTGGTCAAGCCTTACGTCGATGACCTGCTCTTCACTCCGTTTGGCATGCTAGATCTAAGGGGCGCGTCCCTGGACAGGTAGTCCTTCGTCCAACGGGATGTGGATTCAGGCTATCGACTGCCCTCCATCTATGGCCCAAGTCTGCCCGGTGACGTATGCGGAGGCATCAGACGCCAGATAAACGGCCAGCAAGCCAACCTCGCGGAGCTGCCCCATACGGCCTAGAGGCACCTGACTAGCTCCTGCCTCCTCTCTGCGTTTGAACTCTTCGGCTGTTATTTGCTCGGGGTCGGGGAACATGCCCGGCGCAATAGAATTGACCCGTATTCCGTACGGCGCCCATTCCAATGCAAGCGATTCCGTGAACCGCATAAGACCGGCCTTCCCTGCGTCATAAGCAGAACGAAACGCCGCGGCACGGAAGGAGGCAAAGCTGGAGATGTTGATTACCACCCCGCTGCGCTTTTCAAAAAAGTGCGGACCCACAGCGCTGCAACAGGTGAAGGCAGAGGTCAGGTTCACATCCAGGATGTGATGCCAGTCCTCCTCGCTCATTCCGTCTGCGCCTTGCGGTATGGCGGCTACAGGCATGCGGATAGAGTCGCCTACACAGTTCACCAAGATGTCGATGCCGCCAAGTCCTTCAATGGCCTGACCGACTACCTTGTTCATATCCGCCAGCTTGGTGGCGTCTCCCGTGAGGGCCAGGGCTTGTCTGCCCATAGATTTGACCTGCTCCACCACCACATTAGAGCTGTTCGCATTCAAAGACACCACCGCCACGTCTACTCCGGCTTCCCCCAGCACCAGGGCTATCCCTTTACCAATTCCCCTGCCCGCGCCTACCAGGAGGGCCCGCTTACCTTCCAAATTGTATTCTGCCAACTCCATGTGACTACTCCTTGTTGTTATGCTTCTTGATTGGGACTAGAATGCCCTTTGGCTGGTTGCCCCTTCAGGCGTTCGCATTAGCATTCTAATCTACACGCCCCGGCTGGCCCTAATCCATGAGTTCGATTCCAGACAAAACGACGAAATCCGAATCCTTGGACGCATCCGTCCCGCCTAAGAAGCAGTGGTGGCGCAGACGCACCTTCGAATCGTTCCAGGTATCCGCTTACCGCTGGTACTGGGGCGGAATGATGGGCCAGATGGCCGCCATGAATATGCAGATGGTGGCCCGCGCCTGGCTGGTCTACGAGCTGACCAACCAGTACGTGATGCTGGGCTTGATGATGCTGGCAAACGCCGGGCCCATGCTTCTGCTCTCCCTGTTTGGGGGTGTCATTGCGGACAGGATGCAGAAGAAGAGGATACTTCTAGTGGGCCAGGCGGCTTCGGCCGGAGTGGCGCTCAGCGTGGCCGTAGCCATATTCGTGGGGACTATTAGTCTGGAACATGGCAGAGGGGTGGGCTTTCTGATAGCGACCTCTGCCGTGCACGGAGTGATCATGGGCTTCATGATGCCCTCCCGGCAGGCCATAATCCCTGAACTTGTGGGCACGCGGCGCTTGATGAACGCTGTGGCGTTGAATGCGGCGGGCATGAACATCAACAGGCTGGCCGCCCCCGGAGCTGCGGGATTGCTCATAGCCTTGTTTGGCGTGCAGACCGTCTACCTTGCCATGACCGGAATGTACGTTGTGGCCATCGCTCTGATAGCCATGCTCCCAGCCACTAGCACATTTACAGGCCGTAGAGGCGCATGGGCAGACTTGGTGGAGGGGTTGCGGTACGTGAAGAACAACAACTTGGTGCTTGCGTTGCTCACGTTGACCATGTTGAGTGTCTCTCTTTCAATGCCCATCATGCCGTTGATGCCCGCCTTTGCCAAAGACATACAGATAGTTGCGCCGGGCAGCTACGCTTGGGTTACATCCCTGCCGCTGATTGGCGGACTGCTGAGCGACCTACCTCGGCTGTTCACCGACTCCAGCTTCCGTCTTGGACTGCTGATGAGCATCTCCGGCGTGGGTTCCCTTGTTGGTTCGCTGCTCGTGGCATCCATGCGAAACAGGAACCGCGGGGCCATCTTCCTTTGGAGCACGCCTTCCCTTGGATTGCTGCTTGCTCTGTACGCCTTCACAAGTTCGTTCGAGCTTGCCTTGCTGATATGCATAGGCATAGGACTGGGACAGTCGGCGCGCATGGCGCTGAGCAACGGGCTGGTGCAGCACAGCGTAGACAACGAGCACAGAGGGCGCGTCATGTCCTTTTATATGATGGAGATAGGCGTGAGTAACGTTGTCGTGTTCGCCGTAGCGGCGCTGGCGGAGACCATCGGCATTCAATGGGCGGTGGCCGGTTCCGCGCTGCTGCTCTTGCCTGTGACGCTTGTCTACTACCTATTCATCCCTTCGGTTCACCGTTTGCAATGAGCAGATGCATTATTCACGCTGATCTGGATGCTTTCTACGCCTCAGTGGAGCAGATGGACCGCCCTGAGTTGCGGGGCAAACCGGTAGTCGTGGGCGGAAGCCCCTCCGGTCGAGGCGTCGTCGCTTCCTGTTCCTACGAGGCAAGAGAGTACGGCGTCCGTTCCGCCATGCCAATGGGAAGGGCTTTACGTCTATGCCCGCAGGCTATCCGCGTCTCGCCCCGCTTTGATAGATACGGCGAAGTTTCCGGTGAAGTGATGACCGTATTTCGCTCGATTACGCCGTTGGTAGAACCTATGTCCATGGACGAGGCCTACCTGGACGTCAGCAATGTTGTGGGACACGGCATTCCGCCGTCAGAGATAGCACGGTTGCTGAAGATACAGGTCAAAGGAAAGACCGGCCTTACCATTTCCGTGGGATGCTCCACTTCCAAGACGGTGTCCAAGATAGCCTCAGACTTGGAAAAGCCCGATGGCTTGGTGATAGTGGAACCTGGCCGGGAGCGCGATTTTCTGGCCCCCCTACCGGTGCTTAAACTGCCGGGCATAGGTCCCAGCAGCGAACGCCGCCTGACTGAAAAAGGCATAGCCACCATAGGAGACCTTGCCAGGCAAACGGAGCAGTGGGCCAGGGAGGCCTTTGGCAAGAGAGGGCCGGTGCTGCTGACCATGGCCAGGGGCGAAGACCTCTTCCCCGTTGTCACCGAGCACGACGTCAAGTCGATCAGCGCTGAGAGCACTTTCAGCGCCGACACGTCCGACCCGGATGAGCTTGCGGAACACATCTCGCGCCTCTGTCAGCGCGTTGCCAGCCGCTTGCAGAAGTCGGACCTCAAGGGCAAAACGATAACCGTGAAGCTGCGTTTGGCCGACTTTACCACCTTCACCAGATCGCTGACTCTGCCCTCGCCGATGAGTGAGCCTGGAGACATACGACAAGCGGCCATGTATTTGATGGACAAGGAGATGGCGCCCGATAGGAAGTTCCGTCTATTGGGAGTCGGCGTATCCAACTTCACCGAAAGCGATCAGCTTTCCCTGCTGTAGCTGGGCAAGCGGACGCAAATGATTTGTAGGGGCGGTTCGCGAATTGCCCCTACGGTTGCGCGGCATACGACGTTCACGCATCAGAATAACAGTTGTCTACGCCCAGCTCACTCTGGAGAACGCCGGTTCCTCTTTGGTCATCATCTCCAATAGAGCGGGTTGGCCCTGTCCGGTAGCGTTCAACGCCCGTTGGATTGCAGGCCTGATCTCTGTCGGCTTCTCCACTCGTTCCGAGTATAGGCCCATGGACTCGGCGAACTTTGTGTAGTCGCCGCCCAGCAGGTGCGTACCGTACCTGTCCTTGGCGGCGGGCATCCTGTCTCCGTAGCCTCCCATGAGGCCGTTGTTTAGCACAACGGTGATCACGGGCGCACCGGCTCTTACGGCGCTTTCGAAATCAAGTCCGGCCATCCCTATGGCGGCGTCGCCCATTAGATGCACCACCGTCTTCTCCGGCGCGGCCAGCTTGGCGCCTATCGATATGCCCAGGGAGTAGCCAAGCTGGGTGGAGTTGCCCCAACCCATGTATCCCAAAGGATGCGTGGTCTCATAGAACGGCGTTATCTGGTCGCGGGGATTCCCCGAATCGTGGGTCATGATGGTGCTGGCTTTGTCCAGCGTCTGGTCCAATTCCCAGATGACGCGGTAGGGATTCATCGGCGTCTCTTCCGAGGTGAGCTTGGGCATCCACTCGCTGAGCCAGCGTTGCTTTGCAACTTTGATTTCGTCCACAACCTTGCTTCTATCGCTTCTGCTGCCTGCCTTGGCCTGCCTCTTCACCTCTTCAATCAACTGGCCAAGCACCAGCTTGGGGCTGCCCAGGATGGCGTAGTCCAGGGCATGCTCATTGTTGAGGTCGCGCTGATCGTTGGTGCACTGGATCATGATCTTGCCCCCAGGCACCGGGCACGCCATGAGCGAGGCGTAGAACGTCGAGCCTATGCCCAACACAAGGTCCGCCTTCTCCAGGAAGGTGTCCACCATGCCGGTTGCCGTAGAGGCTCCGTTGCCAATCGACAGCGGATGGTCTTCGGGGAAGGCGCT
This sequence comes from Dehalococcoidia bacterium, assembly GCA_965116555.1. GTDB lineage: Bacteria > Chloroflexota > Dehalococcoidia > Lucifugimonadales > QGNO01 > DAOUJH01. Next base: position 756,434 of record OZ220698.1, on the reverse strand, counting down.
CTTGCCCGTGGTTATCGTCATTACCGGCGCCATGACCAGCTCGGCAAACTCGCGCAGCTCATCCCACGCGCCGGTTTCCACTACCCCCTGCCCTACGTGTATTACCGGCGTTTTCGCTTTGAGCAGCGCCCGCACCACGTCGGCCACGTCCTTGGGATCGCCGGCGCTTTGGTGGCCTCCGACTGGTCTGTAGTCGAACTCCTCTTCGCTTATCTCCTCGGTATAAACGTCCGTGGGCACCTCCAGCACTACCGGGCCGGACCGCCCCGTCCGCAGATACTTGAAGGCGTACCGCATCATCTCAGGAATGCGGCTGGCCATGTTGAGCTCGGCCGTCCACTTGGTGACGCTCTGGTAGTTGGTCACCGCGCTGAAGGTCGGGTTTACGCTGGCCCGCCCGCGATCCGGACCGCTGGGCAGCACCAGGATTGGTATCGAATCCGCGTAGGCGTGGGCAATGCCGCCAAAGGCGTTCTCTATTCCAGGCCCGTACTGAGTGGCCACTACTCCAATGGCTCCTCCGCCCGCGACCCTGGAATAGCCGTCGGCCATGTTGACCGCACCGCGCTCCGTTCTGGCCAGAATGGGCCTGATGCCTGCTCGCGCCGCTTCATCTATGAGAGGATTGGATGGAAAGCAGAACAGGTACTCCACACCTTCCATCTTCAGGATATTGGCAATGGCTACAACGCCTTTCATCGGTGCCTCCAGGCTACATATAGTGGTGAGACTATAGGAAGGCTGTAGTCCAGTCAACGCAGTTGACTAGCGGCGGCAAGTGGCACAGAATGCTAGGAACATTGCAAGCGACGGGAGAGAATCATGCGTGTCGCCGTAGGCATGGACCACTGGGGGTTCCTCTGGAAAGAGGAGATCATAGCTCATCTCCAGAATGGAGGTCATGAAGTGGTGGATAAGGGCGCTTATCACCATGACCCCAGCGACGATTACCCCGACTACGTAGAGCCGGTGGCCCGCGCTGTGGCTTCAGGCGAGGTTGAGCGAGGCATTGTGGTGTGCGGCAGCGGTGTAGGCGCTTGTATCACGGCGAACAAGGTATTCGGGGTGCGCGCCGCGGTCTGTCACGATACCTATTCCGCGCATCAGGGCGTGGAGCACGATGATATGAACGTGCTGGCCATAGGTTCTCGCATTGTGGGCATGGAGCTGGCCAGGGAACTTTTGGACGCCTTCCTCGGTGCCAGCTATTCCGCGGAAGAGCGCCATGAGCGGCGTCTCAACAAAGTAAAGGCTGTGGAAGCAGCCAACCTCAAGCCTGCGGACCCTTCTCCTTAAGCAGTTCCACTACCCTATCCAGGATGCGGTGCGCAACCTGGTACTTGGCCATCCGGGGCAGGTCTTCCACTCCACCGGCCGCGTCCAGAATCGCGACCTTGTTGGTGTCCGAACCAAAGATGCCCTGCTCTTCCGATACGTCGTTCGCCACGAATAGGTCGGCTCCCTTGGACTGCAGCTTGCTTCTGGCGTTGCTGAGCAGGTCTTCGGTCTCGGCGGCAAAACCCACCTTCACCTTGACGCCTCTCACCTCGGCCAGGATGTCGGGGTTCCGCGTTAGCTGAATGGACGAACTCTCCGCCGCGCCTTTCTTGATCTTCTGCTCAGCAGGCGAAGCGGCACGATAATCGGCCACGGCGGCTGCCATGATAACAACGTCCGAGCTTCCGCAGGCGCTGATTACCGCGTCGCACATATCCTGTGCGCTCTCAACGTGCTGCACTTCCACGGCCGCGGGATCAGGCAGTCCCGTGGGAGCGGTTATGAGCAACGGAAGCGCGCCCCTATCGCGGGCTGCTTCGGCAATGGCGTAGCCCATCTTTCCAGACGAGCGGTTGGTCAACACGCGCACGGGGTCTATGGCTTCGCGAGTGCCTCCCGCGGTGACTACAACTCGCCGTCCCGCCAGGTCGCCCTTTTCGCCGAGGACAGCCGCTATGCGGCCCAGAATCTCCGGTACTTCCGCCAAACGCCCCTTCCCTATCAGCCCGGAGGCCAGCCTCCCTTCGGCGGGGCCCACTATGGCGGCTCCACGGTCCTTCAGCTTGGATAGGTTCTCCTGCACGGCAGGATTGTGGAACATGTTGCCGTCCATTGCCGGAGCAATCACTAGCGGTGCCCTAGTGGCAAGAACCGTAGCTGAAAGAGCATCGTCGGCCAGGCCAAGGGCCATTTTTGCTATCGTATTCGCCGTGGCGGGCGCCACCACAACCACTTCGGCGCGCTCCGCCAGCGCCACGTGTTCCACGCTCAGTTCGGATTCCGCGTCGAACAGCTCCGTGACAACCGCTCTGTGACTGATGCTGCGGAAAGTCAGCGGGCTGACGAATTCCTGTGCCGACCTGGTCAAGATGACGTCGACCTTTGCCCCTGCCTGCACCAGCTTGCTGCACAGGTCCACGGCCTTGTAACAGGCTATGCTTCCCGTGACACCCAGCACTACGGCCTTATCTTGAAAAGGAGAGTTCATTGGGTTTCTCCCTGTCCATCCCTGTCGTTGTTCATCTCGTAGATTATCTGTAGGCCTATAAGCGTCAGGTCAAGGTTGACGTGGTCAAACACGCCCGATTCCGCCGCTATGAGAGGAGCCTGGCCTCCGGTGCCGATCACCTTGCAGTTGCCGCTGTTCAACTCGTGCTTGAACCGCCCTACCATCCCTTCTATGAGGTCTACGTTGCCCAGCACTAGGCCGGCTTGCAGAGCGTGAGTAGTGTTCTTGCCGATGGCCGTCCTGGGCGCTTCCAACTCGACGCGCCGCAACTGCGATGTGTTGGAGAACAGCGTCTCAGCGGACAGACGCAGCCCGGGGGCTATGGCGCCGCCCAGGTATTCCGCCTTGTCCGACACCGCATCCAGCACGGTAGCGGTGCCGCAATCGACAATGATGCAGGGCCCGCCGTACAATCGGAACGCCGCCGCCGCATCCACTATGCGATCCGCGCCCACGTCGCGCGGGTTGTCGTAGAGGATCTTGACGCCGGTACGCACGCCTGCGCCGACTATCAGGGGGCTAACATTGAAATACCGTTCGCAGAGTTCGGTGAATACCTGGGTCAGGGGCGGCACCACGCTGCACATGGCTACCGCCTCAACGTCCTTTGCAGAGATGCCCTGAACGGCAAGGAGATTGAGGATGGTCAACCCGTATTCGTCCGGCATTCGCCGCGGGTCTGTGGCAAGCCGCCAGGTGGCTTTGAGCTCTTTCTCCTGGAACACGCCCAGGGTTAAGTTAGTATTGCCAATGTCAATTGTCAGTAGCATATCGGTCGCCGCAGATGTCGCCGCCGTTTCAAGCCACATTATAGCAGGCGTGCCGAAAATGGGTAGATGGGCATGGTTGTGAGCGAGGTTTCGGTGTGCAGGACTGCCTAGAAAAGAAGGAGTCCTGAGTGACTTCCGCTCGATTTGGCTCCGGCCAATCGGCCTCTCGGTTGCCCGACGAGAACTGTCCAGCCTTTGCCGCACTCTCACTTTGGTCACTCAGGACAAGGGCATACTATCATCACGCCAAACGAGGCTGTCAACCCCTTTTCGCAACGAATTTCAGATGAATTTTTCGGGTCTTCTCATTACCTGGACCAGTTGCGTACCGCGGCGAATCCGGTTGTGGCTAGCACCACGGCAGCAGCTAGAAAGAACACCCATGTCCGACCGAACTCGTCGGCCAGTACACCGGCTATCGCTGGAGCTAGCGCTGAAAATATCACCGAGGAGCTGAAAACCAGCGAGACCGTGGTTGCAGGCATCTCTCCACTCACCAGGTCCATTGCCGACGCTATCAGAATGGACATCAAGGAGAAGGAGAATGCGCCCATGAGAAGCACCGCTAGAAACAGCAGCGCTCCTGAACCTGCGAAGGGAATGGTCAAAGTTACCAGTCCCAGAACGGTCAAGCTGGGTATGATCACCAGCTTTCGTGAGTACTTGTCCGAGAGGAATCCCAGGACGGGCTGCGTGCCAATGCCCACCACCTGCGACCCCGAAATGAACACCGCGGTTACAAACGACGAAAATTCCAGATCTCCCCGCAGGTATGCGGGTAAGAAGGTCATTATTATTCCCTGGGAGGCGCTGAACCCCGCTGTAACTATCAATACGGTGAGCAATGCTCTCTGGCGCAGCATCCCAAGCAGTGATTGCAGGTAAACCCGGAACGATAGCGAAGTTGTATACCTTCCTTGCATTCCTCTGAGAACCAGCCAGACCACTACCCCTGTGATTACGGCGGGAACTACTCCACCCTGTAACACCGTGCGCCAGAGCATTACGGTGAGGAGAGACCCCACAAGCAGGGGGCCAAGCGCCTCTCCTATGCTGCCTCCCATGCCGTGAAGAGAGATTGCAAAGCCTCTTCTTCTGGGGAACCTCTGCGAAAGCGCCGCAATAGCCGCGGGATGCCAGAATGAGATGGCTGCTCCCGCTATGGTGGCGTTGACCACCAGCAGCCAGTAGGCGCTTACCGAGCCCATGAGCATGTGGAACACGCCCACAAGCGTTATGGACACGGCAAGTATTGCCCTCCATCTGCTGCTGAAGCGGTCCGCCATATACCCTGCTGGCAGGGTAGCCAGTCCGCTGCCCGTATTCCTGATTGCAGAGAGCGTGCCAATTGCCGTGTTGCTCAATCCCAGGTGAATCTGCAACTCCGGCAAGATGATGAACAGGCCTGAATTGAAGACGTGCTTCACCGCATGGCCCAGTACCAATACCGAGCCCAGCGTTATGCGGCCCGGCTCCGATGCCTGCTTGGTAGAAGTTTCAGCTCGTTCCATGTGTCTCCTTGAGCGCTTTCATCTGCCGGGGAATCTCCGGCAATAGGTCGGAGGCCATAAGCCCGGAATCGCCAATGTCCCGGCTGATCCGTTCCGCGGCTGCGGCATGCAGGTAGACGCCGCAGGTGGCGGCATCAAACGGAGAGAGCCCCTGCGACAGCAGCCCGCCTATCACTCCCGCCAGCACGTCGCCCGTGCCCGCGGATGCCAGCACCGGGTTGGCAAAGGGGCTCACGCGCGTGTACCCGTCAGGCGACCCCACCACGGAAAAAGCCCCCTTGAGCAGGACGATCTGCCCCCACTCAACGGCAGCTTCCGCGGTGCACAGACGGCGCTCCTCTACTTCGCTTATGGGCAGGCCGGACAGCCGCGACATCTCGCCTGGATGGGGTGTCAGCACCGCCCGCAGCTTGAGTCGGTCCGGCCAGCCTTCGAAGGTAGCCATCCCATTAAGCGCGTCGGCATCTATGACGACGGGTACATCCACTGCATTGTCGCTCAGCAGCAGTTCGTTGAGAAAAGCGAAAGTGCTTTCGTCTTGACCCAACCCGCACCCGATGACCAGGCTGGTGTAGCCGGGCAACGCCGCCCGTACTTTGCCCAAGGCCTCCCTGGATATACCGCCGTCTGCCGTTTCAGGCAGCGGTAGAAACGTGGCCTCGCTGAGCCTGGTTGCCGCTATGGAATAGACGCTAGTCCCCGTGGCAAGAGCCACCAGCCCGGCGCCGGCTCGATAAGCCCCGCTGCTGGCCAGAACGGTTGCCCCAACGTAGTTACGCGAACCCCCTATTACCAGAGTCCGCCCGAAAGTGCCTTTGTGCCCATCCCTGGGCCGCTGTGGCAGCAGATTAGCCACCAGCTCCGGAGTGATAAGCTCCAGGCGTACGTCGTCGTCCAGTCCCTTTGGCACTCCTATGTCCGCCGTCAACAGCTTGCCAGTCACACCGGCTCCGGGAAAGGTGAAGTGACCGGTCTTGGGATTCGACAAAGCTAGGGTCACGTCCGCGCCGGTGCATGCCGGGTCTACTACGCCGCTGTCAGCGTCTAGGCCGCTGGGCAAGTCCACCGCCAGCACGGGGGCACCGCAATTCCTCCGCGCTTCCGACAGTCGGAGCAGTACGTCGCGCAGTTGACCCTCTATTGGACGCGCCCGGCCTGTGCCCAGCACCGCGTCTATTACCAGTCCTGCTTGCTCCAGGTATCGCTGAAGCATGGCAAGGTCTGAATCATCTTCCAGAAAAGCAACCGGCACTCCTGCTTCCTCTGCCAGTCTTAGCTTGGGGTCGGGCTGCCTGCGCTCTGCGCAAACGTAGGCCAGCACTTCTACTCCTGCGCAATGCAGTAGACGAGCCGCCACTAGGCCGTCGCCGCCGTTGTTGCCCGGCCCTACCAGCACCAGCACGCTGGCATCCGGTGAGCCATCGAGCATCTCGGTTGCTTGATCCGCTATGGCCCGGCCTGCGTTCTCCATAAGCTGGTCGGTAGAGACGCCGGCCCTTTCAGAAGCGGCCTCCAAGGCAGCCATCTGCTCTACGGTAACAATTTTCATAAAGAGTTCTCGGCTTCCATAACCACGGATACTACAGCGTACTCCTTGGAGTGAGATATGCTCAAGGCTATCTGCTTCACGACCAATCGCTCACTGATCTCAGCGGCCCTGCCGTGAAGCCTCACGGTGGGAGCACGACCGCGCTGGCGCACCACCTCTACATCACGCCAGCCCACACCGCGCACACCGGTGCCCAACGCCTTCATCACGGCCTCCTTCGCGGCGAAGCGCGCCGCCAGCTGCGGAGGCCTACCCCGGCAGTAATCGAGTTCCTGCTGCGTGTATATGCGGCCAAGAAAACGGTCGCCCCAGCGGTCTACGGTGGCGGCTATGCGCCTGATTTCAATGATGTCCACGCCGACGGTAAGCATGAAGGGGATTATAACTGATGCGGCTCATCATATATCAGCCGCCCACTTTTCCCCTCTGGCTTCCCGAATCGCATTCGGTTAATCTATCCGTAACCACAGGACAAGGAAACCCAGTGACAGCTTCTATCATCAGCGGAAATGATTTGGCGCAACAGATCAGGGCGGAGGTTGCCCGGAACGTCCAGTCATTGAAGGACGACTGCGGCATAACTCCCGGCTTGGCCGTGGTGCTCATCGGCGACGACCCGGCATCGGCTATCTACGTGAGAAACAAGGAGCGCGCTTGCCGGGAAGTCGGCATAGGGTCCCGCACCTTCAACCTACCCGGAGACTGCAGCCAGGATGAGGTAATTGAGCTGGTGACCCGGTTGAACCACGACAACAGCTTTCACGGCATCCTTACGCAGCTGCCCTTCCCGTCTCAGATTAACGAATCCGAGATTATACAGATATTGGACCCCGCCAAGGACGTGGACGGTCTGCATCCCTACAATGCTGGTCTGCTTGCCGCGGGCGTACCCAGGTTCATCCCCGCCACCCCCTACGGCGTTCAGCAGATGCTCATTCGCACCGGCAATGACCCCGAGGGCAAGCACGTTGTCATCTGCGGCCGCAGCAACATTGTAGGCAAGCCCCTGGCTACTTTGCTGTCGCAGAAGCGCCCCGGGGCCAACGCTACCGTCACCGTATGCCACACCGGCACTGCGGATTTACAGCAATACACTCGCCAAGCCGATGTTCTGGTTGCCGCTATGGGCAGCCCTCGCATAATCAAAGCGGACATGGTCAAGGAAGGCTCCGTCGTCATAGACGTAGGGACCAATCGCGTCGATGACGCTACTCGCAAGAGCGGCTACCGGCTGGTGGGAGACGTGGACTTCGAGGCCGTTTCGGAAGTCGCCGGCGCCATCTCACCCGTGCCCGGTGGCGTCGGCCCCATGACTATTGCCATGCTCCTGGTCAACACCCTGGCTGCGGCAGGCGCCCTACCCTCTTCTGTGTGAGGCAACCCGTGGAGCTTATAGGAAAGACGTTGTTGATTGCGGGGGGCGTAATGATCCTCCTTGGTCTCTTGTTTATTGGCTTCGGCAACCTGCCCGGCCTGGGACGACTCCCCGGCGATAGAGTGTTCCACTGGGGCAACGCGACCATTCATTTCCCCATAGTGACCATGCTTCTTGTCAGCGTTGTTCTCACCATTGTCCTTAACCTGGTCATCCGCCTCTTCCGTACCTGACATGCGTATCGACCAGTTCGAATACTCGCTTCCTCAAGAGCTCATCGCTCAGACCCCCTTGGAGCCTCGCGACCACTCACGTTTAATGGTGCTCGACCGCTCCAGCGAAGCCATAGAGCACCGTAATTTCTACGATTTGCCCCTTCTTTTGAAACCGGGCGACCTGCTTGTGTTCAACGACAGCCGTGTCATGCCAGCCCGTCTCATTGGCAGAATTGCTGACAACGGCAGAGAGGCGGAGCTCCTCCTGCTGCGACGTGAGAAGCCCGGCCTGTGGCAGTGCCTAGCGCGGCCAGGTCGTCGTTTGCGGCCTGGAACGCGCCTTTTTTTCCGGGACGAATTGGAGGCTCGAATAGTTGAATCCATGGACGACGGCCTGCGCCTGGTGGAATTCAACGATGAGTCTTTGATAGAGAAGGTCGGCCAAGCGCCCCTGCCGCCGTATATCCATGAAACCCTGCAAGACCCTGAACGGTATCAGACGGTGTACGCCAGGCAATTGGGCAGCGCCGCCGCTCCCACGGCGGGTCTCCACTTCACCGAAAGGCTTATGCAAGACCTCCAGGTCAAGGGTGTCCAAACGGCTTTTCTCACCCTGCACGTTGGCCTGGACACCTTCAGGCCCGTCGATGAAGAGGACCCCAGGAAACACAAGCTTCATACCGAGTACTGGGAGGTATCGCCGCAAGCCGCGAAATCCATCAACTCCGCCCGTCAAGAAGGACGCCGCGTCGCCGCCGTGGGCACAACCAGCGTGCGAGTGCTTGAGCAGACCGCTCTTATTATGGAGGAACAAGGGCGGGATAAAATCATCGCAGGCTCCGGCTGGGTCGACCTCTTCATACTCCCCGGACACCGGTTCCGTGCCGTGGACGCCATGGTCACCAACTTCCACTTGCCGCGTTCCACCCTGCTTATGCTTGTCTCCGCTTTCGCAGGCCGCGAGCGTGTTCTTGCCGCTTATCAGGAGGCTATAGAGCAGAGATACCGCTTCTACAGCTTCGGTGATGCGATGCTAATTACGTAAGGCACGGACACGGCTACTTCCGCATCTCTAAGCCTGATCAAATTCCTGTCTGCTAATACCCAGAGATCTCCTAATTGCGTGGAGTGTCCCAGTGGCAAGGTCGCGATTGGCATGTCTTGGGATGGAGGCCTCACGGTTGTTGTCCATGTTAATCCAGATTTCGTGGGAACCTCCCGCCTGGCGATCTAAGACGCATCCGAGTCTTCTGAGTTTCCTGGTCAACTCTCGGTACGTCATACAGCCACGGAGATCCTACCCTCTCCGGTTAGGGAGCGGGCTATCCCCTCAGGCAGTGGTTTACCTCGGTCTCTGTAAGAAAGTATGAACTGCTCAGCCACCGCACGCAGTTCTGTAAGGGCCTCGTTGGCGGTTTCTCCCCATGCCCGGCACCCAGGCAATTCCGCTATCTCCGCCATGTAGAGCCACCCCTGGTCTTCACAGGGTTCCTGCAGAACGTAGTCCAACTGGTACAGTTCCATTTAGTCCTCCACTACGACCGGCTGTGCCTTGCGCATAATAGTTGTTATGTCAAGCTCCGTGCCTGAAAAGAGGGGGGTTATCAAAGAAATTCATATCAAGTCGGTGCTGCGCAAAGAGATTATCTCACCACAAGTTACAGGGATTTAACCAGAAGAGAACCGCGCTGGCTATAATCACAACCGCCAGAGCCTTCAAAAACTCGCCGTGGTCTAAGTAGCTGGGGTTGGGATGACCGCAATGCGGGCACTGCTTTGCTGAGGTTGAGTATCTCTGGTCGCAGACGCTGCACGGATCTAGTTTAGCCACAACCTACCGCACTCGGGGCTTCCCAGACCAGAACCCAACCATCCGGTATAACATCGGTCTGATGGTCAAACTCGGCCACAAAAACATCTCCTTTGTGATCTCTAATGGAATACCAATGCTGGTCGGTATCGTGTTCTGATGAACAATTAACTATGATTCGCACACCATACTCATTGGTCTCGTCTATAAAAACCCTTGCAATATGATTGTTTTCTCCGAGGGCGACGTCAGACAACGGCCCCCCATAATTGCTTTCCGGCAAGCCACTTTCATAATATCGTGCCATTCAAGATCTCCCCTTCCTGCAGCTCCAGCGTCGCCAGGGCCTCCACCTTGTCCACGATCGGCTTGTCAATAGACGCTCGATGGCTCGACTGGAACCGCACGGATTCAACCCTGCCGCTATCCGGCGGGTACTCCTGCAGGCCCAGCAACTAGCGTACCCGTCGTTCTGACCTGCAACGCCTTTGCATGATTTGAACTCTCCTCATCATAGTTTCTAACCGTCTGTTCCGTAAACCCGTAATGCCTCGCCGACAGACGGACAGACAGGTGGCAGGCAGGATCTTTATTCTCCTCTTCCGCATGCCGTGCGACCGGAGTATAGTTAGCGGCGCAATTGAATGGTGCGCAGTGAGGAGTATGACCGCCTCTACCAAGTGGCTTATTGGAATCGGCGCCGCGCTCGGTGTCCTAGTTGTCGTCGCCGTCGTTGGCGCGCTGATATCCGACAGCGGGCAGCCTGAACTCCTTCCCGAAGACGTCCCGGAAGGAATCACTCAACGCTACGTGCTGGCCATGATAGACGGCGACCTGGACGAAGCATGGGGATACCTCTCGCCTGAGCTGCAGGCCGGTTGCATATTGGAACAGTGGCGAGAAGTGGCCAAGCGTCAGAGCCACCTGGAAGACTCCCAGATACTCCTTGACGAAGTGAACCGGATCAACGATACAGAGGTGACGGTGTCTCTGAACCGGCGAAGGACCAGCCAGCCCGATCCTTTCGAGTTCTCGTTCTCACCGGAGGAGTCAACATACCACTTTGAGGAATTTCGTCTGAAGAGACAGAATGACGGCGCGTGGCGTATCTCACAGCTTCCCTGGCCCGTATTTAGGTGTCCTGAACAAAGGTTGATAGAGCCTGTCCCCGCCGGTTAAAGCAGACGAAGGAAGGTAAGTATGAACACCACTAAGCGGCTTTACTTTTATGGGGTGTCGTTCGTTACGCTGGTTGTTGCGGTCAACGGCATAGTGCTCCTCATCCGGTTCCTCATCGAGTTGTTTACAAAGAGCACTATTTCCGGTTGGGATGACCAGGCCAGTCTGGGCCTGTCGATGGTGATTGTCGGCGCTCCACTGTGGGTTCTGCACTGGCAGTACACTCAGAGGCAAGCAGCTAAGCAACCTGACGAGACAGCCTCTACATTGCGCAAGCTTTACCTCTACGGCGTCCTGTTCACAGCTACCCTGGTTGTGTTCATAGCTGTCCACTCCCTCCTATTCCAGGTCATGGGCGGCGATAACTTCAGTGCCTATTTTGCAGGACAGGCGCTGGTCTGGGGCATTGTCTGGGGTTACCACTGGTCGGTGGAACGCCAGGAGCAGGTCGTCCTGAGCGGCCTCACTCTCAAGCGCTGGTACATGTACGGAACCAGTGTGTATACGCTGATTGCACTTTTTGGAGGAGTCATAGGCGTATTGACGGTGCTTTTTCAATGGGCCTACGACAGCCTGTTTCAGACCCGCGCCATTATCAGCGACGGAGGAGTCTGGAACAGTACCATGCAAGACGGCATTGCGTCCCTGGTTGCCGGCGGTGTTTGGTGGAGCTTTCACTGGTTCTATTTAGCGCGACGCGACGTTGAATCCACGTTGCGGCAGGTCTATTTGAACCTGTTCGCCTTCCTCGGCGGCGCCATCACCGCTCTGGCGGCAATTGGCACGGTGCTCTACACTGTGATCCGCTGGCTGCTGGGAGAGACTGAGTCCCCCGCGGCCGCCGACCATTTCAGAGTCATTACCGTTGCGGTGCCTTTCCTGTTCGCCGGTACAGCACTGCTCATTTACCACTGGCAGGTACTCCAGGACGAATCGCGGTTGCTGGCGGGCCGTCTGGCTGGAGCCAAGCGCTCCTTTGGGTACATCATGTCGGCCATTGGCCTGGGCACGGCGGCGGTAGGAGTACCCCTGATTGTCGGTGCAGTCATAGGACAGGTCCTGCCCGAAGCTGGCGATTCAATTGCCGGTTCCGAACCGGTGCGAGACCAATTAGCCTTTGCCCTTACCGTCCTCATAATAGGTTTGCCGTTGTGGTACTGGTACTGGCCCAGGATGCAGCGTACCGTTCGGGAAGGCGGTGTAGAAGAGCGAGGCGCACTGGCGAGGCGCATCTATATCTATGGCGTGCTGGGAGTGCTTGCCCTGGCTGGGATAGGCAGCCTCATAGGCTTCCTGACCGGCCTGTTCAACGACCTTCTACGAGGTGACCTGACCGTTGATTTCCTGCGCAATGGCAGATGGATGCTTGGCATCATAGCGGGCTCCGGAGCGCTGCTGCCCTATCACTGGCAAGTGCTCCGAGAGGACCAGCGCCAAGGCGGAGAACCGATATCCGGCCTGAAATCGGTAACGCTTATGGCAGGTGGAGAATCCGCCAATGAACTGGCGAAACGCCTCAAGGAGGCGTTGGGGATCCGCGTACGGCTCATGCATGCCGTGGATAAGAGCGAAGTCACATTTAGCGACGAGCAGATGGAAGCGCTGCTGGAGTCGATAGCCTCCGTCGCCGCGGAGAGGCTGCTGCTGGTGGCCGCTGAAGGCCAGGTCAAGGTTTACGGGTACAGGTGATGTGGCTAGTAGTAACGTTGACTTGTCATTTGTCCGCCGTCACAATACTCTTCGATAAAAATGGACGATTTTCTAGCTAGACTGTTCGTACTCAGCTATCTGGTGTTCTTCGCTAGCCTGGGATGGCTGGCAGCCTCCCTTCTAAAGCGTCGTGACGCGCGAAAGCCCGCGACAATGACTGGGATTTCGCTGGTGATTCTGCTGGTAGCCTTCTTGTTCCGGTGAGGGTTGCCTTGACTTTAGGTGCCCTCCAGCGTATAGAAATGGCGGTGTGCATTTAGCAATAAAGCAAACGGAGTTTTAAGCGCATGCTCGATGTGCTGATACACAACGGAAGGGTCATAGACGGAACAGGGAGCCCCTGGTTCCATGCCGGTGTTGGCATAGAAGAGGGCCGTATCCGCATCTTGAGAGGAGACCTCTCCTCAATAGAAGCGGCTCGCAATATAGATGCGGACGACATGATCGTCTGCCCTGGCTTCATTGATATGCACACGCACTCGGGGCTGATGCTTCTCCACGAGCCGCGCAACGAGCCCAAGATCCACCAGGGCATTACCACGGAACTCATCGGCGTGGACGGCAACTCATATGCTCCCTTCACATCGGAGGAGGACTTCGATCAGTTTCTGCTACTCAACGCGGGCATCGATGGCAGCCCGCCGTTGCCAAAGCGATGGTCAACAGTGGACGAGTACCTCTTGTTGTTTAATCGCAAGGTTGCCAACAACGTGGCGTACGTCATAGGCAACTCGCCCCTGCGCATTAGCGCAATGGGCTGGGATAACCGCAGACCAACGGGCGATGAGCTAGAAACGGAGAAGACCCTGCTCAGGCAGGGCATGGAGGAAGGAGCATTCGGTCTATCGACTGGTCTTACCTACCCGCCGGGCAGCTTCGCCGATACCAATGAGCTCATTGAGCTATGCCGTGAGGTGGACAGGCTGGGGGGCATCTACGTGACGCATGTGCGCTATACGTTGGGAGACCAATTCCTTGACCCCTACAAGGAGGCAATCCATATAGCGCGGGCAAGCGGCGTTCCCCTACAGATATCGCACTTCCACAGCCCGCTGCCCGGAGGAGCGCACAAACTCCTGGCCCTCTTGGATGAAGCCTTGGATGAGGGGCTGGACGTGACCTACGACTCCTATTCGTACCCCTACTCCAGCACGCGTCTGGAGTCAGTACTGCCGGAATGGGCGCATGAAGGCGGCGTAGAGCATCTGATGGGAATTATGCGCCATAGGAAGAGCCGGCAAAGGATGGCGGCGGACCTTTCGGTGCGGGCCCCTTCTTGGGACGCAGTCCTGGTGACCAACTTCACTAAGCCACACAACCGCCGCTGGGAAGGCAAGTCCGTGGCCGCAATTGCCGATGGGCTAGACATGAGCATACTGGACACCATCTGCGAGCTCCTGCTGGAAGAGGACATGGACCTCTGCTATACAGCCGACAACGGCAATCCGGTCAACATCAGAGAGTTTTTCAAGCACCCCAACCACATGGTGGGCAGCGATGGTCTCCTCATAGGTGACCACATCAACCCACGAACCTATGGCTGCTTCCCACGCGTGCTGGGAGAGTTTGTCAGGGAGGATGAACTTCTCACCCTTACCGATGCGGTGCGGAGAATGACCTCTTTCCCCGCGCAGCGGCTGGGCCTATCCGACAGAGGCAGGCTCGCCGATGGCATGATGGCGGATGTAGTGGTCTTCAATCCGGAGACGGTGGGGACCAAGGCCACGCTGGAGGACCCCAAGCAGCTCCCGGATGGGATCCCCTACGTCTTGGTGAACGGGCAGGTTGTGGTGGATAGAGGTGTACACACCGGGGCCTTGCCGGGGGTAGCCTTAAGGCACAAGGTGAACACCGCTTAGACAAACTCTGATAGTATCCGCAAGTGCTCAGAATCTGCTTTCCGTCTGATTTCCACAAGACCGGCTGGCCGATTGTGCCATGGCCCTTCAAAGTGTCCCAAGCAATGCTGGTTGCCAATAATCATATCGCTTAGATAGTATCGGTCGGATGTTAGGAACCGGGAGAGACTACGGCCTATGCGGCACCGGAGGCGCGTTCGACCTATAGGTTTTCTGTCGCTTGTAGGGATGCTGGCGATCGCCTTGTCAGTTGCCTGCGAGAATACGACTCCTACACCTACCGCCACCCCGCAGCCGACGCCTACCATTCTTTCTCCAACCCCCACGCTCATTCCGTCCCCTACGCCTATTCCAACTCCCACACCGAATCTTCAAGACCAGTTGCTTCAGGAGCTTACAGCAGCTAGAGCTACGGCTACGGCTCTGACGCCCACTCCCACGCCTACGTCTACATCAGCTACGCCTATTCCCACGCCCACGGCTGAGGTAACGCCTGACCGTGCCGCGCTGGTGGCGCTGTACCACGCCACAGGAGGCCCAAATTGGTCCAACAACGGGAACTGGCTCAGCGATAGACCTCTCGGCGAATGGCACGGAGTCACCACCGACGGCGACGGACGCGTGACCGGGCTAGATCTCAGATACAACCGGTTGAACGGGACGATCCCCGCGGAACTGAGCAGCATTGCAAACCTAAGAAATCTGCAGCTCGTCGGCAACCAGTTGAGTGGACGGATACCCGCGGAACTGGCCAGTCTGGACAACCTACAGAGTCTGGAGCTTGGCACCAACCAGTTGAGTGGCCAGATACCCACGGAACTAGCCGGCCTTGACAGCCTTGAAATACTGAGTCTCTACCAAAACCAGTTGAGCGGGCCGATACCCACAGAACTAGGCAACCTATCCAACCTGAAGATACTGCACATCTCCGATAACCGGTTGAGCAACCCGATACCCGCAGAACTGGGCAGCCTATCCAACCTGACGGATCTGTACCTCCAAAATAACCAGTTGAGCGGGCCAATACCCGTGGAACTAGGCAGCCTATCCAACCTGACGGACCTGCACCTCCAAAATAACCGGTTGAGCGGGCCAATACCCGTGGAACTGGGCGGCCTATCCAACCTACAGTACCTATGGCTAGGCAACAACCAGTTGAGTGAGTCGATACCTGCGGAACTGGCCAGCCTCTCCAACATAGAAGAGCTGGGGCTCAGTGACAACCCGGCCATCTCCGGACCCTTACCCGGATCGTTCACCGGACTGACCTCGCTCACAACCCTGTGGCTTTATGGCACTGAACTGTGCACGCCCGCAGACGCTGCATTCCAAATGTGGCTGCAGGGCATAGAGAGAAAGATTGGTGCTTCCATCTGCCTGGTACCGTTTCATCCCACCCCACCGACGCGGGGTGTAGCCGGCGACCTGTGGGCCGACGTAATCCTGGGCCAGGCAGACTTCTCAGCGATTACCCCCTACGAGGTCGTGCCCCATAAGGCTTTCAATCCTGGCGGCGTCTTGGTGGATCGGTCGGTTGACCCAGGCAGAGCCTACGTCTGGGACTCGGGAAACAGCCGCATTCTGGGAATTGACCTCGCGAAGTGCTACGCCGGAGAGGACTCTTGCTCCGCAGACATCGTGCTCGGCCAGCCGTCGGGATACGACCATTCGGCGTGCAATGGGGACGGAGCCTTGCAGAACTTCCCCTTGCGGGCGTCAGCGGGTCCGGACACCCTCTGCGGTATACTTGACACAGAAAGAAGCCCGCTGGAGACTCACACATTCGTGACAATGGCGGTTAACGATGTTGGGGATCTCTTTACCCCTGACTCGTTCAACCACCGGATACTGCGGTACGAGAACCCCTTCGATAACGACACGAGTGCCGATGGCGTTTGGGGGCAGGCCGATTTCACTGGCAACTTGTGCAACAGAGGCCTTCCTGCGCCGGATGCCGGGACGCTGTGCTTTCATGACTACCCCACCCATCAAGGCGTAAAACATCTAGAACGTTACGGTAGTGGCGTCGCGATAGATGCCGGAGGTAACCTGTGGGTTTCAGACGGCGGAAACAACCGCGTCCTACGGTTCCCCTTAGACCCGGATACCGGCGAGATGGCCAAGGTCGCCGATTTGGTTCTGGGACAGCCCGACTTCAATAACGCTAAGCTGGGGGCGGAATTCAATGAGCTGCACGCGCCCTCGGCTGTCACCTTCGATCAGAGCGGAGCCTTGTATGTCGCCGACACCGGAAACGACAGAGTGCTTATTTTCGAGCCTCCCTTCGAGACGGGTATGCCGGCCAAACGCGAAATCATGGGGGAGTTCTATCGTCCTACGTCAGTCGCCACAGACCCAACCACCCAGGGCATATGGGTCAATGACTCCGGAAACGGGATGGTCCAGCTCTGGGACCCGGCGGAGTCTTCGATCCTGACCGTAGTGGGAAGACCGTCCTACCAACCCGAGGGGAGGTACTGCGGGCTCTTGTTCCACGACTTTGACGGTGGTTCATGGTTCTGCCATGTGGCGGGAGGCATGGGCATCGACAGCCAGGGCAACCTGCTGGTCACGCTGACGCGAGAGCATGAGATTCTCCGTTTTCCCGCCCCCTTTGTGGACCCCGCTGTAGGGGCAATCAACCAGCCGGACAAACGTCTGTTCCGCGCCGTTGGGGTAGGCTACGCTGCGGCCGAACCCAACTACATCGGCAGGAAGGGATTGCGGGACGTGAAGGGGGTGGCCGTGTGGGGAGACCAACTCATCGTGGCCAGCAAGCGGCGGCTGATGTTCTGGAACAACCTCGACACAATCGCTAACGGGCAATCGGCCGACGGAGTAATAGGTGATGCATTCCCCATCGACGAATGGCCGGGCTGCTGCACAAGGATCAAAGCGGATGCGGCCGGTCGACTATGGGTAATCAGCTACGACGGAATCCATTACATCGATGTCTACCAGCTTCCACTGAATGAGAGCTCGGTTCCCATACACACTATATGGCTAGAGGAAGCTTCGTTTCCTGTGCTGGGCACGGATGCTCGCGTTGCACCCAGCCCCGGAATAGTCGCAGTCGCTCCTGTGGGCCAGGGAGAGTTCCTCTGGGTGACGGACAGGAAAAATCACCGCGTCCTTCGCATCCGGGACCCGCTGGTCAACCCCATTGTGGACGTAATACTTGGACAGAATGACCCCGAGGGCGATCGGTGCAACCGCGGCATAGGCCCGGACCCTTTCGCGGCCGCCGATATGCTCTGTTTCCCGGGCGCGCTGTCTATCGACCGGCTCGGCAACCTCTACGTTTCCGACCATTCCCTGGAAGTGGAGGGGAATCGACGGCTCCTCATCTTTCCGGCGGAGGCGACGCCAACCGACAACTCCTCAGCCGTTTTCGCTCCCAGCGCCTCTAAGATATTCACCCACTTCAATGACTCTCGGCTTGTATTTGATCAATGGAACGAAAGCGGCCCTCTCGAACGGGTTACCCCCCTAGCGTACGCCGCAACGTGGGAACCCGCTTTCGACAGCACGAACAGGATGGTGGTCGGGTACAACATCTATGGCAGTCCACGATTCGTCGGTGTTTACGATGATCCGAATGGTCCGGATATATTCCCGACCGCCTACCTGTATGATTTCGGATCCATGCCCTTCGCCGCGGCGTTCGACGAGAATGACAACCTTTATGTAGGGTACCTCAATCGCGGTAGGGTGCTCATCTACCGGAATCCATTCAATAATGCGCCAAGACCGGCAACGCCGTCCACGCCCGAAGATTCGGCCCCGCCTCTCCCCGAGTATCCGACCTCCATCCGTTCGGTCAATCCCACTCTCCCACATTGTGTCTTGCGTGATTCGGCGCTCCCAAACGAGACCACTCTGGAGTTCGAGGTGGACGGTCTTCCTGATGACGATAACTTGCTGTTAGAGTTTCGTAGGGTCACCTCAACGTATGTCGAGGTTTACGCCCTCACCCCCCAGCTTATACAAGTCAACCGCTCGCGTATCGTTGTCTCTCATACCCCACTTTGGAATAGCTTATGGCCGCATATCCACAAGGTCACGCTGACCGCCAGAATCACTCAAAGAAATGGCGTTCCTCTTTCCAGCTGGTCCCCTGCGTTCCTCCTAACGGATGACGACCAGTCGTGCGGCGATCCCCTGCTGTAAAACACCCAACCGCAACGGGGGTCATCGAGGCTATGCCGTGTCCGGCTGGTCCCGCAAAGCCCCGTGTGCTGGCCCTTCAGAGCGTCCCCAATCAATGCTGGTTGCCAATAATCATATCGCTTAGGTAACATAGTTCGGAGGCTCGGCGGCTGGAGAGTCTACGGCTTATGCGGCACTGGATGCGCGTTAGACCTATAGGTTTTCTGTTGCTCGTGGGGATGCTGGCGATCATCTTGTCGATTGGCTGCGATATCACGACTCCTATCCCTACCGCCACTCCGGAGCCAACGCCTACTATTCCTTCTACAACCCCCACGCCGATCCCATTCTCCACGCCGATCCCGTTCCCTACACCGATCCCGTTCCCTACGCCTACCCCGTTCCCTACGCCTATCCCGCTCCTTACGCCTACCCCGTTCCCTACGCCTACCCCGCTCCCTACGCCTACCCCGCTCCCTACGCCTACCCCGCTCCTTACGCCTACCCCGCTCCCTACGCCTACCCCGCTCCTTACGCCTACCCCGTTCCTTACGCCTACCCCGTTCCTTACGCCCACGCCCATGGCTGAGGTAACTACCGACCGGGATGTGCTGGTGGTGCTGTACCACGCTGCGGACGGCCCGAACTGGGTCAACAACGGGAACTGGCTGAGCGATAGGCCCCTGGGTGAATGGTACGGTGTCACCACCAACGGCGACGGGCGCGTAACCGGACTGCACCTCAGTGAGAACCAGTTGAGCGGGCCTATATCAGCGGAGTTGGGCAGCCTATCAAACCTGCAAGACCTAAATCTCAGTGAGAACCAGTTGAGCGGGCCTATACCAGCGGAACTGGGCAACCTATCAAACCTGCGATGGCTGTATCTATACAGCAACCAATTGAGCAGACCGATACCCGCAGAACTGGGCAACCTCCACAACCTATGGGAACTGCGTCTCGCCGGCAACCGGTTGAGCGGGTCTATACCTACGGAACTGGGCAGCCTATCCCAACTTTTTGACCTGCGCCTTGGCGGCAACCAGTTGAGCGGGTCTATACCAGTGGAACTGAGTAACCTATCAAACCTTCAATGGTTGTACCTCAGCAACAACCGGTTGAGCGGGCCGATACCTGTGGAACTGGCAAACCTATCAAACTTGCAAGTTCTGTGGCTCTTCCATAACCAACTGAGCGGGCCGATACCTGCAGAACTGGCCAGCCTCTCAAACCTGCGGGAACTGCTCCTCGACAACAACCCGCTGAATGGGACAATACCCGCGAAATTGGGTAGCCTC
Source organism: Dehalococcoidia bacterium (assembly GCA_965116555.1). Taxonomy (GTDB): domain Bacteria; phylum Chloroflexota; class Dehalococcoidia; order Lucifugimonadales; family QGNO01; genus DAOUJH01. Next base: position 736,506 of record OZ220698.1, on the reverse strand, counting down.
TCAAACCTGGAGCACCTGAGTCTCAGATACAACCAACTGAATGGGTCGATACCTGCAGAACTGGGCAACCTCTCAAACCTGATAGGACTAAGTCTCAGCTACAACCAACTGAGCGGGTCAATACCCGCAGAACTGGGCAACCTCTCCAACCTGGAGTACCTGAATCTCATCGACAACCAGTTGAGTGGGCCCATACCCGCGGAACTGGGTAACCTCTCCAATTTAGTACGGCTGGATCTCCAATACAACCGGTTGAGCGGGCCGATACCTGCGGAACTGGGTAACCTAGCCAGCGTGCAAAGGCTGAGCCTTTACGACAACCAGTTGAGTGGGTCGATACCAGCCGAGCTGGGCAAACTATCAAATCTGCGACGTCTGTGGCTCGGCCACAACCGGTTGAGCGGGCCGATCCCACCAGAACTGGGAAACCTCTCAAACCTGACATCGTTGGTGCTTCGTCACAACCCGGACCTCTCGGGACCGTTGCCTAGATTGCTCACAGACCTGAACTCACTTGTATTCCTGTGGTTGAATAGCACCGAACTGTGCGCCCCTACGGACACCATGTTCCAGACGTGGCTGCAGGGCGTAGAGGACAAGTTTGGCGTTATCAACTGCGTGAGAATCTGACCGGGATGTGCTGGTGGCTCAGTAAAACGCCCAACCGCAACGGGGTCATTGAGCTTGGTGAGGCGCTGGGTGTATTGAGGACTACTTTGCCGCAACCGTGGTTTGGACTTGACCAGCAAGACGGCTCTGACTGATAATCATTGGGTTGCTTGGCTAACCTATTCTGTTTAGACCAAGCCTCTAGTGGACCTCGTTTTGTGCGTAATTTCCAGACCAGATAAGGAGGAAACAAATGGCCGCTTCCAAAGTAGATACCATAGTGCACAGCGGCACAGTAGTTACGGCAACGCATACTTTTCAAGGTAGCGTGGCCATAAGGGGCGAGAAGATTGTGGCCGTCGGCCCTGATGATAGCTTGCCCGACGCGGACAACTATATCGACGCGTCCGGGAAGTATGTCTTTCCCGGCCCCATAGACGCCCACAGCCACTTTGACAACATGGACCCTTATGAGCTTGGCATCAAAGCGGGGGCGCTGGCCGGTCTCACAACGGTGATGCCCTTTTCTACCTATGACGTGGCTAACAAAGAGACCCTCCCACAAGCCATCAACAGACTCAAAGAGCGTCTCAGCAAAGAATCGGTGTTGGACTACACATTCCACTTCATCCTGGACAACCCTGAGTACATACTGGAAAGCCTCCCTGAAGCGCTTCAGATGGGGGTCACCTCTTACAAGGTGTTCATGACCTACAAGAAGTCGCTGACCCGTATGTGCAGCGACGCGTTCATCGCCAAGGCAATGGACGTCATCGCGGAGCACAACGGAATCATGCAGCTCCACTGCGAAAACGGCGAAGTCATCGACTACCTGGAGGACAAGCGAATCGCCATGGGGCTGACCAAACCCACGGACTTCCCCGCCAGTTGTCCCATCTGGGTGGAGGAAGAGGCCATCAACCGCGCCATCAATCTGGGCAAAATGACGGGCTGTCCCGTCTTCGTGGTGCACCTCAGCACTCAAGCCGGCCTGGAACGCATCAAACGCGCCCAATCGGAAGGACAAAAGGTCTGGACGGAAACGTGTCCCCACTACCTCCTGCTCGACGAGTCTGCCATGGAGACGCTGGGGCCGCTGGTCAAGATAGGCCCGCCGCTCCGTCCCGCCGACGGGGTCAACCAGGGGGCTTTGTGGCAAGGCACGATTGACGGCTATATCTCCGCCATAGGCAGCGACCATGCACCCGGTTCCAAGGAGCTGAAGGAGAAGGGCCGCGAAAACATCTACGTGGCCGACGACGGCACCCCCATACCCTTCGGTGCGCCGTCCATCGAAACGCTCGTCCCTCTGGTCTACAGCGAGGGCGTGGCAAAGAGAGGACTTCCCTTGACCTGGATGGCTCGTGTACTGGCGGAGAACCCGGCGCGTATATTCGGCATATACCCCAGGAAAGGGGCCATCCGGCCAGGCTCCGACGCGGACCTGCTCATATACGACCCGGACGTGGAGAAGACCATTACCGTCGCAGACCACATAGGGAATTCCGGCTATACTCCCTATGAAGGCTGGACGCAGAAGGGCGCGCCGTGGATGACACTGGTGCGTGGCAAGGTAGTGTTGAACCAAGGCAAGCTGGAGCAGGGACCGGAGCACGGCGAGTTCATCAGCGCCGGGCCGCCGATGCCTCCTCTCGGCGGCCCCGTCAACTAGGAGGTGGAAATGGCTGACTATTTGGATACACTGTCGGATTTCGTTGCCAGCACAAGCTATGAGGAACTGAGCGAAGAGGCGCTATCCGCAACGCGTGACGTTGTGCTCGACACCGTGGGCGCTATTGTGGCCGGTTATCAGCTGCCGGAGAACGCCGCCTTTGCCAAGCTGGCCTCTGAAAGATCCGCGCCGCACACCTCTACCATCCTGGGCACCCCCTTCAAGGCGGAGCCCATGTGGGCAACCTTGGTCAACGGCACCGCCGGTGTGGGTTTGGAGATGGACGAAGGCAACCGCTACGGCGGAGGCCACCCTTCAATCCACGTAATGCCTGCGGCTCTGGCCGTTGGTGAAGAGATGGGCATAAGCGGCAGGCAGCTCATGGAGAGCCTGCTTCTTGGATATGAAGTCTCGTCGCGGTTGGGCAGCGCCAGCAGGCCGCGCCCCAACGTCCACTCCCACGGCCACTGGGGCACACCGGGCGCAGCCGCGGCCGTGGCCAAGCTGAAGGGCTACACGGCAAGCCAGGTGCGGGACGTTGTAAACATCTCCACCTCTATGAGCCCGGGCAACAGCTGGACGCCCTGCTTTGAAGGCGCTACCATCCGCAACGCCTATTCGGGCAGGTCCGGGTTCCAGGGCATCCTCGCCGTCCACATGTACGAAGCAGGCTACACCGGCATTCACGACGCCCCCGCCGATGTCTTCGGCACCATCCTGGGTGATGAGTTTCATGCTGACGACGCGGTGCAGGGCTTGGGCGGAATACACCGCATACAGCAGAACTACTTCAAGTTCCACGCCTGTTGCCGTTACAACCACCCTACCCTGGACGCCCTGTTGGACATATGTGGCAGGGAACAGTTTGCCGCGGAAGAAGTGGAGGCGGTGGACGTGGAGACCATCGGAGGCATACCGCTGGGAATGGTGGGCCCCTACCCGCCTAACATGCTGAGCGCCAAGTTCAACATCCCCTATGCGGTGGCCTCGGCTATCGTGCGGCATGGCGCCGACATCACGTCCTTCTACCGGGATGCTGTAGCAGATCCAACCATCCAGGACCTATCGGCCAGGGTGAACGTGACCTTGAACCCTGACATGACCGTGCGGCGCGACGACCAGCCCTGCGCCGAGGTAACCGTTCGTCTCAGGGACGGCCGCACATTCTATGAGACCACCAACTCCATACGGGGCGACGCCGGGAACCCGGTGCCGCATCAGCAACTGGTAGACAAGTTCCTCTTCCTCACCCAGGACATCCTGGGACTGGAAAGGGCCAATACAGTAATTAAAGCAATAGACCGCCTGGATGATATGCCGGATGTCAGAGAGCTCACGGCGCTGCTGGGCGGGAAGTAGTAAGGAGGGAAGAATGGGTACAAATCTGGATGGCCGCGTAGCCGTGGTAACCGGCTCGGCAATGGGCATGGGGAAGGTCACCGCCAAGGAGCTGGCGGATCGGGGCGCAGCCGTAGCCTGCTGGGACATCGTCGGCGACAAGGTGATGGAGACCGCGCAGGAGATTGCAGCGGCAGGTCACAAGTCGCTGGGGCTGCAGGTAGACGTCACCGACATGAATCAAGTGCAGCAAGCGGCCCGGCAAACCGTGGACGCGCTGGGCACCGTGGACATACTGGTCAACGTGGCGGGGAGCAGCCTGGGTGCGCCTCCAGGCCTTGACGAGCTGTCCGAGGAGGACTGGGACGCCGTGGTGAGCCTGAACATGAGGGCCTCCTTCCTCACCGCCAAGACCTTCGCCGGTGACATGAAGAAGAAGGGTTGGGGACGCATCGTCAACATCTCCTCAGGCGCAGGCCGGAGCAACAGCCGGAGCAAGGTCATCCCCTACGCCGCCGCCAAGGCCGGTCTGCTCGGACTGACCCGCCAGTTGGCCGTGGACCTGGCGCCGCACGGCGTCAACGTCAACGCCATAGCCCCCGGTGCCATAGCCACGGTGCCGAACGCCAACTGGAAGAAGATGCCCCCCGAGCAGCAGCGCGATGCGCTTCTCACCATCCCCGCAGGCCGCTTTGGGGAATCGGAGGAGCTGGCGGGAGCAATCGCCTTCCTGGCCTCCGACGACGCCAGCTACGTAGTAGGTCAGACACTGTGCGTCGACGGCGGCCACTGGATGTTCTAGAACGGCACACGCTCGGAAAGGCTCGTTCAACTCGAAAAATATGTCCGGTTCATTTCTCAACCGTATGAGATTAGCCGGACGGTTGGAGGCATCGTGAAGCTGGGCGTTACCTTCCCCCAAACCGAAATAGGCACAGACCCCGGCGCTATACGGGAGTTCGCGCAGGTTGTGGAGGAGCTTGGGTTCAACCATCTGTTGGTCTACGACCACGTGCTGGGTGCGGATACGTCCCACTACAAGGACTGGGGAGGCACGTACACCAAGGAGGACATGTTCCACGAACCTTTTGTCCTCTACGGTTATTTGGCTGCCGTCACCTCCGCCATAGAGCTGACCACGGGCATAATCATCCTCCCTCAGCGCCAAACTGCCTTGGTCGCCAAGCAGGCGGCGGAGGTGGACGTGCTGAGCGGCGGTCGCCTGCGCCTGGGCATCGGCATTGGGTGGAACCACGTGGAGTTCAAAGCGCTCGGCCAGGACTTCCACGTACGTGGAAAGCGTAGCGAAGAGCAGATAGAGCTCATGCGCCGGCTCTGGACGAACGAAACGGTCACCTTCAACGGAAAGTGGGACACAATAACCGCCGCCGGCCTCAATCCCCTGCCCGTGCAGCGTCCCATTCCCATCTGGCTGGGAGGAAACGCGGAGCAGGTGCTCAAAAGGGTAGCCACCCTATCGGACGGGTGGATCCTTACCGGACCGCCAAACGAGTCTACGCAACAACGCTTGGAGCGCATCCGGGCCTACGCTGAAGAGGCAGGCCGCGATCCGGCAACCATCGGGATAGAGGGAGGCGTAAGAGTCGCCCAAGGCGGGCCGGACGACTGGATGAAGACCGTGGAAGCATGGCGCGCCCTGGGTGCTACCCATGTGTGCCTGAACACAATGAACGCCGGATTGAAGACAGTCGCCGAGCACTTGGACGCGGTGCGCCGCTTCCATGAAGCGGCTGGTGAGTGAGTGTATCGACTCATAGGAGGTAATCATGGCTAGTTCAATAACACCGGATCTGGTTTACCAGCTTGTCAACGTCTCAGGACCGGATATATCAGCGGATGGAAGCAAAGTGGTGTTCGTCAAATCGTGTGTCGACGGCGATACCGGAGAAGATTGCTCTCAGGTGCAGATGTTAGACCTGAACAGTGGAAGCTCGGCCTCTTTTACCCACGGCCCAAAGGATGGCAATCCGCAGTTCTCGTCCGACGGTGAATCGCTGGCCTTTCTACGCCCCGACGACAAAGATCGCAGGCAGGTCTGGGTGATGAAGACGAATGGCGGAGAGGCCGTTCAGATAACATCACTGCGCGGCGGTGTCAGCGACTTTGCCTGGGCGCCGGACGGGCAGCGCATAGCGGCCGTCTCCAACGTTGACCCCGACCAGCCGGAAGATGGCCACGACCCAAAGAAAGACCCCAGGGTGAAGGTGGTCAACCGCATCAAATACAGGCACGACGTGCTGGGCTGGCGCGGCGACGGACACCGGCAGATCTTCGTCGTGGAGGTTGGTGGCGAGGCAAGCCAGCTTACCCAGGGCGACTATGAGAACTATGCCCCGGTATGGTCGCCGGACAGCTCCCGGATCGCCTTCATATCGGAGCGCTCGGAGGACAAGGACCTGTTCGACTATTCCCAGGCTTACGTGGTATCGGCAAACGGCGGCGAACCCGCTCTCTGGTCCGCCGGATTGCACACCATCGCCGCTCTGGGATGGTCTCCGGACGGCGGCAAGCTCATCGCCGTTGGCTCCGACGTCGAAAACGGCAGCGCCAGCTACCAGGGCTGGCTGTACGTGATCCAGCCCGGCCAAGAACCCAAGCGTCTCACCGACGACACCATAAAGCCCGTGGCCGGATTCCCCCCGCAGGGGCCGTTTACCAAGATGGTCTGGACGGACGACGGCGTTCTCTACTTCCTTGCCGATGCCAGGGGAGAGTCGTTCCTCTGCTCCGTGCCCGTAGATGGCGGCGAGGTGAAGCGAATATACGGCGGCGGCGCACAGCTCACGGCCTCCTCTCTCAGTGCGGACGCTTCCAAGGCTGTATTGCTTTCCGTATCGCCGGGTTCACCGGGTGATATTCACCTGGTCGATGTCGCCAATGGAAGCGGCAATCAGCTCACCGACTACAACCGCGAATACCTCCAAGAGCACCCGCCGGCCAAGCAGAGCAAGTTCCAACTGGCCAGGGCAGGCTATGACATAGAGTCGCGCGTCCTGCTTCCACCCGGCTTTGACGAGTCCAAGGTCTACCCCATGGTGTTGGAGATTCACGGCGGCCCCAACGGCGTCTTCATGGACGCCTTCAGTACGCTGCACCAGGTCCTCGCTACCGCCGGATACATAGTGCTGGCGGTCAACCCCAGGGGCTCCTCCACCTACGGCGGAGACTTCACCATGGCTGTCCTCAACGATTGGGGCGGAGAGGACTATCTTGACATCATGCAGGCCGTGGACGAGATGGTCTCCAAGCCATACGTGGACGAATCCAGGCTTGGAGTGCACGGATACAGCTACGGCGGCTACATGACCAGCTGGACCGTGGGCCACACCGACCGGTTCAAAGCGTCGGTGGTGGGCGCGCCCTGCATAGACCTCTCCAGCATGGCGGGCACGTCGGACATTGGCATCAGCTTCGGTGAGAAGCAATGGGGAGGCAGACGCGACGTAGTATTCGACGAGATGATGAAGCGCTCCCCCATAACCTACGCCCCGCAGGTGAACACGCCGGTGCTGCTGCTGCATGGAGAAACCGACTACCGCTGCCCCATAGGACAAAGCGAGCAGTACTTTGTCTCCCTGAAGAGACTGGGCAAAGAGGTGGAGTTCGTGCGCTTCCCTGATGGGGCGCACGGCTTCCGCAACAGCGGCCATCCCAAGATGAGGAAAGAGTATCTGCAACGCGTCCTCGACTGGTTCAACAGGTACCTTGCCTAGAGACAACAAGCCGGAGGCCTGATTGGACTCACCAGAGACCGGGCCCGCTGACATAACAAAGCCATCCGGAGAAAGGGCCGCCAGGCGTCCCGTTATAGAAGTCCTGCAGGACAGGAACTACCGTCTCTTCTTTCCCGCCGGGCTGTTCACACAAATGGGACGCTGGATGTGGTTCCTCGTCTCCGGTTACCTGGTGCTCCAGCTCACCGATTCCACATTCCTCACCAATATGGTAGGCGTGGCCTCCACCGCTCCCCTGCTCCTTGTCGGCGTGGCTATTGGCGTAATCGCCGACTCATTCGATCGCAGGCGGCTCCTCCTGCTCGGTCTGGGATTGAACCTGGTCACATCGGTAATAGCGGCCTTCCTTGTCTTCTCAGGCAACGTGAACGAATGGCAAATCATCCTACTCACCTTTGTTGTCGGCGCTTCTCTCACCATGGACCAGATCACCCGCCGCTCTTTCATACCTGACCTGGTGAGAAAGGAGGTGCTTACCTACGGTGTAGCGCTGGATACGGTGAATATGACTGCCGGTATCATGGCGGGCCCGTTCATCGCCGGACTTCTCCTCGACTTCCTGCCCGAACAAGCCTTTATCAACGTGGCCTGGGTATACCTGGCGGCGGCTCTGATGTTTTCCGCCGCGGCCGCCCTGGTTTATCGCGTGCAATCGCAGAACCTGCCCCGGCGGCTGGGCCTGAAGCCAAGCTCCGTCTTCACGTCCGTCGCCGACGGATTCCGAGTCATCGCCGGAAACAGGGCCATCATCGGCGTGTTCGGCATCACCATCCTGTTCAACCTCACCTTTCCGCCCCACACCCCGCTCATTCCCGTCTTTGCCCAGAAGGTGCTGCAGGTCAGCCCCGCCGCCATGGGAGTGCTGGGCGCAGCCGGCGGACTCGGCGCGCTCATAGGAACCATCTTCATCGTCAGCAGGCGCGATATCCCCAGGAAATCGCTCTACTACTACAGCGGCACGCTTGCCTGCATGGCATTCCTCTTCGTCTTCGGAATCTCCAACACGTTCCCCCTCTCGTTTGCCGCGCTTCTGTTTGCCGGAATGGGCATGTCGGGCTTCGGCACCATGCAGGCCGCCCTGGTGCTGCTTTCGGTCAGCGAAGACGTGCGCGGCAGGCTGATGGGAATCCAGAGCATGGCCATCGGCGTATTACCATTAGGGTCGCTCATCATGGGCGCGCTGGCAGAGGTATGGTCGCCCCAGCAGGCGGTGGCTACCATAGCCCTTGTGGGCTTTGTCCTCACCGCGATATGGGTGACGTTTGCCAGGGAGATGAGACGCCTCTGATTGGGCTATAATGCACGGGTGATCCCCATTCGGAAGGTAGCTTTTCTGTGGCTGGTGGGAATGCTGGCGGTCTTATTGATTGCCTGCCAGACCACGCCGCCGACACCTACTCCAACAGCGACGCCTGTACCGTCGCCAACAGCAACACTCACACCGACCTCCACGCCTACACCCACACCTATACCAACCCCCACATACGGACCAGACGCCGGCCCAGATAACCCATCATGTGACCCTACTGGTCGGCCCTACCAGGGAGATTTGTACCAGCATTTTCTGCACTGGACAGAAGACGGCTCCCATCTGGTGCTCGGTGTTCTGGTAGAGGAGGTACAGTATCATCAACTCAGGCTCGACAACGAGGTCTGGACGTTTGACATCGAACACTCCCAGGTGCGACGGGCGGTTGACGAAGATGTCATGGGCTACGGGTTCTACGCCGACGTATCGCCGGACGGATCTCGCATTGTCTATTCGGCCTGTGAGCCGCTCTATGATTCGTTCTACGACATAGCAACAGTGAACATGGACGGTTCAGGGTATCGCCTGTTGACGGAGAACGAATACTTCGAAAACTACCCGGTATGGTCACCCGATGGGGCCGAAATAGCTTTCATAAGGAGTTCCTGGCAATACTACAGAGCAGGTAGCGTCGTGGGGCTATACATTATGTCCGCGGAGAATGGCGAAGTGAGGCGGCTCTACTCTACCAAGAGGCTGGCCCTTTACCCCCCGGCGTGGTCGCCTGATGGTCAGTGGTTGGCGTTCATCGCGTATGAGGGAGAGTGTTGTCCTCTGGAACGCGTCCTCTACACCGTGCGATCGGATGATTCGGAGCTGACCCGGATAGGAGAGACCACGGCGCCCGCCGCGTGGTCCCCGGACGGTGAGGAGTTGGCCTTCGCCGCAGTCGAGGGAGAGGAATCGGTGATTTATGCCGTCAAAGCCGATGGCACAGGGCAGCGTACGATATGGAGGAGCGGTCCCGATGACCCCTCAACTCCCGTCTCACAGGTCTCTTGGTCTCCGGACGGTTCGGAGCTCCTGTTCACCTCCTACCATCTGTACGTTATAGGTTCGGACGGCAGTGGCCTGCGTCCCCTTGGCCATTCAGGCAGAGCTGCCTGGTCTCCTGACGGTTCCCGGGTTGCCGTCTACTACGTTGACCATCTCCTTGTGACGATGGCCCGCGACGGGACCGACCTGCGCCTTCTGGTGGTTGAGGATGCGGAGGGTCGCCTCCGCGCATTGGACCCGTCCCCGTCCGAGAGGCCCGTGAATCTGGCGGCGTGCTCGGCGGGCTACATCATCCGGGAGCCGGAGGCTAACCCGGGTCTGGTCCACGACTGCGAGGTCCTGCTGAGCATCCGGGACAGGCTGGGAGGGGATGTCGAGTTGAACTGGAGCGGGAGCACTCCTATGAGAGCGTGGGACGGGATCTTCCTGGGCGGCTCACCGTCCCGTGTCCACGATTTGATTCTTTTAACCTATGACCTGGTTGATACCATACCCGATAAAGTTACGGGCACGCTGCCACCTGAGCTGGGGGGACTGACCGAGCTCAGGACTCTGAACCTCAGTGGTAACTACCTGACTGGGAGCATCCCGCCTGAGTTGGGCAGCTTGATGAATCTGTCGTACCTGAACCTCGCTGCTAACTACCTGACTGGGAGCATCCCGCCTGAGTTGGGCAGCTTGATGAAGCTGCAGTGGCTGAACCTCCGCGGTAACTACCTGACTGGGAGCATCCCGCCTGAGTTGGGCAGCTTGACCGAGCTCAGCAGGCTGTTCCTCGACTTTAACTACTTGGGCGGGAGCATCCCGCCGGAACTGGGCAACCTCACGAACCTGTGGCTTTCCTTGAGCCCCAATCGATTTACCGGTTGCATCCCAACAGCCTTGCGGAGCATTGAGGGCAACGACTTAAGGAGCCTCAATCTCCCGAATTGCGAAGAGGCGGTGAGTCCATGAGCAGCCACATCTGGAAATCGCGGTGGGTACTAGTTATGCTGATTGTTGGCTTACTGGCGGTCCTATTGTCGATTGCCTGCCAGACGACGCCGTCGACACCTACGCCTACGGTCAATTACAACCTTGAGGCGGCCAGGGATAAATTTGCCTCCGCCAAGGCGGGTTGGGAGTTCGAAGGCTCGGGCGACTATGTCTTTGAGGCCGAGGCCAGTTGCCTTTGTCCTACAAATAACACGCCCCTCATGATCACGGTCAGAAACGGTGCCATTGAGTCAGTGAGGGACATCTACTCCGGTGAAGTGGTAACCGATATCTACCCCCACCAGACTATCGATGACCTGTTTCGTGAGATTGAACATGCTTTAGCTTTAACAGGATTCCGGCCGGCTCCGTACTTCAGCGCAGAATACCATCCTCGTTTGCGTTATCCCGTATACTTTGGAGCAACTTTTTCTGACGCGGCCGACCATGGATATACGTTGGTAATTTCCTCCTACAAGCCATTAAACCCTTAGATGCCGGAACCGACACTATCGCCCACGCCCTCCAACATAGCGCCGCCAAAGAGATGAGACGCTTGTGATTGGGCTATAATGTACGGGTGATCCCCATCCCGAAGGTAGGTTTCTGTGGCCGCAAAACATCCCGACGCAAGTTTGTCGATGGGCAGTGAGCTAGCCCATGCACGACCTTGATCCTCTAGCAGCCATCTGGGAGATTCCAAAGCCGTTGTCCGTTCACCCGGTCCAAGTGGACGACGACACTGTCAACATTCTGCGACGCCATGGAAACCCGGAGGGCCCGAGGCTGGTTCTGAGCCACGGTAACGGCCTCGCCATCGACCTCTACTATCCGTTTTGGTCTCTCCTCAGCCGCGATTTCGACCTGTTTGTCCACGACCTGAGAAATCACGGTTGGAACAAGACCGGCGCCCGGAAGGACCACAGCGTCGATACCTTTGCGCGCGACCACGACCGCATTTTTGAGGCGATCGCCAGTCTCTATGGCGAGAAACCTACCGTTGGCGTTTTTCACTCCATTTCTGCCCTTGCCAGCCTTCATACGCCTTCAAGGGGAGGCAACTACTCCGCCTTGATGCTTTTCACTCCGCCCCTCTGCAACACCGACTACCGGTACAGGCAGTTCGAATTGCGCGCCAAGAGCACAGCCGACATGCTGAGGCGGAGGGCACAGTGGTTCCGGTCCAGGGAAGAGCTTGCGGAGCTTCATACCTATTTGCCCTATTTTCACCGGTCCGTTCCGGGAGTCTACGAACTTGTAGCGAGAACGACCCTCAAGGAGTCCGAGACCGGCCAGGGTTTCGATCTCCGATGTCCCTCTGAGTTCGAGGCGCAAATCTGGGACCATGCCTCGAAGTATGCGGCGTCAGTCGACTTTAGCGCCATGAGGTGTCCTCTCAAAATCGTATCCTCAGACCCCGCCTCACAGGACCCGAATGCCCCGACGTTCGACTACGCGGACGCGGACGTCGACCATGAGTTCCTGCCCGAAACTACACATTTCCTGCAGCTTGAAAGACCGCAGGAGTGCGCGGAGGCCTTGCGGAGGTTTCTCAAGCAGGTGGGAATCCTGTAGACGCCGGAGTGACGGCGTGATTCGTAAACAGGCTCTAGGTTATAATGTAATGGTGAACATCCTGACGAATAGAGGCAGCCGGTTCAAGGTCTGGGTCCAGACCTACCTCATCCTGCTTACGATTGGGGCGGTTTTCTACGGCCTTATCGGCCCGTTGTTCGACCACCACTTCGCGGAGCGGCTGCCCTACCACGGCCACGTTTTCAGTTCCGGAGCGCCGCATGCGCACGAGCACCCGGTGAACACGACCCACTCCCACGACGGCAACGCAACCGGGCACGACGGCATACTGTTCCTGCCCGGCCATTCCGCACAGAGCGGAGGAGACGGCATCGGCGGCTGGCAGTGGGCAGAGCAAGCAGGACTGATCACAGTCCTGCCGCTCCTCTTCCTCTTTCTATTGCATTCAAGGGAGCTCTGGCGGCTCAGAGTCGCGGAGCCCCTAACCCCGCACGGACCTCCCCGCCTCGCCGCTTAACCTGCCATCTATACAGGCCGGCCTAGTTTGGAAGCCTGGCCTGCTATCGCTATTCCTATTGACCGTATATGAAAACACAAGTCCGTATTGCTTTGTTTACTAGCCTAGCCTTGTACCAGTTGCTCTGGGCAACGCCTATATGGGCCAACGGTGCGACCAACGTGGAGCTGTTCCGCAAGGAAGAAGGCGCTTATCAACTCGCCGTCTTCTCCAGGGACGCTACCTCCGCCGTGGGCGAGGTGTTCCTATCCGTACATCTACTGCGCGACAACGTGCCGGTGGAAGCCGCCGAGGTGGTTGCGAGAGCATCGGGGCCTGAAGGCTCAACCGCGAGCCGGGCGACCGGGGTGATTGCTCCCACGCTTCCCATTCACTACGACCTCAGAGTGCCGGTCGACGCCGTTGGGGATTGGGACATAGAGGTCGTTGTACAAGTGGAGGAGACCACTCTGCAGGGCACATTCCCCGTTCAAGTAGTAGACGTCTCAATCAACTGGGAAGCGGTTGGCGCCATCTTGGTAGCCGTGCTTCTCATACTCCCTGCCCTGGCGGCTACTTACCGGAGCTTGCGGATCGGAAGAAAGAAGGGCTAATTATGAACAGAAGGGTTTCCCTGCCGCTGTTCCTGTTGATTCTGTTGACGTTGCTGCTCGCTGCTTGCGGCGGCGACACTGAACCCCAGACCCGCATTTTCGATCTGGACATAGCCGGTGGCTCGCTGGACGAAGAACATAGGACGCTGAGGGTAGACCACAACGACGAAGTTGTGTTGCGCATCACCAGCGATCAGGAAGCCACCTTCCATCTCCACGGTTACGACCTGGAAACATCCCTGACGCCGGGAGAGACCGCGGCCTTGGCCTTTACCGCCAACGCAACCGGCAAGTTCGACTTCGAGATGCATACCGCATCCGCTGGTCACAATGGAAGCGACCACAGCCACGACTCCACCGAGAGCTGCACCGCAGAACTGCCCCCGGGCACCGCCGAGCCCGCCGTCAATTTGACAACCGTGCCGGGGCCGGAAGCGGGTATGCTGCACCTGGCTGTGGACCCGGAGAACTTTGTATTGGGCACTGACCCGGAAGTTTCCGATATGCCGGTGGGTCACTGGCACCTGTACGTCGACGGCGAACTGACGGGTATGTACACAAAGGATGAGGCCTCGGTTATGCTCAGCCAGGGTGAGCACGATATAATGGTCGCTCTGGCCGACACCTCCCACTGCGACTACGAGTTCCAAGAAATGCGTACGGTGACCATAGAGGAGGGCGCAGCCATGCCCCACGAAAACAACCAGCAAGCCGCCAGCGAATATATCCTGCTGGGTTCCCTGGAAGTCCATCCCCGCTAGGATTGGAAAGCGAGCAAACGGGCAATGGACACACACGGACAATGCGGACACCCTCTCCCACCCGTCATTGCTGCGCAGGCAGGTGAGCATACGTACATGCGACATACGGACATCCCTCCCTACCTCACTCCCCACCCGTCATTCCCGCGAAGGCGGGAATCCAGGCGGGTTGGGGCGGATGTCGGAGGACGCACCCCTTTGTGGAGTGAGGGTCTTCTATGAGTAAACTCTTGACCAATCGCAGATTTAACTGGTTTCTGGCGATAATCGCCGCCCTTGTCCTGGGGCTAACCCTGCAGCCGGCTTATGCTCACGGCTTTGGGGAGCGCTACGATTTGCCCGTCCCGCTCTATCTTTACGTCACCGGCGCCGGGTTGGCCGTTGCCCTCTCCTTTGCCGCCATAGGCTACTTTTTGAGAGGGCGCGGCCACGGCGGCTATCCTACCTTCAACCTGTTTCAACTGAGGGCGGGACGGCTGCTGGCGCATCCCGTACTTCTGCTAGCCGTCAAGACAGCCTCCGTTGCGCTGTTCCTGCTTACCGTGGCGGCGGGCGCCCTGGGCAGCCAGGCGCCTATAGAAAACCTGGCGCCAACCATGGTCTGGATCCTCTGGTGGGTTGGCATCGCCTACGTATCGGCGCTGCTGGGCAACGTGTGGGCATTGATCAACCCGTTGAAGATTATCTTCGACTGGGCCGACGCCCTCTATCGGCGTCTCAACCCTGGAGACCGGCTCTCTCTAGGGCTCAGCTATCCTAAGAAGCTGGGCGTATGGCCTGCCTTCATTCTCTTCTTCATCTTCGCCTGGATAGAGCTGGTCTATCCCAACTCTCCCACACCGCGAAACATCGCGTTCTGCATCGTGGCCTACTCCATGGTCACATGGACAGGCATGGTGATTTACGGCAAGGAGGTCTGGCTGAGCAAAGGAGAGGCCTTCTCCGTGGTGTTCGGGCTGCTGGCAAGGTTCGCTCCCAGCGAGGTGAGGGTGCAGGCCACGGACGCAGATGAGACCTCTCGCCAACTGAACATCCGTCCGTTTGGTGCGGGACTGCTACGCGACCAAGCCGCTTCTCCGTCGATGCTCGCATTGGTTGTGCTCCTCCTATCCACCGTCACCTTCGATGGATTCACCGCTACGCCCGTATGGGTGGACATAGTGAGCGCGCTGCTTCCCATGTTCGATTTTCTAGGCGCGAACAGGGTCACGGGAGTAGAGACCTTGGGTCTGCTGGTGTTCCCCGCCCTCTTCCTTCTCGTCTACTGGGCCTTCTCTCTAGCGATGGCCTCTGCCAGCGGAAGCGTCGTACCTGCTCAGATGCTGGCTAGACTGTTCGTTTTCTCGCTGGTTCCCATAGCCCTTGCCTATCACCTGGCCCACTTCCTCTCCTTCCTGCTCATACAAGGGCAGCTAATCATACCCCTGGCCTCTGACCCATTCGGCTATGGGTGGGACCTGCTGGGCACCGCTGAGTTCAGTCCCAACATCGCCATTGTGGGCGCAAGGTTCGCTTGGATCACCTCGGTCATCTCCATAGTGGCCGGGCACGTCATTGCCGTTTACGTAGCCCACGTGGTGGCTCTGAAGCGTCTGCCCAACCGGGCGGCGGCGCTGCGCAGCCAGTATCCCATGCTGGTCCTGATGGTGGGCTACACCATGGTAAGCCTCTGGATACTGGCGCAGCCCATCACCGAGTTCAGAGGAAGCTGAGAAAGAAGCCCTTAGGATTCCTCGGCGAGCTCTTTCCGTCCTCGGTACATGCCGTACCCTGTGATGATCAGGCAAACTCCCTGAACGTAGAGGACTAAGGTGTTTACCAGCAGCAGGGACTCTATCCCCAGTTCGGGAGAGTTCAATGCAAACAGGAAGTTGACCAGCCCCACAAGTCCACCTGCCACTAGGAGGTAGCTCGCAGCTTTGTAGATGTCCATTGAGGCAAACCGTTTAGCCAGCCCAAGGCCGACCATGCTGGACGCCAGCGGAGCCAGTGCTACAAATGCCATTGTGATCGCGGTCATGCTGATGTGCACGGCCAGGGCTGCAGCTTCGAAGTCTGCCGCCGCCGTCCCTCCGCTAACTTCTAGGCTGCTACGTTGCATCAGGTGGATTTCAAAGTGCCTCATCCCTGTGACGATGATTAGGATGCTCCATTCGATAAGGGTGGCGATAATGCCGAACTGGAGCAACTTGCCTCCCAGCCCGGCTTGCCGGCTCGCCAGAGGGTAGAGACCCATGAGGCCAAAGGACATCAGCAGCAGCGAAATGAGCGCGACGAAGTTCATCCATTGCGCCAGGACCGGCAAATCGCCCAAGGCGTCCACCGCTGCGGGGAAGTCGGTCTGGTCCACCGGGTTTATGAAAGTGTACCCCGGAATAAATAGTGGAGCCACGAAGGCAAGAATCACACCGATCATCAATACAAGACCTGCGTTTCTGATTGTCATACTCACCACCCTTTCAGACTTCCTTGGTGTCTTCTGGCAAGGTATATGATACTCGTTCGCATTATAGTCTCTGAGTAAGTCGACTTAAAGAAGAGAAACCGTCTAAACAAATGCAATCCCAATGATATATGGTATCATTATGTGCTCTTACATCTTCCTTATATCGCGTGTATGGACAGAAACTACGCTCAACTCCCTGATGGGGGTATAGAACGCTGCCGGTGTCATGACAGCCGCGCTGAGGAGGTAACCTAACATGGCTAGGAGACGGGAGCTGGCTATTCTCCTGGTGCCTGCGCTGATCATGGTCATCGCAATAGTTGGCATCTTGGCTTTTCTGATCTTCCGGGCCGGTGATGAGGCCCCGCCAACAGTGGGCTTGACGGCTGAGGCCGCTCTGGAATCTCCGTCAGGCGACCCCATCGGAACTGTTACATTCCGGCAGGCGGCCTCCGGAGTCTTGATCATGGCCGACGTAAAGGGACTAGCCCCGGGCGGCCACGCCTTCATCATCCACGAAGTAGGTGCGTGCACGCCCGACTTTGATGCCGCAGGCGACCACTTCAACCCCACTGATGCGGAACATGGCTTTATCCATCCGGCCTGGCAGCGCGGCGAATCGGGTGAAGGACACGGCGGCGACCTGCCCAATATCTACGCCGCCTCCGACGGTTCTGCGCGCGCCGACTTCTTTACCGTTGGAATCACACTGGACATGGACATGCGACATTCCATATTTGACACAGACGGCTCCGCCATCATAGTGCACGAAAAGCCCGATTCTTATGGAGAACATGAGACCGATACAGGCAACCGCCTAGCGTGTGGGGTCATCAAGCGCAGATAGAGTTTTCACAACTGTAGATATTGAATGCTCCGTTAGTGAAGACTCGCTTCCATGCTAAACTTGATGCCCTAGTCTGAATTTATCTCCAGGCACGTCACTCATTCTTTTCTCTTAGAAATAGCTAAGCCGATACTCATAGGAGGATGTCAGGTGAGTACAACCAATGCGCTGGATGACAGTTTTGAAGAAGCCGAAAGAGGTCTGGACTGGCTTGAGAAGCTTGAGGCCCTACAGGCTCGTTCTGCGTCCGACCGGGCCGCGTATGAAGTTGCGGAATACGTCATGAAACTGCGTACAGCGGTAACCGAGCTGGCTGGCAACCGGACCGTCCCTGAGTTGAACGAGGACGTAGGAATGGAGACGGCGCAGTTGGTGGAGGAGTTGCGGGAGGCTAGGGACGACGATTACTGGAATAGAAGAATCCGTCCCGCACTTCTGAAAACGGACTCCTGAACCGCGTCGTTCAAGTCAATCCCTCTCCGACGGTTCCAGTCCCAGCATCCGGACCATGGCCCGCGTCTTGTACCTGCGATTGAGGTTCAATATCAGCGCGGTGATGCCCTCCACGTATCTAGCCGTCCTCAATGCGCCGCCGTCGACCGGTCTCAGGTCGGGTATCATCTTTGCCAGTTCCATCGTCTGCGACCTGGCCTCCTCATCGTCCGAGCACACTAGCACGTCGCCTTCCAGCGTGCGGTGCGGCGACCAAAGGTCGACGGCGCTGACGTTCTGAAACGCCGCCGCCACTCGTGACTCCGGCAGCAAACGCCGCGCCTGCTCAGCCGCCGAGCCTTCAGGCACCTCTATCAGCCCCGCCGAGCCCTCATCGAACGCTAACGGGGCCACCGTGGACACCACCAGCTTCCCCGCCAGCGCCTCTGCCAGCGGCTCCAGTAGACCTGCCTGGGCCTGGTATGGGCAGGTGATGAAGACCACGTCGGCCTGCTCAGCCGCCTCTCGATTACCAGCGCCTGAGACGCCCTCCACCGGGCCCCGCTCCGACACCGCACGAGCGGCCTCCTGGGCGCGGGCAGCCTGGCGCGACCCAATCACGACTTGCTCGCCCGCCAGTGCAAAGCGCAGAGCTAGCCCCCGTCCTTCAAGCCCGGTGCCTCCAAGAAATCCAATCACTCTTGTACGCCTACCTGATTTCAGATTGGGAGGAAGTATAACATCCACGCCGCCCGCATACAGACGACCCCGCTCATCCTGAGCCTGTCGTTTATCCTGAGCGTAGCCGAAAAGAAGGGAGTGAGCAGAACCTAGCAATCTGGCGGTCGAGGCTTGTCATTCTGAGCGCAGCGAAGAATCCCAAGCCAATGCCAAGCAATAGCGACCTTCACCAGCCCCAACGTCATGCCCGCATACAGACATCCCCGCTCATGGTGAGCTGAAGTTTACCCTGAGCACTGCCGAAGGGAACCAAATGAGCGGATATCCCTCCACCCTGCCTTATGATAAGCTCCGTCCATACTGCCCCGGAGGGCTATCCTTGGCGCAAGACTTGACCAAGATGAAGTGCCGCATCTACCCGGAGAACACGCCGCCCCTGAACACCGGACAGATAGCCCAGTACACGCCCGCAATCTCTTCGGAATGGGAGACCGTGGGCAACAGCAAGCTGCGTCGCCTCTTTGCCTGGAACAGCTTCAAGGAAGCAACCTTCTTCTTCAACGCCATTGCCTACCTGGCGGAGCAGGAAAACCACCACCCCGACGTGACCGTCAGCTACAAGCGCGTCACGGTTGAGCTGACCACTCACGACGTCGGCGGTCTCTCTTTGAACGACTTCGTTGTTGCCGCTAAGATTGATAAGCTCGTAGAGAGCACCTAACACATCCATCCACCGGAGTGACCAAATGATCATCGACTACAATTCCAAGCCCCGTTCCGAGCCAACTTACGACGTCTTTACCGAGAAGGACATTATGGTGCCCATGCGAGACGGCGTGAACCTGGCCACCGACGTATACCGCCCCGCCTCCAACGGCAAGCCGGTTGAGGGAACGTTCCCTGTCCTCCTCGAGCGCACCCCCTACGACAAGGAGGCCCGCGGCGCATCCGACCTCGCCGCCTACTTTGTGCAACGCGGCTACGTCATGGTGCGGCAGGACAACCGCGGACGCTACAAGTCGGAGGGGACCTTCACCAAGTACGTGGATGACGCCAACGACGGCTACGACTGTTTGCAGTGGATAGGAAGCCAGGACTGGTGTAACGGCAAAGTCGGCACCTATGGCACCTCTTACGGGGCGCACACCCAGGGCGCAATGGCCTCCACGGACCCGCCGTTCCTCGGAGCTATGATCATGGACAGCGGCGCATTTTCCAACGCCTACATGTGCTCCTGCCGGCACAACGGCGCATTCGAGC
The DNA here is from genome assembly GCA_965116555.1 of Dehalococcoidia bacterium. Classification (GTDB taxonomy): domain Bacteria; phylum Chloroflexota; class Dehalococcoidia; order Lucifugimonadales; family QGNO01; genus DAOUJH01. The sequence goes on along the minus strand of OZ220698.1, from coordinate 716,779 downwards.
TGCGGCAAGTCACCTGGGCGTTCAACCAGGCGCTGGTCAGCAAGGAAGCATCGGAAGACCCCGTGATCAAAGCGGCGCTGGAATCAACCACAATCACCGACTGGTTCAGCCGCTTGCCATGGAAGAAGGGCCTCTCGCCCCTGAAGTGGGTGCCGGACTACGAGGAGTACCTGCTGGAGATATGGACGCACAGCGAATACGACGACTACTGGAAGCAGCCCGGCCTCTGCGCCGAGGAGCACTACGATACCTGGTCGGACGTGCCACAGCTTCATTTCGGCAGCTGGTACGACTCCTATACCCGCACCACCTGCGACAATTACGTGGCGCTCTCCAATATGAAGAAAGCGCCTGTGCGACTGCTCATGGGCCCCTGGACACATGGCCAGCGTTCCCTCAGCTACTCGGGGGAGGTCGACTTCGGCGCGGCAGCGCCTCTCGACGGCAACCTGGCCCATGACTACGACGACTTTCGCCTTGCCTGGTTCGACGCCTGGTTCAAGGGACTGGAAAACGACGTGGAAAAGCAGCCTCCCGTCCTCATCTTTGTCATGGGCGGCGGCGACGGCCGTATTAACGCACAGGGCAGGCTCAACCACGGCGGCTACTGGCGTTTCGAAAACGAGTGGCCGCTGGCCCGCGCCAAGTACGCCAGTTTCCACCTCCACGCCGACGGCTCGCTGAGCGAGGAGGTCCCGGCTGCAGACGTGCCGCCCAGCCGCTACCAGTTCGACCCAGACCATCCCGTGCCTACCATCGGCGGCAATATGTCGTCGGGGCCCGGCATCCTGGACCCCGGCGCTTACCATCAGGCGGAACGACCCGACCGGCTGGGCAGCCGCGAGCCGTACCTGCCCCTTTCGTCCAGGCACGACGTGCTGGTCTTCCAAACCCCTCCACTGGAGAACGACGTGGAGATCACCGGCCCTATCACGGTCAATCTGTGGATATCCTCATCCGCCGTGGACACGGACTTCACGGCCAAGCTGCTGGACGTATATCCGCCCTGTGAAGACTACCCCGACGGGTTCGATATGAACATCTCCGACAGCATCATGCGGGCCCGTTTCCGCGATTCTTGGGAGAAACCGGAGCTGATGACTCCGGGCCAGATCTACAAACTGAGCTTCCCGCTCTACCCGACCAGCAACCTGTTCAAGAAAGGGCACCGCATCCGGGTCGACGTCTCCAGCTCCAACTTCCCCCGTTTTGACGTGAACCCCAACACGGGCGAACCCCTCGGCAAAAGCCTGCGAAAAGAGGTCGCGATAAACGCCATCTACCATGACCGCGAACGCCCCTCCCACGTCGTGCTACCCGTGGTTGAGGACGAGCAAGCGGGCTAACAGGCAACGCGAACTGTCATTCTGAGCGCAGCGAAGAATCTGCATCGTAGGCAAACAAGCGCACGGCGGCGGGTCTTCCCTACACGGACAGACCCTAGATCCAGCCCATATCTCCCGCCAGCGAATCCACGTCGTAGCCCTCTTTCCTGGCCCGCAGGTCCAGGTAGACCACCACGGCTCCAACGTAGGAGAACGGCGCTACAATCGCGGATCCGACCGTGGTGAGCAGGTTCCCCACGACCGTCGTATTCTCGGCTCCCGAAACCAGCAGACCCGGCAGCGAAGCCGCGAATACGGCCAATACGGTGATCGAAACGTAAACCACGCCTATCCCCAACACCCTCAGCAAGTTGCTCCTCACCAGGTCCCAGCTGCGAGACAGCGCCTCCACTGGGCGTTTGCCTTCTATCATCACCGCCTGAACGTAGAAGAACCAGGCCACAAGGATGAAGACCAGTAATGGGATGCCAATGACAACCAGGCTCAGCAACACCGCCGCGCCCACTGCCACAGCGTATATCAAGGTGTTGGCCAGGAGAGATGGGCCGAATCTGATGGCGGCGGCATACCCGCCGGCGGCCGTGCCCCTGTATCCCAGGTACCCTCCCGCCACGATATAGGTGGTCGCGGCGCTCGCCAGTACACCGGCAAGAAAACCCACGATGAAGACCGCTATGATTTCATACGTGAGCGCCGGCGTTGCTGTGGCGGCATCCGTGGGCGCCGGGGTTGGCGTGCCAGCGGATACGAACGCGCCGATAAAGAACGGTATATGCCCGATCAACGATATGCCGAGCAGCAGGAGAAAGTTGTTCTGGTAGATTCTGAACGTTTCACTCAGCAGAGCGGACAGGTCTTTGGGAGGGAACCCCGCCGTGTTCGCCGAGAGGTCCGGCACGGGCGGCAGGCCTAAACGATCCACCTGAGCAGATTCACTCTCAACGGCCAGCTTCATACCGCACCGATCGCAGTATTCCGCCCTTTCGCCGTTGTAAGCGTTGCATCTGGGACAGGTCAACGGCAAGTCCTTTCTACATCCAGTCTAGCAGTAGTCCTAGGCAAGCCAGTATCCATGTTGTTCTATCGGTTCGTAGCGAGTTACTCCGCATTACGAGACACTAACCGTCATTCTGAGCGCAGCGAAGAATCCCAGGGCACCGTTTGCAGCAACTGTCCGCGTTCCGTCTGCCCGTCCCTAGATGATCCCCTCATCGCGCATGGCAGTGAACGTCTCTTCGTAGGCCGCCACCGTCAAATCTATGTCCGCTTCCTGGTGCGTCGCCGATACAACCATCGTCTTCCACATCGGGTCCACTCCGGCATTGAGCATGCCCAGCTTCAACGCGGCTATCCTCTCCGGCGGCATGGAAGCCCTTATCTTATCGTGTGGCATATCGTTGATCGTCTCCGGGTCCACCGGCGTGCCCATGGTCAAGTGCACCAGCGAGGCCACCCCGTAGGCGCAGCCCGGTATCTCCAGCCGAGCCATCACCTGGTTTACCCCGTCCTTTAGCCGGGTCGCCATCGCCTCCGCGTGGGCGTTGGCGTTGGTGTTGGCAACCAGGTCGAGCGCCGCCCCTCCTGCCGCAGCCGATATCGGGTTGGCGTTGAAGGTGCCCGGGTGCGAGACGCGTCGCGCCGTGTCCCAGTCGGGGTTGCCGCGACGCTGGATCATGTCGACTATATCCGATTTGCCCGCCACCGCCCCTCCGGGCAGGCCGCCGCCCAGTATCTTGGCAAGCGACGTCATGTCGGGCGTAATCCCAAACCTGGCCTGAGCCCCGCCCGGCGAGGAGCGGAACCCCGTAACCACCTCGTCGAATATGAGCACTACCTCACGGCGATTCGTCAGCTCTCGCAGCTCCTCCAGGAACGACGGATGTATCGGCGACACTCCCATGTGCGCTCCTGTCGGCTCCAGGATTATGGCCGCAACGTCATCGTTTTCGTCCAGCGCCTTCTCCACCGCCGCAATGTCGTTGACCTCCGGCAGCACTATCATGCTCTCCCACGTCTCGGCGGGAATGCCCGGCCCGGACACGTTTCCATTGGCCATGGCGTAGTCGTGCCAGCCGTGGAAGTGGTCGAAGAACTTGATGATCTTGCTCTTGCCCGTGTAGGCGCGAGCCAGGCGCATCGCCATCAGCGTCGCCTCCGTGCCGGAGCTGGTGAACCGCACCTTCTCCGCCGACGGGATCAGCCTTGTCACCAGCTCGCCCCACTTGAGCTCCAGCTCCGTGTTGGCGCCCAGGTGAGTCCCCTTCGACACCTGCTCCGTCACCGCGCTGACCACGGCGGGATGCGAGTGCCCCAGCAGCAGCGCTCCATGACCGGAAACGTAGTCTACGTACTCGTTCCCGTCCACGTCCCATTTCCTTGGCCCCTGGGCGTGGGTGGCGTAAATGGGGAACGGGGCAAGAAAACGGGTCTCGTGGGTAACGCCGTCAGGGAAGAGGCCTTTTGAACGCTCCTCGTACAGCTTTCTGGAAGTTGGATGAAGCTCGTAGAAACGCTCCGTGATGCTTGTCATTGGTACCCCCTACCGTCTAACCGGCGCTCTCGGCGCCAGCGACTGCGACATTGTAGAACAGCGACGCTCACTTTGGAAAGACGCGGAGCATCCGAACCCACCGTCATTCCCGACCCCAACCACCCGTCTTTCCCGCGTAGGCTTGTTCCCAGACGAGCCGGGGTCGGGGTACCCCAGTGTGGAATGTCCCACTCTCAGGTTGAAGATCCTTGACCAGCTCTAGTAGTGCCGTCAGTAATTCCGGGCTTTGCTGCCTCAGTATCCGGAAATGCCTCTGCCATTGACATAGTCACAGTACTCTTTGAAGATAGATACGATAGAAGACAGCCTAATCATCAGTGCCTGCGCTGCTATCTGCGGGAACCGAGGTGAAGATATGCCTGACCTCCGCCAGTGGCTAACAGTTCTATATCAAGATCTTCCCAACCATAACTATGGCTGGTGGCTTACCACACGGGAACATCCAGACGTGGCCACGCTAGTAACCGCAGCACAATTTGTATATGGGCGCTTCGGGGAACAGAGCGGGGTTTTCGACACCGACGATTACAATGATCTCCAACGATCCTTGGGAAGAAACGTTCCAGCAGGGAGTGCGCAAAAAGTTCTCAATAGACACCTCCTCCTAAATATGTGGCGCCCTCTAAGGCTGCTTGAGCGTGACCGAAGTAGGTATATCAACCCTTTTCGACTAACTGACCAAGGGTTGGAACTTGCTCAAACCACTGAGCCTCGTCGTGTTCTTGAGTCAATCCTCCGTGAGGTGAGATTTGTCCACGAGGACTGGACCCGACCGCAGGTTATGGCCTCCTACGCAGGTATATCCGTCCATCCGTATCGGGTGCTCAGCGCTGTCTTGGAAGGGACTGACGGATACCTCGGGCGCCATGAATACAGGTTGTTTGTTTCCAGGATGAGACGCGATGACCAAGCTTCAATAACCGAAGCGATAGAGTTGGTCAGAGATTTCCGAACCCGCACTCAAAGAACCCGTGAGGAATTGATTGCGTTGGAGGCGCCTGTATTCCCTGTTAGGAAAAGCTATTACAATTGGGTTGATATGGACCTCCACACATTCTCACTGTTTGCGCTAGGAACCCAGTTCCGAAGGAACGGCACAGTACTTGTACTAGCAGGCACAGCAGTTGATGCTACTGTGGCCAACGCTTTCGTATTTCCGCAGGGCAGCAATACTGTGGAGACGCCGATCCCCGATAGTATACGGAGGGCAAGGCGGAGGCAAGTAGCATTGAGGACGCCCGCTGCTAATGCATTGTTCGACATCCCGCCCTCCCCAAGTATTGAAGTTAACAGCGGCCAGGAAGCCGAGGGATTCGTAAGGCGCCTGCTTGAGGCAAACGGCTTTGATGTCCGCGATTTCTCACGCTTGCGAGGTTACGGTTTTGACCTTTGGGCGCGACACCCGGCAACGGGAAGCGTCTACTACTGTGAGGTCAAGTCAAGTATAGGCACTCTAGGAAGTGTCGAGTTCACTAGGCTAGAGATTGAGGCGGCCGAGAAATATGGTGAGAGATATGTCGTATTCTGCGTAGAGAATTTCGACTCTTCTCGATCCATCGGTGAAGTATGGACAATACAGGATCCGTGGGGAGACCTTCCATCCATCCAAACACCCAAAGCAACAATAACATATAGTGCTCCTCGCGCTGAGTGGCTTACTATCGCCAACAGACTAGAGTGAGGCTCTTCTTCACCATTTCCGGATGCCCCGTAGGCGCGAGGTAGAGACGACCGATTGCGCCTACTGGTCTCGCTGCGAGGTCAATACGATGCCCCAATGCCACTAGGCCAAGATGAGATACTGGTGTGATGTCACGGTACCTTTGTCTCGGATCCCGTGAGATTCAGTGTGGGCGACGCTCTCATCAAATCGGTCGACTACCCGAAACCACGGAGCGGAGACACGCACCAGTGCATCCGACATGTTGATCTTTCGACTCTTTCCCAAGTGTAGGACCAGCACCCCACCCCTTTTAAGTCGCTCGCGAGCCTGTCTGAGCACTGCTTGGTAAACCGTAAAGCTTTGCTTTTGCCGCTCATCAACATATCTACGCGGTTCCAGCAAGAAGTCTTCCTTCTCCCAACCGCAAAACCACAACCGCATCCAATTCGCAAGGTAGAAGCGAGTACTATCGAAGAACGGTGGTGAAGTTATGATGGCATCAATCTCCGTGGCGATTCCGGGCCAAGGAGCCGTTGCGTCTTGTAGGAGTGCCTCTCCTTCCACGAAAGATTCAGGCAAGGCTGCATCAATCATGCGTCCTACCTTTTCTCGAAGGCGAGGTATGAGAGCACGATACTCGGCCGGCCCAGTAGGTGCAAATGGAGTCATTGAGTGTGACCGGCGGCTCAATGCATAGGGTCGATTACCATGCAGTATGTGAAGGAGGCACGCAAGGACGAACGCCTTTGCTGGAGTTTCCTGGCGGCATTGTAAGTATTCCCTTGCTGCCAGTATCTCCTCGAAGGTTCTTTCGTGAAAGTAATCCTCCAACGGACCATTGAAAGCCACTTCTTGAGCGCGAGACCGATCGGTGTCATCAACTTCGGACGTGCTGAGATACTCCTCTAGGTCGTCAATAAGGCTAACAGCCTGTGATCGGTTGGGAGGAGTCAACTTTGCCTTCATTATTGCTAGAGCCGCAGGAGATATCTCGAATCCGATAGCGCGACGACCTGAGAGGCAAGCTTCGAAGGGAATTGTGCCGACTCCAGCGAACGGATCAAGGACAAGGCCATTCTCGGGTGTAAAGACATCAACCAGATGGTGAGCAAGGGAAGGCTTCATTTTCCCTTGGTACGAGCAAATGCTATGTCTCTCATTTCCCCAGTTGCGCTTCGCGTAAGGAACTCTCTGGTGTGGAAGATTGGTCTTGAAGGCTTCCCAACTGTCGGTGAAGGACGGGGACTGTACAGTCACCCGCTTCTGAGCATCAGTCCTGGGTGGTTCGAACTCGAAAGTCAGAAGTGTTTGGGACAGGCCGATTCCCGTCCGCGACATTCTTGTTCTCAGCACTTCACTCTCCAGCAATCGGAAGCCACGGTCAGATGCTACCTCTGCTAGCAGCTTGTCCGTTGGAACATGAACCCCTCCGTAGGCGGAGTCACCAATGTCAAGGAAAACTGGCGCTCCTGCTTTCATGTGAGTGGCAAGCCCAGTGAAGACTCGGGACATGCCATTGAGGTAAGACGACACCATCCTAGGGATTCTCGAATCATAGGCATTCCTTTCAAGGTCAGAAATTACCCCCCGTGCCGTCTCCGAAGAAACTGGAGCTTTGGTTCCTCGCACATCATTGATTCCAGCAGTTATTGCTGCGTCGCGGTACGACCGAAGGTCTGATCTTGTTTTCAATGCTCTGATGAACCATAGCTCAAGCTTCGTGTTCCTTATGTAGTTTGTTCCATTCAAGTACGGCGGACTGGTGACTACCGCGTCAATTTCGAGCGGGCGTACCCGGTCAAGGCACTGCGCGTCCTGCGCAACCAAGAGCGGTCTGCCGACAATGACTTCGGTTGCTTGTATATCCTCTGCGATGGCTACAACGCGGCTGATGACCCCGTTCAAGAAAGTCTCCATTCGATCCAGTTCGCGTCCCCTTCTGTAGCGCAAGTCGCCTGCCCGGATCAGGAATGACGCAGGCTGGAGGGCGGCGATTGCGGCGACCTCGAGTAGATCGGGAGTCAGATCAAGTCTCGTCTCCAACACGTCGATGACACGCCGTAAAGATAGGATTTGTTCGAACGTCTGGTCATCGAAGAATTCACTGTCACGGAACGTTCGTTGATACGCGTCCCTTAGCTGCTGATCTGCTCTAGTTGCCGAGATAACGGCAGGTAGTCGGTCTGCCAAGGACTGGAGTTCACTCACTAATGTGGCTCGTTGTTCCGAACTTAGTGCAAGTGCCTTGCACTTCGCAGCCGCGACTTTCTGAAGTACCGGGTTCACTTCGGCATAGAACGCTGATGACCCTCTCAGAGCTACTGCCAGCGGAGTAGTTCCTACACCTGCAAAGGGATCGAGAACACGCGAGGCATCCCCTGTACGCTCAGCAAGTAAGAGTTCCACGAAGGATAGGGAATACCCTTCAAGTAGCGGGAACCAGCGTTGGAAGGGAGCAGCCCGATCCTCGGAGAACGTAATGAGGTGGCTGATTGGGCCGCCAAGTCTAGGGAACTCTGCCTCTGCATTTCGCTTACGGAGCCACGTCTTTAGGGCACGTATGCAGAACGTGTGCACTGGCAGGTCCTCGGAAGCTGCGGCAGACACCAAGGCTGTATAGGACGAGAAACCGATAGCCGTCCGGAGTTGGTGGCTACTCATGCCGCGAATCGTTTTGGCGAGTATCGGTTCCCCGCTTCCGACGGCGAGTGTCAGCACCTTACGCCTTGGGTCAGGATTCGGAAAGTCTCGAAAATAGATTGATTTATACGTCGGTGTGGTCATTGCATGAAACTACCACATATTGGTAGTTACATGCAAGCAACAGTGGCCGCAAAGCAAGTCGACGGCTTGTGTCACCACCCACTCGCGCTTGGCGGTGTGGGGTGCCTCCACCGCAATACCTCTTCCCCCTTGATGGGGGAAGATTGAGATGGGGGTGACACTTCCCCCTTCCCCACACCCCTCCGCGCCCGCTACCCTTATCCCATGGACTCACGGAAGAGTACCCAAAAGCCCCTAAAGCGTCGGCGTGGCGCGCCCCTTGGCAACCAGAACGCCCGCACCCACGGCTTCTACTCGTCTCGCGTTACAGAGAACGAGCAGGACTTCTTTCTGCAAGCCATCCGTCTCAACGGCCTGCAGGGTGAGATAGCCTTGCTCCGGCTCAGGATCCGACGCATTGTCGCCAACCCCGATGCTCCGCCGGAACTGCTTTTCCAAGCCATCAACGCCCTTGTTCGCACCATGGAACTCAATGAGCGCATCAACAAAATCAGTCGCTAGACACACCTTGTCAAGTCACGCCACCCCGGCGGATTCCTGTCCTCAACTTGCCCAAAACCTTGTCCTGAGTATGTCGAAGGATGAATTGTTTCCCATATTTTTAACAAAATGGGCCCCATTTAGCCTTGAAGTTCTTTACATAATGTTAAAACAATTCCCTTCTCAGGCACGACACAACTCCGCTGTTAAGCGCCATTTCACGCAAAAAACCCGCTTTTTCGACCAAAAATGCCACTTTCAAATACGACTTATGTCAAGTAACCACCCTACCCCGCCATCGCCGGGACCATGTGATAGGATTCAGCCTATGGACCCATCCCCGGAAGACCGGCAACCCCTACAGCGAGCCGCCCGGATACTGGGCGCGTCCCGCTACGTGGTGGCCCTCTGCGGCGCAGGCATGAGCGCGGAGAGCGGCATACCCACCTATCGCGGGCCGGGCGGCCTGTGGACGCGCATCGGAGAGCCGGACCCGCGCAGCTACGATGCCTTCATCGCAGACCCCAAGGCCTGGTGGGAACGGACCCTGGGCCTGCGGGAAAGCCAGGAAGCGCCGGAACGAGTCCAGTTTCGCCAGGCCATAGAGGAGGCCGAGCCCAACCCGGGCCACTACGCGCTGGCAGACCTGGAAGCAATGGGGCTGCTCAAGCACACCATCACCCAGAACGTGGACGGCTTGCACAGGGAGGCCGGAAGCAGGAGCCTGTCGGAGATACACGGCAACCGCCATCTTCTCCGATGCATGGACTGCTCCCTCCGACTGCCCCGCTCCGAGTTCAGCTTCGACGAAGTGCCGCCCCGCTGCGCCGAGTGCGGCGGCATCGTCAAGAGCGACGGCGTCATGTTCGGCGAACCCATACCCCGCGACGTGCTGGAGAGATGCTTCGAAGAGACGGACAGAGCCGATTGCATGCTGATCCTGGGAACGTCGGCCACCGTCTATCCCGCCGCCGGATTCCCCATGCAGGCCAGGCAGCGCGGGGCCTACCTTATCGAGATCAACATCAACCCGACCCCTTTCACCGAGTGGGCCGACGTCTCTTTGCGAGGCCCCACCGGCGAGATGCTGCCTCAGCTGGCAGTGATGGTTCGGGAGCTATTGCAGGAACGGCGATGAGCTAGACAGCGCCCTTCAGCTCGTCCCATACGGGGTCGCAGGCGGCGATCTCCTCCGGTTCCAGCGTCGCCTCCGCCGCCGATATGCTCTGCTGGAGCTGCTCGGCTGTACTCGCGCCCACAATCGCCGACGTGATAGCCGGATTCGCCAGCACCCAGCTCAGCGCAAGCTGAATCAGCGTATGGCCGTACCTGCCGGCTATGGCCTGCAGCTTCTCCACCGCCTCAAAGTTGCGCTCGTACCAGTAGATGTCGCGGTAGACCTCCCGCAGATCGAACCGGGTGCCCGGAACGGGCGGCTTTCCGCGCTTGTGCTTGCCGGTGAGCAGTCCGGCCGCAATCGGGTTGTACGGTATCACGCCCACACCCTGCGAAAGGCAGGCCGGCAGCAGCTCCTCCTCTATGCCTCGGAACAGCAGGTTGTAGCGGGGCTGCACCGTCTCGAACCTTGCCAAGCCCTTTACGTCGCTGATCCAGAGGGACTTGGTGAGCTGCCAGCCGGTAAAGTTGGAGCAGCCTATGTAGCGCACTTTGCCCTGGCGCACCAGGTCGTCCAAGGCGCGCAGGGTCTCCTCCAAGGGGGTGTCGGCGTCCCAGGAATGCACCTGGTACAGGTCTATGTAGTCGGTCTCAAGGCGGATGAGGCTGCCGTCTACGGCGTCCATGATGTGCTTCCTGGACAGACCGGAGTCGTTGACGCCCGGGCCCATGATTCCGCGCACCTTGGTGGCAATCACTGCCCGGTCCCGGCGGCCCTTGAGCGCCTTTGCCAAATACCTCTCCGACAGCGTATCCGTGTAGACGTTGGCGGTATCGAAGAAGTTGATGCCCGCGTCCAACGCCGTATCCACAATACGCCGCGACTCTTTCTCGTCGGCCTGACCTCCAAAGGTGAGGCATCCCAGGCAAATGCGAGATACTTCCAGACCGGTCCGTCCCATGTTAACGTAGTCCACAAGCGCCTCCTCATATACACGCAGCTTGTACAATATATCAGCGCCGGACTCCAATGGTAAGAAGTCATTTGAGGATTGACAGCCCTTTATAGGCGGACTAGAATTCGCCGACAAATTGAGCCTTAAGCTCAAGAGATGCTACTACTTTCTCTAACAGGACAGGCTGGGGGAACGGGAAGGTCTTTATCAAGGCCATGCAAATTGAACTTCTGCCGCACTACCGGGTGGCAGCCGGGACAGTCGAGAAGTAGCGGTGCAACCTAACTCCACAAGAAGAGCGGGAGACCGTGTACTGCGGCAGGCGCGCGGGCAGGAGCTCCAACCCGTACACCTTGCCCCGGCAACGCCGAGAAGGCCAGGCCGCAGGTTTAACTCTCCGCTCATCCTCCTCTACGGCTTCGGCAGCCTGATAGCCGTGGGCACCTTCCTGCTCTGGCTTCCTTTCTTCAACACCACCGGCGAGTTCACTCCGTTCCTGGACGCCCTGTTCACCGCCACGTCGGCGGTCACGGTCACCGGGCTGGTGACGTTGGACACCGCAACCTTCTGGAATACGTCGGGCCAGGTGATCATAGCCTCCCTGATGCAGATAGGCGGACTTGGCTTTATGAGCACCGCGACGTTCCTGCTGGTCATTTTCACCCAGCGCATAACCCTGGCCAACCAGCTCTTCATGGGCGACTCCCTGGGTGTGAGTCACTCCAGCGGCCTGCTCAGGCTGACCATCCAGATAGTGATTCTGACCTTGATCATCCAAGTTGTGGCCTTCCTGATCCTTCTTTGGCGCTTTCTGCCTCAATACGAGGCAGGAGAAGCTACATGGCAGGCGGTGTTCCTTGCCATATCGGGCTTCAACAACGCCGGGTTCAATATATTGCCGGAGTCCAATAGCCTGGCCATATTTGGAGAAGAGATCTGGGTTATTGGAACCGTTACCATCCTCATCATACTGGGCAGCATCAGCTATACGGTCCTTGTGGAGCTGATACGCTACCGCAAATTCAGGAAACTCAGCGTGGACAGCAGGCTGGTTTTGTTGATGACCATCCTTCTGTTGTTTGCGGGAACTGTGGTGGTGTTCGTTTCCGAGTTCCGCAATGAGGCAACCCTAAGAGGCTTGCCGTTCAGCACCCAGATCGTCGATTCTTTCTTCCACACCGTCAGTGGACGCACGGCGGGATTCACCACAATAGACTTCTCACAAACCAGCCAGCAAACCAACGTCCTATTCATGGGGTTGATGTTCATAGGCGGGGCGTCCGGCTCTACAGCCGGGGGCATCAAAGTGAACACCTTAGCAGTGATATTCATAGCCATCCTGACCACCATACGCGGCCGTGGCCAGCCGGAGGTGTTTGGCAGAGAGATTCCATTTGGGCAGATCCAGCGGGCATTGACCGTAGCAGCGCTAGGGGTGGCGGTGGTATTCTTAGTTGCGTTCTTGCTGGTTATTACGGAAGGACTGCCGTTTGAAGACCTTATCTTTGAAACTATATCCGCTTTCGGCACCGTGGGACTATCCACCGGAATAACGCCGGAGTTGACACCATGGGGCAAGTCTATAATCATAGGCACCATGTTTGTGGGAAGGATAGGCCCGCTCACTATTGCTCTTGCCTTAGGGCAACGGCAGCGACGGGCTATATACCGCTATTCACAAGAAAGGGTTAGGATAGGTTAGGCAGCAATTATGGCCAACCAAGCTGCAGTAATAGGACTGGGACGGTACGGGATAAGCCTGGCTCAACAGTTGTACCAGTTGGGATTCGACGTCTTGGGCATAGACACAAACGAACAATTGGTGCAAGACCTTGCGGATCAGCTTACCTACGTAGTGAGAGCCGATGCCACCAGCGAGTCTGTACTGCGCGATCTAGGGGTTGCCAGCTTTGACCTCACTGTTGTCGCTATCGGCACGGACATTCAGGCCAGCATCATGACCACTCTACTCCTCAAGACCCTGGGCGTTAAGCAGGTGATAGCCAGGGCCAACAACCCGCTCCACGCACAGACTCTGGAACGCATAGGAGCGGACCGAATCATCTATCCTGAGCAGGAGGCAGGTGAGCGACTAGCGCACACCCTGTTTAACCCCAACGTTATGGAGTACGTTGAGATTACCAATGACTTTGGCATAAGCAAGTTCAGACCCCCTGAACACATGGTAGGAAAGTCGCTGGAGGAGGCCGGCCTCGGTGGAACACGCGACAGATACGGTATAGCCGTGCTGGCTATACAAAGGCGCAGAGAGCCTATCCTGTTCCCCTCCAAGGATGAAGAGGTAGAACCGGGGGATATCCTGTTTGTGGCTGGCAGAGATGATCTTCTCAATAGAGTCAGACGTGGAGAGGCCCCGCCTTCGCGGACACGCACACCATCCAGGGTAAGTTGAGGTCTGGGGCCAGTGGCTCCATTCTGTCGATTCAACGGCCCTAATGAAGACTACGAATCAAGGCAGTGATATAAGCTGATGACTTACCGATTAGCCTATCTGGGCCCGGCGGGAACGTTTAGCGAAGCCGCTGCCCTCAAGCACGCCACGCAAGCAGAACTAATACCCTGCCCAAGCATCTCTGCCGTTGCAGAAGCAGTTAGCAACGGCAGTGCGGACGAGGGGGTCGTGCCGATTGAAAACAGCCTGGAAGGCTCAGTTAATGACACCCTGGACATGCTCATCCACGAGCCGTCTTTGTTCATTTGCGGGGAACTTGTGCTGCCCGTGGAGCACTGCCTCCTAGTGAGATCCGGGACGGACGTTTCCGATATTGAGGTAATCTACTCGCATCCGCAGGCGCTGGCACAGTGCCGCAGGTACCTGGAGGCGCATTTCCCAGGCGTCCCCGCCGAGGCCGCCCTGAGCACCGCCGCAGCGGCAAAATACGTGTTGGAGACTGAGGAGCCGGCGGGCGCCATAGGCACAACCCGTGCCGCCGAGCTCTATAAGCTGGACGTGCTGGCCCACAGTATCCAGGACAACCCCAACAATGTGACCAGGTTCGCGGTGCTGGCGCACTCAGACCAGGGACCCACCGGCAACGACAAGACATCTCTATGCTTCTCTTTCACCGAGGACAAGCCGGGACTGCTGTACGGCGTTATGAAGGGGTTTGCAGAGCGCGGTATAAACCTAGCCAAGATAGAGTCCAGACCCACTGGCGAGAGTCTGGGGACGTACATCTTCCTCATAGACCTGGACGGGCACAGAGAAGAAACGCCGGTCAGAGAGGCGTTGCAGCACCTAGAGAAGCAGTCCTCTTGGTTCAGGATCTTCGGCTCCTACCCCCGCTATCGTCGCATAAGCTGACTTTGCTCGAACCCTAAGGGTATCCACTGGCTTCCACCGCTCTCTTTTGCCTCAGGCTGTCACGCCATTAGCTAGGAGTCCTGCAAAACGGCTTGCTAGAATTGACTCAACATGATTCCGGTAAGACTCACCGTAGAGAACTTCAAGTGCTACCGGCAAAACGTACCGCCTCTGCATCTCGGCGGCATCCACATCGCGTGTCTAACGGGAGCCAACGGCCACGGGAAATCGTCTCTGCTGGACGCAATTACCTGGGCCCTGTGGGGAGACGCCGTACACCGGCCGCAGGAAGAGCTTGTGCACACTGGTGAGCAGGATATGCGAGTTGAGCTTGAGTTCATTGCAGAAGGGCGCACTTACGGAGAAGGACAGGGGCAACTGTACCGGGTAATACGCAGATACTCCAAGGCGCGCGGAGCACGAGCGGGAAGCACTGATTTACAGCTGCAAATAGCAACCGGCAGTCCAAGCCTGGCAAGCGTCGCAGAGCAGTCGGCTGACGCCCTGCTGGATGTCGAAGACGCAAGGGGCACTGTGTGGAGGGAAGCCGGTGGAAGCACGGTGCGCGAAACAGAGGCGGCCATACGCCGGTTGGTGCGCATGAACTACGATACGTTCGTGAACAGCGCTTTCTTGGTGCAAGGTCGCGCCAATGAGTTCACCACAAAGCGGCCCGCGGAGAGGCAGCGAGTCCTGGGAGAGATACTGGGGCTGAGCTTCTATGAACGGCTCATGGAAAGGGCGCGGCGCAAGGTGCGGGATATAAGCGCTGAGTCCCGGCTCATGGAAGGCCAGATACAAGCCTGGTCTCAGCAGCTGGAACATAGAGCAGAACACGAAGTCCAACTGCCGGAAGCTCAATCTAAGCTTGTGGCAAGCGCAGATGCGCTGAAGCAGTCTGAAGAGCTAGTCAACTCACTACGCGGCCATACTGAATCGCTCAGGGCGCGCCGGAAGGAGCTAGAAGACCTTGCGTCTAAAGTCGCGGCGGAAGGTGAAGAATTGCGGCACCTCAGAGAACTTACTTCGCTGCATAGCAAGCGGATCAGCGAATGGGAAGAGCTGTCCGAACGGCGTGAGACAATTCAAGAGTCGTACAGGAGGTTGACAGAGGTGCGCCTCAGGGAGCAGGACACCGGCCAGAGGCAGGTGCCGTTCGTCCGCCTCCAAGAACGGATGAAGCCATTGGAACAGCGGGCCGGTACACTGGCAGCGCTGGAAACGGATATCGCGACGGTTGGGCAGGAGTATTCAGCTTTAGAGGAACGAGAAGAGGCACTGGAATCACAACGCCTCGAACTCCAGGACCTTGAAGTGCAGAAGCAGACGCTGACCACGGAAAACCAACGTTTGCGAGGCGAGATGCAGGCTCTGCGTGACAAAGTAGACATGTTAGCTGGGGGAGAAGCCAAGTGCCCGCTATGCGGCACAGACCTGGGCGAAGAGGGTAAAGAGCATATCCAAGCCGAATACGAGGCGCAGGGAAAAGCGCTGGCGCATCAATATCGACAAAATGACGCCGCATTGACCCAAGCATCGCCAAGGCTAAAGGAGATCTCGGCAACCGTAGCTGGTGAATCGGACTCGCTGCAGCAGGCCAAGCGGACGTTGCTGGGCCGCCTGGCGGCTTTGAAGCAACAGATGGGTGAAGCGCAGCAAGCGCCGCAACAGTTGGAAGAAATGCGCCGGGAACTGGCGGACCTGGACTACGATCCCGAGGCGCACCACCGCTTCAAGAAAGAGGTCGAGGAACTTCTTCCCGCCGAGAACGAATACCGGCTGTTGGAACAGGCGGAAAGCGCTCTGCCGGAGGAAAGGGACAAACTCAACCGGGTCATGGCGGCAGCGACCCGGCGAGAAGAAGACATCGCCCAGAGTGAGCAACAGATGGAGGCTATCCGAAGAGAGACGGCATCGCTCGATGAAATGGAACGTCAATATGCCGCAGCGGAAGCGCAACGACGATTCCGGCAGGAGGAATACCAATCGCTGATGGGACAGGTACAGCATCTGGAGTTCATGCTCAAGCAGTATGCTGAAACCGACCTGAAGAGGACGGAAGCAGAGACCAAGCTCAAAGAACTATCGGAGGAACGGGAGCTTTATGAGCAGCTGGCGACCGCTTTCGGCAGGACAGGAGTGCAAGCGCTGCTGGTGGAATCCGCCCTACCGGAACTGGAGGCGGAGGCCAACAGGCTGTTGGGGCGGATGACGGACAACGCAATGCACCTCACTCTACAGACGCAACGGATCCCACAGCGTGGTGAGCCCGTGGAGACGTTGGAGATAAAGGTGGCCGACGCACTGGGAACGCGCAGCTACGAGACTTTCAGTGGAGGCGAGGCCTTCCGAATCAATCTCGCGCTCCGCATCGCTCTATCCAAGCTGTTGGCGCAGAGGTCCGGAGCGCCGCTGCCCACGTTGTTCATCGACGAGGGGTTTGGTACGCAGGACACCACGGGCCGCGAGCGAATACTGGACGTTATCCAGTCCATAGCCGACGATTTTGAGCGGATACTGGTCATCACCCACATGGACGAGATGAAAGAGTCTTTCCCTGTACGGATAGAGGTTGAGAAAAGGGATGACGGCTCCACGTTTGCCATAACTTAACCCGCCGAGATTGTCATTCTGAGCGCCCTCCATCGTCATTCTGAGCGCAGCGAAGAATCTGCGTCGTAGTGAGACAAGGAGGCTTAGGGATAAGCGCGCCCGACAGGCCGACAAAACGGGCCTCGCTCCTTAGCCACGCAGATGCTTCGTCGGCGGGAGGTTGTTCTAGGGCAAACGGCGTCCAACCGACTCCTCAGCATGACAAACCACAGACCGACAAGTGGCGGGCTTTATGGCGTTTTGATGGTCAGAACGCGCTATGCCGTCCCAAGCAGCCGCCGGCCCGTGGGGCATCCGTCAACCAGTACGCACGACTGGCAAAGCGGGCGAGGAGCCTTGCAGACCTGCCTGCCATGGGTAATCAAGCAGACGTGAAAAGCGTAGACGTCTTCCTGGGGCACAGCAGCTTCCAGAATGTCGTGGGCCTGGTCAACGTTGGTCTTGTCGCCAATCAGGCCCAGTCGCTTGCTGACCCTGTAGACGTGGGTGTCCACCGCCATAGCCGGCATACCAAATGAGAAGCACAACGTAACGGCGGCTGTCTTCTTGCCCACGCCGGGGAGAGACGTCAGCCACGCCTTGGCTTCGGAGAGAGACATGTCCTGAAGGAAGTCCAGGTCAAGGCTTCCCCGTTCCTCAACGATACGTTTGAGCGCCTCTTTGATACGGGGCGCTTTCTGCTGGGCCAACCCGCCGCTCCTAACAGCGTGGGCTATCTCCTCCACGTCCGCCCCAACCACCGCTTCCAGCGAACCGAAGCGGTCAATCAAACTGTCGTACGCTCTCTCCGAGTTAACGTCGGATGTGTGTTGGGACAGAATGGTGGTGACAAGCTCAGCCACGGGCTCTCTGCGCTGCTCCCAGCGCAATGGACCGTACTCAGTGAGGAGCCGCGTGAGTACCTCGCCAGCGGTCACGTTTCTGGTCGTCTGTCTACCTTTTGACATATGAAGATTGCCCACGAACGGCATAGACTGGTATCGTCTTGTAATGCGGACTTCCAGTATAAGCGTCGCGGTATACTAAATGAAGCCCGCAGCCTGATTGACCGACCCGCTCTGCCGTACGCTGTATGTTAGACTATCCGCAGGTGTCCTAAATGGAGGCTGTAAGGACCTAGCTCAGCGGTTGGGGGGAGTCATGCAGGAGCAAGCCGGTGGAATACACGATGTGGAAGGTGGGTGCGGCTGTCTATTCTGGCCCGCGGTCTTTGTGATGATGGTCGTGGCGGTAGTGGTGGGCGTCCTGATTGCGGACTACCTGATGGACCAGGGTCTGCTGCCCTGGTAACGAGCTAGGAAATGACCCGGGCGCACATGATGGCCAGCAGACCAAGCCCGGCGAAGATGAATCAGACGAGGGTGATCTGTACGTTCTTGTCCATGCTGTGAGCGGGTGCGGCTGGCTCTCTGAAACCAGAAAAATCAGTGTTCATGAACACCAGTGAATCTATAAAAGATCGCATAGAACAGGCCCTGACGGGGCACAACGCCAGATACGTGGAAGTGCGCTTGGAGCAAAGCGAAGGCGCCAGCCTGGTGTACCGCGGCAAGTCCCTAGAGGAGGTAACCAGAGCATCAGGAGTGGGCGGCAACGTGCGGGCGCTGGATAAAGGCGGCTGGGGCTTCGCATCGTTCAACGACGTATCGGAGCTTGCAGACAAGGTAGCCACCGCCGTAAGTCACGCCCGCAGCGTAGGCGGAGAGAGAATCGATATCTCCAACGTAGAGCCTCACTCCGATACTGTATCCCCTTCCATAGGCGAGGATCCTCGCCGCGTCTCACTCGCCGAGAAGAAAAACATCCTGGACGGCTACGTAGCGATTATGCTGGACGTCCAGGGAGTGCAGACCTCTACGGTAGGCTATGCCGACAACTACAGAAAGACTTACTTTGCCAACTCAGAAGGCGCCTACATAGAGCAGGAGCGCATAGACGTCAATATGCGTCTGGCCGCAATAGCCAGGGATGGCAGCGAAGTGCAGCAATCCGGGATAAGCGTCGGCTCACTGGGTGATTTCTCCTTCGCCCGTTCCTTGGAAGAAGACGCCAAAGAGGTAGCGCATCGAGCGGTCGAACTACTCAAAGCGCCCCAGGTACAGGGCGGCGAGTATACGGTAATCCTGGACCCCATACTCGCCGGTGTGTTCATCCACGAAGCCTTCGGGCACCTCTCAGAGGCCGACCACGTTTACGAGGACGACCGGATGAGGGAGATCATGTACATGGGCCGGCGTTTCGGAGGCAAGCACCTCAACGTGGTAGACGGCGCCGCGGTGCCAGACCTGCGTGGAAGCTACGCCTACGACGACGAGGGCACACCAGCCACACGCACCCACTTGATACGGGAGGGCGTACTTGTGGGCCGCCTCCACTCCCGTGAGACCGCCGCCAAAATGGGCGAATCGCCTACAGGCAACGCCCGCGCCATCAACTACAGACACCCTCCCATTGTGCGTATGACCAACACGTTCATAGAGCCGGGAGAGGCCTCATTCGAGGACATCCTGGCAGACGTCAAAGAGGGCGTGTACGCACGCAACTGGTACGGCGGCATGACCAGCATGGAGATGTTCACCTTCTCCGCCGGTGAAGCTTTCATGATACGCAACGGCAAAATCGAGGAGCTGCTGCGTCCCGTCATGCTCACCGGCAACCTCTTTACCACCCTGGAAAACCTCGACGCCATTGCCAACGACCTTGACATGAACCAGGGAGGCGGATGCGGCAAGGGCGGCCAGAGCCCCCTCCCCGTATCCAACGGCAGCCCGCATATACGGATTCAGAAATGCCTGGTAGGAGGAGCGTAACTATTCTTGAGGAGATCCTGGAACGCGCCCTGAAGTCCGCTGAAGAAGCGGAGGTATTCCACGTAGCCACACGGGAAACGCCCGCAGTCTTTAAAGCCAACAAACTCAAGCTGCTGCAGACCCGTGAAACGGAAGGGGTGGCGCTCCGCATCATCAAGGACGGTCGCATAGGCTTTGCCGCCACCACCGACCTCTCTAACCCGCAACGGCTGGTCGATGCCGCGCTGGAAGTGGCTCCGTTCGGAGCGGAGGCCAAGCTGGAGTTCCCTTCCGGCTCCGATTTCCCTTCCGTAGAGGTCTACGACCCCGCTTTAGAGACATACCCTGTGGACGACATGGTCCAAACGGGCCAGACCTTGATTGACGCCCTGCGATCAGAGTATCCGGACGTACAATGCGAAGGCCGCGTCGGCAAGACTTTAGGAAGCCAGACGATAATCAATTCACGAGGGGGAAAGGCTACCTACACAGCTGGCTCATGCGGCGTCTACCTCCACGGCACCCTGATACAGGGTGAGGACATGCTTTTTGTAGGCGATGGAGAGAGCTCCTGCAGTCCCATCAAAGACACGTCGTTTGTATTGAGGTCGGTTAAGGAGCAGCTTGAAAACGCAAGGAGAGTGGTTGCCGCGCCATCAGGCTCTTTGCCGGTGATATTCACCCCTCACGGCGTGGCGGGCACGCTGATAGGCCCGCTGCTTTCCGGCTTCAGCGGACGCACGGTGCTACAGGGAGCCTCTCCCCTGGTGGGTCGGCTGGGCGAACGTATAGTCAACGACAGCTTCTCCCTCTGGGACGATCCCACCCTGCCCTTTGTTCCAGGCAGCAGTCCCAGCGACGACGAGGGCGTGCCCAGCCGGCGCAAGGCGCTCATTGAGCAGGGCATAGCTTCCACGTTTCTCTACGACCTGCAGACTGCGGGACAAGCGGGAGAGACCAGCACGGGCAACGGTGCCCGCGGACTGACCACCCTTCCATCGCCCTCCTCTACCGTACTGGTCATAGGGGAAGGCAACGCAACCTACGCCGACATGATCAAGGACGTGAAAGACGGCATTGTTGTGGAACAACTGCTCGGCGCCGGACAAGGCAACGTGCTGGCAGGCGAGTTCAACGCCAACGTGCTGCTGGGCTACAGGATTGAAAATGGCGAAATATCAGGCCGTGTCAAAGACACAATGATCTCGGGAAACGTATACGACGTGCTCAACAGCCTGGCCGCCATAGGCAGCGAGTCCAGGTGGCTGGGAGGAAGGTTCAAGACGCCTCCCATTTACTGCCGGAGTGTGCCAATCTCAGCCAAGAACTGATTGTGGTCAGATGACTCTAGAGCTTTATTTTCAAAAGATCAGCGCGGAGTCAACTCCCCTGAAGTATGGCGACCTGGCCCAGCTATCCGGCCTCACCGATAGCGATGTTTCGTCCATGGGCAGTCTGTGGGCGTCCGTACCCGTCGAACGGCGGCGCACGCTGATAGAGCGTCTGGTCACAATGGCTGAAAACAACATCGACCTTGATTTCACCTCTATTTTCAAGCATTCGCTGAGCGATATAGACCCCACGGTGCGAGCTTTGGGAGTGAACGGCCTCTGGGAAAACAACGATAGGAAGCTGGTGAGACCGCTCATAACCCTGCTACAAGAGGACTCTCACAAGGACGTAAGAGCTTCAGCCGCCGTGGCCTTGGGTAAGTTCGGAGCTCTGGCGCAAGACGGCAAACTATTGTCCAGAGACGGGGAGCGCATCAAAGAGATGCTCTTGAGCTTACTGGAGGAACCGGACGAAGACCCGGACGTGTGGCGTCGCGTGTTGGAGGCGGCTGCGGTTTTCAATACACCAAGAGTCCGTGAGCTGATTGATAACGCATACTGTAGCGAAGAGTCGAAACTGCGCATCAGCGCTATCTTTGCCATGGGGAAAACTGCCGACGCAACGTGGCTTCCGACCCTGATCAAAGCCGTTGGCGACGACGATCCCGCTATTCGATACGAATCGGCGATAGCACTGGGAGAGCTTGCCGAGGAGGAGGCCGTGCCTCACCTGGCGCCCCTGATCAAAGACGACGATACACAGGTGCAACTGGCCTCCATAAAGTCAATGGGCGCAATAGGAGGCCAACTTGCCACGCGCACTTTGCAGAACTGCCTGAACTCCAATGACGACTCCATCCGAGAGGCGGCGGAAATGGCCCTGAGCGACATCGGCGTAGAGGACGACCCAATGGGGTTCGGCTTCTAAGGTATACGCCATGAGCAAAAAGGAGAGCGCATGACCACCTCTAGTGAAAAGAGACCCATACTGATAGAGGTCACGTTTCCGGCGTCGCAGCAGGACTTATGGGAAAAGTGGACGACCAAAGAGGGCATCGAGTCCTGGTGGGGCCCCGAGGGAATCAGCTCCACAGTCCGCGAACTGGAATTTCAGGTGGGCGGACGCCTTGTCATAGCTATGAGCCGCTCCGACTCGCCGGACGCAGAAAGCGCGATGGTCGAGAACATCACCTTCACCGACATCACGCCAACATCGTGCATTTGCTTCACCGACAGGTTCCCCGGCATGCCCGGCGTTGAACCTTACGACGTGATTTGCGAGGTCTCGTTCCAGCCCGCGCCGGAAGGCACAAAGATGACGTTCTCCTCCAGCGGGATGCACCGGGACGATTGGACGGAATACGCGACCTACGGTTGGAGGAGCGCTTTCCAGAAGCTGGCCGCGTCGCTCAGCCCTTGAGACGGGGACCTTCGTCCCAAGCTTGCTAAATCGCGCCTTGCTGGCGCAGCTTGACCAGGTCGTCCTTGGAGTAACCAAGCTCGCCGCTGTATACCGCGGCATTGTGCTGCCCCAAGAGGGGCGCGGGATGCCGCATGCTCCACGGACTCTCGGGCATACGGAAAAGCTCTCCTGGCATCCTGACCTTTCCCATCACCGGGTGGTCAATCTCCGTCCAGAAACCGCGTTCTTCCAGTTGAGGGCAGTTCACCAAGTTCTCCGAGTTCTGCACCACTCCTCCCAGCCACTCGTTCGACATTATGCTGTGGTAGTAGTCAAGCTTGTCCACCTCTTTCAAGGCGGGCATCAAGACGGAGTCCCGTTCCTGCGAATTCTTCGCCTCGGCCAGGGCGTCGCCTATTTCAGGGCGTCCAATGAGATCGGCGTACGCCTTCCATGCTTCGGCGCCGCTGAGCGCGCGCCGAGGCGGACGCAGGGTGGGGCTGATGAAGCCGTCGGCAGTGGGGACTATCCCCTGCCAGCCCGTGCTCTTGAGGTTGTCGGTATCCGCTTTGGGCGCCCTGCGGTCTACTGCGCCGAGAAAGGTGTACCGTACCACCGGCTGATAGTGGTGTGCCGCCGCAGTTTCCGCCAGCGATACGTCAAGGTGCTGACCATGTCCGATGAGGTCCCGCGCATACAAGGCTATTGATGTGGCGTAGGCCGCGGTGATCCCTCCCAAATACAGGCTTTGCGGGTGGCCGTGTTTGAGCGGCTCGCGGTTGTGCGCGCCGCTGGTGTACATCATGCCTCCCGCTGCCTGGTAGACCAGGTCGTTGCCCGCGTAGTCTCGGTACGGGCCGGTCTGTCCAAACGGCGTGACGGACGTTAGCACCAGGCCGGGATTGATCTCGGAAAGGGCATCGTAGCCCAGGCCCAAGCTATCAAGATAGCCGGGCGTGAAGCTCTCCAAAAGGACGTCTGCAGTCTTGACCAGCTCACGCAGTATCCTTTTGCCGGCGTCGGTCTCCAAGTTGAGAGTAACGCCGCGCTTATTGCAGTTGAGGCAAAGGAAAAGAAGGCACTTTTCCGGATGAGGGTCATCTTGATGGAACGGCCCCATCTTGCGGGCCGGGTCGCCCCCGCCTGCCGGTTCCACCTTGATTACGTCGGATCCGTAGTCGGCAAACAGCCTCCCTGCGTACGGACCGGCTATTTCAGTAGACAGGTCAATAATTCGAAACTTGCCAAGCGCTGAAGCAACCATGCTATTCATACCTCAGTGTCTTCTTGAAATGGGGGTCAACCTGAGAGAGCGTGCCTTCGTCCAAAGCCGCCCCCGTATCCATGGGTTTTCTTCCTCCGGTATTGGAGGGCTGCTTGCCCATGACATCGAGCTCGTAGAGACGGGCCACATCCGCTTCGCTCAGGCCAAGCAGTTCTGCCATCACGTATTCGTTTTGCTCCCCCAGTTTGGGGGCCGGTCTGCGAATGTAGGAGGGCGTATCGGTCAGCTTCCAGGGGCGGCTCACGTAAGCTCGTTTGCCTATGCCAGATTCCGGCGGATGGGTAAACCTCTCGTAGAAGTTGCGCGCTTCCATGTGAACGTCGGTTAGAAGCTCGCGAGTGTCTTTCGTGGGGTATGCCGGGACGCCGTTGCGCTGCAATTCTTCCATGACCTGTTGGGCGTCCCGGTCCTCAGTCCAACTGCTTATCATAGCGTCTAACTCGTCTTCGTGGTGCTTGCGGGAGAGAGCGTCGCTGAACTTGGGATTGTCGACCAGCCCGTTCCCCATCACGCGGCACAGCGAGTCCCACTGCGCGTCGGTCTCTATCCCAATGGCTATCCACTTATCGTCACCGAGACACGGATAAACACCGTGTGGAGCATGGATGGGATGGCGGTTGCCCATGAGCTTGCCGTCACGCCCGTTGATGGAGAAATCCAGAATAGCGTCCCCCAAAGTGGAAACGCCTATCTGGTACATGGCAAAGTCAACCCACTGTCCCCTACCCGTCTCATTGCGGTAGTGAAGCGCCGACATGATAGCGAACACGGCCATCCAGGCCACGTGCAGGTCGAACCAGGCGGCGCCGACACGGCGGGGGGTGCCTTCATCCGGATATCCGGTGAACTGGCTGAGACCGCTGATCAGCTCAAGCATACTGCCGATGCCCGCGTATCTCCTCCAAGGCCCTGTATGCCCAAATCCGGTGTTGGAAAAATAGATGATGTCAGGTTTGATGCTGCGTATCTCCTGGTAGCCCAGCCCCAGCCTCTCCATGGTGCCGGCGCGGTTATTCTCCACTATCACGTCCGTAACCCGGGCCAGGTCTTTGTAAGCCTGGACGGCTTCCGGCGTCTTCAGGTTCAAGGTGAGGCTGTATTTGCTGCGGTGCAAGTGCTGGAAGCTGGCGTCGCGGTTCCAGGGCTCTTCGCCGGGGTCGTTGTCTACGTAAGGCCCCGTCTCGTCGCGGGTCAGGGTATGGCTCTCAACCTTGATAATCTCCGCGCCAAGATCCGCCATGATGTGCATAGCGGTTGGCATCGCCACCGCAGTTGTGCTGTCTATGATGCGCAGTCCAGCTAGGGCGTCTTGCATATCATCCTCCTAGTACCAATCCCTGCGGAACGTATTGTAGTTGACGTACGGCGTCTTAGCGCCATGGGGCACTGGCAACTTCACCGGGCCGTTTTCCCTGGATGGCAGATATACCGTAGCCGAACCCGGCGCTTGCGGCTCTCCGACCTGGTTGGTGCCGTCTATGCGAATGCCCACGGCGTGATACTCATGCCGACCCGGAGTTCCGCCCGGCTCATCCGCCCCGGTCTGCACCTCCCTGTACTTCTTCATCACTTCACCGGTGTATATGGTGAAATCTCCGTAGTAGACGGGGCGGCGCATCGCTATATACATACGACGTATGAAACCTTCGTCGCCCATCCAGTCCGTGAGCATCCGTTGAGGGATCTGCACACGCTGCACTCCAAAGTCAAACGGCGCCGGTTGGCCTCTGTAGATGGCCAACAGAGCATCCTCGTGCTCGTCGCCGTGGGAATGCGGCCAGCGCGTCACGGGATGGATACGCGCCCATTCCCTGTCGTGTTTCGAATAGTGGAAGAACGGCTCAAACGCGGTGCTGTCGTGGAAGTAGTCTTCGCTGCTCTGCATTGCGGATTGCATGGAGTGCTGGCAAATCTGGTCCTGCAGCGTCCATGGCGGCAGCACCATGGGGCCAATCGTATCGCCTACCTCAACGTCTTCCCAGTACAGTTTTTCCTCACCGCGACGTTTCATCCCCTCTATCCTGGACAAAAACTCTTGTATCTGTTCCGGGCTGTATTGCGACGCCTTGCGTTCGTACATCATGTGCTCGCCCAAACGCTCTACAGGCATGGAACGAGAGGTCTCCATGGTCTCTTGGGGCACCATGATCTGCGTGCCGTAGCATTTGGCCGGCATATCGCCGTGGTAGTCCCAGTAGTACACCTCTGATATGAGGAAGAGTAGCGTCCCCTGCGTGCCGGATCTCTCGATGAACTCCTTGGTTACCTTAGAGGAGCGAAACCTGGCGCCTGCCCTGAGCACGTCATAGAACTCCCAGGCGGTTCCCGAAATAAAGTTCGCCATGGGGTACCCTTCGGGACGCTTCGCGCCGTGCGCGGATGGATAGCGCACCAAGGCCAATATAGGCCCAGGCGCCAGTTGAGCGCCGTAACGGCTCTTCCTGCCGTACTCCGGGTCGTTGAAGAGGGGATTGTCGTCACCGATGCTATGCGTGTACTTGTTGATGGTCTTGGCGTCCAGCATGAGCGGAGATTCGAATGGTGGACCCGACTGTTCATACGGCGATGGTGGACCAGGCGGCAGATTTTCCATCACCTCCTGCTCCAATTGCTCTCTGGAGCGCTCCATGAACTCGGCTATGGCTTCTTCAAAGGTCTGTGCAGTCATATGGTGAACCCTCAAAGCAAAGATTTGACAAGTGATACCTTGGGGATTATTCCACGCTTTATTTCTATGTCAACCCTGCGAGGAGCCCTATGCTGCTCCTATGTCCGTATGTCCGTCCCGGCCTTGCCCGCTTGCCAGTTTGCCCGCCTTGCCGGGGCACCTCCTTGACTGTACTTTCCTACTATACTTAGAATTGAGCCGCCCTTGGAGGTGTAATGACACGTAAGGGACGCATAGAACATCATGTCTCGGCGGGAGGCGTGGTCTACCGCCAGGCCTGCGGCGGCGTGGAGATTGCGCTGTGCCACAGGATCTCTCCACCTTTGTGGGCGCTTCCCAAAGGCACTCCCGACAAAGGCGAATCCATGGATCAGACTGCCCTGCGCGAAGTCAGAGAGGAAACAGGCCTGGAAGTGGAGATCCGGTCTCCTTTAGGAAGCATAGAGTACTGGTTTGTACGCACCCAGGATCGGGTACGCTGCCACAAGACGGTGCACTTCTATCTGATGGTTCCCACCGGTGGAGACTTTTCCTGCCACGACCCCGAATTTGACGATGTTCACTGGTGGCCGGAAGCAGAGGCCTTGCATATCATGACTTACCCCAACGAAGTGGAACTGGTGAAAAAGGCGCTTCGTATTACCCACGACGGGGCGTTGCCATGATGAAGCCCGAAATCATACGCGCCGGGAAGGTTGTCCTCCGGCCCAAGCGCACCGAGGATGCGGAAGACGACTACGCCTGGCGCTGCGATGAAGAGCTGGCTGAATTGGACGCCACAACACCACTGATGCAACCGTTCAGACAGTTCCTCAGATACTACGAGGATGACCTAAAATACCCGTCTCCATGGTCACTGCGGCTTGCCATAGACGATCTGGACGGCAATCATATTGGGAACGTGATGTGCTACGACATCAACGCGCACTTCGGAGAAGCGGAACTCGGTATCATGATAGGCAACCGGGACTACTGGAGCAAGAGCTTTGGATACCACACCATGGTCGGCCTCATAGACCACATATTCGGCGCCACCGACCTCAAGCGGCTCTATCTGCATACACTGGACTGGAACATCCGAGCGCAGAACAGTTTCCAAAGATGCGGATTCCGCAGTGTGCGCACGGTGCGCCGCAATGGGCGCGACCTGATCCTGATGGAACTCACCCGCGACTACTGGCTGCAAAACCGAGAAGAAAAGCTCCTCCCTCTCAGAGAGGCGGAAGCCCTCACCAAGCACCGCCAGCATGTCTGAGCTGGGATCCCTTATCACGGACGGCCTGCGAGAGGTGATTGGCGTAGCATCGGAACCGCTGACGCACGAAGTAGAGCGTGGAGCCATTGTACGTTTCGCCGACGCCATAGCAGACCCCAACCCTCTTTACCGCGATGAAGCGCATGCCCGGTATTCCGGCTACGGGGGAATCATTGCTCCTCCCACGTTCCTTCGCACACTGCAGCCGGGCCCGCCAAAGGCGCAGTGGCAAAGCCCGCTGCACAACAAGCTGGACGGCGGCAGCGAGTGGCAGTACTTGGAACCTGTGCATGCTGGAGACCGGATCACCGTTGTTGAGACGTTGATAGAGACGAAGGAGCGCACCGGCAGACTGGGGCCCATGGTCATACTGACGCGTGAGCTCACCTATACCAACCAGCTAGACCAGCTTGTCGCCACCCAGCGCTGGACGCTGATCACCTACTAGCAATAGGAGCGAGGCAAATTGCCGTACTGGGAAGACGTAAGAGAAGGGATGAGCATTCCATCGCTGCAGAAGCAGCCCACCACACAGATGCTGGTGATGTACTGCGGCGCATCCGGTGATTTCTACCAGATTCATTACGACTCCGAGTTCGCCAAGAGCCGGGGACTGCCCGGCGTTGTGGTGCAAGGCGGACTGAAGAACGCGTTCCTGGCGCAACTGGTCACCGACTGGATAGGCGATTCGGGAAGGCTGCGAAAGCTCAGCTGCCAGCACAGGGGCATGGACTTCCCCGACGACACCCTGCACTGCAAGGGAGTGGTGACCAGGGTTTACAAAGAAGAGACACGGTTCCTGGTAGATTGCGAGGTCTGGCTGGAAAACGGCAAGGGTGAGAAGACAACCCCGGGCGCGGCAACTGTGGAACTGCCCTCTAAGTCAAGCCCGCACTAGCCCAACTGATACCCGCTTTGCAAGGTGAACCCCATGCGGACATCCGAAGCTCTCCTACTTCAGATATCCCTGCACCGTTTGCAGGTCCTTATCGCCGCGGCCGCTCAGCCCGACCACAACCACGGAGTCCTTGCTCAAAGTGGGCGCCAGCTTGGCCACGTACGCCAAAGCATGAGCGGGTTCAAGCGCGGGTATAATCCCCTCCGTCCGGCATAGCAGCCCAAACGCCTGCAACGCCTCTTCATCGGTGGCTGATACGTAAGCGGCGCGCTCCGTATCCTTCAGGTAGGAATGCTCCGGCCCAACGCCCGGGTAGTCCAGTCCGGCGGACACACTGTGAGTCCCTATTATCTGGCCGTCGTCGTCCTGCAGCACGTAGGAGTAGGAGCCGTGCAACACTCCTGGCCTGCCCGCCACAAGGGAGGCTGCGTTTCTACCGCTCTGGGTACTGTCTCCGCCTGCTTCCACGCCGACAAGTTTCACATCCGCATCGTCCAAGAACGGATGGAACAGGCCTATGGCGTTGCTGCCGCCACCGACGCAGGCCACCACGTAATCCGGAAGCCTTCCCGCTTCTTGAAGTACCTGCCCCCTGCACTCGCTGCCTATCACCGATTGAAAGTCGCGCACCATCATGGGATAGGGATGAGGGCCCACGGCGCTGCCCAAGAGGTAATGCGTGGTGGCCACGTTGGTCACCCAGTCCCTTATCGTCTCGTTTATGGCGTCTTTCAGAGTCTTGGTGCCGCTGCTAACCGACCGTATATCAGCGCCAAGAAGCTCCATACGGTAAACATTCGGAGCCTGACGCCGGATGTCCTCCTCACCCATGTACACCACGCATTCCAGTCCCAGCATGGCGCAGACGGTGGCCGCGGCCACGCCGTGCTGACCCGCGCCCGTCTCTGCAATGATACGGCGCTTGCCGATGCGTTTTGCCAGCAGTCCTTGGCCGATAGCGTTGTTTATCTTGTGAGCGCCGGTGTGAGCCAGGTCCTCCCGTTTCAGGTAGACCTGCGCTCCACCCAAGTACCGGCTCAGGTTGGCGGCATGGTATAGAGGAGTGGGACGTCCCACGTACTCCCCAAGCAACGACGACAACTCCTCTTGAAATGAAGCGTCGTTCTGTACCGTTCGGTACGCCTCCTCCAGCTCACCTAGAGCAGCCATAAGCGTCTCCGGCACAAAGCGGCCGCCGTATTCCCCGAATCGTCCCCGCTCGTTGGGGAGTGTGCTCTCTATAGTCATCTCTACTCCTTGGCCGCTTTTGCCCCTTGCACAAAGGCCTCTATCTTATCGATGTCCTTGATTCCAGCCGTCTCCACACCGCTGGATACGTCCACGCCCCAGGGTTGCACTTGCCTCACGGCCTGGGCCACGTTCTCCGGGTCCAGACCCCCGGCGACTAGAAAGCGACTGTCCTCTGCCAGGGCGCGAGCAATCTCCCAATCGAACGCTGCGCCGGTGCCGCCAAGAGCGGGGCCTACGTCCGGGTGCAGGAGCGGCAAAATTCCCTCCGACTCCAGTTCGGCAAGCAGCGGTCTCAAGCCGGCTATCGCCTCTCCGTCCGGCTGTTCCGCGGGAACGTGGACGACTTTGATCACAGGCTTGGAAACCTGCTTTGCGTACTCCAGGGATTCATGGCCGCTCAGCTGCGCCATATCCAGGTCGCACTCCTGCAGGATGCGGTCAACCTCATCCAGCGACTGATCTACGAAAATACCCACCAGCTTGGGGCCGGTACGACCGTACCTGTCTCGGAACGTACTCACCATCTCTCTCGCCTTGTCCTCAGGCAGACGACGGCGCACTCCGGGCACAAAGTTCAGCCCGACAAAGTTGGCGCCCGCTTCAGCGGCGGCCAGGATGTGCTCCGCCTCTTGCACGCTGCAAATCTTGACCTGCGTCATGAGTGTGCCAGCTCCCGCACTTTGGCCGCTACGTCAGAAGCCGTAACCAGCGCCTCGCCTACGAGTACCGCGTCTATGCGCGATTCCTTGAGCCTAATCACGTCCTCCCGGGAGTTGATGCCGCTCTCCGCAACTACCACCTTTCCTTGCGGAATGAGCGGTCTCAGCCTCTGCGACAATGTAATGTCCGTTTGGAAGGTCTTCAGGTCCCGGTGGTTGATGCCGATGATCTCGGCGTCCGCTTCCAGCGCCATTTCCAGCTCATGCTCCGAGTGCACCTCCACCAGCGCCTGTATAGATAGCGACTGCGCCACTCCTAGCAGCTCCTTGATCTGCGTCGTATCCAGCATCGCCACTATAAGTAGAACAGCGTCGGCGCCGCTGGCGCGCGCTTCCACAACCTGGTACGGATCGAAGATGAAGTCCTTGCGCAGCACGGGCAGCGCCGCCTCTCTTACGGAATTCTTGACCGCTTCCAGGTGCTCCAAGCTTCCCTGGAAATGGTCGACCTCCGTGAGCACGGAAACGGCAGCAGCTCCGTTTTTCGCGTAGGTTTGCGCCAGCGATACGGGATCGTAGTTCTCATGAAGCACGCCCCTGGAAGGAGACGCCTTCTTCGCTTCTGCAATGAGCCGGACTCCGGGTTCGCGTAGGGCCCCTGAAAAGTCCAGTGGTGGAGGCGTGCCATTGGCCCGCTCTTCCAGTGAAGACAGGGGTTCCTCCTGCTTGCTGCGGGCCAGCCTTTCGCGCTTCTTTTCTACTATCTGGTCGAGTATTGCCACGCTCATAGCTAACCCTCGAAATCGTACCAGCGGGCGGTGGGACGTCCCTGAGCGCCGTCAACCGGTACGTTTGCGCCGTTTATCCAGCGCGACCGCTCGGACAGCATGAACGCGATGACATCGGCGACTTCCTGGTCTGTGCCCAGGCGCTGCCAAGGCAGGTCCCGCTTCATCCACTCATCGTATTGTTCAGGATAGTTCTGCTTGAATCTCTCCCAACCGCCACCTCGAAACATTATGGAGCCAGGGCTGACTGCGTTGACTCGGATATTGAATGGAGCCAGCTCCCAAGCCAGTGACGATGCCAGAAATATCTCGGCGGCCTTGGCGGCGCCGTACTGGGCTTGCGGGCCGGGCTTCCAACCGGATATAGAGGAGACGATGACAACGGAGCCGCCGCGTTCCTTCATATAACCAACGGCGGCCCTGATGGCGCGAACCGAATGGAGTAGGTTCAGGTCAAGCGTTTCGCTCCACTCCTCATCGCTGGCTTCCAGCAAGCCTCTGCCGCGCATGCCGCCCACGTTGCACACCAGCGCATCCAGCCCGCCGAAGTGCGCCGCGCCCTCCGAGATGAAGCGCTCTACATCCTGCCTGCTGGTTACGTCCGCGGTGACGCCCCAAACCTCCGATGATACGGAGCGCAGCTCGTCCAGCGTTCCGGCTAGCGTCTCCTCACCGCGGGCGCAGATGCCGACCTGGCACCCTTCACCAACCAGGGTTAAGGCCGTGGCCCGGCCAATTCCCCTGCTGCCGCCGGTTATGAGTGCGGTTTTCCCGCTGAGTCCCAGGTCCATCTAGCTCAACTCCTGTGTCAGCGCGGCGAACGCTTCTAGCTTTTCCTTTGCCGCACCGCTGTTTATCGCTTTACTCGCCATGGAAACGCCGCTGTCTAGGTCGTCTGCCTTGCCCGCCACTACCAGGGTTGCGGCGGCGTTGAGAACGACCACGTCCTGAACAGGGCCCGCAACGCCTTGAAGCACGTCGCGGAAGAGTTCCAGGTTGCTTTCCAGGCTGCCGCCGCGTATGTCGTCTAGTGAGGCCCGATTCAAGCCGGCGTCCTCAGGGGTAACGGTGTAGGAGTTCACCTGTCCACCGGAGAGCTCCCAGACCTGGGTTGGGCCTGTAATGGATAGTTCGTCCATGCCGTCTTCGCCGTACACCACCATGGCCCGATTCGTTCCCAGCCGTCCCAGCACCCTGGCCATTTTGTCTCCGTATGACGGATCAGCGACGCCAAGCACCTGCGCTCCGGCGCCGGCGGGGTTAGTCAGCGGACCAAGGATGTTGAACACTGTGCGTATACCTATCTCACGTCGGGGAACAGCGGCGTGGCGCATGGAGGGATGGAAGATAGGAGCAAACATGAAGCCGATGCCTATCTGCTCAATGCACCGCTTCACGCCGTCCGGGGCCACGTCCACCTTGACCCCGCTTGCTTCCAAGATGTCGGCGCTGCCGCAGACGCTGGACGCGCCGCGGTTGCCGTGCTTGGCCACCTTTGCGCCTGCCGCCGCCGCGACCACGGCGGCGGCGGTGGAAACGTTCATCGTATTCTGGCCGTCACCGCCGGTGCCCGCCGTATCTACAAGGCTCTCTCCATGGACTTCTGTCTGCACCTTGAGAGAGTTTGCCCGCATTGTCTGGGCCATGCCGGTTATCTCGGCAACGGTCTCCCCTTTGACGCGCAGCGCCGTCACGAAAGCGCCGATCTGGGCAGGCGTGGCATCGCCTTCCATGATCTCGTTCATCACTTGGGCTGCGACCTCCTGAGAAAGGTCACGGCCTTCTACCAATTCCGCAATGGCTTCACGAATCATGTCTCATCCTCTGTTGCAGCTAGAATATCCTGCTCCGGCGTCCGTTTCTAAACCGCCGTTACAGGTTCAGCCAGGTGCCGCCCTTCTCCACCATTCCAAGATGTCTACGAATCGACTCTAGCACCTGCCCTTGCTTCTCGATATCGTCCAAGTGGCCTATTGTGGCTTTGAAACGATTCTTGGATATCGTTCGTATCTGATGTGAAAGCACGATGGAATCCAGCGAAAGCCCCGCAACTCCCGCCTCCAGGAGGACCTCGTTAGGGTACACCCTGCGTCCGGGTTTTCTGGAGGTGAGCGGCACTACGGTTGCCAAATTGACCACCTGGTTGTAGTCCTCATCGCTGACGATGACGACCGGCCTCAGGCCGGATTGCTCCGACCCGACCGTAGGGCCCAGGTATGCGTTGATTATCCGCCACCTCCAAACCGGTATCACTGGATCATCCCTGCGGATTCCGCGTCGGCGTGTTCAAAGTCCTTCGTTACCTGCTCTACGTCGGAGAGGAACATGGGGTCTTTGCTTGCGTCGATCATTGCCCTGCGCCACTCCTCTCGCTCCAGTTGTTGAATTCTGGCTTCCAACGCCTCTCCAAAAAACTCGCTCTGGGACTTCGCCCTACCCTCTTTCACGAGCCTCTGAACCTCTTCTACAAGCTTATTGTCAAGGGATAGCGTAATTTTCTTTTGCATACCATACCTCACGCCATATAAATGTATGGCATATTATACCATACATTCACCCATCCAAGAAGTTGCGCAGAATGTCCTTCCCGCACTCCGTCATTATCGATTCCGGGTGGAACTGGATGCCTTCTATGGGGTACTCCTTGTGCCGCAGGCCCATGACCACGCCGCTATCCGATGTAGCGGTGACCTCTATCTCCGGCGGCAGCGTATCCCCGTACACCGCCAGCGAATGGTAGCGAATCCCTTGCAGCGGGTTGGGCAGTCCCCTGAACACGCCCTTGCCGTCGTGGTTCACCTGCGACGTTTTCCCGTGCACTATCTCTCCGGCGTAGCCCACGGTGGCGCCGAAGGCATAGCCGATGCACTGGTGCCCCAGGCACACGCCGAGCAGAGGCGTATGCCTTCCCATCTGGCGCACCACGTCGTTGGAGATGCCCGCCTCCAGTGGAGTGCACGGCCCCGGCGAGACAACGATCTTCTCCGGCCTCAGCTCCTCGATATCTTCCAGGGTCACGGCGTCGTTGCGCACCACCTGGACATCCGCCCCCAGCTCGCTGAGGTACTGGTACAGGTTGTAGGTGAAGCTGTCGTAGTTGTCTATGAGGAGAATCACGTTGCTCTGCCCTCCGCGATGGCAATGGCTCGCGCCGGCGCCGCCAGCTTGTTCTCCGTCTCCTGCCACTCCGACTCCGGATCGCTGTCGTAGACAATGCCGCCGCCCGCTTGCAGATAGGCGATTCCGTCCTTCATCACGATGGTCCTGATTGGGATGGCCGTGTCCATGTTGCCCTGAAAGCCGAAGTAGCCTACCGCCGCTCCGTACGGGCCGCGCTTCTCCGGCTCCATCTCGGCTATGATCTCCATGGCGCGTATCTTGGGCGCGCCGGACAGCGTCCCCGCCGGCATGGCGCAACGCAAGGCGTCGTACATCGTCCTGTCTGAGCGGAGGCGGCCCTGCACCTCCGACTCCAGGTGCATGACGTGGGAGTAGCGCACCACGCGCATCAGATCGGTAACCTCGACCGAGCCCGGTTCGGCCACGCGGCCCACGTCGTTGCGGCCCAGGTCCACCAGCATGATGTGCTCCGCCTTCTCTTTTTCATCGTTTCGCAGTCTCTCCGCCAGCGCCTCGTCCTCCTCCGGTGTTTCCCCGCGGCGAAGCGTGCCCGCCAGGGGGTAGTTGTAGACCATGCCGTCTTCCACCCGCACCAGCGTTTCCGGCGATGCGCCAACTATGTAGAAGTCGTTCAGCTTGAGGAAATACATATACGGCGAGGGATTGAGCATGCGCAGAGCACGGTATATGTCGAAGGGGTCGGCGGAGGTGGGCTGAGCCACCCGCCGCGACGGCACGACCTGTATGATGTCGCCGGCGACGACATACTCCTTACAGCGGCGCACCACCTCCATGTACTCCTCTTTGGTGAAGTTGGAAGCGCCTTCAGCGGAGCCGTCTCTATCAGGCTCTGCGGTCTGCTGCGCCAGCGGCTGGCTCAAACGCCCGGCTATCGCTTCAATGCGGTCGACCGCCTCCTGGTAGGAGGCTTCCAGGTCATCACCGGCGTGGACGTGCGAAACCAGCTTGATCGAGTGCCGCAGGTGGTCGAAGACGACAACGGTATCGGTGAACATGAGCACCGACTCCGGCACTGCGATGGGGTCGGCATCCGGCGCGGGCACCCGTGGCTCATGGTAGCGAAACGTCTCGTAGGACAGATAGCCGATAGCGCCGCCCAGGAAGCGGGGAAGGCCGGGCACGCTCACCGGTCTGTAGGCGGACAGCTCCTGTTCGACGGGCAGCAGCGGGTCAATTTGACCGGCGTCCGTGCCTGGGCCGGTCTTGAGCACACGGTACGGCTCCGTGCCTATGAAGCTGTAGCGGGCCTGCCTTTCGCCGCCTTCTACGCTCTCCAGCAGGAACGAATGCGGGCCGCGGGCTATCTTCAGAAACGCCGACACCGGCGTCTCCAGGTCGGCGTTGATCTCACGGTACAATGGGACCATGTTGCCTTCCTGCTCACGGAGCAGCGTCTTCACCTGTTCTAGGGTCGGTGTGTACATGATTGCTCTTTACAGGCTACTTGCCATAGGAATGAGTTTGCGGAAATAAACCGCCGATTCGTCATAACCCAGCGCTAGATAGAACGGCGCCGCTCTCCGGGTTGCCAGGGCTACCAGCTTGGATCCCCGCGATGACGCCCACTGCTCGAAACTGTCCATCAGGTCACGCCCAATATTCCGGCCTCTATGGTCTTGGTGTACGGTGACCTCCTCCACCCAGGAAACCCGGCCGTTCGCAAAGAACGTCCAGTGATCGAAGCCCAGCAAGTAACCAATAATCTGCTCCGACTCCTCGGCCACGAGGATCAAAGCGTCGTCTTGTTGATACAGATGGGAGAAAGCCTCAGTGAAAGCATCCAAGCGAGGACGGAAGGACATTGCAAAGTCCTCGGCAAGTGAAAACACTTGTCTTTGATCCTCCAGAACCGCTTTTCTTATATGCACCATCTGTCCGTTACCTATTGCAACTGCTGTTTGTCACGCCACAACCGCCCCATCTGTCATCCCACGACGCCCCACACTGTCATTCTGAACGCAGCGAAGAATCTTCTATGCCTACAAATAACCTTTTTCCATGCAAGTCAACCTCGCTCCTTGAACCACGTCATCGCCAAGTCATCCCATTCCGGGTTGAACGACTCAATCAACTCCATCTTTCTGCTCCGCCTCCATCCTTTGAGGTACTTTTCCCGTTCAATGGCAGCCCGAACCTCGTTTGTCGTTTCGTAGTACACAAGCATTTTCAAGTTGTACCGCTTGGTAAAGCCTTCAACCAAGCCCTGTTTGTGTTCCGCAACCCTGCGGTATAGGTCGCTGGTCATGCCGATATAGAGTCGCTTTGAATGACTAGACATGATGTAAACGTAGTATTGTTTGAACACATGGCTTCCTCATGGCGAAACAGATTCTTCGCTCCGCTCAGAATGACAGCTGCGCAGGGCAGAATAGGTATTCTTATCCTCCCTCATCAAAATATAGAATCCCCATCCTCTCCCTGACCTCCCGCATTGTCTCCTCGGCTACTTTCTTGGTTCGCAGCGTGCCATCCATAAGGGCTTCCTTCACTAGAGCGGGACGTTCTTCATAGTAGGCGCGCCTCTCCCTGATGGGAGCAAGGAACTGGTTCAACGCCGATGCCAGCTTCTGCTTTACCTCAACGTCGCCCACTTTGCCCTTGCGGTACCGCTCTTTGAGGTCCTCCACCTCCGCCGTATCATCATTGAAAGCATCGTGGTAGGCAAATACGGGGTTGCCTTCCGGCTCTGCGGGAATGTCGGCGCGCACCCGTTTGGGGTCGGTGTACATGCCGCGCACCTTCTGCTGCACCGCCTGCTCGTCGTCCGATAGATAGATGACGTTGCCCAAGCTCTTGCTCATCTTGGCCTGGCCGTCGGTGCCGGGCAGACGGGCGACACGGCCCACCATGCTTTCCGGTTCAGGAAACACCTCGCCGAACATGCGGTTGAAGCGGCGCACCACCTCACGCGTCATCTCTATATGCGGCACCTGGTCCTCGCCCACCGGCACCAGGTTGGCCTTGGGCAGCGCTATATCGGCCACCTGGCTTACCGGATAGGTGTAAAACCCCACCGACAAGCCTTCAGCCTCCAACCTACTCCGTTCGGCTTTGAGGGTGGGGTTGCGCTCCAGCCAGCCCAAGGGCGTGACCATGGATAGGAGCATGGCAAGCTCGGCGTGCTCAGGCACATAGCTCTGTATGACGTAGGTGCTCTTCTCCGGGTCCAGGCCCACGCTCAGCCAGTCCAGCCCCACCTCCATCACAGAGCGGCGTATCCCCTCGGTATCGTCCAGGTGATCACCCAGCGCCTGGTAGTCCGCGATGAGGAAGAAGCAGTCGTACTCTTCCTGCAGGCGCACCCAGTTCTCTAGCGCGCCCACATAATGCCCCAGGTGCAAGGCGCCGGTGGGCCGCACACCGGTGAGGATGCGTTTCTTGCTAGCACTATTGGTCATACATTACACCTCGGGCAATCCGGCCAGCGCTGCTTCCACCTCTTCGCGCGGATAGGAGTAGTCCTCAAGTCCTCCGGCCAGGTAGGAGTCGTATGCCGACATATCGAAGTAGCCGTGGCCGCACAGGTTGAACAGTATGTTCTTTGACTCTCCGGTCTCCTTGCACTTCAGGGCCTCATCTATGGCGACCTTGACCGCGTGCGATGGCTCCGGGGCGGGAATGATCCCCTCCGCCTTGGCAAACAGCACCGCGGCGGCAAACACACCGTTCT
This sequence comes from Dehalococcoidia bacterium, assembly GCA_965116555.1. Classification (GTDB taxonomy): domain Bacteria; phylum Chloroflexota; class Dehalococcoidia; order Lucifugimonadales; family QGNO01; genus DAOUJH01. The sequence goes on along the minus strand of OZ220698.1, from coordinate 678,808 downwards.
GGTGTTCTGCCCGCGCCTCTATTAGGCCCTCATCGCAGAGCTGGCTAATCAGCGGCGCCATGCCGTGATAGCGCAAGCCTCCGGCGTGGATCCTGGGCGGCACAAACGTGTGGCCCAGCGTGTACATCTTCACCAGCGGCGTCAGCTCCGAGGTATCGCCGAAGTCATAGGTGTACTTGCCCCGCGTAATGGTCGGCGCCGCCTCCGGCTCCACGGCGATGAACCGGATGTCCCGTCCATCCAGCTTGTCCTTAACAAAGGGGAAAGCTATACCGGCGAAGCTGCTGCCTCCTCCCACGCAGCCAATGACCATGTCGGGATAGGCGTCCACCTTCTCCAATTGCAGCCTGCTTTCCTGTCCAATGACCGTCTGGTGCATGAGCACGTGGTTCAACACGCTTCCCAGCGAGTATTTAGTGTCCTCATGGGTGGCGGCGTCTTCCACGGCCTCGCTGATCGCGATTCCCAGGCTCCCCGGCGAATCGGCGTCTTGATCTAGGATCGCCCGTCCTGAGTTGGTGTCCATGCTCGGGCTGGGCACTACGCTGGCGCCCCAGGTCTCCATCATAGAGCGGCGATACGGCTTCTGCTCGTAGCTTATGCGCACCATGTAGACCTTGCACTCGATGCCGAACTGCTGGCAGGCGAATGCCAGGGCGCTGCCCCACTGCCCTGCGCCAGTCTCGGTGGTTATGCGCCTTGTACCCTGCTGCTTGTTGTAATAGGCCTGGGCCACCGCGGTGTTGGGTTTGTGGCTTCCCGCCGGACTAACCCCTTCATACTTGTAGTAGATGCGGGCCGGGGTATCCAGCTCCTTTTCCAAACGCGCCGCCCTGAACAGAGGCGTAGGACGCCATAGCTTGTAGACCTCACGCACCTCGTCCGGTATGGGAATATACCGCTCCTGGCTTACTTCCTGGCCTATCAGGTCCATGGGAAACAGCGGCGCAAGGTCGTCCGGGCCTATGGGCTGCTTGGTGCCGGGATGTATAACCGGCGCAGGCGGCGACGGCATATCCGCCATGACGTTATACCAAGCCTGTGGTATATCTTTTTCCTCAAGCAATATCTTGGTTTCCATCTGGTCCTCCCTCATTCTTGACTACTCCCTAACGCAAGAAGCCCCGTCCATAGGGACGGGGCTTTCTCCGTGGTGCCACCCTTGTTCATCCCGAATATATCGGGACCTCTTTACAGCGCGGGGCCTTTTTCGGCGTGCGCCTGAGCCTGTAACGGTGCTCCTCCGACAACGCCTACTCCCTAACGGTTTCGGGCTGCGGCTCAGGGGTCCATTCAGTCCTTGCGCTTGGCGCCGGCTTCCACCTTACCCGGCTCTCTGGGCCTCGCTGACGACCTACTACTCCCCTTCTCAGCCTTTGCTCTGTCTAACAATCAAAGTATAGGGAGCACTGGAAGGGGTGTCAAGAATGCTTTCCTCACCCAATGCAAGCGCAGATCGCACCTAAATGCAGGTAGACGCAAATGCCAGCCGCAGCTACAGGAAACGGCCTGTTTCAAGCAGCACTGACCTAGCCGTATGCCGGCGGGTACCGGTTAGCGAATCCTGGAAACGTGGTTGATACCGCTGTGAATCGGCTCGTTCAGATAAACGTCGCCGTTTCTGATCTTGATATTGAAACCGCAGTCCGGGTGGGTGCACACCCAGGCTTTGTACTGTATGGGAGCGCCCTGGCTCCCAAAATCAGATAGGGGCACCAGAAGACCTGATGAACATTGCTGACAGTTGGGGAATGTAGCCTCCAATTGTACCTCCTCACCCTTGGTATACAATCGTGAAAGTTTGAGAAGTATATCACAACCTCTACACTATGCAAGCAATGTCAACGGCATCTTAGGGCAACAAACGTCCTCCTTGTGTACACGGCCCCTCCCCTTCCCAGAACGCTTTCCATGAGGCTAAGGCCATCTACCGATAGGTCGCAGGGCCCCATCTCGCCTATGGAGTGAAACGTCTCTTTCAATCTTTGCGTCTGACCTCCTGACAACCCTCCGCTGGCACGACCCAGCGTCAAATGCGGCCGGAATCTCCTGGTCTCCCTATCCAGCCCCAACGCCTCCAATGAATCCTCCAGCCGGGACTGAACGGTTATCAACGGCTCCAACTCGCCCTGCAGTCCCAGCCACAGCACACGAGGCCGCTTGGAACTGGGGAAGCAGCCCGCGCCTTGCATCTGCACGGTGAAGGGGTTAATTCCCTCCACGGCCCGGCGCATGCCGTTTTCTATGGTAGGTATTGCATCCTTGGATACGTTACCCAGGAACTTCAGCGTAAGATGGATGCTCTCCGGCCTCGCCCAGCGTACGCCGAAAGGGAGCCCCTCTTGGAATATGCGGAGCGCTCTCGCCGCGTACCGGCGAGCGGCAGGCGTCAGTTCCACTGCAATGAACAGCCTCGAAACGTCTCCATCCGTTTGCATCTTCTACAGACCCAGCAGCCGCTGTGCGTTTCCTCCCAGGATCTGCCCCTTCTCTTCCTCGGAGATGTCAGCGGCCCTGATGTGTTTCATCAGCCGCCCAGGTCTCAGCAAGGGAAAGTCGGAGCCGAACAGTATTGATCCGGGGCGTACCGCTTTAGACACCAGTGAGTAGATCGAGGCCCTGTACAGGAACGGCGAAGCGGCGCTGTCGAAATAGGCGTTGCTCAAAGCACGCTTCACTTCAGGCATTAGAGAGTAGAAGGGCAAGCCGCCTCCCCAGTGCGAGCAAACTATGGAGACGTCCGGGTATCTCTCTATGAATTCCATCAACACGTCCGGCGTCACCGTGCCCTTGCCCGGGTACACGTGCCCCACCGGTTCGGAAGAATGAGTGAGCAACACCATGTTCCTCGACTTCAGGCAATCCAGGAACGGGTCCATCAAAGACCTATCCCCTAGCTTGAATCCCTGCGTATCAGGGTGTAGTTCTCCCACTCCCCTGGCCCCCAGGGCGGCGCAGCGGTCGATTTCAATCAGAGCGTCTTCACCCCAGGCGGGATTCACTGAGCAAAACGGAATTAGCCTGCCGCTGTAACGCGCCGCCGACTCCAAGAGGTAGTCGTTGGCCTCTCGTGCTATGCCTCTATCCGTCCAGCCCACACCCATGATCACGGCAGCGTTTACCCCGTCTTCATCCATGGCGGAAATCAGGTCTCCAGCGGTTGCCATAGGGGCATCGGTATTGGCGAACAGCGCCGCCAGGGTAGCGTCCCGCTTAGAATAAGCGCCGCGCTCCTCTATGAGCCAGGGCGGGAATACGTGGGTATGAAAGTCTATGATCATCTCAGGTCTGAAGCATACTCTACACTCCATTGTAAAACGCCAGCATACCCCCATTACAACTGGCTTTCAGGCTGTTATAATCGCTGTGCTATTCTCTGTGGGAGTTCTGCGTTCTATGACACTCGACCGTGGGCATGCGTTGTCCTCACCTGATCTCACCAGACCGCTTTCATCGCAAGAAAAATCGCAACTCAAGGAGACCGCCCGTAGGATCCGCCGCGACGTGCTCTTCAGCATCGCGGAAGCAGGCAGCGGCCACTCAGGCGGCTCCCTTTCCGAGACCGACATTCTGACCACTCTGTACTACAAAGTGCTTCGCCACAATCCGCAAGACCCCCACTTCCCGGATAGAGACCGTTTCATTCTCAGCAAGGCGCATGCCTGCCCCGGCCTCTATACGGTGCTGGCTCACAGGGGATATTTCCCAAGGAGTGACCTGAGCACTTTCCGCAAAATCAACAGTCACCTGCAGGGCCATGCCAAGATAGGCACTCCCGGCGTCGAGATGTCCGGCGGTTCCCTGGGCATGGGGCTTTCATTTGGCATAGGGGTAGCCCTGGCGGGCAGAGTCGACGGAAAGAGCTACCGCACCTACGTCCTGCTCGGCGATGGCGAGTGCGACGAAGGGCAGGTCTGGGAAGCGGCGATGTCGGCGGCCCACTACAAGATAGATACCCTGACCGCCATTGTGGACCGCAACCGCATCCAGAACGACCGCTTCACCCATGAAGTCATGGAATTGGAGCCACTGGCACAGAAGTGGCGCTCCTTCGGTTGGAAAGTCCTCACGGTCAACGGACACAGTATTCCGGCCCTGTACAGAGGGTTCCAGCGTGCCATGGAAGTCAAGGGGCAACCCACGGTTATCATAGCCAACACCGTCAAAGGCAAAGGGGTCAGTTTCATGGAGAACAACCCCGGCTTTCACGGCAAGGCCCCCACCTGGGAACAGGCGGGACAGGCCATGTTCGAGCTCGGCTTCTCGGCTGAAGAAGTCCAAGAAGCCATGACCGGGATGGACTACCCGGAACAGAGCGTTTCCGCGCTCGTGAAAGAGATGGAAACCAGCAGCCTAGTCACAACTTAGGAACGGATTTATGACCACTGTAGCTACTCGTGAAGCCTTTGGCAGAACACTCTTGGAGCTGGGGAAGAGCCACCCGGACGTGGTAGTCCTGGGCGGCGACCTCAACGTTTCTACCCTCGCCTCTATGTTTGCAAAAGAGTTCCCCGACCGTTTCTTTGATCTTGGCCCCGCCGAGCAGAACATTATGAGCATGGCATCCGGCTTCGCCATGTCCGGCAAAATCCCCTTTGCCTCCACGTTCGCCGTTTTTGGTACGGGGCGCCCCTACGACCAGATACGGATCAACATAGCCCAGATGAACGCGAACGTGAAGATAGTTTGCACCCACGCCGGTCTGCTCACCGGCGAAGACGGCATCTCCGCCCAGTCCATAGAGGACATCGCCCTGATGTGCGCTCTACCCGGGTTCAACGTGGTTGTCCCCAGCGACGGGCCCGAAACTGAGGCAGCAGTCAGGTCTGCCGCCAGCACCAAAGGCCCCTTCTATATCCGCCTTTCACGGCCCGCCATTCCCGTGATCCACCCCAACGGGGCCGAGTTCACTCTGGGGAAAGCGGAGACGCTCCGCTCCGGAGACCACTTGACCATCATTGCTTGTGGCATAATGGTGTCCACGTCCCTGGAAGCAGCGGATATCCTGTCGCGGGAAGGCATCGAGGCCCGCGTAGTGAACATGTCCACCCTTCAGCCTCTTGACCTGGACGCCGTAGCCGCCGCCTGTAGCACCGGAGCCATAGTCACCGCCGAGGAGCACTATATCCACGGTGGACTGGGTAGCCTCGTTTCGCAGGCCGCCGCGGGAATCCAGGCCGTGCCCATAGAGATGGTGGCGGTCAGGGGCTACGCCGAATCCGGAAAGCCCCAGGAGCTGTTCGATAAATACGGCCTCGCCGCTTCCGACGTGACCAATGCCGCCCGGCGCGTCCTGAGCCGCAAGAACGCCTGAGCATGCCCTGGGCTTGACCTAAAGTTCGCTCGCCATAGAAGGTCACCCGCGACCGCTAAATCAAGCGTAGTTTAGTATTAATCCGGTCTACTCTAAACTAGGCTCCGCTCTGTAGGGTCGAATATATGCGCGTCAACGAACACATACAATACGAACCGGATGAGAAGTGCCCTCCCCTTGTAACGCTTGGCGTGGCGTCCCAGGGCACTGTGCTTGCTTTGTCAAATACCGTCACCATTGTGACCATATTTGCCGTGGCGTCCGGCGGCAGCGAAGGTTATCTATCGTGGGCAGTCTTCGCATCACTGGTGATTGCTGGAACCGTCACTGCTCACCAGGCTGCCAAGCTCGGCCACCTGGGACCGGGATACATACTACTGATGGGCCCTGGGGTTCCATTTATGGCGGTCTGTGTGTTGGCCGTCACCGAAGGCGGGCTGGCGGTGATGTCGAGCCTGATAGTCGTTGCATCTCTGGTCCAATTCGCACTGGCATTCTGGCTTGCCCAGCTGCGCCGGGTCATCACCCCTGTCGTATCGGGCGTGGCTTTCATGGTGATAGCAGCCTCCGCCATGCCCATAGCCGTCGCCAGACTTGATAATGTGCCTGAAGGCGTATCCTCAATTGCCGGGCCGGCGGTGGGAGCGGCTACACTGGTCGCGGCGATGATCCTGATGTTGCGCGCTTCCGGCCTGTTCAGACTGCTGGCGATTCCTATTACCATTCTGGTGGGCTGCGTTGCCGCCGTGCCGCTTGGAGTGTACGACATCCAGCCAGCGCTCGACGCACCGTGGTTTGGCCTCCCTGAGTTCTCAGCGTGGCCCGGCCTAAGCCCTATCCTGAACCAGGATTTCCTGGCGCTTCTTTTGGCTTTCCTTATCGTGAGTGCCGTAGTCGGCATCAGGGCCAGCAATGAGGGGGCTGTAATTCAGCAGGTCTCCTGGCGCAGGCCGCGCGCCGCGGACTTTCGCAGCGTGCAGGGAACTCTCAACGTGAGTGGTGTAGCTATATTGCTGTCCGGAATCGCGGGCACGCTTCCCACTATCATTTATCTCCCGACAACTATCTCACTGATCAGCTTCACGGGAGTGGCCGCACGCCGTACAGGGTATGTTATTGGGGCCATGCTGATTGGACTGGCCCTGCTGCCCAAGATAGTCGCTATTCTTCTCACAATCCCGCGACCTGTGACCGGAGCAATCCTGATGATAGTGATGGGTATGCTCTTCGTAGAGGGAATACGCACCGTTCTGCAAGACGGTTTCAGCCAGCAAAAAGCCCTCATTGTTGGGCTGTCGCTCTCAATAGGAATCGGCTTGCAGACTCAGAACATTCTGGCGGCATCTCTGGGTAGCCCTTGGGGAGTGGCGTTCGGAAACAGCGTCGTTGTGAGCATTCTGGCTGCCGTTCTGATGTCCACGGTCCTCCAAATGACTGGTTCCCGCCGCCGGCGTCTGGAGACCAAGCTGGATATCTCATCCCTGGACGATATCGAAAACTTCCTCAGCGGGCTCGGTTCCAGGATAGGATGGAGCCGGGCTTCTATAGCGAGGCTGTGCTCCGCGGGAGAGGAGACTCTGTCCAGTATGTTGCAATTGCGCGATGATTACGACGTAGATAAACCTCCCCGCCTTGTAGTCATTGCGCGTCCTGCGGCCGATACTATGGAGATGGAGTTTCTGGCGGTGTTTTCGGATGAGAACATTGAAGACCGGATCTCATACATGAGCGAGCAGGCCGAGACGCCGGAAGTAAGCGAAATCTCGTTCCGTCTGCTGCGGCACTACGCGTCTTCAGTGCGCCACAGAAAATACCACGGCATTGACATTGTTACGGTGCAGGTAAATGCATAAACGTATTCGCGATGGTCCATAGGAACTAGCTTGATTGCAAGACGTGCCAACGAATCCAGGAAAGAAAACCGGAAGAGAGGTATTGAAATGGCAGGATATTTGATAGCCGACCAGGAAGTTACTGACCAGGCTCTGTTCGATGAATTCGCTAGAGGAATGCTGGAGTTCGTTCTGGCTAACAACGGCAGATATCTGGCGCGGGGCGGGACCACCCAAGTCGTTGCGGGCGATCGAAAGCCCAACCGCATAGTTGTCATAGAGTTCGAAAGCTATGAGAAGCTCCTGGATCTGGTCAACACACCGGAGTATCAGAGGCTTGGGGAGATGCGCTCAAGGTGTTGCATCGCCAATACCATAATCGTCGATGGGGTATAACGCCTATCCCGGCTTAATAGAGGCGGAAAACAGGGCTGTCACTGTGTCCATTCAAGACGGCAAATTCTATGCCTTCCGTGAGAAGTTCCCCCCGGGGGGGGGGGAACCGTGCGGGCTTCTTGGAATCATCGACGGAGACACGGTATGGCCGCTGTTCATCCCATATCTGCGGGTAGACCGTCGTAGATACGGACACGTTGTACTCGGTCTGTCGCATGGTGCGCCATTTGAAGGCGCTAACCGCTCATCCCGCGCTTCCCGCTTGACGTTTGGCATTTGACAGATCTGTCTCATGCTGTTAAAACCTGAGCTAACGGAGCTATGCGCTGCCCACGGCAGCGCCGATGGCTAACTCCGTCAGCGTTCTATTTCATGCTGGCCCTCTCCTTGGCGCTTTGCCTTTTCTTTGCGCTTTGAAGCAACTTTACGGGCGCCATAGACCACAAAAGGAGGTTTAACACATGAAAGGAGTGATACTGGCGGCAGGGTTCGGTTCAAGACTTGCCCGCCACCACAACGTCAAACACAAGGTTCTTCTACCCGTAGCAGGCCGTCCCATCATAGACTACACCTTGCAGGCTTTCTCCCAGTCGGGAATAAAAGATATAGCAATAATCACCGGACACCAGGGGGAATACTTAGAGCGATGGGTGGGCAACGGTTCACGGTACGGGCTCAAAGTTCAATTCATCTTCAACCGGCACTACAAGTTTGGCAACGCCCTCTCCGTTTACGCAGCTAGCCGCTTCAGCAATAACGAGCCTATCATCCTCTCCATGGCCGACCACATGGTCTCGCCGGACCTTCTCGCGCCTCTATTGAACGTCCAAGGAAAGGGCAACGCTTTGGCCGTAGACTTCGACTTCTCTCTACGCCAGATGGAAGAAGGCACCAGGGTACTGGTAGAAGAGCGCGGCTTCATACTCTCCATAGGTAAGAACTTGGAGCACTGGAACGGCATAGACGCCGGCGTTTTCAGGTTCTCGCCCGACATTTTCGAAGCAATCGACAAAGAGCTCTCCACAGAAAGGAAACAGTACGAGCTCAGCCACGCCGTCACTCGTCTGATCAATGAGGGCGGCGCTTTGCAAGCCTGCGACGTCTCCGGCAGCTTCTGGCATGACGTGGACACGTGGGAGGACTTGGTATACGTAAGGGAAGCTGTCTCTGGAAATAATGGCACAATCACCGAAAGAAGGGCTGGTATCGCACTACCTTAACCGGAGGCTTTCACGTCCCCTGGCTGCCTTATTAGCCAGGACGCCCTTCACACCTAACCACGTATCGTTCGTCAGCTTTGTAATTGCGCTGGCTTCACTATGGCTGTTCTTTACCGGCTACAACATCTGGGCCGGTATTGCCGCCCAGCTCTCGTCTATTGTGGACGGCGCGGACGGAGACCTGGCGCGCGTCAAGGATATGGCCAGCCCCTTCGGCGGCTTCTTCGACGCTGTGTTGGACCGCTACGCTGACGTAGCCATTCTGGCCGGTCTCACCTACTGGTCACTGGAATTCGAAGCCAGGACAGCGGATTCGCTGGTGCTCACTCTCGGCCTCCTCGCCATTGCAGGCTCCCTTATGATCAGCTACTCCCGCGCCCGCGCCGAGGCTACCCTGAGAGGAACTTTCCACGGCCTTGCCGGTTCCCTCGCTTCAAGAGATGCGCGGTTGCTTGTGGTCATGGTGGGGGCCATCGTCGGACAGGGCGCCGCCACGCTCCTCATCCTTGCCGTGGCAACCAACCTGGTAGTGGTCTGGCGTCTCGCCGTAGCCAGAAGAGGCATGAGCTAGGTCTTCCTATGCTGACTGTGCAATGTGATTTTGATGAGACGATTGCCACCAGCAACGTCAGCTATCTGCTGTTGCAAGCCTTCGGCAGTGAGGGATGGCGGTCTATACAGGCGCTCTACGACACCGGGCAGATCAGTGTCGAAGAGAACAACAGACGCCAGTTCGCGCTGCTCAACGCAGATGGAGCAGCCATAACGGATTTCGTGCTCGCCAACGTTGAAGTGCGCCCCGGCTTTTCCCAGTTCGTAGAGTACTGCTTGAACAGCGGCATTGACTTCACTGTAGTGAGCAACGGTATAGACTTTTACGTACTCCCTGTGATGCGCAGCCTGGGCCTGTCCAGCATTAAAGTGCACTGCGCGCGCAGTCAAATCACCCCCAGCGGGGTCGTACTGTCCTACCCGGACCCGTCCGGCTCGGATTGCTTACAGGGTTTCAAACTCTCATGGCTGCGTCACCACAAGAGCCGGCGCCGCTCCGTAGTTTATATAGGCGACGGCAATTCCGACATACCGGCCGCATCAGAATCGGACTACGTCATCGCTAGGAGTACTCTCTACAGTCACTTTCAGTCGAATGACCTTCCCTGCTCCGAATTTCAAGACTTCTTCGATGTACGGAAGGCAGTGGAGCGTATAGCCTCCAACTAGCCTACTGCTGAACACCACTTCACCCGCTCATGGTGAGCTTGTTGAGCAGAGACGCACCCACTCCTGATTGTGAGCGCCGCCTCCTCTTGTTATACTCGTCATGCTGGTTGTATAGGAGAATCGCATGAAGGCAGGCATAATCAACGTCACAGGATACTCAGGCTCAGAGCTGGCGCGTTTGCTCTGGCGGCACCCGGAGGCCCAGGTGGTCTCCGTCACCGGGCGCAGCGCGGCTGGCAAGCGCGTCCCAGAGGTAATGCCCTACCTTTGGGACATCGACTTGCCTATCACGGAGTCCATCGAAGGTTCGGTGGATATCGTATTCTCCGCCCTGCCCAGCGGCGCCAGCGCTGCGGCTCTGGCCCCTTTCGTGGAGCAGGGCGTCAAGGCCATCGATATCGCCGCAGACTTCCGCATTCGCGACGCCTCAGCTTTCCAGTCGGCGTACAAAGTAGAGCACCCGGCCCCACACCTCCTCTCCGACGCGGTCTACGGCCTGCCGGAGATACACCGCGAGAATATCAAGAGCGCCAATCTGACCGCCAACCCCGGCTGCTATCCGGAGGCCTCCATCCTGGCCTTGCTGCCCGCCGTACGCGAGGGAATCATCGCCGACGACATCATTATCGACGCCAAGTCGGGCATATCAGGCGCGGGGCGCGGCGGCCTGGCCACCAACATCATGGATCACTACGCCGAAGCCAACGAAAACGTTGTGGCCTACGGCCTTGACGGACACGGCCACCAACCTGAGATAGCGCAAGAGCTGGCCGGGCTCCGTGAAGCGGACAGCGCCAGGGTCACCTTCATCCCCCACCGCATACCGATGACACGCGGAATCCTTGCCACCTGCTACGCTCCGCTGGTCGACGGGATCAGCAAGGAGCAGGTGCGCCGGCTTTACCAGGAGTCGTACCGCTCTGAGCCTTTCGTGCGCGTCACCGACCTGCCGCCGCAGACCAAGCAAACGCTGGGCAGCAACTACTGCCTGGTCTACCCAACAATCGACGAGAAAGCACGGCGCTTGGTGGTAGTGAGCTGCCTGGACAACCTGGTGAAAGGCGCAGCGGGTCAGGCCGTCCAGAACATGAATCTCATGTTCGGCCTGCCGGAGACCACAGGGCTGGAGAACCCGTCTCTCTATCCCTGATGGGCTTGTCCTGCTATAGTTTTACATTGTGTCCACAACGCCCCCATGGTGTAGCGGCCTAGCACGCCACCCTTTCAAGGTGGAGATCAGGGGTTCGAATCCCCTTGGGGGCACCAAGATCCCTTCCCCCCACCCGTCCTCTTCATTGCCTTGGGACGTCTTCACGTCATGGCTGAGAGACGCTATTCTGAGGCCATGACAAAACGCATAACCGGGAGATGCTACGGATGAGCACAAACCGACGGGTCGCTATCGTTACGGGAGGCGGGACGGGGATCGGCAAGCATTCGGCGCTGGCGCTGCTGCGAGACGGTTACTCCGTCGTCATAGCGGGGCGTCGAATGGAGCCATTGCAGGAAACGAAGGCGGAGGCCGGAGCCGGCGCGCCCATCCTGGCCGTCCGCACGGACGTGGGAGACCCCGAGTCGGTCCGCAGGTTGTTCGCCAAGACCATGCAGGCGTTCGGCAGGCTGGACGTGCTGTTCAACAACGCAGGCCACGGAGCGCCCCGGGTGCCCCTGGAAGACCTGACCTACGAACAGTGGCAACGGGTGGTCGATACGAACCTAACGGGGACGTTCCTCTGCACTCAGGAAGCGATCAAGATCATGAAGGCCCAGCAGCCGATGGGCGGCCGGATCATCAACAATGGCTCGATAGCGGCCTACGCGCCGCGCCCCGACTCGGCCCCCTATACCTCTACAAAGCACGCCATCACCGGCCTGACCAAGTCGACCTCGCTCGACGGCCGCAAGTACAACATCGCGTGCGGCCAGATCGACATCGGCAACGCCGCGACGGACATGACGTCCTCGATGCAGGACGGCGCGCCGCAGGCCGACGGCTCGCTTAAGGTAGAGCCCACGTTCAACGTCGAGCACGTCGCCAGCACAGTCGTGTACATGTCGAATCTGCCACTGGACACGAACGTCCAATTCATCACGATCATGGCAACCGACATGCCCTACATCGGCCGCGGGTAGCGGGTTCCCGCCCATTGAATGTGTGGTAACTTATGCGGGAAGCGCAGACGAATACACCCTAGATACCACTAGGAGGAACAAATGTCCGCGGATAGAGGCGCAGCAAAGGTGCTCTACCTATCGGAAGAGGATGTCAGGCCGCTGATCACGCCTGGCGAAGCCCTGGAGCACGCCGAAACGGCCTTCCGGCTGTACGCCCAAAGCCTCAAGGGGCAGGTCCCTTCCAGCTTTTCGCCAATGGTGGCCTACCACACCACTGTGCCCAACAGTGACGTCGATTTCAGGTCGGGCTCCATGGCCTCCGTCCCTACCCTATGCTCGACGCTGGGATTCGGCTACGCCGATAACCCCTCCAAGTTCGGTCTGTCCAGCATGCACAGCTTCGCCGTGCTCACCGATGTCGAAACGGGAGTCCCCAGGTGCATAATGGCCCAGGGCTCCTTCTTCATCTCCTTCCTCAGGACGGGCGCGGCCGCCGCCATAGCCTCCAAGTATCTGGCTACCTCGGACGTGCGCCGCATAGCAATGGTGGGCGCGGGAAACCTTGGCAGGCACACTCTGCGCTGTCACCTTGCCCAGTACGGCTCCCCTGAAGAGATCAGGATATGGAGCCGGACAGAGGCTTCCTCCCAGCAGTTCGCCGCCGATATGGCCAGTGAACTGGGCGTCACCCTGAAACCCGTCTCCTCGCCGGCCGAGGCGGTGCAGGGCGTCGACATCGTCTACTGCACCACCCGCTCCACGGAGGCGGTTGTCCAGAACGGATGGGTGTCCCCCGGAACCCATCTCAACGCCTTCGGCTCCGACGCCCCCGGCAAAAGGGAACTTGATCCCGCAATACTGGCCCGCGCCAAGGTCGTAGTCGACAGCCTCGAACAGTGCAAGATAGGCGGTGAAATAAGCGAACCCGTCGCCCAGGGCACGATGAGCGAGGACGACGTACACGCCGAGTTGGGGGAAATAGTCAACGGATGGAAGAACGGCAGAGAAAGCGAAGACGAAGTGACGGTTATGGACTCCACCGGCCTGGCCGCCCTGGACGTAGTGGCATTCAACTACGCCTATGAGAAAGCGCTGGCGCAAGGCGTGGGAGTGGAGTTAGCACTTTAGGTTGGTCGACTGTATGCCCGTGCACAGCAACCAAGTGCTATACTGGACAAAACTCAAGAAGTGAGCGGCAACCATGGAAAAAGCAAGCTACAATCCCCTATCCCCTGTGGAACGGTACGTCATCGAGGGGAAGGGGACCGAACCCCCCTTCTCCGGCGAGTACGACGACTTCTACGAGGCCGGCACCTACATCTGCCGCCGCTGCAACGCGGAGCTTTATCGATCAGTCGACAAATTCGATGCCCATTGCGGATGGCCCGCTTTCGACAAGGAGATACCGGGCGCCGTGGTCCGCCTGCCTGACCCCGATGGCGTGCGCACGGAAATAGAGTGTGCCAGTTGTGGCGGTCATCTGGGCCATGTGTTTGTTGGAGAGAGACTCACCCAGACCAACACCCGTCACTGCGTGAACTCCCTTTCCATGAAATTCGTGGCCGCCCACCAGGAATAGCAAGAGGGCGCTCCTACTGTCTGGCCTCCAACCAGTCCTCGTGGATGAGCCAGCGGCCATTGTCTATCGCCACCACGTAGGCAAAGCTGCCGTATCCCGCATTCCAATCGTCCCGGTTGACAGAGAACAAGGGGAAAGCGCCGAACTCAACCACTCCCGTCTTCCCCATCACACTCTCCGCATCCCCGGCGGTGAATAGCCTGGAACCTTCCTTACCGGGCAGAATCTGGGATATGCCCGCTCTGACCGTCACCTCCTGGCCGTGCACAAACCGCGGCTGCCTTTGCTCCATCCCCTACCTCCGGAAATTAGGTTGCCGTCTTTGACACTGCGAATCGCCACACTCGTTATTCCAAGCGCGGCGAAGAATCCTGTATGCTCAGCAACAGCATCCGGCAATTGCTAGAGCACACTAAAGAGGAGCCAAATGACCAACCCAAATAGCGAACTTCTCCTAAACAGGCTGATTGAAGCAAGCGAAATCCTGATCACCGCTCTGAACCGCGCCTTGAGTCAAAGCATCGGCTCAGCCGTTCTATCCACTGGGCAGACCCAGGATAGAATAACGCTGGTCCAGGAATGGAGGGACGGATGGACAAAAACCCTTGATGAGCTGTCCGACAACGAGTGAGAAGCCCTGCATTCCTGCTAGACAATAGAGAAAGCGCCTTCTATACGGCGCTTTCTCTATATATTCAGCCTGTCAAGGCTATAAATTTACCAGCGCGGGCCGCCGCCGCGGCGACCGCCGCCGCCGTCGAACGTTCTCGGGGTCCTCGGCCTGGCTTCGCTGACAGTCAGAGCGCGTCCGCTGACCTCTTTGCCATGGAGCCCCTCTATCGCCTTGTTGGCCTCGTCGTTACTCGGCATATCCACAAAACCAAACCCCTTGGAACGGCCTGAGTACTGGTCACGGACAACCGAGACTTCTCCCACACCTCCAAACTCCTCGAACATCTCCCGGAGCTGCTCCTCAGTTGTCTCGTATACAAAATTTCCTACGTAAATCCTCAACGTTTCTCTCCTTGTGCTATAGCAACGGAATGTTGCTTGGTCTCTTATTGGAAAGGCCGTTTAGCCTCTCCTTCATTGGGTTGCGGCCTTCAGCGCAAATGTGCCTCTGATCGGCCTGCATCCAGCGGCCTGCCACGGCTGCGGCAGGTCAGATTCATGTTTCAATAGATGATATGTGGACTCCTTTCCTATAGTTGGCCGGTCTAGTCCACTGATGCCAGCCTGAAAGGCGATTAAAGGCACAATATGGGTCAACCCATTCTGAGCGAGGGAACGCTGAACGTTCCACGGCTAGGGACACGAACACTGCCATGCCATGATTATACCCAAATAATCTCACTTTGCCATCCCTCAATGTCGCCGCCTGCTTTTTATGTATAATTCCCCCCACCACCGGGTGCAGGCGCACCTGTTCAGGAGGAACAACATCATGACTACGGACAACCGTCCCCTGGTATGGCTATTGGGCACTGGAGGCACCATCTCCCAGTGGGGCTCGCCACGCCTCACCTTCGTCGAATACGGCACCGGACAGCGCTTGGACGTTCACGGAAACCTGGAGCGAATCCCGGAGTCCGAGCAGTTTGTGCGCGCCAAGGCGGAGCAACTCTTCTTTGTCGACAGCGGCATCAAAACCCCGGAACTGCTCCAGCTCTCCCAGCGCATCAACGACATCTTCCGAGAAGACCCTGAGGTTGCAGGCATAGTGGTCACCCATGGCACCTACACCATGGAGGAGACCACCTTCTGGCTGCACATGACCGTGCAGAGTGACAAGCCGGTGGTGGTCACCGGCTGCCAGCGGCCCCCATCCGCAATGGGCACGGACGCCGACAATAACCTGCTTGGTTCCCTGATACTGGCAGGTTCGCCGGAAGCGCGGGGCAAGGGCGTCATGCTCTGCCTCAACGATGAAATCAACGCCGCCCGCGAGGTGACCAAGACCAACTCCCACCGCCTGGAGACGTTCCAATCGCGGGAGTTGGGCTTCCTCGGCTACCTGGACTCGGACCTGCAGCCCGTCTTCTACAGGCAGTCCACCCGCAAGCATACCCACCAGACGGGGTTCGATGTCAGCGGCATGACCGACCTCCCCAGGGTAGACATCGTCTACGCCTACCAGGACTCGGACGGCGTTGCCGTTCGCGCCTTCGTAGAGGCCGGCGCTGAAGGCATCGTTCTGGCTGGCTCAGGCGCCGGGGGCGGCGGGCCCCGCGGCAGCGATGACATCCGTCAGGCGCGCCAGAAAGGCGTCATGGTGGTAGCCGTCAATCGCACCGGTTCAGGGCGAATGATACGCTCCAAAGTGCAGAGGGAAGACGGTATCATTGCCGGCGACAACCTGAGCGCGCAGAAGGCGCGTATCCTGCTCCGACTGGCCCTGACCAGGACCCGCGACCCGGAGGAGATACAGCGCATGTTCGACGAGTTCTAGGAAACCCCACCCACTCGTCGTTCACGCACAGGGAGACATTTGCATAACCCCGAACTGCAGACGGCTGTCATTCTGAGCCCTCTCACACTGTCGTTCTGAGCGCAGCGAAGAATCTGCGTCGTAGTGAGACATTTGCAAGACCTTCCCTCTTGATGGGGGAAGATTGAGATGGGGGTGAACCCTGGCGGACATTCCACAACACAAGGAGCGCACCATGTCGGCCTATTTAATAGCAGAGATAGAGGTCACTGACCCGGAAACCTACGAGGAGTACCGGGGCCAGGTAGCGCCTACGGTGGAGAGATACGGCGGGCGCTTCCTGGTAAGAGGCGGCGCCGTCCATGAGTTGGAGGGCGAATGGACGCCCAAGCGCCTGGTGGTGATAGAGTTCTCCGACATGGCCAGCCTCAGGGAGTGGTACTACTCTGAAGAGTACGAGCGCCTGAAGAAGATCAGGCAAAGCTCCTCTACCGCTACGGTGCTGGCGATAGAAGGGGTCTAGGCGCGGGGATGTTCCCGTTCGACTGCTGGCTCCCCCCGGGAGCCTCAGCCTACTTTCAGCACCCCGGCTGGCCGTGGTTGCCGCAGCAACTGCTCAGCCGCATCACCTTTCGCAGCATGTTGCGCGCCGCTATCCCCGAGTCCTTCCGCCAGGGCAGCAGCTCGGCCAAGTTCCTGAAGAATGATCGAATAGTGTGCATCACGTCAGCCGTTGCTCCATGCTTCGGTCAAGTCGAATCTCCCTGGCAATGCTCACCTCCATGCTCTCAGGCCCCATCACGCGGGGAGTAGCGGCCAATTGCAACAGTATTAGTATAGCAAAGCGACACGCCGCCTCTTGCCTGTAGGCCTGCTCTCCCCTACCCTATCACCTGGTAGAACGGCCATGAAGATACTGGGAATAGAGACCTCTTGCGACGAAACGGCCGCCGCCGTGGTGGAGGACGGCCGGGTCCTTCTATCCAACGTAGTCGCCTCCCAGGTGGACATCCACGCGCGGTACGGCGGCATAGTGCCGGAGGTGGCCTCACGCCAGCACGTCCTCCAGATACTCCCCGTTGTAAATGAGGCCATGAGCCGGGCCGGTCTCTCCCTGGACCACCTCGACGCCGTGGCCGTGACCCATGGTCCGGGCCTCGCCGGATCTCTGCTCGTCGGGGTCAACCTGGCCAAGAGCCTGGCCTTCGCCCAGGGCATGCCTCTCTACGGAGTCAACCATCTGGCCGGTCACATCTACGCGGCATGGCTATTGGAAGAGGCGCCGGAGGAACAGGCGCGCTTCCCCATGCTCTGCCTGGTGGCCTCCGGGGGGCATACGGAACTCGTTCTCATGGAAAACTATGACAGGTTCAGGCTCCTCGGCCAGACCCGAGACGACGCCGCCGGCGAAGCGTTGGACAAAGCGGCACGCATCCTGGGTCTCGGCTACCCCGGAGGCCCCGCCATCCAGAAGGCGGCCCAGGGGGTCGAAACGGAGGAGTACCTGCCCAGGGCCTGGATGCCCGGCACCATGGACTTCAGCTTCAGCGGGCTCAAAACGGCCCTCCTGCATAAGGCTCAAAGCTACGGACTGTCGGAACCCAGCCAAGAGCGCGATGAGTCGGACGAACGTGTGAGGGAACTGGCCGCCGCCTTCCAAGAGTCCGTCGTCGACGTCCTGGTGCGCAAAACCATGGCCACCGCCAGGGAGACGGGAGCGCACGGCGTAATCATGGGAGGAGGCGTCACCGCCAATCTGCTGCTGCGGGAGCGCATGGCGGCCGCCGCGGACGGTCTTCCCGTCATTGTGCCGCCGCCCGCGCTCTCAGTGGACAACGGCGCCATGATAGCCGCCTGCGCCTACTTCCAGCGCGGCCCTGCGCTGAAGGGCTGGGACTTAGACGTCGTGCCCTCCCTGGGACTCGGCTGATCCGGGACTCTCCCCGGTGGCCTGAACGTCAGTGGTCGGCGGCTCCTCTTCCGGTGTCGGGAGCGGAGCGACCCGCTCCGCCCGGCTAGAGCGGGCATAAGCTAGGACGGCCTCCAAGTCTACTATCATCGCCTGCCCGCGCTTTTCAGGATAACGGACTACCAGAAGCGGGTTTTTCCGCGCCCAGCGCGTGATAGTTGCGCGGCTTATGCCCAAGTGAGCGGCGGCCTCTCTGGCCGTCGTTTCGCGCACTGTTGTCATCCCCGGAGAATGTGCTGGGGTCTGACTAGATGGCGTGTCGTCCGCCGGGGAAGCGTCCTCGGTCGGCGGCTCCTCCTCAGGCGCGGCGCTCCCCTCATCCCCTACGGATGCGGACACGACAGGCGGCGCTTCTTCCGCTATTGAAGGGTCATCGCTCGACGGCTCCACCGCCCTATCAACCTCTTCACCAGCAACGGTAGCCACTTCGTCCTTCCCAGTGCTGCTCTGCTCAGCCGTAGGCTTCTGTCCCGCCTGCACCTGGAATAGGCCGTTGGCCAAACGATAGGCGTCCCTGAGCGCCCCTTCGCTGCGCAGGGCCAGCGAGACCTCGGTGGTGCGCGTTCTGAAGGTGATGCTGGGTGAATCTTCCGAAACGAAGTAGCTGGAGGCGGTGACTGCTCCTAGCGCCACCAGCACCGCCCCTATGATCCAGGGCAGGACGCCGCTCCAGCCCATGACGGTGGCGGCCCAGGTTACGCCAACGGCGGCCAGCAGCATCAGTCCTCCGCTGACTAGAGGCCTGATGTTCTTGGCCAAATCCGTCACCTCCACCGAGTCCACGCTGTCGATGGGCAGCAGTACCCGGCGGTGCTTCCCCTCTCTGCGGGAAAAGCAGATCAGACGCCGGTTGGTTACCACTACGAAGTCGTCTTGCGGGGGAGCGCCTTGCAACAGGCCGTACCTGCCGTCAAGAGTGAGCCGGACCTCTTCGCCGTCCAGCAGACTGATCCCTCCCGCCTCTGTGTGCTCTGCTGTGCTCTCTGTGTTCATGACGCCAATGATACCAAATGTGGCAAAGTAGTGTTTCAGGCGGCAAACGCTCCGTAAGTTGCGCCGCGTTCTCTAATCGCCTCTACATTGCCCCCGTCCACTCCGACGGTCAGCATCTCCCGGTACATCTGGATAAGCCCCTGCTGAGCCACTGCCCCTTTGAGGAGCCTATTCTCAACTTCCAGTAGGGAGGCCATCTCCCTGGTCATCTCATTTTCCGCCAGGCGGGGCATTCTGAAGTAGAGCCGCAAAGTATCCTCCGCCAGGGAGCCGCCCTCAACCAGTACGCTCCAAGCGTGAAAGAAGGGCAATACGTGGTTCACCGCCATGTCCAGCGCCCTGCTCTTCCCTATGAGCGTCCGGCCTCCTTCGCTGGCCATGAGCGCCCTCACCAGCGACCCGGGGTTGTCCCCTGTTACGGCAGAAGTCAGCCCGCGAACCGGTCCGGCGTCCAAGAACCGCGCCGCCAGTACCGCCGCGCCCCCGATGCGAGGCAGCGGCTGGTTGCCGGGCCTGACCCCGGCGAATCGCCACTCACTCCGGTCCATCACTTCACCCCGCCACCCGGTTCGGTCCGTCCTCTCCCCGTCTTCCAGCCCGGCGGTACACTTCAAAACCCGTCTCACCTCAAATACTCTTTGAGCTCCGGGCAGCCCTTTACCCGCCTGGCAAAGACGGCGCCAGGGGACAAGGCGGGCCAGCTTGAGGAAGGCATCACGGTTTCTGCTGTAGCCCAGGGACTCCATGATGCCGCGGTAGAGCAGTTCGTCGGCGTCCTGCCCAAGAAGCTCACCAAAGTAGCGGTTGCTTCTCTTCCTGAATCGCCTTTCTGAAGCCTCCTCTATGGCCAGAATGAGGTCAGCCTTCTTCAACGACCTCCATTTTCGCAACAGCGGCAACTCCTCTGGAGCTGTCGTATCGCCGTCCAGGGTATACAGAGAGGTCAGCGGCACCTCCTCCCCGTCCTGCCGTTCCGTGGCGGTCTTGGCCTTCTGCCTCATCACCACGTGCAGCACAACGTTGTTGTAGTTGGGGTCTTCATGATGGCCGTGCTCTCTCCAACCGGAATCGGTAAGATGCACCTCTACGTCTCCCCGCTGAGGCGGCGCCTCGTCCACCTGGATCATGGCGTCTCTGAAATCTGGGCCGGGGCCGCCGTTGCGCCTACCCGGGTAGAGTACGCGGACTCGCCTGCCATCCACTGTTGACAGGGAACGCCGCTGGGCGCGGGTCTGCCAGAGTCGGGCCAGCAGGTGCTCCGGTATCAGGGGCAGCTTTCTCTTTGCCAACGCTATCTGCTTGAACCTTTGCCAAGCGGCGGCTCGCTTTCAGAACCGTGGTCCTGACCGTCTTCGTCCGTCTCGTACTGGAAACGGGAGCGTTCGGCCAGTATGGAGAGCATCTTCTTGGAGGCGCCCCTTGGTTTGTACAGGCCCGTTTCCCACTCGCTGACCGTCTGCTGGCGGGTCCCCATCTCTTCGGCCATCTCCTCCTGCGTGGCTTTGAGGTGCCGCCGCAGGGCGCGGATCTTCTCCTTGTCCCACTCGCTCTCCACTCGGTCTATCTCCTAAGTAATCTCGCTCCTTGGATTTTACACGTTTCCGTGTAGATTTCAAGGGGGCGTGTTGGAAGCAAAGCCCAATCCGCAATTTCCAGATGCGCGGAGAAGCCGCTTGGAAGCAGCCGGTCACTCTATGATGGAGGCCACGTGGTCTTTGAAGCTGGCAAGGCCTTCCAGCATCTCCCAAAGCGTCTGTCCCCAGGGCTGGTCCAGACCCGCCGTCTCCATGCGGATCAGCTTGCGGCCCACCTTGATGTGAGGCCCCAACTCACGCTCCAACGCGTGGCTGGCGCCGCCGACGTCTTCAAGCAGCCGCACCGCGACGTGACGGGCCTCTTTGGTAATGGACTCGACTCCCGCCTCCGTCGCCAGCACCCTTATCCTCACCGTGTAGAGCAGGCTGTGCACTTCCTTGGGCGGCATTCCGAACCTGTCCCACATCTCCTCTTGCAGATGGGCCACATCCCCCAGCGTCTGCGCCTTCGACAGGCGCTGGTACAGGTCCAGCCTAGCGGCCAGGTCCTCCACGTACGACTGGGGAATGCGCGCCGGAAGTCCCAGGTTCAGGGAAACCTCCCTCTTCTCATCTTCCGGCAGCTCAGGCAGTTCGCCTCCCGCCTTGACCTCCTCCACGGCTTGGCTGAGCAAACGCTGGTACAGATCGAATCCCACGGCGTGGATGTGGCCGCTCTGCTCCGCGCCCAGCAGCTGTCCGGCGCCCCTGATCTCCAGGTCTTTCATGGCAATGCGGAAACCGGCGCCCAGCTCGGTGGCGGCGAGGATGGTCTCCAACCGCTTCTGCGCCGCCTCCGTGATGCGGCGGCCGCGGGGTATCAGAAAATAGGCGTACGCCCTCTGATTGCCCCTGCCAATGCGCCCCCTCAACTGGTAGAGCTGGGCAAGTCCCAGGGTGTCGGCGCGATCCACGATCAGCGTGTTGACGCCGGGCAGATCCAGCCCCGATTCTATGATCGTGGTGCAGGCCAGAACGTTGAACTCTCCCCTGCTGAAGGAGTCCATCACCTTCTCCAGCTGCTCTTCAGGCATACGGCCGTGCGCCACGCCAACCGAGGCTTCCGGCACCAAACCCATCAGAGTGTTGACCACCGAAGCCATGTTGCGAATCCGGTTGTGCAGATAGTACACCTGCCCCCCTCTGTCCAGTTCACGAAGGACGGCCTCGCGTACGATCTCGTCGCTATGCTCCGATACATAGGTCTTTATGGGCAGGCGCTCCTCCGGCGGCGTCTCCATGGTGCTCATGTCGCGGATTCCGGACAGGGCCATGTGAAGTGTGCGCGGAATCGGCGTCGCCGTCAGGGTCAGCACGTCGACCTGAGCGCGCATCCTTTTGAGCCTCTCTTTGTGGCCGACGCCGAACCGGTGCTCCTCGTCGATAACCACAAGGCCCAGGTCTTTGAACATCACGTCCTTTTGCAGCATGCGGTGGGTGCCGATGCAGATGTCCACCTTGCCTTCCGACAGCCTCCCCAGGACCTCCCTCTGCTCCCTATCGCTGCGGAATCTGCTGAGCACGTCAACCGAGATCGGATATGGGCCCAGACGCTGGCTGAACGTGACATAGTGTTGCTGCGCCAGCACGGTGGTGGGCACCAGTATCGCCACTTGCCTGCCGCCGGCCACCGCCTTGAACGCGGCCCTGAGGGCTACCTCCGTCTTGCCGTAGCCCACGTCGCCGGCAACTAGCCTGTCCATGGGCTCCGCCTGCTCCATGTCCGCCTTAACCTGGCCTATCGTGGTTGCCTGGTCAGGGGTCTCCACGTAGGGAAACGAATCCTCCAACTCCCTTTCCCAGGGCGTGTCAGGAGCGAACGCAATCCCCGGAGTGACCTCGCGCTGGGCGTACAGCCCAAGCAGCTCCTGGGCCATCTCCTGCACGGAGCGCCTGGCGCGGCGCTTGGCTCGCAGCCAGTCCTGCGTGCCGAGCCGGGTCAGCGTGGGGCGCTGATCGCCCGATGCCGAGTAGCGGCCAACGCGGTCGGCGTGGTCAGTTGGCACGTACAGCTTGTCTCCCTCCGCGTAATCCAGGACCAGATACTCCCGCTGCGAGTCGCCCTCTCCCATAACGGTGGTGCCGGAGAAAATCGCCACCCCGTGGTCGGTGTGCACCACGTAGGAACCCGGCTCTATCTCAGCGGTGAGCGGAGCGTGGGACGCCGTTCGGCGCCGGCGCAGCCGCGCCATCTTGGCCGTGCCAAACACCTCCAGGTCAGTGAAGAGCGCCATTCCCTCTTCAGGAGCCAGCCATCCTTCCGAAAGGGAACCGCGCAGGATTGCAACCGACCCCGGCGCCGGCGGCGCGGCCAGCTCCTCTACGATTCTCGCCCCAAGCCCATTCTCCGCCATTATCTCGTGGAGGCGTTGGGCATGGTGAGTCACCACCAGGACGCTTTCACCACGGCGGCGGCGCTCCTCCACGTCGGCGATGAAGAGGGGCACCTGGCTCCAAAAAGAGGGAGACTGAACAAAGGGAAGGGAGGAGTCCTCCCCACCGCTCCACCGGGTGAGTCGCAACGTCCTGGAGGCGCGTTCCAGCTTTTCCTCTATCTCTTCCCGCGTAAAGTACGGCGACGGGAACCCTCCGGGCAGCTCTCCCCGCTCCCGTTTCGTTTCCCGCAGCTCAAAGCTGCGCCTGTCGAACTGCCGCAACGTGTCCTCAATTTGAGAGCTATCGTCCAGCACGACCAGCGTGTTCCGGGGCAGGAACTCAAGGAGAGCGGAGCGGTTGAAGAAGCCGGAGTAGAAGCCCGCCTCCTCCACGTAGTGGCCTGCCGCCATCAGCGAAAGCTCCTCTTCCATGCGCTCCCGAACCTTGTTGGAGCGGGG
Organism: Dehalococcoidia bacterium; assembly: GCA_965116555.1. GTDB lineage: Bacteria > Chloroflexota > Dehalococcoidia > Lucifugimonadales > QGNO01 > DAOUJH01. Next base: position 655,333 of record OZ220698.1, on the reverse strand, counting down.
ACTAAAATCCAGGCCTGTGAACGCCGCCCCAATCTCATACGGGTCTGCCAGCGAGGGCAGCAGCTCCTCCGCCGGAGCGACCGTAACATGCTCCACTTGCTGTAGCGAGCGCTGGTTTCCGGGATCGAAGGAGCGGATGCTCTCCACGACGTCGCCCCAGAATTCCAGCCGCGAGGGGTAGGCGTCTCCGGGGGGGAACACGTCCAGTATCCCGCCGCGCCTGCTCATGCGGCCGGGCGCCTCTGCGATGCTCTCCATGCGGTAGCCGATAGCCGTCCACTTTTGGATCAACGACTCCATGGAGACGTTCTCACCGCGGCGCACCGTGAAGTCGCCCTGCTTGAATACCTCTGGCCCTACCGTCTTCAAGGCCAGCCCCAAAGCGGACGTCACCACCAGCGGCGCCTCTCCCGGATACACCCCCGCCAGCGATGCCAGCACGCGAAGCCTCTGGTGCATGCTGGTGCTGTCCACCGCCAACCGTTCGAAGGGCAGCGCATCCAGCTCAGCGAAGCTGTGGATGGCCGGGTCTTCGTTGAAGTAGACCAGCAGACGGTCGTAGAGACGTCTAGCGTCCTCCGGCCTGGGCGAAACTACCAGCACCGGCGCGTTCAGTTCCCTCCACAGCGTACCCACCAGCAACGGGGCCGCCGCCTGCAGTATGGAAGCGGCCCCGTTTCCATCTACCAACTGCTCTCTGAGCCGTTGGAAACGGGGCATGCCCTTGAGAAGCTCTGTTAGTCCAATCAGCATGTCTTTCTCGAACCACAACGCCTAAACGGGCTGGCGGCAGAAGCCGCAGCCCTCAATCGACGATTGTAACAGGTACGCCCGCCTCCCGTCATGCTGCCCGTCTGCCCCTGGGCGAGGATGTGAAGAGGGGCGGATTGCTAGTTTGTCCGTGTGGTGGGACTCCGGGCGGGATGGCTTAGTGCTTGAAACCGCTGTCCGGATCGATGACATCCCGCAGACTGGCAATTTCATTCAACATGACCTCAAGCCTCTGGTTCATGTCCGCATGCAGAAATCGCAGGCTTACCTTCACGCTGTGAAGCTCAGTCTGCAACGTTTTCAGCTGTTGCTCCAGGTCTGACAGCTCGTTCTTGTGTGCCTGCTCGCTAGCCATCGGCGCAACCCTACCCCTTGCAACCAATCTGCGTCAAGCAGAGCCTCCGTGCCCGTATGTCCGCTTGCCCGTTTGCCCGTTTCTCGGCTACAGTGTCCTCCGCATCGTAGGAGGTCCAACATGGCAAAGGAATCGATTGGATTTATCGGGCTGGGCATCATGGGACTTCCCATGGCCCGCAACCTGCTCAAAGCGGGGTACCCCGTCGTGGCCTACAACCGCACCTCATCCAAAACAGAGGAGCTGGCAGAAGACGGAGCGACTACCGCGGCAAGCCCCAGAGAGGTCTCCGAGCAAGCATCCGTAATCATAACCATGGTCACCGACTCCCCAGACGTGGAGGAGGTCGTCCTGGGCCGAAACGGCGTCATTGAAGGTATCCAGCACGACGCCGTGCTCATCGACATGAGCACCATATCTCCTTCGGTGACCCGCGCCATTGCGGAACGGGTGGAGAAAAAGGGCGGACGGATGCTGGACGCCCCGGTCAGCGGAGGCTCCTGGGGCGCCATAGAAGGCACGCTGTCCATCATGGTGGGCGGCGAGAAGAGCGTGTTCGATAGGTGCCTGCCCGTATTCCAGGCCATGGGCAAGAACATAGTGCACACGGGGCCGAACGGCATGGGACAGACCACCAAGCTGGTCAACCAGATACTGGTGGCCGGTACCATGAACGCCGTAGCGGAGGCCATGGTCTTTGCCGCCTCCTCCGGCGCCGACCTGGAGACCACCATAGAAGCGGTGAAGGGAGGAGCGGCGGGCTCCTGGCAGCTGCAGAACCTGGGCCCTCGATTGATCAAGGGAGACTTTGCTCCCGGGTTCATGGTCCGCCTGCAGCAGAAAGACCTCCGCCTCATACTGGAAGGGGCAAGGGAAATGCGGCTGACGCTTCCGGCAACGGCGCTGATCAACCAGTTCTTTGCCTCGCTGGAGGCCTCCGGCAACGGCGACGAGGGCACGCAGGCGCTGGTCAAAGTCCACGAACGGCTGGCCGGAATAGAAGCGCGGGTAAAGTAAAGATGTGAGCACGGCCACTTTCAAATTTGACATTGAGGAATTCGACGGAGTTCTGAAGCAGGCGTTGGCGCGAACCTATTCTGTTGGTGGGGTTTTCGAGTCCGAGGCAGCGTTTAAGTATGAACTTTTCCACCAACTGCACGGAATGAAGGTTGGCGGGCATAAACTTGGAACAAAGTTGCCCGGAGCACGAACATGTATGCTGCATGCAGAGGCAAAGGCTATAAATGGATTGAAGAACAAACGCAAGTTTGTGGACATTGTGGTATGCGACCCAACTATCGTGAACCAATTCAATTACGGAACTAAAGTTGCAATTGAATTGAAGAAATCTCTAACTGCAAACGATCTGAATACGGAACTAGAGAGGTTCGCCTCCTATAATGGTAAAGTACCAAGGCTTTATGTCATTTCGGCGAATCGCCACCGAATCAGCAGTGGAGTAGCAACAGAACTCGCCTCAAAGTATCAGAAGTCTGGAGCAATCATTCGAGTCCTCACCAGACATGATTTTCCAGATATTCGCACCAGGTTCACTAAGCCTACGGCTATTAGTAGTCATAAATCCCCACTTAGGGAGCGTGTCGTAGACTGCATCGAGAATACACTCAAGCTGTACGGTGAGAACTCCAAAGATGCGTACCACAGTTTCTTTTGGCGGAACTACGAAGATGACTATACAGGACGCTGGACTTTTCCATGCGAGGGTGATTTTGCAGCGCAACTCTACCATCTACTTCGCTCTCGCCTAAAGCAATGTGCTGTATTGCCGGAATATCGGTCGCCTTCGGAACCTTCCCGTAGTGTAGACCTATTTGTGCACGGTGGGAGCGAATCGGTGGGCATTGAAATCAAGATGAACTACGACAACTTCAAGGGTAAAGGCGAGAGTGCGGAGGGCGCGAAGTTATCGAGGGGATTCAAGGCTATGAGCCGCGATCACCGTAACCACTTAAACGTTCTGGTTGTGATTCAGGGGGAATATGCCTACGCGGGCAACAACAAAGCAATTGCCCATGCTGAACTGCGTAAACATTCCGCGAAATTCAGTCTGATGTCCTACTTTGAACGTAGCAAACAGGTCTGGGGGCCTGAGGCATTCAGATGATCAGTGAAGTGAAATGGTGAATCTCTGATTGCGGCCATCCCGACACCCCCTACAGAGCACACCAAGCCCCAAACCGCATCCCTTCCATGCCCCGCAATCATGGTATAAACTCCCCCTGACCGCCTGTCGAACCGTGGCGGCAAGAGGAGACAGGATGACAGAAACAAAGACCTTGACCTCGGAAGTCGTCGACTATATCCAGGGTCTCAGCTACGAATCGATACCTGAGGACGTACGGCGAGAGCTGTATCGCTGCCTGGTGGACGGCTTCGCCGTGATGCTATCGGGAAGCCGCGCCGCCTGCTCGCGCATCGTCCAGCAGTACATCCGCGACAGCAACGTCGAAGGCAGCTCTTCAGTGGTAGGCAGCGGCCTGTCCACCTCGGCGCAGCTGGCCGCCCTCGCCAACGGCGTCGCCGGTCACGCCGACGACTTCGATGACACACAGCTCGCTCAAACGCCGGACCGCATCTACGGTCTGCTCACCCACCCCACCGTGCCAGCCCTCGCCCCCACTCTGGCCGTGGCGCAGGAAACGGGTGCAAGCGGCAAGGAACTGCTCACCGCCTTCTGCGGCGGCTTCGAGGTGGAATGCAAGATAGCCGAGTCCATGAACCCCCGGCACTACATCCAGGGCTTCCACACCACGGCCACCGTGGGAGTGTTTGCCGCTGTCACCGCCGCCGCCAAGCTGTACGGACTCTCACCCGAACAGACCAGGTTCGCCATAGGCATCGCGGCCTCAAAGAGCGCCGGTCTGCGCGTCAACTTTGGCACCATGACCAAGCCCTATCACGCCGGCGCTGCGGCGGAAAACGGCATCGTAGCGGCCAAGCTGGCTGCGCTCGGATATCAGGCAGACCCCAACGCCCTGGACGGACAGTGGGGCCACTTCCAGGTGACAGGAGGCGGCGTCGACGCGGAACGCCTGCTGGGACGGATGGGCAACCCCTATACGCTGGAATGGCCCGGCGTTTCGGTGAAACCGTACCCCTGCGGCTCGCTGTCGCACCCCTCCATGGACACCATGCTCGACCTTATCCTGGAGAACGATATCAAGCCGGACGACGTAGAAGAGGTGCGGATGGGCGCGGGCTACAACATACTGAATCCGCTGCGCTACAGCGACCCCCAGAACGAGTTGGAGGCGAAGTTCAGCCTTCAGTTCTGCCTGGGCATACTGCTCCTCAAGCGCCGCGCGGGCACCCAGGAGTTCACCGATGAGGTGGTGCTGTCACCGGAGGTGCGGGAAGTGATGAAGAAGGTCAAGATCTATCACAACCCTGAGATCGAGGCAAAAGGCAGTGACCGCATCCGGAGCCTGATAGAGATCCAACTGAACGACGGCCGGACAATATCGCGCGAAGCGGAGACCTCGCGGGGCACCCCTGAGCGCCCCATGGGAGTAGATGGCATGGCCGCCAAGTTCACCGACTGCGCTGAGGGCGTCCTGTCCGAGTCCAGGATCAAGGCCGCGCTGGACGCCATCTACCGCGTTGAGGAGATGCCGGACGTGTCGGAGCTGGTGGAAGCGGTGACTGCGTAGCCAATGGTTACTATAGGATACCTCTGCATAACCTCTTCCCCCTTGACGGGGGAAGATTGAGATGGGGGTGACCATTGAGTAGAGAACCAGTCATCATCTCCGTGATTGGCGCGGGCAACAACGCCTCCAGGGAGGCGGTGGATACGGCGGAAGCAGTGGGCCGCGAGCTTGCTATGCGGGGCGCAGTCGTAGTTTGCGGCGGACTCAACGGAGTCATGGAAGCCGTATGCCGCGGCGCAAAGTCGGAAGGCGGCGTCACTATCGGCGTGCTGCCCGGCGACGACCCTCAATCCGCGAACAGCTACGTGGACTACCCGGTCCCGACTGGCATGGGCCACGCCCGGAACGCCATTGTGGTCAAGGCAGGACTGGCCGTGATCGCTGTGGACGGAGCCTACGGCACCCTGTCCGAAATCGGCCACGCCCTTGCCGAGGGCAAAACGGTGATTGGCCTGAAGACATGGCGAATCTCGCAGAAAGAGAACCAGGAGCAGACAGACATCGTTCGCGCCGAAACTCCCCAGGAAGCGGTCGAGCTTGCCCTGCAAGCCGCCGCCAAACGGAACGGGACAGGTGCTCTGTGACTACTATCCAACACATACATGCTCGCCAGATTCTCGATTCCAGGGCATCACCCACCGTGGAGGTCACCGTCCTGCTCCACGACGGCTCCATGGGCACGGCAGCTGTTCCCTCCGGCGCAAGCACCGGCGCTTACGAGGCTATCGAGCTTCGTGACGGCGACAGGTCTAAGTTCGGGGGAAAGGGCGTGCTGAAAGCGGTATCCAACGTGAACGACCGCATTGCCCCCGCGCTCAGCGGCCTGCCCGCAGACGACCAAGAGGCCATAGACCGCCGTCTCATCGACATGGACGGCACCCCCAACAAGGCCAACCTGGGCGCAAACGCCATACTGGGCGTATCGCTGGCTGTGGCCAAGGCCTCTGCCGCTAGTCACGGCGTCCCGCTGTATCGCCGCCTCAACGAGGGTAGCGATCCTCTGCTCCTGCCCGTCCCCATGCTCAACATCCTCAACGGGGGCAGGCACGCCGCCAACTCCACCGACCTGCAGGAGTTCATGGTTGTCCCCACGGGTCTCCCCTCCTTCAGCGAAGGATTGCGCTGCGGAGCGGAGGTCTACCAGGCGCTGAAGAGCCTGCTCCACGACCGCGGTCTGTCCACCAACGTGGGCGACGAAGGCGGGTTCGCGCCGTCGCTGGCATCCAACAGAGACGCGGTTGAAGTCGTGCTCACCGCCATCGAACAAGCTGGGTATAAACCCGGCTCCGATTGCCACTTAGCCTTGGATGCTGCGGCCACCGAGTTCTACCAGGACGGCGCATATGTACTGGAGCGTGAGGGCGTGCGTCTCTCTTCGCAAGGGATGGTGGACCTGCTCGGCGACTGGGTGAAGGCGTACCCCATCATCAGCATCGAGGACGGCCTGGCTGAAGACGACTGGGAGGGCTGGGCCATGCTCACTCAACGGCTGGGAGACAGCGTGCAGATAGTGGGAGACGACCTCTACACCACCAACCCGGAACGTATACAAAGAGGCGTCGACTCAGGTTCCAGCAACTCAGTCCTCATCAAGCTGAACCAGATAGGGACGCTCACCGAGACTCTGCATGCGATACGGATGACCAGAGACGCCGGCTGGCGCGCCGTAATCAGCCACCGCTCCGGCGAAACGGAAGATACCACCATCGCAGACCTTGCGGTAGCCACGGGGGCGGGACAGATCAAGACCGGCGCACCCGCTCGCAGTGAGCGCGTGGCCAAGTACAACCGCCTACTCCGTATCGAAGAGGAGCTGGGCAACGAGGCTCGGTACGCCGGGCGGACGGCGTTCTCCGTATGACCCCCTTCTGAGCCCACACCGTCGTTCTGAGCGTCCCTCCGTCATTCCCGACTCCGATCGGGAATCCAGAGACGGCGGGGCTGTCATTCTGAGCGCAGCGTTTTACAAAGCTCTCCCAGCGTAGGAACGGACTGCAGAATTGGTATAGAATGGAGAAAGCAACAGCACGTAAAGTACACATAGCAGCTAGGAGGCTTCATGACAACTCGTGTAGGCATCAACGGATTCGGACGGATCGGCAGGCAGGTCCTGCGGGCCATACTGGAACGTCACCCGGACACCCTTTCCGTCGCCGCGGTCAACGACCTGACCGATGCTAAGACCAACGCGCACCTGTTCAAGTACGACAGCACCTACGGCCGCTACCCGGGGAGTGTGGAGGCAGACGGCGACTCTATGTCCGTGGACGGCAACCAGATCGCCGTGGTGGCCGAGCGGGACCCGGCCAAGATCCCCTGGGGCGACTTCGGCGTGGACATCGTCGTAGAGTCTACCGGTGTGTTCACCGACGCCCCCAAGGCCGCCGGCCATCTCCAGGGCGGGGCCAAGAAAGTGGTCATATCGGCTCCGGCGTCGGGTGAAGACATGACCATCGTCCTGGGGGTCAACGACGACCACTACGACCCGAAGCGCCACAACATCATATCCAACGCATCCTGCACCACCAACTGCGTGGCCCCCATGGTCAAAGTGCTGCACGACAACTTCACCGTGGAACGCGGCCTGATGACCACCATCCACTCCTATACCAACGATCAGAAAATCTTGGACCAGGCGCACAAAGACCTGCGGCGTGCACGCTCTGCGGCTATCAACATCATCCCGACCAGTACCGGAGCGGCGCGCGCCTGCGGGCTGGTCATCCCTGAACTGCAAGGGAAGGTGCACGGCATGGCAATGCGCGTCCCCACGCCCACCGGTTCGGCCACGGACCTGGTAGCAGACCTGGGACGCAAGGTGTCGGCGGAAGAGGTGAATCAGGCGTTCAAGGAAGCCGCTTTGGAACCGCTTAAGGGCATTCTGGAGTACACGGAAGAGCCTATAGTGAGCAGCGACATCGTCTCCAATCCCCACAGCGTCATACTGGACGGGCTATCTACTATGGCAATGGACGGCACCATGGTGAAGATACTGGGTTGGTACGACAACGAATGGGGCTACTCCTGCCGCACGGCAGACCTGATTGCATTCATGGCGGAGCGGGGCTGGTAGGAGACGGCCCGGCTTTGCTCGCATAGGGGACGCCCCGCACCACCAGATTGCTTCGGTCCTCGAATGATTAAAGAGGGTGCTCCTTTGTCCGCCTTGCCCGTTTGTCGGTGGGAAGGGTGGAGTACGGGGGAGGCTACCCATATGCTCGCCTGATACAATATTCCCACTATGCAGCCAGCATCTTCCTCCACTTCCCTACCCCAGCGAATCCAGAACGCTTGGCGCTGGGCTATTCGCCCCAGTAGCGCAGGGTGGTCAGTTCCCCCGCTCCTAGCCCTAATCCTTCTACTGGCCTTCCTCATCCGTGTCTATGGCGTGGACTGGGACCAGAACGGCTTCTTCCACCCAGATGAGCGCTCCATATACCTGCGCACGGACTGCATGCACCGCCTCCTGGTAGAGGCCCCCGGCTGGGAGTCCTGCAGGCAGGATGAGCCGTTTCAGCAGGTCGAACCCGGTTTTCCCAGCCTAACCGTCTTCCTGGACGCGTACAAAAGCCCTCTGAATCCCCACTGGTTCCCACTGGGAAGCATCGTTCTCTACCTGTTGGTCGGCATCAAGCTGCTGGCCTCTCCCTTCTACACCATGGAGCTTCGCGACCTGGCCCTGGCGGGCAGGCTGCTCTCCACCCTGGCCGACGTAGGCACCGTCGCCATGGTCTACCTGCTGGGCAAGCGGCTCTACAGCAAGAACGCCGGATTGCTGGCGGCGGCCCTTGTGGCTTTCGCGGTGGTGCATATCCAGCACAGCCACTACTACAGGCCGGAGACCTTCTCTATCCTGTTTACCCTGGCCTCATTTTGGTTCATGATGCAGGTGCTGGAAAAGAACCGCATCCGCGATTCGGCGTTTCTTGGTTTGTTCATTGGCCTTGCTTTTGCCACCAAGATTAGCACGGCCCCGATTCTGATCTCACTGGCAGCACTGTACGGCTACCTATTCCTCGGCGCGCTGCGCAAACCGTCCCCTGCTGCTCTAGCAGGCACAGGCACAACCAGCCTGCCAGATAGACCCGCTCGGCTGGAAAAGGCCGCTCTGCGCGCTTTGCTGGGCGGTTTCATAGCTATTGCCGTCTACCTGTTCTGGACACCCTACTCTGTCCTGGCCTTCCCCGAGTTTCTCTATTGGAACCTGCGCGAGTTGGACATCGTGCGCAACGCCGGCTCGGTGCCTTACACGGTGCAGTACATGGGAACTCCCAAGCTGCTGTACGAGTTGCAGCAGACCATCACCTGGGGGCTGGGATACCCCCTTGGCATTTTAGCCTGGGGAGGACTCCTGGCCGCCATAGTCATCAACTTGCGCCGTCCAAGTTGGGGCCAAGTCCTCATATTGCTCTGGGCGATCCCTCTGCTCATCATCGTCACCAGGGCAGAGGTAAAGTTTCTGCGCTATACATTTCCCCTGATGCCGGTCATGATCATGATGGGAGCAGGCACAGCGCTGATGGGAATCGACTGGCTGAAACGGCACAAGCCGGCGATGCTCAAGGTGGCGCAGATAGCGCTGGGAGCGATAGTGGCGGCAACCGTCTTCTACGGCCTGGCATTCCAGAACGTCTATTCCAACCCACACACTGCAGTACAGGCGTCACGGTGGATAAACGCCAGCATCCCTGAGGATACGTTCATCCTGACCGACAACCACTGGGATGAAGGCGTGCCGGACTTGGGCCGGTATCGCCTGGAACAGATCCCCATTTTCAATGGAGACACCATACCGAAAATAGACTCCATGGCGGCGGACCTATCTGAGGCTGACTATCTGCTATTCTACAGCAACCGCACCTATGGCGCCGTCGCCCGCACCCCGGAAAGATATCCGTACAGCAGCAACTACTACGCTCTTCTCTTTTCCGGCGCCCTGGGTTATCAGCTGGAACAGAGCTTCAGCGCCTATCCGTCCCTTCTCGGCGTATCCTTAGTAGACGACCCGTTCCGCAGAGCGGGCGTTCCAATGCCTAACGGACTGGACGTCGGCCAATCGCGCCTCCTATCCATCAACATGGGGTACGCCGACAACGACCACGTCACCTACGATCACCCACTCGTCATGCTCTTCAAGAATACGGGCCGCCTGGATAGAGATGCCCTGTCCAGCATGATTCTGAACGTTGAGCCGCAACCAGACCGCCCTCTGCAGCTCCTACTCACCCCGGACGAGCTTGCGGCCCAGCGCAGCGGCGGCACCTGGTCGGAGATATTCAACCCCACCGGCCTGAGCAACCGGCTGCCCGTTCTAGCCTGGCTGGCGCTGGTGCAGCTGGCCTCCCTGGTCGTTCTTCCCATTGGATTCCTGCTATTCAGGGGACTCCACGACAGGGGTTACCTTCTTTCCAAGACCATGGCGGTGTTGCTGCTGGCCTACCTGCCCTGGCTCCTAGCCGCGCTGAATATACTCGATTTCACCCGGCTCTCGATTTACCTGGGGCTGGCGGTAATGGCCTTAGTCGGCGCTTACATTGCAGTTACTCGCCGCGACGATATCCTTGCCTTCCTCAAGGCCAGGTGGCGCATACTGGCGCTGGAAGAGGCGCTGTTCCTCGTCGCGTTCTTGGTCTTCCTTGGCCTGCGCTGGGCCAATCCCGACCTCTGGCATCCCTTCAGGGGCGGCGAGAAGCCAATGGACTTTGCTTACCTGAACGCAGTAATACGCTCATCCACCGTACCCCCCTACGACCCCTGGTTCGCCGGCGGCTATCTCAACTACTACTACTTTGGCCAGTTCATACTGGGCACCCTGATCAAGGCTACCGGCATACTGCCCGAAGTGGCCTTCAACCTGGCGGTGCCGCTGCTCTTTGCCCTTACCGCGGGCGGCGCTTTCTCCGTAGCCTACAACCTGACTTCCGCCATGCGACAACGCAGCATCTTAGGCCGCGGACATGACGAAGAGGCGTCTTCAAGCTCCAAACAGGGTCCTTCTTGGGGGCCTGTGGCGGCGGGAACCGCCGGGATCCTACTGGTCACGGTACTGGGCAACCTGGGAGCAATAACCCAGCTTGCCAGGGCCGGACTGGACTGGCTGAGGGACCGCGCCGGCTTCCCTATGTTCGACTACTGGGCGCCCAGCCGGATGATCCCAGATCAGATAGCAATAACCGAGTTCCCCTTCTGGACGTTCCTCTTTGCCGATCCTCATGCCCACATGATAGTCATCCCCTTCACTCTCCTGGCGGCGGGACTCTCTCTGAGCTTGGTTCTTGACCCCGGAGCATTGTCCTCCGGCTGGAAACGCGCCGTGGCCCCGCTGGCCGTCCTTGGTATAGCGGCAGGATCTCTTGCCGCCATCAATACCTGGGACTACCCCACCTACTTGGCTCTGGGCATTGCCGGTATATTCATAGCCTGCTATGCCCATTACAAGAGCCTGTCCATTGCCTTCCTCAAATCGGCGTCTCTCAAGGCGTTGTTTACCGTTGCAGTTAGCTACGTCGCTTTCCTTCCCTTCCATTCCAGGTTCGTCGCCTTTTCCGCCGGTATTCACAATAGCAACTTTCAGACCCCCATCCAGTATTATCTGGGCATCCATGCCCTGTTTCTGTTCATTGTCGTCTCCTACCTGGCCTATGAGGGCTTCAGGTATCTAAGGCTGCAAAGGGTGAACGAAGACGGAGAGGGTCAGGCAAGTCCGCTGTTCAGGCTGGCATGGCCCCTTTCTCCTCGCCGGATAGCTCTCATCGGGGGCTCGGCCTTCTTTCTATCCATGCTTGCCGTGTACCTCACGGCCGGCGGTTACGGCACCGTAGCATTTCTCCTTGCTCTAACCGCGATTGCGGCGCTGCTGGGAGTGCGACGTCTCCTTGACCGGGGTGATTCATCCCTCCATCACCTCTTCCTTCTGGTCCTGATCATAGGAGCGCTGGGGCTGGGCATCACGGTAGACCTGGTTACGGCCAACAACGACATCGACCGCATGAACACAATCTTCAAGCTGTACTTGCAGGCCTGGGTGCTCTATGCGCTCGCTTCTGCCGCCATTCTCTGGTACCTGATGACTTCGGCGCGAATATCCTGGCGCAACATGACCTGGAGCAAGGGCATCTGGGCAGGCCTGCTCACACTTCTGGTGCTGAGCGCTTCCATCTTCCCGGTACTGGGCGCCAGGTCTCGCCTTGCCGACAGGTTCGACACCGGCTTCACCGGTCTCAACGGGGCTGCCTTCATGGAAAAGACCGAGTACAGCGATGCCGAAGGGCCGATAGAGCTGAGACACGACTGGGACGCTATCCAGTGGTTGAGAAGAGAAGTCCAGGGTTCTCCAGTGATAGCCGAAGGCAGCACGGAGCCTCACCGCTATCGCTGGGGAGGGCGTTTCTCCATATACACAGGGCTTCCTTCCATCATCGGCTGGAACTGGCATCAGATACAGCAACGCCACGGGGAGCAGTTCGCCGTGGGCGAGCGCCTGTCCGACCTGAATACGCTGTACACAACAAGAAATCCAACCGCCGCCGTCGATATTCTTAAACGCTACGACGTCGAGTACATTATCGTGGGTGAGCTGGAACGCCTGTATTATCCGGGGCCCGGCCTGGCCAAGTTCGAGGAAATGGCCGATCAGGATGTAGTCAAGGTCTATTCTAACGCCCAGGTTGACATATACCGGGTAGAGGATGGCTCAGAAGGCGCCGGGGCCTGAACTCGGCCTCAGGCTATGCTGAGCTGAAACAGCTCCGCGGGGTTGTCTCGCAACATCTTGCGGGCCAGGGAGACGGCCTCCGCCTCATTCATGTATCCCTCGTCCACCTTTTCGGAGAGGACTCTACTCACCACTTCCCTGGTCATCTTGGCGTGGGCGTAGGCCATCTCTACGGTGATGGCGTCTCCTCCAAAGGCTGCTATCTTGTTGCCGGGTACGGTCTCTATCAGCTCATGGAGCAGGGCTCTGCTTATTGACGGCGATATGATCTCCAGCCAGGTCATATCCGCATAGACGTTGGCGAAGTTCTTAGCCAGGGCGGCCCACTCGTGGATGTAGGGGTAACCTCCGTGGAAAAGGTCGAAGCGGGCCTCGCGGTATTCCATGAACAGGTTCACCAGCAGCGTTGGGTTCGAGTTATAGATAACGCTCTCGTTGCTTTCATGCAGACCGGTATGTATCTGCATGGGTATTCCTGCTTCCACTGCTTGGCGGATTACCTGGTGCATCATGAAGTCCTGGAGCGGCTTTGCTTCCGTCCAAGAAGGGCCGTGACCCGTATCCGCGGCTATTCTGTTGAATGCCGTCTCGGCTTCCTGGCGCGTGACCTTTTCGTATCGCAATGGACGCCGGTAAGCCAAGGCGCTCTTAATTGCAACAGTCCCGTTGTTAACCGCCCGCTCCATGGCTGAGCGCATGGCCCGCACCAAATCATTCAAAGAGTGGACCGCCATGTCCTCCTCCGATTCGATGCGATCGAGCTCAGCCCTAGTGCGCACCGAGATTATGTAGTCCATGCGCATAGCGGGCACAAAATGCTCTCTATCCACCGCCGTGGTATGTATATCGACTACTGACAGGTCTATCCCCGCCATCTCCTTCATGACTTTGCGGTACCAGTTCTCTCTTCGTGACTTGGCGATGGCCTGCGATAACGGCGCGTAGGTCTCCCTGCTAAGGTCCTCAAAACCGAAGATGTCCTTGACAGCCAGCAAAGTCTGCTTGGCGTAGGCGGTATTGCGTATCCTCTCCCAATATGGCTCCAGGACTTGCCAGCGTTCTTCCAGGGAGAGGTCGTCACGCTCCGGCGGGAGGATTTCCTTGCCTTCACGGAGCATCTCATTGAACACCAGCTCGTAGCGATACATCGGTAGCCTGACCGACTGCAGCAACGGCAAAGGCATACCGGAGGACACCAAGTCGGTGGTGTTGTAGTGGGCCAGCAAATAGCCGAAGTCCACCGCGTACTCGTCACGCAGGGTCTCCGGCATTAGATGCTCATGCGTGTCTACAATGCGTACCTCGTTGACAGCATTCTCTATGTTTTCGTTGACCGGCGCCATGACAACACTCCGGACGGCACTGCGTACCGTAACGCAGTTAGATAATGAAGGCACATTGGCTTTGCCGTTGCGCTCAGTTTGGAGTACCCTATAGGCCTATCCAGGTAATTTCAAGCGAGGACTGTGACATGGTGAACCTGTTCATGGAACAGCCTACTCAGATCAGGGTGCTGGGCATATCCGGCAGCCTGCGCCAGGCATCGTTTAACTCTTCCCTGCTGCGCGTTGCTCAGGAGGAGGCGCCAGTGGGCATGGAGATAGTCGCGTACGATCTGGCAACATTGCCTTTTTACAACCGGGACGTGGAGGAACAGGGCGATCCCGACCCGGTTACCGATTTCAAGACGGCAATAAACGAGGCGGACGGAGTGCTGTTCGTCACACCTGAGTACAATTTTAGCCCCAGCGGCGTTCTGAAGAACGCCATAGACTGGGCATCGCGGGACAGGGGTCCACGTTCCCTGTTCGCCAAGCCTGTGACCACCATGGGAGCCGGTGGATTCGCCGGGACGGCGCGGGCGCAGATGCACCTGCACAACATATTCGCTGAGACAGGCTCCTATATGATGACTAAACCGGGTGTCTACGTTTCTTACGCGCGCCAGAAGTTCGACTCCGAGGGCAATCTTACCGATGAGCCCACTCGGGAGGCCGTGCGCAACCACCTCAAAGCCTTTGCCAACTGGATATTGCTGCTGGGCAGGCCCAGAGACTAGCTATTGGTCCAAGACCCAAGTGTACATATCCCATCTGAGACTGACCAACTACCGCAACTTTAGCGGCCTGAGCCTGGAACTGCCCCCTGGTCTAGTAGTACTCAGCGGGGCAAACGCCCAGGGCAAGACCAACCTTCTAGAGGCAGCCTACCTGCTCGCCATAGCCAAATCCTACCGCACGAACGTAGAAAGAGAGCTCATCAACTGGTCGTCGCAGAAGACTGCCGAAGCAGGCGTCGCCGGCACGGAGCAGACCATTGTCGACGGAGAGGTAGAACGCCGTGACGATACTGTGAGAGTCATCGTCGGTTTACGCGCCGAATCAAGCCAAGGAGCCGGCATCTTGGTGAACAAACGGATTAAGGTCAACGGCGTCTCTACGTCCGCCTCGGGATTGGTTGGCTGGGTCAACGCCGTGTTGTTCACGGCCTCAGACATAGAGCTGGTGCATGGCTCGCCCTCCCAGCGCCGCCGCTTTCTGGACATCTTGCTTTCCCAGGTAGACCGAGGTTACCTCCGAACCCTGCAGCGGTATCAGCGTGTGCTCACTCAGAGAAACCACCTCCTGCGCCTTATCAGAGAAGGAAGAGCCTCCGGAGAAGAGATGGGATTCTGGAACAGCGAGCTGATCAGGGAAGGCTCGTCGCTAATCAACCATCGAGGCGACGCAGTCAATAGACTGGCTCCACTAACGTCGCATGCTTACGGCGCTCTGTCCAAAGGTGAGGAGCTATCTCTGAAGTTCCGGCCATCCTTGCCCTCCGAACAGTTTGAGCAGTCGCTCGCCGAGCGCAAAAATGAAGAAATACGCGCCGGCATGACCCTGTCCGGTCCACACCGCGACGACTTGGAGATCAATCTGAACGGCATGCCAGCCGGTACGTACTCTTCCAGGGGACAGGCAAGGTCAGTAGCCCTAGGACTCCGTCTGGCGGAGGCGGTTTTTCTCAAAGAGCGGCGCGGCGATGAGCCGGTGCTCCTCCTTGATGATGTCCTCTCTGAGTTGGATTCACACCGGAGGCAAAGCGTCCTTGAAGAAGCCGCCGGATACCAGCAAGCGCTGGTCACTACCGCGGAACCCGCCCTAATCAGCGATTCGACGGCGCGTAACGCATCGCTCTTCTATGTAAACGCGGGGAACGTAACGCCTTAGCGCAAGGGTTAGCGCGTACCTACAGGCGGAATTTGCCAGCATGGGGACAGGATGAAGTTTTTATACCGGACGTTCCGAATGAAGCGGACGCTACCGAGATAAGACGGCACCTAGTCAATACCGACCCCTCACGGATCCTTATTGACTACCTTGATGAGCTTGTACATATCCTTAAGCCCATGCAAATCCAACCTCCCGACACGATCCAATAGGTCATTAGCCTCCGTCAAAATCTTCTGCCTCACTATGTCGCTAATATCAAGCAGAGGAACTGCAGAAAGGCAAGCATACGCAAGTGGGCGCACTAGCTCGTTCAGAGACACCAGAAGGCCTATTTGCTGGAACATCATACCTGTCGAGGGCTGCTTCAGGAGATTGAAAGACTGCGGATTCAAATCCGGACGGGGATGTGCTGAACGTGCGGACAGCGATTCGTACCTATGGGTGTCAATTGGGGGATCCCCTAGCCTCTTGCGGACATTGGCAGGGGTGAACTTTTTCCATGCAGATTTCCACGATTCTTGAGACTGTCGGTATTCTGCGAGGGCTTTGCTGTCTTTACAAAACAAGGCTAGGAGATTTGCAGTCTCACCAATGCTCCTACTGAGTAGTAGCGATTCGTCGTAGTATCCCATACGGAGTAGGCGCACTGCGGCGTGCCCATTGGATGCCGCTCTGGCGCATAGATACACAACAGCGTGGTCTTCACCATTGCATCCCCAGAAGCAGGAACCCATCATGCTAAGGATTTCTAATGCTTTTCCAATGTTATAAATCAGGGATCGACCTTCTCTTGCCATGTCCGCAAGCTGAGAGTCTGTTTCCTCCTCACAACTTTGTTCCAAGCTCCAAGCGCGCTCAAGGTATCCCAATGCTGTTTGAACTTTATCCTTGTTGTCAGCAGTCATTGTAGGCCCTCCACATGGTCTTCGGGATTGTCCAACAGAAGAACCCCTCTACACAACCGGTACTATTGTTGTGAGAGAATAAGTAACCTAGCTACTGTCGGCTATTACGTACAATAGCCAGCTTCCTTGACAGCAGGCAAGTGTCACAATATCATCTTCTCGCTCTTACCGCTGGTAACTTAACGAGTCGCCTGACTCAGAAGGAGGGGTCAATGACTAGCTCTACTCCTATGGACGTGAAGCAATGGGTTGCTCTTGCCGATGCTAAAGAGGATGCTCGCACCTCTGAGATGAAGAAGAGATACTCTGAACTGGCAGGGCTATCCGAGGAAGAGAGGCTCAAGCAAATCACGGAACTGGCTCGCGCCGAGCATGAGATGCCTGAGAACAAGCTCCACGACTTCACCAAGAGCCGCCTCCTTACGTGGATCGACATGGAGCCAGGCCAAGCTCAGGTGCTAGCCCACTCTTATGATGAGGCGTTGAAGTCTCTGCCCGGAACCCTGGCAATGCGTCGCGTGGGCGCGGTGCAGACTGTTGCTCGCGAAATGCATCCGGACGAGGTTGAGAAGCTGTACGGCCTCATTCCATCCATTCTCAGGGAGATGCCCCGCCAGGTGGTTACCTCGCTCGCCACGGGCGCAGAGAAGAAGCCAAGGCCTCCCAAGCGCAAGAAGAGGACATGGTGGAAGCTGTGGCTGGCTTCTTAACCAAGGTCATCAGCTAGAAGCGGACGTCAGCAATCAATCGTCTTCCAACATCTTGCTTAGATGCTGGGCTGACCCGCGTTTCTCACTTGGAAGGTCATGGCATCCGGAACAACTCTTGGAATTGATATCGGCGGCACCAAGGTGGAAGTGGCGCTTGTCGACGTACACGGCAACGTCCTTTCCAGCGACCGCTTCCCCAGTGGTATAGAGCTCACACAGGACGATTTCATAGCGCAAACATTGCTGTTTGCCCAGCGGCTGCAGAGCGCAACCGGCGGAGATATCGATGCCGTTGGAGTGGGCGCCGCCGGACAGATAGAACCTGTAACCGGCATAGTACGTGAGTCTCCCAACCTGGTGCAGTTGGCCAACTTCCCCCTGAAGACCAGATTGGAGGAGGTGTTCAACGTCCCCGCCTTTGTCACTAACGACGTTCGAGCCGCCGCTTTTGGAGAGTGGCAGCGTGGCGCTGGACAGGGAGTATCGGACATGGTCGCGCTGTTCGTGGGCACCGGTGTCGGCGGTGGAATCATCCACGCCAACCGGGTTGTTGTAGGCGCAACCGGAACCGCCGGAGAGATCGGTCATATCACCATAGACATGAACGGCGCCCCCTGCCGCTGCCGCAATCAGGGATGCCTGGAGTCCCTGGCCGGCGGATGGGCCATCGCCTTGCGGACACAGCAAGCAATTGCATCCAACCCAAGCAAGGGAACCACTATTCTTGACCTGGTCGACGGCAATGCGGACACTATAACGGCCTCGACCGTTTCACAGGCGTTTCACAGCGGCGACCCACTGGCCGGGCGAATAATTGAGGAGACGGCGCGCGCCCTTGCCGCAGGCATCACCTCCATGGTGCACGCATTCAATCCTCGTATGGTTGTACTTGGAGGAGGGGTGATTGAGGGAACGCCTGAACTGATTGCCATGGCAAGTGAGCAGGTGTTTCAGAACGCCCTCTCTGCGGCTACGGGCCCTCTTGAAATCGTCAGAGCTCACCTGGGCGGGGATGCCATTGTGATTGGCGCCGCCTTGATGGCGCGCCGCAGCCTGGAAGGCACTACCTAGCCGCTACTCCCCTTCCAGCGTCTGTTCCCCCTCGCGGCGTCCCAGAAATAGGGCCACAAAGATCGCCGCTATTACCAGCATCACAGGCTGAACGGCGAACACAGACCTCAATCCGGTTACGGACGCAATGGTCCCTCCGATCAGCGGTCCAAAACCAAACGCCCCGGCAGAAACGCTCTGCACGGCGCCGAAGCCGGTACCGCGCTGTTCCGGGGGGATGGCAACACCCATCAGGCCGCTCGCGGAGCCAATGAGCACGCCCTGAAACGCACCTGCTACGGCAAGCAGGCCGTATAGAACGAATACCGCATCGACGAAGACAAACGGAGCTAGGGATAAGCCCAAACCCAGGCAGGCTACAACCATCATCTTGGTCAAAGAGACCCTGGCGCTGAGCCACCCGGCGATGTAAGAGGCTATGGCCCCGGTGATGCCAAGTATGGCAAAGGAGATGCCGGTGCTCATTGCACCGCCTCCGGAAGTTAGCGAATCCAGCAGCACGGGAAGCACGGGGAACATGAGCACGGGCGCCATCTGGATCATGAACATCACAATCAATACGGGCCCCACCGCCCTAGACCTCACCAGCTTGAACAGTCCCTCCAGTGCTTCATGCCTGAACACGAAACCGCCGTCGGCAGGCTTTTCAAAGTTGTCGCGGGCAAGAAACACCACCATGAAGATGGATATGCCTAAAGTGGCCCCCGCCACATAGTAGGCGCCGCGGAATCCGACCGTCGCCGCCAGAAGGCCGCCAAGCAGAGGACCAATGGTGTTACCAAAGAGCATTGCCGCCTGCAAGCTGCCCATGGCGAAGGGAACGCGCTCCCGGGGAGTAGTGGAGGCAACCAGCGCCATGACCGTAGCGAATATGCCGGAGGCGACGCCGTTCAGCACTCTAAGTACGACAAGCTGACCGACGTTAGTGACGAGTCCGGTTAACACCAGGGATAACACTCCACCCAGCATGGCCCGCAGCACGTTCTTCTTCCTGCCGTACCGGTCACCAACCATGCCCCATATAGGCCCGAATGTGAACATGGCAATGCCCATGAATCCGCTGGAGATGCCGGTCCAGAAAGCGGCTCCAGCAGGATCAGGGACACCCAGGTCCTGCTGGATAAACAGGGGCACAAAGGGGAAGGTAAAGCCGAAGCCCATTACCGTAATGGACTGGGCAATCCACATGACGGTCAGATTACGCTTCCAAGATATGGGATTGGAAGCGGCGTCCACAGCGGTTTCAGCAGCCGTATGGCGCATACTCACAGGCAAAGTCCTCTACGGAAAGCTAGGAAAGAGGCGTCTCGGTCTCAGGGCGTGCGGTTGAACGCGATGGGGCCGTGGCATGCTCTATTATACGCCCAACATGCAATAAGTAATTCCCCGACTCACAAGGGTGGCTTCACCGCCAATCCACCCCGTGTGCTACAATCGTTCGTATAGCATGGCCACCACTGAAAAGAAGAAGCAAGAGTTCCCCAAGGCATACGACCACCGTCCCGTGGAGGAGCGGTTGTACAAGTTCTGGATGGATGGGGGTTACTTCACTCCTGAGATAGACCACTCCAAAGAACCGTTTGTCATCATCATGCCGCCTCCCAACGTAACGGGCGAGCTTCACATGGGGCATGCCCTTACCGACACACTGGAAGACATCATGGCGCGCTGGCATCGCATGCGCGGCGAACCCACGCTCTGGCTGCCCGGAACCGACCACGCCGGCATTGCCACGCAAGTTGTCGTGGAACGCGCACTCCAAGACCAGGACGATGTAAGCCGTCACCAGCTTGGGCGCGACCAGTTTGAAGAACGGGTTTGGGAGTGGGTGCGCAAGTATGGCGGCATCATCACCGAGCAGATCAAGCGCCTGGGCGCTTCCTGCGATTGGACGCGAGAACGGTTTACTCTGGACCCAGGTCCCAGCAGAGCGGTCCTCACTACCTTTGTCAATCTCTACAAGAAGGGTCTCATCTATCGCGGGGAGCGCATCATCAACTGGTGTACCCGCTGCATGACTGCGCTGTCCGACCTTGAAGTGAAACATGGCGACTCAGAGGGAGAGCTTTACCATATAAGGTACAAGCTTCAGGACAGCAACCGTCACCTCACCGTGGCCACCACGCGTCCCGAAACACTGCTGGGGGACACGGCGGTTGCGGTCAACCCCAATGACGAGCGGTACGTAGACGTTATAGGCAAGAACGCATTGCTGCCGGTGCTGGGCCGGGCAATCCCCGTCATCGCCGACGAAGCAGTGGAGATGGAGTTCGGCACGGGCGCTCTCAAAGTCACGCCGGGCCACGATGCCACCGACTTCGAGGTGGGTCAGCGCCATGATTTGCCAATCGTCAACGTAATGAATTTGGATGGCACCATGAACAAAGAGGCCGGGCCGTATGCCGGCCAGGACCGGTTCACCGTTCGCAAAGGGATACTGCAGCAGCTGGAGCAGGAAGGCCTCTTGGAGCGTACCGAGCCGTACACCGTAGCGCTGGGCAGATGCGACCGCTGCGATGTCACAGTGGAGCCTATAGTGAGCATGCAGTGGTTTGTCGATATAAAGCCGCTGGCCAAGCCTGCAATAGAGGCGGTGAAAGAGGGGCGAATCCAGATTGTCCCGGAGCGGTTCACCAAAGTCTACATGAACTGGATGGAGAACATCCGCGACTGGACAATCAGCCGCCAGCTCTGGTGGGGGCATCGCATACCTGTGTGGTATTGCGAAGAGTGCAAAGGGGAAACGGTGGCAGCGGAAGTGCCAACCCAGTGCGAGCACTGCGGTTCCTCTAAGATCTGGCAAGACCAGGACGTCCTGGACACCTGGTTTAGCTCCGCTCTCTGGCCGCATTCGACGCTTGGCTGGCCGGACGACACCGATGACCTCCGCTATTTCTATCCTACCTCGGTGATGGAGACGGGCTACGACATCCTGTTCTTCTGGGTGGCCCGCATGATTATGATGGGCCTGGAAAACACGGGCGAAATTCCGTTCAACACGGTGTATCTCCACGGGCTGGTTCGCGACGCCGAAGGCGCCAAGATGAGCAAGAGCCGTGGCAACGTTATGGACCCGCTTCAAGTCATCGATACCTACGGGGCCGACGCTTTGCGGTTCGCCCTCACCACGGGAACTTCTCCGGGCAATGACACGCGTCCCACGGCGGATAAGCTGGAGTCATCGCGTAACTTTGCCAACAAGCTGTGGAACATTAGCCGCTTTGTCGTGGGGCTGCTGGAAGATGCGGACGATCTCTCCGGATGGTCAGGGGTCCCCACGCCGCAGCACCGTGAGGACAGGTGGATACTGAGCAGGCACAACCGCGTCACCGAGCAGGTGGGTAATCTGATGAAGGAGTTCCAGTTTGGAGAAGCGGAGCGTGAGCTTTACGACTTCGCCTGGAGCGAGTTCGCCGACTGGTACATAGAAATGACCAAAGTGCGTCTACGCAACGGCGACAAGGAGCCCCTAGCAATCCTAGCCCACGTTCTGGAACGCACTCTTAGACTGCTGCATCCCTTCATGCCATTCATTACTGAAGAGCTATGGCAACGGCTGCTCCAAGTTCTACCCAGTGAAGGGGATTTGCCTCAATCCATCATGACTGCGCCCTACCCTGAGGCCTACACCGAAACAATTGACCCATCGGCGGAAGAGGAGATAAGCCTGGTCAGCGCGGTAGTGCGCGCAGTGCGCAATATACGCGCCGAATTCAAGATCGAGCCGCAAAAACGGTTGGAGGTACTGATAGCCTCGGACTCTGCATACAACGTGGTGTTTGAAGAATCCGAGTCCATCAAAGCATTGGCTCGCATCGAACCTCTCCACGTCATAAGGCCGGACCAGCAGCCCCCGGCTAATCAAACCGTGTCCCTGGTGGTGGGCAGCACTACGATTTACATACCCATGGGCGACGTTGTGGACCTGACCGCGGAGCAAAACCGTTTGGAGCAGGAGTTGCTGGCATCCAAGGACCTGATCCACCGCTCAGAGCGCCGCCTCAACGATGAAAGCTTCACCTCCAAGGCTCCTGAAGAAGTGGTAGAGAGAGAAAGACAACGCTTGGAGGCGGCCAGAGAACGTCAAGTACGCATCCAGGAACTGGTAGAGCAGTTTGGGAGATAGCTAGCGCTCGTGTAATCCACTACGTCAGGCTGTTCATACCGGAAAGCCTAACTAGACCCTTCTTGGTATCGCTGGCTACCCTTGCACTCTCGGACGAATTCACGCGGCGCTTGAACAGCCAGTAGGTGAACTCCTTCATCTCGGTGATGGTAATGGAGTCGCTGTCATGTCTGGTCATCTCCTGGCGGAATGTGCGCAGCAACGATTCCTGCGTTTCGCCGTAGACGCGCCGAAACGCCACATCGTAAAGATCCTCCGAGTCGGGCAATCCTTGCGAGCGGCGCTCCTTGCGCACCGTTTCCTCCACCGATAGAAGAAGCGCCTCTTCCACAATTACGCCGTAGTAGTAGTTGAGGTGCGCTCCTCGCTTCTCCGGCCCAATCAGATCCTCAAACTGGTACCAGAGATCATCACTGGGCAGTGATCCTTGAAACAGAAGAGCCATCCTCTCTTCATCGGGAACCAACCCATCCACTTCACTAAGCAAACGTCCCGCTAGGGTCAGCCAGTCGAAGGCTTCCCCCAGCAGCAGGTAACTGTAGTCGACCCCGTCCAGCCGTTCTTCCGCAAGTGGCCAGGCAGCAACGGCATCCAACAAAGCCCGTGGCCATGGCGTGCCCTGCTGGATGGCCAGCTTCAAAGATGCGACGACTTCCTGTGCCATACCCCTTTGCGCACTGTCGGTTTTGGATCTCTTCTCAGGCATATTTGTTGCGATTACGCAGACGGCGAAGCATGTTCCCGGCAGCCTTTGCCCCAAACCCGGACAGCTGTTCCACGCGACCGTCTTCCAGAGCTTCTTCCAACTCCTCCACAGATGTTACGCCCAACTCCATAGTGAACCTGAGAGCGGTCTTGGCCCCTACCCCGGGAACTTCCATGATGTCAGTAAGTCCGTTGGGGAACTCCGCCTTCAATTCTTCATAGAAACGCAAATGGCCGGTCTCCAGCAATTCGTGGATCTTCTGGGAGATGGCGTCGCCAATGCCGCTTATCTCTTTGAGGTCGTTGCCCTCACGGACGTATTGCTCGACTTCCACCGGAAAATACTGGATGGCCTGCGCGGCTCTCTGATAAGCCCTCACGACAAAGATGTTCTCGTCCTTCAGTTCAGAAAGAGCGGCGATTCTATTGAAGATGGAAGCCAGCTCCAGGTTGGTCATGGCACTGGCGATAGCTCAGAGTCAAGACGAGGGACAAAGCGTATACCGTACTCTTCCTCAGAAAAGGTGAGCGTTTTGTTGTCCACTAAGCCACTGGGTAGAACAAGGTCCAGGATGTCGTCAAAAAGGAGATCGCTTTCCCGCAACTCGGCCACCGGCTTCTTGGGAATCACTACCCAGAAACCCGTAATCGGGGTGGACTGGTCTTGAATTCGCCAGTTAACCGTCTCTTTGAGATCGTCCATATCCTCGGGCCAGTACACCGTTACGTTAGAATCAAACATGGATATTCTGCCGGTGTCTATGAAGCGCGCCTCATCCGGCATCCCCTGGTTCAGAGCGGATTTGAAGGCTTCAGGAGCATTGATGGTAGTTGCCGTGGCGCCTGCTTTGATCCCCAGTTGCTGGGCAAACAGATTAGGATTCTCTTCTATGCGGTACATGTTTTACATCCTCCGCAGAGAATTATAGCAACAAGAGCGGTCTCTGGGTTAGCCCCGTCAAAGGAGCCGACTTCAACCTGCTCTCAGGTTCTGCAAACGATTGACGTCAGACCGCGGCGCCGTGGCACCTCTTGTATTTCTTGCCACTGCCACAGGGGCAGGAGTCGTTACGGCCTACTTTTCTCGCGCCGTTTGCCACTCCGGCGGCGGACTGTGGCATTCCCAGCACACCTGCCATCACGCTAGCCTTGGAGGCCACTGTCTTGGCCTGAGCTGCATGGCCTCGCCGGCCACCTCCAGAGGCGCCGTTCTGGACCGGTACCATGTGGTAGATGGTATGCACAATATCGTGCTGAATGCGGCCCAGCAGGTCATCAAACTGCTGGTGTGCTTCTTTCTTATACATCACAAGCGGATCACGCTGTCCGTAGGCCTGCAAACCTATGCCCTGGCGTAGATTCTGCATAGCGGTGAGATGCTCCACCCAGTGCGAATCAATTACGCGCAGCATCACCACTCGCTCCAAGGCTCGCATTTGTTCAGGTCCAACCTGTGCTTCACGTTCCTCGTAGAGAGCATCGGCGTGCTCTTCCAAAGCGTCCAGCATCTCCACGGGCTCCATCTCCTCAAGGCTCTCCAATCTGAGATCACTGGGCAACGGCATGATGGTGAGCAACTCCGCTTCCATAGCATCGAGCGACCAGCTGTCACGGTCACGGCCCGAAGTGTTAGTCGCCACCACCGAGTCCAACTCACGGTGTATCATCTCTCGGATGTTATCCTTGAGGTCGGCTTCCGATAGCGCTTTGTGCCGGTCGCCATAGATAACGTTACGGTGAGCATTGGCCACGTCGTCGTACTGCACCAGGTGTTTTCTGATGTCAAAGTTGGTGGCTTCGACTTTGACTTGTGAGCTTTCGATGGCCTTGGAAACCATGCGGGACTGAATGGGCGCATCCTCTTCCAGCCCAGCCCACTCCATGACCTTCTTGATCCTATCCCCGCCGAACTTGCGCATCAGTTCGTCTTCCAACGACACATAGAACCTGGTAACACCGGGGTCTCCCTGACGGCCGGAACGGCCTCTAAGCTGGTTGTCTATGCGGCGGGCTTCGTGCCGTTCGGTGCCAAGTATGAACAGCCCACCCAGCTCAACCACCTTGTCATGCTCCTCCTGCCATTCATCAGGATCGCGCCCTTCAGGCGACCCTCCCAGCACAATATCCGTGCCCCGGCCCGCCATGTTGGTGGCAACCGTGACAGCGCCCAAGCGACCCGCCTGGGCCACTATGGACGCCTCTTTTTCATGTTGCTTGGCGTTCAATACCTGGTGGCTAATGCCTCTTCTCTTGAGCGTATCGCTCAACTTTTCCGAGACTTCAATTGACGTTGTGCCCACAAGCACCGGGCGCTGCTCCTTGTACAGCTCTTCTATAGCGTCGGTGGCGGCCTTGAATTTGCCCTTCTCACTCTTATAAACGAGGTCTGTGTGGTCTTCTCTAACCATGGGCCTGTGAGTAGGAATGGCCACCACGTCCAGCTTGTATATCTTCCAGAACTCCTCCCCCTCCGTGGCGGCTGTTCCGGTCATTCCGGCCAGCTTGGAGTACATGCGGAAGTAGTTTTGTAGAGTGACGGTAGCATAGGTCAGGCTCTCTTGCCTGACCTGGATGTTCTCCTTGGCCTCTATGGCTTGATGCAGGCCTTCAGAGTAACGCCGGCCGGGCATGAGCCGTCCGGTGAACTCATCGACGATTATCACCTCTCCGTTCTGCACTACATAATCAGTATCACGCTGATAAGCTACCTGGGCTCTGAGCGCATTCTCTACATAGTGAGTCAGGGCGTAGTTTTCAGGATCGTAGAGATTGTTAAGGTTCAGAAGCTTTTCTACTTTGGATATACCATCTTCCGTGAGAACCACGGTGCGTTCCTTCTCTTCAAAGACATAGTCCTCTTCTCGGATGAGACGCGGCACCATCTTAGCCATCGAGTTGTACAGCTTTGTGGACTGGCGTGCGGGGCCACTGATGATCAGCGGCGTTCTGGCCTCATCGATGAGAATATTGTCCACCTCGTCAACTATGGCGTAGTGCAATTCGCGCTGCACCATCATGTCTGCGCTGACCACCATGTTGTCTCTCAAATAGTCGAAGCCAAACTCGTTGTTGGTGCCATAGGTGATGTCCGCCCTGTAGGCTTCTCGCCTGCTGATGGGTCGCAAATGCTTCAGGGCGGGGCTGTCACCTTCGTAAGCCGGATCGAACAGATAGGATGCATCGTGCTGCAAAGAGGCCACACTCAGCCCCAGAGAATGGAATATAGGCCCCATCCACTGAGCGTCGCGTTTTGCCAGGTAGTCGTTGACCGTGATCAGATGCGACCCCTTACCTACCAAAGCGTTGAGGTAAAGGGGCAAGGTAGCCACCAGGGTCTTTCCCTCGCCCGTTTTCATCTCGGCTATCTTGCCTTGATGCAGCACAATGCCGCCCATGAGCTGCACGTCATAGTGCCTCATGCCTATGGTACGCTTAGAAGCTTCTCTGACAGCAGCAAAGGCATCGGGCAGCAGATGATCCAGGGACTTGCCCTGTGAGAGGAGGTCTTTGAGCTCAGACGTGGTCTGTTCAAGCTCTCCAGCGGAAAGCTTCTCAAAATCAGGCTCCAGATCGCTTATGTCCTCAACAAGCGATCTGAACTTGTTGATCTCGCCATCGTTAGAGCCTGTTATCTTCTTGAAAGCGCTGGTTAAGATGCTCATGATTACTGCAAACAGCCATGCAATGGACGGCTATATCCAATTGCCCTCCACATCTATCTACTGGAACATCGCTCCTACCGACAGCCCTCCGTGAATCCTGTGAATAGCCTCTCCTAGCAAAGGAGCCACCGACAAGACGGTTATCTTTTCGTGCCTTCTTCCGTCCGTCATCTGCATGGTGTCAGTGACAATTAGCTCTTTAAGGCGGCTGCCGCCTATCCTCTCAACGGCATTGCCGGACAGTACGGCATGTGTGCAGGAAGCGTATACTTCACGGACGCCCCGCTGCTCCAGAGCTTCTACCGCAGACAGCAAGGAGCCGCCCGTATCTATTTCATCATCGACTATGATTGCTATTTTGCCCTCTACCTCACCTATGACGTTCAACGTCTCTGCTCGGTCTTCGTTGCCTATTCGCCTCTTTTCAATTATGGCCAGCGGAGCGCCAACGCGTTGAGCTAAATCTCTGGCTCGCTTGATGGCTCCCAGGTCTACTCCTATGACCACGGCGTCGGGCAGTTCCTTCCCTTGAATATAGCGCCCCAGTATGGGCAGCGCCGTTAGCTCATCCACCGGTATGTTGAAGAAACCCTGTATCTGTCCGGCATGCAGGTCCACGGTAAGTACCCTATCGGCTCCTGCTGTGGAGACCATGTCTGCTATCAACCGGGCAGAGATGGGCACCCTGGGCTGGTCCTTCTTGTCCGTCCTGCCGTATGCAAAGTATGGGATGACTGCGGTGACTCTACCAGCGGAAGCTCTCTTGGCGGCATCTATCATTATCAGCAGTTCTACAATCTTGTCATTCACTGGATAGGAGAACGGCTGCACAAGGAATACGTCCCGTTGGCGTATATTCTCCTTGAACTGCACAAACGTGTTGTCATTGGTGAACTTGAATACGTCGGCCTGTCCTACAGAAATGTCCAAATACTGGCAAATCGCTTCTGTAAGGTCGGGATGCGCCGTGCCGGAAAATACTCTTAACTCATCAAAGTTAGGCATTACTTTCCCTTATAGCGAATCAAGATTAACCGCCAATGCGTCTAACTACGGACGATTCTCCATATCATAACACAGCCAGCCCACCAAGTTAGTTTGCGGGAGTTTGACACTCCACATCCAAGGGCAGAAAATGTGGCTTTACAAAAGGAGAAGGCCATGCAACAAGCGGTTATAGTTAGTGGAGCACGCACACCTATAGGCAGGTTTGGCGGCGCATTCAAATCGTTCGGAGCCTCCGACCTGGGCGCAGTCGCTATCAAAGCGGCCTTGGAAAGGACGGGCATCGAGCCCGCTGAAGTCGACGAGGTAATACTAGGCAACGTCCTTCAGGCAGCCGACGCCGGATACGCCCCTCGTTTGGCTTCTCTGAAAGCGGGCATTCCAGAGGAAGTCCCCGTCATAGCTATAAACCGGCAGTGCTCTTCTGGGCTGGAGGCGATAAACCTTGCCGCTCAGCTAATTCGCACGGGCGATGCAGACGTCGTGGTTGCGGGCGGGACGGAGAACATGAGCATGTCCCCTTACCTAATGCGCAACGTTCGCTGGGATGGACTGCGCATGGGCACGGCCAACATAGACGATTCTTTGATAGAGGGGCTTAGCTGCCCGGTGAACAACTACCACATGGGAGTCACTGCCGAGAACGTGGCTTCACGCTTTGAAGTGACCAGAGAGAACCAAGACCAGTTGGCCCTCCTTAGCCATCAGCGGGCGTCGCACGCGGTAGATACAGGCCTTTTTAAAGAACAGATAGTGCCGGTCAGCGTACCGCAGCAACGCGGCGACCCCGTTTCTATCGACAGGGATGAAGGGCCACGAGGCGATGCCACTCTGGAGAAGCTGGCCGAACTGAGGCCCATCTTCAAAGAAGGCGGCACAGTCACCGCAGGCAATGCGTCCCAGATCAACGACGGCGCTGCGGCCGTAGTGATGATGTCCATGGATAAAGCCAAATCGCTGGGACTGACGCCGAGGCTGGAATGGGTCTCGCGTGCCGTGGCGGGAGTTGACCCCGCCTACATGGGCACCGGCCCGGTTCCCGCCGTGCGCAAGGTGTTGCAGAAAACGGGGATGTCCCTTGGTGATATAGACCTTGTAGAACTGAACGAGGCCTTTGCAGCTCAGGCTCTCTACTGCATGAGGGAACTTGATATGGATATGCAGAAGACCAACGTGAATGGCAGTGGCATATCTCTGGGCCACCCCATAGGCGCCACCGGCGCCATTATGACGGTGAAATTGATGGAGGAGCTATCCTTGCGAGATGGGGAGACGGGCTTGGCCACCATGTGCGTGGGCGGAGGGCAGGGCTGCGCCACAATTCTGAGACGAGTGAGCTAGCAGAAGCAATGCGGCAGCAAAGTCTGCCTATTCACG
Source organism: Dehalococcoidia bacterium (assembly GCA_965116555.1). GTDB lineage: Bacteria > Chloroflexota > Dehalococcoidia > Lucifugimonadales > QGNO01 > DAOUJH01. Next base: position 626,046 of record OZ220698.1, on the reverse strand, counting down.
CTTTCCAACCCCCCTCTGCGCTGTTATAATTCCTCAGTTGCCCCGAGTTCGGGGCTATCTTTAGGTTAGGGGTATTTCATGCCGGCATACGCCGTCATAGGTGGCCAGTGGGGTGACGAAGGAAAGGGGAAAGTAGTCGATTTTCTGGCTGAGCACAGCCAGTACGTGGTTCGCTACTCCGGCGGCAACAATGCCGGTCACACCGTCATCAACAGCAACGGAGAATTCGCCTTTCACCTGGTGCCTACAGGCATCTTCTGGCCCCAAGTCACTTGCGTCATAGGCAACGGGGTGGTGATAGACCCTGACGTCCTGATCCAGGAAATAAAGGGACTGGACGAAATAGGGGTGGACACCAGCCGCATAGCAATCAGCGACCGAGCGCATATCATCATGCCCTACCACGTGACGCTGGACAGGCTTGAAGAGGAGGAGCGGGGCTCTACGGCTATAGGCACTACGGGCAGAGGTGTTGGCCCCGCCTACGTCGACAAGGTAGCCCGTTCAGGCATCAGGATAGGCGATCTTTTGGAAGTAAACAATGAAGACGCGTTCTTGCCACGCTTGCACAGTGTTATCAAGCAAAAGAACGCCATCATTACCAAGGTGTACGGAGGCGAACCCATAGATTGGGAAGAGATGTACCAGTATTGCCGCGGCTGGAGCGAACGTCTCAAACCACACATACGCGCCACCGAACGCCTGCTCATGGATGCGCTGGAGGACAACTCTTCCATCATACTGGAGGGCGCCCAGGGCACCATGCTGGACATAGACCACGGGACTTTCCCCTATGTAACTTCGTCGTCGCCCACTGTGGGGGGCGCTGTAGCAGGCCTTGGCATACCACCCCAGTCGCTCGGAGGTGTATTCGGCGTATTCAAAGCCTACTCTACCCGCGTGGGTTCCGGCCCCCTGGTCACCGAGCTCACCGACGAAATAGGCGAAGCCATCCGCGAGCGTGCCCAGGAGTATGGGGCCACCACCGGACGCCCCCGGCGCTGCGGATGGTTCGACGGCGTAGCCGCCAGATACAGCGCACAGCTGAACGGCTATACGTCCATTGTGCTTACACGCTTGGATATCCTGGACGGCTTTTCAACAATCAAAGTCTGCACGGGTTACCGCTTGAACGGGAAAGTGATCCGTGAGTTCCCCACCAGCATCGTAGCACTGGAACGCTGTGAGCCGGTCTACGAGGAGTTCGAAGGCTGGAACGGCACCACCGCTTCCACAACGGACATCAGAGACCTGCCGGAGGGCGCCAGAAACTACGTGAAGCGCCTAGAGGAGATCATAGGCGTGCCGGTGGACGTCATCTCCACCGGGCCACGGCGTGAAGAGACCATTACCATTCGACCCATAATAGGTAACGACTAGAGAGCGCTATCCGGATGCTCCATAGTCGCTAGGGAGGGAATATGAAGCTGGCCTACTTTGACGATTTTAGACTAGGCGTAGTTAGAGGCGAACACGTATTTGACGTAACCACCGTTGTGCAGGACATCCCGCACACGGGCCCTCATGACCTGGTCAGCTACCTCATAGAAGCGTTCGATACATACAGAGAGCGCTTGGAAGAGGCGGCTAGTAGTTCTGAAGGGATCCCCATCACCCAGGTTGTGTTCCGCCCGCCGTTGCCCAGGCCAGGCAAGATTCTTTGCATGGCTATAAACTACCTGGAGCACGGGCCGGAATCCGATATGCCTCCTATAAACGGCTTCCTCAAGTCTCCCAACTCGGTTGCCGGTGACGGCGTCACCGTGGAGCTTCCCCCGGCCCAGGCCTCCATATTCGAACACGAGGCTGAACTGGGTGTTGTCATCGGTAAACGGGCCAGCAGAGTGAGTCAAGCCGACGCCTACGACTACGTCTTTGGTTACGTCAATATAGTCGATGTATCGGCCCGCGACCTTGGCAACCCGCCGTACGACAGCTATTTCCCCATTAAGTCATGGCACAACTTTGCTCCGATGGGTCCTTACCTGGTTACCACCGACGAAGTCAGCCAGCCCCAGAATACCCACGTCCGGCTCTGGGTCAACGGCAAGCTGAACCAGGACTTCTACACCAGCTCCATGGCTCACAAGATACCGGAGTGCATAGAATGGGCATCCACCATCACCACTCTTGACCCCGGCGATATCATTGCCACGGGTACTCACCATCTTGACCTAGGACCGCTGCAAGACGGCGATGCAGTGGAGATGGAAACGGAGGGCCTTGGCAGGCTCCATTTCAAGGTAGCGGACGCTCTGAAACGCGAATGGCCCCGTGAAACACGCGCCGAAAAGGCCGCACGGGAAGCAGCAGGGAGATAAACAGTGAAACTCGTTCTTTTCAACAGCACAAGATTGGGCGTGGTCAGCAACGGCAACGTTGTGGACGTCACGGACGCCGTTCTGGACATTCCTCACGTCACAACACAAGACCTTGTCAACGGCGTCATAGCCGGGTTCGACTCCCTTAAAGGCAAGCTGGAGGATGCAGCATCGTCCTCCCAGGGAGTGCCGCTGGAAAGCGTAGCGCTTTCGCCTCCGCTGCCCAGGCCAGGCAAGATCATAGCTATGGCGGTGAACTACATGGAGAACGGCGCTCTTAAAGAGAAGCCGCCCATCCATGCTTTTCTCAAATCACGCAACGCCGTCATTGGCCCAGGAGACACCATCATCCTGCCGGAGGCTGAGGCGAACGTATTCCATCACGAGGCGGAGCTGGGCGTAGTCATTGGCAAAGAGGCCGCCAATGTTAAGGCCGAACAGGCTTTTGACTACGTGTTCGGCTATCTCAACTTCATGGATGTCTCGGCAAGGGGGCTCGGGGGCGGCAACTTCTTCTGGGTCAAGAGCTGGGACACCTTTGCCCCTATAGGTCCGTACCTCGTCAGCAAAGACGAAATCGCAGACCCGCAAGACCTCCCCATAAAGCTGTGGGTGAACAATGACATCCGGCAAGACCTCTCCACAAGCGACATGGCCCATGGCGTGGCCCGGTGTGTGGAGTGGGTCTCGTCTATAACTACCCTTAACCCCGGCGACATCATTGCTACAGGCACCAACCATCAGGGTCTTGGCGCCATTCAGGATGGAGATGTCATCGATATGGAGATACAGGGTCTGGGCAGGCTAACCGTAAACGTACGGGACGACCAGAAGCGCGAATGGCCCCGCAACGTAGACCAGCGTTTCGCAGACAGAATGGCGGGACGGGCCTAGCTTGCAGTTCAGCACCGTTCTCTTTGACTTCGACGACACCATAGTGGACTCGCTACAGGCGCGTGTAAATGCTCTTTCCAGCGTTTTCAATCGTGCGGGCATAGATGCGGACGCTGAAGCATTCATGCGCGGGCTGAAGGGCCGTCAACTGAAATATGAGTTGGACGACTTGGAGGCGCGCGACGGGCGTAATCTGGGGCTTTTCGAATGGTACAGAAGCGCCTACTGGGGCAAAGCGCCGGGCGAGCTCAAGCTGTTTCCGGGCGTGGCGGAGATGCTTCAAGAGTTGCATTGTAGAGGCGTCAAGCTGGGTATAGTGACCCAGAAGGGACGCGACGTTGAGATAGACGGCAGGCGGGTCGGCGCTTGGTACGAGATGGCAGAGCTGGGCATACAGCACATGTTCCCCGTTGTAGTGGGCTTTGAGGACGTGACCCGTTATAAGCCTGACCCTGAAGGAATACACATGGCGCTGAACCAACTCCAATCGGACGCTTCTGCCTCGATATTCGTGGGTGACGGCGCCGCCGACGTAGAAGCGGCTCTGGCGGCAGGATGCTGGAGCTGTCACGCTGTCTGGGGCATTCCGCAAGAAGAGCGCATTCTGGACGGCGTGAGGCCGTATGCGGTGGCGGAATCACCTCAGTCGCTGCTTGATTTCGTTCTCACATTTAGTCAGGAGGTCGTGAGGCATGGCTGAGGAGTCCAAAGAGCAGCCTTACAAGAGAGGCATGGTGGTAGTAGCCCACGCGGATGATGCTGAGTTCGGTTGCGCCGCTAGCGTGGCCAGGTGGGTCAGAGAAGGCATGGAGTTCGTCTACGTCCTTTGCACCGACGGCAGCAAAGGCACCTCCGACCGCAACATCACGTCGGAACAACTGGTTGAAATACGCAAGCAGGAGCAGATAAACGCGGGCCGTGTCCTGGGTCTCAAAGACGTGGTCTTCCTGGGCTATCCCGACGGCTACCTACAGCCCACTTTAGACCTACGCCGCGACATCTCTCGCGAGATACGCCGGTTCCGTCCCGATATCCTGATCACAACCAGCCCCACGCGTACGCTGACCGGCACCGGCTACCTTGGCCATCCCGACCATTTCGCGGCGGGCGAAGCTGCGCTATCCGCCGTATACCCGGCCGCGCGCGACCATCTGACCTTTCCCGAATTGCTTGAACAGGGTCTGGAGCCTCACAAAGTACGCGAGGTCCTGATCATAGGACACGATATATCCAATAAGTGGGTGGACGTCACTTCCGGCATCGATTTTGCAATTCAGGCGCTGCTGGAGCACAAGAGCCAAGTAGGCGCCACCGCCGGGGAGCGCATGAGGGAGTGGAAGCGCCAGGCGGGCAAAGAGCACGGAATGGAATACGCCGAGGGCTTCAAGAGCTTTACGCTGTCCTAGGTCAGTTGTTTAACCTACAGCCTTAGCTAGCGCGCTCCGCCCGTATCCGCTTGTAGTCTTCACGCCTCCAGCGATAAGGCAGGCTGACAACCGTACCCGCTTCTGTGGCCGTTTCCAGAACGCTCAGTGCGTCTTCCAGTATCACGCGGTGCTGGTCCGCATTGTTCGGTTCACCCATGGGCCGACCAAATGGGAAACGGACGTGGGCAACGCGAGGGGGATGGACTTTCTCCGCCATCTCCTTGTACATCATGACAAGCACAGTGGGGATGCCTTCCGCTTCTATTGCCCTTGCTATCAGTCCGCCGGACCGGTTGCACACCGGTCAGGTGGACGTAAGCACCACGGCCTGAACGCCATCGGCTTTGAGGCGTTTCGCAACTTGTGGAGCGGTCTCGGCGCTGAGCAGGTCGGGGCGCTGTATATACCCCATGAACGAGTAGTTGGTGCTGGCAAGGCTTCCTATAACCCCCTCCTGCTCCAGTTCCACCATTCTGTCCAGTGGGAAGACACAGTTGATGTCCTGACGAGGCCCGGAGAGATCGTAATGCAGGTGGGCCAGACGCAGTTCATCGCGTGGAACGTCCTTGGGGATAGCTCTCCATGTCCAGTCGCCGAGGCCTTCCGGCCCGTCCGTCTCGTAGGGTTCCTGGCCCTCCACATAAAAGCCGCCCGTGGTGATCAAGGCGAACTTGGCCTGATTCAGCGGCACCGCGACGGGCGACCACGGGATTTCCTCTACCTCTACGCCGCGGGCCCGTGCTCCGGCCAGGGCCCTACCCTGCTCTTCCCATTCCTCCAGGTAGTCCCATAGCGACGCGACGTCTCCCGCTTCCCTGCTCTCAACGGCCTTTTGCAGCAGTCCATTGAGAAACTCCGCCTGCTCGTTCTCGCTCATGTGCGTGCCCACGTAGCGGATGAAGGAAAAGGCCGCCGTATTTGGGGGTGTCCTCAGTATATGCCCCAGAAGCGCTTTGACGTCTGTTGGTAACTCCGTCATATCACCAGTCCAAGCAAGATGTCTCAACATTTTAGCAGAAGGGCTAACGGCGTTGAAATCATGCTTAATTATTGGCGCTCGCACTTCACGCGAGATCCTCTTCAGACAAGGATGCTCGCCGATGATGGCGCTCCCTACTGCTATACTAGACGCCTTTATAGGAGGGCATGTGCGCATCATATCTTGGAACCTCGCCGGGAGGAACGAGCCCTGGCGCGTACTGGCAGGCATGGATGTGGATTTGGCGCTGCTACAAGAGGCCAAGGAGCCGCCTCCCGATGTGGCGGGAAGAGCCGAGGTTGACCCTACACCGTGGGAGATCACCGGGGGTTATGCAACACCTCAGCGATGGCGGGCGGCCATTGCGAAGTTCTCTGACAGAGTGGGCGTTCAGTGGATCCACTCAAAGCCTCTACCCGATGCCACTCCCAGCGAGTTCGCCGTAAGCCTGCCAGGATCACTGGCAGCCGCCAAGGTAACCCCACCGGATGCCGACCCTATAATCCTGCTCTCCATGTACTCTCAGTGGAGGTATCCCCACGAAATGACCGGCAGCAGGTACATTATGTCTGACAGCTCAGCCCACCGTATCATCTCTGACTTGTCGGAGCTTATCGGCCGTCAAAGCACCCACCGAATCATTGCAGCCGGAGACCTCAATATCCTCTATGGCTACGGTGAGAACGGCAGCCAATACTGGGCAGAGCGTTACTGGTCAGTGTTCACTAGAATGGAAGCCCTGGGGCTGGAGTTTTGCGGGCCGCAGGCGCCCCAAGGTCGACAGGCCGACCCTTGGCCCGAAGAGCTTCCCAAGGACAGCCTGAACGTCCCCACCTACCACTCTCCCCAACAGTCGCCTATATCGGCCAGCCGCCAACTGGACTTCGTATTTGCATCTCGCGGCCTTGCGGATAAAGTGCAAGTCCGTGCTCTCAACTCACCCGACGAGTGGGGACCCAGCGACCACTGCCGCCTTGAAATCCAGGTTCCGTGAGCTAATTCATCTACATCCCAGATACTCGTTGACGCTAGATCAACGGCGCCACTCCGCGATGTTCCACAGCTCGCTGTCCCAGCCATTGATTCGAACGCCCCTGAGGGTGTCCAGGTGGGCGGAAACGATTCCCCGGTTCACCAGGGGAATCTCGTAGTAGCTCTGCACCAGCATATCGTTCATGCGTTTGACAAGAGCGGCGCGGTCTGGGCCGATGGGAGTGTGGGAAAGCTCTTCGACTAATCCATCGAACTCAGGATCACAGGATCGGGCAACGTTGCTTCCGCCCCAGTTGTTGGCACGGTCCGGGATCTCGTCGCAGGTGAGACCGACGAGATATCCCTGGGGGTCGATGTCGGGCCCCGTGGCGTACATCTGAACGTCGGCGAAGAACCGGGAGTATAGCGCCTCTTTGTCTTCCACCGGATCACCACCGAAGAAGACAGCGGCGTCGTGGTGGATGATCTCGGCTTCAATTCCGATCTGGCGCCACCAGCCCTGGACAAGGGCCTGGGTCTCCTGTCGTACGTCATTGGTGGAAGTCTGGTAGGTGATTCGCAGGGGAATGCCGTTGTACTCGCGGATACCGTCACCGTCGGTGTCCAGCACGCCGTTGTCGTCAAGGAGCTTGTTGGCGCCGGCGATGTCCTGAGCGATACAGCCGTCATTGGCGGTGGAGACGTAGGTCGGTGGGCCGGTGATGAGGTTGCAAGCGGGCTCGCCGGCAGAACCGTAGAGCCGCTCAGATATCAGCGCGCGGTCTACAGCCATGGACATGGCCTGGGCGATTGGCGTAAAGGTCAGAATGGGGTGAAGGTTTGCGCCATCCAAGTACTCGGAGCGGTCCTCGCCGAGCGACGGGTCGGCGTTGGTCTGGTTCAAGACTATGCGCTCCACCAGACTGGGGAACGCGGATACTACCTTCCCCTTGCCCATAGTCTCCATGCTGGCAAGGGCCGTGGGGTCTATCTGGAGATTCCATGCATAATCTGATTCGCCGTGCTCCAAGACAGCCTGAGCCGCGGACATAGCATCGCCGCCACCCTGGAGGACAACACGGTCAAAGTAGGCTGTCTCGCCGTAATAGTGGGGGTTGCGCTTGTAGACAGCCTTCTCATCGGGCAGGAACTCTACTATACGGTATGGCCCGGGGCCAACGGGGGCGTAGTTCTCCTCATCACATGCCGCGGCGGCAGCGCCAACGCAATCGGCGAACTGCGAGCCACTTAGGATCGGGACGCCAGTACCGACGAAGGCGGTATAGGGGTACGGGGTGGCATCGTGGAAGGTGATCCTCACGGTCAAGTCATCCAGGGCCTCTACGGATGTTACGTCGGAGAAGGCGCTGGTAGCGGTGCATCCCGTGGCTTGGTCGGTGCAGTAGCGCCAGGTGAAGACCACGTCATGAGCGGTGAGATCACTGCCGTCAGACCACTTGAGGTTGTCCCTGAGTTTCCAGGTGATGGTTGTCAGGTCAGCGGATAGGCCTCCGTTCTGTAGGGTGGGAATTTCAGCGGCAAGCGCGGGGACTAGAGCGCCGTCAGGATTGTACTTGGCCAGTGGTTCCAGGGTGATGGCTCCAGCGTCTCTATCCTTGAACCCACCGGAAAGATAGGGATTCGGGATGGAAGGGGCCTGCCAGTAGACCATGGTTAGCGTCCTGTCGTCGGACGCGGGAGTGGAGAGAACAACAATTACGAAGACGGCCACGAAAGCGGCGGTCAGGGAAAAGGCGAGTACGCTAAAGAATACGGGTCTGCGCTTGAATAATTCCATAAGGTGTCCTTTTATAAAACTAGGGGCTTTCGCGTCTGCCCGACAAGGAGTACTTGCAGGCAGGGGCTACGTCGCATTCCTACGCATATCATTATACCTGCCTTGTACATTCCATAGGAGGGGCCACAGCACCGCAGAGTAAGCAACCTAGCCATTACCGAGCCAAGACTTTGTGATAAAATATACATTGTAGGCTTCCAGGTATAGACCCGGGGCCAGAAATCGAATCTATAAAAGCATCTTCTTTCCTTCGGCTCAGGAGGGTACGACGCTTGCTCCGCAGTCTGGCGCGCCGGAAGTTACGAACCACACTGACCATCCTCGGCATTGCCGTAGGCATTTGGACGCTCATGGTCATGAGCGCCATGGCCAACAAACTCACTGCCATTGTGGACGTCGGCTCCACCTATTTTGATAACAAGATAATGGTCAGCGACGTGACTAATCCCGCGTTTGGTTTCGGCCTTTCCCCTATGCCCGCCAGCGTAGCTGAGCAAATTGCTCAAATCGATGGAGTGGCAGTTGCAGCGCCACGAGTGGAGTTTCTCCTTGACCCTGACGACAGCGGTTCCGGCTTTGTCTCACCGGACTTCGTAGTCGCTTACAGAGCCGGCTTCGATCAAGGGTACGAGACGTTCCGCATAGAGATTTCCAGAGGGCGGGAGACCACGCCGGCGGATGAGGGGCAGCGAGTAGTCGTTCTGGGCGCCGATATAGCCAGGAAGTTTGACAGTCATCCCGGCGATACCTTTGAGATAAGAGGTGTCCCCTTTGAAGTCATTGGCATACGGGAACCGACGTTGACGTTCTTTGACACGACCGCCGTGATCCCTTGGACCGCCGGTCAGGAGATGCTGGCCCGTGACAGATCTGTGCTATCGGACGCGGACCTAGCCGACCAAGAGCTGACGTCTATGTTGATAGTGTACCCGGAAGCAGAAGCAGACATAGACTCCCTGATTCAGGCGATCGAAACGAGCTTCCCGGGATTACGAGCGTCTTCCGGTGAAGACTTTAACGAGCAGTTTGGGTCTACTATAGCCATCTTCAACGCGATCATCCTCAGCGTGGCGTTGATCAGCGTGGTGGTTGGAGGTCTTTCCGTAATCAACACAATGACGATAAGCGTCGCGGAGCGCACCCGGGAAATAGGCATCAAGCGGGCCATCGGCGCTACACGGGGTAGGATCATGCGAGAGCTGGTTTGGGAGGCCGGAGTCATGGGCTTTGTTGGCGGGTTGGCGGGACTGGGTCTTGCGTGGCTTGTCGTCTATTTCTCCAACGACGCCGGCCAAGTTTCCGGGATTATCCTCTTTCGGTTGACTCCATGGATTGCGGCTTTGGGCGTGACTTTCTCGACAATCCTTGGAGCATTAGCCGGACTGTTTCCCGCCTGGAAGGCAGCCCGGCTGGACCCCGTAGAAGCACTAAGGTACGTATAGGAACGCTACATGGTCTTTTTGGAAGCACGCAACCTTCACAAGACTTACCGGCTAAGCCGCAACAACGTCGTTCGCGCTCTTCGCGGCATTGACATCTCAGTGGAGGCAGGCGAGATGGTTGGCATCATGGGACCGTCCGGCTGCGGCAAGAGCACGCTGATGCACATCCTGGGTCTGTTGCATTCGGCTGACCTTAGAACGAGTCCGCCGCCGAGCCTGGTGATCGGCGGCAACGATGTCACAGGGCTGAGTGACAGCGAGCGCACAGAAATGCGCGCGAAACAGATAGGCTTTGTATTTCAAACGTTCAACCTGGTGCCAATCCTGACGGCACTGGAGAACGTCGCGCTTCCCGCCGAGTATGCAGGCTGGCACCGGCGTGAGGCCAGGGCGGCAGCGGCGGAAGCTCTCAAGCTAGTAGGCCTAGAGGAGCGATCAGCACACAAGGCTACAGAGCTGTCCGGAGGGCAACAACAGCGCGTCGCCATAGCGCGGGCTCTGGTCACAAAGCCGGCCCTCCTGCTGGCGGACGAACCTACCGGGAACCTGGATTCGGAAAACATGAAAGAGGTCATAGGTCTCCTCCACCGGTTTAACCGAGAACTGGGACAGACGATTGTCCTAGTGACCCACGACACAAGAGTGAGCGAGGTGTGTACTCGTGTCCTGACCATGTCCGACGGCGTGATCACGAACGAGGAATCCTTCCTGTAGCTTTACGACACTTGGCGGGCAGAAGTTGAGCAAGTCGTACACTTCTGGGCTTGCCTAAAATCAGGGCTCTACGTACAACTCAGTATCAGGATGGAATTGGAACCACGCGAACCAGAACGACATGTGCGTGGGTATCCGCTCCAGCTTCTCCGACCGGTCCGCCGCGTTGACCAGAAACTCCTCTGTCACCTCCCATGTCCCACCACCATCGTCCACTATCACGGACGGTATTCCGGTTTGCCCGTCGTCGTTCGACACGAGGTTGAACGACCTGTCGCCGCGGTAGTAGGCTCTCGCGCCCTCGCTTCCGGCCGAACCCAGCACCAGTATCTCCTCGCCTCCCACCACGTCGTTGACTATGCGGCTCTTTCGCAGCGCGTCGGAGGAGTAGGCCTTGTAGCTATCGTTCAGCTGTACCCCTAGCACGATGTCCTTTGTTTCAAGCCGGTCATCCCGTTGTGGAACCGGGAACATGGTCTCAGGCGAGTTGAAGTATCTGTAGTAGATGGCCTGCGGATTCTCCTCCGGCACGTAGAATTCGGCGGGGTACAGACCGGTTTCCTGGGCCAGCACCGTAGTATCGGGATGAAGCTCCAGCCACTCCTGCCACGTCGTGAGCATAACCGGGAAGAAGTCCAGCTTTATCCCTGAGTCCCACAAAGGCCCTATGACCGGCTCCATGGTGAGATGGTTCCACAGCGAGTTGGTCAGCCGGTCGTACATGACCTTGTTGCTGCGATAGAGCATCCCTGATGTGCCGAAGGTGGTTGGCTCCCCGTTGATCCTAGCGGAATACACGATTCCGCTGCCGCAGAGCGTTCAGTAAGCCAGGGCAATGGGCTCGCCCCCCAGCACGTCATTAGCCATTTCGTGGGCGTTAACAATGCGGAGCGGGTACGCCCTGTGCTCTCCGTTGATGGACACGCCAAAGACCCGATCAGTCGGCAGCAAATAGTCCTGCTCGTCGGCTGAAACGACCGGGGCGTTCTGAAGGTCCGGTATTCCGTCGGGGCGGACTCCTCCCCAGGCGATCTCGAATACGTTTATTCGCGAGCCTTGCGCTGCCGGTTCCAGAAACTCGGCGAACCTGGGGTCAATCAGGCTCATGATCTCGCTCTTCCACCGCACGTAACCGTCAGGCGGATGGTAATCGTCGGCGTTGTTGCCCAACCACTCCATCCACTCATCCCAGGCGCGATAGCCATTCCTCAAATCTTGGCCCGTTATCGCCGAGAGGCCCCAGTTGAGCTCATCTATTATGTCGTCGTCCCCAAAGAAGAACCGGAGCGTCTCTATCATCACCGGCACCATCGACTTGTCTTTATGGAAGATAGCGAGCGCTATGGCCTCTTGCGTGTCGAAGGAATTATGGTCCCAGCCGGAGAAGAGCCTGAACATGTTCTCGGTGGAGTCGTAACCCGTAGCAGGAGCCGACACAGCCGTCGGAGTCTGGGTATGTGGAGCTGTCGGTGTCCCCTCGGCAGGCACGGTGGATTCTTCCGTACCTGAACAGGCAACGGCAACAGCCGCTATAAACCCAGCCGCCAGCAGTCCGAAATAGCGCAAGAACTTACTCACCGTTTTCCTCTGGTACGTTCCGAATCTAACCTCAACATTTGTAATATCAATTATATGGCATATGACCCGATTATCACCTCTAACCAAATTCCGCTTTCGTAGTATCATGGATTGGACATGCCCGAAGGTCCCAAAACGCTAGTGGAGGAAGGTTACGACCAAGTTGCCGAAGCCTACTCACGCCTTGAGGGCGACAGTAAGTGGCCCAGGATGAAATGGCTGGGGAAGGTGCTCGCCGGATTGAACCCAGGAAGTGAGGTGCTTGACCTGGGCTGTGGATCTGGCGACCCGGCGGACATTGAGATCTCCAGACTCCATCAGATTACCGGCGTGGACATATCAAGTGTTCAAGTAGATATGGCGCGCCGGAACGTTCCACAAGGTACGTTCATCCACGGAGACCTTGGGGCTCTGGACTTCCCCAATGGCTCTTTCGATGCCGTGGTCTCTTTCTATACGTTGGAGCACCTTCCCAGAGAGCAGCACGGGGAAATACTCAAACGCATCCACGGCTGGCTGCGGCCGGGGGGACTGTTGCTGTTTAGCTGCGAGGCCGGGGACATGAACGATGTCACCGGTCAGTGGCTGGGCGTTCCAATGTTCATTAGCGTATTTGATCCCGAGACAATGAGAAGACTTGTCCAGGACACCGGTTTCGAGCTTCTTGAGACTGATATCGAAAGCCAGTTGGAACAGGACCGGGAAGTGCCCTACCTTTGGGTACTGGCCAAGAGACGGTGACATAGACGCATCATCCAAGAAGTCACATAGAACCGGTACGCCGTCTTCCGTTTACGGGCGGCTAGGCCGCGTGCTATATTTCAGTTGATGGCTTGGGAATACCGAGATAAGAGCCGCCTGGATGGCTGAGATGGAAACCAAAAGCCGGAAGCGTCTTGATGTTTTGCTGGAAGACATTGAAGCTCTGAGTGCTGAGCAGGTTGGCTACCCGTGCAACCACGACTTTGATTACTCGGAGTTGTGGCCCTTCCTCCAGTACAGCGCCAACAACGTCGGGGACCCCTTCCACGACAGCAACTTCCGTGTCAACACCCACGAAATTGAGCGCGATGTGATTAACACCTTCGCCGATATGATGCACCTGGAACAGAAAGATGCCTGGGGCTACGTTACCTCCGGCGGCACTGAGGGCAACATGTACGGCCTGTACATGGGGCGGGAGATCTACCCGGACGGCGTGGTGTACTTCTCCCAGGACACCCATTACAGCGTGGTAAAGATCCTGCGGCTGCTGAAGGCCCGCAACATCATGATCAGGAGCCAGGCCAACGGCGAGATCGACTACGACGACCTCTACGAGAGCATCCGCATCAACCGCGACGTGCCGGTTATTTTCATGGCGAACATAGGCACCACCATGAAGGGCGCCGTAGACGACGTGAGCAGGGTTCGCGCCATCCTAAGCGACCTTGCCGTGACCAACTCTTACATCCACGCCGACGCCGCATTGAGCGGCATGATACTGCCATTCGTGGAGGAACCGCAGCCCTACGGTTTCGATGCCGGGTTTGACAGCGTGGCAATAAGCGGGCACAAGATGATAGGTTCGCCACTTCCTTCCGGCGTCGCTCTCACCAGGCGCGAGTATGTCGCCCGCGTCGCCCGCTCCATCGAGTACGTGGGCGTTCTGGACACCACCCTGAGCGGCTCGCGCAACGCCATCACGCCGCTTATAATCTGGTACGCCCTCGAGAAGCACGGAATGGACGGCTTCAAGCGGATTGTGAACGAATGCCTTGAAAAGGCCGAGTACGCTGTCACACGGTTCAGGGACAGCGGCATACCGGCGTGGCGAAATAAGAACTCGGTCACAGTGGTCTTCCCCAAACCGTCGGCGCAAGTGATCCGGAAGTGGCAGCTAGCGCCTTACGAGGACATTGCCCACATGCTGACCATGCCCCAAGTGACGCGCGAGACCATAGACGCGGTCGTGGACGACTGCCTGAACCAGTAGCATCCAAATATCACTGAGGTTATAACCGTATGCCCAGAATCATAGTAATGGCAAAAAACGAGGTTGGCGTTATCGCCGACATCAGCCGGGTCCTGGCGGACAACGAGATCAACATAGAGACCATCAGCACAGATGCCCTTGACGATAAAGGCTCTATCTCCCTGACCACCGATGACTACGACGGGGCTCTGCGCACGTTGACCAACGCGGGGTTCAAAACGGTGACGGACGACTCGCTTTTGGTCAGCCTGCGGGACGAGCCGGGCGCGCTGGCAAGGGTGGCCGAGAAGCTGAAACAGGGCGGCGTGAACATCCAGAGCCTGCAGATAGTTGACCGACGCGGCGACTACACTACGGTCGCCATACTAACCGACGACCGGGCAAAGACAGAGGGCCTGCTGGACAAAGAGTCCATCCTTTAGACTATCCGCACGCCTAAGCGGGCGAGTTATGAATCCCCAGCACAACTGGCGGGGCCAACGAGTCCTGTACCGCAAACTTGGTTGGGGATGTGGTTCCTGCCAGCGTGGGATCGCCCCTTGACATGCAACCCTGTGGTTGCGTATTATATGCGTGCATGGACAAGGACCTGGTCTTCAAGGCGCTCGCGGACCCAACACGGAGGTTGATGCTGGACGAGTTCTCTGAGCGCAAGGAGCAGACGCTCTACGAACTCACAGCGCGCTTGATCATGCGACACAAAGTCGCCATCTCTCGCCAGGCCATGGCCAAGCACATTGATGTCTTAGAAAAAGCGGGGCTCGTAAGCTCAGAGAAACGCGGCAAGTATCGGATGCTTGTCTTTAACGATGAGCCCATCAGGGCTGTTATGAATCGATGGCTCAAGTAAGTCTATGAAGAGAAGGGAGGCCGGATATGCGCATTACACTTACCGGTGTTTTCGTACGTGACCAGGATGAGGCCGAGAAGTTCTACACGGAGAAGCTCGGCTTTGTGAAGAAGCATGACGTTCCTGTGGGGGAATTCAAGTGGCTTACCGTCGTCTCGCCCGATGACCCAGATGGGACAGAGCTTCTGCTTGAACCAAATGACAACCCGGTAGCACAAGAATATCAGAAAGGGCTATTTGACCAAGGCATCCCAGCGGCGTCCTTTAGCGCTACGGACATCCATGCAGAGTATGAGAAACTGAAGTCGCTGGGCGTAGCTTTTGTGATGGAGCCAACAGAAATGGCCGACGTCACCATAGCGGTCTTTGACGACACCTGCGGCAACCTGATCCAGATAATGCAGACGTAACTACGATAGACCAGACTGCCCTGTTTGGGACGCGGGTGCAGTCTAGCCCGTACAGGCACTTGGTGGGCCCGGCTGGATTCGAACCAACGACCAATCGGTTATGAGCCGACCGCTCTGCCACTGAGCTACGGGCCCGTAATGCGCTGGCTTTTATGATTGCTCAACCGGACGGGGGTTGTCAACGCTGAATCGCAGCGCTTGCCGAACGGACCCCGCCCGTGCATCTCATGCTTATCGACGAGATTTAAAGAAGACCAACGAGGCAAACGGGTCAGGAGGCGCTGAGCTTCTTTATCACTTCCAGCGACTCTTCGGCGTGCTGTTCCATGCTTTGAGCATCCTGGACTACGTGTCTGACCACGCCCTCTTTGTCGATGACGAACGTGACCCGGCTAACGCCAATGGTCTCCTCATTGAATACCCCAAAAGCCCTGGAGGCTTCAAACTTGGGAAAGTCGGACACCAAAGGATAATCAAGTCCGCATTGCTTGGCGAAGGCGCCCTGAGACGGCGCGGCGTCTGTGCTTGCACCCAGAACCTGGGTGTCCAGCCGCTGGAAGTCCGAGAGCAGGCTCTGGAACTTCCGCAGCTCTCGCTCTCAGCCGCCGGTGAAAGCCCTGGCGTAGAAGGCGATGACTACGTTCTGCTTGCCTTTGAAGTCCGCCAGTCTGATTTCCTGACGGTCTCCAGTAGTGAATCCAACGTTCGGGACTTGGTCACCTATGTTCATAACTGCACCTCGCGAGCTTTGCTAGTCAGCGCTCTGGCTATATGCCGAGCTTTTCCTTGTATTCCGGATCCCAGTAGCCGTATACGCCCTTGGACACCATATCGTCAAGGCTGCTTGTGGGTATGGGGCGCTTATCAACCGGGCTATCGGCGGTCACGTTCTCTTCGATGAGCTTCTGGTACTCCTCCTCGGAATGGCCCAGCTCTTCCACTATGTAGCGGTGGTTACCCTCGCCGAGCTTGGGGCCGGGACCCTTTATGGAGACAGGCGTGTTGCTCAGCTTCCAGGGCCGGCCCATGAGCACCCGCGTGCCCAGCGTGGGATCGTCCGAGGGAACTTTCTCCAAGAAACCGCGCTTCCAATAATGTACATTGGTGTTCATATCGCGGGAGTCCATAACGGGCCCAGCCGGTACACCGGCGTCCTGCAATTTCTCCATCACGTCCCACTTGCTATGCTTCTTAGCCCACTCTTTGATGATGCCGTCAAGCTCGTCGTGGTGCTTCCAGCGGTTCAAGTGGCCAATGTACTTGGGATCGTCCACCAGGTCTTCCCTGCCGATAGTGCGGCAAAGCGCTTCCCACTCGTGGTCGTCGCGCACACTGAGCACGGCCCACCCATCTTCATCGGCGCAGGGGTAGCAACCCTGCGGAGCGAACCAAGGGTGGCGATTCCCTATGCGCTTGGAGCTGTCCTTGCCGTTGCCTATCCATTCCATGAGGAACTCGCTGATGTGGAACACTCCCAGCTGATACATGCCAATGTCCACCCACATGCCCTTCCCCGTCTTCTTGCGGTGCCTCAGCGCCATGGAGAGGGAGAACAGACACGTCCACGAGGCCACAAAGTCCACGTAGGACTGGCCCACCTTGGAGGGAATATCTCCGTTGTATCCGGTGAGGTGGGTCAGGCCGTGTGTAGCCTCCTGGGACGTGGCCACCGCGGGATAGTCCGAGTACGGGCCTGTACCGTGGCCGTATCCGGTGTTGGACATCATGATGATGTCGGGCTTCATCTCTTTCAGCTTGGGCCAGTCCATGCCCCAGTTGCGGGTAACCCTTGGCGTGAAGTTCTCCATGAACACGTCCGCCGTGAGCACAAGCTCCTTGAGAACCTTAAGCCCTTCAGGGTTGCGCAGATCAAGCACCAGGGACTTCTTGCCCCGGTTCACCACGTGGAAAGTAGGCGTGCGGTTCCAGGGGTCGGCGCCGGGGTCGTTCTCGGGATAGGCGCCGGAAAGCATACCGGTGCGTATAGGCTCAACACGAGTGGGGCCCTCTATCTTGATGACCTCAGCACCAAGATCGGCCATTACCCCTGCCGCGTAGGGAAACGCGAAGATGGCGGAGGTGTCTACTATTCTGATTCCTTCTAATGGCAGTCTACCCATTCTTAGCTCCTTGGTCTAAGCGTGTGAATGCGTCTTAGATGATGTTCAATTCACGGAGTCTTATCAGGTCCTCCTTAGAGTAACCCATTGTCTCCGTATAGACCTCTTCATTGTGCTGGCCCAGTAGAGGCGCGTGCATCCTCTGCTGGAACGGGCTCTCGGATAT
Source organism: Dehalococcoidia bacterium (assembly GCA_965116555.1). GTDB lineage: Bacteria > Chloroflexota > Dehalococcoidia > Lucifugimonadales > QGNO01 > DAOUJH01. Next base: position 608,400 of record OZ220698.1, on the reverse strand, counting down.
GTGGAAAAGCCTGAACGGAATCTTGGTCTTGCCTATAACGGGGTGGTCTATATCCTGGTAGAAATCCCTAGCGGCAAGCTGCGGGCAGTCCATAAGGTCTTCCGGAGTCTGCGATATGCCGAACAGCATGCCGAATTCCTCCGACGCCGTCTTGAACATCTCTTTCATGGTGCGGTCTTTGACGGCATCCACAAGGATGGAGTCAAACTCTTCACCGTGATCCAGCCGCTGGACCGGGTTCGCAAACCGATCTTCCGCCAGCTCAGGCTTGCCATAGAACCGCACCTGATCATCCCAGGTGGCCCGTGCCCCGGTCTGGCTCACAAAGTAGCCGTCTTTGCAGGGCATAATCTGGGTGTACATGGTGCCCTTGGGATTGCGACGCCCCTGGACGGCTCCGCTGAAGGAGAACAGGGGTTGGTTCATCACCAGTGAAGCGTTCACAGCCTCTTGTGCGGACACGTCTATGTGCTGGCTTTCGCCATCGAAGTCCCTGGCAAAGAGAGCAAACCCGGTGGCTATGGCCCCATTGAGCCCGGCCTCGTACTGTGACTGGAAGCCGCCGTGTTTCAGGGGCTCCTTGTCCTTGGTGCCGCTGAAGGCCATGATGCCGCCCATGGCGTAGGCCACTATATCTTCGCTCTTATAATCGCGGTACGGACCGGACTGCCCAAATCCAGTGATGGAAGTCAGTATGATCTTGGGGTTCGCTTTCTCCAGTTCCTGGAACCCCAACCCCAGAGAGTCCAAATAGCCGGGCTGATAGTTTTCGATTACTACGTCCACCCCTTGCACCAATCTCTTGAGCAACCTGGCCCCGGACGATGTTTCCAGATTAAGAGTGATTCCCCTCTTATTGTTGTTGAGCACAACGTGTATGAGACTCTTTTCCGGGTGGGGGTCGTCGTTAAAAAACGGGCCGATTGACCTCAGCAACTCCCCTCCTGGTGGCTCGACCTTTATCACGTCGGCGCCAAAGTCGGCGAGCAGCTTAGCGCAGTACGACCCTGAGATTCCCTGGCTGATGTCCAGAACCTTGATGTCGTCCAGAGCGGCAGGCAACATAACAGACACCCCCTGTCATGGATTGATGCGTAGTCAGCGCCAACAGGCGCACCGGTTGAAGATACTGCCATCTAATCCAACCAGCCTTGCTACGCTGGGCTACTATATCCAACGGCCAGTGAATTGACAAGCATGGTCATTGACCGCACTGGCCGATAGTCGTATGGTGCAACCAACTACGACTTTCCCTACCAAGGAGCAGGTTCAACTTGCCCGACGACTCCATTGACAGGCCGCAGATTCCCGAACGTCCTCCGCCTCCGACAACACCGGGCATAGGGAAGACCGTTCCGCAGAGCCACCAGCGCCGACCGGCGCGCTACGGGAAAGACCTGACCAAGGGAAGCATACCCCGCAACCTGTGGTGGCTGGCCTGGCCCCAGATGGTGGAAAACGTCCTCAACGTTGTAGACCAACTGGCGGACCTGGTGTGGGCGGGATTCATTAGCGCCAGCGCCATTGCAGGAGTGGGCATAGGGCAAAGCTACAAGATGCTTGTAATGACGGGACGACTGGGGCTGGACACCGCCATGCGAGCCACGGTGTCCAGGGCCATAGGCGCGGTGAACCCGGCGCTGGCCAACCACTACGCTCTACAGGGATTCACTCTCAGCGCGGGCTACTCTCTAATCATGGTGGTGATTGGGGTATTTCTGACCGTTCCCCTGATGCGGGTGCTGGGTCTCAGCGAAGACATCATCGATTCCGGGTCGCTCTATCTCAGGATCCAGTTCATTGGCACCGGCGCCATGGCGTTCCGACAGACCAGCGGTTCAGCCCTGGTGGCCTCCGGCGATGCCATAACACCAATGAAGGCGACTATGCTGACCAGAGCCACCCACATAAGCCTGACTCCGTTCCTCATCTTCGGGTGGCTGGGTCTTCCCGAAATGGGAATCGCCGGCGCGGCCATGGCCGACGTGCTTGCACAAAGCCTGGGCACAACCTGGAATCTTCGCGTGCTGTTCCGCGGCTCGTCCCGCCTCCACCTTTCGCTGAGAGGCTACCGGGTCGACTTTCCCGTCTTGGGCCGGCTGATCAGGATAGGAGCGCCAGCGTCCGTAACGGGAATGGAGCGGTCTATAGCTCAGTTGGTGGTGGTAGGCCTGGCTGCTCAGTTTGGCACATTTGCCGTGGCCGCATTTTCACTGGGACGGCGCACCGAGAACCTGGCGCACCTGGGAAGCGGGGGCCTGGGACGGGCCTCCGGCGTGCTTGTGGGCCAGAACCTGGGAGCGGGCAGGCCGGAAAGGGCCAGAAAGACGGTGAAGTGGGCGTTGATCTTTGTCTTTGCCATTGGTCTGGTCTTGACAGTCCTGCTTTTTGCCCTGGCGCCGTACCTGGTCAAGCTTTTCACACGAGATGCTGAACTGGTAGCTCTGGCAACTACCTGGCTGCGCATCCAGGCATTCAGCCTGGTATTCCTAGGAGCCGGACAGGTGTTGGGACAGTCGTTCAACACGGCCGGGGATACTATAACGCCAATGCTGGTCACTCTGCTCAGCATGTGGGTGCTGGAGATCCCACTGGCCCTGATGCTGACCGGCGCGACTCACACCTTTGGCCTATACGGAATGTCCTTTACCCTGCCGGTGCTGGCTCATCTCAACGAGTTCGGCATAGCGTGGGCGATTGTAATAGCCATGGTGGCCCGGTTTGGCTTGTACATGCCGTACTACATGGCGAACCGCTGGCTGCGGGTCAAGGTAACGTAGCGTCCTAGCCAATCGCAGGGCAAATGCTATAAACTAGGGAGTACCCCAGCGGGGGTAGCTCAGTGGTAGAGCCCCTGCCTTCCAAGCAGGCTGTCGCGGGTTCGAGTCCCGTCCCCCGCTCCACCTATTGTCCACTGGCACGCCTAATACTGGCACCTCATCCCGTTGGTCATCACTTTCGGCATCGTTTAGAAATGAGCCACCCTGTAACCGCCTACTATTCAATAAGGATATCCTCCTACCTGCTTTACAGTGCAAGTAAGAATCGATAAATCCAATATCCCGCAAGCGCATAGCACGCGAATATCCCAACAAGGCCAGCTATAGCACAAGCCTGAAATAGAGTTCTCCAATCTCTGCCGGCATCTTCAGGTAAAGCTATGAATAGGTCTGTGAGATAGTTTAGAGGACCTTGAGCTACAAACATCATAGCAGCGGCATGTGCGAGCCAACGCAACGCCGGGACTTCATTAGAGAAGTAGGCAGCTATCCCTGCTGCGCCAAAGTAAATGAAAGATCTTGGGGTTCTTGTAGGGAGATTTATCAAAAGAGCCTCTTGCACCCTCATTGTATCACTCAAGCTACCAGAAGGGAGATCTTAAGTGCGTTTGCATCAAAACGCACGCTTGATGAAATCGCCGCAATTCCAGATGTGCCCCTATTGCGACAAGGCTAGCCTTACAACGTAGCAGGCAGTTTACAGGTAGTGGTACCCTAAATAGATAACGTTTGAGGGCATGGCATAGTTGGACCAATCAGCCAGTTCAGTCACTACCGTAGATAGAAAAACATCCTCAGGCATGGGCCGCGTTGTGAAGCCTCTTCGGATAGGTGCAATGTCCTTGAGGCTGTTGAACTCTTTCATCCATGGCTTGTATACAAACAGGCTCCTAGCTCAGATTAAGCAGCAGCCGCTTCCCCAACACGTAGCCATGATTCTGGACGGAAACAGGCGCTTTGCCAAACTGCAGGGGTTGAGCGACGTTGCCGAAGGTCACCGCATTGGCGCCGACAAGGCCAGCGAGGTGATTCAGTGGTGCGACGAACTGCAGATACCCGTGGTCACCCTGTGGGGGCTGTCCACTGACAACCTGAAACGTACCCCGGAGGAACTTGACAAAGTGTTCGCGTTGGTTGGAGCCAAGCTGGACCAGTGGCTGGTTGACCCTGAGAACATCCCCACCAAGCGGCGAGTCAACGTGATTGGACGCGCCGACAGTCTGAGTGAAGAGCTGCGTGACAAAATCAAGCGGGTGGAGGAGATGACGGCATCCGCGGGGCCATGGCAGTTGAACATAGCCATTGGCTACGGAGGACGTGACGAAATACTGGATGCATTGAGGAGGCTGCTGCTGACCCGAAGTGAGAATGGAGCCTCTTTATCGGAGGTAGCGGAGAGTCTCTCGGTTGAAGAAGTACGGCAGCACCTCTATGCGCCGCACGTGCCTGAACCCGACCTCATCATTAGGACAAGCGGAGAAGCTCGCTTGAGCGGCTTCTTGCTCTGGCAGAGCGTATACAGCGAGCTATACTTTTGCGACGCCTTCTGGCCCGCCTTCCGCAAGCTAGACTTCCTGCGAGCCCTGAGGAGCTACCAGGGAAGACAGCGGCGCTACGGGGCTTGACCTTCAGGTCGCCCCTAACCTCCCGTGTACTTGGGCACCCCCAGACCAAAATCGTTGGTGCTGTCCAGTACCGCCATGGTCTGATGCACATCCTGCACCACGTCTACAATGAATCCTTCCTGGCGTATGCCATCCTCCAGCCCAAAGTTAGTCATGACCGCTATCGCGTAGGGCCTGTCCCCAAGGTAAACGATTCCCGCATCGCAGCGCACCCGCTCCATGCCGCCCGGCTTGTTGGCGACTACCAGACCTGAAGGCACCGCCCGGTTCAACGGCGCGGACTTAGGCTTGCTGATGATGCGCAACACTTGCTCCGCCACTTTAGGTGAGGGCTTGCCCTGATACAGCATTTCCAGCATGGCAACGAGCTCGTTAGGAGTCGATACGTTCTCATCGCCTCTGTGTATGGCCTCGCTGTCCATCATCTTGCGCCGCAACTTCGTCGCGGTAAGCCCCATCTCTCCCAGCAGCGCGTTGGTTTCCTCCATGCCAGCCCAGTCGATGCAGAGGTTGGTCGCCGTATTGTCCGAGACGATAATCATCAAAATAGCGATGTCGAGTATGGAAACGTCAGGCTCGTCTTCCATGTACTGGAGCACTCCACTACCCGCCCCTAGCTTCTCAGGGGTTATCCTGACACGTTCGCTGAGGTCTATCTCTCCCGCTTCGGCGCGGGTCAACAGGCGCGTCAGGATATGTATCTTGATGGTAGATGCAGTGGGGAACTCATCTCCGCCATACACCGACACCCCGTCTCCGCGAGTCAGGTCCTTTACCGAAACTCCGGCCACTCCAGCAAAACCGTCTATCTTGCGGGTCAGCCGATCCTCCAAACGTTTCCATAGCCGCTTGTTGCTCATAGTCTCCTCCTAGTGTCGACCTCCGGGGTGGTCCGGGTGATGGTTGAATTACTGGACAAAAGTGGCGTTTTTGGCGTGAAATGGCGTTTGATGGTGGAGTCGTGTTGTGCCTGAGAAGGGGATTCGTTTCCAACGTTATGTCAAGTACAAGGCTAAATTGGAGGGAAATTTTGGCGGAGGTGAGAAACGAATCAGATTCAGGGGCAAAGTTGAGGGTATGGAGGCGGGTGTTTTGGCTGCCAAGGGGCGCGCCACACCGCTCCTGGATGCCAGGCTTCACGGGCAAGACGGTGGAGGGGGCGGTAGGTTTTTCGTAATGCGTGGTGAGCAGGCTGGCGCGCAATGTCATAATGAGCGCATGTTAGCAGTACGGCGGCTTATGGGGAAGTGGGGGATGGCACAGCCATGAACCGGAGGAAGTGCGCCAGTCCACAAGATAGCTTAAGGAATATAGGACAGATGCTTTCTACCAGGGTAGGAAAGGATGGTAATATGTTGGGGCCTGTCTAAAGCATGGCGAGTTTTCCGATTCCGGTGGGAGGTGCAATGAAATGGCGGTTTATTCAGTGGATGCCTACCCAGTAGCGTTCAACGTAGACTATCCCGAAGGCCCCAGGAACAGGTTGACTGCTCTGTTCAGGCTGATTCTGGCCATCCCCATAATAGTAGTTATCTCTCTGGTAAGCGGGTACTCTACAAGCGGCGACGCAGATTTGGATAGGATGCTCTATCCTCTGTCCGCGGGCGGCGTACTATGGCTTGCTGTGATTCTGATGCTCCTTTTCAGGAGGAAGTATCCTCGCTGGTGGTTCGACTGGAACCTGGAGCTACAGAGATTCGGCGCAAGGGTGGGAGCATACCTGTTCCTTTTGCGCGACGAGTACCCTTCCACGGACGAGGAGCAGTCCGTTCACCTGGACATACCGTATCCCACCGCGGAAGAGCAGTTGAACAGGTTCCTGCCCCTGATCAAGTGGCTGCTGGCCATCCCTCACTACATAGTCCTGAGCATCCTAGGCGTGGTTGCGTTCATCGTCACAGTCATTGCCTGGCTATCGATACTGATAACCGGACAGTACCCCCAAGGTATGTTTGCCTTTGTTGTGGGAGTATCGCGCTGGAGTTACAGAGTCGCGGCCTACGCCTTCCTTCTGACCACGGACAGGTATCCCCCGTTCAGACTGGGTGAGTAGCCCGAAAGAGGGATTACAAGGGGAGCCTGCGCCCTTCCTCTAGGAGGGTTTTTCGCAGTTGCTGGGCATCCGGCATCACCTTTGAGACCAGGGCCCAGAAATCCTTTGAGTGGTTTCGGTGGGTTAGATGAGCCAGCTCGTGCACTACCAAGTACTCGATGAGGGCCGGCTTGAGCATGACGGCACGCCAGTTGAAACGGAGCGTGCCGTCCGGCGCACAACTCCCCCAGCGTCGTCGCTGGTCACGGATCAACACCCGTGACATCTCTCCACGACCCAACCGTGGCCACCAGCGTTCCACGGTCTCCGTCAGCCGCTGGGCGGCGCGTTCCTGATACCACTGGACAGCGGCCTGGCGAATCGATTGGCAGCGGTCGTCATCACCCAGGGAATCCGGCACGGCAACCCTGAATCGCCAGTGGTCAAGACGGACGGTTGGTACAAGCACGCCGGTGATCTCGACGTGTAAGCGGACGTTGCGGCCCAGGTAGGGCAGCGTCTCGCCGCTGACGAATTGCTTGGGTTCGGCGTCCAACGTCGATTGGGAAACGTGTTTCAGTATCCAGGGGGCACGCTTCCGCACGATGGCCTGCAGCTCACTGTCGGGCGTGGCCATTGGCGCCAGAACACGTACGCCGTCACCATTCAGGATTATCTGTATGGTCTTCTTGCGCCGTTTGCTACGCCGGACCTGGTAGTCGATAGTCGTGTCGCCAAAACGGATTTTGTTCTGTGAGGTCATTGGCGGAGCCTACACTGAGCCGACTCTACGATCAGGGTCCGAGCAGCCATCACTCCCTAGCATCCAACCGATTGAGGTCCCCGCTCCATCCCAGGATGCGCTCGTCGGCGGTAATGAGCCTGTGGCCCTCCAGCGCCGTCGCCACGATGATACGGTCAGCGGGGTCGCCGTGCATTTCAGTCAACAGCCCTGCCCTAGCTGCAATGACGCCATTCACGGGTATCTCAACTATACCGGCCTCAATCAGTTCCTGACGCCATGTCTCCAGGTGCTGGCCAAGGCTAAGCATACCCTTCTGGGCGCGCATTCCAGCTTCCCAAAAGGTCATAGCAGAAACGGCGGCATTACCCTCTCGCAAGGCAGTTTCCAGCTGGCCGCGTGTCCGGGGGCCCAGCCTGTGATCTCCAGTCCGCATCCAGACCAATACATGAGTGTCGAGGAGAATCAAAACAGGTCCTCATCGCCATTGTCCGGGTCTTCGAACCACTGCGCGGGCATAGGAGAGACAATGTCGCCAAGTATCTCAATCTTACCCTTATCGACGCCAAAGAATGACTTAGGGCGCTCCCGATAGGGCACCAGGCGGGAGACCGGCTTTCCGTTCTTAGTGATGATGATCTCGCTTCCGCCGTCGGCTACTTCATCCATGAGTTGAAGGCATTTGGCCTTGAACTCGGACGCCTTCATAGTCCGCTTGTCGCTTGATATGTCGTTGTTTGCATTCACTACGCCCGCTCCTCCAAACCTTTGACCTGCTTCTATATTACCATAGTCACGACCATGGTCATATACGGCTACTTTACAAGGGCATAGCAATAAAAGTCTCGCGGCTCAGAGCTGATATTGGGATGTATGCTCCAACGCTTGAGTACACCTTCTCTAACCATACCCAGCTTCTCCAAAACCCTCACAGACGCTGCGTTGTCAATATCAACCACTGTCCAGACTCTAACGACTTGACGCTGGCTAATTGCCCAGTCCACCAGCGCCCGCGCCGCTTCCGTTGCATATCCCCTGCCCCACTCAGACCGGGCCAGATGATAGGCAATGAGAACCTTGTAGTACTGCTGTCGTTCTTGTTCAGTACTAAGGAGGTCACTCTCTCTAGCAGAGGCGATGTTCATCGTCGTAAGACCCATGACCCTACGGTCTTCCAGGCTCTCAATAATCCATGCAGACGTCCTACCGTTCTCCATTGCGCTCAACAGGTAGGAGAGAAAAGTTCGGGTCTCTTGGACATCTCTATGTGGACGCCATGGCAAGTATCGGGTGACTTCTGGGTCGCTTGCATATCGTTCAAAAATGTCCGCCGCGTCTTCCATGCGAGGTCCGCGCAGGCGCAATCGTGCTGTTTCAAATGTGTTTGGTGGGCTCAGAGTGGATGAATGCATTTGGTTTTCTCTCCGTTCGTGGCACAAAAGCCGAAAGACCATACTGTATGTAATATACCAAGTAGTCTTAGCAGTTGTTGCCAGCGTGACTCAGTCGGGTAAGCGCCGTGTGGTATGATCTCGTCAACTCTCTAAGTGCGGAACACCGTTCTGGATTATGGCGCAGATGAAGATAGGAAAGCTGCCGCCCCATCTACTACACCGGCTCCTTGAAAAGACGCCCATCAAAGATGCCCGGGTGCTTCTGGGTCCCGCCGTTGGTGAAGATGCGGCCGTCATCGACATGGGGAATGACAAGGCGCTGATTGCCAAAACCGACCCCATAACCTTTGCAACGGACGATATAGGCTGGTACTCAGTACACATCAACGCCAACGACATAGCGGTAACAGGCGGTACTCCTCGATGGTATCTGGCGACTGTTCTTGTCCCCGAGCACTTTACGAGCAACGACGTGGAAGAGATATTCGACCAGATCGTTTCCGCATGCGGGGCTCTAGACGTATCGCTCATAGGCGGGCACACAGAGATCACGTATGGTCTAGATAGGCCGGTGGTTGTGGGCTCCATGCTAGGCGAGGCTTCGAAGGCGGATGTCACCGCTACATCGGGAGCCAGGCCAGGCGACCGCATAGTGTTGACCAAGGGCATCGCCATAGAGGGGACAGCGGTGCTGGCAAGAGAGGTTTCGGAGGCACTAATCGAGCGAGGAGTGTCCCAAGCTACCATCGAGCGCGCTAAGGACTATCTGTATTCCCCCGGCATCAGCGTGCTGAAGGAGGCCAAGAAAGCTCGCTCCGTGGCCACTATCAACTGCATGCATGACCCCACTGAGGGAGGTCTGGCCACAGGGCTTCAAGAGATAGCGAAAGCAGCCAATGTCGGAATGAGAATAGAGAAGGAGAAGATACCGATCCTACCCGAGTGCCAGGCGTTGTGCGACGCCCTGGAGATCGATCCCTTGGGCTTGCTGGCTTCGGGGGCCCTGGTCTTGACTACGCCCGCCGTTCAAGCGTCAGGGGTTGTAGCCGCTTTGGAGAGCTCCGGAGTAGAGGCCTACAATATAGGGGAGATCACCTCCGCCTCCGAGGGCGTCAAGATGGTGACGCCGCATGGGGAGGAGGAGCTGCCGTCCTTTCCGCGGGATGAGCTGGCCCGGTTTTTTTCCTCTTAGGTTGAGCAGTAGATGGGGACTTGCTAGCGCAGAGGCCCGGTGATGATATAGTCGTTGGCCTTGCGATCCGCCAGGCCGTGACAGGCCTGACACCCCTCCACCCTGCCCTCTGCTTCCACCGTTCCGTCGGCTAGGACCTTTAGCCAGAACCAGTCGTTGTGCTCCGGGTTATACCCTTCCTTCTTGTACATCACCGTGTTAGCGGCGAACTCTCCTCCCGGCAGGTAGTTCTCCTTGACGATGATGGCATTGTTGGGCATGCTGCCCTTCTTACCGGTGAGAGCATCGTAGGCGGCCGGGTTGAGATAGGTTGTGAGGAGCACGCCGTGGGGATCCTGGCCAGCGTACCTCTCTCCCAAGCCGGGCCACAGCTTCCAGTCTTCGCTGTTCCGGTATTCCACCTCTTCAAGGTAGGCGAGCATCGAGGCAGCCGTAGTGTCGGGCAACTCAGGCTCATCCGAGGCGCAGGCCGTCGCGGCAAAGATGCCAACCAGCAGCACGAGAACAGATGCGAGCTTAACCGGGCGTGCGAGCACTATCATTCCCCACTACAACCGTTCCTCCTACGTCCCGCGCTCTTGTGAGCCGCGGCCCCACATGGGGTGGCGGAAGGACGGGTTCGCTTGGGTGTGCCAGGAGCGCTGGGTGGGTGCAGGCGCTACCTCTGCCGCTTCCACCGGCGGCGGAGCGGACTGCCTTCGCACCGGCCAGCTCGTCGCCAGGCCGTTGAGGTAGCTCGCCAGGTCAAGCAGCGCCGCCAGGTTATGCACCGGAAGCAGGTCGTCGACATAGGGCGCGGCGGCGCGCATTCCTTGAGTCAGCGGCTCGTAGTCTTCGGCGCCGGCCAGAGGGTTCAGCCATATGAGGCGGCGGCAGCTTCTCTGCAGGCGCGCCATCTCTTCGCTGAGCGTCTCAGGTTCTCCCCTGTCCCATCCGTCGGATACGATGAGCACAATAGACCCCCAGCCCAGCGTCCTACGCGCCCATCTGAAGTTGAACTCCCTGAGCGCCGCTCCGATGCGCGTCCCGCCCGACCAGTCCGGCACCGCCTTAGCGACATCGCCGACGGCCTGGTCTATGTCACGCCGTTCCAGTTGCTTGGTGATGCGCGTGAGCCGCGTGGCAAAGAGGAACGCTTCCACCTGGCTCTCCAGTCCCGCGTAGAGGCTGTGAATGAAGTGAAGCAGCATACGGGTGTAGCGCTCCATAGAGCCGCTCACGTCGCAGATGACCACCAGCCTGCGGGGTTTCTCCTTGCGTCGCCTGGTGCGCAGATGCACCATCTCGCCACCGAACTGCGCGCTGTCACGCAGCGTGCGCCGCACGTCCAGGGCGGGCCCCCTACCCCGCTCCTTGCGACGGGTCAGCCTCAGGCCTGGACTCCACCGGAGCGAGGCCATCAACTGCCTGGCTTGCAGAGTCTCCTCAGGGGTGAACTCGGCAAAGTCCTTCTCCCGCAAAACCTCCCTCGCGCTGAACGTCCGCGTCAGGTCGATGCGGTCGTACTGCTCATCCGGGTCCTGGGACTGCAAGTCGGATCCGTTGGCGGACTGCCCCGGCGGAGGCGGGCCGGCTTCCACCCTGCGATAACGACGCTGTTCGCCCATGGAGCGCAGATCCAGCGACGACATACGGTCTTTGCGCTGTCGCCAGAAGACGTCGAACACCTCGTCGAATAGCGGGAGGTCTTCCCTTCTATGCACGAGGAGAGTTCGCAGAGCCGAGCGCACGTCGACACGGCGGGTCATGCCGATGTCCTCCAGCACGTGGACCGCATCGACCATGCGCCCCTGGTGAACGTTGAGGCCGAGACGCCTGAGAAGGTGGCCGAAGAGCAGCAGGTTGTGGAGGATGTGGCCGGACTGGTCGCTAGCCACGCCTGCCACCGCGCCGCGTCCCGCGATGCAAGGCCCGGTTGAGCAGAGCGCGGGTCTGCTCTCCCCTCACCATCTGCACATCCTCACGGTACTTCAGCATGACGCCCAGCGTATCGTCGATGACAGACGGGCTAAGCTTGTTTTCGTTCAGGCTGACCAGCGCCGCCGTCCAGTCTAGGGTTTCAGCGACACCGGGGACTTTGTAAAGCTCGGTTGCCCGCAGCTCCTGTACGAAGGAGGTTACTTGACCAGCCAGCGCCTGGCTTGCTGCCGGGACCTTGCTGCGCACGATTTGCATCTCTTTGTCGAGATCCGGGTAGTCTATCCAGTAATACAGACAGCGGCGCTTCAGAGCATCGTGGATTTCACGCGTCCGATTGGAGGTGATAACGACCACAGGAGGATCATCCGCTTTGTACGTGCCGATCTCCGGAATGGTGATCTGGAAATCGGACAGCATCTCCAGAAGGTAGCCTTCGAACTCTTCGTCGGCGCGGTCAAGTTCGTCTATGAGCAGCACCGTACGCTCCGCACCCTCAAGGGCCTGGAGAAGGGGGCGCTTGACAAGGAACTCCTCGCTGAACAGCTCGCTCTCGGCGTCCTTCCGGTCAACGTCGCCGGACGCCTCCAAGAGCCTGATGTGCAGGAGCTGACGGGAGTAGTTCCACTCATAGACCGCCTGGCTAACGTCCAGCCCCTCATAGCATTGCAGCCGTATGAGGCGCGCGCCGAGGGCGGAGGATAGGGCCTTTGCCACCTCCGTCTTGCCAACGCCCGCCTCCCCTTCCAGGAACAGCGGACGTCTTAGCTGCAAGGCGAGGTAGATTGACATAGCCAAGGCCCGGTCGGCCACGTACAGCTCGTTGCGGAGAGCGGCCTGTAGTTCGTCGACCGAAGCAGGCAGGGAAGCGACGGGCATTTGCTCCAAGTTCACGTCCTCCTGAGTCGTGCGACCCTATCGGGCCAAATAGATCGGGCGGAACATAGTATCCCTTCCCTCGCTTGCGGGGGAAGGTTGGATGGCATCCATCCCAGGGCTCACCCCCATCTCAAATCTTCCCCCATCAAGGGGGAAGAGGTTCTCTGTGCCAGTTACGCGGCTCCGAAGCAGCCCTAGCCCGCTCGCGATGCGGCGATACCGAGGGCGCGGCGCAGGTAGACCTCCGACATCGCTCTCCGGTACTCGTCGGAGGCGAAGATGTCGCTCATGGGGTCGCCGGTCAAGTCACTTGCAATCGCCGCGGCCGCCGCGTCCAGCGCGGCATCGCTCAGGTCCGATCCAACCAGCGCCGCCTCAACGGACGACGCCCTGGTTGGCGTAGTCTCCACACCGCCAACGACCACGCTGGCCGAGGAGCAGGCCCCACCCTGAACTGCAACGATGACCGCCGCGCCAACCACTGCGTAGCGCGAGGCGGGATGAGGGAACTTGAGGTACGCCGAGCCGGAACCGGAAGGAACGGAGGGAACCGACACGCTGGTCAGTATCTCGTTGTCCTCCAGGGCGTTCTCCAGCAGACCCGTAGCAAAATCGGATGCCGCAATGCTGCGGTCACCGCCTGGGCCGCTCACGTTATAGGTCGCGCCGAGGGCGGTCAGGGCCGTCGGCGGGTCGGAGGCCGGGTCGCCGTGGGACACGTTGCCCCCGATGGTGCCGCGATTGCGCACCGCGGGGTCTCCCACCACGCCCGTTGCCTCGGCCAGCACCGGCGCGTGCTGCTGGACAAGGTCGCTCGATGCTATCTCCGCGAATGTCGTAAGGGCGCCGATGGTCAGGCCATCGCCGCCGCCGGTGATGCCCCTGAGCGCCGCTATGTGACCGATGTCCACCAATGCGGCGGGCGCGGCCAGGCGCAGCTTCATCATTGGGATGAGGCTGTGGCCGCCGGCCAGCACCTTTGCGCCTTCATTGGCGGCGAGCAACTGCACCGCCTCGGATACCGATCCGGCACGATGGTAAGTCGTATTAGCTGGATACATTGCTAGCCTCCGTTCTAGGCGTCCTGGATAGCCCGCCACACCTTTTCGGGCGTGAGCGGCATGTCTATTCGGTTAATTCCCAAAGGCCTGAGAGCGTCCATCACGGCGTTGTAGACCGTGGGCGTAGACGCTATGGTCCCGGCCTCTCCCACACCTTTCACTCCCAGCGGATGGTGCGGCGAGGGCGTTGTGTTGGACTGCACTTCAATATCCGGCAGGCCATCGGCCCGCGGCAGTGCGTAGTCCAGCATGGTGCCCGTGAGGGGCTGACCGTCTTCATCGTAGACTACACCCTCCCAGAGCACCGGCCCCACTCCCTGAGCGACACCGCCGTGCACCTGGCCCTCAACGATCATGGGGTTTATCTGCACACCGCAGTCGTCGACGGCGTAGTACTTCTGAAGATCGATCTGGCCGGTGGCCGGGTCGACTTCAACTACAGCCAGGTGCGCGCCGAATGGGTAGGTGAAGTTCGGAGGGTCATAGAATGCGCTGGCTTCTAGGCCCGGCTCCATGCCCTCCGGCATGTCCCAAGCCACGTTGGCCATGAGCGCGATGTCCTGTATGGTCTTGTGCTGGTCTGGCGAACCCTTCACGAAGAAGCGGCCGTCCTCGTACTCAATGTCCTCGGCAGCGGCCTCCAGCAGGTGCGCCGCCAGCGCCTTGGACTTCTCCTTGATCTTGCGCGTCGCCAGCGTCACCGCCGCGCCGGAAACCGCCGTCGTGCGGCTGCCGTACGTTCCCCAGCCCATCGGCGTCAGGTCGGTGTCACCGTGGATGATCTCAACGTCGTCCACGTCCACACCCACCTCCTCCGCCACAATCTGGGCGAAGGTGGTCTCCTCTCCCTGTCCGTGGGGCGACGAGCCAATCATCACGTTCACCTTACCCGTGGGGTGGAAACGAACGATGGCGCTCTCCCAGAGTCCGCCCTGGAAGCCGACCGCGCCCGCCACCTGGGAAGGACCAAGACCGCATATCTCTACGTAGGTAGCGACGCCTATGCCGATGTAGCGGCCTTCCTGGCGCGCCTTTTCCTGCTCTGCGCGCAACGCCGAGTAACCGGCGGCGTCCAGGCAGGTGTCCAGCGTGGCCTCGTAGTCACCGCTGTCGTAGGTGATGCCGGTGGCAACGTCGTGACCGTTCTCAAACTTGGGTATGAGGTTCTTGCGGCGCACCTCCGCCGCGTCCATGCCCAGCTCGGCTGCGAGCAGGTCCACCAGGCGCTCAATGAGCATGGTCGCCTCAGGACGACCCGCGCCGCGGTAGGCGTCCACCGGCGTCCCGTTGTTGAAAACGCCGTAGACCGTGCCGCTGATGTTAGGTATGTCGTAGGCGCCGGAGTACATCAGGCCATGCAGGATGGTCGGGACTCCCGGACTCGCCGTGGAGAGGTATGCACCAAGTCCAGCGTAGACCGTGGTGCGGAGACCTGTGATCTTCCCGTCCGCCGTAGAAGCCATCTCCACCTCTTCAATATGGTCGCGTCCCTGGGTGGTAATCAGGTAGTTCTCGCTCCGGGTCTCAGTCCATTTCACAGGCACACCCAGCTGCATGGAGCAGAAAGACGCAATCGCCTCGTCGGGGTAGTACGGAATCTTGCTCCCGAATCCGCCGCCGACCTCCGGCGCGATGACCCGTATCTTGTGCTCCGGAACACCCGTAACCACGCAGGTGAGGAACCGGGCGATGTGCGGGTTCTGCGAGGTGTTCCACAGTGTCAGCTCACCCGTTGCGGCCACCCACTGCGCTATTGCAGAGCGGGGTTCCATGGGGTTGGCGATGAGCCTGGGAAGCGTGATGACGTCGCTGACCGTGACCTCCGCATCGGCGAAGGCGGCGTCAGTGTCGCCACCCGCCACCGCCCAGGTAAAGGCGATGTTGTTTGGAACGTCGTCGTGGAGCTGAGGCGCGCCTTCCTGCGCGGCCTCCTTGGGGTTTAGGACCACGTCCATAGGCTCGTATTCCACCGCAATGTGCTCAAGGGCGTCCTCTGCCTGGTAGCGTGTCTCGGCAACAACCACAGCGACCGCGTCTCCGACGTAGCGCACCTTGTCGGTGGCAATGGCGGGATGCGCCGGGGTCTTCAGGTCGGAGTTGGGTATGAGCCAGGCGCAGGGAATGCCGTTCAGCACCCCATCCGTGTCGGCTCCCGTGTAGACCGCGATGACGCCCGGCTGGTCAACTGCGCCGCTGGTGTCCACGGACTTGATTGTCGCGTGGGCGTAGGGGCTGCGAAGGATCGCCGCGTGCACCATGCCGGGGAGCTTGATGTCGTCCGTGTAGGAGGCCCGGCCCGTGATGAGTCTGGGATCCTCACGACGACGAATGCCTGAACTGAATACTCGTGTAGTCATGGCTTAACCCCCTCCCATCGCGCCGGCGGCCTCTTCGACCGCACGCACGATGTTCTGGTATCCGGTGCACCGGCAGATGTTGCCCTCTAGGCCGTGGCGAATCTCCTCACGCGTTGGCGAGGGGTTGGTGCGGAGCAACTCCTCCGCCGCCAGTATCATTCCAGGCGTGCAGAACCCGCATTGCAGGCCGTGTTTGTTCCAGAACGCTTCCTGAAGCGGGTGCAACTCAGAGCCTTCGGAAAGCCCTTCTATTGTCTTTATGGAGCTACCCGACGCCTGGACGGTGAGAACCGTGCAGGCCTTAGCGGTTGCGCCGTCCAACTGCACGGTGCAACTGCCACACTGGCTGGTGTCGCATCCGACTTTGGTGCCCGTCAGACCTGCGTTTTCGCGGATGAAGTGGACAAGCACCTGGCGCGGTTCCACCTCCCCGCTGTAAGCCTTTCCGTTGATGGTGATCTCAACTGGGACATTCACAACGCATCACCCCCCTTGAATTGCTTCCGGGCATTCGCGGAACCGTGCCCTGGTCGGGGTGAGTGTAACAAACGCCAGATTTATTGACAAGGCAACTCACGCACTACGAAATCCCTTTCCATTCATGATGAGCTTGTCGAACCATGAACGCCGTAGGGGTGGTTCGCGAACCGCCCCTACACCCTGCCCCATTGCGCACCCCCATCCTAACCTTCCCCCGTCAAGGGGGAAGGGACATCAGGTCACACAAAGGCCTCCTAGAAGCGGGAATTGACAGCGGCTTCGTGGGGAACGGCTTTGGATTCTTCACTGCGTTCAGAATGACAGCCAGTGTCCGCAATCTACCCGCTCACTCCCCTCGCACGGGACAGGCGCTCCGTGCTATATTTCGTCCATGAAGATGAGCGGCACATACAAGTTCGACGCCCCGCGGGAGCGCGTCTGGGAAGCTCTCCTGGACCCAGCCGTGGTGAGCGAGTGTATACCGGGAGTCCAGAAGTTCACCACGGTATCGCCCGACAACTACGAGATAGAGGTAGGCGTCAGGGTGGGCATGTTCTCAGGCTCATTCACCGGAACAATGGCAATATCGGAAAAGGACGCTCCGGCGTCTTACAAGATGGTCGTCCAGGGCGCAGGGCCGATGACAACCGCGACGGGCGAGGCCGTGATCTCGCTCACGGCGGAGGATGAGGCGACAACGCTGGCCTTCGAGGGAGACGTGAGGGTGACCGGCGCACTAGCCAGAGCCGGCCAGCGCTTCATGAGCAGCGCGGCCAAGTCACAATTCGACCGCTTCTTCGAATGCCTGCGCGCGAAGGTGGGGTAGATAGCCTCTACCGCCAACCACGGTCGCTCGTGCTTTACGAACCGGAGGCTTGCCGCCAGAGACGGCAGCCTGTGACACCCAGGACTATAGGCAGCAGCGTGTCTACGGCAGCCCATATCACCCAGGCTTGGTGATTGCCTTCCAGGCTGTCGCCGCCTTCCGCCAGCAGTGCAAACCAGTTGTGCAGGAACAGTATCGTCACTACTGCCGTCAGGAAGAATAGGACGTTGGCTTCCAGGTATCCGCGGGTGACAGGCTGGCCTGAGTCGCCCGACCCAATTTCCCGTTTGTGAAGGTAGTTAAATATCAGAGCCAAGACAAGCCCGATAAGCATCAGCACGTCGAGTACGTACCAGACATCAAGCACATCAATCGAGTCCACCAAGAGCGAGTTGATTATGAAAAAAACCGCCACGACAACCGCTACAGCGACCAAGTAAGCTCCGACGACTTTGTTAAGCCCTTCCACGATAACCTCCTTTGCCCTTGCTCCCGTATTTCGCAGGAATCATAGCACAGGAATCTAGGCATGCGTCAGCTAGGCGTAGCCGTGGTCACGGAACCAGCGCACCGACTTCTCCAGAGCTTCCGCTACGGAACTCTGGGGAAGATCCAACTCCGAGACCGCCTTCGTGCAGTCAACCGCCATCCTGTGCCGGGCAAGTAGCGCCGCCTCCAGCGGGATGTACGGTTCTCGGCGCAGGATCACGCCCTCCAGCAGGGTATCCACGTAGGCCGCGGCAAGAACTAGAGGCAACGGCGCTTTCAATCGCGGCGGGCGTCGGCCTGTGATGTCGCTCAGTACGGACAGCACCTCCGGCAGCGTGGCGTTCCAGTTGCCCAGCAGGTAGCGCTCACCCGTGCGCCCGTGCCTCCACGCGGCGATGTGGCCTTGAACCACGTCCTCCACGTCTATCAGATTGAGGTGCACGCCAATCGCAACGGGCATCCTGCCTCTAATGAAATCGAGGACAATGCGTCCCGTAGGCGTCGGCTTCACGTCCCAGGGCCCGATGGGAACCGTGGGGCTGGCTATGACCACGTCCTGACCTCTTGCCACGGCGGCGAGCACCTCTTGCTCCGCCAACCACTTCGTGCGGCGGTATCGTCCGCGAAGGTCACCTGGCAACATCTGCGTCTCCTCTGTCGCCAGCGCGTCCGGCGGCGGCCTGCCGACTGCTATCCAGGTGCTGGTGTGCACGACCCGCTTCACTCCCGCCGCTTCGGCGGCGGTCAAGACATTCCGAGTGCCCATCACGTTCACCTGAAAGTGCTTATCGGGGTCTCTGTCCCAAAGCTTGGTAAGCGCCGCCACGTGGAAGACCACATCACAGCCGGTCGCGGCGGCGCGGAGGCTTTCCGGATCGTCCAAATCGCCGAGCGCCTGGTCTACGGCCAGCCCCTCCAACGCCAGGTGCGGGCCATGGTTCCGCACCAGCGTCCTGACCTCGACATCTTCACGAACCAGCGCCCGTACAAGGTTGCCTCCCACGAACCCGGTAGCGCCTGTGACCAGCGCTCTCATTAGTCAGCGGCCTCGCCCGGAGCGGACGATCCGGCGCGACGGAGCGCGACGACGGGGATTTGACGGTCGGTGGCGGCACGGTAGCTTGCGAAGCGCGAATTTGCCGCTATCACTTTGTCGAACAGCGCGGCGCGTTCTTCGCCCTGGGTAATACGGGCTTCGGCGGCGAAGCGCTCGCCTTTTACTTCGACGGAAACGTTTGGGTCGGCGGCTATATTCAAGTACCACACCGGATGGCGGTCCTGGCCATAGTTGGAAGCAACGACAATGAAGTCGCCCGGCTGTTCAAACTGGAAGTACATCAAAGGGGACGACCGAGGCTTGCCGCTCCTGCGCCCCCTGGTGACGAGGATAAGGACTCCCTGGCCTTCCAAGCGGCCCAGAAGGCGTCCGTTGGTGAGGCGGAACAAAAGCCTGTGCAACGGGACGAAGAACCAGGCGATGATGAGACGTCTATAGGTAGGTATGGCGGGCTCCTATGCTCAGGCGGGGGCAGCATGGAGGCCGGGGCGGTTGAGGCGGAGGAACGAGATGTCATGGTCGGTCTCTCCCCGCGTGGCCAAGTCGGCCATGATCTCGCCCATAACGCTGCAGAACTTGAATCCGTGGCCGGAGAACCCGGCGGCAACGAAGACGTTGGGAGACCCAGGCAACGCATCGATGATGAAGTGCCCGTCAGGGGTGTTGGTAAACATGCAGGGCTTAAGAGACAGAACCGGCCCGTTGGCATCAGGAAAGTAGGGCGCCAAACCGTTCCGCAACGCAGCCTCATCCTCATCCCGGAAGTCCCTATTCAGGTCATCGGCGGTCGTCGCCTCATACAGGTGGTGGTACTTGCCGAACTTGAACCCCGGGATACCGAATATAGGGAGGGAGTAGTAATGCCCCTCGTCAAATTCACCGATCACGACCGGGCAGTTCTCATGCGAAAAGAGATGCGGTTGCAGTGGCTGGAACCAGCCAAGGACTTGTCGCTCCGGCACCAGCAGGTGGTCGAGCGACGGCACAAGTGGCCCCGCCCAAGCGCCAGCGGTGATGACCAACGCCCCTGCCTCGTACAGTCCGCGGCTGGTCTCGACTCGCACGACGCCTCCATCGCTGCTCCACTCCCGCACCGCCTCGTGGGCTCTCACCTCGCCGCCTTGCTCCAGTGCGGCGAAGACGTAGTTGACTATGCACCTCTCCGAGAGCACAAACCCGCCGTCGGGCTGGTGTACCCCCATCCAACTCTCCGGAAAGCGGAATCCAGGGAATCGCCGAGTCATCTCGGCGCTGGTGAGCACCTCGTGAGCCAGGTCGTGCTCACGACATGACAGCAGGGAGCCGGTAAAGATCCTGCCGTCCTCATGGCTGGTGTCCAGGGAGCCGGTGGTGTACAACAGCTTCTCGCCGCTTATCTCCTCCAGCTCGTGCCAGCGCTCGTAGGAACGCCGCAGGAGCGGCACATAGGACGGCTCCTCATAGTAGGCCATGCGGATAATGCGGTTTACGCCGTGCGACGATCCTAAGTCGTGCGGTATGCTGAAACGCTCAAGGCCCAACACGCGCATGCCGCGGCTTGCAAGCTCGTAGACTGTGGCGGAACCCATTCCGCCGACACCAATGACGATTACATCGTATGTGCCGTTAGTTTTCATGACTCTGGAAGGGCTAGGGTCGTCATCTGCCAAAGCGTTCAGCTTCCTCGGAACCTCCCGTTGTATCTCCCTCGCTGTAAGAGTGGGCCCCCGTACCAGCAAGATGACCGCCTTGTACGATAAGGTATTCGTCCCTTATGGGCCTGCCATCAAACCAGCACTCCAAGATTTCCCTTACGCCGGCGGCGTAACGGGCTTGAGCAGACAAAGAAGTGCCCGACGTATGCGGGGTCAGGGCATGGTTGGGCATGGTGCGCCAGGGATGGTCCTTGGGCGGCGGCTGGGGGAACCAGACGTCTCCCGCGTAACCGGCCAACTGGCCACTTTCGAGGGCTCTCACGATTGCGTCTCTATCGCAGATCTTCCCCCGCGCCGTATTGACCACATAGGAACCGCGCTTCATCTTGGAGATCAACTCATCATTGAAGAGATGCTCCGTTTCCGCATGCAGCGGAACATGGATGCTGACGACATCGCAGACTTTGACCAGAGACTCCACATCGGAGTGGAAGGTAAGCCCCAGCTCTTCCTCCGTCTCAGCGGGGAGCCGGTGACGGTCGGTGTAGTGCAACGCTACGTCAAAGGGCTTCATGCGCTTCAACACCGCCAGTCCAATACGCCCGCTACCCACCACGCCTACGCTCATTCCTTCGATATCGTAGGAGCGGGATGCAGCGTCTGCTATATTCCAACCGCCTTGCACCACCAAGTGGTACTGACGAATGTAGTCTCTGACTAGGGCAAGTATCTGCATAACCGCGTGCTCCGCGACGCTGATGCTATTGCAATAGGTGACTTCACATACGGTTATGTTCCGATCAATGGCCGCCCTCAAATCAACGTGGTCAGAACCGATTCCGGCGGTAATTGCCAGCTGCAAGTTGGGGGCTTTGGCAATCCGCTCCGCGGTAAGGTAAGCGGGCCAGAAGGGCTGCGATATCACCACGTCGGCATCGACAACCTCCTTTTCGAAGGCCGAATCGGAACCATCCTTATCGGAGGTAACGACCAGATTGTGGCCACGGCCCTCGACGAATTTTCGCAGTCCCAAGCCTCCTGAAATCGATCCGAGGAGCTCTCCAGGGACAAAGTCGAGCGCACTTGGCGAAGGCAGAGTTTGTCCACCGGGGTATTCCGCCAGAACAGGTATGTCCTCTCTGGCGTATTGTGGCGGATAACCCTGAACAGGATCATCATAAAGTACACAGACTATCTTCTGTTTAGACTCCATCTCTGCAACCTCCCCTAGCTGCGGAATGGCTCAACTGTCCACATTCAATCTGGCGGCCAGTCACTCAAGTGCAGTCTATCCTGATTAGGCACAACTATCAATTCGACCGATGTGGCTTCAAGTTGCCAGACAAGCGCGGCAGGTCAGAGACTCAGCGGGAGGGTTCATCAGCTTGCTGCTCGCAGAAGAGCCGCCGCTCGCTGGGGTAAACGCCGTCAATCAGCACCCTGTGAACATGGCCGTTAACACAGTCATTCTGTGGATAGACAACGTGAGATGAGTGGGAGGTCTCCAGCAGATAACCGTTGCTGAGCGTTTCGGATACAAGCTCTTCGGACTCGCTGAAGGGAGTAAACGGGTCGGAGTGGTTGCCGATCACCAGTATGGGCACTCCCCCACCGTCGAGAGGCGCCTCCAGAGGGTCGGGGGCAAACTGGTCGTAGAAGGAGCATGCGCTGGGGAACTCGGGGTCTATTAACGCCAGTAAGGGGAACATTTCGTCCAAGACGGCGTCAATGACCATGGAGTCGTCCAATCGCGTGGCGCGGTCCAATTCCGGGTACAAAACCCAGCCATCCAGGCAATTGACGTGGGAAGTGATTCTGGCACCCGTGGGTTCAGGGCCGAACTGTATGCTAGCGAAATCCAGAAGAATGGAAGGGTCGTCCATTTCGTAGAGTTCAAACAGACCTTGCCATAGGTCGGGCCAGTCCTCTTCCCTGTACAGGGTCGAGACCACCCCGAAGTAGCCTGCTAGTGGATGATTCAGTGCAGCATCGACGATATCCAGCTTGGTGACCGCCTGCCTGAAGTAGCCGACCGGGTCTCCATCGTTGTATATGGGGCATTGCGGATCATCGCAGGCGGTGAGCGCTTGTTCAAGAAAGTCCTCAATGGGCGCGACCTCCTCGATTACCTCGTCAATCCGTTCCTGCTGGGTAGCGGCGGGATCAACCGAGTTGTCAGCGCCGTCAACAACCATTGCCCTGACCGACTCTGGGAAAAGGGTTGCGTACCAGACCCCCAACGTCGAGCCATAGGAGAATCCCAGGTAGGAGACCTGATCCGCCCCCAAGGCCTTCCGTATTTCATCCATGTCGCTGGCGACGTACTGGCTGTGCAGCAGGCCGCCGACCGGCCCCATCGATTGAATACAGAGGTTGGCCGCCGCTTCGCCGGCCGCTATATCTTCGGGAGTATCTATTTCCCCGTCGATCGTGGCAAGCAGCGCGATCTGCTCACCGGGCTCGCCGCAGGCGAATGCGGGCTCGGAGCCCTCTACTCCACGCGGGTCGAAGCCGATGATGTCGAAGTGGGCGACGAGTTCATCCGGGAAGAATCCAAACGGAACAAGGCGAACCAACCTTACTCCGCTTACACCCGGCCCTCCCGGATTCACGAGCAAGTAGCCTATCCGTTCATCCGGAGACGTAGCCCGGTGCACATTGACCGCGATCCTGATGCTGCCCGCCTCTGGGTCTCGGTAGTCCGCGGGAACTTCCACAAACCCGCACTCAAGCTCGAACCGTCCGCACTGGAACCAGTCTATCTGTTCCCCAGGCCGGCCAAGCTCAGGCTCGACGATCGGGGTAGGAGTAGCCGTAGGTAACCGAGTCGGAGTTGGAATGGAAGTAGGTGTCGCCGTCGGCGCTGCCGTAACCTCGGACACCGGTGTGGGCGGCTGAGTCGGTGTTGGAACAACGGGCGGGACGGGCGAGGGCGTTGGGGTCGGAGGAAGTGTCGCGGGCTGCTCCGTGGGTAGCTCCGGTATTGGTGTTTGAGACGGCGTGGGTTCGGAGTCGCTACAGGCCAGACTGACAGCAACAGCCAAAGCAATGACACCGACGACGAAATAGCTCTTCAATTCCACACTTTCAGTGTAAGGTCTCCAGAGGCAGGTTGCCAGACACTATTGCCGAATAATGGAGCCGTCGCAGGGGAATGAATTGCTGCCTTGTAGCGCTCAGCGTTGGGACTATACAATGCCGTGGCACAGCGAAGAGCAATGCGAGGGAAGATGGAGCTAGGCGACATACTGATCTCCGAGAGGGAGATAGCACAGGCGGTCGAGGAGATCGCGGGCAAGGTACGCAAGGACTACGACCCGTCCAAACTGGTCCTGGTGGGCGCTATGGACGGGGCGGTCTGCTTTCTAGCAGACCTGATGCGGTGGTTGGCGACACCAGTGGCGGTGACAACGGTGCGGATGCGGAGATACGAGGGCATGGAGGGGGGAGAGCTAACGGTAAGCTGGCTGCCACTGCGTGAACGGATAGAGGGGCAGGACGTCCTCATCGTGGAAGGCGTGGTGGACACAGGGGCTACTTGCGCCCTGCTGGTGGAGAAGCTGCGGGAACTGGAGGCGGCGTCCGTCAACATTTGCGCCCTGCTGGACAAGCCCGTCCGCCGCGCGTATGACGTCGAACCGACATATCGCGGGTTCGAGGTGCCGGACGTGTTTGTAGTGGGCTACGGCCTGGACTACATGGGCGCGTATCGAAATCTCCGAGACGTTCACGTACTGAACGGAGGGGCATGAAGTAGGCCACGCGGCTTACAGCACATCAATAGAGCTTTCCGCTCTGCAATCGACGGAACCACAGCGTCATGAGGGCGAAGACGCCCAGGAGGATGGCCGCTCCGACGAAGTCCTCGGCGAAGGCCGCGTTCCTGGCATTGCCGAGGAGAGGCCTGATCGCCAACGAAGCGGTCACGCCCACCAGGATCAGGAACGGCGCCGTCAGACCGAGCGGGACGTACTTGACGCGCCACACCCTAGCCGCCCTGAAGAGGGTGGCGTTCAAAATCGTCAGCAGCAATGCGAACATGTAGGAAACTCCACCTACCACGCCCAACTGGTCGAAGGCGACCGGAACCAGTGCGTTGGCGATTAAAAGTCCGAGGATGAGGTAGAGGAACCTGAGCGGCCGCGCCGGTTCACGCCACGCCGACCGCCATGCGGAACGAGTCCTCTTCCAACGCCAAGCTAGGAGCCTGCCGAACAGCCTGAGCGGGAATGTGACGAGTTTGGCAAGGAAGGAGAGCATTACCTTCATTATACCTGCCGTCGGCTCTTTGGCAGCTTAGACCCTTTTAGCCTTTGACTCCCTCCTTGCCCGTGCGTTCTCTCATCCTATATGCTTCGCTGGCCACGATTATGCCAACCCGCAGACGAGGTGACTATGGTGAATATGCGTTACGTCAGACTCATAGCAGCGTTTTTAGTGTATGCAGTAATCGACATAGTATGGAACGTATCGCCCATCGCGCTGGGCATGTACGAGCGCCTCTACGAAGCGAGCGGCAACGACGAGATGTTTGATAGCTTCGGAAAGCAGCCGGATACGTGGGGCGGACCCGAGGTCATCGCCTTACTTGCGTTTTTCTCTCTGATTGCATTGGCCAATAGCCACCTTGCGATTGAACCGGCAGTCAAGGAGAAGAACCTTCGCAAGGCAGCGCAGAACAGTTTTATTCTGGGCTGCGCCGCTTACGCCACCTATATCGCGCCGATCTTTCTGGCGATATCCACGTGGCCCTTCATTTTGGTGCCCATAGATATTCTCATCGGAGGACTTCTAAGCCTGATAACGTCTACGACCATCACCTACGTAACTCTCCGCCGTAGCAGAGCCTAGAATCGTAGGTATCTCTGTATGGTGCGGAGGAGCGGTCGGCGAGGCAAGGAGGGAGCCATGTCTACAATCGATGATCTGCTGGCCCAGGTAGAGGCCAATCGTGACGAAATAATCGAGCTGGAGCAGGAACTGGTGCGCATCCCTTCAGTCAACACCGGCTTCATGCCCACCGGCAACGAGACGCCCGTCTGCGAGTTTGCCCAAGGCTGGCTGGCCAAGGACGGCATCGCGTCCGATATCTTGGAGTCCGCTCCCGGTAGGGGGAACCTCATCGCCAGAATGGAGGGGCGCTCCGGCAAAGCAGGGCTCCTCTTCATGTCTCACACCGACGTGGTCCCCGTGGAGGAAGAGGCCAAGTGGCGCTTCGATCCGTTCAGCGCCACCATAGCGGAGGGTCGCATCTTCGGAAGGGGCGCGTCCGACTGCAAGGGCCTGCTGACGGCGCAGATGTTTGCCATGCACCTGTTGAAAAGGAATGGCATAGAGCTTCAAGACTCGCTGGTGCTGGCCTCCGGCGCGGATGAGGAGCACGGCGGACGCTACGGGTTTGGCTGGCTGGCCGACAACCACGCGGAGAAGCTGGCGGCGCCCTTCGCGGTCAACGAGGGCGGGGGCAACGCCGTAGACACCGGCAGCGGCGGGTTCGCTTACGTGCTTGGCGTCGGTGAAAAGGGACGCCTGCAAGTGGAGATAGACGTCAAGGGCTCCAGCTCTCACGCCTCGGTTCCCTGGCAGGGCACCAACGCCCTCTATCGCCTGGCTCAGGTGCTGAAGAGCATCGAGTCATACGAAGCGGAGCGCGACACATCGACCAGCTTGTTCGAGCATCTCTCAGCCTTTGCCATAGAGCACAAACCGTCCCCGCAGAACGTGGACGAGATAATCTCAGAGGTGGAACTGGGCAACCCGCGCCTGGCCTCGATTCTGCGGGCGCTGTCTCGCATGACGCTGACGCCGACCATAGTCCAGGGCGGCATCAAGTCGAACAGCGTGCCGGAGGCTATCCGCCTCACCTGCGACGTGCGCACCCTGCCCCACCAGGACGACGGCTACCTGAGACAGCAGCTAGACCAGGTCTTGCAAGGCATACCGGGGACTTCCTACGAGATTGATTACATGGCGGTGCCCAACGCCTCAGACTTCGATACCGTATTCGCGGAGCAGATACGCGCCGCATCGGCGAGGGCGCTGGGACTGGACGACGTGCAGATGGTGCCGGGCATCAGCACCGGGTTCACCGATTCGCGGTTCACCAGGCCGCTGGGCACCGTCACCTACGGTTTCTCCGCCATGCACCCCGACGACGATCCCATGATCAGCTTTGTACACGGCACCAACGAGTCCATTGGCATCGACTCGCTGATCAACGCCAGCAAGGTGATGGTGGCGCTTGCCTACAACATGCTGGCGGTGAAGGAGTAGCGGAGGGAATCACGGATCGGGGCGCCGGAGCGGCTAAGGATAGCCCCCATTTCATAGATTTACACTATAAGTTGGGCATTTTCGGTAGACGGCGAACCAAAGTGGCATCCGGTTCAGGCATAAAGTTTAACTTACGGAGATACGTTAGGGTCGTGGGTGTTGGAATCCTGTGCCTGATGGCCGCTATCGTGTTGGCCGCGTGTGAGGAAGATCAACAACCCACACCCACGCTGACGCCGACTCCTACATCCACCTCTATGCCAGTTCCGACACCCGTACCTACTCCTACGCCAATGTCGACTCCTGCTCCTGCCCCTACCCCGACGCTCACGCCTATACCTACGCCAACTCCGACACCAACCCCTATACCTATCCCGGAGGGCTGGGAGATATGCGCCCACTACCAGGTTGGTCCGGGCCGGATCAACATACGGTGGACCGATCCAGAGGATGGCGACTACACTTTCGTTCTGAAAACGCAAGGCTCAGACGATTGGAACATCTATTATGGCGGCAACGACACGGAGTCGGCGGAGGTGGACCTCAGCGCATTTAACCTAGCAGGGAACGAGACTTTGGAGGGTGAGTTCTGGGAATACGCTTGGAATTCGTGGCGCACCCCTTACGCTTTCACCATTGATCTGTCTGCCGTGCGGTTTCCTGATTCGGCAGGCGGCGGCTCTTTGGGACGTTTCCCCATCCTTTGCGAGTTGCACCTTCGGCCTGCGGAGACCTTGAACCCCACGGCGCCCAACGACCTGATTGCGCATCTATCCGGGGACTTCACTGACACAGACGGCGACGGGATGACCGATGAGGCGGAGCGAAAGTACGGCTTTGATGCTCAGGATGCTCTCAGCTTTCCCACGGAGCCGGAGCTGACAGCCGGGGCACACCCCGAACGACACGAAATTGAGGATTCAACTATAGGCGCATACTACGAGGTTGATTCAGATCGAATCGATATAAAGTGGACCGATCCGGACGATGGCGACTATTCTCTTAGCCTCAAAACGGAAGACTCCGACGATTGGAACATCTACTATGGCGGCCACAGGATAGAGTTGGCAGAGGTAGAGCTCAGCGCTTTCAACTTGAGGGGGGACGAGACATTGGTGGGTAGGTTCTCGAAATACACGCCGGACGGATATTTTGTGGCAGACTTTCCCAGCTTCGTCATTGATTTGTCTGCCGTAGAGTTTCCCGAGCCCTCCGTGCCAGGCGACCCATCCAACAGGATCAGCTACACATTCTCGAGCGAGTTCCCGCCGGAGGCCGAGGCCCAATACCGGGAGTTCCTGAAACGAGTCTTTCCCCTCATCTACGAGCACCTTGGGCCTCCCGCCGAGACTCTGAACGTCTTTATTGACTACGCGGAGAACAGGAGATATTTCACGACACTAGACAATGGACGTACCCTTCAAACTGACGCGCGCTTCATCCCCAGGCTGATCGTCCACGAGTTTGTTCACGTGTGGAAAGGTCGATACGCCATTACCAGAGACGAGAACTGGGTGTACGACAATTCCCTGACCGGGTTCGAGGAGGCGACGGCTGAAGGCATGGCCTTCGAGATCATCCACGAGTACGCGCGCAGCTACCCTGAAGACCCCGCGACTATTCAACTGCTGGAAGGGAGGCCGTCTCAGTACTGGAGCTCAGGAACGACACGCTACGACGCCATCAAGAATCTCCGGTGGACGGGCGCCGGTGACTTCCGGAACCCTTCTTCCGGTTCGCCCAGCAGGTACGCCATAGTCGCCACAACCTTCCAGATGATGGTCCGGGAGAACCCTAGCTTCATGAGGGAGTTCATGTCCCTCTACTACGAGACGATCCGGTCCGACCCGGACTGGCGTCCCAACCGCGCAGACGTGATCGACATGTGGGAAACCCTAGTGCCGGAGCTGAACGGCTATCCCCTTGGGGAGTACCTCGACACATTGCCGGTGTTCAATGGGCGGCAACTGGACGAGGGCGTCTACGTACTCTGGGTTACCCGGACCTACGGGAAGACTGGGGAGCAGCACTTTGCCTTTGGCTATGCCATCCCTAATGGAAGGATCTGGACCCTAACCGAAGATGAAGTCAAGGAGGTACCTGAGTGGCTATCGACAAGCCTGCGAGATGATGAATGGCATGTCGTCGATACCCAGGGGGCCAGCTTTGTTGTAGAAGTCGCCGACGCCCACGGTCAGGAGTACGCCACATACACCTTCGAGACTGAGTGGGACAGGCGTCCCGACGGCGCTCCAAGAGGATTCGGATGGCACTCTCCCGTGGAGCTCGAGATGGAGAACTTCCCCATCGGTCTGTACAAGGAAACCGTGACCTTCACGGACTACGTAGAGCACGACGAGGGCGCCAGGGACTTCTTTTACTTCTTCGGCCTCAAGGACTTCGAGCAGGCCAAGGGGAGAGACTACGTCGTCATGATCGGAGTGGATGGAGTACCCGAAGGCACGGCTCGAATCGAGATACTTGGCGAAGAGCACACGGCCCCCATCAGCAACGGGGCGGCCGTCTTCATCTCTACAGAGTGGCCATTCGACATGCAGGGACGTTTCCCCATCACCATCACCAACGCTGAAGGGGAGTCCAGGGAGTACTACAGAACGCTCATAGAGGCCGGCACGAACCATGACTTCTTCCAGCACCAGTTCATCATAGTGGACACTGACTTCAACGGCGTGGAGGACCAGTTCGAATAGAGCGTCGCCACAACATAGTTATGCCAAGAGACACAGGCCGGAAACGGTTACCCTCTAATGGTCATCATGGTCGTCGTGGTCATCATCATGGTCATCGTCGCGCTCTCCGGAGGCGTACTCCTCCATCCGGACGTCTACCTCTTCCAGCGTGACAAAGCCTCGCTGTATGGCCAGCTTTTCCAGTGAGGCCAGCCACTGCTCATAGTAGGTTGTCCCGTCGGCGTTTTCCCCGGCTGCGGCAATCTCTTCGACGAGCTTGTCTCTGAACTCGCGCCAGCCGTACAAGCCGTCCTCGTTCATGGCTACGGCTATGCCGAAAGCGCGCCCCTCCCATGGAGCTTGGAATACCAGCTCGCCGTTGCTCCTGGGAAGCGCCGCTTCACCTTCCATATTGGCTATCTGCCTGTCGGCGTCAGTGCTCATCATGCCACCTCCGCAGGAGACTTGGCTATGGCGACGCCTATCATGGAGTCCCGAGTGACGAGGTCCACCAGTTCCGCTTCGCTCATTTCATCGGTGTCCGGTGGACGCTCTGGCAGTACCATGTACCTGACCTCGGAGGTGCTGTCCCACACCCTGACCTCCACGGAATCGTCCAACTCCAGTCCGAACTCTTCCAGTACGGCCCTTGGCTCTATCACAGCCCGCGAGCGGTACGGCGCGGACTTATACCACGTTGGCGGGAGTCCCAGTATCGGCCAGGGATAGCAGGAACACAGCGTGCAGACCACCATGTTGTGGAGTTGCGGCGTGTTCTCCAGCACCACGATTTCGGCTCCCTGAGCGCCCTGGAATCCCATCTCGGCTATGGCTTCCGTCCCGTTCGCCAGCAGCCGCTTCTTATAGTCGGGGTCGCTCCAGGCCTTTGCCACCACTTTGGCGCCATTTAACGGCCCTATGTCCTGTTCGTAGGTACGCACTATCTCATCGATGGCGCCGCTGTCTATGAAGCCCTTTTCAACCAGCAGGGACTCCAACGCCTTGGTGCGTAGCGCCGGATACGGCTCCGGCTCAGGATTGTGCTTTCCGTGGTCTCCGCTCATGTTCCCTCCTTAGACCGGTTCCAAGTAGCTTTCCCACATATCGATGTAAATGCGCTGGTTGGCTTCGGCGGAATCTCCCCATACCTCCGCGGCGTCAAAGCTAACGGCGTAGACCGGCTGAGGCTTCGCTTCGGTCCCAGCCGCTACCGTATCCTCAAAATCGTGCACACCGTGGTAGAGGGCTATCTCGCCCTTCTTGCCGCGTATGTACCTGGGCAGACGTGTATGGCCGGGCGTATTGAAGCTGCGCGCCCGCACGGCGTCTCCCACCTTGAATCTTGGCTTGACTCCTACTTCCTTGTGCAGAGGCTGGCGGGTGAAGATGCGGCGCATGACCTCAGCGGTTCGCTGAGAATCGACGTTCCGCGGCATCTCCGCCTGCGGGTTCTCCTCGTAGAAAGCCGTCCTACTGTCCAGCTCTTCGGCTGTGATTACGCCGTTCTCTATGAGTAGGCTCTCCACCGCCTGCAGCCATTTCTCGTAGTAGCTGGAAGCGAGGTACGTGGCCGGGGGTATTCGCTCGATGGCGTACCGGAAACCTCCCGCATCGGTGACCAGGAACTGCCTCAGCTGCCTGGTCATACCGTAGACGCGGCCTTCCCACTCTCCATGGAAGACAGGCTCATTCTCCTCGCGCTCTATGGGGCCAAAGCCATGCATTCCACCCATGTCATGGATTCCGTTCATCCGTCACCTGCCGGAACAGTTTGAAGGGATTCTATTACCAGTGTTCCAGTTGTCAACCTAGTCCGCCGGTTGGGGGCTTTCCGCAGTTTCGGGTGTTTTCTTCCTAGGGGGGACGGTGAACAGCATGAGCACACCGCCGACAACAAGGGTGATGAAGAATATCTGGTACGGCAGCACGTAGCCTCCTGTCACGTCGTAGAGGACGCCGGCCATTACCGGACCGCCCGCCACGCTGACCAGCTGCGCCGGCATGGTGATGCCGCGTATGGCTCCAATGAAGCCGCGGCCAAAGTAGTTTGCCCACATGGTGGGCTGTACGACCCCGGTGCCGCCCACCGATAGGCCGTACACCGCGGCAAACATGAAAGCAAAAGGCGCGCTCTCCGACACCAGCAGAATGGCCAAGCCAAGCGCCGAGAAGAAGAATATGGCGGCCATGACGTACCTGATGGGGAACCTATCCGCCAGAACGCCCCAGAGCAGTCTGGCCAGCGCCGCGCCCAGGGCATGCGTTGCAAGCACGGCGGACGCCACCGGGGTCGATAGACCCCTTTCGGTGAGAAAGGCGAACTCGTGGAGGACAACTCCTCCCACCGCGGTCAAGCCAATGGTGAAGCCCGCCAGCAGCAGCCAGAAGCTCAACGTTCTCACCGACTCTCCGGGCCTCCACTGCACCTCCGCGGCATGGCTGGGTATGCGAGCGGGCTGGCCTGGGAGTTCCGGCTCCTCATCCGTATCGCCGTCGGGCAGCAGACCCATGTCTTCAGGCTGGCGGCGCATCAGTGATGACACCGGTATGCCTATGAACATGATCATCAGCCCGAGAAACCACCATCCCGCCTGCCAGCCGTAGGTCAGCACGATGAAGGCCAGTATAGGAGCCACCGTCATGCCCGCCACAGGGTTGCCCATGGTGGCCAGACCCAGCGCCCTACCCCTCCGTCTTACGAACCACTTGGGTATCACCGCCGTTGCCACTAGGTCTCCCACGCCGGTGAAGGTAAGCGCTCCCGCTATGCCGTAGACAACGTAGAACTGCCAGACCTCCGTGACCTCGGCGACGGCTATGGTAGCTATGCCGCCGATGAGCGCCGAGAAGAACATGAGCCAGCGCGGTCCAAAGCGGTCGATCAACGGTCCGAAGATGGGCCCCATGAATGCGGCTCCGAGGGGACGGAGCGCCAGCCCTACGGAGACGGCGCCGCGACCCCAGCCCAGGGCATCGCTCATTGCGGGGTATATCACGCCGAAGGTGAAGCTCTGGATGCCGCCGGCGGCCACGTTGCCGAAAAAGCCGGCGACGACGATATACCAACCATAGAAGAACTTGGATCTCTTCACAGGGAACACCGATTCTAAAAGATGGAGAGGCCCACCCTACTCCATCCGTAGGCACAGCGCAAACAATGGCCCGCCGCTTCTCATTTGCCACCCTGCCCAATCCGCAAGTATATTGTGAGCGTGAGCACCGGTCAGCCCGCAACCCCGCCTCCCCAGCATGCCACGACGGAGGCGAACCCCTATCGCTGGGTCATGCTCTTTTTGGTCTGGCTCCTCTACGCCTCTTTTGGCGTGACCGTGGCGACCATCCCACCCCTTGTAGATCCAATCATCGATGACCTGAATATGTCCTCCACCCAGATGGGGATTATCCTTGGGGCGTGGCAGTTCGTCTACATCTTCACCGCTTCGCCGTTGGGCGCCATCGTGGACCGCCTCGGCGTACGGAGATCGCTGGGCATCGGCATAATCATAGTCTGGGTGTCTCTGGTGCTGCGCGGCCTTGCCGTGGACTTTTATTCACTGCTATTCGTGGTGGCGTTGTTCGGAGTGGGAGGCCCCATCATTTCCATAGGCGCTCCCAAAGTGGTCTCGCTGTGGTTCCAGGGGAACCAGCGCAACCTAGCCGCAGGCATCTATACCACCGGGCCGATCGGCGGTATGGCCATAGCCCTGGCCACCGCCGCCGGAGTGGTGGTGCCCCTAACGGGAAGCTGGCGAGGCATATCTCTGGTCTACGGAACGGTTCTACTGGTCATCATAGTGGCCTGGTGGCTCTTCTCCCGCGACGCTCCCCTGCCCGCTTCGGAAAGCAGCCAGGCATCATCTGAGAAGGAGTCCAGCCTCACCGTGATCTACGAGCTACTCCGTCTGCGAAACGTTCAGGTCATACTGGTGATGGCGTTTGCCACCTTCCTTCTCAATCACGGCCTGAGCAACTGGCTTCCCACCCTCCTGCGAGAAGGGGGCATGACTCCCACCCAAGCCGGTGTCTGGCCCGCCTTGGGCAACGTCCTTGCCATCCCCGGGCTACTTGTGATACCGCCGCTGGCCAGGCACGGCTACCGCGCCCTGACCATGGCGTTGCTGCTTGGCGTGGCCGTGGTGACAACCCTGGGAATGGCCTACACCACGGGCCTGGTGCTTATCATTGCGCTGATAGCGTCCCACGTGGTGAGGGGACCCATGATGCCCATACAGACCCTGATATTGATGGAGACGCCTCGCATAGGCGCAAAGCGCATAGGCGCGGCGGCGGGGCTGTTCTTTGCCGCCGCCGAGATCGGAGGGTTCGGAGGGCCGTTCCTCCTCGGCTTCCTCCGCGACCTGACAGGTTCGCTTAAATCGGGCGTGGTGATCCTGGCTGTGGTGTCCGGGGTGCTGATATTGGTCTTGCCGCTGCTGAGAGAAAACAGGGCTGGAGAAGGTTAGCGGCTGCGTACAAGCTGGGCGGTTCGCGAACCGCCCCTACGATGCGGGGGTTCACCCCCATCTCAATCTTCCCCCATCAAGGGGGAAGAGGTTTATCGCTTCAGGTCTTCGGCAAAGCTGAACAGCTCAGGCAGGCCTCCGGTATGCATGAAGAGCACGGTGTCTTTGGAGGTAAGCACTCCCTTGCGCACGTGGTCTATGACCGCCGCCAGCGCCTTGCCCGTATACACGGGTTCAAGGATGATCCCCTCCAACTCTGCCATCAAGCGTATGGCTTCGGCGCACTCCGGGCTGGGGTCGGGGTAGCCGGGCCCTATGTAGTCGGAGGTATCGGTAAGGTCATCCCAGTCCAAGCGCAGGGGCAACTCCAGCGCCTGCGCCGCGGTGTTGGCCCAGGCTACGGTGTCGGCACAGTAAATCTCCGGAGGGGCAACCTGCACCCCTGTGATGCTCCAAGGCAGGCCGAGGGCCTTTGCGCCCAGCGCCAGCCCTCCATGCGATGCCCCGGTTACTATGTAGACCTTGGCATCGGACACGCCCATTTCATCCAACTGCTCTTGTATCTCCAGGGTAGCGTTGAGATAGCCCATGGAGCCCGACCCTCGTGACATTGGCTCCGCCGTATGCAGATAGGGCTTGCCGCCATCGCGCTTCACCTGGTCGGCAAGCTCTTCGGCCAACCGCCTACCCTCTTCCATGTCTCTATCCTGGGTAAGGTGCATCTCAGTGCCCATCAAATCGAGCAGAAGCATGTTCCCCTGCACCGGTCTGTCTTTGCCTCCCACAACCACGCAGATGTAGCGCATGCCCACCTTCTTGGAAGCCGCGCCAATGATCCTGGAGTTGTTGGACACCCAGAGGTTGGCGTTTACGGAGGTATCGCATCCTTTGGCGAGGGCGTCCCCCATGCAGAACTCCATGTGGCGCACCTTGTTGCCGCCGAAGCCGAGCCCGGTAAGGTCGTCTCTCTTGACCAAGATGCGCGGGCCGCCCAGCGCATCGCTCAGCCTGGAAAGCTCCTCAATGGGCGTTGGAATATTGGCCAAGCGCACCCGTGGCGCCTGCTCTATTGCCGATTTGAGGTCCTCACGCGTCAACAAGGACGTAGTACTCACTAGGGTCACCCCCATCTCAATCTTCCCCCATCAAGGGGGAAAGGTTATAAAGCTCTACCTATATTTGGCAACAACAGTATCTTCTCACCGCCATCCACTGTCAACGAGAACACACAGCGACCATCTGCTATAATCGGCGCAGACGGAGGAGCCGCCATGGACGCTGCTATCAGGAAGCACATAGAAGAGCACCTGCCAGAGTACCTGGAAGACCTGAAGCGCCTCTGCGCTCAGCCCAGCGTGGCAGCCCAGAACGATGGTGTGCAGGAGTGCGCCGACCTGGTGAAAGCCATGCTGGACGAAGCAGGCTTCCTGTCCAGCATCATGCCTACGGAAGACCCCCGCTTCCCCGTGGTCTACGGTGAACAAGACGGTCGCTCCTCCAAGCAACTGCTGTTCTACAACCACTACGACGTTCAACCCGCCGAGCCGCTGGAGCTATGGGACTCGCCTCCGTTCCAGCCCACAGAGCGCGACGGACGCATATTCGCCAGGGGCGTATCCGACGACAAAGGACACCTAGCGGCGCGCATCGCCGCCGTCAAGGCGATAAAGGCCGTCCGCGGCGAGCTGCCCTGCCATGTCAAGTTCTGCATAGAGGGCGCGGAAGAGATAGGCAGCCCCGGCTTCGGCCCATTCGTGGAGAAGCACCGCGATATTCTGAAAGCGGACGCCTGCATCTGGGAAGGCGGCGGCGTCAACTGGGAGGGCAACCCTCAGATATACCTGGGACTCAAGGGCATTCTCTACACGGAGCTTGAAGTACGTTCCTCTTCCCGGGACTCCCATTCATCCTGGGCCACCGTGGTGCCCAACCCGGCATGGCGTTTGGTCTGGGCGCTGTCCACCCTGAAGGACGAGGAGGAGCGCATCCTGATCCCCGGCTTCTATGATCAAGTGCGCCAGCCTACCGAGAGGGAGCTGGCCGCCGTAGCCGGAATGCCCCCGGAAGAAGAGAGCCTGCGCGAGGAGCTTCAAGTTTCGCGCTTCCTCTGCGATGCGGAGGGCATCGATTTCCAGAAGCGCCACATGTTTGAGCCAACGTGCACAATCTGCGGCATAGAGTCGGGCTACACCGGCGAGGGCACCAAGACGGTGCTGCCAGCCACTGCCAAGGTGAAGCTGGACTTCAGGCTTGTACCGGACCAGCGACCCGCAGACATCCTGGACAAGCTGCGAAAGCACCTGGACGCCCACGGCTTTTCAGACATCGGCATCAACTACTGGGACGGAGTAAATCCATCCCGCACCGACATGGACTCGCCGTTCGTGCGGCTGGTTGCGGGAACGGCCAGAGACGTATACAACAAAGAGCCCCTGTTCACGCCCGGACTTGCGGGAAGCGGCCCCATGTACTACATGGCGGAGGGTTTGGGACTGCCGGTAGCTTCGTCCGGAGTTTCCTTCCCCGACGACAAGATACACGCCCCCAACGAAAACGTCCGCATAGACTATTTCCTGAAAGGCGTTCTCCACGCCGCCGCTATTCTGGACGAATACGGGAAAGATGGCTGAAACCGGCCGCTCGCAGCCGGCCTTCTCCGTAGACCTACCCTCTGTCCTATCGGAATACCGTGACCTTGTGGAGAGCTCTCTACAGGAAAAGATTCCCCAGCAGAACATCGCCCCGTATACCTCTCTGCGCTACCACATGGGCTGGTGCGACAAAGACGGCAATCCCAGGGACGACGCCGAGGGCAAACGGCTGCGCCCGGCGCTGCTCCTCCTGGCTTGCCAAGCCGCCGGAGGCGCTTTGGAATCCGCCCTGGCCGCCGCGTCCGCCATGGAGCTGATCCACAACTTCTCCTTGATCCACGACGACATAGAGGACAGGGACCTGCAGCGGCATCATCGTTCCACGCTGTGGACCATCTGGGGAGAGCCCAAAGCGCTCAACGCGGGCAGCGTGATGTTCAACCTCGCTTTCCTGGCTCTATCCCAATCGCGGAAGATCCCCGGGGAACGTCTCCTCTACGCTTCATCTCGCCTCACCCAAAGCAGCCTGGAGATGATCGAAGGCCAGTACCTGGACATATCGTTCGAGGAACGGCTGGACGTGACCACCGGCGAATACCTGGACATGATTTCACGCAAGACAGGGGCGCTCATCTCATGCGCCCTGGAGGTGGGTGCGTTCATTGGTTCAGGCGACCGCGAAATGGCGTCCCTGATGGCCAAAGCGGGGCGTTGCCTGGGCAATCTGTTCCAGATACGGGACGACATCCTGGGAGTCTGGGGCGATCCCTCCGTAACGGGCAAAGCCGTGGGAAGCGACATCATGCGCAAGAAGAAGTCGTTTCCCGTTGTGCACGCGCTTGAACATGGCGACGACTCCACAATCAGGAGCGTCAAGGACGTTCTCAGCAAGGAGTCCGTTGATGAGGCCGACGTTCAACAAGTGCTGGACATGCTGGAAAAGACCGGCTCCAAGGAACGCGCCGAGTCTCTCACGGAGGA
The DNA here is from genome assembly GCA_965116555.1 of Dehalococcoidia bacterium. Classification (GTDB taxonomy): domain Bacteria; phylum Chloroflexota; class Dehalococcoidia; order Lucifugimonadales; family QGNO01; genus DAOUJH01. Next base: position 570,937 of record OZ220698.1, on the reverse strand, counting down.
GCTTGGTCGCCAGGCCATGGAGACCATCGGCGCGGCGGAGCTAGCTCCTGACCACCATCGCCACCTCAGTGAACTGGTGGCGTTCCTCTTGACCAGGGCCAGGTGATTCTGCAAATTCATCCGATAGTGGAGGATACCCACATGCCGGCCGTAACCAACCCGTTGCTTCTGCAAACCACCAAGCCTCGCGAGTTTATAGACATCACTTCTCAGGTCGTCGACTTTGTCGCCTCTTCCGCTATAAAGAACGGCTGCGTAGTGGTGTATTCAAGGCACACCACCGCCTCTATCAAGGTGACCGAAAACGAGCCCCTCCTCATACAGGACATGGAGGACCTGCTGGAGAGGGTTGCGCCCAGGGACAACGAATACCGTCACAACGATTTCAAAACACGCACCGTCAATATGACCGAAAACGAACGCCCCAACGGCCACGCCCATTGCCAGCACCTTCTGATGAACACCAGCGAGACCGTTCCCATCATAGACGGCGATCTGCAGTTTGGCCGCTGGCAAAGCGTGTTCTTTGTAGAGCTTGACGGACCAAGTACGCGAGAGGTGATGCTGCAGATATTGGGAGAGTAGATGCTTTGAGCGAACGGGGCATCTGGTATAGTTGGTGGTGTATCACTTTGAAATAGCGAATTTGTGTGATTATTGCAAACTAGGTGTAGAGATGTAGGGAAGAGAACGCTAGGGTGTTGTTCAAGAGAGCCTTATGGACATTAACATAAAAGTGCCAGCCATTGAGAAACTTCTTGATTATGCTGCAAGTGGAATAGGTAGCATAGCAGGCCCTATGTTAGCTCCCTGGAAAGCAGGACAGGAAGCTAAGGCACACAGGATCCTAACTGAGGGCCAGGCAACATCCATGCAGATCATTGCTGCGGCTCAGGAAGAGGCACGATCAAAGCTGATTTCCCCTCAAGCTGCACTTCAAGGAGAAGTAACTATAGGGGAACTCATAACGCAGCGAATTCAATTTCAAGAGGAGAAACGTCAGGCCAACATCAGATCTGTGGTTGAGCAGGCAGCGCAAGAACTAGGAGACAACGAAGTTCAAGACACTCCGATTGATCATGATTGGACTGCGCAGTTCTTCGGTGATGTGCAAGATGTGTCCTCTGAAGATATGCAACTGCTCTGGGCCAGGGTTCTCGCCGGCCAAGTAGAACGGCCTGGTAGCACAGCCATCAAGACGCTGGGAGTCCTGAAGAATCTAGACCGAGCCACCGCCACGCTTTTCGGGAAACTGTGCTCTATTTGTGTTTCAATCACACACGACGGAATCAACCTCTACGATGCCCGAGTTCTTTTTCTAGGTGACTACTCACAAGGCAACGCCCTACGCGATTATGGCTTTGATTTCGAAGCGTTGAACGTACTCAGCGAACATGGACTTATAAATCCAGAATACAATACTTGGCATGACTATCAAGCATCCACTGGACTCGTCTTGCCACCTAGCCAAACACCTCTGCATTTCCCATTTTGTTTTCAAGGCAAATACTGGATACTTCTGCCTATGAGAGTGGGCTTCCCAAGAAAGGAGTTAAAGCTATCTGGTGTTGCTCTAACAAGCTCAGGACGAGAAATATCAAGGGTCATCGACTTAGTGCCTGCGGAGGAATACACTCTGCGTTTGATTGAGTTTCTTAAGAAGAACAATCTCCAGATGACCGAGGTCCCTAGTTGGCAGCCCTATCATGCTTAGTAGCTTGCATGTATAGTTTGCCCAATTAAAGCTCAAGTGTTAGTATAGTTTGTTGACCTTGTAGGTCAACAAATCGAGTTTAGACTAGCAGCTCGGGAGCCTAATCAATTAGCTGTTGCCTGGCTCTACCGTGCAGGCAAACGGCCGAGGTAAATCAATGACCACAACAGACAATGCCGCCGTAGAGACCAACAAAGTCGTCAAGGACGTTGCGGCGCAGGACTACAAGTACGGCTGGGTCACCGAAGTCGAACAGGAGTCGGCGCCCCCCGGTCTGACAGAAGATACGATACGCTGGATCTCGGCCAAAAAGAACGAACCGGAGTTCATGCTGGAATGGCGCATGAAGGCTTTCCACCACTTTATGAAGCTGTTGGAAAGGGAGCAAATCCCGACGTGGGCCAACGTCCACTATCCGCCCATAGATTTCCAGGCCATCTCCTACTATTCGGCGCCCAAAGAGACGCCGGCCTACGAAAGCCTGGACGAGGTTGACCCAGAGATCCTCAAAACCTATGAGAAGCTGGGGATACCCCTGGAAGAGCAGAAGCGGCTTGCCGGAGTTGCCGTGGACGCCATCTTCGACAGCGTGTCCATTGCCACCACGTTCAAAGAGACACTGGCCAAGCAGGGAATCATCTTCTGCTCCATGTCGGAAGCGATCAGGGACTACCCGGACCTGGTGCGAAAGTACCTTGGCTCGGTAGTGCCGTACACCGACAACTTCTACGCGACGCTGAACTCCGCGGTCTTCTCAGACGGCTCTTTCTGCTACATACCCAAGGGCGTGCGCTGCCCCATGGAGCTGACCACCTATTTCCGCATCAACGCGGAGAACACCGGGCAGTTTGAACGCACGCTAATCATTGCGGACGAAGGCAGCTACGTCAGCTATCTGGAGGGCTGCAGCGCCCCCATGCGGGACGAAAATCAGCTTCACGCCGCCGTGGTAGAGCTGGTCACCCTGGACAACGCCGAGATCAAGTATTCGACCATTCAGAACTGGTACCCAGGCGACGAAAACGGAGTAGGCGGCATCTACAACTTCGTTACAAAGCGGGGCAAGTGCCTGGGCAAGAACTCCAAGATATCGTGGACGCAGGTGGAGACCGGCTCGGCGATCACCTGGAAGTATCCCGGCGTGCTCCTGCAGGGCGACAACTCCATCGGCGAGTTCTTCTCGGTGGCGCTGGCAAAGGGCCGCCAGCAGGCCGACACAGGCACGAAGATGATCCACATAGGGAAGAACACCCGCAGCACAGTCATTGCAAAGGGCATATCCGCGGGCCAGGGACAGAACACCTACCGCGGCTTGGTGCGGGTCATGCCCTCCGCCGACAACACCTGGAACTTCACCCAGTGCGACTCGCTGCTCATCGGCGACCAGTGCGGCGCACACACCACTCCCTACGTGGAGGTGCGGAACAACTCGTCCCACCTGGAGCACGAGGCTTTCACGTCGCGCGTCAGTGAAGACCAGCTCTTCTACTGCAACCAGCGCGGCATCTCCATAGAGGACGCCCACGCCATGATCATCAACGGCTTCTGCAAAGAGGTGTTCAAGCAGCTTCCCTTTGAGTTCGCCGTAGAAGCGACCAGACTGCTGGAGGCGAACCTGGAAGGAACCGTGGGATAGATGTCATTACTTGAAATTAAAGACCTCCACGCCGGAGTGGGAGATGTGGAGATCCTGAAAGGGATCAGCCTCACCGTCAAAGAAGGCGAAGTGCACGCCATCATGGGGCCCAACGGCTCCGGAAAGAGTACCCTGGCTAACGTGCTCGCCGGTCACACAGGCTATACGGTTTTTTCCGGCGAGGCCGCCCTGGACGGCGAGCCGCTCCTGGAGATGCTGCCTGAGTTTCGCGCCAGGGCTGGCATCTTCCTATCTTTTCAGCACCCCGTGGAGATTCCCGGCGTCCGCTTTGACCAGTTCCTCCGATCCGCCTATAACTCGTTGCGCAAGAGCCGGGGCGAAGAGGAGCTTGACCCCATAAAGTTCAATCGCCTACTGAGGGAAAAGCTGACCAGCCTGGAGATGGACGCGGCGTTTGTGCAGCGCAACGTCAACCAGGGGTTCTCCGGCGGCGAGAAGAAGCGCATGGAGATATTCCAGATGGCGGTGCTGGAACCGCGGCTTGCCATCCTGGACGAGACCGATTCCGGCCTGGACATCGACGCGCTGCGAGAGGTGGCGGCAGGTATCAACGGCTTCCGCCGCTCCGACCACGCCATAATGCTGGTTACCCACTACCAGCGCATTCTGAACTATCTGACGCCGGACTTTGTCCACGTGCTCATAGACGGGCGCATAGTCAAGTCAGGCGGGGCGAGCCTCGCTCATGAAATAGAAGCGAACGGCTATGACGAATACGAGGAAGCCGCCAGATCCGTAAGCGGTTGATCACATGGCAACAAAGCAACTAACCAGCCTGGAGAACTACGCCACCGCCTTCGATTCGTTGGAGAACCCTACCCTCCCCTCTTGGGTGCAAGAACTGCGCAAGTCGGCGTTTGCCAGGTTCAACGAACTGGGGTTCCCCACAGCGCGGCGCGGCAACGAAGAGTGGAAGTACACGGACATTCGCCCCCTTGCCCGGCGCGCCTTCCAGTCCGCCACCCAGCTCAATGCCGTAGACCCCGCACAGCTTCTTCCCTACAACCCGGGCAATGACCGGTGGCACCTTGCCGTGTTCGTGGACGGCAGATTCAATCCGCAGCTATCCTCTCTCGATTCTCTGCCCAACGGCGCAAGGATAGAGAGCATAGCATCGATGCTGTCCGGCGACGCCTCCGTGGCGGAGGAGCACGTAGCCCAGCACGTAGACTATGACGACAACGCATTCGTTGCTCTCAACACCGCCTTTCTCCAAGACGGCGCTTTCGTCCATCTGGACAGCGGCGCCGTGCTGGAAGAGCCCATCCACCTTCTGTTCATCACGACCAGCCATGATGAAGAGATAGACGTGTATCCTCGCGTACTTATACACACGGGACGGGACGCTTCGGCGAGCATAATAGAAAGCCACGTGGGGCTCTCAAGCGGCATCTATCTATCCAACGCGGTCACGGAGATCGTGCTTGGCGCAGGCGCTTCTTTGAGGTACTACAAGATGCAACGCCACTCCGAGAAGGCGTACCACGTAACCAATACGGAAGCGGTGCTGGCCAGGGACAGCTACTTCTCATCGGTCAATATAGACCTGGGTGGAGGCCTGGTGAGGAACAATCTCAACGCCCGCATGACGGAAGAGGGCGCTTCCACCTTGCTCAACGGGCTATATATGACCACAGGAACGCAGCACGTGGACAACCAGGTAATCATAGAGCACATCAAGGGCAACACCACCGCCAACGAGCTGTACAAGGGAATCCTGGACGGCAAGTCCCGCACCGTGTTCCACGGTAGCATAATAGTCCGCGAGGACGCCAACGGGGTCAACGCATACCAGGTGGACAAGAACCTCCTCCTATCCGAAGAAGCGGAAGCGTACACCAAGCCCGCGTTCTGGGTGTATACGGACGACGTAAGGTGCGGCCACGGCGCGGCCTGCGGCCAAATTGATGACGAGGCGTTGTTCTACCTGCGCTCTCGCGGAATGGACGAGACCACCGCCCGCAATTTCGTCATACACGGCTTTGTTGCCGAGGTCATAGACAGCATCCACCAGGGCCAGCTGCGCGAACACGTCAGCGGCCTTGTCCACTCCAAGCTGGAGGAGTGGCTCATGGAATCATCCCCGGAGGAGTAACCGGGAGAGCCAACTGAACGACACGATAATATGCAAATGGAAGGATTGGACTCCCTATATCAAGAAATAGTCCTGGATCACTACAAGAACCCGCGCAATCATCACCTTCTGGAAGAACCCGACCTCAAAGCCGAGGGGTTCAACCCCTTCTGTGGGGACCGAGTGGTGTTCACGGCAAAGCTGAACGACGACGGATTGGTCTCAGAGGTGGGCTTCGCCGGTGAAGGGTGCGCCATCAGCCAGTCGTCCGCTTCTATGATGACGGAGGCAATCAAGGGAGGCACTGTCGCGAACGCCAGTGAAATGGTGGCGGTCTTCAAAGGGATGATGCAGGGGAAAGAGCTAAGCCCAGAGCAGAGGAGTCTTTAGGAGAGCTGGCCGTACTGCGGGGCGTGCGGGAGTTTCCCATACGCATCAAATGCGCGCTTCTGACTTGGAGCGCACTTCAAGACGCCATAGCGGAAAGCTCCGCCGGCTGAAAGCAAAATGTTCAACGCTAGAGAAATACGCAAAGACTTTCCCATCCTCTCCAGGAGTGTAAACGGCGTGCCCCTGGTCTACCTGGACAATGCCGCCACTTCACAGAAGCCGCAGCAGGTTATCGATGCCTTGGTAGAGGTCTACCAGAGCTTCAACTCCAACGTGCACCGGGGGGTACACACCCTGAGCATGGAGGCCACCGACCACTACGAGGCCGCCCGACAGAAAGTTGCCGATTTTATCAAGGCTCCCGCCGTTGAAAGCGTCATCTTTGTCCGCAACACCACGGAGGCTATCAACCTGGTGGCAAGCACCTGGGCCATGCAGAACATAGGCCCCGGCGACGAAATAGTGACCACGGAGATGGAACACCACAGCAACCTGGTGCCCTGGCAGAAAGTGGCCGCAATGACTGGCGCAACACTGCGTCACATACCTGTAGCAGACGACGGAACCCTGGATACAACATCCCTAGACGACCTGATCAACCCTCGCACCAAGCTGGTGGCCGCGGTGCACGTATCCAACTTCCTCGGCGCGGCCAACCCGGTTGAAGAGCTGGCCCGGCGCGCCCATGCAGTAGGCGCGGCCATTCTTATCGACGCCGCTCAAAGCGTGCCTCACATGCCGGTGGACGTCACAAGCATCGACTGCGATTTCCTGGCCTTTTCGGGGCACAAGATGATGGCCCCTCCCGGTATTGGCGTCCTCTACGTCAAACCTTCCGTGCTGGAAGGAATGGACCCCTTCCTCCGCGGCGGCGAAATGGTGCGCGAGGTCTGGTACGACCACGCCACCTGGAACGATCTTCCCAACCGCTTCGAAGCGGGCACGCCCAACTTCGCCGACGCCGTGGCACTTGGCGCCGCCGTAGATTATCTACAAGCGCTGGGGATGGAGAACGTACGCAGGCATGAAATGGAGATAACCTCCTACGCCCTGAGTGAGTTCAAGGCATTGGAAGAGGATCTGGACATACTAGGTCCCAGAGACCCCGCCATACGCGGCGGCCTGGTCACCTTCAACAACCCCAACGTTCACCCCCACGACCTTGGCACCTTCTTGGATCAGAGGGGTATAGCCATCCGCACCGGTCACCACTGCGTGATGCCCATGCACCGCAAACTGGGGCTTGCCGCATCGGGGCGGGCCAGCTTCTACGTCTACAACACCAATGAGGAAGTGGACTTTCTAGTCCAAGCGTTGCGAGACGCCCTCGGGTATTTCAACAGCCGCTAACCTGCTTCCTCAACCACCCTAAGCCTGGGCCTTCTCTCCCTTCTTGCCATTCACTGCCAGGTTGGGAGACTTGCCGAAGAGCCGTATACCTTCTCTGGGCAGCACTATAATCGCTATCAGTGTCGATGGAATGAACAGGATTATGTGCATGATGAAGCCAAATACCAGCGCATCTTCGTTGATTATGCCCAACCGCGCCATTGTGAACACCACCGCGCCGTGGAACGTTCCAATGCCGCCGGGAGCCGAGGGAACTATGGAAACAAAGAATACGCTTCCCATAATGATCACAACCATAGCGGCTACTGAGATGTCTATGCCAACACCCTGGGCTATTATCCAACCGCTCAGGCTGAGAAGTCCCCAGTGGACCAACGTGGACGCGAACGAAAGGAACAGACGCAGCGGTGAGCTTCCCAGGGCCTTAACGGCGGCCAGAGCTTTGCGCAGGAAGGGCAGCCTGCTGGACCCGGGCACGGCATCCATTCCCTTGGCCACGGCAAAAAGCACAACTAAGGTAAGGAATGCCAGGATGATCACAGCGCCCACCTGTATGCTGAAGCCCCGCAACTGCGGCAGGGCTATAAGGCTGACGGCGAGGATGACGGCCACCGCGAATACGTCCATCAGATGTTCCACAACCAGCGTGGCAAGCGCGGTTGCCGTATTGACGCCGCCCCGCCTTACCACCAGCGCCAACTGCACCGGCTCGCTGACCAGCCGCACCGGCGACAGATTGTTCAGGCCTATCCCCGCGTTCTGTATGAGGAACAAGCGAAAGAAGCTCAGTTGTTCCCCGGGCAGTAGTATGTACCATCGCATGGCTCTTGCCGCGATACCGACAAGGAACACACCCAGGGCCAGCAGGAAAAGATATATTGGGAAAGCCGTCAGGGTTTCAAAGAGCCTCGCCCAGTCCAGGCCGCGGAACAGCAGCCAGATCAAGACGGCGCTAAGCCCCAATCCGACTATTATCTGGGCAGGAAGCAGGTACTTCCGAGAGCTTCTTGGCTTCGCTACGGAAGCTCCTGATTCAATTTCTGTTTGACTTGGTTCTTCTGTGCTCTGCATGCCCACGCCGTACTTCAACTATAGATACGCCGCATGTGACGAAATTTGCTAAAAATACTGAGACGAATTTCTCCAGGATTCCTGCGTATTCCTACTCTTGTTACGATTAGCTCTTCTCGCAAAAACAGAGCACATTATACCTAAAGCAACACGCTGGTGAATACGTTTCTTATCGATATCATGATCAGTATACCTACGAGTCCCGCCCAAAGCCCCACCGAGAAGGGCATGTCGATGCTCCGGCTGATTGCTTGCGAGATAGCCAGCACTGTCCAGCCCAGAATCAATGCATTGAGCATCAAGGCAAACGACTGATTGCTGGCGGCGACCACTATCACGATGGTGAATATGCCTGGAGCATTGGCATAGCCCACGGTACGGAGCGTATGGGTGAGGACGGTCTTCCTCCTCACCAACCTGCCTATAACCGTGCCAAGAAGGCTAACCGCTATCCACCCCGCTGCAGCCGCGGAGAGGCTTCTGAGCACTATTGCCCCACGACCCGCCAGGTCGTTCTCGCTGGCTACGCCGAGGATCAAGCCCAGCGCTATAGACATACCTCCCAAAAGAACCACTGCCAGCGCTTCCAAAGTCGCGGTTTGTCCTTCACGGACTTCTTCGTACAGCTGCCCGTCAAATATGAGGACTCTTGCCATACGCTTAATCATGCCGCCACCTCCGGGTGCTCCAAGTGCCAGTCGGTAAGCGACTGATAGATGCGAGCCAGGGCTAGAACGGTGTTCTCCCTGTAGGCCCTACCTGTGAATCTAAGGCCCGTGGGCAGATTATGGTCACCAAAACCGTTGGGCACCGAGATAGCGGGCAGCCCGGCCAGGTTCGCCAATGAGCTGACCGTATTTCGGGGAGCAGGCGACACATCGCTGCCCTTCTCCTCTCCAAATGGTACGGAGGTCAATGGCTTCGTGGGAGAGACTATGGCGTCATAGCTGGAGAGCAGGTCGTCTATCTCCAAGGCAACTTTGCGCCTGATGCGCAAAGCCCGCAGGTAATCACGAGCCAGCACGGCAGTGCGTGCGTAACCGCCGTAGTGGTTTCCAGGATCGGTAAGCTCGGCCACGACTCCACTCTCAATGAGATCCTCGAACGCACTGACCGATTCGACCTGGAGAATCGTTTGATTGACGGCCTCGTATGGGAAGTCCGGCGCCTTGATCTCAGTGATATCGGCTTCGGCGGAGAGTACCTGCAGAGACTCCTCGAAATTGGCGCGCACGTCCGCCGGGATTCCCTGGATATCATCACTAACTACGGCAAGCCTGGGCCGGCCGCTGAAGGCATACTGGGAATCGTACCGGTACGGCCGTTTCGAGGAGGATGGATCGTCCGGATCCCAGCCTGAGATAACATCGAGGACAATTCCACAATCATCAGCGGTAAGACCAATAGGGCCTATCTTGTCCAACGTCCAACTCAGGGCCATTGCACCATATCGGCTCACTCTGCCGTAGGTAGCCCTCATCCCGGTCACGCCGCAACTGCTGGACGGGGAGAGTATTGACCCGCCGGTTTCCGAGCCCAGGGCGAAGGGGACAAGTCCCGCGGAAACAGCGGCGCCCGACCCGCTGGAAGAGCCGCCCGTCCAGTAACCGCTATTCCAAGGATTGATCCCCGGCCCGCTAAAGGAGGCTTCGGGGTAGCGGTAGCCGAGACCGCCAGCCAGTTCAACCATGGCCAGCTTGGCTGCGAGAACCGCCCCGGCATCCTCCAGTTTCCTGATTACGGTAGCATCATAGTCGAAGGTCTGGTTGCGGAAGGGCGCCGCGCCCCAGGTGGTCGGTATGCCGCCGGAGGTGGCCAGCAGGTCTTTGACGCCGTACGGGATGCCGTGCAGAGGGCCCCTGTAGTTCCCCGCCTTGATCTCCTCGTCGGCGCGGGCTGCTAGCCGCATGGCTCGCTCGGTTGTGACGGTCACCACGGCGTTATACCTGGGGCCGTAAGCCTGCAGTCTATCCAGGAATGTTTCGGTCAGTTCCAGGGAAGAGACCTGTTTTGTGCGCACCAGTTCGGCAAGGTCGCGCAGGGGGGTGAATACAACCTCAGGATTCATCTTCACCGGAATACGGCTGGAACAGCGCCATAGGCTCATCGCTGTTGCCAAGCTGTACGGAGCGAAGCTCATCCGAGGTCTTAGCAATTCTGCGGACTATCTTCCTTACCTCGTCAGTCTCCTGGCTGGTTAGCCGGTCGCCGTACCGATCCAGTATCATCTGAAACAGTTCGTCTCCGGCTTCCTCGGTCTTGCTCATGGCCTCCCTCTTGCTAGAGCCAAACCTCCGGGGGTAGCTAGTTTCTGCCTCTCAACCTTGGATCCAGAACGTCGCGCAGGGCGTCTCCCAACACGTTCACACCAAAGACCAGAAGCGTAAGAGCTATTCCCGGGAAGAGAACAATCCACGGCGCGGCGGTGAAGAACTGCATTACCTCTCCACTGAGCAGGCCGCCCCAGGAAATGAGGTTGGTTGTGCCCACTCCAAGGAAGCTCAGCGACGCTTCTATTACGATGGCGCTGCCGATCAAACCGGAGGACACGATGATCAAAGAGGCGAAGGTATTGGGAAGTATGTGCCTGAACATGATCCGCACATCGTTAGAACCAATGGCGCGGCTGGACTCCACGTACGGCATTTCCTTGATGCTGAGCGCCACGGAGCGGACGACGCGCGTGATCCTTGGCGTGAACACGATGACCAGCGCCGCTATCACGTTTATGAACGACGAACCGAAGGCAGCGACCAAAGCCATAGCCAGCAGCAGCGAGGGAAAGGCGGTTAGAGCGTCTATGAAGCGCTGCACAATCAGGTCGAACTTGCCGACGAAATAAGCGCTGGTGACACCAAGCGCGGCGCCCACTATGCTGGCGCCTATCATCGAGACAAGCCCAACGAAGATGGAGACTCGAGATCCCCATATAGTCCGGCTGAGCATATCGCGTCCCAGCATATCCGTGCCGAACAGGTGCTCAGACGTGGGTGAACCGAGTATGTTGAAAGCGTCTATTTCAGCAGGATCACGCGGTGAAACCGATGGCGCGGCTATTGCCAGCAAGACAAACAGAACAATCAGAATAACTCCTATTGCTCCCAACGGCTTAGTGCGCATGAAGCGGGCAAAGGAGCGGAGGTAGGCATACCACTTGGCCGGAGTCTGCCCCCTAAACGATTCCTGGATTACGGTTCCTTCAGGCTGTCTAGCCATATCGCTCCTACTCGTAACGTATCCGTGGATCCAACCAGGCGTAGGTGAGATCGACGATCAGGTTCACCGCCAGCGCCATTGCCGCGAAATAGAGAATGTACACTTGAATCAGAGGCATGTCCCTGGCGTTGAGACCTCTGACCAGCCCCAATCCGACGCCGGGTATGTTGAACACGGTTTCTATTACTATAGTCCCCGACAGCAGCCCACCAATCTGAAAGCCGCCGATTGTCACAACGGGGAGCAGTGCATTGCGTACGGCGTGCCGCCAGATGACAATACGCTCTCCCAGGCCCTTTGCCCTGGCCGTCCTCACATAGTCCTCTCCCATCACCTCCAGGAGCTGCGTGCGCGTCATCCTTAGCAGCAGGCCATTGCTGCTGAACCCAAGCGCCATTGCGGGGAAGATCAATTGCTGGAAGCTGGTCACGGGATCATCCCACATGTTGACGAAGCCCACCGGCGGCAGCCACCTGAAATAGAGGGAGAGGCCCAGTATGAACAGAATAGCAACAAAGAAGGTGGGCGCGGCCAGCCCCAGTATGGCCCAGCCGCGGAGCGCCACGTCCAACCAGGAATCACGTTTGATAGCGGCCAATATGCCTATGGGTATGGCTATGGCGCTGACAACCAGCGCGGTGAAGAAGGCGAGTTGAAGCGTGACCGGGAACTGCCTCCTCAGCTCATCCGATATGGGGCGGCTCAACAGGTAGGAGTCGCCCAAGTCTCCTCTGAGCATGCTCCATGCCCAGTCAAAGTACTGGACCACAATGGGACGATTCAAACCCAACTGCTCGCGGAGCTCCTCCAACTCTTCAAGCGAGTAGGCGCCCTCACCAGACGGCCCGCCCAAGATGATGGAGGCAATGTCGCCGGGGATAACACGCAGGATTATGAAGATGGCGATGGAGACGCCAATCAGCGTTGGAATGAAAAGTAGGACTCTTCTTATGATGTACTTACGCAATATCCCTCCAGATAAACTATGGCCGCCAGTGATGGCGGCCATAGTTTATCACATACGCTTAACCGGCGGTTACATCATGTCGCTAAGCCAGACATTCTCCAGTGAGTAGTTGCCGGCGTGGATGAACGGCGGCACGTAGTCATGGATGTTGGTCCTCATGCCGTGGACCAGTCCAGGGCGAAGCGTCCCTATCATAGCGGCGTCATCGTAGAGGATCTGGGCCATTTCAGCCAGAACGGGGCCTCTTTCAGCCTGAGAGTCGAGCACCAGTTGCTGCTCGAACCGAGACATCCACTCCGGGTTGTCCCAACCGGTGGGGTTGTTTCCGCCCTTGTAGTTGGGCAGGAACGGCAGCAGGTTGAATGCGTCCGGGTCGGGGAAGGCTACGCCGTTGCTGAACGCTATTTCCATCGTGAAGTCGCCGGAGTCTCTCTTGGAGTTGCGGGTAGCCGAGTCTACGTAGCCCTCAACCGTGCCCTTGATGTAGAGGTCGCGCTCGTAGTGGGCAAGGATGCCTTCGCACTCCGTCTTGCTAAAGGTGGAGCAGAGAATGTCTACCTCGAACGGGTTGTCCGGACCGTAGCCCAAACCCTGCATCAGGCCCTGCGCCTCTTTGATCAACTCTTCCTTGACCATGGGATCGGGGTTGAATCCAGGAAGCTTCTCATACCACTCTTCCGGGGTGTTGATCCATTCCCAACCGAAGAAGTAGGGGGTAGAGAGTGTGCCCGTGTTGTCATACGAGAGCAGGTTTATCTCCTGCCTGTTGGTGCCCATCTGGATCACCCGACGCAGCGTATCTGCAGTTGGCTCTCCTATGGGGCCTAATGGCGGCCTGGTGACGTTGATGGTCTGACCCCTCCATCCCAGAGCAGTGATTAGAGAGAAGGTGAAGTCTTCCGGAATGTCGGCTATCAACCGCTCCGCGTCACCGCGCCTGGGCTGATTGTCGAAGATGCCGGTCAGGTCAATTCGGCCTGCCCTGAAAGCAGCGATACGGGTCGTCCTATCGGCCATCTGGACCAATTCGACGCTGTCCAGGTATGGAAGGCCCTCGCGGAAGAAGTTGGGATTGCGCTCCCAGACCTCGTTGCTGTCGATGGTGCTGCTGGTGACCATGAACGGGCCGGTACCCAACTGCTCATCCGGAGCCAGGTCACGCCCGCCGCTGGGGTCGGTGTCTATAGGCTTAGTGTATGTATCGGGACCGAAGAGGATCCAAGCGCCGGAGAAGCAGGGGACGAAAGCGCTCCTGGGCGCCTTGAGCCGCACCGTCAACTCATTGGGGCCCGTTATCTCCGCGCCAGGGTTGTCCACCACGTTGCCGTTTTCGTCCTCAATCGGGGCTACGTATGTCGTTACGCATCCTTGCTGCCTGGCTTGGAGTCCGTTGGGCTTTTCAACGTAGCGGTACATCTGCCAGTAAACGTCTTCTATGGTGAACGGGTTGCCCTCGTGGTCAACCAGACCTTCCCTGAGCGTGAACTTGAATTCGGTTGCACTTTCGGCAGACCAGGATTCCGCCAGGTCCGGCTCTACGGTGACGCGGTCCTTGAGGTTTATGCGAATAAGCTGTCCGTAGATGTTGCCTATCTTCCCTATCTGACCCCAGGAGAAACCGACCCGACTATTCAAGTCGAAGCGCCAGGAACCTGATCCGTAAGGCGCCACCAGGGTTCCCCCGTACCGGTCCGGTTCAACAACCGGTACCGGAGTAGGCGTGGCAGTCGGCTGCGGCACAGCCGTCACCCCCGGCGCTGGTACTGGCGTGGCGGTCGGAATTACAATATCCGGGGTAGTAGGAGTGAACTCGGGTACAGGGGTAGCCGTGGCTGTAGGAGCTGCAGGAGCGTCAGGAGTATCCGGTTCATCTTCCGTGGCTCCACAAGCTAGGGAAAAAACAAGACCCAGAGCCAAAACCAAACCCAATAAATGTCTCAATTTCATCGCACCCTCCCTGAGGTTGAACAATACAAAAGCCTACATATGACAACATACGTTCATAGGTATGTCAATAGATTCACTGCAAGCTATCCAGATTTGACGGACGGCACGGCCAGCTCGTTCAGCACCTCTACGAACTGCTGCAGGTCGTTCTCTTCTATCCGTCGTAAACTGTCGGTCTGCAGATCAACGCGCCCCCCGACATCCCGGAACACGTCGTAGGACTGCTGAGTCGGCCTCTCATCAGCGCTGGCAACTATCACACTCAGGCCGGCCAGCTTGTCGCCCAGCTTCATAGGCTGGCCGGGAGCAGTCCTGGCCAGCTCCTCTTCGATTACGGCCAGCTTCTCTTTGATTCCCTGCGCCGCCTGATCCACGGCCTGGTGGGCCTGTGTTCCTTCAGTGCGGTTCACCCAGCCTTCCAACTGATTGCGAATGCTCTGCAACCGTCGCACAGCCTCCTGGGACTCTGAAACCTTGTCCCTGATTTGCAGCAGCAGCTGGAACTCAGCCTCTATGTCGTCCTGGCTTGCTGTAATGAGAGGGTTCTTCCTTATCTCGAAGGTCTGCGTCAACCTCTTCCCCGCCACGGACAGAGCGACCGTATATGTGCCGGGAGGCGCCATTGGGCCCCTCAGCGTGGAGAAGTATCCTTCCGCCCCCACGCTGCTGGAGTGCTTGACAGCGTCGGGATATCGCATGTCCCAGATGAACCTATTCAGGCCCTGTCCGGCGGGCACCCGGAGGTCGTCTTTGTTGGCGCTGCTCAGCTCACTGGAGAACGATTTGATAACTTCGCCGCGCTGGTCCTCGAAGGTGAGAAGCACCTCTTCCTCCGGCTCTTCTTTAAGGTAGTAGCTGACGGTGACGCCGTCCGGCGGGTTTGCCCCGGCGTCCAGGAAACGGCGGACGGGCTGTCCCTCCGGCGACGTGGTCTGGTCCCAGCTGAAGATGATGGCTCCGTCTCCCCTATCGTAGTTGCGCCCCTCACTGCCGCCGAGACCTCCGCGCCGCACGGGGAACCTGTACGCCGTCCTTGGTTGGAACAGATGCGCCTCGGCTTTGTCAAGGTCATCCGTCATTTCGTGCAGAGGGGTGAGGTCATCCAGCACCCAGAAAGAGCGTCCGTGGGTAGCCACGACCAAGTCGTTCTCCTTGATGACAAAATCGTGGATGGGTACTGCGGGCAGGTTCTGTTGCAGCGACTGCCAGTTCTCCCCGTCGTCAAAGGAGACGTAGACGCCGGTCTCGGTGCCGGCATAGAGAAGTCCCGGCTTGGACGGGTCTTCGCGGATGACCCTAGTGAAGTCGTCGTCAGGCAATCCGCCGGTGATCCGCTGCCAGGTCTCGCCGTAGTCCTGTGTTTTATACAAATACGGGGTGACATCGTCGGACTTGTAACGAGTGGCGGCAAAGTATGCCCTCGCCGCGTCATGAGGCGACGGCTCGACTATGCTAATCATAGCCCACTCAGGCAGGTCGGGAGGCGTTACGTTTTGCCAGGTCTCCCCGTTGTCCTGCGAGACGTGCACCAAGCCGTCGTCGGAGCCCGCCCACAACACCCCCTGCAGCACCGGCGATTCGGCAAAGGTGAACACCGTTCCGTAGTACTCAACGTTGGTGAACTCCTTGGTAACCGGCCCGCCCGGCGCATCCATCTTGGAAGTGTCGTTGCGGGTCAGGTCCGGACTGACGACGTCCCAGCTGGAGCCTTCGTTGGTTGTACGGAAGACGTGGTTGCCTGTCACGTAGAGAACATTTGGGTCATGGGGAGACAGCACAATGGGGAACGTCCACTGGAAGCGGTACTTTACGTCCTTGGCTCCCCATCCCATAGCGGCTTCCGGCCATACCTTGATATCCCGGCCCTGTCCCGTACGGTGGTTGTAGCGGGTGACCCTTCCGTTGACGTGGTGACCGGCATAGACGATGTTGGGGTCGTCAGAGCGGACTGCTATATAGCCGCTCTCCCCTCCCCCAACGGCGTACCAATCGTTGCTGGTTATGGCGCCGCTATGCGACCTGCTTGGTATGGTTATGGTGCTGCAGTCCTGCTGCGCTCCGTATATCCTGTAGGGGAACTGGTTGTCCGTGATCACGTGGTAAAACTGCGACGTAGGCTGATTGTCAAGCCGCGTCCAGGTCTCTCCGCCGTTGTAAGAAACGCTGGCCCCTTCGTCGTTGCCGTGGACCATGCGGTCGGGGTTGGCGGGGTCTATCCACATGTCGTGGTTGTCGTCGTGCGGGGTGAGGAACCTGGTAAAGGAACGACCGCCGTCGGTTGACTTCCAGTTGCGGTTGCTCAGAACGTAGCAGGTATCCGGATCGGTGGGATGGGCGAAGGCGTGAGTGTAGTAGAACGGCCTGCTGAGCAACTCTCCCTGACCGGAGGTCTTCTCCCAGGTTTCGCCGCCGTCGTCGGAGCGGAACATCCCTCCGCCTTCCGCCTCTATCAAGGCCCAGGCGCGGCCTTGTCTGGCCGGAGAGGAGGCCACGCCTATGCGGCCCATTACCCCAGTTGGCAAACCCGGAGCAGCGGAGATATCTTCCCAG
This sequence comes from Dehalococcoidia bacterium, assembly GCA_965116555.1. Taxonomy (GTDB): domain Bacteria; phylum Chloroflexota; class Dehalococcoidia; order Lucifugimonadales; family QGNO01; genus DAOUJH01. The sequence goes on along the minus strand of OZ220698.1, from coordinate 554,001 downwards.
GTATCCCCGCCGTCTCTGGAACGCCACAGTCCGCTGTCGGGGCCGCCGCTTCTTATGTCGTAGGGCATGCGTCTGGCTTCCCAGATAACAGCGTAGAGCACCCTGGGGTTGGTCAAGTCTATGGAGAGATCGACGGCTCCGGCGTTTTCGCTCTTGTAGAGCACCTTCTCCCAGTTCTTTCCTCCATCCCTGGAGCGAAAGACGCCGCGTTCTTCGTTGGGGCCGAAGGCGTGACCCAGGGCGGCCACGTACACCGTATCAGGGTCTTTGGGATGAACCCGCACCCGTCCGATGTGGCGTGTGTCTTCCAGCCCCAGATGCGTCCAGCTCTTCCCTTTATCCGTGGACTTGTAGACCCCGTCCCCGTGGGATATGTTGCCCCGGAGACAGGCTTCGCCCATCCCCACGTAGATTACGTTAGGGTCGGCCTCTGAGACGGCCATAGCGCCAACCGCTCCCGTTTTGAAATAGCCGTCCGATATGTTCTCCCAGAAAACGCCGCCGTTGGTGGTCTTCCACACGCCTCCCCCGCAGCATCCGAAGTAGAACGTAGCGATGTTGCCGGGGTCACCGGCTACGGCAAGAACTCGACCGCCTCTGAACGGCCCGACACTCCGCCATTCCAGCGCCTGAAGCAATGAGGCATCAACCGTTGTCATGTTTGCATCCTCCTCCGTCTGTTCAAGCGGTCACCGGCTCAATGTTCAGCTCATCAACCATGCGGTTGAACTCCGGCACGTCCTGCTCTATCACATCGTTCAGCAGGCTGATCTGCGCGTCCACCCGATCCGCGATATCCTGGTAAGTTTCCACGGCCTGCTTTGTCGGCGCGTAGTCCGCACTGGCGATCACCGAGTTCAGCGCGGGAAGCTTGGAGTAGAGCTTCACGGCGGCATCCAAGCTGGGCGCGCCCGGAGCGGGCACGTGAATCAACTCGTTTTCAATCTCAGCAAGCTTATCTCTGATGGCCTGCCCCGCTTCCTCCGCCTGTTTCGACTCTTCACTATCGCCAAGCCGTTGCAACCAGCCTACCACCTGGCTGCGGACCTTCCTCAGCCGCACCACTGCACCGGATATCTCCGACGTCTTGTCCCTAAGCTGCATGAGAAGACTGTGCTGCGCATCCAAGTCCTGCTGAGTGGACGGATTCAAGGGGTTCTTCCTCACTTCACACCATTGGCTCAGGGTCTGGCCGTCGACTTGGAGCCTCACCCTATAGTCTCCGGGAACCGCCATGGGCCCGTTCACGCTCTCGTCCAAGCCGCCCACGGTCTCGTCCCCGGGCACGGTCTCCGCATCCGAATGGCGCATGTTCCATAGGAACCGGTTCATACCCGCCTTCTTGGGCAAGAACGGCCCCTTGTAGTCCGAGCCCTCTTCCTTGCTGCGGAACGTGTTCACGGTGTTGCCTTCCTTGTCCAAGACGGTCAGTGTCACTTCTCCCTCAGGTTGCTCCTTGAAGTAGTAGTACATCACCACTCCGTCGGGAGGGTTCTGACCCGCGTCCAAGTAGGTCTGCTTCACTATGTTGCCCTCGCCGTCCTTTTCCGTGTACCAGGAAAAGATGACCGGCCCCGCGCCGCGGTCGTAGTTCATGCCCGCCACCGACGAGGCATCGGGGCGCAGAGGCCGCCACATGGGGAACCTGTACCCCTCTCTTGGTTTGTAGAGAATGGCCGAGGCTTGGGAAGACTCGTCACTGATTTGATGGAGCGGCGTGAGGTCGTCCAGTATCCAGAAAGCCCTGCCATGGGTAGCGACCACAAGGTCGTTGTCCTTGATGACGAAGTCGTGGATGGGCACCACGGGAAGGTTCAGTTGCAGCGACTGCCAGTTGTCCCCGTCATCAAAGGAGACGTATATGCCGGTTTCGGTGCCCGCATAGAGCAGTCCACGTCTTGCGGGGTCTTCCCTGATGACTCTGGTGAAATCGTTGTCCGGGATGCCGCTGGTTATTTTCGTCCAGGTCTCCCCGTAGTCACTGGTCTTGAATAGGTAGGGGCGGTAGTCGTCCAGCTTGTAAGCCGCGGCCGCGACGTATGCAGTCGCCGCATCGTGAGGCGACGGGTCTATGATGCTGACCAGCGACCATTCCGGCAAGCCGGGAGGCGTTACGTTCCGCCAGTTCTCTCCGTTGTCGCGCGAAACGTGCACCAGGCCATCGTCGGATCCTGCCCATAGCACCCCCTTTTCCACCTTCGACTCATCAAAGGCGAATATGGTGCACGGAGGCAGGCCCTCCGCCGGGGCCCCTTCCGATGCGCCGCCGCGCTTCACGTCGTTCCGGGTCAGATCGGGGCTGATTTCATCCCAGCTTGCTCCTTCCGTGGTGGAGCGGAAAACGTGGTTCCCCGTTGCATAGACGACATTGGGGTTATGGGGCGAGATCACTATGGGGAAGGTCCACTGGAAACGGTACTTCAAGTTTTCAGGGGCAAGATTGCTGGCCCGCTCCGGCCACACTTTGACGTCCAGCCCCTGCCCCGTCCTTAAATCGAGCCTGCTCATAGGGCCGCCGCCGCTGTGTGCCGCGTACAGTATGTTGGGATCGTCCGGTCTGACCGCCACGTAGCCGGCCTCACCGCCGCCCACGCAGTACCAATCGGGCTGGGTTATCGCCCCCGTGACCGAGCGGCTGGGAATGCTGATAGAGCTGCCGTCCTGCTGCGTGCCGTAGACCCTGTAGGGGAAGTTGGTGTCCGTGGTCACGTGGTAGAACTGACCAGTGGGCTGGTTTTCCAGCCTTGTCCAGGACGCCCCGTCGTTGAACGAAATGCTGGCTCCCTCGTCGTTGGCGTGGATGATGCGCCGCGGGTTCTTGGGGTCTATCCACATATCGTGGTCATCGTCGTGGGGAGTGGTGAACCTGGTGAAGGTGCGCCCTCCATCGGTGGACTTCCAGTTGCGGCCGCTCAGCACGTAGCATGTATCGGGATCGGTGGGGTGGGCGAAGACGTGCGTATAGTAGAAGTGACGCCTGCGTAGGTCGGCGTTGTTAGAGGTAAGCGCCCACGTCTTGCCTCCGTCATCTGACCTGAAGAGTCCGCCGTCGTCGTGCTCTATCAGGCACCAGACCCTGCCGCTCTGGGCAGGCGAAACGGCCACGCCTATGCGACCCAGCGGCTTCCCCGGCAGGCCGGGGCTCTCCGTTATCTCCTCCCAGGAGTCGCCTCCATCAACCGAACGCCACAGCCCGCTGTCCGGGCCGCCGCTTACCACGGTGTAGGGGTAGCGTCTGGCCTGGTAGATGGCGGCGTATATGATTCGCGGGTTGTTGGGATCCATGGAAAGGTCTATGGCGCCGGCGCGCTCGCTCTTGTAGAGCACCTTCTCCCAGTTCTTGCCTCCATCCGTGGAGCGGAAGACGCCGCGTTCTTCGTTGGGCCCAAAGGCGTGTCCCAACGCCGCCACGTAGACCAGGTCCGGATTTTGTGGATGCACGCGCACCCGTCCAATGTGCCGGGTGTCCTCCAGACCGATGTGCGCCCAAGTCTTCCCCGCGTCGGTCGACTTGTACACGCCGTCGCCATGGGTGACGTTGCTCCGAATGCAGGCCTCCCCCATGCCAACGTAGATCACGTTTGGGTCGGAGTCGGAAATGGCCAGTGCGCCAACGGAGGCCGTCTTGAAATAGCCGTCCGATATGTTGTGCCAGAACACCCCGGCATCGTCCGTTTTCCACAGCCCGCCGGAGCAGGCGCCGAAATAAAAGGTGGCCTGGTCTACGGGGTCTCCGGCCACGGCCAGCACACGGCCGCCGCGGAAGGGGCCGATGGAGCGATACTGCATTGCCTGATAGAGAGCGGGGTCAACGGACATTTTCTTTCACCTCTGCAAGATTCAGCCGGAGAGTTCTCACGGTGTGTTGGCTGGACGTGGCAGATGATATTGGCTGCATGCCAGTGAGTCAACAAAGGGGACGGGCATACGGGCAAACAGACAAGCACACCCCCTATCGTCTTTCCCTGCGCAGGAAGGTGGGGCGGGGGTTCTCATGGTTGGGGTGCAGACCTTTGAGGATGGCCCCCGCCCCTATGGGGACTCGGCAAAGGCGGGCGGGCAAGAGAGCAAGCCGCGGGGCGCTTCCCTGCCCCAAAGCAGGCCCGCTTCTATCTACGTCAGGTTTGCTGGGTAAGGCCACTCCACTATCTCGAACGAGAGCAGCTTGGCGTGGGAGGCGACGTTTTTCTCTCCCTCCGGTCTGGCATGACCGCGCCGGAACGCATCGCTATTCACCCAGCGTTGGAAATCCTCCTCCGAGCGCCAGCGCGTGTAGACGAAATAGCGGTCCTCTCCGGTTACAGGACGGAGCAGTTCAAAGCCTTCGAATCCCTCCATGCTCTCCACTTCGCGAACGCGCTTGCCGAACCGGGCCTCCAGCTCCGACTCCTCCCCCTCAACAGGGGTAATTGCATTTATCTTAACTATGCTCATAGCTCTCTCCTTTCAGTTTGGGATTATGACGTTTCCAGGCTGCTCTGCATGGAGAATGTGGGCTTTCTCTCCCTGCACAGAATTAAACGACGCCAGCACAACGGGCTTGTAGGTCTGGGGATGCGGAATGACCATGACCTGCTGGTTAAACACGGCGGACAACAGTTCCGAGCGGATGACCTCCTCAGGACTGCCAACCGCGACCACTTGGCCCTCCAACATGACTACGATTCTGTCCGCATATGCACTGGCGAGATTCAAATCGTGGAGCACCGTGAGAACGGCCCGCCCCTCATAGGCGAGTTTTCTACACAGCGACATGACCAACTGCTGATGACCTATGTCCAAGGCGGTCGTGGGCTCGTCCAACAAGATCAGGGGAGTGTCCTGGGCAAGGACGCGCGCCAGCGAAACTCGTCGCTGCTCTCCCCCGGAAAGAGTGGGGTAGATACGCTGAGCCAGATGGAGTACCTCTGTGCTCTGCATAGCGCCTTCAACTATTGCAAAGTCGGTCTCAGTGGGCGACCTCCATCGAGAGAGATAAGGGTACCTGCCCATCAGCGTCACTTCACGCGCGGTGAATGGGAAGCGCATGTGAGTATTCTGGATTAGCATAGATCGCAGCCGTGCCAGGGCCGTTGTCTTGGTGGCTTTCAAGGGCCGTCCGCACACCTCTACTGCGCCTTCAGTAGGCGCAATGTCTCCCGTCAAGACGCCGCAGAGAGTAGATTTGCCAGCGCCGTTGGGGCCTACGACTGCCAGCACTTCGCCGGCGTGGAGGTCCAATGCCACCTTATGCAGGAGAGTTCTGCCTTGCGTCGCGTAGCTTACGCAGTCCGCTCTTAGGGCCGGGCTCATTCCATGCCTCCTCCCCAATTCAAGCGCGTTCGGTGGACCAGCCATAGGAAAAACGGCCCACCAATCATTGCGGTCACTACGCCGAGCGGAAGCTCAGCGGGGATCACTACGGTGCGGGCGACGAGATCAGCCAGCAACAGTGTAGTGGCTCCCCCAAGGATGCTGGCAGGCAGAAGGAAGCGATGGTCCGGCCCAGCAATGAGCCTTATGACGTGAGGCACTACGAGACCTACAAAGCCGATGATGCCGGCCACCGAAACGGCCGCGCCAGTGATGAGCGCACTCAGGACAATGACGCCTACGCGCACACGCTCCGTGGACACTCCCATATGTCTAGCCTCCCTATCTCCCAGAGTGAGGAGGTTCAATGGGCGGGACCAGAACGGCAGCAGAAGCAGGCCAACTAGGAAGAATGGGATGACCGAGCTGACCACCGTCCAAGTGGCTCCTCCAACGTGGCCCAGAGTCCAAAATGTGATGCTACGCAACTGGTCATCGTCCGCGACGAATATCAAAAGGCCAGTGAATGCGCCGGCGGTGGCGTTTACGGCGATACCGGCAAGTATCAGCGTTGTCACCGCAGTCTGACCGTATGCCCTGGCTACCATGTAGACCACCATGGTGGCAAGAAGACCGCATAGGAATGCCGCCACCGCGACGCTATAGGTGTTAAATAGGGTGAACCCGAGGACGATTGCGCCAACCGCTCCGACGGCGGCTCCACTGGATACTCCAATGATGCCAGGCTCCGCCAGTGGGTTTCGAAAGACGCCTTGGAGAGCGGCTCCTGCCACACCCAAGCTGCCGCCTACCAGTATACCCAGAACAACTCGCGGAAGGCGTATGTTCCACAATATTGCATCGGTTCTAGGTTCAAACTGGATTCCCGCGTCAACGCCTGCATGGCTAAGAACGATTGCTACTGCCTGAGCAGGTGGAATTTCGACTGCTCCCATTCCCACGTTGGCAAACAGGGCTACGAAGAAGAGGGCAAACATGACGCCCAGCAGAGTCGACGTCGCCAGTCGAGAGGAATCCGAGCGTCGAATCGACGCGCGTCGAACAATGCGCAGACGCGTCAGGGCTCTGCCTGCCATGGATGCCATCATCCAGCCGGCGCCAGGTCAGGATGGAATGCCCGCAGCAGATCCATCAACACCTGACCCATGCGTGGCCCGCCACCACCAAAGTACTGATCGTCAAAGTCCAGTATGCACCCCTCCTCCGCGGCGGCAGTCTGTGCGACACCCGGGAAGCCGACGAGTCCCTCGCGCCCTCCGACCGACTGAAGCCCCGCGGTGAGCACGACGATGCAGTCCGGGTTGACCACGGCAAGGGATTCAGCAGTCAAAGGTATGAACGGCTGGGTCACGCCAGCGACCTCCGCGCCGCTGACGGCACCGCTGGCCAGGAAAAGTTCGTGGCTCAGGTGGTTCTGTCCAATGAGGAAGAGCGCATCCAGTCCACGCATATAGAGGAACACAGCAGTGGGGCGTTCTTCGGCCTTTGCAGCGAGGGTCTTGACCTGATTGATCTGTGCTTCAAGCTCCACAGCGATTTGCTCTCCCTTGCTGGGAACGCCGAGCGCTTGTGCAACTCCTCGGATCTTGCGGGCCGCTCCGTCCAGCGTGGTCACTGATTCCAGAATTACCACGGTTGTCCCTGTAGAACGGATCTGCTCCAGCACCTCCGGCGGCCCGGCGGTCTCATTCCCAATGACCAGGGTTGGCGCCATAGAGAGTATTCCCTCGGAGCTTAGGCTCCTCTGATAGCCAATCTTTGGAAGTGCGGCAGTCTCGGCAGGATAGGTCGCGCTGGTATCGACCGCGACTACATTGCCGCCGAGCCCAAGGGCGAAGATCACCTCCGTGATGTCTCCATTTAGGACGACGATCCGGCTGATATCCTCTACGACGACTTCATTGCCATCCACATCCGTGACAGTCGCGGGCAATACTGGGCCTGCAGGAGGCGCAGTAGGTGTTGGCGTGGGCTGGGAGGTTGGCGTAGGAGGAGGAGCGGTAGGTGTTGGCGTGGGCTGGGAGGTTGGCGTAGGAGGAGGAGCGGTAGGCGTTGCCGTAGGCTGGGAGGTTGGCGTCGAGAGAGGCGCAGTAGGGGTTGGCGCTGGCTGGGAGGTTGGTGTCGCGGGAGGTGCAGTAGGAGTTGGCGTAGCAGTAGGGTCAGGGTCTGCACCGCAAGCGGCCAGTGCCACTCCGAGGACGGCGATCAGAACTGCGGCATAAACACGTGTCTTGAGGAAGCAAGTAATTGTAGTCATATATGAGGTCTCTCCCCGTATGGCCGTAGTAGATAAACCATAAAAACCTATTTAATAGGTCTAAACCAGTTTATTAGTATACACACGTAGAAAACGCTGTCAACAACTGTAGTGACGGGACACCAAATGGGGGGCAAAAAACCCCTGGAGAATCTAGGTGAGAAATAAGGATGTGATTCCGTATATAATGGACGCCAACTCTCGTATGAAAGGAGGCGCAACTTGGCGAGTTTCATCGGTTTGATGAAGTACAACGAGTCTAGCAAACGTTCCGGCGAAGACGAACTGGCCACAGGGTGGGCGGCAAGGGCCGTAGCCGAGGAGATTGGGAAAGGGCGGGCTCACTACCTGACACTGGTGTGGAATCACGGTGAAAACCGTGACCTGGATATGCTCTTTGTTTTGGAAGCACCTGATGCGGATACCGCTGAGAATATCTTCCGCACACTGGGAGATAGAGAGAACGCAACGATAAGCGTCATGCCCGCCATGATTAGATGGGAAAAAGAGCTGGACATTCAGGGGAAACTGTAGGAGGAGTTCAATGACGATAACCATTATTGGTCACGACCCCAATACCGGTCAGTTTGGCGGACTGGTGGTAACCAAGAACCCCGCGGTGGGTTCCCGCGTGCTCAGGGGTATGGGCGAAGTGGGGATGTTAGGCAGCAGCGGCGTTGAAACGCAGCGCCGGCGCGGTATAGCCCTACTGATGCTTGGATTCCCTGCCAAAGAGGCCATGGACGCCTTGAAGAGCGTAAGCGACGGGCAGGGCGCCTATTGCTTGCTGGACCGCGCCGGTACGCCTGCGGTCTGGGTATCCCCGGGGTACGGCTCAGGCAACGTCGGCGAGAGGGTAGGCCCGAACTACGCCTGCTACGCCGGCACCAAGTACGGCCCGGACGTCGCCAACGCATTCGGAGACACCTTCGAGGCTACCGAGGGCAGCGGGCTTCCCCTGGAAGAACGCCTTATCAGATGCCACGAAGCCGCCGATGAAGTGGGGGGCGACTCCAGGGGCAGGCAGGCCGCAGCTATACAGATCCATTGGAAGCGTTCCGACGCTAACCCGTTCCTGGACGTGCGCGTGGACGACCATCACAACGCCATCGCGGAGCTTCGCGCCGCGGTCAAGGCGTACCGCATGATATACCCCCAATATCACGATAGGACGTGGCCCGATCTGCAGGGCACCAGCGGGTTCCCCATACTGTATCCAAACATGATCTAAGGAGGTTGCAATGCCCGACTACGTAGGATTGCTGAAATTCAGCGGCCCCAGGTTCGGAGAGCAACAGCTTGCCGCGGACGATATAGCCCGCGAACTGGCCAGGGCCGGAGATATCGAAGCCAAAGGTGAGGCCGTGGCCGACCCCGGCCTGGGCGGCGGTACCTTCATCGGCGTTTTCTGGACCAAAGGCGACGCCGATATGGTGTTCATCTTCCACGGCGGAGAGAACTCGAACCCGGAAAAGCTCTACGAAAGGCTGGCGGAGAAGACCGGCTCCACCGTAACGGTTGTTCCCGTAATAACAGAGTCGCAGAAGGAGCGCGTGCTGGCGGGCAAACCCATACCCTAAACTCTGGCGCCCATCCTGCGTCTGGACCTGCCCCTTCTCCGTCCGGCACGAGACGTTAGCTTTTTCATCTCGTCTTCAATGAAGGCCAGGTCCTTCTTGGGGATAATGTGCAGGTCTCCAATAAAGGCAAGGGGCCACCACTCCGGGATCCACTTCTTCACGAAGTCCATGCGTGGAGCCACTTGGTGCGCGTCTATGAACTGCTCCTCTTCCAAGACCACGTTGGGCTCTATATTCACCCGGTACTGAAAGTCCTCTTCAGGGTGGTAGTCCTTCCATAGTTTGCTATGGTCTTCAAAGAAGGTAGACGTCACCGTGGCCGCCGCGGCAAACACCTGCATGCGGCTGATGTAGAACAACATGCGGTCGCCGACTTCTATACGCTGAGTTTTCTTGCGCTGCGAACTCTTGAATCCCTGGACTTTGAACTCCTGCTCCTTGGTAACCAGATAGTTCTCAGGAGTGAGCACTACCATCCAATAGTTTCTGGGCAATTCACGTCTCCAGATTAAGTTAACGGCTGCGGCTTATTCTAGCACGACCCCAAACCCCAACCAACCATACACTAAGCCGCCACCCTCATTACGTTGTACATATGCAGGTACAGCTTCCCCATCTCCCTTACCAGCTCAGGAAACGGCACCGGCCGCGTGGGGTCAACGTGCTGGAATATGGAGAACTCCGTGTAGTACACGCTTCCTTCCGACAGCGATTCCGCCATACGCTTGGATTCCACGGCCGGGATAGCTGTATCCTCCCTATCGTGCATCAGCAGCACGTGTGTTTCCAACCGGTCGATTCTGGTACTGGGAGAAATGGACTCCAGCTCCTCCAGGAAGCTCTCCGGCAACCGTCGCATTAGCTCTTCCGCCTCATCCCTGTCCACGCCTTTCAGGAGGCGGTAGGCCGCCTGGCCGTACTCGGAAAGCGAGTCCGCCAAACCTGCCGGTTCGGTCTCTCCATGCAGGAATACGCGATTCAGGACCTCCTGCTCCTCCGTATCGGGCAGCGCCTCTATGAGGTGCCGCGTAAAGACCTCTTGGGTATCGTCTCTTGGCTCCCAGGGCCGTATGGAGCCGTCGTACTCACGGCTCCGGCTTGCCACCGACACCATGAGGTCGCGCGCGTCATAGTAGGCCCCGAACAGGTTGGCATAGGCCACTCTGTCGCTGATCCGTTCATCCTGTGCCGCCAGTGCGGCAAAGGATGCTCCAACGCAGAACCCGGCAAGCCCTATCTGCTCCTTGTCGACCCCTTCCATGTTCTCCAGGAACAGGTACGCCGATGCCACTATCTCCACTGCCTCCGGTTCCATCCTCCGCTCGGTCAGCATCACCTCCGACCACGGTATGAGGACAACCATCCCGGAACGCGCCAGCCCGTTGGCCAGACCCACTATCCGTGGATCGTCGCGGCTTGCCGGTATGACCCCGAAGAAGAGCACCACGGCCGGGTGGGTCTTATCGTCGTCCGGTACATAGAGGTCCATCTCTATCAGCCTGCCGTCCTCCGCTTGGAACACGCTCCGTTGGTACAACGGCTCCTTAGCCAGATACGGTTGCAGTTTCACCGGTATCCTGCCGACTATTTCCGGTAAGAAAAGGGCCGTCCTCACGGCAGTATTCCCCTGTTCTGACACACCCACCCACGCCGATAGCGCCACAACCGCGGCCAGCAGCGCCAGCGAGCCTCTTTGAATCACTCGTTTCATACTCCCAATAATAGCCGTTCATCGGCCAGAAGCCAAAGCCCTCAGACACAACTACCGATTGCATCCGCCATAGGCCTGGGATAAAATTAAAGGCCGATACACTATCTCGCAATACCTAATCCCCTTGGAGAACCCCCCTTGATAACTACAGTCATCGGCAACTACCCAAAGATAGGCCCTGGCACCAAGGCACCAAGCCTGCGAGGCGCCATAGGCCAGCGCGACCAGGGCAAAATCACCCTGGAAGAACTGCACCGCGTAGAGGACGAGGTAACGAAGGAGGTCATACAGGAGCAGGTCGATGCCGGTATAGACGTTGTCACCGACGGCCAGATTCGCTGGGACGACGGCCAGACCTATATAGCGGGGAAGATCGACGGCTTCTCCATCAACGGCCTCATTCGCTACTTCGACTCCAACACCTACTACCGTCACCCCATAGCCGAATCCAACCTGAAGTGGAGTGAACCCATCCTTGTCCGCGATTACAAGTTCGCTCAGGAGCACAGCAGCAAGCCGGTCAAGGCCGTTATCACAGGTCCGTACACGCTGGCCAAACTCTCACAAATGGGCGCCTATTCCAACTTCAAAACAATGGTCATGGACGTAGCAGCCGCTCTGAACAAAGAGGCCCTGGCCCTTGAGGAGGCGGGCGCTGCCATCATCCAGTTCGATGAGCCCGCCATTATCATGAACAAGGACGAGTTTCCCCTGCTTGAAGAAGCATCGGAAGCGGTCACCCGGGGACTCACCTGCAAAACGGAGGTCTGCATCTATTTCCGGGACGTCTCCGGACTTGTGCCTGGCCTGTATCAACTGCCGTTCGACGTCATAGGGCTCGATTTCGCCTGGGGCCCCGCCAACTTCGACCTGCTGGACGGTTTCCCCCAGGACAAGGAGCTGGCCATAGGCCTGCTAGACGCCCGCAACACGCGCCTTGAACAGGTGGATGAAATAGTAGCGGCGGTGCACCGGGTTACGGAGCACGTCAGCCTTGACAGGCTACACCTCAGCCCCAGCTGCGGCCTGGACTTTCTGCCCAGGCAGAACGCCAGGCAGAAGCTGGCCCGGCTTGTGGAAGGCGCCCGCGCCGCCCAGGAGGCGCTGTCCTAGAGACAGCGCTTGGCCGTTTCGATACAATTGCTTATACAGCCGCACTAGAACAGGGGTAATAAACGTGACAAAAGGACTTCTAACCACCTCCGTAGGCAGCTTTCCCAAGCCTTCCTACCTCACCAGGGCGCGCACCCAGTTCGCCAGAGGCCAGATAGACCAGGACGAACTTGATAATCTGGGGCGCAAAGCCACGGAGCACTGGATCCGCGTGCAGGAGGAGATTGGCATTGACATCCTTGTCGATGGCGAGATGTACCGCGGCGACATGGTTACCTACTTCTCTGAGCATATGCAGGGCTTCAAAATCAGCGGCCTTGTACGCTCCTACGGCAACCGGTACTACCGCAAGCCCATTGCCATTGGCCCCGTATCCAGCAACGCCGAGATGACGGTGGATTGGTGGAAGTACGCCCAGTCCCTCACCGACAAACCAATCAAGGGGATGCTCACCGGCCCCTACACCATCGCCGACTGGTCATTCAACGAGCACTACCCTTCCCGCGAAGAGTTCGTCATGGACCTTGCCGCCGTCGTCCACAATGAGGCGATGGCTTTGCAGAAGGCCGGCGCCAAGTATATCCAGATAGACGAGCCGGCCATCTCCACGCGTCCCGACGAAATGGAGATGGCGTCTCGCGCCCTAGGCATTGTTACCGACGGCCTGGATGCATACACCTTCACCCACATCTGCTACGGCGACTTCTTCGCCGTATACGACCAGCTCGTCAACCTGCCGGTGGACAACCTCGACCTTGAAATGTCCAACAGCAACTATGGCCTCCTAGACGAGCTTGCGAAGCGCCCCACCGGCAAGGGGATTTCCATGGGCGTCACAGACGTTCACAGCCACGTGGTGGAGGACGAAGAACAGATAAAGGAGGGCATCATGAGGGGCCTCCAGGTCTTCCCGCCCGACCGCCTGTTCATCGATCCCGACTGCGGCCTGAAGACCCGCACCGAAGAGGAGTCCATAGCCAAGCTGCGCAACATGGTCAACGCCGTCCGGGAAGTCAAAGCGGAGATGGGGATAGAGTAGCTCCTCCGGCCAAGGCCATTGGCACGGGACAGAGATGCTCACCGCACCCCACCACTCCCTGGATGCCCGCCGATGTGGGCGACGGCTAGGTAGTTTGAGCGGAGGGCGCGGCGGCCTGCCACGAGCAACCTACTTTCGCGTTGCTCTGCCCTTGAGCGCCGCCAGCGCCAAACCGATGCTCACCACCCCCACACCGAGTATGGAGAGCATGCCCTTCCCCAGCACTTCCCAGTCCCAGCCCACTATGAGCAGCGACCTCAAAGCGTCCAGTATATAGGTGATCGGGTTATAGCCCGTTACGGTAGCCATCCAGCCGGTCATTGCCTCGCGGGGTAGGAACACGGGGGTCATGAAGAGGAATGGGAAGAACAGCAGGAAGCTAACGTTAACCGTGGCTACATTCCCCGTCTTGAGGGCTATTGCATAGGGGAATCCCGTAAACACTACTCCCCATATTCCGGTTATCAAGACAAACACCAGCAGACCAAGCACGCCTGTCTCTACGTTCACTCCTACAATCAAGCCCATGACCAGTACGGGCAACGTCAAAGCCGACACCAGTGCGAAATCAGCCACCATCAGCCCCAGCAGCAACGCCAGCCGGTTCGCCGGCGTCAGCGACAGCCTGTCGAAGTAACCCGACTGTATGTCCGTCACCAGAACTATGGCCCGCGACACTCCCGTTACGGCGAATATTATGGCCACCGGCAACTGGAACGCCTTGAAATCCATGCCCGGTATCCCCTCCGCCATAACCTGCAACGAGCCCACCGTCATGGCAAAAAAGAAAACGGGAAAGACCAACGGCGGTATAGTCCCCTCCGGGTCGCGGAGTATGGAACGCAACGCCCTCTCCGCCACTGAAATCAAGTCGTTGAGAAAGCCTGCCTTCCTGGCCTTCATCTCAACCGGTGCGCTGGTCATACCTGTGCCTCCTCGGTAGTCTGCTCTTCTTCCTCCATGCGAACGCCCACCGCCTGCAGAAAAACGTCGTCTAACGTTGGCGTACGGAGCGTTAGCTCCTGTACGTCCACACCGCATTCATTCAGTGCCAGCGCCACCCGGCTCACGTGCTTTGCTCCGTCCTTGAGCCTGATGGTCAGCTCGCTGCCGTACGCCTCCACCTCACCGACACTCCTCAAGCTTCTCAGAGCCTCGCAATCTATATCGGGGTCTCCGTCAACCCTGGCTATGATCAAATCGGACCCAACCGACCTCTTCAGGTCTCCGGGACTTCCCTCCGCCGCCAGCCTTCCTCTGTTGATGATCCCCACCCTATCGGCAAGCTCATCGGCCTCATCCAAGTACTGCGTGGTGAGGAATATGGTTACGCCGTGCTCCTTGTTGATGCGGTGCACCTCCTCCCACACCTTGGCCCGGCTTATCGGGTCCAGGCCGGTGGTAGGCTCGTCCAGGAACAGTATCTCCGGGTTGTGCACCAGCGCCGCAGCGAGATCCAGGCGGCGCTTCATCCCGCCAGAGTAGGTGCCTATTTGCCGGTCCACAGCGTCCCCAATGTCCATGAGTGGCTCAAGCTCCGATATGCGCTTTTTTGCATCGCCGCGGCGCAGCCCGTACAGCCTTGCTTGCAGCATCAACAGTTCACGACCGGTCTGTTTGTTATCCAGAGTAGCCTCTTGGAGCGCCGCTCCTATGCGCAGCCGCACCTCCACAGGCTCCTTGACCACATCTCTGCCCGCTACAAACGCCCTTCCTTCAGACGGCATGAGCAGCGTGGTTAATATCCTCAACACCGTGGTCTTCCCTGCTCCGTTGGGGCCAAGGAAGCCGTAAACCTCGCCTTTCTTCACGCCCAGGTCTACCCCGTCCACCGCCGCGGTCTGCCCAAAGCGGCGCACCAACCCTTCCGTGGAAATGGCATATTCGTTCAATCCTACCTCCTAGCTGTTGGGGAACGTCTTTCGTCCGAAAAAGGATGCCCTCACTGAAAAGGGCATCCTTTTAATTGTAGGTTCTGTTGCTCAACCTTACAATGCACTGCTGACAGCGTATGAGCCGCTGCTTCCGACGCATCCGTTACCGCTTCGCGTGTCTCGTCCCCATGTCCGCCCTTGCCGCCTCTATCTCCTCACCCACCGTGGGGTCGTCCTCTTTCAGCATCGCCTCTTCCAGAAACTGTCCTGCCGTCCCTCCCCCAATGCGGCCCAGCGCCCAGGCGGCGTGAGCCCTAACCATGGGGTTGCCCTCCAGCAACGCCTTTCCCAGGGCAGGCGCCGCTCTCGCGTCTCCTATGTTGCCCAGCGCTACACAGGCGTTGCGCTGCATCCCGGCCAGCTTTGCCCGCTTGATGGGACTGTCCCTGAAAGTGGCGGAGAACTCCTCCTGAGACATGCTTAACAGAGGAACGAGCTCCAGCCAGGAAAACCCGGTGCGCTTCAGACCAGCCATCGACTTGCCGGTCACACCCCGGTTCACCGGGCATACCTCCTGGCAAATGTCGCATCCAAACACCCAGTCGCCAACCAGGTGGCGAAGGTTCCTTGGGATAGCTCCCCTGTTCTCTATGGTCAGGTACGAGATACAGCGGGGCGCGTCGATGACATACGGCGCCACTATTGCACCCGTGGGACACTCCTCTATGCAGGTGACGCAACTGCCGCAGTTCTTCAGCAGAGGTTCGTCAGGCTCCAGGCTCAGGTCCGTGACCAGCGCTCCCAGGAATACCCACGACCCGTGAGATGTGGTCAGTATATTGCTGTTCTTGCCGAACCACCCTATCCCTGCCCTGCGTACTACCGCCCTCTCCAGAAGGGAGCTATCATCGACGAAGACGCGGCTCCGCACAGGCGCGCCGGCTATACCCTCCAGTCGGTCGGCCAGCTTGCGCAGGCCGCTCTTCATGGCTGCATGGTAGTCGGTCCACTGTGCGTACCTTGCCACCCTACCCGTCAAGTTGCCGGAGCGATTCTCCTCTTCTTGCGGCAGATAGCTGACGGCCACGGCAATGATGGACTTGGCGCCGGGCAATAGCTTCTCCGGATCGCTGGCGCGTTCCACACGCTCTTCATTGAACCAGGGCATTCCATCCATGTGCCCCTTCTTGATGCTGTCGACAGCCAACCGGGCATCTTGGGGAAATGGGTCAGCCGTTGTAACTCGTACAATCTCGAATCCCAGGTCCTGGGCGTGGCTAACTATTCGACTCTTCAGGCGACTCTTTCTTACTACTTGCATCTAATGGAATCGGGGGGTATCTGAGAGTATATTCCTAGCCACATGATAGCATGATAGAATTTGAGCCAACCATCAAAATAGAATCCCCATTAGCAACAAAGGCCCATCACTATGAAAAGATCATTTACAGCGAGCATATGCAAGGAAGGTGAGTGGTATGTAGCCCAAGCGCTGGAAGTCGACGTAGCCAGCCAGGGTGGAACGGTCAAAGACGCGCTGGCCAACCTGCGTGAGGCGTTGGAGCTCCACTTCGAGCCGCCTGTCCCCACTTACGCGCCCCATATCCGACAAATTGAGGTGGAGGTCGCCAATTAGGCCCCTCCCCTTTTCGGAAGTCATCCGCAAGCTCAGGGCAGCAGGATTCGTAGAAGTCAGTCAAAAGGGTAGCCACGTCAAGTTCGCCAAAGACGTCGATGGAGGCGTTTTTACAACGATTGTGCCACGGCATAGGGAAGTGGCCGCAGGCACCCTACGCAGCATACTCCGTCAGACTGGCTTGAGCGCCACTGAGTTTGAGAGCCTGTGATCGAGAACTCCAACAGACAACTATTGCAGCCACATGCCGGGTGTCTGCCCAATCCAGAGGCACGAGCGGGTTAGCCCAGATGCACTATCTTCACCCTGCTTGGCAGGTCAGCCCAAGTCCGGCGGCTAGGCTCCAGGCGAGCGGTAGGTCACGCTGCGTTTTATCGCCTCGTCAATGGTCTCCGGCTCGATGAGGACGGTAGCCCCGAAGGTGACGGCGCCGGCGGCGGACACATTGAGGGAAGCCGTCACTGCGGCAGCGTCGTCCGGCAGGTCCACGATCATGTACAGGTCTTCCCTGCCAAAGGCATAGTAGAAGGCCTCAAGGGTTCCGCCCAGTTCGGCGAACAGATTCTCGAACATGGCGCGGCGGCCCGTGCCACCCTCGCGAAGCAGTCCCACGGTGCCCTCGACGGAGTAGTCAGCCTGGAAAAGATACTTTGGCATAATTCATCCTCCCAACTTCGTTTGAATGGCATTGTATCAGGCAACTGGGTCAACTCAAAGAGTCCGCTAGCCATGAACCGTAGGCAAGTGTCACTGAGGGGGTACGGAAGAGATGAGGTCATAATCTCAGACCGGTCATGTACACCTCTTAAGCCGTGACTCCCGTGGATGCCTCCGTACGCCTGCGGCAAAGCCGTTACAGCCTAGACTTGGCCTCTTCCCAAGGGATGGCCTTACCCTCTTTCACCTCCTGGATGCTGTGTCGCAACTGCTCAGTAGCCTCATCATCGCTGAGAACCTCCAGCGTTTCCAGAATGGCCTCGTAATCATCCCACGCCATGATAGCCAATACCGGCTTGCCTCTGCGGGTGACTGCCACTGTTGCAGGACGAGCTTCCAGCCTCTCCGGCAACTTCGTCAGACCCCGTCTGGCGTCTACCATGTTGAGTTCCTCTGTCTCTCTCAACGTTGTCATTCCATCCTCCTATTATCAGCTATATGAGCCCCCGCCGAACAAGTCGCTGGGCCAGAACGTATACATCTCGCCGACTGCCTTCTCACTTGCCATCCGCTCTCACCGCCAGTCCATGGATATTTTACGTCAACTTCTTCTCGGATTGTCCGCTTGCCCCTCTGTAGTACAGCCGTTATGATGCCGGCAAGACCCGGAACGGGAGGCCATTGTGACCACAACACAGACCTTTGAAGAGGCCCTCAATGAGTTCAGAGAAAAGACCCACGAGTTGATGGAACAGGAAAACCTGGAATGGGTACCACCTCCGCCGCCATACGACCAGTCGGGCCCGCCCTTCATCTCTCCCATAAACCTCTCGCCGGAGTTCATCGCCAAATACGCCCACGCCATCGGCGACGACAACCCCCTGTACACAGACCCCGAATACGGCAAGCAGACCAAGTACAGCATTCAGATTGCACCCGGCCCCGTCCTAGCCCTCATTCGCGGCATCTCCGCGCATGGCGCTCAGCGGCCCGAAGGGTATCCCGTTGCCAACTTCTTTTCAGGGACTGCCTGGGAGTTCTTCGACGTGGTCAAGCCTGGTACGTCCCCCTTCCGTTCTACCAAGGTGATGAAGGAGTTCTTTGAAAAGCAGGGTTCACGGGGCAACCTCATGTTCCTTATCACGGAGCTCTACTTCTGGAACTCCCACGGCGACCTGCCCGGTAAGGCCTACGGCACGCTCATCATGGTGCCCATTGAGACGATGGGCGGCTCCCGCTCCATGAGCGTCGAGCGCTTGGGCGAACACCTGATGTACGAGCGCAAGGCCTCTCAGTACAACATCGAGCAAATAGAGGAGTTGGTCGATCAAATGGTTTCGCTGAAGCGCCGCGGCGACAATACGCTCTACTGGGAAGACGTAGAAGTAGGCGAGAAGCTGGGGCCCCTGGTGCTGCCGCCCTGGACATTGCAGGACATGACAGTGCCGCGCGCCGTCGGCGCGGGCCTCACCGCAATGGCCAACGCCTTCGAGCCTGCCTTCAAGTGGGCCAAGGAGGAGGGCGAATACACACGCACCCATCCCATCACTCGTTGGCCCTGGACTCCCGGAGCGGAGCACGAAGACCCCGTCCTTGCCGCCTACCGCGGCCAGTCGGGCTCCTTTGACTTCGGTGTACAGCGCACACAGTTGACCCAGCGCCTACTCAGCGACTGGATGGGCGACGACGGATTCATTCGCCGTCTGCAAATCGCCATCAGGAAGCCCGTCTACTACGGCGACGCCACCATATATACCGGTGAAGTGATTAAGAAATCCAAGGAGACCCAGAAGGGAGAGAACGGCCCCGGCGCCGTTCCCGGCGAGCAGGAATACCACGCCGTGGGCATACGCATCAGCGGCGTAAACCAGGTAGGTGAAACGCAGGCCCCAGGAACGGCATGCGTATATCTGCCCTCACGAGAGGCGGGACCGGTGAAGCTGCCCGTGCCACATCTGGCGCGACCGCCTTACGTGCCGTACGAGACGTTCTATCGAGACTGGTTCTAGGAGCCGGCCAGCAGCTTCTCCATGGCCGACCAGAGGTCTCGCTTGTTCTCCGCGGCAGGCTCGTAGAGCGGAGGCCGCGTATCGCCCATGGGGCGGCCTACCACTTTCATGGCTTCCTTGACCAGGACGGGCATAGGCTCGCGGTTAACCACGCTCATCACCGGTATCAGATCCAGCTGGCGCTCCACCGCGCTCTCGACTTCACCCGAATTCCACCGACTGTAGATGTCGACTAGAAGCTCAGGCAACGGAGAGGCCATTGCCAGGATGCCGCCCTGCCCTCCCGCGGCCAGTGTGGGCAGAAAAATGTCGTCCATGCCCTGAAGCAGCGACGCCCTGGAGTCCATAGACTGGCCTATCTTCACCAGGTCGGTCATGCCTCCAGAGGCGTCCTTGACCCCGACTACGGAGTGTACCGCCGACACCAACTGGCAGGTCTCGGCGGCGGTCAGGTTGACTCCGGCGCGCTTGGGGGCGTTGTATATGACCAGCGGCAGCGACGTCTGATCAGCTATCCGTTCCAACAGGCGCTGGAAATGATAGACCGTTGCCTTGTAGAAAGGCGGCGGCGTGAGCATCATTGCGCTGCCGCCAAGCTCTTGGACTCGGTTGGCAAAGGCGACCAGATCCTCTTCCAACGGCACAAAGCAGCCTACAATGAGGGGCACTCTCCCATCGACCGCCTGTACGGCCGCTCTCACTACGCGCTCTCGCTCCTCCCAGCTAAGGCTCAGCGATTCGCCGGTCCCGCCCAGCACGCAGATGCCGTGTACGCCGGCATCCACCTGGTAGCCGATCTCCTGGGCCAGCGTCTCTTCATCCAACTGAAGGCTTTCAGTGAACGGCGTTAGCAGAGATGTGATTACTCCTTGCAGTGCGGTCATGGCATTAGCTCCTCGTGTAACTGTCGATATTATACGGTATAGCTTCCTAGAAGTTCCGCAGGTACTCCCTCAACGATATCTCCACCAGGTTGCGCATCATACCCAGCATGGCCAGCGTCCCCTCCAAAGGCACGCCGTCCATGGTCAGTCCGGCCACGCCAAAAGAGCCGTCCCGCACGTCATAGTCCAGCGCCAGCTGCTCAATGTCGCGTTCCGCTTGGTCCGTATGCAAAAGCGTGGTGTCACGGTTGTGCAGCGCCAGCGCGGCGACAACGGCATATGCGCCCCAGTTGGATATGGAGGTCACGTAGAGGTGGTTTACCGGCGTGGCGCACATGACGCCCCGGCCGCACGGGCACTTGCACTCGGTGGTCCATGGAGCCACCTTGGCCACGGCGTCGTACACTTTGCCGAACCCCATCTCATTATGGCCGTCGGCGCAGCTTATGGTGACGCCGCCGTTTTCCTCAACCCGCCGGAAGATATCGTCTATCTTGGCCCGCGTGCCGTCGCGGGTGGTGCCCGTGATGGAATGCAGATGCCCCGCGGGGTTGACCCCCGCCTTCTCCACGGCAATTGCCACGTCCAACCCGGACGAGGCATCAAGGTTGCGCTCCGGCGAGTCGATGTCCAGGATAACCAGGGGATAGGTCTGCCCGTAGTACTGCATGAGGGCATTGATTATTGGTTGAAGCTGTGGGTCGATGAAGATGCTGACGTCGTGCCCTATTTTGCGCAAAGCGTTGGCAAGGACTATGGTGCCCAGCGGACCGTCGTTCTCACCGTTGGGATAGTGGTCCGGCGAGCTGGCGCCGGTAAACATGCCTATCTTCTTAGACTCCTGGGGCGCCAGCGCCGTGGCAATGTCCATGGATATGGGGTTATCACCCTTGGCCGCGTAGTAGATGTAATCGGAAACCAGGTAGAACTGGGCCATTCCCTTGGGCCGCATCTTGACCCGCACCAACCTGTCCAGATTGTCGTATGGGAACTGCTCTTCCGTGGGCAACCAAGTCATCTCTGCGCCTCCCAGGTTTTCAGCCCATGATAGCAGACGGGCAGACAGCCGTCTTTCGTCGTTGCGAGGAACTATGCAATCTGGCGACGGCGGTGGGGAGAGTTTACCCTGAGCGTAGCCGAAGGGTCATGCCCGTGACGACGGGCATCCAAAGAGGCGGGGGTGTGGGCTCCCGTCTGCACGGGAGCGACGTTGGTGCGCCGATCTAGCGCCCCTCTCCGTTCTGGCCGAAGCTCTGGTTGCTGTATATGCCCAGCTCGCGGCCCTGGTGTACGTGTACGACGAACTCTTCCCTGGCGACGCCGACCACGTCCAGCAGCTCCTCATCTATGGTATGGACAAGCTCTTCAATAGCTTCCCTGGTCAGGCTTTCCGATACGCACAGGGTGGCGTGGACCATGTTTGCGGCAAAGTGCATGTCCAGGTGGCCTATGGGCGCTTCATCCTCCAGGATGTGGAACGCCTCCGAGTAAGGCGTGCGGCATTCGCGCTCGAAGAAATAGTCAGGCATGGTTTATCCTTCCTAGGCTTTGACTTGGCCGTTGCCCAGTACTGTCCACTTGTAAGATGTGATCTCTCTCAGGCCCATGGGACCACGGGCGTGCATCTTATCGGTGCTGATTGCCACCTCCGCGCCCAGTCCGAACTCAGCGCCGTCGGTGAAGCGGGTACTGGCATTGACGAACACCGCCGCGGCGTCCACCTCATCCAGGAAACGCATCGCCGCCGAGTAGTCGTCCGTGACTACGGCCTCGGAATGGCCCGAACCGTGCTCCTCTATGTGCAGCAACGCTTCGTCCAGGGAGTCGACCACCTTCACCGCGGCGTCCAGCGATAGATATTCGTTGCCCCAGTCGCACTCCTCTGCGGGAACGATGCGCTGCTCCTCCAAGGGGCCAAGAATGCTCATTGCGCGGTTGTCCACGTGGAGGGTGACCCCCGCCTTGAGCCACTCACCAGCTATGTTGGGCAGGAATTCCGGCGCTATCTTTGAATGGACAAGCAGCGTGTCCAGAGCGTTGCACACGGTTGGCCGCTGCACCTTGGCATTGAATGCAATTGCCACAGCTTTGTCCAGGTCCGCAGCGGCATCGACATAGGTGTGGCACACGCCTATTCCTCCCGTCACCGCGGGCATGGCAGCCTGTTCCGCAACGAGGCGGATCAATCCAGCCCCACCCCTGGGAATCAGCAGGTCTATGTATTGGTTCATTCCCAGCATCTGGGTCACCAACGCCCTGTCCGTGTTTTCGACGAACTGCACGGCGTCAACCGGCAACCCCGCTTCGGCTATGGCGTCTCTTATCAATCCGGCCAAGGCCTTGTTGGAGTTGAATGCCTCCGTACCTCCGCGCAGTATGACGGCGTTGCCAGCCTTTAGGCAGAGCGCGGCTATATCCACGGTGACGTTTGGCCGGCTTTCGTAGATGGTTCCAATCACACCCAGGGGCACCCGCCGTTTGCCCAAAATGAGGCCGTTGGGCAACGTCCGCACATCGAACTGCTCTCCAACGGGATCGGTCAGCCTTTGGATACTCCGCACGTCGTCGGCCATGGCGGCAAGCCGCTCCGCAGTGAGCAGCAAGCGGTCCAGGGGAGCCTCGACGGGGCCCTTGTTCTTGGCGGCTTCGTAGTCGGCGTGGTTGGCCTCCAGCACTTCTTCCTGGCGGGATATCAGGGCGTCCGCAATGTTGAGTAACGCCCTGTTCTTGGCCTGGGCGTTCGACTTGGCCAGCGCGCGCGATGCAGCCCTGGCTTTCTCTCCCAGAGCAATCAGGTCTTGAGATAAATCTATTGCGGTCATTAGTTACGCCTTTTCTATGTCATCTCTACAG
The DNA here is from genome assembly GCA_965116555.1 of Dehalococcoidia bacterium. GTDB lineage: Bacteria > Chloroflexota > Dehalococcoidia > Lucifugimonadales > QGNO01 > DAOUJH01. The sequence goes on along the minus strand of OZ220698.1, from coordinate 531,075 downwards.
CAGAGCCAAATTGTTACGATGCACCACTTCTTCACCGTACTGGTGTCCCAGGGTTTCCTGTATCTTGCTTGAATTCAGTCCCCTTATCGCGGCCACTTCCTGGGCCGAATAGTTGCTCACGCCGCATGCCACGCGCTTGCCGTCTTTATCGACAATTAGCACCACCTCGCGGCGGTCGAAGTTGCCGTGCACTTCCGTAACGCCCACGGGCAGAAGGCTGCTGTTCTTTGACTTCAGAGCCTGCGCCGCGCCGTTGTCGACTAGGATTTCGCCCCTGGCGGAGAGCCCGCTGAGGAACCAGCGCTTCCTGCTCTCCACTTTGTTGGCAGTAGGTCTGAACACGGTGCCCACGGCTTCTCCGTCGATAGCCTGCTGCAGGCCTTCCGGCGTTCTGCCGCTGGTTATCACTACCTCCACGCCCCAGCGAGTCGCCAGGAGCGCAGCCTCCACCTTGGCCTTCATGCCGCCGCGGCTCCAGGGATGCCTCACCTCATTCTGAGTCAAGGTATTGAGAAGATGCTCCGCGTTGGTGTCGTCCATCACGGGAATAAGCTCGGCGCTAGGGTCCAGGGCGGGGTCCGCGGTGTAGAGGCCGGGAATATCGGTGAGCATGACCAGCATATCGGCATCTACCAGGTTGGACACCAGCGCGGAAAGGGTATCGTTGTCACCAAAGACTTCAGTCCCAAGCTCTTCGCTGTTCACTACGTCGTTCTCATTGATAATGGGCACCACACCCATATGAAGCAGCGACAGCAGGGTATCCCTAACGTTGAGATATCCCTGCCAGTCGTCGATATCTGAGCGGGTGAGAAGCGCCTGTGATACGACGATATTGTGCCGGGAGAACATCTCCTGATAGGTATGCATGAGGCGGCTCTGACCGACCGAAGCGAGGATCTGCCGGAACGGAACGTCGCGTTGCTGCTTGAGCCCTCCCAACACCTCCCGACCGGCGGCCACCGCTCCCGAGGTTACGAACAAGACCTCGTTTCCCTGTGCATGAACACCCGCTATCTGGTCGACCAGCGACCTCATCACGCCAAGGTCAAGCGATCCCGAGCCGCCTGTGAGCACGTTGGTGCCCGCCTTGGCAACTATGCGGAGCTTGCCCCTGGAAGCCTGGCGTCCTACCTTGGAGTTTTGCACTGTCAAACTGTCAACCTGCTGGGAAATCTGCATGAATTATACCGCCTGACGGGCAGACGGACAAACGGGCAAGCAGGCGGGCGGGAATCTAGGTGGGTGGGCTTCCGCTCTTCCTGAGCCTAGCCAACTGTCATTCTGAGCCGCCTGTCTGCTACAGACAGGCAGGCGAAGAATCCAAAACCTCCGCCCACAAGGCCGGCGTGTCCGAGACGTACGGCCCTGGATTCTTCGTCGCTTCTCTCCTCAGAACGACAACAAGCCTGTCATTCCCGACCCCGATCGGGAATCCATGGGGGTGCGGGCTCCAGACTACGCGGGAGTGACGATTGACGTACAGCGTCCATGGCGATACGTTTGTTAGGGCATGAAATTGTGGATTATCACTAGAGATGGAGGACATCGTGACGTTTAGGAGAATGGTTCGGCCAGGTGAAGTTCTGAAGGATGAGCTGGCGGAGATGGGAGTCACGCCAACGGCGTTCGCCAGGGAGATCGACGTGCCGCCCAATCGAATCAGCCAGATCATCTCGGGCAAACGCTCCATCACCGGAGATACGGCGCTGCGCTTCGGCCACTGGTTCGGTGTCGAGCCGCAGTTCTGGCTGAATCTCCAGACACAGTATGATCTGGCGCTTGCCGAGCGGCAGACGGGCGACAGGGTGCGGGAACTGCCGACGGCGGCGGGGCGGCGTTGACACTACATCAGACCCTGCGTAACATGGTCAACCCATGACAAGGTTTGCAGCCCAAAACGTGTTCCCCGATACTTCCTCCATAGACGAGCAGGGTCACCTGGTCATCGGCGGGTGCAGCGTTGTGGATCTGGCCTCAGAGTACGGGACCCCTCTCTACCTGATCGACGAGGAGACGGTGCGCAACCGCTGCCGCACCTTCCGTGAAGAGCTGAAACAGCGCTATCCGGACAGCCTGGTCCTGTACGGCTCCAAAGCCTTCTCCAACATAGCCCTGACCAGGATCATCGTTGAGGAGGGCCTGGGCATAGACGTGGTTTCAGGCGGAGAGGTAGAGGTGGCAAAAGCGGGAGGGGCGTCTCCCGAAACCGTCTACTTCCACGGGAACAACAAGAGCCGTCCTGAACTGGCGGAGGCGATGGCCTGGGGCGTGGGTCGTATAGTTGTCGACAGCTTCCATGAGATCGACCTGCTGGAAGAGGTGGCTAAGGAAGCGGGGCGCGAGCAGGAGGTCCTGATCAGGGTGTCCCCCTCGGTTGACCCGCATACCCATAGCTACATCTCGACCGGTATCCTGGACAGCAAATTCGGATTCTCCATAGATACCGGCGACGCCGAGAAAGCGGTGAGGAAAGCCATGTCGTCACCGCACTTGAAGCTGATCGGGCTGCACTGCCACATCGGTTCGCAGCTCTTCGAGACTCAACCGTACCAGAAGGCCATACGCATTGCGTTGGAGTTCGCTTCAGCCATGCGTGAAGAGGGTTTGAATCTTGAGGAGTTCAGTCCCGGCGGAGGATTCGGCATTGCATACACCAGGGACCAGCGCCCGCCCTCTGCGGGTGAGTTCGCCGAGGCCCTGGTTTCCTCTCTGTCAGAGGCGTGCGACGACCTCGACCTGCCCCGGCCCAGGGTGTTCATAGAACCAGGGCGTTCCATAATAGGACCGGCGGGCGTCGCCGTATACACCTGCGGAGCCAGCAAGGTCATACCGGGCGTGAGAACGTACCTCAGCGTGGACGGCGGCATGGGCGACAACATAAGACCTGCCCTATACCAGGCCTCCTATGAGGCGGTTGTAGCCAACAGGATGCTTACGGAGCCATCCTCCAGGGTAACCATAGCAGGCAGATACTGTGAATCCGGCGACGTCCTTGCGGCAAACGTAGACCTTGCGCCAACGGAACCCGGAGACATCATAGCCATGCCTGCCGCGGGGGCTTACGCCATCCCAATGTCCAGCAACTACAATATGACGCCAAGGCCGGCCGTGGTGCTGGTGAAAGACGGTTCCAGCAGGTTGATACGCCGCCGCGAAACCTACCAGGACATCATGGCCGCCGACGTGGTGTGATTCCATGACTGAGCAGCTGGGCAGGATAGAGCGGCCCGAAGCGGATCAGTTCCAGGGAAAGCGCAAGCTGCTGCTGATACCCCTTGTCTTCGGCACGCCGGAACAACTGAAAGAGGGACAGACCCTGCTTCAGAAGTACTGGGTACAGATGCAATCGCAGGTGGAGTCCCTGGAAAACCGGCTGGGCCCCGTCAAGCGCATCTTCCATGAGAACATCGCCGCGGGGGAGGATGAGGGGCTGCTCAGGCTGCAAGCCATGGACGAGCGATCCTACAAGTTCGTGCAGTCAAAGTGCCGCAACAAGGCTGTCCTGGAGGCTACCGAGGACGAAGGAACCCTGCTGGAGGTTGTGGACTTGCAGCGCTGCCTCATGCTGCCACTGCTGAGCAGCAGGCTGACCGCCAAGCTCCACGAATGGTACTTTGACGGCATGAACCGGCGCTACGAACACATCGGCAAGCGCATAGATGAGTCGCTGGGAAAGAACGAGGTGGGCCTGCTGCTGATAAGCGAGCGTCACCAGGTGCAGTTCCCCCAGGATATCGAGGTGTTCTACGTATCTCCCCCGGCGCTTGACGAATACCGCCGCTGGTTCCAAAACTGGCTGGCGGAGAGCCAGAAGCAGCCTCCAACTCCGGCTGAGGGAGAGGAAACGGAGTCAGGCTAGGTTCACCGCCAGAGCTGTTCCCAATCCTCGCTTGCGTGCGGATAGCGGGCCGACAGCAGATCAACGTGCTGGCCGCTCAAGCGGGGCAACGGCAGTTCTCGAACGTGCTGCTCCCACTCCTGGGATGCGCCGTGGACTCCGCTCAAACGGTGGCAAGCAGTCCCTTTGCGTTGAATCAGCGCTTTGAAGTCCCCCATTCCGCCGGGGCGAGCCAGTTCCAGCATCGCCATGCGGTTGGCGTCGCGTTCCCGCTGACCCAGACCCTCCGAGTGCAGCCGATCCATGAATTGAGGAAGACCCAGATTGTTCATAAAGCTAGCCTGGCTCTGCAGAGGATAAGGCTCCAAGCCGTATCGCTGGCCCAGAGAAGCTACCGCGGTGAAGTCCACGTGGGCGGTGATGTCCTGCTCTCCAATGTGCTGATAAGGGTCGGCGGTGAAGGTATGACGGTAGTAGCAGCGGAGTGTGCCCCGCGACCTGCGGGGGTCGTACAGATCGGCGGAGGGATACCCGTAGTCGATGGTAAGTACAAAGCCGCTCTGCAGCATCGTGGCCAACTGTCTTGCCCATGGCTCCAGCTCAAGGCACACTTCGGCTACTTGGCCTTCCTCCAGACGAACGTCTTCGCTCTCCAATCTGGCTCGAATATCGTCCGTGGAAAGGTCGTCCAATGACTCAACAAGCCGGCCTTCCTGCCGGGTCACATAGATTTCCAGGAGCTTCCCGTTGCGGACGGTTACCCTATGTACCGGGAAGGCGTCCAGGAGCTCGTTGGAAAGGATGCATCCCACTATGCTCGAAGCGGCTGCATCCTCCATGGAAAAAGGCGCAGCGACGTCTGTCCTATCCACAGCTACATATTGCAGCGCCCTATGGAATGAGGGATCGATATACTGCGAGAAGTCCCGGATGTCTCCGGCCAGGCGGCCTGTGCCGGCCCCCTGCTCTACCACGGTAAACGGAGAGGGTTCTCCTAGGATTCGCCACATCTCCTCCAACTGAAGGGCAATCAATGCGCCAAAGGCGGGATGGGACATGGGGGCGGTGTAATAGTCTTGCGGGGGTGGGACGGCTCCAAGGCGGGGATAATAGCCGCCGTTGGGCCAGTACAAGGCGATCTCCATGAACTCGGCAAAGGTTATCTTGCCATGCTCAGAGATCCTCTGAAACAAGACATCCTGTAACGAGGGCCGGGTCATGCGGCGTTAGAACGTATGGGAATGGACTACGGAGCTACCTCCACTCTGCAGGCATCGAACAGACTGCAGCCTGTCGCCTTAGTCCAACCCGTCTTCAGCTTTGATGGTGCCCTTGTTCCAAGAAGACGTCTCAATGGAGTTGCGGAACTCTTGGCGCATACCGCATACCTTGCAAACGCCGTAGCTGGTAGGCCCGTTAGGGGGTTCAATCAACCAGAAGTGGACACAATCTACAGTGGCTCTATCTTTGACCGAAACTTGTCCAATAGAGTAAGAAACACCACTCGTATCATCCATGGATACTCCCTCCCTGAGATTCAACGTGGCGTGGTTGAATTCTTGGGCAGTTTACTTTCAAATCGCTGATATGTCAAATGCCGGTCTACCGGTTGGAACCGGACGAATCGCTATCTCCGGCTACGGAAAATAGAGGATTTCTGGAATACGGCGGCCCTCTTAAACCTAAGCCTGTGCCTGATATTTAGTCGGGCATTTGACAATTACGGTGTCGCTGTTAAACACCCCGTCCTGGTTGAGGGACCCCTCCAGCACAATGTCCGAGTGCTCGTTAAAAAACAGCTCCGGCAAGATGCCGTCGTAGGTGGCCTTAAGGGTTAGGTCGTCATCCACCAGAGAGAAGTGTGCTACCGTGCCTTCCGTCTCCCGGCGGAAGGAGTCGGGCAAGAGCTTGCCGCTGACACGCACGGTTGCGCCTTCTTGGACATCGCCGGACAGGGCCTCGCCGACGGTGAAATAGTAAACGGATGCGCCTTGAAAGGCGTTGAAAGCCAGGAAACCAACGGCCATAGCCAGCAGGGCGACGGCTATAAAGAGTTTGCGTTGTCCGGAGAAGAAGCCCTGCGGCGACGCAATGACCGGGGTGGGTTCCTGGTTCATGGTCTATACGGAGAAAGAGGTCCCGCAGCCGCAGACGGTCTTGGCGTTGGGGTTGCTGAACACGAATCCCTTGCCGTTGAGCCCGCCGGAGTAGTCCAGAACGGTGCCGGCAAGGAAGATGTAGCTCTTCTTATCGATCATTATGGTCACGCCGCGCTGCTCTATGACCCTATCGGTGTCGCGCTGCTCATCGTCCACGGCCAGGTCGTAGGTGAGGCCGGAGCACCCCCCGCCCCTCACCGCTACCCGCAACGATACGGCCTCGCTCTCGGTCTTGCCGGTGAACTCTCGAACGTGCTTAGCGGCGTTATCAGTTATGTCTATCGATAGAGGTGTGACCATTAGTTTTACCTCAATAAGCTTGTTTAGCTAAGGGTATTTCAACAGGGGGTCATAGTCAACACAATATTGACATATTACGCCCCGGCCCGTCATATGGGTGCCCACACACCGTCGTTCTGAGTGCCCCCACACCGTCATCCTGAGCGCCAGTGAAGGATCTTCTACCACAACAAAACCAGGCCCCTACCCGCAAACTCCCTCCCCTGCCAGCCTTGCCCGCCTGCTCGCCTGCCACCCCCGCTCATGGTGAGCCTGTCGAACCAAATGAGCGGACAGCCACCGTTTGCCCGCCTTGCCCGTCTCCCTGACATCTCCTCCTTCCCCACACCCCCCGCGCCTGCTACCCTCAACACATGGACTCACCGAAAAGCGCCCAACACCATCGGCGTGGCGCGTCTCTTGGCGGCCAAAACGACCACCTCAATGCCCTCAACTTTGCCCCAAGAACTTGTCCTGAGCCTGTCGAAGGATCTGATTCGTTTCTCACCTCCGCCAAAATTTCCCCCGAATTTAGCCTTGTACTTAACATAACGTTGGAAACGAATTCCCCTTCTCAGGCACAACACAACTCCGCCGTTAACCGCCGTCTAACCACTTTCTCATGCCTAACATGCATTTTCACGACACCCCAAAATCGACTTATGTCAAGTACCCAACCGCATACTACTCCCCCGTTACCCCTGGAAAGCTTGTACAATGTAGATATGAACCCAAGACTGGCAATAGTGGACTACGGAGCGGGCAATTTGCGCAGCGTGGCCAAGGCTTTCGAGCACCTTGGCTTTCGGGCCGAAGTTACCCAGAATCCCAAGACCGTGCTTGCCGCCGAGGGCGTCATCCTGCCCGGAGTAGGCTCCTCAGGCTCGGCGATGGCTGCCCTGGAGTCGCTCGACCTGGTGGAGCCGTTGAAGGAGGTAGCCGAGAAGGGCACCCCGTTCTTTGGCGTATGTCTTGGCCTGCAGCTTCTCATGGACGGCTCCGACGAAGACCCGCGCCCCTGCCTGGGTATAGTCCCCGGCTGGGTTAGGCGTATCCCACCCCCTCTGAAAGTCCCGCACATGGGCTGGAACCAGGTGGAGTTGAGCGGGGAAGAGGCCGTATTCCACGGGGTGGCATCCGGCTCCAATTTCTATTTTGTGCACAGCTACTACGCCGACCCGGAGGACGAGTCGCTTGTCAAAGGGGTAACCGAATACGGTCTGGACTTCTGCAGTGTGCTGGCCAGGGGGAACCTTGTAGCCAGCCAGTTTCACCCGGAGAAGAGCGGAGCAACCGGCCTCAAGGTGTACGACAACTTCGTGCGTCTCATGGTCATGGAAGGGTACCGGGTCTAGTGGAGGTTATTCCCGCCATAGACTTGCGTGGAGGGCAAGTAGTCAGGCTTTACCAGGGCGACTTCAGCCGCGAGACGGTCTACTCCGGCGATCCGGTGGCCGTGGCGACCGAGTGGCAGAACGCGGGAGTAGCCTGGCTCCACGTCGTCGATCTGGAAGGCGCTCGTGATGGGCACCCGGTGAACAAGCAGGCAATAGAGGCCGTCCTGGGAGCAGTGCGGGTGCCTGTGCAAGTCGGCGGGGGCATCCGTTCCATGGAAACGGCAAGAGGTCTGCTGGAAATGGGCGCGTCGCGAGTTGTCTTCGGCACCGCCGCCGTGAGGGATCCCGGCCTTATAGAGACCGCTTGCGCCAAGCTAGGCTCGGAATCCGTTGTGGTGGGCGTGGACGCCAGAAACGGCAAAGTCGCGGTCCAGGGCTGGCAGCACACCGAGACAAATGAGGCCGTTGACCTGATGAAGTCCATGGTCAACCTGGGAGTGAACCGCTTCATCTACACCGATATTGAAACCGACGGCACGCTGGCAGGCCCCAATCTGGGTTCGGTGGCGGCTTTGATGAAAGAGGTTACCGCTCCTATCATCGGCTCAGGAGGCGTTAGCTCCATGAAAGACCTCTCAGCCCTATCGGAAACGGGAGTGGAGGGCGTAATCATAGGCCAGGCTCTGTACCAGGGCCAGATAGACTTGAGAGAAGCGGTAAGCCTGTTCCAGGGAGCAGGATAGCGGTCATGCTCACCAAACGGATTATTCCATGCCTAGACGTGAAGGCGGGACGCGTGGTGAAAGGGGTCAAATTCGTTGACCACCGCGACGCGGGAGACCCGGTTGAGCTGGCCGAGTTCTATGACCGTCAAGGCGCCGACGAGGTTGTCTTCTACGACATTACCGCCTCCGCAGAGGAGCGGGGCATCATGCTGGACGTGGTGAACCGTACCGCGGAGAAGCTGTTCATTCCCCTAACCGTCGGCGGCGGACTGCGCACCGTAGAGGACATGAATCGCATGCTCAAGGCCGGCGCCGACAAAGTGTCCATAAACACCGCCGCCGTGGGCAACCCGGATCTCATTCGCCAAGGCGCGAAGGCATTCGGCAGCCAGTGCATTGTGCTTGGCATGGACGCCAAGCGCGTCTCCGGCGACCCCTCTAGGTGGGAGGTCTATACCCATACGGGAGCGGACGGTGGCCGCACCAGCGGCCTGGACGCCTTGGAGTGGGCTAATACCGCCGTTCAACTGGGGGCAGGAGAGATAGTGGTCAACAGCATAGACGCCGACGGCACTAAAGGAGGCTACGACTTGGAGCTGCTCCGCTCCATTGCAGATTCCGTGTCCGTTCCGGTGGTGGCCAGTGGCGGCGCGGGCACCCTGGAGCACCTGCGCCAAGCCGTAGCGGAAGGTCACGCCGACGCGGTGCTGGCGGCCAGCATCTTCCACTTCGGCGAATACTCCATATCCCAGGCCAAGGAGTACCTGGCGCGGCATAACGTGCCGGTCCGCCGTGGCACGCCATGACCGCTGTACGGGCTGTCATTTTTGACATGTACGAGACGCTTGCGGTCAACACGCCTTCTCTGTGGATATCAACTTTCCAAGAGATATGCCGTGATCAGGGTCTCCCCCTTTCCGGCCAGGAGCTCTGGGACCGCTGGAAACCTATCGAGATGCAGTTCCGCAAGGACCGGCTCCAACCGGACGCCGAGGGCAATCTGCCCCCGTTCAAAAGCTATCGCCAGGCTTGGAAGGAGACCTTCGAATCGGTGTTTCTTCAGTTGGGACAGGGCGACGCGGACGCCGCCGCGGACAGGTCTGTACTCGATCAGGGCCTACGCCAGCTTTTCCCCGAGACCAGGCAGGTGATAACTACGCTCCGAAATACGGGCCGATTCAAGCTTGGCCTGCTCTCCAACACAGACGACGATGCTCTTTTCCCATTGCTGGAGAACCACCGGCTTTGCTTTGACAGCACAGTCACATCGGAGGGAGCAAGAGCGTACAAACCGTTGCCCGGGCCCTTCCTTCTTGTACTGGAAGAGCTTGGCCTGCCGGCGGAAGCTTGCCTGTACGTGGGCGATACTCAGCTAGACGACGTGTACGGCGCGAAGAATGTCGGCATGCAGAGCGCCTGGCTCAATCGCAGAGGGGCGTCGCTGGACCCCACCCTGCCATCACCGGACTACGAGGTAAACAACCTCAGCGGGCTGCTCAAGATTCTAAATCTATGACCGAGGTGCAACTATGACTCTTAAGCTGGACCAGCAAGGCCTCATCCCGGCCGTTGTCCAAAACGTCAACACTAAAGAGGTGCTGATGCTGGGATACATAAGCCAGGGGTCTCTGAGGCGAACGATGGAAGGCGGCAACGTGGAGTTCTACAGCCGCAGCAGGGAAGACCTCTGGCACAAGGGCGAGATGTCGGGGAACTTCCTCCACGTGAAGAAGACCTTTCAAGACTGCGACGGCGATACCCTGCTGTTCCAGGTAGAACCCGACGGCCCGGCCTGCCACACCGGGAGCGTCAGCTGCTTCTTTACCTCCTTAGAGGAGAGTCAACCCGAGGTAGAGCGGCCTGAGAAAGGTTCCGGCATCCTGGAGGAGCTTTTCGCGGTTATACAGCAGAGGAAGAAGGAGATGCCGGAAGGCAGCTACACCACGGAGCTGCTCAGGGGCGGCCCAGGCCGCGCCGGGCAGAAGGTTGTGGAGGAGGCCGGCGAATCGGCGATTGCCGCCGCCCAAAACGATACCGACCAGGTCACCCGTGAAGTCGCCGACTTGCTGTATCACAGCCTGGTATTGCTTGCCGCTACCGGCTCATCGCCGGAAGCGGTGTGGGCAGAGCTGCGCGCCAGGCGGAGCTAACATCGCCCGGTATCGTCCCCAATTATGCTGGTTGCCAACAAACATAATCGCTTAGATAACATAGTTCGGAGGCTCGGCGGCAGGAGAGTCTACGACCTATGATGCACCGGAGGCCCGTTCCACAGATAGGTTTTCTGTTGCTTGTGGGGATGCTGGCGATCGTCTTGTCGATTGCCTGCGAGAGCATGCCGCCTACCCCGACACCCACCGCCACCCCACAGCCGACGCCTACCATGCCTTCTCCAACCCCGACTCTCATTCCCGCCCCCACACCGACGGCTACGCCGACGCTCGTTCCAACGGCTACTCCCACACCTACGGCTGAAGTAACCCTGCCGTTGCCCAGGACTGACGCTATCGACCGCACTACGCTGGTGGCGGTGTACCACGCCACGGGCGGCCCGAACTGGATCAACAACAGCAACTGGCTAAGCGATAGGCCCCTTGGTCAATGGTACGGTGTCGCCACCGACAGCGACGGACGCGTCACCAGGCTGGAGCTCTCCGGCAACCAGCTGAGTGGGCCGATACCTGCCGAACTGGGCAGCCTACCCAACCTGGAGATGCTGCACCTCTCCTATAACGAGTTGAGCGGACCGATACCGGCGGAACTGGGCAGCCTAGACGACCTGGAGATATTGATTCTCTTTAACAACGAGTTGAGCGGGGTGATACCTGCCGAACTGGCTAGCCTACCCAACCTGGAGATACTATGGCTTGGTGGCAGCCAGTTGAGTGGGCCGATACCTGCCGAACTGGGCAACCTATCCAACCTGCAGGGTCTGGTCCTAGTCGATAGCGAATTGAGCGGACCGATGCCTGCCGAACTGGGCAGCCTATCCAACCTGGAAACACTGTATCTCTACGGCAACCAGTTGAACGGGCCGATACCTGCGGAACTGGGCAGCCTATCCAACTTGCAAGAACTGATTCTCCAAAGTAACCAGTTGAGTGGGCCGATACCGGCCGAACTGGGCAGCCTCGCAAATTTGGACATGCTAGACTTTAGCGGCAACTCTACCCTTTCCGGACCCTTGCCCGGGTCGCTCACAGGCCTGACTTCGCTCACAAATCTGAGGCTAGATCGTACTAGGCTGTGCGCTCCCACGGACGATGAGTTCCAAATGTGGCTAAAGAGTGTAGAGAACAAGTCTGGCGTTGTAAACTGCGGGAGGCCCGACGACACGCTCACGACTGCCGCTATCGACCGCAGTCCACTGGCGGCGCTGTATCACGCCACGGACGGCCCGAACTGGCGCAACAACAGCAACTGGCTAAGCGATAGGCCCCTTGGTCAATGGTACGGTGTCAGCACCGACGGCGACGGACGCGTCACTGGGCTGGAACTTAATGAGAACCAATTGAAGGGCTCAATACCAGCGGAACTGGCCAGCCTACCCAAACTGCAGGAACTGACTATCCACGGTAACCAGTTGAACGGGCCGATACCTGCGGAACTGGGCAACCTAGCCAACTTGGAGATACTGCACCTCGGCTTCAACGAGTTGAGCGGGCCGATACCTGCGGAACTGGGCAACCTTGAAAACTTGGAGATACTGTACCTCGACGGCAACGAGTTGAGTGGGGCGATACCAGTGGAACTGGCCAGAATCTCCAACCTGGAAAAACTGGACGTCAGCGAAAACCAGTTGAGTGGTCCGATACCTCCCGAACTGGGCAGCCTATCCAACTTGGAAAGACTGAACGTCAGCGAAAACCAGCTGAGAGGGTCGATACCCGCGGAACTAGGCAACCTCTACAACCTGCAGGAACTGAACCTAGACGGCAACCAGTTGAGTGGTCCGATACCAGTGGAACTGGGCAGCCTCGCAAATTTGGAATTGCTAAACTTCAGCGACAACTCTATCCTTTCCGGATCATTACCCGGGTCGCTCACCGGGCTGACTTCGCTCATATCTCTGAGGCTGGATGGCACTGGACTGTGCGCGCCCACGGACGATGTGTTCCAGACGTGGCTGCAGGGCGTAGAGAGCAAGTCTGGCGTTGTAAACTGCGAGGGGTCAGAGCCTTGATGCCAGAAACACCACTCCCCGCTAGGCGGAGCTAACCAGGTGTTTCCGGGTCCAACGCCTCGTCAACCGCTGGGGAATCAAGGTTAGCTTCGGTGTCCTCACCTCTATCCGCGGCCAGCGCCGTTTCCATGGCGTGTATGGCCACTTCTATCTGGTCGTCCTGCGGCTGGCGGGTCGTCAACATCTGCAGAGCCAGGTTGGGCACGGTGATCATCCTCACCAGCAGGTTCTTCTGATGCGATGCGCTGAAGCGGATGGTCTCGTAGGCCAGAGCGGCGATCAGCGGGATGAGCACCAGCCTTGAGGTCACAAGCCAGGGCAGCGACGGCCTCCCCAACCAGACGAAGACAATCACGGCGACTACCATGACGGTGAGCAGGAACGCGGTACCGCACCTGGGGTGCGCCGTGCTGTACTTCCGTACGTGCTGCACCTCCAGGGGGTCCCCAGCCTCGTAGGCCTTGACCGTCATGTGCTCCGCGCCGTGATAAGCGAAGACTCGCCTTATGTCCGGTATGAAACCCACAATCCACACGTATGCCAGGAACACGGCAAGCCTGACGACTCCTTCAACCAGGTTGCTCAGGATGTGCGAATCTACCACTTGCTCGAAGAGAATGCTGGCGAACAGGGGAAGCAGGAAGAACAGTCCTATGGCCAGTCCCAGCGAAACGGCAAGCATGAACGCCAGGCTCCAGCCGCCCAGCTCCTGGCCCTCTTCTTCAAGCTGTACGTTGGTGGAATAGGCTAGCGCCTTCATGCCCAGGGTCAGAGTCTCGGCAAGGATCAGCACGCCGCGCAGCAATGGGAAACGTCTGATTTTGCCCGTGAACATGGTGCTCAGCGGGGTGACTCTATGGGTCAGCTCGCCGTTTGGGCGCCGCGCCGCTACACAGGCGAAGCGCCGTCCCCGGATCATCACTCCTTCAATTACGGCTTGCCCGCCGTAAAGGTACGGCGCCGCGAAATCGGACGAGGTGTTGGGTTTTGACGGATCCGTGGAGGTCATAGGACTCCATGCTACAAAGGGGCGGTAAGTACCGCCCCTTTGTATTCCTTAGATTGCCTTTTTCTACTGCAGGCCGTACCGTTTCTTCAATCTATCGACGCGACCCTCGGTGTCGACGATGCGCTGCTCGCCGGTGAAAAACGGGTGGCATTTGCTGCACACCTCTACCTTCAAGTCCTTCTTGGTGGAACCGGTGGTAAAGGTGTTGCCGCAGGAGCAGGTCACCACGGCGTCTTGGAAATATTGCGGATGTATTGCTGTCTTCACCTCAGTCTCCTATCGCCACCGGGTCTACGTTGACGCGCTTGCGCTCCTTCGTCGCGTGATCAAACCTGACCTGCCCGTCCACTTTTGCAAACAGGGTGTGGTCCTTTCCCATGCCAACGTTCAATCCGGGCCTTATCTTTGTGCCGCGCTGCCTTACCAGTATGCTACCGGCGGATACGGCAGCGCCGCCATATCTCTTTACGCCGAGACTCTTGCTGTTGCTGTCGCGCCCGTTGCGGCTGGTGCCTGAGCCTTTCTTATGAGCCATTACCTGTCTCCTCTGCCGCTTTCTTTGTACTGCGTCTGCGGCGCGCCGGCTTAGCCTCGCCGGTAACGATCTCCCTGATGCGAAGCCTGGTGTGCCGCTGTCGGTGTCCGGTCTTGACGCCTTGCCGCGTCTTGGACTTGAACTTGAAAACGATTAGCTTGTCGGCTTTCCTCTGCTCCTCCACGTCACCGAGCACCTTTGCTCCCGATACGAGGGGAGTTCCCACTGTCACCTTCCCATCCTGGGAAAGGAGCAAGACATCCGACAACTCAATGGCGGCGCCTTCTTCCGCGGGGAGTTTCTCCACGTCTATCAGGTCACCGGCGCTTACGCGGTACTGCTTTCCGCCTGTTCTTATAACAGCATAGTCCATAAATCTACATCTCCCAAACTATTAAATTCTATTGATGAGGAAGTGGTGTGTCAATCAGTGCCCCTCGCTCATTTCCTTCGACTATGCTCAGGATGAGCGGTGGTAGATGCTGAACGACGGGAGACACCCCCTACCCCCTCACGCTCCGGCGGTCACCTTCTCCTTGGTTAGACTGAAGGTCAGGCCGTCCGGGTCTGCGCCCACCACCACGTGGTCGCCGGTCTTGCACTCGCCGGCCAGTATCTTCTTGGAAAGCGGGTTCTCCACGTGACGCTGCACGGCGCGGCGCAGCGGCCTGGCTCCAAAGGTTGGGTCAAACCCGGAGTCGGCCAGCCACTTGCGGGCTTCGGGGGTCAGCTCAACGGTCACGCCGTGTTCGGCCAGCCTCTCCCCTACTTCCGCCATCATGAGGTCGACAATCTCTTCTATCTCCTCCTGGGTCAGCGGGTCAAACACCACTATCTCATCGATGCGGTTGAGGAACTCCGGTCTGAACGCTTTCTTCAGAGCATCATCTACCGAGGCCCGCAGTCTTTCTCTCTCCGATTCGACATCCTTGTTGCGCTGGAAGCCGATAGCGGCCCGGTTCAACTCAGCGGTGCCCAGATTGCTGGTCATGATGATCACGGTGTTGCGGAAGTCCACGGTGCGGCCGTGGCTGTCGGTGAGCCTCCCGTCCTCCAGTATCTGGAGCATGACGTTGAACACGTCCGGGTGCGCCTTCTCAATCTCGTCAAACAGCACGACTCTATAGGGTCGCCTGCGCACCGCCTCGGTTAGCTGCCCGCCCTCTTCGTATCCCACGTATCCGGGCGGAGCGCCGATGAGCCGCGATACAGCGTGCTTTTCCATGTACTCTGACATGTCGATGCGCACCATGTTCTGCTCATCGTCAAATAGGAAGTGGGCTAGCGAGCGGCCCAGCTCCGTCTTGCCCACTCCTGTGGGGCCAAGGAAGATGAAGCTTCCCACCGGCCGCTGAGGGTCGCTCATTCCGGCGCGGGCGCGCCTGATGGCGTCGGACACCACCTCGATAGCATGGTCCTGCCCGACTATCCTGTGGTGCAGACGCTCCTCCATGTGCAGAAGCCGTTCCGCCTCTCCTTCCAAGAGCTGGTACACGGGTATGCCTGTCCACTTGCCTATTAGGTCGGCGATTATCTCGGCGTGGACCACGCTGTCCACGGGGTGCTCGCTGAGGAAGTCGTCCCGTCCTTTGTCGTATTCCTCCTGCAACTTGAGCCGTTCCGACTTGAAGTTGGCGGCCTGCTCGTAGTCGGAGCGCTGCGAAGCAGCCGTTTCCTCTTCAGCCAGCTGCTTGATGAGGTGTTCCTTCTCCTGAAGCTCTTTAGGCATTGTGTGAGCGTCCAACCTCAGCTTGCTGGCCGCTTCATCTATGAGGTCTACGGCTTTGTCGGGCAGATTCCTCTCCGGGAGATAGCGGCTGCTCAGCTTGACCGCGGCTTGCAGAGCGGAGTCCTCTATCCTTATCTTGTGGTGCGCCTCGTAACGGGGCCGCACCGCCTTGAGCATCTCCATGGCAACCTCTTCCGAAGGCTCCTCCAACCAGACGGGCTGGAACCGCCGCTCCAAAGCCGTGTCCTTCTCTATGTAGCGGCGGTACTCATCGGGGGTGGTAGCGCCGATGGTCTGGAGCTCGCCCCTGGACAGAGCAGGTTTCATCAGGTTGGAGGCGTCTATGGATCCTTCGGCTCTGCCTGCGCCCACGACGTTGTGTATCTCATCAATGAAGAGAATGACCTCACCCTGTGCGCCCTTCACCTCGTCTATGACGGCCTTGAGCCGCTCCTCGAACTCACCGCGGAACTTGGCTCCGGCAATGAGAGCGCCCATATCGAGGGCAATTACGCGTTTGCCGCGAAGGACCTCGTGCACGTCTTCAGAGACGATGCGCTGCGCCAGCCCCTCCGCGATGGCGGTCTTGCCCACGCCCGCTTCTCCTATGATGGCAGGGTTGTTCTTGGTGCGGCGAATCAGGGTCTGCATCAGCCTACTGATCTCTTCGCTGCGACCCACCACCGGGTCCAGCTTGCCCTGACGTGCCAGCTCTGTAAGGTCTATGCCGTACTTTCGCAAGGCGCGGTACTTGCTTTCAGCGCGCTGATCGGTAACGCGGGCGTTGCCCCTGATGTCGCGCAGGGCTTGATACACCTTCTCCTGGTCTATGCCGAACTCCTTGAATATCCTGGCCGAATCGCCGTCGGGGATCATCAGGCAGCCGATGAGGAGATGTTCAGCGCCAACGAACTCATCCTTGAGCCGTTGAGACTCCTCTGCGGCATTCTCAACGGCACGCACCGCCCTGGGAGTGGCGTAGACCTGGGTTGGTGTTATTTCCATCTTGGGGCTCTGCTCCAAGACCTGCTCTACCTTGCGCTTCATAGCCTCAATGTCCACGCCAAGCTCTTCCAATACTTCTACCGGTAGGCCGTGCTCCAAGCGGAGCAGTGCGATGAGGATGTGCTCGACGTCCCACTGCGGATGCCGATACTCCCTGACCGCTTCCTGAGAGTTGCCGAGCACCTCCTGGGCTTGCTCTGTGAGATTTTCAGGTCTTAAAACCATTTTCCTGTCCTTCCTCTGCTACCCTGTCCTGTTATCCTGGGTCGGCGTGAATTTGAATCGCCAACTCTTACGACTGGTCATCTCCACTGCCTTCTGTGAGAGCAGGCGTACGACTACTAAGTCGCAGCCTGTTCAGCTCGGAGGCGAGGCGTTGCAGCTGGGCCTCCAACTCTGCGATGCGCTCGGTGAGGCGCAGGACTACCTCCGCTCCCGCCAGGTTCATCCCCATATCGTCCATCATTGTCTTGATGCGCCGCAGTCGTTCCAGGTCGCGCTCGGAGTAGTAGCGACGGTTGCCCTGAGAGCGAGACGGCACTACCAAACCGGCGCGTTCATAGTAGCGGAGGGTCTGCTGGTGAACACCCAGCATGCGCGCCGCTACGCTGATTACATATATAGGTTCGTCTTGAGTATTCATGTGCTTCCTCATCTAGCGGCGCGGAGCTCTTTGAGACTGCCAAAGATATCGCGTTCCTGCTCTGTGAGATTGGTGGGGAGCATGACTTTCAGAGTTGCAAAGAGATCCCCTCGTAGATCAGGCCGGCCCAGATGGGGCATGCCCTGCCCCTTGAGCCGGAACATCTGGCCGTTCTGGCTTTCCGGAGGAACGGTCAGCATGACCTTTCCCTTGATGGTTAGCACCTCCTGCTCGCTGCCAAGGACGGCATCGACCAGGGGTAGGGAAAGGTCCAGATATAGGTCTGCGCCTTTGCGGCTAAACCTGCGGTGAGGAGCGACCCTTGTCACCAGATATAGCTCGGTGTCGCCAGCGGTGACGTGTACCCTGGAACCGTTATCGACGCCGGGCGGGACCTGGACCTCAAGGCGTTTGCCCTGTGAACCAGAGAGCCGCACTGTCCTGGTTGCTCCGCTGTAGGCCTCCTCAAGTGAAACGTCCGCCTTTACTTCTACCGTGGAGCGCTGAGCGGTACGAGCGCCGCCTCTTCTGCCGAACACTTCTCCGAAGATGGAACCAAAGCCGCCCAGATCGGAGAAGTTAAAGGTTGCGCCGGTTGTTCCCGTGTGTGACTGGAACCCGCTAGGTGGAAACTGGTCGGCATATTTCCAATTCTGACCAAACCGGTCGTACTTGCGGCGTTTTTCGGGGTCGGAGAGGACTTCGTAAGCCTCGTTGATCTCTTTGAACTTGGCCTCGGCGTCTTTGTCGCCGGGGTTCACGTCAGGATGGTATTTGCGGGCAAGCCTTCTAAACGCCTGCCTGACCTCTTTGTCGGAGGCTTCACGCTTGATACCCAGGGTCTGATAATAGTTGCCGCTCATCTCCATATACCCTGGAATAATTATAGCCGCATTGCCATTTTGGGTCAATTGGCATTGGCAATATTATTTATAAATGGCTTATAGCTTATATTGACAATAAGGTTGTTATATATCCCATCACATCGGAGAACACCAGGCTAGGAGCCGGACAGCCACTCGCTGAGCGCCTGGATGTGGTCGGGGGTCGTGCCGCAACACCCTCCGATTATCCGCGCCCCCTGCTCTCTCCACCCCTTGGCACATTCCAGGTACTGCTGTGGATCCATGGCATTCGCCAGGGGGGTTGGGCCGCCGTGGCCGGGGAAATGGGCGTAAGCGCCGAAGGTTCCCGGCCAATTCTTCTTGACAACCTCCAGCCCGGGGCCAGTGTCGTCCACCGGCGTGTGCATCACGAACACCGCCGCGACATCCCTGTCCTTCATGGCGTCCAACGCGTCCTGAAGCGTCTCGCCGGCGTGCCCGCCGTCTCCATGCCTGCCGCGGATGCCCAGGTAAAGCCCGTCTCCATCCCGGACCAGGGACAGCCCGACCCACACCGGGAGACCCAGCTCCGCTGCCGCTTCTATCACCGCCAGCGTGTCCGATATCCGGACCAACATCTCGCCCACTGCCACGTCCGGGCCGCCTTTGGCCAGCTCTCCCAGCTGCTCCCGATAGGTCTCCAGAGCCTTCTCATATGGCACCGGAACTTCCGAGTGTTCCTTGGGAGTCATAGTAGATACGGAGGCCGCAATGACCACCGAGTCCTCTGTTCCTGCGTTTCTTCTTGCCTGTACCGCCGCTTCGATTCCCAGCTTGTTGGCCTCGGTCACTTTGTGTCCTAGGCCGCCCTCTTCCAGCATGTCACGCCCTGTGCCGAAGGTGTTTGTGATAATAATCTCTGCGCCCGCTTCTATGTACTCTTGATGGATATCCCTCACCAACTCGGGGTGGGTGAGCATGGGACCGCCCGACCACGTAGCGGGGTTCGTCAGCCTCCGCTTCTCTAGCTCAGAGCCCATACCCCCGTCCATCAATATCGTCTCTCCGGCGGTCAGACGGGCCTGCAATTTCTCAAAGTTGCTCATGTTTATCTCCTAGTGAATCCGAAGTTACACTAAAGCCAGAACGTTCTTGCGAATGAGCTCTATCATAAGTTAGAGGATGTTCCAGCGCTACTCTTTGAGACATAGGACGGAGGGGCCACCTCGCGGCGCAGCGCTTGTTGACGCCAACGGACTTAGTCTATGATGCTTTGAGTCCCAGACAATCGGGAACTTCGTAATAACAAGGCTGGGCGATGTTCAAACTGATAGCTCCTCGAAACCTGGGTCCGATACCCGCCGTGGCTGTTACGGCCTTCGTGGTATTGGCCGTTTTCGGCTGGACAGAGAGAACCGTCCTCGTCGATCCAGACGGGATGTCCGTTCCCTACTGGCCCTGGAAGCTGTGGCAAATCGGCCCGCTGCTGATGGGGTTCTGCGGCGTCTGGTGGATCTGGTTGAGCACCAGCCATGTCCCCTGGGTTCGCAGCCTAGCCTTGGGTATATTGTCCCTGATAGTGCTCGCCAACGGGTACAGTAACCTGTTCGATGATCATTGGGGCAACGTGTGGCGTACGGTCAACCCGTTGTTCATAGGTTGCTCCAGCGTGGCGGCCGTGGCTCTGTGGCGCTCCGGACACGCAGCAGGACGCGCGGGCGCGGTGGTCTCTGCGGCATTGGGCGCTCTGGTCTTTGCCAATGGCTACTTTATTGACAACGGGACCATGTGGCAGATTCTGAACCCAGGGCGGATGCTTACTGCACTGGCCTGGGCTGCCGTGGCCGGCGAGGGCAATGTTGCCACAGCCAGTGAGTCGCCGGGTGATGGCTAACAGATGCTCTGTATGCGGGAGCGGTTTGAAGACAAACATGGTCTTCGCCTGACACCACCCGTTTAGCCGCTCGACTCCCAACGCCTCAGAAGTGACGGAGGCTATAACCTCCCCTACCCTTCTCCCTCCAAATCTTCCTCTGGGAGATGGCCGTTTTCTGAGATGGCCTCGTGGCCGTTGGTGGAGATGGCCTCCATGTCCACAACCAGCTCTTCTCTGCCTGCGGCTGGGCGCGGCTTGGTATCCCGGACGTGCCTTGCCTTGGGCTCCATTGAGGTGATGGAGACCACTATGTCGTCTCCTGGGAGGGAGACAATGCTGACGCCCTGGGTGCGGCGGCTGAGTTCGCGCAGCTCGTTGAGGTTGGTGCGGGTGACCTGTCCCTTCTGGGAGATGATCATGATGTCCTCTCCCTCTTTAACCACACGGGCCGTGGCCACGGGTCCGCTCTTGGAGGTGATGCGGAAGGTCTTCAGACCGAAGCCGCCCCTGGATTGCGGGCGGTAGTGTTCCATGGGTGAGGGCTTGCCGTAGCCGTGCTGACTGATGACAAGCAGGGCGCAATCCTTCTCCACCACGTCCATGGCAACCACTATGTCATCGTCCTTGAGCCTCATGCCGCGCACTCCACCGGCCATGCGAGAGCTTTGCCTAACCTGCGCGGCGGGGAAGCGGACGGACATGCCGTGCTGGCTGACCATGATTACGTCGTCCGATTCTGAAGCGAGCCGGATGGAGACTAGCTGGTCGCCAGGCTCAACGTCCATGGTCCTGATTCCGTTGGAGCGGATATTGACCAGGGCGGCCAAGGCCATGCGTTTGATCTCCCCCATGCGGGTGGCGAAGAGGATATCTTCACCGCCGTCGAAGGAGGAGACGTCGAGGATGGCCTGCACCGACTCGCCGGGCTGGATGTTCAGCGCCTGCACCAAGGGAACACCACGCGACACCCTGGAGGTGTCCATGTGCAGATCGTAGACCTTTTTTCTGTAAACGCGTCCGGTATTGGTAAAGAAGAGGAGGAAATCGTGGGTGTCCGCGACCAGGTGGTCGTGGATTATGTCGTCCTCGCGAGTGGTCTGGCCGCGCACGCCCTTGCCGCCTCGGTGCTGCCTGCGATACGTATCGGCGGGGACACATTTGATGTAGCCGCGCTGGCTCAGAGTGACAACAACCTCCTGGTGAGGGATGAGGTCTTCATTGGTGAAGTCGCCGGCTTCTTGGGCGGTGACCTGGGTGCGGCGCTCGTCACCGAACTTCTCCTTCAGCTTTCTGGTCTCGTCGGCCACGATCACCAGCACCTTGGAAGGGTCGGCAAGGAGGGCCTGGAGTTCCGCGATGCGCTTGGTAAGCTGTTTGAACTCGTCCTCGATACGTTTGCGCTCCAGGGCCGCCAGACGGCGGAGCTGCATTTCAAGGATGGCCTGCGCCTGCTCTTCGTCAAGGGCGTATCTCTCCATGAGAGCCAGGCGTGCGGCCTCCACGTCCGCGGCGTTGCGGATGAGCTGGATGGCGTTGTCCAGGTCGTCGATGGCTTTGAGGAGGCCTTCCAGAATGTGTACCCTGGCCTGGGCCTTGCGCATTTCGAACTCAGAACGGCGGCGGGTTATCACTATCCGGTGATCTATGAACTCCTGAAGGATGGAGTTCAGGGGCAACGTCCTGGGCTGGCCGTCCACCAGCGCCAGCATGTTGATGTAGAAGGCCGACTGGAGAGCGGTGTGCTTGTAGAGGTTGTTCATCACTCGCTGCACCTGTGCGTCGCGGCGCAGTTCGATGACGACGCGCATGCCGTGCCGGTCCGATTCGTCTCTTACCTCGCTGATGCCGTCTATCTTCCGCTCCTTGGCGAGCATGGCTATCTTCTGGACCAGTGAGGCTTTGTTGACCTGGTACGGTATCTCGGTGACCACTAGCTGGTAGCGTCCGCCGCGGGCCATCTCCTCCGCTTCCATTCTGGCGCGGACGACGGCGCGGCCCTTTCCTGTCTCGTAGGCCTCCCTTATGCCCTGCTGGCCGAGGATGATGGCGCCCGTGGGGAAGTCCGGGGCGGGCACAATCTCCATAAGCTCATCTATGGTGGCTTCAGGGTTGTCTATGAGATGGAGGATGGCGTCGCAGATCTCTGTGAGGTTGTGCGGGGGAATGCTGGTGGTCATGCCGACGGCGATACCTGAGGAGCCGTTGACAATGAGGTTGGGAAGCCTGGCAGGCAGTACCACAGGCTCGTTTAAGGAGCCGTCGAAGTTGGGCGAGAAGTCAACGGTGTCCTGGTCGATGTCTACGAGCAGCTCCTGTGCGATGGGCGAGAGCCGCGCTTCCGTGTAGCGCATGGCGGCGGGCGGGTCGTCGTCGACGCTGCCGAAGTTGCCCTGACCGTCGACAAGGGTGTAGCGCATGGAGAAGTCCTGCGCCATGCGCACCATGGCGTCATACACGGGGCTGTCGCCGTGAGGGTGGTACTTACCCATGACCTCACCGACCAGACGGGCGCTCTTCTTGTAGGATGTACCCGGGCGCATGGCGAGCTCATCCATGGAGTGGAGAATGCGCCGTTGCACGGGCTTGAGCCCGTCCCTCACGTCCGGAAGGGCGCGAGAGACTATTACGCTCATTGCGTAATCCAGGTAGGAGTTACGCATCTCATCTATGATGCGTACGGGTCTGACGGTTTCGCTAGTCATAAGGTTTCCTTAGCCGGAGATAATGTTGTTGATAAATAGCTCTCAGGCTCAATAAGTAGTGGTTTCAACCCGGCAATTCTACCATATGCGGTGGTAGGTTTACAATATTTCTGTCGGGCTTGACGCGCGGAATTGCAGGGCCCAAAGTGGGCTGGATGCCGTCACTCCCCCTGACATCTCCTTCTTCCCCACACCCCTATGCACCCGCTACCCTTAGCCCATGGACTCACAGAAAAGCGCCCAACAACCCCTACGGCGTCGGCGTGGCGCATTCCTCGGCAGCCAAAACAATCGCCTCCCCATCCTCAACTTTGCCCCCATACGTCATACCCGCGAAGCCTGTCCCCGACCCCGATCGGGGAGCGGGTATCCAGGGGTGCTGCGGGGAGTTTGTCCTGAGTTTTGCCTAAGAAAATCTGATTCGTTTCTCACCTCCGCCAAAATTTGCTTCCAATTTAGCCTTGTACTTAACATAACGTTGGAAACGAATCCCCTTCTCAGGCACGACACAACTCCGCCGTTGCACACTTTCTCACGCCTAACATGTCGTTTCACGACACCCCAAAATCGACTTATGTCAAGTTGCAACCCTCAGCCTGTCCGCATCCCCTTAGCGCCGGAGTCCTACTTGATCAGCCTTCTCCGCATGCCTCGAATGCTGAGGGGAATGAAGACCACGGTAAAGGCGACGAGGATGGCCAGCGAGAGGAAGGTTTGCGCCCCTATCTCGCCGTATGCCAGGGAGCGCATCAGCTCCGTCGCCGATGTCAACGGCAGAACCCAGGCCACCCTCTGTATAGCTTCTGGTAGTCCGTCCACGGGATAGAAAACGCCGCTGAAGAAGAACATGGGCACAACGTAAAGAGTGAAGAAGTTGGTGAGGCTGTTGATAGAGGGGGCCACGGAGGCGGCGAGCATGGCCTGCGAGCCAAACATCAGGCCTATCAGGATGGAGACTGGTAAGGCAAAGAGGGCGTACGGCGATTGGGTGAGGCCAAAAGCAAACGACACGGCGAGCAAGACTGTGGCGTGCATCAGGGACCGGGTAGCCGCCCAGAAGAGCTCTCCACGCACCAGCTCGTCCACGCTGACGGGAGTGGCCAGGATGCCCTGGAACAGGCGCCGGGTCTCCATGCGCATGTAGGTGCCGAAGGTGCATTCGAAGGTTGCGCCGAACATGGCGTAGCTGGCAAGCAGGCCGGCGGCGACGAACTCGGTGTATGAGCGCCCCCCTATATCGCCGATGTAGGTGCCCATTCCCAGACCCACTGCCGTGAGCACGAGCAGCGGCTCAGCCACTACTCCGCCAAATTCGGTCTTCCAAACACGGAGAAAGGCGTCCCTGTTGCGCTGCCACACCCTGAAGGAACGGGACAGGCTCCCTACCACCCCTCCCCTATCGGCAGCTATATGCGCGACGGTTGAGGTATTCATTCGTCCCGGAGGTCCCTCCCCGTGAGGCGGAAGAATACGTCCTCAAGGTTGGCGGGCCGTCGCTCGAGCTGCCCGTCGTGAGCCGAGACGAGTTGCTCCGGCAGTTGTCCGTCCACGCTGTAGACGTAGAAGCGGTCGCCGCCGTCTTGGAACGGCATGTTCATATCAAGGAGCTGTTTGGTTACAGCATCGCGGGCTTGGGCGGTGAACCTGACCTCGGCCACCTCATTTCCCACGTGCTGCGTGACCAGTTCAGCAGGTACGCCGTGTACGAGAATGCGTCCGTAGTCCATGATGACCAGCCGGTCGCACAGAATCGCGGCTTCCTCCATGTTGTGCGTGGTGAGAAGCATGGTAGTTCCCTGCGCCTTTAGCAACCTCAGCTTTTGCCACACCAGGTGCTTGGCCTGGGGGTCAAGGCCGGTGGTCGGTTCGTCCAGAATGAGGATGGTGGGCGAATGAAGCAGAGCCCTGGCAATGAGCAGCCTGCGCCGCATACCGCCGGACAGGATGTCCACCTCGCTGTTCGCCTTGTCGGTAAGCTGGAAGAGGTCAAGGAGCTCCCGCGACCGACTCTGAGCCAGGGGGGCTGGCATATCGTAGTAACGGGCGTAGACCCGGAGGTTCTGGATTACGGTCATGTCGCCGTCCAGGGTGTCCTCTTGGGGGACCACGCCCACAATACGCCTCACCATTCTGGAGTGCTTGACTACATCAAGTCCGCCCACCTCCAGGTGGCCGGACGTAACCGGCGATATGGCAGTGATCATGCCTATTGTGCTGCTCTTGCCCGCGCCGTTAGGGCCAAGAAAGCCGAAGCACTCCTGACGGCCCACGGAAAAGGAGACCCTGTCCACGGCGGTGAAATCACCGAATCGCTTGGTGAGTTCCGTGGCGTGGATAACGGAATTCATAGCCGAAATGGTAACAAAGGCCAACCGCTAGGAGCAATCTTCAACTGAGAAGAGGAGAGCTAAGGTCTAGCTCTCCTCTTCTTCGGCATGAGCGTAAGCTTGGCGGAGGAAAGCGACCTTGGAATAGTGATTGGCGTCGTCTTCATCATAATCCCATTCACCAGCGTTGCTCTGGTCCAGTACGTCTTCATCTTCATCCGACATATCCATGTCGACCGTAGTGGCGCTGGGAGTCTGCTGTACGCGAGTTGGGAAGGAAGCGATACCCACCTGTGTGGGATGCTGGTAAACCTCACGGATCATGACAGTCACTTCGCCTCCACTGAGGCGGGTGACGGCCGCCTGATACCGGTTGCCGCCGTTGATGAGCCGGATTATGCGATTGGCCAGTCGAGGAGGTATAAGTCCCAGGTAGTCTCCGTTGCTGTCCTGGACAGCAAGCCTTCTCTCCATGATGTGCAGTGTTACGGCGTCTCCGGCAGACAGTTGCGCCAGAACGTGGGGTGCAGCTGGTCGCTCTAGGACCACGCAGCCCGACTTTCCGCTTTCCTCCAGGAAATACTGGGGCGCAAACTGGCGGGCTTTCTTGGGCTGATTATCTGCGTTCTTGAGATGAACAAGGCGAACCAGGTTCTTTTCGGCAATGGAATTGCTGGGCGAAAGCTGGAGAGCCCTGGTAAAGGCGGTCCTAGCCTCATCGTACTTGCCCAGCTCTACGTGCGCCTTGCCCAGCCGGTTGTAGGCCTCTATGTCCTGGGGAAACACCTCAATGATTCCCTGGTTGACGGTTACCGCCTCCTCCCAGCGGTTCCCCATGGCCAGGGCAATTGCTTCCTTGGACTTTTCTCGCCTTAGAGTTGATTTGTACTCTGCCTGCTTGAATAGAGTCATAAACCCCTTCTCTCTCTAGGAGACAAGGGATTTTAAGCCTAAAATGTTGCGCTGTGCAATACCCTGCTCGCGCAATATTCGTTTGAATGCCTGACGCAGGAGTAAAACAGCCTGTATACGGACGCCGGCACAGGCAAGATTCAGTCGCATTCAGCTGCACAGAGACATCCGTCTGGAGACGGCCTTTACACAGCGCGGCCAGTCAAGGCTTACAGCGCCAACCTGCTACTCCTCTTCCAGGGTGCTGGTGTCGCCTTCGGGGAGGCCCAGTTCACGTGCTTTGAGCAGGCGACGCATGATTTTGCCGCTGCGGGTCTTGGGCAACGAGTCTATGAAGTCTATCTCACGGGGAGCGACGGCGGCGGCCAGCTTGCCGCGCACGAAGCGCGTGATCTCCTGCCTGAGCTGGTCGGAAGGCTCGTAGCCCTGGTGGAGTGAAACGAAGGCCTTGACCACCTCCATGGCTATGGGGTCGGGCTTGCCTATTACACCGGCCTCGGCGACGGCGGGGTGCTCGATTAGCGCGCTCTCGACCTCGAACGGGCCTACAAGATGTCCCGCGGTGTTGATTACGTCGTCGGCGCGGCCAACGAACCAGAAGAAGCCGTCCTTGTCCATGCGAGCGCGGTCGCCGGTGATGTACCAGCCCTTCTTGAAACGCGAGTTGTATAGAGGTTGGTTGCCCCAGTAGACGTGGAACATAGAGGGCCAGCCGGTGCGGATAGCCAGGTGTCCTTCCTCGCCGGGGGCTACCTCGTTGTACTCCTCATCCAAGATGCCGGGGGTGATGCCTGGAATAGGCCGTCCCATGGAACCTGGGCGCACCTCCTGGACGGCGTAGTTGGCTATGAGGATGGCCCCTGTCTCGGTCTGCCACCAGTTGTCGTGTATGGGCATGCCGAATACCTCGACGCCCCAGGAGACGCCCTCCGGATTGAGCGGCTCACCAACGGAGGCGATGAAGCGAAGGGATGAGGTATCGTAGCGTTTGGGAATGTCGTTGCCCGCCCTCATGAGCATGCGGATGGCGGTGGGAGCCGTGTACCAGACGGTGACTCCGTACTTCTGTATTACTTCGTACCATGCAGATGCGCGGAAGCCGCCTTCGTAGATGACCTGGGTGACTCCGTTGCTCCAAGGAGCAAACATGCCGTAGGAAGTGCCGGTGACCCAGCCGGGGTCGGCGGTGCACCAGTAGATGTCGTCCGGGTGGAGGTCAAGCGCCCACTTGCCGGTGGCGTACTGCTGGAGGACGGCAATGTGGCGGTGGACAGCGCCCTTGGGCTTGCCGGTTGTGCCGGAGGTGTAGTGCATTACCGAATAGTCGTACATGGAAGTGGGCTCTATGGCCGGTTCGTCGGAGGCTGCTTCCATGAGGTCATCGTAGAGGAGGTCGCCGTTTTCGATGGGCGTGGAATCACGGCCCAGCTTGTTCACGATGATGACGTGCCTCAGTTCCGGCAGGTCTGGCATAATGCCGGAGATTCGCTTGCGCAGATCCGGTGAGGTGATAAGGGCCACGGCGCCGGCGTCCTCTAGGCGGTCCCTAACCGGGTCGGGGCCGAAGGCGGAGAAGAGTGGTCCAACGACTGCGCCGGCCTTGAGAATGCCGAAGAAGGCGATGTAAAGCTCCGGGACGCGATCCATGAAGATGAATACGCGGTCGCCCTTCTGAATGCCCAGGTCTCGAAGGGCGTTGGCGAACTTATCGGTGTTACGCTTCATGTCGGCGAAGGTGTACGTCTCCTCCTCACCGTTCTTGCCAAGCCAGAGCATAGCGGGCTTGTCCGGGTTGGCGGCGGCGTGGCGATCGATGCACTCGTGGGTCTTGTTGAGTGCGCCGCCAGGGAGCCAATCAAGATCGGATAAGAGAGACTCCCAGGTGAACGTGCTGCGCGCCTCCTCATAGTTGGAGATGTTGGGCTTGACCTTCATTTCGTCGATTCCCGGCTTGGCGATGACTTCTGCGTCCATGCTGCGCCTCCTTGACGTTGAGTCGGGCGGTGGTTGCCGGTATGCCTCCACGAAAATCGTCCTATTGAGCATGACAGGACGGCTCTCTGGCAGTTGTTCAACCGGTCCAATGCAAGTGTAGTAGACGTGGAATTGGGGCGTCAATCAAATGCTGGGTTTGAGGAAGAGGGCCGCAGGAGATAAGATATAGGCAGTAGTAAAATGAGTAGACATTCAGGAGCAATCAATGGTTGATGTGCGTCGCAGCAAAGGTCTGGATCAGGCAGCCGGGCGCTGGAGGGAAGTGGACATACGCTCTCTGCTGGCAGAGTCGGCGATTGCGATTGGCGCAGGGTCTCCCACGGACGCTGGGGTGGCCTGGACGCTGACCACAGAGGTGGAAACGCCGATAACGATGGCGGGCGGCATCCCCGACCCTGCCTCGCTGCCAGCCAAGGCCCTGCAAGAAGCGCTGGCAAACGCCGTCCTGGAGACGCCGGAGGAGACACTGCGCTACGGTGGCATTCTGGGCTACGAAGGGCTGCGCGAGGCGCTGGCAGAGCGTTGGAGCCGGATAGACGGGGTGCCGCTGACGCTGGACAACTTCATCACGAGCAACGGCAGCGCCGGGGGCATCGCCAATGTGTGCGACGCTTTCCTGGAGCAGGGCGACGTGGTGATAGTGGAAGCGCCGTCTTTCTCCGGTTCTATTCGGACGATACGCGGACACATGGCAGATATAGTGCCTGTTTCGATTGACGATCAAGGCGTTATGGTGGACGAAGTGGCCCGCGCCATAGAGAAGGCGAAGGCATCCGGCAAGCGGGTAAAGCTGTTCTATACGATAGCCGATTTCCACAACCCCACCGGCGTAACTATGTCGGTGGAGAGGCGCGAGGAGCTTATACAGCTTTGCGCCGAGCACCAAGTGATCATCCTGGAAGACGCGGCCTACGCCGACATCTACTTCGGCGAGGAGCGGCCACCGTCGCTGTACGGCATGGCGGGCGGCCAGGGCGTGCTGAAGGTGGGCACTTTCAGCAAACCCATCGCTACGGGACTGCGCATAGGCTGGGTGCAGGGCCGCGAGGACTTTGTAGACGCGCTGAGCCGGGTGAAGTACGACATGGGCAACAGTCCAGTACTGCTGCGGGCGCTGGCCGAATACGTGGGGTCTAAGAAGATGGAGGAGCACTTGGAGGAGATGCGTCCGCTGTACAAAGCGAAGTGCGAGGCGCTGTGCCGCAGCCTGGAGGAGCACTGCTCCCAGTACGTACGGTTCACCAAGCCGGACGGCGGGTTCTTCCTCTGGGTGGAGTGCGTAGGCCCCAAGTCTCGTGACCTGATGCGAGAAGCCGCCGAGCTGGGGCTTATCTTCCCGGCGGGAGCAACTTTCTTCCTGCAAGGAGACGACGACGATACATCCCACATACGGCTGGCGTTCAGCACGGCAAGCGTGGAGGAGCTGGAGCAGGTGGGTCCCCGCATGCGCGAGGCTTTTGTGCGGGCAATGGGCGAGGGGTGAGGAAGAAGGCTACCGTAGAAGTGCAATGGCAAGCAAAACCTACATAGTCCTTCTAAGGGCAGTAATGCCCAGAGGCAAGAACAAGGTGCCGATGGCAGAGCTGCGCAGGGTGCTCTCTGAGGCCGGCTTTGAAAACAGCCGCACATATATTCAAAGCGGCAACGTTCTGGTGGAGAGCGAGCTACCTCCTCAACAGATAGAAGAGCAGGTACGCCAGCTTATCAAGAGTGAAATCGGTCCGGACCTGGTTGTGGTAGTGCGGACAAGGGCGCAGCTTCAGAGAGTCCTAAACAATAATCCATTCAAGGAAGGGTACGATATATCGCGCGTATTCTTTGTTTTGTTTGGCAAGAGACCGTCGGCGGAAAGGGTCAAAGAGCTACTGGCTCAAGATTTTGGTGACGAGAAGCTTTCTATTAACAAATATGCAGCTTATATGTATATTCCGGGCTCATACGGCGGCAAACTGAGCAACAATTTCCTGGAAAGGAAACTAGGCGTTTCAGCCACCATGCGCAACTTCAACACCCTGAGCAAACTTGTGGAACTCAGTGCTCCTTAATCGAAGGTCGTGAAAGTTATGACTGTTCGGTGAATGATTCTCGAGGCACCCTTCGTTGACAGAGGCGAAGAGCCACGCCTAAAATGGCGCCGATTTCCTCTTGATACACCCTTGGGAGGTGCGTAGTGGCTGTTCCCCTAGTTTCCAGAGCAACGGTAATGAGCAACCGTGGTATTGTGGCGTCCACGTCCCCACTGGCGGCGTCGGCGGGACTGCGCGTATTGTCGCAGGGAGGCAACGCCTTCGACGCAGCTGTAGCAACGGCGGCGGTGGAGGCGGTAACCGTGCCCGGCATGTGCGGAATTGGGGGGGAGGTGTTCGCCATCCTCTACGACGCAAAGACGGGCAAGGTGCAAGGACTGACGTCGACGGGGGCAGCGCCAAAGGGCGCCACGCCCGCTTTCTTCCGCTCCAAAGGCTACCGGCACATGCCTTACGACGGCCCGCTGGCGGCTTCGCCTCCAGGAGAGGTCGCGGCGTACCAGTTCTTAGCCGATAACCTGTGCACCCTGCCGCTGGGGACGTTGCTGGAACCGGCCATAGGGTACGCGGAGGAGGGACATCCCATCTCGCCCAGGATTGGACGAATCATTGCAGGAAGCGCCGGGCGCATGGCCAATTTACCGGCGCTGGCCAAGATTTTCATGAAGGGCGACCGTCCCTACCAAGCGGGTGAACTGCTGGTGCAGAGTGACCTGGCAGGCACACTTCGGAGAGTGGCAGAAGGCGGCGCCGAGGAGTTCTACCGGGGAGGAGTGGCGCGGGACGTGGCCAAGCGGTTCGAGGAGGCGGGCGGCTTGATCACGGAGGAGACTCTGGCGGACCATGAAGTCGAGGTCTACGAGCCGCTGGACACGGAGTATCGCGGCTATACGGTGGTAGAGAACCGCCCACCGTCGCAGGGGATGCTGATACTGGAAATACTGAACATCATCGAGGGGTTCGACCTGGCGAGCATGGGTTATCTCAGCCCGCAAAGCATCCACACCATGATAGAAGCTAAGAAGCTGGCCTTCGCCGATAGAAACGCCTACCTGGCCGACCCGCGCATGGAGCAGATTCCGCTGGACGTGCTGCTGTCGAAGGAGCATGCGGCAAGGCGCGCCGGGCAGATCGACCCGGACAGGGCGTCGTTCGACGTGAGGGCGGCGTCGCTGGTGCCGGCGGGCACCGACACGAGCTACTTCTGCGTGGTAGACGGCGAAGGGAACGCGGTGTCGTTCATACACAGCCTGTATCAGGGATTCGGGTCCGGGTTTGTCGCGGATGGAACCGGAGTCGTATTCAACGGCAGGCAGCGCGGGTTCAGGCTGGATGAGGGCCACCCCAACACGGTGGCGCCGGGGAAGCGCCCCATGCACACGCTGAATGCCTACATGGTGCTGAAGGACGGTGCGCCGTTCATCGTTGGTGGCACACCGGGCGCGGACTACCAACCGCAAGGCAACGTGCATATGATCACGGGCATCATCGACTACGGGCTGTCGCCGCAGGAAGCGGTCGACGCTCCAAGGTGGTCGAGCATACCCGGCACCGACCCGGAAACCATGGACGATCCCGAACAGGTGCAGCTGGAGCCAAGGATGCCGCGCGAGATAGCGGAGGGTCTGGAAGCCAAGGGACACAGCGTAACGTGGGGGCAGGAAGGGATAAGCCACGGGATTGTGCAGCTTATACAGGTGGACGGAGAGACGGGCGTGCTCAAGGGGGCGTCCGACCCGCGCGGAGACGGACACGCCGCGGCGTTGTAGGGCCCTGGCGCTACGAGGTTGGGGACAGGAGATGTCAGGGAGCGATGGCCGCTACTAGCTCCCGGCGGCAACTCCGAAGTGCCAACGTAAGGCGTGACGGAGAGGGTTCGCCCGTCCTATCATAGTAGCCACAAAACTGCTAGCACTATGCCTGCGAGTATGGAAATCACCACTGCAAGCAAAGCGAATAGGATCGCAAAGTCTCTAATTGTCTGTGCAAGGTCGTCTCTCATGGGCAACACTTTTGCGGTCTGTAGTTGATATCTTTGTTTGGATACTGGGTTTGATATGCCTCAGCACTGGCAAAGGCTTCATCCTCGGTGGTAAACAACTGCCAATAGCCTAATGAGTGATGTACCTCGTCCCCAACGTCTGTAAGCTCTTCGGGGACGTGGTAACAGTTACTGCGATGCAAGACGGCGCACGTGTCGCCTTTCTCATAGAAGTTGACCGCTACTCTTTCTCCCATTTTCTAGCTCCTTTCTAAACAGGCTACTGGCTAGTTCTTGCAGTAGGTACTATACAACCCGCGTGTAACCTACGCGTTAACTTTGCGCCAATTTGCTATGACTT
Organism: Dehalococcoidia bacterium; assembly: GCA_965116555.1. GTDB lineage: Bacteria > Chloroflexota > Dehalococcoidia > Lucifugimonadales > QGNO01 > DAOUJH01. The sequence goes on along the minus strand of OZ220698.1, from coordinate 498,625 downwards.
TTTATAACTTTTCCTGGGAACTGGCGCAATTGCACGGGTGAGCGAGGTAGGTGCTCCCCGCCGCCAGATTGCTTCGCTGACGCTCGCAATGACCCTCCGGCTAGGCTCAGGGTGAACTCCGGGGGCGGTTCCCGAACCGCCCCTACACGGTGCGGGAGGGCGTAGCAGACAGGAATAAGGTAAGCCGGAATCTGATGCGGTTGCCAGCTCAGCTACCCCCCACAGTGGTTCTCTTCGGTTGCGCTCCTGTGCAGCCCCAGGTACGTTTTTCACACTCACCCTTTGACCGTGTGCTGGCACTAATGCTCGTTGAAGAGTAAGGTAGCGGACATACCATCCTCGGAGGGTGTCATGTCGGCAGGCAATATGGAATCCCACAAGGTGGCTATCTTGCCGTGCGGCACGGTGATCGAAGCGATGAACGGGGGGTCCGTCGACATAAGCCGGAGGCCCGGGCCGCTCCTCTTCTTGGAGAAACGGCGCAACGATCCCTGCGTAGATATCTGGACTGCCGGCGGGATCAAGCTCAGCGTTGACATTGACCGTTTGCGGAGCGGTCTTGATTCGCTGGAAACCCAGTGCCCTCACGAAAGGTAGCCGCTAGGCTTGGCAAGCAACTCGAACGACACCACTGAAGCCTCGCGAGACCCTTCGGGCGCGGGGTGGCGGGAATACTATGGCTGGCGCATAGTAGGAGTATCGGCGCTTTTCCATGGGCTCATGGGCGGCATTGGCCACGTGGGTCTTTCTGTCTACTTCCTGCCCCTGACCCGAGAGTTCGGCGTGTCCCGCGCCATGATGTCGGTGGCGTTTGCACTCCGCACCCTGGAAGGCGGCCTGGAGGGGCCGATAATCGGGTATTTGGTCGACCGCCTGGGCGGCAGAATGATGGTGATCATAGGGGTGCTGCTGGGCGGCATTGGCTACCTGTTGATGGCCACCACCAACTCTTACATGCTCTTCCTGGCGGTGTTCCTGGGACTGGTATCCCTAGGGGTCTCCGTACCCCACCACGGTCTGTTCGCCACCATAAATCAGTGGTTCAGACGCCGGCTGGGACTGGCTATGTCGCTTGCAATCAGCGGTTCGGCCATAGGAGGGTTCATCGTTACCCCCATAGTGGCCTGGATAGTGCTCAACGAGAGCTGGCGCCTGGCGTCGGTCTTCTCCGGGGTCCTCCTACTCTGCCTGGGGCTGCCACTGGTGCTGATGGTAAGAAACCCCAAGCCCGGCGAGACGGAGCCTGAGGATTCAGCCGCCGCGGGACAGAGCCGGGGTCCAGAAGCGCTCCAGCAAACGGCCCCCGTTGACTTTTCCATAGGAGAGGCGCTGCGCACCAGCACGTACTGGCTGCTGGCCGTCTCGATAGGCTTGCGCCTCACCGGCCAGCAGGTCCTCATGGTGCACATAGTGCCCATACTGGTGTCGCGGGGCGTGAGCGAAGGCGTAGCCGCCGGTCTGGTTGCCATGATGTCCCTCCTTAGGTTGCCGTCCGTGATAGGCGCCGGATTAGTATCGGACATGTGGTCACGCCAAAGGGTTGCGTCGTTTGGCATGTTTTGCGGTACGCTGGCGGCGGTGGTGGGGATATGGGGCCCGGAGGGATTGGCTACGGGGGCGCTCTTCGTTCTGTTCTTTGCCCTGGCCCAGGGCAGCAATGCCATCACCTGGGCCCTTGTGGGGCAGTACTTTGGCCGTGCGAAATTCGCATCCTTGCGCGGCGGCATGAGCCTTATTCAGAGCATAATGTCCTTTGGCACACCCATAGCCGCTGGCTGGGTGTTCGACACCACGGGCAGCTACGACTATGCGCTGGTCGGAGTGGGAGTGTCGTATTTCATGTCGGCGATTATCTTCTGGGTGCTCAAAACGCCCACGCGGCGTACCGCCGCTGAAAAGACGACGCCCACTATAAGAGGTTGAGCGGGGTCCGGTGGTGTCTCCGCTCATCTGGTTCCCTTCGGCGGTGCTCAGGGTAAACTCTAAGCTCACCATGAGCGGGATGTGGGCCTGTACAGTTGACTTGTTGGTTGAATAGGGATATAGAAAGGGCAAGCAATTGCAAGGAGGAGGAAAATGCCGAAGAAGACGATTTACGAGAAGAAGGGACCCATTGCTTATCTAACCGTGAACAACCCGACGAAGGCGAATGTGATGGACTCCCAGATTGTGGAGGAGATGGGGGAGGCGTACCGGGACTACTGGGAAGATTCGGATTTACGCTGTCTGATAGTGACAGGGGTTGGCGACCGCCACTTCTCGGCGGGGCACCACATCCAGCCGCCTCCTCCAGGGCAGACGTGGGAGGAGCGAAGGCTAGAAGGGATCGAGCGGTTCGTGTACCCCAAGGCAGGAACGGTGAACGGACGCGAGATCGCCGTATTCAACGCAGGGGTGGACTTCCCCCAGATTTACAAGCCTGTCGTGGCGGCGATAAACGGCTGGGCGGCGGGAGCGGGCTTGTACATGACGCTCACTACCACGGACATACGCATTGCCAGCTTGGAGCACGCCAGGTTCTTCTACGCCTTCACCACAAACCTGGGCGGCATAGGCAGCGGGCCGTCCGCTACCCGGGTGATGAAGCAGCTGAACTACGCCCACGCCATGCAGTTCCTGCTCATGGACGAACCGATAGGAGCCGAGGAGGCGGTGCGCATAGGACTGGTCAACGAAGCGGTGCCGCATGCTCAACTAATGACCCGCGCCGAGGAGATTGCCAACAAGATAGCATCGCTGCCCCCGGTGGCGGTGCGTTTCCTCAAAGAGTTCCTCATCCGCGGCCAGGACCTGACGCAGGACCAGGCGTGGCACCTGCAGTGGGTCTACAACCACCTAGCCAGCACTCATTCCTCGGATGCCCTGGAAGGTGCGCAAGCGTTCCTGGAGAAGAGGCAGCGCAATGTAGGCGGCGGCATCAGGTCATAGACTAATCCAAATCCTGAGGGGGGAAACAAGAATGGTTATAGCAAGAGCGTTGGACGTGGGTTATGACGTTTTTTCTGAAATAGAGGGGCAGCCCGTGCATGGAGCCGCCCGGTCAAAGGTGCTTTACGAAGGAGATGAGACCGTACTGGAGAAGATAACGTTCGAGAACGGCTCGTTCTCCTCGGCTCACCAGCATCCTTACGAGACCATCGGCCACATTCTGAGAGGCAGAGCCGAAGTGACGATCGGCAACGATACCCACAGAGTGGGCCCGGGAGATACCTTCCGATGCGCAAAGGGAGAGCCGCACCACCTGAGAGCGCTGGAGGAAGTGACGCTGCTTGAGGCGCACGCCAGGGGTTAGGGTAGACCTTGATTCATGGAGTCGGGGCTTTCAGCCTGGGGGCAATTGTGGATTTCGTCACAATATGCATCCCAGAAGAGTTGTTAATCGTAACACTTATTGGGATGGTGTCTGAAAGCCCTTGACACCTACGTTGTGCTTGTGCTAGAAAGCTCTTAGCCTAGGGTAACCCACGTGGCGCTAGGGGTGGCCGTGCTTTACGAATCGCAGAGCGGCGATATGACAATGGCCCTGACCGGTGAGTCTCTAATCACCAGAGGACTCAAGCCGTTCCGCGAACCAGGCTTCCTCAAGATGGTGGAGATGCTCCGCGATGCGGACGTGACATTCACCAACGCCGAAATGCTGTTCCACGACTTTGAAGGCTCCCCCTGCGAAGAGTCCGGCGGCACCCACATGCGCTGCGACCCCCGTTTCCTGGAGGACCTCACGTGGGCCGGAATCAACATTGCCGCCTGCGCCATGAACCACGCCTACGACTACACAGAAACCGGCGTGCTTGTAAACAAAGCCAACCTGGACGAATACGGCATAGTGAACTCCGGAACAGGCCGCAACATGACACTGGCTCGCGCTCCGGGGTATCTGGACACCCCCAAGGGTCGCGTTGCTCTCATTTCAGCAACTGACCACGTCAATGTGCCCGCAGGCCGCGCCAGCGAAGAACGCCCCGAAGTCGGCGCGCGTCCCGGCGCAAATATGATCCGCGTACAGCCCATTCACACAGTGGACAGGGAGACTTTCGATCAGCTGAGGGAACTGGACGCCAAGCTGGGATTCGACAGGGACAAGCAGGCAGCGCGGTCCGGCAGGTTCCCCATCCACAAGTACCAGGAAAGCGATACCGAGTTCTACTTTGGTTCCGCCATTGGCGGGGGACGAAGCTCGCTGCTGTTCCGGGTTGGTGAAGAGATAAGCCGCACCACCGTGATTGACGAAGAGGACTGGGAAGGCAACCTGAAGTGGATACGGGACGCGAGTCGCATGGCGGACTGGGTGATGTTCAGCTTCCACTGCGGTTTTCGCGGGGAGACCTCCGACGATCCACCGGACCACCTGATCAAGATGGCCCACGAGGCGATAGACAACGGGGTGGACGTATTCATTGGCCACGGGCCGCACCGCGACAAAGGTATTGAGATATACAAGGGTAAGCCCATCTTCTACAGCATAGGCGACTTCATTCTGCAGAACGATACGCCGATTTACCAGCCATCGGACGCTTATGCCAGGTACGGACTGGGCTGGGAAAACACACCATCGGACTTCTACTTCACCCGCAGCCGCAATGAGACGGTGGCGCAGGACATAAACCGGGAGAACTGGCAGAGCGCGGTGGCGGTGGTCAACTGGAAGGGAAAGGAGCTCCAGAACATAGAGCTTCATCCCATTGATCTGGGTATAGGGCTTCCCATGGGACAGAGGGGCCGGCCAGTGCTAGCAGAAGGCGAGGTCATAGACGAGGTGCTGGATAGATACCAGCGCTGTTCCAACCGGTTCAATACCAAGATTGAACGGGAAAATGGAATAGGAATCATCAAGGCTAATTAGGACTTCCCAAAAACTAACTAATTGATGGGGGTGCACATGAGTTCAAATATACGGTTCAAGAGTTTAGTGGGGCTAGCCCTGGCAGTAGGGCTTCTTTGGAGCCTGGCCTGCGGCACCGCGGAGGATCCTACGGCTACTCCAACGACCGCCCCGGTTTCGCAGCCGACCACCGCGGCTCCAGAGCCGGCGGCAACGCCTACGCCCGAGCCCGACACCAGCATGGATCCAAAGTACGGCGGAATCATCCAGTTGACTGACACGGTGCGAAGCCTTGACATTGGCACCGTTGCCGGCAACCCCGGCGAGTACAACCAGATGCAGGGCTGGATGAGCCAGCTCATCCGCGTCAACCTGACCGACCGCAAGACTATTGAAGGCGACCTGGCCGAAGACTGGACGTTGAGCGACGACGGCACCGCGTACACCTTCAAGCTGCGGGACAACCTGATGGACCATTCAGGAAAGCGCTGGACGGCGGATGACGTTGCGTATGCGGTATGGAAGATCATTGCCAGGCCGGTAGACGATCCTCTACGCCGAATCCTCTGCTGGGAGCAGGGCGCCGCCGAGGCTGACCCCAACGGTCCAGCAGCAGGCACCGCTGTAGAGATTACGGGTGAACTGGAGTTTGTGGTAAGAACGCACTCTCCAATTGCCTGGTACCCCGCCTGCATGGCGCAGCACTTCTCCCTGATTGGCCCGGGTGACGGGTACAAGAAGATTGTAGCTGAAGGCGAGTTCCGCGAGCTTTCGCCTGAAGACGGCGAGCTCATTGGCACAGGCCCGTTCACGGTGAAAGAGTACGACCGCGGCAGCAAGGTCGTCTTTGAGCGGTTCGAGAACTTCTTCCGTGATGGCTTGCCCTACATTGACGGATTCGAGATCACTCACGTACCGGAGCTAGCGACCAAGATAGCGGCGGTAGCGGCAGGCCGTTCCGAAGGATGGATTTACGGCCCATGCTGCCAGCCTAACCTATCGGACATCGCGCCTCTGAAGAAGCAGTACGGCGAGGAGTTCGTGGTGCCACAATCGTTCGCCTTTGGCACCGCCAGCTACATTGTGAACATGCAGCGACCGCCTTTCGGACCGCAGGACGATCCCACGGCAAGGCAACTCAGGAAAGCCGTTCAGCTTCACATAGACAGGCTCGTTGAGAACGAGTTGATCTACGAGGGGCTGGGATTCCAGATATTCTTCTACTACTGCGGTTTCGACTGGATTCACAGCTGCGAGGAGTGGTTGGAGTTCCCCGGCCATACCGAGGACGAGATGAAGAAGTCGGAGGAGCGGCAGGCGGCCAGAGATATCATGACTTCTCTTGGCTACGGCCCGGACAACATGCTTGAGATCGAACTGCTCACCGCAGAGAGCGGCAGCGGCCGCCGCGGGTCGGAGTTGCTGCAGGAAGAGCTGAAGGACATGTACATCGAAGCCAAGCTACGGGTGCCCCCCGGCGGCGAGTCGGTGTATGACGACCAGTTCGCCGGCAGGTTCGACCTGGTGTACGACGTGTCCGGCTACGGTCTGGAGGACCCGGTCATCTTCGACCAGAACAAGTACCTTCCTCTGGAAGACGGTTCGGAGAACTACGGACGCTGGGTCAACCCGGAGTGGATGAGTCTCTACGAGCAGCAGCTAACCGTTAGCGACCAGGCGGAGCGCGGCAGGATTTACCGCCAAATGGTAGAAATACTCTTTGAGGACCTGCCGATACTGCCGATGAACCGGTTCCGCCCACCGCATCCTTACATGGCCTACGTACGGAACTGGACTCCAAAGCGGCTGCACGCTTCTTCGGCCAGCTTGGAGCAGGTATGGCTAACTCCTGACGACAGGAAGCCGTGGCCTGAGCAAGCAGCTACCGACATCTTTGATACTGGGCTCTACGAGCTCAAGTAGGAGTTGATTTAGTGCAATGATGGCGCCGACTTAAAGACGGCGCCATCATTGCTATTATCCATCACCCGCATCAGGCGGCAACGAGAGCAATATGCGCGTCTATATAATCAAGAGGCTGCTTCTTTTCATCCCGACGATTATCTTCGTGTCAATGGCTTTGTTTGCCATACTACGCGTTCTCCCCGGTGACGTGGCGGCGGTTATTATCCAAGCGGGTGATCCTGAAGTCACCATTACCGAAGAGGAGAGGCTTAGAGTTACCGAACAGCTTGGCCTTGATAAGCCCATTTACCTTCAGTACTTTGATTGGATATGGGGTGTTTTACGCTTCGACATGGGTGATTCTTTCCTACTTAATCGCCCCGTCATTGAATTTGTGAAAAACCAAGTCCCCGTGACTTTGCAGGTGGCGCTCTTCTCAGCGATCTTGGTTTCCATTGTTTCCATACCCATAGGGGTGCTGGCCGCAGTCTATCAAGACAGGTGGCCGGACTACTTCCTACGTGGCTTCGCCATAGTTGGGCTGGCTATGCCAAGCTTTTTCATTGCCCTGCTGACAGTGCTCATCCTTTCCAGGTACTTCCACTGGCTGCCGCCCTTTGGCTTTGTCCATATGTGGGAGAATCCCTGGACGTCATTCCAACAGCTCATCTTCCCTGCCCTGGCTATCGGCTTCCACAGCAGCGGCACTATGATGAGAATGACAAGGGCCCAAATGCTAGAGGTCCTGCGCGACGACTATATAAGAACGGCGCGAGCCAAGGGGCTGGCGGAACGGACGGTAATCGTCAAGCATGCCTTGAGGAACGCTCTGCTGCCGGTGGTTACCTTGTTCGGCTTTCAGGTGGCGTTCCTGCTGGGCGGCACGGTGGTAATTGAAATCATCTTTGCCATTCCGGGGATGGGGCAGCAACTCATAGAAGCTACCCTACTCAGAGACTTCCCCATAGTACAGACTTACGTTCTCTACATTGCGATCATAGCAATGACCGTCAATCTCTTGGTGGACTTGACCTACGCCTGGCTTGATCCACGGATTCAGTATTCGTAGGCTCCAGGTCAAGGAGATTTAGTTTATGGAACAGTCCGTAGAAGTTCTTGCAGATGTAAAGCCAAGGAGAGGCTTCCTCCAGAGGACAGCTTCAAGTAGTTGGAGCTTTACAAAGCGGAAGCCCTTGGGCGCCGTAGGACTGGTCATTGTATTTCTGTTTGTGATTGTAGCTCTCACGGCGGATTTCATTGCGCCTTTCCCGCCAACTGAGATTCACCGCCGAAACCCGGTTGAGGCGCCTCTGACTGTACACGAAGCTACAGGCAAAACCTTTTGGTTTGGAACGGACCAGCTGGGTCGTGACGTTTTTAGCAGAACACTTGTCGGCTCCAGAGTGTCACTTTATGTTGGGATAGTGACCATGCTTGTGGCCGCCACGGGCGGTCTGGTTCTTGGCGTCAGCTCCGCGTACATTGGGGGCAAGTTCGACCTGCTCATCCAGCGCGTAGTTGACGGCATCATTGCTATGCCGACACTGATTCTGGCGCTGGCCCTGGTCGCCGCTTTGGGACAATCGATAAACAACGTCATTCTGGCTATTGTCATAGTGCAGATTCCGCGTATAACCCGGGTGATCCGTTCAGCAGCGCTGAGCATCAAAGAAGTTCCGTACGTGGAAGCCGCCAGGTCTATCGGCGCAACCGACGTTCGTGTGATGTTGAGGCACGTTGCGCCCAATACCATGGCGCCGCTCTTGATAGTGGCATCGTCCGCCATAGGCTCCATCATCATTACGGAGTCCACACTGAGCTTCCTTGGTTTGGGTGTCGATCCGGAGACCCTAACCTGGGGCGCGCTGGTGAGCGGAGATGCGCGGCAGTACTTTGCGGGAGCGCCCTGGATGCTGCTAGGACCCGGAATAGCCATCTCGCTGGTGGTCTTCGGCATGAACATGTACGGCGACGCGCTCAGGGACGTTTTGGACCCCAAGCTGCGGGGCCGTTGATTCCGCCTCTCAGCGGCTGATTTCAGCAACTGAGAAGCGCTAGATCCAGAGATTCTGTCCAGACTCTCCCGTTCGGGCGGAATTTGTTCCTCTCAAACGCACCAAAGGAGGCTTCTCATGTTGTACGAGGCGGAAAAAGGCGAAATCTCCATCCTGGTAGCCGGTGACGCCATGATCACCAAACGGATGTCACCGTTCAGGGAAGACAGCTTTCTCAAGCTGGTAGAGGTCATCCGCGGCGCTGACGTGAGCGTGGTAAACGCGGAGATGCTGTTCCACAACTTTGAGATGAGCTGGCAGGGCAAAGACTCCATCTCTTACCAGGTATCTGACCCGGCCAACCTAAACGAATTGAAGTGGATGGGGTTCGACGTGGTGACCACGGCAAATAACCACGCCTTCGACTATTCCGAGGCGGGACTGCTGGCAACGCTGCGCAATATGAAGGAGCACAACATACCCCAGGCGGGCGGCGGTGTAGACCTGGATCACGCCAGGGCCCCCTACTACATGGACACGGCCCGGGGAAGGGTTGCCGTGATGTCGGCGACGACGACGTACTCGGAGCAGTCGCCGGCGCGGCAAGGGCGTCACGACTTTCCTGGCAAGCCGGGAATCAACGCCGTGCGGCACAGCGTGATGCACCACGTGAAGCAAGATCACTTCAAAGCGCTGGGCGACCTAAAGGACTTGCTGGGAATATCGCTGCGGGAAGAGGCATCGCGCAAGTTCCAGCCGCAGGTATCGCATCCGCCGAACAACGATACGGACCTGAGCTTCCTTGGGGGGGCCTTTCACCTGGACGACCGGTATGAAATAACCACGCACATCAACCAGGAAGACATGAGGGGCGTGAGCAACTGGATTCGTGGCGCGGGCAAGCAGGCGGACTGGCTGGTGTACGGAGTCCACTGCCACGAAAGCGGCAACTACGGCGAATATCACGGCGGCCACCGCATATCGCCGGCAACGCACCTCGTAGAGTTCGCACACCAGGCCATAGACCAGGGCTGCGACGTTTTCTTTGCCCACGGCCCCCACATGCTGCGCGGTATAGAGATATACAAAGGCAAGCCCATCTTCTACAGCCTGGGCAACTTCATCTTCCAAAATGAAGCGGTGCAGTGGGTGCCGGAGCCTGCCTACAGCGGCCAGAGTCTTGACATGGACGCAACACCCGGAGACTGGGGCCACGAACGCTCCGGCGGCGGCGTGTATGGATTCGCGTCCGACATAGTGCACTACCGCAGCGCGGTGTGCACGGCCAATTTTTCGGACGGCAAACTGAGAGAGATACGCATCTACCCCATAGACATGGGCTTCCAAAAGCCCATTGCGCAGCGGGGCCGGCCGGTGCTCGCCGAAGGCGAGTCGGCTCAGTGGTCTTTGGAAGTGCTGCAAGAGTCGTCCAAGCCGTTCGGCACGGAGATCAAGATAGACGGCGACATGGGGATAATAAGTCTTTAGCTGTTCACCCCCCATCTCAATCTTCCCCCATCAAGGGGGAAGAGGGTTGCGAAGAGAACGGAGGCGAGATGATTTACGACGCTGAGCGTGGCGATATATCGATAGCCGTAGCCGGGGATGCGATGATATCGCGCCGCATGCAGGGTTTCAGGGAGCCCCAGTTTCTCAGGCTAGTGGATATACTACGCAAGGCCGATGTCAGCATAGCCAATCTAGAGTTCCTCTTTCACGACTTTGAAGACTCATGGCAGTGGACGGGGGGCACGTATACCCGGTCTGATCCCAAGAACCTGGAAGAGCTGAAGTGGATGGGGCTGAATGCCGTGCTCACCGCCAACAATCACTCCTTTGACTTTTCCGAAGGCGGCTTCTTCACCACTCTGAAGCACTTGAACGACATGGACCTTGCACACGCCGGCGGCGGCAAGGACATAGACCACGCCAGGGCGCCGGTATACGTGGACTCGGCGCGGGGACGCGTAGCCGTGATGTCGGCTTCGAGCACGTTCACCGACATATCGCGCGCGGGACCGGGCAGGCACGATTTCCCGGGCAAGTCGGGCATCAACGCTCTGCGACACGAGAAGGTACACTACGTGGAGAGAGACGTGTTCGACGCATTCCACAAAGCAAACCGTGAGCTGGGTTATGAAGAGGCCGAGGAGGCCGGAGCCAGGTTTGGGTTTTCAGGTCGGGGGGCGCAGGTAGACAAGAGCAGCCAAGTGCAATTCATGGGAGGTGATTTTCACCTTTCGGAGGAGTTCAAGATTGAGACGGCGGTCAACAGGGAGGACATGGCGGGCATAGGGAACTGGATCCGCGGCGCCAAGAAACAAGCGGACTGGGTGGTGTACGGTATGCACAGCCATGAGAGCGGCAGCAGCGGCGAGTATCACGGCGGTTCCCGCGTTTCGCCGCCGGATTTCCTCATTGAGTTCGCCCGCTGGAGCATCGACCAGGGCTGCGACCTCTTCGCCGGACACGGACCTCATTACCTGCGCGGCATCGAGATATACAAGGGGAAGCCCATCTTCTACAGCCTGGGCAACTTCATCTTCCAGAACGAGACTGTGGACTGGGTGCCGTGGGAGGGATACCGGCGGTTCGGGCTGGATTTTGACCAGACGCCGGGGGACTACTTCGATTCTCGCTCCGACTCAAGCGCCCGCGGCTTTCCATCGGACCCCGTGTTCTGGCAAAGCGTGGTGGGTGTGTGCAACTACGAAAACCGCGAGTTGAAAGAGGTGCTGCTCTACCCTATTGACATGGGCTTTGGCCGGCCCATACCCCAGCGTGGCAGGCCGGTGCTTGCGGAGGGACAGGTCGCGCAGGAGATCCTGGCATGGTGCCAGGAGGTATCCAAGCCCTTTGGCACTACTATCGAGATAGAGGGTGACGTGGGGGTCATCCGCCTGTGATCCTACAGTGAGGATTGGCCTTCTTTCAGACACGCACATACCGGAGGCGGCTAGTGAGCTGCCGCCCCAGCTATACAAGGCCTTTCAAGACGTAGACCTTGTTCTCCACGGCGGCGACATGCACGTCATTGACGTGCTGGACTGGCTGGAGCCTCTAGCGCCTACTCTGGGAGCCAGAGGCAACGGAGACGGCCATCCGCTAAGGCCGCCGTTTCCAAAGAACGACCCACGAGTCAAAGAGGCCCACGTGCTTTCCCTGGGTGGACTCAAGGTTGGTCTGACCCACGGATTCCCGCTGCCTGAAGACGCTCCCTGGACCACACTGGACAGCCTCATGGAGCGCAAGCTGGGAGAGCACGTGGACGTGATTGTGTGCGGGGACACGCATATGCCGCTGGTGGAACTGCGGGAAGGGGTGCTGTACGTCAATCCGGGCAGCCCGACCAATCCGGGCCACCTGAGCAGACTGGGGCAAATAGGCTTCCTTACCATAGAAAACGGCAACGCCTACGCGGAGATAGTGGAACTCTCCACCATTGAGATGTAGGAGCCTCTCGCCTGGCCTGAGAATGGCAAATCTTTGGGAGATAGCACAAACGCGCTCACGACGGCGGCAGCGCCTCTTGCCTATGTGTTCACTTGTCTGCTGGCGACGCAGATTCTTCGCTACGCTCAGAATGACAGTGGAAGACTCAAAGCGCTTGCCAGTAACGCCTGCCTTCCAGCCTAGCCAGCTTGCCGATGCTGCGGTCAATGGGAAGATGGCCTGCGGCCAGGGTGTATCCCTCCTGTTCCAACCTGTCCAGTACGGCGTGCCGGGTGCGGCGCGATGCCTCTTTGTCCATGTCCGCCCCCGAGTTCCAATCCGGCTCGGTGACTTGCACCGAGCCGTGGAAGAGGTCGCCGACGACGCAGGCCTTCTCTCCTCCTGAGTTGATGAGGACGCTGACGTGGCCGGGCGTGTGGCCCGGAGTAGCCAGGGTGACTATCTCCGATGTGACGGCGTGGTCGCCGTCTATGAGGTCCATGAGGCCCATCTCATTGAGCGGCGTCACGTTCTGCTGTACGGCAGCCGGTACGTCGTCCCTGGTGAAGTGCTCCCAGTCTCCCCTAGGTACGAGATACCTGGCGTTGGGGAACGTGGCCTTGCCGTCGGTAACGTTCCAGCCAATGTGGTCTCCGTGAAGGTGGGTTATGACCACCGAGCTGACTTCATCAGGCGAGACCCCGACGGCTTCCAAGTTATCTATAAGCCGGCCATTGCCGAGCCCGGTATCCACAAGCACCGTCTGCCCGGCGGAACGCAGTACCCAGGTGCAGAAGTTGGTGCGGAACTTGCCGTTTTCGTCAAGGTGGTCCTTCTTGTACGGCTCCCAAGCCTCCAACGGAATGTCCGGATAGAACTGGTTGGGCTCAAAAGGCGGAGGCGCCGCATCCAAGACAACGGCAACGCTTACGTTACCCACGGTGATCTTGTCGACCATATTGCTCCCCCCTTGCTTGGGCTGCGCCGGTCATACGCCGTCCGTGTTTCCGGGAACCCTGAGCCCGCCGGTGAAGTTGCGTTCCCTCTTCTCGTTGAAGGCGTTGCGCCCTTCCTCCGGGTCGGTGGTGAGTTGCATGACCAGGTGCTGCATGAGGTGCGACATCTGCCAGGCTGCATCGAAGGGCAGATCCGCGCCGCGGATGAGGAACTCCTTCATCATGCGCACGGCTACGGGCGCCAGGCTGGCGATGCGGGTGGCCAGCTCTTCGGCGCGTTCCATGAGCTTTTCGTGTGGCACCACTTCATTGATGAGACGAATGCGCAGCGCCTCTTCAGCGTCGAAAGGCTCGTCCATGAGCAGGATTCTCATCGCGTCCACGTGTCCGATCTGGCGAGGCAGCCTGGCCGCCCCGGGGCCGCTGCCCAGCCAGCCCTGATTGAGCAGCATGTATTGGAAACGAGCGCTCTCCCTGCTGGCGATGCGTATATCCGTGGTGGTGAGCATCATGTAGAAGCCTGCGCCAACAGCCCAGCCGTTAATTGCGCCTATCACGGGCTTCCATATCTGGGGAAAGTGACCGGCGCTCCGCCCGTCCACGCCTGTAGGATATTCGTTTACCGAGCCGTATATAGGCTTGTAATCGGAGGAGGTGTTCTGGGAGTTGGCCCAGAATATGCGCTCAACAAACTCACGGCGGCGCTCATCTTCGGTCTGTCCCGGCCTTGGCGCAAGGTCATGGCCGGCGCAGAAGTGGCGGTCACCCTTGCCGGTGATGACGGCGACACGTACGTCCTTGTCCTCCCATACCTCCTTCCAGGCGTCTCTTAGCTCGACCATCACCTGGTCGTTGAGGACGTTTGCCTTCTCCGGGTTGTTGAGAGTGATGAAGGCTATGCGATTCCGCTTTTCATAGAGTATACCTGCCATGGGATTCTCCTCCTGTTTGTTTAGATCACGCTCTGGCGCTTTAGCTGGATGAGCTCTTCTTCACTAAATCCAAGCTCGCCACAATAGATCTCCTTGTTGTGTTGCCCCAAGAGAGGCGTATGACGACGCAGACTCCAGGGGCTTCCGGTGAGACGGGATATCTCCCCGGGCATCTTGATCTTGCCGACCACGGGGTGCTCCATCTCAGTGAAGAACCCTCGCGCGTTGAGGTGCTCTCCTTCCACCAAGTCCTGAGAGGTCTGCACAACGGCGGCTACCCAACTCTCGGAGGCGGCCTTGTTGAAGTATTCGAACTTGCCCCAGTCCTTGAGGATGGAGAGAAGTATCTCGTCCTTGTCCTCCGGTATGCGAGCAGGGAACATGATGGGCGGGAAATCCGGGTCGTCAACGTCAGGACGGCCAAGCATCTTGACGTAGTCTGAATACGTGCCGCGCTGGATGCCGCGTTGGAAGGTTGCGCCAACGTAGCCGTCCTTCACCGGCACTATCCCTTCGAAATGAGCGCCTCCCTTGGGTGATCCGGCGTCAACCTTGGGAGCGCGCCTCTCTATGGATCCGGCAAAGCTGTAGCGGGTAGGCGTGCTGTGATGATGGGCCGCGACCACCTCTCTCAGGGAGAGGTCGACGTGCTGCCCTTTGCCCAGCAATGACCTGGCGAACAACGCCGCGGAGGTGGCGTAGGCCGCTGTGATGCCGCCGATGTAGAGGCTCTGGGGATGCCCATGCTTCAACGGCTCCCTGGCGTAAGCGCCGCTAGTGTACATAATGCCGCCCATAGCCTCGTAGATGAGATCATTGCCCGGATAGTCTCTGTAGGCGCCGCTTTGGCCGTACGGCGTGAGGGAGGTGGTCACCAGGTTGGGATTGAGCTGTGAAAGCTCGTCGCAACCCAAGCCAAGGCTGTCCAGGTAACCCGGGGGATGGCTCTCTATGAGTGCGTCGGCGCTTGCAACTAGGTCTCTGAATATCCGCCTGCCGTGCGCCGTTTCAATGTTGAGGGTGACACTGCGTTTGTTGGTGTTCAGGTAGAGGAAAGCAAGGCTCTTCTCCGGATGAGGCTCGTCGTGGAAGAAGGGCGGCAGAGTACGCGCCTCGTCTCCCTGCGACGGCTCCAGCTTGATTACGTCGGCTCCGTAGTCGGCGAACAGCTTGGTGGCAAACGGGCCTGCGATGCCGCCGCTCAACTCTATGACGCGGAACCCTTGTAAAGCGGTGCTGGCCATCAAGCTATTCCCAGAACGTGTTTGTAGTCGGTGTCGTAGCCTCTCAGAGAGCCGTCCTCCACCTCGCCGTCCAAGTCATGGACCGCACCGGGCTTATCCATGGGCTCCGGCTCCTTGCCCAAGGCGCCGAGCTCGTAGAACCGTGCGATCTCCGGTTCTTCGCGGCCCAAAAGGTCTCCAAGGACGTATTCATTGTCACCGCCAAGGTCGGGACCGGGACGGCGTATATAGCTAGTGGTGTCCGACATGCGCCAGGGCCGCCCGAGGAACATGCGAGTCCCCATATCGGTGTGGGAAGGGAACTCCACTTTTTCAAAGATATCGCTTTCCTTCATGGCGGGGTCGGTCATGACCTCTTTCGGATTGAGCACGGCTCCCGCCGGCACTCCGGCCTCTACCAGTGCGTCCATCAGCTCTATATGGTCGTAATCTTTGGTCCACTCATTGAGATGATTGTCCAGCTCATCCTGGTTGTGCCAGCGTGACAGTGCATCTGAGAACTCATCGTCCTCCGCCCAAGAGGGGTTGCCCATCACTTCCTTGAGAGCGTCCCAGTGGGCATCCGTGTCTGCGGAAATGGCTATCCAGTTGTCATCACCTTTGCAGCGGTACGCTCCATGAGGCGCTTTGGAGGTGTGGCGATTGCCCATGAGGTGGCCGTTGCGGCCGTTGGCGATGTAGTCCAGCAGAGCATCGCCGACTGTGGACACGCCCATCTGGTACATGGAGTGGTCAATCCACTGGCCTTCGCCCGTGCTGTTTCGGTGGTGAATGGCAGCAAGGATGGAGAACACGGCCATCCACCCGTTGGGCGGGTCGAACCACGCCGAGCCGACACGGCGGGGGCCTTCATCCGGATAGCCGGTAAACTGGCTCACCCCGCTGGTCAGTTCGAACATTCTGCCGATACCCTGGTAGTTTCGCCAGGGGCCGGTGTAGCCAAAGCCGCTGAAAGAGAAGTAGATGAGATCCGGCTTGATCTTCTTTAGTTCTTCATATCCCAAGCCCAGGCGCTCCATGGTGCCCGGGCGGTTGTTCTCCGCCAAGACGTCACTGACTCTGACAAGGTCTTTGAAGGCTTCCACCGCCTCCGGGACTTTGTAGTTCAACGTAATGCCGCGTTTGCTTCTGTGCAGAGCGTGGAAGCTGCCATCGCGGTTCCAGTGCTGCTCTTTGGGAGCAACGTTGTCGGCGTAGGTGACCTGGCCGCTGCCTCTTCCCCTGGTGTGGGTCTCAACCTTGATTACCTCGGCGCCCATGTCGCCCATGATGTACATGGCAGTGGGCATGGCCAAGACCGTTGTGGAGTCTATGACGCGTAAGCCGGAGAGCGGACCGTCCATGATGTGCTCCTGATAAGGTTATCTTCAGCCGTATCTATCGTAAGTAAGGTATCCCCGCTCGTCACGGTTGCGGCCAGACGTGCTGCCACGCACCTCGCCGGTCACCGAGCGTTGGCGCTTTTCCAAGAACGCTTCCGTTGCATCGTCGCTGTCGCTGGAGTGCTGGCCCACCAGGTGGTTGAACACCCATTGCAGGTGCCAGGCTTGGTCGGTAGTCATGTCGACGCCCCTGATGAGGAACTCCTTGAGGAAACGAACCGCTATGGGGGGCATATCACAGATGCGGCGGGCAAGCTCTTCACAGCGAGACATCAACTGATCATGAGGCACGGCTTCGTTGATCAGATTCATGCGTACCGCCTCGTCTGCGTTTATCGGCTCATCCGTAAGGAGCATCTTCATGGCGTGGACGTAAGGGACTTGCCTTATGAGCCGGGCCGCGGTCGGCCCGCTGCCGATGCCGCCTCTATTGGATAGAAGAGCGAAGTAGAAGCGGGCGTGCTCCCGGCTGCCGATGCGTATATCCGTAGTGGTGAGAAGAGTATAGAGACCTGCGCCCGCAGCCCAACCGTTGACCGCGGCAATGACGGGTTTCCATATCTGCGGAAAATCGTGCCCGCTGCGTAGGTCCACCGAGGGCATTCTGCCGTTTATAGAGGCAGAAGGGGGCCAGATGAACTGGTCGATCCTGTCATGCCGTACATCGTCATGGGTCATGCCCGGAGGAGGAGGCTGTATGTTGTGCCCGGCGGAAAAGTGACGGTTGCCAATGCCGGTGATGATCATGACACGCATATCACGGTCTTCCCAGAAGTCCCGGTACTCCTCTCCCATCTCTCCAATGACGTCGTCGTCCATCACGTTGGCTTTCTCCGGGTTGTTGATGGTGAGATAGGCAATACCGTCTTTCTTTTCATAAATGGTTTTTGTGCCTGAAATCGCCGTTTTGGGGGCTTTGGCCCCACTATTGGCTACCCCTGAGTTAGGCACAGACTCACCAGCGTCGTTACTCATCCCATGTGCCTCCTATGTATGCGGCCTGGTTGCGTTCCCGACACCTGACCGCTGTAATGAGCCACCCGTTGATATGCAGATGGATATCATCCACCCTGGGGCGTCGGTTCGAGCTCTTGTTGACCTCCACAAGGACACAATCTTCCCCACAGAGCACCTTCTCAAGAGCGGTATACACCATGAGACAACTAGAGTCAACACCTGTTTGAGAACCGTGCCTGCTCAGGCACACAGACCCAATGAGGAGAATAACATCACGTTGAGTGACATTATCTTTGGAGAATCACTACCCTGCGTAATACTGTTGCGAGAGTAGGCCGGGAAGCACCTTGCCCTCGTCCTTTTCTCGTAGCGCCCAGTTGTGTGCACCGGCGACCTCCAGGATGCCTAGTGTGGCTAGTTATGAACCTCGTCCTTTGTTGGCAAGCACTTCGTCAGTCTACGCCGAAATAGCCTACGAAGCCAGCGAGGCCAAAAAGAGAGGTGGTCAGCCACCTCCTCTAGATAGATAGATTCGTAAGGGACGAGTGCAGACAGACCCATGTCAGGCATGTTCATCTGTGAATCGTCTTCAGGGGGAGGCTCCAACCAGGCAGCGTGCATTGCTGTGCCTGCGACATGGCGCACCTGTTCAAGAAGTTCAGCGAAGCTCCGGTGAACATGAGGGGACTCAGTCCTTAGCCAGGCCGAATAAAACGCTAGATCGGCCTGAACCCTACCTAATTCGGAGGAGATACGTACTCGTTCCTCTTCAGGCGCATTCGTTCTGCGCCGTCTAATCACATATGGAAATTCCTTGTACTCTTGGATTGCCGCGTATGCCCTTGAAAAGACCTTCCGACTACGGGTCAACCGCTCACGTTCACCGTTCCACCAGTTGGTGAAAACAGCTAGGAAAATCGAGCCAGCGGCAACAATAGCTGATCCGACGACAGGCCAAGGCAGGTTAAGTTGCTGTCCTTCAGTCACGCTTCATCGCTCCTTGGGCTGCGGTCCGTGCGGGACTTCCTCGCCAAGCCACTCCCCTGTCTCTCGCCACCAAGCTTCCCTGAACAGATGAGCAATGATCAATCCCAGCAGAATTAGCAGACCGTCGCCAAAGACCCACTTGCGTTCGATAGGATCTTGAGGATACCACATGCAAAGACTATCGTCTTCGTAACGGTGCGGTGACTCTTGCGGACCGTCGACAAAAACAGAGGGGATGTGAGACATGCCAGCGAACCGAATCTGGACCTTCCTGGTCTCGTAGTGAGGTACTGTCAAAGAAGCGCTGTATCGGTAGCCTCCATTGGTCCTCCCACCTCGCAGATTGGGAAACTGAGCCTTAACACCCCGCTCGAAGGTGAGTCGCACCATTGGCAGACCGTACCACGGCCCCTTGTAGCGGTTGGGTGGCCCAGTGAACTTCCTACGCGCGCTCACTTCCGTACGATCTGGTGGATTTCAGGCTAGAGCCGCTGCCGATACTCAGTGCTCCCCCTGAAACCCCAAGTGTTGGGCTTCCACTGCGGAGTGCAGATGCGATTGCCACCTTGGAACTGCTCCCCTCTGGTGGATCAACATACTTCCAATAAAGGCCCGCCATCGCCTCTTGTACCTTTGTCTTGTCGTTGTCATTCTCCAGCGCCTCCGTCATATGCTTGGCGGCTCGCTTTAGACGACCAACGACGGTTTCACGTTCCAATAGCAGCTTTATGGACTTGGAGACTCCGGCGGGGTCGGGAGTCAAGTGCTTCTTCAGGTCGCTTGCCGCAAATCGAAAGAGTTCGGCCAAGCCATCGGGCACGCCGTGTTCCTCTCCAATGCAACTCAAGGCCAAGGCCTCAATGTTGAAGCTACAAAGGCCAGGCTCTGCAAATTGCGTGTTCCATCCCTTGGCAAGTCGGATGATCTTCGCCCTCACACGCCTTAGTTCGGCAGGGTCGTCCGTCAAGACCTTCGTATGGTACTCAGGGTCGGATGCGTCCCAATCCCCAGCCTTGATGTTGGGTATCCAGAGACCTTGGCCTTTGCGGGTCAGTGCAACGATCAGGTCCACGGACGGGTCTGTGCCATCATCCAGTGGCTCGTTGAATGTCACCTTGATGGCGCGCTTGGTTACCCTGAACCTTATTTCTGTGTGGTCTTCCTTCAGACGCTCACGCAAGAACTCCCTGAAGTCTTCGACTATCTGGGTCGGTGCCTCTCCTTCACCATCTGGACCCAAGTTCGGATAGGATCGTCGATCAAGTACCACGCCACAGTCGGCATCGGTGTCTTGGTTGGCCGTTCTGTGGGCAATCGAACCTGACGTATAGGTCCTAAGGGTTCCGGGATAGTCTCTGGCTATTGCGAGAACCTCATCCCTCCGACTCCTAGCCGTAGACAGCGTATCGTCAGATGGAGCCAATTCTGCATGAACGTCATTGAGATATGAAGCTGTGTTTTGCATCTAAGAACTCCTACTTTTGTACCTTTCCATTATATCCTCTACACCGTAGAGAGGCATAGAGGATAACCTTCGGTCTGCCCCTGCACCGGTCAGTCTCCCCATCTCACGATGGCACTGGGTGAACGCATGAGGCGTTCTGATGGTCGCCGCAAGCCTCCTATCTATTGCGGTATGACGAATGCCGGGACATCGAAGCCGTATGGCGTTGTCTCCGGCATAGTTGCCGTTCGGACGCTGTGAATTAACAGCATGACGTTGGGGCGGACGCCTCCCCTACCCACCCTACCCGCAAGAAGGGTATTTTGGGTTTACGAGCAGGGCTGCACCATGGAAACAAGGGCCGTTTGCCCGCTATGGACTTGGTCGTTTCGCCAGTGGGTTTCGGTAAAGGCATATAGGGAACTAGACTAAGCGGATCAGGTCGTCGTCCATCTGGTGTACCGTCGGCGATTTATGCAGACGCCATGTCCCAATCATGTCCCTCTCATGTACATATTATGTACACATAGTGTGAATGTGTGCGACTGTTCAGTGCATATTATAGGACTATAGTGCACTCATAATGATGCACTATAGTCCATATCGTGCGCACAAACAGGCACGATTCCAAGGGCCCTGATAGTTGATTCGAGGGTAAAAGCCTTTCACGCGCGATATATATATATTTTAGCCTTTTAAAGTCGCTGACTTTATAGGACGGCCTTATGCCTAGTGTGTGCTACCATTGGGCCATGTCCAAGGGCCTACGCCGCAGACACTATCACGTCTACCTAGATCACGTTATGCAAGTTACGTTTCAGGATCGGCAGAAGGCTTGGCGGGAAGTCGCCAGACTTTCGGACCGGCATCCAGATACGGCTGGCTGGAACGTCCTACGCTGTGAGGGGCGCTGCCGTGTCTACCTGCGGGGCATAGCTGTTACTATTTAGGGGAATTATATACCTAGAGATTCATAGGCAGGCTGTAGAGTTTATTGAGCCTTCATTAGTGCAAGGATTATCGCAGCGATTATCACAGCCCAGATCGCTGCTTTTAGAGCCAGTTTCCCTAACTTGGCCGCGCGTGCCCGCCGCCTTTCCCGCCTGTGTTGGTCGCGCATGGCCTTCTCGTGCTTTCGGAGACGCTCTGTATAGGCCCTTGCCTCGCGCTCCCGTTGCTTGCGTGCCCTCTTATCTCTTAGCCAGTCTGCTGTTTCCTCTCGTTCGCGTGCTGCCTGCTGACGCATCCTTTCCTGCCGCAGCCAAGGATATGCCTCCTCTCGCTCGCGCTCTGCCTGCTGGCGCATCCTTTCCTGCCGCAGCCAAGCATCTACCTCCTCCGCCACCGTCGCGTCCTTCGCCGCATCTGCCGCCGAGTAACTCCTGCGAGTCTCCGCCTCGCACTTGGCTTTTGCTGGCACGGGCAACACTACCTCATAGCCATAGTTGCCCTCAATCCACCTCTGGGCGTCGCGTCGCGCAACGGGTTCAGCGCGCCCCTGCCTCAGAAGCACCTCATAGACCCTTTGGGCGGCTGTCCATACATAGGGCGGCACGCCTTCCGAGTTCACTTGCTCCTACCTATATGTTCTTCTGGCAATCCGGCTTTACGCCAACGCTCTATGTTCTCGTCTATGAGGCGTAGTTGTTCTTCATTTGGTACAGATACCATTTGCTACTCTCCTTTCCAAAAGTCTCATAGTAATGGAACTATCGTAGGCGGCGGCGGCACCGGCGGCGGCGACGTGATGCAAAACGGAGAGAAGAGTGGTGGTGTCCCATCGTTATAGTACAGCGCATTCAACGCGGCGTCGTGCCAGCATTGGGCGTACTCGCTGGCATTCTCCCATTCCTTGAATGCCGCTTCATAAGCTCGGAAGGCGGAATCATAACGACGATAGACCCTATCTGCTATTTCGTACTCAGGAGATGGGAGTGTGCAGTCCCCGGGCTTAACCCCTGCGCCGCAGTACCGCTCTATTACGGCAAGATACTCCGCCTCAAGCTCTTCCAGCCTCTCAGTGGAGGCCTCCAACGCCGTCCATGCCTCATCTTCCTTTTCATGGGCGCGGTTGACGAGGCCGCGTAGTGTCGCATTCTCAGGCTGGACGCCCTTGTGTATTTCGATGACGTACCCCTGGACATTCTCGAATGGCACCCAGCAACCATCTGCCTCCCTGTTGTTGTCCCCCTTCGGCCAGTAGGAATAGACGCTGTTCTCCACCTTGATGTCCATGACCCTGTGTGCCGTTCCAGCCGCGTCTTCAACAACCTCCTCCGTCGAGCAATCGGGATAGAAGGATATGACTGAGCCGACCACAATGTCCTCCGGCTTGGGGTTCTCCAACCACGTTACCTCGTCGAGGCAGGTAATCTTCGGTTCCATGCTTCCCGTGCAGAGGAATCCGCCCCTGTCGCTCGCGAGGATGAGAGGCCGACGCTTTACCTCAAGCTCCGCAATCTCCTCCTGCAGTGCCTCCACCCTGCCCTGGAGCCATTCCATGTCTCCGGATAATTCTTTCAGCGCATTGTAGTCCCGCCGAAGGGCAGATTCGGTGGCCTGCAGAGACTCGTACTGACCTTGAAGGGTTCGATGTTGCGAACCTAGTTCATCAAAACTGCGGCGACTGTCGGCCAGTTCCGACTCCGTTTGTGCAAGCTCAGTGTTCGTCGTCGTCAACTCCGACTCCGTTTGTGCAAGCTCGGTGTTTGTCGCCGTCAACTCCGACTCCTTGTCCGCAAGAGCCGCTTGCCATTTGTCGATGGCGTCATAAAGTCCGTCGTTTGCCTGCTGCAAGACAGCGTTCTGAGCCACCTGTGCGGCTAGTGATTGATCGGTCTCCTGAAGCACGAGCCCGGTATCTGCGAGAGTTGCTGTGGTTTCCGCCAGGTCAGTGCTGCGCTGGGCTAACTCTGTATAGAGATAGCCAGCTAGGGCGACGAAGGCCATAAGTCCTGCGCCAACTACAATATTGATGATGCGTCTATGCAAAAAGAACATGAAAAGCCCTCCAGCGGCAAAGGTTCTGGCTTCTCCGTCTCAAAGTCGCCTTCCCCAGTTTTCGTGAGCCGCTTAGAGGGCGCGGGCATGGGAAGCCATAAACCCGTTCCTCCACGGAAACTGAGTAGGACTTTGAGACGGAGTCCGAGCGCACCCTATCAAGGCTAAATAGGGGTGTCAAACGCATCAAGAGTGGGTTTCACCAAAGCCACGGCTAGTAGCACAGTACATACTGAGACTTGGGTCCCTGTCGAAAAGAGCTTGACACACAGAACGGGTGTTCTATATTATCTCCCGTCCATACACTCAACGCTAATGGACGGGAGGGATAGTCCATGAGAGTCGCCTGCGTTCTTGTGACGCACCTACGGGCGAAGGTGGAGATGTACCGGCATCCCCACCTCAAGGATATGCCCGTGGTGATCATAGACCGGGGAACTTCGGGGACGAGGCCCCTCGTCGTCGACCAATTCCCCAATACCTCCGGAGTGAGGGCCGGCATGACGCTGGAACAAGCGGTTTCGCAACGCAGGAACGCCGTTGTGCTGGAGGCTGACGAGCCGTACTACCGCCGCATCTTCGGCCAGATGCTCTCCGCCCTACAGGGAGTCAGCGACCGGGTTGAGGGGACGGATCTGGGCACTGCCTACGTGCGCATCGACGGTCTCGAGAGTCTGTATCTGGGAGAGGCGCGGGTTGTCTCCGCCCTACTCAACGCTGCTCCCTCCTATCTGAGTCCCCGCGTCGGAGTCGCCGACGCCAAGTTCCCCGCCTTCGTCGCTGCCTGGACCTGCGGCGCGCATGGAGCGTTCAGGGTCCCTGAAGACGTGGCATCGTTCCTGGCACCCCACTCGATCGACCTGCTGCCCCTCTCGGAGCAGTTGAAGATAGATCTGCACCGCTTCGGCCTGCACACCATGGGCGCAGTTGCCTCCATGAGCCGATACATGCTCACAGACCGGTTCGGGGTTGAAGGTCAGCGGGCATCGCTGCTGTGCAACAGCCTTGGCGACAGCTACGTCGTTCCCCTTGCGTTTGAGGAGTCGGTGGTCGAGCACACATCCCTGCCCTTCCACACCTCCTCGATGGACGCCCTCTTCGTCGCAGTGGACTCTCTACTGAAGAGGGCCTACTCCCGCCCTGATGTGCGGGGACGGTACGCAGGCGTGGCCGACATCCTCTGCGAGGCATCCGGCTGGCCGTCGTGGGAGAAGGGCGTCAGGTTCAAGCAGCCCATGGGTAGCTGGGAGAGGGCCTCCTTTGCCGTACGGAGCAAATTGGAGATAGATCACCCCAGCAATCCCGTTGAGGACGTGACTCTCACCCTGTCTGGCTTCACCGGAGAGTCCGGGACGCAGATGGGTCTCCTGAGGTATGCGCACGACGACAGACACAGGCAATTGGTGGAAACGGACCGGAGGCTGCAGGGATTGATGGGAGGAAGACACGCACTGTACAGGGTCGCCGATGTGGCGCCCTGGCACCCCGCGCCGGAGATGCGGGCATTACAGGTTCCCATAGACCCCTCGGGAAAGGACGCCATCAGGACACTGAACGGGCCCAGACCCGTCGAGGTGCGGGAGGGTCCAGATGGTGAGCCGGAGTCGGTGCGGGTCAACCGACGCTGGCAGCGGGTGGAGCGGATAGACGACAGATGGACCTTCGACCTGTGGTGGCTTCCCCGGCCGGTCACGCGCTCCTACTACCGGATCGACCTGGGCGAAGGCAGGTTATTGACCCTGTTCCACGACCGGCGGGGTGAACGCTGGTACCGTCAGAGTGCTTGATCATGGTTGGCTACGTAGAGCTCCACGCCAAGAGCTTCTACTCCTTCGGGGTTGGGGCGTCCCACACCCACGAGCTGTTGGCGCAAGCCAGGGAGCACGGCTACCCAGCCCTGGCACTGACCGACACCAACCTCTGCGGCGCGCTGGAGTTCGCCAGGCTGGCCAACAGCTTGGACATACAACCGATCACGGGCGGCGAGTTGACCCTGACCGACGAATCGCGACTGACGCTGCTGGCAGAGACGCGAGTGGGTTACTCCAATATCTCCCGCCTCTTCACCATCGCCAACGCCGCCGACCGCAGGGAGCCGCGGCTCGACCCCTCATATCTGCCCATCCATGCCGAGGGCGTCACCCTACTCGCTGGTGGCCGAGATGGCACGTTATCTCGCCTAGCTATGGACGGACGCGTAGCTGAGGCGGAGGCGCTCCTGAAGGGGTACCTGGAGTGGTACAGCACAGGCTCGGTGTACGTCGAGCTCAACCGTAACCTCCTGCAGGGCGACGCCGACCGCAACAGGGCGCTGGTACGAATCGCTAGGGATATGGGTATGCCGGTGGTAGCCAGCAACGATGTGCACTACCACGCACCGGAGCGCTACAGGCTGCAGAACGCCCTGGTCGCGGCAAGGCTCAACACCACCATAGACCGGGCCCTGCCGCACCTCCGTCCCAATCATCACCTCCACCTGAAGTCTTCTGAAGAGATGGAGCAGTTGTTCAGGGAGTGCCCCGAGGCCGTGAGCAACACCATCCGCATCGCGGAGAGGTGTACCTTCGACCTGAGCAGGGACCTGGGCTATACCCTACCCGATCCCGCCGTCCCTGAGGGGTACACGGCGGAGAGCTACCTTCAGCGTCTCTGCTACGAGGCGGCGGCGCGGCGATACGGCTCGGTGCCCCAGCGCGTGGAGGAACGTCTGCAGGAGGAGTTCCGGCTCATCGAGCGTCTCAAACTGGCGGGGTTCCTCCTCCTTTACAGGGAGATCGCGCTACTGGCTCAGCGGATCATGGAGGAGCGGGGACTGGTCGGCCCCGAGACGCCCATTGAGGAGAGGCCCCCGGGAAGGGGGCGCGGCTCCTCGGTGGCGCTACTGGTGGGATACCTCATAGGGATAAGCCACGTCGATCCCTTGAGGTGGGACCTCACCCTGGAGCGGTTTATCTCGGAGGAGATGACCACGCTCCCCGACATCGACCTCGACTTCCCTAGGGGGCTGAGGGACGAGCTTATCGAGAGGGTGCACCTCCACTTCGGGCCAGAGTACGCCGTGCTCACCGGGGCTATCACCACATATAAGGCAAAGGGCACCGTCCAGGACCTGGGCAAGGCACTGGGTCTTCCCCAGGAGAATCTCTCCCTGCTCTCCAAGCAGCTCCACTCCCACAACGCAGCAGACTTGCGTGAGGAGATGATCCAGCTGCCGGAGTTCAGGGACAGGGTGGATGCTCCGGGCTGGCGGGATCTGCTTTATCTTGCCCCTCAACTGATGGATGCTCCCAGGGGACTGGGCCAGCACGTGGGAGGCATGGTGCTGAGCAGTTCCCCTATACCGGAGATGGTTCCGATGAGGGAATGTGCTATGGAGGGACGCTACATCATGGACTGGAACAAGGACAGCGTGGCCGACGCCGGGTTCGCCAAGATAGATATCCTCTCGTTGCCAGTGCTCGACCAGATAGAGGAGGCCCTCGACCTGGTGGAGGCCAGGGAGGGTATAAGACCGGATATAAGCAGGATAGACCCTGAGGACGCCAACGTATACGACATGATCAACGCGGGTATGTCGAAGGGTATCTTCCTGCTCCAGTCCCCGGCGCAGCTGAAGATGGGACAGAGACTGAGGTCTCGCAATCTCCTAGACCTCGCCTACCAGGTTGCCCTCATACGGCCAGGCGTCGGGGTGCAGGGCAGCGCCGTGTCACAGTTCGTGGAACGGTACAGGCACGGTGCGGAGTGGGAATACGACTACCCGTTGGAGAGGCGGGCCCTGGAACGGGGCTACGGGATCATCGTCTGGCAGGAGCAGGTCGTCCAGCTCATTGAGGACGTGGCCGGCATGAGCGCGGCTGAGGCCGACGAGGTGCGCCGCGCCTTCTCAAGGCCCAACAACGAACGCCTCATCACCATGCACCGTGAGAGGTTTATGGAGGGAGCAAGGAGGAACGGCGTGCCGGAGGAGACGGCAGGGAAGATATTTGGCAAGATCAACGGCCACTACATGTTCCCCGAGTCCCACTCCCACGCCTTCGCCGTCACCGCTTACCAGGCAGCCTGGCTCAAGAGGTATTACCCGCTGGAGTTCTTCGTATCGCTGATGAACAACCAGCCCATGGGGTTCTATCCGGTGGAGACGCTGAAGCAGGACGCTAGGCGTTTCGGAGTGCCCTTCCTCAACCCCTGTGTGAACAGGAGCCAGTCCGTATGCACTCCCGAGGACGGCTTGCTGAGGCTCGGTCTGCAGTTCATCAGGGACGTTGGTGAGGAGTCGGCGAGGCTTATGGTGAAGGAGAGGGAGCGGCACGGCCCCTACGTTACGGCGGGAGACCTGGTGCGGCGTACCGGATTGAAGCCTCAGGCCGTGCTCTCGCTGGTGATGGCCGGGGCCTTCGACGGGGTCACCAAGAACCGCAGGGAGGCGCTATGGGAGGCAGGGCTATATTCGCAGCCCTCGCGGAACGGCCAGGCGGCGCTGCCCGTCTCGCTGGAGGACAGCGTGCCCCGGCTGGCGGACTTCACGGACCGCGAGAAGATGGCGGGAGAGTACCAGGTGATGGGTATATATCCCAAGGGTCACATGATGGAGTTCGTCAGGCCAGGTCTTGGTGCCAACGTACTCCCAGCGGTCGATGTGGAACGGCGTGGCGATGGAGAGCGTGTCACGGTCGCAGGATGGCCGGTGGCGAGGCAGCACCCGCGCGGGAGGGACGGCACGGTGTTTATGACCATCGAGGACGAGACGGGCGACGTGCAGGTCATCGTCTGGCGCGACCTGTTCGCCAGGCGGCGTAGGGAGATGGGCAGCCAGGTGGTGGAGGTGATGGGACGGGTGTCACGGTGGGATGGCACTACGAACGTGATAGCTACGAACCTGCGCGCTATACCTTCGGGCGTCTCCATGCCACCATCGCACGACTGGCACTGAGCCAAGTTGCGGCGAGAGGCCTAGCCGCCTTGATAATCGCGCCTGGCCGAGGTGGGCACTGCTTTCCGGCAAGTAATCAAGAACCGCTTGGTTGATCAGTACCTGCATGCACCAATTCTCTGAGTTCCTGCACGGAGAACCAAGGTTTACTCCTATGTATCATGCGATGGCAGTTAGAACAGACCAGGGACAGGTCAGACATTGTCGTCGTCTCTCCGTCTGGCGACAATCCTGATAGGGGCTTGGTATGATGGCATTCGATAAATCCGTGGCCTCTACCTCCATAAACCAATTCAAAGTCAAAATCGCATATCTCGCAGACCAGTCTGTTCAATTGCTTCAGAGCCATTTTCTTCTTCCGATCGACAAGCTTGCCATTCCGCTCCCGATATAGGTGGACCCTGGTCAGAATCTGGCCCTCGTTTCCTTCATAGTCGTTTATCTCAAGCTGGGGTAACACGACCTCAGCAGAAACAAAAGAGCGTATTGCTTCGGAGCACCTCCGGAGTTCATCCCTCCTAGAATAGTAGAGGTCCCAAACCACAGACTCGTCTTTGCCTCCCCGTTCGAGGCCCTTTCCCGTGTAGTCTGGGTCTAGGCGCCGAAAGTTCATGAGTTTCATATAGACGCTATTGGCGTTGCGAAACTTGTCTGACCTCTTGCCACCCATTACGTTTTGCAACTCGTTGAGAAAGGCGCTCAAAGCCAACACTGCTTGGGACGTCTTTCCCGGTATCGCAGGAGCATGTCTGAAGTAAAAGTCAAGGGTCACGATCAACTCATCCCGTCTCCATGGAATATTTCTCAAATCGATACCTCCTTCCCTTCGAGCATTAGAAATGGCAGCCCGGCGTGCGGATTCTACTCAGCCTTGGGCAGTTGAACCTCGAACGCTTCCCACATGTAGTGAGAGAAATGCCCGTATTGCCTACGAAGGGCATTTGCGTCATTGGTGCTCTGCTTTTCTCGATCGAAGCGCAATAGTTCTTCTTGAATAGGGGTTAGGGTCTCGCCAGATCCACCAGACATCCGCTGCGATTTGCGTCGTGCAAGGGTCACGTCCGCATTGAATTTCTCCAGCATATGAAGTGAGAACGGGACATTTTGTCCTGCATTCGTGCATAATCTGAAGATTTGGAAGTATAGCGCAATCCGGCCCATGCTATAGAGCAGGGGACTATCAGAACCAAAGAAAGAGTGGGCCTTCTCAAGCTCATCAGTTGTACGTTTCTCCAATGCGGATAGAACCGCCTGGGACGCCGCCTCATCTCCTCTTTCCCGCGCCCGCTTCATTGTGAGAACGAAGTTATCCAAATTCCCTTTCTTGGTAGCGACAAAGTCGTCAGCATGGCATATACGTAAGAACTTTGCTGCAAGGTCATAATGCTGAAAGCGACTATTGGGAATGCGGACTGATTCCTTAAAGAATGGGGTCAATCCGACTTTTCGTATCAATAGTGGTAAAGGCCCTCCCAAGACATTTCTTTTTTCTGGAGCTGTAAGGGGCACCTGCACGTTGAGACGCCAAAACAGTTCCTCAATTAGTTCCTCTGTTTCTGCCTGTACTAGAATTACAGGGATGGCATAATCGTCGAATCGCGCTCTGAGGTTTGGAGCCCTGTTAAGCAATTGGTCGTAAGTATGGTTGGCACCCACCTGGCCGTCGCTTTGAAAATAGCGAAAATCGCCAGGAAGGCGTAGCTCGTTATCGACAAATGACCAAAGCGCCAACAATCGCTGTTTGCCATCTATAACGGCGAATCGATATTGCGGGAAGCCGGGATTCTTGTTACTGAGTTCGTGAAAGTAGATCTTGGGAGTGTCAATGCCATTGATCACGGAGTCGATAAAGCGACGTTGCTTTTCGTGGTCCCAAACAGACAGGCGCTGATATGGAGGGTCAAGGTCGATGAGATCCCGCTGCCTGTATAAATCGAGAACATTATTCGCTCGTAGGGCATACATCTTAAACTTGGGCATCATAACCTCGCTTGTGCATCAGCGGCAGCATTGTCAAGTCCTGGGAACAATGTCAGGGCACTTATTCCCACCCCTTGCAATTCAGTTCGGATCGAAGATTTAGCATCCCGAGGAATAATGAACCGCCAGAGATGAGACTGGTTTGGCCAGCCTTCCAGAGGAGTAGTGTCTGAATGATGTATTGTAAAGACCCCCAATTGAGCTTGAATACGTTTGGTGGTTCGTATGCTGAGGGCCGCAGCTGGAGCAACTGGCGTATTTTCACGAGCTTGACTAACGGACGAAGTCTTGTAGTTGTTCAGAAACAGATCACTGGGAGGGAGTTCATACTCGTCTAGTAGCATGGGCAGTACCGCGGAAGGTGGTTCAGTGGGATTCGCTATTGTGTTCAGATCTGTTGGACTTAAACACCAAAACACCCCATTGGATCTAGCATTCCTAGCATCCGAGGTATCGGAGGCGAAGAAAAGAGCTACAAGAGGGTTTTCGGTCCAGTCTAAGAGGCGCGAAGGTAGGCCATGATGACGACCAAGGAGCATCCACTCCCACTCTCCCTGCGGACGCTCTTCAAGAAATTCATGGGCATTCTGCTTAAATCTGTTCATCAGATAGGCTTCGGAGGTAACGGCTATA
Organism: Dehalococcoidia bacterium; assembly: GCA_965116555.1. Classification (GTDB taxonomy): domain Bacteria; phylum Chloroflexota; class Dehalococcoidia; order Lucifugimonadales; family QGNO01; genus DAOUJH01. Next base: position 468,024 of record OZ220698.1, on the reverse strand, counting down.
CGGTAGCGATGAAGAGTGGGGAGGAGTTTAAATCTGGAAGAAGGCAAACCTCGGTACCAAACGCTTGGAGAAGGACCATCTTGTATATGTGACCACTGCTTGCTAAGAGCCTTGCGATCCTCACGCATGAACTCAAGCAGGTCTACTACTCTTGTGATTCTACGATCTCTGAATCTGCGGGGCATTAGTGATTCTCCGCTGGGCTTGAATTGAAATTCGTTGCAACAGAAGGTTGTTCAAGCATTCGAATCAATCGACGTACCCACCTGTCGTCTCGAAGTGCGTGCTCCCATACCCTCATCACGTGGTATCCATTTCTCCGCAAACGCCTAGTCAAGGATAGGTCACGCCGTCGGTTCGCCTCAATCTTATTCCTCCAGAATTGGACTCGCGTTTTCGGGATCCGTCCACACTTTGGACAGGAGTGCCAGAAGCAACCATCTACAAAGACAGTAAGACGGCGATCCGGAAAATAGAAATCAGGGCATCCGGGTATGTTGCGCGGATGTCTAGTCCATCCCGTGATGCCCTGTTCCTGCAGTACAGACTTGACGATCAGTTCAGTCGATCTGTTCCCCTTTGACCTGACCTTCGCCATAAGCGACGAACGCTGTTCTACTGTTAACGGATCCTTCATACTTCAAACATCAAAACAGATTTGGGCTTCTAACACAGAAGGTTCCATAGCGACCCTTTAGCCCTAGCTGTTGAAGGAAGGGATCAACGCTATTCTCCCAATTCTTTCGGCTTGTGGTGCCACACACCCGCATTGAATGAATCGAGGGGCGTTTCGCTTTCGACTCCCCATACTTTACCTCTAAACTGCCGTCACTCCTAGACATGCTGCGTTTAAGCTCCCGAATCCTCCGATGCGGGTAACTCCAGTCCGGAAAGCCAACTAGCAATGGACTTTGCCCAATGGTACACAACTACCGGGGGCATTGCGTTGCCAATCTGGACATAGGCTTGGGTAGCGCTAGTTGGAAACTCAAAGCTATCGGGGAAACCCTGGATCCTTGCGCACTCTCTGATGGTCAGGCGGCGAAGGCTGCCATCGTGTTGTCGGTTGTAATGAACTTCTACATGTCCGTGGTGTTGCGCACGGATGGTAGGAGATGGTAGGTCCGCCCTCAACTGCCGGTCTCTGCGTTTCTTCTTTCCGAGGACGATCGTAGCATGAGTAAGCTTATCCTGATCGGCAATGGCCGACTCACCGGTGCCCAGCGGGCTCCACAAGTCTTCTATCGCTTCTCTAACGTTCATCCAGTGTGGCAATGTTTCCTTATCTCTAGCCTCTGCTTTGACAAGTTTCTTCATCCAGGCTGGAATATCTACAGAACCATTGTCTATCGGAGGTGCCCGTCGAATTGGTCTGGGGGGCATGAAATCAGTTACTATGTCAGACCTGACGCCAACCATCACGACTCTTTGTCGAACTTGAGGTACACCAAAGTCAGCGCAATTGATTCTGTGTATGGATATTCTGTACTTGGGCTCAACATGTCCGGACAATGCTCCCACTATCGAAGCGAACATCGTCGGAGGATATTCGATGCCCGGAACATTCTCAGCGACGAACAATTTCGGAGATAAGCTGTCGAGCGCCCTACGAACCTCCATGTAGAGTTTCCCACGTGCAGACTTAGTGCCATTCCTTGGACCGGACAGCGAGAAATCCTGGCACGGAAATCCTGCGGTGACTACGTCCACTTCATCCCCTTGGTTGAGAATGGTGCCAAGGTCCACGGTCTTAATGTCTTTAGCCTGGAAGTTGGTAGAGAGATTATGGTTATAGACATGCAAGGCGGCTTTGTCCCAGTCGTTCGCCCACACAATTCTGAATGGCAAGGGAGGGAAGGTCATATCTCCATAGTTGAACCCGCCCTTGAACCCGAAGTCTATTCCTCCACAGCCGGCGAACAAAGAGACGACATTATATGTTCGGGAGTCAGACAATTATCCTCCCAATAGGCTATGGCCGTGGGAACGACAGCTCACTACGCTCACTGGCGTCCTCCAAGTCAGCTAAGTCTCGTAGCCATTCGCTGAAGAAACTCGCTGCACGATCTTCTTCAAACCTAACAAGCGTGTCTGGGAGGGTGACCTCCTGGGTCGCTTTGAGATTCCTAAGGTGCCTGTGCTGTTCATCCATTTGTAACACGGCCGCAATACGTCTTATGTCACTTACAAAGTCCAGCACGCGAACAACCTTACCCCTTTGCCATCTAAGCCCGCGACCCAGTTGTTGAATAAATATCCTCCTGCTATGTGTGACCCGTAAGAATACAAGGAGATTGACATCAGGGACGTCGATACCCTCGTTGAATATATCTACTCCACAAAGGATGTCTATTTCACCGTTCTCGAAGCGCATCAATTTGATCTCTCGGTCAATGCGGCGGTTGCCAGGTCCTGTTCCGCTTGTCAAGACATCTGCTCTGGCGAAACCCTTAGCATTTATTGTTGCCGCCATTCGCTCGGCGCTGTGAATTGTCTTGCAGAAAATCAGCGCCCTTGGCCTGCCAATATCTGACCAATGCTCTTGGATCTTGCCCACAATTGCGTCTTCAAGTTGGGGTAGAAAGAGGCGAGAGTTCAGTTGACGAATTGTCATTGTTGTTCTAGTCAGGGGTTGAAGATCATCCCAAGGGATGTTGTCTGCCAACAGTCGGTAGTCAATCTCAGCAAGCCATCCTTCGTTCATGGCCTCTACTATTGACTTGGAATAAACTGGGGCCCCAAACATGTCCCTTAAGTGGATCTCGTCCGCCCTCCAAGGAGTTGCGGTTAACCCAACAAGGAATCCTGGATTGAGTTCCTCCAACACGGACTTGTAGCTTGGGGCTCCTGCATGATGACATTCATCCACGATAACGATGTCGAACTTTGGTATCTTTTCCTCACCTATTCGTAGGATACTGTCCATAGTTTGGAATGTGGCAAACGTTATACCGTCGAATCTAAAGGGTCGCTCAGAACCATTTAACTGATGCGTTGACACAGTCTTGGGCAAGTGATGCCAGAATGACCGTTCGCTCTGTTGCAGAATGTCTTGACTGTGGGCAAGGACGAGAATCCGTTCGGGCATATCAGTATTCTGACTCCGTAAGGCGAATTCAGCAGCGACTACGGTTTTCCCCAATCCAGTCGCCATCGCTATTAAGGCCGAAGAGTCCCCATTTTGCCTTCGGAGTTGAATCTCTCTGACAGCCTCCTCTTGGAAACTATGGAGTGCTCGGTAAGTTGGCATGAAAATCGGGCAGTGATCTTCAACAACCCGGACAATTTCCACGCCGCTATAAAGTTGGACTTGATCACCGTACTGCTTCGCCAGTGACCTTGCGGACCTACTCCATCCACCTCTCCCTACGGCTAAGCCATTCCGTGCTCCGTATCGTATGCCGGCGCGCTCTAAGTCCCTTACGCCATCAGAAGAGGACGGTCTTCGATTGGCCTTGACCTGCACGACCCAGCGTTTGTCACCAGCCCTTGCGACTACGTCTGCTCCGCCGTCCCACGAAGCACCCACATGCCTAACCCCGCTCCAACCTAAGAGGAGTAGAGTTCGGACAACTTGCCTTTCAAACCACTTTGGGTTAGCTAATTCAAGGTCCAACATCCGGAGGAAATTTTGCTCATCTAAAGTCATGTCGCTACCAATATTTCCCTGATCAAGTCCAAGCTATTTGCCACGCGCTTTCGGCTCAACATCTGAATCTGACGTGATGGGAATGATTGGCGACGAAGCACCTCCGCAATGTCGTCTATTAGGTTTGCGACTCTTTCCGTGTTCGCCATCCCCAATTCCTGCTTATTGGTATCCGATAGGCTCTGCGGTAGAGTGGAGTAAGGTAAGGAGAATAGTAGCCCGTCTAGGAACACATCTGGATACTGCCTAATCACTCTACCAATGGTGTTCGGCATCACTTTCAGAAACTCTCCGGTGTTGAGGACGGTTTCTAGCCGTGTTTGGTCGCCTCCCGACTCGGCAACCACTTGGCTCAACATCTCTATTTCTTCAGGAGATAGTAGATCTTTCAGCTGACTATCTGCCGAAGCAGGACTTTGCCCGTAAACCTGGACCAGTCGAGGAACCAAGTCGGCAACCATGGTTCTCGCCTGTATTTCAACGTCTGCGGGAGATGTACGCTCAAGGCGGGCCCCGCGAATCGGCCCCAAGACATACGAGTATGGGAATCTCTCATAGAACCTGTTTCGAAGAACCAAGGAAACCTCGCTTACTATCAGTTCAGCGATCTCATCTGTATCATCCACCAATCTAGGATGAGTTGGGTCGTAGAAGCACTCTATTGTGCCATCAAGATTCGGAAACGTCTTTATAGGTACGCCTGTGCGAACATTGGGCACTTCCAGCCACATCGGATTACTTGTCCTAAAAACACTAACCTCAGCCTCTCTCGCCGGCTCGAAGCCGTATGTTCCACTCAGAGCTTCGTCCAGCTCAGAGGTTTCCCTCAACTCATCCTGCTCAGAGGCGGGTCTAGAACCAGGAGGGCGGGAGTCGGGGCTTTGTTCGGGATCATCATCCCTATCTTCGGGTGGTTGAGGTTCTTGTTCCCTTGCCACATCAGCCGCCTCCATCCATTCGAACCACTTTTGATCTGACTGATAATCGGGGTCGCCTCGAAGGAACCGCTGATAAAATTCTTTAGCGACCTCCTGGTTGATTATCAAATCTCGGTCCCAACGATCCCGCCTGCCTCTCACTGAATCCCGCGTTCTTCCTCCCTGCTCTCTTCGAGTCCGGTTGAAACCGCGATAAATCTGCGCCAAGAGAGATTGATTAGGACTAAGTCCTTTTGTTCTCGCAACTTGAGGTCGAAGAGGGGATAAACCCCTCAGGTTTTCGATCACCTCCCTCCATAAAGTATGGTCTTCCTCAAAGGAGTCCTTCTGATAGTGTACGGGGACATGGTCAATCTCTACTTCGCCCACAATACGTCCCATGGTCACCCGCGGCTCGTCAATCGGATACTCGACCACGGACTGCCCAGATTCCGGATCCGTCCAAGAAAATACTCGTTTGTCCCATTGGAGGATAGCGCGGCCATTTCTTAGAAAATCCAATCCGAACTCAACATCGTCGAGATGCCGCTGGACTCCAATCCAGCCTTTCATACGCCTAATCCGCCGAATTGTCGATCGCTGGCCGCAATACAAGCACTCCTGCGTCTCCGGAAGATGAAGAGGCATCCACGCAAGGCATACTGTGCAATAGTCTCCTTCTCCTAGGGGTTGATCGAATTCCTTGAGAGCGTAAATTCGCTCAGATTGCCCAGTGCGTGTCCCAGGACCCACCTCTACGTACCTATTGCCACCCCATACACACCATCGATACGGATTGACTGTTTGTCCGTTAACGATGATGCGGAGTCTACTGGCTCCATGCTCTGGAATGGAGTCCCTCAAGTATCGTGCATAAGTCCTTCCAATCCAATTTCGTAGGCCTGAAACGGAGCGCTGGGTTCTACCTGCGACTCCAGCGGCTATCTGTGTGGCTTGCTCCGTTCTTAGTTTGCCGATGGTTATGCGCGTACCATGATCATTCTTGCGTTTGACTTCGAATCTAGGGGTTATGCCGAAGCTGTGTCGTCCCTGAAGCGCGTTAAGGTCTATTTCAATTACCGACCACTTTTCCTCACCTACCACGCCACTTCTCAACTGGGTAGTGCGCCCTAACCTAGCGGTCGCTATGTTGAAACCCATTCCAAATAGCCCGAGGTTATCAACTGGTGAGTTATGAGAGTAACCTGCTCTAGCAGCATCGACCATACGATCCAGGGTCATTCCAGGCCCATTGTCCTCGACTACAATACTGGCATGACCAGCTTCAATGTCTTGCCAGTGGGGAACTTGGATCATGATTTCCAGATCCTCGTCCCTTAGCAAGGGGCGGTAATTCAAGAATCCGTCTATTGAATTGTCGATTAACTCGCCAATACACTTACGTGGTTCGAAAGCGATTTCACCCAGCATCCGCAGAATACGTGGGTGAGGTGTAATGTCTACCACCGGCTCACTCTGTCCAGGCTCTTGCATCAGCGTCTCCTTCTGGCGTATCCCTTGCTATAGCGAGGCCCGCTTTGCTCTTGATCGATAGCTTACCTGTCCCTGTTTCTGCAGGCAATACAAGAGCGAAATCTTGCGGTTCCATTGTCCAAGGGTGGACGCAGAGCTTATGATGTTGTCAATAAGTGTCTTCCGACAGGAACTAAGGTAAGTCAGCCGTACAAGGTGGTCACTGACTTGTGAGGGAGTTACCTTGCTTCTCTATGACGCAAATGCCGAGATATCTTCGCAGCTCAACACCTAAGCAGGTCTTGGAGTTCAGAGCACTTGGCAGAACGGGTCTCCTGAGAATGGGCCAACAATCAGAGGCGTCGGCCTAAGAGGTCACATATTGCGTCTGTCTTTGCCGACTCGGAAGACTAGACTGAATTCAACGCAGCAGACTTGGCATGGTACCTTCGGACTGTTCACCGACTGGGGGCACTGAGATGAATGAAGTAGACATCGACCGATTTCTGGAGCGACTTGGAGAATTCGATGCTATCCGGGAGGCTGACACAATCAATCGAGGCACAGTCGATCGGATCAGGCCCAGGCACGCCGATGAATGGCCAAGGCAATTGAATCCCGATGTTCGTAATGCCTTAGTTGGCTCAGGAATAAGTCAGCCCTATCAGCACCAGGCCGAGGCCATAGCCAAGGCGCTGAGTGGAGCGGACGTGGTGATGGAATCACCGACGGCCAGTGGCAAGACGCTTGCGTTCACTGCTCCAATGGTTCATTTCTTGAAGGAGAATCCGGGCTCGCACGCAATGATGATCTATCCGATGAAGGCGCTAGCCTTTGACCAGCGGCAACAGATCCGACGCATTTGCCAACCACTCGACATCGAATCTTGGCCTTACGACGGTGACACTGACGAAGATGCTAAAGGATTGCTAAGGCAACAGCCCTCACAGATACTTCTCACAAATCCAGAGTACTTGAACATGTCCTTCTTAGGTCATAGGGAATCTTGGACCAGACATCAAGGGGGTGCCAAGTTTCTGAATAATTTGCGATATGTCGTCATCGATGAAATGCACGAATATCGGGGATTCTTTGGTAGCAATATGGCCCTGTTGCTTCGGCGCTTCTTCTTGTATCTGAACCGGATTGAAGCGCGGCCCCAAGTATTCTTGTCTACTGCAACTTGCGCAAACCCTAAGGAACACGCTGAATCCCTGACGGGTCGAACTATGGAAGTCGTGTCGGCTAGGGATGTGTTGCGCCCTAAGCGGAACTTTGTTTTCGTTGATCCTCAAATCCGAGACTATCGATATTGGGATATCCTCAGACTACGTATTGAGAAAGCCGCATTAGCGGTTCTCGCAGAAGGTTTGCAGGTTCTGATCTTCTGCCCAACAAAGAGGTTCTTGGAGACCGCCTTTACTAACTGCCGACGCGCCGCTACAGAAATGGGACTAAAGCCTGAGCAGCTTTCCGCATTCCACGCGGACTTGAAGCCAGATCGCCGACAGGAGATTCAAGAGAAGGTGAAAGCTGGAGACATCCGGGTTGTGTTCACTACAAACGCCCTGGAGATTGGCCTGGACGTCGGTGGATTAGACGGCATCATATTGGCGGGATTTCCGTCCAGCATAATGTCGGCGTGGCAGCAGATTGGGCGAGCCGGTCGGAGTTGGGACAAGGAAGCCTTTGTTCTATTCTTCGCGATGAACGACCCCATTGACCGTTTCTTCGTCAGCAATCTCAACGCATTCCTTGAAAAGCCGTTCGACGAGCTGGTCGTTGACCCCGGTAACGAAGAGCTCATTGGCAAGCATCTCCCTTCGCTCTTGGAAGAAGCAGGTGGACTGGTCCGTCCCTCCGACGAGGCCATTCTCGGTCGGCCATTCTATGACGCAGCGAGTAAGGCCAAAGGAGCGATACCGGCCGGGTTCAAGCCACAGCCGCGCCTAAGTCTACGCGGGGGCGTCGGTCAATCTTTCAAGTTGAAGAGAGGAAACGAGGAACTAGGGCAAATCTCAGCTATGCGAAGGTTTCGCGAGGCCTATATTGGCGCTATATTCCCCTTCTTTGGATTGCGCTATCACGTAAGGTCGCATGAAGAGCAGGCCGTAACTCTCGAAGAATCTGAACAATATCTGAGGACCGAGCCAGGCTTCTATACAGTGCTTACAAGGTCCGATTTCTTCGATGGGCTTGGTTATGGAAACGTCAGCGTGTTTTACGGATCTCTGGACATCGTGATGAATTTTACCGGGTACAAGCTCATGGACGAACGTTCTATGGAACTCATCAAAACTGGAGGTGATAGCGAAGCTCTCTTCCTCAAGAACCTTCACTCCTTCTGGATTGATGTGCCACAGAGCCCTATGGCAGTTGATGGTATCGGGGCGGTGGAGCATATGATTCGCGTTGGCGCAATGTTTGTAATCCCTGCAGACCGTTTTGACACAACTACGTATTCCAGAGTGGGGAGCGAGCTAGCGGCGTATTGCTACGAGAACTACCCAGGTGGAATCGGGGTCGCTAAGAAGCTGTTCAGTGTTTGGGACGTCGCTCTGGAGAAGGGAGTTGAAATTGCTGAGAACTGTAGATGCTCGTCCGGATGTCAGAACTGCATCGAGCCAGCCAAGTCATGGGACATCAGCAACGCAAACATCAACAAGGTTGAGGGACTAGAATTGGCCAAGAAGTTGCTGTCTGCCGTACGCGATGGACCTGATCGAAAATTCCAAGACGGTCTCATGGTTCCTGTATGAGATACGCGATTAACCGTTGATTCCTAAGGAGCAGATCATTGCTCAGCAACACTCACTTAGGCATTCCCGACCTCGTAATACTTCACACCGAGCCTAGAATGGAGGCTTGAACCCATCCTTGCCGCAGCCAAGTTCTGGCAGCTTTTCGTCTAGAACTCGATAGACCCTTTGGTAACTCTCCATATATCTGCTACGGAATGACGTGCGATCACAGTTGAGTTTTGACGCCATCAGATCGAGCGCCCTATCACGTGTTGCGGCTATGAACTTACCCTTCTGGAAGTGGAAGGGTTGAATAATGAACTTCCTGACGCCAGTTTCCAAAAGGTGATCGGCGAATTCATAGGGCTTGCTTACCAACAATAGTGGCGTCAGTGTGATGCAGGTATCCACCCCGGCAGTTTGCACTTCCTCAATGGCCCTCAGTCGCGCCGACGTGGAGGGACAAAACGGTTCGAACGTACGGCGTATTTCTTCGTCGTCGGTGGTCACGGTCATGTTTACCTGTACTCGTCCGCCTTTCTCCTCAATGCGGCGAAATAGGTCGGTGTCGCGCGTGATGTCGGGACTACGTGTCTGAATCACCAACTTGGGTTTATGGTGTTCCGCCATGATCTCTAGAAGCTGACGAGTCAGCATCAGTTCACGCTCAACAGGCTGGTAGGCATCCGTTACACTACTCATATAGATCAGTTTAGCGTCAAGGGAGCCTTTCTTGCATTTGTTCATTACGTCTAGGGCATTCTCCTTCACCTTGACCCAGCGCCCCCAAGCATCGCGGTCTTCTCTAGATCGGCTGAAGAACGCCGCATAGCAGTAAGTGCAGCCGAAGGAGCATCCGCTGTACGGATTGAGCGTAAAGTCGTAGGAATCCATGAACCCAGTAGCGCGAGTGAGAATCTCTCGCGTTCTTGTATATGAAACCGTAGCTTGGCCGATACTAGGAGGACGGGCTGCGAGAGACAGGCCTACAAGGTTAGTGCCAGTACTGACAACGGTCTCTTGTTCAGCTATATCGAATCCTGGGAGTGACTGCTGTATCGTATCAGGTTCCATTCGCTTTCACTCTCTAGTGTACAGGAATTCAGATGTGTCGAATCGCGGCGTGGTCCAGGCTGTAGGATGGCGTTTCAAGTAGTTACGCACAAAGTCATCAGCTACTGGGAGCAACATCGTAGGTTGTAGGTCGATCCTATCGTCGTACAAGTCAGACCTAAATCTAGTGGCTGCCTCAAATCTGCCTTCCAATTCAAACACCGTGCCGAAAAAGACATCACTTTGGTTGCTATAGCCATAGGCTTCAGCGGAGAACGCATGTGTGACGCTAATCCCCTGCGTAGTAACCAGGACAACGTTGGGATGTTCCCTCTCGATTATGTCAGCGAGGGCGCCTTCAACTTCGTCAGCGTTCTCCTCGTATGCGACGTGAAGGGCAGTGAGCCAGACAACCGCCTCAGTCCTAAATTCGTTATCAAACCTCATATCGTTACATACCCTTTGCAAGGCGCACAATTCCGGATATCTCTCGATTTCATCAGTGAATTGGTTCCATATCGACCATCCAATACTCTTCATGGGTTCGCTAGTATCTAGTGGCAACACAGCGATCTGAGGCATCCTGCCACGCCCTGCTAACGTGTCCGCCGCCACCAAAGCCAATCCAAACTGCACAGCCAGTGCTCCACAGCCAAAGTCAATAACACTTAGCCGACCCTCGCCAGTTACTAGCGGATTCTTAATTGCTGGGACTTTCCGAGCAAGTGTATATGCTAAGTTCACGTGTCCGGGCTGATACCAAAGGCAATAGAACAAAGCATCCCAATCATTGTATTCAGGCATGACGCCTTGTTGGAGCTTACGAAGGGAATCAAGTGACCGATATATCCTCATGGCGATTCTTTGGTCACTCTGGTCAGCACTGAGACTTGCTAACCATCTTTGTGCCACCTTGCTGATTGCGGTGTCCAGCGCCTCACTAACAGCGTCCATAGTTTCCTTGTCCATACCGGAGACCACCAGAGTGAAGAGTCTATTGCTGATTCTAGCATCTTTCGTCCTATCGTGGCTCAAAGGAGACGGGGCAAGTCGGTTCATTGCGTATCGGAATAAGTGTCGTACATATGGAGTAAACTGTTCGAGAGTAGAAGACTATGCCCATACCAGAATCTCATCTCAGTGGATGGTCCGATCACGGGCCACAGGACGCCTCTAAGCATGCGCACGAGGCTATTCGGCGGGTGCTTGATGCCTACAGATGGCCTCCTGGCATGACCTACGATTTCTATCTACAGGGATCCTATCGAAACAACACCAACATACGTGGGGACAGCGACGTGGACGTGGTCTTGGAACTGAATTCTACTACTACCTACGATACGAGTTCACTCCCGCAATACGAGCAGGGATTAGTTGCCGCATCTTTCGGACCAGCTACCTACGATTGGAATGACTTAAGACGTGAGGCCCTGAGAGCTCTCGAGGCCGGATTTGGCAGAGTGATGGTCTCGCAGGGCAACAAGTCAATCAAATTGAAGGCAAACCCGCCTAGGCTTGCGGCCGATGTCGTTGTCTGCATGGGGTATCGGCGATACAACAATTTCTATTCATATGCCGAGGGCATCACCTTCTGTGCGTTGCGCGACAAGCGCTGGATCGTCAACTATCCGAAAGAGCACTACAACAACGGAGATGCGAAAAGCACGCGTAATTGGGACCGATACAAACGAACCGTGAGGATGTTCAAGAATGCGCGGAATCACTTAGAGTCCACCGGCAGGATCAGCGCTGGCCTTGCTCCGTCCTACTTCGTTGAGTGTCTCGTCTACAATGCTCCGGATTGGACATTCCAACCCAGCTTCCAAGATACCTATTGCTCAATTGTCAATTGGATGGTGCAAAGCAATCTTGATAGGTTTGTTTGTCAGAACGAGCGGCAATGGCTGTTCGGCCCATCATCTGAGCAGTGGTCGGTAGTGAACGCGAAGACATTTGCGAATCAGCTGGTATCCCTGTGGAACGAGTGGAGGTAACGGGCGCTGATGCACTCCTATGAGATAGAAGGGCGAGGGACGGTTGTAGCAGCCATCATGGGTGTCAGTATTCTGTTGGTATGGCTCCTGGATATAGGACTAGGTGCCATCAACTTTGAGCCTGAGTGGTGGCTCAGCGTACCCTCTTTTGCGGGATGCTACTCGATTCTCTATTGGCTGTTTGATCGCTACGTCTGGAAACTTGGGTTGCTGGGGAAACTAAACCTCAGCCAAGTACCCAATCTTAATGGGAGATGGGTTGGCGAAGTTGAGTCCTCGTACCGCAATGGCGGCGGTGCCCACCCGGTATCCGTTCTCATACTCCAGCGGTGGTCGAAGATACTTGTTAGGCTTGAGACTGAACGTTCCCGGTCTAGTAGCATCATGGCCAGCCTACGAACCACGGATCTAGCTAATCCTGAGCTGTCTTACCAGTATATTAACGAACCCAAGTCAACTGCTCCCAACACGATGGAGATGCACCGAGGCACAGCAACCCTTGAACTGGCCGGCACCGGTCTCGAAGGCGACTACTATACGGGGAGAGGACGAGGAGAGATTGGAACAATCAAGCTACGCAGACCATGATGCAACGACCATATGACCGGTTACGCTCAATGTAGTCTGTGGAGATTATCAACGCTGTGGCTCGGAAGTCGTCCGTCTACGCAGAGCCGCTCTGATCTACGATACGAGCTCAGTACGTTCATGACGTTGAAATAGGCTCTTCTCGTGCCAGCGGCGTAGCCGTGCCCGTAGTCCTTCCAGCGCTGGCAGTCGGCGTAGGCATGGGCGCTCGTATGGGTCCTCACTGGTGAGTCGTCTCCGGCCTGCTTTCCAGCCATGCTTTCAGGTCTGCCACCCTAAAGCCGATAGTCCCGGGACCCAACCGCACCGAGGGAGGGAAATTCCCGTCTTTAGACCATCGGTACAACGTCTGACGCGTGATCCCCAGGACGACACAGACCTCGACCGCCCGCAGCACAGCCCGGTCTTCCCAACCAGCTACGTCGACCACGCTCATACGCTCATCCTCTTCCTCGCATTGGGATGCTCCTCGACAAGCGAGTCGGTTGTTTTCGCCCCGACCATGTCTGAGTGCTGCTTGACCTGAGACCCAATGCCGTCGACCGGCTTGATCATAGTCATTGCGGCCCAACTGCCCATTGCTTCCCAACTGGTCATGCGTCCTTGTGCGGACGGATACCCCAGATAGTCACTCCAATCCTGCATCAATGTACGTCTGCGCTCAAAGTAGTCGGTCCGGCGGTATGCCCGCTCGGACGCGCTTCCTTCGACGTGCGCCAGCGCATGCTCGACAATCTCGCTGGGTATGTCAGAGCATTCAGCCGCCCAATCCCTGAAACTGCTACGCATCCCATGGGGTACAGCGTCCAGATTGGCACGGCTGACCAAGCGGCCCAGCGTCTTGTCAGAAAGCATCCCGCTCTGGCGATTGGGACCCGGGAACACCAGCCCGCTACCGTCTTTGAGTTCCCGTGCCTGCGCCAAGACTACTAGCGCCCCGCTCGACAGAGGAACCCGATGCTCTTTGCCCGTTTTCATTCGCTCCGGCGGTAGAGTCCATGTATGGCTGGCCCAGTCGATTTCATCCCACCGGGCTTTCCTGATCTCACCGCTTCTGGCTGCCGTCAGGATTAGGAACTCCATAGCCAACTTTGTTGAGATGGCCGCAGGAACCTCCCGCATCGCCTCTATTGCCTCAGGTAGGCGTCCAAAAGGCAGGGCTTTCCGATGTACAATGCGGTGACCGTTTTTCGGCAGTGCCTCAGCTATGGCGTCACCCGCCGGATTATCGTGTCTCAGTCCGTGTGCCATGGCCCATTTCAGGACCGTGCCGATTCTCTGACGGAGCAGCTTGGCCGTCGGACGCTTCTCATTCCAGATCGGCCTGAGGACATCGAGCACGTCCGCCGTGCCAATAGCGTCTATCCTCTTCTTCATCAGAGGCTTGGAATAGACATTGAACATTTGACGCCACTCGGCGGCCGTGGAATCACCATTTTTCCAACTGCCCAGATGTTCCTGAATTACCCTCTCGGCGGCGACATCGAAGGAGAGCACCCCAGGTTCGTTTCGAACCCTGGGATCGCGTCCCTGCCAGACCGCCTGGCGGTTCGCTAGTGCGGCATCCCTGGCCATTCCCAACGTGACGATAGGGAAGCTACCTAGTCCAATGGTCGCCAGTTCACCGTCTATAGTAAGCCGTTGTAGCCAGCCCTTGCGTAGACCGCCGCCTGCCTTGGGCCTCACCATGAGCGTTAGGCCATGCCCGCCTCTTCCGTCACCGTAGCGACCGACCTCTTGCACCCGCTCGACGAAACTTCGACTGAGCCGCCTTGGATGTTTCCTCATTGTCCCTTTACCTCCATCGTGCTTGCGAGGGCAATTTCAGCTACCCTTTTAGCCTTGGCTGGCTATCGTTCTAGCCCCACATTTACGCTATGAAAGTATGTTACAGCACGGTACAGATTGAGGTCAACATCTTCTTGATATTCGTGCCTGTACAGGCACGATTTAGAGGACTTTACAGAGAAATGCCGTCTTTCTTTTCATAAATGGTCTTCTTGACCACTTGTTCCCTCCCCGGTGCGCCGTGTAGAGGCGAATTAGCGTTGTGTCAACGGTTGAGATGAGTCGGTTGCGACTATGGGAATGACGCCTAGTGCAACATATCAACGAGGCTGTGCTGAGTCAAGGGGTGGCTATGCCCAGATGAGCGTCTCGTTCTCCGGACTGTAGGCACGGGATGATGTCACCACGATCCGGTGTTAGGATTGGCAATCCGTCCTCGGTAATGCCCCGGTGAATAACGGGCATGTTCTAGGCGCCGTGACGCAAGCTTGGCCACAATCACCAACTATGAGCAGTACTCTGACAAGAATCCAAAGAACTGAGAGAGTCGTATATCTGAGTATAGACCACGGTTTCTCCCCGCACCCCTTCTAAATATCCGTGGGCACATTGAACTGTGTCCACTGGACAAACAATAGAAGGAGGCAGGCAGATGAAACGCATTATCCGGACAACCGGTTTATCTCTGGGGATGGTCCTACTGCTATTGGCGGCGGCGTGTGGTTCGTCGGAGGAGTCCCCTACTCCAACGCCGATGCCCATAGCGCCGGCTGAACCAACCGTCATCGGCCTTCCAACAATTGTCCCCACATCGCAGGATATGACCCGTCAATACCCTACTTCCACACCGGTACCCGCAGCGCCTGCTATTCGGCCTACAGCGGCCGGAGATCGGCCGATGCCCGCCGAAGGAGGCGCTCCAGTACCCATTGCCACTTCGATGCCCGCCCCTGGAGTTACGGCTGTCCCCCAATCACAGCCGGGCGCGACCACATTCAGGGACAATGAACGCACGACCGAGGTTCACACGTCGCGGGACAGTATCTCCACGTTCAGCCTCGACACCGACCGCACCTCGTTCCAACTTGCACTCAACTGGGCGAGAGCAGGATACGAGGTTGACCCCGACTCGGTACGCTCCGAGGAGTGGGTGAACGCCTTCGACTACCAATACGGACAGCCGTCGAGGCCGGATAGCTTCGCCATATACACAGACGTCATGCCGCACCCGCTGGACAGCGGCATGGTCCTGGCCCGCGTCGGGTTCCAGGCCCCTGAGCTGCATGATGACGGGAGGCCGCTCAACGTCACGCTCGTGATTGACTCCTCCGGCTCCATGTCCCAAGGCTCCAGAGTGGAGATAGCGCGCGCCGCCGCCGACAGCATACGTCGAAGCCTCAGCCACGACGACCGTATTTCAGTGGTCCAGTTCAGCACGGGAGTCCTTGACGGTCTCACCGTAGAGAACCGCCAACCGGATTCCGGTTTTGTAAGCTGGTCAATCGACGAGCTTAGACCGAGGGATTCAACCAATGTCCAAGCGGGGCTCAATCGTGGGGTGGAGATAGCCGACTCGATGCGCCGGCACAACCCCGAAGCCCACAACTACATAGTGCTGATGTCCGACGGTGTTGCCAACGTGGACGCTACCGACCCGTTTGCCATACTCGAGTCCGCCGGGGATAGGGACAGCAGCAACCCGCTGCGGCTCATCACAATCGGCGTAGGCATCGAAAACTACAACGACCACCTGCTTGAGCAGCTGGCCCAGCACGGCAACGGCTGGTACCGCTACCTGGACGACTCCTCAGAGGCGAGGGCGCTGTTCAGCCGCGAGAGCTGGCTTGCCCTTTCCATCCCGTTCGCCGACCAGACGCGGGCTCAGGTCACCTGGGATCCGGAGGTGGTGGATACGTGGCGCATCGTCGGGTACGAGAACCGCATCACTTCGGACGAGAGCTTCACGGAGGCGCGCAAGGAGTTTGCGGAGATTCCGTCGGGAGCGGCGACGACCGTCTTCTACGAGCTTCGCCTCAAGAACCATCTGAACTTCGGCGACGCGGTAAGCCTGGGCGATGTAGAGCTTCGCTGGGTGACTCCAATTAGCAACGACTCCAACCGTCAGCACGCGCAAATGCTGGCACGGTACGACCAGCCGTCGAACGACGTGTCAGGCGCGCTGCTTCAGTTCGGGGCATTGGTTGCCCTGGCTGCCGACAGGTACAGCAGTCTGCCCTGGCCGGACTCCCCGTACAACGTGCAGTACGATCTGTCGGTTCTCCAGAATGAGCTTCTCCGGGTCGAACAGCACATCGGCTCCCTTGCCTCCTACCAGGATTTCGCCTATGTGCTGGACAGCATCACTGTTGGAATGCCCGCGCCCGTTTCCTCGGGATACAGCCGCTGACCGCGACTCTCATCGATCGGAGATTCTTAATGCTCCCCGTCTGCTTCGCAATGACGAAGCAGACGGGTGTTTGCCCGTTTGCCCGCATGCCAGTTTGCTCGTATGATGGCGCCATCGTTTTACAAGTGAGGTTGAGAAATGCCATACGTAACGAACAACGGAGTAAGCATTCACTACCACGTGGAGGGGGAAGGACCGGCGCTGGTGTTGCAGCACGGCCAGAGCGACAACATGAAAGGATGGTACGAGGCGGGCCATGTAGAGGCACTGAAGGGCGAATACAGGCTTGTAATCGTCGACGCACGGGGACACGGGGAGAGCGATAAACCGCACGATGCGGAAGCGTACGACATCAAGCACAACGTGGCGGACATAGTGGCCATCTTGAATGAGTTGGGAATAGACAAGGCCCATTACTGGGGCCACTCCATGGGAGGGCGCATTGGATTCGGCTGCGCCAAATACGCCAAGGAGCGATTCCACTCGCTGATCATCAGCAGTATGTCGCCATACAAGCGGCCCAGGGAGGAGCGCGACAAGTCGATAGCGCAGTTGCTGCAAGGAACTGACGCCGTGATAGCGGCAAGGAAGGCAGAGGGCGAACTGACCGAGGAAGACGAGGCGAAGATACGAGCAAACGATCCGCTGGCGCAAGCGGCATCGCTGACGGCTGTGCGCGACCTGCCCGACCAGACGGATACGCTGCAACACATGACGATGCCCAGCCTGGTCTATGTCGGCGAGCTTGACACTTTCTGGCGCGAAGGGCAGGAGAGGTGCATCGACCAGATACCCAACGCCACTTTCGTGGTATTGCCCGGTCTGGACCACCAAGAAGCAGTGGAACGGGGCGACGTAGTGCTCCCGCACGTAAGGCAGTTCCTGTCAAGCGTAGGGGAGTAGGCGGCCACGCCCTACCTATCTCCGGACATACGGACATACAGGCAGGCAGATGGCGTACCCCAGTTATTGAGCGCCGAAGTCAAGGTTGGGATGACGCTTGTGCCACTCCGTGGCCTGCTCGTAAGCATAGGCAACCCGGTAGAGAAGCGCCTCCCGCAGGCGTTTCCCGTGCAACATCAGGCCAATGGGCCACGTATCGTTGTTGCCAAAGCCACAGGGCACGGACACGGCGGGATGTCCGCATACGCTGGCCATACCATTCCGCCAGACGGCGCGTGAGCGAGCGGGCACAGTCCTGCCACGAATGACGGCGGTCTTAGCGTCCCATGTGTCACCGTAGGTGCTGCCGGTGGGCATGGCTATGACATCCACTTCCCTCAATATAGCGCTCACTTCCTGTCTGAGATTTGTGAGCTTGAGAACTGCATCAAAGTGGTCTTTCAACGGCCGTTGAAGGGACGCCTCCAGATTGTCACGCACTCCAGGCCAAGCCGACATCTGCTCTTCAGAAAAGTTCTCCAGGTAGTAGAGTGCGCCGCCCCCTCCCACGGCCTGCATAAGGGCGCGCGCTTCCCCGGACAGGGGAGCGTTCACTTCCATGACGGAAGCGCCTAGCTCCTCCAAGACGCCGATGGCTTTTCTGACCACCTGCTCTTCCTCCTCACTGAGCCAGTCCTTCCATACCCAGTCGTCTATGGGCACGCCAATGCGCAGACCTTTGATGCCATCCGTCAACCAGGCTCTATGATCGTATGGGGGCTCGTTGACGCTTCCCGGGTCTTTGGGGTCGTACACGCCGAGTATGTCCATCATGATGGCGTTGTCTTCCACCGTCTTGGTCAGCGGCCCGGCCTGATCCGTGGTCAAAGGCGACGCCTTGACCCCGAAGCCGCTGATGCGACTCTGAGTCGGACGCATACCCACGAGCGAGCTGTTGCTGGCGGGATGGCGCACCGACCCGCCGGTATCGGCGCCGATGGAGGCAAGCCCCATGGAGGCTGCTGTTGCCGAACCGGACCCGCTGCTGGATGTGCCCGGGCTCATTCTAGGGTCCCAGGCGTTGCGGCAGCCAACGGGACCGCCGGTATCTCTCTCTATTCCTATTCCGGGATCCACCTTGCCCATGAGGATGCCTCCCGCCTCCTCCAGCAGTGCGTGGATGGTGGAGCTTTCCTTGGGGATGTAGTGCTGGGCCGGGCCGCTGGGCCCTTCAAAGGTGGTGGGAATCCCTTTGGCGTCGATCCAGTCTTTCAAGGTGTACGGTATGCCATGCAAAGGGCCGCGGTATCTGCCCTTCATAATATCTTCCTCAGCCTCTTTGGCGCGCAGCAAAGCATACTCAGGAGTGGCTGTTATGAAAGGCAACAGGATGGGCTGGAGCCTTTCCATCCTATCTATAGTGGATTGGGTCAGCTCAACAGGCGATAGCTTGCGATCCCTGAGCAGTTTGCCGGTTTCAGTGATAGTCGCGGAATCCAAGTCTACATTTCTAGTGGTCAACTTCATCCCTCCTCATGGCAGCCGTCCACGGCTTTATTAGTCTCCAGAAAGGAGAGCCTGGCCTCAGGCGGGTGCGACCTTCTTGCCAAGCTCTCCCCGAGATTACGGCCAGCTTCGGCCAGCCTCAGTTTGATTGTTGAACATCATAGTCAAGATTGGGATGACGCTTGTGCCAGGGCGTAGCCTGCTCGTAAGCCCAAGCAATCCGGTAGAGCAACGCCTCTCGCAACTCGCGTCCATGAAGCATCAGTCCGATTGGCCAGCGATCGTTGTTGCCGAATCCACAAGGCACGCTGAGAGCGGGCTGACCGCAAATGCTGGCCAAGGCGTTGCGATACACGGCACGCGACCGCGCGGATACCGTCCGACCGCGGACGACGACGTTTTCAGCGTCCCATGCGTCGCCGTAGGTGCTGCCCGTGGGCATGGCTATTACGTCCACCTGGCGCAGCACCTCGTTGGCCTCTTGCCTGATGAGGGCGCGGTGGTGCTGCAAGCGGAGATAGTTCACCGCCGACTCCTGTAAGGCCTCATCGAGCCCGGTACCTACCTCCGGCCAGGCGTCCAGCTGCTCCCTGGTGAAGTTGTCCATGTAGATGAGAGCACTCGGCGACCGCGAAGAGAAAGAGTTGGAACGGGCCTCCGCAGCTCTGGGAAGGGCCACTTCCGTTACAGATGCGCCCAACTCCTCGAGCACTGATATGGCTTTCCGGCAAACAATTTCCTCTTCCTCCGAGAGCCAGTCCTTCCAGACCCAATCATCCACGGGTACGCCTATGCGGATGCCCTTGATGCCATCCTGCATCCCAGTTTGGTAGTCGTAACGTGGCTCATTGACGCTGATGGGGTCCTTGGGGTCGTAAACGCCCAGGATGTGCATCATTATGGCGTTGTCCTCCACCGTTTTGGTCAACGGCCCCGCCTGGTCCATGGTCATTGGACTGGCATGGACTCCAAAGCCGCTGATGCGGCCGTGAGTGGGGCGCATAGCAACCAGATTGCTGTTGCTGCCGGGATGACGCACCGATCCGCCGGTATCTGTGCCTATGGAACCCAGCCCCATGGAGGCCGCGGTGGCTGAGCCGGACCCGCTGCTGGAGGTGCCCGGGCTGCGGGTGGGGTCCCAGGCATTGCGACAGCCGACGGGGCCGCCCTGCCCCCGTCCTATCTCCGAAACCACTTTCCCAAGGAGGATGCCTCCGGCTTCGTCCAGCAACGTGTGGATGGTGGCGCTCTCTTTAGGTTTGTAGTCCACACCCTTTGGGTCGCCCCAGGTGGTGGGCATGTTTGCCGTGGCCACCACATCTTTCAACGTGTAAGGGATGCCGTGAAAAGGCCCCCGGTAACGCCCCTGGGCAATTTCTCGCTCCGCCTCACGAGCGCGGAGCAAGGCATGCTCAGAGGCAATGGTGGTAAAGGAACCCAGAACGGGTTGCAACCTCTCTATGCGCCGGAGAGTAGATTCCACAATCTCCACCGGCGAGACTTCGCGCCGCTGGATGCGGGGCGCAAGGTTAGCGATAGTAGCGTTGTCCAGATCAAGCTCAACAATGGTCACGGTTTATGCTCCTCCCCTTTGTCAATGTACGTTTGACAAAACACTCTCCCCGCTCAACGCCCTCTGAGCTTGGGATCGAAAACGTCCCGCAGAGCATCGGCGAAGATGGCCGAGCCGAAGACTACCAGGGTCAGGCTGACTCCCGGTCCAAAGGCCATCCATGGCGCCGAAACGAAGAGCTGCCTGGTATCTCCTCCTAGCAGACCTCCCCAGGAAATTGTATCGTAGGGGACGCCCAGCCCCAGGAAGCTCAGGCTGGATTCAGCGGTGATGATAGACCCCACCGCGGCGGAAGCCACCACTACCAGTGGCGCGAAGGTGTTGGGAGCAATGTGTTTCAGCATTATGCGAAAATTGCTGGAGCCAATGGTGCGAGCCGCCTCTATATACGGCATAGCCATGATGGTGAGGGCGGACGATCTCACCACGCGAGTAATCCGCGGCGTATTGACTATGGTGAGGGCCATGATTACGTTTTCCATCCCAATTTCGAATGCTGCGACCAGGGTCAAGGCGAGCAACAAAGATGGTATGGCGACAATTCCATCAATGAACCTCTGTACAATGAGGTCGTACTTTCCACCCAGGAACGCGCTGGAGACCCCGAGGAACAACCCTATGGCCGTAGCCATCAGCATAGTTGTAAGGCCTACGTAGAGGGATACCCTTGTGCCGATAATGGTCCGGCTGAATACGTCCCGTCCCAAGTTGTCCATACCGAACCAGTGCTGAGCGGTTGGGCCCTGCAACGCTATTTCCAACCTGGTCTCGAACGGGTCGTAAGGGGCGATATAAGATCCGGTGAAAGCTATAACGGTTGCAAATACCAAAATGGCCAAGCCTGCGGCGCCCAGCGGCTTTCTGCGGGCAAATCCCCAAAGGGCAACGACCGGCCTCAAGAGACTTTGCTGCTGGCTTTGCAGTGCGAGTCCGCCGGTTGCGCCTTCCGTGCTCATAGCCCTCCTGAATTGAACGGCTGATTACGCATACCTGATCCGTGGATCCAGCCAGGCGTAGGAGATATCTACTATGAGATTGACGAGCAGCGAGATGAACACAAGATAGAGAACGTAAGTTTGCACCACGGGGAAGTCCCTCAATAGGACGGCCCGCACTAGCTGTTCGCCCATGCCGGGCAGGCTGAAGATAACCTCTATCACTACGGTGCCGCCCAATAGGACCGCCACCTGGAATCCTATGACGGTAACCACGGGTATCAGGGCATTGCGCATCGAGTGGCGCGTTATCACCAATCGTTCGGACAAGCCCTTGGCTCTGGCGGTGCGGACGTAGTCTTCACGCAGCACCTCTAGCATCTGTGCCCTTGTCATTCGCAGCAATGTTGCAGTTCCCAGCAATCCCAGGGCAGTCGCGGGGAAGAACAGCTGAGTTATGGAATCCCACGGCCTGTCCCAGAGGTTGTAGAACCTGAGAGGAGGTAGCCAGCCGAACCCGACAGCAAGGATCAAGACTATCAGTATTCCGGCAAAGAAGCCCGGCATTGCGCTAGCCAAGACAGCGGTGCCCCGCAGGAGGTAATCTGGCCACTTATCCTGGTAGAGGGCGGCGAGTATGCCAATGGGGAGAGCAATGAGGACAACCAGGGTGAGGGACGCCACGGCGAGTTGGAGAGTGACGGGGAGCTGGCGTTTCAGGTTGCGGGTAATTGGCTTGTCCGTATTCCAGGAGTCGCCGAGATCAAACCTCGCCACTCCCCATATCCAGTCGATGTACTGGACGTGTATCGGCTTGTCCAACCCGGTCTCTTGTCTCAGCTCCTCCTTCATATCCTCGGAGATCACCACGTCAGGGTCTCCCCCGGTCAGAATCAACTCCGCCACGTCACCCGGCAGGACGCGCAAAGCGCCAAAGACGAATACGGAAACCCCCAGAATGGTGGGGATGAAGAGCAACACCCGCTTGATGATGTAGTTTCTCATGATCCGGTAGGTTGACTGGCGGCGCTTGCTTGATTATAACCCATAGTCTTTTCTAATGCTGAACCACCTGCGAAGTTGATCGCAGGTGGTTCAGCATTAACTCTAGCCCGTTAGGCTATAGAGGGAACCGGTCAGGGAACCTAGTGTAGACGTCGTACTGCTCAAGCACCTCTTGGCTGGCCTCGCCGCTGGGATGTATCCAGACGTTTTCAATGCTTGAATTCTGAACGTGCCTTGTCTTGGGCGTCCAACCGCGCCATGCACCGTTGAAGGGGTGGATGGGGGTTGCACGGCTGCTTGGCATTATGCCGGCATCCTCATACAGGACATCGACTATCTCTCTGTAGAGACGTCCGCGCTCCGCCTGGTCGACGGTGGTTGCGGCCAGGGTGTGCAGCCTGAGGTACTCAGCGCTGTCGTAGCGGTTCCAGTTGGAGTTATTGTAGATCTCAAAGGGCAGGTATAGCTGGTCGTCGTACTGCTGCGGGTCAAGCAGGCCGAAACCGCGAACGAAGAACACCATCTGCGTGGTGTCGTCTCCCATCTCACGCTGGCCAACCTGACTGACACGTACGTTTGGCTTCAGATAAATATCGGCCATCTTGGGAACAGCGGCGTCAGCCTGGCGGCGTGTGCTGCCGCTAGCGGAGACAGCTAGGTCGAACTCCAGCATGTTGTCCGGGCCGTACCCTACGGATTCCATCAAGCGCTTGGCTTCCGCTATGTCTGCTTCCTTGGTGTCCGGATTGAACCCGGGGAACTCTTCCCACTGCTCAGGTGTGTATATCCAGTCGAAGCCTGGCAGCTCACAGTGGGCGCAGCCGGGGTAGTAGTAGTAGGGCTTCATGTACATGCCCTGGTATCCCGCCTCTCCGCTCTCGTCCCTGTCGTACCAGAGCTGTATAGCCTTGCGGATGGTGCGCGCCGTTGGGTCGTCAAGCGGACCAAATGGAGCCCGCCTGAGGTTCACCATGATCCCGGCCTGTCCGTAGCCTACAGCAATGGGCATGACGATCTTGGCTCCATGGCTCTTCTTTATGGGAGTCAACTCGGCGCGGAATCCGTCGCAACAGGTGTTGGCAATCAGGTCGTTCTGTCCGGCCAACATAGCAGCTACCACTACGGAACGCTCAGTGGCATGGAATATCTCCACCCTGTCAAGGAATGGCCGTCCCTCTTTGAAGTATCTTTCATTCTTTTCGTAAACGGCCTCCACTTCCTCCACCAGGTTTACGGCCTTGAACGGCCCTGTGCCTATTATCTCATCCTTCTCGGGATCCAGCAGCCTCCACTCGCCGGTGTCGTCAATCGCCTTGTACTGCTTGGCGGGGCCGAACATCACGTATCCGCTGCTGACACAAGCGGCGAACCAGGAGGTGGGGCCCTTAAGACGGATAGTGACCTCGTTTGGCCCGGTAACCTCAACGCCACCGTCGCTGGTGGGTTCCTTTATGGCCGTCTTCATACAGCCGCCGCCCTGCGAGTAAGGGGCGTCATTGGGCCGGTCAACCATGCGGTGAACAAGGTAAGCTATCTCTTCCGCACCGTAGGGGTCTCCGTTGTGGTCAACGATCCCTTCACGGATCTGGAACGTCCACTCCGTACCGTCATCGCTTACGTCCCAGGATTCGGCCAGGTCGCCTTCTATACTAACGCGGTCCACGATGCTCTCTCTGACCAGCGCCGACCAGACGATTGGGCCAATGCCATTGGCGGGCTGCAGGCCTCCACCAAGGTGGGTAAGCTCAAATGACTGCGGCCGTATTCTGTCGGCAATCCTTGCCGTACCGCCATAGACCGGATCGTCGGTCATCATCGGTTCCGGCGTAGGCGTGGCTGCAGTGACAGGCGCGGCGACCGTTGCCGTTGCGGTGGGCGTCGGTGTTGCCTCCTCCGTGGAGCCGCAGGCCAACAGCGCTATCAAGCCCACTGCAATGACGGCAGTGATCCACAATCTACTAAGGGGAATGCGATAAGCGTCCATACAAACCTCCCACTGCATCGGAGTTTCACCTTGCGTTGCGATGAGGGACAATAACGCCAAAGTTATCATGCAAGTTAATTAAACTAGGCCATATTTGCAATCCGTACAGATACGTATATATTTTTGCGAAAAAGCGAAGCATATGCTGCATATTTTGACATTTCATAAATGCGCAAGTATCATGCGCTCAGGCTTGAGGATCGCCCATTCATATGGAGGGGTGCCATGGACGGGAACGGTCGATCTGCCGCGAGTTCGTACGGAGTAGTCATTCTCCTCAGAAGCACCATGATGCGGGAGGCGATTGCCAGTTTTGTGGATGAGATGCCCGACTTCTCCGTACTGGGTGAGTCCGACAACTTAGACGAAGGCTACGAGCTGGTTAAGCTGGTGCAGCCCGACCTTGTTGTAGTGGGGGCAAATCCGGACGACTTCAACCCTGCAACGCTGGCAAGGCGGTTTGCCAGCGACGCAGAGATCTCTTCCAAAATCGTGGTGTTGACCACCAGGGTGCGTCATGACCCCGTGCTGGTGAACGAATGCTTGCAGGCCGGCGTACTTGGCTATCTCTCGCTGGATATTGAAAGAGAGTCCTTTGAATGCGCCATGCGGGCCGCCGCGCAGGGAATAACGGTTCTGGGAGCGGAGGCCAGGGCAGTCGTCGATTTAAGTATGTCTCACATCTCGGGCACTCCGGGACGCAGCCGTGGCTTTGATTCTCTTTCGCCAAGAGAGCAAGAGGTGTTGCGCCTGATGCTCTTGGGGCTAACCAACACGGAAGTGGCTTCTCAGTTGCACGTCAGCCTGAGGACGGTCCAGCTTCACGTGACACACATCCTGCTGAAGATGAACGTCCGGTCCAGAACGGAGGCGATCATCGAAGCATTGAAAGCAGGCGGGCCGCTCAGCGAGGCGGAGAAGGTTGGGTTGCCTACCCAACATCCCCAGTAGAGATTGCACACTGTCAAACGCCTTGTGTGCTGGGCTCTGCAAATCACACCTTTCCAATCTAACGCTTGACTAGTCCCCACAAACGGATATATACAGGACAAGGATTGCGGAGGTGAACTATGCCAAAGAAGACGATTTACGAAAAGAAGGGAAGCGTTGCCTATCTGACCGTCAACAACCCGACCAAGGCCAACGTGATGGACTCCCAGGTCATGGAGGAGATGGGAGAGGCCTACCGGGATTTCTGGCAGGACAGAGAGATGAGGGTGATGATCCTAACCGGAATTGGCGACAGGCATTTCTCTGCCGGTCATCACATCCAGCCTCCACCCCCAGGCATGTCCTACGACGACGTGCGGAATCAGCAGGCTGAGAACTTCTTCTGGCCAAGAGCCGGGACGGTGAACGGGCGCGACATTGTGGTCTTTGGGGGAGGCGTTGACTTCCCACGCGTGTGGAAGCCGGTGATAGCGGCGGTCAACGGGTGGGCCGCAGGCGCCGGGCTCTACATGCTGCTCAACACCGTTGACATCCGTATAGCCTGTGAGGAGCACGCCCGCTTCTACTTTGCGCTGCTTTCCAACAGGGGTGGGATTGGCAGCGGGCCTTCCGCAACTCACCTAATACGCCAGCTTAACTACGCTCACGCCATGAAGATGCTTCTGACCGATGAGCCGATAGACGCCAAGGAAGCGGAGAGAATTGGCCTTATCTATGAGACTGTGCCCCACGACCAACTGATGGCTCGCTGCGAAGAGCTTGCCGAGAGGATATGTCAGATGCCCCCGGTAGCAGTGCGAATGCTCAAAGAGTTCGCGGTGAAGAGCAGAGAGCTGCCTGAGCAAGCGGCATGGGACATGCAGTACACCCTGAACTTCATGGTAGGCCAGTTGAGCAAGGACAGCGACGACGCCACGCCGGCTTTCTTGGAAAAGCGGCAGCGGAAAGTCACCGGGGAGATGCGTTCCTAGCAGGAGTCCACCGGTACAGAGCGGGCATGCTGGGTGAACGGACTCACCCCCATCTCAGTCTTCCCCCATTCAAGGGGGAAGAGATTATGCAAAAGTCTCCCTGCGCAGGCGTGTGGGTATAGGGGCTGGGGCTTTAGATTGCGCCGACTTGCCTAAGCCCAACAAGCTCGTCCTTGCCACGGCCTAACTCTCCGCAGAAGACGGCCCTGTTGTGCTGACCAAGGAGAGGAGCGGGAAATCGCAGGCTCCAGGGAGAGCTGGGCAGTCTCACCACTTCTCCCGGGAATTTGACACGGCCAATGACGGGATGCTCCACCTCCGTGAAGTAGTCCCGTTCCTCAAGCTGCGGGCAATCGGCCAAGTCCTGCGGAGTCTGTGCCGCCGCCGCCAGCCATTCGTTTGTCATCAACCTGTGGTAGTACTCCAGCTTGGGCATCTCTCTTATCACCGGCAGCAGTATCTCATCGATCTCCTCTGTGCTGGTTGCTTCCGCCAGGGCATCACCGATTTCCGGGCGCCCCAGCAAAGCGGCGTACTCATGCCAGGGCTGAGGCCCAGAGCGCGCATAAAGCCTTTGCGGAGGGCTGATGGAGGCCCTAACGTACCCGTCCTTTGCCGGAACCATGCCCAGGAAGCCGGTGCCCTTCTCCTGGCCGGTATCGCTCTTGGGGGCGCGCCGAGTTACCGCACCTGAAAAGGCATACCTGGCCGCAGGCTGGTAATGGTCGGCGGCCATGACCTCCGATAGAGACAGATCGACGTGCTGTCCTTGGCCCAGCGTCCTCCTGGCAAAGAGCGCCGCAGATGTAGCGTAAGCTGCCACTATGCCGCCCAGGTAGAGGCTCTGCGGTTGGCCGTGCTTAAGCGGTTCCCTGTGGTATGCGCCGCTGGTGTACATCATGCCGCCCATGGCATAGTAGACAAGGTCGTTGCCCTTGTAGTTCTTGTAAGGCCCCGTCTGGCCGAACGGGGTGATAGAGGTCATCACCAGCTTGGGGTTGATCTCCTCCAGGCGCGGGTAGCCCATCTGCAAGCTATCCAGATATCCCGGGGTGTAGTCTTCCATCAGGACGTCCGCCGTTTTCAACAGGTCAAGGAGGAGCTTTCTTCCGGCGCTGGTTTCAACGTCCAGGGTTACTCCCCGTTTATTGCAATTGAGATAGAGGAAGAGCAGGCTCTTCTCCGGGTGTGGGTCATCTCCGGCGAAGGGGCCCATCTGCCTGGAAGGGTCGCCGTGAGGCGGTTCGACCTTGATCACGTCTGCCCCATAGTCGGCTAGGAGCTTGCTGGTAAAAGGCCCCGCTATGCCCCTGGTCATGTCCACGACGCGGAACTTTCCGAACACGCCGCCGCCCATCACTCCACCCCCAAGCGCTTCTGGTAGTCGGGGTCTATATAGGCAAGGGTGCCGTCTTCCAAGCTGGGAGCAGGGTTAGCAGCGCCAGGCCTGGGTCGAGCGGGAACCGCCTGTGGTCGCGGCGGTGTGGCCGTCCGCTCAGGAGCCTGCTTGGCCAGCACTCCGGCCTCATACAGCTTATCCATCTCGTCCTGGGTGCGCTTCAGGACCTCTTTCATGACGTAATCGTTGTCCTGTCCCAGCGTTGGGGCCGGCCCGCGGAACCTGGACGGCGTCTTGGAGACCTTCCAGGGCCTGCCGATAAGAATCCTGTCGCCGAGGCCGGATTCAGGCGAGTGGGTCAGCTTTTCGTAGAAGCCTCTGGCCTTCATGTGGGGATCGGTCATGAGTTCAGCCGTGTTGGGGACTACTGAGGCTATGACGCCGCTGGCTTGAAGCAGGTGCATAAGCTCATAGAAGTCCCAGTCTTTTGTCCACTCAGCGATATGGCCGTCTATTTCATCCTGGTTGTGATGGCGCGACAGGGCATCTTCAAACTTGGGGTTGTCCGCCCATTTTGGGTCGCCCATGGACTTGAGCAAGGCGCGCCACTCCTCATCGTTCTCTACGGCTATGGCTATCCACTTGTCGTCGCCGCGGCATGGGTAGACACCGTGCGGGGCATGAACCGGATGACGGTTCCCCATCTGCTTCCCTACATTGCCGTTCACGATGAAATCAAGCAGCTCCGCTCCCAAGGTTGAAACGCCAACCTGGTACATGGAAAAGTCTATGTGCTGTCCTTCCCCGCTCTCCTCACGCCAGTGGAGCGCAGCCAGTACAGAGAAGACCGCCATCCAGGCCACGTGTATGTCTATCCAGGCGTTGCCAACCTGCCTGGGCCCTTGATCCAGATAGCCCGTGAAGTGGCTGACTCCGGTTATCAGCTCCAGAAACGTTCCTATACCGGCATAGCGCTTCCAGGGGCCGGTCTGCCCAAATCCGGTGTTGGAAAGGAGGATGATGTCCGGCTTTACCTTGATCAGTTCGCTGTAACCCACGCCAAGGCGGTCCAGGGTTCCGGCGCGGTTGTTCTCTACCAGAACGTCGCTCTTGCCGACCAGGTCTTTATAAAGCTGGACGCCGCCGGGGGCTTTCAGGTTGATGGTCATGCTCTTCTTGCTGTGTTGAAGGTACTGAAAGCTCTCATCACGCCGGCCAGCCTCCTCCCTGGTAGGGGCCTCTATCTTGATCACCTCGGCGCCCATGTCGGCGAGGATGTGCATAGCCGTGGGCATTGCCACGGCCGTGGTGGAGTCCAACACGCGTATTCCACTGAGCATCCCGTCCATCTTCATAGGGAAGTGTCCTTTCGGTGTCGGCCGGTCAGCCTAGTACCAGTCTCTGTAGAAGGTCTCGTACGGCACGTAGGGAGGATTGCCCCTGTGCGGCACCGGTAACTGGACCGGGCCGCCCTCACGAGACGGCAGGTACACGGCGATAGTGCCCTGCATCTGGGTCTCACCCACCTGGTTCTTCCCTTCCAGCTTCAGACCCACCGCGTGGTACTCCGCCTTACCCGGTTGCCCTCCCGACTCGTTGTCGCCTTCCTGGGACTCCTTGAACTTCTTCACTACCTCAGCGGTGTAAAAGGTGGTGTCTCCGTAGTAGACGGGCTTGCGTAGGGCACACTGGTATCTCCTGATGAAACCATCGTCTCCCATCCAGTCGCTGATGAGTCTGTGGGGCAGCTGAGACCTGTGCTGACCGCCGTCGAACGGCCCCGGCTGGCCTCTATAAGCCGCCATGAGAGCGTCCTGATGCTCGTCTCCGGGTCCGTGGGGCCAGCGGGTTACGGGATGGGCAAAGCCTTTACCGTAGCCGCCCATCCCTTGAATGTTGTGGTGATACACCGGCTCGAATGCCAGTTCGTCTCCCGATGTCCCGTACCTTCCCGTAGCGGCAGCGTTGACCACCCGTTGCACCGTCTGGTCAATCAAAGTGAACGGAGGCACCACGAGAGGCCCAAGCTTATCTCCGACCTGCACGTCCTCCCAGTACAGGGTCTGGGAACCCCTGCGGGTACTGGCCTCCATAAGTGACACGTATTCGTCCATCTGCTCTTGGTTGTAGTTGGAAGTGGAACGTTCATACATGAGCTGTTCGCCCAGGCGCTCCACGTTCATAGTCCGTGATCCGCCCATGCTCTCGATGGGCACCAGAATCAGAGTGCCGTAGCACTTGCCCACCAGGTCTGCGTGAGCATTCCAGTACTTGATCTCTTCAATGAGGAAAAGCAACTGCCCGCGTGAACCCGATTTTTCGAAGAACTCGCTGGTCTTCTTGGTGTTCTTAAAGCGCGCGTCACCAACCCTCAGCACGTCGAAGAACTCCCAAGCCAGCCCCGAAAAGAAGTCCCCCACGGGATAGCCCTCAGGGCGCGTAGGCCCCTGGCCGCCGGGACTGCGCACAAGGATGAGGGCCGTATTGGGCGCAAGCATGGCGCCGTACCTGGTACGCCTTCCGTACTCCGGGTCCGTATAGAGCGGGTTGGTGTTCCCTATGCTGATGGCGTAGTTGCGGATTGTACGCTCATCCAGCCTTATTGCAGCCTCGTAGGGAGGTTCGCCGATGGGATACGGAGTGCCCGGCCCCGGCGGATGTCCTTCCTCCCGCTCCTTCCCCACCGACTCATAGCAGCGCTCTATGTACTCAGCTATGGCCTCTTCAAAAGTCTGTGTCGCCATAGTTCTCCTCCCCTTTTAACCCTGAATTACATCGGCGGCTAGAACCAGTCTCTATAGAACGTCTCGTAAGGCACATAAGGCGGCTGTGCCAGGTGCGGAACCGGCAGATGGACGTGGCCGGTCTTCCTGGAGGGCAGATACACCACGGCGGTGCCCTGGGCCTGCACTTCTCCCGTCTGGTTGACACCTTCCATCCTTATTCCGACGGCATTGTACTCCACGTCTCCAGGCGCCGCACCCGGTGCGTTTTCTCCGGTCTGCCGCTCCGTGAACTTCTTGGCTATCCGGCCTCGGTAAATGGTCACATCGCCATAGTATACGGGACGGCGGATGGCGGTCTGATAACGCCTCACAAACCCGTCGTCTCCCATCCAGTTGGTGAGCAGCTGCTGCGGTATCTGGAACCGCTGCACTCCGTGGTCGAACGGCCCGGATTGGCCTCTGTAGGCCGCGAGCAGGGCGTCTTCGTGCTCGGAATTGGGAGTCCATGGCCACATGGAAACGGGATGGGTGCGAGCCCCGCCTCTGTGGGACTGCAGCCCGTGAAACACCTGCTCGAACGCCAGCTCATCATCGAGTGCGCCGGCGTTGCGGCCCGTCAGCGAGCGGGCCAAGTTATTGGCTATCTGGTCCTGCAGAGTCCATGGTGGCAGCACCAACGGGTACAGCTCCTGGCCGACCTCCACGTCTTCCCAGTACAGGGTCTCCGCTCCGCGACGCTTGGGTTTGCCCATCAGCTCCATGTATCCCGCGATCTCATCGGGATCATATCGCTGGGTGCCGCGGTCGTACATCATCTGCTCGCCCAGCCTGTCCACGGACATAGCCCTGGAGCTTCCCATGCTCTCCGTGGGTACCATAATCAAAGTCCCGTAGGCCTTGGCGGGCAGATCTCCGTGGGCGTCCCGGTAGAACAGCTCGCAGATGAGGAAGATAAGCCCGCCACGCGATCCCTGTTTTTGGAATACCTCCCGATCCGTCTTGGAAGACCGGATTGGTCCGGTACCCAGACGGATAACGTCGTAAAACTCCCACGCCGTCCCTGCCACAAAGTCGGCTACGGGGTATCCTTGCGGCCTCATCGGGCCCTGGCCTCCGCCTGCCCGCACCACGACCATGATGGGGCCGGGAGCAATCTGGGAGCCGTAGCGAGTCCGCTTGCCGTACTCCGGGTCGGTGAAGAGGGGATTGTCGTCGCCTATGCTGAACGCGTAGTTGCGTATAGTCCTGGCGTCGAGCCGCAACGGCGATTCGTATGGCGGCCCGGACTGGTCGTAGGGGGACGGCGGGCCCGGAGGCAACCCCTCCATGCGCTCTTTGCCTATCTGCTCCTGGCATCGCTGCAGGTACTCGGCAATGGCTTCTTCAAACGTCTGCTCTATGGTCATATGTCCCTACCCACCACGGCAAATCACTGAGCATTATCAACCCTACCAAATATACACCGCCTAGCGGTAGGCCTCGAACCCTTTACCCAGAAGCGCCGATGCTATCTTCAGCTTCATAATCTCATCGGTTCCTTCATATATGCGGCAGACCCTGGTATCCACAAGGTGCCTGCCCGGCCTGTAGAGGAACGACCATCCCCTACCTCCTAATATCTGAACACCCCTATCGGCGGCGTCCCAGGCGGCATTGGTGGCGTGAAACTTGGCCTCGGCTACCGCGGTATCGGCAGCTTCGAACGATTCGTCGTCGCCTTCGGCCTCAAACCTGTCCACCAGCTGGGCGGCCCTCCTGACCATCAGCCTGGACGACTCCAAGTTTGTCTTCATTATCGCGATGTGCTCTTGAACAAGTTGATGCCTGGCTATTGCTTTCCTGTGCTGCACCCTCTCTTTGGCGAAGCTCACGGACTCCGCCAAGCAGTCGGATATGGTGCCAACGCTGCCGGCGGCAACGCTCAGGCGGCCGTTCAACAATGAATACTTGGCTATGTT
The DNA here is from genome assembly GCA_965116555.1 of Dehalococcoidia bacterium. Classification (GTDB taxonomy): domain Bacteria; phylum Chloroflexota; class Dehalococcoidia; order Lucifugimonadales; family QGNO01; genus DAOUJH01. Next base: position 435,584 of record OZ220698.1, on the reverse strand, counting down.
CCAACCGTCGCCCTTCTTGCCGAGGAGGTTCTCCCTGGGGACTCGATAGTCGGTCAACTCGAACATGCCTGTGTTGGTGGTCGGCATGCCCATCTTTGCGGTCAGATCCTCCCGCTCAATGCCCTCTTCCCTTGTATCGACAAGGAAAGCGCTTATCCATCCATCCGCCCCCCTGGCGAACGTGATGATGACATCGGCAATGCCCGCATTGGAGATGAGGTACTTGACTCCGTTCAGGAGATAGTGGTCGCCTTTGTCCTCCCAGCTCATCGTCATTGAGAGCGGATCGCTTCCCGCATCCGGCTCCGTGAGGGCAAATGCCAAGATGATCTCCCCTCTGGTTGAAGGGGCAAGATACTTTTGCTTCTGCAGATCCGTACCAAAGTGCTGTATGGTCTTCTGCCCCAGAGAGGAATGCCCGGAGAAGAACGTCCGTATACCGGCGCCTTCCGCGGCGATGCTTTCAATAGCTTCCGCATACAACAAACTGCTCAAACCTCTGCCGCCGTACTGCTCCTTGACCGGCATGCCCAGAATGTTCGATTCCCGTGCAAGTGGAATCAGTTGGTCGTTGTACCTGTGTTCAAGGTAAAATATGTCTTCCAAAGGGCGAAGATTATTGCAGAAGTGTTGTACGTCTTCTAAGGTTTTCTTGTCTTCCGTGCTCATGGACTGCAACACAAACCCAGTACTGGTTAATATTAGGCCGATAATTACCTAATTATGCATGTAGAGAAAGAATATTCAATCGATGCTCCCGTGGAGGAGGTCTGGAAACTCACGTCTGACCTCCGGGGGATAAGTGAATGCATTCCCAGAATCAAGAGCTTCAAGGAAGAAAGCCCCAGGCGCTTCGTTGTCAAAGTGGACCACTTTTTCACTTTCTTGAAGGGGACGGTCACGCTGAACTTTGAAGTGCTGGGCATGGAGAATCATCAGGCCAGGATAAAGATAGACGGTAAGTCCATTGGCAGCGCTTTTGAGATTCTGACCGAAATGAGGTTGAAGGAGCATCTGGGCCAGACAAAGCTGATATGGAGCGCGGAGATGAAGCCACGAGGACTGCTGGCAGCGATGCCCGACTCTGTTTCAAGAGGCGCTGCGGTCTTTCTGGCGGACAGTATCTTTGACTGCCTGGAAAAGCGAAGCAAGCCGGGGGAGTGCGTCTAAGCTCACGGAACCGGCGGATCCCCAGGGAGGAACGGGATGACGGACAGCTACAGGCTCGACGGAAAGGTGGCCATAGTCACCGGGGCCGCACAGGGTATCGGACGAGGCATTGCGCAGGTCCTTGCCGAAGCCGGCGCCGCGATAGTCATCGGCGACATTCAGGATTCGACGGCTACCGCTGACGAGGTGCGCTCCAAGGGCGGTAGGGCAAGCCACATGGTAATGGACACCAGCATACCGGAAGACGCCCTCCGCCTTGTAGAGCTTGCCCTGGAAGAGTACGGCCGTCTGGACATCCTGGTCAACAACGCGGGAATAGACGCGCCCAGGGGCAACGCGTGGGACCTACCGATAGAGGAGTGGCAACGGGTGATCGACGTGAACTTAAGCGGCGTGTTCTACTGCTCCCAAGCCGCTCTCAAGCCCATGCTGGAAGCCGGAGAAGGGTGCATTGTGAACATAAGCTCGCAGGCGGCGCGGGTCGCCAGCGCAGGTGGATCTCCGGCGTACAATGCGGCCAAAGCAGGTCTGATTGGGCTTACGGCCGCCTTCTCGGCCCACGTAGCGGACAAGGGCGTGCGGGTAAACGCCATCATGCCTGGCGAAGTAGAGTCGCGGGATTTTGGCTGGTCGCAGGAAGAGCGCGAGGCAAGGATCAGAAGTTACCCTCTTGGACTCGGCGCCCCGCGCGACGTGGGTCAAGCCGTGTTGTACCTGGTCAGTCCAGCTTCAAGATGGGTGTCCGGGACTGCGTTGCAGCTCACGGGCGGCTATCAGCGGGGAGCGCTGTGGCTCTGAGCTAGAGCCACGGCCAAGGAATGGCCCGTCTCAGGGTGGGAATAGGGAACTCTCCTTCATCTATAAGCGTCCGCAACCTGTATCGAGTCGCGTCCACTTCTACATTGCTGAGCAGCTTGCTCAGGTCTTCGCGCAGACCTCCCGGCGCATCGAAGCTGTCCCTAAGGGCCTCCATCTCTTCCAGCAGCCAGTGCGGCAACGGTTGTCCGGCAAAGTCCCATATCACCGTCCTCAACTTGTGCTCAGCGTGGAAGGTGATGCCATGGTCAATCAGCCATACGCCGCCGTCGTTGCCCAGCAGAGTGTGAGTCGCCTTTCTATCCGCGTTGTTGGCCACGACGTCAAAGGCGCAGACGCGCAGCATGTCATCTACGAAACGTTCGCGGAGGGTGAAGTAGTGCTCTCTTCTATCGCACTCCACGTAGAGCTGCACCGAGCCTTCTCCAAATTCCCCGTCGCGGATCACGGTGGGCGGCACGTAACCCCAACCCAGGGCTTCGCTGAGCAGGTAAGAGGCGTACTCCCTGAGGTAGAGGGTGCCTCCGGGAAAGTCCCACAGAGGCATCTCGCCACGGCGAGGCTTGTAGATCACCTTGAGTTCTTCATCGCCCTGGGAAACCGTGGTAAGAAAGGTGTAGTTGGAGCCGTCAGGGGTGAGCCTGCAATCGCCCATTTTGCCCCTGGCTAACAGGTCGAAGAGTTGGGGGCTAAATCGATCACTCCTGCTGTTGACCGTCACAGGCGAACTCCGCTAAGTAGCCATCACTCCGTGTCCGTTTTGCCTGGGACAGAGATGCACATCCGCGTCCAGGGGAGCGCCGCACAACTGGCAGCGCGGCCTGCCGGCGGCGCATACTTCGAAGGCCTGGTCCGCCAGAGAGTCGATTTCCCTGTAGGTGGCCTCCAGGTTTACCAAGGGAATTGAATCTTCTTGATCGACGTGGTGCGCCATCAGGAAGAACATGGCGGAGGTCTGGTCGTATCCAATCGACATCTGTCCGGCGGTTAGCTCGAGGACGGGCGGGTCCGGCACACCGAAGACGGCTTCATCGTAGGAGTCCTCAGATGAGCTGCGTTCCGCTTCATCTTGATATTCGAAAAGCAGCCGTTTCACCTGCACGCCAAGGTTGAAGAGCTGCTCCTTTTCCATCCACATCATTAGGGTCTGGCCGTTTCTGGCTTCGGCCGCCACATGGAAGTACCTGGAACCGGGCTCACCGATGGACTTGGCTTTAAGTTTGGCTACGTGTCCTAGATTGTATTGTGCTTGGGGCATGTTCTCCGTACTCGGACGTTTCCGGCTATTCTAGCAACTCTGTACAAGCAGGCAAGCGAGGGTGGTCCATATGATGGTTGACAACTTGACATAAGTCGATTTTGGGGTGTCATAAAATGACATGTTAGGCATGAGAAAGTGGTTAGACGGCGGTTAACGGTTGGGTTGCTTTGTGCCTGAGAAGGGGTATTCGTTTCCAATGTTATGTTAAGTACAAGGCTAAATTGGAGGGAAATTTTGGCGGAGGTGAGAAACGAATCGGATCCTTCGACAGGCTCAGGACAAGTTCTTGGGGCAAATTTGAGGGTATGGAGGCGGGCGTTTTGGCTGCCAAGGGGGATGCCACGCCGACGGTGTAAGGGTTGTTGGGCGCTTTTCCGGGAGTCCATGGGTTAAGGGTAGCGGGCGCGGAGGGGTATGGGGAAGGGGGAGATGTCAGGGATGCTGACTACTCTTTGGCCTGGATGACGACGCGGCCGCCGTCCTCTACTTCTACGTACAGGCTATGTCTGTCGAGCAGGGCCATTCCAATAAGAGGGGTGGCGTCCGCTTCATCTGCATCGACGAATCTCGGCTGCCGATCCCAAAGCACAGTCACCCCGTAAGTGTCGAATATATCCCGGCTGCCGTTCGCGAGAACCAGGCTTTTCTGCCCCAGCCGTATTAGCCCCAACTCTGCAACCAGTGCCGGCGGCAGGGTAAGGAAGCCATTGAAACCGGTGTCAATCACAGCCTCTATATCTCTGGTTTGGCCATAGGAGTCTAGCAACGAGAGATGCACCACAGCTTCGTAGTGAGGGTTCACTTCCCCCTCTATCACAAAGCTCTCCGTAGAGGACGGCCTCCCAGGTGGTAGACCGCCGGGTAGCCGACCCGCACGAACCAGAATCCGCCATCCGGATGCCGGGATACTAGGCGCTCCCACGCGGTAGTGACGTTCTCGGCGATGGCAAAGTCCCCGCTGCCCACGTCGATGGCGACGATCTCTCCGTAGTGGTCGGCCTCCACCTGCCGCCGGATGTCCCGCTCGTATATCTCGTCTCCCAAGCGGGCGATCTCTTCTCTTGGGCGGGTCGGCGCGGCTGAATCGGGCGCCGGAACCTCTGCGTCTCGCATGCGTCCTCCTTCCAAGGCGTGCCTCCACACTCCCCATTCTACCATTTTGAACACTCTTGTGATATTCCAATCCGCCTGGTTGCCCACTCGGAGGCGGGAATGGCGGTTTAGGGCGTTTGTGGTTGACCAAGCCAGACCAGATGATAGAATCGCAGGGTCAGGCCGGATTGAGCAATCGGTTCAAGCTATCCCCTACCCCGCTGAGTCCAGGCGGAGACAATAACCAGCCTAACGCAAGGCGCTAAGGAGCGGAGCAATGACAACACAGACTTTTGAAGAAGCAGTTGCAGAGTTTCTTTCCAGGTCAAAAGAGCAGATAGATCAAGAGTCCGATGAGAACCTGCCCCCTTGGATGCCGGCGCCGTATGGTCAAGACGGGCCTCCCTACGAGTACTCGCAGAGGTTCACCTCCGACTTCATCACCAGGTACGCCTTGTCGATTGGAGACAACAACCCCATCTTCACCGATCCGGAGTACGGCAAGACGACCCGCTACGGCTGCCAGATAGCGCCGGGGCCGGCGATGGCCCTGGTGCGCTACCCCTCGGTGCACGGCGCGGTGCGTCCCGGCGGCTACCCGCTTGCCAACTTCATTTCCGGCGCGGCGTGGGAGTTCTTCGACGCCGTCCGGGAAGGGACAAAGTTTCGATCTTCCAAGGTTACCAAGGAGATTTTCGAGAAGCCCGGTTCCAGGGGCAACCTGGTCTTCTTCATCTCAGATAACCACTACTGGGACTTCCACGGCGACCTCCTGGGCAAGTGCTACGGCACGCAGATCTACGTGCCGATGTCCAGCATGGGCAGCAGCCGCTCAATGCCGGTGGAACGGCTGGGCGAACAGATGCTGTACGAACGGAAGACGTCCCAGTACAGCAACGAGCAGATAGAAGATGTGCTCACCGAGATCAAGAACGAGCCAAGGCGCGGCGCGGAGACGCGTTACTGGGAGGACGTGGAAGAAGGCGATACCGTCGGCCCGGTGACCCTGTCGCCGTGGACGCTGCAGGACCAGGTCTGCTATCACTCGCTGAGCTACGCAACGGTATCGGGGCCGCTTGCCGGGGGCGACGAGCTTTCCTTCGAGCCTATGTACAAGCGGGCGCGGAAAAACGAGGTAGGCCACGTGCATCCCATCACGCGCTGGCGCGGCCCGGGCAACGAGCACGAAGACGCCCTCACCGCCGTGTACCGCGGACAGCCTGGCCCGTTCGATTTCGGCGTGCAGCGCACCCAGATGTGTGAGCAGCTGTTCAGCAACTGGATGGGCGACGACGGCTTCATCCGCCGACTGGTGATTGCTCTGCGCAAGCCGGTCTACTATGGAGACGTGACCACATACACGGGCGAAATTGTGAAGAAGTTCAAAGACGTACAGGAAGGCGAATCCGGACAGGGCGCAGTTCCGGGGAAGACGGAGTATCACGCCGTGGGCATCAAGTACCAGGGACTCAACCAAGTCGGGGAGGCCCAGGTCATCGGCACGGGTACGGTTTATCTGCCATCCAGAGAAGCGGGGCCTGTCCAGCTTCCCGTTCCCCATGCACAGCGGCCCGCTTTCGTTCCGTACGAGACGTTCTACAGGGACTGGTACTAGGATCGTCTTGGAGTCTAACGTCACTCCCGAGAAGTCGGGAGTCCACTCCTCCACCGCCCCTGGATGCCCGTCGCCACGGGCATGACGGTGTACCGCAGCCCATGCATAAGCGCGCCATCAGGCTGACTACGGAGGCCTTCCTCCAGCGGCCTGCCTTAGATACCGCCGTATCGCGGGCTTTACTGCTGAACGTTGCCGACGGAAAAGAGCCTGAGACGCTGCGGCTGCACAGACCTTCGGCAATCGTTGCCTTCGGCCGGCAAGACAGCAGGTCGCCCGGCTACGGGGCCGCCGTTGAATCGGCCAGAGAGAACGGATTCGAGGCGGTGCAGCGGCTGGTTGGCGGCAAAGCCGCCGTGTTCCACGAAGACACCCTAGCCTTTGCCTGGGCAATACCGGACCCGCAGCCCAGAGAAGGGGTCAAGGCTCGCTTTGAAGAGGCGGCCGGGATCATGGAGGACGCGTTTCGAAGGCTAGGGGTAGAGGCGCGAGTAGGCGAAATACCCGGCGAATACTGCCCCGGCGCTTACAGCGTCAACGCTCGCGGTGTGAAGAAGCTGATGGGAGTGGGCCAGCGGCTTGTTCCCAGCGCAGCCCACGTGGGAGGAGTGGTGGTAGTGAACGGGGCCAGCCGGGTCAGGGACGTGCTGCTGCCCGTGTACGGACACCTGGGGTTCGATTGGGACCCGGAGACGGCGGGCAGCATTGCAGATGAGGTCGGCGCCGTAACCTACGACGACGTGCAGCAGGCCATAATCGACGCCTTCTCCGCCAGATACGACCTTGAAGAAGCCCCACTTTCCACGGACACGGTAGAGCTTGCCAGCCGGTTGGAGCCTGACCACGTGGTGTCATAGGGGGCAGAAACCGCGTTATTTGTGCCTAGTGTTATAATGGGTCGGCTGTTCATTTTCAGCCTTGGAATTGCTTGTGAAACTACCTACCACCGAAAGGATATGAATGCCACAGTATCTTGAAGAGTTCAATCCCCCGGCCAGGCTCCTACTTGGGCCAGGGCCCAGCAACGTAAACCCTCGTGTGCTTCAGGCTATGGCCGCGCCGCTGCTCGGCCACCTTGACCCCGACTTCCTAAGAGCCATGGACGACGTGCGGGACATGCTCCGCGTGGTCTTCCAAACCGACAACGGGATAACCCTGCCCGTTTCCGGCACGGGCTCCGCGGGCATGGAGGCCGCCGTGGTCAATGTCGTGGAGCCGGGCGACACGGTGGTCGTGGGCATCAACGGATACTTCGGCGGACGGCTTGCCGAGATAGCGGAGCGGGCAGGCGCCACCGTGGCCCGCGTCGAGGCCGAGTGGGGCCACCCGCTGGACCCCGACGCAATCAGCGCTGAGCTGAAGAACCATGCCTCGGTAAAGGCAGTGGCCATGGTGCATGCCGAAACCTCCACGGGGGTGCGGAGTCCCGCCGAGGAGATAACCAGGGTCGCGCATGAGCACGACGCCCTGGTTATCATCGATACCGTGACATCATTGGGCGGCTTGGAAGTGGCTCTGGACAGGTGGGACGGAGACGTGTCGTACAGCGGCACCCAGAAGTGCCTGGGCTGTCCGCCGGGCCTTGCCCCTCTCACGCTGGGAAAGCGCGCCGAAGAGGTTCTGGCCAATCGCAAGACACCGGTGCAAAGCTGGTACCTGGACATGTCGTTGCTCAAGTCGTACTGGTCGGACCGCGCCTATCACCACACCGCCCCCATCTCCATGATCTACGGGCTGCGGGAAGGTCTGCGCGTGGTGCTGGAGGAGGGTCTGGAGGCTCGCTTTGCAAGACACGAGCGCAATGCCGCGGCGCTGCGCGCCGGTCTGCAGGCGCTTGGGATGAAGCTGTTCGCCGATGAGGACAGCCGGCTGCCCACGCTGACCACGGTGTGGGTCCCGGAGGGGATCGACGAGGCCAAACTGCGCCGGTCGCTGCTCTTCGACTACAACATAGAGATAGGCGGCGGGCTTGGCCCGGTTGCGGGCAGAATCTGGCGCATCGGCCTGATGGGCGAGAACTCAAAGCCGTCAAGCGTGCTGACCGTACTGTCCGCCCTTGAGCAGCTGCTAAGCAAGGAAGGGTACGAGGTGGCGCGGGGCGAAGGCGTTGCCGCCGCGGAGCGGGCGCTGTCGGGTTAGAGCCTAGTTCACACCTGCTCGCATCTTCCGACTTATCGATCAAACACCAAGAGCCTTTAGCCACCCCACCCCTAGGTTCCCGTCTGCACGGGAACGACGGAGGTGGGGTCTAGCCCCCGTAGGGCGGTCTCCGTCTACCCTGTAGTTGTGAGCGAGCCGCATGCCTACTCCGCTAATTCGGTTGCGGCCAGGCAGTGTTTGCAAGCTATAACCAGCAAGGCAATGACGCACCCGAGAGCGGGCGATTTGTTATTTGATGGTGATGTCGCCGTCAGAGGTTCGGATTGTTAGTGAGCTGCTTCCGTCGCCGATGCTGCCGGTCAAACGATCATTGTGGGAGCGGCCGGTGATTGTGATTGGCACTACGCTGTTGATTTCGCCGGTGCTGGTTTCGGCGTCCAGCCATACTCCCGGAGTATTCACCAGAGTTACCTCCACATCGCCGCTGGAAGTCCTCAGCCTGGCTTGAGACTCCGGCTCCAGACGTCCGGCGACTGTGATGTCGCCATTGGAAGTCGTAGCGCTCACGCTGCCATCTATATCGCCCAGGGTTATTCTGCCATTTTCAGACTCCAACTCTAGCTGGGCTTTTTTCGGGATCTCCACTTCTATATCGGCTCCGGCATCGGTGTTGGAAGCGCTGGCTAACACAGACACCGTATCGCCAATCTGGCTGGTCTGGTATTCCACCTTTTCCGGGTCTTTTATGGTTGCTGTTACTCGAACCTCTCCCGCGCCGTCCGAGTAGCGCACCGTAATGTCGCCGTTCTCAGTCTCTACTACTAACCGGGGAGAGCCGTTCACCTGGAAAGCATTATCCTGTACTACAACCTCCGCTTCCGGTACTGAACAGCCAAGCATGACCAGTGGCAACGCCAGAACAAGCACGAATACGACTTTCACGCAAGTCTCCTTCGGCAAACTCCTCTTGAGCCTGTTGCCGATACGTGAAATCCTTGTTCCCTGCAGGACGGATTAGTTGCTACCATTTACGTATCCCCAACGTAAAGCACAACCCACGATAGGCTTGGGAGCTTGCCATTGTCAAGCATAGTGGGGCGAGCGGACGCGGCACAACGAACGGCCATGTGCAGGGAGTCCCCTACTCCACCCCTAGGCTCCCGTCCCCGTGTCGGGGCACGAGGACAAGCCTGCACGGGAACGATGGAGGTGGAGTCTAGCCGCCTGTGCGGCCTCCGTCTACCCTGAAGGTGGCTCCGCAGACCCACTCGCTGGCATCGGAAGCGAGGAATATGGCAGCGCCAACGTGATCCTCCGGCACACCTAGACGTCCGATTGCGATGCGCTGCGTAAGGCGCTTCACGTTCTCCTGGTCCTGGTACCTGTCTTCCTGAGGCCTGGTCACTGCCAGCGGCCATATCTCGTTGACGCGGACGCCTCTTGGCCCCCACTCGGCAGCAAGGCTCTTGGTGAAGTTGGTGATGCCCGCCTTGCTGATGCCGTACGGCGTGCGGCGGGGTGAAGGCTCGTATCCGCTGACCGAGCTGACGTTGATGATGCTGCCTTTGCCCTGCTCCAGCATGACAGACCCCACGGTCTTGCACATGAAGAAGCACGACTTCACGTTATTCCTGATCACCTCGTCCAGTACGTCCTCGGTAAGCTCCTCCAAAGGCTTTTCGTAGTACAGCCCATCGGCGGTGCGCATCCCGCCTGCTCCGTTGAACAGAATGTCTACGCGGCCAAACTTGTCCAGTACCCTGTCCACAAAACCGCTGGCCTTATCTTCATAGCCTATGTGAGCGGTATCGAACAGCGATTCACGGCCAAGGTCTTCAATAGCGGCGCTGGTGGCCTCGGCCCTCTCCGGGACCTTGTCCACTACTGCCACGTGGGCTCCGGCCTGTGCGAAGCCCAAAGCGACCGCTTTGGAGATCCCGTGACCGCCGCCGGTCACTATAGCCACTCTATCCGTCAGATCAAACATTGAAAGGTCTGCCATGTATTCCTCCTTTAGTACTTACACCGTAGTTGTGTCTTCAACTTACGGCCTACATGCCTCCATAGTTGCCGATACCGACTCCACTCCGGGGCGGGTCACGACGACCCGCGCCACTGCCGTATCCAGTCCTTGCGACAGCTTGCGGAAGGCCTCGGCTGCGCCGGACGGCTTGCCAAAGTAGCCTACACGCAACGCCATCTCCGGCGGTACGGCATCTACTATCCTGTCCTCGGGTTCTCCCTTGTTCCTCATCTCATCCAGGTCAGAGAGCAGATCGGCGAATCCCATTCTATCGAAATGCGCCCGATATCCCAAACCGCGCGGCCTTTGAGTTCCGGGCTGTCCCAGCGCGTAACCAAGCATAGCGGCCACAAAGGCGCGCCTGGCCAGGTCTTCGTCTTCGTCTACGCACATCCTTATATACTCGACAATCTTGACGGAACCCGGTTCGCGGCCCGCCTTCACTTCGCCCTCCGCAACCCTTTCTTTGCTCCAATCAATCTGCTCAGGCGTACACCAGTTTAATGCGGCGCCATCGGCGAGCTGTCCGGCCAGCCGCAACATCTGGGGCCCGAGAGCGCCAAGGTATATGGGCGTGCGCGGCGGGGAATCGAAGGCAAGCTGAACACCTCTCAGGTTCACAGCCGTACCTTCGTAGGTGACCACCTCACCAGCCAGCAGTCCTTTGAGGGTTGTAAGGTACTCCCTCATCAGCCGCACCGGCGGGACCTCCGGGACGCCAAAAGCGTTACGGGTCTCCTCCTGGTACAACCCTCCCACGCCTATTCCAAGCAGGAACTTTCCTCCCGTAATCCGGCTCAGCGTTCCCGCACTCATGGCCAAGGCCACCGGCCCGCGCAGAGCCACCGGCGATACGGAAATGCCTGTGGTCAGTCCGCCGTCGACAACAGCGGCGGTAGCCGCCCATCGCAGCTGGCAGAGGTGAAAGGAATCCAGTCCGGGCCCCTCCGGCGTCCATATGCTGGAATAGCCCAAACGCGCCGCTTTTGCGGATACCTGATCCTGGTCTAGGAGGGTCAGACCCAGAGAACCGTCTATGCCAATTCCTATATCCACGTTATCTCCTTGCAATAACCCGGTTCACTGCAACAGCTTGGGCCGCAGGTCTCTCCCCTCAAGGGCAGGATGATCCGGGCCGTACCTGTGCGCCCGGAACACCCAGTTGGCGCGATCCATACCGGAACCGGACGAGAAGAACGGATTTACGTACTCCCAGACTATATCCTTATCCGGGCTGACTTCAAATAACCGCCCGTGAGCGCCTTCGCAGATGAGCGTGTTGCCGTTGGGCAGACGCTCCGCTCCACTGATGTGATAGCTGTAAAAGGAAACGGGCGGGTCCCCCTGGTACTCCCAACCGATTTGGCCGGTGAACGGTTCGACCTCAAGCACCCTGGAATAGTCCATGCCCCGCCGGTGCGCCCCGTTGTCGAACAGCAGCAGCCGTCCGTTGTCCAGTGGCGTTGCATTGTGCTGATGCGATATCTCGCCGGGGCCCCATCTCCATTTGATCTCTCCGCTCTCCCTGGACACGATGGCGACAACGCTGGTCTTTCTGAAGCTGACTACGATATCGCCGTTTGGCATGACCGCCAGCGAGTTTCCATGAGTCCACTCCTCCCTATTCTCCAACGGGCAGATGATGTCCTCATGCGGGTCCAGATGTTCCCAGGAACGCCACTCGAAGACCACGTCTCCACCGGGTGTGACCTCCCGTATCACGTCGCCGAACATAACCGCCGGGTCGTCGTCGTCCTTCTCGTATCCGCCCTGTATGCGGGAGAGCAACTCCTCCGGCATGCGCTGCCAGAAAAGGAGCAACGTATTGCCGCTGGGCAGTCTCACGAAATCGTGGTGAAGGTACGGGTCGCGGTACTCCCAGACCACGTTGCTATCCCAATCAAGCTCGATTACCGCCGCCGTGCCGCCGCCGGCATGGCCGGGAAGGTCGTCGGTTTCCGGTTGTCTAACGCGGCAGAGCAGGTTCCCATTGGGGAGCAAGTGTCCGTACTTGATGCTCTCATCGTGGCGCCAGCGATGGCATATGCGTCCTTCCAGGTCTATCAAGTTGGCGTATTTGCCGGACTCGCCGGGCTCCGCGCCGCCTCCGGCATTGGCAAACAGGGTATATCCCGTATAGCACAACTGCGGGGCGGAGAATATGAGGCCCGTGGGATGATGTCTGGACCAGCCCATGTCTACTCCAAGGCGTAAGCCTGATCCAAAAGGTCTATTACGTGGCTCACCGTAACCGGGCTGCCTGCCTCCCAAAGTCCCGTCTCCATTTGAATTGCGCAACCTGGATTGGCCGTAGCCATCACCTCCGAACCCGTGGCCAGCACAGACAATACCTTGTTCCTCTGAAGCTGCCGCGACATCTCCGGCTGCAACGTGCTGTACAGACCGGCTGCTCCACAACAGCGGCTGGAAGCTTCCATCTCCACCAGTTGCAGACCGGGTATCGATCGGAGCAAGCGGCGAGGCGCTTCCGTGATGCGCTGGGCGTGGGCCAGATGGCAGGCATCCTGGTACGTTACCAGCATGGGCAGCTTGCCCTTGGGGGGTTCCCAAGGCAAGTCGACCAAGAACTCGGAGATGTCCTTGACTTTGGCGCTGATGGCTTGCGCTTTCCCGGCATATTCAGGGTCGTCGCGCAAAAGGTCGTCGTACTCCTTCATCGTGGAGCCGCACCCCGCCGACGCCACCACCACGGCGTCCACATCCGCTTTCAAGAAAACATCGATATTTCGACGCGCCATGCTCTGTGCCTGCCGCTTGTCTCCACCGTGCAGATTCAAAGCGCCGCAGCAGACCTGTTCCGGGGGCACTGACACCTGACAGCCGTTCCTTGCAAGCACGCGCACGGCGGCCTCCATGGTCGGGCCATGGGTCAGCGGCATGACGCAGCCGGAGAGCAGGACGACCCTGGCCCTGACTTCGACAGGTGGGGCAGCAACGTCCCCCGTCGGTTTGAAGAACGCGGCAGGCAGATTTGGCAGCTGCCTGTGGAACCTGCCGACCATCCAAGGGACACGACGGAGCAGCTTGGGCAGCCCGGTGCGCTGGTATAGCCGCAGCGCCGTGCCCAAGGCATACAATCGCCCGGGATAAGACAGGAGATGGTGAAAGACGAGATTCAAAGCGAATCTTCTCCACAAAGGCGCTCTCTTTTGCAGGGATATCTCTTCCCGCGTCGCCTCCATCAGCCTGCCGAAGGGTACGCCGGAAGGACAGACCACTTCACAGGCGCGGCATTGCAAGCACAAGTCCATGTGCGACGTCACATGGCTGGTATAGGAGACGCGGCCTTCACCCACCGCCTTCATAAGCGCGATACGTCCACGCGGCGATTCGGTTTCAAGGCCAGTCTCCAGATATGTGGGACAGGCATTGAGGCAGAGACCGCAATGCACGCACTTGTACAGGTCTTCATCACGAGGTCCGGCAAAGACGGGATGGTCCGGGGTCTGTTGCCGCACCACCTCAGATGCCTCCCACGTATCTGCCGGGATTGAGAATACGGTTGGGGTCCATTCTGTCCTTCAATCGCCGCATCAGATGCAGGGCTTGGCCTGGGTCGCCCCACACGTCCAGATCGGCCTTTGCCTGCAGAGGCGCGCGCTCCACCAGTGCATAGCCACCGACGGATGAGGCTATGCTTCTAAGGTCGGTTACCACGTCTCCCATCTGATTACAGGAAGCTCCAATCTTGCACTTCACGACGCCCCGCGCCGGTCCAGCGGCGATTTCCAGGGTGTGGCCGTTCCGCGCGCAATATTCGGATACCGCGCCGACTACGGAGTTGGTCTTAGATGGGAGGTGCCCCAAGCTGAGCAGCGCTCCTTCTTCGGCTCTGTCGTCCCACCCAAAATCGGTGACGGCGTTCCAGAGCGTCTTTGCCTCATCTTGGGCAAGGGTGTTGACGTCCTTCGCCCCGGCCTGCTCCAACAGGGACTTCCCTTTCTCGAGTCGAACTTCCACAGAGGGGACTGAACCTAAGAAACGGGCGTAGATCCGGTTCCGTCCATCGCCTCCCTTGATCAACTCTACGGCTTCACCTGCATATTGAGAACGAGCGATCTGGTGGCAGGCGTCTACCGCCTTACCCAAATCGTCGAACTCAGCGGCCAGAGTCATATCCTCTTTGGGAAATGGGAGCACCTTGAACGTGGCCTGCAATATTATTCCCAGCGTCCCCAGAGCGCCTATGTGCACCTTGGGCAAATCGAACCCTGTGACGTTCTTGACCACGTTTCCACCGCTCTTGGTAACGGCCCCATCGGCGCTTGCAATCCTCACTCCCAGCACAAAATCACGGGCTCCGCCGTAGGAAAGGCTCAGCGGCCCGGACAGGTTGGCGGCAAGCACGCCGCCCACGGTCCTGCTACCGGCCAGCGGCGGGTCCAGCGGCAGCCACTGGCCCTGTTTCGCGAGACGCTCCTGCAACAGTCCGAAGTTAGTCCCCGCGCCCACGCTTACCGTCAAATCGCCGGGGTTATGATCCATGAGCTGCGGCAGCATTTCTGTTCCAACCACAACGTCCAGTCTTTCGGGCAGATTCCCCAACCGTACGGCGTTCCCCGACCCTCTGGGCGATACGGCCCAACGTTTTTCGTTTGCCTCTTTGAGCAAGGCGGACAGCTCTTCTTCAGAAGCGGGGAAAACTGCGGCTTTGGGAGCTAGGCCATCCACAGCGTAACGGGACAGGTCAGAGTCGGGAGCAAGGGAAGTCCCGTTCATCACATGGCCGAGCATTTCCCGCATTTGGGCAGGAGACGTCATCACACCCAGGCTCCGACACCGGCTCTGCTCATAGCCGCTTGCTGTCCGGCATCCAGACAGGATGCGCCGTCAGGGAACATCTTGCCGGGATTGAACAGGCCCTCGGGGGCAAAGGTCTCTTTTAGCTGGAGCATTGCATCCATATCGGCGTCGCCGAACATCAGGGGCATGTACGCCTTCTTCTCCAGACCGACACCGTGCTCGCCGGTGAGGACTCCGCCGGCGTCTATGCATACCTCCAGGATTTTGCCACCGGCCTCTATGACTCGCTCCGTCTGGCCGGGCTGCCTCTCATCAAAAACAATGCAGGGGTGCAGGTTGCCGTCTCCGGCGTGAAACACGTTGGCTACGGGCAAACCGTACTCCTCGCTGATCTCCCCTACCCTGCGCAGCACATCGGGAAGCTTTGACCTTGGCACCACGCCGTCCACCAGATAGTAGTTCGGCGCCAGGGTACCCAGCGCACCCAGTGCGCCCTTCCTTCCCGCCCAGAGTCGTTCCCGTTCCGCGGCCTCGCTTGCTTCCGTTACGTCAGTGGCCCCCGCGCCAAGGCAAATCTCCCGCACCATGGCGGCCGCTTCATCCACATCCACCTCCAAGCCATCCACCTCTATAAGCAATATTGCTCCGGCGTCCTTGGGATACCCAAAGTTCATTGCCGTTTCCACCGCCTTTATGGCCAGGCTATCCATCATCTCCATTGCCGTGGGTATCAGCCCTCCGGCAATGACCGCCGATACGGCCTTGCTGGCCTGCTCGATATCGCTGAACACGGCAAGCATCGTCTTCACCGATTGCGGAGCGGGTAGCAGACCCACCACCGCCTTCGTAACCACCCCCATCATCCCCTCTGAACCAACGAAGGCTCCTACCAAGTCGTACCCGGGGCGACCACGGTAAGGGTCGCCCAGCCAGACCACTGACCCGTCCTCCAACACCACCTCTAGAGACAGCACGTGGTTCGTGGTTACCCCGTAGCGCAGGCAGTGAGGCCCTCCGGAGTTCTCGGCCACGTTCCCGCCTATCGTGCAAGCGCGCTGGCTGGAAGGATCGGGGGCGAAATAGAGGCCGTACCGGGAAGCGGCCACCGACAAGTCAAGATTCACGACGCCGGGCTCGACCACGGCTATTCTATTCAGGGGGTCTATCTCCAGAATGGAACGCATCCTGGTCAGGGCCAGCTCTATACCACCCTCGGAGGCTATTGCGCCGCCGGACAGCCCGGTGCCAGCGCCCCTCGGTACTACGGGCAGGCTCTCCCTGCCCGCCAGTCCCACTATCCGCGACACCTCATCGGTGGAAGCGGGAAAGACCACGGCGACGGGCAGTCCCCTATCGACGGAACCGTCGTACTCGAAGACCAGCAGGTCGTCGGGATGGTGAATCACCGACCGCTTGCCCACGATGTGTTGGAGCTGTTTCACCAAGCGTCGCTTGTCCATGGTTGCGTCCTCTAAACGACTTTGGACATGGTAACCCAAATCATCCTATCTGGCATCAGTTTGCTTTGAGGGCGAATGTTGTCTTACCATCGGGTTATGGTAGGTGAAGAGCCCGAAACCAAAGCAGACCGGCGGGAGCGGAAGAGGCAAAGCAAGCGAAAGATGCGCGTTACCGGCAGAGGTGTACGGCTGCTGCAAGAGATCGCCCGCCGCCGCGCCGAGCGATTGAAGGAACATGGAGAAAAGGGCACTTAGGAGGTCCTAATGACTTTGACAAAGCGAGAACGAGTACAAGCGGTGCTTGAAGGCGAAACGGTTGACCGGCCTCCCATCAGTGTGTGGCGGCATTTCTACGACAAAGAAACGACTGTCCAAGGCCTTGTCGATTCGATGCTTGGCTTCCAGCGGCAATACGACTGGGACTTCATGAAGGTGAACCCGCGGGCTCAGTATCACGTCGAAGACTGGGGCGCCACATTCCGCTATCCCGCAGACCCCAGCGAGGGCCCGACTGCGCTAGACGTGCCGGTCGGTTCGCCTGAACAATGGGAGCACATCGAGCCTCTGAAAGCAACCGCGGGTGTCCTCGATGAACATCTGAAGGCCCTGAGCGATATAAGGAAAGGCCTAGCCGGTGACGCGCCTTTCATAATGACGGTATTCAACCCCATCTCGATCGCGGGACGCCTGGTGGAGTCGGAGGGTACTTTTGTGGAGCACATGCGAAGTCACCCGGAAAGGATTCACTCCGTCCTTGAGGTGGTCACCGAGACCTTTTGCAACTACACCAGTGAAATACTGAACGCGGGCGCAGACGGCATCTTCTTCGCGACCACGTCGTGGGCTACCACGGACCTCATCACCAGCGAAGAGTACGCGGAGTTTGGCCGTCCCTATGATCTGCGCGTCCTCGACGCGGCCAAAGACGCCTGGTTCAACGTGCTTCACGTTTGCCGCAGCAACAACATGCTGCGCGACCTCATCGATTACCCCGTTCAAGCCTTCAACTGGGACACGCAGGACGCCACCAACGCTTCTCTTGAAGAAGCCTGCGCTTTAACAAGCAAACCTCTCATGGGGGGCATCAGCCGCGAAACACTCCTGAACGGCCAACCCGGGTCAGTCGACGGCGAAGTCAACGAGGCGGTGGATCAGACTGAGGGCCGGAGTTTGTTGATCAGTTCCACGTGCTCAATTTCGCCGCGCTGTCCAGGGGTAAACTTGGAAGCGTTGCGCAAAGCGGTATAGACGGCTTGATTGCAGGGCAAATCCGGGAGGAATGAGGCCGTAATCTTTCCGCTCATGTGGTTCGACAGGCTCACCATGAGCGGAAACCTGGGCCGTCTTCCGTACTATTTCACGGCCCGCAACACCACCACCGGCCAGCTGAAGTTGATGCCATCCCCTTCGGGCTCTATGCCAAAAGCGTCGACAACGGCTTCAGAGGCCGATAGGAAGTCCCTTCTCAAGGGTTCGATCTTTTCCTCCGGGGTAGCCGAGCGGTTCACCCAGTCGTTGAACTCCAGGTGAACTCTGACCATCTGGAGGTGGGTTACCTCCAGTCCGATTTCTTGCAGCATGTCGCGCCACTCCGACTGCTTTCTATCCCAAACGTGAGATACATCGCGCCTCAGCTCAACATCGTTCATCCACTCCGCCACAGCCTCCTCTTCAGGAGCGCAAGTGTCGCTCAACAGGAACACCCCTCCGGGCTTGAGCACGCGGTTGATCTCCTGCAACGCTTGGGGAAGGTCGTAGAAGTGGTGCGCCGCCTGACGGCACGTCACCATGTCCAAAGACTCATCGGCAAAAGGCATGTGTTCCGCCTCAACAAAGGCAAGCTCCACGTTGTCCAGGCTTCGCTCACCGGCCAACTGTCCGGCCTGTTGCAGCATTCCGGCCGCTATATCGGTGGCGAGCACCCGCTCCACGTATGGAGAGACGGCAAAGGCGGTGAATCCCGCTCCGGTGGCTATGTCCACCGCAACGCCGCGGTCGCCCAGTGACGCGTACTCCTGTATTATGTCCAGCCCCTCACTGTGGGCGTGCACGCCGGTGCTTACCGCGTAATGCTCCGCCTGCCTGCCGAACTGCTCAGCAGCGCCCTGCGATGATCTGTTCTCTTCAGTCATAGTGCTCCTTCGACACAGCGTTTGAACCGCCCATTGTTCTCCCGATATTAGCGGATTAGGACCGTTACAAGTATTGCCTGGGGGTCATGCCAGGTCGAAACGGTCAAGATTCATTACCTTGTTCCACGCGGCCACAAAGTCGCGTAGGAACTGCTCCTGCCCGTCGTCACACCCGTAGAGCTCCGCTAGCGCCCGCAGCTCGGAGTTGGAGCCGAATACCAGGTCGACCCTGGTGCCAGTCCACTTGACCTCACCGCTTTGGCGGTCATGCCCCTCAAACTCGTCCTGAGACGAAGAGGCAGCGCCCCACTCGGTGTTCATGTCGAGCAGGTTGACGAAGAAGTCATTGGTCAGCGCCCCCGGCCGATCGGTGAGGACTCCGTGCGCAGACTGCCCGGTGTTCGCACCCAGGACGCGCAGGCCGCCAACCAGCGCAGTCATTTCCGGAGCAGTGAGCGTCAGCATGCATGCTCGCTCTACCAGCAGTTCTTCCGGCTTCCCTTCCTGACCTGCCTGAACGTAGTTTCGGAACCCGTCCGCCTTGGGTTCCAGCACCTGGAAGGACTCCGTGTCAGTCCACTCTTGCGTCGCATCCGTGCGGCCCGGCGCAAAGGGGACTCGCAGGTCATGACCGGCGTTCCGCGCAGCCTGTTCGACGCCTGCGCATCCGGCGAGGACGATGAGGTCAGCGAGAGAGACCCTCTTCCCACCGCTCTGTGAGGCATTGAACTCCGACTGAATGCCTTCCAGCGTCCGCAGCACGCCACTCAGCGCCGCCGGATCGTTCACCTCCCAGTCTCTCTGCGGCGCGAGGCGTATGCGCGCTCCGTTGGCTCCGCCGCGCTTGTCGGTGCCTCTGAACGATGCCGCCGACGCCCAGGCAGTCGAGACTAGCTGGGAAACGGTCAGCCCCGAGGCGAGAACCTTCGCCTTGAGGTCAGCGACGTCCTGCTCTTCGATCAGCTCGTGATCCACGTCAGGGACGGGGTCTTGCCACAACAGCGGCTCTTCCGGAACCAGCGGCCCTACGTAGCGGCTGCGAGGCCCCATATCGCGGTGGATAAGCTTGAACCACGCCCTGGCGAAAGCGTCTGCAAGTTCCGCCGGGTTCTCCAGGAAGCGTCTTGAAATCTCTGCGTAAGCCGGATCCGTTCGCAGTGAGATGTCCGTGGTGAGCATCATGGGAGCGTGCTTCTTAGAGGGGTCATGCGCGTCCGGCACGGTGGCCACTGAAGATGCATTGGCGGGAGTGTACTGCGACTTCCCGGCGGGACTCTTCGTCAACTCCCATTCGAGGCCGTGCAGGTTCTCCAAGAAGTTGTTGTCCCACTTCACGGGGTTGGTGGTCCAAGCGCCTTCCAGGCCGCTGGTGATGGCGTCACCGGCTACGCCGCTGCCGTGGCTGTTGCTCCAGCCGAGTCCCTGCTCGCTTATGCCTGCTCCCTCCGGCTCCGGCCCAACGTTGCTCTCGGGAGCAGCGCCATGCGCTTTGCCGAAGGTGTGCCCGCCTGCGATGAGCGCAACGGTCTCCTCGTCATTCATGGCCATGCGCTTGAACGTCTGGCGGATGAACTTAGAGGCGGCGACGGGATCGGGGTTGCCGCCCGGCCCCTCCGGGTTCACGTAGATAAGGCCCATGTGGTCGGCACCAAGGGGTCCCTGGAGGTCTCCATCGTCGTTGTGGCGCTCGTCACCGAGCCACGTTTCCTCAGAGCCCCAGTCCGTCTCGTCAGCCTCCCAGACATCCGGGCGCCCGAAGGCGAAACCGAAGGTCTTGAAGCCCATCGACTCGAGAGCGCAGTTGCCCGCGAAGATGATGAGGTCGGCCCAGGAGAGATTCCGGCCATACTTTTGCTTAACCGGCCAGAGCAGACGCCGCGCCTTATCCAGGTTCCCGTTGTCGGGCCAGCTGTTGAGAGGCGCAAAGCGCTGGTGGCCTGAGCCTCCGCCGCCGCGACCGTCGCTTATGCGGTATGTGCCTGCGGCATGCCATGTCATGCGGATGAAGAGAGGCCCGTAATGGCCGTAGTCCGCCGGCCACCAGTCCTGTGAGGTTGTCATCACCTCTTCGATGTCCTTCTTCAGGGCATCGACGTCAATCGTCTTGACCGCCTCCGTATAGTCGAAATCCTTGTCCATGGGATCAGACAGGGGAGAGTTCAGGCGGAGAGCCTTAAGGCTCAACTGACCTGACCACCAGTACTGGTTGGAAGTCATTTAGCCTCTCCTTTCGCCAATGTGTTGTGTATGGTGCAACTTTACTAGAGTTGTGGCACACCTGCCATACGGCAGTCTCAATAGTCAACCGTGAGAAGCTTTTTTACCAGAAGCGGCGCCTTTGCAACCACACTACATCGCGCGATTGCATTGAGCACCGCAGCCCTGGTTGCGCCCAATCGGAGAGCCACGAACTTGTCATGAGTTCGCTGCGCCATCAGTTTCTGGGGAAGCGGACGCTCTAGGCAAATGAGGTCTTCTAAGAAAAAAGGTAGCCACAATTGCAATACCAGCTATCGCGGCGAATGTGAGAAGAGCGTTTGCGTAGCTGTCCGTCTCATCGAAGACCCATCCGGCAAATACAGGCGTGAGAAGTCCAACCATGGCCACGGTTTGGAGAAGACCGTTCAGAGTGGCGAATGCCTTGCGGCCGAAGTACTCCCCTATTATGGAATGGTTTACCGGCGCCGTGCTTTCTCCCAGGGCCATTAGCAAAGCAAAAACAAGCAGAGGAAAGATGCCGCTGAAATTGACTACAACCAGCATAGCTGCAACTGTTCCCACGTGCCCAAGGAGCAGTAACGGCGCCTTGTTAAATCGATCTCCAAGCCAGCCAAACATCAATATCAATGGAACTGCCGTGAAAGCCATCACCGCCAGAAGGTTGGCGCCTGCTTGCTCACCCAAGCCCTTCCAGACAAAGATAGCTATAATGTGTACCCGGACCCCCTGATTCAGGGAAAGTCTGACCATAGTGCTGAAAGCTATGATCCAATAGGCTGGGGTATGTAACGCCTCTTTGAACGTGAAGTCTACCGGCAGCTCCCTGGTTGCTGTCGTTTCAGCCTTGGAATGGCCTTGCTCGCTCGACGCCTCTCCAATATGCCCGCCGTCCGGCAACAGCCCCATGGACTCCGGTGTTCTACGTATGAACATTGCGGCAGGAAGCGTGACTATTAGAGTAACCAGCGCCGCGAAGACAGCGCCATCTCTCCAGCCATGGTTCAGGACTATGAACGTAATAATGGGGGTAGAAACGGCGGTTCCCAAACGTATTGAGGCCGAGAAGAAACTGAGCACCCTGGTCCGGTAACGAACGAACCAGAGGTTGGCGACTGCATGCATGGCATGGGCGCCAGCTATGTTGGAAGAAGGAGAGATCAATAGAAGGTAGATGAGGGCATACGCCCAGTAGCTCTGGGCCGTAGCCAACAGAATGAATCCAAGGCTTCCCACAGTGATGCCTATTACCGTAGGGAGCCTTGGCCCAAAGCGGTCTATAGCCCATCCGGCTAAAGGTGCTTCTATGCCACCCTCTAGGCGCGCTATTGAGAAGATAAAGGAAAGAGCGGCTCTACTAACACCCAGCTCTTGGGACACCGGCAGGAAGAAGATCGGCACTGTGGCTTGACGCATCGACCCGAATCCGTTGACCACGATTCCGATAGTGGCCATCCACCATCCATAGTGGACCCGCGGGACGCGTTCTGCTTGAGTCCTATCTGCTCTCAAGTTCTTCCCTCACGACAAGGAGGCAAACCGAATCTCTGCCTCAATTTAACACATTGCCGTTCAGGAGATGATTCGCCATCCTAGCCGCATGCGAGCGGGACGCGAAGGGACGTACCTCTATGACAGTTGCGCACCGCGGGCGGACTGCCACTTCCGTGTTCGTCAGTGCTCTCTACCGCTGTTGATTCGGTAGACGGCTACAATAAGTCTGCCGCCCAAAATGAAGAACATGTAAACAAAGACCCACATTGCGTGCCACACGTATCCCACGTTTAGCCTGTCCAACGCCTCTTCTCGAGTAAAGCCCAACTGTGCGAAATCAATCTCCCAGGAACGCAGCAGGTTGTGGTCGGGTAGCACACTCGGCAAGTCCGGCGATGAGTAAATCAACAGGATTGCGGCCAGTCCCACAGTTGTCGAGAGCATCGCCGCTACCGACACTGTCGAGAGCAGGTACAGTCGGTCTCGTTCGCTGGGATTGAATTCAGGGTCGCGCAAGACCAACAACCCGGTGAAGATAGCGCCTGTCACCGGCAATAGGACCGCCAGTTGGATGGATACCGAAATGTTAGTGATGACAACTATGACAGTGTGCACAAAGAACACCGGTGGGAGTATAGCCCAGGCAGCCCGCCGGAGCGGAGAATTCCTCCAGGTATCGCCTGCGTGTTGCCTCCATAGCAACTGAAACATTAGTCCTGCCGTAGATGCGATCAGCAGGTTGACGAGGAGGGCCAGCATGTAGGGTATTTGGGTGCCGGCAAAGTCCCCAATTCTATAGAAGTTGTAGTGGTCCATGCGTATGGGGGCGAACTGCAGCAAGGGCGTGGTCAAGAGAAAGAAAAGTGAGACCCAAAAGAACTCCCTGATGCCGGCGGCGCGGTCCGGCAGCAGGAACCCTTGCGCCAGCACGAGACTCGTTGCGAATGCGACGTACGCCGTAGGCATCCAATCGTTGTTCCAGCCGTATAACGACAACACATACCCACCAATTATGCATATCCCAAGCGGCAGGACCCTGAGAAACCAGAAGCGGATTGCTATCGCGAGGAATGACGAATCTCTCACACGGTCTGGAATACCGAAGGCAAATTTCCGGTCCGGAACTACCCGGTGGTCAGTGGCCTCGCCGTCGCCGCTATCGGTGACGTAGCGCATCGCCGTTTGGAAGTCGACTGCAAGCCCGGCCAACAATATAAGACCGGCTACCTCTACCCGTGACAAATTGAGGGCTTTGCCGAATACCCTCAGCCGCTGCAGAGTGGGCCGGGTGACTCCCGATTCCCATCGTGAGACCGTCGCGTGGCTGTAGCGCTCCGCGTACTCACTGTCCACCGACCCCATGCGCTCCAACAGGGCTTCCTGCGTCAGTCCTCTCCGGCCGTCACCCGCAGGGAAGGATTCGCGGTATGACCGCATCATGAAACCCACCTGGACCGCTCTGGAATGCTGCACATTACGTCCGGTCATAAATTAATTATGTACAAGTCATGTTTGCGGTGTCAAAAAATTCCCATGTACAGACTTGGTAGCAGAACGCGATAGATAGTAGTCGTTGGCTGTCACGGTTGGAAGGAACGTGATTGGCACAAGTACGAACGGAGTGGCCTCGTCGGAATCGCCAGCATTCTGAAGGACTCAGCCGGAAGCTTGAAGAACACACATAGGAGGAATGACATATGTCCTGCATGAAACTGATCACTTTGAAATACCGCATAGGCACGATACTCCTAATTCTCGCAATCTCGATCATGTTTGTGCTATTTGCGCAGTCGCCGTCATCGGCACAGGGTCAGGCTAACGGCGATGGCCCGGCAACTATGAGCGAGTGCAATGAGGAGCTGGCTGCGGGACGCGCGGTGCTTTGCACAAGCAACTCTTTCTCGGTCAAGACCACCCTTCCTGACGGCGGATACCACATCAACTGGAGTGAATGGGCCGATAGATACAGCAATGTTGACCGGTACACCATCCAACGGCTCCGGTTCCTGTACCGCTATGACTTCAAACGTGATGACGACGGCAGCCCCGTTAGTACAAGCGACTACACCAGACCCGACGTCAACAGCTGCTGGCCATGGGCGACGGAGAGAAACGACATGGGAGAAGCAACCAGATGGGCTTGGGCCTGCACAGGCATCTCCAATGTCCGAGAAGACCCGCTCGGTGCGCCGACTTCTATAGAGCTGTTGGAAAACAACTGGACAGCCACCTCTTGGAGCGGCTCCCTGCAGGCGCCGGGACGCAAGCACGACGTCCCTGTGCAGGCGTTTAAAATCCCTGGAAGCCAGACCGAAGCACACGCGGACAACCCACAGAGCGCAACTGACCGGCTGACGCAGCAGCAGGTGTATGACGGTACCCATGATCTGCTTGCCAGCGAGGTTGAGATGCACCTCTATCTGATTACCGCGCACTTCCAGGACGGAAGAAGGCAGTACCGCTACGACCTCGTAGACGGCTCGCCCTTCGACGACAGGCAATGACTTGGATGGCAACCACTAAGTAGGAAGACTCTGCCGCTAGTCGGTGAGGTGGTGACGAGTTTACCGCCGACTAGCGGCTGAATCACGCTACAAGCAGGTAGGTATTGGCCGCCCTGTCCGCCTCTGGTAAGGTTCCATGAGTACGGTGGCTATGCACAAAGCATGGAGTTAGGCCAGGGAGGGAGCTATGAGGACTTTCACGACTCGACCGGTGATTATGGGGACGCGAGGAGTGGTAACCTCAGGGCACTATCTCGCCACGGCCGCAGGCTTCCGCATCATGGAGCAAGGCGGCAATGCCATCGACGCGGCGGCGGCCATGTGTTTTTGCCTGAACATAGTGGAGCCGGCCAGCTGCGGTATCGGCGGCGAAGTGCCCACGCTGATCTACTCGGCGCGTGAAGGCAAAACGTACGCCATCAGCGGCATGGGATGGTCGCCAGAAGCTTTCACCATCGACTGGTGCCGTGACAACGGCATTGACCTCATCCCCGGAGACGGGTATCTGCCCGCCTGCGTGCCCGCAGTAGTGGACACGTGGGCTGTCGCCTTAGCTAGGTGGGGCACCATGTCGTTTGCCCAGGTGCTGCAACCCGCGATTGAGCTGGCCGAGGATGGATTCGTCCTCTACCCTAACCTGCAGACCAGGCTTGCCGAGTACTCCGATAGATTAGGTGAGCTTTACCCGACAACCGGTGAGATTTACTGGCCCCTTGGCCGAGCCCCTGAGCTGGGGGATGTAATCCGCAATCAGGACTGGGCCAACGTGCTCAAGACAATGGTCCGTGCCGAAAAGGAGGCCCAACTTAAGGGCCGTACGAAGGGCTTAGAGGCAGCGCGTGACGCCTTCTATAAGGGAGAGATTGCGGAACGCATTGTCAAGTTCATCAGTGAGAACCCGGTGGAAGACGACAGCGGCAAGTCGCATAGGGGACTGTTGTCCTACGAGGACATGGCTGAGTGGCAGGCACAAGTAGAGGACCCGGTGACCTATAACTTCCGAGGGCTTGACGTACACAAATGCCCTCCCTGGACGCAGGGACTGGTCTTCCTTCAGACGCTGGCAATATTGAACGGATTCGATATCAAGGCCATGGGCCACAACTCCGCCGACTACCTGCATACCTGGATAGAGTCTGCGAAACTGGCGTTCGCCGACCGGGAAGCCTACTACGGCGACCCGCTGTTTGATGAAGTGCCCGTAGCCGAGCTTCTTTCGGAGAGGTACGCCGCGGCAAGACAAGAGCTTGTCGGCGCTCAGGCCTCCACGGAGCTTGTCGCCGGAGGCGTTGGCCGGGGGAGTCTCCCCTACGATCTTCTGGACGTAGCCCTGGACAACAGAAGAGCGCTTGGCCTGCCGGTTGTTGAAGCGCACCAGTCCGCACCGAGCGACGGACACATAAACGACACGACACACCTGGATGCGGTTGACCACGAAGGGAATATGGTCAGCGCCACACCAAGCGGCGGATGGCTACGTTCTTCCCCCGTGATCAAGGGACTGGGATTTCCGCTAGGCACCAGGGGGCAGATGTTCTACCTGAACCCGGAGCGGCCCAACGCACTGGCTCCACGCAAGCGTCCCAGGGCAACGCTGACGCCATCCCTGGTAACCAGGGGGGGAGACCCGTTCATGGTGTTTGGCACGCCGGGCGGAGACGCACAAGACCAGTGGACGCTGCAATTCTTCATGAACTACGTGGAATTCGGTATGAATCTACAAGAGGCGTTGGATGCACCCACCGTGCACTCCAACCATTTCCCGTCTTCCTTCTATCCCAGGCCGGCGTACCCCGCAAAGGTCATCGCAGAAGGCCGCATTCCCCCGGAGGTTATCGCAGAGCTGGAAAGTCGAGGCCACCAGATAGAGATATCGGGAGACTGGACCAATGGAAGGGTGATGGCAATCCGGTTTGACAAGGAGCGGGGCACAATCTCAGGCGCCGCGTCGCCCAAGGGGAACACCGCTTACGCCTTCGGCTGGTAGCCCGGTCGCGCCGTCGCAGCGGGGTTTGCTCAGGGTCTAACGAGCCGCCGCTCAATACCAGTCACGGTAGAAGGTCTCATAAGGCACGTACGGGGGATTCCCAGGATGAGGCACGGGCAACTCAACCGGCCCACCTTCTCGCGAGGGGAGATATATGGCCGCAGTGCCCTGCATCTGGATCTCTCCCAGTTGATTGGAGCCTTGCAGTTTGATCCCCACAACGTTGTACTCGGCCTTACCGGGCTGGCCTCCAGGCTCGGCGTCGCCCTCTTGCACCTCTTTGGACTTTTTCATTACTTCTCCCGTATACACGGTGGTGTCTCCGTAATACAGCGGTTTGCGTAGGGCGGTCTGGTAGCGCCGGATGAAGCCATCGTCACCCATCCAGTCCGAAAGCATTCTGCTGGCCGCTTGGGTGCGCCTGACCCCCGCATCAAAGGGCAAAGGCTGTCCGCGGAACGGGGCGGTTACGGCATCGGGGTGCTCATCACGGGGGCCCCAAGGCCAGCGAGTAATGGGGTGCGTGCCCGCTCCTCCGGGTCTCTTCCGGTTCTGATGGTATACGCCCTCAAATTGGAGGCCCTCATAGGTCAGGTCCTCACCCTCCTCGTACTGCCTGGGTCCTTGCGTGGCGGAGGAGGCCACGCCGCCTGAGATCTGGTCCAGGAGAGTGAACGGCGGATGGACCAGAGGCCCCAGTTTGTCTCCCACCTGGACGTCTTCCCAGTAGAGCGTATTCGCGCCGCGCCGCTGAGGCCGGTTCATCGCCGCGAGCCATTCGTCTACCTGCTCACGGTTGTACTGGGATGCCTGACGTTCATACATCAACTGCTCTCCCAAGCGCTCCACCGGCATGGCGCGACCGCCGCCCATAGCTTCGATTGGGACTAGAATAAGCGTGCCGTAGCACATTGCTATCAAATCTGCGTGGGCATCCCAATAACGGTTCTCCGCGATGAGGAAGAGCAAGCGCCCTCTTGAGCCCTGCTTTTCAAAGAACTCCGTGGTGGTCTTGGTGTTCTTGACGCGAGCGGTACCCAGTCTGACAACGTCGTAGTAGTCCCAGGCGACTCCGGAAAAGAAATCGCCTACCGGGTATCCCTGGGGTCTGTTTGGTCCCTGGCCGCCGGCGCCTCTTACCAGAATGAGGGCCGGGTTAGGGACTATTTGGGAGCCGTAGCGCGTCCTCTTGCCATACTCCGGGTCGATGAACAGGGGGTTGTCATCGCCGTGAGCCAGCGTGTAGTTGCGGATTGTCCGGGAATCGAATTTTATTGCCGCTTCATACGGGGATGACCAGGGAAACGGAGTCCCCGGGCCGGGAGGCCTATATTCATCCCGCTCTTTTCCAAGAGCCTCCTTGCACCGTTCGATATACTCGGCAATGGCCTCTTCGAAAGTCTGGGTTACCATTAGTTCCTCCCCCTTTTCTCCGAGCGTAAGCTATCCTCCAACTGGGAAAAGCCGTGTGGCACGCAACATGGATGGACGATTCACCGTCCGCTCCCAATCCTACCGTTGGAGAAGCAATCGAGGCCGGTTCTAGTACCAGTCGCGGTAGAAGGTCTCGTAGGGTACCGCGGGCGGTCTGGCCACGTGCGGAATGGGCAGTTCCACCATGCCGCCCTCCCTGGAGGGCAGGTAAACCGTGGACGTGCCCTGGACAAAGACCTGGTCTTCGTGGTTGCGTCCCTCGTACTTGATGCCCACCGCGTAGTAGGTGCGCTCCCCGTCGACAGCGCCCTCGCCGGGTTCACCCTTCTGCACTTCTTTGAACTTGGTTGTCACTTCACCGCTGTAAACGCCAAGGTCTCCGTAGTACATGGGCCGGCGCAGTGCCATCTGGAGGCGGCGAATGAAGCCGTGATCACCCATCCAGTTGCTCATCAAGGCTTGCGGTATCTGGGACCTCTGGCCGCCCCAGTCAAAGGGGAGAGACTGGCCGCGGTACGCCGCCATGAGGGCGTCGCCGTGTTCGGCGCCCGGGCTCCATGGCCAGCGCGATACCGGATGCGTGTACGTGACGCCTCCCCCACCCTCTTGCCTGATGTACTTCCGCATCCTGTATCCGGCATCAAAGCCGTAGGCCCTCTGCGTCCCGTTGCGGATCAAGCCGGGACCGCCGTAGTCCTGGTCAGTCCAGGGAGGGAGCACAAAGGGCGTCAATTTATCGCCCACGTTGACGTCTTCCCAGTATCGTATCTCTTTGCCCCTGGGCCTTCCCTTCTTCACCATGTCCATGATCTCTTCAACCTTCTCTTCGTTGTACTGGCCGGGTTGTCGTTCGTACAACATGCGCTCACCCAAGCGTTCCACGGACATTGCCCTGCCGGTGCCCATCTCCTCACGCGGC
Organism: Dehalococcoidia bacterium; assembly: GCA_965116555.1. Classification (GTDB taxonomy): domain Bacteria; phylum Chloroflexota; class Dehalococcoidia; order Lucifugimonadales; family QGNO01; genus DAOUJH01. Next base: position 406,596 of record OZ220698.1, on the reverse strand, counting down.
ACCATGATGAGAGTGCCGTAGCATTTCCCAAGGAGGTCGCCACGCATATCCCAGTAAAAGAGGTCCGTGATGAAGAAGAAGAGGTTGCCGTGGGCTCCGGGCTTTTCGATTATCTCCTTCCCTGTAGACGAGGCCTTGAATCCTGTCCCCACGCGCACCACGTCGAAGAATTCCCAGGCAGTCCCGGAGTGGAAGTTGGCGATGGGCCACCCCCCTACCCGTCGAGCGCCGTGCCACATGGCGTTTCTGGCGAGCAGCATTGACGTTCCCGGCGCGATGAGGCATCCGTAGGGACCCTGCTTGGCGTACTCGGGGTCGGTGTAGAGTGGATTGTTGTCCCCGATGCTGGCGGCGTAGGCCTTGACCACCTCTTCCGTCAAGAAGAACGGACTGGTGTAAGGAGGCCCCGACGTGTCGTAAGGCTGGGTCGTGCCGGGGTACAGCAGCATGTCCAGAGGATAACCCTCACCTAGCACCTCTTGGTCTATCTGGGCCCTTGAAAGCTGCCTGAACTGATCTACCAAGCCCTCAAAGGTTTCACCTGTTGTAGTCATTGTTTCTCTCCCCTTTCCGCTTCACGATTGCCATGCTTATGACCAAGGGTTGCCAATGGGCAGCCCCACAAGAAAGCCGCGTTCCGGAAGGTAGACCACTGCACTACCGTCGACCAGCGTATCTCCCAATTGATTGCGGCCTGATATCTTGACCTCGACGGCGTTGTACTCTTCCGTACCCACGTTTTCCTTGAACTTCCTTGTGACCTGGCCGTCAAGCCACAGAGTGTCCTCGTAGAAGAAGTGGTTGGGCAGGTCAAGTGACATGCTCCTCAGAAATCCCAGGTCGCCCATCCAGTTGGTCAGCACCTGGCTTGCCAAGGCAAAGCGCATCAGCCCCCTGGTCACCGGCAGCTTGAACCCCAGGCTCTTAACGGCAAGGATGTCTCCGTAGGCCTGCTCTACGTCAAAGTAAGGCCACAGAGTGCTGGGGTTGGTGGTGATCCGGCCCGGCCTATCCACCACGTAGTCGTGCGCCGTGACGCCGATGAGAGCGGTGCTGGGCTTGGCTTCGGCCAGACGCCATGACGAGATCTCGTTATAGGAGACTGGGCCCTTGACCAGGGAAGGGAGCGCGTCTCCTTCGCTTACTTCGCTCCAGTAGAGGGGCACCTGGCCTCTATGGGGCTGCATGGCGTCAAGGTCGTCTTCCAGCTTCTTGATCTCCTCGTCGGAGTAGACGTGGATGTCTCTGTCTTCTATAAACGCTTCGCCAGGCTCGTAAGGCACCAGGGATACCGTACCGGTGGCGGAGGCCAGGGTGCCGCCATAGACGGAACTGTAAGTTGCGGCTGAGTCCACCTCGGCGGCGTCTCTGCCGCTCAGCTTGCCGCCGTCCCGCACCGCGGTGACCTTCAGGTCGCTAACCAGCGGCTGGCCCAGGCGGATCACATCGTTCCATTGCGCCGATGCCTTGGTGCTGAACCTGCGCAGTCCATACGCTTTTCGCTCGTAAGCGGCCCCTGAGTCAGGAGTGCGTATGGAGAAGATGAAGCTAGGGGGCGCTATCAGGGTGTTGTACACCGTACCCACGCCCTTAGCAGCGTCGTTGTAGAGAAGGTTGATGTCTCCAATAGCGCTGCACAGGTTCTGGATAGATGACCAGACCGCGGACTTCACCCCTTGGGGCACGTCCGGCGCACTTTGACCAACCATTGCCTGGGAATCGTTTACGAATTCGCTCAATCCGTTTGCCATCGGACTGCCTCCATTCAACTGAAACGGATACGGCCGCTTTTGGCCGGTAACCCGGCTCTTTTCCGCAATCTATACCCCTTGCTCATGGGTGTCAATTGCGCGACTGAGCCGCATCTAGCACGCAGTCGAGGCACCGGGGTGGCCTGTCGCATTGGAGGCCTTGATCTGCAGTGGCAGCCCGGCAGCCATAAAGTAGACTTCGTCGGCCTCCGCTGCTACGAGTTGGTTGACACGCCCCAGCTCGTCTGAGTAGACGCGGCCAAGCTCGGTTGAGGGCACGACGCCGAGTCCCACCTCGTTGCTGACGACAATCCAGGAGGCGTCGCCATCGCGGTAGAGGCAGAGCAGCCTCCGTGCTTCCGAGAGGATACCGCCCCGCGCCGAAGCTGTTTCCGAGCCACTCAACAGCAGATTGCTGACCCACATGGTCAGGCAGTCGAGCAACACCGTGTCGTAACGGTGCAACAACGGCGTCAGTGCGCCGACAAGGTCGATAGGCTCTTCGACAGTATCCCACCTCGGCGGGCGAGCCCGTTGGTGAGCCTCGATGCGGGCCTTCATCTCCTGGTCACCGGCCTCCGCAGTGGCCACGAAGAGGACGCGCTCACCACTGGTAGCCAGCCGTTGAGCATGGCTGCTCTTTCCAGATCGAACGCCTCCCATAATCAAGGTTAGTCGCTTGCTCATGTTCCGCTCCCTCAGGCCACTGTGGTTAGATGGCCGGTGTCGTTCAATAGTTCCAAAACGCGTCCGTTGGGGTGGTTGACGATAATGGAGATACTTGCACAGTCAACCTGAAACCTCCACAAGTAGTCGTCGGTCAAGCCGAGCAGACATACGAGAAGAGCCCGAAGCGATCCCCCGTGGGCCACAATCAGAATATCCTCGGCGTCGTCATGCCGTTTCAGGACGCTGGCATAGAAGCGCCGGATACGGTCAAGCATTTGGGCCGAGTCCTCGCCACCCGGAGCGGCAAATGAGTTGTGACCCAAGCTCATACGCTGGGCCAGGACCTCTGGGTAAAGGGCCTCGACCTCTTTGAAGGTGAGGCCTTCCCACTCACCGTAGGAGAACTCACGCAGGTCCGAGTCGGTCTGGATGGAGGACTCGCGGCCTTCAACTATCGTCTCAGCGCTTTCTGTCGCGCGGGAGAGGTCGCTGGTGTACACAGCCGAGAAGTTGCATCGGGCGAGTCTCTTCGCCAGCATCGTCATTTGCCGCCTGCCATGCTCATTGAGGGGCACATCCGTATGGCCCTGAATCCTCCCGTTCCGGTTCCAGCCGGTCTCGCCGTGTCTCACCAGGTACCACGCGCCCAACTCTTATCTCCCGTTTACCACAAAGACACCTGGTACAACTCGGGAACCAAGTTGATCAGGGCAACACCCAGCAGCAGCACCATCACTTCCGCCACCTCGTTCACGGCGCCGAAGGTATCGCCTGTCATGCCCCCCAGCATCCCTGAAATCCACTTGCCCAAGGCCAAGGATACGCCGATGGCCGCACCCATAAGCACTAACCCAGCGGCTCCAAGGAGCGGCCCTCCCGCCGCAGCGCCGGTAGCAAGGCCGAACACAACCTGCCAGCGTCCGGATCCCACCTGAAAGGCTGTACCGATTCCATCCTCTCTGACGTAGGCAAAGGCATGCATGGTCGACAGCATTCCAAGCCGCGACAGGCATGGGAACATGATCACCAGGCCTGCGCGCGCCTCGTCGGAGGTGGCCGTGAGGAGAGTCCACTTCAAGAGCAGCAGGCTGATGCCTCCAGCCACGGCGAACGCACCCACGCGGCTGTCTCGGAGGATCTCAAGCCGCTCCGAACGGCTGTACCCGCCGAACAGCCCATCGCAGGCATCCATGAACCCTTCGGTGTGTATAGCCCGCGTTAGCACAAGCAACGCCACGACCAGAATAGCGCCGACTGCCAGCGATGGCAGGGCCTGCCTGGCCACGAAATCAAGCGCCGCCAACAAAGCCCCCAATGCCAAACCTACCAAGGGAAAGTAGGCCCGCGCCGGACCCATACGCGTCGCGTCACGCGGCGCAACCGGAAGGATGGTCAGGAACCCTATGGCAAGCCGCAAGCTCCTCAACACTGCCACCCTTCGGTATCCCCTGATTCCCTGTTGGAGACACCAGCCTCGGTAAATGTCGCCATACCGGTGAGACACGCCGCAGCGGCTTCGATGATCCCCATAGCCAGCACTGCGCCTGTGCCCTCACCCAACCTCATGCCCAGGTCCAAGAGAGGCCGCAAACCCATGTGAGACAGCACTATTCGATGCCCCCGTTCAGCCGAAAGGTGGGCGGCAACCAAATAGTCTACGACGCTTGGGCACAGACTGTGTGCTATGAGAGCCGCTGCGCCGGAAATGAAGCCGTCGAGCACTACAACCCTACGGGCAAGCGCGCCTCCAAGCACCACACCTGCCAGCACGCCGATCTCAAATCCGCCAACCTTTGTGAGCACGTCCAACCCGTCGCTAGGATCAGGGCGATTGACCTCCAGGGCGCGTTCAACCACGGCTATCTTGTGCGCCAACTCGTGGTCGTTTCGTCCTGTTCCTCGACCTGTGGTGTCGCTTGGCGGCCTGTGTGTCAGGGCTGCGACTATGGCGCTGGACACTGTGGAGTTGCCGATCCCCATATCGCCGGTGCCGATGATGTCGGCTCCGTTCTCGGCAGCCTCCAGTGCGATGCGGACTCCCGCGCTGATACATGTCTCGGCCTGCTCACGAGTCATGGCCGGGCCTTGGGTGATGTCGGCTGTTCCCTTCCCAACGCCGACTACTCTCAGGTCGGGATGGCGGGACAGAGGCGTGGCCACACCGGCATCGACAGCGACCAGATTGACGCCGGCATTCCGCGCCATGACGCTGATCGCCGCGCCGCCCGTGAGAATATTTCGCAGCATCTGCGCGGTAACCTCTTGGGGATAACCGGTGACCCCTTGTGAGACCACCCCGTGGTCGGCAGCGGCAACAACTATTGTCTTACCGGTCGGCGCAGGGCTTTCGGTCCGAAAAATCCCTGCAAGCTGTACAGACAGGTCTTCCAGCCGGCCCAGACTACCCGGCGGTTTGGTCAGGCGGTCCTGTTGAAGCTCAGCCGTACGCTTGGCCCGGAGATCTGCCGGGCTGATGCGCGCTACCACGTCATGGAGTTTCATAGCAAAAAACACCTCCGGCGGCTCTCCGCTGGAGGTGTTGGTTTTCGCTCTGCTCGGGGACTGTGCCCGACGACTGAGGGACCCTCTCTACTGCGGAGAGCAGTCACCTTCCGTTCAGGCAGGTCTCCTGACTCGCGGGTGGATTAGTTCGCCGTATTCCTTCCAATCGGACTCCGACAGTGGGCTACGGCCCCAAACCCCGCTTACAGTGGCGCTACCGTGGCGGACTCTCACCGCCTTCCCTATTCTCCCTAAGGGGCACCTGAACGGGCAGTGGTTTTATGTTCGTGCTGGAGGGATGGTATGGCGTCGCCAGATGGCTGTCAAGCCAAGCAATGCGCATGAGCCCGCCCCGATACTCTAGGTCGCATTCACCCTGTCGAACAGCTGCACAACGGGCCGCGACGGAGGCCGCGTCAGCAGCGTGGCCCCTATGGACGAGGCTATAGAGATGACGAAGGCGGGCGTTGCGGGCTGGATGTCCCACATGCCGCCCGGGCCGCCGCTGAGGAACTGCCACAACGTTGCCACCAAAGTCCCAATTACAACCGCAGTTCCCGCACCCCAGGCGTTGAATCTGCGCCAGTACAAGCCAAGCAGCATCACCGGACCGAACGCGGCCCCCATTCCACCCCAGGCAAAGCTCACCAGGTCGAATATGGAGTCCGGGAACCAGATTGAGAGCATCGCCGAGAAAACGCCTATGACCAGCAACATCCCTCGTCCCATCCAGACACGGGCGTTGGCCTCCAGCCCCATAGCCACCCGCTTGAGCAGGGGCACGTCTTCCGTCGCAATCGCCGATGCCAGGAGAAGCTGCGAGTCCGCCGTACTCATTACCGCCGCGATGACTGCCGTGAGCAACGCCCCCAGCACCACGGGGTGAAAGAAGGCCTCAGAGACCACAAAGTAGACACGCTCCGAATCCGCGACTTCTCCCAGCATGCCGGCTTCAAACAGGGCAGGACGCGCGAGGACGCCAACAACAAAGGCCAGAAGGTACACAGTCACCAGCCACACAACGGCAATGCTGCGCCCCTGAGGGATCTTATCCTCGCGTTCAATTGCCATAAACCGCTGCAATATCCGGTGCGCTCCCAGGCCTCCGATCACCCAGCCCGACGCCGAGAGCGCGAAGCTCAGCGTCACGGGCGAGCCGTCCGTGAGGGTGAAGGGGTTAAAGAACCCAACGGCCTCGGGGCCAACGTGCGACAGCGGCTGATTCGTCACAATGAACATAGTGACCACCAGCACCGCTAGGCTCACCAGCATTAGCAATGCCTGCGACACGTCCGTCCTGGAGACGGCCATGAATCCACCGATCAACGTGTACGTAGCAACCGTGAAGAGCGTCAAGATTACACCTGCGGTGAGGTTGAGTCCGAATATCTCCTCCAGCAGCTTTGAGCCGCCGACAAGCCCGGAGCTCACGTAGAAAATAACAAACAGTATGGTGATCAGTCCGGATACCGACCGCAGCGTTCCCGTAGCATCGCCAAAGCGGCGCTCCATGAACTCCGGAATGGTCACCGCGTTGTCCGCCGCTATGGTAAATCGCCGCAACCGCTTGGCCAAAAGCGTCCAGCTCAACCAGACACCGATGGCTGCGCAGACCGGCACCCACAACTCGACGAGTCCTCCGGTGAAGGCCAGCGCCGGCAGCGCCAGCATTGTCCACGCGCTGGTAGTTGACGACCCGGTGCTCAGCGCTGCGGTGAAACTGCTCAGCCGTCGCCCGCCGAGCGCGTAGTCCGCCATGTTCCGCATCCGGCGAGCGCCCACCACCGCAATGGCAATCAGCATGCCGAAATACACGGCAAAGCCGAATATCACCCAAATGTTGGCCATACGCTATGCGTCTCCATGCTGGTCTGCTCCATGTCGCGGCGGAGCGGCCAGCCCTTGCAGCACTACTTATCCACGCGGCAGCTGATGATGTCTATGCCGTAATATTTGCGGTGGTGTACCGATGAGGCGTAGTGGCGCAGGATGCGAACGGACAATTGCTGTTCGTCTTCCAGCGCGTGGCCGTCCCCCAGATACGCTATGCGGTTTTCGATATTCCCCTGGATGGCGTCGTCCGAAGCGACCACGATTTCAATCTCAGCCGAACCGCTGTCAGGACGGATTGTGGCGACCAACCTGCGCTTCTGCTCGGCAGGGCCATCGCTTTCTTCATTGAGCAGGCTCAAGATAACCTCCTCCCCTACCAGGCGCAGACGGTTTTTACCTTCTTCCGTCCAAGAATGTCCGTCGGCAAACTGGAGGAGAAAATCGTCAAAGGCGTGTAGTGAGGATTCGGACAAGTCAACCCTTAGCTTCTTAGCGCGAAAACCTGACAATTCAGTGAATATGGTCATGCCTATGGCCGCCATACCGCCGACGACAATAGGATTGCTCACCAGGTGAATGGTTATCCCTTCAAATAGTCCGCTGATAGCCCCCGCGGACATGCCCAATACCATGGAAACGCCGGCAATGGCAGCCTTCTTATGGTCAACCTGGCCCGCAAATACCGTTTTCGCACCTTCTACAAAAAGCATACCGAAAATGATGACGTACACCGCGCTAACCACCGGGGTGGGAATGGCGACCAATATGGCAAGCAACTTGGAAAAGGAGGCGATTGCTATGGTCAACAGTCCCAGGTATATCCCGACGCTCTTGGCGGCGACTCCGGTAAAGCCAATGTAAACAACGGTGGTTGCCCACGGCGCAGCGACGGGTAAGGTCCCCAAGAGGCCGGAAAGAAAAGTGCCCACCCCATACACGTTCAAGCCACCCTGCACCGTGCGGAAGTCAATGGCCGATTGATTCCGGTATGAAGCGCGGTAAATTACCGAAAGGTCTCCCACCGCTTTCATAAAAGCGGTGAGATTCACAAACACAAAAACCGGAAGCAGTGCCCAAAAATCCGCGCTAAAGTTCAGGTTCAGCCCTGGCCAGCCGAAATGGGGCAGGCGCAGCCATGGAGTGTCAATTATGATATCAGTATCGTAAAAGCCCAGTGGCACGGCCACAATCAGACCTACGGCTACGGTGATTGGCAAAATCCACATACGCCAGACCGGCGTGTCTTGTAGGGATATAAGGATACCAGCCGCCAGAGCTGCCATTCCCGGCGCCAAGAAAACTACCGCAGATTGTCCTTCCGGCGGAATAACCGCTCTGCTGATGATGAAAGGCATGGCAGAGATCGCCACCAGCATAATCACTACTCCGCCCACCGTCTGTGTAAATATACGGCGAAGCGAGGCAAGGCGTAGGGTCAAAACGGACTGGACCAGGGTGGAAACCAACACCAAGCTGGCCAGCAAACCGGGGCCGCCGACATGAAGCGCCAAAGCGCAAACCGCCAAAAAAGGAACATTGAAGTTTGCAACAATGAGGCGGCCTGAACCCAAATACCGCAGCCTGAGGGACTGTAGGATCATACTGGCTCCGGTAACTGCCAGCACGGTAAATGTCACCCACGATAGATAGGTTTCCGACTCACCGGATGCCCGCACCACCAGTGCAGCCAGCATGACAAGGCCAATGGTGTTGGGTATGAATATCTGTAAAGCCGAGGTTATCGCCAGTAGCGGCGGACACTTCTCATCCGGTTCGTAAAGGAGTTCAGGTCGCCCCTGGGCTTTTCGGAACATTAAGCTAGTACCTATGGAATCGCAACGCTCTTTTGAGACACTGCGACATTGCCAACCCAACAGTCGACAGCCATGATACGATATATCAATAATACATTTCTAGGAGAGAGTTAATTTTGCTAACTAAGCGAGAGAGCAAACCGCGGGTGAATGGATTAAGGAGCCGACGAGTACCAGTCGGTGTGAGTGCATTGTTATTGATTCTGGTCGCGGCTTCCATGGCACTGTTTGCAGTTGCCTGTGGCGACGACCCTTCTCCAACACCGACGCCCACCGCCACCGCAACTCCCGAGCCGATGCCGGAACCCACGGCCACCCCTACACCGGAACCCGCTCCGATGGACGACGACGCCCTAACACTGGCCTTCGTCACGACGGCCATAGAATACTACGGAGAGAACGGCCGGGACGCCACCGTTGAGTTCTACAAGAGTGAGGCAGGCACTGAAAACGGGCGGACGCTGATCCTACTAGACGAAGCCGAAAGCAGGTTGCTGGTATACCGGAACATTCCCGCTCTGGAAGGCCAATACGTTGGCCCGGGCTCGGCATTTGCCGGCCTCACGCAGCTAGTAGAAGCTGCCACCGAGGAGGGTTTATGGATTACGACTCAGGGCGTAAACCCGGTGACCAAACAGGAAGAACCAAGGCGAGTGTTCATCGTACTTCACGGCGGTCTTGTGTTCTCTTCCAGCCATTCGGCCTTGGTGGAGGATGTAGCGGATTCCGTCAAGGAATACGTGGACAAGGCCATAGCCAAATACGAAAGTGACGGTCTCGACGCCGTCATCACCCACTACAACGGCCAGGACAGCCTGGACGGACAGTTTTACCTGTTCCTCATCGGCCAGGATGACATTTACCTGGCCCATCCCATCTTCCCCCACCTCATCGGCACCGACATCAAGGATGTGGTCGGCTCCGACGGGCAGGAACTGGGTAAGGAGATAGCTCAAGCCACGGAGGAAGGCGCGTGGGTGGAATACCTGTGGCCTCATCCGGTTTCCCGAAAGGAACAGCAAAAGGTCACTTGGGCCATCCGCCACGACGGGCTGATTTTTGCCTCCGGCTACTACGCCGGTGAGCCCGAGACGGGCCCCCCGGCCTGGCGTGACGCCAACCCAAGAGAATACACTGTCCAGTACGTGACCCAGGCCATAGAACGCTATGAGAGCGAAGGCTTGGAATCCATGCTCAACTACTACAACAGCGTCGCCAGCTTCGAGGGCGAGTGGTATCTCTTCGCCACCGACGAAAACGACATCTACCATGTCCATCCACTGATCTCCCGCTTGATAGGGACTGACATCAAGGACGTGGTCGGTTCCGACGGTTACGAACTGGGCAAGGAGCTGGCCAAGGCCGCCGACGGCGGCGAAGGAGTCTGGGTGGAGTACCTCTGGCCTCATCCGGTGACACTGAAGGAAGTTCCCAAGGTGGGCTACGCCGTGCGCCATGACGGAATGCTCTTCGCCTCCGGCTACTACGTTCAGGTGGAAGACCCGGCGGGGCATACCAAGGCGTATGTGCAGAAGGCCATAGAGTACTACCAGGCCAACGGATTGGACGCCACCATCGCCCATTACAACAGCCAGGAGAGCGTTGACGGCCAGTGGAGCTTGACCATGGCTGATGAGAACGACGTTGTGCGCGTCGCTGTCCTCGCTCCACATCTAATAGGCACCGACTTGAAAGACCTCGGCCGCGTCCGGAAGGTTGGCGAAGAGATGGCGGCGGCCACGGAGGAAGGCCTCTGGGTCAGCTTCGTCTTCCCCAACACCAGGTCTTCGGAGACCTTGTACGCGCATACGTGGGCTATCCGCCACGACGGGCTGCTCTTCACGTCGCGCTACTACGACGACCAGCCTGACGTTTAAGATACGCCTTAGGGGGTCGTATCAAGCAGGCCGAAGACGCCGGACTCATGGCGAGGAAAGTTGAGTCTGCCTGAGCTTAGCCTGTGGCTATTCTTGCCACACCTGGGTAGTGGTACAATCTCGCTCTATGGATAATGATCTCGACGCTAAGTGCACGGTCATAAGGCCGGGCGAGCTTGAGGTGGAGGTTGCGTCGGGTGCGATGACGCGGCTGGCTGGCGTGTCGCAGGCGCTGGTGGGCGCCGAGGGCATTCATCTTGCGATCGCCACCATTCCGCCCGGCTGCGCTTCCTCGCCTCACTACCACGTAAACTGCGAGTCCGCCATTTACGTGCTGAAGGGCAAGGGGCGGTTCCTCACCGGAAAGCGGCTGGAGAACAGCTTGGCGATAGCAGCGGGCGACTTCATCTATGTGCCGCCGAATTCGGTACATCAGCCCGTCAACGACAGCTCGACGGAGCCGATGGAGCTGATCGTAGCGCGCAACGCGCCGGTGGAAATCGTCGTAGAGCACGACCCCTCCACCGAGTAGCTCTCCCTGCGCCTACTGTCCTTGGGCCCGCGTCCAAATGTATGGCCGTGCGTCAGCGCGACCCAATCCTATGCTTGTACGGCGGCCCCGGCTAAGCGGACAACTCGCCCAAGGCCCGCCGGACTTCCTCATAGTCGGGCTCGTTGGCCGGAGAGGGCGCAAGCCATCTGTAACGCACCACCCCGTCCTTGTCCACGATGAACACCGCCCGGTTCGCCGCAACGTAACCCTGCAATCCCGCCAGATTGGGCAAGGCTACGTCATATTGGTTCACCACCTCACGGTTGAAATCGCTCAATACAGGGAAGTTCAGATTGTTGGCGTCGGCCCAGGCCTTTTGCGCAAAGGGAGGGTCGACGCTTATCCCCAGGACCTGGGCGTTCAACGAATTGAACTCGCCTGCTTGGTCTCTCAACGCACACATCTCTGTGGTGCAGACCCCGGTGAACGCGCCCGGAAAGAAAGCCAAGACCACGTTCTTCCCTCTGAATTCCGCCAGACACCGCTCGTTGCGGTCCTGATCATACAAGCTAAATCCAGGGGCTTCCTGTCCAATTTCAACCGCCATGATCCATCCTCCTAAAATCAAAGTATAGGCGAAGCTACGCCGGTCGGTATTCCTGGCGCAGCCTAGAATGTAACCGCGGTTATCCTAACACACCTCTCTTATCATGGAGACACCATCGAGGAGGATGACAGGGGCTGGTTCGGCCCTTGTGGCCTCAGTCTTCATCTTGTACTTTCCCTGGCCGTCAGCCCGTCACTCGTCTGGACCGCTCATCTTCTTCGTGATCGCGGTGTTGTTGCCATCCTCCTCCGTGCCCCCTTTGTGCCGCTAGTCGTTGTCCCGCACGGTGATCTTGACGCTCGGCCCGGTGAAGCTCCGCCACTGCGACCTGTCCCACTCCGTGGGGCAGGTCGAGTCTGGGTCCCCTGAGCACGGCCGGTCCGGGTTTATCCCCCACTTGCTGTTCCATTCGTCGCCGAAGATGCCCAGTTCCCTGGCGCCCAGGAGCCAGACCGATACGTCTATTACCATGACCCGATCCGGATTGTCCACATCATCGTCGGGAATGGCGATGGACACCGGCACTCCCTGGCTCCAGTTGTGGGTGCGGTCGCTCCAGTCATACCCGTCCGGATGGCTCCAGCCGCTGGGAATCAATACCTTGTCCAGGTACCGATACGCATCCGACAGGAGGTCGTCGGCTTCGGAGCCCCTGGGATAGACGCTGATGGCCACGGGCAGCGGCGGCTGCCGGTTCAGGCTGACCGTGAACGAGGCCGTGCCGCCCTCATTGACGGTGATGTTGGTCGAGCTGACCCGCACCTGCTCGCTCCGGTCCGGCCACACCGACGTGTAGATTTCATCGCTCCACTCGCCTTCGCCGACAGCGTTCACCGCTCGCACCCGGAAGGAGTGGAACAGCCCTTCTTCCAGGCCGCGGATGGTGCCCGACGTGCCTGTCGTCTTGATGGTGTTTCCTCCAAAGTACTCCCCGTACTCGTAGCCGGTAATCGGCGCGCCGCCGTCGCTGACCGGCCGGTCCCAGGCAATGCTCACCGAGTCCTGGCCCACGCTGGTGAAACGCAGCAGCGTGGGAGCATCCGGCGGCCGCGCCGCCTTGTTGCCGGGCAGAACAGCGGTGGTGCCGGATACCGCGCCGGACCACACGCCCGTTCCGCCGCTCCCGGTCCCGGCGACCCGGTAGTACCGCGTCATGCCCGGGTAAAGGTCGCGGCTGTCGGTGTAGGTGGTGGACCGGTGGCCGTTGGCCAGCCGTTCCCACGGCCCGCCCTCGTACCGGGACCGCTCGATCCGGTAGCTGCTGGCGCCTTCCAATTCACCCCACGTCAGGACGATCCGCTTTTCAGAATGGGGATCATCGGCGGCGGCGGCGGACAGGTTGGTTGGTGCTGCCAGCTCGCTGGAGTCGGTGCGCGCCGTGCGGACCGCCGACCACTGGCCCGCGCCGTTGTCGTTGTAGGCCCGGATGCGGTATTGCCTCTCCGTGCCGGGTTCCAGCCCGCCGTCGGTGTGGTGGGTTGTGTCCTCCGGCACCCCGCCGCGGGTCAGCCAGTACCAGCCCTCGTATTCATCGTCGTAATACTCCAGCTCATACTCGGTGACGGGAGCCCCGTTGCCGTCGGGCCTGTTCCACGACAGGTTGATCTCCGACGAGCCGTTGGCCGTAACCGTGAGGCTGGGCGCGTCCGGCACCACGTTTCTCTCGGTGCTGTCCCACACGGTCTCCGACCACGGGCCCCACCCGGCGCTGTTGCGGGCCCGCATCCGGTAGTGGTACTCGGCGCCCGGCGTCAGTCCGGTGTGAGTGTAGAGACGGGCGGTGGCCGCCGGACTGGCCAGGCTTCTGAAGGTGCCTTCCACCCCGGTGGCGGACCACTCGATCTGGTAGCCGGTGATGTCCCCGCCCCCGTCCTCGTAGGGCGGGTCCCACATAATGTCCATGGCGGTCGAGCCGTTGCGCTCGGTACGCGGGTAGGGGGCGTCCGGCGGCTGCACGCCCGTGGGCACCGCCGATACGGGCGGCTGGGACCAGGGGCCCCACCCCGCGCTGTTGCGGGCCCGCACCTGGTACCAGTACTCCTGGCCGGCGGTCAGGCCGGTATGGTTCAGGCTGGTGCTCCCGGTGCTGCCTACCCGCCTCCACCCGGTGCTGCCGTCGGCCGACCACTGCACCTCGTACTGGGTGACGGGCGAGCCACTGTCGTCCGCAGGCTGGCTCCAGTACACGCTGACGGCATTGTCGCCGAAGGGGCCTGCGCCCAGGTACCTGGGCGCGCCGGGCACACCCGCGGCCAGCGTCCTGGCTTCCGCCACCTCCGACCAGAGGCCGCTGCCGAACTGGTTGGTCGCCCGGATGCGGAAGTACCTGCGCGTGTTGGGTTCCAGGCCTCCGTAGGTGTAGTCAAGATAGTGAGTGTCCGGCTGGGGTTCCACGTTGAGCCAGGGGCCGTTCCTGCCGTTGGCCGCCTGCAGGGTGTATCCGGTGATGGGCGAGCCGTAGTCCGCAGGCCTCACCCAGCTAAGCAGGATCTCCGTGCGGCTGGCAGGCGTGGCGTTCAGCGTCATCTGCTCAGGCGCGCCCGGCGGGGAGGTCTCCCGGCCGCCGCTGCCGGCCACGGCGCTGGCCCTGGCGAAGGGCAGGCCTTGCCGTCCCGGCCCACCGCGAAGACCCGGTAGTGGCGCGTGGCCCCTATCGGAATGCCGGTGTGGGTGTAGCTGGTGTCCCTGATCCACCGCTTCAGCAGCGTCCAGGATGCGCCGCCGTCTTCCGAGACCTCGACGACGTAGTAGGCCGACCCGGACCGGGGCGGCCAGGACAGGCTGACCCCGGCGGTGGCCTGGGCGGTCCGCATCGCCGTGCCGGTGCCGCGCCTCGCCTCGATGGTCGCCGAGTCGTTGTCGCCGATGTAGTCGTAGTATTTGGCCGTGTGCCAGGTGTTGGTGGAGGTTGCGTCGGGCTTGCAGGCGCTTTCGGTGGCGGCGTCCACATCGTCGCCGCTGCTGTCGATGCACACCGTGTAGTCCTGGGTGTTGCTGATGGAGGCGGTGATCTCGGTATTCACTGCGGCGCTGGTGATGATGGTCAGTATCTCCCCATCGCGCCCGTAAATGTCCTGGTAGAATTCGCTGTTCTTTAGCTCACCGATGGTCCAGACGCCGGTCGTAGAATTGAAGCTGCCCCCGGTGGCGCTGTGGGAGACGTAGTCGCCGTCGTTCAGGCCGGTAACTCGGACGTCGGGGGCGTCGTCGGGGCCGTTGTTCACGGCGACGATGGTGAAGGCACGGGTTCCGGACGGCGCTAAGCCGGCGCCGCCGTCGCTGACGTCCAACTCCGCTACGGGACCTACGTGAAAGATGTAGCTGCCCGTGCCGGAGTAAGGGTTGGGGTGGTTGGTCGTGTCGGTATGGGTAAGGGTTGCGGTGTAATCGAGCTTGTAGGTGCCCAGTTCCTCGAACTCCACGAAACGAATGAACTTTGTTGTATTATTGGCTGGGAGCCAGGAATTTGTGTCGGTTGCACTCGGGTTGGCAGCAAATTCAGCGTCCGGGCTGCCTGTTGGGTATCGTATATTGACCGCTCCCGGAGCCGCTGATCCGGCCAGTCCGGCCACTGTCACGGTGCGGTCCAGTTGGCTGTAGTTGGCTTGCTGGCCGCTGGCGAATGCCAGGAGGGTGTAGCGCACATCGACGCCGTCCACAGCAGTGTCTCCAATGTCGGTGTGCGCCGGTCTCAACGTATGCCAAGAGGGCGCAGTACCCGAATTCACACTTCCGCTGTGGCTGTCTACTCTGCGGCCTTCGGGGTCCTTGACATGGACGAAGACTCTGGCCGGATCCAGCAGGGCTTCATCGCGGGCTACCCCGGCCGCCCTGGCGGCGCTGTCTCCAATCACGCGCATTTCGATGGTGTCAGCGCTCGAGCAAGGGTAGGACGTGACGCCCACGCATGGGTAAATGCTGAATAGGGTGGCCTGCCCCTCCTGGAACAGGACGACCGGGTCCTCCCGGAGGCAGATTTCGGCGCTGGTGTAGCTGACAAAATCCACCGAGCCGAGATTGTTGCCCGGGCGCGCCGTCAGATCGGCGGTGAGACACAGGTCCGAGCGCGCTACTCCGGCGGGCAGCGGGTTGTTTAGGGTGGTTGACAGTTCGAAGGCGGCGCCCGAAAACGTCGTGCCGGGTGATAAAGTCAAATCCCAGTCCCAGGTCCGGTCCAGACCATCGGCCGCGCCGAAGGTGGCCGTGCCGGTCGTTGTTGTGGCGTTGGGTGTTCCCATGCCATTGTCCAGCTTCAGCCGCACTTTTGCGTCGTGAATAAACTTGTGATGGGTTGTAGGCGAAAGTATCGTGAATTTGAACTTCACAGCTTCGCCGGCGTCCGGAAGAAGATCGTCCACGCTGGCCTCAAGCCAGTACCGCCCCACCGCGGCTTCGGTGTCGGTCCCACCCTGATTGACATAAATCCAGCCAACGGCGGTATTGTCGCCCTTGAAGCGTTCCTCCTCCTCTGGGATCGTGTTCTTGATAACCGCCCGGGCGGGGACCGACCGACTATCGGAGTTCCCTGAGCAACACGTCAGCCCCGATGCCAATCTGGGGCCAATAGCAAAACTGGTTTCCTCGCCCGCTCCCAGTGCGCCCACAGTCCAGACCCCGCTGATGCAGGTTGTGCCGGGAATGAGGCCGGAGCAGGTCGTGCCGCTCTTTCGTTCGAATCCAGCGCTGCCGGCATGAATAATCTGGTCGGCGATTTCGATGTCCACCGTAACGCCATACGCGGCGGCGCTCCCCTGGTTCCTGGCGACAAAATTCCACGCACTGTTTTCTACACTGATTTCGATGGACAGATCCACGTAGGTCTCGTTCTGGGCCTGGGCCGGCGCGGAAAATGCAAAAGCCGCCGCCAGGGCGGATGCCAACAGGCAGAGTGCGAGAATCTTCCAGGTCCGCTTCGTGGGTTTATTGCGACATTGTCTCATTTTGGTAGGTCAACTCCTTATGGGTAATTGGGCGGGTTCGCTCAGCGGTCAGGACCACGTCAGCATGGGGAAAGCGGGCGTTCTCATTCGAGAACACCGCAGTCCTGAACAACGGGATACAACAGGGCCCTAGCTGATGTAGTTGATACATAGTGTCAATAAACGCCTGGGGAGTTTACCACAAAAATATGTATCTTAGGCGTGACCTCGTCCTCAATATTATATGACCTTTTGTAACCATTCGTAGGTCTGGGCATGATTTGCCCTTACCCTCCACACTTGCGTCCAATAGATATAATGCGATGCAAATGCTATTTGCATCTAACATCAGCAAAATCTATTCAGACAAGACTCTGTTCAGTGGTCTCAACCTGGCTGTGGCCGCCGGGGACCGCATTGCGCTCATAGGTCCAAACGGCTCCGGTAAGACCACGCTTCTGGACATTCTGGCGGGCGATACCTCGCCGGACTCAGGGAGCACATCCAGACAGCGCAACGTCTCTCTAGGCTATCTCAAACAGGAACCCGCCCTGTTTACGGGCAAACCTCTCCTCCAGGAGGTGTTGGACACAAGCCCCGATGTCGTTGCGCTCATGGACGGGGTTACCGCCACGCAGCAAGCTCTTTCTACGGAACCTGACCCGGTGAAGCAGTCCGAGCTGATGCAACGCCTCGGCCGGCTTGAGACGGCGCTTGAGGCCGCAGGCGGGGGCGACAGGGACCACGAGGCCAAAGCTATCCTCTCCGGCCTTGGGTTCAAGGAAGGGGACTTTCTCCGGCCCATGGGCGAGTTCAGCGGCGGCTGGGTCATGCGGGCAGAGCTGGCAAGGCTGCTGTTCAAGAACCCAGACCTCCTGCTCCTGGATGAGCCGACCAATCACCTTGACCTTGATGCAAACCTGTGGTTCGAGAAGTACCTGGCCTCCTTTCGTGGAGGGGTGATCATCACGTCTCACGACCGCGCCTTTCTCAACCAGGTCGCAACCAAGGTGCTTGCCATTGAACAGGACGAAGTGGTCCTGATGAGGGGCAACTACGACGAGTACCTCCTTGCACGGGAGCGTTCCCTGAAGATCAAGCAGGCGGCCGCGGCCAGGCAGGAGCGCGAGATGAAGAGGCAGATGCGATTCGTGGAGCGTTTCCGGGCCAAGGCAACCAAGGCCAGCCAAGTGCAGAGCCGGTTGAAACAGCTCAGCAAGGTGAAGACTGTCGAACTGCCAAGGATGACCAAGAAGATCCGCTACGCGTTTCCAGAGCCTCCCCGGAGCGGCTACGAGGTCATCTCCCTGACCAACGTGAGCAAATCGTACGGGGACAACACGGTCTATGATGGCATGGACCTGGCGCTGTCACGCGGCGACCGCGTTGCCCTAGTTGGACCGAACGGCGCCGGCAAGACCACGATGCTGAAGCTGCTGGCGGGCGTCCTTTCACCCGACCAGGGGGAGAGAAAGACCGGCCACAACGTGGTGTCGGCCTACTACGCACAGCACGTCATTGAACTCCTCAATCCCGCCAATTCCATCATCGAGGAGCTGCAATATACGGCGCCGGGTGAGCCGGAGCGGAACCTTCGCACCACCCTGGGCGGCTTTTTGTTCAGCGGAGACGACGTCCGCAAGCCGATATCCGTACTATCCGGCGGAGAGAAGGCGCGGGTGGCCCTGGCCAAGCTGCTCTTCCAACCCAGCAACCTCCTACTCCTGGACGAGCCGACGAACCACCTGGACATCGCTTCCAGGGAGGTGCTTGCGGACGCCCTCGAGGACTACCACGGCACGATTTGTCTGATAACCCATGATCGGACTCTGATACGGCAGGTTGCCAACACAATCATTGAGATTAACGCAGGACGGCCCACCGTATTCCCCGGCGACTACGATGCGTACCTGTATAGGAAACAGGCCGAGGTCCGTGGCAACACAGCCGACCCAGCCTCGAACGGCGCGACCGTGGCTTCAGGAGGTAACACCCCCACCAGGAGACGTCCGGGCCGTCTCCGTAGCGCCGAGGAGGAGCAACGCCGGTCGCTTGCAAGGCAAGCTCGCAGATTGGAAAAGCGGATAGAGGAGATAAACATTTCGCTCTCCGGCTACGAGACTCGCATAGCTGAATTGGAGGACATGTTCTCGCAACCCAGCCACTTCGACGGCCCAGCCCAGCTCGCGTCGGCAGGAGAACGGTACCGAACACTCAAAGAGGAGGCGGGATTACTTTGGCAGGAGTGGGAGAGTTTGTCGTTGGAGGCGGAGAACATAGACGTCAGGCTGGCGGAGCTGAAGGTCTCCTAGGCCAGCCCCGAAGTTGTATACCTGACACTTCCCTGCTATGTTCGTTATCATGAACGAAGCAGTTGTGCGTCCTCCTCAACAACAAGGACTGAAGAGGATCTGATGTCAGAGGCAGACCAGGTGAAGCAGGGCGCAGCCGCCCTGGCAGACCTCTTCGAATCGGATTATGAGCGCATCGCCCGTTACATTGCAGTACGTATCGGCAACACCGGACACGCGGAAGAACTGGCCGGAGACGTGTTCGTGAGAGCATTGGAAAGGATAGACACCTTTCAATGGCGCGATGTGCCAATGCAGGCCTGGCTGTTTCGTATTGCCCACAACCTGGTCGTCGACTACCTGCGAAAGAACTCGCGGCGCAAGTCCACCTCCCTGGACGAAGCCCTGGACATCGCCTCTGTGGACAGCCCGGAAAACGAAGCCCTGCTCTCAATACAGCGAGAAGAGATTATGGCAGCCATGGAGTCCCTAACTCCGGCCCAGCGTGAAGTAGTAACTTTGCGCTTCTTTGGAGAGCTTACTTCCAAAGAAGTGGCAAACGTGGTGAAGAGGAGTCACGGCGCGGTCAGAGAGCTTCAATCCAGCGCTATGAAGACATTGAGAAAGATTCTCAATGCCCAGCCCGCCCCCTGCATTGAGGTGGAAGGATAACGTGAACATAGAACGGGGCAACTTTGAACAAGTCTTGGACGTCTGCCTAGACCAGGTCCTGCAGGAAGGCGGCTCCCTGGAGCTTTGCCTTCAGCAATATCCGGAGCATGCCGCGGAGTTGGAGCCGCTCCTCAGGCTGGCCGTGGAATCCAAGCAGCAACTCGAATTTAGGCCCAGCCCCCAAGCCAAAGCGAGGGCTCGCATGGCGCTACAACAGGCCATCCAGGACCGCGAGGCAAGTCGTTATTCGTCCACTCTGCTGGATTACCTGGGGAAGCTGTCCAATTCTCTGCTGGCCAGGAATCGCTGGGCGGTTGGCGCCGTCGCTGGAATGATACTCCTGGCGTTCACGGGCACCGGACTGGTTTCAGTTTCCAACAACAGCACGCCAGACCAGCATCTCTATCCCGTAAAGCGTGCGATGGAACAGACGCAAGTGTTCTTCACACGCGGTGATCAGAGCAGAGCTGACCTGTATGCCAAGTTCGCCGAGCGGCGTATGGTTGAGCTGGAAGTTCTGGGAACCAGGGGAAATATGGAACACATTCCAAGATTGACCCAGGACCTGGACTACAGCTTGAAGCAGGTGCGGCTCTTTGCCATTCCCGGCGTACGCGTCTTCTATCTGGACGACGGCACACACGTTCCAACCGAATTCAGGCCAATCTTCATCCAGGGCAGTGAGATAAGGCAGCCGCCGGTGAACTTCAGGCTGGACCCACACGCGTTGGAGAACCTGCGGCGCCTCAATGCCAAGCTGCAGCGGGACTTCAACTACCGTGCGGCCGTTCTACATAAGGTTTTTCAGAACGCGCCTCCATCCGTCCAGGCGGAAGTGGTGAGAGCCCTGCAAATCACGGAACGCGAGTACAAGGGACTTATCTACACTATCAACATGATTATAGAAGAGGGTTCCTAGGAGTCGTCACCATGGTTGGAAGATGCCCCGGCTTTGCGCCACAGCGGGCTTGCCCCGTCGAATCCGGGGCTTGGGGGACTACGGTCCCTGCCGATGAGGGCTATCCGATGAGGAATAAGCCCTCATCCTTTTTGCTACGGCGCGCCTAGCCGATAATGCCGGACACTTCCTTGAGCTGGGGCAGGGACAGATTCCCGCCGCTGACCACCAGCACAATCCGTTTGCTGCGTATCTCTTCCTTGACCTTTATGGCTCCGGCCAGCGCGGCGGCGCCCGCCCCTTCGGCAAGGGTATGCGCGCGCTCGACCAAGTGCAGAATGGACTCCTTGATCTCCTCGTCGCTGACCAGCACAAAGTCGTCCAGCATGTCCCACAAGATTCGCTGTGTCAGCTCGTATCCTGAACCCGTGGCCAGACCTTCCGCGAAAGTGTTGTTCCCCGCTCCCGTAATCTTTCGATTCTTCCAGGACAAGTAGGCCCCCGGCGCCTCTTCCGACTGCACCGCTATCACCTTGACGTTGGGATTCAACGTCTTGGCTGCAATGCAGGTGCCGGAGGCGCCGCTTCCGCCTCCCAGGGGCACGAATATGTACTCCACATCCGGCAGGTCTTCCAGGATCTCCAGGGCATAGGTTCCCGCCCCCGCAATCAAGTCCGGTTCGTTTGCCGAGTGTATATACCTGTAGCCGTACTCTTTCTCCAGGTTCTCGGCATGCACCTTGGCCTCATCAAACACCTTGCCGAAGAAGACTACGTCGGCTCCCAATGCCTGTACCGCGGCCACCTTGCTGGGATTGCTTCCTTCCGGCATGACAATGACGGCCTTGATTCCCAGCACTGACCCGGCATACGCTATGGCCTGGGCGTGGTTTCCCGTAGACGCCGTTACCACGCCTCGTTGCCGGTCTTCATCACCAAGGTTGTGCATCGTATTGATGCCTCCCCTGGCCTTGAACGCGCCCAGGGCGTGATGGTTTTCATGCTTCAGGTGGACCTCAGCATCTAACATCTCGCTTAGCCTGGGATAGTAGTGCAACGGGGTGCGAGGCAGGTAACGCGACACCACCTGTCGCGCCCGAAGTACGTCCGCTAGAGTTGGAACCCTCATGAGAACTGCGACCCTCCATTGAGATCTGATAAGAATTTGTGGCCTCTAAACTATACCAAACCTGAGCATTGGGAGACGATAATATTGGGTCGCAATGCATAACTAACGTTATCCTCACAACAAACGGTACAGGTTGTGTAGAATGAGCCATGAGGTGAGTAGAGAATACGGATGATAAAAGCATCTGTAGGATTAACCCTCCTCGGTCTTGTCAATCAGGGGTCATATGAGGCACTGGCGGAGCGTTAGACGACTGGAGTTTCTGTGGCTGGTGGGGATACTGGCTCAGCTTCTGCTGCTGGCGGGGATACTGGCGTTCGTATTCTTGACTGTATTTGAGACGCAGCCGACACCTGCGCCCAACCCGACGTCCACTCCAACCCCGACGCCCACCCTGGTACCCATTCCTACTGCGACCCCCACACCGCTGCCTACGACTGTGCCCCTACCTCCTCCAACACTGGCGCCTGGGCCGCCAACGCCTACACCCACTCCTCCGGTGGTACTTGCTATACCTAGGGTTCCTCCCGCTACGCCTATGACCACCCCTATGGGAACGTCCACTCCTATTCCCCCTTCGGCATTCGTCCCGTATACGCCTCTCACACCTACGCCAACACCGAACCCAGACCAACGCACGGCCATTGATCGCCTGTCCCAGTTCGTTCCCTGGATAGTGATTCCCCGTGACCCCTATCACCGTGAGGCGAGGCAGAGACTTATGGCCCTGTGGCTCCTAGATGCCGACCTTGGTGATGCGGTTGCGAGTCTCCCCTGGCTAGCGGACGGAGTGGTCTTTGAGCAATCATTTGTCCTGCGCCATCTGGCTCATCTTGCAAACGCCGATCTCAACACAGCAAGAATGACGGCATCGCTGAGTTGGTTTATCGATGAACCAACGGTTTGGGAAAGTCAGGCCGTTCGGTCTCTGTCCGAACTCGCACACATCGACCCCCAACTACCGGGGCCAATAGTGGACCTTCCCTGGTTCAGAGATGGCATTGAACATTGGGAAGATAGTGCGCTCAAGGGAGTGACCCGCGTCTCATCTGCGGATCTCGATCTGGCTAAGCGAATCCTGAGTTCCTCCTGGTTTGCTGACGACATCAGCAGGGCAGAATCTAGTGCACTCAATACTTTGGGAAACCTCGCTCTCAGATATCCTGAACTGTTGTCACTCTGGGGTGAATACGCGATTAGTGAGAGTGGAGATGTGGCAGGCTTGGTACTCGACGGTATCAGCGCCATCTACCGAGCCATGGACGAGAAGGATGGCTTTTGGGACCGGCTGAATGAGCAACCCTGGTTCATTGACGGTTTGAGCAAGATAGAACTCGCCTTCGTCGGTGTGCTCCGTCACCTGGGCGAGGAGGGAATGTCAGCAGCTTTGCGAGAAATCTACCTCCTGTTCGGCGAGACAGGTGATGCGAAGACGGTCACCGAAGAGGAGTTATATCAGGCCTTCCTGAGAAACACGCCGCCGGATCTACGGGAGGAGTTCCTTGCTCTATCCAGGTAATTCCACACGCCGGACTCCGTGGCAGAGGAAAAGTTGAAACCCTCATGAGAACTGCGACCCTCCATTGAGATCTGATGACAATTTGTGGCTTCTAAACTATATCAAACCGAGTACCTGAGGGGCGATGGTATTGGCTTGCAAGGCAGCAGATTGTGTATAAAGCTATGAAGAGAGTAGAGATAAAGGGAAGTGCACAATTAGGACGCGCTCTGCTATGGAGACATACCTTTTCCTGCGACGTTGGGCACCCGCAAACCCACCTTTACGCTCGGGGATTGTACTGCGCTAAGGGCATTCGAGTTATCGTTGGGTTTTAGCATAACGAAGTTGCAAGATATTGCAAAGCGGCGGGCGGCTGGATGTGATACGATGTGCGCCTCGGTGGCTCTCGCGACGACCCCTATGCTCCCCAAGTAGGGAGAAGGGAGGCTTTTTATGGCACGTGTAGAGCATTACATCGTCCAACCCCGACGACCCAGCCAACACGTCTTTATTTCGCACTTCCCTATAAAGATACGGATAGTAAAGATGTCTGCAGAATTAACCCCTCTTCCGGTATTGTCAATCAATCAGGGATCAGTATGATGCGCTGGCTTTATAGTCGCAATGTGTTCTTGGTGTATGTGCTTGCGGGCGTGGTCGCCATCTTATTGATTTCCTGTGTTGACGAGACCCCTCCACCTACCGACACATCAGCTCCCGTAACTCGCTTACCGACACTTACGCCTACGGCCACGCTCACACACCTACATTCGCGCCCACGCCAATCCCAACGCCTACTCCAACGTTCACTGCAACGGCCATGCCTACGCAGCGCCCAACTGCTACACCCCCTCCAACACCCACCGACACGCCCACCGCAACGGCCACGCCTACGCAGCACCCAACCGCTACACCTCCTCTAACACCCACCGACACGCCCACTCCAACGCCCACACCAGAACCCGTTTGCGTACCTGCCCGACAGGAAATTACCGACAAGCAGGCGCAACAGATTGCCTCCCTGGCACCCCAGAGCTTCAGGGCAAATAGATCACTACAAGCCCTTGCGCAGACGTCCTCGGCGGCGTTCCACGTCTGGATGGTGCGATTTGACAGCGAAGGGGCGCACCCCGTGCTGGTCGAGGCATTCACGTCCATCGCCGGTTGCGATGAATCGGCGGCCTTGCGCGTTTTGCAGATGCCCTTCATGGACGACGTTGGGGGCGGTTATGACTACGAGAGAAGTGACTCCATGATCCTGGAAGGACTGGCCCGCATAGCTCAGACCAGACGGGGCGCTCTGGAGGAATTACTCTCTCTCCCCGAACTTCAGAATGGAATCACCGACCCGCTTACCGCCACGGCGCTTCTGTTGATTCTCGAACGGGAAGACTCGGCAGCGGCGGCGGCGATACGAGAACTGCCGTGGATAGCGGACGGAATCACTTACATCGATCACGACCGGCCCGATAGAACCCACAACATAGACTGGGTAAAGGACGAGACCCTCCACGTCATTAACTTTGTGGAACTAGCCCAAAGAGCCAACAAGTCGTTCTGGGCATACTTGGAGTTGCCCTGGATAGCAGATGGGATACAGTCTATCGAACGAGAAGTCGCCATGTCATTTCGTGTCATGGGGATCTTCGAGGACGAAGCGACGGCGCGCATACTGAAGATGCCTTTCCTGGAGACCATGGAGGGTGATGAGGAGCGAATTATCGACTTCTTGGTGCGCCTTGCCTTTGACCGAGGTCTTTCACAACTACTATCCAGTCCCAGGCTTGAAGGTGGCATCAAGGACGGCAAGTTTGGTACCGTGGCGCTGGCTTCCCTCGAAATTCGGGACCCGGAGGCGGCGGCTGCCCTTAAAGAGCTTGCGTGGATTCAGGACGGCATTGATCCTTCAGACCAGGTCGGCGTGCACATCATGGTATTCGCGGCCACGGAATCAGGCGCCGTCTTCCGCGCACTGCTTGCGAAGAGCTGGGTTCAAGACGGTCTCACGCAGGATGAGCCGAGAGTGGTCGAGACCATCACCCAAATGGCCCACTCACCTGGGGGCAAGGGGGACGAAGCCTTGGCACTTCGCATCCTTGATATGCCTTTCCTGCAGGAAGTAGGTGGGTTGGACGCCTGGGCAGTCATAAGCCTGCGGGACCTTTCCCAGCTTGATGACGACGCTGCCCTGCAGCTATTGCTGTCGCACCCGGAACTGCGCGACGGCATAACTGACGAATGGACAGACCTCGTAGCCCCCGCGTTTTTTGCGCAGTGGAACCCCGCGCTGCTGCCAGTCCTGCTGGACCCAGAGCAACCGCCCGTGGAGAGGCGGACAATCTCGCTGCCCCTCGCCGGAGAGGTGAGGCTGTCCGTTATAGAGACTGAGGGACTTGAAGCAGGCCCCAGGTTCCAGCGCGGTGAAGGTGCGTGGGAGCCCTTGGACCTGCTGGATCACGTTTTGAGAACGCACGAAGAGTTTGTGGGCCTTCCGCACCCCGCAACTCACACGCTTTTACTTATCGGCTATATCACCGAAGACAAGGGAGGAGCCCATTATGGCGGCGGTCTCATTACCTCTCGGCATAGGAGTGCGTATGTTATTACCCATGAGGCAGCCCACAACTGGGACATGGTACCCATCTGGCTGTATAGGCCCAACATTTGGATGTATGAAGGAGCCGCAGAGTTCCTCACCAGCATCTCTGAGAGAGCCCGCACAGGCGCACCCCTTCCCCGGCCCCGCGATTCATGCCGCCTGGCGAACAGCATCGCCGAGTTAGTTCGATTGGAACTCTCCTACGAGGAGGTCTACCAATCGGCCTGCCACTACACCCTTGGGGTAGCGATGTACCTGGATCTGTACGACAACCTTGGAGACGCAGCGTTCCGTCGAGGCTTCAGAAGCCTCATACTGGCCAGTCAGGAGGAAAACGCGGCGAAGTATTCTCAAGCTCTAGTGGAGTGCGCTGACATTGACACCGGGCTGTGCTTCTTTAGGGAGGCATTCCTAGCTGCGTTGAGTCCTGAGGAGGCGGGCATCGCTGAAGGCATCATCAATCGCAGGTACTATGGCTCCGAGCAGTGATTCCGCGCTTAGATCGCTCACCTTAACATCCCCCTGGCTCTGGCCAAACTCTCGGCTATCGCCCTCACGGGGCTCGCGGCTTTCCTACTGTCAGGCTACGTAAAACGGAGAACCCAAACCGCCAACCTTGACCATAAGTTCTAGCTGTGCTACGCTCAATTGCAGCGGCTAAGACGGAGACGAGTAAGCCAGTTGTCCGGCATAGCGAGTCCGGTACGGTGGAAGCGGACGC
This sequence comes from Dehalococcoidia bacterium, assembly GCA_965116555.1. GTDB lineage: Bacteria > Chloroflexota > Dehalococcoidia > Lucifugimonadales > QGNO01 > DAOUJH01. Next base: position 380,320 of record OZ220698.1, on the reverse strand, counting down.
TAGGAGCCTGGCCGAAAATCCCTCCTGAGCCTCCCGCCGAAATCCTGTCCAATATAGACAGGAAAGTAGACCGGGACGGGGTTGTCTCCCGTTATGACGGACAGGGGTGTGACTGCACCTCAATAGAGTGCCCCGGTTTTGGGGAAAAAGAGTGGTACCACGGGTGAAAGGCTCGTCTCTTGTGAGACGGGCTGTTTTTTTGTAGAGCAGTGAGCAGGACATGATGGACAAAGTTGAACTTTACGATACGACCTTACGAGACGGCGCTCAGATGGAGGGGATCTCCCTCTCCGTAGCGGATAAGATCAAGATTACGCGCAAGCTGGACGAGCTTGGCGTGGCTTACATAGAGGGCGGCTGGCCCGGTTCCAATCCAAAAGACGCGGAGTATTTTCGCAGGGCCAAGTTCCTCAACCTATCGAACTCCACGATAGTCGCTTTTGGAAGCACACGGCGAGCAGGCGTCTCCGCCGACCAGGACGCCAATCTGAGAACGCTCATAGAGGCGGAGACCCCGGTAATCACCCTGGTAGCCAAAAGCTGGGACATGCAGGTCACTCGAATCCTGGAAACAAGTCTGGAAGAGAACCTGGCCATGATCTCGGACTCCGTTGCCTTTCTCAAAGAACAGGGACGGAGAGTGTTCCTGGACGCTGAGCACTTCTTCGATGGATACAAGGCGGACCCGGAGTACGCATTACAGTGCATCCGTGCTGCTGCTTCCGCGGGCGCTGAGACCATAATCCTCTGCGACACCAACGGAGGGACGCTGCCTCACGAGGTGCAAGAAATCGTATCCAGGGTGAAGGAGCAGATCGACGTGCCGCTGGGCATCCACGCCCACAACGACTGCGAGGTGGCGGTGGCCAACAGCCTGGCGGCAGTGGCGGCAGGCGTCAGACAGGTACAGGGATGCATCAACGGATACGGAGAGCGTTGCGGCAACGCCAATATCCTCTCGGTTGCAGCCAACCTTAAGCTGAAACTTGGCATCCCGGCCATCAGCGACAAACAGATGGAATCGCTAACGGAGGTACACAGGTACATAAGCGAGATAGTAAACATGCCGCCAGTGGGCAACCAGCCATTTGTGGGGCATAGCGCTTTCAGCCACAAAGGCGGCCTGCACGGCTCCGCGGTGGCCAAGCTGGAGGACAGCTATCAGCACATCCGGCCTGAGCTGGTGGGCAACAGCACGCGAATGCTGGTTTCAGAGCTGGCCGGACGCGGCAACGTGGCCTACAAGATCAAAGAGCTCGGCATAGACGTGGACGTATCCCGGGGGAAAGCGGCCCAACTAGTGGAAGAGATCAAGGAGCAGGAAAGCCTGGGATATCAGTACGAAGGTGCGGAGGCTTCCTTTGAGCTGCTTGTGCGGCGCACCGTAGACGGGTACAGCCGACCATTCCACCCCATAGACTACCGGGTAATCATAGACCAGCGGCTTGCCCCGGAGATAACCGGCAGCGAAGAACCGCTTTCAGAAGCCACGGTTAAGATCAGGGTAGGCACGGAAGTCCGGCATACCGCTGACATTGGAAACGGCCCCGTGAACGCCCTGGACGGCGCTTTACGCAAAGCCCTGCTCATAGACTACCCGGAGCTGAGCGCCATCCGCCTGGTCGACTACAAGGTCCGCGTGGTAGACCAGAGCGGCGGGACAGGCGCCGTAGTCAGGGTGCTGGTGGAGTCCACCGACGGCACGCACACCTGGCAGACCGTAGGCGCCTCGCCCAACATAATCGAAGCAAGCTGGACTGCAATGACCGACAGCCTGGAATACTGGCTGCTCAAGTACGGAGAGTAATCAAGCGCCGTTGGATTTTGCGGTCTGTGGCGCATCGCTCATAGCATAGCGGAAATCACAATGTGAAGCGCCCTGCATTATCGTCTGGGTCCTAGTCAGCTTGATTTCAGAATTGAACCCCTGTGACATGGCGAAGTCACGTCCGCAAGAAAGCAAAAATCCCAGCTCTGGAATACCCAGCTCTTTGTACATTTCAGCATACCGGCAACGTACTACGTTGAATGAATAATTTTCTTCATCTGCCTTGATCGTCTCCGTCTCTATGGCAGCGTTTCTTGTCCACGGTTCCTTGGCTTTGGCAAATGTCTTCAGGTCGTTACCGCCCACGCGTTCAGCCAAAGCTTGGCCCTGCTCCTTAGCGATCTCCACGATGGTGCGGCCTATGATCTCTCTGGCCTTCTCTTCGCCAATCTCCCTGGCGAACGCCTTGAACACGGGGCCAAGGACGCCCGCTTCAATCCGGCGTCTGTCAAGAACGCTCATTTCTTCTATATTGAAGGTCATATTGCTTCTCCAGTAACCATGACTGCATGACAGCTACAACTTAGCTTTTTCAACTAGCAAAGCTATCTTATCAGATGAGGATTCAACCAAAGACGCCGCCGGTGACAAACCCGGCAAAGTGCAGGTGAACTGCGAATTGCCAATGTTGCGTCCTGCAAAGTAATGTGTTAGCATCTCGCAAGCTTTTTTCAGGAGCCTGAAGCAGCGGTTAGACTCTAATCCAATGGCTATCGAAAAAAAGACCAACGAACGCTTGTCGGAACTACGAAAGCTTCGAGAACGAGGCCGCGAAGGCGGCGGCAAAAAGCGCATCGAGCAGCAACACGCCAAGGGCAAGCTGACGGCTCGCGAGCGGGTTGACCTATTCCTTGACGAAGGTTCTTTCAAAGAGCTGGACCCGTTCGTGACCCAGTGGTCCACCGGCACCGGAAAGGACGGCGACCTTCATCCCGGGGATGCCGTTGTCGCTGGCTACGGTACGGTGCACGGCCGCCTTGTTTACCTGTATTCCCAAGACTTCACCGTCTACGGCGGCTCATTATCGGAAGCTGTGGCTGAAAAAATCTGTAAAGTCATGGATATGGCCATGAAGAACGGCGCTCCCGTAGTGGGTCTCATAGACTCGGGAGGAGCCCGCATCCAGGACGGCGTAATAAGCCTGGCAGGCTACGGCGACATCTTTCTCAGGAACACCCTGGCATCCGGCGTAGTGCCCCAGATATCGGTCATCCTGGGACCCTGTGCCGGCGGGGCCGTCTACTCTCCCGCCATTACGGACTTTGTTTTCATGGCGGACGGCAACGGGCAGATGTACATCACCGGCCCGGATGTCATCAAGGCCGCCACCGGCGAGGTGGTCGACCACGAGTCTCTTGGAGGAGCCGACACGCACGCACGCCTCAGCGGCATGGCGCACTTCACGTTGCCCTCAGAGGAAGAGACACTGGACGAGGTGCGGCGCCTCCTCAGCTTCCTCCCTCAAAACAACATGGAGGACCCGCCTTCAGTCATCTCCTTTGATGATGCGACCCGTACGGATGATGCGCTGGGCGATATGGTCCCCGACGACCCGATAAAGGCCTACGACATGCAAGAGGTCATCTTCAGAATCGTGGATGACGGCGATTTCATGGAAGTCCAGCGGCTCTTCGCGCCCAATATAATCGTAGGTTTCGCACGTATGGCCGGCAATCCCGTTGGCATAGTGGCGCAGCAGCCGGCTTACCTGGCGGGCGTACTGGATATAGACGCCTCCGACAAAGCATCGCGCTTCGTGCGCTTCTGCGATGCTTTCAACATTCCCATTGTCACCCTGGTGGACGTGCCAGGATACTTGCCAGGAACGGACCAGGAGCACAGGGGCATCATTCGCCATGGCGCAAAGCTCATCTACTCGTATGCGGAGGCTACCGTACCCAAAGTGACGGTAATCACTCGTAAGGCATACGGCGGCGCATACATAGTCATGGGCAGCAAGCACCTGCGCGCCGACATCAATCTGGCATGGCCCACGGCGGAGATAGCCGTCATGGGGCCGGAAGGCGCGGTAAGCATAATAAACCGCGCACAGATTGCCGAGGCTGAAAATCCTGAGAAAACGAAGACAAAGCTTGCCAAAGAGTACCGCAAGCAGTTTGCCCATCCTTATATAGCCGCAGGGCGTGGTTACGTTGATGACATCATCGATCCGGTGGAGACCCGTCCCCAAATCATAAGAGCCCTGGAAATGCTGAAGAACAAACGGGATAGCCTGCCGCCAAAGAAACACGGCAGCATTCCTCTATAGATGAGCTCATGATTGAAGACAAGCGGCCAGAGGACATCAGCGAAATCTCTTCTTTTTGGGCGGCTATCAGTGCCATTGTCAACGTTGCGCCGGGAAGCCAACAGCATTCTCTGATCAATCAGAAGAGCAATCCCTGGAAGGCTGGGCTTGCCGAGTCCCTGTCACAGAGCCTGCTATGGCAGGGACTTGGCTGGGGTCGCATATAATCCTCGCCTCTTCCGTTGCTCTAATTCATTTTCCTGATATAATCCGCGCTAGCTGAAAAAGCAGTTGGTTCAATACTTTCAACGCGCTGGAAAGGCGCTATTGCTTTGCGACTCCTGTCGCCTGGATCTATAGACGGAAAGCCGTCAAGTACAACTCGCTTATATTTGTGCAGTGTGTTCGTTTGCCCGAAAGGAGTTAGGTTTGACCAATAATCAGGTTTCTGAAAAGGCTAGGGAGCACTTTGGAGTCATAGTCCAGCAGCAGTTGGACCGGGTGGAACGACTCAAAACGGAGGACACCAGCACCGACTTCTCCGAAGTGAAACCCATCATCATAGGCGTCATAGGCGGCGACGGCATCGGACCCGCCATAACTGCCGAGGCACAGCGCGTCCTGGAGTATCTCCTGCGCAGTGAAGTAGAAAGCGGCAAGGTGCAGTTCAAAGTGATTGAGGGCTTGACCATTGAAAACCGCGCCGAAAAGCTCCAGTCAATCCCCGACGACGTACTGGCAGAGATCAAAACGTGCCACGTTACACTGAAGGGCCCCACCCATACTCCTGAAAAGGGAGACGGCTGGCCCAACCTGGAAAGCGCCAACGTTGCCATGCGCCGCGAGCTTGATCTCTTTGCCAACGTGAGGCCGGTGCGCGTCCCGCAAGAAGACATAGACTGGACTTTCTTCCGGGAGAACACGGAGGACCTCTACGCCGTGGGCAGCCAGGGCATCAACATCACCGACGATCTGGCCATAGACTTCCGCGTCATAACCACGCAGGGTTCGGAGCGCATAATAGAAGCCGCCTTTGCCCATGCCGCCAAGACGGGCAAGACCAACGTCACCGTGGTAACCAAGGCCAACGTGGTCAAGACCACGGACGGCAAATTCCTGGAAGTAGCGGCCAGAGTTGCGGAGCGTTACCCCGGCATCGACTGGGAAGGCTGGTACATAGACATCATGACGGCCAAGCTCTTGGACAAAGCCCGTCGTTCCAACTTCCAAGTGTTCGCTCTACCCAACCTGTACGGCGACATCCTCACTGACGAAGCCGCCGAAATCCAGGGTGGCGTGGGCACTGCTGGCAGCGCCAACATCGGCCGGAAGAACGCCATGTTCGAGGCCATTCACGGAAGCGCCCCCCGCATGGTGCGCGAGGGCCGCGCTCAATATGCGGACCCCAGCTCAATCATCCGCGCCGGCGCCATGATGCTGGAACACATAGGCTACGGAGACTTGGGCAGAAGGCTCAACATGGCCCTGGAAGTGTGCGGCCAGTACGAAAGAAAGGTGATAACCACGGGCAGAGACAGCGGAGCAACCGCCCAGGAGTACGGCGATTACATAATGGCCACCGTGGAGGACCCGGGCCTTGAAGCCAAGTGGCAAGGCTACGTAAACGCCAGCTAAACCATAGCAACCAAACAAGGAGTGTAGACGGAATGCGTAAGAAGATAACCGTAATTGGAGCCGGGCAGGTTGGAGCGACCACGGCGCAGCGCCTCTTCGAGCGAGGCTACGCCGATATTGTGCTCGTAGATATCGTTGAGGGGATGCCGCAAGGCAAAGCCCTGGACATACTGGAGTCGGGACCCGTCGTCGGCTCCGACGCCAATATTGTTGGCAGCAACAGCTACGACGAAACCGCAGGCTCCGACATCGTCGTCATCACTTCAGGGGTGGCCCGCAAACCCGGCATGAGCCGCGACGACCTGCTGCTCACCAACATGAACATCGTGGGCGCGGTGACGCGGGAAGCCGCCAAACACTCCCCCGACTCCATCATCATAGTAGTGACCAATCCGCTGGACGCCATGGCGCAGCACTCCTTCGAGGTAAGCGGCTTTCCCAGGGAGCGGGTCATAGGCCAGTCCGGCATCCTGGATACCGCCCGTTTCCGGACGTTTCTGTCCCAAGAGCTGAACGTCTCCGTCAGGGACATACAGGCCTACGTACTGGGAGGCCACGGCGACACCATGGTGCCCATCGTCGGCTATACCACCGTGGGCGGCAGACCAATCAGCGAGCTCGTCTCCAAGGAGAGGCTGGACGCCATTGTGCAGCGCACCCGCGACGGCGGTGGAGAGATCGTCGCCCTGCTCAAGACGGGCAGCGCCTACTACGCGCCGTCCGCCGGAGTGGCGGAAATGGTCGACTCCATTGTCCTGGACCAGCATCGCATCCTTCCCTGTGCCGCCTATCTGCAGGGCGAGTACGGGGTCAACGGCTACTTTGCGGGCGTACCGGTCAAGCTGGGCGCGTCCGGCTTGGAAGAGGTTGTAGAGATCAAGCTCTCCTCGGAGGAGCAAGCCATGCTGCAGAAGTCGGTGGATGCCGTGGAAGAGCTGGTCGGCGTCATGCACAGCTCCACTAGCTAGAGGCCAAAATGTCAAGAAAACCGCAGAGCGAAGAGGAAAAGAGCCTCCTGGAGATGGCCCGGCGCAACATGCCTGCCGGTGAAATGGGCAACGGCTCCGGCGACTTTGAAACCGGCTTCATTGTGAAGGAAGGAAGAGGCTCCAAGCTCTACGACTTCAGCGGCAACGAGTACATCGACTACCTGCTGGGCTCCGGCCCAATGGTGCTGGGACACGGTCATCCATCCGTGGTGCAGGCCGTCCGCGACTACCTGGAACGGGGCAGCACTTACTTCATACCCAATGCTCCGGCAATTCAGCTGGCCGAGGAGATATCAAGCGCGGTGCCCTGCGCCGACCTGGTGCGATTCACCACCAGCGGCACGGATGCGACCTTCCAGTGCATGCGCGCCGTCCGCGCCTATCGCAAGCGCGACAAGATACTCAAGTTCGAGGGCGGTTTCCACGGCACCAGCGATTACGCCTTGCAAAGCGTGACTCCAACGAGGCTCCTTGAGTTCCCGCAACCTGAAACGGGCTCCGCCGGCATACCAAGAGCCGTTTCGGAGACCATACTCATAGCTCCCTACAACGACCTGGAAACCACCTCTAAGATCATAGCCGAGAACCATGACGAACTGGCCGGAGTGATTGTAGAGCCGATGCAGCGCATCCTCACTCCCATAGACGGCTTCCTGCAAGGACTCAGGGATATCACCAGTGAGTACGAGATTCCTCTGATATTCGATGAGGTGGTCACCGGCTTCCGCATGGCTTACGGGGGCGCCCAGGAGTTCTACAACGTGACCCCGGACCTGGCAGCCTTTGGGAAAATAGTTGGCGGAGGTTATCCCCTGGGAGCAGTGGCGGGGCGGAGTGAAATCATGCAAGCCTACGACGCCTCATTGGCCGAGGAGGACGGTTTCATTCCACAGATCGGCACCTTGAACGGCAACCCCATCGCCGCTACCGCAGGTTTGGCCACACTGGCCGAAATGCGTAAACCCGGCACATACCAGCGTCTGCACAGCAGCGGCCACGCGCTCAAAGCGGCGCTTCAAGAGATCATGGACCAAGCCGAGATCCCAGTCAGCGTGGTTGGCGACGACACCGTCTTCGACGCGTACTTCACCAACCAGGAGATCACCACCTACCGTTCAACGTTGAACGCCGACGGGGCCATGCTAAAGCGGTTCAACAGTCTTCTTCTGGAGCGAGGTGTCCTCAAGGCAGGGCAGAAGTTCTATATGGCCCTGGCCCACACGGACGACGACATCCAGAAGACCATAGAAGCAATAGAAGAGGCCGCCAAAGAGCTGCAGTCGTAGGGCGCCCTACCCCATCCCGAGGCGCTGCCAGGCTACCAGCAATGCGGCAATGCTCTTGCCGTCGTGCAGTTCACCATTCGTCGCCATTTCCACCGCTTGTTCCAGCGGAATGGTGACTCTTTCCACCTCTTCATCCTCATCGGGGTGAGCCTCCCCTTCTCTCAAGTCCGTGGCCAGGAACGTATGCATCTCTTCGTCGGTGAATCCGGGAGTAGTGAAGTAGGTCCCTAGAAAGTCAAGCTTCCCGGCTCTCAACCCCGTCTCTTCGCCAAGCTCTCTATGGGCTGCTTCGGCCGGGTCTTCGCCCGGGTCCATTCTGCCCGCGGGCACTTCCAGCAAAGACTCACCAACGGCTTTGCGGTACTGCCTGACCAGGTGAACGTTCCCTTTGTCGTCCACGGGCACAATGGCAACCGCCGGCCCGTGTTCGATGACTTCTCTGGTAGCCTGTATTCCGTTGGACAGGGCAACCGTGTCCACTCGAAGGGACAATATCTTCCCATCAAATATGCGTCTGCTGTTCACGGTGGGTTCCGGATTATCGGCCATGCCTCTCCTAATGAGTGCCGGGGAGCACTTCCCAGGGATCGAGTCCCAGCTTCCGCACCAGGTCCGCGTAGTAATAGGCGGGTGGATTACCCCTGAGGAAACGCGCCGCCGGCGCGCCCATGCTGACCTCTACGCTGTCCCCATACTGGACTTCGACATCTATGAATCCATCGATTGCCAGTACACCGGTGCTTTGCGACAGGAAGCTCATTTTGATCCGGCTGGTCTGCGGTAAGACCAGCGTCCACGACATGTCAAGGTGAGGCGCAACGGGCGTCATCAGGATGTCCCTGGACTGGGGATGGAGTATCGGCCCGCCAGCCGACAATGCATATCCCGTGCTTCCCGTCGCCGTAGCCACAATCACCGCATCCGCGCGGTAGGTGGTCAACGGTTCGTCATCCACGGTAATGCCAATCATGGACAAGCGCGCCACCTCTCCCCTGCCCATCACCACCTCGTTCAGTGCCTGGTACGTCCGGGTATCGGCTCCGGCATCAGAACTGCGCACAATAGCTTGCATCATGGCGCGCTCTTCTATCCAGCCGCTGCCGTCAAGGTACCTGTCCAGCTTCTGCAACGCTTCATCAACACGGAGTTCGGTCAAGAAACCAAACCGCCCCATGTTTATGCCCAGAATGGCTACCTGCTTGGGAGCTGCTATATGCGCCGTTCTCAGGATTGTGCCGTCGCCTCCCACCGTGATCAGCAGATTGACTCCGGCATGCCAGTCGCTTTCCCTGACCGCTTCCAACTCCTCGACGGCAGCCACCAGGGCGTTGCTTCCCAGGCCAAGATGGGCCGCTATTGTTCGGGCAAGCTCCTTGGCCTCCGCAATCTGGGAGTTGTAGACAATACCAACCGTGTCTCGGGAAATCATAGCCTTTTCAAGATAACGAAGAGGTAGCTAGAAGTCTACCCGGCAGGCAGAATGGTGCGGACCGCGCTCTCCGTGATTTCAAACAGCGGCCCGGGCAATACGCCAATGAGGAGAATTCCTATCGCGGAGACGGCCACGGCTACCAACACCGGAGACGAGTAGCTAATGCGCTCTTCCGACTCAGCAGGGGCCAGGAACATGGTCTTTACAACCCTGAGATAGTAGTAGGCCGATACCACGCTGTTGAGCACGCCGACAACCGCCAGCCACACCAAATCGCTGCTTACAGCCGCGTTGAACAGGTACAGCTTGCCCATGAAGCCCGCCGTGGGCGGAATGCCGATCAGCGATATCATTGACAAAGCCAGTACGCCGGCTAAGAAGGGAGAACGCCTTGCCATCCCGGCAAGGTCGTCTATTTGGTCACTGCCGGTGCGGTTGGCGATGGCCATTATGGCAAAGAAAGCGGCCAAGTTGGTGACGGCGTATGCCGCCAGATAGAAAAGCACACCGCTCGGACCCAACCCGCCTACGCCTTCGGGTGTACTTGCCGCCACGGCGGCCACTCCCACCAGGATATATCCGGCTTGGGCTATGGTGCTGTAGCCCAGCAACCGTTTCACGTTGCTCTGTAAAATTGCAACCAGGTTGCCAACCGTCATTGAAAGCACGGCGAGTACGGCAAAAAGGGTGCTCCAGTCCACGTCTACGCTGCCAAATGCTACATAGAAGACGCGCAGCAGAACGGCGAACCCCGCGGCCTTGCTGGCCACTGACAAGAAGGCGACCACCGGCGTCGGAGAGCCCTCGTAGACGTCCGGCACCCACATCTGGAACGGCACCATGGATATCTTGAAGCCGAAGCCGACTACGATCAGCGTAATGCCCACGAGCATGGCATTGCTCCCGAAAGGCACGCTGCCGCTGCTGACGCTGCCCGCTATAACGTCCAGATGTGTGCTGCCGGTGAACGCATAGACCAGGACCATGCCGTACAGCAGCAACGCCGAGCTCACTGCGCCCAGCAGAAGGAACTTCAGACCTGCCTCGCTGGACCGTTCGTCCCTCATGAAAGCGGCCAGCGCCGCAATGGGCAAAGTCGCCAGCTCAAGGCTGATGTAGATGGATACAAGCTCCTTGGTGGCCGCCACCAGCATCATACCCACCGCGGATAAAAGAATTATGCCGTAGAATTCACCCTGCGAACGCTGGAACTTCTCTGCATAATCCCTGGATCCCAGCACTACAAGCGCTACGATGCTCAACACCAGGAACTTGAAGAACAGGGCGAACTTGTCCACGACCACCGTATCGAAGAGGCCGGTCAGCGCGCCGCTGCTCTCAGCGCTGACGTCACTCCACAAGACCACGGCAAGGCCCGCCGGAACCAGCAAACCCAGGACGGCGACTATGGGAAGGTATCGCTTGTCGCGCATCAAGAGGTCAAGGATGACCACCACACCCGCGACGGAAGCGAGCGCAATCTCTGGAGCTATCAGATATATGTCATTCGCTGTCATCTGTTCTTATCCAAACCGTGCCGCCACCATGGGATTGAGAGTAGAGGAGAACACGTCCGTAACCAGAGCGGGATAAATGCCCACCAGAACAATCGACGCTATTAGCAGCACTACGGGAATCGCCTCCACCAAAGTGGCGTCGCCGACTTCGGAGAAGCGGGACTTCTCCGGCCCAAACATCACGCGTTGTATCATCCACAAGATGTATCCGGCCGTCAGAACAATGCTGGACACGGCTATCGCCGTGGGCCAAGACCACACTTCGAACGCGCCGAGGAATACAAGCACCTCCGATACAAACCCGCTGAGGCTGGGCAAGCCCAGCGAGGCGAGCCCGGCCACTATCATTGCGGTAGCCAGGAACGGCATGCGTGACGCCAGCCCGCCCATGTCCGGGATGTAACGAGTGTGGGCCTTTTCATATACCTGGCCCACCAGCAAGAACATAAGCCCGGTTATGGTTCCGTGGGTGAACATCTGCATGGCGGCTCCGTTCAGCCCTACCGCACTGACCTGACCCGACGCGCCCAGAGAAGCTATACCCAGCAGCACCAGCCCCATGTGGCTCACGCTGCTGTATGCAATCAATCGTTTTAGGTCGCTCTGCCGTATCGTCACCATTGCCCCGTACATTATGCTGACCACCGCGAGTGTCACCAGGAGCCATGAATAGTCGCTGGTTATGCCGGGGAACATGGCCGTGTTGATGCGTATCAAGCCGTAACCGCCCATCTTGATCAGGACGCCGGCAAGCATGACGCTGCCCGCCGTGGGAGCGTCGGTATGTGCGTCGGGCAGCCAGGTGTGCACGGGCCATACCGGCAGCTTTATGGCAAACGCCACAAAGAAGAGGAAAAAGACCATCTGGGCAGGGATCAACAGATCCGTCAGATTGCGATTGCCCAGTTCCGTCATATCGAAGGTGCCTGTCGAGAAGTAGAGCACCAGAATCCCTATCAGCATAAGAGCCGATCCCGCGATGGTGAAGATGAGGAACTTCATGGCCGAGTACTCTTTGCGACCCGTACCCCAAATGGAGATGAGGAAGTACATGGGCACCAGTTCCAGTTCCCAAAAGATGAAGAACAGAACAAAGTCCAAGGACATGAAGACGCCCATCACGGCCGTCTGCAGCACTAGGAGCCAGAAGAAGTGCTCTTTTACCCTGTCGTTTACCTTCCATGATGCGAACACCGCCGACAGCCCCAGCAGTCCGGTCAAAAACACCAGCGGCGCGCTCAAACCGTCCACGCCCAAGAAGTACTGGACGTTTAGGGACTCTATCCAGGTGACCTTTTCGACTAAGTGGAGGGCATCCCCTCCTTCCTGGTACACGATGAAAAAGACCACAGACGTCAGAACCAGCTCAACGATAGCTACGCCGGCCGCAACCAGACGAACGGTTCTGGGCCCCTTGATGAACAAGAGGATGAGCAGCGCCCCCGCCAGGGGGAGGAAAAGCGTAGCGGTTAGCAACGGGCTCTCCTCATATGTCTATCTGCCAAGTACAAGATACGCTCCTAGAATCAGCAACATTCCCAAAGAGACAACGACGCCATAGGCTTGGACCTGACCGTTCTGCAAGGGCGCCACAGATTTTCCCGCATTGCGGCTGACCCATCCTATAAATTCGACGATGCGGTCCACCACCTCCCTATCGAACCAGTCGAGCAGCCTGACTCCGCCTTGATAAAAGACGCGATAGACCACGACGCCTTCGTACAGTTCATCCATGTAGTACTTTCTGAAGAGGAGGTTCCTAACCGGGCTGAACAATCGTCCCACGCTCTGAGGCGATATGGCCCCGGTCTGGTACATCAACGTAGCCAGCGCTATCCCCAGCACTGCCACCGCTGTTGAGACTCCGGCAATCACCAGGCTGAAGTCCTTGACGTGTCCTCCCAAGAATTCAACGAACCAGTGCGCCGGTATATTGCCCAGGTCATTCAGCGGGTTGACAAAGTAACCCGCTGCTATTGAAGCAACTGCCAGTATGCCTAGCGGCAGCACCATCACCCACGGCGATTCTGCCAGATGGACGCCGTGCCCGGCATTCTCCGGGTCCTCTTTTTCAACACCTCCGCGGAATTCGCCATGGAAGGTCATGTAGATGACGCGAAACATGTAGAAAGCCGTGAGGAAAATGGTGACTAAAGCAAGCCAGAAGACTACCTGGCTAACAGTGCCGCCGCCATGCCAGGCGTCCAGGAGAATCTCGTCCTTGCTCCAGAAACCGGCCAGAGGGAAGATGCCCGCCAGGCTCAATGAGCCTATCAAGAAGGTGAAGTAAGTCCACTTCATGTGCTTACGCAGGCCCCCCATGTACCGCATATCGAATGTGCCGGTGGCGTGGTTGACACTGCCGGACCCAAGGAATAACAGCGCTTTGAAGAACGCGTGAGTGAACAGATGGAACATCGCCACTGCCGGAACGCCTATGCCTACGGCCGCCACCATGTAGCCAAGCTGGCTGACCGTGGAGTAGGCCAGCACTCGCTTGATGTCGTACATCACCAGCCCCATTCCGGCGGCGAACACCGCCGTGAATCCACCAACCAGCGCCACCACAGTCAGAGCCGTGTCGGATTCGGCGATAAGCCCAAAGAACCGCACAATGAGAAATACGCCGGCTGCAACCATTGTCGCGGCATGTATCAGGGCGCTGACCGGAGTGGGACCCTCCATGGCATCGGGCAGCCAGGTGTGCAGAGGGAACTGGGCCGATTTGCCCACCGCGCCCGCGAATATGCCAAGCGACACCCAGGTAACCACGAAGGGTGCTAGGTCAGCCGCGGAGCCAAGTATGTCGGGAATCTCAAACGGATTGAGTCCCTGAGACAGATAGAAGTCCTTCTGCACGAAGAGGTAGAGAATAGCCAGCAGAAAACCCACGTCTCCAATGCGGGTTATCAGGAACGCTTTCTTTGCCGCCGCCGCCGCAGCCGGCCGCTGATGCCAGAACCCGATCAGCAGGTAGGAGCTCAAACCGACAAGCTCCCAGAACACGTATACCTGGAGAATGCTTCTGGCTAAGACAATTCCCACCATGGAGGTGGTGAATATGGACATGTAGGCGTAATAGCGGGAATACTCGTGCCTCTCCATGTAACCGAGCGAGTAGATTTGCACCATCAAGCTCACACCGGTGACCACTACCAACATGATGGCGGTGAGCGGGTCCATGAGGATCCCTATCCTGATCTCCAGTTCGCCAATGGTGAGCCAGGTATGGGAGTCCCAGCCGATTGCATCGTGGTTGCCTACTGTGCTCGCCAGGGCCCATATCGATAGCGCAAAGGCAAGGCCTATGGTGAGTATGGTGGCATACCCGCTGAGACGCTGGTCCACGCTCCGTGACAGAGGACGAATGACAAGTACAATCAGGGCAAGAGATACAAGGGGTAAGAACAGGATGGCCCAGGCTATAGGTTCAGTTATCATAGGACCTTCACAGTTTCCTCAAGATTTCATCCGCAACGTGTTCCCTCCCCCGCGGCACCATCACCTTGAATGGGCTCTCTTCCGCCCAGTCCAGGATATCCCCTTCCGGAAGTATTCTAGCGGGAAGCCCCTCCCCTTCCAGGAGATTCTTCCACATCTCGGCAACTATCAAGTTTGGCGCTTTTAAGTAATCAACCCACACAATGTCACCGCCTCATCAAGTTGACCTGTGTTACGTCTACTGTGCGCCTTGCCCTGTAGACGGCAATGATAATAGCAATCCCCAGGGACACCTCCGCCGCCGCCACCGCAATGATGAACATGGCGAATACCTGTCCCGTAAGTACAAACTGTGCCAAGCCGTCAGCCGTTGACGTAGGGTCAACGCGCAACGCGGCGGGCGTAACGTACCGCGCCGTGGCCACGGCGGCAAGGATGACGCCGTTGAACATCAGCTCTATAGCCATCAGCATAGTTATAGCGTTCCGCTTGGTTAGAACGCCATATAGTCCAATGCTGAACAGTACGGCCGACAGTATGAGGACGTTCTCCAGTGTCAAGACTGCCGCTCCCGTACTAGAACTATGGCGCCGATTATCGCCGCCAGCAGAAGCAGTGAGACCGCCTCAAAGGCCAGTACCCACTCTTGGAGCAGCAGGCCGGCCAGCCATTCCGGCGTAGACGAAAGCACCTGCTCAACCTTTGTCAGGCTTTCGGCGGACAGCGTCCGTTCCAGCAGGTCCCACTGGGTATCCGCGATTACAAAAACCAGAACAGCTAGAACAAGACCGGAGCCGACCAGAGCGGGCAGGCGAAGGTGAAGCTTGTTGGAAGGATTCCCCACCTCTATATCCTGTGTGAGGAGAACGCCGAAGATGATGAGCACCGCTATTGCGCCTATATAAACGAGCACCTGCACAACGGCAAGGAACTCGGCGTTAAGCAAGACGAACAAGCCCGCCATGGCGCCGAAGGTGACCACAAGCATCAGAGCAGCCCTAAACAGGTTTTCGAACCTGAGCACAAGAATTGAAGCAGCCACGCTAACTGCGGCAAGCAGCCAGAAAAGGACGTCCTGGACCATCAACCGGCCTCTTCCTGCGCGCCGTTTGACTGTGCGGGCCTTTGCGGCATGTGATAGGGCCAGGGCTCGCGCCCGGCGTTTTCCCAGTCCAGCCCCGGATCTTTATGCGGGTCGTAGCCCCGGTTTTCAAGCTGAGGCCTGAACCAAGTGCTGGGCTTCTTATCCGCTTTCCGCAGCCTGTCGACCGTTATGACCAAGTCCTTGCGGCTGTATTGCCCTTCTTCAAAGCCACTCCCCATGAACAGAGCGTCGTAAGGACAAGCCTCAACGCACAGCCCGCAAAACATGCACCGCGCTATATCTATGTCAAAGGCGTCTATTTCGTATGACTGGCCTTCGGTCATGTATTCCCCGCCGGGGTGGGTCACGATGCGTATGATCCCCAGGGGGCAGTACTTGGCGCAGCTGGCGCAGCCGGTGCATCTCTCCTCATACCAGGTGAACTCCTCACCGCGAAATCGTGGATGCTGTGCCACTCGCTGCTCCGGGTACTGGATGGTGAATGGCTTTCTGACAAAGTTCTTCATGGTCACCATCAAACCCTTGAAGATTCCTACACCATACATCTAAGACACCTCCGCGGCGGCCGTTGTCTGCGCCACCGGCGTGGATTCTTTAGCATTCAATCCAACAAGTTTGGCCATTACTGCTATTCCCAATAGCGCGACCACCAAATTGATTCCGCCCATGATCCACATATCCGCGGTGGTCAAGACTCTTCTGGTTACTCCGTCCACCACAACCTCTTCTCCGAATACCAGTACTTCCACTGCTACCACAAAGATGTTCAGCAAGCTGAGCGGCAACAGGAACTTCCAGGCAAACGCCATGATCTGATCGACGCGCAGCCTGGGCAGCGTGGCCCTGAACCATACGAAGACGAAAGCAAAGAAGAAAACTTTGATAAGGAACCAGAGGTGTGAAGGAAGCAGCGGCCCTTCCCACCCTTTGAGGAACAAGGTGGCCAGCAACGCAGACGTAAGCAATAAAGCGCCGAATTCGGCTGCCTGGAACATGCCGAACTTCATGCCGCTGTACTCGGTGTGGTATCCGGCGATTATTTCGCCTTCGGCCTCTACTTGGTCGAACGGCGACCGGTTCATTTCAGCGGAGGTTCCGGCCATGAATATGAAGAAGGCCAAGGGCTGTACTATCAAGAAGGGCACCTTCTGAGCCTCCACTATGCCTACCAAAGACATGGTGCCCGTCATTAGGATGATTCCAACCACGGAAAGGACCACCGGTATCTCATAGCTGATGAGCTGCGCCACCGCTCGCATTCCTCCAAACATGGCGTAACGGTTGCCGGTTGCCAGCGCAGCCATGAACATGGCCAGTGTGTTCACTCCGGTCACGGCAAACACATACAGAATGCCGATGTTCAGGTCTGCAATAAACGAGTTCTTGCCAAAAGGCAGCACAGCCAAGACCAGTATGCCGGAGCCCATCATTATCATGGGAGCCAGGTTGAAAACCCAGCGGTCGGTGCCTTCCGGCATGGTGTCCTCTTTGGTCAACAGCTTCAGCCCGTCCGCAATGGGCTGTAGTACTCCAAAAGGCCCGACCCGATTGGGTCCGAGTCGGCCTTGGAATCGCCCCAGCAGGCGGCGCTCTACATAGGTAAAAAGCGCCGCGCCGGCGAGGAAAACGTTGACTACGAGCAGTATCACGCTGAGTGCGGCCAGAATGAAGGCAAGCCACTCCATGCCGCCGGGTAGTAGGCCATCTTTAATGGCAGCTGCCCCTTCAGGGGTGCAATAAGCGGCGTTCCCCGGGTTTGCTCCCCAAAAGCAATAGACGTTCCTATATATGGAGTTGCCTGCCAGCAACGAGTCCATCAGCGATCAACCTCACCCATGTTGATGTCGACGCTTCCCAGGGTAACTATCATATCGGCCAGTTTCCAGCCCACCAGCATATCCTTGATCGCAGACATGTTTATCAGAGAGGGGGAGCGTATTTTGCATCTATATGGCGATATGCCTCCGTCACTGACCAGATAGAAGCCAAGCTCGCCCTTGGGCGATTCTACCCTGCCGTACGAATCTCCGGCGGGAGGACGGTACAGATAGGGAACGTCCGCCTTTACCGGACCAGGTTCTATCTGCTCCAGGCACTGCTCCAGAATGCGAAGGCTCTGCCTCATCTCCTGTATCCTAATGTAGAACCTGTCAAAGTTGTCACCCTGTTCGCCTACGGGCACGTCAAAGTCAAATCTATCGTAGAGTTCGTAAGGGTCCGCTTTTCGCAAGTCCCAGGAGAATCCTGTGGAACGGAGGACGGGGCCGGTAATGGACGCGTTCAGGGCCAGATCCTTGGACAGCGTGTTGCCGCCCTTTGTTCTGGTCAGCAACACCTCGTTCCCAGTCAGGAGCTGCTCATATTCATCTATATAGTGGGGCATCTCCTCAAGGAATTTCTTGAACGCCGGCCAAAAGTCGGCGGGAGTGTCTTGGAATACGCCTCCCACCCTCATATAGCTGACGGTGATTCTGGCCCCGCACAGCATTTCGAACATGTCAAGAATCTTCTCCCGCTCCCTGAAGCAGTACATCAGAGGAGTGGCGAATGCGCCCAAATCGTTCAGCAGGAAGCCTGTAGCCACAAGATGGCTGGCAATGCGCTGGAGCTCCGCCGCTATGGTCCGTAGATATTTGGCCCGCTCCGGCGCTTGCACGTCCGCCAGCTTTTCGCAGGCAATGACATACGCCTGGTTGTTGGTCATGGACGCCACGTAGTCCAGGCGGTCAGTCAACGTGATGACTTGCGTGTACGTTCTCTCTTCGGCAAGCTTCTCCGACCCGCGATGCAGGTAACCGAATACGGGCTCCAAGTCCACTATGACCTCTCCGTCAAAGGTGACGCGCAGTCGAAGCACCCCGTGAGTGCTTGGGTGCTGAGGGCCAATATTTACTGTAATCGGCTCGCTTAAAGTCATAATCCCTGTTACCTGGGTGGCTCCATATAATCCTTTCTCAGCGGGTGGCCTTCGTATCCCTCCCAGAGCATGATCCTTTTGAGGTTGGGATGGCCTTCAAACGCCACGCCCATCAGGTCCCAGATTTCACGTTCTTGAAAGTCTGCCCCCTGCCATAGGCTGGTAACCGAAGGCAACGACGGTCCTTCGCGTCCGTAGACTTTGGTTTTCAGCACGGCGCTGAGCATATTAATTGTGGACGTCAAGTGGTATATAACCTCAAAGTGGTCTACGTAGTCCACCGCTGAGATTGAGTTCAGCAAATTGAACTCCAACCCAGGGGTCTTCGCCAAATGGCGGCAGACGTCCAGCACAGATTCCGGCAATACCCATACCTCGGTTTTTCCGGGCTCCTGCACAGCGGACGGAAGTATCTCCCGGATGTGCTGCGCCAACTCTTCTCCCCGCAGGGCTGTAATCATCTACTACCGACCTGCCGGCTTTCTAGTTAGACCGTATTTCTTGATCTTGTCGTGAAGCTGCATAATACCGTAGAGAAGGGCATCGGGGCGTGGAGGACAGCCCGGCACGTAGACGTCCACCGGAACTATGTGGTTCACGCCAGGCACCACGCTATAGGACTGGTAATAGGGCCCGCCGCTGGTGGCGCAAACCCCCATGGAGATGACCCACTTGGGCTCCGCCATCTGGTCGTAGATGCGCTGTATGGCCTCTCCCATCTTCCAGGTAACGGTGCCCGCCACAATCATCAGGTCAGCCTGGCGCGGCGTCGCACGAAATACCTCCATTCCGAATCTGGATATGTCGAAGCGGGACATTGCGCTCGCCATCATTTCAAAGGCGCAGCAGGCCAGTCCGAATGCCAGCGGCCATACGGCAGAGCGGCGTCCCCAGTTCAGCAGCGCATCGACCGAGGTCACCACTACGTTTCGCCCAATATCTTCCGGGATTTCCAGCAACGGTTCATCATAGGGCGCCAGGGAGGTGTCCTTCAGGTGTTGTATTCTGGCTCCCTCTTCTCTATCCAGTTGCCAAGTTGTGTCATAGAGAGGGATGATTTTAGAGTTCTGGCCGTTCTCCAATTTAGTTCTACTCCCATTCCAAGGCGCGTTTGCGCCAAGCGTATACCAGTCCAACCACAAGTATCAGAACAAAGACCAACATCTCAAACAGGGCAAACAATCCAAGCTGCTGGTACTGCACGGCCCAGGGATAAAGGAAGACCGTCTCTATGTCAAAGATGACAAAGAGAAGGGCGTACACGTAGTAGCGAAAGTTGAACTGTGACCAGCGGCGACCGCCTATAGGCTCCACGCCGCATTCGTATATCTGTCTCTTGACGGGATTCGGCTTTCTAGGGCGGATGCGGATAAAAGAGGCCAGCCAAGACAGGATCAGCATACTTGCCGGGATGATTATTGAGAGTACAACTAAGAGAGCCAGAACGCCGTACTGTTGAAAATAGTTATCAAGCATGCTTTTTCTCTACAGTATCCCTGGTTTAGAACCTGCTACACCATATCATGCGGAACATTTAGCTTTCAAGTGAAATTCAACACAATCTAAAGACGTGACTTGAAGGTTTTGTTGACATACCAAATACAGAGTGCCACACTGCATTTCAAGAGTTGTACAACCCCTTGATTCTAGTCCCGGATGAGACTCAATGGCGCTCCTTGAAATAGAAGACCTCTACGTCCGTTTTGATACCAAGGGCGGGCCAATCAACGCCGTCAATGGCGTTGACCTCACTGTGGAAGAGGACTCTATTGTAGCCCTAGTAGGAGAAAGCGGTTCCGGCAAGTCCGTCACAGCTTTGTCCTCCGTTGGTCTTCTGCCCTTTCCGGGGCGGGTAACAGCGGGAAGCGTGAGGATGGGCGGAACCAACCTACTGGAGCTGGACCAAGAGCAGATCCGAGCCGTTAGAGGGCCTCTGATAGGCATGGTCTTCCAAGATCCAAGAGCATCGCTGAACCCCAGCATACCCATAGGCGTTCAGGTACAGGAGGTGCTGCTCACGCACACGGGCATGACCAAGCGCGAGGCCCGCGAACGCTCCGAAGAGCTGCTGGTGGAAATGGGGCTGCCTGATGCATCGCACGTGCTTACGCAGTACCCATTCCAGCTAAGCGGCGGCATGTGCCAGCGAGTCATGCTATCGATTGCCCTGGCCCTGAGGCCGAAGCTTCTTATTGCAGACGAGCCCACTTCCAACCTGGACTCCACTCTTCAGGCCGCTATCCTCAGCCATCTCCGCCACCTCAGAGAGGAGTACGGCACCGCCATTCTCCTCATAACGCACGACATGGGCGTCGTTGCCCAGATGGCGGACTCCGTGGCAGTCATGTACGCCGGAACCATCGTGGAACGGGCAGGCACCATCGATCTATTCAAGAGGCCCGCTCATCCGTATACGGTCGGCCTGTTTCAAGCGCTGCCCAGGCTGGACGACGCAGAACGAGAGCTTGTCTCCATGCCGGGGAGGCCGCCTGAGCTGGACACCCCGCCGGAACACTGTTCCTTCCTGCCCAGATGTCCTTACGCAACCAGCATCTGCCACAACAGCCCCAGGCCGGCCCTGCGCCTGATCGCGGACAATCATTCCGTGGCCTGCTTCAACGAGAGACAGTACAGCCCTTCTGATTAAGGTCTCTTAACGTTCTTTTCTGTGCCTACGCCACGCCTATATGCTTGACTACCCAAGATTGGGGCGGTCTATTAGCCTTATTCCCACATTCTGCGCCTGATAACTAAGGCGCCACCCGCACCAATCACTACTAACAGGATTGCGATCCCAACGGCCAGCAACGTCGGGAATTCGCCTTCTTCCTCCGGCGGTACCGGCGTTGGCGGCACCGGTGTTGGTGTAAGCGTCGGCGGTACCGGTGTTGGTGTAGCCGTTGGCGGAATCGATGTTGGCGTGGCCGTTGGCGGTATCGGCGTTGGCGTAGGCGGTACCGGAGTCGGTGTCAGCGGTACCGGCTGTGGCGTCGGTGGTACCGGCGTGGGCGCCACTGTGGGTTCCAGCGTGGGCGCCACTGTGGGTTCCAGCATAGGTGCGGCAGTGGACTCCGGCGGTGGCGGAGGTGGTACCGGCGGCGGTGGCGGCGGCTCTGGTGTGGGTGGGCCCCCGATCCGCAGGGTGGTTTGGCCCTCAATGGTCTGTTCAACTCTATCTGCGTTCTTGACGATGCCGGAAAAGGTGTACCGGCCCTCCACGACGGGAGCAGTGACCACGTAGCTGAAGCTGTCGCCCCCGATAAGGGTAAAGAGCACGTTCTGTCCGGTCACGCTCACCTGGAATGCGTCAAGGCTGGAGCGGACGAAAGTGAAGCCATCCGGCAGCGTCTCCTCTACCTGGCCGAACCCGCCGAGGTTGCCGGTGGTGATGGTTATCCGGACCTCACCGCCGGGGGCGGACCAGTCAGCCGGGAAGGATCGGTTGGCGCTGTGTGACTGCGTCTCGACGGCGCCGGGCTGGGCCAGCAGCGCTGCGATGCCCACCGAGGCAGTGATGGCCAGCGCGGCAATGGCTACCAGATTCGTCCTGATCAAGATGTCCTCCTATCGACTGAACGTGCGGCCGTCAGCCCACTACCCCGCGAAGTAACGTGCCAGCAGTGCCACCACGGTTTCCTTCTCTATAATGCCGGCGAAATAGTCGGAAACCGCTTTGACGGCCTCTTCCTTCTCGATGGCGCCGTTGCCGTTCAGGTCGTACGGGTCCACCACCTCAATGTCCACTATGATCAAGGCGCTGGTCCCAGATTCGTCCGTAGCAGTCACGTTGACCGTGTATGTTTGCCCCGGCGCGAGCGTCGCCCCCTCGCCGAGGCGGACTTGGCCCGTCTCCGCGTCGATAGTGAACAGGTTGGCGTTGGTCCCGCTGAGCGCATAGGTCACATCGTCGCTGGGGTGCGTGGCGACGACGGGGTCGCCCACAGCGTCGCCGGGCCGCGCGGTGACGTCGAGCGAACGTGTGGTACTCGCCCCCTCATCAAATTCGGGTTGGCTGGACGGGGTTCCTGAGGAAGAGCCGCCGCCCCCACCTCCTCCACCACCGCCTCCGCCGCTGGTGGACCGCTGTGCTACCTGCGTGACGGTGATGGTCACGTCTATGGAATCGTCCGTATTGGTCGAGGGGTTGTACGAGGGGTTGAAGCCGTCGTGGACTTCGACCGTGACGCTGTACTCGTTTGTCCCATTCGGGTCATAGTCAAGGACGGCCAGCGTTTTCAACTGGCCGGTCCCCGGATCGATTTCAAAGAGATCAGCATTAGACCCGGCTAGCGAGTAGGTGAGAACGTCGCCGTTATCAGGGTCGGTTGCCCGCACGGGTGCGCCGATGTTCCTGCCCGCTGCGGTCCCCTGGCCGACGGAGCGCTCTGCCGTAGTGTCCGAAAACTCGGGCATGTTGTTCGTGGCAGGTCGATCGGCGGAGTCGGCAACACGCTCATCCAGGGCTGTGGAAGCTTCCTTGCCGCTGCCTCTGTCGTCCTCGTAGGTGGCAACGACCCGCAGGTACTGGTTGACGTCATCGGCGCCTGCCATGTAGCTACTCGACGTCGCGCCCGAAATGTCTCCCCAGCTGGAGCGGTTGGAGGAACGTTGCCATTGCCATTGGACAGTTCCAACGTCGACATTGTCATCGTCATCCAGCTCGGCCTGGAAATTTGTTCCGTCCCAGCCGCGCTTGGGCTGAATCGTGACAACACCTGCTTCCTCAAGATCCGTCAACGTGACGGTCACGAACAGAGTGCCTCTCAGGCCATCCTCGTCTTCGACCGTGATGGTCACCGAATGGCTCGTTCCATCCTCGTAGCTGGGCGGCGTGGCAAAGTGGAGCTGGCCCCGCTGGGAAATCCAGAATGTGCTGTCGCTGACCGACCACGTCAGCGTGTCCCGCTCCGGGTCCGTGCCGGTGTAGGTCGCGACGGCGCGGTTCGAGTTTTCCGCAACACTGGGGGCCGCGTCGCCTGTGACCACCGGGGCCTCGTTGACGTCCGTCAGCGTGATGGTCACGTTCTGCCGGTCGTCGATGGCGTCGCTGTCGGGGTCGCCCAGCGAGTCCGCGCCGTCCGTGACCTCTACCGTGACCCGCAGGGTGCGCTTCGTTTCGAAGTCCAGTTGCGCGCCGCTCGCAACACGGATCTGCCCATCGTTGGTGCCGATGGTGAAAAGAGCCGCGTCCGTCCCGCTCAGCGTGTACGTCAGCGTGTCGTTGTTGAAGTCCGTGGCCCCCACGGGGTCGCCGACCGCGGTGCCGCCGGTGGCGTCCTCTGCAATCTCCCGCCTGCCGGTTTCCGTCGCCGGGAACGCCGGCGCTGAGTTCACCGGCGGCGCCTGCCCGACGCGCGGCGAGACCTTAACGGCCGTCTTGCCCGACCCCTCGCCGTCGTTGTAGCTGGCAGTTGCGCGGACGTAGCCGCCAATGTCGGTGTCATCCGGAGTGAACGTGGCAGACGTCGCCCCGGCGATGTTGGCCCATCCCGACGTACTGCTGCGAGAGCGCGACCATTGCCACGTTACGTTGGTCGGGCCGTCGTTGTCTTCCAGAGAGGCCGTCACCGGGACACGCGCCTGGATGGTGGCCGTCTCAGAGGTAAGCGTGACGGTTCCCGGCTCTTCGAGGTTCACCACCGTGATGGTCACGTTCTGCGTGTCGTCGATGGTGGTCGACGTGGCGCCCGTGCCGTCCTTGCCGTCATGGACGTTGACGGTGACCTGGTAGGTGGACTTGGTCTCGAAGTCCAGCGCGTCCTTGACCCTGATCTGACCTGTACTCGTCACGATGGTGAAGGCGTCCGCGTCCGCGCCCGTCAGCGTGTACGTCAGCCGGTCGTTCTCCGGGTCTTCCGCTGCGACCGGCGTGCCGATGCTCTGGCCCGCCCGCGTGTTCTCGTCCATACTGCGCTGGCCGGTTTCCGACGACGGGAACAGCGGCCGGCGATTCTCGCTGGGCACGGGGCTGGTGATTGCCTCGGCGCGTTTGCCGCCGCCGCGCCGGTCGGTGTACTCAACCGTGGCGCGCAGATAGGAGTCCTCATCACTCACCGTGGGCGTGTAACTGCTCCCGGTTGCTCCCGATATGGGCGACCAGCCTGTCCGTCCGTCCTGCGACCGCCACCACTGCCAGCTCTGGCCGGTGACGCCCCCGTCGCCGTCCGCCAGGGTCGCCGTCAGCGGCGTCCCCGCCTCAGGCTCCTGATTCGAGAGGGTGACGACACCCTCCTCTTCAATGTCAATGACCTGCACCGATACAACGGCGGTGGCGTCGATGGAGTCGTCATTGATGACCATGTCGTTGACGTCGAGGCCCTTGCCGTCATGCAGGGTGACGGTGAAGAACAGAAAACCATTTGTTCCCGCCGTCTCGAAGTCCAACGCCCCGACGGCCCTGATCTGTCCGGTCGACGCGTTGATCTCGAAGAGAGCGGCGTCCTGCCCAGGCTGGATACCAAATGTCAGGTTGTCGTTATCGCGGTCCGTGGCCATGATGCGGTCAGCAAGGAATCTGCCGGCCACACCCTCTTCAATCGACTGGCTGGTCCCCGATCGGAAGCGGGGCGGGACGTTAGGCAAGGGGTCCGCTTCCACCGGCGAGGTCTCTCCGCTGGTCAGTTCCTTCCGGTTGGCGAAAAGTCGGTCCGTGTTTCGCCGGTCAAAATAGGACACCTCGGCGCGCAGGGGCTTCCCGGCATCGTCCTCATCTACCGTGTACGTCAGCGTGGTCGAGGCACTGCTGCCGATGGATATGGGCTGCCACACCCCCGACTCCCGTGCCCTCAGGGTCCAGCTGATGTACATTGCATTCGTGTCGATGTTCCCGTCCGGGTCAGACAACGTGAAAGTGATCCTGTCCCCCACGACGGGGTCCAGGTTGCTCACCTGGATGACGCCGGTCTCTTCGATGTCACGCACCGTCACGGTAACGGGCTGCTCGGCCGTGCGCCGGTTCGTCTTGCTCAGGACGTCCCTCACCACCACGGTGAAGTTGTAGACGTTGTCCCCGCCGGAGTCCTTCGGGTCCTCGAAGCTGGGCGTCTCCTTGAAGGTGACGTTGCCGCCTCTGTCGATCTCGAAGTCCCCCGCGTCCGTGCCGGTGAGCGACCACGTGACCCCGCCCTCTTCGTCGTACCCGGTGTACTGCGCGATGGTGGGGAAGGCGTAGGGAGGCTCCTGGAAACTCGCGTCGAGGGTTGAGTCGTGCTCATCGAGGCTGACGGTTGCGGTGGGGGTCTCCGTGAACTCAGGCCGCTCGTTGACGTCATCAATTCGGATGGAGATCTCATATTCTGAGACATTGGTGCCGTCGGAGGCATTCACGGTTAACACGTATATGTGAGTCCCCGTGTTGCTGGAACCCATTGGGTCTTCGGCGTCCGGCACGATATTCCAGCGGACGATGGCCAGTTC
Source organism: Dehalococcoidia bacterium (assembly GCA_965116555.1). Lineage (GTDB taxonomy): Bacteria > Chloroflexota > Dehalococcoidia > Lucifugimonadales > QGNO01 > DAOUJH01. The sequence continues at coordinate 354,506 of OZ220698.1, read as the reverse complement.
GTCGGAGTTGGGCCTCTCGGGGTTGGGGGCCTCCACGATGACGAAATCACCCATGTCGAGCCCGGTGATGGTCCATATGATGTCGTCCCCCTCCTCGTCCCGGGCCTCAAACGGGTACCAATAGGACTGGTTTGCCACTATGGCGGGGATGGAAGCCATGTCGGCAGCCGTCGTTCCTGAGTCGTACTCGATCTCGTTGGCGTGCAGGCCCGGGCCCGCGAGGCGCGTGAACTCCGGCGTCTCGTTGATGTTGGTGACGGTGACGGTCATCGGGTAGTCGCGCGTGTTGGGGCCGTCGCTGATCTTCACGATGACCTGGTACACGTTGTCTTCAGCCACGTGGCTTTCGGTGGTGTTCACGCGGTCGGACGGGTCCTCGAAGTTGGGCCGGTTCCGGAAGCTCAGCGTGCCGTGGCCGGTCGTGGAGTCCTCCGTAATCTGGAAGTCGGCGGCGTCCGTGCCGGCCAGGGACCACGACAACTGGGTAAGGGTGCTGATCTCCTCGTCCCGGGGAACGTAGGTCATAATGTCCAGGTCCGCGGTATCGGCGTCCCACTCGATCTCCGCAAAGTCTTCGTCGGGAACGCCGAGTGGGACCTCCGGCGTCTCGTTGACGTTGGTCACGGTCACGGTGACGGTGAACGTCCCGACACTCTCTTCCTCGCCCGTGCCGCCCTGCCCGTCATCCGCCTCCACGACGATCTCGTACATGTTGTCGGAGGCGCCCATCATGTTTGAGTCCGCCAGGTCGGAGGGGTTCTCAAAGTCCGGCTCAATGCTGAAGGACAGAACACCGGTCGTTCCGTCGATGCTGAAGTGGGCCGCGTCCGTGCCGCTCACGTCAAACGTGATTGTCTGCAGACCGGCGTTGTCGGCGTTGTCGTCGTCGGTGGCGGTGTAGGTGCCGATGACGAGCTCGGAGGCCGTGGCGGTGTGATCGAATTCAATTTCTGCGAAGCTCGGCCCTGCGTTCCCGGCGACCACCGGCGTCTCGTTGAGGTCGTTGACCGTGATCGCGACGCTCTGGGTGTCTTCCAATCTTGGGCTCCCGTTGTCCCTCACCCGCACCGTCACGTCGTAGACGTTGTTGCTGCCGGTGTCGTCCGGCCTCTCGTAGTCCGGCGAGTTCTTGAACGTGAGCTCCGCGGTTCCGTTCACATTCGAGGTGATGTTGAAGTCCCCCGCATCATTGCCCTGCAGGTCCCAAATCATCGTCCCTGTCGTCGCGTCCGGGTCCGTCGCGATATAGGTCGCGACAACCCCCGTCGCATTCTCGTCAAAGGAGGCGGAGCTGGGAGCGGTGGTCAACGTGGGCGTCTCGTTGACGTCAGTGACGGTCACGGCCAGGGACTTGGAGACGCTACGGAAATCTGTCGACGGCTGCCGGGCGCCGTCAATGCCGTTGTCGGTGACCGTGACCGTGACGTTGTAGACGTTGTTGGCTCCGGCATCCTGCTTGTTCTCGAAGTCCGGCGCGTTCTTGAACGTGAGCGCGCCGCTGGATGAGTTGATGTCGAAGAAGGCCCCGTCGTCGGCGGTCTCCACCGACCACGTCAGCGCGTTGTCCGCGTCGGTGGTCTCGCCGTTGTCGTCCACGTCGGTCGCCGCGTAGGTGAGGACGGAGGTCTGGTTCTCCGCTACGGAAACGGCGGTCGTGGTGGTCGTGATCGTGGGCCGCTCGTTGACGTCCAACAGGTTGATGGTCACCGTGATGCTGTCGTCCACGGAGTTGCTGTCGTCATTGCCGGCGGCGTCCTTGCTGTCGCTCACGTTCACGGTCACGGTGTAGCTGCTCTTGGTCTCGTAGTCGTAGCCGGTCGAACTAGTCCGTATCTGACCGCTTGTCGAAACGATGGTGAAGGAAGACGCGTCCGTGCCGCTCAGCGTGTAGTGCGACGGGTCGCTGTCGCCAGGCGTGGCTGACACCACAGCCCCGACGTGCACGCCTGCCAGGCTGTTCTCCGCCACGCTGCGCGTTGCGGTCATGCTGCTGAATGACGGCTCGACGTTGCTGGCGCCGATCTGGCCCGTTACGGCGTTGGCGGACTTGGACGGGCCCTGGGGGTCCGTGTATGACGCCGTGACGCGCAGGTACTTGGTCACGTCTGCGGCCACCGTCGTGTAGGAGGCGGAGGTCGCCCCGGAGATGTTGGTGAAAGGCCCCGAGGACGAGTCCCCCCGCGCCCACTGCCACGACACGCTGGTAGGAGTGCCGTCAATGTCGCTCACGGACGCCGTCAGCGTCTCGCCGCCCGACTCGTTGCCTGAGATGGTAACCATGCCGGCCTCGTCCACGTTGGAGAGGTTGATGGTTACCATGATGGTGTCGTCCCATACGCTATCGCTTGACCCTGCTTCGTCTTTCTTGTCGCGCACCTCAACTACCACCGAATAGCTGGACTTGCTCTCGAAGTTCAGGGAGGCGCTGGTCTTAATCTGACCGCTGGCCGACTCGATGCTGAACGACGACGCATCCGTGCCCGTCAAGCGATACTCCAGCGTGTCACCGTCATCGTCCGTGGTAGACACGGGCGAGCCGACGTTTTCTCCCGATGCGCTGTTCTCCGGCACGCTGCGCGTGGCAGTCGTGGCGCTGAACGACGGATCGACGTTGCCCGCCCTCACCTGGCTCGACGCGGCGCTGGTTGCGGACTTGCCCGAACCATGCCCGTCTGTGTAGGACACCGCGGCCTTCAGATATTTGCCCACGTCCGCGGCCACGGGCGTGTAGGGATTGGAGGTCGCCCCGCTGATGGGGGTGAACGTTCCTCCTGGTGTGTCGGAGCGCGACCACGACCACGACTCGCCGCTGATGGTGCCGTCAGGGTCCGACAGCGTTGCGGTCACCTGGGACCCGGCTGTGATCGTGCCGGGCAGCGTCACCGTGCCGGCCTCGTCGATGTTGGTGATAGTCACCGTGACGGCAATGTCGTCGTCGACGGCGGAGCCACTGGTGTCCTTCACCTCGACGGTGACGTCGAAGATGTTGTTGCCGCCGGTGTCCGACGGGGACTCGAAGTCGGTGAGGTGTTGAAACTTGAGCTCGCCTTCCCCGCTGGAGTTCCTGGTGATGGTGAAATCGCTAGCGTCATCGCCGCTCAGCGTCCACGTCAGCGTGTCGTCCTCCGGGTCATCCGCCGCGTAGGTGGCGAGGATTTCCGTAGTTGAAGTCCCCTCCGGCTTGCTGATGCTGGTGTGGGAGGAGCCGGTGGTGGTGATGACGGGCACTTCGTTGACGTCCTGGACATTGACGATAACGTCATAGGTGTGGCTCATGGCGGGCGAACCGTTGTCGGTGACCTCGATGGTCACGAGATATTGGTTGTCGGGAGTAGTTGCCATGCTGCCCGGCGTCTCGTAGTCCGGCGCGGTCTTGAACGAGAGCTCGCCGGAGGTCGATCCGATCTCGAACAGCGCTCCGTCTCGATTCTCCTCAACGCTGGTGTCGCTGTCTATCGACCATGTGTGAGTGTCCCCCGGGTCCGGGTCCGTCACCGTGTACGTCCCGACGGTAGTGGTGTTCTCATCAATGTTCGCTGTGGTCAAACCGCTGATGGCCGGCGGCTCGTTCACGTCGTTGACGCTGATGGTCACCTTTATGCTGTCGTCCCATTGGGTGTCGGCGTCTCCGGCGGGGTTTTTGCTGTCGCGTACATACGCAGGCGCGACGTAGGAGGATGTGGTCTCAAAGTCCGGGGGGTTAAATACTGAAATCTGACCGGTGCTCGTGTCGATGATGAATGTCGGTGTGGCGGGCGAGTTCAGCTGGTAGGCCAGCGTGTCGCTAGTGTCGTCGTCCGTGGCGGCGACCGGGTCCCCGATGGTGATCCCCCTTAGCGTGTTCTCATCGACCGAGATGGTGACCGTGTCGCTCGAGAACTCCGGCCGGTCGTTGGTTGCGCCGGTGTGGTTCGTCACAGCCCAGCTGGTCAGCGCCTGCGCGTCGTTGCCTGCCGGGTCTTCCACCGGATTTGTGCCCGCTGTGTAGTCCAAAGTCACCGTGTCACCGCTTGCAGCGCCTGTCGATAGGGTGAGCGCCACCTCAGCGCCAGTCACGGCGACGCTCGCCGGGGTGTAGTCCGTGCCGCCGATGTCCACGGTGAAATCTGACGTGGCGGGGGTGGAGCTTTCGTTCAGGAGCTCGCCATAGATGAGGACCAGGGACGTTCCGTCCACGTTCGCCGCCAGCAGCAAGGGGGCCGTAGAATCGGACTGCGCGCCTGCGTGCGGGGACTGCAGCAGGAGGAGGGCCGCCAGGAGGCCAAGGGCTGCGACAAGGAGGGAGAGGCGGGTATGGCGCACGGCGCGCGATACTTGCATGGTCTACGCTAACCCCGTCTCCATTGCGTTGCGCAGTGGAGGCTGGACCGGGGCCGCTCATACCCGCAGGCCGCCACTCCCCACATCAGGCGCCGCACCTTTCTGGCCCGGCGATGCATCCCACGGCGGACAGCCGGGGAGGATGTCTTTGGTTTTGAGGACTCCAATGTCATCCGTTCATTATAGAAGGGTCGTGTAAACTCATCGTTAAGATATCGAGCTTTTACACGACGATTGTTGTGAATTTAGTGTGAAGATGGTAGTATGGCCTCAATTATCCACAATTTCCCCAGCCTGACGTCAGGTAATAGGGAACATCGGGTACAACAAAAATCGAGGTGAGAGAGTGAGTCGAGAAGACGATCTGCTACAAGAAAACCAGGCCCTGCGAAAGCGGCTATCCAGACTGAGCGAAGCAAGTGTAAACATCAACGAGAGCCTTGATTTCAATGTCGTCCTCCAGGAGGTCATTGACAACGCGCGCTACCTGACCAATGCCCGCTACGGGGTCATTGCAAGCATGGACAAAGTCGGAGGCCTGGGCTTAGTCCTAACATCCGGGACTACGGAGGATGAGCACCTCCAGCTAGTGGAGTTGCCGGGTGGAACAAGGATCTTCGATCACTTTAGCAAGATCCCCGGGCCTTTCCGTGTGGACAACTACTATGAGTTTGCAGAATCGGTTGGACTGGATGGCTGGCTGCCGATGACCGTATTTGCCGGTCTGGCTGCGCCCATTAGACATCGCGGCGAACCCGTGGGGATCATATGGCTGGGCCATAGCCGGGAGGATGTGCAGTTCACCAAGGAAGATGAAGAGACGCTGGCCTTGTTCGCCTCACAAGCGGCGATGGTCATCGCTATCTCCAGCAGGTACCGAGACGAACAGCATGCCAGGAACGATCTTGAGACCCTGATAGATACCTCGCCGGTGGGTGTTGGGGTCTTCGACGTCAAGACGGGAGAACCGGTGTCAATAAACCGGGAATGGATGAGGATCATAGATGCGTTGTTGACCCCGGAAGAACCCCCGGAGAATCTCCGGGAGACTCTGACTATATGGCGTGCGGATGGTCGGAAACTCTCCCTGGCCGACGTGTCAATGGACCAGTTGCTGAAGGCTGGAGAGAAGGTACGAGCGGAGGAGATGGTTCTCAGTGTGCTCGACGGACGGAGTGTCACTGTGCTGATGAACGGCACTCCCATCCTTTCAGAGGACGGTGAGGTACAGAGCCTGGTGGTGATGATGCAGGACATGACCCCTCTACAGGAGCTTGAGCGGCTTCGGGCCGAGTTCCTGGCGATGGTGAGCCATGAATTGCGCACTCCGCTGGCCACGGTGAGAGGGTCGGTATCCGCGCTGCTGGACGGGCCTTCCGATATGCACCCCACCGAGATGCGCCAGTTCCACGGGATCATCCTGGAACAAACCGACCGTATGCGCGCACTCATCGCCGACCTTCTTGACGTAGCTCGCATCGAGACAGGTACTCTGCCCGTCTCCCCGCAACCGACGGATCTGGCGCTATTGATAGGCAAGGCCGGGAACGCCTTCCGCATCGGCGGCCACAGGCATAACCTCAGAATCGATACCCAGTTGGATCTACCCTGGGTGATGGGTGATAACTCTCGCATTATGCAGGTGCTTGGCAACCTGCTGGCCAACGCGGCAAGGCACTCGCCGGAGTCGTCCACCATCACTGTGAGCGCTATACCGGGGGATTTTCATGTCTCGGTATCGGTCTCCGATGAAGGCATGGGCATCCCCGCCGAGAGCCTGCCGCACCTGTTTAGGAAATTCTCCAGAATCGAAACCGAGGATCAGGGTGGGGATACCGGGCTGGGCTTAGCAGTCTGCAAAGGGATAGTGGAGGCGCATGGAGGCCGGATCTGGGCGGAAAGTGACGGACCCGGGCTGGGGGCACGGTTCACCTTCACCTTGCCGACCGTAGAAGAGGCTGGGTTTGTCTCTCCGGAGCCGCCCCACCAGCTCTCCATGCCGTCTGCACGCAGGTCGGCGCGTGAACAGTTGCGCATCCTGGCCGTGGACGATGACGACCAAGCGCTCCGGTACATCCGCGACGCCTTGGTCAAATCGGGCTATGCCGTAATCGCCACCAGAGATCCGGAGGACGTGCCCCGCCTCGTCGAGGAGGAAAAGCCCCATCTGGTGCTGCTTGACCTGATGTTGCCCGGAGTCGACGGGATTGATCTGATGCAAGAGATTATGAACGCCGGTGACGTGCCGGTAATCTTCGTGTCCGCCTACGGTCAAGATCAGCTTGTCGCCAAGGCCTTCGAGATGGGCGCCGACGACTACGTGGTCAAACCGTTTTCACCCACAGAGCTTGTTGCACGGATCAGAGCGGCTCTGCGTAGACGGACGACCTCCGAGCCAACAGTCCCTTATGTCGTAGGGGACCTGACCATAGATTACGCCGAACGCCTTGTGACTATCAGAGGAAATCCGGTAGATTTGACTGCCATTCAGTACCGGTTGCTTGTTGAGCTATCGACCAACGCGGGGCGCGTGCTCACATACGAGCACCTGCTGCGTCGGATATGGCGCTCGGATGGCGACGGGGACGTGCGCCCCATGCGCACCGCAATCAGTGCCATGCGCCACAAGCTGGGCGATGACGCCGACAACCCGACCTACATCTTCACCGAGCTTAGGGTCGGCTACAGGATGCCAAAAGCAGACATGCCTTGAAGCGAACCTTTCGCAGATCCCTGATTCTGTTCAGGCAGAGACCGAGAGGATCCGTAGAGTCGCTGGAAGCTACCTTGCCTTCGTAGCCGAAATCTAGATGCATAGTCCAATAATTCGACTTGGAAGAGTGAGCGGCTACGCTACAGCAACCCCTGTGGCCCCCGCAGTCCATGGCGAGTCAATCATGAATTCGTCGTATTGGCCCAGCAGTGCCGCCACAAAGACCGTGAATAGCGCCAGTAGCAGCCCGGCGGCAAGCAGGCCCGCGAGCAAAAGGGTCTCGCATTGCAGGATCTGGCGCTTGTCTGATTCTCTTATCCCTTGGAGCACCATTCGTCGCTCCAAATTACGTAACTCCATCAAACGATACAGCGCAATGAGGCCGGCTAGAGCTGCAAGGAACAGCGCCGCATCCCAGAACAGGAACCTCTCACCTATCAACTCAAGTCGCAGTCCTAAGAGCTCGTACCATTTGATCTGGTTGTGTCCCCAGGCGGTCACGCTGCGGGGCAGAATAGTGAGACCCGCCATTAGCCAGAAAGAGAGTTGATTGTACCCCAGTGCTTGTAGTGCCCAGTACGCAGCTATTAGCAATACTACAGCCAGCAATACTTCCATGACTATTAGCCATGATGAGGAGGTAGCAAGCCAGCTAGGCTCCGGCAGTCCAATTGCGAGGCTGGCGTCCCACGCCACATAACTGCCAAGCAGCAAGAGGCCGGCTAGTAGTAGCGTCTCGGCAACGGCGGATCTCACGTTCTTCAGACCTCCGTTTGCTTACTTGTAAGCATCAATGTAGCGCACAAGCACTGACGTGAACTCTTCCCGTTCGGGCTCCCACTCTATGACCGAGGCTCCCTTCTCACGCAGTTCTCCGGCCACGTGACTTGTTTCCCACCGGGCTAGCCCCAACCCGTTTGAGTGCGCGAGGGATTCTTGTGGCTCCACGTGCACTACTCGCACCCGACTAGACCCCAGTGAGCGCGGCCTTAGCGAGACCAGTTCTCTGATGGCAGTCTTGAACCGCTCCAATCCCACTGCGTCCTCGCCCGGCCGTACGTATTGGACATCCAATCGGGTGATGATGAAGACCTCGGGCTTAAAACGGTACAGGAAGCTCTTGCACAGCTTCACGGATTGCAGGAGGTCCTGCTCCGGAGCACCTGGCTTCAGGCCAGTCAGCATCTGCATGAGGCTATTAAACTGACGCTTCCCCGTCTCCGGAGCCAGCAATTCGCCTACGCCTCTGGAACTGTTGTAGGCGTACGCTCCAAGTGTTGCTCCCCGTGAGAGGTAGTACTGCGCCAGAGTGCCAGAGGCTTCAACCATGTTCTCCAGTGGGTTCGACAGAGGTACACCCACATCCATGTAGTTGGCAACGTCCAGAAATATCCACATCGCTCTGTTGCTCTCCGGCTCCAGTTCATTTACAAGGGGAACGTTGTTGCCGTCGTTAATTCTGGAGCTGGCCTTCCAGTTGATGCGCTTGAACGAGTCTCCGGGCTGATAGGGGCGCAGTTCCCTGAACTCGTTCGTGGATGCGCCAATATTGGAGAGATTCTCTTGGCGGCGGTCGATGCGACGAACCACGCGAACATCGTTCAGTCGTGTCACATTGCGAATCCTGGGGACGACAGACAGTTCGAAGTCCGACCCGCTGACGCCCGAAATACCCGGTTTGACTCCAAAGGGAGCCCGCGATTCCCAATTAGACTCCGGCAGAACGTAGAGGCCTCGTTTGGGAAATCGCAACCGGTAGGAAATGTCTACAGTCAACCTGCCCGGCCACTTCCAAACTACACGTAGATTGCTTCCCCGGACCACCTCAGCCTCTGCGGGAATAACATCGTGTACGAATATGGGACCAATCCCGCGATTAGCTGAAAGTTCCCGCCGCACCACCAGCGTGTCGCCGACCCAGCATACGGCACGGGACAGCCCCCGCTCTACGACGATGCCGGAGGGCGGCGGAAGAGCGCCGGTCAACAGCGTTGTGAGTAAGACGAACACTGCCGTAGTAAGGAGGAGCACGTTGCCCAAGGAGAGGCCAAGCAACAGCAGAACTAAAGATAGCGCAATCCAGATAACGTGCGACGGCTGCGACATAGCTAGCGGTCCATCCGTCCTAAGTCAGTGGGTACGGGTACCTGCGCCAATATTTCTTCGATAACCGACTCACCGCTAGCGCCCTCCAGCGTATCCTCAATGTTCAGGATAACGCGGTGAGCCAACACATCGGAGACGACCATCTTGACGTCGTCCGGCACGACGAAGTCGCGTCCGTGGATGAGCGCGATGGCCCTGGAGATCCTAAGGAGCGCAAGGCCTCCACGAGGGCTTACGCCTACGGCGACACGCGTGTGCTCTCGGGAGAGCCTGACTATTTTCGTGATGTACTCCACGATGACCTGTTCCGTATGGACGCTGGTCTCCACAGCGCGCTGTAGCTCCACAAAACGGTCTATTCCCACCGCTGGTTCAAGCTCAGTGGAAGGGTCGTCCTTTTGCCACTGGATGCGCCGCAGCAGAATGTCTTCCTCCATCTGATCATTGGTCGGATAACCAGTGGACAACTTGAGTAGGAAGCGGTCAAGTTGCGCCTCCGGCAGGGGGTAGGTGCCCTCCTGCTCTATGGGGTTCTGCGTTGCAATGACTACAAAGGGGGAGCCGAGAGGCATGGTGTCTCCATCTATGGTAACCTGCCGCTCCTCCATGGCCTCCAGCAGAGCGGACTGCGTCTTAGGCGGTGCGCGGTTGATCTCGTCGGCCAATAGAACATTAGTGAACACCGGCCCGCGCATCAGTTGAAACGTGCCAACGTTCTGCCGCCATATGTTCACTCCCAGCACGTCGGAGGGCAGAAGGTCGGGGGTGAACTGCACCCGTTTAGTGTCGCCGCCAATGGTCCGCGCAAAGAGTTTGGCCAGCAGGGTCTTGCCCAGACCGGGGTAGTCCTCAAAGAGGACGTGACCGTTGGCGAGCGCCGCCGCCAGCAGCTTGCGCAATAGCAGCCGGTTGCCCACGAACGTCTCAGCTACACGATCGATAATCTGCTCGCAGGAGAGGCGAGCCTCCTCTAGTTGTTGCTCGTTCATCTGTTAGATGCCACCTTTCAATGGAAGATGTTGACTCGGTTCATTCGGATATGCTCAATGTACTTTCAAGCTTCCTCAGCCCCGTCCGTAGCTGGAATCGCGCTGTGAAATAGAATCTCTACGGCACCGTTGACAAGGCTAACACGTTCCTCTTGGCCTTGGGCTCCGGCACTTGAGCGGGACCAGGGCAATGCAATCCGCCTAGCCAAGGGATCAGGCGAGTTGAGAAGTGGAAACCATTGGTCAATTGCGCGCTGCAAATCGTCACCTTGCTGGTAGTGGACCGCAATTAGTGCAACAACGAACCGCTCAACTTCGGCGCCGGTCTCAACAAACGGTGCGGCGGCCCGTAGTAAGTCGTCCTCAGTGATTGGTTGCACGGGCGCCTGTGCTGCAGCTAGCGCGCTGTCTGTACACCGCAGCGCCTCTTCCAACGCGGCAATTCTGCCCGTGCGTCTCCGATTTCTCCGTTTAAGAAATCGCAGCTTGGAAGTGGAGACGGCGCTTGCGCGCAGTGGTTGACATACGGCGTACATCCACTCCAGGGACGCCCCATTTCGGCAGAGTAGCCCCATGAGGTACGTCCACAGCGGCTTCCACTCAAGGCGGTCTAGGAAATCTTGTCGCATGGCAGATGTCAAAGCGGACCGGGGATCCTCCTTGCTCTCCAGCGCCTGCTGGTGGTGAGACCAGTTGCTCCACCCCGCTGCTTCAGCCGTCCGGGCAGCGGCACTCCGCCTCAGCAGGTCCGTCACGAATATCAGACCCAGCGCCAGCAGGGCCAACAGCGCGATGTATTCGTATAGGGCGGCGAACCACAACACCTCGTAAAGAGCGGGACGCAGCAGCAGACCGTAGAATGCAAAGGCCGCTCCCATAACAAACACGCGCACTCTCGATGCCGTGAGACGCCTCACTATCGGGGTTAGCGCGGTGCTGTAGGGGAAGGTGATACATTGCAAGGCTTGTGCGAGTCCAAGCGCGAACATGCCCAATGCCGCGGCCACCCCCGCTAGGACAAAGCCGTGCCCCAGAGGTGAGAGGATGATGCCCAACACCCAAGCAAAGTACCCCCCTACGCCATAGCACAAGGCGTTGAATAGGAGTCGGCGCCGCGTCACGGCCCCATCTCTCCATGGCCACGGCTGGCTCAGGGCGAAGGTCAGCGCCATGCCAAGAGCTGCGAAATTGAGCCGCGAGTCGAAGAGCATGCTCAAATAGGGCAACGCCCGTCGACCAAGATACCGTGTAGCTTCGTGGTCAAGGAGCGCGGCATTGGCGACAGGCAGGTGATCTACTACACTCCACACAGCCAAGCCAGCAGCGAGGGCGGCTGTTGCAGAACTCGTGATTGAAAGGAGCATGGCTGCCACCCGGCCTAGAAGCTGGATGTTAGCAGTGTTGCGCATGATCGATGCCACGTAAGAGAGAGCCAGGGCCTGCGTTAAGGCGGTCATGAGCTGTGAGAAGGATACCCCGAAAGCAACCCAGAGAACCCCGTCTTCTGAGAAGATGACATGAACGATACCTAAGAGAACTAGCCGGCCGACAGGGAATCCCAGAATTCGGCCTACAGTGGGTAGGAAGGTCCCAACTACTCGCACTAATGCGAAGGGCAGCATCACCGCGAACGCTTGCGGCGATGTCAGTGCTCCAAGACTCTTCATGTAAGCGGCGGCTGTATTGGGATCCAAGGCAAAGTGGCTTATCAATACGGATTCCACCCTTGAAGGCAGCACTGCCACCACGGCGAGAGCTACAGTGATCCACATCGCCTCTATGAGTACGAGTTGGCCACGGAGGAAGAACAGAAATCTTGGTTGGAGCGGCTCGTTGAGTCTGTTGCGAATGACTAGAGCGACATAGGCAAGGCCAATTGCAACAGTGAACGCAAGCCAGTACGTGAACCCTTGGAAGCCGAAGGCGACGTTGAGCACCCCTCCGTTCGCCAATAGGACGTAGCCGACTCCAATGAAGGCAAGGCGTGACCATGGAGTAGGCAGCAGTACCCCAAAGCCCGGACGCGCCTCCCCCATGGCGCGTGCTACCGCAACAGGCGCCAGTACAACGCTGCCCCAGAGAGCCATAGAGCCGAACACTTGGACATACGGTTCAAATGATGCAAGCTCCGGACCGCCAGGTCGGTTGGAGATAGAGGATGTCATCGTTGGTACGGCGGTTAGTAGTCCTAGGACGAGCGCAAACCACGCCAAGTCCCACAGGAGCTTCTGCACGAAAGGCAGCCCTTCCAGCACGAAGAATCGTCTGAGCAGCAACAGGCATCCCCAGACGGCAAGTGGCAGAAACAGGAAGCCAAGGTCAACACCTGTCCAAGTGGAGAGCGGGCTGTTCAATATCCAGAGCAACAGGAACGTGGCAACAATGCCCGTTCCTATGAGCAAGGCCGTCAGCGGCAGTCGGTAGGTGTGGGCTACGCTTACCACCTTCTACTCCTCCACCACTTCGCGCCAGGCTCGGTACATCGCCTCGTAGTGCCGCCGGGCAATGGGATGCTCGCTGTAATCGGCCTCCTCAAATCGGGAGATGAGCTCGTCAAGAGATTTCTGGGGCACAGGCAGGCTGCTGGAGACCAGCATGGCCTCCACTTCCCTGGGCGTCGCCTTGTCAAGAGCGCTGCCGGTGCTGGCCCGGGCCCATTCCAGGAAGCTGTTGTAGAGGCGCACTATCTCCGCCCTGAAATCCACCACACGGAAGTTCCGGAATTCGGAGGCAGGCAGGTGGTCCTCGTCGCCCGCGAACGCTGCAGACACCGTGTGTTCACCCGGCTCGGAGGCGGTCCAGTGCAGGGTGCAAGCCCCATCGTCGCCGATGACGAGCGCCATTGGCTCTTCGCCTGCCACGGTGGCTGCAATCTCTGCGCCGACTAAAGCCTGTCCTTCGTTGTCAAGAGCCGTTACGGTGATAATGACTTCCTCACCCACTCCCCAGACGTCAGGCAGATCCGCCGCCTTATTGAAACCCACTTCCAGAGTGACCTGCGCGCCAGTCTCGGTTGGCTCTTCTGTGGTGAGGGCTACCGCATCTAGGGTGGAGGCCGCCTCTGCCGCAGGCGACGCGGTTATCCTACGCCGCCGAGCAAGAGCCGGCAGCGGCACATAGCGCACCTTCCTCCCTGCGTAGACAGCGGCGACAAGTACGACAACGCCGCTTGCGGCGCCAACCCATAATAACCAGTTAAGTCCAGCAGGCGGAGAAAGCGGAACACCGATAAAGTAGGTGAGAGGCATGTGTTGTTCGTCGCCGTCAAATGTCAAAGTGATAAAGAAGGCCGAAGCATCTTCATCGGCAGGTACCGCAAGCTCCAGTAGCGCGACGCCAAGGTCGTCTGTTACAACCTCCACGCCGCCGTCAGAACGCAAAGTAGCTTGGGGTATGGCCGCCAACCGGTCATCTTGTAGAGTAGCCTGTAGAAGCGTCATTTCGCCGGGACGGACTTTCTCAATTGGAGTGACGACGATGCTTACGGCGGACCTGACCTCAAGAGGCGCGCTAGCGTTTACTTCGAGATTGGGCGCGGTAACTGTTACATCGCTGGTTCCAAGCGGAAGGTCGCCGGCTACCTGGTAGCGGAAGGAGAATTCGCCGGCTGTGCCGGACTGTACGCTACCCTGCTCGGCAACGTCCAGTTCGACGCCTGTCATAGGGCGGTTGCCCAGCAGCACCGTGCCCCGCAAAGTAACAGCGTCTCCGCGCGCCACGGGCTCCAACGGCTCCAAGAGGATCCGTGGCAGGCCAACGGCTACTTCAGCAGTGGCAGCTGCTGGCGCCAAGTGGTCGGTGCCAGAGAAGAAGACTTCCACGGAGAGGTGAGACTCATGAGCCGACTCTGCCACTCCTTCGTCAAACGTGGCAACGGTCTCCCACCTGAATTTACCGTCCGCATCGGTCAAGAGCGTCTGTGCACCCCTGCCGGTAACCTCAACCTCAACGTTTGGCACCGGGTCACCGTTGATGTCACTAAGGCTCCCCTGCAACGTAAACGAACCGGTGTCTTTGACAATAGTTGGTAGCTCAAGGCTCATAGAGGTCTGCGCTAACACGGAGAAGGCAATCCGCGCCGAACTTGGCGTTATGAGTTCGGCTCCCGGGTACCGGGCCGTAAGCGACTGAGGGCCCGTTTGGAGGAAGGACGAATGCTGGTACTCAAACCTGCCATCATCACCTGTGATCACCGTGCCAAGCTTAGCGTCGCTAGCATCAACGATGTTCAGCGCCGACTGACGTATGGGCGCGCCAGCGGCGGTAGTAAGGAGGCCCGTGAACATTCCGCCGCTTCCCAGCTCAATGGTGCTGGGCCCGTCCAAAGTCAGGAGGGCTCTCTCCCGGACTAACAGCCGTGCAGTAGCCGTGGAGTCGAGCACCCAGCCGTCCCTCTCGAATTCGGCACGCACAGTGTAGACTCCCGGGGTACTCAAACTGCCCTCGACCTCAAATTCTCCGTTGTCATCCGTAGAGCGGTGCCGCTCGATGTCCTCCCCAATACTAACAACGACGGGACGGCCCGCAATGGCCTCTCCTCGCACACTCAGGAGTGTGCCGGTTATGCGGAACTCCTCGCCGGTCCCCACAGAGACGGGGGCTTCAAGGTTGATATTCGTTGGGAGCGTCGCGTCCACGCCGATGCGCACGCTGTTGCCCAGGACGAAGTCCGTCTCGGCAACCTCCACGTTGACCCAGTGACGCCCAGGCTCAGAAAGGGTTACCGTGAAAGCGAAAGTGCCGGTGGGACTGGTCATGATCGAATCCGTTACGGTCCCGTCGACAGATACGACCATCTCGCGGTTCTCCAAACCCATACCTCGGTCATCCGAGAGCCGTCCTTCGAATGCAGCCTCGTCGTTCACTGGGACTCGAGTCGGACCGGTCAGCTCAAGGCCGCTCC
Organism: Dehalococcoidia bacterium; assembly: GCA_965116555.1. Classification (GTDB taxonomy): domain Bacteria; phylum Chloroflexota; class Dehalococcoidia; order Lucifugimonadales; family QGNO01; genus DAOUJH01. The sequence continues at coordinate 339,475 of OZ220698.1, read as the reverse complement.
CCGAGTATACTGTGATGTCCGGGTCACTCCAAGACTCGTAGTAGTGGTCGTTCTCCACAGCGCGAGCTAAGAGCTGGTATGCGCCCAGATCCATGTCGCCGGGGATTCGGACTTCGGCGCTCCAGCGGCCGGAGCGGGTCACAGTGGTCCCAATCAGCGTGCCTCCGTGCTCTTTGGTTTCGTTCACATAGACCTCGACCTTCATATCGCTGACCGGGCTCCCACTGACGGTTTCAACGGTACCGGCCACGGTCATAGGTTGCTCCCGCCGGACCTCGATGGGCGACTGAGTAATACTGGTCACGGTGTCTTGTCCTAGCTTTAGCTCGATGCCCGGCTCACTCCAAGACTCAATGTAGAGGTCGTTCTCTACCGCCCGGGCAAAGAGCTGGTATATGCCTAGCTCCATGTTGCTGGACATTCGGACTACGGAGCTCCAACGCCCCGAGTGGGACACAGCGATCCCGATCAGCCTTCCCCCACGCTCTTTGGTCTTATTCGCATAAATCTCGATGATCATATCGCTTACCGGGCTCCCACCGATGGTTTCAACGGCGCCAGCCACGGTTAACGGTTCTTCCCACCGCGCCTCGGCGGGAGATTCAGTGATCGTGGTCACAGTGTCTTGTCGTAGCTTTATCTCGATGCCTGGCCAACTCCAAGACTCGTAAAAGTTTTCGTTCTCTACCGCCCGGGCAAGGAGTTGGTATGTCCCTGGCTCCATGTCGAGGTGCATTCGGATTACGTTGCTCCAACTCCCGGAGCGAGTCACAGCGGTCCCTATCAGCCTGCCTCCACGCTCTTGGGTCTTGTTGGCGAAGATCTCCACGCGCATGCCGTCCACGGCGTGGCCCGTGGCGGTGCGCACTGTGCCACTGACTGTGAACGGTTGTCCCCCTCGTACCTCTGCGGGCGATTGGGTGATGGTGGTGAAGGTTCGCACCGGTTGCACAACCATGGTTTCGGAGTTGGTGCCGCCACCCGATATAATAGGCACGTCAGGAACGTCTCCGTCAAAGCGGTCGCGCGCCCGCGACGGTGCACCGGCGGGCGTTGGCTCAACCGCCACCCAGCCGATGCCCTCCAACGCGATCTCCGCCCACTGGTGCGCTTGGTCGCTGTAGACGGTCTGCACCTCAGGTGTCGAGGTAATGGCCCAACCGGCAACGACCCGGGCGGGAACGCCGACAGAGCGGGCCATGACTGCGAAGGCGCTGCTGAACACGCCGCATGTGCCCTCCTGATGGTCGAAGAGGAACCAGTCCACCGCGTCGTGGCCAGGAGGCGGTGCGCCTTCCGGGCCGTCGGCGAGATGGTATGTATAGTTGGTGCTGAGATGTATCGCCAGCGCCCGCGCCTTCTCATAGGGAGAGGTGTGGCCTTGAGTGACCTGCTCGGCCAATTGCCGGACGCGATCCGGCAGGTCCGGCGTAAGTTGCAAGTAGGTCGGATCGGTCGCGACATCGGCTTGGCGGAGTTGGTTGAGTGTGAAGTGCTGCACTCGGGAAATGTACCAATAGTCCGTCTTTGAGTGCGGCGAGTGGAGGGTTCCGCTGTAGGGGTAGTAGACGTCGTCACGACGGAAGTCCTGCAGGTCGGGCGAGACGGGCACTACCCCTGTGGGTATGAGGATGTCCGGCTCTGCCGATTGCACTCGGATCAAGAGCTCGCTCTCTTGGGTGTTGCTACCCCTGATGCCTAAGAGTGCAGGGTCGCTGCGTCTTTCTGGGGGCAAGGTGCTGAACACGCCGTTGGGATTCGTGTACTCCCTCTGCAGCGCTTCGGGCACGCGCTCAGGAGGGCGCTCTTGAATGTCGATGGGATCAAGCTGCTGCCAGCCGTTCCCCGTATAGACGTCGCCTGTGGCCGTGCGCAGGTACGGCGTGGCTTCGGCGCCGGTGACGACGTAGACAGGCAAGACTGGCCAGAGAATACTGCGGTCCGCCTGCGCGGTTGTCGTGCCAACAATAAAGAAGCGACCGCCTACCATAACTCCGCCGTTCTCCAGCCTAACCACTTCCACGCCGGCTTCCTCCAAGGCTTCCAGCACCTTTGCCGCCGCTCCTGCGCCCCTCTCAGCCAACTCTTCTAGCGCACCTGCTATCGTCGCAGGATCCCCTTCCTCCAAGGCCTCCAGAACGTCTGCTGCTGCCTCAGAGTCCGAGCCGCCACTGCCGCTGCCTCCACTGCCACTGCCTCCACCACCACTGCCTCCACTGCCACTGTCCGCCCGCGACGGAGGGCCTCCCGGTGGCGTGGGCTCAAACGTGACCCATCCAATCCCTTCAAGCGCGACCTCCGCCCATTGGTGCGCTTGGTCGGCACGGACGGTCTGTGTATCGGCCGTCTGAGATATGGCCCAACCTGAGACTACCCTGGCTGGTATTCCTACAGAGCGGGCCATGACTACGAAGGCGCTGCTGAAGTTGCCGCACGTGCCCTCCCGCTTGTCAAATAGGAACCAGTCCACTGGGTCCAGCCCCACTGGCGGCTCCCCGTCCTGCGACGCCTCAGGGGGCCTGTAAGCGTATTCCGCCCGCAGGTACTCCTCAATTGCCTTGGCCTGTGAGTAAGGCGTTGAATGTCCCGCGGTGATCTCAACAGCGAGGTCGTAGATGCGGCCGCGCCGGGCCCATTCCGGGAGCGAAGTGTACGGAGAGTTGACCAAGCCGGTCGCTCTCTCAGCCGCATTCAGTTGGGCCTCGGAATAGTCATCTACAATCGAATACCACGAGTAGCTGTTCCTAAAGGAAGGGTTAGAAAACGTAGCGCTCGGTTGCCAGAACATTCCATCTATTGCTACCTGCTCCAAGCGCTTGGAGGTGGGGACTATCCCCGCCGGTACAAGCTGGGTGCTGTCCAAGGCTGAGACGGTAATCTCTTCCCTATGAGTTTCAGCGGCCTCAACTGTGGGGCGTATGCTGGCGTCTGGAATGTCGGAGAGGCTCTGGTAGGCAAAGCCCGTTTGCTTTTCTGCAAGCCACTGACCTTCGGCGTAGATGTCGCCTACGCCGGTTCGGAGATAACTGGTGTGGCTGGCGCCCTCGACGGCAAACACCGGAGTCGCAGGGAGTTCAGGACGTGCCAGCGTGGTAGTACCGGAGACGAATGCCCGGCCCCTGTCAGCGTTCAAGAGCCCGCTTTCATTTTCTAAGATGGTGATTTCCCCCATGGAATTCAGGGCATCCAACGCTGCACTCCTCACAGCGGCTACGGGATCATTCAGTCCCCAGTTCAATGCCGGTACGGCAGCCATGTCTCCTGTCTCGCCAAGAAGCTTGGCGGCAGCCGCTCGTTGCACCGGGTCATCGGACTCCAGTAAAATTGGTGCCAAATCGGGTACCAGCCATTTTCGCAAGGCTTCCGCCGCCGCCTCTCTGACCGCCTCCACCCGGTCATTCCTCGCCTCAATCAGAGGCTGTAGGGCAACGGCTTCCTTTAGCTCTCCCAGCGTCCAGGCGGCAGCCTCGCGTATCACGGCATTGGAATCATCCCTGAGCAGGGTCACCATTTCCTCCGCAGTCCACCGTGCCTTCATATTGCCCAGAGCACGGATCGCTACTTCTCTAACACTGACCTCCTCATCCGCGATTGCGGCCTGCAACACCCTATTCTCAGCTGCTTCACCGCCTATCCCCTCCAACGCCCCGATCGACGCCGTCCTAACCCGCGCGTCCGCATCCGAGGACAAAGCTTCAAGCAGCGCATCCAAGGCCTTCGAAATGTCATCGGCTCCCAAGACGTTAGAACTCGCATAGACCCCCATGATCTCTGCCGCTCTTTCCCTCACCAACGGGTCTTCATGGTTCAGTAGGGTGCGAATCAGATTCTCAATTCCAATCCTGAGAGTTGCCGTCCTAGCGCCCAGTCGGACAGCAACGGACTCATCATTAAGGGCGGCGTCCAACAGCTCAGGCAAGGCCTCAGGATCACCCAGGTCTCCAAGGGCGTACGCGGCGTCCTCACGGATCCCCGGGTCTTCGCTGTTGGTCAGTTCCTCCATCAGTGACTGGTCCTCCCCACTGGGTGGGAGGGCATCCTGGCGCGTTGGATCGAAAGTGATCCAACCAACGCCGTCCAGGGCGATCTCCGCCCACTGGTGAGCTTGGTCGGCGTTTACAACTTGATTGCCTTCATCTCGCTCAATGGCCCACCCGGAGACCACTCTTGCCGGTATCCTGGCCGCGCGCGCCAGTATTACAAAGGCACTGCTGAAGTTGCCAGCGTCGCCGGCACGGCGCTCAAAGAGGAACCAATCAACCGGATCGTGGTCTGAAGGTCGCTCCATAGACCCCTCCGGCTCGGGGGTGAGAAACACAAACCTCTCACGCAAGTACCGGTGAATCTGATTAGCTCTAACGTACGGGGACTCGTTACCCTTGAATTGCTCAGCAAGTTCAAGCACGCGCGCTGGGAGGTCCTCTGGGAGCTGTAGGTATACAGGATCTCTGGCTGGCGCAGCGCCGAATACGTCGTCGGGCTCAAATCGGGGAATGGACATCGCAAGCTGATATGCGTAGACCGGCCCCTCTAAGTGCAAGGTGGCGCTGAACGGGTAGTACGCCGCCGGAGTGTTCACGCCGACCAGGTGATCGACGCTGGGCACGATTCCCTCGCTGAACGTGGCATCTTCGTATAAGGCTGTAACAGCTATTAAATCCCACACGGACTCGACTGGCTCCACCATGGGCGAGGCAAGGAGCGAAACATCCAGGCGTTCAGGCGGCCAAGATCCGGTCGGCTCACTCCTTGCCGCCTCCACAGCGGCAACAACCTTGTCGAGTATGGGACTGCCATCTTCCACAAGAAGGTGCAGCGGATCCACTTGCCACCAACTGCCCTGCTCGTATACGTCGCCGGTAGCGGTTCGGAGGTAAGTAGTGTGGTCCGCTCCCGAGACCCAGAACACCGGCTCAGGTTCCGGAGCCTCAGGCCACTCAGTTGCAATGGAGACGATGTATGTAGGAAGATCCTGCCGTTGTGTAGCCTCAGTTTCAACCGCCGAGGCGTCCTCCTGTTGTGGAACCTCGACTTCAATCGGCGAGTCGTCCTTCTTCTGGTATCCCTGCACGAGGTCCGTGTAGGCACGAGGCGTCTCCAGCGTAGCCGGGCGCTCGAACAGATGCAGACCATCCAAGGGCCGCGCATCTAGGAACCCGAATATTGCGGCCGCGGACAGCCACGCTGCGATGAGGAGCACCAGCACGTAGCGATTAATGAACCCGGCTACAACGAGGGTCAGGGAAATGAGGGCAAGTACTGCCAGGCCAGCCGGCTTCAGGATAGAACGATCGACCGTGTGTTCGCTGTAACCTATCCCCTGCCCAATCAAACCCGAGAAGGCGAAGTACACACCGATTCCGGTGAGGGTGAGTGCGGACAGAATAGCCAAGACGAGGGAAAAAGATGGTCTGAACGATGCCCTTCTCAACGGCCACCGTACTGAGGCTACGAGGACAGCAAGGGCTACTGCGAGAAATACGATAAGAACCCCGGCCTCAAGCAACCCAGCGCCGTTGGGCAGCCCGAACGTGGCGTCTTGCGCTGGCGCCACCGCCAAGATGTCCTGAGGCCCCGAGGAGAGCAGGGACGCCATGAATTCTATGAGGAGAAAGAACCCCGCCAACGCCGCAGTCAGCATAAGAACCAGACCGACTTGACGCGTCGGATTGCCCGACACCAACTCCGCTAGGTTCCTAGTCAACCTACGCATGCTGCAATCCTCTTCACACCCTTTTCCGGCAGTCGCAAATTGGCTGTGTGCCGTTGCTGGTGGGCATCGATAGCCGTCTCGCGGAACCCCGACTTAACAGTCCAGTACTGGGCCTCATGGCTAGAGGTCAGCTGGTCTCTTGCGTGATCTTTCATGGGCCTTATGGATGCCCAGTAGTCCCAGTTGGATTCGGATTCTCCATTGACTGAGACCGTGAATTCCTCCTTGACTTGGAGGCTGCTGCCCATGAGTTGAAGCGGGTAGTCCTTGTACAGACGACCTATACCGATGTCCTCGTTCCAGTCGTCCAGGCTAAGCGAACGTCATTAGATAAGTGAGGCAACAGTCACTTTCATTATAGAGGAGCAATGTAAGGCCGCAGTTAAGTTTTGAGCCTTCAAGATAGCAATTGTTGTGAAGTTAGTATAAAGATGATAGTACGACCTCAATTATCCACAATTTCCCCAGCCTGACGACAGTAGAGGGAACATCTGGTACGGCTAGGTATAGCTCCCTTCAGTCCCACCTAACCTATTTAGTACCTGTTGCCCTGCTAAATGTCAATATCGATTAAGTTCTCCTAACGTCCTTTTTTGTGCCTACCTGAAGAGGCCGATTGCCGTCCTGAACGCGGTTCAGGACCGCGGCATTAAAATTGGTCGACACATCCATAGACTACGGTGTTAACAGTCACAATTGTGTTATGCTATTGATAAAGATTTCACAAGTGTGAGTTCATAAATCCACTATCAATTAGCCCTCTCCCGCAGAGAGTAGAACAGCAGGAGTTGCTCTGTGACATTCCTCACCGCAATGGCATTACGTCGTCCCACAGTTGCCCTTTTGGCCATCATTATCGTCTTGACCTCCGGCATTATTGCGTACCGATCCATGCAGGTGGAACTCTTCCCACAGATTGAGTTTCCTCTTGTCACGGTCTTCGCCTCGTACCCTTCCGCGGATCCCGGCGCCGTAGTTCGAGATGTCACGGAGCCAATCGAACGTGCTATTTCCGGTTCGGATGGACTGGAGCTTCTCCGGTCCACGTCCTCAGAAGGGACTGCCGTGATCTTCGCGACATACAAGTTTGGGACGGACATGTCTGCAGCAGCGAGCGACGTTGAGAATTCCGTTAACGGTTTGACCTTTCCCCCCGGCGTCGACAGTCCCACCGTGGGCCGTTTCAATCCTGACAATTTCCCGGTGATTCAGTTCGGCGTCGTTTCCGATCGGCCGCTTGCCGAAGTGCAACGGCTGACGGAGGATCTCATTATCCCGGAGATTGAAGATATTGAGGGGGTCACGGAGGTCAGGCTGGCTGGAGGCGTGGAGCGCAACATAACGGTAGTAGCGGACTTGGACAAGTTGTCGGCAAACGGCGTCTCCCTCTATCAACTCTCCTCCGCACTACGTGAGAACAACGTGACGCTGCCGGCGGGCTTACTCTTCGAAGGCGGTCAGGCGTTCATCGCCAAGACCACGCACTCGCTGGACTCGGTTGATGAGCTCAATAGCCTGGTCGTCGCCGCCAACGAATCGGGGCCGGTGCGGCTGTCCGACGTAGCAACGGTCTCCTTTGGCTCATCGCGTCCCTCCAGCATTTCCCGCATCAACGGGCAGCCCGGACTCTCCGTATCCGTTACGAAGGAACCGGACGCCAACACCCTGGATGTCACGACCGTGGTGAACGAGACCCTGGAAACCATCACGGGCGTACCTGACGACGTCAACCTCATTGTGGTGACCGACCAGGGCCCGGACATTCAGAGACAGATTGACAATCTGGTGCGAGAAGGCACGTTTGGCTTCCTCTTTGCCGTTTCCGTGGTGTTTGCATTCATGCTCACCATCCGCCCAACCATTGTGCGAGGGTTGTTTACCACCATTAGGCCTACCGCCGTCATAGGGCTGTCCATACCCCTCAGCGTCTTCACCGGAATACTCCTTATGTACTGGCAGGATATGTCCCTCAATTTCATGACGCTGGGAGGCCTTGCCATTTCCGTGGGCCGGGTGGTGGATGACTCCATTGTGGTGCTGGAAAACGTGTATCGCCATATACAGGGCGGACGAGAGCGCTGGCGCGCCGCGCTGGAGGCCACTAGGGAAGTGGGGCCGGCTATCTTCGCGTCCACCATGACGACCGTTGTCGTATTTGTGCCGCTGGCCTTCATAGAGGGGCTGGTGGGCTCCTTCTTCCTCCCATTTGCACTCACAGTGACCTTTGCCCTGTTGGCCTCGCTGGTGGTGGCCCTCACCGCTGTGCCGGTGCTGGGCGCCCTGCTGCTGCGACCGGGTGACCTGCCTGAGGGCGCCGGCGACGAAGGCGACATTCCCATGCAAGAGACCTGGCTGCAACGGACGTATATCCCCATTCTCAAGTGGGTGCTGGGGCACCGCATAGTAACGCTCGTGGCCGCCGCCGTCCTCACCCTGGCGAGCCTTGGCCTGCTCGGGATCATTCCGGTGAACCTTTTCGGTAGCGGCGGCGACCGATTTCTGGAAATTGAATTGAGCTTGCCCCCGGGCTCAGGGGTGGAGCAGACAGTTGAGGCGGTCACAAGCATTGAGGCCCGGCTCGGAGAGTTCTCGGAAGTGTACAGCACAACCATCGGCGCCGGCGGCGCAGCCCCCGAGTTTGCCGGGACCTCCGCCGGGCTTGGAAACGCAAGCTTCCTTGTCCAGCTCTCGCAAGATGCGCCAGAGGACATTGCGGAAACGTTGCGTGAGGAGTTGGCGAGGCCTGGGCAGACCTTGCGAATATCTGAGGTCTCGGCCGGGCCACCTGTCGGTGGAATTGAGATCGCCGTCACAGGCACCAACTACGACGACATCGCTGCGGTCTCCGCGGAATTGACCGCCTCCATTGCGACAATTGACGAAGTTATCAATTTGGAAAGCGACGTTACCGAGGCCCGGACAGAGGTGGTCGTGGAAGTGGACCCGGAGAAAGCGGCTCTGGTTGGGCTGACAACACAGCAAGTTGGGCTACAGCTTAGCCAGTACCTTATTGGACAGCGCGTCACCACAATCAACGTTGACGGAGACACGGTGGACGTAGTCCTTTCCGGAAACCGACAGGCCGCAGGCAGCATTGAACAACTCAAGTCGTTCATCATCGCGGGCCCTCGCGGCGCTGTCCCTCTTGGCGAATTAGCGGAGCCCGTCCTGCGTGAGGGGCCGGTCTCAATCACCCGAACGGACGGGGCGCGATCTTCCAGCATCTCAGGCGACATAGTCTCGGATAACGCGCAGGCCGTGGGCATTCTCATTGATGAGAAGATCGCGGCATTGGACTTGCCGCCGGGCGTGAGCGTGAGCAGCGGCGGCATCTTCGCGGACATTGAGGAGGGGTTCCAGGCCATCTTCATCTCCATGGCCGTGGGCATTGTACTAGTCTACTTGGTCATGGTGGCTAGCCTCGGCAGCCTGCGAAACCCCTTCGTAATCATTCTTACCCTGCCCCTAGCGCTCATTGGCGTCATGGTCTCGCTTGCGGTAACCGACCGAGCGCTCGGCCTTGCTGCCATGATGGGTATCCTGTTACTCATCGGCATCGTGGTCACCAACGCCATCGTGCTGATCTCCTTTGTCGAGCAGCAACGAACCCGCGGGTTGGGCGTCTACGAAGCGCTGATTTCCGGCGCGCGGGTGCGGCTTCGCCCCATCCTGATGACGGCCATCACCACCAGCTTTGCACTGCTGCCCTTGGCCGTGGAAACAGAGGGCGGGGGGATCATCAGCGCAGAGTTGGCGACTGTGGTTATCGGCGGGCTGACCAGTTCCACGGTGCTGACCTTGCTGGTGCTGCCCATCGTCTACATGATTTTCAACGACAGCATCCCGAACCTGGTCAACAGGCTATTGCGTAGGAACGTCCCCACAGCCGCATTAGAAGCCACCGAAACGGCTTGAGCCCCAAGACCACGCGGACCCTAGTGGATCTCTTGGACATCGAAGCACCAATGCAGCCGGCGAACAGCGGCATACCTGACTTGCAGCGGCCTGCTGCCCTACTTCAACGAGAGACGGTACGACTAGCCCCTGCCCTGGCTCGCGACGCCTGAGCCAGCTCGACAAACAACGTCTCTATGGCAAGGTCGTCGCTGAGCTGGCCTCTCTTGATGGCTAAGTCCGCTTCCATCAAGCTAACGTACATTGCCACCATCTTCTCCCTGCTATGCCGTCGCGCCTGCTCCAGGGTCCTCTTCACGGCGAACTCAGCCGCCAGTCCCAACCGCCGTCCCATTTCCGAGCCCGGAACGCCTTGCTCAACCAGGTCTTTGGCCAGCAGCATCAGGCGCAGCTGACGTGCCAGCATGGCTATGATATAGCCGGCATCTGCTCCTTCTTCTTGCATCTGCGCGACGAGTCGCACGGCGTTGGAAGTCCTTCCGCCCAACACCATATCCACCGTTCTGAATATGTTGGCTTCCCTTGAGTTAGCCACCAGAAGCTGGACAACCTCATGGTCAACGGTCTCGCCGTCTGCGTACAGAGCCAGCTTCTCCAGCTCGCCTTGCATTACCCATAGGTCTCCGCCCACCAGGTCTATCAGTTGCCGAGCGGCGGAGGGGGCGAGCTTCACCCCTATGTCGTTTGCCTTATTTGCCAGCCACCGGCTCAGGGCATCCCCGGTTAGGATGCGGAACTCCTTCACCTCAGCCACGTCGCTCAGTTGGGATAGCAGCGGATTGCCCCTGCGCAGTCTTCCTTCCAAGAAGACCAGCAAGGTGGTAGGCGGCAGCTCGCTCAGCGACTCGGCCAGGCCTTTCCACTCTTCAAGAGGGTCGTTTTGTCTTCCGCCCGCCGCTCTGCTCCTCCGGGCCGGTCGCGCTTCTTCAAAGCGGCCCAGCAGTCCTTCGGCAATCACCAGGCGATGCTCCGCCAAGAAGGGCACAACGTTGGCTACCTCTAGCAAATGGGGCAACTTGAGGTCCGGGCCTTCCAGGACCGTAGTATTGGCGTCTCTTATGTCAAGCTGGCCTATCTTTTCCCGCTGATCATTCAAGAACGCCTTCTTGGAAAAGTCGTCTTCACCGTGAAGAACGTAGATCACGGAAGCCCTCTTTCTTGCGGCAGAGAGATTTTCGTTGACACGCCAGATACCTTACAATACTCTTAATGGATACAACATGTTCATCAGATAGTGATTACTGGCTCCTCAATTAAGATTGCCCCTATTGTTCTGTCTGTTTTTGCCCTGCTCTTTTGATTGCAAATGAACCCTACTGCAAGCGAACTCTTAGGAAAATATGAAGTCATAGAATGGTTGAGCACCTCCGGTATCGCCTCCATCCTTCGTGCGCGCGATACTGAAACCGGCTCCGTCGTCGTTCTCAAAATACTGCACGCCTACTTTACCAATGAGCAGGAAGCGCTGCGCATCTTCCTGGAAGAGATTGAGCAGGTGAGCCGTCTTCAACATCCCAATATCGTGCCGGTACACGGTATCGAGCATGTCGAAGAGGACACCGCCATCGTGATGGACTACGTGCCATGGCCTACCCTCAAAGCCCGGAAAACGCAGACGATGCACGTAGGCGAGGTCATACACATCCTGAAGCAAGTGGCTTCGGCGCTGGACTTCGCCCAAACCAAGAAGATACTGCACCGGGACATCAGACCCAGCAATGTCTTCTACGACAGGCAATCCGGCCAGGTAATGTTGTCCGACTTTGGCATTGTGAGGCTGGTGGAAAGCACCCACGCCCTGGTTAGAACCACTATAAACACACCCCTGCCCGGATACTCAGCGCCCGAGCAAAATCAGAGCCTCCACTACAACCCGTACAGCGACGTCTATTCACTGGCGGTGCTGGCCTATGAGCTTCTAACCGGCGGCCCTCCCTTTGATGCCCTGACGCCTCACTCCGTCCTCTCCAGGCAGCTCAGATACATACCGGAGTCTCCGTCTCGTGTAGTTGAAGGCATGCCTTCCGCCGCCGACGAAGTCATCCTCAAAGCCCTGGAGCCCAAGTCTGAAAACCGCTTTGCCACCTCAACCGAGTTTGTTGAAAGTCTGGTTCAGGCGGTTGGGCCCGAACTTGCCCAGAGGCCACCCGTGCAGAGCGAGGCGGAAGAGGAGACGGTACCCAGTCTGGAAAGTCACTTGGAACAAACCACTGTCGCTGCTCCAGACGTGGACGTGGAGACCGCTGAGCGTATCTTTTGTCCAAACTGCGGCACGGGCAACCCCGCTTCTTCCAGGCGCTGTTCCAACTGCTGGGGCTCGCTCGTCGCCCAGCCGGTTGTCTCCGTAGAGGAAGAGGAGAAACTGCTGGAGCGTTACTGGGGGCAGCTAAGAAGACGCAAGCGCATCACCTGGATAGCTACTATAGCAGCCATAGCGCTGTTTGCGGCATGGTGGGGGTTCAATCTGATCGAGACGCGCCCGCCACTGCCCGACCCTGCCAGCTCGATCACTGCTGTGTCCGGCCCCGACGAATGGGTAACGGCACAGCGCGGCAACTTCCACACCGGCCAAGTCCCAGGCCCGGCCTTCAATCCCTCCGGCGAAGTGGCGTGGCAATTTCAAGCAGAGGGACAGATCCTGGGAGTGCCCGCTGTAGCAGACGGCTTGGTGTTCGTTGGAACCAACGACCGGCGCATTGTGGCGCTGGATGTGGAATCCGGCGACATGGTGTGGGAATACACTCTGGATATACAGCCCAACTCACCGCCAACCGTGGCCGGAGACTTCCTCTACTGGGGAATTCGCGACGGTAGCGTCATCGCTCTTGACTACAAGACCGGTGAGGAGGTCTGGACATACAAGACGGGCGCAGCGGTCTATGGCGCTCCCACCGTTGTGGAAGGCGTTCTCTACGTAGGCTCATCCGATGGTGGAATCTACGTGCTGGACGCATTGACGGGAGAAGAGCGGTGGCAGAGGACAACCAATAACTGGGTGGTGGCCTCGCCAAGCGTTGACCAGGGTGTCCTGGTTTTTGGAGGGCAGGACGGTGAGCTGTATATGTTCGACGCGAACAACGGCACACTCCGTCATCAGGTGGACCTTGGCAGCGGGGTGGACAATTCCACTACTATCGTTGACGGCATCGCTTACGTAGCGACTCGCAGCGGCACCTTGGTGGCCTTCGATTACACGCAAAAGAGCATAGCGTTTCAGAAGGCGGTGTGGAGCTGGTGGTTCCAGCTTTGGATCTGGAACGTAGCGCCAATACCGGACCCCATTCCAGGGTTGCAGTGGGCCAGACGGCTGCGTGATACCGTTGTCGGCGATATGGCTACCGACGGCTCTCGCCTCTTTGTCAACACAACTGACGGTGTACTGCGCGCCTTCGACCTGAAGACGGCAACTATTGAGTGGGATACGGAAGGTCTGGGTACGCTTTACTCCTCTCCCATTGTAACCGGCGATACGGTAGTGCAAACCTCGGTTGACGGCACCGTCTACGGCCTGGATGTCTCTAACGGTGAAGAGAAGTGGCGCATCTCCGTTGATGGAACGGTTATAACCTCGCCGGTGCTGGCGGGCAACAAGCTCTTCGTCCCTACCATCGAAGGCCGGTTGATAGCCGTTCAGTAGCGTCTCCATGGAACTCGGCATCATCGGTCTGGCTAGGAGCGGCAAGTCCACCGTATTCAACACGCTCACCCGTGGGCGCGTCTCCACTGCGCCGGGTGCGACCCCCAAGTCGAACATCGGTACCGCCAAGGTGCCCGATGAACGTCTCGACGTACTTGCTGGCATATTCAAGCCGAAACGCGTCACCAACGCCGAGGTCCAATACACCGACCTGCTCAACACCCCGGAAGGCCTGGGCAAAGACCAGGGTATAGCAGGCGAATACTTCAATGTCCTGCAACGCGTGGACGCATTGGTACACGTGGTGCGCGCCTTCCAGAATCCCGCCGTGCCCCATATCCAGGGAACCGTAGACCCCCTCCGTGACATCGCTACTTTGGACCTGGAGCTTACCTTTTCCGACGTGGCGATTTTGGAACGCCGTTTGGAAAGGCTCGATGCGGAGCTGAAAGGCGCCAAAGCCCAGGACCGCGACCGTATCAATCGTGAAAGCGCCCTGTTGGACAAAATCAAAGAGAGGCTGCTGGAAGAGACGCCGCTGAGAGAGCAGGAGCTCATGGACGAGGAGAAGAAGCAGATCAGGGCACTGCAGCTTCTCACCGCCAAGCCTTTGCTTGTGCTTCTAAACGTGGGAGAAGATCAGCTGCCCAGCATCACCCGGTTGGAGGCTGAAATTCAGCAAAAGGTCAACCGGCCAAATGTGTCCTGCGTTGCTCTCTGCGGACGTTTGGAAGAAGAGCTTTCCCAGATGGACGAAGAAGAGGAAACCGAGTTCAGGAAATCCCTCAATGCGGGCGAGCCCGGACATGACAAGGTTGTTCAAGGGTCGTACCGCCTGCTTGGCCTCGTCTCTTTCTTGACCGGCAACCCCAACGAAGTCAGAGCGTGGACCGTGACCCGGAATACTCCGGCGGTACAGGCCGCCGGGCGCATTCATTCCGACATGGAGCGCGGCTTCATCAGGGCCGAAGTAATCACCTGCGACGACCTGGCGGAGTGCGGCTCGCTGGCGGAGGCCCGGCGCAGGGGCCTGCTTCGCTCGGAAGGCAAGGGCTATCCGGTTCAGGATGGCGACGTGATAAGCTTCCTCTTTAACGTTTAGACTCCGGCAAAGAACCAGGCCATGACAGTCAAGCAAACCCAAAGCCTTCAGATAAGCGAAGCGTTCCAAGCAGAGACCATCTCGCTCTATGTTCACATCCCGTTCTGCGAGACAAAGTGCCCTTATTGCGATTTCAACACATACGCAGGCATAGAGCCGCTGATCCCTGAATACGTCGATGCCCTGATCAAAGAGGCGCGCTTTTGGGGAGACGCTCTATCCCTACACCGTTCACCAGCCGTAAGCACCGTGTTCTTTGGGGGAGGCACACCGTCCTACCTACCTCCGGGAGACATCGCCCGCATCCTGGACGAGGTTCGTTCCGCCTTCCACCTTGCAACCACCGCCGAAATCACTCTGGAAAGCAACCCCGGCGACATTAGCGCAGAGCGAGTCGAGGCCTGGCTAAAGGCGGGAATAAACCGTCTTTCCATTGGAGTGCAGAGCCTGGATGACGGGCTGCTCCAACTGCTGGGACGCCGCCACACCGCCAGGGAAGCGCTGGCTGCTCATAAAGCGGCGCGCAACGGCGGACTTTCCAGTATCAACCTGGACCTGATGTACGGCCTCCCCTACCAGACGCTGGACCAGTGGCGCGCCACGTTGGGGAAAGCGCTGGAAGATAGGCCGGAACACATCTCCATGTACAGCCTCACCCTGGAAGAAGGCACTCCTCTGGAAGCGTCGGTGCGACAGGGCAAGGTCCCCTACCCCGACCCTGATCTTGGCGCCGATATGTATCAGCTTGCCATGAAGCTGGGGCAGGACGCCGGATACAATCACTACGAGATCTCCAACTGGGCCCGGCCCGGCCGCGAGTGCTTGCACAACCTCACCTACTGGCGCAATCAGCCCTATCTTGGCATCGGGCCAGGGGCTCACTCCTATCTCAACGGCTACAGATTTTCCAACCTACGCTCTCCCAGGCGGTATATACAACTGGCCGGAGCCCTAACCTCGGCCAAAGTCGATCCCGCCGCCTTAGAGGAGTACGGTCTGCTGGACATGGTGGAAACTATAGACGAACGCCTTGAGAAGGCGGAGACCATGATGCTGGGTCTGCGCCTCAGCGAAGGCATCTCGCAAGGAGCATTCCTAAGCCGTTTTGGCGTCAGCCTCGTCGAAACGTACGGCCCCCAAATCGATGAGCTGCTGGGCTTGGAGTTGGTAGCCTGGCAAGAAGACCGCCTGGTCCTCACTCCAAAAGGCAAGCTGCTTGGCAACGAGGTGTTTCAAAGGTTTCTTTTCCCCTAGCTCCGCCGCGCCTGGCTGCGCGGTTTGTCATGCTGAGGAGTCGGTTGGACGCCGATTGCCATAAAACAGCCTCCGCCGACGAAGCATCTGCGCAGTCAAGGAACGACCGCCCGTTCTGCCGGCGACGGCTGAGGGTTCTTCGACTCCGTATTCGCTCCGCTCAGAACGACAGGTACGGGTAGGCCCTCCTTTGAATATGCTATCCTTCTTCTATCCCTAACGACCGTTCAACCTAGCTATGTTTGTTATCGGCACCGCTGGCCACGTCGATCACGGCAAATCCGTGCTGGTGGAGGCTCTCACCGGCATAGACCCAGACCGCCTCGAGGAGGAGAAGAGGCGGGGGATGACCATTGACCTTGGCTTTGCCTGGATGACCCTGCCCAGCGGTCGTGAAGTCAGCCTGGTAGACGTGCCGGGGCATGAACGGTTCATCAAGAACATGCTGGCCGGCGTGGGCGGCATCGACCTGGCGCTGCTGGTAATCGCCGCCGACGAATCGGTGATGCCCCAGACCCGCGAGCACCTCGCCATCCTGGACCTTCTCCAGGTCAGTCGGGGACTCGTCGCCATCACCAAGAAGGACTTGGTGGAAAACGACTGGCTGGAGCTCGTCGAGGCTGAGGCGGAAGAGCTTCTGAAAGGAACGGTTCTGGAAGGAGCCCGCATATTCCCCGTCTCCGCTTTTACCGGAGACGGCCTGCCCGAGCTAATTGCGGCTATAGACTCCCTCCTGGAGCAGACCCCGCCTCGGCGCGACATTGGACGACCCCGTCTCCCCATAGACCGCTCTTTTGTCATATCCGGTTTCGGAACCGTGGTCACGGGCACCCTGACAGAAGGGACGCTCTCTTTAGGAGAGGAGGTTGAGCTTGTACAGGCCGGAAAGCGCTCCCGTATTCGCGGCCTTCAAACTCACCGCAAGAGTGGGGAAGCGGTGCAGCCCGGTACCCGTACCGCAGCCAACCTGGCGGGGATATCACAAGAGGAAGCTCAGCGCGGCGACGTGCTCACCATCCCTGGCTGGCTGAAGACCGCCCGGACAATAGACGTGCAGCTAAGGTTGGTGGCCAGCCTGCTCCGCCCCCTTAAGCACAATACCACCGTTACCCTCCACACCGGCACCAGCGAGACCTTTTGCCGCGTGCTGCTCCTCGACCGCGACCGGCTTCATCCCGGTGATACGGGGTGGGCGCAACTGCGCTTGGAACAGCCTGTGCCCGTGGTCAAAGGCGACTACTTCATAATCCGTTCCTCCGAGACCACCCTGGGCGGCGGCAACGTGGTCGGCGCTCAAGCTCACCGGCATAGGCGCAAAGACCCCTCAACTATAGAGAGGCTGGAAATGCTCCAGGAGGGCAGCAGCGGAGAGGCGCTGCTTGCCGCGCTGGAAGCCCATGGCCCGCTGGATATCAACGCTCTGGCCCAGCAGGTAAACCTATCCCTGGAAGAGACGCGGAATTGGGCCGCGTCTCTCACTGAGGAAGGAAACATCCTTTCCCTGGAACCCAAGCACGGCGGGCAGTCAATCCTGGTATCGCTGTCTCTATGGTCCAGGACCAAGGGGAGAGTGGAAGCATTCCTTGCCGGATACCACGCACAGCATCCCCTGCGCCGCGGCGCTCCCCGCGAGGAGGTGAGGAGCCGACTCAGCTCTGCCTCGCAAACGTCCCAGCTTCTGCTGGAAAAGCTGGTTGAAGAGGGCGCTGTGGTGGAGGACGATTCCCTACTCAAGCTCCCCCGGCACAAGCCATCGATCAGTGATGCGCAGCGGCGCGAGCTCGATGAATACGTAGCGCTCCTTGAATCTGAACCTTTCTCTCCCACCAATGCCAATCTTCCCCGTCCGGACCTGCTCAACATCTTGGTAGAAGAGGGGAAAGTGGTCAAAGTCAGCGACACCGTCGTCTTCTCTTCTAATGCCTATCAGGATATGGTTGACAAAGTGGTGAAGCACCTTGAAATCGAAGGCAAGATAACTATTGCCCAAGTACGCGACCTGTTCAACACCAGCCGCAAATACGCCCTTGCCCTCATGGAACACCTGGACCAGAGGCGCATCACTCGCCGCACCGGCGACCAGCGAGTGCTGAGATAGCATGCCGCTGAACCTTGACCACGTCTCCGCCCAGGTGGAAGCGATGAGCCTCAGCCTCCAATCGCAGAGCGCGCAGCGCCTCAGACATATCGAACAGGCCGTCGATGCCCTGCGCTCCATCGGAGCTGACGCCTGTTACCCCTCTCCGGCGACGCCGACTGATTACCGCGCCATCGCCGTGGACGGCTCGCACATAGACGTGGACCGCCACATGCCTGTGCGCTGTGCCTTGATCAACATAAGCAAGGTAGTGCTTCAATATGGAGTGTCGGCGGGCGCTAGGCTGGAGAGCTATCCCAAGCTGTACGCATCCCCTGAAGAGCTTTTCATCCGTGACCCCAACGGCACAGACCGGTGGCCGCTGGAAGGCGCGCTCATGGGCATGAGGCGAGCCGTTGAAGAGGTCACGGCTCTTGCTGAACTGGCCGAAGATGTCGGGGACGATACCCCTACCCTTGCTCTAATCGACGGCTCTTTGGGCCTGTGGGATCCGGCGTTCTCCACCTATCCGGATTACGTGCACCAAAACCTCCTGGCCGGGGGAATTCTCTCCGCGCTGGATAGAATGCGCGCCCTGGCCGCCAAACACCCCCTGTCCTTGGCCGCCTACGTCAGTCTCCCCAGAAGCACCACTGTGCTCAATATGCTTCCCCTGGGACACCTACCTCGAGATGAAATGAGCCAGTTGACCGATAGGGACATCTTCCAGCAGGTGCTATCCGAGGGTGAAAGATCGTCGCTGTTCGAAAGTACGTCATCGATTGTGCGTGAACACTACGGTGGTCACGCGGTCCACTTCTACTATCTGAATACAGGTGATGAGATAGCTCGCGTGGAAGTCCCCGCTTGGGTCGCGCGTGATCAGGCCATGCTGGAGATGTCACATGCCTTGATACTCGACCAGTGCCGCAAGGGATTCGGCTATCCTATCGCCATAATGGAAGCCCACGAGCAAGCGGTCGTTGGCGGCGCGGAAAGAGAAACGTTCCGTCAAATGGTGGAGGATGCGCTAGCGCAGCATCACCTGCCCGTTTACACTTCTCAGAAAGACCTCTCAAAGAGGCTGAGGCTGCTCTGAGATGAAAGTAGACATACGAGCCGCCAGAGTTGACGACTATCAGGATATCTACGAGGTTCTGTCCTGTCCCGGCGTGGTGCGCAACACCCTGCAGTTGCCCTACGTGTCTCTGGACAGACGCAGGCAGTACCTGGAGAACCTTGAGCCGGGGCGTCACCTCCTTGTCGCTGAGGTTGAGGGCAGGGTGATAGGCGAGCTAGGCCTTCACCAACAGCGAAACCGCAGAAGCCACGTGGCAACGCTTGGCATGGTTGTCCACGACGACTTCCAGGACAAAGGTGTCGGCACTAAACTCTTGCAGGCGGCCTTGGACCTGGCCGACAACTGGCTCAACCTGAAACGAGTGGAGCTGCAGGTATTCACGGACAACGATAGGGCGGTACACCTCTATGAGAAGTTCGGCTTCGTCATAGAGGGAACCCACAAGGCCGACGCATTTCGCGAAGGCGAGTACATAGACACTTACTCCATGGCGAGGGTGAAGCCTTGATGCGGCCATCCACTGAACCCCAGCCCACCGGCGTACGCATTGCTGAGGTGGTGGAGTCTTTCAGCAACGGCTTCACCGCCCACTGCTACCGACTCTATGAAGCGCCTCCTCTGGGCGCGCTGGTCCGCACCGGCGGGGAGCAGCCCGTGTTTGCCGTGGTGCGGGGAATAACCACTTTGCCCATGAACCCGGCAAGACGACCCGTGGCGCGCGCCCGGAATGAAGAGGACGAAGAAGAGGTGTACTCCAACAACCCTCAGCTCCCCCACCTGCTGCGCACTGACTTCCAAGCTACCATTGTGGGGCATGAAGCCAATGGAGTGCTGCGGAGACGCCTCCCTCCCCACCCGCCGCGTATTCACGCCTTCATATATAACTGCTCACTGGAAGAGCTCCTCTCCTTCAGCCAGGACTTGAACTTCTTCCCCTTGCTTTTCTCAGAGGGAGGTCCGTTAACCGATGAGGTGGTGTCGGCCTTCCTCAGACAAGCCTCCTCTCTGCATTCCGACCCCGATGCCTTCCTGGCAGAGGCAGGACAGCAGCTGGCGCGTCTTTTTGCCCGCGATGCGCGCCGCTTGGACGCGCTGCTAAGGAGCCTACGCCCATGAACGACAGGAACGGGGCATTCATGGGAACGGTCATCGGCGGGTCACTGAACAGGGGCATCGAGGTCAGACTAGACCCCTCGTTTCCCGTGGAAAGCGTCAAAGTGGGCGGATTCGTAGCCATCCAGGGGCAGGCACAGCGGTTCTTTGGCATCGTCTCAGACGTTACGCTTGAAACGGCGGACGCGTCCCTGCGCGGCATGCCTCCGGAAGCCTGGGACAGTTTCACAGCATCCGTAATGTCCCATACAAACGCCTACGCCATTGTCACCGTGTTGCCTCAACTTGTCCTTGGCGGCAGTCCCTTGGACATGATTGAAGGGCCACAGCCGGCGCGCGCCATACCACCCCACTTTTCCAGGGCGCACCAGGCCTCTGAGGAGGACGTGCTCGCCGTGTTCGGTGCGGAGGATGAGCGGCACATCTGGGTCGGCAGTCCGCTGGACATGGAGGACACGCGCATCCACCTGGACTTGGAAGAGCTTGTTAAAAGGTCAAACGGCGTCTTCGGCAAGAGCGGCACCGGAAAGTCCTTCCTCACCCGCATCCTTCTGGCGGGAACGCTGCAGAAGGATACGGCGGTAAACCTGGTATTCGATATGCACAACGAATACGGCTGGCAGGGAACCAGGGAGGGCGGCCCCCCCGTTAAGGGACTGAAGCAGCTCTTTCCCTCCAAGGTGGCCGTGTTTTCCCTGGACCCCAAGATGTCCCAGTGGCGCGGCCTCACGCCGGATGCGGAGGTCACCATAGGCTATAACGAAATAGAGCCGCAGGATATCGAAACACTGGCAGAAACGCTCAACCTCACGCCGCAGGGGGTCTCAGCGGTGTACAGCCTGGTGCGCCGCTTCGGTCAGGAGGCCTGGCTGGATGAGTTCCTCAAGAGGGAGTCACGCGAGGAGTTGACCACCCTGGCCGAAGAAACTTCGGAAGTGTTCCAAGTCCTGTTCACCCTTCACAGGCGCTTGCGCACCCTCGGTCGCATGGGCTTCCTGCTGCCCAAGTCACCCGACGACGCCGTCCGCCGCATCCTCGACTACCTTGACCGCGGTATGCACGTCGTGCTGGAGTTCGGGCGCTACGGCAACGACCTGCCCGCCTACGTTCTGGTCGCCAACCTGCTCACCCGCCGTATTCACGATAGGTACGTGCGGCGCACGGAGGAGGCAATGGGCGATAGAACCAGGGAGCCCAAGCCGCTGGTTATCACGGTGGAGGAGGCGCATCGTTTCCTCACTCCGGGGGTCGCTTCTCAGACCATCTTTGGCACAATCGCCAGGGAGATGAGGAAGTACAAGGTAACGCTGCTCATCGTAGACCAGCGCCCCAGCGGCATAGACGAAGAGGTGCTCAGCCAGCTGGGCACTCGGTTCACCTACCTGCTGGACAACGAGCGCGACGTGGACGGAGTTCTGGCCGGTGCGCCGGGCGCACGTGAGCTTAGGTCCGTCCTCTCCAGGCTGGACTCACAGCAGCAAGCGTTGCTGTTCGGTCATGCCTTGCCCATGCCGGTGGTGATACGCGCCAGAGAGTACGGTACGGAGGAGTCCTACCGCGATTTCGGTTTCCGCGATGCCGCGGAGCTCCGTCGCCAGGTGGAGGCGGATAGCCGGGATCTGTTCGGATAAGCTGTCCTCCCGGTTATTCAAGAGCCAGGTTGTCCAGAGTGACGACCGCGCCGCCGTGTTCCGTCCCTGCCAGTGCGTTGGCGAAGCGGATGTCCGCCGTCACCAACGTTGCCCCCAATCTATGCGCTAGAGCCAGGTAGAGGCAGTCATACACCGGCCGGCCCAGTGCCAGGGACAGGCGGACCGCGTCCGGACAAATCTCTTCATCCTCTACCCAATGCACCGCCATCTTTGAAATGGCTGCCGCCAGCGCCCCAACTCTGCTCCGCTCCATTTCTCCCGTGCGTACCTTCCGCCATAGCACGTTGCCTACCTCCGACGCCAGCAGCCTGGGAGCGTAAAGTTCGTGAGTCGCATCAAGCAAACTACCGGCTTGGACAGACTGTTCCTCTTCTACAAACCACTTGACGGCGACGCTGGCATCCACCACCAGTCGCATCAGGCATCTCTATGACCGCTATCACGGTCTTCTCTGATCAGCACGTGTGAAGGGGTCTGGGAAATGCCGCCGGTTTGCTTGCGCAGCCTCTCAGACAGGTCTCGAAACGCCCTGACCTTCTCCGCTACGTCGTCTCTGGCTGCTTGCTCCAAAATGTGACGGGCCTCGCTCTCCAGGGAACGATTATTGCCCGCGGCGCGGAGCTTGAGCCGCTGGACGACTTGATCATCCAAGCGCCGTACGTGAACGGTTCCCATACCTTGCCTCCAAGCAGATGTGCTAGCAAAATGGTAGCACAATGCCAGTGACCTTGGAAAGATAACGAGCGCCTCAGTAATGGAACCTGTCTCTCCTGCGTGTTTTCTAGTCTCGATTGCGTAACCGATATCCTATATACTGGAACAACCGATGCGCATGCTTGAGTACATGGAGCAGAACAACTTTGAGCAGTTGAGCGTCTACACCGATCCGGCAGTAGGCTTGAAGGCGCTGATATCCATACACGACACCACCCTCGGTCCGGCGATGGGCGGAGTGCGCATCTGGCCCCATCCCACCGAGGAAGCTGCTATAGAGGACGTACTGCGTCTGGGAAGGGCCATGACATACAAATCGGCGGCGGCGGGGCTTCACTTCGGCGGGGGCAAGGGCCTGATCATCGCCGACCCCCGCAAGGACAAGACGGAGGCTCTGATGCGCTCCTACGGCAGGTTCGTGGAGGCGCTCGGCGGACGCTACATCACCACGGAAGACGTGGGTATGACGCTTCTCGACCTGGAGTGGATAGCGCAGGAAACCTCGCACATCGTGGGCCTGCCCATCTCCATGGGCGGGAGCGGCGATACCTCTAAGATGACCGGCTTTGGCGTCTACCGCGGAATGAAAGCCTGCGCCAAGGAGGTCTGGAACTCCGATTCGCTGTCCGGCAGCGCCATTGCCATACAGGGTTTCGGCAACACGGCGCGCGCCCTGGCCGAGCAACTGATTGACAATGAGCAGGACGTGAAGCTGATAGTCAGCGACATCTACGAAGGGGCGCTGGACAAAGCCAGGGAACTCGGCGCGGAGATCGTCGGCGTGGAGGAGATTTACGGCGTGGAGTGCGATATATTCGCCCCGTGCGCCCTGGGCGGCGTGCTCAACGGCAAAACCATACCGCAAATCAAGGCAGCCGTGGTCTGCGGCTCCGCCAACAACCAGCTCTCAGATGACGACGACGCCGTTGCTCTCCAGGAACGGGGCATCCTGTACGCCCCGGACTTCATAGTCAACGCGGGCGGCGTGATCAACGTTTCCTGCGAGGTGGGCATGGCCTATAGCGAAGAGGCGGCCATGGAGAAGACGGCGCGCATCTACCAGACTTTGGAGAACATCATAGCGGCTTCCAAAAGCCGGGGAATTACCACTGCTCAAGCCGCCAACCGGCTGGCGGAGGAACGCATCAATTCTGTACGTAAGGTCAGAAAGGGTTACCTCGAATGAAACTCAAAACTCGTTACATTCTGCTTGCAACGCCTGTTATCATGTTACTGGCTTTGGCCTGTCAGTCTACGCCCACACCGTGGCCTACACCGCCACCAAGGCCTACACCAACACCAACTACGGAGCCACAATTGACTATAGACCCTCAAAAAGAATATACGGCTACGCTGCGCACCGAGAAAGGCGACATCGTCATAGCCCTCAGGGCGGACAAGACGCCGATCACCGTTGACAACTTTGTGAAGCTGGCAAGAGACGGTTACTACAACAACTCCACCTTCCACCGTGTGCTTCCCGGCTTCATGGCGCAGGGAGGAGACCCGACCGGCACCGGTTCCGGCAACCCCGGATACACCATCCAGGACGAGTTCACCGACCTCGCCCATGAGCGGGGCGTCATCTCCATGGCCAACACAGGCCAGCCCAACTCCGGAGGCGCGCAGTTCTTCATCACCTTTGTGCCAACGCCCCACCTGGACGGGAGGCATACGGTTTTCGGAGCGGTCACAGAGGGCATGGACGTGGTCGACTCTCTAACGCCGCGAGATCCCAATCAAGGCCCGGACTTTCCAGGCGATACGCTCATAGAGGTGCTGATAGCGGAGCAGTAGCGGCGCTACCGGTAATCGGTGTGCTCTAGGGTATCATCGTCAATGCCGAAGTGGTGGGCCAGCTCGTGAATCACCGTGGACCTGATCTGTTCGACCATTTCTTCCCTGGTGGAGCATGACGCCTGTATGGGATTGCGGTAAATGGCTATGCGGTCCGGCAGCACCATGTTGTAGTGAGAACGTTCGGTGAGGGGAATGCCCTGGTAGAGGCCAAAGAGATCATACCTGCTCTTTAGGCCCATATCCCTGATCTCTTCCGGGCTTGGCCAGTCTTCCACTACGATGTCAACGTTGTCCAGCCGTTCCTGGAACTGCTCGGGCAGTCCATCCAGCGCCCTCAGCACCAGCTTCTCGAACTCTCTGTACGATACTCGAATCATGATCACCCGACGAGGCCGGCCTGTAGTCTCAACTCCTTGAGCTTGTCCACGTTGGCCTTGTCGGGACCTTTTCCTTCCAGGCCGGGCACCTCCAGAAGAAACGGGACGTCCTTGAAGGCAGGGTGGCCCACAATTGCAAGAAACGCCTGTTCTCCCATGGCTCCCATGCCTATATTTTCGTGCCTGTCAACCCCTGAGGCGAACTCCGTTTTGGAATCATTCGCATGCACGGCAACCAGCCTGTCCAACCCTATCTCCCTATCGAACTCTTCCATTGTCTGCGCCACGCCCTCAGCCGTCCTCAGGTCGTAACCTGAGGCAAAGGCGTGCTGCGTATCCAAACAGACTCTGAGTTGCGGACTGTCTACCGCCTTCAGTATGCGTCCTATCTCGTTGAACTTGGACCCTATAGTATTACCCATCCCGGCGCTGTTCTCAATGGTCAGATATACGTCGCTGGGAGAGCTGGCCAGGACCTCCTCCAGACAGTCAACCGTCTGCTTGAAGATAGCGTCGTAGCCGGCCCCTTTGTGACTCCCGGCATGGAAGATGACTCCGCTTGCGCCCATGGCGGAGGCCAGGCGCATGTAGTTGATCAGCGACTGCACCCCTTTGCGAATGTTCCCTTTGATATCCGTGCCCAGGTTGATGAGATAAATGGCGTGTAGGAAAACGGGCCTTATGTCACTGGCTTCCGCCTTCTGCCTGAAGACGGCCAGCTGCTCCTCAGGCGCCGGGTGAAAAGCCCAGCTCTGAGGAGACGAACCAAAGCACTGGATGGCCTCTGCGCCTATTTCAACAGCGCGATCGATGGCCTTGTCGAAGCCGCCGGCGGTTGATACGTGCGCTCCAATACGCATAGTAGAGTCCTGACAACGTGATTAAAAACTGCGACTCAATTATTGAAGGCGCATTTTGAAATGTCAAAGAGGGGCTGCCTACCATCCCCCTGGACAAACGGGCAGGCGGCCTTGCTCGCTTGCCTGCTTGCCCGTGGGCGGGGGAGGAGCGGCAGGGCTACTGCGGCAGAACGCACTGCAGCCAGCGCCTTGCCTCAAACTCCTTCTTCAAATCGTCCACTATATGCGTGTACTGCAGGTTGGCCGCAAGAAGCAGAGTATTGCCGGACAGTATGTTGTTCTCAACAAATACGTCCATTACCAGTACCATGCTTTCAAGGTAGTTTTGCATCTGCTCTGAATAGGTCTCCACTTCTTCATGTGGCGTGAGGCTGGAACTGTCCTGCACTAGACTCTCCCAGCGCTCTTTGAATCTACTGAACTCATCTATGGCTAACTCTGGCTTGGACTGGTCTATCTGGTTCAAGAAGATATTCCAATCGCGGCTGATCAACCCTGCCTCGTTCCCCAAGTGCGCCAGGTCGCACAGGGCAACGCCTTCGGTCTCTTCCACGGTCAGATTCTCCAGCAAGTCCTTGGTAAAGCCCTCCCAAAGAGCTTCGGAGGTAATCCCCAAACTGTCCAGAAAGATATCCCCGTCTTCAGGCTCATCTTCTCTATGGGTTTCCATCAAATGGACCAAGGCCTGCGTAGACGTAGCTCTGACCATGTACTCCACAAGCTGCCAGCTTTCCGCATAGGCCAGCTCCAGCTCTTGAAGCTGCTCTGCCTCTTTCCAGAGGAAGGCTTGCAACCCTTGCAAGTCCAATAAGTCGTCGCTCTGCAAAGCGCGCCGCACCCGACCCCTGGAATCCAGAAGGCGGAAACGAGCTTGTTCGGGATCCGTTTCCTCCTGCACTCTGGACGCAATGTACTCCGCCGTACCTTCACTGAGCCAGGTGGGGATGCCCGGCGTGGCGGGATGGGTCAGCTCATGAGCCACGTTGCGAAACAGTTCCTGTCCATTTGCATTGACGTAAACCTTGGCGTCAGAAACCTCACCGTCTCTGAAAATATGCGAGCTCAATCCGGCGAGGAATACGGGATTGGTGAATTCGCCTTCCTCTACAAAGTACTGAAACTGCTCGGGAAACAACACGTATATCTCGGGAAGCGGAGGCTCTTCAATCGTAAACTCCCTTCTAAGCATCTCCTTGGTGCGGAAATAGGTGTCCGTTACCTGCTGCAGAGTAGCGAACTGTATCCAAGGCTCGTAATGAAGAACGGCGCCGTCCTCCAAGGCTTCCCTGACGTAGGGCCTGCCGTTTACTACTATAGCCCCCGAAAAGCTGGCCTCATCCGGAGTGGGCGTGGCCTCTTCAACCTGTTCAGGAGTCGGCGTTGGTGTCGGAGTTGGTGTTGGGGTCGGCTCAGGAGAACGAGGAAAACAGGCGGCAGCTACCAGCGACAGTAATACGACAGTGAAAGCGAATACCGGCCGGATTGTCTCTCTATTGCGAAAACGGCTCATTTCTTCCTATTAACGTATTGCGAAGGTAAATGAAAGGTGAAAGTCAAAGGTCACGACACTCCCAAGGATTCCGGGGTCTGCTCTTCTATGCCCGGCATCACGTAGTAGCTGGGCGCCGCCGTGGTGAACTCCAGGCCCGGCTCGTCCTGAGCTACCCCCGTGATGTTCAGCTTCATCTGCTCCAGGTACTCTATCTCGCCGTTCACCAGGCGAAAGGGCTGGTCGTGGCCGGGATAGATGACGTCCGCTTCCTCAATGACCCTGTCCAGGCTCCTGATAGCTTGCTCCTCATTCCAAAATACCACGGGGTGCTTGCGGGACAGCGCCTGACTTGCAAACAGCAGTACGTCGCTGGTGAGTATGCACTTGCCTTGATCCGTCTCCACCAGAAGGCAGATGCTGCCCGGCGAATGACCGGGAGTGTGCATAACGCGCACGCCCGGCTCTATCTCGAACCCTTCCTCAACCTCTCGAATCCTTGGGTGGCTCTCTATCATGTCGCCTGTCCATTTTGGCGTAGACCAGTCGTTCCTATGTGGCCGCCTGGCGTACTTGCGCTCCCAGGAATGCATGAGTAGTGGGGCGTGCTCGAACAGATCGAAGTTCTGGTTGTGGTCCCAATGGGCGTGGCTCATCACCAGCACATCTATATCCGCTGGCGACAGGCCCCGTTTATCAAGCGCCTCTTGCAGGACAACGCGACGCCCCACGTGACCCACGTCTACCAGTGTGCGCTTCTGCCCTTCAATGAGGATTATGCTGCAAAAGCCGATTATTCCCTGCTGTGTGTTCATGCGATATCCGTGAAGCAATAAATCGAGCTTTGGCATAAGCGCCTCTCCTTGCAAAAACCTCTTCCCCCTTGACGGGGGAAGATTGAGATGGGGGTGAACCGTGCATGGTTCCATTGTCGGTTGGGCAATGACTGTGGTCAACCGTCGGTCGATATGGTAGGCTCCACCCGTACTCCAAGCTGTGGTGACAACATGCCCGACCTAACGCCCGACGGCGTCAAGATACTAGCCGGTTCCCTGGGTTTGAAAATAGACGAGGATGACCTGGCGGAAGTCACGCACCGACTCAATGTAATAGTTTCCGGAGTGGAGCGGTTTTCGCACCCGGGATTGGACACCGTAGACCCCATACCCTTTCCTCCCCTTGAAGAGGCAGGCGATGGACAGTAGCCGTCTCACCGAGTTGACCGCCTCTCAGCTTGCGGGTCTTATCGCTGGCAAAGAGCTCTCCCCTGTTGAGGTGACCGAGGCTTACCTGGAGCGAATAGACAACATCAACCCGAAGCTCAACGCATTCATCACCGTATGCGCAGATGAGGCGATGCAGGCAGCGCGGGAGGCGGAGCGGGCGGTAGTCAACGGCGATTCACTGGGGCCTTTACACGGGCTGCCCCTGGCCGTGAAAGACCAGTTTGAGACCAAGGGCATCCTGACCACGGCCGGGTCGCGCATCCTGGCGGACTACGTTCCGGACCACGACGCTACCGTCATAGAGCGCGCCAGGAACGCCGGTGCAATTCTCATCGGCAAGCTCAACATGACCCAGTTTGCCGCGGGAGGCGGAGACCCCTACCCCTTCGGCGAAGCACGCAACCCCTGGAACCCGGAGCGCACTCCCGGCCTTTCCAGCAGCGGCTCCGGCATAGCCATTGCCGCTTCGCTTGCCGCAATAACCCTGGGTGAAGACACCGGAGGTTCTATTCGCATGCCTGCATCTGTCAACGGCATCGTGGGGCTGCGCCCCACCTGGGGCCGCGTCAGCCGGTACGGCATGCTCCCCTTCTGCTGGTCTATGGACACCGGCGGGCCAATGACTCGCACCGTTGAAGACACCGCGCTGGTCATGAACGCCATCGCCGGATACGACCGCAACGACCCGCAAACATCCAAACTGCCCGTCCCCGATTACACCGCATCGTTGACCGGGGACCTAAGCGGAGTCCGAATCGGCGTGCTCAAAGAGTTTGTGCAAGAAGGAGCTGCGCACCAGGACGTGCTCAGCGCCGTGACCGCCGCGGCAACCCGTCTCGGAGAGCTTGGCGCATCCGTAGAGGAAGTCTCGTTTCCCACGGTGACCGATATCAGTATCGTGGCGGCGTCTATTTCGGAAAGCGATGGCGCGTTTGTGCACAGAGACTGGCTGCGCAACCAGCCGGGAGATTACGGCCAAAACACCCGCCGACGCCTCATTGCGGGCAGCCTGATACCTGCCCAGATTGTGCACAAAGCGGCAAGGATACGTACTCTGTTCCGGGAAGAGTGGCAAAGCATATTGCAACGGTTCGATGCGGTTATCAGTCCCGCTATGGGCAACCCGCCAGGCAAGATAGAGCACGTGGACGGAGTTGATTCTCGTGAAGAGGCGGAGCGCAGGTTCGGACACCGCAACAGCGCCACGTTCCCCGCCGCCTTTCTGGGCGTCCCAGCCTTGTCAGTGCCTTGCGGCTTCAGCTCGGACGGCATGCCGGTTGGCCTTCAAATCATGACAGACCGCTTTGAGGACGGACTGGCGCTGAGAATAGGCCACGCTTACCAGGAGAGCACGGAGTGGCACACCATGAGGCCGGACGTATAGCCATGACCCAGCTCTTCTTCGGCACAGGCAAGTACACTTATCAAATCATTGATCCGTTCGGAACATTGCCCGACGGCATGACTTGGGGCAACGTGAGCCACGTGGCCGTGGACTCCAAAGACAGGGTCTACGCCTTCCAGCGCAAGGATCCGCCCATAGTCGTATTCGACAGCGAGGGTAACTTCCTGGATAGCTGGGGCGACGGCCAGCTAGTAGACGCTCACGGCATCTTCGTCACTCCGGAAGACGATCTCTTTTTAGTCGACAGGGACATGTACGAGGTCCTGAAGTACACCCTGCAAGGAGAACCGCTGCTCCGCATTGGAGTCAGGGGAAAGTCGGCCCTGCAGGCGCCGTTCAACCATCCCGCCGACGTGGCCGTGTCGCCAAGCGGCGACATCTACGTAGCGGACGGCTACGGCAACTCGCTGGTGCACAAGTTCTCCCCCACCGGTGAACACGTCCTTTCATGGGGCGCGCCCGGCGGAGAGCCCGGCCAATTCACCACGCCCCACGGCATCTGGGTCGACGGAGAGTCGAAGGTTTACGTAGCGGACCGGGAGAACAACTGCGTGCAGGTCTTTGATGGGGATGGAAACTTCATCGCCTGGTGGGGCAACTTCTATCATCCCATGGACATCTGGATGGACAACCAGGATATCTTCTACGTCACAGACCAGGTGCCCCGGTTTACGGTACTGGACAGAGACGGCAACATACTGGCGCGTGGCCGCGCGCCAAACGCGGGCCACGGCATCTACGGCGATTCGCAAGGCAACCTGTACCTGGCGGCCAGCCTGCGCGGCATAGTCAAAATGGCAAGGTTGCAAAGCTAGGGGAGAATCATGACGCGACTACTGTTCGGCACCGGCGATTACGTATATGAAGTAGTCCAGCCCTTTGGGAAGTTGCCCGACGGGATGAACTGGGGAGTGATCAGCCGCGTTGCCGTCGATTCGCAGGGGCGCGTCTACCTGTCGCGGATGGCCGATCCTCCCATACTGGTCTTCGACAGCGAAGGCAACTACCTGGCAGGCTGGGGCGGCGATTCCCTGGTAGACCCGCACGGCATGCTCTTCACCTCCAACGACGAGTTGATTGTCTGCGATAGAGACGCCCACGAAGTGTTGAAGCTCAACTTGGAAGGCGAGGTGTTGCTCAGAATTGGCTCCCGCTCACAGGCGCACTGGCAAGCGCCGTTCAACCATCCCGCCGACGTAGCCGTGTCGCCTAGCGGCGACATCTACGTCGCCGACGGCTATGGAAACTCTGCGGTGCACCGCTTTTCAGGGGAAGGAGAGCACCTCCTCTCCTGGGGCAAGCCCGGCACAGGGCCAAGCGAGTTCAGCACGCCGCACGGTATATGGGTCGATGCAGAGTCCAGGGTCTACGTGGCCGACCGCGAGAACAGCCGCGTCCAGATCTTCGACGAAGACGGCAACTACCTCAGGGAGTGGGTAGACCTGTATCACGCAATGGATATCTGGATGGATGGCGACGGCGTGGCCTACGTCTCCGACCAGACACCGCGGTTCAGCGTCCTCAGCCCGGAAGGAGAGCTCCTGTCTCGGGGCAAAGCCCCCGATGCCGGCCTCGGCCTTTACGGCGACGGGAAGGGAGACCTCTATCTGTCGGGCACCTTCCCCGGAGCTGCGCCCGTATCCAACGGCATCGTCAAGTTCATCCGGCAGTAACGTCCCTTCCCCCTTGCTTGACGGAGGAAAGTTAGAGCCTGCCCCGCACTTGATGCGGGGATGGGGGTGAATAGCATCGGCTAACAACCCTAATGTCCCTTCCCCCTTGATGGGGGAAGGTTAGGATGGGGGTGACGGCGGCTGAACAGCCAGGAATATCGCTTCTCGCACGGCGTCCGTCTCTTGCAATACCTGGTTGTTCCAGAACCTCATCACTTTGAAGCCTTCGCGCTTCAGCCAGGCAGTGCGCATGGCGTCGTACGCCGACTCTACGTGCTGCCCGCCGTCCACTTCAATGACGAGCCTCTTCTCGAAGCATACGAAGTCAACGATATACTGACCTATAGGCGCTTGTCGGCGAAATTTATAACCCGACACCTGTCGGCGACGTAAGATGGTCCACAACGCTCGCTCTGCGTCTGTGGGGCTTTTTCTAAGTTGGCGAGGTTTGTCTGTGTTGGACATGGCATGCGGTCTTCACCCCCATCTCAATCTTCCCCCATCGAGGGGGAAGAGGTATGGAGGCAGAGACTTTGGACTCTTTGCAAAGCTCAGAATGGCGACGGCCTAATACGAATCTTAGAACCAGTCCCTGCGGAAAGTCTCGAACGGCACGTACGGCGGCTTGGCCGCATGCGGAATCGGCAACTCAACCGGGCCTCCCTCTCTCGACGGCAGATAGACCGTCGCCGTGCCCGGGGCCTGCTCCTCGCCCACCTGGTTCACGCCGCTTATGCGAATGCCCACGGCGTGGTACTCGTGCTCGCCGGGAACTCCGCCGTCCTCGCCCTTCTCGGTCACCTTGTACTTCTTCACCACCTCACCGGTGTAGGTGGTAACGTCCGAGTAGAAGACGGGCCTTCTCAAGCTGGCCTGCTGCCTGCGGATGAATCCGTCGTCGCCCATCCAGTTGGTGAGCAGCTGCTGAGGGAACTGGCAACGCTGCAATCCGAAATCGAAAGGCAGCGGCTGTGTGCGATACGGCGAAAGCACGGCGTCCTCGTGCTCGTTGCCGGGCGTCCACGGCCAGTACGTGTTGGGATGGATGCGGGCGCGGCCGGGCCACCGCCGCATATTGCGATACGCCGGCTCAAAGCTGTAGACGTCTCCGTCCATCTCTTCGCCGGCGGAGGCGGCATAGGTGAGGAAGTGATAGGCAAGCTGGTCTTGCAGCGTCCATGGCGGCAGAATCACCGGGCCCAGCTTCTCCCCTACCTCAACGTCCTCCCAGTACAGCGTTTCCGCGCCGCGGCGGAACTTGTTCTGCATCTTATCGATGATGTCCGCAATGTCATCCGCGCTGTAGTTGGAAGCGCCGCGTTCGTAAAGCATGCGCTCACCCAGGCGCTTGGGGTCCATCGACCTGCCGCCGCCCATGGTTGCGGTGGGCACCTGTATCTGCGTCGAGTAGACCTTTGCCATAAGGTCTCCGTGGTAGTCCCAGTAGTTCAGCTCAGTGATCAGAAAGAGCAGCGCGCCCTTTGAGCCCTGCTTCTCCACAAGCTCGCTGGGCACTTTGGTGGTGCGGAACTTGGAGCCCACCCTGATTGCGTCAAAGAACTCGAAAGCGGTGCCGGAGTAGAAGTTGGCCACCGGATATCCCTCCGGCCTTCTTGCGCCGTGGCCGGTGGGGTAACGGATGGTGGAGACCACCACGCCAGGAGCAATCTGGCAACCGTAGCGGGTGCTTCTCCCGTATTCGGGGTCGGTGTAGAGGGGGTTGTCGTCGCCCAGGTTTCTGGCAAACGACTTGATCGACTGGGAGTCCAAGCGCAAAGCCGCTTCAAAGGGAGGCGGCCCTTGCTCGAAGGGAGCGGGTGGCCAGGGCGGGATGTGCTCCATGATCTCCTCGCCTATTTGCGCCCTGGACTTTTCTATGTACTCGGCAACAGCTTCTTCAAAAGACTGGCTAGAGGTTACAGTCATGTTCTTCCTCCCTATCCTTACCTCACGGACTGGATGGCGGGATTATATTTTGGCCTTTGAGCGGTGTCAAAGTAAGCTCAACCAGCGGGTTGACCAAGCAGCTTCCACGACCCGGACCGTCCCATGTTGTAACGGCCGTCTACCTCTATGATCAGCGGCACCATCAAATCCAGCAGGTTGGCCCGGCTCAGAGGCCCGCAGTCCACGGCGCGAAAGCCCAGGTCTTCTATCAGTGAGGCCACGACCTCCTTTGCCTCGCTATCGTCGCCGCAAAAGAAGACGTCCCGCGCCATGCCGGTAGCGGGATCTATCGGTTCTCCCAGCGTGCCGTGGAAGGTGGCCTTGAAGGCGGGAATCACCCTGGCCCCGGGACCAATGACCGCGGCCGTACTCTGCGCGCCGGAACCTTCCGGCGGCAGGTTGTCCATGGGATTGGTGATGTCGATGACAATTTTCTCCCTCAGCAGGTCGCGGAGCGGAGCTATGACTTCGAGGACTGCGCCGTACGGCACGCCGATGACCACCGCTTCAGCGTTGTGAAGGGCATCCGCGTAGCCGCTAATCCCCGCGCCGATCTGCTCGGCGGCGGCTTGGTTCGCGCCGGGATCCCTAGAGCCAAATGTTACCTCATGACCCGCTTTGACCCAGCCCCTGGCTAGGCCTGTGCCCATGCGTCCCGTGCCCAGTATGGCGATGTTCATGTCGCCTCCTTCTGTGTTTCGTGTTCCGCTTAGCATAGCGGAATTGCTGCCAATCGTTTAGGGGGTATCCGTTAGCCGGTCGCGCCTGAATTTGGGTCCGTTCAAGAGCTCGCTGATATCCGACAAGGGCACTATTTTGAAATTTGGTATATAATTTCCTTTCGAAATCCGTAATCTACCGCAAAGGGTGTATCTTGGCTCTGCTCGGCCTC
This sequence comes from Dehalococcoidia bacterium, assembly GCA_965116555.1. GTDB lineage: Bacteria > Chloroflexota > Dehalococcoidia > Lucifugimonadales > QGNO01 > DAOUJH01. Next base: position 305,548 of record OZ220698.1, on the reverse strand, counting down.
CGTTTCGTGCCTGACCCCGTCCTGCGTGAAAAGGCAAAGAAGCTGCGTGGTATCGATAATCGAATCCAGCGTCTGATCGACGATATGCTGGAGACCATGCCGCATGAAAACGGCGTGGGCCTTGCCGCCAACCAGGTGGGAGTGCTGCAGAAGGTGGCCGTGATCCAGACCCCTGAGATGGAGGAGCCGCTGGTTCTGATCAATCCCGAAGTGGTGGAACGAAACGGTGAGCGCGAGGTCGACGAGGGTTGCCTGAGCATACCTGGGTACCGAGGAGAGCTGATTCGCTCTGAAACGGTGAAGGTGCGGGCGCTGGACAGGAACGGCAAGCGCTACACTGTGAAAGCGGAGGGCCTGCTGGCGCAGGCTATTGAACACGAGACCGACCACCTGAACGGCGTTCTCTACATAGACCACCTGGAAAGCCCGGACAAACTGTACAAGCTGGAACCCAAGGATTACGAAGAGGAGGAGAGCGAAGAGGCGGAATCCGTAGGTTCCAAGGCAACCGCGGAATAAGTCTACTTTTGCAATGAACCCACTGAGTACGCAGGTCAAATCGCTAATCCAGCGAGTCATAGCCCGGATTCCTGAAGAGGAGCAGCCTCACGCCGTGGGCGGCTTTCTGCGCGACGCGCTGCTGGACAGGCTGACCACAGACCTGGATATAACCGTGCGCGGAGATGCCATGGAGGTGGCCCGCCGCTTGGCCGGAGAGATGGGCGGGTCGTACGTTGCGTTGGATCAGCCGCATCAGATAGCCCGCGTGGTGCTGCAAAGCGAGGGGGAGTGGCGGATAGACCTGGCCTCCCTGCAGGGCGATAGAGAACAGGACCTGGCAAGGCGCGACTTCACTATCGACGCCATGAGCGCGCCCCTGTCCGGCCTACTGGAAGAGGAGTGGACGGAATCCATACTCGATCCGTTCGATGGCATGGGAGACATATCGAAAGGTGTGGTTCGCGCCATAGGAGACGGCGTCTTCCAGGAAGACGCCATACGCCTGCTGCGTGCGGTGCGCCTGCGGGCTTCCCTGGGATTCGACATCGAGGGCGAGACGGTTCACCTCATCCGGCGTGACGCGCCGCTGCTGGACAAGGTGTCGGCGGAGCGGGTGCGTGACGAGTTTCTCGCCATACTAGCATCCGGAGAGGCGGTAGATAACGTATATCTTCTGGACAAGCTGGGACTGCTTTGCCGCATTCTTCCCGAACTTGAGGAAGGCCGGGGGGTGACCCAGCCCAAGGAGCACTACTGGACCGTGCTGGAGCACAACATCGAATCGGTGCGGATGGCGGAAGGCCTGATGACCCGCTCGCTGAAGCCTGATTGGATACTGGAGGAAGTGCCCTGGGACGGCAAATTGGAAGGACACTTTGCGGAAACGGTTTCTGACGGGCACACCCGGAGCACACTGCTCAAGCTCACCGCGCTGCTGCACGACGTGGCCAAGCCGGCGACCAAGATGGTGACGCCGGAGGGAAGGACGCGCTTCTTTGGACATGAGGAGCAGGGAGCAGAGACTGTAAGGAAGGCGCTGGGCCGACTGAGGTTGAGCCGCCGCGGCAGGGAGATGGTGGCGACGCAGGTGGAGCACCACCTGAGACCGAGCCAGATGAACCAGAAAGGCGAGATGCCTACTCAGCGCGCCGTGTACCGGTTCTTTCGCAGCCTGGGAGACGTGGCAATCGATACCCTCTATCTGAGCCTGGCGGACTACCTGGCGGCGCGGGGACCGCAGATTGAACAAGAAGAGTGGCAGAGCTACACAAAGGTAATACGCCATGCTCTGGAAACCGGCTTGCATCAGGAAGAAGCGGTCTCCTCACCCCGCTTGGTGGACGGACACCAGGTGATGGATGCGCTGGGACTGAAGCCGGGGCCAATGCTGGGGAAAGTGCTAAACGTGGTGGAAGAGGCCCAGGCCACCGGAGAAATCGGCAGCAGAAAGGAGGCTCTTGCTCTGGCAAGGGAGGTAGCCTCTGCTGGTAGAATAGAAGGCGATTATGCGTAGAGTAGGTATTTGGCGCATTCTTGTTATCATCGCGGTCATTGGGATATCCGCGTACTCGCTGACATTCCAGAACATAGACATCGTTGCTATGGGGAACCGTTTCGAGCGCGGCAGCGACGCTATTCTGGGAATGCGCTTGGGATTGGATCTTCAGGGAGGCAGCCATCTGGTCTACCAGGCTAGAGGAACGCAAGAGCTGACCATCACCTTTGAAGAACCGGTCTCCGACCTGGAAGCCGTGTCTACCGTGTTCAACGACAACGGCAAGACGGAGGCCTCGGTGCGCCAAGGCAGCGAGGCCAACATTGTCATAGTGCGAGGGAACACTATAACTCCTGACATCGTGGACGACCAGGACATTCGCAACGCGTTGGGCGAGCAGATAGCCCCGGTAGACACGATGACCGTCCAGGAAATACAGGCCAATCCGACCAGAGACCAGATGGACGGTGTGCTCGACACCATCGCCCGCCGCATAAACCCGTTTGGCGTGACCGAGCCGGTGATCCAGCTCATGGACAACAACCGGGTCCTGGTGCAGCTACCCGGGGTGGGCGACGTGGAGGAGGTGAAGAGGCTGATAGGTCAAACGGCGCGCTTGGAGTTCAAGGAGCGCAACTGTCTGCAGGTCACTCCCTTCACACTGCCCAGTGGAGAAGTGACTTACCCCTGCGAGCTCCCCGACAACCACGTTGACCAGGAAACGGGTCTGACCGGAGAAGACCTGGCGCGTGCCTACGCCGGTACACACCAGACCAAGGGTACTCCCATTGTGAACGTACAGTTCAACTCCCGTGGTACGAGTCTCTTCGCGGAGATGACAACACGGCTGGCGGGAACCGACAACCGCTTTGCGGTGTTCCTTGACGAAGAGGAGATAGTAGCGCCGGTGGTGAACCAGCCCATTCTGGCGGGAGCCGCGTTCATAGAGGGGCCAACCTTCACACCGGAACGGGTGCACACCATAGCCATACAGCTTGAGTCTGGTAGGCTGCCCATTCCTATCGAGGTTGTGCAGCAACAGGACGTCGACGCGGTTCTCGGGGCGGAATCACTGCGGAAGAGCCTTATCGCGGGAATAGTGGGGTTATGCCTTGTGCTCCTGTTCATGGTTATGTACTACCGGATGGCCGGTTTGGTGGCTGCGGTGGCGCTGCTCATCTACACGGCTGCGGTGCTCAGCGTCTTCAAGATGGTTCCCATAACCTTGACCCTGGCCGGCGTGGCCGCCTTCATCTTATCGATAGGAATGGCGGTAGACGCCAACATCTTGATATTTGAAAGGATGAAGGAGGAACTGCGCTTGGGCAGGACGCTTACCTCTGCCATTGACATAGGATTCAGCCGGGCTTGGACCTCCATAAGGGACGGCAACGTGTCCACGCTGATCATCTGTGCCATCCTGTTCTGGTTCGGACAGCGTCTGGGGGCCAGCCTTATAGCCGGTTTTGCCCTCACCCTTGCCATTGGGGTGACGTTGAGCATGTTCAGCGCGTTGACGGTGAGCAAGACGTTGCTCAACCTGCTTAACTTCTCGCCGCTGGGCCGGCGCAGAGGGATATTCAGTCCTGAGAAGCTGCCCCAGACAAGGACGGCGGCTGCCGGCGCAATTGAAGAGGGAGGCGACAGCTAGTGAACATCGTAAGCAAGCGGCGCTGGTTCTATTTGCTGTCGGCGATAATACTGATCCCGAGCATCATCTCTCTGATCATTCCACCATCTTTGTTCCTGGGCATAGAGTTCACCGGCGGCTCGACTATCAGCGTAGCATTCGAGGATGCCGTCGCGGAGCAGGACGTGAGGGACATGCTGGCCCGCCTAGACCATGCCGAGGCAATAGTGCAGCCGTCAGGCGGTGGAGAGTTCTTCATCCGGGTGTCACGTCTGCGCGAGGGGAACGTGGAGCAGGGCATCACATCGGAGCGCGAGATTATAGAGGACGCGTTCCAAGAGCTGGCGCCGGTGAGTCGCCTGGACGTTTCCTCCGTTTCAGGAGTGGTGGCTGCGGATACCGTGCGCAACGCCTTCATAGCCGTGGTGGTGGCGTCCATTGCCATTCTTCTCTACATCACGTGGGCATTCCGCCAAGTGCCAAATCCTTTCCGATATGGCGTGGCGGCTATAATAGCGCTGGTCCACGACGTGCTGATTGTCCTTGGCATCTTCTCCATACTGGGCAAGTTGATCAACCTGGAAGTGAACGCTATGTTCATCACGGGACTGCTCACAATCATTGGCTACAGCGTCAACGACACCATTGTGGTCTTTGACCGTATCAGGGAGAACGTAGCGCGATTGCCCGCGGAACGGCTGGAGAAAAACGTGAACACCAGCCTGCTGGAGACGCTGGGACGATCGCTGAACACCAGCGTGACGCTGCTTATTACGGTTATGGCGTTGCTGCTGCTAGGCGGCGATACCATCCGCAATTTCCTGCTTGTGCTGCTAGTAGGCCTGATCTCAGGCACCTACAGCTCGATAGCCATAGCAAGCCAGGTGCTGGTCTCCTGGGAAGCGGGCGAGATAGGCCGCACCATGCGCCGTTTCAGTCCGTTCCCCTCTAGGTCTCGCGCCTAAGCAGACCCCTGCAAGACCTCTTCCCCCTTCCAACCGTCGTTCCCGCGTACTTCCTCCTACCGTCGTTCCCGAGAAGTCGGGAACCCAGGGCGGCGGCGGGTGTCAGAGCACGGTAACCGGGTCAACGTCCACAACCCAGCCATCCTGCAAAGCGCCCTTGGTCAACACCTTGTCCAGGAGCAGGCGCGGCTCCTGCCCTCGCAGCAGGATGTGCCAGCGGTAACGTCCCCTAACCCGCGAGTTGTAGGCCGGGGCCGGGCCCAGGACGTCTACTTCCGTCATTCCCCAGTCGGAACGCTCCTTTAGCAGGAGCCTTCCCAACCGCTCCGCTTCACGCTGGCTTCGGACAGGGTCAAAGTGGGTGTAGATGAGCCTGAGCAAACGGGCGTATGGAGGCATCCTCTGGACTCTTCGGAAAGCCGCTTCTTGCTCGTAGAAGGAGGCGTAGTCCTGCTCGGAAGCCAGCACCACTCCATAGTGGTGGGGGCTGTAGGTCTGCACCAGTGCGGTGCCCCGTCCCGGCCCTCGTCCGGCCCGTCCCGCGACCTGGCAGAGCAGTTGGAATATCCTCTCTCCGGCCCGGAAGTCCGGTAGATGAAGCCCTATATCGGCAAGGACTGCGCCTACCAGGGTAACGGATGGGATGTGCAGTCCCCTGGCCACCATCTGGGTGCCCACCAGTACCTGCGCTTCACCTTTAGCAAAGCGCTCCAGGATGGCGTCGTGGCCGACCTCATCGGCGGCGTCTCTGTCCCACCGCAAGGAGGAAACCCCGGGGAGGAGCGCTTCCAGCTCCTCGACAACGGTCTGCGTGCCGAGCCCTAGATGGCGAATGCGGTTGAGCCGGCAGTTTGGGCATCGCGCCACCGTTCTGGAACGACGGTTGCACTGATGGCAGACCAGCCTTTCAGGAGAAGTGTGGTAGGTAAGCGGGGTATCGCAGCTGCGACATCGCACTACGTGGCCGCAGTCTCGGCATTGCACAATACCGGCTGCGCCACGGCGGTTGAGGAAGAGGATGGCTTGATTGCCCTCATCTATAACTCGGCGCAGGCCGTCTTGCAGAGCGCGGCTGAAGATGCTGCGGTTGCCGTCCCTCAGTTCCTGGCTCATATCGACAATCCTTACCCCGGCCATGGAGCTGCTGAGGCCAATACGGTGCGGCATCTGCAAGAGGCGCAGGCGGCGTCCGGTGAGAGCGCGGTGATAGCTAACGATGTCCGGGGTTGCGCTGCCCAGGACCAGGGCGGCTCTGGATGCCTGGGCCATGCGCATGGCCACGGTGCGTGCGTGATAGCGAGGCTCCGGGTCCTGCTGCTTGTATGTCCATTCATGCTCCTCATCCAGAACTATGAGGCCAAGGGGCCTCAGCGGCGCGAAGAGAGCGCTGCGCGAGCCTATCACGACATCGAATCTACCCTGGTGAATCCCCCACCAGGCGCGCCGGTGCTCGGCCTGTGAAAGCTGGCTGTGTATTACGGCGACGCGGCCTGGGAACCTGGCGCGGAACCTCTGCACCATCTGTGGAGTGAGCGATATTTCAGGCACCAGGAGGATCGCCTTCCTGCCGCTTTCAAGGCAGCGGGCCAGCGCCTGCAGATAGACCTCCGTCTTGCCGCTGCCGGTAACGCCCTGGAGAAGAAACGCCTCATGCCGTGCCTGGGAAATGGCCGAGTTTATGCTTGCCAGCGCTTCCGCCTGGTGTGGACTGGGCATTAGGAACGGCTCCGGCGTCTGGGACGGCTCCGAGTCCGCGGCGGCGGAGCCCGTCATCCTGAAGCCACGCCACTTCCAGGTGCGGCGCACCACTCCCCGGCTGATTAGCCTATCCAGCACACGGCTGCCCTCTGCACCCAGAGCGCGACGCAACAAGCTTTCCTGCGCAACAGTCGTTTTGCCCTTGAACTGCCCGAGCAGGCGCGCTGCAAACTCATCATCCAACTCTTGCAAGGCTTCTTCCGCGGGCTTTTCCAGATAGGCCTTCGTGCGGTTTCGGAAGCCCGGAGGCAGCATGAGGCTGATCGCGGAGTACAGCGAGGCCATGTAGTAGCCGGCGATCCATGCCGCGAGATCCAGTTGCTCCTGGCTGAGGAGAGAGCCTGCAGGATCGGAGGCGTTGATAGGACGGACGGGGTCTATGTCGGTGCTGCGGCTGAGCCTGAAGACCACGCCGTCAGCCATGCGGGGTCCAAAGGGCGCCTGCACCATCTGGCCGGGAGAGACGGACATCCCCTCCGGCACGGAGTAAGTGAAAGTGCGTACGTCCCTGACGGGGGCGTCCACGGCTACTTCAGCGTAGGGAAACTGAGGCATCGCTACCTTCCGGTGAATCTCCTACGATGATAACCGAGGCAGCGGGTAAGAGGTAAGAGAAAAAAGTCAGGGGCCTCCGCTGTTTTAGAAAAGCCCCCGTAAGGCAGTAAGCCGTGATGGTCTGAAAGCTAGCGTCGACGCTCTTTGATGCGCGCCGCTCTACCTGTGCGACCTCTCAGATAGTACAGCTTGGCCCTTCGCACGTCGCCGTGGCGCACCACTTGCACGCTATCCAGCCTGGGCGAGTAGACGGGAAACGTCCGCTCCACGCCGATGCCGTGAGTGACGCGGCGCACGGTGAAGGAAACTCCGGGCCCCCTGCCCTGCCTGCGAATCACTACGCCTTCAAAGACCTGGACGCGCTCGCGCTCTCCTTCTCGGATGCGCATGCCGACTCGCACGGTGTCGCCGGGGCGAAACTCCTGGACTTTGGGGTTCGGTTCTACGTGTACTACGGTATCGATGTTCATAGGAATCCGATGGCTAAAATGACAACTGGTCTAGTTTAACGTGAAGGCCGTGGTCTGTAAAGATGAGCGTAGCGACGAGGGAAGTGCAAATTAGGATTGAGGCGACTCTTGGGCGCCACTGACGGCGCTGGCCTTTCGCCCTTCGGGGCAGCGCCTTGTCGGGCCGCACCGGCGAACGAGACATCGCGAGACGACGGAACGTGCACTGCTAGCGCTGGAAGACGAGCAGCTCGCTGGTCTCGTACTGAGGCCCCTCGCCGAGTGAGGGCAGCGCTGCCTCGATCCTGGCGAAGCCCGCTTCGACGACTTCCTCGCTCATGTGCTCGAAAGCCGAGACGGGACGCAGCTTCAGCTTCACTAAGTCCTCGGCCAGGTTCGCCGAGCGGAGCCAGGTGACTTCATCGCGAGAGAGGAGCGTCCACCCGGCGCCGGTGAAGTCACTTTTAACCTCTTCCTCGGACCGGAACCGCGCCTTGTCGACTTTCAGCCATTCGGGCACCACGCGGAACCACCAGGTATCGGGCATCCTGTCGGAGAAGTTCGCCTGCACGAAGAGCTTGCCGCCTGGCTTGACCACCCGGCGCAACTCCTGTACAGCGTCCTCGCGATTGACTACGTGGTGCCAGACGAAGAAAAGCAATGCTGCGTCACACGAGGCATCTGGCAACGGGATGTGCTCGGCAGACCCAGACGTATACGTGACGGCGGGATGGCCAGCGTAGGCAACGGCTTGAGCCCGCATCTTGTCTGACGGCTCGACTCCATGGGCAGGGCCGCCGAAGGCGCTCGCCAAAGAGGGAGTCATGCGACCGGTACCCGAGCCCAGGTCTAACCAGGCCAGCGGCCGTGTCTCCGGCAGGTGGCGAGCGAACGCCTCCATCCAGGTTCTTAGTGCATCCGGCGACATCTGCCGGCCGGCGGCGTAGACGGCGTGCATGCGCGCATCGTAGTCGACCTTCTCCATACCGCCTCCAAGTTTGGCCCGACCGATCCAGTGTATTATGCACACGCCTCTGGGACAACGGGGAAGTGCATGTAATATATTGAACGCGGCGTGTCCAAGGAGGAGTCACATGAACATCGACGACGTCAAGACGCTCTACGAGTACAACTACTGGGCCAACGATCAAATCTTCCGTTCAGCGCAAAAAGTGACCCTGCAACAGTTTGAGGCGACCGAGAGCTTTCCACACGGCGGTCTGCGTGGGACGTTGCGCCATATACTAAACGCTGAGACAGCGTGGCGAGCCCGTTTTGAAGACGCCGCTATTAACCGCTTAGACGAGAAGCTATACTCCACGCTTGAGAGTCTGGAGACGCGGAGACGGGAAGAAGAAAGAGCTATGAGGAGCTACCTGGCAACCCTAACCGACGATGACTTGGCGCTGCATTACGGCCAATCCAAGTGGCCACAGCAAGTCCGGGCGCTAAGAGGAGAGGAGTCTTTGCTCTGGTATTACTTGGTGCACGTCGTGAACCACGGTACCCAGCACCGCTCTGAAGCCGCCGCACTCCTCACGGAGTACGGCCAGTCGCCGGGGGACCTTGATTTCGTGGTCTTCCTTGAGGCGACTGGCTAGTAGACATGCTTTGCCCAACGCTTCAGGCTTGGGCTAAGTACTTAGCCATACGGAGTTTTGCACTTTTCTCAACAAGCTGCTCATGTGGTTCCCTTCTGCTGCATAAGTTGACGTAGATAGTAGAATCGTGCCTGTGGATGCCGTAATCACAGGTGCTATCGCGGGCGCAATAGCCGGACTTGTGGTCTCTATCATTAGGTGGATAGTTGGCTGGTTTAACGCTCGGTTCCGTAGAACGGAACAGATTAAACATATAAGAGAGATGATAATACGAGAACGAGAACACATAGATGCTGCGCGCAAAGCTGTCAATCTCTATACGGATGACATTCCGTATGTTTTGTTTGGGAAGATGTGCTCTGAGCTTAAGTTAGTGTTGAATGATCGTGCATTGGAAATGACGTTTGATGAAAAGCGGCAGATTATGCACGTCTTTGAGATGGATGCACTCGTTCATGGTAGCACTAATAAGCATCGTCACAACTACGATGAAGTATTTGAAGGGTTGGAACGGATAGAGTGGTTAGACCTTCCCAAAAAGCAAATAACCTGACAATTCACAGACTGCTAGACAGGTTTCTACGCGTCTAGCTATCCTCCTAGCCAATCTCCCTTTAATAGCTACCTGTCCCTAAGAAAAGAGCCGTCCTCTCCGGCATGTCTGGCCTCTAAGGGTGCTTGAGGCCCCATCCATCATTGTCAAGACAATTCTTGACAACATGACGCCTGCGCTCCACAATGGGAAGACGTGCAAGGGAGGTTACATCAATGGTTTCCACACGAGAGAAGTTTTCCAGCCAGGCAGCGCCGGAGTTGCTTTCGGCCATGCGGGAGATCGCCCGCATTGAGGGCCGCCACTTGCAGGCGGTGCTGGAGGACGCCATGAGCAGCTACATCGAAGCCCGAAGGCAGCAGAACGTCCGGCCTGAGGTCATGGCCCACTACCGGGCCAGCCTGGAACGGAACCGGCGCCTCTACGAGTTGCTGGCCAAGTCATGATCCATCTCTTCCCAACCCTGGAGGAAGTCATCACCATCCATGACGACCTAGTTGAGCAGTTCGGTGGCTCCATGGGTCTGCGGGACATGGGAGCATTGGAGTCTGCCCTCCTGCGACCCCAGATGGGCTACTACGACGGACTCATCGAAGAGGCCGCCGCCATGATGGAGAGCCTTGCTATGAATCACCCCCTTGTCGACGGCAACAAACGAACGGCTTTGGGCACTGTTGATGCATTTCTGGGCCTCAACGGTCACTTCATCGACTGCGACAACGACGAGGCATACGCGTTCTTCATGCGGTTGTTCCAGACCAACTCGTTCCGCTTCGCCGAGCTGAAAGAGTGGCTGGAGGAGCACGTCAAGCCGTTGCCGGGGTCTTAAAAAGGGAACCATATGCAATTTGCCATCGAGCCGGTCCCAGCCTATCCCCGGGACTGGCGAGTGTGCTGTCGAAGAGCCGTAGTGTACAATGCAAGCTGAGGATGGTATGGCTACTAAAGAAGACCTCTACAAGCTAGTTTCAGAGCTGTCAGACAGCGAATTGGATGCCGCAAAGCGTTACTTGGAATATCTGCGCAACCCCAGCGATCCGGTGCTGAGAGCTTTGCTGGAAGCGCCGGAAGATGACGAACCGCTTTCCAAAGACGAGGAGCAAGCCATCAGCGAGGCTAAGGAAGATTTGGAAAAGGGTCGCGTTATTTCATCTGAAGCGGTCCAAGAAGATATTTTGTGAGATGGCTTGTCCAATACAGCAGACGTGCTCATCGCGATCTGCGTAATCTGGACCGGAGCATAGCCTCTCGAGTATATGCCGCAATTGAGCGTTTCGCACAAGAAGGTCACGGAGACGTGCGACGGCTGCGCAATAGAGACAACGAGTGGCGATTACGGGTTGGCGATTGGCGTGTGATATTCACTCTGGAATATGAAATACACACGATTACAGTTCTGCATATAACCCATAGAAGCCGCGCCTACGCCTAGCTACTCCTCCCATCCAATCTCCCGCAACAACTCCCTGTCCTCCTCCGAAAGATCCGCCTTCTTCAGCATATCCGGCCTTCGTTGCAGAGTGCGTCGCAGAGACTGCTGTCGGCGCCACTTGGCAACGGCTTGGTGGTCGCCGGAGAGCAGGACGTCGGGGACGCTCCAGCCGCGGAACTCGGCGGGACGGGTATACTGCGGGTGCTGCAACAGGCCGGAGGTATGCGAGTCAGCAACCGCCGATTCGTCCGAGCCCAGCACGCCGGGCAGAAGCCGGGCAACGGCGTCGATGACCACCATGGCGGCGAGCTCACCGCCGGTGAGCACAAAGTCGCCGATGCTCAGCTCCTCGGTGGCAAGATGCTCGCTTATCCGTTCGTCGAACCCCTCGTAGTGGCCGCAGATCAAGGCGAAACGCTCCTCCCCGGCGAGCCGCTCGGCGTCGACCTGCCGGAACACCCTACCCTGGGGCGTGAGCAGAACCACGGGACATTGAGGCGGCGCGCCGAGAAGGGACTCGACGGCTTGGAACAGCGGTTCGGGCTTGAGCACCATGCCAGGGCCGCCGCCGTAGGCATAGTCGTCCACGGTGTGATGGCGGTCTTGGGCGTGGTCACGGAAGTTGTGCAGGTCTACGCTGAGCAGGCCGCGCTCCACGGCACGACCCAGGATGCTGCCCTGCAAAGGCCCCTGGAACATCTCGGGAAAGAGCGTGAACACGTCGATTTGCATGGCTACGAGCTAGACAGCGCTTCACGCAGCGCATCCGGCACCGGGATCGGTCTTCCGCTCTCCAAGCTCACGGTGACAAAGGTCATTCTGCCTTCGGCGGCGGCTGTGCCGTCCTCCTTTTCGGCGACGTAGCTGAGGGTGACCGAGGTATTTCCCACCCTCTCCACGCTTACGCCCATCTGCAGCAGCTCGTCATGGAGGATCGGGACTTTGAAGTCGCAGCTTACGTGCACCCTGGGCAGGTCGAGGCCCATTTCGCGGAAGCGGGCGCTGGTGAACCCCAGGGAACGCATGAACTCGCTCTCCGCCACCTCAAAGAAGCGGAACATGGCGGTGTAGTGTATCCGCCGCGAGGCATCGGTATCGACCCAGCGAACGCGAACCTGCTGGCGAAAGCTAGGCGGTCTCTCTACATCTGTCATCTGCACTCCTAAACAAGGTACCAGTCGAACCTGCCCAGGCCAACCCCCAGAGCAAGGAGGACTCCGTACCACCAGTGGAAGCTAGCCGATTGCCTGAGGCCAACCAGAAGGGCGGGACGGTCGTTGCCGTGTCGTAGGGTGCGCCAGGTTTGGTAAGCCCTGGGCAATGCAAGGAACGGTAGAAACAGCAGCAGGCCCATGCTGCCAAAGACGGCAAGCGTTGTAGGCAAAGCGAATCCCACCGCCACCAACGTAGTCCAGAGCAACCGGCCAAAAGGACGTCCCCAGAGGGTGACCGGGGTGCTCTTTCCTGCGCCCAGGTCCTCTTCCATATCCCGCAGGTCGTTGGCGACGAGGATGGCGGTGGTCGTGCTGCCCACAGCGGCGGCGAGCAACAACGACTCCACGGTCAGGTTCTGCGTGTGCACGTAGTAGGTACCCATCACCATGATCAGTCCCATGAAAACAAAGACCATGGGCTGTCCAACAGCGTAAGCCCCCAAAGGCTTGGGGCCTCCGGCGTAAAGATAGGCCGCGGCCAGACTTGCCAGACAAGCAACCAGGATGGGCCAGCCGGTAACCGCCACGATGTAGAGACCAACGAGAGTAGCAAGGCCAAACGAGGTTAGCGCACCCAGCTTCACCGCCCGCACCGAGAGCAGGCCCAGCGATATCACCTTGTAGGGGGCCATCACCTTGCCGCCTTCCTCCACGCGCCCGTGGTCCGAATACTCGTCGACGAGGTTTGCACCAACCTGCACCAGAAGCGACGCCACTAGGATGAGGACGAACAAAATGACGCTCGCCTGCCCTTCGCTAAAGGCGAGTGCAGAGCCAACCAGGACGGGGACTACGGATGCAGGCAGGGTGAACGGGCGCGACGCCCTGTACCAGGCATCCAGCTTGCCCCGTAGAGAAAGGGTTGACGCGGCTCTTTGCTCCACTGTTGTAAACCTACCAGGGATGATGGCGGAATCTGTCAAAGTCGGGAGCGCGCTTCTCCAAGAAAGCGTTGCTGCCTTCTCTGCATTCGTCCGTGGTGTAGTAGAGGGCGGTAGCTCCGTGGGCCAGGTTCTGTATGCCGTAGACGTGGTCGGTGTCCGCATTGAAGCCGTGCTTGAGGAACCTCAGTGCCATGGGACTCTTCTCCAGCAGCTCCCTGCTCCACTCCATGACGGTGGATTCAAGCTCCGACTGAGGCACCACGGCATTGACCAGGCCCATTTGCAGCGCCTCCTGGGCCGGATAGCGGCGGCAGAGGTACCAGATCTCTCGCGCCTTCTTCTCGCCGACGATGCGCGCCAGGTAAATAGCGCCGAACCCGGCGTCGAAGCTGCCGAACTTGGGGCCTATCTGCCCGAAGACCGCCCTGTCCGAGGCGATGGTCAGGTCGCAAAGTACGTGGAGCACGTGTCCCCCGCCGATGGCATAGCCGTCCACCATCGCGATGACGGGCTTGGGAATCTCGCGGATCAGTCTGTGCAGATGGGTGACCTGCAGCCGAACGCCGCCGCCTTCGTCCTGGTAGCCGCCTTCTCCGCGTGTCTTCACGTCGCCGCCGGTGCAGAAATTGCCGTTTTCGCCGGTGAGCACCACAACGCCCACCTGGGTATCGTTCCAGGCGTCCTGGAAAGCGTCCCGCATTTCGTCAACGGTGAGAGGGCGGAAAGCGTTGAGCACCCGCGGGCGATTGATGGATACCTTTGCCACGCCGCCTTCCTTTGTGTAGATGATGTCCTCATAGTTGTCCATAGGTTCCTCCAAATGTCGGTTAGATAGCTCCTGCATTGCGTAACCGCGTTACCTCGTCTCCAGAAATGCCCAGCAAACAGTCCAATATCTCAGAGGTATGCTCACCCAGACCGGGTGAAGCCCCGGCGGGGCCGGTGGCGGCTTGGCTGAAATTGAACGGCGTATTGGCCACCTTCCAGGTTCCCCTGGAATTGTGCGGTATGTCGGCGATCATGCCGCGGTGGTTGACCTGTGCGTCCCCAGCTACGTCGGCGATGCTGTTCACCGGGCCGCAGGGAATGTCCGCCTCCGTCAGCGCGGTCAGCCAGTGCGATGCGGGCTTTTCTAGGAACAGCGCATCCAGTACAGGAGCCAGAAGCGCGTCGTAGCACCCCATGCGGTCGCGGTTGGTCTGGAAGCGCGCGTCCGCAGCCAGGTCCGGGCGCTCTATCGCCCCGCAGAAGCGATGCCATACGGCGGGATCGTCGCTGAGCAGCGCCACCACAAAGCTGCGGTCGCTGGCCTGGAATATCTGGAACGGCGCGGCTACGGGATGCCTTGCGCCTATCGGGCCTGGGACTGCTCCCGTAGAGAAATAGCGGGAGAGGGCGTTTTCCATCATCATCACCTGGCAGTCCAGCATGGATATGTCTATGTACTGTCCCTGCCCAGTGGCCTCGCGCTGGTAGAGAGCGGCCAGTACGGAGAGCGCGGTGAACACTCCGGCTAAGCTGTCTCCCAGGGATGCCCCGGGGCGAGTCAGCGGGCCGTCCGGCTGGCCGGTAACGCTGATCAGTCCGCCCATGGCCTGCACCACTATGTCCAGGGCGGGACGCTGCGATTCCGGGCCGTCCTGCCCGAAACCGGAGATGGAGGCGTAGATAAGGCTGGGGTGCAGGCTCTTCACCCTCTCATACTCCAGTCCAAAGCGGGCCATGGTGCCCGGGACAAAGTTCTCAACGAGCACGTCGCAGTGAGGCAGCATGGAGTGGACCAGTTTCTGCCCCTCTTCCGAAAACAGGTTCAACGTGATACTTTTCTTACCCCGGTTGATGCTTATGAAATATGCGGCTTCATTATCTCCCACCAACGGTCCCAAGTTCCGTGCCGGATCGCCCTGCCCCGGGCGCTCTATCTTGATCACGTCCGCGCCCAAGTCCGCCAGGATCATGGTGCAGAACGGTCCGGCCAGAAGCCTGGTCAGGTCAAGGACTCGTACACCGCTCAATGGTCTGGTCATTCCACTCCTCCTATCCGGTTTAACGACATGAAAATAGAGCGCGTTTCCTGGCAAGGTTTCTCCATCCCCTTCCGCAGGCCGTACGTCACCTCGCAGGGCGTATTCAACACGCGATATGGACTCCTCCTGTTTCTCCACGGCGATAATGGGTCGGTAGGCATAGGAGAGGCATCACCGGTCGGGGCAGGCAGCCGGGAAGAGGTGGAGGCCGTGGGGACATTCCTTGAAGAAATAGCGCCGCATCTCCTGGCAACCGAGCCGCTGTCAGCCACAGGCATTCCTTCCCCGCCAGAGTGGAACGCGCCACCCGTTCTGCGGTTCGGGATAGAGACGGCTCTGCTTGATCTGTGGGGCAAGGCGCTCGTGCGCAATGCCAGCGAACTGCTGAACGGGTCCGCCAAGTCCCTGCCGGTCAACGCTCTCATAGCAGCGGAAACGCCACGAGAAGCCGCCACGGAGGCAAGGGATGCGGTAGATGCCGGGTTCGGAAGCATCAAGCTGAAAGTGGGACACGAATCCGCCAAGCAGGACGAAGCCCTTGTCTCGGCGGTGCGCCAGGCCGTTGGCACGGAGATCAAAGTGCGCATAGACGCCAACCGGAAGTGGGGCCTGCCAGAAGCCGTCGCCGGGCTCCGCAGCCTGGAGCAGTACGACATCGAATACGTGGAAGACCCGCTCAAGGGTAACGACACGGCCGCCCTGGCCGAATTGCGACGCTCCGTTGCAATGCCGGTGGCGGTAGACGAGGCGCTGGGCGTCGCTGACAAGATGCAACGCCTGGCAGCGGTGGATAGCGCCGACGTGCTGGTGATCAAGGCGGGGCGGCTGGGCGGACTGAATGAATCTCTGGAACTGATGCGGCTGGCTGAGGAACGAGGCAAGGGGCTGGTGGTGACCTCTTCCCTGGAAAGCGGGGTTGGCCTTGCGGCAAGCGTCCACTTGGCGGCGACGCTGACGGCGCACCCCTTTGCCCACGGGCTGGCCACTGCGTCGCTGCTGGAAAGCGACCTGCTTTCGGCGGCGTCTTTGCCCTGGAGGGGCAGCGTGATGACCCCGGCAGGCCTGGGCCTGGGAGTATCGGTGGACGGCAGTCTTCTGGAGAGGTACGGCATAGACATAGCGGGTTCCATCACCTGGAAGCCGCCGGGGTGAGGGCTTCTTCCAGGAATCCGGTCACCGCGCGACTGAAGATTCCGGGCTGTTCCAGGTGGACGGCGTGCCCCGCCCCAGGGACCGTTTCCAAACGGCTCGTCGGTATCGACCGGTGCATTTCGCGGGCTATGCCGCTGAACTTTTCGTCCTCTTCACCAGCCACTAGCAGCGCCGGCGCAGTGATCTCTCCAAGCCGGTCATAGAGGGGCGGTTGAGCGCCGGTGCCCGCACCCCTCAGGCTGTTGGCCAGTCCGCAAGGGTTGTTGCCCAGACGCTGGGACCTCAAATTGTCGCGGATTACTGCGGGCAGACGTTTCTGGCTGTGCCAGAGCGGGAGTGATTCCCAGTACTCCACGAACCGCTGTACGCCGACCTCCACGATCCAGTCGGCAAGCGTCTCGTCCTCCCGGATGCGCTGCTGCCGCTCTTCCTCAGAGGCGATGCCCGGAGATGCGCTTTCCAATACAAGCGCCGTGGTGCGTTCCGGCAGAGCTACCGCCGCGCTGAGCGCGATGCGTCCCCCCAGTGAGTAGCCCAGCCAGGCAACCCGTTCAAGTTCTAGCCGGTCCAGAATCTCGGACAAGGCCTGGACGTGGCGCTCCATGGTGTACAGGCGGGAGTCTTGGGGAGAATCCGACACGCCGTGGCCCGGCAGGTCTATGACAACCACCGTGAAGCCGGTCTTGGCGGCCTCAGAAAACGACTGCCAGGTTTGTACGCTGCCGGTGAAGCCGTGAAGAGCCACCAGGGCAGGACCCTGACCGGCTATCTCCACGTTCAGTTCTGCTCCTCCCAGAGTGCTAAGGGCCATTCGAGCCAAGCTATCTTCCACTCCCTGCTTTGATTTTCTCGGACACCGCCTCCCACATCCGCCGATGCAACATCACGTTGCGTTCACGGTCGCCGGGCGCCTCTATGAGGGCGACACCCTCGCCTGACAGACTTTCCAGCACGCTCCGGTCGAACGTATCCCAGTCATCCGCCAGCGAATAGTCAAGCCCGTACATTTCAGCGGCAGCGCCGAAGGTCAGCCCGTGAGGCGTGCCAAAGTAAGTTTCGAAGACATCCCGATAGTCGGCCTGGGGCAGGAAGGAGAATATTCCGCCGCCGTTGTTGTTCAGCACAATGATGGTGGCGTTCAAGCCGTGTGCCTTGGCCGCCAGCAGTCCGTTCATGTCGTGGTAGAGGGAGATGTCGCCCAGGACAAGCACAACCTTTTTTTGAGAAACGGCGGCCACTCCCAAGGCGGACGAGACTACGCCGTCTATGCCGCTGGCGCCGCGATTGGCCATGAACTGGATTGAGCGGCGAGTGGATGGGAAGAAGGTGTCCATGTCGCGTATTGGCATGCTGTTGCCTGCAAAGAGAACGGTGTCGTCGGGAAGCAATGCGGCCAGACGGCTGAACACCTTGCCCTCAAACATTTCGCCGCATTCCTCCAGGGCGTCATCCAGGGCATCGCGTGAGGAGCCGGCAATCCGCCGCCAGCGCCTGCTCCACTCTCCGTCCGAACGCCCCACGTGCAACGCCGGCGAAAGGGATTCGCAGAAAAGCGCCGGCGAGACCTGGAACAGCTGGGACGTCAAGCGGAAGGGGTCGCGCCAGTCGTTGTTCTCGTCTACCAGTATATGCCGCGCCTGCTTGTGCTTTTCCAGGTATTGCGTAAGCGGTTTGGACACCGGCAAAGCACCCAGGCGGATCACCAGCTCCGGGGCCAGGGACTCCGCCAGTTCGCCGTCGCGAATGAAGGCATCGTAGCTGTCAATGACCAGCGATCTGTCGTGAGGGCCGCAGCGTAGGCCGGACAGGGCGTCCGTCAGCAGCGGATAGCCCAGCTTCCAGGCCAGCTCAGTGATCGCCTCCGTCGGCATGGATCCGTTCTGCGGGCCGCAGACTATGATGCCGCGCTCTGTCCCGGCCAGACTGGCGGCCAGTTGTTGTATATCTTCCGACCGTGGCTTTCTCTCGTATTCCGGGCTTAAGACGAACGGCTTACCGTCTTCACGGCCACTCCAGGCTGCCCTCTCCTGCTCCGGAACCGAATCCGGGAAATCGGAAGGGGCGTCCACCGGCTCCAGAGGCTCGCGGAACGGAAAATCGACATGCACGGGCCCCGCTGGCGCCGACCCCGCGCTGAAGTAGACGCGGCAGGCTGCGGATCTGGAGTAGGACATCATCTCCGTGGTGGCTTCCGGTGGAGGCATGTTCACCGACCACTTGGCATGGCTTCCGTATATGCGGGTCTGGTCGATGGTCTGCAGCGCTCCCCAGTCCACCATCTCAGGAGGTCTATCCGCGGTGAGAGCAAGCAGCGGCACGGAGCCGTAGCGTGCCTCGACTACCGCGGGAAGGAAGTTGGCGCTGGCCGTGCCCGACGAGCAGACCACTGCCACCGGCTTACCCGTGGCGCGCGCCATACCCAGGGCAAAGAAGGACGCCGAACGTTCGTCCAGGTGGACCCACGTCCTGATACCGGGATGACGTGCGAACGCGATAGCCAGGGGTGAGGAACGAGAGCCCGGGCAGATGCAGACGTGCTCCAATCCACAGCGGGCCAGCTCGTCGACAAATGCGCCGGCGAGGGCGTAGTTCCTGTTCTCGAAATCCACCTCAGCCCTCACCTAGAGCCTTTAGCAGCGGCTGGAACTTCAGCTCGGTCTCTTCGAACTCTCGCTGAACGTCGGATCCTTCCACTATGCCACTGCCCGCAAAGAGCGTGGCCTGGTCCCCCTGCAAGAGAGCAGAACGAATGGCCACGCTGAACTCGCCATCGCCTTCGTGGTCCAACCAGCCCAGGGGAGCGGCGTACCAGCCGCGGTCTCCCTCCAAACGCCGGATTAGCTCCAGGGCGGCCCCGGTGGGCGTGCCCCCGAGGGCGGGCGTAGGGTGCAGGAGCTGAACTACGTCCAGGATGCTGCGGTTGGAGCCGAGATGTCCATTGAAGGAAGTCCTCAAATGCTGCACGTTCCTTAGGTACGCAATGTCAGGCTGCTGGTTCCAATGGAGTTCGTTGCAGGCTTTGCTTAGCGCTTCAGCCAGCATGCTGACCACGGCCTGGTGCTCGCGTCGCTCTTTGCCGCTGGCCAGCAGTTCCCGGCCCAGCCGTTCGTCCTCTTCCGGCGTATCGCCTCGCGGAGCGGTTCCGGCGAGGCACGAGAGAGCCAGCGCGCCTTTCTGCAGACACACCATGTCCTCCGGGGTTGCGCCCAGGAACGTTGAGGTCCCGTTGTCCACCGCGAACACGGTGCATTGAGGATACGAATCGATGAGCCTGTCCAGGGCCGCAAGTGGAGAGAAATCGCCGTCGCCCAGCAGGGTGCGACGGCGAGCCAGCACAACCTTGCTCAACTCCCCTTCTTCAATCAAGCCAAGGGCTTGCTCTAGCTGCTCTTTCCACCGGCTATAGCCATCGGCGGAGTCGAGCAGGGTTCTGGGCTGCGGCTCAGCTTGGAACACAGCCGACGTCAAAGCGTCTATCATTGTGGTTGTCCGGTCGGTCTCCTGCCGTGGGTCGGTCTCGGGGGAGACCAGCAGATTGGCCGTCAGCCAAGCCTCTTCATTGGATATGGTGAGGAGAAGCCTGGGTAACACTAGGCTTGCATCTGGGAAACCCGTCCACAAAGAGCTCCTGTCAGCCAGGGAGTCAAAGCGGACGCCGCCGGTAAACACGGGGCCGGTGCCCCGCCTCCCGGCGCATTGGATGATTGCCGAATCCAGCAGAGAGGCAAGGGATTGCCGCATGGTCTCGATGGAACGTTCGCCGTTGGTCTGTACGACGGCTGTTGCGCCGCTTCCCACCATCCAGAAGCCGTCATTGGGTCTGGCCCAAAAGCTGCGTACGCCCCATCTCTTTGCGTCGGAAAAGAAGGCCAGCGGGTCGGGAGGCGTTTGCAGGGGCCAGGCGACGCTGACCAGTACGGGACGTCCCAGCGATGCGGCGCGCCTGTGCCCTTCGTCAAACCATGACGCGAGTTGCACCGGTTCCACTTCTGCGGCGGGAGGTCTCATGGCTGGCCTCCTCCACCCGTCGCCTTCAAAGCGGGCTCGGCGCCTATGCTCCTCAGCAACGCGGCACGCAATACGGGAGTTGCCTTTGTCAATGGGGCGGGCTGGCCGGTGAGAAGCCAGCGTATGATTACTTCGTACAATGCGCCGAACCAGATATGCGCAATCAACTCGGTGTCCTGCGGCTCTATCTGGCCTTGGGCAACCGCATCGTCCAGCTCCTTCTTGATGAAGGCGGAGAACCGCTCCCGCATGGGAAGGAACTTCTTGTCGCTGGCCTTGCCGTGCCCCAGCACGTTGAGAAGGAGCACCTGTGCTATCTTCCGCTGCCTGGCAAAGGTCGATAGCAGCGATTCTATGCCGGCGGCCACCCTGTGTAGCGGCGTAGGCTCGTGACGTATGCCGTTCAAGGTCTTGTCGATGAGCTTCTGGCTCATGCGGTCGACAAGTGCCATGACCATCTGCTCTTTGCTGGGGAAGTGAAAGTAGAAGCTGCCCTTGGAAGTGCCGGACATCTCCACTATCTCTTGCACGCCCGCCCCCGTGTATCCGTGCTGGGCTAGCACGTCCAGAGCGGCTTCCAGGATGCGCTCCTGGGCGTTTGCGGAATCTATGGTGGGCGTTCTGGCCATTCCATGTACCGACCGGTTGGTCTAGTGATGACGACAGTATGTCACCAATGAAGTGGTGTGTCAATGGAACGAATCGGGAGGGATCCGAGTCGGGTGCCGCCAATACTACCAACTTGACAAAACCTAGAACCTTTACTGGGGTGAGAGCGCCGACATTACACCAACTTCACACAAAATGGTCCCACATTGGCCAAATCTTAACGCTCAGTTGACACGACTACTGTACAATGATATTGGCAGATGCCCCCAATTTTCCTCTTCCGGCCGTAGCCGGCCAGTAATCACTCGACAGAGCGAGGTGACGCTTCTATGACTAGCCAAAGACTCTCCCTCCTGCTGATCGCTGTCCTCACGCTGGTGTCGGTCTTGACACTGGCGGCATGCAGCGACGATACAGAGCCCACACCTACGCCCACTCAGACCGCAACGCCCACTGCTACGCATTCACCTGTCCCTACCCAGACGCCGATACCCACGCCTACACCGACACCCACCGCAGTGCCCACGCCAATGCCAACGGCCACGCCCACACCGACAGCCACAGCCGCGCCCACGCCCACCGCAGTGCCCACAGCCACACCCACGCCAGTGCCTACACCATCCGGCACAGTTGCCTCGGATAGAGCCGCGCTGGTCGCCCTTTACAACGCCACCGACGGCCCGAACTGGCATAACAATACCAATTGGCTGAGCGACAAGCCACTTGGAGAGTGGCACGGCATAACCACCGGTAACGGAGGTAGAGTCGTGCGCATATCATTACATTACAATGGCCTGAACGGCCAAATACCGCTTCAGTTTGGCGATTTGACTGCTCTTGAATATCTGGAGTTGAATGGGGTCGAAGGCAACAACCCTGATTTATCGGTCCTGTCGAATCTTCCCAATTTAAATTACCTTTACCTGTACAGCAATGGGATCTCCGACTTATCAGCACTGATGAACCTACCTCGTGTCCGGTGGCTCAACCTTACGGACAATGAAATCTTAGACGTCTCGCCTCTACTAAGTATCAGAACTTTGGAACATTTGGAGCTGTGGGATAATCCTCTCAGCTATGCGTCTGTCTACACACATATTCCTGCTCTCCAAGCCCGGGGTGTAGCTGTCCGCCACCGCGGCTACGCAATTACCGGTGGTGACTTATCTATTGAAGACGAAATACTCGTTTACAATGACAATCTAGTTGTTCTCCCGGCGTCAGAGGATCCTAGTTTTTGGGAGTACACGTCCAGTTTCTATGAGCACTTCCAAGACGAGTTCGATTTCCTTGTGCTCGTGGCAATTGATGGATTCAAATCACGTGGGAGCGGGGGCCATTATCTTCCTGTAGCAAACGATGTAGAAGGCATCGGGCTGGAAATGTTTGCGCGTAGTCGTGGATTTGGATCGGCTGGAAAGCTACATGGAATACCCTACTTTAGTCACCCTTGGTGGTTTCGAGGGATAATATTGCATGAGGTCTTGCATAGATGGGCTACTTACGGTACGCATCCTCTTGCAGAGCAAGGGCATTCTGCAAAGTTCAGCAACATATACGGAGCCTTCGGTGGTTATTTTTCGTCTCCCTTCGAAGAGATTGTTGATCTTGGAGGAGGCCGGTTCCGTGCCCAAAAAGTACCCTGGCATTACACGTATGGTCCACTTGAACTCTACTTTGCGGGCCTGGTTCCTCCAGAGGACGTGCCTAACTTTTGGGTCGCCATGGATGGGAAATGGATTGACGAGGAGGCTGGTATCTTTTCAGCAACCAGTATAGAGCAATACACCATCTCCGATGTAATCGCTGAGTACGGGGAACGGGTTCCTGGAGCCTCTGATTCTCAGCGCGAGTTTCGGTCGGCAGTGATTCTGGTGATAGATGAGGAGTACCCAACTGTGGATTCGAACCTGCTGGAAAGTCTGAGTGAAGACATAGCATGGTTCAGTTTCCCTGGCACGGATGAGTCCGAAGAAAACAACTTCTACGAAGCAACCGGAGGACGGGCGAGGATCATCATGAACAGCCTATCGCAGTTCCTAAAAGACAGGGAATAGCAGGTAGTTTTCCAAGTAGTAAGCAACGGGCCGACTCGCAGGTCTTCCGCCTGTCGTGCCTAATACTTGCCCTGATTCGTAAGCAGCGCACAGCCGTTCAAGTCGCCCACCGCGTACAGCCCCTACGTCGGAGGCAGCGAGGCGCTGCTATTCTTCCGAAGTGAGTTCGCTATGACCCCGGTACATCCCTAGCCCGATGATGATAAAGCAGAGGGAACCGAAGGCGAGCATGCCGTTGTCGTTCCTGAGGAGCACTGCGGGATCGATATCGGGGACGTGCTGAAGGACCAGGAAGTTGATACCCGCCAGCACTCCCATGAGGACCAGGCCGTAGGAAGCCAGTCTGGATATACTCATCGACCCAAAACGGGAGGCGAGGCCGAGGCCGACGAGCATGGATGCGATGGGGTAGACGGTCACCAGCGCTATGACGATCCCGGCCATGGGCGCATAGACGCTGAGGGCAAGGTCTGCGAAGTACGCCTGGTCGGCGCCGGACTGCATGCCGCGCTGCATCAGGTGAATGCTGAAGTGCCTCATGCCCATCGCAATGGCGTAGAGGGCCCACCCGAACAGGCTCGCGAACACGCCTAGCCGTAGAAGCGAACCGCCCAGCCCCGTCTGTCTAGGCAGGCGAAGCCAGGTGAGGGCGCAGTATGCGTAGAGGAACATCCCGATGATCGACAACATGGACGCCAGATGTGCAAGGCTGGCATTGTCGGCCATCGCCTCGAGGGCTACCGGGAAGTCGGTCTGGTCCACCGGGTCTACCAGTACGCCGCCGGGAAAGACCAGCGATGCCATGAACAAAAGGAGAACTCCAATGATCAGGGCCAGCCCTCCGAGCCTCGTGGCAGGTTGTGTGGCGGTTGATGCAGCCATGACATCCCTCCTCAAGTTGGCGGTATACGCCTGATATTGTGCACTCTTCTTCGGCGTTTGTACAGATGGATACAGGGGAAATTAGGCATTGCCTTTTACCAATTTATGATGTAGTGAGAACCACCTACATTGCGTGGCCACTCTCACCCCCCACGACACAAGACTGCAACCCGGATTCCAACTCCGTTTTGTCTAGGTTCCGTCCTATAAACACTACCTTGTTAACTCGTGGGTCAGATCCCCACGGTCTATCCGTCTGGCCGTCGAAAATCGCGTGGACACCCTGGAAAACCACTCTGTCCGGCACTCCCTTGAAGCTCAATACGCCTTTGACGCGAAAGATGTCTTCGCCCCTCTCATGCCCCAACTCGTGCGCCCATTCCTCCACCTTGTCCCCGTCCAGTTCCCCTGTCAGCCTTATCCCTACCGATGTGATGCCCTCCGCGATTTCGCACTCATCCTCCTCAGCCGTCAGCAAGTTGGGATGGGTTAACAAAATACGCTCCAGGTCAAAGCCGCCAATCTCTAGAATGTCCTCCATCCTGGCCGCCGACTTGTGTGTACGGTGCATTCTCGCCAGCGCGTTGATAGCCCTGACACGACTCTCCAGCTCCTCCAGCTCGGTCTCTATGGCCAAGTCAGTCTTGTTTAGCAGTACCACGTCGGCAAAGGCAATCTGCTCTCGCAGCTCCTCTCGTTCGTCAATATGCAGCCACACGTGCTTGGCGTCCACAATGGTGACAATGCCGTCTAGTCTTACCTTTCGCTTCAAATACTCATCCACCATAAACGTCTGCGCCACCGGACCCGGGTCCGTCAGCCCGCTGGTCTCAATGAGGATGTAGTCGAACTTCTTGCGACGTCGTAGCAACTTCCGTAGCGCATGAATCAGGTCCCCTCGCACCATGCAGCAGAGGCACCCGTTGTTCATCTCAATAATCTCCTCCGCCTCACTCACCACCAGGTCTTTGTCAATGGAGAGCTCGTTGTACTCGTTCTCCACCACGGCAATGCGCTTTCCGTGGTTCTCTGTCAAAATGCGATTGACCAGGGTCGTCTTGCCGGCCCCTAAAAACCCCGTCAACACCGTTACCGGTACTCGCGTATCTCCTTCCAATGTGGTCACAGTAGCCCCCCTAACTATTGATACTGTCTCTCATTAATGTTGTTCGCTATCGCCAATACGTCTGTTTTGGATGGTCTCGTTGTTATGATACCTGGTCGCAAGCCTGTCCACGTACCGGAGAGTAACGTTTCGCTTGGGGGGCTGTCAATTCAGTTCACCTCTCCCGGAGAGGCGATTTGCACTCACCTATCGGTTAGGCAACCGCCCCGGCCTCTAGTGTGGAGGCGGACATTCCTTGAGCATGTCCAGGGCGTGGGGTATGACGGGAAGAAACACCTCCAGGCACTGCTCTACTCCCCTGGTGCTGCCAGGCAAATTGATGATCAGAGTATTGCCCCTGGTCCCGACCACGGCGCGGCTCAGCATGGCCATGGGAGTGTGCTTCAGCGTTTGCATCCGCATCGCCTCGGCCATGCCTGGCGCCTGCCGATCGATGACGGCAAGCGTGGCCTCCGGGGTAACGTCCCGCGAGGTCAGCCCGGTGCCGCCTGTGGTCACAATGAGGTCCAAGCCATCCTCATCTGACCAGCGCCTCAGCCGGTCCTCGATGAGCGCCTGCTCGTCGGGCACTATTTCGTAGCGTTGGAGCTGGAAACCGTGGCCAGATAGGACCTTCTCAATGAGGCGGCCGCTGGAATCGTCGCGCTTCCCCTGTGATCCCAGATCGCTTGCGGTGAGGACACCCAGATTAGGCATAACACGGTCATGGTATCACAGAGACAGATCCCAAAGCATTCCCCTATAAGAACAGATGTTTTGCATTATGTACACCCCCTCAAAAATTCTTAGGAATTATTACCAATTTCCTGGTGCAGGACTTGACAATCTTCTGCTGGAATGGTAAAAAACAGCGGAATCAGTAATTTTCAGATTGTTGTAGGGCCAAAGACGGCAGGCCTTTATTTTTGTAGGGGTTCTCATCTTTATATGGTTCAAACTGCATATCATAGACCTGCTCTAGTGGAAGAAGTCGTGGACCTCCTGGATGTAAGGCCGGGAGACCGGTGCGTGGACTCCACAATTGGTGACGGCGGACACGCCGAGGCGATTCTGAAAGCCACCGCTCCTGACGGAAGGCTGCTGGGCATCGACGCCGACCCGAAATCGCTGCAAAGAGCCAGAGAAAGGCTACGGCCATACTCTGAACGCGTCATCCTACGCAACGATAACTTCGCCAACCTGGAAAACGTGGCCGAAAACAACGGATTCACCCCGGTGATGGCCGTCCTCATGGACCTGGGCCTTGCTTCCTGGCATTACGAATCCGGCGGGCGCGGCTTCAGCTTCATGGAGAACGTACCCCTGGATATGCGGCTCAATCCGGATCAACCCATATCGGCATCGGACATAGTCAACACCTACTCCGAAACTGAGCTGACCGATCTCATATCAACCTACGGCGAGGAGCCCATGGCGCGGCGCATTGCACGCGCCATCGTGAATAACCGTCCCATCCGGCTTGCCTCAGACCTGGCAAGCGCGGTGGAGAAAGCAGCGCCTCGGCGGGGACGGCGCATTCATCCGGCCACTCGCACGTTCCAAGCAATCAGAATAGTAGTGAACAGAGAGTTGGAAAATCTGGAATCGGCGCTGGGACAGGCGGTAAGGATTCTAGCCAAAGGCGGCAGGTTGGCCGTCATCGCCTACCATTCTCTGGAGGACCGCGTAGTCAAGTCCTTCATGCGGCGGGAGTCACGCGACTGCATCTGCCCGCCGGAGCGACTAGAGTGCGCTTGCGGTCACGTGGCCACTATACGGCTGCTCAGTAGAAAAGTGCTCAAACCCACCAGGGAAGAGGTCTTAGAAAACCCCAGGATAAGGAGCGCACGCCTCAGGGCCTGCATGGCCATAGGAGCAGCAACGGAACAATAGCTGGTTGAGGGAGGCCGTCGAAATTCGGCGCCTTCCACGTACTGGATAACTTCTCAAAATCGTGTGAGGCCAATCCCTTATAAAACATAATACAACCGGTCAAACCCTCGTCACGACAACCACCTCCCTCAACCGGGGCAAGTTGACAGAGGGCGCCAGTAACGGCCCGGGAGGGCTCAGAAGAAATGAATAGCGGCAACCTATATATGGCCATAGATGTGGGGACTACAAAAGTCTGCACACTGATCGCCCAGGTCTCACCTGAGGGTGAGCTTGAAATAGTAGGTACGGGAGTAGAGCCATCACGGGGCATGCGCAAAGGACTTGTGGTGGACATTGAAGAGATGCAAACAGCGGTTAAAGCCTCGGTAGGACAGGCTTCAGCCGGTCTGGAAAGAGACCTTCCCGGCGCCTGCATAGGAGTAACCGGCGCTCACATCTTCAGCGTCCACACCAGTGGCAAGCTGAACAACCTGAACGGAGACCCAACTAAGACCATCACCAGATCAGAGATGGAACTGGTAATTAAGCAGTCCCATCCCACGGTGGCCTCCGGACAGGAGTTGCTCCACGTGATTCCACAGAACTACACGGTGGACAACGTGGATGGTGTGAGGAACCCGGTGGGCCTCAAAGGACACCAGCTTGTAGTGGAGTCGCACGCGGTAGTTGGCGAAGCCACCTCCCTGGAGAACGTGGTGCACGCGGTTGAGGGCGCTGGGCTACAGGTCAGAAGCATGGTGCTGGAACCGCTGGCCAGCGCGGAAGCCGTCCTCAGCGCGGAAGAGCAGGAGACTGGCGTTGTCCTGGTAGACATCGGCGGCGGCACAAGCGACATGGCCATCTTCATGGGTGGAGTCATGGCCCAGACCTCGGTAATCCCCGTAGGTGGGTTCCAGTTCACCAACGACCTTGTTATGTCTCTGGGGATACCTTACAAGGAAGCAGAGAAGGCAAAGGTAGCACATGGTCACGCAATACCGGACATGGTGGACCTTGATGAGACGATAGAGACGAAAGGGTACGACGGCGAGTCGCACCAGGTGCACGCTAGGGACCTCAGCCGCACCCTCAACGACCGTACCGATGAGCTCCTGCGCCTTGTCCTCATAAAGCTGAAGGAAAGCGGCCTCAGGGTAATGCCTCCGGCCGGAATTGTGTTCACAGGCGGAGGCGCCAACATTCCAGGGCTGCAAGAGATGGCTAAGGACATGATGCCCGGACCTGTGCGAATAGCACATCCCAAAGACATTCTAGGGCTACCGGATACTTTGAAGAGCCCAACGTACTCAACAAGCATTGGCATCCTATTGTGGGGAATCCATCACCCTACAGAACAATTGGCGTATAGAAGAACCAACGGAAACAGTAGCTCTGGCAAGGGCTGGCTACGCTGGCTAGCCCGGTTCATAGGCGCCGGCAGGAACTAAATCTTAGGAGTGAGTAATGACTTCGAACCACAATCCTGACAGAATCGGTCAAGCAATTGTAAAGGTTATTGGCGTAGGTGGAGGCGGGTGTAACGCAGTGACGCGAATGTACCATGATCGCATCATTGGCGTGGAATATATAGCGGTGAACACGGATGCGCAGCACCTCATACAGATAGACGTGCCGGTAAAGATACGCGTTGGCGACAAGCTGACCCGCGGCCTTGGCGTGGGCGGCAACCCCGACATGGGGCGAGACTCCGCCGAAGAGAGCCGCGACGAGCTGTACGAAGCGGTGCGAGGCTCTGACATGGTGTTCGTAGCCGCAGGCATGGGCGGAGGCACCGGTACCGGCGCCTGTCCCGTAGTAGCCGAGATAGCAAAGGAAAGCGGCGCTCTCACCATTGCGGTGGTGACCAAGCCGTTTGCCTTCGAAGGACACAAGCGCCGCAAGCAGGCAGAGGATGGCATAGCCCTGCTCCGCGACAGAGTGGACTCATTGGTTGTCATTCCCAACGACCGTCTTCTGGAGATGTGTGAAGACGACGTCACTGCGGAACAAGCGTTCAAGCTGGCCGACGACGTGCTGAGACAGGGCGTTCAGTCCATTGCGGAGCTGGTAACCGTATCAGGCACTATCAACCTGGACTTTGCCGATGTGAAGTCGGTAATGAGCGGGGCCGGCCCCGCCTGGATGGCCATAGGCACCGGCCGCGGGCAGAACCGCGCCACGGACGCAGCTCGCGACGCCATCAACAGCCCGTTGCTGGACGTATCCATTGAAGGCGCAAAGGGTGTGCTGCTCAACGTAGCCGGCGGCGCCGATCTTACACTGCACGAAGTACACGAAGCGGCCGCAGTCATTGAGCAGGTAGTAGACCCCAATGCCAACATCATCTTTGGCATGGTGCAGGACCTGAAACTGGACGATGAAGTTCGCGTCACCATCATTGCAACCGGCTTTCCTGGAGTGGAATCCTTCATTCCAGAGGATGACCTGCTGCTCTCCCAGCTCTCTTTGTCCTCCGTAAATGAAGGGGAGGACCTGGACGTACCACCTTTCCTGCGCCGGCACCCGACTTTGCGAAGAAGGGGGCGGTAGGGATTCTAATCTAACTGGTAGATCTTCTCCGAGCGCCCGCACATTATTATTTTTCTAGGGGATATCATTGGCGACTCGGAGACCGATCAAAGGTAGTTCCGGTTTCCCTCCCCCGGAACGGCCTTCCGATTACAGCCCGGTAGGTGCGATGCCTACCGGGCTCCCTTTTTAGCTCCGCAAGACACCACAACATATTGGTGCAATCTCTATTCAATCCACTGAATAAAGGACACTATCCCCTTGACATCGGTATGCAAACGGGTGTATATCTATCTAGGTTTCAGCACTAGGGATTGTGGTTTGGTGTTAGCATTACCCCACAAGTTGTGTAATTAAGGTAGTTCTTGGAAATGCAGTGTCCGTATTGCGGTTATAACGACTCTCACGTTATAGACACCCGTGACGCCGGGGACGGTATTCGCCGCCGCCGTGAGTGTCTTCAGTGCGGTCTGCGTTACACCACCTATGAGAGGGTACAGACCACGGCCCTGATGGTCCTGAAGCGCGATACTCGTAGAGAGGAGTACAACCACCAAAAGCTGCTCAACAGCATTCGTGTTGCCTGCGCCAAGAGGCCGCTCCCCACGGGGGCCATTGAGCGAATCGTGTCGGACGTAGAGGAGCAACTCCAAGGCTTGGGCCGCGCCGATATTCCAAGCCCCGTCATAGGTGAGATGGTAATGGAGCGCCTGAGAAAACTGGACCGCGTGGCATATATCCGCTTCGCCAGTGTCTACCGCGACTTCGAGGATCTGGAGACATTCCGGGACGAGGTGGACGCCATGCTATCGTCCAGGGAACAAGGGGCCACGCCGGAGAACCAGGGCACGCTGTTCCCACTGGACGAAGGCAGGCGAAGGCCGCAGCGCCGGGGCAGGCCTCCCAAGCAGCAAAGCGCCGCCAGACAGGTCGAAAAACTGATCCAATAATGAGAAAAATCACCATGGCCATGAGCAATAGCAAACCGTTAATCTATGCGGCAATTGGCTGCGCCGTCAGCGGCGCGGAAGAGAAGCGCCGCACCTGCAACTACAGCGGGTAGCAACCCGCTCTCACTTCAGGTCTGGACGCCTGTAATTATTCCGCCCTCCGTTTTTTCAAGTCGTTTTGAGGGCATCGATAGAAAGGATACAAATGACCACCAACAGAATAGAGCCGCAACTCACGGAAAACGCCCACACCATCCTCAAGACACGCTACCTGCTAGGCAACGAGACGGCGCAGGACCTGTTCCTGCGAGTCGCCAACGCTGTGGCGGAGCCGGAAGAGCCGGATGTCCGTGAGCGCTGGGCAGATACCTTCTACGAGCTGATGGCCAGCACCAAGTTCCTGCCCAACTCCCCTACCCTGTTCAACGCGGGTACGGGCCAGGGCACGCTTTCCGCCTGCTTTGTCCTTCCCGTAGAGGACACCATGGAGAGCATCATGGAAGCGGCCCGCGCTTCCGCCATGATTCAAAAGTACGGCGGCGGACTGGGATACTCCTTCAGCAAACTGCGGCCCCGCGGCAGCGGAATCAAGACCACGCAGGGCAAGGCCTGCGGCTCAATAGCCGTGCTCAAGATGCTCAGCTCCCTTTCGGACATGATTACCCAGGGGGGCAAGCGTCACGGCGCCAACATGGGCATACTGGACGTGTCGCACCCGGAGATCATGGACTTCATCCACATGAAAGATGACGACGCCACGGCGCAGAACTTCAACATCTCCGTGGCAATCAGCGACGCATTCATGAAGGCGGTGCAGAACAACGAAGATTGGGACCTGGTAGTGCCGGAAGGCAGCGGCGACAACAAAGCCGGAGAGGTGGTTAGGACGCTGCCCGCCCGACAAATATGGCAGGAGATCATTCAATCGGCGTGGAAGACGGGAGACCCCGGTCTCTACTTCATAGACGAAGCCAACAGGTCTAATCCCACGCCTCACCTGGGGCGGTTGGAAAGCACCAACCCCTGCGGCGAGGTGCCGCTGCTGGCCAACGAGGCCTGTAACCTGGGCTCCATAGACCTGGGCAAGTTCGTCGTCGAAGACGGCGGCGGTTCAAGCTTCGATTTCGAATCGCTGAGGGATGTCTCGTCTCTCGCTGCCCGTTTCCTGGATGACGTGGTCACGGTCAACTCCTTCCCCACCGACGAGGTAAAGAAGGCCGTGGACACCACGCGCAAGACCGGCCTCGGTGTCATGGGCTGGCACGATGCTCTGATACAGATGGGCATCCCCTACGAATCGGAACAGGCCCTGGAGCTTGGATCCAAAGTGATGGCCACCATCAACGATGCAGCCCGCGATGTATCGCTAGAGCTTGCCGTAGAGCGCGGCCCCTACCCTGGCTGGAAACCGCAGTCGGAGGACGACCTGCCCATCCGTAACGCCACGCGCACCTGTATTGCGCCCACCGGCACCATCAGCGCCATAGCCGGGGCTTCCAGCGGCATAGAGCCCATATTTGCCCTTGCCTTCGTCAAGAACGTGCTGGACGGCAAGCATCTGCGAGAGGTCAACGAGCAGTTCCTCCGCGTTGCCCACCAGCGCGGCTTCTACTCGGAGCAGCTCATGGACGAAGTGGCGAAGACGGGCTCCTGCCAGCACATAGAGACCGTCCCCGACGACGTGAAGGCTCTGTTCAAGGTGGCTAACGAGATAGAGGTGAAAGCTCACGTGAACATGCAGGCGGTGTTCCAAGCCCACACCGACCTTGCCGTGAGCAAGACTATCAATATGGCTAACTCGGCCACCGCCGATGACGTGGAAAGCGCCTACTGGTTGGCTTACAACAATCACTGCAAAGGCATCACCATATACCGCGACGGCTCCAAGTCCATGCAGGTGCTGGAAGTGCAGCGTGACAAGCCTGAAAGCGAAGCCGTTATTCAGGCTGAAGCGACAGTGTCCAGGGTCAAACGGGAGCGACCCCTTCAGATGCATGGAATCACTGAGCGCCTGCGCACCGGCCACGGCAATACGTTCGTCACTATCAACCTGGACCAGGACGGCCAGCCCTTTGAGGTGTTTACCACCCTGGGCAAGGCGGGCAGCTGTGACTCGGCGCACCTGGAGGCAATCGCCAGGCTGGTATCGCTGTCTCTGCGCTCCGGTGTCCCCGCTGAAGAGATAGTGGACCAGCTGCAGGGCATCACCTGCCACCCGGTATGGGACCAGGGAGTCATGGTGAGATCGGTGCCGGACGCCCTGGCCCAGGTATTGCGCAAGCACGCCACGCCGGGCGCCCAACAGACCGAGGAGAGCTACGGAGCCCAGCTTGGATTCCCCGTGAACAACGGCAACGGCCATGCAAACGGTAACGGCAAGATGGAGGCCATTCAGCCGGTAGAGGCGGTGGGCTTCAGCTGCCCGGAGTGCGGCGGGCCGGTGGCCTTCCAGGAAGGCTGCGTGATATGCCAGGTCTGCGCCTGGAACCAGTGCGGAGGATAACGAGTACCCCATAGATAGCTAGACAACGGTCGGCAAAGGGAGGGAAACATGCCGGCAGGAAACGGCAAGATACGCTGGTTGATAGACAACGGACTGCCCCAAGTGGATGCGGTTGAGCCTGATACTCTTCCGCTTTCCCGCTGCCGCCGAGACCTCGTCACAGAGGCTATCCATCAGGGGCGCTGGGTGGTCACCGCCAACCGCGACATCCTGAAAGACCGTACCCTTCCCATCAATTGCCCGCCGATAGCCGTAGTAGATAACCAAGACTGCTCAGAGGAGGGTTTGCTGCGCAACCTGCTTCACTTGGAGTTCCGCCTGAACCAGCAGGAGCAGGAGTCCGGGCGTTACAGGGCTGGCCAGAGATTCTTCATAGACATGGATCGTTCCATCTATAGAGTCAATTCAGAAGGAGGATTAGAGGAGATAGAAAACTGGAAGGTCCCCAGCCTTAGCGTTAAGGCTGTCCCATTATGGGGTGCCCCGGCTTAGCTGCCAGGGCACAGGACAGGATGACCCCGGCATATTGTTGCCAATCATCTCTTATAGTTGCTGGGGCATCCCCTCACTTCCTAAGAGTCCCCCGCTAAAACGGGGGCCGGTCGGTTCGCCTTCCCCGGGTGGACCATCGATTCCTACACTTGGGGGTGTCCCTCCGCCATCAAGGGACGCTTCCCTTCACCAGCGGCCCGTTGCCTCCTGCGGGCCGCTATCTCTTTTGGTCCGCGTAGAGGCTCTGCCGAGAAGGTCGATTTTGGAATGCCCCAGCACCTTTCCCTAACACAGGACACTATACAATAGGCCTCCAAGGCTGTCCACGATGGAGCAGGTTAGCAGAGCGGACTGGCAATCGGTCACCTCTGTCAATATAATCCTCTCAGCAAGCCAAATGGAGTAAGCCATGTCCAACCTGCCTGTGATCGCAGTTACCATGGGAGACCCCTGTGGAATAGGGCCGGAAGTCGTTGCCAGGGCGCTGTGCAGCCAGGAAGTCCGCGCTGCCTGCCTTCCCCTGGTGGTGGGCAACGTCTCGATCATGGAACAGGGCCTGCGAGTGACCGGAGTATCGCTTCGGGTTGAAGAGGTGGAAGGCCCCGGCGCCATCTACGAGTCGCCGGATGTGATTTCCGTGCTGGACACGCACAACCTCAACCCGGAAGACGTAGTCTGGGGACAGATATCTGCCGAGGCGGGCCGCGCAAGCATGGAGTGGGCTAAAACGGCGGCGGAGCTATGCCTGGGAGGCGAGGCGCAGGCCATGGCCACGGCGCCTATACACAAGGAAGCGGCCTCTCTGGCGGGATACAAAGACGTCGGCCACATGGAGGTGCTGCAGTCCATGACCAAGTCGCCCCAGGTCGCCACCATGCTGATGTCGGGAACATTGCGGGTGGTGCACCTGACGACGCACCGCTCGCTACGCAGGGCGCCGGACTCCGTGACCAGGGAAAACGTCCTTGCCAAGATAATGCTCACCCACGACTCTTTCAAACAGTGGGGCTTCGAGCATCCCCGCATTGGCGTGGCGGCGCTGAATCCCCACGCCTCCGACGGCGGGTTGCTTGGAGATGAGGAGGCCACCGCCATAGAGCCCGCGGTAAACGAGGCGCGCGACAAGGGAGTGGAGGCCATTGGGCCAGTGCCCGCCGACACCATCTTCAACCAGGCCATAGACGGGAAGTACGACGCGGTGCTTGCCATGTACCACGACCAGGGACATATCCCGGTTAAAGTCTACGGCTTTGAGGAAAGCGTAAGCATAAACCTGGGGCTGCCGCTGCTCCGCACCTCCGTGGACCACGGCACGGCCTATGACATTGCGGGAAAGGGAGTGGCCCAAGCCACCAGCATGATAGAGGCTATCAAGCTGGCGGCATCGGTCGCTTCAGGAAAGGGGCTGCCGCGCTAGGATAGCTGCGTCCTGCTTTCCAATGCCCCAGTTGCTATAATAGAGCATCGCTTCTGTGGAGTAGTAATGGAGATATCGTTCATAGGTGGAGGCGTCATGGCAGAGGCCATCATCGCTGGCATATTGC
Organism: Dehalococcoidia bacterium; assembly: GCA_965116555.1. Classification (GTDB taxonomy): domain Bacteria; phylum Chloroflexota; class Dehalococcoidia; order Lucifugimonadales; family QGNO01; genus DAOUJH01. The sequence goes on along the minus strand of OZ220698.1, from coordinate 270,778 downwards.
GGCAGGGCTTGGCCCAGCCGCGGGAAATATGCGCCGGAGAGCCCCTGCAGGCACGCCGTGAGCACCTGGCTAAGCAGCATGGAATAGCCGTAACCAGCGACAATGTAGAGGCGGTGCGCCACGGCGAACTGGTGGTTCTGTCGGTGAAACCGCAGAGCCTCAGCGATGTGACCCAACAGCTCACGGGCGCGTTGCGGGAAGACCAGACCGCTATCTCCATCATAGCCGGAGCCAGGATGGAGACGCTGAGCGCGGGCCTGGCGCATCGGAACGTGATCCGGGTCATGCCAAACACGCCGTCCCGTATTGGCGAAGGCATGAGTCTCTGGCTCGCTTCGGAATCAGTTGGAGAGTCGCACAAAGAAGCGACGCGGACCATCCTGCAAACGCTGGGTGAAGAGATAGAGGTCAGCGAGGAGAAAGACTTGGACATGGGCACGGCGCTGAGCGCCGGCGGGCCGGCCTACGTCTTTCTCTTTCTGGAGAGCCTCATAGACGCCGGCGTATACATGGGAATGTCCCGCGACATGGCTGGCAAGATGGCATTACAGACCTTGCTGGGAAGTGCTATGCTGGCCAAAGAGTCGGGGGAGCACCCGGCCAGGCTCCGTGATATGGTAACGTCCCCTGGGGGCACCACGGCGGAGGCGCTTAAGGTGTTGGAGGAGAAGGGTTTCAGGGATGCCATGATCAATGCAGTGGTAGCTGCTTATCAGAAGGCGAAACGGCTAGGAGACAACGAGTAAGGATGGACAGTGCAACACTAGTAAACGCTATATTTACTTTTCTTTACCTGGTCATTCTAGCCAGGGTCATACTGTCCTGGTTTCCAAACGTATCGTACAACAATCCCTTAGTTCAGTTTGTCTATGCCGTGACCGAGCCCATAATGTCTCCTATACGGCGCGTCATGCCGAACACCGGTATGTTCGACTTCACGCCGATGGTGGCCATAATTGTCATCGTCATCGTCCAGAATATCCTTCTACAGTTCTTCAGATAAGAGCCCGCTTTATCCGCGCTGGGAATGTTCTCAACCGGCGTATTATATTTAGCAGCGGAGACTAACGCAGGAGAAGGTAGTTATGGCTATGGCTTTACGAGTGGTCGGCGGCTTATTGATGGTGTACGCGGCGCTATACCTGGCGCAATTCCTCTTCAGCACACTCTACGACAACCCGCAACGGGTCTGGGATGTGATGAACTACGTCTCCGGACTGGGTATTCTCATCGCGCTGGCAGTGAACTTCATGCACATGCGCTCGCAGCCCGGCGGCGGTGAACCGCTCAACCTCACACGGCTCGGCGCGCACACCCTGTTCTACGCCAATGCAGTGCTCGCCATCTGGTTCTTCCGCAACTGGATCTACCTGCTGGCGCTGAATGAGGGTGAGTCAACCAGCATCCCCGTGGACGTCATCTGGGACTTCGTCGCCGTAATGATCCCGCTGGTCCTCGCCACCACCGGGTGCAGGCTCTGGCAGAGGGGTGCATAGCGCCTCTCTGCATTGAGCAACCGGACGTGCTATCAACAGGTAGCGCTAATGGATGCGGCCCACCATTCGGCTCCGTCTTCTGGTCGACTCGTATCGCTGTTATCTGCTGGTCTATAATCTGTCCATGGACGCACTATCCCTAGCACTGGTCTTGCTTTCTGCCCTTTGCCATTCATCGTGGAACCTGCTGCTTAAACGTTCAGGCAACCAGGAAGTCTTTGCTTGGGCCCTTCTGGTGAGCGGGAGCGTACTGTTAGCCCCATTGAGTGGCGTTCTTTTCTGGCTCAACCCGGTTTCGGCCTCCGGATACTGGTTGGCCCTGGCATCCGCGGCAACGCATGTAGTCTATTTCGTCTTCCTGGGTCGGGCATATTCTCAAGGCGACCTGTCCCTGGTTTATCCCATAGCCAGAGGGATTGGCCCTATGCTGGTCCCCGTGCTGGCGGTACTGATGTTGGGAGAAAGTGTGGCCCTGCCTGCCGCAACCGGCATCATCCTTATCATTGTCGGCATCTTCATCGTGTCATGGTGGGGACGTTTTCGGAAGATCCTTACTCAGCCTTCAGTCTTTCTCCGGGATGGAGGCGTCCGCTATGCCATACTCACCGGGATGGCAATCACCACATATACCCTGATAGACAAGGTCGGTGTGGGTCACGTCCAGCCCTTCCTGTATATGTACATGATCAACATAGGCGCTGCCATCGGCCTTGCTCCTTACATCGCATTCAAGTACGGGATGACCCCGGTACGACGGGAGTGGCAGTCCAATCCCTGGTCTATCGTGACTGCAAGCTTGCTGGTCTTCATTGCATACGGCTTGGTATTGACTGCCTTCTCCCTCTCTCGGGTCAGCTATGTAGGCCCAGCACGAGAAGTAGGCATAGTGTTTGGTGTCCTCTTGGGAGTCTTAGTTCTCAAAGAGCAATTCGGGCAGGGCCGGCTACTGGGGTCCACCCTCATAGTGTTGGGACTTATCTTAATCGCTTTGTCACCTTAGCAGCGAACACCGGTGTGCCGCATATTGGGTTCGAACCTATGGAACCAAGTCCGGCCGGACTGCGTAAGATTATATGAAGGCTACAGAGACTAGCCCATTTTGGAGGATCCACAAGATTGAACGCAGGGCTGACTGCCATCCTCGCCGTGCTCGCCGGTTTGTTGATGCTCCCTTCCATCGGGTGTAGCAGCACACCTGCCGATCCGACGCAGGTAAGCCCCACCCCTACGACGCCGATTGATCTTGCCACGCCCGTTTCCGATGGGCAAAACGATGCGGTGGCGGACACAGAGGCGCTCAAGGAGGCGCAGGCGCAACTCGACAAGCACAGGCTCCTCTGGTCTTCCAACCGCGTCGATGCCTACTCGTTCGTCCTTACCCCCATATGCTTTTGTCCGCAACACCTCCTAGACCCTGTAAGGATCCGTGTCGTGAACGGATCTGTCGCATCGGTGACATATGTTGAGTCGGGCAAAGCGCCCGATCACGACGGATTTGGTCGCTATGTGACCATAGACGATCTGTTCGACACGATCCAGGAAGCCATAGACGGCAACGCCTTCGAGATCACAGTAACCTACGATCCGGAGATCGGCTACCCAACGGAGGCCAGTATCGATTACGACGCTAGAATGGCTGACGAGGAGTACAGTTTCACAGCCTCGGACTATTCATCCGCTGATGGGCAACAGCACGCTGGTCCCCTGGACGGGTCTGGCGAGCCGGCCAACGGAGATGGAGTCAAGATAATGGAGGTGACTGTCGGGCCAGACTTGGTGGACTGTGTAGGGGTGGGACCGAGAAAGTGCTTGGTGGTGGACGGCAAACTCTTCTACGACGGCATCGACGGGTTCAAACATGATGAGGGCTGTACATACCGATTGAAGATTGAACGATACGATGCATTCCCGGGACAGAAAGAGCCCCCTCAGGACGCCTCCAGGTACGGCTATCGGCTGATAGAAGTCATAAGCAAGACATCCCGTTAGGCGTGCTTTGCAAAGCCGTATATTGGCGGGAGCGCGAGGGAGTCGAACCCACCCCCCGGCGCGCCAGCGCCGGGGCAACGGATTTGAAGTCCGCGAGAGCCACCGGGCCCCATCCGCTCCCAATAAAGAAACAGAGCCCTACACCAAACGGTGAGGGCTCTGAATTATACCAGAGACACCCAGGAAATTATGCCAGGGCGTTTTCCAGCCTCTTCTTCAGAACGGCCTTGGGCACGGCGCCCACTACCTGGTCCACGGGGCTGCCGTCCTTGAATACCAGCAGAGTCGGTATGCTCCGGATGCCAAACTTCATTGCTATGTTGGGTTCAGAATCAACGTCAATCTTGGTAAAGGCTACCCGGCCGTCGTACTCCTCCGCCAGCTCGTCTACTATTGGCGCGACTATCTTGCAGGGCATGCACCAATCGGCCCAGAAGTCCACCAAAACCGGAATGGTCGACTTTTCAACCTGCTCTTCAAACGTCTGCTCTGTCACCGGTACTGCCTGGGACATGCTAATGACCTCCCTTTAATGTGCTTCTTATGCTTTAGTGTACGTCCAAGTGCCGTCGTGGGTCAATTCGCTGATGGGCAATTACCACAACTACTCCGTCGCTCCGGGTTGCATTGCCGCTCCATATCCGCCATGCTACTATTCAAGCCTGCGTTACAATACCGGTATGGACAGTCCTTACACAGACCAAACAACTTCCCAATACAGCGCCGTTCCCTGGAATCTCAGGGACGTCTCCGGGGCCATCCTGCTAGTTGTAGTTGGAACCTTGCTTCTTCTCATCATCGGAGGCTTGGTTGCTCTAGTCACCGGATCTTTGCCGGCGCTGGTGGTCATCCTGCTCTCGTTAGCGCTAGAGCTAATGTTGATCTTTGGAGTTTGGAAGTTTGGCCTGCGCAGATACGGCAAGTCCTGGAACGCCCTGGGGCTCATACCATCGTTGAACAATGGCGCCCTGCTGACATTGCTGGTGTTCCTTGCCAGTCTGGCGTTGACCGCTGTGTACAGCATTATCGTGACGTTCTTAGGCCAGGATATCCTCTCCCCGGAGCCTCTTCCCGGGGAGCTTACCGAAACGGTTTTGCAACGCCTGGCGGGTTTCTTAATTATTGTGCTGCTGGCGCCCTTTGCGGAAGAGGTCTTCTTCCGTGGCTTCCTGCTCCCCGCTTTCGCCAACAGATGGGGATTTCTCGCCGGAGCCGTTATCACATCCGGCCTGTTTGGTATAAGCCATGTCGCGCCGGGCTCCATAGTTCCCGCTTTCATGTCCGGGATGCTTTTTGCCTGGCTGTACCATCGCACCGGCTCTCTTTGGAATACCACTATTGCGCACGGGGCGCAAAATGCGCTGGCATTTGCCGTAACCACCCCGGTTTGAAGTCAACAATGGGATCAAGAAGCATCAAACATACCTTTCAAGGGCTTGCCGAAGCAGGTAGTACCGGCATCATACCGTTCATTACCGTTGGATTTCCCGATGTGAATACCACTCTGGAGCTGGTGCCAGCCCTGGCCCAAGCCGGCGCCGACATAATAGAGCTGGGCGTCCCCTTCAGCGACCCTCTGGCCGATGGCGCCACAGTACAGAAAGCCAGCTTTCACGCCCTGGAGCAAGGTGTTACCATGAAGACGTGTCTGGAGGTCTGCTCTCAGCTCCGCAGCGAGGGTACGGAGATGCCCCTGGTATTCATGGGCTACTACAACCAGTTCCTGGCCTTTGGACTGAAGAGATTTGCCGCGGAGGCCCAGAGGTCCGGCTTGAACGGTGTAATAGTGCCCGACCTGCCGCCTGAAGAAGCGGGGCCTCTGGGGGACGAATGCCGTTCGCATGGAATAGACCTCATACCGCTTCTGGCGCCCACTAGCAAAGAGCATAGCATCGCCTCTGCCTGCAGCCTCGCCAGTGGATTCATCTACTGCGTTAGCCTCACCGGTGTCACGGGCAGCCGCGACCGCGTATCGGAAGGAGCGGAGGAGCTTGTGAAGAGAGTACGCAACCATACCGATTTGCCAGTAGCCGTAGGCTTTGGCCTCTCACAAGCAGAGCATGTACGAGCGGTGGGACGTTTCGCCGATGCCGCCATAGTGGGCAGCGCGCTGGTCAACGTCATCGACGCCGCGCCGCCCGGGGAAGCGGTGAGGCGCGCCGCAGAGTTCATCTCAGGACTACGCCAATCTAAACAGCCTCTATCCGGAGGTGCGTCATGACCGTGTGCAGAGGCATCCGTGGCGCGACAACTGCGGACGCCAACACCAAGCAGGCCATCCTGGAAGCCACCCAGGAACTGCTGGAGCAGCTTGTAGCAGGCAACGACTTGGAAAAGGACTCCATTGCCGCGGCCATATTCTCCACCACGCGTGACCTGAACGCGGAGTTCCCCGCGGTGGCGGCAAGGACAAGGCTGGGATGGCAACAGATAGCTCTATTCAACACCCACGAAATGGCGGTACCGGACGACGTGCCCAGTTGCATCCGCGTCCTTCTCTTGGTAAACACGGACAAGGAACCGGGGGATCTGGTCAACGTATATCTGAGAGGTGCCGCTAATTTGCGAGCGCGGGGCACTGAGGATGCCTAGGCGTACCTCCCCTGCCGAACCTCTCATACTCTATGAACGAGCGTCATATAGCTGACATGGACCCCTTCTCCCGAGACTTCTCCAAGTACGCGCCTTCCGACAACACCTATCTCACCGTAGGTGTTTTCGATGGCGTGCACCTTGGACACAAGCGCCTCCTGAACTGCTTGGCGGCTGAAGCGGCTGCAAATGGCTGCGTGCCAGGTGTGGTTACCTTCCTCAATCATCCTAGAGAGGTGTTGACGCCGGGCTTTTCCGTGGACTGGCTGGCTACGCCGGAGGAGCGCATCGATCTGCTTCACCAGGCGGGTATGGAGCTGGTGGCGCCAATACGGTTCACCAAGGAGGCTTCCCGGGTAAGAGCCGCCGACTTCGTCAAGCTGCTTCAGCAGCACCTCGGCATGCGCGGCCTTGTGGTAGGCCCAGATTTCGCCATGGGCCACAATAGAGAGGGCACGCCGGAGTTTCTCGCCGCACTGGGCCAGACGAGCGGATTCGCGCTCAAGGTGGCGCAGCTAGAGGAGAGCGACGGCGTACCCATAAGCAGTTCACTGATACGCGGGGCGCTGTCCAGAGGAGACGCTGGCGCGGCATCCCGTTTGCTGGGCCGAAACTACGCTGTCTCCGGCGATGTGGTCCGCGGAGACGGTCGCGGTGGCAGCACGCTGGGCTTCCCCACTGCCAACATAGCCGTCCCGCCCCAGAAAGCCCTGCCCAGCGACGGCATATACGCCGCCATGGCTTTTGTAGAAGGAACCTGGTTTCAGGCTGCCGCCAGCATAGGAGTGCGCCCCACGTTCGGAGGCTCCAATCGTACCGTGGAGGCGTATCTGCTAGACTTCAATGGAGACTTGTATGGAAAAACCACCCTTCTGGAGTTTGTGCAGCGTCTGAGAGACGAGGCCTACTTCTCCAGCACGGAGGAGCTGCGATTGCAAATAGAGAAAGACGTAGAGCACACCAGACAGGTGCTCGCCGGGGTCTTCCATGAAACCAGACTCTAAGATTCTGGACAGCATCCTCCATCGCGGCGTTGCCGAGGTCATCGTCGAGAATGAATTGAGGGAGCTCCTGGAAAAGGGCGACCCGCTCCGCCTCAAGATGGGCTTTGACCCCAGCGCACCGGACATACATCTTGGCCATACGGTGGGACTTCGCAAGCTCCGCCAGTTCCAAGACCTGGGTCACAAAGTAGTGCTCATAGTGGGTGACTGGACTGCTCGCATAGGCGATCCAAGCGGGCAGTCGGCCACAAGGAATATGCTCTCCCAGCAAGAGGTTGAAGCCAACGCTGAAACCTACATGGAGCAGTTCTTCAGAATCGTGGATAGGAGCAAGACGGAAGCGGTCTACCAGAGCGAATGGTTCGGCAAGTTCGACCTGGAGAAAGTGATACGGCTCACCAGCAAGTTCACCGTTGCGCAGTTCCTGGCCCGCGACGATTTCAGCAAGCGGTTCCGCGAGCAGCGGCCCATAGCCATTACCGAGCTGCTCTATCCCCTGCTCCAAGCCTACGATTCCGTAGCCATTCAGGCCGACGTAGAGTTCGGGGGCACCGACCAGAAGTTCAACCTCCTCGTGGGGCGCGAGCTCCAGGAAATGGAAGGCCAGCGCCCGCAGCAGATACTGACCGTGCCCATTCTCGTCGGCACGGAAGGCGTACAGAAGATGAGCAAGAGCCTGGGCAATTACATAGGTGTAGCCGAGCAGCCCGGAGAGATGTTCGGCAAGGTGATGTCCATAGACGACACCATGATCATGCCCTATTTCGAGTTGCTCACCGACCTGCCGGATAAGGAGCTGAAAGAGATGCGCAACACCCTAGCCCACGGCTCCGTCAATCCAATGGAACTGAAGAAACGGTTAGGGTTGGAACTTGTGGGGCAGTTTCACAACGTGGAGGCTGCGCGCGATGCCGCAGCTGTTTTTGAGCGCACTTTCCAGCGTGGTGAGACGCCGGATGAGATCCATGAGGTAGACCTGAGCAATCTGGCGCCGAACGAAACGCCTCGCCTCTCTACGGTGCTCGTGCAGGCCAAACTTGCCAGAAGTTCCAGCGACGGAGCCCGGCTCATCAAGCAAGGCTCCGTTCAAGTCAACGATGTTGCGATCCCCGGCGATACCGTTTATCTCCCCCTGAAGTCGGGAGACGTTATCCGTGTCGGCAGACGCCGCTTCGCCAGAGTATTGAGATAGCTTCAGCCATTTGGGCTTCAGTGTAGGCTCCACAAATCCTGTTCTAATCCACAACGCTCCTGCCTGCGTACTGGATCTCAAAGTGATACCATCACAATAAATGCTTCAACTGCTTCAGGAGGGAATCAATGACCGTTAACCTGCGCATTCCAGGGCCCACTCCTATTCCGGACGACATTCTGCAGGCATCCGCCAAGCCCATGATCAACCACCGTGGCCCTGAGTTCAAAGAGCTAATAGAAGGCATCACCGACAAGCTCCAAGACATCTTCTCAACCAGGAACGACCTGTACGTTCTAACCGCTTCCGGCACCGGCGCTATGGAAGCCGCCGTGGTCAACGCGGTCTCTCCGGGCGATAAAGTTCTGGTTGTCACGGTAGGCATCTTCGGCAACAGATTTCTCCAGATTGCCCAAGCCTACGGAGCGGACGTTACCGTCCTCTCCGCCGAATACGGCAAAGCCATAGACCCCGACCAGGTGCGCAAAGCGCTCCAAGCGGACCCCTCCATCAAAACGGTGATCGTCACTCACAACGAAACGTCCACCGGCGTCACCAACGATCTGGGAAGCATCGCGGGTATCGTCAAGGGTGAGTTCGACAAGCTGCTGATTGTGGATGCAATAAGCAGCATCGGTTCCATTCCATGCCCCGTAGACGAATGGAACATAGACTTGGTGGCCACCGGGTCGCAGAAAGGCTGGATGGCCCCTCCTGGTCTTGCCATGATCAGCGTGAGCGAGCGGGCTTGGAGCGCATGTGAAGAGGCCAAGAACCCGCGCTTCTACTTTGATCTCACGGCTGCCAAGAGATACCTACAGCGAGGCCAAACGCCATGGACTCCGGCGGTTGGCGTTATGTTCGGGCTGGAAACTGCGTTGGACAAGCTGATTGACGAAGGAATGGCCAACGTTCACGAACGCCACGCCAGCATCGGCAGGATGTGCCGTGAGGGCATGAAGTCGCTTGGCCTGCGCCTCTTTGCAGACGAATCGGCAGCCTCCAATACGGTGACCGCTGTGGCCGTGCCAGAGGGAGTAGAAGCCTCCAAGCTCATTGGCATCATGCGCACGGACTATGACGTTGTACTTGCCGGGGGCCAAGCTGAGTTGGAGGGAAAGATCTTTCGCATCGGCCACTTGGGGTACTGTTCAGAAAGCGATATTCAAAACGTTCTGGACTCGCTGACCGCCGCCCTTCCCCGGGCCGGTTTCAATCCGGCAAAGGCGGTAAGCAGGTGACGCCGAGGGTTATCGTCTCCGATCCCATCGCCAGGGAAGGCATCGAACTCCTTTCCCGGCAAGCTGAGGTCGACGTTCTCACCGGACTGGACAAAGAAGAGTTGAAGCGCATCCTGCCGGAATATGACGGCCTCATCGTGAGAAGCGAGACCAAGGTGACGGCGGACGTCGTGGATGCTGGCGCCAAACTTCAAGTTGTTGGCCGCGCCGGTGTTGGCGTGGACAACATAGACCTGGAAGCCGCCACCCGCAGAGGCATCGCAGTGGTCAACGCCCCTACAGGCAACACAATCGCCGCCGCCGAACACACAGTAGCGCTGATGCTGGCCCTGGCCCGTCACGTGCCTCAAGCCAACGCCAGCATGAAACATGGAGAGTGGAAGCGCAGCTCCTTCATTGGAACGGAGGTGCGCGGCAAGACGCTGGGTATTATTGGCTTGGGCAAAGTGGGCTCAGAAGTAGCTCGCCGCGCCGCCAGCTTCGACATGCATTTACTCGGTTACGATCCCTATGTCTCGCCGGAGTATGCCAAGCGCCTGGGACTGGACCTTACTTCATTGGAAAAGCTGTACGAGAACTCCGACTTCATCACCGTCCACGTCCCCATGACAGGAGTGACGAAGAGCCTGATAGGTGAAGCCCAGATGGCATTGATGAAACCCGATGTCAGGCTCATCAATGTTGCCCGGGGCGGGATCATAGATGAAGAAGCCCTTCTGGAAGCCCTGGACAAAGGCAGGATCGCAGGCGTGGCCCTGGACGTATTCGTCAAAGAGCCTCCTGAGGAATCGCTGCTGGTCGAGCATCCCAGAGTAATCACCACTCCCCATCTGGGCGGCTCCACCACGGAGGCTCAGGCAGAAGTGGCCAGGGAAGTTGCGGAGGAGGTCCTTGCCGTCCTCAACGGCAGACCGGCCAAGTCCACCGTCAACATGCCGTTCCTATCGCCGGAGGTACAGGAGGTTGTAGCCCCTTACCTGGAGACCTCTACCGTCCTGGGCACGCTGGTCTCTCAGCTCGCCAAGGGCCAGTTCTCATCGTTGACCATCAAGTACGCCGGCGAGTTGGCTAATTACAGCACGCCCAATCTCAGGTCCGCGGCACTGGTGGGCTTCCTGGGCAGGGTTTCCGAGGAACGAGTCAACCTAGTCAACGCCGGTGTGCTGGCCGCTCAACGAGGCCTCCGCATTGTGGAAGAGGCGGACACCGAGGCCGGGGCCTACCACGCCACTATCACCGTAGAGGTCAGCACCGACCAGGGCAGCGTCTCGCTGATGGGGACTCGCATTCAGAACGAGACGCACATAGTCCAGGTCAACGACTATGTATTGGACGTGGTGCCAAGCAGTGCACATCTTCTCTTCATAGAGCATCAGGACAAGCCGGGCATGATAGGGGCGCTCGGCACCTTAACCGGCAACCACGACATCAACATTGCGTTCATGGCGGTAGGACGCAAGGCGCCGAGGGGCAAGGCCATGATGGTGTTGGGCCTTGACGACCCCATGTCTGAAGAGGTTTTGAGGCAGATCAGAGACATCCCCAACATAGACAAGGTTGAGGTTATAGTTCTCTAGGTATGTAGGAGTACCATGGTTCAAATAGACTCCGCCGTCGCCAAGCTCCGGCTCTTCCTTGCTGAGCTGAACAACAAGGAAAACCACCTGGACGCCCAGCTCAGACAGTTCCGTCAGCAGATTAACCGCGCTCCTCAGCAAGCCATTTCCTCGCGCCTTCCCCTGGAAGCCTCGCTCAACGTCATGAGCGAGGTCCAAGAGAGGCTGGACAGAACAGAGATGGAGCGGAGGCATCTGCTCATGATCAAGGAGAGGGCCAACAGAGAGTTGGAGGCGCTGCAGTTGACGCGCCAGGTAGAGGATGCCAAGAACGCGCTGGCTAAGCTCCAGTCATTGCCGTCCAAAGAGAGCGAGACCATCTCCAAGATTCAGGCCCTAGAGCAGTTCATCAACGATTACAGCCAGCGCGCAGCCAAAGCCATAACCGACATAGCGCAACGGCGCGCCGCTGAGCAGGAGGCCGGCTCTTAGAGCCTCCCCTCCAATGGGTTGAACACCATCCCAGTCGGCAGCTTGGGATGGAAATAGGTCGATTTCGACGGCAACTTCTGACCCGTCCCAACCACTGCCCGGAAGAGGTCTAAGGGAAAAGCCTTGAGGAAAAACGCCATCTGCTGCTCCCCACTCACCACCCTTGACCAGGCCTCTTCCGGGTTGTGTACATACCCCAGGTGATACTGCAGCTCGTCCCCCAGCCCATGCGTCAGGATCTGGTGCAGAATCCATCCTTCGGAATCATGCAGCGCGTCTCCTCCCGGCAGACTTCGCAGCTCGTTTCGCGCCTGCTCGTTCTCCAGCTTGAGCAGATACGGGCCTTCACCGTCCGGCCCCAAGAGTCCCAGCGCCACTCCTTGCGTGTCTCTTATAGCCTTCTCTAATTCGCTGGCTGATACCGGCTGTGATGGGAACGTCCGTATATCAAACACGCTCAGCAGCATATCGCGCAGAGATGTCAACGTGGGGGCATCCATATTCCCCAGGGTGCGGTGGTATGGCAGCACCAACAAACCGGGATCATTGAACTCAATCAGGGTCATCATGACGTAGTTGAAAGGACTCTCCTCATCCAATGAGCCGGACTGTCCACGCGCCCAGTCCCGGTATCTAAGCGCCGTTTCATATCTGTGATGCCCGTCCGCTATGAATAGCGATGCATCCTTCAGAACGTCGTTTACCACTTCTCCCAGATCGTCTGAAGATACCGCCCACATAGAGAAATGCTCGTCTCCGTATTGGGCGTCGGCGTCGGGGTCTCTCCCAGCCAGCTCCAGCATAGCCTCTTTGATTCTGCCTTTGCTGTCGCTGTAAAGCGACATGATAGGGCTGAGATTGGCCCGGCACGCCCGCATCAACTGGAACCTGTCCTCCTTGGGGGCAGTCTGCGTCTCTTCGTGTGGAAGCACCACCCGGCTTTCGTACTCCTCCAACTGAACGACGGCAGTGAGGCCCCACCTTTCAAACAACTCGCCCCTGTGCGAGAAGCTGTGCCTGAGCACGTAGAAGCTGGGGGTCTCGTCCCTTACCAGCACGCCTTCCCTCTGCCAAGCATGGAACCTTCCGGCAGCGTCTTCATAGCTGACTGGCGCTTCCCCCTCAGGCAGCTCCAGGTGTATGGCATTGTGAGGCTCGCTGGTCCTCAGCGTCTCTTGATCCTGGGGCGATATCACGTCGTACGGAGGGCAGATCAGCCTGCCAAGGTGGGATGCGGCCTCAGAAGAGTAGCGGACGCCGCGGAACGGTCTAACGTTTGCCATAATAACTTCCTACTTGTGTATATCCGCAGTATACCAACTCATAGGCACAGTCGACTTCACTTGGTATACTCCATTTAGCCCTTGAAAGGACTGCCCATGGCGGAATTTTCCACTGAGCAGCGCATTCAACAGCTTAGAGAAGAGATAGACGGTCACAACTACCGCTACTACGTTCTGGACGATCCCGTAGTCAGCGACGCCCATTACGACGACCTGATGAAGCAGCTCAGGGAGTTGGAGGCGGAGTACCCCGAGCTTGTAACGCCCGACTCCCCCACTCAGCGCGTAGGCGCCGCACCCTTGGAAGGCTTCGCCGAGGTGGAGCACCCCTCTCCCATGCTCAGCCTGGCCAACGCCTTCGATATGGACCAGCTCAGAGCCTGGCACAGAAGAGCCCAGGACCTGCTGGAAGGCGCAGGCTTCGATATGGTCTGCGAGCTGAAGATAGACGGCCTGGCAGTTGCCCTCACCTATGAAGACGGTCGATTGGTGCGGGGCGCAACTCGCGGCGACGGCCTCCACGGCGAAGACGTCACCTCCAACCTCCGCACCATCAAATCCATCCCTCTCCTGGTCAGGGGGAACGGCATTCCTCAGCGGTTTGAGGTGAGGGGCGAAGTGTACTTCCCCAAGTCCGGGTTTCTGAAGCTAAACGAAGAGCGAGTTGCCCAGGGTGAAGCTCCCTACGCCAACCCACGCAACACGGCGGCAGGCTCCTTGCGCCAACTGGATCCCAGGATCACGGCTTCCCGTCCCCTTGACATCTTTGTCTATTCCCTTGGCTACGCTGAAGGCGGCGCAGTGCCGGACTCACACTGGGCAATCCTGGAATACCTGAAGGAGCTGGGCTTCAAGACCAACCCTGCCAACGCCGTTTGCTCCACACTGGAAGACGTCGAAGCGTACTACCGGGACTGGCTGGAGAAGAAGGAGTCCCTTGACTACGGCGTAGATGGCGCCGTAGTCAAGATAGACCCGCTGTCGTATCAACGGCATCTGGGCAACGTTGGCCGCGAGCCGCGCTGGGCCATTGCCTACAAGTTCCCCGCCACACAGGAGATAACCCGTCTGCTTGACATTGGCATAAATGTGGGCCGTACGGGAAGTCTGAACCCATACGCCATACTGGAGCCGGTGAACGTGGGTGGCGCTACCGTCAAAATGGCTACGCTGCACAATGAGGACGACATCCGTCGCAAAGACATACGCATCAACGACTGGGTGGTGGTGGAGCGCGCCGGCGAAGTCATACCCCAAGTGGTCAGCCCCGTCGTCTCGCGTCGCAGCGGAGAAGAGCGCGAGTTTGAGATGCCGCGGCTTTGCCCGATCTGCAACACTCCAACGGCACGTCCAGACGGCGAAGCCATGACCTACTGCTTCAATACGGCCTGCCCTGCCCAGTTTGCCAGGCTGTTCATGCACTTCGTCAGCCGCGGCGCAATGGACATAGAGGGCATGGGAGAACGGCTTGCATTGGCCGTGATTGACGCCGGCCTTGTAAATGATGTCGGCGACCTGTATTCCATAACCAGAGAACAACTGCTCTCCCTGGAAAGAATGGGTGAGAAAAGCGCCGACAACCTGATGAGAAGCATCGAGCTCAGCAAGAACCGTCCCCTACCGAACATCATCTACGCCCTGGGAATCCGTCACGTCGGCTATGAAACGGCCGATGCCTTGGTGCGTCACTTCGGCTCTATGGACAGCATCGCCCAAGCCTCCGAGGAGAACCTGACCGCGGTTCCCGGCGTCGGGCCCAAGGTGGCCCAGAGCATCGCGGCACACTTCGCCCAGGAGAGCAACAAGGTTGTCATTCAGAAGCTGGGCAAAGCCGGTGTGCAGCTGGAAACCGACGCAACCGCGCAGGACGTAAGCGGCCTTACTCTAACGGGACTGCAGATGGTAGTCACCGGCCGGCTAGACTCCATGAGCCGCTCACAGGCGGAAGACCGCATCAAAGAGCTTGGCGGCTCGGTGGGAAGCAGCGTGAGCAAAAAGACCAGGTACCTGGTTGTTGGAGAAGACCCCGGCTCCAAGCTGGAGCAAGCCCAAAAGCTGGGCACGCAAATCCTGGATGAAGCACAGTTCCTCAAGCTGCTGGAAGGGAGCTTGGTGGAAGAGGCCATCTCATAGCGCACTGACTTCTGAATCATGTCTAAGAAACCGCAAGAAGAGTCCATAGATACCCTGGCAGCGACGGCAGGCAGCGGAGCCCCCGCCGCCGATAGCATAGTGCCGCCCGTTTACCAGGCGTCCGTATTTCCTATCGAAAACCTGGAGGACACCGACGACCTGTTCGAGGGAAGAAAGCCGGGATACTTCTACAGCCGTGACGGCAACCCCACCACGGATGCCTTTGCCCAGGCGGTTGCGCTTCTGGAAGGCGCTGAGGCAGGCGCGGCTTGCTCCTCAGGCATGGGCGCCACCCTTGTCGCTCTGCTTGCCGCCGCCGAGCCGGGTACGCGCCTGGTGGCGGCGCGCGACCTGTACGGCAAGGCCACAGCCCTTCTGCACACTGTTTTCTCCCCGCTTGGTATCGATGTCGAGTTCGTAGACACACAGGACGTGGAAGCCTGGGAAAAGGCGTTGTCCCGTCCTGCCAGTGTAGTCTTCTTGGAAACGGAGACCAATCCGCTGCTCAGAGTGCCTGATCTGCCCCGTATCGCGGATGCAGCCAGAAAGTGCGGCGCCACCGTAGTCGTGGATAACACCTTCGCCTCTCCGTACCACATACGCCCCCTGGAGCAGGGTGCCGACTTGGTGGTGCACAGCGCCACCAAGTTCCTCAGCGGCCACGGCGACGTCACTGCGGGAGTTGTCGTGGGCGATACCACTAGAATCGCGCCGGTCAAGAGCAAGGTCTCGCTTACGGGAGTCAACCTGGCCCCCTTCGAGGCATGGCTGGCTCTGCGCGGCCTAAAAACGCTGGGAGTACGGATGGCCAAGAGCAGCGCCAGCGCTGCAGCCATAGCGGGATACCTGGCCGGGCATCCCAAGGTCATCTCCGTCAACTATCCGGGCTTGGAGACCCACCCCGACCATCCAGTCGCGGCAAGGGTCATGCGCAACGGGTTCGGTTCAATGATCTCCTTTGAAGTGGGCGAAGGAGTCCAGGGAGTTTCAAGATTATTCAAGGGGTTCCAACGTATAAAGTACGCCCCCAGCTTGGGAGATTTAACCACTACGGTAACCCATCCCGTCAAGACATCCCACCGCTCTATTTCCGCCACGGAACGACGTGAGCAGGGGATCACGGATGGACTTGTCCGCCTCTCTGTTGGCATCGAAGGCGTAGACGACATCATAGCCGACCTGCAGCGCGGCTTGTCAGCGATATGATAGTAGTTCTAGGCTTGGGCAATCCGGGGTCTGCCTATGCTGGGAGCCGCCACAACGTCGGCTACAGGTGCGTGGACATCCTCTCCAAGCAGTACGACATACCACTCTCCCAGCGCCGTCGCCACGCTCTGCTAGGCGAAGGCGCCATGGAAGGAGAACCCGTGGTGCTGGCGCGCTCTCGCAGCTACATGAACCTCAGCGGAATAGCCGCCCGTTACCTGCTGGACAGGTACCGCATACGGCCTTCAAACCTGCTTGCCATCTACGATGAACGAGACTTGCCGGTTGGGCAAATCCGGATTAGACCGCGCGGCAGCTCAGCGGGCCACAACGGTGCCAACTCCATCATCCAGGAGCTGGAAAGCTCGGACTTCTCCAGGCTGCGCATTGGTATAGGGCAGCCCGTTCAGCAGGACCCGGTCGACTTCGTGCTTGGGCGCTTCACCCCGCAGGAATCTGAGATATTAGGAGAAACGCTCACCCGCGCCGCTGAGGCCGTGACCTGGATTGTCCGCTGCGGGATTGAAGCCGCTATGAACAAGTTCAACCAGCGTGTGCAGGCCACAGACAGTGATCCAGACTGCGATGAAGCGTAGCTTCCTTGCAGTGCTGGCTGCGCTTCTCAGTGTGGCTTGCTCACTGGGAGACAGCGAGAGCACCACCGTCATAACCCCGTCTCCTGCGCCAAGCCCAACCGCAACGCCCACTTCCCTGCCCGCGCCGCCGGTCTTGGCCGTACCTTCACCCACCCCACCTCCTGCCGTGTCCACGCCAACCTCCACTCCACGTGCTACGCCCACTCCAACACCCACAGCCACAGCTAGGGCAACCACAACGTCCACGGAAATCCACTACCCCACTCCGCCTGACCGTGATCTCTATGACCTAACCAGCCGCCTGGTCACCAAGTCACGGGAGCCCATACCACGGGTGGTGAACTCTCAGCCCGTAGTCTACGAAGTTGGACGGAAGGATACGTTTAACGTTACCGACATTACGAACCGCAATGTTTACCCGCTACAGGCCACTCTGCACGTGGTCACCGACCACGCATACTGGTATATCGCTGACGGAGTACAGTTCAGCTTGGACGACTTGGAGGAGTCGGCTAGGGTTTTCGAAGAAGAGATTCGTCCCAGGGTGACCGCCGTATTCGGCACGGAGCTTGTGCCCGGCGTGGACAACGACGTTCACCTGACCGTTCTGCACGCCCCGCTATCCGGCGTGGCTGGCTACTACTCCTCGGTGGATGAATATCCGTCCATTGTCCATTCCCACAGCAATCAGCGTGAGATGATCTATATGACCTCTTCCCTGCCCCTCAATAGCCGGAGCTACTTGGGAACTCTGGCCCACGAGTTCACTCATGCCATCCAGTTTCGCGCCGACGATTCGGATGAAAGCTGGGTCAATGAAGGATTGGCTGAAATAGGCGCTGAGGTCGCTGGCTACGTACCCTCCTTCCGCAACGAGTTCCTCTCCAGGCCTTCCACCTCCTTGATCAACTGGCCGGATGCCCCCGTTTCTAGCATCTACAGCTACGGTGGCGCTAACCTCTTCTTTGAATACCTTGGGCAACAGTACGGCACGGAGAGCCTGGGGATGCTCATGGAGCTTCCCGGCGACAGCATCCAGGGTGTAGAGGCTTATCTGCAATACGTGGACGCTGGCAGGAGTTTCACAGAGGTATTCGCCGACTGGACGGTGGCCAACTACCTGGATAGAGACGACGGCGGGCCTTACAGCTACCCTGAAACACAGGTGCGGATAGCGGATGTGCGAACCATAGCCGGACCGGCACAGTTCCAAGATGAGGTGCCCCAATACGGGTCGAAGTATTACGAGATAATATCCCGCGGCCCGGCCACCCTGCGCTTTGAGGGGTATACGGAAACTCCCCTTATACCACGTCCTTCCACCGGTGGTGACAGTTGCTGGTGGAGCAACCGTGGAGACTCCATCGACACCACTCTCACCGCGGAAGTCACGCTGCCTGATCAAGATTCCCTGGCCATGACCTACTCCCTCTGGTACAACATTGAAGAAGAGTGGGACTACGCCTACGTTGAGGTCTCCACCAATGGCGGTGAAACTTGGGACGTGCTGGAGGGGAACCACTCCTCCCCTGCGGACCCCGTGGGCAACGCCTTTGGTCCCGGCTATACCGGGAGCAGCGGACGCTGGCTTGAGGACAGCGTCGACCTGACCCCGTATCGTGGCATGGACGTGTTCCTCCGCTTTGAGTACGTCACGGATGACGCCATCCACGGCACGGGGCTCTGCTTGGACGACATCTCCATTACAGGAGCTTCCTTCGATGCCGCCGGATCAGATGGCGGCCCCTGGGAAGCAAACGGCTTCGTGCGGACTCCCTACAACGTCCCCCAGCAATACCTGCTCACCGTCATTGAGATTGGGCCTGAGCCGGTGGTGCGCCGCATCCCGCTCGATGAAGAAGCCTCCGCCATTGTCGAAATCAATGGTTCGGACGGCGGCTTCTCCAACACCGTGGTTGTCATTTCCGCGGTACAGGAACAGACCCTGGAGCCGGCCCCCTTCCGCATCGAAATAACCTTCCCGGACAGCAGCTAAGCGCGCCTGCCCGGTTTACAGGCTGGGCGCAATCCCGTATAGTTCACCACGCCATTGATTCAAGTGAGGTTTTGCCCATGCGTTTCCAGATAGCTGTGTTGCCTGGTGACGGGATTGGTCCCGAAGTGACCACTGAAGCCGTGCGCGTGTTGGATGCGGTGGGGCGGAAGTTCAACCACACCTTTGACCTTACCGAGGACTTGGTAGGCGGAGCTTCCATAGATAGGCACGGAGTGGCCCTCCGCGCCGAAACCGCCGAGACCTGCCGCCGCAGTCACGCCCTTCTTTTCGGAGCCGTGGGCGGGCCAAAGTGGGACGACCCACAGGCCAAGGTACGCCCGGAAGACGGGCTGCTTGGCATTCGTAAGGTAATGGGGCTATGGGCAAATCTACGTCCCGTCAAAGTCTATCCGTTCCTGGAAGACTCCGGTCCGCTCAAGCCGGAAGTGGTTAGGGGAGTGGACATCCTGGTTTTGAGAGAGCTCACGGGAGGCCTTTATTTCGCCAAGCCTAAGAAGCAGTGGAACACCTCGCGGGGCAGACGCGGCGTCGACACCCTCAAGTACGAAGAACGCGAGATCGAGCGCATACTCAGAGCCGCCTTTGAGCTTGCGCGGGGGCGGCGTAAGAAGCTGACCTCCGTGGACAAGGCCAACGTCCTGGAGACATCCCGATTGTGGCGGCAGATAGCCATTGAGCTATCCCCGGAGTACCCGGACGTTGCCCTGGACCACATGCTGGTGGACAACTGCGCCATGCAGCTTGTCCTGAACCCCAACCGCTTCGACGTCATCGTTTCTGAAAACACCTTTGGCGACATTCTCTCCGACGAAGCGGCCGTGCTCGCGGGCTCCATGGGCATGCTTCCTTCGGCGAGCCTTGCCGGCGTACCGGACGCCACGGGACGCCGCCGCGCCCGCGGCATGTACGAGCCGATTCACGGCAGCGCTCCCGACATTGCGGGGCAGGGCAAAGCGAACCCTCTCGCCGCAATCCTCAGCATGGCGCTTATGCTGCGTTACTCCCTGGGCCTAATCAACGAAGGAGAATCCGTGGAGCTATCGGTGGAGGCGGTGCTGGAAAGCGGTCTCCGCACACCCGATCTGGCAGAACCAGGGCAGTCTTCCATAGGCACCGCCGAAATGGGCAAAGCCGTGGCTGAAGCTGTATTGCAAAGCTAACCGACACAGAGACATTTGCAGAACCTCTTCCCCCTTGATGGGGGAAGATTGAGATGGGGTGAGGTCGCGACATGCAAGCGGGGCGCCCTAGTGAACCGGAGCGCCCCGCTTGCTAGAGGGGTGCCTATGCAATCGACCAGCCGGCTAGCTCATCTTCTCCTCTTCCATTCTTCCCATTCGTCCTTACTCTTGAACCGTTTCTCCAGCAGTTCGCCTAACCTGTCTTTGAAGGAAGGGGCAAGCTCTACCGGGAACCTGCCATAAGACCGGAACCCAAACTTCTCCATTCCAGGTTTGTAAAACCCGCTCCGGAAATAGAAACGGCCACGGTACGCGCCTGTCGGCCAGACCGCTACCATTGAAAGGTCCCCGTCCTTTGTTATCACTCTTACGGTAGTGTCCTCCTCCAAGCCGGACATGTTGATGGACTGGCCGCCAACAATCACCTTGGTATCTTCCGTTGCCCTGAACGTCACCTCTTCATCATCTGTGCGAACTATGGTTAGCGAATCATCCGTGGCTGACTGGACTGTACCCGTGACCACCCCTACCGTAACGGTATTTCCATCCTTGTCCAACATTTCCACTTCGGCCTGGACCAAGCTGTCAGGGAAACCCTTGCCTAATGCGAACAGGGATCCCGGTATTGCATACTTGAAGGAGGATACCCGCTTTTTCGATTCTCCCAGCGTGACCTGAATATCGATCTCATCGCTACCTCTGAGGAGAGCAACGGTGACCTCCGTCCCAGGCTCCAGGTTGCGTACGGCGTCCGCCACCTCGTCCACCTCTTCTATCGACACATCATCTATCGTCTTTAATATGTCGCCGGCTTCCACACCGGCAGCGGCCGCTGGGCCGTCGTCCTGGACCTGTATGACTACCACTCCTGAATCGACCGTCAGATCATATTTATCCGCTAAACTCTGATTTATCTGGGCAATCCTCACACCCAGCCAGCCGCGAGCATGAGACTCCTCTTTCTCCGGTTCCCCCTGGCTCCAAGGAAGAGCCCCAGCGACGACTATAGGTAGGCTGGCTATAGTCGCAATGATGACTGCGACAACTCCTATGATCACGACTCGTTTCATATTGCTCTACTCCCATCTGACACTTCGCCCTGAATAACGATAATACCGTTGGATTTGTCAGGACTGAAGCTGGGCCTAGAGGCAGACGGCGACTAGTCCGGTGCTACTACAGAGGTAGAGGGCTTGAAACGCGAGTCTTTGCGGAGATAAACGAGGAAACGCTAGACGGCTTCTCCTTGGAGCCTTGATACCTCTATGAAGTCGTTGGCTTCCCAGGACCAGGCAAAAAGGGCCGCTTCCACAATGCGGGAAGCGTCAATGCCCACCACAAGCTGCTGAACAGGGTAAGCTGGCCCATCGCCCCACATAGACTTGGCAAACTGACGGTCCGTTTTGGAGAAATAGGCCCGTCCGTTGGGATGAGAGTGGTAGATAACCACGGCGGGGGCGTCAGTGTCAAAGCTGCGGTCAAGGTCTATGGCATCCTGGGCGGTGAATTCGTAGGCCGTCTCAGCTCCGCGGTCTGGCACCGTGGAGTGTATGCCCAGTGTCTTGGCGTTGACGCAGGTACGGATGGCGTAAGCCTGGTTATCGGCTGCTGAACCGGTGAGCCAGCCGCAGGCCTCGTTGGGGTAGGATTTCCTGGCTTCGCGATAGACGGCCTGGAGGAGGGCGCTAGGAATGGTGATTGGTGAGGGTGTTTCCGGCATGGGCAACCTCTGTAGTCCTAGCTGTCCACTTCTATTGACCAGGCCTTGCTGTCCATAACTTCCCCGATTACCGCTGCTCCTGCAACCCCGTGTCCTTCCAGCTGCTCGAGTAGAACGTCCAGCCTATCCCGGGGCACGGATATGAGAAGCCCGCCCGACGTTTGGGCATCGCACAGCACCACCTGTACCGTATGCGACAAGCTTTCGTGCCAGCGGACGGAATCCCCCAGCGAATCCAGGTTGCGCTGCGTACCTCCGGGCGCTATGCCCTGCTCGGCTAACTGCCAGAGTCCGGGAAGCAACGGCACCTTCGACCAGTATACGCGCGCCGACGTTCCGCTGCCCTGCATCATCGCATTTAGGTGCCCCAACAGCCCGAATCCCGTGACGTCCGTGGAGGCGTTGACTCCCACGTGACCCATAGCGTTGGATGCGCCCTTGTTCAACGTCTCCATCAAGGCTACCGCTCCCGCCAGCACATCGTCATCCACCGCCTGGTTCTTGCCCGCCGTAGTGATGATCCCCGTGCCTATCGGCTTTGTAAGCACCAGCGCGTCACCCGGCTTGGCGCCTGAGTTGGTGATCTGGTCTCCCGGCTTGATCAGCCCTGTGACCGCCAGCCCGTATTTCGGTTCTGCGTCATCCACGGTATGCCCACCCACTATCAACACGCCCGCCTCTGCCGCTTTTTCGTAGCCGCCCTTCAGAATACTCACCAGTATCTCTCTGGGCAGTCCAACGGGGAATCCCACCAGGTTCAGCGCCAACAGGGGCGTGCCACCCATGGCGTAAACATCGCTCAGCGCGTTGGCCACGGCAATAGCGCCGAAATGGTACGGGTCGTCGACAATGGGTGGGAAGAAATCGACCGTCTGGACAAGGGCAAGGTCATCCCGTAGACGATAGACGGCGGCGTCATCGCCTGTCTGGGTACCCACCAATAGGTCGGGATGGGATACGGTGGGAAGCTGGCTCAGGACCTGCCCCAGGTCCTCAGGACTGAACTTGGCGGCTCAACCTGCGCAGCTTGCCAAGCTGGTCAGCCTGATGGCTTCCTCTTGCATAGAGGCTCCCTCCTCGGAATTGGAATGAACGTAGGAAAAGCGCTTACATTTTAGGCTTACCAAGCCTAGCTGTACAAGGAGGAGTATCGCTCACCTGTGTCGGGCAGGACAGTGACCACCACTTTGCCCTTGCCCAGCCGCTGCGCGGTCTTCATAGCGGCGAAGACGTTGGCTCCGGAGGAAATCCCGACCAGAATCCCAACTGTCCTCGCCATCTCCTGTGTGGTGTCCAACGCGTCTTGGGTAGTGACTGTGACCACTTCGTCTATCAACTCGCGGTCCAGTATCTCAGGAACGAAGTCAGCGCCCAGCCCCACGATACCGTGTTCTCCAAAACGCCCTTCACTAAGCAGAGGAGACGTAGCCGGCTCAACAGCAATCAGCAACACGGAAGGGTCTCTCTCCTTCAGTGCTTGTCCCACGCCTGTGATAGTGCCTCCCGTGCCCACTCCTGCGGCAAAGGCATCCACTCCACGACCTCCCAACGTATCCAGTATCTCCCGTCCCGTTCCCAGGTAGTGTGCTTTTGGGTTTGCAGGACTGGCGAACTGGTCCAGCAGAACGTAGCCCTTGTTTTGCTTGGCCATTCGCTGTGCTGCGCTTTTTGCGCCGTTCATACCCAGGTCAGAAGGAGTGAGATGCAGCGATGCTCCAAACCTGGCGATCAAGCGCCGTCTCTCTTGCGGCGCGTTCTCCGGCATCACTATGGCGGACCGGTAGCCCTTGGCCGCCGCCACCATGGCCAGCGATACCCCCATGTTCCCTCCCGACACCTCTACTATGGTGGAGCCTGGCGTTAGCAGACCTGCGTCCTCGGCTTCCTCTACCATTGCAAGAGCCACCCTGTCTTTGATGCTGCCGCCCGGGTTCACGTTTTCCAGCTTGGCGTAGAGCTCCGCCGAGCCTTCCGTTTCCATGGCATTTAGTCGCAACAGGGGGGTGTTGCCGATAAGCTGAAGCAGGCTTCCTTGCACTACAACCTCCGCTGGCCGATTTTGTCACGGCTGTCTGCACGCGTCAAGAAATGACTTGCCGTTGCCAATCGGCCTTAGGAGTCTCCCGCACCTTCCCCTGCGTCCCGCTCTATGCGACAATATAAGTCCCATCATGCCTAACCGCCTAACCAACGAAACAAGCCCATACCTCCTCCAGCACGCTGACAACCCAGTCGACTGGTATCCCTGGAGTGAGGACGCCTTCGCCCGCGCCAAGGCGGAAGACAAACCCGTTTTCCTAAGCGTCGGCTACTCCGCCTGCCACTGGTGCCACGTTATGGCCCATGAGTCCTTTGAAAATGAGGAGACCGCCCGCCTGATGAACAACGGATTTATCAACATCAAGGTTGACCGCGAAGAGCGCCCGGACGTTGATTCCATATACATGCAGGCTGTGCAGGCGCAAACCGGTCGCGGCGGCTGGCCCATGTCCGTGTTCCTCACCCCAGAAGGCAAACCCTTCTTTGGCGGCACTTATTTTCCACCGGTGGATAGACACGGCATGCCCGGCTTTCCGCGGGTGCTGCACGCCATTGCGGAAGCATACCGTGACCGGCGCAACGACGTGGTGAACTCCGCCGATCAGTTGGTGGCGCATCTGAGCAGCGGCCTGATGACCTCCCAGGGACAGGAGCCGCTGACCTCCGAGGTGCTGTCCCGTGCCTTTGACGGCCTTGATTCTGAAATGGATAAGGAGCATGGAGGCATAGGCGCCGCGCCCAAGTTTCCCCAACCAATGACCCTGGAGTTCCTGCTCCACTACTACGCCCGCAGCGGCCGCACCGAGGCGTTGGCCATGGTGGACATTACCCTGGAGAAGATGGCCCACGGCGGCATCTACGACCAGCTTGGCGGCGGTTTTCACCGCTATTCCGTCGACCCGTTCTGGTTGGTGCCTCACTTTGAGAAGATGCTGTACGACAATGCGTTGCTGAGCAGGCTCTATCTCCACGCCTATCAAATCACAGGCAGCCGGCTGTACAAGCGCATTGTGGAGGAGACCCTGGACTACGTTCTCCGGGAGATGACCAGCCCGGAAGGCGGCTTCTATTCCAGCCAGGATGCTGACAGCGAGGGAGAAGAGGGCAAGTACTTCGTCTGGACACCCCAGGAGATCGAGGAGGTCGTGGGCAAGGAGCAAGCCGTAATCTTTAATCGCTACTACGGTGTCACCTACCAGGGCAACTTCGACGGGAGAAACATCCTCCACGTCCGCGATTCCGCCGAGGAGACGGCGGCCGATCTGGGCATCGGCGAAGAACAGCTAGCGACGGTCGTGGACAACGCTTGCGCCAAGCTAATGGAGCGGCGCATAGAACGCGTGCCTCCAGGCCGCGATGATAAGGTGCTCACCGCTTGGAACGGCATGATGCTGCGCAGCTTTGCCGAAGCCGCCGCCGTTCTGCACCGCGACGACTATTTGCAGGCAGCGCTGACGAATGCCGGGTTCCTACTCGGCGCTCTCCGTTCCCCGCAGGGCCGCGTCCTGCGCAGCTTCAAGGACGGCAAAGCTATCCTCAAAGGATACTTGGACGATTACGCCAACCTTATCGACGGCCTGATTGCCCTCCACGAGGCCACTTTGGACCTTCGATGGCTTGACGAGGCGCTTTCCCTAACGGATGACATGCTGGATCTCTTTTGGGATCCCAAAGAGGCCACCTTCTACGATACGGGCAGCGACCATGAGAAGCTCATAATCCGTCCCAGCCACCTTTTCGACAACGCAGAGCCCAGCGGCTCCGCCGTAGCCAGCGACGTTCTCCTGCGGCTGGCCATTCTCACCAACAACACCGAATACCGGAATCGCGCTGTTGCCATGCTGCGTTCCCTCCGCATGCTCATGTCACGCGCCCCCATGGGCTTTGGACACTGGCTGTGCGCCCTGGACTTCTACCTCTCTACTCCAAAGGAGATAGCAGTGGTCGGGCCACCGCAAGACCCAGGTACACGAGCGCTTCTCGACGAGGTATTTGGCCGCTACATTCCCAATAAGGTCGTAACCGGCTGTCATCCCAACGGGGCCGACAGTTACGAAGGGTATCCCCTGCTCGAGGACAAGTACATGATCAACGGTCTGCCCTCCGCCTTCGTCTGCGAGAACTACGCATGCATGATGCCCGCCACGGACCCGGCTACGCTGGCCGAACAGCTCTCCGCGCCGTGATGCGTCAGGCCATTGTGCCCGCGGCAAGGATCATCACCCGCAGGCATTGGAACGCCTCCGGGAAGCTGTCAGACGTATAGGCAACCGTCACGGCGTCGGGACGAACTGCGCCGGGCACCCATTCCGCCACGTCGGCCATGCCTGAATTGGCGAATCGCAGCGTAAGCGTCACCGGCTTTGAGTATTCAACGGGGGCGATCTCCGCATGGCGTTCCACACCGCGTCGCGCCTTCTCCTTGATGAGGCCCTGCGCCATTGCGGGAGACAGTCCCTTTGCCGCGTACCTGGTAAGCGAAGATTTCACCTCCGCCGTCTCTATGTTCGGTATCAGTTCCCTGGCCTGCTCGCAACAGGCCGTATCACCTGAAACCATTACAATGGGCACGCCGTGATGCGCGGCGATGCCTGCGTTGAGTCCAAGCTCCCCTTGCGGCTGGCCGTTGACCAGTATCTCCTGCACCACTCTACCCGAAATGGTGTGGTCCAGTATCCCCATGGAACCCGCCCTGGCGTGATACCCCACGCACAATGCAGCATTGAAGGTGGTATCCAGGCCGGCCATCATCGTCTGCGGCTTTGGCGAGCCGGTGATAAGCTCCACCCTCTGGTCCAGCAGCTCCGGCAGCAGGTTGCGCTGCGTGCCGTGGCTGTCGTTGACCACCACCTCGTCCGCCCCTGCCTCAATAGCGCCCTCTATAGCGGCGTTGGCCTCCAGGGTCATCAAGCGCCTTCCTATATCGTAATCCTTGCCGTCCCTGCCCGTGTGGTCGGCGTGCACCACTCCGCTGACGCCCTCCATATCGACTGAAATAAGCACCTTGACCGACATATTCCCCTCCTTGGCTGGTAGGTATCGTATACTACCGCAGCTCTACGGGTCTCACGCGTTCCGTGGCGGCGTCATAGACATACGTGGCATTGTTTGCCAGCAACGTCATCTTGATCTCTCTGCCGGCCTCGCTATGTTCAGTCACCTCAAGGTCGGCGATTTTCACCTGCGCGGAGTTCAGTCCGTAGCGAAGCCGCATGTCTCGCAGAGCTCTGTAGAAGGCGCCCTGGTACTCCGAGGCCTGAATCTTCTCAGGCTTTTCGCCACTTACGAACCATGCCGCAAGATCAGGTTCGTAGGTGCACTCGTCTATCGACCCCAGAGGCGCAGCGTATCGGCCGCTGTCCGTTTTTGCTGCCGCAGGTGACGACGTCAACCCGGTGCTAGTAGGCTGCGACCAAGCCAAGATAGCCGAAGTAGACAATGCTCCCAGTATCATGGAAGCCGTCAGTATGGCCGCTGTCCTCTTCATGGACATTTTACGTCTCATCATGTGTGAGAGGTGTCGTTCCAGAGATGGATGACCGTGTGTTCCGTGCCCACGTCCAGCACGGAAAGACTGGTATTGTCCAAGAAAAAGTTGTTCCTATAGGAGAGTGGTAAATCCAGAAGGTGCACAACCAGCACCAGGAGAGCGGCGCCATGTCCCACCACGACTATCGAATCGTCGTTGAGATGTTGCTCCTTTATATGCTCGGCGGCGCGCGAAGTTCTGGTTAGCACTTCGTCCAAGCTCTCACCGCCGGGTGGTGTGTAAGTATCGGGCGACCTCTTCCAGTGAGCGAAACTTTCAGGATCCGTGGCTTGCCACTCTTCCTGCGTGACCCCTTCCCATCTTCCGTAGTTGCGCTCCCGCAATTCGAAGAGCTCTTGTACACCTATTCCATGGCCTTCAGCGACAATCTCGGCGGTCTTCCGCGTGCGCGAAACGTCGCTTGAATAGACAGCGTCTATCCGCACGTCGGCCAGCCTGGACGCCAGGCGTCTCGCCTGCTCAATGCCCGTGGCATTGAGCGGCGCATCGGCGTGACCCTGGATCCTGTGCTGCTTGTTCCAGTCGGTCTCACCATGGCGCACCAGCATCCATAATGTCATTCGTTCTCTCCTTAAGTAGAATTGTATGTGCTAGCTAAAGTATTCGTTTCCAACGTTATGTCAACTTCAAAGCTAAACGCGAACCACTTTTCTTGAAATATGGAAAACGAATCCGAATCCTTCGACAGGCTCAGGACAGGTTCCGTAGAGATACGGGCGGGTTTAGTCAGGGTGTTTGGCTTCCTCCAGCTCATGTAGATAAGTATAGGACACGGAGGCAGATACGGGGAAGCTGGAAATGTCGGATGCACATGGCAGTATCAACATACTACCACGCCAGAGGGCAGCAGGGATGGAGAGCGTCCGGGGTGCGCGCGCTCAGGGGTGGCGTCTATAGCAAATACAGTGATGGGCATTCGGCATGACGGAGAGAAGAGCCTGTATAGGTATTTTCAATATCTTGTTATTGACGAATTAAAGGGGTTGACATCTCCAATAGCCCTGTGTTACAAACACTAACCAAGCCGAGATAAGGTGGAAACGTCTAGCAAGCACCTTGCTCGGATTTATTTGTTTTAGGAGGGTGCATAATGAGCTTAGGTAGGTATACCAAAAGGCTTCTTGGACTGACCGTTGGCATAGGCTTGCTAGCCATCCTTGCCTGCGGCCCTTCCGAAGAAGCCGACCCAACTGCCACGCCGACGGCAACCCCAATACCCGCAATGCCGACCTTTTCACTGGAGCCGACGGCGACGCCAGTGCCGGCTACGCAGCCGACGCCTGCGCCCGGTGTGACTTCCGTACCGGCGCCTGCAGACACACCGACACCGGTACCGGCTGATCCTGGTCCGGAGCCCCAGTACGGCGGAGTGGTGAACCTGCCCATAGCGGGCGAGACTAACCGTTGGGACCCGTACCACGGCAATACCGGATTCGGATGGGGCACGCTTGCCAACGTAGGCAATATATTCGGGCAGTTCATTCGCCCGAACCTTCAAGACCGCGTAACCCTTGAGGGAGACCTTGCGGAGTCGTGGCAGGTCGCTGACGATGGTCGGACCTGGGTTCTAACCATGCGAGACGGAGTTATAGACCACGACGGTAATCCCTTCACCGTGGAAGATGCTTACTACTCCCTCTACAGGGTCATAGAACAACCGAACGGGGTGGTCGCCAACAGGTGGGGCTGTGTACGCCAATACCTCAACCCCATAGAAGACGACAACATGATGGCAGTAGAGAACCCGGGTGCAGAGATCACAGGGCCCAGGGAACTCACCATCCGCCAGCCGGTTGCGAAGGGCGCTTTCGCCGCCTGCTTCCTCAGCGGATTCGGCGGGATTATGCCTGACACATACGCCAAGGCGATCGATGAATCAGCGGATGGATACCGCGACTTCGACTTCACCAAAGGAGAGGTAGTCGGAACCGGTCCGTTCAAGGTCGTCGAAGGGGAGTTGGGAAACCACTGGCGCACCGAGCGCCACGAACAATTTTTCCGCGATGGTCTACCGTACCTGGACGGCTATAACCTGTTCAACATCCCCGACGGGACGACTCGCGTTGCCAACTTCAGGGTAGGCCGCATAGACGCCGCTGAGATCTTCACCGGCTCATCAAGCTTTAACCTGAGAGCCGCTCGCGATCTTCAGAGCGAGCTTGGTGAGGCAGCGGCCTTCCCAATTGTAGCCGCCCCTGGCTGGCGCGGCTTCGAGCTGAACGTGACTAGGCCTCCGTTCGGTCCACTTGACGACCCGACGGCGACAAAGGTTAGGCAGGCGATTCAGTACGTGATGAATCGCGGAGACATGAACACGCTATGCCACGACGGCATCGGCTTCTTCTCAACTCCGTACTTCATCGGGATCGATTGGGTCTACACGCAACAGGAGTGGTTCGACAACATGATTGGTCTGGACCCCGACCCCATGAAGAAGGAAGAGGACTTCGCCAAAGCCAAAGCGTTGATGGAAGAAGCGGGTTACAGCGATTCAAACAGGATATCAACTACGGCGCTCCACGGGCGGGGTGACAATTGCCGTGCTGACGTAATCGTGGACGCTCTTTCAAAGATCTACATAGATCTGACAAAGGACGCTACACCTAGCAGCTCAGCTGCGCGTGAGAAAGCCAAGAACCAAGAGTTCGGTCTGCGCTTGGAGAGCAAAGGCGCATCCTTCGTTGACCCGGATGCCTACACAATCTCCATTCACCCGACCTTCGAGAATCGCGGCTTCACCTTCGGCGGCTGGGAAAATTCCAGGTGGCAAGAGCTCCAAGACCAGCAGGTCCTACTGACTGATCCTGCAGAGCGCGCGCCTCTTCTACGGGAGATGGCCGACATCCTTTGGAACCAGGACGCAGCTTGGATTGGCATGGTAAGGCCGGGACTGTTGCAGGGCCACCGCGGCAACTGGCGCGGCTGGACGCCTGTGCTGTTCCACGCATCCAACTACTCCATTGAGAACGTGTGGCTGGCAGACGAGATGGAGAACCCCTACCCGGCACTGCCGAGTCAATAAGCCTCATTGAAATGTAGGACAGCGCTGGCGCGGCTGTAACAGCCGTGCCAGCGCTGTCCTAATAGACATCATGCGCAAGTACATACTCAGAAGGCTCCTGATGTTCATCCCGACACTGATTGGGGTGTCCCTGGTCATCTTCATTCTTCTGAGAGTGCTTCCCGGTGACGTAGCAGTCGCGATACTGGCCGGGCCATCCGGCGAGGGAATCTTTACCGAAGAGGATGTTGCTCGTGTGACTGCGGACCTTGGTCTGGACAGGCCAATCTACATACAGTATTTAGACTGGATCTGGGGCTTGGTCCGCGGCGATCTGGGCAATTCCTTTGTGCTAAATACACCAATCTTTGAACAAATGAAGCGGCAGTTCCCCGTGACGCTGCAACTGGGCGTCTTAACGTTCGCCACCATTGTGCTCTCCGCCATCCCGGTTGGAATCATTGCGGCCGTGAGGCAGGACGGCTGGACTGACTATTTCCTGCGCGGCTTCGCCATATTCGCGCTGGCCGTACCCAGCTTCTTCTTTGGCCTACTGGTGGTGCTGTTCCTATCCAGGGGGTTTGACTGGCTTCCTCCGTTAGGATTCGATCATATTTGGGAAACTCCCTTCAAGACCCTGCAACAGTTGTTGCCCCCGGCCGTGGCCCTGGGACTGAGTAGCAGCGGCCTGCTCATGCGCCTCACTCGCACCCAGCTCCTGGAGGTCCTGAGGGAGGATTACATTCGCACGGCAAGGGCCAAAGGGTTGGCGGAAAGGGTCGTCATCGTCAAACACGGCTTACGCAACGCTCTGCTGCCCGTGGTTACCTACGCCGGTTTTCAATTCGGCATACTGTTCTCAGGCACCGTTGTCATAGAACTAATCTTCAACCTTCCCGGAATCGGGCGCGGACTGATAGAAGCCCTATTCCTGCGCGACCTGCCCACCATCCAGGCGTACATCATGTACTTCGCCCTTGTGTCACTGGCAATCAACCTGGTAGTCGACCTGACCTATGCCTGGCTGGACCCAAGGATCAGATACGAATGAGGAATATTGGGAACCACCGGACACACGGAGGACTTTAAATGAACGCCAGGGATGAACTCGTCCTAGTTGAGCCAATCCGGGATGTTTCACCGTGGGAGCGCCGCCTGAGAGCGGTTACTACTTTCCTGCGCCGCAAGCCGCTGGGAACCACCGGCCTTGCCATAGTGATCTTTGCTGCATTCATTGCTGTGACCGCGCCGTACATTGCGCCATATGATCCGTACGAAGTCAACGTCAGGGCGGTCTTGACACCTCCCTCCGTTGACAACTGGTTCGGCACTGACAGGCTGGGTAGAGACATCATGAGCCGCACCATGTATGGCTCCGGGGTCTCCATCTACGTCGGAATAATTGCCATGACAGCCGCCAGTATAGTGGGCAGCTTCATCGCGGTGACCAGCGCCTTCTACGGTGGCAAGTTCGACCTCATCATTCAAAGAGTGATCGATTCACTGTCCGCCTTCCCCAGCTTACTGCTGGCGCTGGCGCTGATGGCTGCCCTGGGCTCTTCCCTGAACAACGTGATCCTAGCCATAAGCATAGTCTTCCTGCCCAGGATAGCCCGTATTGTTCGTTCCGTGGCTCTCAGCGTGAAGGAGATGCCGTACGTTGAGGCTTCCAGGGCCATAGGAGGATCCGACCTCAGAATCATGCTCCGGCACATACTTCCCAATACGTTTGCCTCCCTGGTTGTAGTGGCGACCTCTTTGGTGGGCAGCGCAATCATCATTGAAGCGTCCCTGAGTTTCCTTGGCCTCAGCGGAGCAGGCAACACCATCACCTGGGGAGCCATGCTGGACCAGCAGCAACTCCTTGACTTCGCGGGGGCTCCCTGGATAGGCCTGTTCCCAGGGTTTGCCCTCTCCTTCGTGGTCTTCGGGATTAACGTCTTCGGAGACGCCCTGCGCGACGTGCTTGACCCCAAGCTGCGCGGCAGGTAAACCCCTATACAGAGCACAAAGAGCCTGGGCTGTTGCCCAGGCTCTTTTCATTTACTACGTTTGGTTGTAAGGTCATGCTGCCTTTCAACAACCTCAATTTCAGACCCCGGGAGGTGTCGCGTGACTGAGAACCACTCCACGGTGCATCCAAGCTACCTTAACGCCCTTGAGTACCGCCTGGCAGGCCCGTTTCGCGGAGGCCGCTCCGTTGCCGTGGCCGGTGACTCCCAGAATCCCCTGGTCTTCTATAACGGCTCCACTGCCGGCGGCGTCTGGAAGACCACCGACGCCGGGATGTATTGGGAAAACGTCTCGGACGGCTTCTTCAATACCGCCGCCGTTGGCGCAATTGCGGTATCAGACTCCGACCCCAACGTTGTGTACGTCGGCACCGGCGAGGGCGTCTTCCGCGCCGACGCCACCCACGGGGACGGCGTCTACAAGACGACCGACGGCGGCAAGACGTGGCAAAACATGGGGCTTCGCGATACGCGCCACATCGCGCGCATCCGCATCCACCCCACCAATCCCGACATCGCCTACGTTGCCGCCATCGGCCACGAATGGGGTAGCAACCCGGAACGCGGCGTATATCGCACTATGGATGGGGGCAAGACCTGGGAACACGTCCTCTTCAAGAGCGACAAGGCAGGGGCTGTAGACCTGTCCATGGACCCCAGCAACCCCCGCATCATCTACGCGTCCATCTTCCAGGTGCTGCGCCAGCCTTGGACCATGACCTCCGGTGGGCCGGACAGCGGCCTATACAAGTCCACGGACGGCGGCGATACCTGGGTGGAGATAACCCAAAACCCCGGTATACCACAGGGTATAAAGGGCAAAATTGGCGTGGCCATATCACCGCCCAGGCCGGAACGGGTCTGGGCCTTGATGGAGATAGAAAACTCCCAAGGAGGCCTGTTCCGCTCGGACGACGGCGGAGCCACCTGGCAGATGGTATCCAACAAACCGCAGCTGTACAGGCGACCCTGGTACTACACCCACGTCTTCGCCGACACCCAGGACCCGGACACCTGCTACTGCCTGAACGTGCAGTTCTGGAAGTCCAACGACGGCGGCCGCAACTTCTTCGAGATGCGCCTACCGCACGGCGACCACCATGACATCTGGCTTGACCCGCGCAACAATCAGCGTCAGATCAGCGGCAGTGACGGAGGCGCATCGGTAAGCCTGGACGGGGGCGCTTCCTGGTCTACGCTCTACAACCAACCCACCGCCAGCCTTTTCAAGATGGACGTGGACAACCAGCACCCCTATAACCTCTACGCCACGCAGATGGACAACACCGCCATCAAAGTCCCCAGCCGAGGCGATGAAGGCGCAATCTCCTGGAAAGACTGCGACGTGGTGGGCAACTCCGAAAGCGGGTACATTGCGGTGAAACCGAGCAATAACAACATCATCTTCTCTGGCGCCAACGGCTCAGCGCCGGGCGGCGGAGGCACGCAGCTCTGCTACCACATGGGCACCAGGCAAACGCGCATCGTCCACGTCTGGCCCCACGACCAATCCGGCTCGCCGGTCAAGGACATCATCAACCGCTTCTACTTCACCTACCCCACCGTCTTCTCCCCCCACGACCCCGATCTACTGTACTGCTGCAGCCAGTACGTCTATAGAAGTACGGATGACGGTGGAAGCTGGGAGCGTATCAGCCCGGACCTTACGCGAAACGACCAGTCCAAGATGCAGGTCATCTCCGGCGGCCTCAGCACCGATTCAGGCGGCACCGCCGACTATTCCGGCGTTATCTTTGCCTTTGCCGCATCTCCAACCGAGCCCGGCGTTCTCTGGACAGGCTCGGACGACGGCCTGGTCCATATAACCCACGACGAAGGGGGCTCTTGGGATAACGTCACCCCGCCCGATCTGCCGGAGTGGACCCTGGTCTACACCATCGAGCCTTCTCGACACGATCCCGCGACAGCTTACCTGGCCGCTACACGCTACAAGCTGCATGACCACGCGCCCTACGTGTTCAAGACCGGCGACTATGGCAAGACCTGGCGCAAGATCACCAGCGGAATCCCTGATGATTACTTCACCCGCGTCATACGCGAAGACCCGGCCAAGCAGGGCCTCCTCTACTTGGGCACCGAGCTTGGCATGTTCGTGTCCTTTGACGACGGCGAACAGTGGCAACCGATTCAGGCTAATCTGCCGGTGGTCCCCATCCACGACATGGCCGTGAAGAACAACGACCTGATAGCCGCCACGCATGGCCGCTCCTTCTGGGTCCTCGACGACCTCACGCCTCTTCAACAGATCTCTGACCAGGTTACGGGCAGCGATGTCCACCTGTTCAAGCCCAGAGCCACGTACCGCACCGCTCAGCCCCTAGGCTTCGGACGTGGCGGAGGCATCCCCGGCAAGGACTACCAGCGCATAAACGGCGAGACGGTAACCTTCTATGAGAAACGCAACGAAGAGGGGGAGGTGAAGCGGGTCTACCTCAACGCGGGACAGAACCCTCCCGACGGCGTCCCCATCAACTACTACCTGAAGGACGCCCCGCAGGAGGACGTTGCCATAGCCATCCTGGATTCCAAAGACAACGTCATCAACACCTTCAAGCGGAAGGCCAAGGCGGGCATGAACAAGCTGGTCTGGAACATGCGCTACCCGGCCACCGCCGGCCCCGATGCCCGCGGCAGGCCCGCGGGCATATCACCGCTGGTGCCGCCGGGAACATACCAAGTCCGGTTGACCGTGGATGGCCAAACCTTCACAGAGTCGTTCCAACTGCGCAAAGACCCCCGTGTCTCCGCGACGGAAGATGACCTGAAGGCGCAGTTTGACCTGCTGGTCCAGGTCCGTGACAAGCTGGTGGAGAACAACACGGGGCTGCACCGACTACGCAGTGTGCGCGGCCAGCTCGACGAGTGGGTAGGCCGCGCCGGAGACCAGGCGTCGCGGGACGTTCTGTCCGGGGCGGCGCAGGCCATCAAGGAGAAGCTGTGGCCCATCGAAGACCAGCTTGTATCCGTGCACGAACCGCACGCCCAGGTTGTGCCTCCCGTGCGCCTTGACGCCAAGCTCATGGCCTTGTCACAGGTTGTGGCCTCCGGCGATTTTGCGCCCACACAGGGACAGCTAGGCGTATACGATGAGCTTTCGGGACTGGTCGATAATCATCTGCAAGAGCTTCAGCAGATCATCGACGAGGACGTTGCAGGCTTTGTGGAGCAACTCAACGAGCTGGGCGTGCCGACAATTGCGCCCTAGCCCTGCAAGATAGTAGTCAGCGGCGCATGCGTCGCTGCCTACTATGAACCACTTTCTATACGCCAAGCCATGATTTGCTCGCGGTGCAGACGGTAATGGCCGTACGTATCAATGCGCAAGCGCCGCCTGATGCGGGTCTCCGTAGCCCAGTGCTCTTCGGACATCTCTGCCACCACCGACATCAGCCTGTGGTGCGTCTCCATGAGCCGGCTCTGCACATCCTCCAGCGAAAGACCAGCCTTCTTTTCCGATTGCCAAGCATTGAAACCGTCTATCCCGCCGTACTGCCTGTAGCGCGGCTGGGGTTGACCTCTCGCCATCAAGTCCATCGCCTTGATGGCCTCCTCTTCCCAAGTAGTGATGTGACCCAGCAAGTCCTTAACCGACCATCCGCCGTCAAAGACGGGCTCCACAATCTCCTCTTGGGAAAGCCCGTCCAAGGACTCGTGAAGCTCCCGCCACCCTCTTTCCAATCGCTGTAGGATCTGTCGCCTGTTCATAGTTGCCTACTGTACATGCATCCACATCGCCTGATACCACTGCCTGTAATGCTGAGGAAATAGTAGGGGCTGTTCGCGAACAGCCCCTACACCACTCTGGGCTTGACCTACACTCCGCAGAAAAAGAAGCACTGCCCGGCCTGGATTCGAACCAGGGATTTCAGCTCCAAAGGCTGACGTGCTACCGCTACACTACCGGGCATTGCAATACCTGCCATATAATGCTAAGCGCACCGACAGCTTTAGGCAAGCTCTTGCCATCTGCCGTATACTCTCCTAACCATGAACACAAATCACCACGTCACCGTAATCGGCGGAGGCATCCTTGGACTGGCCACCGCATTGGAGCTATCGACCAGATATCCCGACTACTCCGTAGCCGTACTGGAAAAAGAGCAACGAGTCGCCACACACCAGACCGGGCACAACAGCGGCGTCATCCACTCCGGCCTCTACTACAGGCCGGGGTCATACAAAGCGGAACTTTGCGTCGCAGGGAGCCGCGCCCTGCGCGACTACTGCGAAAACCGCGGCATCTCCTACAACCTCATTGGCAAAGTGGTAGTGGCCACTCATGAAGAGGAGTTGCCGCGCCTGCAAACCCTCTACGAAAGAGGCGCCGCCAACGGAGTGGAGGGTCTGCAGATGATAGGCACGGAACGGCTCAAAGAGCTTGAACCACACGCCTACGGCATCAAAGCCCTGCACTCGCCCAAGACCGGCATAGTAGATTTCAAGGAAGTAGCCTCCGCCTACGCTGAAGACGCGCAGCGGAACGGCGTCGAAATTGTGCTCGGCGCGAAGGTGAACGCTATCACCGTAAACGGTGGCTCGATCAACCTGGAGACCAGCAAGGGAGAGTTCCAGACCAGCTACCTAATCAACTGCGCCGGCCTTCACGCTGATGACATAGTAGCTAAAATGGGGCTTCGTTCTGAGGTGCGCATCATCCCATTTCGTGGAGAGTACTTCACCCTAAAGCCTGAGAAGCATCACCTTGTGAAGAGCCTCATATACCCGGTGCCCAACCCCCAGTTTCCCTTCTTAGGCGTGCATTTTACCCGCATGATCCACGGTGGCGTGGAAGCCGGACCTAACGCCGTTCTGGCCTTCGCCAGGGAGGGTTACACCATGTCCAGCATCAATGTCCCGGAGTTCATGGGCACAGCCACCTATCCCGGCTTTTGGATGATGTCCTGGAAATACTGGCGTACCGGTCTGGGCGAGTTCTACCGCTCCCTGAGCAAGTCGGCCTTCACCAAGGCCCTGCAACGGCTGCTGCCCGAAATTGAAAAGGAAGACCTGGTACCGGCCGGCGCGGGCGTCAGGGCTCAGGCCGTGGACCGCAAAGGGGCGCTGCTGGACGATTTCAGCATCGTGGAGACCGAAAACGCCCTCCACGTACTGAACGCTCCCTCACCGGCGGCGACGTCATCCCTGGCATTGGGGAAGTACATAGTCGATAGAGCCGCCAAATCGTTCGGGCTTGCAGGCTAAGTAGAAAAGAGCGTCTGAAGGCGTCCCGGAGAAGAAGCGTTACTCCGGCTACCTACCGCGCAACCTGGGATCAAGCACGTCACGCAGGGCATCACCGAATATGTTAACCCCGAACACGGCCAGCGTTAGAGCAAAGCCCGGGAATATGGCGATGTGCGGAGCAACCGTGAAGTACTGGAGCACCTGCCCGCTGAGCTGAGCACCCCAGGTGATGGTGCCAACCGGCATTCCAACTCCCAAGAAGCTGAGCGAGGCCTCTATCAGGATGGCGCTGCCCACCAGGCTGGTGGAGTACACCACTAAAGAGGCAAAAGTGTTGGGCAGCACGTGCCGCAACATGATCCGGAAGTCGCTGGCCCCTATGGCCCGCGACGCCTCTATATACGGTATCTCCTTGATGCTCAACGCCACCGATGGTGCCGAAGCCCGGATTCGAACCGGGACGGGGTTGCCCCCAATGGTTTTTGAGACCATCGCGTCTACCGTTCCGCCACTTCGGCCTACCCACATTGTAGTGACCACCCTCCTACCTCGCAATCTCCTCCCCCAAACGCCACCCTTCTGTTGACCCTGTTTTATATGGGATGCTAAACTGACCAGACAAGGAAAGTCGCCCCCCATCCTTATCTACTGAGGGAGCGAAAGGAGACCGCAATTGGGCGAGATCACAGTTACCGAACTAGCTGCAACGAAGCTTAAGGAGATCATAGAAGAGGAGGGTGAAACCGGGACAGCCTTGAGAATAGCCATCACGGCAAGTCCTCATGGCGGGCCGGGGTACTCTCTTACCTTGGACGGTCAGACTGGCCATGATGACATGCTGATGCATTCCAACGGCGTTCAGATTGTGGTTGATCAGGATAGTCTTCCGTTGTTGCAGGGTTCTGAAATAGATTACATGGACGGGCTGATGCGCAGCGGTTTCGTAATCAATAACCCCAACATAGAGTCCGGCGGGTGTGCCTGCGGCGGCACCTGCGGCTGCGGCGGCCACTAACTACATAGATCTTGAGATAATAAGAGAGGGGGCTGGAAATCCAGCCCCCTCTCTCTTTCTTAATGGGGCGTCACCCCTCTAAATCTTCAATGTAGTGGTACGCGCTGAGTGCGGCGGTTATGCCATCCCCAACTGCGGTGCCTAACTGCCTGTCGGAGTTGGCCCTCACGTCGCCGGCTCCGTAAACTCCCGGCACGTTGGTTTCCATTGCCATGTTGGCAATGATGTGGCCCCCGCCATCAAGTTCTATGGCGCTTTCTCTGAGAAACTCGGTGTTGGGATGGAAGCCTATGAAGATGAACAAACCGGGCACACCCAAGGTCGAGCTCTCACCTGAGTGCGTGTCCTTCAATAGCAAGGACTCCATCTGACCGTTGCCCTGGACCCTCTCTACAACCGTGTTCCATTTGAACTCTATCTTGGGATGCTTCATTGCTCTGTCTTGCAGGATCTTGCTGGCCCGGAGCTTGTCACGACGGTGCAAAACGGTCACCTTCTCCGTCATCTGCGTCAGATACAGACTTTCCTGCATCGCCGAATCGCCTCCGCCAACAACTGCAACCGGCATATCGCGGAAGAAGTTGCCGTCGCAGGTGGCGCAGTAGGAAACGCCCTTGCCGGAGTACTCATCTTCGCCGGGCACTTCCAGCTTGTTGTGGTCTCCACCGGAAGAGATGATGATGGCCTTGGCGCTGTATTCGCCCTCGTCGCCTACCACGGTCTTCACAGCCCCATCCAGGTTCTTCAGCCCAATCGCCGAATCGTACAGAATCTCAGCGCCGTACTTGACGGCCTGCCGCTCGTACAATTGGGACAGTTCCGGCCCGGTAATGCCATCGGGGAATCCGGGGTAGTTCTCTATAACGTCGGTAAGCAGGATTTGTCCTCCCGGCGCAAGTCTTTCGACTATGGCCGTTTTGAGCATGGCGCGCGACGTATACAGAGCCGCGCTCAGCCCGGTTGCTCCTCCACCTACTATGATTACGTCGAAGTCGGCGTTGCCAGTCAATTGATATCCCTCCCTCTATCTCTGAATATGCAGGCCTGCTATCTAATCATCCTGGGGCCCTTGTTGGCCTCTATTTCCTGAAGGCGTCGGACGCGCTCTTCAATTGGGGGATGCGTTGAGAAGAGGCGCGCCATTCCATCACGGCTCAAGCTGCTCAACGGATTTACAATGAACAGGTGGGAAACAGGCTCAAGGCGCTCTTTGGGTATGTCCATGCTGCGCGCATTGCTGCCCCTCTCAAGCTTTGACAACGCGCTGGCCAAGGCCAGCGGTTTGCCCGACGTCGCCGCGCCCGTGCGGTCGGCCTGGTACTCCCTGGTGCGAGATATAGCCAGCCGCACAAGGGTTGCCGCCAGGGGCATGACGATGACCACAACCAGCAGCCCTATCAACCCTATGGCGCTACCACCACCTCCACCGCGCCGGCCACTCATTCCCCCGAAGATAAGCGACCACTGCGCCATCCAGGCTATCATAGTGATCGCGCCGGCCACTGCGGCCACCATGGTCATAATCAGCGTATCCCGGTTGCCAACGTGTGCCAGCTCATGGGCTATCACGGCGCCTAGTTCGTCGCGGTTGAGAATGCGCATGATGCCCGTGG
This sequence comes from Dehalococcoidia bacterium, assembly GCA_965116555.1. Classification (GTDB taxonomy): domain Bacteria; phylum Chloroflexota; class Dehalococcoidia; order Lucifugimonadales; family QGNO01; genus DAOUJH01. Next base: position 230,644 of record OZ220698.1, on the reverse strand, counting down.
TCACTGCAATCGAGGCGTTCTTCTTGCTGCGGCCCGTGGCGAAGGCGTTGGGCGAATCCGAATCCATGATGAACACCTTGGGCTTGGGGATTCCAGCGAAGTACACCTGCTCATCCACCACGCTGTGCAGCTCCGGGGCTTCATCCTGAGTGGCCAGCTTTGCACGGGACATGGATAGCACCAGCTTGTCGCTGAACCAGAAGCCAAAGATGTTCATCGCTAGGGCTATGAAGAAGAAGATCATCACCATAGAGGGGTCGCCGCCGCCTATCAATGCTCCGGTGAGAAGCAAGAGAAAGGTCAGAAAAATGAACAGCACGCCTGTCTTCAATAGGTTCATGATTCTGGATGGCCCTCCTGTCTAACGTACGCATCTATATTATACACAGCAAGGCATTTTGAGGGGCAACCTTACGTCTTGAATCCAACGCTCTACGGGCGTTATAGACTGGGCTTCTTAACCATCAGAGTGAACGGCACGGCGGGAATCATGAGCACCGCCATTGTTATGAACGCCGGCCTGTAGCTGCCCGTAATGTCAAAGACAAGGCCCGCAAAAACAGGCCCCACTATGCCAAATACTGCCGTCAAAGTCATGATCAGCCCCACCAGAGCTCCGTACGATCTCCTTCCGAAATAGTCGGCGAGGAGGGCAAACCGCACCGGCACGGTGCCTCCGTGCGCCAGCGCATACAGCGGGACGAAGATTGCTATGTGCCACACCTCCGTTACAAGAGCGAAGGCAAGAGCGCCCAGAGAGAACATCACGTAGGTGAAGGCCAGCACGTTGCGCTTGTTCAGTGTGTCGGCAAGAAACCCCAGAAGCAAACGGCCCGTTATGTTGCCGATGGCCAAAGCAAGAACGGCAAAACCCGCGGTTGTGGTAGATATGCCAAAGCTCTCCAAGCCTGGGATAACCATCACCACGGTTGTGGACATCACCATGCCGGACAATCCCATTCCCACCACCAACTGCCATAATGCGGGCGTCCTCAACATCTGTCTCACGGTGAAGTTGACCTCATCCGTATCAGATGGGCCTTCTCTTTCTTGCAGCTCCTCTTTACTTTGGGATGGATGGATGCCGTCCGGCAGATAGCCGTGTTGCTCAGGCCGGTGGCGCATGATGAGCGCGACCGGTACACCCACCAGGAGCGTGCCGATTCCTATCCAGTCGAGAACGGCGCGCCAGCCGTAGGCGCCGATTGCCCAGACAAGAACCGGCGCACCTGTGCCTCCCAATGAACCTCCAGCGAAGGCGATGGTAAGCGCCCTGCTTCTCTTGCGGATGAACCAGTTGCTGATTACGGGAGTAGTGGTCACCATGGTGGCCATGGCTATGCCGAGAGCCAGCAATCCAAAGGAGAGATAGAAGGTCAGCAGGGACGTTATGCGAGCCAGCGCAAAGAACCCAAGCGCCGTTATTGTGGTGCCCACCACCATTACGCCGCGCGCTCCATACCGGTCCACCAAGAACCCAACAAACGGCCCGGCAATTCCCGATTCGGTGCGCTGAAGCGATAGGGCGGTAGCGGTTGCCGCCCGGCTGAAGCCAAACTCGTTGGCTATGGGGTTGAAGAAAGCGGTAAATCCGAAGAAGAAGGTAGCCGATGTAAAGAACGCTTGCAGTGCTGCCCCGGCCACTATATACCAGCCAAAGAAGATTCTGTTCCTCTTCTTGCCTACGGCTGTTTCCGTGGATATCGGTTCCATCAAGCGGGTACTTCCAGCATCACTTAAATCATATCCCTACCGTCAAATGCAGAGAGGGACAACTGCTGCCTTTACCCTCCAATAGGCCGGTGATATATTGCAGGCCGACCCATGTCTGAGAGGTGGCTTTATGCAGTCTTCAAAACCTGAATACGGCGTCATTGTCTTGGAAGACGTCAGGGTGCCCATGCGTGACGGCGTTAGACTGGCAACGGACGTCTATTTCCCCGCTGATGGCGGTAAGCCATTGGAGGGCCCGCTGCCGGTAATCCTGGAACGCACGCCATACAACAAGCGGGCCCCTGACAGGGTGGAAAAGAACTGCCGCTATTTTGCCAAGAGAGGCTACATCTTTGTCATGCAGGACTGCCGCGCTTGCTACCAGTCGGAAGGCGAATTCGGCTTCTTCTGGCAGGAAGGTCCGGACGGCTACGACACCATGAAATGGCTGGTTGAGCAACCCTGGTGCAACGGCAAGGTAGGCACCACCGGAACGTCCTATGCGGGTTGGACGCAGAACTCGCTGGCGGTGCTAGACCCGCCGGGGCTGACCTGCATGTGGGTCAACGAGGGCGCTTCCAACGGCTACACCAGTACGCTCCGGCAGGGAGGCGCCCTGGAGCTGCGTTTCCTAACCTGGCTGTACTGGCACGCCGGCACCAACACCAACGCTCTGCTCAAGAGCGACCCCGCGGCAGCCAGGGCGCTGGACGGGTCGGATACACGGGAGATTCTGAAGCGACTGCCAATCAAGAAGGGACAGACGCCACTGGCGCACGCTCCGGCTTACGAACAGCTTGCCATTCAGCTGCTCACCCGCGGTGACTATGACGACTTGTGGAAGGACCCCAGCGTCAACTTTGAGCTTCACTGGGACCAGTTCGCCGACGTGCCTACGGTCTTTTCCAGCGCTTGGTACGACTCCTATACCCGCGCCAACCTTGAAAACTTCATCGGCCTGTCCCAGAAAAAGAGAGGCCCATACCGTCTGCTCATGGGCCCTTGGACGCACGGGGACGGCACGATGGCTCTCACTTATTCCGGCGGCATAGACCTTGGATGCGAGGCTCCTATCGACTACAACGAGGAGCGCCTGCGCTGGTTCGATCACTGGCTGAAAGGGGTGGACAACGGCGTTGAGGATGACCCCTCCGTCCGCATCTTCATCATGGGCGGCGGCGACGGCCGGATGAACAGGGAAGGCCGACTCAATCACGGAGGCCACTGGCGAGACGAGCAGGAGTGGCCGCTTTCCCGCGCCGCAAGCGTGAGCTACCACCTCCACAGCGACGGCTCTCTGCGCGTGGACACTCCTGAAGCGCAAAGCTCTTCCACCACGTATCAGTTCGACCCCACTGACCCCGTACCATCCGTGGGAGGCAACATATCGTCGCTGGCGACGCTGCGCCCGGTACCGGACTTCATAGCCGACTCATCGCTGTTGCCGCAGGGATCCCGTGTGGAGCAGATAGTGACGGCCGGCGGCTGGGACCAGCGGGAACGAGAGGGCTTATACGGGGCAAAGCCTCCCTTCAACGCACCGTTGAGCACCCGCCACGACGTGCTGGTGTTTCAGACGGAGCGCCTGGAACGCGACGTTGAGGTCACAGGGCCAATAGAGGTGAAGCTGTGGGTATCATCCGATGCACCCGATACCGACTTCACGGCAAAGCTGATAGACGTCTATTCGCCAAACGAGGACTACCCGTACGGATTTGCCCTAAATATATCGGACAGCATCTTCAGGATGCGCTACCGAGACTCATGGGAGAGGCCGTCACCAATGAGCCCCGGCGAGGTCTACCCAGTGACGATAGTGCTGTACCCTACGTCGAACGTGTTTGCCAAGGGGCACCGCATAAGACTGGACGTGTCCAGCTCCAACTTCCCCCGCTTTGACGCGAACCCCAACACGGGAGAACCCTTGGGGCGCAACACGCATACTCGCGTCGCGCTGAACACGGTCCACCACGACGCCGATCACCCGTCTCACGTTGTGCTCAGCGTTGTGGGGTAGAAGCAGCAAGGAGAGGGACGCTTACCAGTTAGGTAGGACCTGCATATGAGGCACTGGCGGGGCGTTAGACGAATGGAGTTTCTGTGGCTGATGGCGCTACTGGCGCAGTTTCTGCTGCTGGCGGGGATACTGGCGTTCGTGTTTTTCGCTGTATGCGAGCCGCAGTCGGTACCTACTCCAACCCAAACATCTACTCCCACCCCCACACCGCTGCCTACGACCGCACCCTTACCTTCTGCAACCCCGGCGCCTACTCCGACCCCCACACCGCTGCCTACCGCTATGCCATCACATCCTCCAACACTGGCGCCCATTCCGACTCCGACCCCAACGCCGTGGGTGTTGTATATACCCCCGCCTCCTCGAAACCTGCTCCAACTATTGGATAAACCTTGGGTGAGTGACGGCATTACGCCGCTTGAATCCGAGATAATTGCCATGTTGAATAGCATAGCTAGAAGCGGAGAAAGTATAGATGGCGAACCGGCGTACCTGCGAATCAAAGATATGCCGTTCATGGAAACAATAGAGTATGGAGACCTCTTCATATTGAAGGGGTTAAATAGTTTAGCCTGGAGAGACTATTTACAGCGCATTGTCTCCCATCCGTCACTGAGTGACGGAATTACGGATGATTGGGCAAGTCTCTTCTCAGTTGTACCTGACGTAGTGTCTTCTGGCCGTGGTGAATCCCGCTTTGAACTACTTGACATTCTTTTTGACCCGGAGCGGACGCTCTTGGAAGAACGCACGATTACACTTCCTCTGGCCGGAGACGTTAAGCTGGCGGTCATCCAAACCGACGTGCGAGCCCCTAATGCCGCCGGAGCTCGCACAATGGAGATGCTGGAGCAGGTGGTCCGTTCCCAGGAGGAGTTCATGGGACTAGCCTTCCCGCAGAATCATGTGACCCTGGTTGTAGACGACTTTTTCGTTAGAGGAACGAGGGGCACCGACACAATCATTCTTACCGATTATCCCGAGAACCGTGAGACTATTGCGCACAGAACAGCCCATAAATACTGGGATTGGCACTGGTTTGGTGAAATGGCAAGTTTCCTGAGCATGGTCTCGCGGACATATGACGGCACGCCTCTCCCCGATTCCGAGCTGGGGCAGGGGGTATTTAGAGAACTGTACAAGCGGCTAGGGGACGAGGCGTTCCGACGGGGGTTCGGCGAGCTATACCTGGCGCTGCACAACGATTCGTACGATGCAGAGTGCCCAGGCGATGATTGGAGCGCGTGCTATCTGCGAACGGCTTTCCTGGAGGGCGCGACTCCTGAGCAGGCGGCCATCGTCGATGAGGTAGTGCGGGGGGCACTACGAGAACCGACACCAGACTGAGGATAGTCCAATCGACATCGTTTCTCCTTTTGGGCTACGCACTCACCAATTCGTGTGGTGACATCTGGAAGGAGGGCATAACTTTCCTCAACGAATTAACTGACACTACAGCAACGGGATGCTACTATCTTTTGACAATGACTGGGAGGGCCGTAGGCGGAACAGGGCGCATACCAGTTTAGATAGGACCTGCGTATGAAGTATTGGCGGGGCGTTAGACGAGTGGAGTTTCTGTGGCTGGTGGCGATACTGGCGCAGTTTCTGCTGCTGGCGGGGATTCTGGCGTTCGTATTCTTTACTGTATGCGAGCCGCAGTCGGCACCTGCACCTACTCCAGCTCCGAGGCCTACTCTAACCCCGACGCCTACTCCCACTCCAACGCCTACGCCTACTCCTATCCCTACACCGCTGCCTACCGACACGCCCGAACCTCTTCCAGTCCTAGCACCTATTCCAACCCCGACACCAACGCCGTGGGTGTTATCTATATCAAGTCCTCCAGTTCCTACATACCCTTCAACTTTGCCACCAACGCCTACCCCAACGCCGGTGCCTCAGGGATTCATATATATTCAATTCTCGGATGAAGGATGGACTGAACTATATGAGTTGCTGGAAGAATATCCGCACCTCAGATACCACGGGATTTACCCTGATTATGGGGTTCACTTCTCTTTTGTTGGCTACCCGTTGGTTATTCCGTGCCGGGACAGGGGAGAGATTATAATTTCAAAGCGTACTGGAACCCACTACCCAACACAAAACTGCATTGCGGAACATCAGGAAAAGTGCGGACCGGACTATCTGTCTGAGATAATTCCAGGAGAGCCAGGCTGTCTGGATACCCGTGGTGGTGCGGGTTACGGAGTCCATTCTCTAGAAATCACGCGACTCCAGCTACTGGACAAACCTTGGGTAATTGATGGCATTACGTCGTTTGAACTCGAGATAATGGATATGCTGAATAGCATATCTGGTGAATCGGCATACCTGCGAATCAAGGATATGCCGTTCCTGGAAACAATAGAGCCTGGGGACCTCTCCATATTGAAGGCGTTGGCCTGGAGCTCGCAGGTCTATTTCCAGCGCATTCTCTCACACCCGTCACTGCGTGACGGAATTACGGATGAATGGGCAAGTCTCTTCTCAGTTGTACGTGGCATTGTGCTTTCTGACCTCAGTGAATCTCACCGCCTTGATCTACTTGACACTCTTTTTGACCCGGAGCAGACGCTCTTGGAAAAACGCACGATTACACTTCCGCTAGCCGGAGATGTTGAGCTAGCTGTTATCCAAACCAACGTACGAGCCCCCGATGCCGCCGGGGCTCGCACGTTGGAGATGCTGGAGCAGGTGGTCCGCTCCCAGGAGGAGTTCATGGGACTGGCCTTCCCGCAGAATCACGTGACCCTGGTTGTGGACGACTTAAACCTTTTTGAAGGAAGTCAGAGCATCGACACAATCATTCTTACCCACCACCCCGAGAACCGTGGGGTTATTGCGTACAGAACAGCCCACACCTACTGGGGTTCGCACTGGTTTGGTGAACTAGCAAGTTTCCTGATCACGGTCTCGCGGACATATGACGGCACGCCTATTCCTGATTCCGAGCTGGGGCAGGGGATATTTGGAGAACTGTACAGCCAGCTAGGGGACGAGGCGTTCCGACGGGGGTTCGCCAGGCTATACACAGCACTGTATATCAACAATTCCTACGATGCAGAGTGTCCAGGCGCTGATTGGAGCGCATGCTATCTGCGGGCAGCTTTTATGGAGGGCGCGACTCCGGAGCAAGCGGCCATCGTTGAGGAGGTAGTACGGAGGCACTACGGCTCGTCCTAGCCGGACGAGAGCCGACGCCAGACTGAGGATAGTCCAATCGACATCGTTTCTCCTTTTGGGCTACGCACTCACCAATTCGCGTGGTGGCACCTCGAAGAATTAACTGACACTACAGCAGTGGGATGTTACTATCGTTTGACAGTGACTTGGAGGAGGAATAAGACGCATACCAGTTAGGTAGAACCAGTGTATGAGGTACTGGCGGGGTGTTAGACGAGTGGAGTTTCTGTGGCTGGTGGCGATACTGGCGCAGTTTCTGCTGCTGGCAGGGATACTGGCGTTCGTATTCTTGACTGTATGCGAGCCGCAGCCGACACCCATTGCAACCTCGACACCCACTGCCACTGCCACTGCCACTGCTACCCCTACTCCTACGCCCACACCTTCTCCAACCCTGGCGCCTATCTCGTCTCCGACCCCAACTCTTCCAGTCCTGGCGCCGATCCCAACGCCTACCCCAATGTCGGTGCCTCGGGGACACATATACTTTAGGTTCGGAGACCAACCATGGATGGAACTATATGATCTGCTGGAAGAGTATCCTCACCTCAGATACCACGGGCTTTCTTCTAGCACTCAATTCTCCGTTGTTGGCTATCCTCTGGTTTTTCAGTGCATTGACAAGGGAGAAGTAATAACTTCAATGCGTACAGGGAACCTCTATCCGACACAAAACTGCATTGCGGAACATCAGGCAAAGTGCGGACCGGACTATCTGGCTGAGATAATTCCAGGGGAGCCAGGCTGTCTGGATACGAGCTACGGTAGCCATGGTTACGGAGTCCCTCATCTAGATATCACGCGACTCCAGCTATTGGATAAACCTTGGGTGATTGACGGCATTACGCCGTTCGAACTCGAGATAATTACCAATTTGAATAGCATAGCTGAAAGCAACACAAGCATAGATGGTGAACCGGCATACCTGCGAATCAAAAATATGCCGTTCCTAGAAACAATAGAGTACGGAGACCTCCTTATATTGAAGGGATTGAATAGTTTAGCCTGGAGAAACTATTTACAGCACGTTGTCTCCCATCCTTCACTGCGTGACGGAATTACGGATGAATGGGCAAGTCTTTTCTCAGCTGTACGTAGCATTGTGCTTTCCAACCATAGCGAATCCTACAGCCTTGAACTACTTGACACTCTTTTTGATCCGGAGCGGACGCTCTTGGAAGAGCGCACGATTACGCTTCCTCTGGCCGGAGATGTTGAGCTGGCGGTCATCCAAACCGACGTGAGAGCCCCTAATGCCGCCGGAGCTCGCACGATGGAGATGCTGGAGCAGGTGGTCCGCTCCCAGGAGGAGTTCATGGGAGTGGCCTTCCCGCAGAATCATGTGACCCTGGTTGTGGACGGCTTAAACCGCTTTGAAGGAAGTAGGAGCATCGACACAATCATTCTTACCGATTACCCCGATAACCGAGGGATTATTGCGGACGGAACAGCCCAAAAATACTGGGGTAGGCACTGGTTTGATGAACTAGCAAGTTTCCTGAGCATGGTCTCGCGGACGTATGACGGCACGCCTCTTTCCGATTCCGAGCTGGGGCCGGGGGTATTTAGAGAACTGTACAAACGGCTAGGGGACGAGACATTCCGACGGGGGTTCGGCAGGCTATACACAGCACTGTATATCAACAATGCCTACGATGTAGAGTGCCCCGGCGATGTTTGGGAAGCATGCTATCTGCGGGCGGCTTTTAAGGAGGACGCGACCCCGGAGCAGACGGCCATAGTCGAGGAGGTAGTGGCGCTGAGGTACGGCTGGCCCTAGGCGGACGAGCGGGACGGTTATCAAGAGCCCCAGGAAGGACTATCATCGTCACCCATGAACGTCTGGCTGAACATGGAATTTAGGACGCGATAAATGCGAAAGGTCGCCGCAATAAGCAGTGTGACTACCCCAACTACTATCAAGAGTGAAAGTGGAACGCTCAAGCTGCCCAGGGCCAGCAACCTGGAGACAAGCGGAATGCTCCAAATTCCAGGCACAATCAGGATGGGAATCAGTGCGGTATCGCGGAACGCCATACGAAGGTTGCCACGCGTCCACTTGTCCGCGACTCCCAGATAGCCTGGAAGCCTGAACTCCACCAAGCTATCGGCGAGGTTTCGCAGGGCTTTCCAAATGGCAAGACCCGGGGGAATGCAAAGGGCCAAAACCGCACTTCCAATGATCAGCCCAATCACACCCTCGCTCAGGTGGGTAAACGCAGATAGTTGAGCAGTGAAGCCCAGGGTACCGACGCCCAGCACCAGAAAGACTGCAATGATCCCCACGTCCAGCATGATGATTCTGGAGCTCCTCTGGATCTGCCTAGCCCTGGAGCCGCTGAACTGAAAGGCCCTGCGGAGCGTGGTCAGTAGAATGGCCATGTATTCGACGTACCTCTTCAATAGCCGGGGCGACCGTTTCTCCAGGAAGTTCGCTACGGTGTCCGTGGAGCGGAACAGGAAGGGATATACCAGCGCAGTTAAGGCCGTAGCCCCGGTGACAACCGGGAACATAAAGCTCCCAACCGCCCCGTAATCGGCTCCCGTCTTGACCATTGCCAGAGAGAACTCGCCGGTCTGGGGCATGCCCGACCCCACGCTCAGCGAGACCCGCCCACTCTCTCCCGAAAGAAATGTCCCCAGTGTATTGGCGACCATTTTGCCTACCACAAAGACCACCGATACCACCAGGATAGGCACAATAAAGTCCGCCGCCAAAGAGAGGTCTATAAGCATCCCGACAGAGACGAAGAAGAGAGCGGAGAAAAGGGTCCGAACCGGGCGAACAATTCGCTCTATCTGCCCGGCGTGTTGAGAATCGCCCAGCACCGCGCCAATGAGAAACGCCCCGGCTGCCCCGGATAGACCCACCTGCTCCGCGGCAAAAGCCAGGCCAAAGCAGAGCGTAAGACCGGTAATGAGCAGGGTCTCCTCAGAGCGGAAGCGGTCTACAAAGTTGACCAGTTTGTTGGCAAAGAACGCTCCAAGAACCAAAGCCAGGACGGCAAAGACCAACAGTTTCACAACCAGCAGGCCAATTCCTTGAAAGTCGGCCTGCCCCGTGCTGGCGACACCCGCCAGTACAGTGAGTAGAATAACGGCGGCAAAGTCTTCCACCACCAGGATTCCTATGATCAGCCTCCCGCGCCTCTCCAGCAGTTGTCCGGAATCCCGCAGCATTGTCATAAGAATTGCCGAACTGCTGATGGACATAGCCGCCGCCAGGAACACCGCATCCACGTCACTCCACCCTAAGAGCTGGCCAATCTGGAACCCGATGGTGAACATAATGGCCATCTCTACGGAGGCGATGAGGACAACCCTGGTGCCGACCTCGCGAATTCGCCGCCACCCGCACTCCAGACCAATGCCGAACAGGAGCAGCACTATTCCCAGGTCCGCCATGAGGCGGATGGTCTCCGCGTTTTCCACGGCCCTCAACACCGACGGGCCAATAAGAACACCGGCCCCAAGATAACCCAGGACAGGCGGCAGTTTGATTAGGCGCAACAATAGCGCGACCCCTCCACCGCCTGCGGTAATGACGGCCAAGTCACGCAGAAGGTGAGATTCGCTCCCTGCGGCGGCGGTTGAGGTGCTTAAAATGACGCTATCTATCATTTCATACAGTATAAATGAAGGCCGGGCAGGCCACTAACCTGAGGCAAGGTCAGACCTGTTGGGCCCTCATACCGCGTACAGCGGGTTGTCTCTTGTGATGAGACGTTTCTCTTCGGCGAGGCCGCGGCGGAGGTACTTGGGCAAGGTGAACATGCCGGAGTGAGCAACGCCGTCGTAGTAGCGGAGGTCGCGGGTTACCCGCTGGCTGATGCGCCGGTCTATCTCCTGGGCAGGCAGAGTTTCTATGTTGTCTCCGGCGATAATGAAGCCCCAGAGCAGTCCAAAGGACGGCATGTGGGCCTGGCATGGGGCGGTGGCGGGGAAGACCGAGCCAAGGGTGTGGTGGATAGCGGTGAACACCTCGGCATAGTTGAGCGGGCCGGAGGGCCCGGACTGGGCCACGATAAGTCCGCCGGGGTTGAGGCGCTGTCTGATCAGAGAGTAGAACTCATGGGTGTAGAGGAGATAGGCCGGCCCTCCTTCCAGGGGGTCCGGCACGTCTATGATGATGAAATCGTACTTATCGTCGTTGTCTTCCAGGTAGCGGTACGCGTCGTCGTGGAGCAGGGTGAGCCGCGGGTCATCGAAAGCGCCCTGATGATGGTTGGGCAGATGCTGTTTGCAGAGCTCCACTACCTCACGGTCTAGGTCAACCATGGTGACCCGCTCAACCGTGCTGTGAGCCAGCGCCTCTCGGAGGGTGGCGCCTTCGCCGCCTCCGGCAATGAACACGGACCTTGGGTTGGATATGGAGATGAGGCCGGGATGGACAAGGGCCTCGTGATAGACGAACTCGTCGGCTTCCGATGACTGGGTGCGTCCGTCCAGGATAAGGGTCATTCCGAAAGGTACGGTCTCCAGGATCTCGACGCGCTGATACTTGGTCTTGCCCGAGTAGACTACCTTGGAGAGGCTGGACGCCAGGAAAAGGTCGGGCGTTATGTACTCGTAATACCACTTGGAGGGTGGATCGGGTACGGTTGCCACTGTACTAGCCGGCGACGACGAGCTCGGTGAGGACGCCACGGGCCAACTCCGTAGTGGTCGATTCAGCGGCGCGGAACTTGTCTTTGAGGAAAAGGGCTGCTTTTTGTGGCTGGAAGCTATCGCTACAGGAGAAGATGTCCACTGCGGCGTAGGAGTACTCCGGCCAGGTGTGGATTGTCAAATGGGACTCCGCGATAGCCACCACGCCGGTGACGCCCACAGGGCTGAACTGGTGAAACGTCTCGTCGATGATGGTTGCCCCGACAACCTGCGCGGCTTGGATCATGGAGTCTCTTACGTAATCGAGGTCGTTCAATAGGTTGCTGTCACACTGCTTGAGCTCTTGTATCAGATGTATTCCTAGTGCATTCAATCTCACCCGCCCTCCGATTTGAAATCACAATCGATAATTATACCTTGGTCAGTTGGGCGCGCAACCCTTGACCTTTTGTTGAACGCCAATTGCCTGTCCCAGAGCCTCTGGATCGGTGTGGCGCTGAAGCAGGTCCGCAAATGCATCTGCTTTGTCAGAGTGGTGTATCGTGGCCCCGTCGAACAGGGTATCCAGCTGCCTGGAGGCTTCCAACGTCCCCTGCTGCACCAGTATCACCGGCACCTCCTCCTCCCTGGCTTCGTGCTCAATATACTGGATGGGCCGGTGTCCGCCGGTGAGGACGAGACAGCGCGTGGGGGTTTGCAGAGCGGCCATCTGTATATCCGGTCGGTCAGCGCGCACCAGAACCGCCTTGGTGTGGTTGATATCAAAGTATTCCACCCCGTTATCAAGGACGATTCCTCCAATGAGGACGTTGTCAAACAGCTGGTCTTTCTTGTCCTGTCCCAGGAAGTACTCGCCGTTGAGGTGCTCAGCCATGCGGTCTACGGTAACGGCTTGGAGCCGCCGTTCCTCGGGAAGGAGGGCCAGGACGGGTATGTCCTGGGACTGAAGACCTTCAGCCAGGGCCTGGGCGTCCTGGGCGCGGTACTTGAAGACACGGTTGAGGACCACGCCTGCCAGTCTGTCACCGAAACCGCTGGCGGCTTCCACTATCTGCTCCGAGGTAAGGTCGGGAGAGTAGCGCGCCACCAGGAGTACCCTGGCGTCCAGGGCATCGGCCAGGCTCTGCACCAGATGAGCAGCGTCCGTCCCCTCATCAAGCAGAGCGGGAGCTTCGATTATCGTGTCATGGTCCGAGGAAGAAGCGCCGGAGATTGCTTGGGCGGTATCTTTGGCCAGGCTGCCGTCCGACACAGTCAGCGGCCAGCCAGCAGGCGACGTGGACCCGGTAAGGGAGGCGAGGAAAGCGGAGTCCCGGCCGGCGTCATCTGTGACGCGGAGCGGATTGAAGGCGTGGACGGCGCGGCCCTGTCCCATGAGAAGGCGGGCCAGTCCGGAGGAGAGGGCGGTCTTGCCCTCACCCTGTGTTAGTGAAGTAACGCATAGCACTGCCATTTGCCCCTCCAGAGCCTTACGAGTCCACAGCCCTACAGAAAAAGCCGCCCCTGATCGGGGCGACGTTGCTTGTCCTGGAGCGGAAGACGGGATTCGAACCCGCGACCCTCTCCTTGGCAAGGAGATGCTCTACCACTGAGCCACTTCCGCTTGCTGTCGACCGTCATGCACCAACGTGTCCAGTGCCGAGGGGCAGAGTCGAACTGCCGACACGTGGATTTTCAGTCCACTGCTCTACCACTGAGCTACCTCGGCGCAGGTTCATAGTATGATAGCGGTGAATATAGTGTCAAGGCAAAATGGCCCCTCACACCGCTTGTGTAATGACCATGAGCGACGCTCCCAGGTGAGGCGTCCCCCTTAAAGGCGATTTCCTACGATTATTGACAGAATAGGTAGGAGTAATTACGATATCTGATGCTAAACGGCTAATATTCTATGGCCCCATGCTATAAACTAGACGAAAGATGGAAAAATGGACGAACTAGACCGCAAGATCATCGAGCTGCTGCAAACAAACGGCAGGGCCTCCAATGCACAGATCGCACGCGAGGTGGGGGTTAGCGAGGGAACGGTACGGAGACGCCTGCGTCACTTGATTGAGAGCGAAATCATCCGCGTCGCCGCCATCCCAGACCCCGAGAAAATAGGGTACAACACCGTGGCCCTCGTCGGAATACAAACCGACCCGGACAAGGTGGATGAAGTGGCCAGCAACCTGGCAAAGCTGCCGGAGACTCAATACGTCTCCCTGACAACCGGCTCATTTGACATCTTTGTCTGGGCGGCATTGCCAAGCTCAGAAGAACTGGGCAACTTCCTGCGCGGCAAGGTTGGGGTCACGCCGGGAATCCGCCGCACCGAGACATTCGTCAATCTGGTCATAATAAAGAAGGGTTACGGGATAGTGGTCTAAAGGTTGACAAGGCCAGCCTTGGTGGTACACTAACCGCGATATGTCTACAATCATCTGCACATGTTCCTGTATGAAATAGGGGTAAGCGTTCCGGCAACGCTTCAACCCCTCTCAGTTCATAGACCAAGCTGGGAGGGTTTTTATTTGCCCCGCAATTATGAGAACGGAAACAGAGAGGTGATATGGCAACTCAAGCCGCACAAACAGTTATCATCCCCCCAGTAATAGAAGAGATAGACGAATACGAACATGAAGTCCGACGCTTCCGCGATGGGGGCTGGGAACCCGATCAGTTCATGGCTTGGCGCCTGCTGAGAGGAGTCTACGGTCAGCGCCAGCCCGATGCGCAGATGTTCCGAGTCAAAATCCCCTACGGCGGCCTGAACGCCGACCAGATAGATGCCCTGGGAGTCATCGCCAGAGAGCACGCGCCCTTGGAGAAGGGCCACTTCACCACTCGAGAAAATATGCAGTTCCACCACATGAGCCTGGAGGGAGCCGCGGAGTCGATGCGGATCCTTGCAGAGGTGGGGCTAACCACCCGTGAGGCATGCGGCAACACGGTGCGCAATGTAGTGGGATGCCCCATGGCGGGGGTCTGCCCGGATGAGCCGTTTGACATGACGCCGTACGCCGCTGCCTACGCCAGGTACTTTGTGCGACACCCCGTCACCCAAAAGATGCCCAGAAAGATCAAGAGCGCCTTTTCCGGGTGCGAAAACGACTGCGCCATTACCGCCATTCACGACGTTGGCTTCCTGCCCGCCAAGAAGAACGGACAATTGGGCCTGAAAATGGTAATGGGCGGCGGCCTTTCCATCATGCCTCGTATTGCCCCTACCCTCTACGAATTCCTGCCGTTCGACGAGTTCCTGAAGGTCTCAGAGGCGGCGCTCAGGGTCTTCGATAAGTCGGCGGAGCTGCGCAAGAACCGGATGAAGGCCAGGGTCAAGTTCCTCATAGACCGCATTGGGATAGACGAATTCCGCAAGCTGGTAGAGGAAGAGATGAAAGGAGAATGGGCCCAGAAGTCCTTTGATCCCACCCCCTTGATGGGCATTCCTGAAGAAGAGCAGGACGCGCCCAATCCCGCCATATTCAAGAATGGCGATGATCCTCACGACAGCAACGACCCGGAATATCAAGAGTGGCTCAGGACCAGCGTAACCCGGCAACGGCAAGCGGGATACAACGCCGTTCTGGTCAAGATCCCCATAGGCGACGTATGGCATCACCAGTTCCCCAAGCTGGCCGACATCACAAGGAATTACGCTGGCAGCAGGGCGCGTGTTACCCAGAGTCAGAACCTGATGCTGCGCTGGGTGCCCGATTCGGCTCTGCGCAGGGTCTGGGAGGACCTGAAAGACGTGGGCTTCGGCGAGTCCGGGGTCGATGAAATCTCGGACGTAACGTCCTGCCCCGGCACCGACAGCTGCAAGCTGGGCATCACCTCCTCAATGGGGCTGGGCTGGGAGCTCCGCCGGACACTCCTGGAAGAGGTCGACATCACCGACCCTCTGGTCCGCGGCATGCACATCAAGATGAGCGGCTGCCCCAACTCCTGCGGCCAGCATCACATAGCCAACATAGGCTTCCACGGCGGCTCGATGAAGGGGCCGGGCGGCCAGCAGGTGCCATCCTATGAGATGTTCATTGGCGGCGGCTACGAAAACGGCGACTCCCGCATTGGACAAAGACTGAAAGGGAAAGTCCCGGCCAAACGCGCGCCGGCCATGCTGAAAGAGGTCATCCAGTTCTACAAGGATACTCGCGTGGAGAATGAAGCGTTCAACACCTTTGTGGATCGCGTAGGCGTGGAGGCCTTCCAAGAGATAACGGCCAAACATTCGCAGCTGGTCGAGCTCAACAGAGATACCATAGACCTGTACATGGACTGGGAACGCACTACCCTGTACAAAGTAGAGCGTGGAGAGGGCGAATGCGCCGTCTGATCACGGGTTACGCAGGTTTGGATGAATCGTTCCTCAGTTCCGCTGATGTTCGCACATGTTCCTGTATGTGCTCCTGTTGCTTCCCGCAAGGGGGACGTACAAGGTTTGCCTGACGCCTGATTCAAAAAGACAAGCGAAGTCTGCCCCCTTTCGGAACAATCCAAAAGGGGGCTTTTATTTTGCAGGAGAGGAGATCACTTAATTGGTAATACAAGCAGAAGCGGGAGTTGAAGAAGACCTTCAACTGGAGGCATTGACTCTGGAACACTCCAGCCCGCAGGAAATCCTGGAGTGGGGGTTCAGACGCTACCATCCGGACATCACGCTGGCATGCAGCTTTGGCGGCATCACCGGCATGGCGTTGCTGGATATGGCAGTCAAGATAGAGCCTGAAGTTAACGTATTCTACCTGGACACCGGCTTCCTATTTCCTGAAACCTATTCGCTGCTGGAGCAGACGAAACAACGATACGGAATAGAGCCTGTGGCTTACAGGTCTCGGTGGTCACCGCGTGATCAGGCTCACGAGTTTGGCGAGGAGCTATGGAAGCACAACCCGGACATGTGCTGCGAGATCCGCAAGGTGGAACCCAATCTACGCGCCCTGGATGGCAAAAAGGCCTGGATTGCCGGGCTTCGCCGTGACCAGGCTTCGACGAGAAGGAGCCTCAGGGTAGTGGAATGGGACGATAGGTTCGGGCTGGTCAAGCTGAACCCGCTGGCGGCGTGGTCCGAAGCGCAAGTAGTCGATTACATCGCTGCAAACGACGTACCGTACAACCCCCTATACGACAAGGGATACCTGAGCATTGGCTGCATGCAGTGCACTAGAGCGGTCAAGCCGGGAGAAGACCCAAGAGCAGGACGGTGGGCAGGTTCATCCAAGATTGAATGCGGACTCCACCTGTCCGCTCAGGAGATATCATGAACTACGCAGAATCAGCATATTTGAACCGCGGCGCAACCATCTGGCTTACCGGCCTCTCCGGCGCGGGCAAGAGCACCATAGCCCAAGAGCTATACGGTCACCTGAAGGGGCTGGGCAAACGGGTAGAGATCCTGGACGGCGACGTGATACGTACCAACCTCAGCAAGGGGTTGGGCTTCAGCAAGGAAGACCGTGACACCAATATCAGGAGAATAGGCTTCGTCAGCAAGCTCCTGACCAGAAACGGGGTGACGGTGATAGTGGCGGCCATCTCTCCCTACCGCGAGGTCCGCGATGAGGTCCGCAGCGAGATAGGAGACTTCATAGAGGTGTTCGTTGGCTGCCCCCTGGATGAGCTGGTCAAGCGAGACGTGAAGGGGCTTTACGCAAAGGCGATTGCCGGAGAAATTCCAAATTTCACAGGCGTCTCCGATCCATACGAGGAACCTTTGGACCCGGAGGTCTCCCTCAACACAGAGAACGAGTCGGTGGAGGAGAGCAGCAGCAAAGTCCTGAACAAGCTCCGGGAACTGGGATACCTTCCCGTGGAAGAGGTCTCGTTTCATCTGGCAGCATTGCCCACGGACAACTAGCCACACTGTTTCTGTACTAATGCAGAAGGATGGAACTCCTGAACAGGCTAGGCCTGTGTTGTAAATTCACTTGAGCCGAAAGATTACCAGGAAGTAAGGAAGGAGAAACTTTGACTTCGACTACGGTAGCAGCGCCATCAATCGTCTCACCCCATGGCGGGACGTTAATCAATCGTAAAGTAGCTCCCGGTGAAGAAGCGGGCTTTTCGGAACGGGCGGAAAGTCTGACTTCCGTTAGGCTCGATCCGCGCCAGGCCTCCGACCTGGAGATGATTGCCATAGGAGCGTTCAGCCCGCTTCAGGGCTTCATGTCTCGCGCGGACTATGAAGAAGTGGTCTCTTCCATGCACCTGGTCTCAGGAGAAGCCTGGTCTATGCCAATCACCCTGTCCGTGGACAGCGAAACGGCAAGGGGTATTCAGGACGGCGCCGAGGTCGCGTTGAGGAATGAGGACGGCAAGCTCATAGGCTCAATGATAGTCGAGGAGAAGTATACCTACGACAAAGAGAAAGAGGCCCGTTTGGTGTACCGCACAACGGACGAGGCCCACCCCGGCGTGGCGAACCTGTACGCTCAAGGCCCTGTTCTCCTGGGAGGTCCAGTGCGATACCTGGAGCAGCCACGCAATCTAGCGCCGTTTCACGAATACAGGTTTGAGCCGGAGGAAACACGTCAGAGGTTCATCGAGCTAGGGTGGAAGACAGTGGTGGGCTTTCAGACGAGGAATCCCGTGCACAGAGCCCACGAGTACCTGCAGAAGTGCGCTATGGAAATAGTGGATGGGCTTCTGCTTCACCCCCTGGTGGGCGCCACCAAGGACGACGACATTCCGGCAGAGGTGCGTATGCGGTGCTACGTGGCCATCCTGGAGAATTACTATCCCAAGGACCGCGTGCTCCTTTCCGTCAATCCCGCCTTCATGCGCTATGCAGGGCCAAGAGAAGCCATATTCCACGCGCTGGTGAGGAAAAACTACGGTTGCTCTCACTTCATAGTGGGCAGAGACCACGCCGGCGTTGGCAGCTACTACGGAACCTACGACGCCCAGCACATATTCAGCGAGTTCAAACCCGGCGAGCTGGGCATACAGCCTTTCTTCTTTGAGAACTCCTTCTACTGTACAGAGTGCAGAGGGATGTGTACGTCCAAGACCTGTCCGCACGGCGACGAACCACACATCTTCTTAAGCGGGACGCAGGTCAGAGCTGCACTGAGTCGCGGGGAGCTTCCGCCCGAAGAGTTCACCCGGCCGGAAGTGGCGTCGATACTGGCAGAGGCGTACCGGGATAGCTAACGGCGCTGGAGCTTTCTGCGCAGCTTTTCCCACAGATTAGCGGGAGGCGGCTCGTCAATAGGCTGACCTCGCCACCTCTTCTCAAAGGAGCCGCTGGGATTAATGAAGAACAGGGCATAGCCCAGTATGAAGATAACCACGGCTCCCCAGCCGATGAGAGGCGCCAGGATGCCCGGCATGCTGGAACTGAACAGCAACGCAGTGAGAAGCAAGGCCACGCTGGCGAACATTATTCTTCCCGGGGTGATACTCCAGCCCTTGCCGGCAAAGAAGCGGAATACTGCCTTGAACAGCCCACGACTGGCCCTTGGCTTCTTGGGCTCAACCGTTTGGTATTGCCCCTCTATTTGACTCAGTAAGTCCTCGATCTCGCGTCGATACTTCTCCGACATACCCCCTCCTCCCAACTAGTGGAACGAGCTTTTCAACGTCTCATCGAGAAGAACTTTCCTTTGAATAGACACGTGGCCCGGCATTTTCCAGGGTTCCCAATTATATCAAGAAATTCAATTCAAGGCTAACCTAGAGGCCAAATGCGGGTTATAATGTACTTAGGAGGAGTTGAATAGCCAATGTTCGATAATCTGCCCATATTCTACGCCTTCTCAGCCGGAATGGTGGCCACCATCAACCCCTGCGGATTCGCCATGCTTCCGGCTTACATTGCGTACCACCTTGGCCTTGGAGATGAATCAAAGAGTGTGCTGGCCCGTTCCACTTACGGAACGGCCATGGGCCTGGTGGCTACGCTGGGGTTCGTCACGCTGTTTGGCAGCGTGGGGCTGATCATTTCGGCGGGCGGAAGGTTCATAATAGAGTTCTTCCCCTACTGGGGCCTGGGAGTAGGGATCATTCTGGTCCTTCTTGGGCTATTCCTTCTCATCAGCAGAAAGCATCTCAGCATCATAGCGGCCAGCCGGTTCCAAGGGCCAAGGACAATCAAGGGCGTCAAGGGATTCTACCTGTTCGGCATTGGCTACGGTTTGGCCTCTCTCAGCTGCACCTTGCCCATATTCCTGGTGGTGGTAGGTAGCGCGCTCGGCCTGGGAGGAATAATACCCGGCCTGATCCAGTTCGTCAGCTACGGGCTGGGAATGGGAGCAATAATAATCGGCGTCACCCTGAGCGTAGTCTTCTTCAAGACCGCGGTGGCCAACGGGCTGCGGGTCATCATGCCTCACGTTGAAACCATAGGCGCCGCGGCGCTGGTGCTGACGGGGGGATACCTGGTGTACTACTGGACACTCGGTTCGGGCAAAGAGCTTCTGTTTACGTAGCTGGGGCCTCAAGTTCCAATCCAAAGTGCTAAAGCGAGGATGGGGTAGCAGAAGCCCCGCCACATCGAAAAAGCAGCCAATCAAGTCTTCCTAGTGCTTCGATCCTACCCGTTAACGCCCACCCTGGTGCATATAAGCGTAAGTCCCTTAGTGGAACGAGCCCGACTCCATGTCCATGAGCGACGACCGGGTTGCTTCCTTGCCTCGGGCGGAGGCTATTCGGGAGCGGATGCCGGTGAAGGTCAAGACCAGCATGAACAGCGCTGCCGAGAACAGCACTACGGTCGCGCCGGAGGACACGTCTATGTAGTAGCTCATGTAGATGCCGCCCATGCCGCAGAACGCGCCCACGCCCGCCGAAAGCAGCATCATGTTCGCAAAGCTGTTGGTCAGGAGCCTTGCTACTATGGGTGGTATGACTATGGCCGCCGCAATCATCGTCACGCCCAGCACCTGAATCGACACCACGATAGTGGCCGCCAGGACCAGGGCTAGCATGGAGTCCACCCAGCCCGTCGGCACGCCGTAGTACCGGGCAATCTCCGAGTCGAAGGTGGCAAAAAGGAAGAACTTGTAACCCACAATGATGATCACGGCGGAGAGAATCACCACCAAGACGATTGCCACAAGGTCGCCGTTGGTGACGCCAAGGATGTTGCCGAACAGCGCCGCGTCGAAGCTGCGGGTGAAGGTCCTGAAGCGGCTTATAAGCGCGATGCCCACGGCAAAGCTGGCCGTGGTCACAATGCCGATTGCGGCGTCGGCGCCTATCATTCGTTTACGGGTAGTCATGTTGATGAGAAGCGCTGAGACGAATCCCCACACGCTGGCCCCAACGAAGAAGTTGATGGACATGACGTAGCTGACAACCGCGCCTCCGAACACGGCGTGGGATAGGCCGTGGCCGATGTAGGACATGCGCTTGAGGACTATGTACACGCCAATGAAGCCGCACAGCCCTCCCACCAGGGTCGCCGATATGAGACCCCTGACAAAGAACTCGTACTGGAGCGGCTCAAACACGGCGGCTATTCTCCGCGTCCGAGTGAGCCGGCGCGCGGTTGTCCCTGCCGAAGAAGTGGGGCCTCTCCGCTACCAGGGTGATGCCCTGGTAATGGGTCACTGGCATATCCGCTCCGTAGGTGCGGCTTAGGATATCGCTGGTGAAGACTTCGCTGGGAGGGCCGTCGGCAATCAGCCTGCCGTTGAGGCACACCGCGCGGGGAAGGTGAGCGGCCACTGAGTTTATCTCGTGGGTGCTCACCACCACGGTGATGCCCTCGTGGTTCAGCTCGTCCAGCAGGTGCATCACGTCGTCCCTGGTCTTGATGTCAACCCCGTTGGTGGGCTCGTCAAGGAGGAGCAGGCGGGGGTTGCTCACCAAGGCCCGGGCTAGGAAAGTACGCTGCTGCTCTCCGCCTGACAACTCCCTGATGTGCCTGCCCGCAAGCCTGGAGATCCCCAGCCGGTCCATAATGCGGGCAGCCCGCTCCTTCTCCCGGCGCCGGTGCCAGGGAAAGAGGGGGGTGTCCATGGTGCACCCCATCATCACCACCTCCTGCACCGTGACGGGGAAGCTCCAGTCAATAGTCTCCAATTGGGGCACGTACCCTGCGCGGGGCCTCTTTTGGGCCACGGACTGGCCCTCGACGACGACTTCACCGCTGTACAGGTCGACCGTTCCCAGCATACAGCGCAGCAGCGTGCTCTTGCCAGCGCCGCTGGGCCCAAGGAGGCCGACAAAGTCACCGGGCATTATGCTCATGCTCACGCCCGTCAGCACGTGCCTGCCTTCGTATCCGGTGGTGACACCCCTCATCTCTACGATGGGGGGTTCCTGTCCGTATTCGTGGGGAACTGGGTGTAGCAACTGCCTTCCTTACTGGGGGTAGTGCGCCCCGCTGTCTCCTTCAAACACCAGACTTGGGTCGAACCCCTCCAGAGCATCGGTGCTGCCGCCCAGGGCGGTGACGATGATCTCAACGTCCGTCAGGATCAGTCCCAGGTAGGTGTGCCGCGGGTCGCCGGGCGCACCTGGAAGGTCGTCGTCACGCAGCTGGTCCACGAACTCGGCTCCGCCCTCCCTGGCAATCTGCTCCATTACCGGGCTGGGGAACACCTCCGAGCCGAAGATCGCCGGCACCTGCGACTCACGGATCTGCTCGATGAGCTGCGCCACCTCCCGGGCCGAGGGCTCCGTAAAGTCGGAGGGCTGGACGGCCCCGATGATCTCGAATCCGTACCTTGGGCCGAAGTAGGGGAAGGAGTCGTGGTAGGTCAGCAGCTTCCGGTTCTCCGGCGGTATCGTCGCAACGGCCTCGGTGGTTCTCCGGTCCAGGTCCTCGATGCGCTCCCTCAGGGCCTCCAGGTTATCGTTGTAGTAGGATGCGTTGTCGGGATCGAGCACGACAAGCTCGTCCCTGATCAGCTCAGCGTACCTCAGACCCAGGGGCGGTGAAGTCCACAGGTGCGGGTTGGGATGCCCGTCCTCAGACGGGAAGGAAAAGTCAAAGACCCACTCTTCCCGGCTCACCGCCTTGTCCCCCAGGGTGGCGATAACCGCGCCGGGTTTTTTGTTGGCTCTGGCCATTTCAATGGTCGGCTCCTCCAGGAAAAGGCCGTTCGCGATGAACAAATCGGCCTCCGACAGGACGGCGGCCACGGAGGGCGCAGGCTCAAAGGTGTGGGAGTTGACGCCCTCCGGCACAATCCCCTCAAGGTCGATGCGCGTGCCTCCTATGTTCTCCGCCAGGCTGGTGATTGGGGATACTGTGGAAGCTACCCTGAGCTTGCCCGTGGCATTCTCCCCGTTTTCCTCATCCGAGGTGCAGGCCATAGCTAGCAGCATAAGGGCAAGGGCCAGCATGGCCGGCCAGCCCATCAATGCAAAAAGGTGGTTTACTCTGTTGTGCATTGTGCGCAGACTCCTCCTATGGCGAAATGCTCCAAATCAGGCTCAAATCCAAACTCGTTTATAAGGCGGGTGCGGAACTCCTCCAAGTACGATGGGCTGAGGTCGTATGCGCCGCCGCACTCACGGCAGACCATGTGGTGGTGTTTGTTGGGCTCAGCAACCTCGTACTGGGCCGAGCCGTCGCCCAGGTCTATCTCTGTAACCAGATGCAGCCGCTTGAGAAGCTGCAGTATCCGGTACACGGTGGCGATGTCCATGTAGGGGTATAGCTGGACGACGTTCTGGTGAATGGCCTGCGCCGTCAGGTGGCGATCGCTTTCGGCGATAGCCTGGAGCACCATGACGCGCTGAGGGGTCAGGCGGTATCCCGCTTCACGAAGGGTCTCCAGTACGGCATTGTGTTTGGTCATAGATAACTCTTGCAAGGGGTTGCAAAAGCATATTATTACCATACGGTCTTGAGGTCAATATAGTACTGACAGTCGGAGGCCGGGATTCGCGGTGGTCAACGGGCTGCGGGTGATCATGCCTCACATTGAAACCATAGGCGCTGCGGCGCTGGTGCTGACGGGGGATACCTGGTGTACTACTGGACGCTCGGCTCGGGGAAAGAGCTTCTGTTCACCTAGCTTGGGCTTAACTAGGCGTCGCCGGTTACCAGGTACTCCTTGGGCACCTCCACGTGCCTCAGGGAGCTCTTCACCAACCGTATCGCTTTATCTGGATATACGGTGGAGAGGAGACCGCCCGCGTACATCATGTAGCCTGCGTCCACCATGAGCTGCGGATGCTTGGGTCGCAGGGAAAACGGGTCGTTGCGGTCGAACAGGCATTCCGCCATTATGATCTCCGGACTGCGCCCAAAGGCGATAACGCCGCCTGTCCCTATCAACGTGCCCACCTGGGTGAGGTCTTTACCCCTTTGCACCATGACGGTTGTGCCAAAGTCTGTCCTGGCCGTTTCCAGCCGTCCGGCGTGGCGCTCCGCGGCGATGAAAGAGGCGGCGGCGGCCATCTTGGTATCCATCTCCCACTCATCCGAGACGTGGGGCAGGGTTGAGGTATTGGCGGTGAGGTACTCCATGCGTAGAAGGGCCTCGTTGCTCTCCAGAGCCATTCGAATGTTCCTGGGCATGATGCTGCGACTCACGGCGTCTATCAAGGACCTGGCGCTGACGCGCAATCCAAGGTCGCCCTCCACGGTCCGTTTGGCAAACGGCTCGTCAAGGCCCATCATCCTGACCTCCGCCTCCACGGGCAGTCCGCGGGCCGCGGTATGGATGTCCGTGGTTGCGCCGCCGACATCCACGACCATTGTGTCGCCGATGCCCGGCTCGGTCTCAGTGCCCGTGGCCAAGAGGTCCGTTATTCTGAGCACGGCCATCGGCGTGGGCATTACCAGGTTGCCCACGTAATCGACGGCACGTTCCAGGCCCTTGGCCTCTACGATGTGCTTGACGAACACCTCGCGAATCATCTCCCTGGCGGGGTCAACGTTGAGGGTGTTCATCTCCGGCATCACGTTCTGGCAGAGGTATGTCTGATGCCCGCCCTGTCTCAATATCTGGCCTACCTCGTCGCTTGCGTCCACGTTGCCCGCGACGACCACGGGCGCTTTCACCTTGGAGGACGCTATCTGCTGGGCATTTTGCAGGATGACCTCTCTATTGCCGCCGTCCACGCCACCGGCCAGGAGTATGATGTCGGGATTTATCTCTTCCAACTTCCTGACTTTCCCGTAATTCAACCCCCTGTCAAACACGTCGATCACCTTGGCGCCTGCGCCAAGAGCCGCCCGGTTGGCGGCCTCCGAGGTCAGCCTGGCAATGAGACCAACGGCGACCATGCGCAGACCACCGGCAGCGCTGGAGGAGGCCAGCTTGAGCGAAACGTTGTCCAGGTTCACCTGGGCCTTGAGCAATTCCATCGCCCGTAAAAGGCCCTGGAGAACGTCTGTGTCCACCGTACTGGGCGCCTGCGCCCTACCGATGGAACGGTCCGTTTCGAGATCTACAGCGGTGACCTTGGTATAGGTGCTACCAAAATCTATGAGGAGAGCCAGAGACATACAGCGCCTTACCCTGGCTTGTTAAGCCGGTCGCCACCTGAGGTCCGGCTGACGTGCGGCGCGGGCCTCATCCAAGCGGGATACCGGGGTTGTGTGCGGGGCGTTGTGGAGGAGATCGGGGTCTTCCTCAGCCTCACGCGCTATGCTCAGCATTGCGTCTATGAAAGCGTCCAACGTCTCCTTGCTTTCGGACTCGGTGGGTTCAACCATCAAGGCCTCGTCCACAATGAGCGGGAAGTACATGGTGGGCGCGTGATAACCGTAGTCCAGCAACCTCTTGGCAATGTCCAAGCCTCGCACGCCGTTCCTCTTCTGACGGGTTGCGGACAACACGACTTCATGCATGCAGAGACGATCGTAGGAGAGGTCGTAAGCGGACCTCAGTTTGGCCAGTAGGTAGTTGGCGTTGATAACCGCGTTTTCGCTGATCTGGCGAAGGCCGTCCGCGCCCAAGGAGCGGATGTATGTATACGCCCTGACCAGCACTCCGAAGTTCCCGTGGAACGCGCCCAGTTTGCCTATGGTGTGCGGGGCGGCTGTCAGAAAGTACCGCTCACCCTGAGACGACTCTTCTCTCTCTACCACCGGGGCCGGCAAGAACGGGGCAAGCTTGTCCCCTACCGAGACAGGTCCCGCGCCGGGCCCTCCTCCGCCGTGCGGCGTGCTGAAGGTCTTGTGCAGATTGATGTGAACAACGTCGAAGCCCAAGTCTCCCAGCTTGGTCTGACCCAAGATAGCGTTCATGTTTGCGCCGTCGCCGTAGACAAGGCCTCCGGCTTTGTGTACCGCGTCGCATATTTCCAGGATGTCCGTTTCAAACAGACCCAACGTGCTGGGCAAAGTGAGCATGATGCCGGCCAAGTCTTCACCCACCGACTCTTTCAAAGCGGCTATGTCCATGTTGCCGCGGTCGTCGGAGGGAATGGCCTTGACCTCGAATCCGCCCATAGCCGCCGACGCGGGATTTGTGCCGTGCGCGCTGTCCGGTATGAGCATGAGCTTTCGCTTATCATCGCCTCTGCTGTCGTGATAGGCGCGTATCATCAGCACCCCGGCAAGCTCACCCTGAGCTCCGGCCATGGAGGCCAGGCTGGTGGCTTTAGTGCCGGTTACATCGGCAAGGTACTCCTGAAGCCGGTACATGACCTTCAAAGCCCCCTGAGAAAGCTCAGCGGCATTCATGGGATGCAGATGGGCCATGCCGGGCAAGGACGCCACCATGTCGTTTATCTTGGGGTTGTACTTCATGGTGCAACTGCCCAGAGGATAGAAATTGGTATCGATGGAGTAGTTGAGCTGGCTGAGCCTGGTGAAGTACCGCACTACCTCAGGCTGCGAAACCTCCGGCAATTCCAGATCGTCTCTCAGCAGGCCCGCGTCCGGCAGGGGCTGCTGAGGGACGTCAAGCGCGGGCATTATTATGCCGCGGCGTCCCGCTACGCTACGGTCCATTAGCATATCCGAGTCCACGATTTCCCTTATGCTTTCGGTTGCCATTGTGCTAAGCGATCTCCGATAAGGCCTGGGCCAACTCCTCTATCTCACCCTTTGAGTTGACTTCCGTGATGCAGATGAGCAGTCCATTCGGTGTCTGGTCGCTGACGTCCAACCCTCCGATGATTCCCCGTTCCCACAGAGCGGCGTTGACCTCGGAAGGCGGCCTGGGACACTGCACCACGAACTCCTGGAAGAACGCGCCATCCAGGGGGAGCGAGTAGCCCGGTATGCCCTCTATGAGAGAGGCGGCGTAGTGCGCTTTGTGATAGCAAAGGCGGGCGACCTCCCCAAGCCCTTGCTTGCCCAGCGTAGCCGCATAGACCGTGGTCATGAGGGCGATCAGAGCGGTGGAAGTGCATATGTTGGATGTGGCGCGCTCCCGGCGTATGTGCTGCTCCCTTGCCTGGAGAGTGAGCACATACGCTGTCCGTCCTTGCGTATCCACCGTCTTGCCCACAATCCGACCCGGCATCTGGCGGATGAACTCGGTCCGGCAGGTGAACAGGCCCACGTAAGGCCCGCCAAAGCTGACGGGAACTCCGAGAGGCTGACCCTCCGCGGTAACTATATCCGCGCCATAGCTGCCGGGCGGCTTGAACATGGCGGCGGCTATCGGATCCGTGGAGGCCACCGCCAGGGCGTCCGCGTCGTGGGCGGTCTTCACAATGCCCTCAACGTCCTCAATATAGCCAAAGAAGTTGGGACTCTGTACAACTATGCACGCCGTATCAGGTTCCAAATCGAGTGCGTTCTGCTTCACAGGATATATGGCAACGCCTTGGGGACTGGTGTATGTCCTCAACACGTCAACATAAGAAGGGGAGACGGTGTCCAGATAGGCCACCTTGTAGCGACGCTTCAACCTGCAGGCCATCAGAGCGCCCTCTGCCAGGCTGCTTGCGCCGTCGTACATGCCGGCGTTGGCCACGTCCATGTCCAACAGCTGGCTTACCATGGTCTGAAACTCGTAGGCGGCTTTCAAGGTGCCCTGGCTTACCTCCGGCTGATAGGGAGTGTACGCCGTGAGGAACTCTCCCCGACTGGCGATGGCCTGCACGGTTGCCGGTATGAAGTGACGGTAAGCGCCCGCGCCCAAGAAGCACGGGCCCTGGAATGCATGACTGTTCTCACCGGCAAGGTCTTGCAGCTCTTGAGCAAGCTCCAATTCCGACAAAGCCGGTGGAATGTTCAGCGAAGAGTTTTGATAGCCTTCCGGTATGTCCTGGAACAGCTCACGAACAGAGGAAACGCCGATTGCCTTGAGCATCTCCTGGCGATCGGCGACGGTATTGGGAATGTACGGGTGTTGAAGGGAGGCGTTCTCCATCCGGGCTACTACTCTAACTCCGAAAGGTAGCTTTCGTACTCTTCAGCACTGAGGAGGTTGTCCAACTGGCCCTGGTCTATACCGGTCATGCGGACCATCCAGCCGCCGGAGTACGGGTCCTCATTGACCAGCTCCGGCTTTTGCTCGAGCTCTGTGTTGGCTTCCACTATCTCTCCGGACAGCGGGCTGAACAGGTCCGATACAGCCTTTACGGACTCTATCTCTCCCAGTTTCTGAAACTGCTCAACGGTGGCGCCTGCATCGGGCAAGTCCACGTAAACAACGTCACCAAGCTGGTCTTGGGCGTACTGGGTGATGCCCACTACAGCCTGGCCTTCGCTTTCAATAAGGACCCACTCGTGCTCTTTGGAATAGCGTCTGTCGGTGGGGTTCATCAGGTCCTCCTACGGGAATAGAACGGAAGGTCAACAACCTTGGCCTCCACCACCCTGCCACGCACGTCTACGTCAAGCCTTGCGCCCGGAGAAGCCATATCGGTTGGAACATATCCCAAGCCAATATAGCTGTCAAGCGAAGGGGAATAGCCCCCGCTGGTCACCTCACCAACTTCAGACCCCTCACTGAGTATCGGGTACCCGTGCCTGGGGACTCCCCTGCCAACCATGGTAATGCCCACCAGCTTTCGCTTCAGGCCTTCATCCAGGCTGCGCTGCAAGGCCGCGGAATAGATGGCCTCCTTATCCATGTAGACGAATCTATCAAGACCAGCCTCCAACGGGTTCACCGTGGCGTCCATGTCCGAGCCATGCAACATCAGGCCCGCTTCCAGCCGCAATACGTCCCTGGAGCCCAAGCCACAGGGAACTGCGCCCATCTCCATCAGCCGTTTCCACAAAGCGGCGCTTTGCGCGGCGTCCGGCATTATCTCGAAGCCGTCCTCTCCGGTATATCCCGTTCTGGCTACGTAGGCGGATATGCCGTCCAGATCCACACTGGTGATGCGAAACGGCCTCAGCGATTCCGATAAGCCCGGGGCAAGCTTATCAATGGTTTCCGCGGCCAGCGGGCCCTGGAAGGCGATCATACCCACCTCAAAGGTGCGGTCATCCATCACGACGTTCCCGAACTTGGTGTCGCGCCAGGTCTCCAAGGCGCTCCACACGTCCGCTCTGTTGGCCGCATTGCATATCAGCATGTACTCCTCGTCACCCAGACGGTAGATGATGCCGTCGTCCAATATGCCGCCGTTCTCGGTGCAAATTAGAGTGTAGCGAGCCCGGTTATGCCGCAACACGGGTACATTAGCGGTGGTCAACCAGTTCAAGAGATGGACCGTATCGGAGCCCTGCAGCATGATGCGGCCCATGTGCGACACATCGAACAGACCGGAGCCGGAGCGGACGGCTCGCGCCTCGGCCAGAATGCCTTCAAATTGGATGGGCATCTCCCATCCGGCAAAATCAACCATCCTGCCGTTCAAGGAGACGTGCGTATCAAACAGTGCGGTGCGTTGAAGCGTCTCAGTCAATTGCGTTCTCCATAATAAAATGGTACTTGGCCGTTCAATGCAGTGTCAACGACACTGGCCTATAAACCCGGCAACTCTTATACTAGCGTTTATGAACAGTTTGCCCCTACATCAAATACACCAGCAGCTTGGCGCATCCTTCACAGAGTTGGCGGACTGGGAAGTACCCGCCGCCTACGGAGATGCGGTCAGCGAGTACAGGGCGGTCAGTGAAGGTGTAGCCCTCATCGACAGGTCATACCTGGGAAGGTTCCGCGTTCAGGGCAAGGACGCCTTGGACCTGCTCAACAGGCTGTCGTCCTACAAGGTGGACGTGCTGCCGGAAGGAACAGGAGCGGCCACGGTGCTCCCCACCAACAAAGGCCGCGTCATAGACCTGCTGCATCTGTTCGCTACGCAAGACGGCCTCCTCATGACGACAAGCCCGCACACCAGGCAGACCGTGGCGGAGTGGATAGATCTCTACACCTTCCTGGAAGAGGTATCGCTGGAAGACGTCACGGAGCGGACGGTCATGCTAACGCTGCACGGCCCCGAAGTCGAGGGGCTGTTGCAACGCCTGTTCAGCACGGACACGGCCCGGCTGGAACTTTACGGCAGCAGCAAAGCGTCGCTGAACGGCATGGAGGTAACGCTGCTCAGAACAGACCCCCTCGATTCGCCGGGCTACGACATCATCGTAGACGCGGCGGACGCCGGGCTCATATGGCAAGCGCTGGTAGATGGTGGAGCCATCCCGGTTGGAGAAGAAGCGTACAACGCGCTGCGTATCCAGGCCGGAGTCCCCAGGTACGGTTGGGAGTTGAGCGAGGCCGTGAATCCCTGGGAGGTCAATCTTGACCGCTACATACACTTTGCAAAGGGGTGCTACACGGGCCAGGAGGTGATCCTTAGGCTCTACAACTACAACAAGGTGCAACGAAGGCTGGTCTCTCTACGGCTCCCGTCCGCTGATGTAGCCACAGGGGCAAAGCTCCAAGCTGAGGAACAAGACGCAGGCTGGATATCTTCGGCAACGGTACATCCCCTGACCGGACAGGCTATCGGATTGGGTGTGGTGCGTTCCGCCCACATCAAGGAAGGCGCCGTCCTGCAAGTAGTGGACGCGGCAGGCGCTACCGTAGGTCAAGCCGCGGTGGAGGAGCTTCCCACGAGAGAACCGGCGGCCAGTCGATGAGCGACGGCGCAACGGTTGTATCGCGCCACCGCTACGATGCCTACATAGACCAGTGGAGCCGTGAGAAGCAACGACTGAATACATTTCCCACCAAGCTGGCGCCGAGGCTTGTGGCGTTGCACTACATATGGCGCGGTTTTGACCACGACCACGAGTATTCAGAAGACGAGGTGAATCAGAAGATTGCAGAGCGTAACCTGTTCAGGCTTGACCACGTCCACTTACGCCGCTATTTGATAGACCACTTGATGCTGGAACGCAGTCGCGACGGAGCCAGATACAAAGTCTCACGGGGATATTTGAGCCTGGCCCAATGGGATTCGGAAATCCCCGGCGTCACCGCAAGGGAGTGAAGCTCTCTCGCCAAACGGCAGTCTGGCTCCGAGACGCGCCGCTACAGCACCAGGCCGCCATCCACGGAAAAGGCCTGACCAGTGATATAGCCGGCCTCTTCGCCAGCAAGAAAGGTCACCAGGCTGGCTACGTCCTGCGGAGAACCCAGGTGCCCCATGGAGATACGGCTGATGACCAGCTCCATCATCTCGCTTGTCATCGTCTTCGCCATGCCGGTATCGATGAAACCGGGAGTGAGCGAATTGACCGTTATATTGCGCGAGGCCATCTCCCTTGCCAGGCTCTTGGTCAATCCGACCAAACCGGCCTTGGAAGCGGCGTAGTTGGCCTGACCAACGTTGCCCACCATGCCAACTACGGACGAGATTATGATGATCCTGCCCCAGCGTTTCCGCAGCATGGTCTTGGCGGCAGCCCGGCAGCAGAGGAAGGCCCCTTTCAGGTTGACATCCACCACGTCGTCCCAGTCCGATTCCGACATGCGAATGAGAAGGCTGTCCTTGTTGATGCCCGCGTTGTTGACCAGGATATCCACGCCGCCCCATTCGTCCTCCAGCCTGCTGAACATGTCCTGCACCTGCGTCGAGTCGGTGACGTCGGCGGCTAACGGCATCGCCTCCGAACCGGCATTGCGTATCTCTTCAGCGACCTCCTCCGCACGCGCCTTGTCCGAGTTGTAGTGCACACCGAGGCGCGCGCCCTGCGAGGCGAGCTTCAGAGCTATACTGCGACCAATACCGCCGGATGCACCTGTAACCAGGGCTACTTTCCCCTGCAACGGGCGTTCCTCGGTCATTTTGGCGCCTTGTCCGAGATATCGAGCCCTGCCAGTTCGTTCCTCATCGCATCAACCAGTCCGGCGGCGACAATTCGCTCGGCAAGCTTGGCGGCTTCGGCTATGCTGCCGGCGCTGGCGCGTCCGTGGCCAACGATCACTGTGCCGTCCACGCCGAACAGAGGGCCGCCACCGCCGACATCAGCGGGGGCGGTTATGGCGGCAAGCTCTCCGGAGATTCCTTCCAAGGCTTGGGACGGCAGCCAGTGGCCCAGTGCCTCCGGCAGATACCGGCGCAGAGCCATGCCCAGCCCCTCCGCATACTTCATCAACACGTTGCCTACAAAACCGTCGCAGACCACAACGTCGACCTTGTCCAAGAACAGGTCCATGCCCTCCACGTTGCCCACAAAGTTGAGGCCGCTCTCCTTGAACAGAGGGTAGGCCTCCTTGGTCTGGCGGTTCCCCTTCCCTTCCTCCGCGCCCACGCTCAAGAGGCCGACTCTTGGCGTTTGAACGCCTTGCATGGTGCGCGCAAAGGCGACTCCCAGCGCGCCAAACCCCAGGAGCTGGGAGGGCCGGCAGTCCACGTTGCTGCCCAGGTCCATAAGCAGCGTTTGGGAGAGCTTGCCAAAAAGCGGTCCGCCTATAGCGGGGCGGTCTATGCCTTGCAACAAGCCCAACAGCAGGGTGGCCGAAGCCATGGAGGCGCCCGTAGAGCCCATGGACACCACCGCCTGCGCTTCGCCTGTCTTGACCAGCTTTGTTGCCTCCAGTATGGAGGCATTGGGTTTCTCCCTGATGGCCCGCACCGGGTTGTCGGTCTCTTCTATAGTCCCCTGCGAAGGCACAACCGTGATATCCAGGCCGTCCGCATCCAAGCCGGATAGCTCGGCTTCCACGGCGGGCTGGTCTCCAACAAGCAAAACGTGGTAGCCGTACTCCCTGGCAGCCAGCACAGCGCCGGCCACAGGTTCCTTGGGGGCAAAGTCTCCACCCATAGCATCGATGGCGACTCTGAACTTACCTGCTTCTGACATTCCCCGTCCTTTCAAGAACTCCTTATAAGTAGGGACGCCTCTCCCGTGATGACGTCCTCTCCGTCCACTTTGCGGCATCCAACAGCGCATTTTACCCTATCGCCGTCCTCACTGTTAGTGATGCCTGTCACCTCGCCAAAGGTAACCACCTGGTCACCCGGATAGACCGGCGCCCGGAAGCGCACCTTCAACCGTCCGGAGTCCAGCCAGTCCTTGCCGAACTCCTTGGTCAGCATCTCTGAAATGAAGGCAAGCACCAGCATGCCGTGAACCACGATGCGCCCGAAGGTGCTTTGGGAGGCGAACTCGGCGTCCAGGTGCACCGGGTTGTGGTCGCCTGAAACATCGGCGTAACGGTTGATCTGGTCCTGGGTAACGGACCTGGCCAGCTCCGGCAGTGAAGCGCCCTGCTGCATTTGTCTACTCATCCTTCCCAAACACAATCAGCGTGGTGCGGCCATCCAGCACCGGCGACGATTGATCGTCGGCAATGGTGAACTCGAACACTATGAAGCGACCGCCCTTGCCTCTCTGGCTGGACTGGACGATCTTGGCGTGACAGGACACGCTTTCCCCCACCCTGGCGGCACGGTGCGATTCCAACTCCTGCGATACGTGGACCGCGCCTTCGGGAAGGCCAAAGCCTGTGAGCAGAGTCCTGATTCCCAGAGCGGCCAGAGCCGTCGTTGGCGCGTAATCGTCATCATAGACGGACGACTCCGCTCCCATGACGGAGAGATATTCGTCCAGCATGGCGCGGTCAAGGACGAAGCTTGTCGGCTGCAACTCGCGGCCTGCCGTAAATTCGCATTCACTCATGTTCGCAATACCCGTCCACTTCAAACCGCACAGATTATAGGGATGAGTATGCTAACATGCAATTGCGAAATGCCTCCCCCAGCAACAGCCAGCCGCACAGACTTATTGGAACGCGCCTGGGTAGTCTTGGTGGATACCGCCAGAGCGGGCAAGACCATCTCCTACGGCGAGCTTGCTCTAGCGGTGGGACTGCCCCACCTGCAGCGCAGCATTCACCGGAGAGTGGTGGCCCCGCTCTGTTCACACGTTTGCCAGCCCAACGGTTATCCGGACATAGCCAGCCTGGTAGTGCGAAAGGACAGCGGTCGCCCCGGCGATGGCTGGTGGAGCGAGGCGGGCGGCATCAATATGGAGATGTGGCGGGACGAGCTGGCACGGGTGCACGCCTTTCAGTGGCCTGATCATCTACCTCTTTGATAGAGTGGTGGCATCATTCCAACGCGGGAGGCGTCATGCCCGTACAGTTCATCAATCCAGCCACAATACACACCCCAACCGGGTATAGCCACGTGGCCAAAACCGGCAACTTGGTCTCCATAGCCGGGCAACTCGCCATCGACAAGGACGGTAACGTCGTCGGTGAAGGAGATATCCGGGCGCAGACCAAACAAGCCTTGTCCAACCTGGAAGAGGCGGTCAAGGCGGCGGGAGGCGCCAAGGAAGACATAGCGGCCATTCGCGTCTACATGACAAACCGGGACGACCTGGAGGGTATGCGACAGGCCCGCGGCAACTTTTGGGAGGGCGCACCTCCGGCGAGCACCCTGCTCTTCATCAGCGGGCTGGTAAGACCGGAGTTTCTCATCGAGATAGAAGCGCTGGCCGTGGTGGGCGAATGAGCGGACTTTCGGGAAACCGATGACTGAACAGAAGTCGCCTCACGCTCTGCACGGGAAGGAAAAAGCCCAATACGTGGCAGGCATGTTTGCCCGCATTTCACGGCGATACGACCTGCTGAACACCGTGATGACCGGGGGAATGCACCACCGATGGCGCAGGCTGACGGCGCGGCTGGCCGTGGAAGGATTGGAAGGCACCGCCCTCGACGTGGCCACGGGCACCGGCGATTTGGCTTTCGCTTTGTCAAGACGCAGCGAAGTGAACTCTGCCGTAGGCGTCGACTTTGTGCCGGAGATGGTGTCGCTTGCTACCCTCAAGGCGAACCGGCTGCGGCTGTCCGGGCAGACTCTTTTT
Source organism: Dehalococcoidia bacterium (assembly GCA_965116555.1). Taxonomy (GTDB): domain Bacteria; phylum Chloroflexota; class Dehalococcoidia; order Lucifugimonadales; family QGNO01; genus DAOUJH01. Next base: position 196,049 of record OZ220698.1, on the reverse strand, counting down.
CTGCAGGGAGACGCCCTGGCCCTGCCGTTCCAAGACAACACCTTCATTTGCGCTACCTCTGGATTCAGCATGCGCAACGTGGTAGACGTGCCGCTGGCGGTAGCGGAAATGGCCAGGGTGGTAAAGCCCGGCGGAAGGGTGGCGGTGCTGGAGATCACCCCGTTCGCGGGAAACGGCCTATTCCCCAAGCTGTTCCGGTTCTACTTCCACAGGATAGTGCCGCTGATCGGAGGGTTGATCGGGGGAGACCGCGAAGCGTACACCTACCTGCCGCATTCCGTTGACACGTTCCCTACCGCGGAGGCGTTTGCGGCGCTGATGGTGCAGACCGGATTGAAGAACGTGCGCTACTTGAGAGTGGGCATGGGTTCAGTGGCGCTCTACGTTGGAGAAAAGCCCCTCTGACGTCTTTCAAAGCATGGTTTATACTGGAGTCACCTTTTGACGTAACAGGGAGGCAAAGATGCCAATCATCCACACGGGAGACATACCCTCGGACGAGCTTTCAGGCAACAAGCGGCAGACCATGGTCAATGGAGACCTAGGAGCAGATTCGCTAACCGTATTTCAGCTGGACGTGCCGCCGGGAGGAGAGATCCCTCTGCACATCCACCCGGGTCACGAGGAGGCTATGCTCGTCCTGGAGGGGACCCTTGAAGCCATAGTAGACGACCACGTGGAGCAGGTAGGCCCAGGCGACACCATACTGGCCCCCAGCGACTCCAAGCACTCCCTGGTCAACAAGAGCGATAAGCCGGCAAGATTCATTGCCATCTTCCCCACAACCGACGTGCAGCGTCACTTCCTGGACTCCTAGCGCAGTTGCCCGCCAGGGCAACCGATGATAGATTGGCCGTCCACGAAGCAGTGAACCTTTTCAAGGAGTAGATATGGAATACCGCCAACTAGGAAATTCAGGCCTCAAGGTCTCAGTAGTGGGTTTGGGCTGCAACAACTTCGGTGGGAGAATCGACGCCGAGGCCACGGAGCGCGTCATCAACCAGTGCATAGAAGAAGACGTCATCCTCTTCGATACCGCCAACATGTACGGCGGCGGCCTTTCGGAAGAGTACATGGGCAAAGCCCTCAAGGGTAAGCGCCACCAGGTACTGCTTGCCACCAAGGCAGGCATGAGCGTCGGAGACGGCCCCAACCAGAGCGGGACCTCACGCAAGCACCTCATGCAAGAGGTGGAGACCAGCCTGCGCAAGCTGCAGACCGACTACATAGACCTGTACCAGATTCACCGCTACGACCCGAACACGTCGGCGGAAGAGACCATGCGCACCCTGGACGATCTGGTGCGCCAGGGCAAGGTGCGTTACATAGGTTGCTCCAACTACACGGCGTGGCAGATGATGGAAGCCGCGGCGGTAACAAATGCTCTGAACCTGGAGCCTTTCGTCAGCTCACAGCCGGAATACAGCATGATAAAACGAGCGGTGGAGAAGGAGGAGGGGCCCACGGCGGCAAAGCTGGGCATGGGAATCCTTCCCTACTTCCCCCTGGCCAGCGGGTTCCTTACCGGCAAGTACAAGCGGAACCAGCAGGCGCCGGAAGGCACGCGCCTAGCGGGCAATCCACAGCGGGCAGAGGAAACACTCACCGACCGCAACTTTGATCTCCTGGAGACGCTGGAAGCGTTCGCCGCGGAGCGTGGCCGAACTATGGTGGAGCTTGCCATTGCCTGGCTTTTGGCAAATCCCGCAGTGAGCAGCGTCATCTCCGGAGCTACCAAGCCGGAGCAGGTTACCGCCAATGCCAAGGCCGCCGACTGGCACTTGGCCCAGGAAGAGAAAGCCCAACTGGATTGCATTTTGGAAGAGCACGGATTCTAAACAGGCTTGCATTGAAAGTGTAGCTCCGGCATATGGAATCCGGTCTAAGCCATCAGTACGTCAACCTGGGGAGCACAGGAAACGTACACTACGTCAAGGCTGGCCAGGGTCCGCCCCTGGTGCTGCTCCACGGACTGGGAGTCTCCGTGGCTACCTGGCACAATAACTTTTCCGCGTTTGCCTCCCGGTACACAGTCTACGCGCCTGACCTCCCCGGCCATGGCGATACGGCCAAGCCGGACATCCCCTACGGCCTGGACATAGGCGTAGAATTTCTCCCCCAGCTTCTGGACATTCTTGGCTTGGATGGGAACGTCACGCTGATGGGCAACTCGGCCGGGGGAATGGTTGCCGTGGCTTCCGTACTGAAGCAACCCGAAAGGTTCAGGGCCATGGTCTTGATTTCACCGGTGGGCCTTGGCCGCGAGCTTGGGCTGCCTATCCGCCTGGCATCTCTCCCCCTGATAGGGAAACACCTCCACAAGCTGGACGGCAAAAGCAAGACGAGATTTGTGCAGCGCATATTCCATGACAAGAGCGCCCTACCTCCGGAAGCCTACCGGGAGCTGATGCGAGTCCGCTCCATCCCTGAAGCGCGCCGCACCGAGCTTGGCGTTATCCGGCGCAACGTCACCTTCCGCGGCCTGCGGAAGTCGCTGGTCATCCCTCGCCATGACCTGCTGAACCTATCGGTGCCCACTCTCCTGGTGTGGGGCAGACAGGACAAGATAATCCCTGTCAAACACGCGCTCCACGCAGCCGGGCGATATCCCGCCATGGAGGTGCGCATATTCCAAGATTGCGGCCACTGGCCGCACATGGAGCAGTCGGAGGCGTTCAATCAAGCCGTTCTCGCTTTTCTAGACCGCGTCTACAGCCCTGAAAGGGAGCCTGCCCTAAGTGACTCCTGAAACGGAAAGAACGCCCCCGGTATGGATGCGATTGTCCTCTGTCGCGGGACCTTGGATGAGCGTCCTGATGCTGGCGCTCAGCGTCACTATAGTCATAGCGGCGTTTCTCCTCAGCGACCGCATACCCGGCGTCGAATCTCTGGGGTATCCCGCCGTTTTCCTCATCTCTCTGTTCGGCAACGCCACGTTGATTGTTCCCGTGCCGGCCTTTGCGGTGGTCTGCACGGGGGGGACCATCCTCAATCCGCTCCTGGTGGGAATACTTGGCGGAACTGGCCAGGCGTTGGGAGAGATGACGGGCTACATCGCCGGTTATGGCGGGCAGGGCTTCTTTCAAAAGGGCCGGCACTATCAAAGGATCAATAGCTGGGTGGCAAGACGGGGCTGGGTAGCCATACTACTGCTGGGGATGATACCGAACCCCATCTTCGACTTCGCGGGACTGGCGGCGGGCGCGCTGCGCATGCCTGCCTGGCAGTTCCTCGCCGCTGCCACGGTGGGAAAGACGATACGAGCGATCATCATAGCTTACGGCTGCGCTCTTGGAATAGACCTCTTGGGGATTCCAGATCCGGGTTCTTGAACGTGACAACCCCGTTTTTGACAGGGTAAACACGCCTTTGCTACACTTTGGCATAGTTATTATTTGACTTGTCCCGCAGCCTGCGGGCGGATTTTGGCGAACGGCTTGCCGGAGACATTTCCCTCATCATTGCCCGGCGAAAATCATCAATCTTGTCGCTGGGAGAGAAGGGGGGTAGAGGAGGAATCATTTGTCTATTTCCAATCTCTTCCCTCGCCTCATTGGAGCTGTCCTATTGGGATTGGGGGGATGGCCCCTTGGCGTCGCTGTAGGCGACACCGTTGACGTTGCCAGCGATGTTCCCCTGGGTCTCGTTGGCGCGCTGATAGGAGTCGTCGTTGGCGCTGTTGCCACCCCATACGTGTCCAGGGCATTCATACAAAGCACGGTCAACGCATCTCGAAACATCTCCACGGCAAGGTTAGCCGCGGCGTCGCTGGGACTTGTCGCAGGCCTGGTTATAGCCATACTGATCTCCCTGCCCTTCGCAAGAATATCCGGCTGGCCCGGTGTGTGGCTACCCATTGTCCTCAACCTGCTGTTCGCCACGGCAGGCGCGGCCGTTGCGGTGAGCAGGGAACGCGATCTCCTCGCGTTCTTCCCCCAAACCGCCAACTCTCAGATCCACCCCGAATCCTCCAACGGCAAGATAGTGCTGGACACCAGCGCCATCATAGATGGGCGCATCGCGGACATCTCCGAAAGCGGCTTCATCAACGGGGCGCTGGTGATACCCCGGTTTGTTCTGGATGAACTGCGGCACATCGCCGACTCCAGCGACTCCCTGCGCAGAAACAGAGGACGGCGTGGCTTGGAAATGCTCAACAGGCTGCGCAAGGAGTCCACCACGCCGGTGCAGGTGTTGGACATCGATCACTGGAACGGTTTGGAGGTCGATGCAAAGCTGGTCATGCTTGCGGAAAGCTTGAACGCGCCCATTGTAACCACCGACTTCAATCTGAACCGCGTCGCCGAAATTCAGGGGGTGAGCGTCCTCAACGTCAACGAGCTGGCCAACGCCCTCAAATCGGTGGTGCTGCCGGGAGAGGAGATGGCCGTACAGGTGATCCAGCAGGGCAAAGAAGCAGGACAGGGAGTCGGTTTCCTGGATGACGGCACAATGGTAGTGGTGGAAGGCGGCAGAGGCTTCTTGGACAGAACCGTGGAGGTTTCCGTGACGCGAGTGCTGCAGACGGCGGCTGGCCGCCTCATCTTTGCCCAACCCAGAGCTCACTAGGCATGCCCAGGGACGAAAACAGCCCTGACCCCAACAACGCCTTGCTTCGCAGGGCGGGCGCCGTGATTGTAGCCGCCGGGCAAAGCACGAGAATGGACGGCGTAGACAAGACCTTCATGGATATTCTAGGCCTGCCCTTGCTTGCCTACTCCCTGGCCGCATTCGAAGCGGCCCCATCCATAGAGAGCGTTGTTCTGGTGCTCCGTCACTCCTCTATCGAATCGGGGAAGGCCCTTGTTGAAGCGCACGGCTTCCGCAAGGTGCGCAGCATTCAAGCCGGGGGCGAACGACGCCAGGATTCGGTGCGCAACGGCGTCGAATGCCTGGGCGACCATGAGTGGGCAGTGGTGCATGACGGCGCGCGCCCCTGCGTTGGCCCGGAGCTCATAGAGCAAGGCATAGATGAAGCGATCCAATGGGGGTCCGCCGTGGCCGCCGTGCCGGTAACCGACACCATCAAAGTGCGGGGCAGCGACGGGCAGGTGGAGAGCACCCTCGACCGCAGCAAGCTATGGGCCGCTCAGACGCCACAGATCTTCCCGTTGCAAAGGCTGCGTGACGCCTTCAGCCAGGTCACCGACACCGTAACCGATGAAGCGGCGCTCATGGAGCAGGCCGGTTATCCGGTACATCTCTACTTAGGCTCCTATTCCAACATAAAGGTCACCACCAGGGAGGACGCGGCAATAGTCGAAACCCTGCTGAAACAACGACAGGACGTGGGAGTTTGAGGACCGGCATAGGCTATGACGCGCACCGCCTGGTCCCCCAGCGACCACTTATCCTGGGGGGGGTCGGGATTCCCAGTAGCTTGGGCTTGGCCGGGCACAGCGACGGAGACGTACTGCTCCACGCCATCATAGACGCTCTGCTTGGCGCGGCAGCCCTTGGAGACATCGGCCAGCACTTCCCGTCGGATGACCCGCGCTATGAAGGCATAAGCAGCCTGGAGATGCTGTCCAAGGCAAACGACATCCTCAGAGAGGACGGTTGGCGGGTCTTGAACGTGGATGCTACAATCGTGGCTCAGAGCCCGAAGCTGGCGCCTTACTTCCAGTCCATGAGGCAATCGATTGCGGCCTGTTTGGAAGTGGAGCCTGATAGGGTAAGTGTGAAGGCCACCACCACGGACGGCCTTGGCTTTACCGGAAGCAGCCAGGGCATTGCCTGCTACAGCGTGGCCTCCATCGAGCGAGAATCATGAACCTGTACGATTCCCTTGCCGAACAAAAGAGAGAACTGACGCCCGCCGACGGGACAATCAAGATGTACGTTTGCGGCGTCACGCCGTACGCATCCACCCACGTTGGGCATGCCATGAGAGCCGTCGTCTTCGACGTCTTGCGCCGCTACCTGGAGTACAGGGGACTCCAGGTCAAGCACGTGGAGAACTTCACGGACATCGACGACAAGATGATAGCCGGAGCCGCCGAGATGGGCATATCCGTTCAGGAGCTGGCGGAGCGCAACATTGCGGCCTACCTTGAAGAGATGGACGCCCTCAACATCCAGCGCGCCCACGTCTACCCCAGAGCCACGGAGGAGATATCCGGAATCCAAGAAATGATCAGCGGACTCATAGAGAAAGGCATAGCATACCCGTCAAACGGCGACGTCTACTACCGGGTCAGGCAGAACAAGGAGTACGGCAAGCTCAGTCACCGCACCCTGGACACGATGAGGGCCGGCGCTAGAATTGAACCCGGCGAGCTCAAGCAAGACCCCATGGACTTTGCGCTATGGAAAGCTGAGAAGCCCGGCGAGCCGTCCTGGCAGAGCCCTTGGGGTAAAGGCAGACCGGGCTGGCACATAGAGTGCAGCGCCATGGTGCTGGCCTATCTGGGAGAGACCATCGACATACATGGCGGAGGCCAGGATCTGGTTTTCCCCCACCACGAAAACGAGATAGCCCAAACCGAGGCCTACAACGACGGCAAGCAAATGGCGCGATTCTGGGTCCACAACGGCTTGCTCAGGATGGGCCAGGACAAGATGAGCAAATCCCTGGGGAACTTCATCACCATGAGAGAAGCCCTAGAACGTTTTTCCAGGGACGCCTTACGCCTCTTCTTCCTCTCCTCCCACTACCGGAGTCCCCTCACCTACAGCGACGAAAACGTCATGGCGCAAGAGCGCGCCGCGGAGCGCATACGCGCCGCCCTCATACCATCGCCCGCGGAAGGGGAGCCGCTGGATGCAACCGCATATAAACAGCGCTTTGAAGAGGCCATGGACGACGACCTCAACACTCCCAGGGCCATAGCAGTCCTATTCGACCTGTGCCGGGACATCAACCGGGGACGCGACGAAGGCAAGGACCTGGTTGAGGCGCAACAGACTTTGCGCCGGCTTGGTGAAGTCCTCGGCCTCACGTTTGCCGCCCCCGAAGCCAGTGACAACGTGGCGGCGCACCCCTTCATAGATATGCTGGTGGAGGTACGCACCCAGTTGAGGGAGGCCAAGCAGTTTGCCCTGGCCGATTCCATAAGGGATCGACTGACCGGGCTGGGAGTTGCCCTGGAAGACTCGGCGGACGGCACCCAGTGGCGGATGCGCCAGCCGGACTCCTCATAAGGCGCGCTTTCAGCCAGCCATCGCAATCTATCCCTGCCTGATAACATAGGAACATGTCTCACGATGCAGTGAACTGTTTACGTCGCTCTCTTGGCAGCCAGTCGGTGTTCACCGATCATCAGACCGTCGACTTCCACTCCGCCGACGCATTGAACCCTTCGCGGGCTTACCATACCGACCCTTCCGCGTGGAGCGCGCCGCTGGCAGTGGTCTTCCCCCAATCCACTGAGGACGTGGCTGAAATAGTGCGGGTAGCGAACCGTTACAAAACGCCTATAGTCCCCTACGGAGGCGGCACCGGAGTGATGGGCGCGGCCGTACCTCCGCAAGAGGCCATTGTCATAGACATGCAGCGTATGAACAATGTCCGCGCCGTCTCGAAAGAGGACCGGATAGCCTGGGCCGAAGCCGGTGTGGTCTTGGAGGATCTGGATGCCATTCTCGCTGACCACGGCCTCATGCTTGGGCACGACCCCTACAGCAAGGCCATCGCTACCGTTGGAGGAGCCATCTCCACCGACGGCGTCGGTTATCTTGCCGCACGCTACGGGTCGATGGGCGCACAGGTGACCGCGTTGGAAGTCGTACTGCCCACAGGTGAGGTGATGACCACCAAGGCCGTGGCCAAACCGGCGTCCGGGCCGGGCCTGAACGCACTATTCATAGGTTCGGAAGGGACTCTGGGCATAATCACGGCCGCCGCTCTGCGCGTCTTCCCGCTGCCTGAGCGCCGCCGCTTCGCTACGGTCTCATTCCGCACCTTTGAAGACGGATTTCACGCCGTGTCGGAGATGTTCTCCATTGGCCTGCGCCCCGCCCTGACCGATCTCACTGAAGAGCCGGAAGACAGCGTTCTTCTGTACCTGGTCTTTGAAGGTTACAAAGAGGAGGTGGATGCCCAGGAGAAGCGTGCGCTGCGCATCTGCGAGGAGCGCGGGGGAAGCGACATAGGGCCGGACGAGACGGTGGAGTACTGGAAATCACGACACAACAGCGGGGAGGCTTACAAGCGCGAGGTGCTTCCCCTACCACCCCGGGAACGGTGGTCAAGATGGTGGGCCGACAGGGGCCACTGGGACTACTTGCACCTGGCCCTGCCCGTCTCCTCCGTTCTGGAGTTCCGCCAGCAGGTGGAAACCATCAGCGGTCGGAACAACGTTGCAGTTAGGGAGTACTCCGTTTGGACCGACCCCGGCCTGTTCTCGTTCATCATGACCGGGGCGCGCGTGGAAGGCACACCGCAGCAGGACAGTTTCGTGGAAACGGTGGACGAGGTGCTCCGCTTGGCGCAACAGATGGGCGGCGCAATGGAGTACTGCCACGGCGTAGGGCTGAAGCTTTCTCACCTTGTGCAGGAGGAATGGGGAAACAGGCTTGACACTGCCCGGCGCATCAAACGCGCCCTTGACCCACACAACCTGATGAATCCTGGTAAACTGGGGCTCTGAACCCCTATTTGACAAAGGCGGCAAGCACAATGCATCAAACGTTGGAGCATGGAACAGTAATAGCGGTATGCCTCAGGTCGGAAAGCGGCGTGCCCAAGTATCCCCAGCCTGAGATAGCTATTGGAACCCACGGCGTAGAGGGCGACTTCCACTCCGGCCCAATAAACAAGCACAAGAAGACCGGCGACCCTGAGCCGAATACGCGCCACCTTACAATAGTGGCCCAGGAAGCCTTGGAAGCGGTGAGCGACCATCTGCAGGTGGAGCTGGGCCCCGGTTCCATTGGGGAGAACATACAGGTCAGCGGCCTCGGCGATCTGTCCAACCTAAAGGCCGGCGATCTCCTGGAACTGGGTGAGAACGCCGTGGTCCGGGTTACCAGCCAGAACGCTCCCTGCGCCACGCTCAACGTGCATCACAAGGAGATCATCAAGGCCTTTCTGGGACGAAGGGGCGTAACCGCCACGGTGGTGGAAACCGGCGCGCTGAGACCGGGAGACGCGGTTAGGGTTGTGAAGGGCTGAGCCGTCGCACTACCACCCTATCCTGGACCCGCACACCCAACTCCAGCGCAGCATTCCCGTTGGGCAGCGCTACCTCCAAGTACCCCTGCCCGCCGATGAGAGCCGTTAGCTCGTCGGTATCGCCGTAGGTGTTTGAGAAGCGGCTTATCTTCCGCTTCCCAACCTCTATTTCAATTCCACCCGACATCTCCGCAATATCCTGCATCACGATGTTGGTCACTACGTTGCCAAACCTGTCCACTTGCAGCACGTAGCCGGTTAGAAAGCCGTCCCTCCACAGCGGCTTTGGCACTGCCAGCCTGACCATCTCCTCCACGCGCTCTCCCATATCGGCGGGCGCAGCGCCCAGCAGCAAATTGGCTGCCACGGGAGCAAAGATGTCGCGGCCGTGGAAGGTGTTGCTCACCGGATGCAGCCAGTACGCGGAATTGGTCAAAGCGAACGCTTCCACTCCCGGTAGAACGGCTGCTTGGTAGGCCTGGAAGGGAGCGGCTCCGGCGTCCTCAGCGGGCAGGACCAGGCTGAGGATACCGTTGTCGGGGGCTAGGAAGAAGTGGTCACGCACTCGTACCAGGAGGGGCTTGCGCTCGGTTCCAACGCCGGGGTCTACTACCGATACGTGTACGGTGCCGGACGGAAAGAAGTGCCAGGCGGTGCTCAGGAGGAACGCCCCTTGCAGCACATCCTGAGGTGGCGCTTCGTGCGTTATGTCGATCACGCTGGCTCCGGGGCAAATGGTGGAGATCACTCCTTTCATGGCCCCGACGTAAGAATCGGACAGACCGAAATCGCTGAGTAGGGTGATTACCGGGCCCGGCATGGCTCCCTAGAACCGTTCCCAGGGCCTCCAGACGCCTATGAGTGACAGCACTACGAAGAGAACCCCAAGCACAATGGTGAAACGGAACAGCGTCTGCTCTACCCCACGGCGGGTGCGAAACGTACCCTCGGCTGCGCCGAACAGGCCGGTGCCGCCGCCTCTGACCTGCGCCAGCACCACCGCTATGAGGACGACGGAGAGAATTATTGCCGCTATGCTTACATATGTCTGCATTTGTTCTTTTTTCCTCGCATTAACTCTAACAGGGACGCTTCAGGTGTCAAGCCGGCATCAAGGTCAGACATTACCGACATGCACCGACCACCGCTCGCCCTGAGCTTGTCGAAGGGAGCGAGCGTGTTTTGCCATTACCAACACAGCTAGGAGAACACTCCAAACGTCACCCTTCCTTCAAACTCTCCAGCTTCTGCTGCAACACCTCGTTTGCCAGCGCGGGGTTTGCCTGGCCCCTGGTTGCCTTCATCACTTGGCCCACCAGGAACTTGACCGCCGTCTCCTTGCCGTTCATGTAGTCCTGGACTGCCTTGGGATTATCTTCAATGGCCTGGTCTGCCGCAGCCTGAATGGCGGAAGAATCGGATATCTGCTCCAGGCCTCTCTCCCTCACGATATCCGACGGCGCTTTTTCGGGCGACTCGAATAATGCGTCCAACACCTCCGAGGCCATGTTGGTGCTCAGCTTGCCTTCTTCCAGCATGGCGGCGACTTCAAAGAGGTGTCCGGCATCTATCCTATCGCCGCTCACCTCCTCGCCGGTGCTGTTGAACAACCGCGCAACATCGCCCAGAACCAGGTTGCACAGGACGTCGGCCCGCTTGCGCCTGGCCGCTTCACTCATATCCCTGGTGTAGCTCATCGCGGAATCAAAATAGCTGCTGGCGGCGCTTGTGCCCAGGGTGAGCTGACCGGCCTTGTACTCGCTCAGTCCCAGCTCGTCGACATAGCGACGGAGCCTGGCGTCCGGCAACTCGGGCATGTTTGCCTGCACCTCGTCCACCCACTGACGGCTGATCCTCAACGGTGTCAGGTCAGGCTCCGGGAAGTAGCGATAATCATGGGCATGCTCCTTGGAGCGCTGCGACGCAGTCACCCCCCTGTCTTCCAGCCAGCCTCGCGTCTCCTGTTCAATCTGGCCTCCCTCTTCCAAGACCACAGCCTGGCGCTCCCATTCATGCTGCAGGGCGCGGAACACGGAGCGAAAGCTGTTCATGTTCTTCACTTCCACCTTGGCGCCAAATTCGACACTGCCCTGGGGGCGGATGCTGATGTTGGCGTCGCAGCGGAAGCTGCCCTCCTCCATGTTGGCGGTGGACACGCCGAGGTAACGTAGTATGGTGCGCAGCTTCACCAGGTACTGCCGTGCCTCCTCCGGCGAGCGCAGGTCCGGTTCGCCCACTATCTCCATGAGGGGCACACCGGCGCGGTTCACGTCCAGCAGGCTGTAGGCCTCTCCCGTCTCGCCGGTGCGGTGGAACAGCTTGGCCACGTCCTCTTCCAGGTGCACTCGGTTGACGCGCACCTTCTTCTCGCCGTCGTCCGACGGGATGGACATCCACCCGCCGCTGGCTATGGGCTGGTCGTACTGAGAGATCTGGTATCCCTTCATCAGATCGGGATAGGGATAGTTCTTCCTATCGAACTTGGTCTCATCCGCGATGTCGCAGTTCAGCGCCAGGCCGGTCATCATGACGAACTCCACGGCGCGTTTGTTTATCACGGGAAGGACGCCGGGCATGCCCAGGCAAACCGGACATACTTCAGTGTTGGGCTCAGCGCCCTGATAACCGGCGCGGCAGGCGCAGAACATCTTGCTCTTGGTGAGGAGCTGAACGTGCACCTCCAGTCCAATTACGGCTTCGTATACGGTCTCTACTGTGGTCATGGTCACTGGGGATTAGCCCCGTGAAGCATTGTATCATTTTGGCTTGAGTACACCTTGAACCCGTCGCCGTTATCTTCAAAAAGCGCCCCAGAGGGGTACCGCATCACTTTACTAAGGATGACAACGTCGCCCGCCGATCCCGTGACCCCCAGGAAGAAGGCCCACAGCGCTATAGCGTGGACAAGGCCACCCACGGGTGCAAGGAGCAAAACAGGCGGCAGCAACGCCGTCAGGAGCGCCGGCGGCGCAAGCGCCGCTACTGTGAATTTCGTCTTGCCCAGGTAGCAGCCGGGGGCGCCGACCCAGAAGACCGGGCCGAACTTTGTCCAGGGCTTGAATCCGAAGCGCGGACGCCCGCCGTACGCCAGGAAGGCTACTGCGTGGGCCAGTTCATGCAGAGTGCCTCCAACTACTAACCCTACGACAAGCCCGGCAATCATATTCCCTTGCAATATGGTGAAACTGTCCACGCCGGTAAATACCAGCTGGGCTAGGACCATGAACTGGAGAGAGGCATACGCCAGAAACACAAAGCCTATCACCAGGACAACCCAATCTCTCCCGGATAACCTGCTGGCAGTCCATACGTCTACCTCTACGTAGCCCGGCGGCGGATTCCGCGTACTCATCCGTTGAACCTCCCACCCTCCGCCTCGTGTTCCGTCCAAGCTCCGGCGCCCACCAGCGGAACGAAACGACACGACCCATGGTTCTTCACGGAATAGCCGTCGTGCGATTTCGTAACGAGCAGAAGGTCCTGCTGGCTCCGCGAGCCCACCGGTATAACCATACGGCCGCCTTCGCTCAACTGCTTGAGCAGCACCCTGGGCAGTCGAGGCGCAGCGGCGGCAACTACTATGGCCTGGAACGGAGAATCCTCGCTACTCCCCAGGACATCGCCCGCCTGATGCACCGCGACGTTGTGATAGCCCAGAGACTGCAGGCGCTCCCTTGCGCTATCGGCAAGGCTCTCAAACCGTTCCGTGGTAATCACCTCTTTGGCAAGCAAAGAGAGCACAGCCGCCTGATACCCCGATCCCGTGCCTACCTCCAGAACTCTGTCGACGGGCTGGATGTTGAGCAGGGAAACCATCATGGCCACGATCAGCGGTTGCGATATCGTCTGCCCATTGCCTATGGGCAGCGGGATGTCTTCATAGGCAAGGTGTCTGCTGGCCACGGGCACGAACGCCTCTCTGGGCACCCTTGCCATAGCGTCGACAACTCTGCGGTCGTCGACTTCGCTGTAAATCAGCTCCAGGAGCCGTCTCTTTTCCTTTTCCAGGTCCAAGAGTGACCTTCCTCCTCCACGACGACCCTGCTTCAGAAGATTGGATAATCCGCTAAGCCGCATAAGTGTAGGCATTTTATTACAGATTCGCGGAGAGGTGGTGTGAAAGCACAGGGTGAGCGGAGCATGCTCCGGTGGCTTATCCAGGTAGGCAGGGACTGGGGATTCTTCGGTCTGTCGTGCGCAACGCACTCACCGAGCATCGGCGGCCCAGACGGTCACGACTTGCCCGTTGTGCTTGTCAACGACGATCCGATCTTGTAGTGGCTCTTCCAGGTAGACTGTAACGACCTCTGCACAGAGTAAGCGACCTCTGAGCGTGGAGAAGGCGACCACTTTGACCTTTACCTCGTCGTCCGTCTCCCACAGCAAAACTTGCGGGGCCCCACCGCAGGAGGAGACAAGGAGGTCAAGCTCCTGTGGAGAAACCAACGTTGCGTCAATCACACTTACTCCGCTGTGCCAAGCAGCCCCACCTAAGTGGTACCAGACCATAAAACAGATCCCGAAGACTACCACCGCAGTTACCACAACCGCGATAACTAGAGGTCCTAGACCGGACAGGAATCCTCTTGAGCTATTCATCTCCACCCGTCGATCAACGTGCTACGGCGCTATCGGCGGCACCTCTATCTCGTGGAGCAGATTGATGAACTCCTCCAGGTCCTTGTCCTTGACCTGCTGCAAGCTCTGAAGATGAGGCTCTATGCGACCCGTGATGTCGGTGAAGACATCGTATATCTGCTTGGGTGGCTTGAAGTCGGCGGCCGAAATCACGTTCATCAGCTCGGCGAGCTTGCGGTTGAGCTTCACCTGAATGTGAAGACGGTCCCGCTCTCCCCTGTAGCCGGTCTGCATCAGCTCGTTTTCTATGGCGGTGAGCTTCTCCTTGAGGCCATCGGCGGCGGCGATCACGGTCTCAGCAGCGGGAGAGCCTTCGGCGCGCTTGGCCCACTCCTGGGCCTGGTCCCGGATGCTGCGCAGATCGAGGATGGCGTCGGTGACCTCCGAGAGCCTGTCGCGCACCTGCAGTGCAGCGGCAAGCTGTTCGTCGAAGTCCTGCTGGCTGGCGGCTACGCGAGGGTCTTTGAGCAGCTGGAAGCTCTGAGTTTGGGACTCGCCGTCCACGGTGAGGGTAACCGAGTACGTCCCAGGAGTAGCCAGGGGGCCGGTGGTCACGGGGTCCAGCGCCTTGTCGTCGGGAACCTTGCGAGCGTACGGATAGCGCATGTCCCAGACAAAGGAGTTGCCGCCCGCGTTGGCAGGCAGACGGGGGTCTTCCGGCTGATACGGGGACGGCTCCGCAGGCCTCAAGCTGGAGAATGTCTTGATCAGACCACTGTTGGAGTCGCGGAAGGTCAGGGTCGCTTCACTCTCCGGAGCGTCTTTCAGATAGTAGGTCACGATGACGCCAAAAGGCGGGTTCTCACCGGCGTCGAGCAGTTTCTGAACAACGTTCCCCATCTCGTCCTTGGTCTCGTAGTAGGCTATGGGAGCGCCCAGGGAGAGCATGTAGTTCTTACCCGCCGAACCGCGCCTGGCTCCAAAGGGCGCCGCGGGACGATACGTATCGCGGGGCTTGAAGAGATACGCTCTCTTGTCCTCTATATCCTGGTTTATCTGGCGCAGGCGGGTAACGTCGTCCAGTATCCAGAAGGAGCGACCGTGAGTGGCGGCCACCAGGTCGTCCTCCTTCACGACAAGGTCGTAGACAGGGACGGCGGGCAGGTTCGACTGAAGGGGCTGCCAGGCCGCTCCGGAGTCGAACGATACGTAAGCGCCGGTCTCGCTGCCCGCGTAAAGAAGTCCCGGATTGACCGGGTCTTCTCGCACGCAGCGCAGATAATCGCCCTCGCGGATGCCGTCCGCTATGGACGTCCAGGTCGATCCGTAGTCCGCGGTCTTCAACAGCATCGGGCTGGGGTCGTCCATCTTGTAACGCGTAGCGGCCAGGTAGGCCACCGCGGGGTCGTGGGGAGAGGGTTCTATCATGCTGACCAGTGTCCACTCGCCAAGGTCTTTGGGCGTGACGTCCCGCCAGTTCTCGCCTCCGTCGCGGGATATATGAACCAGTCCGTCGTCCGATCCGGCCCAGAACAGGCCCTTCTCCACCGGCGACTCCGCGAAAGCGAAGATGGTGGCGTAGGTCTCAGCGCCGGAGGTGTCCCTGGTGATGGGGCCGCCGGAGGGCTCCAGGGTGGAGGGATCGTTGCGGGTCAGGTCGGGGCTTATGGGTTCCCAGCTATCGCCTTGGTCGGTGGATCGGAACACCAAATTGCCGGTCGCGTAGAGGACGTTGGAGTCGTGGGGAGAAAACTTGATGGGGTACGTCCATTGGAAGCGGTACTTCATGTCCTTTGCGCCCCAGCCCGTATAGAACTCCGGCCAAACAGTCACGATACGCACCTGCCCCGTGCGGTGGTCGTAGCGGAGCATGTTGCCCCCGCCGCCGGGAGAGCTGCCTATCGCGCCGGAGAAGACGATGTCCGGGTCGTCCGGGTGGACAGCGATGTAACCGCTTTCGGAGCTGCCGACGGTGTAGCAATCGCCCCAGGGGATGACGCCCTTGTGGGTGCGGGATGGCACGCTTATCGCGGAGTTGTCCTGCTGGGTGCCGTAGACGCGATAGGGGAACCGGTTGTCCGTGTCCACGTGGTAGAACTGGGCGGTGGGCTGATTGTAGATGGTCGACCAGGTGTCGCCGCCGTTGAAGGTGACCGTGGCCCCGCCGTCGTTTCCCTCGACCATCCGCTGGGGATTCCGAGGGTCTATCCAGAGGTCGTGGTTGTCGCCGTGCGGCGTGTTCACCTGGTTGTAGGTGCGGCCGCCGTCGGTGGACTTCCAAACGGAGGAGTTGAGTATCCAAACCGTTTCGGCGTCTTGCGGGTCGGCGAAGATGTGCTGGTAGTACCAGGGACGGGCCTGGACATCCAGGCTATCGCTCACCAGTTGCCAGGTATCGCCGTTGTCGTCGGAGAGGAACACACCGGGCGGTTCCGCCTCGATGGTGGTCCAAATACGGCCGGCGCGTGCGCCGGAGGCGGTGATTCCGATGCGCCCCTTGATCCCCTGGGGCAGCCCCGGCCTGCCGCTGAGCTCCTGCCAGGTGTCCCCGCCGTCCGTGGAACGGAAGATGCCGCTCTCCGGCCCGCCGCTGTTCAGGCTCCACGGGGTGCGGTGCGCCTGCCACATGGCTGCGAACAGTATGCGCGGGTTGGTCGGGTCGAAAGTGAGGTCTATAGCGCCGGTATTCTCACTGCGAAACAGCACGCGCTCCCAGTTCTTGCCGCCGTCGGAGGAGCGGAAGACGCCGCGTTCCTCGTTGGGGCCAAAGGCATGGCCCAGTGCGGCTACGTATACAAGGTCAGGGTTCTTGGGGTGGACACGGACGCGGGCTATGTGGCGGGTATCTTGCAGTCCCACGTTGGCCCATGTAGCGCCGCCGTCCGTGGACTTGTAGACGCCGTCTCCGTAAGAGACGTTACCCCTGATGCACGCCTCGCCCATCCCGGCGTAGATGACGTTGGGGTCCGACTCAGCGACGGCGATTGCGCCGACGGCGGAGGTCTTGAAGAAGCCGTCCGAGACGTTTTCCCAGTACGTGCCGCCGTCGCTGGTCTTCCAGACGCCGCCGGTACAAGCGCCGAAGTAGAAGACCATGTCCTGTGTGGGATGTCCGGCTACGGCAACCACGCGTCCACCGCGGGGCGGGCCTATGTTGCGCCACCTCAGAGAATTGATAACACTAGTGGAAATTTCTTTGTCAACAGGCACGGTTCACGCTCCTTCAGAAGGGATGCCATCCAGGGTGTGGCAACGGTCAGCCGCCTCCCGGTGCCAACAGAGCAATTTAAATGACATATGCGGCTATGTCAACGTGCTACCAGCTTCCCGGATAGAGTATGGGATGACCGCCGGCGTCCAGCTCAGGCCAGGTCTGAGAGGAGTACTCCGGATAGGCCTGCCGGTAAATCTTGGTCACGGCTTTCAGCTCCGGAATTGGGTTGGGATGGTCATCTATTCGAATGTCCAGGTAGGGGTTTGCGTCTATGCGCTTCCAGTGGACTTGGATGGCGGCGGACTGCCTGCCCCTGTTGTCGCCGCCGGTGGCCTGAGCCGCCTCCAGGCACATGAGGAGTCGCTCTTCCAGGCGCAGTCCGCTGTTCTCCGTCTGTTCAAAGGTATCTCCCAGCGCCTGCACCACCGCCGGCCCGACCATGGTGTTGGCGCCGCAAGCGTAGTGCTTACCGGAGCGGCTGCCATGCCAGGGAGCCAGAGAGGGAGAGGAGTAGGCGGCGGAGACGCCGGTCCGGTCAATCAGGCTGTACTGGCCCTGCCCTTTGCTGACCTTGATCAGCGCTTCCAAGGCAACGGGGGCGGGTAAGCCCAGCTGAAGCAAGGCTATGCCGCGGCGGCGCTGGGTCTCGTTTGAGCTGAAGCCGACCATGCCCACTTCGCCCATGCCGCGCAGCACGCGCGAGCCTACGGCGGGGTTCTTGGTGGCAACGGCTCCTCCAAACTGACCCGTTACGGGGTCGTAGCCAACTATGGTCATCGTCATGAGAGCCCTCCTTGATGACGTTGTGTAGCAGAGGCATTATATCCGAAACTTCCTAGAAAGGATGGGCTTTGGCGAAACCCCTAAGCGGCGGGTAGTTTTACAAACCTCTTCCCCCTTGAATGGGGGAAGATTGAGATGGGGGTGAGACGGGCAGGCGAGCAAGGCCACCCTTACGGCCACCCCCTTCAAGGGTATCTTTCCAACCACCACTTGGCTATGTCCGTACGGCCTGCAAACCAGACGTCCGGTTTAGACGCGGCGTATTCAAGGAACCGCTGCAAGGCCACGGCGCGGGCGGGGCGGCCCACCATGCGGCAGTGAAGGCCTATGGACATCATCTTGGGATGTGTTGCCCCTTCCTCGTAGAGCCTGTCAAAGGCGCTGCGCATTATCTCGTAGAAGTCGCTGGGACGGGCGATGAGTCCCTGGAAGAACTGGAAATCGTTCACCTCCAGCGTATAGGGCACGACCAGCCATTTCCTCCCGTTGACGTTGGTATAGAAAGGCAGGTCGTCCGCGTAGGAGTTGCAGTCGTAGAGGAAGCCTCCCTCTTCAATCAACAGCTCGCGGGTGTTCAGGCTGGGGGTTGCACGCGTGTACCAGCCCAAAGGGCGCTGGCCGGTGGTCTTGATGAACGACTCCACCGCCTTGTGAATGAGCTCCCTTTCAGTATCGCGGTCCATCTGGTAGTACGTCTCCCACCGGTAGCCGTGCCCCACCAAATCGTGGCCCCGCTTGATGATTTCCGGACCAACGTAGGGGTTGCGTTCCAACGCCAGCGCGCAGCCGAAGAAGGTGGCTCTGACGTTGTACTCCTGCAGAATATCGAAGACGCGCCATACTCCGGCCCGGCTTCCGTATTCATGGGTAGACTCCATATAGAGGTCGCGCTGGCCGGGCTCGACCAGGGACGGCAGTTCTCCTTGGGGGTCTCCGTCCAGCACGGAGTACTCGGAGCCCTCTTCGTAGTTGACCACCACGGAAACCGCGATTCGGGCCCCGTTGGGCCACTCCACTCTAGGCGGATTTGGGCCGTATCCAATGAAATCGCGTTCCGTGACCATAGCTCCTCCTGTTTAATGGCGATGCGGACGCTTTTCCCGCTCACTCCCGTAGGGGCGGTTCGTGAACCGCCCTCACAATACCCGTCTACGACTGGGGTGGATATTTATCCAGCCACCAGCGAGCAATGTCTATCCTGCGGGCAAACCAGACGTCAGGCAGTGAAGTAGCGTACTCCAGGAACCGCTTGAGAACGGCGGCCCGCGCCGGCTTTCCCACTATGCGGCAGTGCAACCCTATGGACATCATCTTGGGGTGCGTTGCCCCTTCTTCGTAGAGGAAATCAAAGGTGTTGCGCATGGCATCGTAGAAATCGTTGGGATTGGCCATGCCTCCCCGCCAGTACTTGACGTCGTTCACCTCCAGCGAGTAGGGCACGACCAGCCACGGCTTGCCGTCGACGCTGGTGTAGAAGGGCAGATCGTCCGCATACGAGTTGCAGTCGTACAGGAAGCCGCCTTCCTCCACGACCAGGTCCCTTGTGTTGACGCTGGGGCCGTAGCGGGTATACCAACCCAGGGGCCGTTCACCGGTTGTCCTGGTGATGGAGGCCACCGCTTTGCGGATGGCTTCGCGTTCCGCGTCACGGTCCATATTAAAGTACTCCTCCCAACGGTAGCCGTGCCCCATCACCTCGTGTCCGCCTTCCACGATGGCGGGGCCCACCTCTGGGTTGCGTTCCAGGGCCAGGGCGCACACGTAGAACGTGCTCTTCAGGTTGACCTGGTCGAAAATACGGAGAATGCGCCAGACCCCTGCCCTGCTTCCATATTCATAGAAGGACTCGTTGGCCAGGTCGCGCTCTCCCGGAGTAACCGGCGACGGCACCTCCCCCATGCTTTCGCTCTGTGAGTCGCCGTCCAAAATCGAGTATTCCGCGCCTTCCTCGTAGTTGACCACTACTGAAACCGCGATGCGTGCTCCGTTGGGCCACTCTACTTGGGGCGGGTTTGGGCCGTATCCAATGAAATCGCGTTCGGTGACCATAGATTCTCCCTTCTTTCGTTGAATAAGCCTATAGTTATCACGGGTGAGTTTATATTACCCGTACCAGCGCATCCACAGAGCTTACTTTCGAAGACACTATACCCCAACTCAGCTTACGTCAGAGTTCTAGCAGAGTCTGCCGGAATCTCCGCATCATTGCGCTGCTGGCATCCTGCATTGACCTATCCAATTGCCACGGAGGTGTCAGGCCGCCAGTGAGTTTCATTTGTGACGGATAAGAGTCATCTGTTGTAGTTGATCGGAAGGTACATATTGCCCGCTCGGCATCAACTATCATAATCTTGCGCCATTCGGCAAAACCGACGATTACGAATACAGGGGCTGCGCCCCAATCATGATCCAAACTGTCATGGATGATGGACTGTCTTTCCGCTTCGTATGCCTTTCGATCCAAGTTTCGCGAGTCGATGATTACGATATCAGGCGTACCGAACCGTACTAGCGGGTCGTCGTACTGTTCATCAAGCATTCCATGCAGTTCAGCTCGATCCAATAGGTCAAGAGCAACCGAGACTGGGATTCTCCAGAATCCATCTTGGCGAGTGTGATAAATACGCCTGTTAGCTAATCCGCTAGGCCAAGGCGTCCGCCAAGAAAGGCAGTAGTAAGAGCCTGGAGTGTCAGGTGGGTCATCGTATACCTGTTGAAGTTTAAGATGAACAGGTAGGCCAGCATCTCTATCAGGTATAGTGACTCTTAGGATTTCGCAGTAGCTTCGCAACCTAGGCCTCCTTACTATCAAAACCTCTGCTGGCGCCGTATCCAATGAAATCGCGCTGGTTCATCAATTCCCTCCCCCTATGCTATGCCAAAGGCTTTGCTGAAGAACTCTTTGATGTCTTCGGCAACGGGTTTGCCCATGGCGTAAGTGGCGTGACCCACGCCCTTGTAGGTGTAGAAAGTATGCCTGGCTCCGCATGTTTCCAGAACAGCGGCCAGCGCTACAGGGTTGCCCTCGAAGAGCATGTTTTCATCCTCGTCGCCGTGGAAGAACCCCACCTCCGGGAGGAGGGACGCCGCCGCCTCTCCCCGCTCCAATATCAGCATGCGGGTCCTGGTCACGGGATCATTGCCGGCAAGTGAGGCCACGGCCAAGTCATCGTCCGCCTCTCTGGGGATACCCCAGGCCTCCAGCAGGTCTCCCTTGAACTTGTGCGCTCGGATGACGCTGTCGAAATTGAGCGTGGCCTGCTGCAATGCGGCGGCGCGGACCTTGCCCAGGAGCGGGCCGGTGACGGCGCTCCACAGGGCGGAGCCCCCCAGGCCGCCGCCAAGCATCCCCATACGCTCCGGATCGACGTTAGCATCCTCGATCAGCGAGTTGAACAGTGCGGCGTAAGCGGCCGCCGCGTCGGGTCTGCCCCAGGCGCTGCCCCTGGCATGCGAACCAGCCACGGCGATTCCCGCGTCGACCAGCGTCCTGATGAAGATGCTGTTCCCCTGGTCGTCCAGGGTGTCGGAAGTGGATATGGCGTACTCACCGTCGCGGACATAGCCGCTGTTGCCGTGGCACTGGATGACGCAGGGCAAGGGCGGGCCGGACGTGGTGTAAGACGACGGGGTGCGGAAGAAACACCACTCGCCGCCGGATTTGAAGAAGACGGTCTGCGCGCCGTCTTTCAGCTGTGGAAGGGAGTCTGTCATGCTGCCTCCTTTGATATGGACTACACGGGCGACATATTAGCAGATGGTTGCCGAACTCTGCCGCCTTAACACGATGCGGAGAACTTCCGTCTACCCTATGCCCGGTAGCGGAACCGTCCCTCCACTCTGTCGCGGTTGAGCCTGCGGTTCAGATGCAGTCCTTCCAGTATGAACTCCGTACCGGACGCGACCAGCTCAGGCGACCCGTCCGATTCCAACCGTTGCAACGCATCGCTGAGGCCGTCCAGCCTTCTCCTGGCCTTGGCGTACTCCTTGGACGGGATCTCGCTGCCCGTTTCCATGACCGCCCCCTCATCGAACCTGATGATCAGCAGCTCCAGGTCCCTCACGTTGAAGTAGCGGCTGAACACGTTGAGCACGGCCTTCTTGACAAGGTCTTCCACGATGCGAGGCTCCCTTCCCTCCTCCACCGTCTCCAGCTCTATCTTGCCGCTGGAAGAGGGAAGGATGAAGCTGAGGTCGCTGATGCGGGGAGCAGCCGACTTTTCGCCGTTCAGCAAGGCGCGCCGCGCCGAGTTGCTCATAGCCGTCTCGAAGTTGGCTATGGAGACGCGCACGCTGACCCCGGAGCGCTGGTCGATGTCCGGGCTGCGTCTGGCCAGAGCGGTGACCTCCGTGATGATCTCCTTCATGTACTGCGGAACGGTGACCATCTCCTCTATCTCTCCGAGGTTTGCCCGCTCCTGCTCCACTATGTCTATCTCCTCTTCTATGGCTCGCGGATAGTGGGTGCGGATGTGCGAGCCGTAGCGGTCTTTGAGAGGCGTAATGATGCGGCCGCGGTTGGTGTAGTCCTCCGGATTGGCGGTGGCCACTATGTAAATGTCCAGCGGCAGCCGGATGCGATACCCCTTGATCTGTATGTCCCGTTCCTCCATCAGGTTGAACAGGCCGACCTGTATGCGCTCCGCCAGGTCCGGAAGCTCGTTGATGGAGAATATCCCCCGGTTGGTGCGGGGAATAAGCCCGTAGTGGATGGTAAGCTCGTCCGATAGATAGCGGCCCTCGGCCACGCGGATGGGGTCCGCTTCACCGATGAGGTCGGCTATGGAAATGTCCGGCGTGGCCAGCTTTTCTCCATAGCGGTCGTCCCTCTGCAGCCACGATATCTCGACGTCGTCTCCCATCTCGTGGCGCTTGTCGCGGCAGGCGCGGCACACGGGGGCAAACGGGTTGTCGTTGATCTCGCACCCCGCTATGACCGGTATCTCGTCGTCCAGCAGAGTCGTCAGGGAGCGGATGATGCGCGACTTGGCCTGGCCGCGCTCGCCCAGCAGGACAATGTCCTGGCCCGCCAGTATGGCGTTCTGTATCTGGGGCACCACCGTGTCCTGGAAGCCCACTATCTTGGGGAAAAGAGGTTCTTTGTCGCGCAGCCTCTTCACCAGGTTTCGCCGCAGCTCCTCCCTGATTGGCAAGACCTGGTATCCGCTCTTGCGGAGGTCCCGGATAGTCCTTGGCTTCTTCTTAACTGTCATCGAACCCTCCAACACTCCCTTGCGACAACAGTGTGAGAGATTGCTTGGTTGCACATCATACTACCGCCGCCGCCACCAGCGAAAGCAGACTTGGCTCCCAAACACACCCATCATTCCCGCATAATCCGTCGTTCCCGAGAAGTCGGGAACCCACGGGCGAGGCGGGGTCATGGCTAACCGTTCCCGCTCATCCTGACCCCCCAACCGTCATTCTGAGCGAAGCGAAGAATCCAAGCCTCCCGCCCTTACACCGTCATTCCCGACTCCAGCCTGCCCCACACCGCCATACTCGCGGATGCGGGAATCCAGGGGCGGGGGGGGGGAGTTTACCCTGAGCCTAGCCGAAGGGTCATTCTGAGCGCAGCGAAGAATCTTCTACCACAACGAATCAGGGCAGCTACCCGCAATCTCCGTCCGTTGCTAGCCTGCCCGCTTACCCGGGGAGAAGGGCGGAGCGCGACGCCCTACGCGGGGCGGCGAAGCGGCTGCCCGCTTCGATACGTACCGACTCGCCAGAGCCACTCCGCGGGCCCGAAGAGGAACCGGCTCAGCCACGCCTGCGACCACCACACCTGCAGCGCCCACACCGCAAACACGAACGCCAAGACAGCGCTCCGGTTCACGAAGTCGGCATCGCCCAGCAGGGTTGTCAGGACAAGCACGCCCAGCACCGTCTGCGACAGGTAGTTGGTCAGCGCCATCCTCCCCACCGCGCGCAGACGCCGCTTGAGCCGGTTGTCGGCGCGGTTGTTCCAGAGGATGATCAGGCTCATGTACCCCAGCGATGCGGGAATGGTGCCTATCGTATTGGGAATCTGTCCGATAAAGGCGACCTCGCGAGAGTAATCGTTCAGTGCAGTGACCAGTACCCCGGCTGCTGCAAGAGGCAAACCGACGGCAAGCCCGGCCATTGCGGTGAGTCGATATGTCCTGGCGGGCAGGTCGCCGTTCATAAAGCCCATGCGGTACAGGCCCGCGCCGATGAGAATCATCCCCAGCGCCCGCAGGAAATAGCCGAAGAGGACAGGAAGTCCTATCAGCTCTTCGTTCGAAATCTCGCCCGGCGTCCAGAGACCGGCAAGCGACGTGCTGGTCGTGTTGGCCATGTACTGCGCCAGCAATCCAAGTGCGGCGGACAGCGTGAACACGGCGACGCCAGTGGAGATGAGCGCCCGGTTGGGCAGCTTTCGCAGGGCCAGCAGGAAAACCGATGATACAGCGTAGACCATGAGCACGTCGCCGTTCCACAAGAGGAGGTGGAGGATCCCGGTCAGCAGCAACAGCCCGTTTCGCCACAGGTTCAGCAGGACCGCTCGCTTTCCCTTGCCGCTGGCGCGGTCTATGAACAGAATCATCCCCGCGCCGAACAGCAGGGAAAACAACCCCATGAACTTCTGGTCGACGAAGATTTCGCCGAAGACGCCTACTGCCCAGTCCAGCCACGTCTCCGAGCCGCCCGCGCTGAGGTTGGCGTAAGGCCCGCCGCCAAACTTGAAGTCGACAGCGTTCATCAACAGTATGCCCAGCACCGCAACCCCGCGTATAAGGTCCAGGCTGGTTATGCGCGCGGATTCGCGAACGGGGCCGGAATCGGTGGTCTGGGGGCGTTCTGTCAACTGGTCGAACTCCTTGAGTCGGATTTAACGTGCCATAATGTACCATAGCCTAGTCCATGGAAATTGTGCGTTCCCCCGTGAGGAAGAAACAACGGTATTTGACCACCAAGGTGTTCTTCATACTGGCGATGGCGCTGCTCTTTTCACTGAGCTGCGGAGACAAGCTTTCCGAAGTGGAGGGCCTGGTTACCGGCGTTGAGCCACGGTCCGCGGTGGAGGTGGAGCGGTTCACCCTAGAGGACGAGGAGGGCACGGTGTTCACCTTCACCACGGAGGGATTCATAGGCTTCACGACCTCGCATTTTAGGGAGCACATGATGCTGGCGGAACCGGTGAGGGTAAGCTTCAGGAAGGACGGCGACACCCTGATAGCGGCATTTATAGAGGACGCCTAGATGACCCGTTGCAGCGCCTGCTCCAACTCCTCGAAAGAAGCAAAGCCTTCCAACTTGGCGGACACCCGCCCTTGGGCATCGATCACGAAGACCCACGGCTCGCTGGGCAGCCCCCATTCCTCGAAGATGGGTGAGACCACGCCCTTCGTAAAGTCCTCCCGCATCTCATGGGGGTTGTCGAAGACCTCCACGTGGATGAAGTTGGCCTGCTCCGGATAGCCATCCTTCAACTCTTTGACCACGTCCAACTGGGGGCCGCAGGTAGCAGAGGTGCAGAAGGCGGGAGTGGCAAAAGCAACGACGAGGGGCTTGCCAGCCTGCAGAGCCTCGGCAATTGTCATGGAGTAAAGCTCCGGGTCAGGCTCAATGTCCGAGGTAAGCTCCTCCAAGGAGGCGACATTGGAAGCAGTACGGTTCAGGCTGGCCGGAGCCGGGGAACCCAGGGCGGGCGTGCTGCTCTCCTCCGATACACGCATAACCAGGCGCGCCAGCTCGCCTTCCGCGGCGCCGTCGTTAGGTGAGACCTCCGCCAGCCAGAGGCCGTCCTGGTCGAACTCTATCTGCGCCGCGAACACCCCTCCCGGCCCGGCCGGCCACGAGATCCAGCCGGCCTCTACTTCGCCCTTTTGGACGATTCTCGCATCCTGCTCGCGAGCCAGAGACAGCGTCGCCGAGTTTGCTCTTACCGGCGCGTTGTTCGCATCGATAAGCGCGAAAATCACGCGGTTGCTGCCAACCGATAGGTCGGAGGAGGCAAGGACGGTGCGCAGCGAGAGGTTCACCACAGTGGGGGCAGCGGTTGGCGTCGACGTGACTGTGGGAGAAGTGCAGCCGACGAGAAGAAGCAGGCAAAGAGCGGCCAGCAGAAACCCTGGTGAAAAGAGAAGCGAAAGAAAGCGCATGCTAGCTCTTGGCTCGGTATATCTCCACTGAGGCGCCCTTGGAAGTAACTCCGGCTATGGGAGGCGATAGCTTTGTTACCCGCGTCCAGACTGCCTCTACCGGGAAGGAGGCTAGAACCCTCGTGGCAATCGTTTGCGCTACCGCCTCTAACAGGTTATACGTCTCATCCTGGACAACGGTTCTCACCGTCTGGTACAAGTCGGTGTAGCTGATGGTGTCGCTTAGACGGTCGGAATCGCCGGGCTTGCTGAGGTCAAGGTAGACGCTCAAGTCCACCAGGAACTGCTGGCCCAGGCTCCGTTCCTCCGGTCTAACCCCGTGAAAACCGTAGAAGGTAAGCCCCTCAAGCAGGATGCGGTCTTGCCCTTTACGGTCGGCCATTGCAGTCTGAGTATAACACGTGATGGAGCTATATAATTGGCTGATACTGCATCAATGAGGTAGCAAAGTGGCTAGAGAGCTTCGCGTTATTGGAATAGAGGGCTTGCCCGAGATCACGCCGGGAATGGAGCTTGCATACCTGATAGTGGAGGCGGCCAAGGGTCAGAAAACATCCCTAGAGCAAGGGGACGTGCTGGTAATCACGCAAAAGGTGATTTCCAAGGCGGAAGGCATGCTGGTGGACCTGGATACCATCACACCCTCGCACCTTGCCCAACAGTGGGCCGATGAGTATGGCAGGGATGCCCGGCTGATAGAGGTTGCCTTGATGGAGAGTCGCCGCGTCTCCCGCATGGACAGAGGCGTCCTCATTACGGAGACCGTTCACGGGTTCTACTGTGTTAACGGGGGCGTGGACGCCTCCAACATACCTGGAGAAAGCATAGTGGCCCTGCTGCCCAAAGACTCCGATGCCTCGGCGGCGCGGATAGCGGGCGAGGTCAAGGAGATTACCGGCATTGACGTGGCGGTGGTGATCACGGACTCCTGGGGCAGACCCTGGCGGGACGGCATTACCAACGTAGCCATTGGGTCGGCGGGTATAGAGCCGCTGCGAGACTACAGAGGCTCCACGGATCCCTACGGGTACGATCTCCAAGTAACCGCTATGGCCGTGGTCGACGAGCTGGCGGCGGCGGCGGAGCTGGTCATGGGGAAGGTGGACATGGTGCCAGCCGCGATAGTACGGGGCTACGAGTACGCCGCTTCCACGAGCGGGGTCAAAGAGCTGATACGCCCTCCCGACCGCGATATCTTCAGATAGCTACCCGGCGTTCGCCAAGTGCCTGTCCAGAAAGTCAGCTATTGCCGTATAGGTCTTTATGCGGTTGTGCTGCTTGACGATGCCGTGTCCTTCATCCTCAAAGCGCAGGTACTCCACGGAGCCGTCCCTCTGCTGTATTGCCTCCACCATCTGCTCCGTTTCACTGATCGGGACGCGCGGGTCGTTGGCGCCGTGAATCACTATCAGCGGCGCCTTGATCCTGTCCACGTAGTGTATGGGTGAAATGCGCTTGAGCAGATCGCTGTCCTTCTCAGGATCGCCGTATTCCGCGGCGCGATGCACGCGCCTCCATGGGCCAGTATTGGCCAGGAAGGTCTGGAAGTTGGCTATGCCGTACAACTCAGCGGCGGCTCCCCACGAATCGGGATAGGCCGTGATAGCGGCCAGGGTCATGAAGCCACCGTAGCTGCCGCCCATCACCGCTATGCGACTAGGCTTGGAGTAACCTGAATCAACAAGCCATTTAGCGGCGTGGTTTAAGTCGTTCACCGAATCCATCCGCTTCTCCACGTCATCCAGATGCTCGTAAGTCCTGCCGTAACCCGTGCTCCCTCTCACGTTGGGCACAAGCACGCCGTATCCTCTGTAGGCCAGGTACTGCACCACGGGATTGTAGACCGGTCTGGACTGGCTCTCCGGCCCGCCATGGACAAAGACGACAACGGGTAGGTTCCCATCTTTAGCGGCGTTGGACGGCAGGTAGAAGAACGCCGGTATGTCCCGACCATCGAAGGTTGGGTAGTGGACGAGGGTAGGCTCGGTGAGCGTTTCGGGAGCTATGCCCGCCCTGGGACTGTGCGTCAGCCGGCGGGCCTGCGCCGTCTGTCCGTTCACCAACCAGACGTCGGAGTTGACGGTGGCGCCAACGGCTGTAACAGCGAGGTCAGCCCCGTTGGGCGACCAGGTCATGTCCAGAATCTGTCCCTTGGGCAGGCCCGTGACCTGCACCGAACTGCCGTCTTCCAAGGAGAGTACGGTGGCTTCCGAATATCCGTCTGCATTGACGGAGAAAGCAATGCGCTCCGTCTTTGGTGTGTAGGCCATGAGCTCCACGTCCCACTCTTCAGAATGGAGGTAGGTGAGCTCTCTTGTATCCAGGTCAAGCCGGACTAAACTCTTCCATTCCCCGTCCTGGTCCGTCAGCAGATAGACCGCTTTGCCATCGGAGGACCATACCGGCGAGGAGTACGTACTACGATCCTCGCCCTTGGTCACAAGGCGAGGCCTTGCTCTCGCCGCGTCCAAGGGCAATACGTAAAGCTCGTTGTAGTGGTTTATCACGGTGCGGTTGATGAGCATCGAACTACCGTCCGGCGATACGGCGCCCGCCAAGTTGGTGCCGTCGTGCTGCAGAACCATCTGGACTTCGCCCTTGGACAAACGATTCACGTAGATGTCGAACAGAGCAGGGTGCCGGCGGTTGGAGGCGTAGACGAACGATGTGCCGTCCGGCGTCCAGCCCCCCGGAGTATGAATCGCCTGGGGATTGGCGGTCAGCGCCTTGATGGACTCTCCGTTGCCTGAGAGCAGGTATAGCTGCTGGCGTTCGTCGCCTCCCGAGTCCATGCCAAAGACCGTCTGGTCTGAAACCGGGGAGTTGAACAGGTTCATCACCCTTTCCGAGT
This sequence comes from Dehalococcoidia bacterium, assembly GCA_965116555.1. Classification (GTDB taxonomy): domain Bacteria; phylum Chloroflexota; class Dehalococcoidia; order Lucifugimonadales; family QGNO01; genus DAOUJH01. The sequence goes on along the minus strand of OZ220698.1, from coordinate 167,382 downwards.
AGACGGTAAGCTGGTCAGGCCAGCCTCCATCGATATCCACGGCCCAGAGCTGAGGCACACCGGTGACGTCCCAGAGAAAAACCACACGTTGGCCGTCGGCAGAGAAAGCGGGCGCCGAAGCGCTGCGTACGGTTAGGAACCTTTCAAATTCGTAGGGCAACTGCGTCCTCCTTAGGAGTCTTTACGGGTAGAGTATATATCTACTCTGCAAGAGACGCAGAGCCGTGCAACGGGAGAAAAAGAAGAGGGCCCGGAAATCCGGGCCCTCTTCTTACCTCAGTCTGGAGTGGTCTCCAGATGGGTTAATGAGCTGCTGCATAAGGTACTACTCATCGGCATCACCTCCTTGTGTTTCAAACCACCCCACCAAAACTGACCCCAGTATAAGGAGATATGTTGACCATGTCTAGTGGGTTCTTTAGGTTCTTCTACGGATTGTATTGCGCCTTTCAGAGAGAGTTGCTATCCTATACACTGCTCTCTGGTGGTTAGAGCGGGGTGGAACCACCCGTTCCCATCCCGAACACGGAAGTGAAACGCCCCAGCGCTGACGATACTCTGCTTGCAAGGGCACGGGAAAATAAGCCATCGCCAGAGGGCTTGTTTTTTTGCGGCCATCTTCAGACGGCTCACCGCCGACGATTCCACGCACCTTCCGCTTTTCATGGAAAGCCCATATCTGGTACAGTTGATGCGTCATTGCTGGGGAATCTGGCCATACAAGGCTAGTTCCCTTTACAGCTAGGAAAGCGTCTGATTATAATGTAAGCCTAGCCAAGCAACTTTTTTCGTTGAAAATGGTGTGAAATTGTCCTTCTCTGTTGAACAAGCTTCCCAACCCAAGCAACCGGATATGGGGCAACTGCTAGAAGAGTCTTCCTGGTTCAAAGAGTTGCGCCGCGGCGACTTGGTCACGGGAGAGGTGATGTATGTTAGCCAGGACGGCCTCCTTATTAACATAGGTCACAAGTCGGAAGGATTCATCCCCGTCCGTGAGATGAAGTCGCTATCGGAGGAGGAGTCCGGCAGCTTCAAGGTTGGTGATGAGGTCTATGCCTACGTCCTGCGCCCCGATAGCGAGGAAGGCCAGGCAATCCTTTCCATGGATAGAGCCCGGGGCGAGAGGGGATGGAAGGTGCTGCAGGACCATCTGGACGCCGGCTCCACTATGAAAGGAACAATACGGGGATTCAACAAGGGGGGCGCGGTTGTGGACGTGGAGGGCGTACAGGGTTTCGTCCCTCTATCTCAGCTTGCGCCGGTTGCCAGAGGAACGGACGTAGACCAGGAAGAGGCGCTGGCAAAACGCGTAGGCGAAACAATAGCCCTTCAGCTATTGGAGTTGAACCGCAGGCGCAACCGGGTTGTGCTATCTGAGAAACAAGCCCTGCAGCAACAGCGCGACCTGGAGAAAGACCGGTTGCTTCAAGAGTTGCAGGAGGGTGAAGTAAGAACGGGCGTGGTCTCCGGAGTATCCGATTTCGGCGCTTTCGTGGACCTTGGAGGCGCCGATGGCTTGGTGCACATATCGGAGATGTCCTGGGAACAAGTCCAATCGCCCTCGGACATCGTAACAGTAGGTAGTCAGATAGAGGTCTACGTACTCAAGGTAGACCAGGAGACTAGGAAAATAGCCCTGAGCCTACGCAGGCTGATGCCTGAACCGTGGCAGGCCATGACTCAGAACTACGAGACCGGTCAGCTTGTGCAGGGAGTTGTCACAAGCTTGACTAACTTTGGCGCATTTGCTCGAATAGAAGGTAATATAGAAGGACTGATCCATATTTCGGAGCTATCCGACAGAATGATAAGACACCCAAGGGAGGTAATCAGCGAGGGTGACCAGGTTACCCTGAAGATAATCAAGATGGAGCCTGAACGGCGCAGACTGGGGCTCAGCTTGAAGCAGGTAGAAGAAGAGTGGGACGGAGTAGATACTTGGTCCTCCGGTGAATAGCACTATCCGTACTCATCCCTGACTATGGAGCTATCTAATGGCAAGTAGATTCGAAAAATTCTCAGAACGAGCGAGACGAGTCCTCTCGCTGGCCCAGGAAGAGGCCCAGCGATTCAATCATAACTACATCGGCACCGAGCACATCTTGCTCGGGCTGGTCAGGGAGACCGACGGGGTAGCGGCCCGCGTGCTTTCTAACCTTTCAGTTGAGCTCAGCAAGGTGCGTTCCGCCGTGGAGTTCATCATTGGCCGCGGCGAGCGATCCGCCAGCGGAGAGATCGGTCTTACTCCCAGGGCCAAGAAGGTGATAGAGCTTGCCGTGGATGAGGCCCGCCGTCTTAACCACCACTACATAGGCACTGAACATCTGCTCATAGGTCTGATGCGTGAGGGAGAGGGCGTGGCTGCCGGAGTGTTGGAGAGCCTGGGCGTCAGCCTGGACAAAGTTCGCGCAGAGACCAGCCGGATACTCAGTCAGAGTGTAACGCAAGGCTCACAATCGGGCGGTCGCACAAGCAGCCGCACTCCCACGCTTGACCAGCTTGGCATAGACCTGACCAATATGGCCCGCCAAGACAAGCTGGACCCCGTGGTGGGTCGCAACAAAGAGATACAGCGTGTGGTGCAGATATTGAGCCGCCGCACAAAGAACAACCCCGTTCTGATTGGCGAGCCAGGCGTGGGCAAGACAGCCATAGTGGAAGCCTTAGCGCAGCAGATTGTCAAAGGAGATGTCCCGGAAAGCCTTCACAGACGCCGCGTAGTTACCCTTGACATGGGCGTGCTGGTGGCCGGCACCAAGTACCGCGGAGAGTTCGAGGAGCGGCTCAAGAAGATCATAGAAGAGATAAAGAGCTCCGGAAACTGCGTCCTTTTCATAGATGAAATGCACACAATGGTGGGCGCAGGCGCAGCTGAGGGAGCCGTAGACGCGGCCAACATACTGAAGCCGTCGCTGGCCAGGGGAGAACTGCAGTGCATCGGCGCTACCACCCTGGACGATTACCGTAAGTACGTGGAGCGCGACCCCGCGTTGGAGAGGCGCTTCCAGCCGGTGAGCGTGGAGGAACCCACTGAAGAGGAAACGGTCGAGATCCTCAAAGGTGTGAAGGAGCGGTACGAGAACCACCACCACCTCACCATAACCGAGGACGCCCTGGAAGCCGCGGCTCACCTTTCCGCCCGGTATATTTCAGACCGCTTCCTGCCGGACAAGGCGATAGACCTCATAGACGAAGCCGCCTCCCGCGTTCGGATCAACTTCAGCACCCCGCCGCTCGGCATCAAGGAAATGACCATGATGCTGGAGAGCGTCCGCAAGGACAAGGACGAGGCCCTTGCCAACCAGCAGTACGAATACGCCGCGGAGCTGCACCAGCGAGAGCAGACGCTTCGCACCAAGCTGGAGGAGAAGGAAAAGGGCTGGCAAGAAGAGTCACAGCAAGAAGGCAATGAGCCCGTGGTTACCGCAGAAGAGGTAGCGGAAGTTGCCAGTATGTGGACGGGCATACCTGTCACTAGGCTGGCAACGGAAGAGAGCCAGCGCCTGCTCCAGATGGAAGAGGCGCTGCACAAGAAAGTGGTGGGACAGGACGAGGCCATCGTCTCGGTGGCAAAGGCGGTGCGCAGAGCGCGCGCCGGTATGAAAGACCCGCGCCGGCCCATAGGCGCCTTCCTGTTCCTGGGCCCTACCGGTGTCGGTAAGACATACCTGGTAAGAGCGCTGGCCGACTTCATGTTTGGCGGCGAAGACACCATGATCAGGCTGGATATGTCGGAGTTCATGGAGCGCCATAGCGTGGCGCGCCTGGTGGGCGCTCCTCCGGGATACGTGGGTTACGATGAAGGAGGCCAGTTGACCGAGGCCGTACGCCGAAAGTCCTACTCCGCCATCCTTCTGGACGAAATAGAGAAGGCGCACCCAGACGTGTTCAACATCCTGCTTCAGCTGTTCGATGACGGACATCTGACCGATGCCAAGGGCCGGAAGGTGGACTTCCGCAACACCATAGTCGTCATGACCAGCAATATAGGCTCCGACCTGATCAGGCGTGACAGCCAGATGGGATTCTCCCCCAAAGGCGCGAGCGAGGAGCAGAACGCCAAGCAGGCTTACGACCGTATGAGGGACAAGGTCATGGATGAGGTCAAGAGGTTCTTCAGGCCTGAGTTCCTCAACCGAATCGACGCCTCGGTTGTATTCCACGCCCTGGAGAAGGAGCACATCATCCAGATAGTGGAACTGATGCTCCGCGACGTTGGAAAGCAGCTTCTGGAGAAGGGCGTTTCCATGGAAGTCAGCCAAGAGACCAAGGAGCTTCTTGCAGAGACGGGCTTTGACCCCAACTTTGGGGCGCGCCCTCTGCGCCGTAAAATCCAGGATCTAATAGAGGATAGACTCTCCGAGGAGTACCTGGCCAGCAAATTTGGCCCCGGGGATACCGTTCACATAGATGTGCAGGACGATGAAATAGTCCTGCGTGTGGACGCTCCCGTGGCGCCCTCTGTGGAATAGACGGCTTACGCACGGTAGACTCTTAGCTCAGCGCCGAGAATCCCTGACTTAGCATCCCCTCAATCCCAAGTCGGTCAAATATCCGCCTGTCCTAAGCTGCACGACCTGCCGTTCACCTATTACGAGAAGGGCCGCACCCTGCTACAATGCGCCAACTGATAAGGGGGCGACTGCTGAACAGGAACAAGCCAAGAAAAGTCTTCGTGTGCGAGGGGTGCGGCGCTCAATCGGCCAAATGGGAAGGCCGCTGCTCACAGTGTGGCGAATGGAACACCCTGACCGAGACATTGCTGCAACAAAACAAGCGCCATTCCTGGGCCGCCAATGGCCCATCCCAGATCGAAGAGCTATCCAGTATTAAGCTCGACCTAGAGCAGCGGCTGCAAATGTCGTCCCACGAGTTCAACCGCGTCCTGGGAGGCGGGCTTGTGCCTGGCGCTATGGTGCTCATGTCAGGTGAGCCGGGCGTAGGCAAATCAACGCTTCTGTTGCAGACCTCCGCAGCGCTGGCAGAAGAAGGCCACAAGGTCTTGTACGTTTCCGGAGAAGAGTCATCCAATCAGGTGCGCATGCGTGCCCAGAGGCTCAACCTGCCGGGTAAGGGTGTCTATTTCCTATCGGAGACCCAGCTGGAAAAGGTCATTATGGAAATGGACTCACTGAGGCCGCTGCTTGTAGTGGTGGACTCCATCCAAACAATGACCACGGGAGAGATAGCGTCCGCGGCGGGAAGCGTGGCCCAGGTAAGGGAATGCGCCCGGCTGATCACGGAATGGGCTAAGGAACGCTCCGTACCCGTGCTGCTTGCCGGCCACGTCACCAAGGACGGCACCGTGGCTGGACCTCGCACTCTGGAACACATGGTGGACGTGGTACTCAACCTTGAAGGCGATACCATGGGGATATACCGTATTCTGAGGGCGGCCAAGAACAGGTTTGGCCCCACTAATGAGATAGGTGTTTTCCAAATGGGGCAACTCGGCTTGGAAGAGGTTACGGAACCCTCTCTGCTCTTCCTCTCCAGCAGGCGCACGGACGTCCCCGGTTCCACCGTAACGGTGACCATGGAGGGAAGCAGGCCCCTGCTGGTAGAGGTGCAGGCGCTGACCAACCTCACCGTATTCCCACAGCCAAGGCGTACAACCAGCGGGGTAGACTTCCAAAGGCTGCTCCTCATTGCCGCGGCCACTAGCAAACGTTTGGGTATCCCGTTTGGCAACCAGGACATCATAGTGAACATACCGGGTGGACTTAGAGTAAAGGAACCGGCCGTTGATCTGAGCGTGGCCCTGGCGCTGATATCCAGCTTCCGGAACGTGCCGTGCGACCCTTGGACGGTGGCCATCGGCGAGATAGGCCTGGGTGGTGAGTTGAGGGGTGTGCCACATCTGGAAAGACGGCTAGCCGAGGCGGAACGGCTGGGCTTTCGCCGCGCTATTGTGCCCTGGGTACAGTCCAGCGAGGCAAAAGACGGCGGAATTGAATTGACTGCTGCGGCCACCCTAGGTCAGGCGGTGCGCCATATGTTGCCTAAAGTGCGCCAAAATGCAGAGGAGATGCGGGAGACGGCTGACCTCAAAGTGGAAGAGGATGTTGCCTTGTTCCAATAGATGGTGTTAGATGAAGATGGGACTACAGCATATTGACGAGGTGTGGCAATGAATGTATCTCTACTCTACTCAGACGGTTGTCCCAACTGGGAACAGACGCTGGCGGATGTGAGAGAGGTCCTTGCCGAATATCACGTGAAAACAGACGTGGAACTGATAAAAGTCTCCTCACAGCAGCAGGCGGAAGAGATGGAGTTTCTGGGCTCTCCGACGGTGCGGGTGGAAGGCATGGACGTGGAGCCGGACATCCTGGAATCCGGATTCAACTTGGAATGCCGCGTCTACTGGATAGACGATGACCCGGCTAGCAGGCCGCCTAAAGAGTGGATAGCAGCGGCAGTAGAGGTGGCCTTGGAATAGGTGCGCCTGCCCTGCCCCGTTTTTCTTGACGGCGCTTGGCCATGAAGATATACTTTAATTCTGAGAGTGCTCGGATTTGCAGTGTTTGCTTATCAGCGACTCAAGTCAGGGATGGCTTGAGTCGCTGTTGGGTGAGGAGCAGGAAGCTACGTGCCCGAGTGGCGCAATGGTAGCGCAACCGATTTGTAATCGGTAGGTTGGTGGGTTCGAATCCCCTCTCGGGCTATAACCTGCCATTTTCTTTGCGCCCGTATTAGTGGCATGTTAAACTGGGGCGCTTGAGGAGGGGTGGGTGAGTGGTTAATACCACCAGACTGTAAATCTGGCGCCCGGAAGGGCTTCGCAGGTTCGAATCCTGCCCCCTCCACCATAAAGTAGTAGAGTTATAATGGGCAAAGAGCCCACATAGCTCAGTAGGCAGAGCACGTTCTTGGTAAGAACGAGGTCATCGGTTCGAATCCGATTGTGGGCTCCACCAGGAGGAAAGGTAAATGGCAAAGCAGAAGTTTCAGCGCACAAAGCCGCACGTAAACGTGGGAACCATAGGTCACGTAGACCACGGTAAGACCACGTTGACATCAGCTATCACTCAGGTGCTGGCTAAACACGACACCGGCACGGCGTACCGTGCCTTCGATTCCATAGACAACGCGCCTGAAGAGAAGGCGCGCGGCGTGACAATAGCTATAGCTCACATTGAGTACGAAACTGAGACACGTCACTACGCTCACGTAGACTGTCCAGGACACGCCGACTACATCAAGAACATGATCACGGGCGCGGCCCAAATGGACGGCGCCATCCTGGTAGTGAGCGCGCCGGACGGCCCAATGCCGCAGACCAGGGAACACATCCTACTGGCCCGGCAGGTGGAGGTCCCCCGAATTGCCGTCGCCTTGAACAAGGTCGACATGATGGACGACGAGGAGCTTCTGGAGCTTGTCGAGTTGGAGGTCAGGGAGTTGCTCTCCCGCTACGATTTCCCCGGAGACGATATACCAATAGTGCGCGTTTCCGCTTTGAAAGCTCTGGAAGGAGACGAGGAAGCAGAGCAGGATATCCTGAAGCTGATGCAGGCTGTAGACGACTATATTCCGGTGCCGGATCGCCCGCGCGACCTGCCTTTCCTGATGCCCGTGGAAGACGTATTCGGTATCAAGGGTAGAGGCACCGTGGTCACCGGCCGCGTGGAACGCGGTGTGGTGAAACCCGGCGACGACATAGAGATAGTGGGACTTGTAGACACCCGCAAGACCGTGGTCACCGGCGTGGAGATGTTCCACAAGCTGCTGGATGAAGGCGAGCCCGGAGACGCCGTGGGGTGTCTGCTTCGCGGTGTGGACAGGGAAGACGTGGTGCGAGGCCAGGTGCTGGCGAAACCAGGCAGTGTAACGCCGCACACAACGGCGCTGGGCCAGGTTTACGTGCTGACCAAGGAAGAAGGCGGGCGTCATACCCCCTTCTTCAACGGCTACAAACCTCAGTTCTACATAAGGACTACGGACGTTACCGGTGAGATAGAGTTGCCCAGCGGCGTTGAGATGGTAATGCCGGGCGACAACATTGAAATGACCATCAAGCTGATCTCGCCAATAGTGCTGGAGAACGGACTGCGGTTCGCCATACGTGAGGGCGGCAGGACCGTGGGATCAGGAGTGGTCACCAGCATCGTAGAGTAAGGACATGGCTAAGAAGAGAACTGAAGCCAGGATTATAGTCACGCTGGCCTGCTCCGACTGTCGGGAGCGGTCGTACACCACGGAAAAGAACCGTCGCAACGACCCCAACAGGATGGAGCTGAACAAGTTTTGCCCGCGCTGTAGAGGCGCACGCGCCCATAGGGAAGTGAGGTAGCATGGCAAGACCCATCCTGAGGCGGCAGCCTTCCTCAGAGGCCTCGAGGGGCGGACTTTTCCGCTTCTTCGGCGAGGTCATAAGCGAGCTCAAGAAGGTCACCTGGCCCACTCCCCAAGAGACGGTCAGGCTTACCGTACTGGTGATTGCCGTATCCATAGTAATAGGCACGGCTTTGGGCCTGATAGACATCGTGTTCACTGAACTGCTGGATATAGTCCTGTCTTAGCCACTGAGAAGAATCAGCATGACATCCAAAGCCAAGCAAGCAAAGACCGATACAACTAAACTTCGCTGGTATTTTGTCCACACCTACTCAGGCCAAGAGGAGCGGGTCAGGAAAAACCTGGAGCAGCGTATCACCACCATGGACGCCCATCATAAAATCGTCCAGGTGATTGTTCCCACCGAAGAGGTGGTGGAAATCAGGGAAGGCAAGCGCGTTCCAAAACGTGTGCGGCTATATCCCGGCTATATCATGGTCCAGATGGACATGGACGACGAGAGCTGGCACATAGTACGCAATACACCCGGCGTTACCGGCTTTGTCTCTTCGGAAGACGAACGTGACAAAAGGCCCAAGCCTGTGCCCCTGGAGCCTTGGGAAGTGGAGAACATTCTCCAGCAGGTGGAATCGCAGACGCCGAAGGCCAGGGTGGGCTTTACCAAGGGTCAGAGCGTTAGAATTACGGACGGCCCCTTTGCCGATTTCATCGGAGTGGTGGACACCGTAGACACCGACAAGGGGAAGCTCAACGTTCTGGTGTCGTTCTTTGGCAGGGAGACACCGGTGGAGTTGGACTTCCTGCAGGTGGAAAAGCTTTAGAGTGCAATAATGGCAAAGAAGATAAGAGCAATCATCAAGTTGCAGATAGCGGCGGGACAGGCAACGCCCGCCTACCCCGTTGGCCCTGCCCTGGGCCAGCACGGCGTCAATATCATGGGGTTCGTGAAGGATTTCAACTCGCGAACTGCCAACCAGGCGGGCAGCATAGTACCGGTTGAGCTAACCGTATTTGAAGACACCTCCTTTACTTTCATAACCAAGACATCGCCCGCATCTGACATGCTTCGCAAGGCGGCCGGCGTAGAGAAGGGCAGCACACAGGCAGGGAGAGAAAAGGTTGCCGCGGTGCCCCGGTCTGCCATACGTGAAATAGCCGAAACAAAGATGAACGACCTGAATGCGGGTTCGGTGGAAGCCGCTATGAAGATTATAGAAGGCTCAGCGCGCAGCATGGGCATAGAGGTTACCGAGTAATGGCCAAGCTAAAGAAGAGGTTGTCAGAAGCCACAACCAAGGTGGATAAAGATAGGCAGTATGAGCCTGAAGAGGCCATAAACCTAGTGAAAGAGACGGCAACGGCTAATTTTGATGAAACGGTGGAGATTCACCTCCGCACCAGTGCGGATCCCAGGCATGCCGATCAGCAGCTTCGCGGTGTCGCGCTATTGCCCAACGGCTTGGGCAGACCGGTAAGGGTGCTGGTATTTGCTCAAGGCGATGCCGCCAGAACGGCAAGAGAGACGGGCGCTGACTACGTAGGTGACGACGACGTCATCCAACAGATCGACGGCGGCTGGGTGGAGTTTGATATTGCGATAGCCACCCCGGACATGATGGGCAGAATAGGCCGGCTGGGGCGAGTGCTGGGCCGACGTGGGCTTATGCCCAATCCCCGAACGGGAACCGTGGTGCAGCCGGAAGACATTGGCAGGGCCGTGGATGAAGCCAAGAAAGGACGCGTGGAGGTCCGCATGGACAGGACGGCAATAATCCATGCTCCCATTGGCAAGGCTAGCTTTGAATCCGACAAGCTCTATGAGAACCTATCAAGCCTGATGGAAATGGTCACGCGCTCCCGGCCTGCCGCCGTCAAGGGGCAGTTCATCCGCAGCGCCTACATGACCTCCAGCATGGGACCGAGCATTCCGCTTGACCTTGCTTCTTTGACCGCTCTGAGGGTAGAATAGCCTCTCAAACTGAATAACTAGCGCCGTAGACAGCGGGTGCCAAGTGGCTTAATTGAGGCCCGCCGAGGCAGGAAAGCAAGCCGGTAAATTGGCTTTACTTCCCCTGTCGTTTGCGGCGGGGGATTTTTATTGAGGTAAGTATGCCGACTCAAAAGAAGATAGACGAAGTGCAACTCCTGGCTGAAAAGCTCTCGCAGGCTACCGTTGCCGTAGCGGCGGACTTTAGCTCCATGCCGGTCAAGAGCATGACAGGTTTGCGCAAGCATCTACGCGATGCCGACGTGGAGTTCAGGGTAATCAAGAACACTCTGACCCTGAGGGCCGCTGATGCGGCGGGCAGACCTGAGGTGAAGGAACTGCTGGAGGGTCCCACGGGCCTAGCGCTGGGCTTTGCCGACCCCCTTATGCCCATAAAGACGATTCACGACTACGTACGCAACAACAGGCTGCCCATGGTGGTAAGGGCCGCTACCATGATGGACGGCCGCGTCTACAAGGATGCGCAGCTCACGCTGCTGACCACATTGCCCCCAAGAGAGGTGCTGCTGGCCCAGTTACTGGGGCAGATGGCATCGCTGCCTACCCGCCTGGTCAGAGCTATCAACCAGCCGTTGCAGGGACTGGCAAACGTGATGAACGGCCCGCTGGTTGGCCTGGCAAATGTCCTGCAGGCCAGGGTGGACCAGCAGGAAGGAAAGTAGAACAAAGCTATCAATTTCAAGTAGCTCAAATTGCAGAAACCCAACTAGTAAGGAGACGTCAGTGGGCAAAGAAGAGGTTATAGAAGCAATAAAGTCGTTGTCGGTTGTTGAGCTGTCAGAAGTGGTGAAAGCTCTGGAGGAGGAGTTTGGAGTAAGCGCAGCAGCCCCGGTGGCTGTCGCCGCTGCCCCCGTTGCTGCCGCCGCGCCTGCCGGAGACGCCGCCGCCGAGGAGGAGCAGACCGAGTTCAAGGTGATGCTCAAGGAAGCGGGAGCCAACAAGATCAACGTGATCAAGGCCGTGAGGGAAGTGACCACCCTGGGTCTGCGTGAGGCCAAAGAGCTGGTGGAAGGCGCGCCCGTCGCAGTGAAGGAAGGCATTGGCAAAGAAGAAGCCGATGACATGCTCACAAAACTGCAGGAAGCCGGCGCCACTGTTGCCATAGAGTAAACCTGCGCTATCAGGAGGTGTGCCGACTTTGAGCCGTAGCAAAGACAGGGCCCGCTACGAAGCCATGAAGCGGCTCAATCCGGATTACAAAGGTTTCCGGGGTTATTCGGTTGAGCCAAACCGTCCCGGACAAACCCCTGTGCAGGCGGTGACTTGTACGTTGTGCCGCCGCAAGCGCAATGTGCCTGTCGGCATGGCATTGGAGCAGGGCCAGGACTTTGTTTGCCAGAGTTGCCGTGAAAGCGGTGCTTAACGCCATCGAGGGGCATCATGACGGATCGAGATGAGTCTCAGTACAGGCTACTGATCCGCGATATGCCCGCCAAAGAGAGGCCCCGCGAGAGACTGAGGGACTACGGCGCCTCCTACTTGAGCAATGCTGAGCTGATTGCCATTCTGCTCCGCACCGGCACCTCATCTGAGAACGTCATAGACCTATCCAACAGGTTGCTGGCAAAGTACGGCGGCTTGGAAGGGATATCCAAGGCCAGCTTCCAAGAGCTGGCCTCCATCCACGGTATGGGAGACGCCAAGACCGCTCAGCTAAAGTCCGCCCTTGAGCTAAGCAAGCGTTTGCTGGCCGCTAGCGGCGACAGCAGGCCGGAGGTCCATTCACCCGAGGCCGTCTTCAATTTGCTGGGAGCGGAAATGTCGCTTCTTGAACAGGAGCAGTTCAGAGTCATCGCCCTCAACATCAAGAATCAGGTCATCAACGTTTCAACCGTGTACCAGGGCAACGTCAACTCAGCGGTGGTGCGCGCTTCAGAGGTATTTCAAGACGCCGTCAGGTCCAACTGCCCCTCCGTCATACTGGTGCACAATCATCCATCGGGAGACCCTACCCCCAGCCCTGACGACGCAGCGGTGACCAAGCAGCTGGTTGCAGCCGGCGAACTCCTGGATATCACCGTGCTTGACCATGTAGTAATTGGGCAGAGCTCTTACGGAAGCTATGTCAGCATGAAGAAACGCAGGCTTGGGTTTGGATAGCAGCCAGGCCTTGCAGCCCGCTCCGCCGCGGCTCAACGCTCCCTGGTCTTACAAGTGGACGGCTTTCATCATCGTCTCTCTGGGCACGTTGATATCCACCCTGGACGGGAGCATAGTCAACATAGCCTATCCGGTCCTTTCTGAAACGTTTGGCACTGACGCCTCCGTTGTGGCCTGGGTAGGCATAGCCTTCTTCCTCACCAGCACCAGTCTCCTCTTGACCATGGGTTGGGTTGGCGATTTTCTGGGCAGGGAGCGCCTGTACACAGTCGGGCTCTTGCTGTTCGCGGTTACGCTGGCGCTGGCCGCCCTGGCACAAGACATAGCCCAGCTCATCTTTCTGCGCGCCCTGCAGGGAATCGGCGCGGCGATGGTAGTCTCGGTTGGATCCGCCATTTTAGTGGCGGCGTTCGATGCCAAGGAGCGCGGCCTTGCCTTTGGCCTGCTGGGCGCAACGGTCGGTCTGGGGCTGGCCGGTGGACCGCTGCTTGGCGGCGTAGTCATCGATCTTCTGGACTGGCGCGCGGTGTTCTACACGCGACTTCCCCTAAGCGTGGTTGCGGTGCCGTTGAGCTGGCTGTTCCTGGCACGGCAGCCGCGGACGCCGGGCGCGTTGCACCTGGATAGCCAGGGGGCGGTGATCCTCCTGGCGCTGCTGAGCGGTTTTCTTCTGGCGGTGAATCAGGGGGGCAGATTGGGAATCACCTCTCCCCTGGTGCTGGCGGCCATTGCGCTGGCGGTGACGGCATTTCCTCTCTTCATATGGTGGGAGTTGCGAGCGCAGCGTCCTATTGTGGACGTGCGCGCCTTCCGCAACCCGGTGCTCTCAAAGGGCGTTGCCACGCTGCTGGCGCATTTCCAGGCATGGAGCGCCGTGGCTTTTGTTCTACCCTTTGCAATGATAAACGGTCTGGGCTACAGCACAGCCAAGGCGGGACTTATGCTGGCCATATTCTCCGTGGTGCGGTCCCTGACCTCGCCGTTGACGGGCTGGCTGTCCGACCGTATAAGTCACGGGTTGCTGATGTCTTCAGGCTTGGTTGTAGTTTCAGTGGCGCTATTTCTGCTGTCCGAACTGGGAGTAAACGCGACCGTGTGGCAACTTGCCATGATTCTATCGCTGGCCAGCCTTGGCTCCGCCCTGTTCGATCCCACCAACGCCAGCTCCATCATGAGTACCGTGCCGGCGGAACGGCTGGGAATGGCGGGAGCCTTCGTCGCCACGGGCCGGCAGATAGGCCTATCGGGCGGCGTGGCTCTGTCCGGCGCGATACTGGCTTCCCGTGAAGCCCACCACCTGAGCAGCGGCCTGCCACAGAACGAAGCTCTGGTGGCAGGAGCCGGAGACGCTCTTGTAGTGAGCGCGGTTATTACCATGATGGGAATAACGCCCTTTGTACTGGGCAAGCTTCGCTCTCTGGTCAGACGCTAATTGCTAGCCGACCGGTTCCAGCTAGCTCAGGCCGGTGTGCCAGCTTTTAGGTGGTCGCCTGCGGCCAGCGCCTGGTAAGCCTGCGACAACAGACTATCGGTCTCTTCCCAGCCTATGCAGGGATCGGTAATGGAGACTCCGTACTCCAGCTTGGACGGATCGCTTTCGTCAAGCTTCTGACTGCCCTGTGATAGATTGCTTTCCAGCATCATGCCCACGATGCCCGTATTCCCCGATAGGCGCTGCTGGAGAACGTCTTTGAAGGCAACCGACTCAAGCGCGTATACCTTGTTGGCGTTGGCGTGGGAGCAGTCCACGACCAGCCTGGCGGGCACTCCGGCCTGCTCAAGCAAAGACTTGGCCCTGTCCACAGAGGTGGCATCGTAGTTTGTGCCGGTGGTGCCGCCGCGCAGGACTATGTGACAGTTGGGGTTTCCCTCTGTCATCACTATGGAGGCGTAGCCTTCGCCGTCCACTCCGAGAAAAGCGTGGCGGGCGCGGGCGGCGACCACTCCGTCAACTGCGAGTTGGATGCTGCCGCCGGTGCCGTTCTTGAAGCCCACGGGCATGCTCAGACCGCTTGCCATCTGGCGATGCGTCTGGCTCTCCGCAGTACGTGCGCCAATGGCAGCCCACGAAACCAGGTCCGCTATGTACTGGGGCGTGATGGGGTCCACGAACTCGGTGGCGGAAAGCAGACCTATCTCGGCGATGTTCAGCAGGAACTCCCTTGCCATATACAGCCCGTTTTCCAGATCGAAGCTGCCGTTCAGATGAGGGTCGTAGATAAGGCCCTTCCAGCCAACGGTAGTGCGGGGTTTCTCAAAGTAGACCCGCATTATGACGAGCATACGGTCGCTGTATCTGTCCGCGACCTGTTTCAGTCTATGCGCATACTCCAGACCGGCCTTTGTATCGTGGATGGAGCAGGGGCCGGTGATGAGGAGCAAGCGGTCATCCTCCCCGGAGAGGATGGCGGCAATCTCCTCTCTTCCTTTCACAACCAGCTGCGCCACCGGGTCAGGGGCGGGAAGGCGGGTTAGATACTCCGTCGGTGAAGGCAGCCTTTGTATGCTGGATACGTTGATGTTTTGCAGTTGGCTCATGATGATTCCTCGTTATTTCTTATACAAAGCAAAAAGCCCTCGCGAGGAGGGCTTTCCTGATTTGTCTGTGCTGTCGATTAAACAGCTACCCTCCCCGCCGGGGCTTTATAGGTAAAACCAAAATAGTAGGAGAGGTACGCTGTTGACCTGCTCATGACGGGTCATATTATTGGGTTGTTTCACGAAACTGTCAAGGTTTAGCCATATACGCATCCGCTGGCAGATGCTATTTGATCCTGGTGACAGCCTTCAGCGGCCAGTATCTTATCCAAGCCTTGCCCACGATGTGGGAGGCGTTTATGGGCCCGAACGAACGGCTGTCTCGGCTGTCTTGCCTGAAGTCGCCAAGCACCAGGTACTCCCCGTTTCCCAGCAGCCACTGACCGGGTGACGGCGTGTCTGTGGGAGCGGGCTGGGCAAGATACGGTTCGTGGAGCGGGCGGTCATCGATGAGGACTACGCCTTCGCTGATTCTGACGTGCTCTCCCGGCAGCCCGATTACCCGTTTCACGCAGTGAACTCCGGGCTGGCCGGGGTCCAACAGGACTATCACGTCTCCTCTGGATGGCGGCGCAGAGCTAAAGGCCAGCCTGTCGACCAGTATCTTCTGGGCATGGGCCAGTGCCGGTTGCATACTGTCGCCTGACACGGAGAAACGACAAAGAGTTGCCAGAGGAAGGCGCAAGATGGACTTCAGGATGCGTGGCATACTTCAATTCTAGGCGTCGCATCAAGGGTGAGCAATGTGGCGAGTCTTGATGCTGGACGTGTCTCTTGATAACCTAGCCCCGCTGAACACACAAATGGAGGGATGAATGTTCTCGTTTTTCGGTCTGTCCACAACGCTTCGAAAAATAGCTTCCACTAAAACAGCTTATGCTCACTGCGATATCCCGTGCGGAATATACGACCCCCATGCGGCCCAGATCGCCGCATTGACCACCGTGCGCATGAACCAGCTCATAGAAGCCCTGGAAACCCCAGGGGCAGACGCCTCCGCCCAGGAGCGCAACGCCTACGTACACGCCGTTGGCCGCTACACCTCGGTCAAGGAGGAGCATGCCGAGGAGTGCAAGAAGGAGCTAAGGATCCTCTGGGGCGACTACTTCCGTCCCGAACATGTCGAGGAGCACCCCGACCTTCATGAGAAGTTCTTCAGCGCCATGAAGGCCGCCTCCAAAGTGCGGCAGAACCAGGACATGCAAGCCGCCCAGGACCTGCTATCCGCCACCCAGGACATAGCCGAGATCTTCTGGAAGACCAAGGGCTCCACGCCGGTGAGGCAACCCTCCCGCCAGGGCGCGGCGGGAGGCGAACTGGTCTACCCCAGCTAAGCCGTTAAGCGACTCGGCGGCGCAGAACCCATACGGCCTATTCTTGCCCGCTCAGCCACCGCGAGGCATCCTTGGCGTGATACGTCAGAATGACGTCCGCGCCGGCGCGCTTGATAGAGGTTAGTATCTCCAGCACGATCCGCTTTTCGTCCAGCCAGCCGGCGGCGGAAGCCGCTTTGACCATAGCGTACTCGCCGCTGACGTTGTACGCCGCCAGCGGATGCTGGAACTGTCCCCTGGCCCTGTTCAGCACGTCCAGGTAGGCCAGAGCGGGCTTCACCATGACCATGTCGGCCCCTTCACTGATGTCCTGCTCCAGTTCTCGCAGCGCCATGCGGGCGTTTGCCGGGTCCATCTGGTAACCCCGCCTGTCTCCAAACTGCGGCGTGGAGCCAGCCGCCTCCCGGAAGGGACCGTAGAAGGCGGAGGCAAACTTGGCCGCGTAAGCCAGGATTGGCACCTCCGAATGGCCGTTTTGGTCCAACGCATCCCGTATGGCCTTGACCTGGCCGTCCATCATGGCGGAAGGCGCAACCATGTCCGCGCCGGCATCTGCTTGAGACAGAGCTGAGCGCGCCAGCAAGTCCAGGGTCTTGTCGTTGTCCACCGTCCCATCGCGGTCTATGATGCCGCAGTGTCCGTGGTCCGTGTACTCGCAAAGGCAAACGTCCGTGAGCACAAAGAGCCGCGGCGCCGTCTGCTTGATCATCTTTACTGCTTCCTGCACAATCCCCTGCGGGTCGTATGCCTCCGTGCCCACGTCATCCTTGAAAGCGGGTATCCCGAACAGCATCACGCCCGATATGCCCAGCTCGGCCACTTCCGTGACCTCAATGAGCAGCTGATCCAAGGAAAGCTGGTAGCAACCCGGCATCGACTCTATGGGAGTCCTCACTTCACGCCCGTGGCAGACGAAGAGCGGATATATGAAATCCGACGGCGCCAGGGACGTCTCTCTGACCATTTCGCGAACGGTCTCGCTTCTTCGCAGCCTTCTTAGCCTGAGCTGTGGGAACGCAACCATACTTCTCCTTCCTCTACCCGGACTGAGCCTGACCTGAAAAGTGCTCTTTGAGGGCTCCAACCAACCCGGCTATAGTATACTCCCTGGCTTGGACGGCGACCTCCAAACCCAGTCCGGCGGCGGTTGCCGCGGTAACGGGCCCTATGCAAGCTATGGCGGGCTTTTGCAACAGCGAGATGTCTCCGTCCAGGATGGAGACCAAGCTCCGCACCGTGGAGGAGCTGGTAAAGGTAACTGCGTCTATCTCCCCTTGCCTCAACAGGGCAATCGCTTCCTGTTTGGACTCCTCGGAGGCAAGGGTCTTGTATGTGACGACGTGCTCCACTTCCGCGCCGAGCTTTTGCAGTCCCTCCACTAGGGCATTGCGTCCTTCCGCGGCCCTGGGCAGCAAAACGCGGTCGCCCGGCTCTATGTGCTCTTGCAACGACTCCACCACGGACTCCGAAATATACTCCGAAGGCATGCGGTCGGCGTGGATGCCATGCCGGGCCAGCGACTCCGCGGTGGCCGGTCCAATGGCGGCGACCTTGACCCCGGCGAAGGCCCGCGAGTCCAGACCTATCTCTCTGAGGGCTTCCCAGAAGGCATCGACGCCGTTGACACTGGTGAAGACGACCCAGCTATAGCTCGCCAAGTTTTGCGCGGCACGCTTCACCGGGGTGGCGTCATCGGGGGGGACAATCCTGATGCTGGGCAGTTCTATGACATCCGCGCCCTCCCTGCTGAGCAGGTCGGCGGTGGCGCTGATCTGCGTTCGCGCCCTGGTGACCATTATCCGTTTCCCAGACAAAGGCCTGTTGTCGAACCAGCGGATCTCCGAGCGCAAAGCTACCGCGGGACCGAATACGGCCACTATGGGAGGCTCCAATCCGGCCTCCCTGCCAAGATCCAGCACGGTATCCAACGTCCCTTCCACAACGCGCTGCCCCGGCCGGGTGCCCCACTGTATCAAAGCGGCGGGAGTATCCGCAGGCATCCCGTTTTCCTTCAACGTCTTGCATATTGCGCCTAGGCTTTCCCAGCCCATGAGGAGCACCAGGGTGCCGCCGCCCGACGCCAACGCTTTCCAGTCAATAAGTGACTCTTCCTTGCCTGGGTCTTCGCTGCCGCTGACCACCGTGAAGGAGGACGCCACCTCCCTATGCGTAACGGGGATGCCTGCGTAAGCCGGTACCGCAATGGCGGAGGTTATCCCCGGCGCCACTTCAAACGGTATGCCCGCTCTGGTCAACGCCTGCGCCTCCTCGCCGCCGCGTCCGAAGACAAATGGGTCTCCGCCCTTGAGCCGCACCACGGTCTGCCCCTGCCTGGCGCGGCGCACCATCTCTGCAGCGATTCCCTCCTGAGCGCCGGACTCGCCGTGCGGCGATTTCCCTACAAAGATCACCTCCGCCCTGTCAGACGCAAAGCTGAGGATACGCTGATCAACCAGCCGGTCGTAGAGCACGGCGTCCGCGCTGCGCAGGAGTTCCAGCCCGCGCAATGTGAGCAGACCGGGGTCTCCTGGGCCCGCTCCCACCAGATATACGGTTCCCGACCGGGCAACACTCATTTCATTCCACCCGCGGATCTCACCGCTTCGATAGCCCCCGTTGACACGAGTTCCTGATAGGCCTCGTGCGCCACGGCCTCAGGGTTATCAACGCTCCCCGACGCCGAGACTCTGAACAGCTGCTCCCCCGAACTGTCGGCGGCAAGCATAGCTCTGAGGGTAAGCGTCTGGTCTTTGATATCGGCGTACGCTCCGAAAGGAGCGGTGCAGCCCGCGCCGAGAAGGGACAGTAGAGTCCGCTCCGCCCTCACGCTCATTGCCGTATCCGGGTCTTGTACCGGCTCCACCAGTTGCCTCATCTCTTCATCGTCAGATCTTATCTGTACCGCCAGCGCACCCTGGCCGGGAGCGGGCACGAACTGTTCCGGCTCGAACACCTGGACGGCCTCGTCCTCTCTTTGCAGCCTGCGCAGGCCGGCCATTGCCAGCACGGCGCCGTCGTATTCCTCGCTGGACGCCTTTTGCAGGCGAGTGGGGACGTTGCCCCGCATCGGCAGGACTTGAATATCCGGGCGTATGGCAAGCAACTGGGCGGACCGGCGCGGGCTCCCCGTGCCTATACGAGCGCCCCGTGGCAGCTCCGCCAATGGAAGCCGCCACTTGTTCACCAACGCATCACGCGTGTCTCCACGACGTATGACCGCACCTATGCTTAGGCCATCGCTAATCTTGGAGGGCAAGTCCTTCAAGCTGTGCACCGCCATGTCTATCTCTTGCCGCAGCAGGGCAGCCTCCAGCTCCTTAACGAACACGCCAACGCCTATCTGCGGCACGGGCGCACGGACATCCAGGTCGCCGCCGGTGGCGATGGTTCGCACCTCTACGGGCGTACTAGGAGCCGCAATCCGCAGCAACTCCAAGACCTCTTCCGTCTGAGTCAAGGCCAGTTCACTGGCGCGTGACCCTGCGATTACGGGGCCAGACCTACTACTCAAGCTCCCGCTCCCTGCGATGCGTGGGGCTGCTCCTCCAGCATCTTCCGCAGCCTCTCCCTTGCTTGCGCTGTCTGCCCGCTCTGGAACATGGCCAGCAGTTCATCATCCATGCACTCCTGCCACCGTTCGGGGTCCGGTCTCAGGCCCTTTGCCCGCACTTCAGTCCGCACGTCGGCGAGAACGTCCACCATATCCGCCCATTGCAAACACAGGCAGAGGTCGGGGTCGGACATCATCTCCCTGAGACGGCGGGCCAGCGCCGGGCTGAGGCCCGCGGTCGATATGGCGCACTGCACCTCACCGTTCTGGCCCCTCCTGGCTATCGCGGGGGCTATGAAGCTGCACAGCTCCGGCCTGTCCACCACGTTGAGCAAGATGCCGAGGCTGTGGGCCTCTTGGGCAACCCTTGTGTACTCGTCCTCGTTCAGGTTCTCCGACACGACTAGGAACGCCCCTTCCAGGTCGCCTCGACGGTACTCGCGGCGCTTCCACTCAATGAGGCCGCGTCCCGCCAGGTCTTGAAGCACGATGCTGACCTCGGGGTTGATCAGAGTCACCCGCGCGCCGTGTTCCAAAAGCCCCTGCACCTTGCGCTCGGCCTCATGCTCTCCGCCCACCACCACGCAGGGGCGTCCGTTCAAGTCTAGGTAAACCGGATAGTACGCAGGCATGGCCTCATTTTACACCGCAACTCCTGGACTGGGTACCTTAACCTCACCCTCTTATTTGCCTCCTAGCCTCACCCGACTGGAAATCCATCCCCCTCCCCTCCACCGTCATGCCCGTGACGACGGGCATCCAGGCGGTGTGGTCGGAAGCCCAAGACACCGTCATTCTGAGCGCAGCGAAGAATCTTCTACCACAGCAAACCAAGGTTCCCCTACCCGCTTGCCCGTTTGTCTCTATGTCCATCTGCCCTTCTGGGAATC
This sequence comes from Dehalococcoidia bacterium, assembly GCA_965116555.1. Taxonomy (GTDB): domain Bacteria; phylum Chloroflexota; class Dehalococcoidia; order Lucifugimonadales; family QGNO01; genus DAOUJH01. The sequence continues at coordinate 146,661 of OZ220698.1, read as the reverse complement.
CATCCCCACTATCGCAGCGTACTACTATGTATAACCTCCCTACCCACCCCGTGACGTCATGATAAAGCACACAACTCAATTGCTGATACTGGGAACGGTACTAATGCTAGCGTTGGCTTTGGGCTGTCTGCGTGAGCCTGAACCGGCGCCATCGCCCACGCCAACCCCGACGGCTATGCCCATACCGACCGCCACGCCTTCTCCATCACCAAGGCCTACCGCTACGGCAACCCCCACGCATACGCCCGTACCGACGCCTACCCCATCGCCCACCCCCTCCAACATAGAGGTTATGTGGCCTCCATACGGCCCGTGTGGCCCTGATTCAGCCGGGCATTACGGACGGTACGGATGGTTGTACGAGCATTTCATTCATTGGGCAGAGGGGGACACACACCTGGTGTTTGACCATGACGATTTGATATTGGCGTTGGATATCGCAGACGCTCACGTGAGAGAAGTGGCTGATGTAGATGCGGACTACCAGGAAAGTGGATCATACGGTTTCGGTTACCGTTACAGATTCGGTTATGGGTTCTACGCCGACGTATCGCCGGACGGCTCTCGGGTCGTCTATTCCACCTGTGAGTATATACCCGTTGAGCCGGAACCGGGCCTGTCATCTAAGGGTTACGAGATCGCCATGGTGAACGTAGACGGCACCGATAAGAAGCGACTGACGGAGAATGAGCGTTTCGATAACTATCCCGTCTGGTCACCGGATGGGACGCAGGTCGCTATCGTTGCAAACACGAACAGGTTATATAGAGAGGAACTGTCGTCAAGAGACCTGAAACTAGTCATAATATCTCCAGATGTACCGGGAAGGGATATAAATAGACTCTTAGATACCGAATGGGTTGACCTATACCCCCCGGTCTGGTCGCCTGACGGTCAGCGCTTGGCGTTCATCGCGAATGAGGGGGAGTTTGTCGATGACGGCATTGCCGGGCTCTATGTCATTGGTTCCAATGGAGAAGGGTTGACCCGGATAGGAGATGCCAACGCGCCCGCGGCGTGGTCCCCGGACGGCGAGGAGCTGGCCTTCGCCTCGGTTGACGGAGATGCGCCCATAATCTACGCGGCTAGGCCCGATGGTACAGGCATGCGCACGGTCTGGCGCGGCGAACCGAACGTCCCCCCTGCACCGAACATCCCCCCCGAGCCTGTCTCTCTGGTCTCACAGGTGTCCTGGTCGCCCGATGGGTCAGAGTTGCTCTTTCTTGCCGGCGGAGCATATCGTGCCCGCAAAGAAGGTCTTTCCATTCCCTACGACTCCGAATATTCCAACCAAGCATATTTTACCGACGAAGCATATCTTGTGCAGTCGGATGGCACGAACCCGCGGCGTTTGGCCCCCGGCATTCCAAGTGCCCGAGCCGCTTGGTCGCCGGACGGATCGAGGATAGCGCTCTACCAACCGGGCAGACATATCGTCACCGTATCTCTTGATGGGACCGACCTGCGCTTTCTGGTGATTGTTGATGAGGAGGGTCGTATCCACGCATTGGACCCGTCCCTGTACGAGAGGCCGGTGAATCTGGCGGCGTGCTCGGCGGGCCGCGTCGTCCCGGAGCCGGAGGCTAATCCGGGCCTGGTCCACGACTGCGAGATCCTGCTGAGCGTCCGGGACAGGCTGGGAGGGCATGTCGAGTTGGACTGGAGCGAGAGCACCCCCATAGTAGAGTGGGAGGGGATCACCCTGGGAGGCTCACCGTCCCGTGTCCACGGGTTGATTCTCCGAGGCGATGATCCGAGCGATACCGTACGCGATAAACTTACGGGCACACTGCCGCCTGAGCTGGGGGGTCTGGCCGAGCTCAGCACGCTGGTTCTCAGTGGTAACTACCTACACGGGAGCATCCCGCCTGAGTTGGGAGGCTTGGCGAAGCTGTGGTTCCTGGGCCTCTACAGTAACTACTTGGGCGGGAGCATTCCGCCGGAACTGGATAACCTCACAAACCTGAGCAGGCTTTACTTGATGGGCAATCGATTTACCGGTTGCATCCCAAGAGCCTTGTGGAGCATTGAGGACGAAGACCTTAGGAACCTCGGTCTCCCGAATTGCGAGGAGACGGTGAGTCCATGAGCAGCCACATCTGGAAAGAGCGCTAGCTGTAAAGCGCCTGGTAGCCTACTCCCGCCCCCTCGGAGCCTGCCCTGAGCACCGCCGAAGGTCATTCCCGCATAATCCGTCGTTTCCGAGAAGTCGGGAACCCAGGAGGGGGGCGGAGGACGGGCATCTAGGGGCGGGGGCATCCAGCAACCTCCGCTCATCCTGAGCCTGTCGAAGGAAATGAGCGGAGGCGCACCCCACCTGTCATTCTGAGCCAAAGGCGAAGAATCCAAAATCTCTGCCCGCAAAACCAGCCTGCCCGAGGCGTACGGCCTTGGATTCTTCGTCGCTGCGCTCCTCAGAACGACAGCAAGCCGGTCATTCCCCGAGAAGTCGGGCACCCAGGAGCGGCGCATGGCAAGCAGTACCCTGACATCTCCCCCTTCCCCACACCCCTCCACGTCCGCTACCCTTAACCCATGCACTCACAGAACAGCATCCAACAACCCCTACGGCGTCAGCGTGGTGCCCCCCTTGCCAGCCAAAACGCCCGCCTCCATACCCTCAACTTTGCCCCGGAATCTGATTCGTTTCTTCATATTTTAAAATTTTCCCCCGAATTTAGCCTTGTACTTGACATAACGTTGGAAACGAATACCCCTTCTCAGGCACGACACCACTCCACCATCAAACGCCATTTCACGCCTAAAAACCCCTTTTTCGACACAAAAAACGCCACTTTTGTCCAGTGGTCAACCACCCAGTGTGCTTCCATGTATAATCCCCCTACCCAAACCAGCGAGGACCTCATGATAAACCAACACCGCCTGATAACTACATTCTGCGACCTTGTGCGGATAGACAGCCCGTCCGGAGAAGAGGAGGAGGTGGCCCAAGAACTCACGAGGCGTCTCAGCGGCTTCGGGTTCAGCATAGAGCGAGACTCCTACGGCAATCTGATAGCCTCTGAGGAAGGCGACAACCCACTGCTGATATCGGCGCACATGGACACCGTGGAGCCGGGCCGCGGCATAAAGCCGCAGGTGCTGGACGACCGCATCGTCTCCGACGGCACCACCATCCTCGGCGGCGATTGCAAGGCCGGTGTCGCCTCCATACTGGAAGCGCTGGAGTCGCTGCACGAGGACGGCACGGAACGGGTCCCCGTACAGCTCGTATTCACCCGCGAGGAGGAGCTCGGCCTGGTCGGGGCGCGCAATCTTGACATATCGCTGGTCAAGGCCAAGCGCGGCGTCGTCTTCGACGGCAACGGCCCGCCCAGCAAGGTGACCAGCGCCAGCGCCACCAACGTCATCTTCACCGTCAACGTCACCGGCCGCTCCGCACACGCCGGCGTCGAGCCGGAGAAGGGACTCTCCGCCATACGCATAGCCGCCGAAATCATCACCGAACTGCGCCAGGGCCGCCTCGACGACGAGACCACCATCAACGTCGGCGTCATCTCCGGCGGTTCCGTGCGCAATGCCGTACCGGAAGATGCCTCTTTCATCGGCGAGTTCCGCAGCCGCAACATCGAGTCCCTGGAGATGGTGCGCCTTGAAATCAGCGACGTATTGGACCAGGCGCGGGCCAAGTATCCGGATGCCGTCATAGAAGAGACCATGAACGTAGCCTACGAGATGTACCGGCTGAGCATGGACAACCCCATGCTGCTGAAGGTGTCGCGCATACTTGAGGGACTGGGCAAAACGCCGGATATTGTCCCCTCCGGCGGCGGCACGGACGGCAACGTTTTCAACAAACACGGCATAGGCTGCGTTGTCGTCGGCATGTCCACCCAGGATATGCATACCGTGAGGGAGTATGTGCCCATCGCTGACCTGACCGACACCGCCCGCTTCTGCCAGGCGTTGCTCCTGGACAAGGAGTAGGCGTGGACGGCCTTGTTTATCTCATCCACTGGAACCAGGACGAGGCCAGGGAGAGAGCGCAGCTCATAGAAGCCGCCGGTTACCGGGTAGACGCCTCACCCTTTACCCCCGGCCTCCTGCGCCAGCTGAGGAATAGTCCGCCGGCCGCCGCAGTGATAGACCTGTCCCGTCTGCCCTCGCATGGCCGCGAGGTTGCGATGGCGTTACGGCAGTACAAGGGCACCCGCGCCGTGCCCATCGTTTTTGTCAACGGCCAGCCCGACAAAGTAGACCGAATCAAGGAGCTTCTCCCTGATGCAAAGTACGCTGCGTGGCAAGGTATAGGCCCTGCCATTCAAGAAGCCATCGACTCTCCCCCCACTGATCCGGTGCGGCCCCGGACCCTTTTCGATGCTTACGCGGGTACTCCGCTGTTCAAGAAGCTGGGCATCAAAGACGGCTCTCGCGTATCCCTAGTCGATGCCCCTCAACGGTTCGAAGCCAAGCTAGGCGACCTACCGGAAGGCGCCCTGCTGCAAACGGACAAGAACGCCGCCAGCGATCTGACTCTTTGGTTCGTCACTTCCCGCGAAAACCTGCAACAGCATATCGACTCCATGCGTCGCTCCATTGGGAAAGACGGCCTTTGGATCATCTGGCCCAAGAAGGCATCGGGTATGCAATCGGACCTCAGCCAGGTGATTGTACGCAGGATTGGCATGGACACCGGCCTGGTGGACTACAAGATAGCCTCCATAGATGAGACATGGTCCGGCCTGCGCTTCGCAGTGAAGAAACGGAGAGCGCCGGTAAGCTCCGGCTAGCGTTGTCCTGGGCAGGCACCTCTGCTATCATCCCCCCCAGCAAGCCATAAGCCGGAGGTGAAGCGTGGCCACCACCCAGACCTTTGAAGAAGCGGTCCAGGAGTTCATAGAGCTGTCCAGAGACCTGGTTGGCAAAGAGACCGAGGAGAGCATGCCTCCCGCGCCGCCCGCGCCCTACGAGCAGGACGGCCCGCCCTACGAAAACCCGATTCGCTTTGACCAGCGCAACATCCAGAACTACATGCGCACTATCGGCGACGACAATCCTCTGTACAACGACCCCGACTATGCGAAGGGCACGCGTTACGGCTGTCTCATTGCGCCGGGGCCCATACTGTCCCAGATAAGGGGAATCACGGCTCATGGCGTGCAGTACGGAGGTGAAGGCAAGAAGCGCAAGGAAGGTTATCCCGTGGCCAACTACTTCTCCGGCGCTGCCTGGGAGTTCTTCGATACGGTCAAGGTAGGCTCCAAGTTTCGCTCCTCCATGGTAACCAAGGACCTCTTCACCAAACAGGGTTCGCGGGGCAACCTCATCTTCTTCATATCGGAGTTGATGTACTGGGACTATCACGGCGACCTAGCGGGCAAGTGCTACGGAACGCTGATCATGGTACCCATCGAGGCTATGGGAGCGTCTCGCTCCATGAACGTGGACAAGGTTGGCTCCCAGCTCCTCTACGAACGGGGCACCCAGAACTATTCGGCGGAAGACCTGCAGGCAATAGTGGAAGACATCGAAAGGATGCGCCCCAGTCGTCGCGGCGCCGAGACGCTCTACTGGGAGGACGTTGAGGTCGGCGAGAAGCTTGGCCCGGTGGTCGTGCCGCCTTGGACACTGCAGGATTTGGAGGCTCCCAACATGGTCGGCTCATGCGTTCTTCACATCGCCAAGGGCGACCCGGGCGACGAACTGGCCTTTGAGCCCGTATACAACCGGTTCAAGATACGCGGTGAAGGCCACCACGTAACCCATCCCGCCACCCGCTGGCCGTGGTCGGCCTCCGCCGAACACTCCGACCCGCTGATGGCGGCTTTCCGCGCTTTGCCCGGCCCGTTCGACGGCGGGGTGCAGAGAACGCAGATACCGCACCGCCTGCTCAGCGATTGGATGGGGGACGAAGGGTTTGTGCGGCGTCAGCAGACCGCTATCAGGAAGCCCGTATTCTACAGCGACACCACTTACTACACGGGCGAAGTGATCAAGAAATTCAAAGAGGTGCAGGAAGGCGAGGAAGGCCCGGGTGCAGTCCCCGGCAAGCGCGAGTACCACGCCGTGGGCATTCGGCTAGAGGGAAAGAACCAGGTTGGTGAGGTCTCCACACCGGGTACCGCCTGCATCTACCTGCCATCGCGCGAGGATGGGCCGGTGCAACTCCCCATACCCCACAAAGCACGCCCCGACTTTGTGCCCTATGACGTCTTCTACCGAGACTGGTTCTAGGTACATCTTCTCCGTCACCCTAGAACCAATCCTATCCGTCACTCCCGAGAAGCCTGCTCCGTACTCCGATGCGGAGTCGGGAGTCCAGAGGGGGTAACGCGTGATGCCATGCTGAATTGTTAGAACACAATCAGCGAATGCAGGTCGTAGTCCGTGAGCTTATTGCGTCCCTTTAAGAAAGCCAGCTCTATGAGCACAGCTATACCGGCCACTGAGCCTCCACCCTGCTCCACCAGTTTCGCGGTGGCCTGCATGGTGCCCCCAGTGGCCAGAACGTCGTCTACTATCAAGGCCCGCGTCCCTTCCTTCAAAGCATCCCGGTGCATCTCCAGACTCTCCGAGCCGTATTCCAGGGAGTAGTCGACTCTGTAAGTGTGCCAGGGCAGCTTGCCCGCCTTACGTACCGGGACAAGACCCACACCCAACTCCATGGCCATGGGAGCTCCCAAAAAATAGCCCCTCGCCTCTATTGCCACCACAACGTCTATGCCCGTGCCATTGAAGGGTGTGCTGAGTGCCTTCACCGCTGTTTCCAGGGCATCAGGGTTGCCCAGCAGCGGAGTGATGTCCTTGAATTGGATCCCCTTCTCAGGGAAATCCGGCACGTTGCGGATGAAGTCTTCCAAGTGAAGATCCCGATTCAATTCATCACCCCTCCTTGAACGGCTGACGCAATGTCGCTGAACGCGCCAGTGGGAGACGGTGCCGCTCCTCAGTCGCGCTCGCCGGTATGCATTTGGCAGCGGTCATGCTGAACAGCACAGGTGTTGGTCGGGGTGAGTGGACTTGAACCACCGGCCTCTACGTCCCGAACGTAGCGCTCTGCCAAACTGAGCTACACCCCGCAATAACCTGTTGATTATATCGCATTACCCGATGAGGGTTAAGCGTCTAAGCTCAAGTGGTGTAAGCCGGAGCTACTCTGCCGCTCCGATATACCTGCCGTAGAGTAGACCGCAACAGACTGAGCAACAGCAATAAGCCAATGAACATGGATGCTGTGATAGTGAGGATAGTAGGCGCGCTCCACTGATCGGCCAGATAACCGTTGATCAGGTTGGCGAATGCCATTGTGCCACCGGCGTGCATTGCATAGATGCTGGAGACACGCCCCCGCACATGGTCCTCCACGGCGCTTTGCACCAAGGTATTGGTGATGGCCATGAAGGTAGCCTGGGAGGCCCCCATTCCAGCCGCCGCTAAGAACGCTAGAGGCAGAGTGGAAGAGGCGGCCAGAGCTAGAGGAGCCAATCCGCTGCCCAGTCCAGTGGCCAGCAGAAACCAGCCAGTCCATCGGCTGTTTGCCAGGCTGGCTAGTATCAGAACTCCGATGAGAGCGCCGCCGCCTGTGGCCATGATGAGCACGCTGAACACTGATCCTCCGGCTCCCAGTTCTCTCTGAGAAAACACCGGCAGCATCGACTCGAAGGACATTGTCAGCGAACAGTGAAGGGCCACCAGGAGGATGATTAGTCCTATCGTGGCGTGACGATAGGCGTACACAAGCCCCTCTGACAGGTTACGTAACATACCTTGTTCAGAACGTACTTCACCTCTTGAAATAGTGTGCACCCGTAAGACAAAGAAGATCCCGGCGGCGTAGAAGAAGACGCTGAGCAGGAATGCGCCTCCCACACCAACCGTGGCCAGCAGCGGCGCGGCCAAACCGGGCCCTCCAATACGCGAGCCGTGCATGGCAATGCCGGAAAGAGCTACTGCGTTGAGCAAATCCCTGCGCGGCACCAAGTTGGGAACCAAGGCCTGCATGCTGGGCATGATCATGGCCCTGACACACCCGCTAATGAAAGCGAAAATTACCACTTGCCAGACCTGCACGACGTCAAAGGCAATCAAGACTGTGAGCAGCAGCGCCTGCAACATATTGGCCGCGTACCCTAGAGCAATCAGTTTACGACGGTCAAAGCGGTCTGCCAGCAGTCCACCCAAGGGCGCGGCAACTATGAGCGGAACCATTGCAGCAAAGGTGACTACCCCAACCATCAGCGACGAGGAGTCAGAAAGGTTGAACGCCAGCCAGCCCCTGGCAACTATCATTGCCCAGACGCCCATCCCGGCAAAGGTGCTGCCTGTCCATAGGTAGCGGTAGTCCCTGTGATGTAAGGCAGCGAATGTTGGCAGCCGGGAAAGGAACCTAACTTGTGCAGTTTGGAGCACTGGTTTTCCAAGTGTCGCTAAGCTGGGCCTAGCTTACCAGAATGCTGGAGCTTTAACTGCACCAGGAGAGTCTGTTCAGAGCATACCTGAGCCTGGACAGCCCGTCGTTTGAACTTGTGGAAGTTTGTCTGCCAGATTGGAAGCAACCCGCATGTGCCATTTGGCATTTGACATGCGTCCGTATCCCGTATAAGGTTAGCCTGTTCAAGATTAAACGGGGGGTATACTGTTTGTGAGGTACAGTAAAGGCTAGCTCTCAAGCCACAAGGAATAATTTCTTCTCGCCTTTCAAGGTTTCGGTAGTTTCAATCATCTGTCCCCGCTCGTAGGTTTCCCCATTGCTTCCCTGGGTAATTATTGCCTCTATTTTATAGACACGACGTAGAGAGGAATTGCATATACCAATGTTTGAGTTTCCAGAGAACTGGATAATACGCGCAGACGTGCAAACGTTCATTGATGACGCTACAGAGTGGGTCGTTGCCAACTGGAACGCCTTCTTTCGCGCCATCAACGAAGGTGTCCTGTATATCCAGGTACCCTTGGAGAAGTTTCTCCTATGGCTCCCTTGGTGGTTGGTTATAGCAGTTGTCGGGCTTTTGGCCTGGTGGATCGTTGGACGAAAGATCTCGGTAGTTTCTACGGCTCTGCTTTTGTTGATGGGCGTGTTCGGGCTTCTAGACTTTGCTATGCAGACCTTAGCTATCCTCATCACAGCCACATTGCTTACTGTTGGGATTGGCATGCCCCTTGGGATCCTGGGAGCTAAGAGCGACCGATTTGACGCCATCATCAGACCCATCCTGGATGGCATGCAGACCATGCCCAGCTTTGTGTACCTGGTTCCGGCCATCATGCTCTTTGGCCTGGGGACTACCCCGGCAATAATGGCAACCATCATCTACGCTGTTCCACCCTTGATCCGACTAACCAACCTGGGCATCCGACAGGTGGATCCTGAAGTAGTAGAGGCAGCGCGGGCCTTTGGCTCCACCTCACGCCAGATACTGGTCAAAGTCCAGTTTCCCATGGCAATGCCCACCATCATGGCCGGCATTAACCAGACCATCATGATGGCTCTTGCCATGGTGGTCATCGCCTCAATGATAGGAGCGGAGGGCCTGGGGATTGAAGTGTTGAATGGCATCAACAGGTTGGAACCTGGCCGCGGCCTCATTGGAGGATTGGGCATAGTCATCATGGCCATCATCATCGACCGTATTACACAAGGGCTCGCCAGGGGGAGAAGGGCCAAGTCCACGTAGTCCCCCTAGATTCAACAGATTCACAAAAAGGAGATGTTTATGAAAATACTGCCTGAAATGAAAGCCAAGTTTCTTTTGATAGCTGTCGCGCTGCTGGCGCTTCCCCTCTTCGTTGCATGTGCATCCGAAGAAGAAGAGAAGCCCACCATCAAGCTGGCCGACAACCAGTACGAGTCCCTATGGATAAACAATGCCGTATTCGACTTCATTGCACAAAACGGATACGGTTATCCGGTAGAGCACGTAGAAACGACGACCCCCATTGCCCAGGTTTCCCTGGCCAACGGCGATGTTGACATTTGGATAGAGCTCTGGATCGCAAACATAATCGACTGGTACAACGAAGAGACTGCCAACGGCAACATAGAGGATCTCAAAGATCCGCCCATCTTTGAAGGCGGACCGCAGTTCTTCACGATACCCAAGTGGGTAGCAGAAGAGCACAACATACGAACTATAGATGACATGAAGCGCCCTGAAGTCGTCGCCCTGTTCCCTGACCCTGAAGACTCCAGCAAAGGCGCCTTTGTCAACTGCCCCATAGGCTGGCAGTGCGCCGAGATCAACCGCGCCAAGCTGCAAGCCTATGGCCTGTCAGACCTCTACAATATACAGTCTGGAGGCACCGGCGCAGCCCTTGACGCCGCTCTTGCCGGAGCACAGATTAGGAACGAACCCGTCTTCGGCTACTACTGGGCCCCAACGGCGCTCATGGGCAAGTACGAGTGGTCCGTAATAGAAGAGCCCGCATACACCGCGGCATGCTGGGAAGAGGTCATCAAGGGCAGAGACGACGCTTCCTATACCCCTGCTGAAGCATGCGCCTATGAAGACAACCCCATAGGCAAGGGCATTAACAGCGGCCTCCGGGAAAAGGCCCCTGACATAGTTGAAATGCTGGAAAAGATGGACCTGGGCGTAGACGCCATCAATAAGACTGCTGCCTGGGCAAGTGACAACGATGTCCAAGAATGGGAGCAAGCCGCCGTCTACTTCCTGCAAAACTACGAGGACAAGTGGACAACCTGGATGCCATCAGAAAACGCAGACAAGGTCAAAGAAGCACTGGCGGAGATGAGCTAGTAGATCAAGTCTAGCCATTAAAGTAAAAGGCGGGCCGCTTAGCCCGCCTTTACTTTGGGAACGATGTATCTCCGGACATCCCGGATAGGGTCGTGGACTCCCTACCCCGAATCAAGCGCGGGGCAGGCTTCTCGGGAGTGACAGATGGTGTGCTGCTCTTATGACCGCTCCGCCTCGCTGGAGGCTCAGGCGGTCTGCGGTTCGTCCTCTTCTTCAGCCCCGTTCTCCGTTACCACGGAACCTATGCTAGTCAGCACGGCAGCGCGGTGCACTTCCCCCAACAACCGTCCATTCTCGTCTACCACAGGTATGGGATGCTCGTATTCCGCCGCCAGGTTCACCAGGTCCTCAACCAGGGTGTCAGACGTGACACTGGGCATATCCATACCCTCCAGACCCTTGAACTCAGTGACGCCTCCTCTAAGGGCATTGTTTGCCGCATCCAGGTCTATCAAGCCCCGGAACTCGCGGTTACGTCCCAAGACAAAGGCGTGGTTCACATCGTTGGAGCGCATCGAATGCAACGCCACACGCGGTCCTTGCCATTCGTAGACAACGCTCTCCGGCTCCTGCATTATGCTGCTCGCGCTCAGCACCTTGGCCGGTGATATATCCTTGACGAACTCGGTTACGTAGCTGTCCGCGGGTATGGTAACTATCTCCTCCGGCGTACCTAGCTGGATTATCTCGCCGTCGCGCATTATGGCAATACGGTCGCCCAGCTTCAGCGCTTCGTTGAGGTCGTGCGTAATGAAGACAATCGTCTTTTGCACCTGGGTCTGGAGGGTAATCATTTCGTCCTGCATTTCGCGACGGATCAAGGGATCAAGCCCGCTGAAAGGCTCGTCCATGAGCAGGATCTCCGGTTCCAATACCAGGGCGCGCGCAATCCCCACGCGTTGCTGCATCCCTCCGCTGAGCTCGTCCGGATAGGCTTGGTCCCATCCCGTCAGTCCCACCGTTTCCAGCGTGGTATGCGCTCTCTCGTACCGTTCCTCTTTACCAATCCCCTGGACTTCCAGCCCGTAGGCCACGTTGTCAAGGACCTTTCTATGGGGAAGCAGGCCGTAATGCTGGAATATCATCCCGATCTGCTTGCGGCGTAACTGAATAAGCTGCTCATCACTGTATTGAGTTATGTCTTCGCCGTCTATTGCTATTGAACCAACCGTGGGCTCAATCAGGCGAAGGAGGCACCGCACCAGCGTGGACTTTCCTGAACCGGAAAGCCCCATCACCACGAAAACCTCTCCCACGCCAACGTCAAAAGAGACATCCCTGATGCCAATGACGTGCCCCGTTTTCTCCTGAACCTCTCTCCTGGAAGACTCTCTTATCCATTCCTCATGTACAAGAGAGTCGGCGTCCGGTCCAAATATTTTCCACACGTCACGGACAGATATTCTAGCTTCTCCGGGGTTGTCACCATTCATTGTGAAGCCCCTCCTTGATTATTATGCTTGGGGATTGATCAGGGGACGTTACCGTCCAATAAACGAAGCGTCAGTTGACAATTAGCTGTAGGAAATGGAGTTCCACCTTATTAACATACAGGTTGGGTGTCAAGGTTGCCAGACTATTACCCGTCCACACTGACGGCCAGCGCCCTTAGCTTGGCTTCCTTCCTAATGCTATACTCAACCAATGCTCAAACCGGTGACCATAGCTGTTCCCGCCACCACCGCCAATCTAGGGCCCGGCTTCGACTGCCTGGGAATGGCGCTGGATATATGGAACTACGTACAGTTTCACCCCGGCCGGCAGCCCGGGGTACAAGTGATTGGTGAAGGAGAAGGAAGGCTGACCCCAGGTCAGGGCAACATGGTGTTCCGGGCGGCGCAACGGTACTTCCAGGAAACCGGCGTGCCCCTGCCTCAGTTCTCGATTACCTGCCACAACCGGATCCCCCTGGCCCGGGGTCTCGGCAGCAGCTCAGCGGCAATAGCCGGCGGCATCCTGGGCGCTTGTCTAATGAGCGGAGCAACTCCTGAGCCGGAGGTGATTTGGAAGCTGGCAGTCGCCACGGAAGGGCACCCGGACAACGTCACCCCGGCCCTCTTCGGCGGGTGTCAAATAGCGGTAACGGACGGCAGTAGCCTGGTGCGAGCGCCCGTGCCGCTGCCGGAAGGTATAAAAGCAGTACTGTTCATACCGGACCAGCCCATGGGAACCAGGAAGGCTAGAAACGTTGTCCCGCAGAGGGTCAGCCTGAAGGATGCCGTATTCAACTCCAGTCGCGTGGGGCTGCTCGTGAACGCCCTAGCAACAGGACGGCTGGACGACTTGAGAGTCGCCACGCAGGACCGCCTCCACCAACCGGCGCGCCAATCCATCTTCCCCGCCATGAAGCCACTCTTCCAGAGTGCGCTGGACGGCGGCGCGTTGGGCGTATTCCTCTCCGGAGCAGGCTCGACCGTGCTTGCGCTCACCAAGGGCAACGAAGTCACCGTTGCCAGGGAGATGGAAGACGGCGCAAACAAGGCCGGAGTCAAGGGCAGCATAAAGATTACCCAACCCTCCTTGCAGGGCGCACACGCCACTGTGGACAGCATGGTAGGTGCCACCTAGCCATGGGAGCAGCGCAGCACGTCCCCTTCCTCTGTGTAATCATCCCCGCTTACAACGAGGAGAAGCGCATACCCTCAACCTTGAAAAGGATTGCTGCCTACTTGCAAACCCAGGAGTACTCCTGGGAGGTCCTTGTCGTCGACGACGGCAGCAGCGATAGCACCGCCAGTCTCGTCTCCGACTTCGCAGACATCCATCCCGGTGTCTCGCTGCTGTCCATTCCCCATGCTGGTAAGGGCTGGGCGGTGCGATCCGGCATGCTCCACACCCAAGCCGAACACCGGTTCATCTGCGACGCAGACCTCTCCATGCCCATAGAGCAACTGGATCGTTTCCTGCCGCCCCGACTCAGCGACTACCAAGTGGCGTTGGGCTCGCGGGAAGCTGCCGGAGCGCGCCGCTTCGACGAACCGCGCCGACGCCATATCATGGGCAGGGTATACAACACCCTGACACGGCTGCTTGCCGTGCCCGGGGTCAGCGATACGCAATGCGGGTTCAAGTGCTTCACAGGGCAGGCGGCGGATACGCTATTCGCAATGCAACACACTCCGGGGTTTGCTTTCGACGTTGAAATACTATTCCTGGCTCGCCGGCTGGGGCTGCGCCTTGTAGAAGTACCCATAGATTGGCATTACTCCTCAGAAAGCAAGGTGCGTCCCCTGCGGGACGGATTGAGCATGATGTTGGATATCCTCAAGATTCGCTGGGCCTCCGTTAGAGGAAGGTACCGCACCATCGACTCCTGAATGAAGACCATAGTTGTCATTCCAACCTACAACGAGGCTGAAAACCTCCCCGCTCTGTTCGATGCATTGTTTGCGCTTCAGCTTCCGGAACTGGAGCTCCTTGTAGTGGACGACAACTCGCCGGACGGCACCGCCGATCTCGCGCATAGACTCGGCCAGGAGCGAAAGGGCGGAGTGCACGTGCTGCGTCGCGCCCAAAAAGAGGGGCTGGGACCCGCATACGTGGCCGGGTTTGAAGAGGCGCTGCGTTTGGGAGCAGAGGCCGTATTGCAAATGGACGCCGATATGTCGCACCCGCCGGAGGTAGTGCCACACCTGCTGAACGCCCTTGAAGGGTACGACGTAGTCGTCGCGTCGCGATATATGCCGGGGGGAGGAGCATCGCGAGATTGGGGAGTACTGCGCCGTCTAATCAGCCTCGGCGGGGACTTCTACGTGCGCTTGGTAACCGGGCTGAAAATAAAGGACGCCAAGTCCGGCTTCAAGGCCTACCGCAGAGAGAGTCTGGAGGCCCTGCCGCTGAGGTCCATCCGGAGCCGCGGTTACATCTTCCAGGCAGAGGTGCTCTTCATGTGTCAGCGCCTTGGCCTTTCTATGGGAGAGATCCCGTACACCTTTGAGCAAAGAGCCGCCGGTTACTCCAAACTGAGTCTGGGCATAATGGTGGAAGGGTTGTGGCGCGCTATCCAAATGCGTTTGAGTCGCGTCAAGACGGGGTAGGCGCGCATACGCTCCACGTCCATGCGGGCCAGCGTCTGGGGTGGTCCGGTGATGGTTGACCACTTGACATAAGTTGTGTTGACAAAAGTGGCGTTTTGGTCGTGAAAAGGGGGGTTTTGGCGTGAAATGGCACTTAACGGTGGAGTTGTGTTGTGCCTGAAAAGGGGATTCGTTTCCAACGTTATGTCAAGTCCAAGGCTAAATGTGAACCATTTTTTGGCGGAGGTGAGAAACGAATCAAGTTTGGGGGCAAAGTTGAGGATAGAGAGACGGTTGCCAAGGGGGGCGCCACGCCGACGGCGTAGGGGCTGTTGGGCGCTTCCAGGCCAGCGTGGATGGTTAAGGGTTTGGTATGTGGCCATGTGGATAGGATAGTGGACGTATGGGGGTATGGGAAAGAAGGAGATGGCAGGGAGATGGGGGGCAAACGGGCAGGCGGGCATAAGGAATTTGCGGTTGGGGGTCTGGTTTGCTGCGGCAGAAGATTCTTCGCTTCGCTCAGAATTGTGAATGACAGTTAGGGCGACTCTCTCGTCATACCCGCCCTACTTCCCTTGGACGTCGCTTGTTACATTATGAGAGAGGTGAGGACTTGGCGGAGTTGGTTATTAGGGCCTATCAGGAAACTGATGAGGACGCAGTAGTAGAACTATGGCGAGAGTGCGGACTGGTGGTGCCCTGGAACGACCCCAGGAAGGATATTCGCCGTAAACTGAGCGTCCAACGTGAGATGTTCCTAGTCGGACTGGTCGGCTCTGACCTGGTAGCGACCGTGATGGCTGGATACGAAGGGCATCGTGGCTGGATCAACTATCTGGCGGTGGCCGTCGACAGTCGAGGGAAAGGATTCGGGCGTCGCATGATGGACGAGGCAGAAGCAAGGTTGAGGAAGATGGGTTGTGCAAAGATTAACCTACAAATCCGAATGTCCAACTCTGGCGTGATTGATTTCTACCAGGCTCTTGGGTATTCGGTGGACGATGTCGTCAGCATGGGCAAGCGCCTTGAGGCAGATATCTAAGTGCGGCCCTATAGCGCTACCGCACTGAGGCCAAAGCGCCCGCCTTCGCCGGTATACGGCGACCCAGCCCCAGCAGGTCCACGGCTCTAGTCCGGGTCTCCTCGTCAAGCTCCGTGTGCACGTGAAGCTCCCCGCCCTGCTTTGAGGCTAGAGGTATGCCGCCTCGATAAACGATCCTGTTGCCGTTCACGGCGGGGACTTTAGCCCCAGGCGTCAGTATGCCAGCCATGTTCAGCGGATCACTGGCGGAGATGGCCACCAACCGTTCATCCGGTTCCGACTTGCGCATGTTGCGCAGAGTCTCGATTGCTTCCGGCAGGGCGAACTGTTCTCCAATGAACCCGGCAACGAATCTGCCGCCGCGTATTTCGCCCCTTGCTTCAGAGCGGCGGTAGACTTGCAGAAGCGTACGCCAAGACGGAGCCATGGGCTCGCGGGCAAGCAGATCCGGGAACACCACTCCGTAGCGATGCAGCAGCTGAATGGCGCGCTCTTCCACGGCGTTGTCCGCGACGTAACGCGTATGGAGCAGCGACCAGCGACTGGCGGGCAGGCGGCCGGCCCTGGAGCGTCTCTTGAACCTGGAAGAGCGCTGGACTCGCTTGGCCGCGCCGCTGGCAAGCCCTCGTAGGGCGTTGAAGCCGTCGGCCGTGACCAGGCCAGCCGCCACAAGCTGCCATAGAGCGTTCTCAACCTCTGATGGCATACGTTTTGTACCGGCGATGATATCGGGAAAGAAGGAAGCTCCATAGCTGGACAGGAAATCCCTTACCTCGGCGGCTGCGCCCCTAACCAGGTAGCCATCCGGGGGCATCTCGTGCAGCAGCCACGGCAGCGATTCTCTGAGGCCCAGGGACACGGTCCCGCTCCTGGAAAGCGGCGTTCGCGCCAGCGGAACCTGGCCGTCGGCGGGACGGCGGCTGAACCTGCCCCAGACAACCTCACCGGCCAGGCATACGTTATCCAGTGTGGAGGGGAGATAGTTCTCCATCCGGGAGGGCAGTATGTCCGATTCCCAGGATGATACGGAGGCTTCGAAGCCCTGCAACAGTTCGATGACTTCCAGCAAACCTTCCTCGCCGCGCGCCCTCCATGAAGCCGAGGCGTGCTGCCACCGGAAGAGGAACCTCATGAACTCCGCCGACGATACAGGCTCTATCTCACGCCTCAACCGGGTGATGGTGTCCTTGTGAATTCTGGCCAGGATTCGGCGGTCGCAGAACTCCTCGTCTTCCAGATCGGGAGTGAAGTAACCGCGCAATACGCCCCCGGTGGCTTCCAGGTGGGCCAGCGCTATGTCCACTGCGCCCTTCCTCATTCCCAGCGCCTCAGCCATACCGGCAGGTGTGAATGGGCCGGAGCTCTCCACTCTGTTTCTGACTAGGATCAGCTCCGCTTCATCCTGGCCGGGAGGCTCCGTATCGGTCAAAGCTCCGTTGGGTGTTGGTTCAAACCTGGCATCGGGGAACGCCGCCGATACCAAGGGCACGTTTTCACGGGCAATCCAGGCCATGCGACCGTCGCCGTAATGCGCCTTCAGAGCGCGTCCCTCCCCGACCAGCTCGTTGAACCAGCCCAGCCAGCGGTCTTTTTCAACGAGGTTTGCCCCGCGCCCTATATCGTGCTCAGGCAGCAATCCAAGAGTAAGTAGGGCGTCATGCAGCTCATCAGCGTCGCGCACCACGGGCCAGGCATCCTGAGAACTGTTCTCTATAGCGGAGGCATCCAGCGCCCCCAGCTCTCGCGAATCCTCCGGCAAAGCGCGGCGCAGTACCACCGCCCTGGATCGGCGTTCTTCCAGCGGCACGTCGTCCAGGAAAGCATAGGGCATGGCGTTCAATATCTGGTGGCTGAAGACGGACGGCTGCACGGTGTCTCTGGCGAACACCTCGATTGATCCCTTTTCTATACCTTCCAGCACACCGCGCATCCCTTCCAAATCCATTGCCTCGTTGAGGGCGTCCCGCATCGTTTCGAAGACCAGGGGATGGTCAGGAATTTCGATGTCGCCGGGCATGGCGTTGTCCTGACAGGCAACCTGCTCAGGGAACACCGCGGCCAGCAGGTCTTCCGAGCGCATCCTCTGGAAAGGCGGCGGCACCTTCTTTCCGCCGGCGAAGCGCAATATGGCCAGGGCACGGGTAGCGTCCCAACGCCACCTGATGCCGAAAAGCGGCACTTGGAGTATGGCCTGCTCCAGCACCTTCCGCGCCTTCCTGGACGATATGTACTTGAAAACGTTCTCTATGGGGAACGTCATCGAAGGACCCAGCGAGAGGTTGATACCGTCCTCGGTGGCCGATGCCTGAAGCTCGAAGTCGAAAGTACGGCATATCTCCTTCCTCAACGACATGCCCCAGGCCTTGTTGATGTGAGATCCGAACGGGGAGTGTATTACCAGCTGCATACCCCCCGCTTCATCGAAGAAGCGCTCGGCCACTATGCGCTTCTTGGTGGGCACACTCCCCAGGACTCTCATGCCTTCCACAATGTACGCCGTCGCCTGTTCGGCCACTTCCTTGGAGAAGCCCTGGCTCACAATCCATTGCACGCCAGTGCCGTCTTGGGAACGCTGATACAACTCTTCGCGCAGGTCGGAAACTTCGTCCGAGAGCTCGCTGGTCCTGCCGGGCGCTTCACCTATCCAGAACGGTATGGAAGGCGCCGCTCCCTGGGCATCCTCCACTCTAAGCCTGCCGCTCTCTATGCGGAGAATTCGCCACGGCGTATTGCCCAGCAAGAAAACGTCTCCCCTCATGCTTTCAATGGCAAAATCTTCGTTGACAGTGCCAACAAACGTGTTTTCCGGCTCCGCTATAACGTCGTAGTCGGCGTTCTCCGGGATGGCTCCACCGCTGGTCAGGGCCGCCAGGCGGGCGCCGCGACGTGCCTTCAGCTTGCGGTTCACCGCATCACGATGGAGATAAGCGTTGCGCCTGCCCTCCCTGGGAGCCACTCCGTAGGAGAGCATTTCAACCACCTGGCTGAATCTCTCCCTGGGCAGATCCTGGTATGGATAGGCGCGACGGCACAGATTGTAGAGGGCGTCTTCGTCCCAATCCTGGGACGCGCACTCGGCAACTATCTGTTGAGCCAGCACGTCCAAGGGCCAGGGAGGAACGATCAATCTGTCCAGGTTGCCCCTGTTGAAGCCACGCACCAGCGCCATGCACTCCAGCAGTTCGTCACGGGTCAGCGGGAACAAACGTCCCTTGGGCAAGCCGGCCAAGGAGTGCCCGGACCTGCCCACCCTTTGCAGCAAGAGACCAATGGAGCGCGGAGAACCTATCTGGCAGACGAGGTCTACGGAACCGATGTCTATGCCCAGCTCCAGCGACGCCGTGGCCACGCAGACCTTGACTTCCCCTTCTTTGAGCCGCTTCTCCGCGTCGTGGCGCGTTTTCTGGGAGAGGCTCCCGTGGTGCGCCGCCACAGCCTCCTCTCCCAGTCTTTCCGAAAGCAGGTGCGCCACGCGCTCCACCAGCCGACGCGTATTCACGAAGACGAGGGTGGTTGTGTGGCTCTCGACCTCAGCGGCTATCTTGTCCAGCACCCTGCCCCACAACTCATGCGAGGCGATGGGGCCCAGCTCGTCGTCGGTAAGGTCAATGGCCAGGTCCATCTCTCTGGCGTGGCCCGTATCCACAATCAGACAGCCCGGTTTACCCTCGGCACCGGTCTCTCCGGCGCCTACCAGAAATCCAGCCATCTCCTCTATGGGCCGCTGCGTGGCGGACAAACCAATTCTGGTTACCGGCCCGTTGGCCAGGTTGCAAAGCCGTTCCACTGAGAGGCTAAGGTGAGAGCCGCGCTTGTCATCGGCCACTGCGTGAAGCTCGTCCAGGATGAGGGTCTTCACCTGTCGCAGAGACTGGCGGCCGCTCTTGGAGGTGAGCAGGATGTATAAAGACTCAGGTGTAGTGATCAATATGTGCGGAGGCTGCTTTGCCATGGCCTGTCGCTGGCTGGGAGGGGTGTCCCCGGTGCGCACGGCTACTCGTATCTCCGGTAGAGGCGTGCCATTGCGCTCCGCCATCTCCGCTATCTCCTGGAGAGGGACCGAGAGATTTCTGTGAATATCGTTGGAAAGCGCCTTCAAAGGAGATACGTATACAACCTGGGTGCTCTCCGGCAGACCGCCGTCCAAGCCGGCCTTCACCAGGCTGTCCAGGCAGGTGAGGAAGGCGGCCAGCGTCTTACCGGAGCCGGTGGGCGCGGCAATCAGGGTGTGTTTGCCCTCGGCAATGGCCGGCCAGCCCTTGGCCTGCGCCTCCGTAGGGTCATCGAACCGCTGGTTGAACCAGTCCTGTATAAGTGGATGGAATCCTTGAAGGCTCACGCCCCAACCCTCATAGCTCATAGGTTCTTGGAAAGAGGATTATATCCCTCTCGTCCGGAATTGTCGCCCGTCCACTGTCATGCCAATTTTAAGGAATTTTTTCATACCATATTGTGTACCGGAAAAAATGGCCTTATCATATTCAGGTGGTTCTGACGAGGTAAGGAGCTAGGATGAACGCTATCCCGTTTTTTGGGTCACAGATTACTGACGATTACACCAAGACCGCAATCCGGTTGCAGGAAGCCACCCATGAGCAATGGTCGGTGGATTGGCAGAATCTAACGGTTGTCTGCCGCCATGGTATTTCGCTAAGCCCCCCGGCTTGCGCCAGGAAATCGGCAGCCAGCTTGAGAGAGTACGCGACCGCCCGGCATGCCAAGCCGAAGCGCTGAAGTCACGGCTCCTCTCCACTACTAGCTCCTGACGAGTCTCAGTCTAAAACGGTACTAGGACGCCAGATTGGTAAGGGATTGCTAATCCATCAAAGATCGCAGTATCTGATTGGATTGGAGGAACCCAGGTATTTCTTCGGGACTCGCTTTCCTACGTATTTCTGCCAGACTTCCGGCTTAGCTTCTTGACCTTTGAACCCATATCTTCCAGGGATATTCTCAGTCATCCTGGGGTTGTCCGGGAAGTTTTTCTTGGTTGCTTCAAGCCATTCCTCCGATATGTACGCACCTTTGACTAGCCCCCCAACTTGGGCCAATACCAATTTGTACTTTGATGCCTTCTCCTTCTTTATTTTCCAGAAGCCTTGAACCACATTGAAAGTTTCGCTGGTGCCCAAGTGCCTTCCAATGGAGAATAGAATAAAGGGTTCCGTTGCCTCGAACGGCTCCGACGCGTACTCAGATATGATTTCTTTCGCATGTCGGCTGCCACGCTCTCTAGACCCGTGCCCTGTCACTTTGTTGGTAAGCCCTGGGTAAGCATCAATCAATGCAGCTTCTACTTCATAGGCATTCTCTTCGGACATTCCATGCCTGTGGATTATATGCGCGACCTCAAGGCCTGTTTGGCGTATATCGGAGATGATCTGTTTCTTGGTGTCTCCGGAGGCTTCACTTTCGCCAATAATGCCTTTAGCGTGCTCAAAGACGCGATTTCCTTGGCCTTTGCCAACGTAGAATGTTTCTCCGTTGCGCGGGTCGATTAGCCGGTAAACGTACCAACTGAGCTTCTCTCTTACCTCTTTCGGAAAGCTGTCTAGTGTCAAGTTCACCTCCCCATTCACGACAAATAGTAGCCGAGTGTCTTCACTTAATCCGCCACTTCTCTAAGAGGCTGCAATCCTTCGGGATTGCCCGGCCCTTTCCTGGCCGAGGCGCGGGGGCCGGTCTCAGGCAAGAGCACTCCCGCTATGAGCAGCGTGACCGGCAGCAACGCAAGCAACGTTAGGCTGGGCAGATACGTCTCCAGCAAATCGGTGCTCACTCCCACAAAGATCGGCCCGGCCAAGCTGAACAGATTGCCCACGGCAAGTCCGGCGGCAAGCACCATGGCTATCTCCTGAGCCGACTTTCCGGGAAGCTCCGTTGCCACGGTGAAGACGGTGGAGATGAACACCCACTGGGATATTCCAAGCGCGACCACAGACGCGTATATCAGGAGCTGGTTGTTGACAAGGAACGTGCCGAACCCAGCGACAACGAACAGCATCCCCGCGCCTATGAGAAACGGTCGCCTCAGTCCCAGCCGGGCGGAAGCCAGGCCCGCCACGGGACTCACCACCAAACCAATGAAGGCGGGGATGCCTACAATGGAACTCGCCTTGGATAAAGAAAAGTCGAAGACTTCATTGTAATAGGTGGGCAGCCAGGAGCTGAAGCTCAAATAGGTCAGGAACGGGCCCACAAATGCCAGAGACACCAGGATAGTGGTCCTTTCTTTGAGAACGCCGAGCAATCGTGATATGGATGGGGCGCTGACCGATACTCGGTCCTCCTCCGGTTCTTTACCCAAGACCACCCAAGCTATGGCTCCCAGCAGGGCCACGGCGCCGAAAGTAAACAGCGTTATATCCCAGCTGAATAGCTTGGCAATAGGCACGCCTATGAACAGCGATATCGCCATGCCGCCCGTCTGTCCCATCCAGTTGATCCCGTTGACCACTGGCAATTCCCGTCGGTCGAACCATTGCGACGCCACCGCGCCGACCAGAGGGATTACCACTCCGGCGCCGAAAGCAAAGACCACGCGCCAGGCAACGTGTCCGGCAAAGTTGGGCATGAACGGCGCCAGCGTGCCCACCGACATGAGAAATGCGCCGAAAGCAAACGTTCTATGTATACCGAAGCGCGCCGCCAGAAAGCCGGACGGTACGTTGCCCACGGCCAGCATCAGCCCCATGACCGCGATCAGGATGCTGACCGTGCCCCTGTCGAGGCCGTACTCCTCCCTTATGAAGGGGATCAAGGGGGCCGGCGCCAGCACGTTGATGCCTATGCTTAACTGGGCCACTATAAGCAGGCCTTCTATGACCCAGCGGTATCTGCTTCTGGAGGGTTGCTGCATCTACATCCACAAAAAACGCGGCTCCCATGAGCCGCACCGATCGTTGCAGGGCAAATCAATCCAACTTACGCAGGGAATTATAGCGCAGCGCGGGTGCGTCGTCGATAGAGGCTAAGCATAGATGTTATGGTACGGTTACCGGCGCATATCCGCCGCCGCTGAGCCCTTCTAAGGAGGATTGGTAGAGAAATGACAAGTATGCAAACGCTGGCCGCTAGGCTCAATGAAATGTGCAATGAACTACCGTTTCATACGGGGTGGTGCCTGAAAGACGTATCCTCCGGGGAAACGTCCCACCTGAACGGCGACGTAGTGGTCCCCTCCGCCAGCACCCGCAAGATCGCTATCCTGATGGCCGTCCTCAAAGCCGTCAACCAGGGCAAACTCAGATTAGACCAGCCCTTTGTGGTGCAGTCCAAGTACCAGAACAACGATTCAGGTTGCTTCCAGCACTTGACGCCGGGGTTTGCCATAACCCTCCGGGACGCCCTGGTAATGATGATCATAGTCAGCGACAACACGTGTACAGGCGCAGTCTCAGACGTGGTTGGCCTGGACAACGTCAACGCCCTCTGCCGGTCAATAGGCATGAAGGGCACCAATCACCTTGTCGGCCTGCCGCCTCTGGGCCTGGGCCGCAATCACTCGCTGGACCAGGTAAATACCACTACTCCAAATGACGTTGGATTGCTGCTTGACCTGATCCTGCAGGGCTCTACAGACCCCGCGGCAGCGGAGAAGTTGGGCTGCACCACAGAGCTATGCCAGCTGGCCATAGATATTCTCAGCTGGCAGAAACTGCGCAACAAGCTGCCCGCTCTGCTGCCGCTGGGCACAAAGGTAGCGCACAAAACGGGCACCGGCTACGAATCGCGGACCATAAATGACGCGGGGATCATCTATCAAGGCAACGAACCGCTGTTCATACTCTCCGCTTATATGGAGAACGTCCCTGTAGAGCTTCCGGATGGACAAGCGGGACATGCCGCTGCTTCATCACTCATCGCACGCATGTGCAGAGAGTGCTACGATGTCCTGAAGCGCTAGGCACGGTTCGTTCCCATTCCGTCTGACCCCTACCGTTCATCCCAACGGAAATAAGACCCAAATTGTTCCTCGTTGTGCAAGACTGATATAATTGAGACACCTGCAGTAGCTATCCAGGGCACTGGAAGGAAGAGCAAATGGCCGATTCAGTTGAAGAACAGGTCGCAAGCGGAGCTTCGGGGGGAAATGTGTCAACCCAGGTTCAAGACGAGGAGGGCCAACCCGCGGTAACCCAGCATAGAGGGGCCACGCTCTACGCCACGCCTTCCCCCTTTCCCGAGGGTTGGTATTTCATCGCAACCCGTAAAGCCGTAGAGAAGGCCAAGCTCATCCAGAAGACGTGGATGGGCGAGAACGTCCTCATATGGTGCGACAATAAAGGGCAGATATGCGTCTCTGAGTCCTATTGCCCGCATCTGGGCGCCGACATGGGGCCTGAAGGGGGAGGATGCATACGCGACGGCCGGCTGCTCTGCCCCTTCCATGGCTATGAGTTCGATGCAACGGGCCAGTGCGTAGCCACTCCATTTGCCCCTGCACCCAAGACCGCAAAGCTGCGCGTCTACGAAACACAGGAAATCAACGGCCTCATCTTCGCCTGGTGGGGCATTGGAGGACGAACGTCGCATTGGAGCCTGCCCGCAGAGACGCTGGAGATGGAAGGATGGGGCAGCTCACAGATCACCACCCTTCGCTTTGCCGGCCATCCCCAGGAGACAACGGAGAACGTAGTAGACCTGGCACACTTGCGCTACGTCCACGGCTACGACAACGTGACCTCCGGCCTGGAACTGGCTGTAGACGGCCCATATCTGGAGGCTCATTTCGACTTTAAGAGAGTTAGAAAGATCGTCAAAGTGGCTAACCTTACCTTTCAATGCTCGGCCAGAGCCCACATATTTGGGCTGGGCTATTCATTCGTGGAAG
This sequence comes from Dehalococcoidia bacterium, assembly GCA_965116555.1. GTDB lineage: Bacteria > Chloroflexota > Dehalococcoidia > Lucifugimonadales > QGNO01 > DAOUJH01. Next base: position 122,052 of record OZ220698.1, on the reverse strand, counting down.
TCCGCGAGCAGTCGATAGGCATGGATCTACGCCTATGGGTGCTGGCGACACCGGTTGACGGCAAGCTCATAGACCTCACGCTGGTCTCCCAGGTGAAGGAGATCCGCAATCCAAAGCGGATGTTTGCAGGACTGGGATTTCTCCCCACGGGGATGCGAGCGCCCATAATGAACAGGTTCATCGCGTCCCAGCAGCGTGACGACGTCCTGCAGGACGTGGTCATCTGGAGCCGCAAGCAGTACAAGTCTCGTCCGCGCCTCTGCCGTTCCGACGGCAAGATCATGCCATTCCGGGCCTACTGTGCCCAGTTCTACGCGAACCCTAACGAATAGGGGCTGCGCAGTTTTTAGGGAACCTCTAAAGCCGACGTTCCTTTTGTATAACTCCGGGTCGAGCCGTCATAAGAGCGACACATTGTCATTCTGAACGGAGCGTAGTGAAGTGAAGAATCCAAAGTCATTGCCCAGCAAGCCACTGTGCTTTGGACGGAACGCCTTGGATTCTTCGCTGCGCTCAGAATGACATAGTACGAGGATTATTTTATGCTGGGCCGCAAGCAGTCTGGGCGTTCAGCCCTTAACCTTCCTGAATCGCCAGCCGTACATGAGGCTTCCGTAATGGTTGAACCATCTCCTTGCTTCGGGGTCGTCGAAGTGGTAGTCCGCGCCGAGTTGTCTTGCGGCGGCAAGCCCAGTGACAAGGCAGGTCTCCTGGCTGTTCACTAGCGTGTGAGCGCCACAGTACCACGTCCGTCTCCTGCCCTGGATGAAGCGGAACAAGGGGACAAGCAGCACAACGTGGCGCACGTCGTGCACTACGTGCTGAAGCGACCGCTCCTTGACTATCTTTCGCTCGTCTATGGGGCTGATGGGGTTGTAGGTCACCAGGCAGGGTTTGTCGGACCGCATGGCCCATGGCTGCTGGTTGTGCATAATGTACGTGATTTCGTAGTTGTCCGGCTTTTCGCCGTACTGCTCAATATGGTTGGTCCGTGTTGTCAGGGGCTTCACCTCGTTGTCGGGAAGGACTGAGGCGTCGGAGTGGACTACGGCGCGGCCATGTATCTCGCTTTCGTAACGTACCCTGGAGAGAATGTACCGTTCAAGAAACGTGGGGTTGTCCAGAATGCTGAGCGTATGGTTGGCATTGCAGGCGAAGATAACCTCGTCAAAGGTCTCCTGAACGCCGCCGTCGTCCTCTACCACCACACCGGACTCCTGCCGGTACACCTTTCGAACGGGCCGGTTAAGATAGATCCTGTCCCGGAAGTTGGCCGTCAAGTGGTCGTAGATGTGCCGCGTTCCCTGGTCCCATGTCTGCATAGGCGTGGCTCGCTCGATATCGAAGAACTCAAGGTACCTGGCGAATAGCGCCGCGGGCATGTCGAATATCTTGGTTGCCAGCACAAAGTTGATGAACATGGGTTTCAGAATCTTGTACTTGAACTCCCCGGAGAATCTGCCCAGCTTCAAGACCATACCCATACTGACGTAGTTGAACGGGTTGAGAGCATTCAGAAGCTTTGACCGGGAACGGGTCAGCCAGCCAAACCGGTGCAAACACCTCAGGAGCCGTTGAAATCTCGCAATCTCGGACTGCAGCTGTTCCCTGATGTCGGAATCGAAATCGTGGGCGTAGATGCCGTCGCCGTACTTCACGCTGTAGCTGAACTTGGTATCCAGCAGTTCTATGCCGAACCGTTCCATCAACAGCAGAAAGTGCTGATATACAGACGGAATCAAGGCGGTGACGGAAATGTCAAAGGGAACCGAGCTGCCGTCTTCCTGCGGCATGTCGGCTGTGTAAGCATTGCCGCCAACCTGTTCCTCGGCTTCAAACAGACGGAAGTCAAAGCGGTCCGGGTGATGGTGCAACGCCCATGCCGCCCCCAGCCCGGATACACCTCCGCCTACGATAGCTATGCGACGCGGCATCGTCCTACTTCCGCCGGTTTCCATGATTCGCCTATTGTACTACGTTCTCCTTGCGCTCAATCGGCTCCGGCGCTAGGCACAGTTCGTTGACAGCGCATCATGGGTCGCATATCATTGGCAACAGATTAACTTTTTGCGTAAAGAGGGTGAGAGTTTGGTCCAAGTGAGCATTTCCGAAGGGGAGAGTTTCGACAGCCTGCTGAGGCGTTTCACCAAGAAGGTGCAGCAAGACGGCATCCTTTCCGAAGCCCGCCGCAGAGAGCACTTCGAACCTCCCAGCATAAAGCGTAAGAAGAAGGCAGCCGCCAAACGCCGCAAGAGCTCCAGGCGCTAGCCGGCCTTCTCCCTCAGTACCGAGCCCTTCCAAGATGTCACTACAGGAACGCCTTTCAGAAGACCTGAAGGACGCAATGCGCCAGAGGGACGAGACCCGCCGTTCCACCATTCGCTTCATCCGTGCTGCTGTCCAAAACCAGGAAATAGACAAGCGAGAAGCCCTGAACGACGATGAGATCATAGGCGTTCTCAGTCGTTTGGTGCGCCAGCATCAAGAAAGCATCGCCGAATTCAAGAAAGCAGACCGGCACGACCTGGTAGGCAAGGAAGAGGCCGAACTGCGTATCATCCGCGAGTACATGCCGGAGCAGATCCCGGAAGAAGAGCTGGCTCAGCTGGCCAGAGAAGCCATCTCTCAAACAGGCGCATCCGGCCCCGGCGACATGGGTAAGGTAATGGGAGTCCTCATGCAGCAAGTACGCGGGCGCGCCGACGGCTCCCTGGTCAGCAGCGTAGTCAGGCAACTCCTCTCAGCCTAACGCGACCTCCGCGTGGCAAGCTGCCCTACAGCTTGTCTATGACAAGCTCCTTCATCGCCTTCAGACGCTGGGGGCGGTCCAGGTCGGGGACGTTGATGTTGTACTGCATAACGCCCAAACCTGCCAGACGGCGTATCCGTTCTATGCATTCATCGGGAGTACCCGTCATGCCGCGGTACCGTTCGTTGAGATAGTCCCGTACGCCGTACTCCTCGGCCAGACGGTCGTACTCCTGAAGCTGCTCCAGGGACGGCCTGCCGTGTGTAGTCAGATCGTAGGCCAGCGATAGCTTCTTGATCCCTTCTTTGTAGCGGTCCGGGATGAATTTGCCCTCCAATGTATAGCGGCCCAGGTAGTTGGCCTCGCGGGTAGCGCCGCCCTGCCGCTCCAAAGGCGCGCTGTCCGGGTCCGTGTAGACGTTGAAGGCAACATTCCACCAGATATCCAGGTCTTCCAGAGTACGTCCCGCCACTGCCGCGCCCTCCTCCACCGCCTGCAGCGCGCCCTGCACCACATCGGGGGAAGTGCCCGAGCCGATGATAACCCCGTCGGCTATTTCACCGGCGAGGCGCAGTCCTCTCACGGCAATGGCGGCGATGTAGATGGGGATATGCCGCTTGGCCCAGGGCAGACGTGAAACGCCGCCCTGGTACTCGGCGTGGCCTTCGGTGAGGAGGTCGCGCACGGCGACGACGTACTCCCTCAGAGACGCCACCGACGAGGCCCTGTTGCCCGCGTTGTATACGCCGCTGTTCCCCGTGCCGATGCCTATGCCGACCCTGCCGGGGGCAATTTCATCCAGAGCAGCGGCGGCGCTGGCGGTTACCACGGGGTGGCGCGTCACGGGATTGGTAACCCAGGGGCCAAGTTGAACGTTGGTGGTGTTGAGCGCGGCCACGGTGCAGGCCACCCAGGGGTCGCGGTAGAGTGCGGGTGAATCGGCGATGCCCATGCGGTGATAGCCGAGGCTTTCCACGGCGCGGGCCCATTCGATAACGTCCTCGTAGGAACCCGGGCGTGAGCTGGTGGAGAACTTGACGTCCATTGCGCCCATGCTATGTGGCTGAATTGAGCAGTGTCAATTGTAGCCATCTATCCTCCCTGATATGATTGCTCATTGTGGGGAGGGACAAGCGGCCCTCTCCATCTTCTTGGATTGGACAACCATTCAGGGAGGGAGGCGCTAGTGAACAACATATGGGTTGTTGGTTCGGCGGCTGTGATTGCCTCAGTCGCGGCCAACCTGATAATACGGGCGATTGCCGTACCTGCATTGGACATCTCCGCTGAGTTCGAGCCCATGCAGATGCCTCGCATCGCGTTCTTTACGGTAATAGGCACAGGCGCCGGAGTGGTGGCGTTTCACTTCATCAGACAACGGGCCAGCCGGCCCGCGAGGACGTTCCTCATCGTAGGCGTTGCGGCGCTTGCCGGGTCCTATCTACCAAACCTGTTTCTCCTCTTTGCCGGGACGCAAGAAGCGTTCCCCGGCCTGACGGATTCGGCGGTTGCGGTTCTGATGTTGATGCATTTGGCCGCGGCGGTAATCACCGTAGGGATTCTGCTGGTGTGGTGGGAACTCCGCGGCAGCGGATGACTTCTGGAGATGCAGTACGTAGAACAACAATGCACCAAGTGGAGGTCTTTACATGCCAAGAATGACCGGCGGTGAAGCTGTAGTCAGGGCGCTGGCGGCGGAAGGGGTTGAAGTGGTCTTCGGGCTGCCCGGGGTGCAGATAATGCACATCTACGACGCTTTTTACAACAACCCGGACATACGGGTGATCTCCTGCCGTCACGAGCAGACCACGGCCTACATGGCCGACGGCTACGCCCGCTCAACGGGCAAAGTGGGAGTGGCGCTGGTGGTGCCCGGCCCCGGCGCGTACAACGCCGCCGCCGGTATGTCGGACGCTTACGCCACGTCGTCGCCGGTGCTGCTGATATCGGGACAGATAGAGAGCAACGAGATCGGAAAGGACTTCGGACAGCTCCATGAGATCACGGACCAGCTGGAGTTCATGAAACCGGTGGTGAAGTGGAACGATCTGGTGACAAGAGCAGAGGCGATACCGGAGACCATCCACGAAGCGATGCGACAGATGAAGACAGGCAGGCCGCGGCCGGTTGAGGTGGAGATACCTCCCGATACCCTGGGAACGGTGGCGGACATAGACCTGGTGGAGCCGGAGGAGTATGCCAGACCGGCCCCCGACCCCGCTGCCATAGAAGCCGCTGCCAAGCTGATCGCCTCGGCGGAGAGGCCGCTGATCTGGGCCGGCGGTGGTGTGAACCTGGCCGATGCCGGCGCGGAGCTGACCCGCCTGGCCGAGCTGCTCCAGGCGCCGGTGATCAACACCTCCGAGGGCAAGGGCGCCATTCCTGAGACCCATCCGCTCTCCATGGGGACCACGGCTTACAGCTGGGGGCCGGGGGCGGAGATGTTCCCCCAGGCCGACGTAGTGCTGTCCGTGGGCAGCAGACTGGGCAGCTACCGGCCGGAGCCGGGAACGACGCCGCGAAGCGATCAGAAGCTGATCAACCTGAACATAGACGAAACAGAGTTCGGCAAAACGATGCCCGTTGAAGTCGGTATCGCCGCCGACGCCAAGGTAGGACTGAACAGACTTATCGCTGCGCTGCAAGGGCGCTCCATCCACAACGAGTGGAACAAGGAAAAGCTATCGGAGATCAAGGCAAGGACGTTGGATAAGGTCAGAGAAGCAGGGCCGCAGCAGGTGGACCTGGTGGAAGACATAAGGAAAGCGGTGCCGGAGGACGGCTTCCTGGTAGGCGGCATCACCAACATAGGAGCATGGAGCTACCTGGCATACCCCGCTCTCAAGGAACGCACCTTCATCACGTCGTCTTACATGGGGAACCTGGGGTTCGGCTTCCCCACCGCGCTGGGGGTGAAGGTAGGCAACCCGGACAAAGCGGTGGTAGCACTGACGGGAGATGGCGGCTTCGCCTATGCCATGGCCGACCTGGCCACGGCGGTGCAGTATGGAATCAACGTGGTAACCGTGATCTTCAACAACGGCGGGTACGGCGCATCATACCGGGACCAGCACCGCCGGTTCGGTGGACGGCTGGTGGGCACTGAGCTGCACAACCCGGACTTTGTAAAGCTGGCGGAGAGCTTTGGCGCTAGGGGCGTGAAGGTGGCGCATCTGGAGGAGACGGGCCCCGCTATCGAAGACGCCCTCGCCGACGAGAGGCCGGTGGTGATAGAGGCGCCGCTGCCCCCTGAACTAGACCCACCGTACTATTTAGCGCCGCCGAGGCAATAAACATGGTTAGATTATTCCCCAAGCGGGCTGGAATAAGAGTTGTAGGGATACGCGGCATCATAGGCGCAGGCCTGCAAGCGTCCGTGTATCACGAGCTGCTGGACAGGCTGGAACGCGATCCCAAAGCGGGAGCCGTGGTGCTGGACATCGACTCTCCGGGAGGGGCGGTCGGCGCATCGGAGGATCTGTATCTGAAGACAAAGCGCCTCTCTAAGAAGAAGCCCGTGGTGGCTTTCATCAGGGGCAGCGGCACCTCCGGGGCCTACCTGCTGGCTTGCGCCGCCACCAGGATAATCGCGCTGCCCAGCGCCATAGTGGGTTCTATCGGCGTAATATCCATGCGCCCCGAAGCTTCCGGCCTGCTGGACAGGCTTGGAGTAGGCTTTTCGGTTAGCAAGAGCGGGCCGCTGAAGGATATGGGCGCGTTCTACAGGCCTCCCACCGATGATGAACAAGCCAAGTTGCAGTCGCTGATTGATGAGCTGTTCGAGGCGTTTCTGCAAGAAGTGGCGGAGTCGCGAAAGATGGACCTGGACGAGGCGCGCCGGTACGCCACGGGCGAGGTATTCACGGCAAGACGCGCCGCGGAGACCAAGCTCATAGACGAGACGGGCGACTTCGAAAAGGCGCTGGACACGGCGGCAGAGCTTGGCAATGTGCGACGCCGCGTAAAGTATCTGAGGCCGCCCAGGACGTTCCGGCAGAGAATGCTGGGCCAGTTTGCCACGTGGTCGCTGGAGGCCGCCATGGAAGGGACAGAGACGGCAAACGCGCCCAAGCTATGGTATCTGTGAATCAGAACACACGTAGCAACCGTACACTGCATTTTGAAACTCTGGTTGCAAGTTCGGCGGCAATTTGTACTTTTTGCCCCAATTAGTTTATAATTGCCGCCTATTTGTAACTGGAGTTAGGAATTGATGCAGCGTTTGGCCGGTAGCCCATGCGGTCAACTGGTTCCAACCATCGAAGGCCAACTGGCGTTCGTTCCCCACCCACTGCCTTCAGAGCTGCTCATAAGCTCTGAACTGCTCTCGTTGCTGGACCGTACCACGCTTGCCGTGGGAACACTGGCAGGCGTCGGAGAAACTATCTCCAACCCGCACCTCCTGATCCGCCCGTTCCTCCGTCGTGAAGCCGTCCTGTCCTCCCGAATCGAAGGGACTATCGCATCTCTGTCGGACGTGTTCACCTATGAGGCGGCAACCCGGAGCCGGCCTGGTGGAGATGTGGCGGAAGTGGTGAACTACGTGACCGCGCTGGAATATGGCATCGACAGGCTCAGCACTCTTCCCATATCGTTCAGGCTGGTCAACGAGCTTCACGAACGTCTTCTACACGGGGTCAGAGGCCAGGAAGGGAGACTGGGCGAATTCAGAAGGGAACAGGTCTGGATAGGAGCGCCCGGTTCCTCTATCCAAGAGGCACGATTCATACCGCCCCCACCTGCGTATCTACGTGACTTGTTCCACGACTGGGAGAAGTTCGTCAATGAATCTTCGGACATGCCGCCGCTCATTAGATGCGCTCTGATGCACTACCAAATAGAGGCGATCCATCCTTACCCGGATGGCAACGGGCGGATAGGGCGACTCTTGATAACACTCTTCTTGTGCGCAAGTAGACTCCTACCCGTGCCGCTCCTGTACTTGAGTGCATACTTTGAGCACGACCGGCAGAGATACTACGACGAACTATACAATTTGAGCGCACACGGGGACTGGGAGCGGTGGATCCGGTACTTCCTCACCGGCGTACACAACCAGGCCAGGGACGCACTTGAGCGGATCAGGCGAGTGCGGAATCTTCAGGATGAATGGAGAGAGCTCCTCCACCACCGCAGAGAATCTGCAAACGTGATTCGTCTCTTTGAAGAGTTGCTGGTTAACCCTGTAACAACTGCGTCCCGGGCATCTGAACTACTCGGCATATCAGGCCCGGGTACCCGGCGAGTTCTCAAGCGCCTGATAGAGGCCGGAATCGTAACTCGCGTGGATGTCACCTGGCCCCACCTGTACGTAGCCCAGCGCCTATTGAATGAGATCGATAGGCCACTCCCAGTGGCCAGCCAATAGCCACGATTACCAATGATTAAGGGCAGCACCTACAGAGAGGTCGTCGTTTCTTTGGTATAATCCCGTGACTCGTAATGCGGACAGTACAGGGGATTGCAATAGACGCCAAGAGGCTTGGGATTGAACTATTACCCGGCCAGTTGGACAAATTTCAGGCCTATACCAAGGAGCTGCTGGATTGGAACCGGCGAGTCAATTTGACCGCCATCACGGAGCCCTTACAGGTCGAAAGGCTCCATTTCCTAGACTCGTTGACTGTGTCGCTGGCCTTGCCGGCGCAGGTCAAGTCTGGCGGGAGCCTGTGCGACATGGGCAGCGGCGCCGGTTTCCCCGGCGTTCCTTTGAAAATAGCCTTCCCCGGCATCAAGCTCGCTGTTGTGGACTCATCAGCGAAGCGCGCCGGTTTCCTGGAACGGCTGATATCCGTCTTGGGTCTGGCGGACGTTGAGGTGATCAACGGCAGAGCAGAGGACGTGGGGCAGCGCTCCGAATTCCGGGAGAATTTCGACGTTGTGGTGTCGCGGGCAGTAGCCGAAGCGAGGGTGCTCCTGGAATACACCCTGCCCCTGTGCCGGGTAGGCGGCCTGGTGATCATGCAGAAGAAGGGGGACATCCAAGAGGAGGTGGACCGTGCGTCGAGAGGCCTCCAGGAACTGGGGGGTGAACGACTGAAGATGGTAGAGGTGCCGGAAGAGATCCTGGATGGACAGCGAAAACTTGCCGTGGTGAAGAAAACGTCATCGACGATATCCAGGTACCCCAGGCGTGCGGGAATTCCCGCCAAGAGGCCTTTGTGAGTTATGGAGAACCAACATAGAATCACGTAAGCAACAGTCCAAGTTCTCCCTGAGGCGAAGGTTTTTCTCAGCGCCGACGCTGATATCCTTTGTCCTGGCTTTTGCCATCATCTATTTCTTGGCTTCTCGCTTTTCGATCAATCTGGATTCAACCTGGGAAACCATCCGTAGCAGCAATCCACTGCTCTATCTGGCGGCGATGCTGGTGCACTACACCACGTTCCTGTTCAGAGGAGCGCGCTGGCGGGTGCTGCTTAAAAACGCGGGAGTGTCGCAGACCGCGGAGCTTCCTTCCGTCTTCGCTTCGGCAAGGCTGGTGCTGGTGGGATGGTTCACCAGTTCTGTAACGTGGTTTCGCATGGGCGACGCCTATCGCGCCTACGCCTACACCGAGGAAAGCGGCGCGCCGCTGGCCCGCACCGGCGGCACCGTGCTGGCGGAACGGGTGATGGACGTGATGCTGGTATTCGTACTGCTGCTGGCGGGCTTTCTACTGGTTACCCTTGATTCTGAAAACAGGCCTTCTCAGCTGTTGATAGTAATTGGCTTGGCTTTGGTGGCCCTTTCCTTGCTGGGACTGCTCGCCATGCAGATATTCTGGAAACAGGCAGCGGCTATACTGCCCAAGCGTCTCCGCAGGTCCTATGTCAGCTTCCACCTGGGGACCATGCGCAGCTTCAGGACACTGCCCCAGGTGGGTCTCTTTGGACTGCTGGGCTGGCTGTCAGAGGTAGGCCGGCTTTACCTGGTGGTCAGTGCAACGGGACTGGAGGTGGGCATTGGCCTCATTCTATTCGTCACCATTGCCAATGCGCTGCTCTCCGCCGTCCCCATCACACCGGGCGGACTGGGTATAGTGGAGTCCGGAATCGCCGGTCTGCTGGCGCTGGCGGTGGCGGAGGAGAGCGCGGTATCCATTGCCCTGCTGGACAGATCCATAAGCTACCTCAGCGTAATCATCTTTGGCGCCGTGGCACTGGCATACCATCAGCACCTGGTGGTACAAAGATCCCGTAAACAGGCGCAGGCAAGCCAACGGCATTCCGCCGTGAACGGGCAGATGGACAGCCATTGACTACCGCTTTTCTTTGTGCAATCCTTCCAGCGGAAATGGGACAGGGCCTACGGTTGCTGTCCGTGACGAGAGTACCCGATCTATAAACCGGGAATGAGGACTAAAGTATAACCATGGGAGCGCTTCTATGACCTGGGCCGAAGATATGGTGCAATGTCTTAAGGACAGCAAGATTTCTCTGATTGCGTTTGTGCCGGATATCTCCATTGCCCAGGTAACGCAACTCATGCAACAAGACCCCTACTTCCACGTTGTTTCGGCGACCAGGGAGGAGGAGGCCATAGGCATAGCGGCGGGCGCTTACGCGGTGGGGCGTAATGCGGCTGTATTTATGCAGTCCAGCGGCTTCGGCAACTCTATAAACGCCATCAACAGTCTGTGCATCCCCTGCCGCATTCCTATACCGCTGTTCATCAACCTGCGCGGTGAGTTGAACGAGTTCAACATTGCGCAGGTGCCCATGGGCCGCTCTACAAGGCCGATCCTGGACACTCTGGGCATCATCCAGTACACCCTGGACGACCCCGTGAAGATGCCCGCAGTGGTCACCGGCGCTTTGAAACTGTGCTACTCAAGCAGAGAACCGCTGGCCTTGTGCATGACTCCTCTGCTTCACGGAGGCAAACTTGCATAGACTAGAGGCAACTAAGCTCATTCTGAGCCATCTCAACGACGAACCCGTGGTCGCCAACCTTGGCCCCACAACCGATGAACTGTGGCACGCCGGCCACCGTGACCGCAACTTCTACACCTACGGCTCCATGGGGCTGTGCTCATCCAACGCCCTGGGAATGGCCCTGTCCATACCGGACAAGGTCATCTCGTTGGACGGCGACGGTTCGCTGCTGATGAACATGGGCGCCATAGCCACCATAGGCCAGGAACAGCCGAAGAACCTCATCGTAGTGGTGTGGGACAACGAAGAGTGGGGCCAGACCGGCCACCAGACCAGCCATACGGGACGCGGCACAGACCTGGAACAGGTGGCCAGGGCCTGCAGTATTCCCCACACTGCTACCGTGGAAACGCTGGAGGACCTGGACCAAGTGTTCCGGCAAGCCCTGAACGAGGACGGTCCCTGGTTCATAGTGGCCAAGATAGAGGAGGAGGAGTACCTTCCCCTGGCCCCTAACGAGCCGGAAATGACCCTCTACCGGTTCAGGAGCACGTTCGTAGAGCCTGGGTCGCCGTCCCACTGATCAGACGAGAACTTCTTCCGCATCCTGCGAAACCGTAGCCACGTAATTCCGTCGTATCTGCTGGCGCCGTAATTTTTCCGTCCCTGGATGATCTGTGCATTCCGAAGCAGGATTACCATCTCTTGACATACGTGTATTTACGTAATATACTTACGTTAGTAGCAGTAATTCACGTAAGCAGAGGAAGGACACCATGACAAGCGAGAGATTTACAGGAAACGTCGATTCATTGGTTGCGGAGGTGGAGCAAGCCGTCCGTGACGCACTCGGCGATGGAGCACAGACGGAGAACATCGACGATGTGGTTAACCGTATCAGCAAGTCGGTGAGGAAAGCGGCCAGCGGAGACAAGACTCAAGATTTCGGCTCGGTCGAGAGAGAGGTCCGCAGAGCGGTGCGGGACGCGGTGGGAGATGAGCGGCCGGGAGAAGAAATTGAGACCCTGGCTGAGTGGATCACCAAATCCGTGCGCACCTCGTACAACCGTGGGTCGAAGATGGCCGGGTCGGTTGGACGAAGCCTGAAGGATACAGTACAGGATACGATAAAGGCCATGCGTGGCACAGGCAGGGATGGCGTTGTGATGGTCAGGGTCAACCAGGAGAGTATAGAACGCATCGACGAGCTTATGGAGACCGGCCTGGTGAGCAGCCGGTCGGAGGGGGCTGCCTACCTCATTGCGGAAGGGATCAAGGCGCACCAAGGCCTCTTCGACGGGATATCCTCGAAGGTAGAGGCCATCAGGAAAGCCAGGGAGGAGCTGCAAAATCTCCTCAACGAGGAGGACGCACCCCGCGCTTAGCCCGTTTCCCTATGCCCCCGCCCTATCAGCCGTGCGGTCTGACCCAGGACTCGGCCCAGGCTAACACCGCACTCATCGACTCGCGGCCTCCGCGGTCGTCGCGCTGGGGGCTGCCGGAAGCCTGCTTCCCGTTGACCACCAACGACGCCTCCCTGGCAGGGAAGAACACGCTGTAGACGCCGTGGCTGCGGCCATTGACGCCGGGGGGAACGTGCATGGGAAAAGGCTCCAAGACGTTGGACCAGGACATGAGTATGTCGACCCCGTCGCCCTTCACGGTTTCCGTGGCTGTACCGCGCACGTCGCCGCCGCGCTCGAAAGCAGCCTTGACGATGGGCAGGCTGGTATCGGCGAAGGCGGGATAGAGCATCGACTCGATCTCCTCTTGGAGCCAGCGAGCGACATCCTCGTTGTCGGCGTAGACGGTTATGGGAGTATCGGTGACTTCGGTCTGGAGGAACAGGGCGTGCCCCACCCCTGCCGGCGAGTAGAAGACGCGCCAGTGGCTGGCGCGAGTGGTGAACTCGCCGCCCTCCTGCTGAGCAAGCCGTATAAAGGAGTTCTCGCCGGTTACTCTTACTTCGTTGGAGTCGATTTGAACCATGTGTTTGACCTCGCTTTAGAGATGTACAAGAGTGAAGGCAGAGCTAATCAAGCCCATACCCATCAATCAATGCTTCCAAGCCTGACTTGCCTAGACCGGTTTGCTTTACGCTAAGGATGGCGCCTAAAACTCTCTGATTAAGCGGTTGTGTCTTATCGGGAATCACGGTTGAACGCGGCATAGCTTCACCAGGAAAATGTTTTGAGAAAAACACTCCGTGCCTTCGTCTGCCTCCGCGTATCCACCCATCCCTTTCCAATAATCTCATTAACTGCCTGCCGGTTACTTGCAATCATTGACTCCCTACAGGCAGCATCCCCCAACGCGCCCGTTGTGCTTCAGGAGTATCTGTAGACCCCTCTTCCTGAGGTATTGGTAATACCTTTGCTCCCTGTGCTCTCAGGTAGTCGCGTGTGTAGCCTAAGCGAGCCATTTCATTCAGTTGAAGATCAACAGCATCCGTCAACTCGGCTTGAAGCTCTTCCAAAGTTTGCGCCTGTGTTGACGTTCCAAGCTCAAGACAGGTGCCTATCCACATACCATCTTCCTGCTCGAACTCTATCGTTAACACACTCACTTCAACGGGTCGGCCATCCAACTTTAGTATAGCGACCAGCGTATCCCTCATGACTTAGCTCCAATTAGAGAGTTGACCAGCAGCACAATGCTAACAAAAATCAACAAGAAAACAAGATTAAGGTGTGCGGCCAGCGTTACCGCGCCTCCCGCAAGCGTGTTATTATCCCAGCCTGCAAGTCATTTTTAAAAGGCGTCTAGTTTGTCATGTCAAACCTGATCCGGCTCATAGTGATAACCGGCTTGCTCGCCGTTGCTGTTGCGTGCGATAACGGCTCAACGGAGGAGCCGGAAATCTCCACTTCCATGAGGATTGGGCTGATGCTCAACTTTAGCAGCACTTCGCAGACCGTTGTCGATAGGAAGCGCGCCTTTCACCTCGCCATACGGCATATCAACATGGCCGGAGGCGTGCTCGGCATGCCGGTGGAAAGCTTTGAAGCAGACTCCACTCGCGACCCGCAGATGGGGGTTGAGGCGGCGCGGCGCTTGGTGGAGACGGAGGGTGTCCACGCCATAGTGGGGCCCACCGCCAGTGCAATATCATTGCCTGTCGCGGAGACGGTCACCGGGCCGGCCGGCGTACCGACCATCAGTCCCTCCGCCACCTCTCCGCAACTGACCATGGCGTCCGACGACGGCTACTTCTTCCGCACCGCCCTTTCCGACACCGCCCAGGGGCCGGTGCTGGCTCGTGTGACTGCGGAGCGGGGCTTCGACAACGTGGGCCTGCTCTACATAGACGACCCGTACGGTCAGGGGCTGGCACGCAGCTTCCAGGAGTCGTGGGACGGGACGTTGCGCTCTGTTGCAGTCGACCCCAATCAGACGGCCCACCTTGCAGAATTGCGGGAGAGCGCCAGCGCGGGCGCACAAGCGCTGGTGGTCATCACCTTTGGGCAGCAGGCGCTACTCATTGTCCGGGAGGCGCTGGATGCGGGCATCTATAGCCGGTTCACCTTTGGCGACGCCGCAAAGAGGCCGGACTTAATCACAGAGATAGGCGGCGAGCGGCTGGGCGGTATGTACGGCACGGCGGGAGCCCCTGCCCCGGACAACGACGCCACCTCCGCCTGGGAGGCATCCTTTGAGGCCGAATACGGCGCTCTACCCCAGTCCACCTACGTCAAGGAGACCTACGACGCGACCATCGCGCTGGCCCTGGCCGCTCAGGCGGCCGGCAGCCTCAACGGCGACGCCATCCGCGACCAGCTACGATCCATAGGCAGTCCGCCTGGGGAGATGGTCATGGGAACTCCCCAAGGAGTCGCCGATGGCCTTCGCCTGCTTGCAGACAGCCGTTCAATAGACTACGAGGGCGTTGCCAACTCCCTGGACTGGGATGAGAACGGCGACCTGCTGCGCGGCTACATTGGCATCTGGAGATACACCCGGGACGAACGCATAGAAGAGTTGGACACCATACTCTTTCAGTACTAGCAGCAGGCGGGCGGTGCGGGCAGGCTCCGACCTTCCCACTGCATGTAGGCAGATGGACATACCCACACTGTCATTCTGAGGCCGCAGGCCGAAGAATCTACGTCGTCGGCAGGCTAGGGGCTATCTGACGGCCTGCGTCTCGGCTTCAGCAGGGTCCACGGCAACTTCCGGCTTGCGCAAGGCGGGAAAGAGGACGATTGTGGCGATCATCGTCGCCAAGCCCAGGATGCCCATCCACGCCGTAGCCCAGACGGGGCCTATGATTTCGGCGGCAGTGCCCAGAAGGATCATGCCGACTGGGCCCAGGCCAAAGATGATCATCCTTATGCTGAGAACGCGTCCTCTTATTGAGTCCGGGATTACTATCTGGACCTGGGTGAAGTTGCTGGTCATGAAAACCTGGAAGAAGAAGCCCAGCAACAGCACCAATACCAGCGACAGGAAGTAGACCGGTGACAGCGCGAACAGAAGTACCAGTGTGGGCAGACCCAGTGAGCCCGCTATGGTAAGCACCTTGACCTGGTTGTGGCTGCCCATGGCCGCCACGATTACCGAGCCAAACAGCGCGCCGACACCCTGCATGGCGGCAAGCCAGCCCAGGCCGCGCACTCCCACGTCCAGGACGTCCCCGGCGAACACGGGCAGTATGCTCATGAAGGGGAACCCGAACATGGTAGCGCCAAAGCCCAGCATCATAAGGCCAAGCACCAGCTTGCTTTGCCTTACGTAGCTAATTCCCTCGGCTATGCTCTGCCACATGGATAAGCCGGCATTGTGACTACCCCAGGTAGCCCTGGTGTTCAACGGTATCAGCAGCGCCATGGCTAACAGCAGCACCAGAGAGGAGCTGAGGAATGTGGTTCCCATACCGAACCTATCTACGAGCTGGCCGGCCATAGCTGGTCCCAATAGCTGGCCTGCGCTGAACACCGTGGTGAACAGCGCCACGGCGCTGGCAATGTCCCTGCGCTCCACCATTACGGGGATAGCGGAGGTGCGAGCGGGAAAGCCGATTGAAAAGGAGATGCCGTTGAGGAATGAGAGGGCGAATATCTGCCAGACCTGGATAACGTCGGAGATGACCAGGATGGCAAAGAACAGCAACACCGTCATGTTGAACAGCTCAGAGTAGAGGATCACCCTCTTGCGGTCGAAGCGGTCGGCCACGAATCCGCCGATTAGCGCGGTAAACAGCTGGGGCAGCATGCTGGACGCTTGACTGGCCGTAACCAGAAAAACGGAGTCGGTCATCTTATAGACCAGCCAGCCCCGAGCAATGGTCATCAGGAAGAAGGAGGTAATGGAGATGCTGGAAGCTCCCCAAAGATAGAGAAACTGAGGATAGCGCAGCGCCCTCAGCGGCCCGTTCTTGAGAAACTCCAAGGTGGCTATGGTTTGGGGCGACGAATGCGGGGGCGGTCTATCGTCCAACTAGGCTTCCTGGAAAGGGTGGATTCCATATTATACACCTAGAGCTGGCACTTGAGGGTTGATTGCAGTAGGGACTACAATCTGCCTGCTAGCTTCTCCAGGAGGCGTATAGATGACAACCGGGTCAATGAAACTCGCTAAACAGATAGGTCGAGTGCCGTCCATGACGGTGCCGCTAGACGCGGAGGGCGAAAAGCGGTTCCAGGGATTGATGGATGACCTTGTCATGGTGGACGTGCACCAGCATCCCATGGTGTTCACAGAGAACATAGACGAACTGCTGGAGTATTTCCGCAACGGCAACTACGAATGGGGGTACCAGGCCGCAAAGCACGGCGGTTGGGCTGCCGTGGGCACTTCCAACGGATTTCGCGGCGCCATCAAGCCCACCCACGCATCCTCCATGGATTTTGAGCCGGTGCTGGACGAGATAGGCCTCATGCTCGCCGACATCAGCCTGAACAGCGACATTGTGGTGAAGGTCAGCAACGCGGACGAGATACTGTCCGCTCACGCGCAAGGAAAGGTGGGATTCCTGCCTACGGTGGAGCACCTGGCCATAGGCAACCAGATACACCGGGTGGACGTGCTGTACGGCATGGGCGTACGTTTGGCGGGACTCACTTACTCCCACAAGTCTTACATTGGCGACGGCTCATACGAACGCACCGACTCCGGCCTCAGCGATTTCGGGATAGCGGTCGTGAAACGCATGAACCAGCTTGGCATGGCTGTAGACCTGTCCCACGCCGGCCACCAGACGGCGTTGGAGGCTATCGAGCACTCGGAAGCGCCGCCCATCTTCAGCCACAACGCCGCTTACACACTGAGACAGACCAAACGCGCCGTAAAGGACGATGCGCTTGTGGCCTGCGTCAAGAGTGGGGGCATAGTCTGCATCACGTCGGTGCCCAACTCCCTGAGCGACGATCCGAAACAGAACATCAACGTGGTGCTTGACCACTACGATTACATGGTGAACCTGGTCGGCGTAGACCACGTGGGGATAGGCACGGACACCATAGTGGGCGACCACGTAACCTATTCCACCAGGTCCATAGGCAGCAACGTGCCCAACGCTCCATACATGGACGGGCTGGAGTCTCCGGCGGACGGGAAGAACATCATCCGGGGGCTGATATCGCGCGGCTACTCGGATGATGAGGTGAGGAAGATAGCGGGCGGGAACGCTTTGGGCTATTTGCGGCGTGTGCTGAGGTAGACTAGTATGGACCACAAAAGGTGGTCTATAATGGTCTAGTAGAACCCGCTAGGAGGAGTCATGGCCATCCAACAGCCCAAACCCCATCGCATCTGGACGGTGGCCGAGGCGAAGGCTCGGTTGTCCGAAATCCTGCGTCTAGCCGAAACGGAGGGGCCGCAGCGCATCGGCGCTCGGCGTCCGTTCGTCGTGGTGCCAGAACGCGTATGGCGAAGTCGAGCGCCTGACAGGATGCCCCTAGGCAAGTGGCTTGTGGCCAATACGCCGCGAGGCACGAACCTAGAGATCCCAAGCCGACGCGCAAGTGGCCGCAAGATCCCCTTCATTGACGAAGACAATGGCTCATGAGCGGCTATCTCCTGGATACCAATGTAATCTCGGAGCTGACCAAGGATAGTCCAAACCCGGCTGTGATAGACCTCTTGACCACTCGAGACGACCTATGGCTGTCTGCTATCGTCATAGAAGAGCTCGAACTGGGCGTGCTCCTCCTTCCGCAAGGTGGCCGCCGCGATGGATTGAGGCAGTGGCTCTCGCTAATCATAGCCGACTTTGAGGGGCGCATATCTCCTGTTGGAATCCGGGAGGCCGAGTGGGCCGCCGCATTCCAGGCACGGGTGCGTCGGAGTGGTGGGGAGCTAGAACTCGGCGACGCGCTTATAGCAGGAACTGCAATGGCCAACGACATGGCTATAGTCACCCGCAACGTGCGGGATTTCGACGGACTGGATGTCGACATAGTCAACCCCTGGGAGGCGGCATGACCACCCACAAAGAATACGGTCTCTGAGGAGCAGTGACCAGACTCACACCATGCCTCCAAGCATTGACATAGTTATCCCCGTGTTGAACGAGGAGCGAACGCTAGCTCAGACGGTAGGTACGTTGCGTGAGTACCTGCCCAGCGCCATCTCCAACCCGTGGCGCATAGTGGTCGCCGACAACGGATCGCAAGACGGGACGCCTGAGATAGCGCGCCAGCTTTCCCAGGAACACTCCGACGTGGCATGGACGCAATTGGAGCAACGAGGCCGCGGCAGAGCGTTGCGCCAGGCCTGGCTGGAAAGCGACGCGGACCTGGTGAGCTACATGGACGTAGACCTATCCACCGATTTGAGCGCGGTGGCGCCCATGGTCAAAGCCCTGGAAGATGGCTACGACCTGGCAGTCGGCTCCAGGCTGGCAAAAGGCGCCAAAGTATACCGGCGGACCCTGAAGCGAGAGGTCATCTCGCGCAGCTACAACCTGCTTATTAAGTCCATGTTCTTTTCGCGATTCAGCGATGCTCAGTGCGGCTTCAAAGGACTGACCCGCAAGGCGGCGCAGGCGCTGGTGCCGCACGTTAAGGACACCGGCTGGTTCTTCGACACGGAGCTGCTGCTGCTGGCGGAGAAACGCGGTTTCCGCATCAAGGACATCCCGGTGACCTGGACGGACGACCCCGATACCCGGGTCAAGGTGGTGAGCACGGCATGGGGCGATATCAAAGGGCTGATGCGCCTGCGGTTCGGGGGGATTCCCAAGGTGGAACGGCCTAACCGAGCGTAGACATCGCTCTAGGTCTCCGTTTTGTGGAAGCTCACCTCCAGGACAACCTCCGTTTCCGGTGTGACCCTGGCCCAGTGAGCGATGCGCCATCCCACTACCCAGGCCGCGCGACCATTGGCCATGAGTATAGGCGTGCCATTGCGTTGGGATCTTGGAACGTGAGCGTCTATCATGAACTCTTTGAGGCTCTTTTCGCCGGGAAGCCCCAGGGGCTGGAAACGGTCGCCGGGGAGGCGGCTTCGCACCTTCAACTCTTCACCCAGGGCATCCAGGCTTAGATAAGCGCAATACGGATTGTCGTGCTTCAGATCAGACGGCCGGTTGCGACCCTCCAGCACCTCTATGGCCACGCACCAGCCACCGACATAAGTCTCACCAGGGACTCTAAGCACCGTTTCAGCCAGAGCGCGGCTGGAAAGAGGCGCGGTCTGGCTGGTAATGAACATCTCCTCGTAGCTGGTGCCGAATCTGACACCCCCGTGCAGCGAAAGGGATCGTCCGGCGCCCTTTCCGGCCAAATCCTTCATCGCCTCTATCTGCGCCATGCTCAGACCGGAAGCCTCGCCTGCGGTCTGAGCGTAGGCTCTGTGCAGCACGTGGGCCTGCAGCGAGGGGTGAAGGGCTTTGAACGCGCGCCTATCTAGCCTGACGCCGTCCTGCTCCACAACGGCCAGGGACGACCAGACGGATGCCGTCTGCTGGTCCAGATAGGCCACGTCCTGGGCCACGGTGCATGCTAGTCTAAGCAGCGATCTCTTAACCGAAGGGTTGAACTGTTCCAACTGCGGCATCAGTTTGCGCCGGATGCGGTTGCGCGTGAAGCGCTCCTCCAGGTTGGACGAGTCCAGTCGAGGGGTCAGGCCATGCTCCAAGCAGTACGCCTCCGTCTCCTGGCGGCTGACGTTGAGCAGGGGGCGCACCAGGGTAGCCGAGCCATGCGCGGTGCACCAGCTTGATAGGGGAAGCATGCCCCTGAGGCCACGGATGCCGGTGCCGCGCAGCAGGTGCATCAACACCGTCTCGGCCTGGTCATCGGAGGTGTGACCCAGGGCCAATGCGGAGGATCCGGTCTCCATGGCAACGCAGGTAAGAAAGTCGTAGCGCGCAATTCGGGCCGCCTGCTCCCAGGAGAGACGCCCACGGGCGCGCATACCGGCCACGTCTACCTTGTCCAATGCAAGGGGAACGCCGAACTGAGAGCAGATGCCTGCCACGAATGCCGCGTCGGCGTCGCTTTCAGCACCGCGCAGGCCGTGGTTTAGATGGGCAGCCCGCAGCTTGAATCCGTACTTGCCCGCCAGGCGGTGAAGCGCCAGGAACAGGGCCAGGGAGTCCGCTCCCCCGGAAATAGCCGCCAGAATCACGGTACTGGGCTTTAGTAGGGAGGCAGAGTCCAGCGACTCCTCCACCTTTTCTTGCAGAGGACCGGTCTTCACCCTACCTCACGTCAACCCTTCTACAGTGGCAACGCGGGTCACCTTCACCTGCTCTATCCTGACCCCACGCATCTCGGTGATCTCCAGTACAAATCCCCTGTGCAGTAGCCGCTCGCTCTCACGAGGAATGTGGCCCAACCGGCTCAAGATGAACCCGGCCACTGTCTCGTAATCGCCCTCCGGGATATCGATTCCCATGCGGTCGTTGGCTTCGTCGATATCCATACCGCCCTCCACCTGATAGGTGTTGGCGTCTATGGCTTGGAACTCTTCTTCCGGGGCCGCTCCTTCCTCTCCAACGCGCCCCACAATTTCCTCGACAAGCTGTTTGAGCGTAACCAGACCTGCCACGCCGCCAAATTCGTCGGCGATCATGATCATCTGGTAGGAGGACTCTCGCAGCTCAGGGAAGACGCTTCCCACCATCTTCGTCTCTGGGACAAAGTAGGCGTCTCTGACCATTTGGGTAACATCGTAGTCCAGCGGTATTTTGTCCATTGACATAGCGCGAACCACGTCTTTCACGGACACGGTGCCTATTACGTTATCCAGATTGCCTTCAAAGACGGGAAAGCGCGTGTGCGAATGCTGGCTGTAGACGGCCAGGAACTGCTCAAGATTGGCTCCCTTCTCCAAGGCTATGATCTCGGTGCGTGGCGTCATCACCTCACGCAGTTGTCGCTCTCCAAAGAAGCGGAACACCTGCTCCAGCATATCCGCCTGCGGCGCCTCCACCTCGCCGGCTTCGCGCCCCATCACAATGAGGGCGCGTATCTCTTCACCGGCGAACATGTTGGCTCCGGATACGCCGAACAACCTGGCCACCAACCGTGCCAGCCGCTCCAAGATCCAGACGGCAGGGAGAAGCAGGCTTCCCACCCATTGCAGGGGTTGCACCGCCAGCAGAGCGAACCGCTCCGAGTTCCGGGCGGCGATGGTCTTGGGTATGGTCTCCGAGAAGATGAGGAGAAGCACGGTGATGATCACCGTGGATACAACTACGCTCTCGCTGGGGCCAAGCCTGGTTGCAATGAGTGAGGTCCCTAGTGCTGCGGCGGCGGTATTGGTCAGGTTGTTACCTGTGAGCACGGTTGGCAGCAGCTTTTCCGGCCGTCCCGCTAGGCGGCCGACGCTTTCTGCACCGCGCACCTTGTTCTTGATCATCACTGCCAGCTTGCCGCGTTGTATGGAGAGGAAAGCCGCCTCCGAGCCGGAGAAGAAAGCGGAAAGCAGCAGCATCACCAGCATAAGGGCCAGCCAGATAACTTCTATTGTGTCCATACCACTCCTTGAAAAGCAAAAGACCCCCTAGAGCTTGCTAAGGAGTCTCTTTAATTAGGTATCAGCTATTCTACTTGCAAAACGGGAGTCCATTGCCTCCTGACATTGAGGAATATATCACTTGGTGGAAGCGGGTGTCAAAATCTCCCTCTTACACCTTCTAGGATGGTGTGTTGTTGTATGGATACGGAAGCGTTATCCCAAACCTATCGCGGAGCAGTTGCATGTCCCGTCGGTCGATTTCGTTGGGTTCGTACCCGGCGCTCCCGGGTTGGGCGGTGGCTCGCATGGCCTGTTCTTCAGGCGTCAAACATCGTATCGGGCTGCCGTTGATCAACCCGGCGCCTAAGAATCCGTCCGCTGAGAAGACCCATTCACCGCCGCCCCTGATCTCCTGAACTGCGCTGCCATCGCTTCGAAAACGTACGGGGTGGAAGTCTATTCGGCGGTCCAGCGTATCACGAACTACAAATCCCTGGGGCAGCTCATCCGTCATCAGAGAGAAACCCAAGGCATGAGTTGTCCGCATAGCTATCTCGATGTCATCTGCTTTAATGATCACATCCAAATCGTCGTGTGGCCGCGTTTGCTCTCCCAACAGAGCATCAATCCCCCAACCTCCGTACACCCACACCTCAACACCCGCCGATTCGAGAGTATCTATTGCTTCCACCACGTCTGAAGCGCGCATCATGCTTGAAATTGTAGTGTCTAGTCGCACAAAGCTACAATAGCGAAGCCTACGGCCCCCAGTCAGTGGACTGGCTAGGGGTTGGATGTACAGGCAGGTATAGGGAACGTACGCGTACAGCATTGTTGCGGCCAAGCTCCGCTAGGCGGCGCAGGAACGCCGCCATGCGGTCCTGCCCCCAAGTCAGGTACCGCCACCAGACCTCTTCCCCGCCCGCGTTGCTGCGGTTGATGGCGAAGTTAGATCGCTCTATGGCGGCGTAGGCCCCGGCGCCACTCGCCACCACCTCTTCCAGGCTGGCGGGCAACGTGGAAGACACGGCGTCCAGGACGTGATATGCGTTGTAGTAGAGATTCACCGTCTCTCCCCCGGCGGGCGCTGCCTGGATAAGCAGCGTCAGCGTATCCGCCCAGACGCTGAACCGCACGTAGCTGGGCGGATACAGACCCGCCGGGTACTCCACTACCTGCACCGAGAGCAGACCGCTCAGCGAAGACAGGCTAAGCTCACGGCTGCCCGCGCTGGCGGTGAGCACGGCCTTAAGCTCTTGCGGTGAAGCCGTGCTCACCTCGTTCAGGGCGTGCTGAATGTGGCGGTCGAGCTCATCGTCGGTCCAGCGGTAGTTATCTGAGTCCTCGTCGTGCAGGTCACGACGCACCCTGTCCCGCATTGTTGGCAGGTCCATGCGCTACCTCCTACCTAGTCCCTCACTCCGGTCAGCTTGGCCAGCTTCAGCGTGTTGAACAGGGCTATGGACACGTACCATTTGACCCGTGTGCGAGTGGCGTCCTTGGTCTCCAGGCTGCCCACGCTCTCCACCTGCAGGCCGCCGGGCGCGGTCAGGCCGACCAGCCCGCCTTCGCCGAGCTGCACGGCGTAGATGGTGGAGCAGTCCGTGCTTGTTCCGACGGTCTGCTCCTCAGAGATGTAGTCGTTGATGCCTATGGGCACGCCGTCGTAGAACTGCACCATCATGCCGAACTCGTTGCGGTCGGTCTCAAGGAGGCCCCCGCCCGTGGCCCGAGACAGCGCTCCCAGCTTGCGGCGGGAACGCCGGCTCATCAACAGCAGGTGCGGTTTGCCGCCCTTCACCGTGTCTATGAGTTGATCCAGCTTGTCCAGCGACAGAGTCGCGCCGTTGGCGCCCATGGACACCGTCTGTCCGGAGTCGGTGAGCCGGTCGATGCCGTCGAACGACTTGGCGTCAACGTCAACGTCGCCGTTGATGAAGGTCTCCTCGAACTTGTCGCGCACCGCCTTGGCCTTTAGCTCTATGACCGCGGCCTCCAGGTCCTGGATGTTGGAGCGTGTGGCCTTGAGGTAGTTGTCCACGTCGGCGTCTCCGCCAAGGATGGCCAGCGCGGTGGTGACCTGGGTGAAGGTTGGCGTGGACTCCGTCCAGGTATCGCCGACGTCAAAGAAGGCGGCGGTGGGCGCGGCGTTCTCCCGGTTGTAGGTGAGGCCGTTGCCAGTTATCTCTATGAAGGGAAGCTCTTGGAGAACGGGACTTTCCTTGATCACCGACTCTATGACCCCGGCTAGAAGTAGGTCGTTGGATAGTTTGGCCGATTCGGTAAGTGTGAGTGCCATCTGCTCTGCTCCTTGTTTGGGATTTGTAAGGAGTAGAATAGAACGTGCGTTCTGTTATGGGAAGAGGTAAATGTCAGGGGGGTTGAGTGCTTTTCAGGAATCGGTGCGTTATAGTACGTAGAGTTTAGTTATCTACTAAGCGTAAGGAGTCGCATATGAACGTCAGGAAACTGAGGCCATTGGTATTGCTGGTGATGGTGTTCGTTCTTGCCTGCGGCTCAATGACGATTCGCATAGATACAGAGGTAGTCGACGATGATGAAGTAACGCACGACATGCAATTCCAAGCATCCGGCCAGATAGCCGCGCTGCTCATGGAAGGGTGGGACCCGGACGAACTCCCGGAGGAATGTGAGAGCTCGGTTGAAGGCGAGGTGTTCGAAATCACATGCGCGGGGCTCTCGGGGGCTGATCTAGGTCTTGACGCTTTGGATGAATCGGACGATAGCATCTCTGTTGAGGTGACAACGACTGAAACGGATAGCTACTGGGAGTACCGGGTCAGTATGCCCAATACCTTTTACGGCGCCACAGAGGAGATCGAGGGCAACCCGTTCGCGGAAGGGTTGGAGTTGGATGCAATTCTCAAACTTCGCTTCCACTGGTCCGTCAAGGCGCCAGGAGAAATCGTAGAGACCAATGCAGACACCTTTGAAGGAAGAGAAGCGTCGTTTACTGTCAAGCTGGACGATGACAGAGAGACTCTTTTTGTAGTGAGTCGTCGTGACAAGTCAAGCGGTTTACTGGGAGCCTGCAACATTGGATGATTCTGACTGGTGACGCAGCCGTTTTTCCAGTAGTGCCCAGGGCAATCCCCCGCCCTAACCACTCCCCTTTTCCAAAACGCTCTTCGGCCAGAAGTAGTCGCGCTTGGGCACTCCGGGCGAGCCGCCCCATACACCCTGCTTCTCCGTGTCCACGGAGTATGTATAGGCGTTGTCCAACACCTCCTCCTGCGTTGCCCACGCCCTGCGCGCATGGACAAAGTGCTGCGGCATCAACTGTTCGTCGTCCTCTTCCAACTCAATCACGCGTAGACTTGGATCGTACCGGCTCAAATTGCGCCTCCCAGCTTGTTCTCGCTAATATCATACCCATTTGGCAAGCCGGCGCAACTTCTGGTATGTTCTGGCAGAGAAAATCCATCTAGGGAGGACAAAATATGGAGAGCCGCGTCCGGGTAGCGCGAGTGGATGATCTGGAGCCGGGAAGCATGACGATGGTGGAGGTGGACGGCAAGCCGGTGCTGCTGGCCAACGTGGACGGCGAGTTCTACGCCGTCAGCGACATCTGCACCCACGAAGAGTACAATCTTTCCGAAGGCTCTCTGGACGGCTGCGAGGTCGAGTGCCCCGGTCATAGCGCCTTCTTCGATCTGAAGACAGGTGACGTCACCGACGGCCCGGCCATGGACCCCCTAGAAACGTACTCGGTACAGATAGTGGATGGAGCCGTTTTTATCGCATCGGCATAAACTAGGCAACAATTTGAACGCGGAGGGTGAATAATGAACTTGGTAGGAAGCAGCGGGATACTGGAAGTCGGAAAGGACGCTTATGGCGTTGTCCATCCGGACGGAGCCACCAACGCGGGTTTCATCGTCGGAGATGAGGGCGTCATCGTGGTCGAGGCGCTGGAGACCAGGAAGCTCACCGAGATGGTGAAGGCGGAAGTACGGAAGGTGACGGACAAGCCAATACGCAGCCTTATCTGCACCCACTTCCACGGCGACCATTCCCTTGGCAACGAGTATTATCTACCGGCCCACATCATAGGACACGATCTGTGCCGCCGGGAGATCATAGATAGATGGGACTTCTCCGTGGACAGGTTCGCCAGCCGCTACGACGACAACGACCCGGAGCAAGCCGCCGAGATCCGCAACGCTCGCATCACTCCTCCCGACGTTGTGTTCCACAACGAAAAGATGACCCTTTACCTGGGCAACAAGCGCATAGAGCTCTACTACTTTGGCAAGGCACACACCTCCGGCGATATCCTGACCTATCTTCCGGACGACAAACTCCTCTATTCAGGCGACGTGGTCACTGAGACCGGAGCGCCGCCCTATGCGGAAGACGGTTTCCCCGCCAGTTGGGTCAACGTCATTGAAAGCGTTGAAGAGTTGGACATACAGACCATAGTGCCCGGACACGGCGTTGTGGGCGACAAGAACATGGCCATCACTGAGCGCGAGTATCTTGCTCTTCTCAGGGATGAGACCCGCAAGCAGTACGATGCAGGCGTGGACGTAGCCAAGGCCATCTCCGATATCACGGTGCCCGGTTTCCAGTCATGGTCGGAAGGGGCTATGTTCGATATGGCGGTTGACCGCTTGTACAAGGAGTTTGCCGGGACAATCTAGTTTACCCTTCGCCAACGGTGGCGATGAGATAAGCCTCCAGCAGCGCGTCTATGTCTCCGTCTAGGACGGCGTTGGGATCCGTGGATTCGTAGCCTGAGCGGTGGTCCTTGACCATCTTGTACGGGTGCAGGACATAGCTCCGTATCTGGCTGCCCCACTCGGCGGAGACGCGCTCCCCCTTCAGCTTTGCTTGCTCCTCGGCGCGTTTCTTGACCTCGATTTCCATGAGGCGCGCTCGGAGCACCTTCATCGCCGTCTCGCGGTTCTGCGTCAGAGACCGTTCGTTCTGGCAGGTGACCACTATGTTCGTTGGCAGGTGGGTGATGCGCACCGCCGTGGCGTTCCTCTGCACGTTCTGCCCGCCGTGACCTCCTGCGCCGAAGGTGTCGATTCGCAGATGGTCTGCGTTGATTTCAACTTCGATGTCCCCTTCTGCTTCCGGCAACACTTCGACTAGGGCAAAGGACGTGTGCCGAGAACGAGAAGCATCGAAAGGAGAAATGCGCACCAGCCGGTGCACGCCGTGCTCGGTCTTCAGGTAGCCATAGGCCAAACGACCCTGCACTTCTACTAGGGCGCTCTTGATGCCCGCTTCTTCCCCGGGCGAGGAGTCCAGGATGCGGCCCTTGAAACCCTTGCGCTCGGCCCAGCGCAGGTACATGCGAAGCAGCATCTGCGCCCAGTCCTGCGACTCGGTGCCGCCGGCGCCGGCATGTAAGGCAAGGATGGCTGTGCGATTGTCGTATTCGCCGGAGAATACAATGTCGAACTCAAGCCTGCGCAACTCCGATTCAAGAGCCCCCGTCTCTTCATCAAGGGCTTCTTCAAGAGAAGAGTCACCCTCTTCCTGGGCGATCTGCACAAGCTCAAGAAGGGACTGAACCCGCGACTGGAAACTCTGCCAGCTTTCCACGGTGTCCCGCAACTCGGCGAGGCGGCGCATGTCCTGCTGCGCCTGTTGAGCATTGTTCCAAAAGTCGGGGGCAAGGCTGCGTTTTTCCAGGGCGGACATGGCAGCCTGTTTCGCTTCTACGTCAAAGACGCACCATTAAGTGGGATACTCTTTCCAGCAACTGCTCTGCTCTGCTTCTGATGTCTTGCATTTCAACCTTCCACGACCCGTCTTGCGGGCCTGTTATTCAATTCAGTTCCATGCGGCTCTGGGCCGGGCCTGCCGCAGCTTCTCGCTGCGGTATCCTGCCCGCCGCGGCCTGATGGGCCAGTCGAGTCGGCTCAGGCATGCGGTAGCCCTTGCCGCTGGCTAGAACGTAGCGCATAGCGGTGTCCAGGTCAACCTTGTGGCCTATTGAGACGTACAACGGGCTGACCTTGTCCCTGGTGCGCAGCGCCGCGCCGACCACCTCATCTTTGTCCTTCAGATATGACCAGGAGCCCCGTTCGTTTCCCAGAGGGCCATGCTTGCCTCTGAGTATGGATTTGGCGCAGCCTATTGTTGGCAGGTCGGCTAGCACTCCGACGTGGCAGGCGATCCCGAAGCGCCTGGGATGGGCCAGTCCCTGGCCGTCTATGAGCACAAGGTCTGGAGTGATGGTCAGCTTTTCCAAGGCTCCCAGCAACACCGGCGACTCTCGGAAGGAGAGGTAACCCGGCACGTAGGGGAACGGAGGCACCCCTTCTGAGCATTTGACCTCGACGATTTCAAGGTCCGGGATGCTCATGACTACTACGGCTCCCCTGGCAACGCCGTCGCTGTCCGGCGGCGAAAGGTCCATGCCTGCAATGAACCGCGGCTTTTCGGGAACGGCGCTGACCCGCGATACCCGTGAAGCCAGGTCGGACTGGATAGCGGCCGCTTCCGAAAGAGAGACGTCCCAGGGGTGAAGTTGAAGGATGTTCAAGGTGATTGCTCTAGATAAGACGCCGGTCACGGCCATGATAGCAGTTGAGCGACAGATGGTTCAATGTTATGCTGGCTTGGGTCGGGGCGTGGCGCAGCCTGGTAGCGCACCTGCATGGGGTGCAGGGGGTCGGTGGTTCGAATCCACTCGCCCCGACCATTCTTTCCACACCCACCGTTGCTCTGAGCCTAACTGCCCGGTTCCCGCCCACGGCGAGCTTGTCGACATGAGCCGCACAAAACCCGCTCGTAGGTGGGCCTATACTGCATCCTGCAAAGACAACACATATGTTGACAGCAACACGATTGTTGTGCATGATAAGAAGCGGATGAACGCACGAGAGTTCTGACGCTGGCTGAGGAGGCAAGGCTGCACCTTCCACACTCATAAGGGCGAGAGCGGACATCTCACTGTACGGCTCGGAGACCGCACCAGCCAGTTGCCAATGCACGGAGGCGGCAAGGAGTTGGGCCGGGGTCTCGTTGCCAAGATTAAGAAAGACCTGGGGTTGGACTGATGCTTGCATATCCGATATCGCTGGAAGATGATGACGGGACCCTGCTTGTAACTTCCCCCGACTTCCCGGAACTGACCACCTTTGGAGACGACCGCGAAGATGCTGTCGCTCGCGCGACCCACGCGCTAGAAGAGGCGATAGCGGCCCGAATCCATGACCGGAAGGACATCCCCATGCCGTCCCGGGGCAAGACCTACGCTGTACTGCCGACCCTGACTTCGGTGAAGGTGATGCTGTACCAAGGTATGAGAGACCAAGGTGTCGGCAAGGCGGAGCTGGCACGCCGCTTGGGTTGGCACATGCCGCAGGTTGATCGGGTGCTGGACGTTCAGCACAGATCTCGATTGGATATGATGGACGCTGCCCTGGGAGCCATTGGACAGCAATTGCACGTGACCGCCGCAATGACGAGAGATCCGGCGGTTGCAACCGTTGGAGAAGAGATGAGCGGTTCGAAACGGGTCTCGTGAATGCCACGCGAACAATATAAAAACGCCAACCGGTCATATTGGGATGAACTGGTGGCGATACACGCGTCCTCTGAGTTCTACAACCTGCAGGCTTTCAAGTCAGGCGTCTCCACGTTGCATTCGATAGAAACGACGGAGATCACGGATGTTCAGGACAAACACCTTCTACACCTGCAGTGCCACTTCGGTCTGGACACGCTTTCTTGGGCCAGGCTCGGCGCAAAGGTGGTCGGCGTGGACTTTTCGGAGAAGGCGATAGAGCTTGCCGGTTCGCTGGCCCGGGAGATGGACACCCCCGCCCGGTTCATCTGCAGTGACGTCTACGAGTTGCCCACTAAGCTGAATCGTCGATTCGATATCGTGTTCAACTCCTACGGCGTGCTTACCTGGCTACCCGACCTCAGCGCCTGGGCAAAAGTGCTGGCCCGGTTCGTTAAGCCAACGGGCTTCGTCTACATTGTGGATGACCACCCCTACGCCAGTATGCTTGAAGAGACGGAGGACGGCACGGTCTTGCCCAGCCACTCTTATTTCCAGAGCACAGAGCCGATGTGGCTTTCTCCCGGAGGGTCCTATGCCGATAGAACCGCACCGGTGGTGAGTGAACACTATGAGTGGCATCATACCTTGGCAGAGCTGGTAAGCGCCCTGGTGAATGCCGGGCTTATTATTGAATCCCTCCGCGAGTTCCCAGTGTGCTCCTGGCAGAGGTTCAGCGCCATGTCCAAGGATGAGGACGGCTGGTGGAGAATCAACGGCGATCCGTTCCCGTTGACCTTCTCACTCAAGGCACGGCTCGGAACGGATTAAGGGTGGCTGCTGCCCTCCGTGGCCTGGGCCGGCTTGGGTGTTCTGAATACAATGAAGATAACCGGGATGGTCACCGCCAGTATCGTCATCATGACGTAGAAGGCTGGCACATAGCTGTCAAAAGTGTCAAACGTCCAGCCTAGGAATAAGGGCCCGGCCAGTCCTATGGTTACTATTGCTCCGTCCACCACGCCCCAGATGGTGCCGAACGCTCTGGTGCCAAAGATGGTCCCGGCAATGATGGGACGTGAGGGGACCGACATGCCGTGGAACAAGCCAAGGACAACGGCGAAGACCAGGGCCTGCCAGTAAACGGTCACGTTAGCAAGGATGAGTAGCGCAACGAACTGTCCAAACATGATCACGGCAAGGACACGCCGCCAGTCGAAGATGTCCATGAGCACACCGGCGAATATCCTGCCTATGCCGCTCACGCTGAAGGCAATCGCTACGGTGGTAGCGGCCTGCGTCTCGCTGAACCCTATCCCCTGAAAATAGGCTATCTGATGCACCTGCAAGCCGCCCATGCTGGCTTGCTGCGCTCCCAGAACACCGGCAAGCGCCCAGAACGCTCTACTGCGCAAGGCCAGCTTCACCGTGAAATCGGAGGGTTGAAGAGGAGGAGCCGCAGTCCGCACGGGCGCAGCCGCCTGCTTGACGTCGGTATCCGGCAGCACATCGCCGTCGGGCAGGTAGCCGTAGTCCTGGGGCCGGGCACGGGCAACGAGGGATAGCGGGATACCGATGACAAGTACGCCAAGGCCCAGCCAGAAGACGGCGGCACGCCAGCCCACTTCGGTTTCCAGGATGGATACCAGGATTACCGACGGCCCTCCCAGCGCGCCGCCCATCATGGCCAGACTGGTGGCTCGGCCTCGCTTTCTGCGAAACCAGCGTGCCACCACGACCGCCCAGGTGATGCCGTGCGATGCGCCGCTCATGCCAATGGAGGCATAGATAAACGCAACGTAGAACAGCCAGATGTTGGAGGCAAAGCTGATGAGCACCATCCCAGTTCCTACGATGATCACGCCAACCAGGATGACCTTCCTTGGGCCCACCCTGTCTACCAGATAGCCGATAACGGGAGAGAGAAGACCCGACTCCACCTGGCGCAGGGAAAAAGCACCCGATAGAACGGTGCGCGATACGTTGAAATCGTGGAGTATGGGCAGGAAGAAGACGGTGAATCCCTGCCAGAAGGATATGGAGAAGTAGGAGTTGAGCAGGATACTGGCCCCGACTATGTACCAGCCGTAGAAAATGCGGGGACGCCGCCTGGTCTGTCCGGAATCGTTGTCTGGGCCCGCTGACGGGGTTGTTCGGATGCGTCTTTCTCCCTAGAACAGTATGATGAAAGCGGTCAGGTCGCTATGGAGCTACATGTGCTCCGGGGCGGACATCCCCATGATAGACAGGCAGCGGGCTAACACGATGCGGCAGGCCTCGACGAGCTTGAGCCTGGCCAGGGTAAGAGGCATATCCTCCGGCGCTTCCGAGACTACTCGGCACTGCTGGTAGAACCAGTGGAACGCCGTGGCCAGTTCCGTGGCGTAGCGCGGAAGGTGGTGCGGCTCCAGGGTTTCGGCCATGTGCTGCACCAGCTCAGGCAGTACCACCATCTTCTTGATCAACGCCGTCTCCGCTTCGTGGCTCAGCAGGCTGACGTCGCCCGAGGCGTAGTCCAGGTCCCGCTCTTTGGAAAGCGCCATGATGCCCGCGATTCGGGCATGGGCGTACTGCACGTAGTAGACCGGGTTGTCCGCGGACTCCTTCTTCGCCAGCTCCAAGTCGAAGTCCATCTGGCTTTCGGGTGTGCGCGAGAGGAAGAAGAAGCGACAGGCGTCGGAGCCTGCCTCCTCTAGCAGCTCGCGCAGGGTTACGATCTCGCCGGAGCGCTTGGAGGCACGCACCGTCTCGTCGCCCCGCTTCAGCGTGACAAGCTGGCTGACTATGATGGTCAGCCGCGCCGGGTCGATGCCTAGCGCGGAAACAGCCGCCTTCATGCGCGAGATGTGGCCTTGATGGTCGGCGCCCCAAATATTTATCACGCGGTCAAAGCCGCGTTCGATGAACTTGTTCTTGTGGTAAGCAATGTCCAGCGCAAAGTAGGTGGGGTCGCCAGTGGAGCGGATGAGGACGTTGTCCTTATCCTCGCCCAGGCTGGTGGATGTGAACCAGGTGGCGCCCTCGCGGTCTGCCAGGTATCCGTTGCTTTCCATGTCTTTAAGAGTGGCGGCTGGTTCTCCCTTCCGGCGAAGCTCGCCGTTTTCGCTGAACCAGACGTCAAAAGTGACTTGCACGTCCTCCAGGTCCTTGCGGATGATGCCCAGCATCTTCTCCAAGCCAATCGCGCCTATCTCAGTTACGACCTGGTCGGCGGGCAAGTCCATGAACCGCTTCCCCTGTTCGGCGGCCACTTCCCCGGCGAGGTCGTTCATGTACTCGCCCATGTAGCCGCTTTCGGGCATTTCGGCGTCCCTGCCCATCTGCTGCAGGTAGCGCACGAGTAGGGAGCGATAGAAGGTGTCCATCTGCGTGCCGGCGTCGTTGATGTAATACTCCGTGGAAACGTCGTAGCCTGCGGCGGCCAGGATGCTGGCCAGGCCGCTGCCCAGCACTGCCGTGCGGGCGTGGCCCACGTGCAGCGGTCCGGTGGGATTGACGCTGGCGAACTCCACCTGGACACTTTCCCTGGTCTGGCGTTGCAGATTGCCGTAGGTCTCGCCGGCCCCGATTATCTCCTCCACCTGTTGCTGCAGCCAGCTCTGCTTCACCACGAAGTTGATGAAACCGGGAGCGGCGGCGCGCACCTCCTGGATCGATTCGTCGTCGGGAGTGAGAGGGACCAGGCGCTCAGCAATGGCCATGGGGCTCATGCGTGCGGCGCGCGCCAAGCGCAGGGGCAGGCTGATGGCGAAGTCGCCGTGCTCCGGGTTCTGGGGCCGCTCCACCTCTATCTCTGGAGTGGGCCCGGCGGGCAGAGCGCCGCTCTGCTGTGCGGCCTCCACCGCCTGCGCGGCAAGCTGGGCTATGCGATCCTTGAGCAACATTATGCTCTAAATGATACCACGATGAACAACGACCCCTACCCCGCTTCTCCCCCACCGGCAAACGTCGATTGGGCCAGGGACTCCCTCAATTCGGGGTGTTGGGAAAGGGAGGGATCATGGTCAAGCAGGGTCTCCGCTTCCTGGCGGGCCAGCGACAGCAAATCGGCATCACTGATGCGGGCCATGCGCAGGTCCGGCATGCCGCTCTGCCGCGTTCCGAAGTAGTCGCCCGGGCCCCGCAGCTCTAGGTCTTTCTCAGCCAGTTCGAAGCCGTCGCCCATCTCCTCCATGGCGGCAAGACGCTCCTTGGCATCCTCCGACGGTTCTTCGGCGACAAGGACGCAGTAGCTGGCGTATTCGCCACGGCCTACGCGTCCGCGGAACTGGTGCAGCTGGGCAAGCCCGAACCTGTCCGCGCCCTCTATGACCATGACGGTGGCGTTGGGCACGTCTATGCCCACCTCCACCACCGGCGTGGAGACCAGAATATCCAGGCTGCCGTGGCGAAAGTCGTCCATCACCTCTTTCTTCTCGCCGGTGGACATGCGGCCGTGAAGCAGACCCACTCGCAGGTCGGGGAAGACCTCTTGGGCAAGCCGGTCGCGCTCCTTCACCGCGGCACGGGCGTTTATCGCCTCCGATTCATCTATAAGCGGGTAGATGAAGAAGACCTGCCTGCCCGCAGCAATCTCCTTTCGCACAAAATCGTAGACTGAGCTGCGGCGCTCCGGGCCGACGGCCTTGGTTCTTATGGGTTGTCTGCCCGGCGGCATCTCGTCAATGGTGGAAAGGTCAAGGTCGCCGTACAGGGTGAGGGCAAGGGAGCGTGGAATCGGAGTAGCCGACATAACGAGCATGTGCGGCCTCTGCCCCCGCTCCCGCAGAGCGGCGCGCTGCATCACCCCGAAGCGGTGCTGCTCATCCACCACGGCAAGCGCCAGGTTTGGGATTTCCACATTCTCCTGGATGACGGCATGCGTTCCTATGACGATGTCCAGGGCGCCCGCGCCAAGCATCTGATGAATCTCACGTTTGGCGCTGGCCGGTGTGCTGCCCAGGAGCAGACCGACGGTGACGGGCCTGTCATGAGGCTCCAACCGCACCGAGAGCAGATGCCCACTGATGGTGGGCATGGCCAGCCCCTCCAGCAGGCGGCCCACCGTGAGGAAGTGCTGCTCGGCAAGGACCTCGGTAGGAGCCATGATGGCGCCCTGGTAGCCGCATGTAGCGGCGGTTAGCAGGGCAGCCAGGGCGATAACAGTCTTGCCGCTGCCCACCTCTCCCTGGAGGAGACGGCTCATGGGGCGTTTGTCCCACGCCATGTCGGTCATCACCTCGCTCAATACGCGCTTCTGTGCGCCGGTAAGTGTGAATGGCAACGAACCCAGGAAGGAGTCCATGACTCCGTGAGGCGGATACAGGGGCACCGCCGTTTCCACCAAATCCGACTGCCTGCGCAGGGAAAGGACGCCGAGCTGGATCATGAACAGCTCCTCGAAGGCGATACGGCGTCGCGCCGCTTCATAAGAGCTCTGGGTATCCGGATAGTGGGCTTGCCACAAGGCGCGCTCCAGCGGAAGAAAGCTGTTGCGTTTGAGGACATCGACGGGGAGTCTGTCCTTCACTGAAGAGGCTGCCCGGCCCAGGGCCTCTCGCACTATCCTGCGCATGGACCGTTGAGTGATTCCTTCGCTCAGAGGGTATACGGGAAAGAGGCGTCCATGCTCGGCCAGCTTTTCCAAGCTGTCATCGGCATTCACCATCTCCAAGTGCGGCGCGTTTAATGTACGGCGTCCGTTAAACGTGGTCACCCTTCCGCTCAATACGTATCTGGCGCCACTCTTCAGATTCCTTGCCATGTACGGTTGATTGAACCAGACGACACGGATGGTGCCCGTTTCATCTACGAAGTCGGCTTCCACAATCTTGAGGGGATGTCCTCGTCGTGGCTGTGAAGGCGCTGTCCACAGACTGGCCACCACCGAGTGCTCTTCGTTGAATTGAAGTTCGGCTATCTTCACCACGCGGTTGTGTCGTCTCGGAAACAGATACAGTAGGTCGCCAACCGTCTTCAAGCCCAGGCGATTCAGCGGGGCGGATACCCGGGAAGTAACGCTGCGCAGCACGGAAGCCGGAAGGTCTACGGACAGCGACTTGTCGACGAGCGCAGGGTCTTTTGGCGCGAGCTTGGCGGCGGGCGTTCCATCCACAGAGGCTTCAACACCCAAGGCGGAGAGAGCGGTGAGCACCCAGCGAGAACGCTCCTTCTCAGACATGGAATCGTAGGAGACCGGGAGCAGGTTGCCGGCGCGCAGAGGCTTGGCTTCGCTCTCCCCGTTGCCGGAGGCTTGCCACTGTTCAAGGAACCCATCCAAGCCGCCGTAAACGGACCTGTTGTCGTAGCCGCGCTGCTGTTCCAGTTTCAGCGCCCCTATGAAGGCCTTAAGCCGGGCGCCGTTCCCTGATTTCTGGCTTCTAATCTTAGAAGGCGTGGCAGCCTCCTTACTGGGTTGTTGTCTCTTTAGGGCGATTCAGGGGTATTCTCGGACTGAATCACAATGCCAATGACGCCGGGCCCTGCGTGCGTGCCAACTACGGGGCCAATACGGCCCTGCAACACCTGGCCGTCCGCGACGAGAGGCCTGAGCCGTTCAGCCAGCGCCTCGGCCTCTTCGTCGGTGCTGCTGTGCATCACTGCCGCCTGCTTGAGCGGCGCCCTCTCTTCCGCCAGGGTTACCATGTACTGGATGCCGTATGCCCGGCTGCGCACGGAGGTAGCGGACTGAACGATGCCGTCCAGCACGGTGATGATCGGCCTCACCTTGAGCAGGGTGCCGATGAATCCCCGCACCATGCCGATGCGACCGCCCTTGCGGAGATACTCCAGCGTGTCCAGCAGGCCGAAAAGCTGCACCTGCTCTACAGCGCTATTGGCTTCTTCCAGGACGGCTTCATAAGAAGCCCCCCGTTGAACGGCTTTGGCCGCGGCCATGGCCACCAACCCGGTCCCGAGGGCGGCCTGCCTGGCATCGATGATCTCGATGCTGGAGCCTTCCATCTGCTCCTTGGCCTGCCGGGCGGAGTTCAACGTGCCGCTGAGCTTATCCGAGATGTGGATGGAAACTATCTGGTCTCCGGCCTCCACCAGAGAGCCGTAGACCTCCATGAACTTGCCCGGCGAGGGCTGAGAAGTCGTCGGCAGTTGCCGCGCGTCTCTAAGCCTCTGGAAGAACTCGTCATGGAGTATGTCGACTCCGTCCAGGAAGGTCTCCTCTCCAAAATGGACGTTGAGCGGGATCACGGTGATGCCCAGTTGCTCGGCTACTTCAGCCGGCAGGTCGGCGGTGCTGTCGGTGACTATTCTGATGGCCATAAGCTACACTTCCCTATTCAATAGATACCAAGTAATTGTAGTGGGGCTGTCCGCCGTAGACCAGATCAACCTCAACGCCCGGACACCATTCTTGTACCTTCTCCGCCGCACGCTGGGCTTGGCCCTCCTCGGTATCGCCGCCCCAGTACAGGGTGATGAGGTTCCCCGGCGAAGGCGCGGCGCAGCGGCACAATTCTTGCAGAGCCTCTTCTATATCTTGCGAAGCAGCGACGAGCTGTCCGTCCAGAAGGGCTATGACTTCGCCTTGGCGCACGCTTCTGCCGTTTATCGTGGTGGAGCGCACGGCTCTGGTCAGCTCTCCTGAATGCAGTGCGGACATGGCGTCCTGCATGCTGGCTAGATTGGACTCGGCGC
This sequence comes from Dehalococcoidia bacterium, assembly GCA_965116555.1. Classification (GTDB taxonomy): domain Bacteria; phylum Chloroflexota; class Dehalococcoidia; order Lucifugimonadales; family QGNO01; genus DAOUJH01. The sequence goes on along the minus strand of OZ220698.1, from coordinate 85,421 downwards.
TGGCTTCCGGGTCAAAGGCCAGCAAAGCGGATACACCCTGGGGAACGGACGTAGTGGGCAGAACGTGGACGGGTTTTTCTGATAGAGAGGCGGCTTGCCGTGCCGCGGGTACTATGTTGGAGTTGTTGGGAAGGAGTATGACCTCCGCCGCGGCGCATTGCGCCGCGCTATCTGACAGCTCCTTTGCGCTGGGATTCATGGTCTGACCGCCCCGAACTATATCAACGGCGCCCAGATCAATGAATATCTGCTCTATGCCGCTGCCTGAAGCCACTACTACCACACCCAGAGGCACCGCTTCCTGCTGTACGGCTCGGTGGCCCTCCAGGAAGCCACGGTGCTGCCTGTCCATGTCCTCCATTTTCAGTTGGGAGACGCTGCCCAGCGTCCTGACATGGTCAACTATGGCTTCTGGCTCCTCGGTATGAAAGTGGACTTTGATCACGTCTTCCATACCCACCACCACCGTGGAGCGAGCGTTCTGTTCCAAGTAGCTCCTGATCTCCGCAACGTCCAAAGAGAAGTCTGAAAGAAGGAACTGGGTGCAGTAGCCGAACTCTTCTTGCTCAGTGGCGTCCAGATAGGCCGCGCTGGGGGCCGCCTGTCCAACGTCTATGTCAAGAATCTTGGGCTCCTCCCCGTTCAGATAGCAGATCATCCCGTCTATGATGGCGACTATGCCCAGACCGCCGGCATCGACTACACCCGCTTCCTTGAGCTTTCGAAGCAGGTCCGGCGTCTCCAGCAATGCCTGGCATGCAGCTTCATAGGCATAGCTCAGCACCCGCACGGGGTTGCCTTCGCCGGAAGCCGTCCGTTGCCCCGCCTCTTCGGCGGCCCTTCTGATAACGGTGAGCATGGTGCCTTCCACCGGATTGCCCACAGCCTTGTAAGAGGCCTGCGAGGCCTCGTCAAAGGCGCGGGCAACGTCTTCGCCTGAGAAGGACTCTCTGCCCTTGAACCCCTCGGCAAGTCCGCGGAAAAACTGGGACATGATGACTCCGCTGTTGCCGCGGGCGCCCATAAGCGTCTCGTAGGCCACGGCCTGGGCCACCTTATCTCCCGTTGCATCCTTCAGTTCGTCAAGAACGGGTTGAGCCGATTTCAGAGTGAGGTACATGTTTGTCCCGGTATCACCGTCGGGAACGGGAAAAACATTCAAGGAGTTGGCAATTGGGGCATTCAGTTCGAGAGACGCCGTAGCAGCGACCAGCATACCTCGAAAATCGTCGCCGCTAAGGCTGGGGAAGGTGCTTTGCGCTCTGTGGGTCATTAGGCATCCGCTTGAACTGTACTCAAACCTGTGCTACTTTAGGCGGAGTATATATCCAGCCCTGTGCTGGCGTCAAAGAGATTGAGTCATGGCTAAATGTAATGTTTGCGGAAAAACGGGCCAGTTCGGCCACAACGTAAGCCACTCCAAGAGGGCCACCAACACCAGGTGGCTCCCGAATGTTCACAAGACCAAGCTGCTGATAGACGGTCGGATGCAGCGCGTACGGCTATGCACCCGCTGTCTGCGCACGCATCACCGGAAAATAGCCTACGCTAGCTAGCTGGGGGAGATCTCTTCCAGCTTAGCCCTCAACCGCTCCAAGGCCTGTTGCACCGGTTCGCGCTCGTTGAAGACTGCGGAGCCTGCCACCAGCACGGTGGCGCCGGCTTGAGCTACCGAAGCGATGGTGTCCTGGTTCACGCCCCCGTCCACCTCCAACTCGGCTTTGGCGCCTATGGCGTCAAGGCGCTGCCGCATGTGGCGCAGTTTGTCCACTGAGCTGGGGATGAAGGCTTGGCCGGGTAAGCCAGGGTTCACCGACATAACAAGGACTTGGTCAAGGTAAGGCAGCACCTCTTCGATATCTGATATCGGGGTTGCCGGGTTGATGGCCACGCCTGCTTTGGCGCCCGCTTCCTTGATCTGATGCACCACTCTATATAGATGCGTAGAAGTCTCGGCGTGGATGGTGAGTATGTCTCCCCCCGCCCTGGCGAACTCTTCTACGTGCCGCTCCGGCTCGACGATCATAAGGTGCACGTCCAAGGGCAGCGTAGTACGAGCGCGCAGGGCCTGCACCATGGCGGCGCCGAAGGTGATGCTGGGCACAAATCTCCCATCCATGACGTCCACGTGGATGTAGTCTGCACCCGCTTTTTCAGCTTCGCATACGGCGTTCCCCAGGTTGGCGAAGTCCGCGGAGAGTATGGACGGGGCTAGTTTGAAGTTGCTCATCAGCAGCTTCAGCCTTCCAGAAGAGAGCGCGCCCTTTCCAGTGCCGCCCGTACCTGGTTGGGCGCGGTACCGCCATGCACGTCCCGAGCCTGAATGGACCTTTCGGCGGTGACCTGGTAAACGTCCTCCTCAAACACTTCCGAGAAGCGGTGGTACTCCTCCAGGCTGAGCTCTTTGAACTGCTTTTCTTGCTCTGAAGCGTAGCCGGAGACTTGGATCATAATTCCGTGAGCCTCGCGGAATGGGACACCCTTGGCCACCAGGTAGTCGGCAAGGTCTGTGGCCAGGACCTGGCTGTCTTCGGAGGCATGTCTCATGCGCTCCGTGTTGAACTCAGCGGTGGACAGCATGCCGGACATGACTTCAAGCGTGGCTTGGAGCTTGTCCTTAGAGTCGAAGAAGCCCTGCTTGTCCTCTTGCAAGTCGCGGTTGTAGGTCATGGGCAGGCCCTTGATGACGGTCAACAGCGCGATGAGGTTGCCGTAGACACTCCCCGTTTTGCCGCGGGCAAGCTCGGCGAAGTCAGGGTTGCGCTTCTGCGGCATCATGCTGCTGCCGGTGACGTACTCGTCGCCCAGGCGGATAAAGTCGAACTCCTGCGATGACCAGTAAACAATCTCTTCCGCCAGCCGCGATAGGTGCGCCATGCAGAGGGCGGCGTTCGCCAGGTACTCAACCAGGTAGTCGCGGTCGGAGACAACGTCCATGGAGTTCTCGCTTATGCGAGCGAAGCCCAGTTCTCTGGCAAGGAACTCGCGATCGTAGTCGTAGGGCACCCCGGCCAGAGCGCCGCTGCCCAGGGGCATCACGTCAGTGCGCTGAAAACACTCCTGGAATCTCTCCGCATCGCGGTGCAGCATGTGGAAGTAGGCCAGCAAATGGTGGGACAGCAGCACGGGCTGGGCCCGTTGTACGTGGGTGTAGCCCGGCAACGCCGTCTCCATATTGGCCTCGGCCACGTCCAGGATGACCTGCTGGAAGTCACGAATGAAGCCCACCGTCTCCTGGATGGCCTGCTTAGCGTAGAGGCGCATATCCACCGCTACTTGGTCGTTGCGGGAACGGGCCGTATGCAGCCTGCCCGCTGCATCGCCTATCTTCTCGTAGAGCCGCGATTCAATGTTCATGTGGATGTCTTCAAGCTGAGGCTGCCAGGGAAATGCGCCTTCCTCTATCTCCTTCTGAATTCCGGCAAGGCCGCTGAGGATGGCCTCCACGTCCTCTTTGGAGATGATGTTCTGCTTGGCGAGCATGCGGGCATGCGCCATGGAAGCGGCTATATCCTGCTTGTACAGCCGTCTATCGTAGTGCAGGGAGACGGTGTAGTCCGACGAAATCTTTGGTCTGGGAGTCTTGCTTTCCGTCATAGCTGGAGCGATTCGACTTTGATCAACCGTTGGCTCACGGGGTCTACCTGGTAGCCCAGCGCCTCAAGCGCGGTGACGCCAAGCACAGGCGTATCGTCCGGCTCACCAAAGATTATCGGGGCCACTGTGATGGAGTCTTCATAGTAAAATTGCGCGCCACCTATTTTTCTGTTGATCAATCCACCGAAACCTCTGAACTCTCTTTCTCCTATCGGCTCAATGTCAAGCTCTCTCAGGATTATGGAAGGAACCACGGTGAGCAAAGCGCCGGTGTCCGCCAGGAACTCTATACTGCGGTGCTTCCCAGGCTCTGATACGTTGGCAACGTCTATTTCTACGTGTGTGAAGCCCATCAGCCGGCGTCTCCCCGCGCCCGCAGGGCGCTGCTGCGCAAGCGGTGGGCATTGACTCTGATGAATCCCGTGGAATCCGGGGCTTCAAAGCCGCCTATCCTATCCATGCTCACCAGGTCCTCGTTGTACAGCGTAACGGGTGAGCGCCGCTCTTTGGTGATAACGTTGCCCTTGTACAGCCCCAGGGTCACTGTGCCGGTAACGTACTCCTGGCTCTTGTCCATTACCAGGCGCACAAGATCCATCTCCGGGGAGAACCAGAACCCGTAATACACCAGCTCCGAAAAGCGTGGGATCAGCGAATCGCGGAGATGCATCACCTCTCTGTCCAGCGTGATGCCTTCCAGGTCACGGTGCGCTTTGTGTAGGATTGTGCCGCCCGGGGTCTCGTAAACGCCGCGGGACTTGACGCCTACGAAACGGTTCTCCACCATGTCCTCGCGTCCGATGCCATTGATGCCGCCCAGGTGATTGAGGTAGGCGAATAGCGCCAGCGGCTCTGATTGCGTTGTGCCGTCGCTGAGGTTGCGCACCTCCACGGGGTTCCCTTCGCGGAACTCTATCTCAAGCTCCGTCTCTTTGTTGGGAGCCCGTTTGGGCGAACGCGTCATCTGGAACATGGAGTTCCGAGGGCGACGCGCCGGGTCTTCCAGCTCACCGGCCTCGTAGCTGATGTGCATCAGGTTGGCGTCGCTGCTCCATGGCTTGCGCCGGGTCGCCGATACGGGGATGTCATTGAGCCGGGCATAGCGCAGCATGTCTGATCTGCCGGTGAACTTGTTAAGAAAGACAGGGTCACGCCAGGGAACGTATATCTCCAGCTCCGGAGCCAGCGCGTGGAAGGTGAACTCGAAGCGCACCTGGTCGTTTCCCTTGCCTGTGGCGCCGTGCGAAAGGGTGGTGGCTTTCTCTCTGAGCGCCGCCTGCACCTGGCCTTTGGCCGTGACGGGACGCGCCAGCGACGTGCCGAGGAGGTAGCGCCCCTCGTAGATGGCGTTGGCCCTGATTGCGGGATAGATGAAATCGGTAACGAACTCATGCCGCAGGTCTTCCACGTAGGTGGCGGAAGCGCCAACCTGCCGGGCCTTGCCCACGACCTCCTCCATATCCTCGTCCTGGCCCAGGTTGGCGGTGTAGGTGACCACGTCGTGTCCCTGGCTGATGAGCCAGTGCAGGATGACAGAGGTGTCCAAGCCTCCGCTGTAGGCAAGGACTATCTTCTTCTGGCCGTCTGTCATGCCATCACCTTTTGCAAGGCATTATCCAGCTTCTGGACGCCCTGGTCTATCTCTTCCCTGGTCACCGTCAGCGGCGGCATGAAGCGTATAGTGGTGGGCCGCACCGCGTTGAGTAAAAGCCCCTCTTCGTTGCAGGCGGCAACTACCTTGGCCGAGGCTTCATCGTTGAAGACCAGACCAAGCAGCAGACCCATGCCTCGTACCTCTGTGATGGAGGAATGACGCGATTTCAGCTCACCAAGGCGCTCCTTCAGATACTCTCCGGCGGCTGCGGCCTGAGACGGCACGTCGTTGTCCACTATGTACTTGGAGGAGGCGTACGCCGCGGCGCAGGTGAGGACGTTGCCGCCGAAGGTGGAGCCGTGGTCGCCGGGTTCCAGCACGGCAGCTTCCTCCTTGGCGAGGAACGCGCCAATGGGCACGCCGCCGCCCAGTCCCTTGGCCAGGGTCATCACGTCAGGTTCCACGCCAAACGTTTGGTAGCCGAACACAGTGCCCAGGCGGCCCAAACCCGTCTGTATCTCATCGAAGATGAGGAGAAGCCCGTTCTCGTCGCACCAATCGCGGACTGCCTTGAGATAGCCTTCTTCCGGCACGTTGACCCCGCCCTCGCCCTGCAGCGGCTCCAGCATAACGGCACAGGTAGCATCGCTTGTGGCGTTCTTGATCGCCTCCAGGTCGTTGTACTCAACGTTGACAAAGCCGTCGGCCAGCGGCCTCCAAGCTTCTTGATAGTGCGGCTGGCCCGTGGCGGCTATCATTCCCAGAGTGCGTCCATGGAACGAATTGAGAGCGGTGATGATCTCGTGTGCGCCGTTGCGGTGCAGCTTGCCGTATTTACGCGCCAGTTTCGCAGCCCCTTCATTGGCTTCAGCGCCGCTGTTGGAGAAGAAAACCCTATCCAAGCAGCTGTTGTCTATGAGGACCTGAGCAAGCTGAAGCTGAGGCACCGTGTAGTAGGCGTTGGAGGTCTGCATCAGAGTGGCGGCCTGTTCCTGGATAGCTTCCACCACTGCGGGATGGCAATGACCTATGTTGTTCACCGCCCAGCCGGCGGTGAAGTCCAGGTACTCCTTCCCCGTTTCGTCCCAGACCTTTGTCCCCTCGCCTTTGACTATGGTCACAGGCTGACGACGCACCACTTGCATGTAATATTCGCTCTCTATCTGTTGCCATGTGCTCACGATGTCTGCTCCTCTTCTAGTAGGTCTGATAATTGACTAACCGCCTCTTCCAGGGTGATTATACCTGTCCTCAGGTCTTGCAAGGCTTCCTGGATAGCCTCCAGCCGTCTGGCCGTTTCCTCAGAGAGTGTGGGAGGAGTGCCTCCATCGGGCGGACTTGGGACTGAGACGGCCTGATCTCCAAACAAGGCTTCCAGCGCCTCATCCAGCGAAGGCTCCATGACCACCTTGTTGGCAGAGGCCAGTATAACCCGCTTCAGCTCAGGCAAGGGCAACCCTTCCGCTCTAAGATATACGGGCTCCACATAGAGGATGGAATCGGCTATCGGAATAACCAGCAGATTCCCCCTTATCACCACCGATCCGGACTGGTTCCACAATGTGAACTGCTGTGATATCTCGGTATCGTTGTCTATGCGCGCTTCTATCTGAACCGGGCCGTCTATCTGCACCCCCCTGGGGAACGTGTAGGCCACCAGCTTGCCGTACTCAGGCCCGTCCATGCGCGCCGCCAGCCAGGCCACCATATTGGGTTTGTCGGCCGGGGTAAAGGGAAGGATGAGGACAAACTCCACCTCTTCCTCGCCGGGCAACCTCATAATCACGTAGTAAGGTTCAACCGCCTGCTGATTGCCAAAGAACATCTCCAATGGAACGCTCCACTGGTCCTCTTTGTTGAAGAAGACCGTTGGATCCGTCATGTGATATTGGAGGTAGGTCTGCGACTGTACGGAGAACAAGTCTTCCGGATACCTCAGATGGTCTCTGAGGAAAGGCGACATTTCATCCATGGGCTTGAACAAAGCAGGGAATATCTTGGCGTATGTCTGAATAAGAGGGTCTTGCGGATCAGCTATGTAGAACTGCATCTTACCGTTGTAAGCGTCTACCACCACCTTTACGCTGTTTCTGATGTAGTTGAAACTATCATCGAACGGCCTCGAATACGGGTATTTGTCCGTCATGGTGTAGGCGTCTTGCATCCAGACCAGCCTTCCCTGGTCCACTATCAAGTACGGGTCTGCGTCAAGTTGCAGGAAGGGCGCCACGTGGCTGATCCGTTCCTGAATGTGACGGCTGTAGAGAATTTTGCTTTCGGACAGGATTTCACCGCTGATCAATATATTGATATCCCCAAACTGCCAGGCATATGCAATTCGTCTGAGCAATGAGCTAAGGTGCACGCCGCCCGAACCCTGGTATTGGACGTATACGGGCACGTCTTCCTCGGTTGGGTGGTCGAATTCAGGGGTGTTGCTGTTGACTACGACGTAGTTGGTGGTGTTCTCACCGTAGTAGACTTCCGGCCTCGTGATTTCAATGTCGCCGGCGGGAGGCACGTCCTGTACGAAGAAGATGGGCCTGCCCTCGTCGGTGAACTCGGTGACGGGGCTGGCGGCAGCGCCGTAGCCATGGGTGAACTGAAGTCGCTGGTTAACCCATCTCTGGGCCTCTTCAGGCAAAAACTCAGGGTAGAGCTCGCGAGCCCCAATGAGCACCTGGCGATACTCACCGTTGATGTCGTACCTGTCCACGTCCACGTCCTGGAAGTTGTAGTAGAGCCGCAGGTGCTGGATCTGGTTGTAAATGTCAATCAAGGGGCGCGGGTCCCATAGACGCACGTTGTTCACAGTCTCCTGGTTGGCCAGGATGTCAGCTGAAGTAAGCTGAGCCGTCGCTTCGTGCGAGCGCTCCTCTACCTTGTCCAGCCCAAAGGCGGCGCGGGTGAACTCGATGTTGCGGGCAATGAAGCTGCGCTCCCTCTGCAATTCGTTGGGTTCAACCGTGAAGCGCTGGATGAACGAAGGGTAAAGGCTGCCCAGGCCAACTGCGGCAACCAGCCAGAGGACCACGCCGCCGATGATGAGACGGTTGCCCCTTGCGCCTCTCAGCGAAGGATGCAGGGTGGCCAGCAGCAAGACGCCGCTGGCTGCGGCAATAGCCGCCATTACCAGCAATACCGGCAGGCGCGCGTTGATATCGGTGTAGGTTGCGCCAAAGACCGCGCCGTCTGCCGACAGCAGTACCTGATATCTGTCTAGGATATGCATGACGGCCAGATTGAAGAAGACCAGCGATCCCAGGACGGCCAGATGTCCTCTCTGCCAGGGCGTCAGCTGAAAGGGCATGCCCCTCAGCGCAAAGTAAGCTATGTATACGCCAGCGGTTGCCAGCAGCAGGACTATGAACGCTCCAAGAAGCCAGCTCTGCGCCAGGTTCAGAATGGGGAGTGAGAACACGTAGAAGGAAACGTCGTTTTGGAAAACCGGGTCTGAAACCCCAAAGGAGGTGCTGTTGATTAGCCTCAGCGCCAGCTCCCACTGGCTGCTGAGGCTGGAACCAAACGCCAGTGAGACGAGCACAGCGCCAAGGATGATGGCCAGGATGGTCAACCTGTTCAACCAGTAAATGGTCTCGACTGGGAGAGGAAGGACCGATTCGCCGCGAGCGTGACGCAGGGCCAGCACAACGGTTATTGTGATCATCACGCCAAAGACCAGGGTGCCCGCAATAAAAAGCCAGGCACGAGTCCACAATATGGTCCTGAACACGTCCAGGTAGCCCAGCGAGTTAAACCACAGCCAGTCTGTATAGACGCCTCGCAGGGTGTTGAACAACACCAGCAGGAAGACGACGCCTAGGAGGACCAGCCCCCACTTGATAAGCGAGCCTGTATTGGGCGGAAAAGCAAGGGTAGGCTCCCACTCTAAGGAAGAACCGTTGCCGCCGTTCTGTCTCAAATCATCTCACCCCTTGGGATTGCCTAAGCGGTTAACCGCGTACCTACATTATCATTGTTTACGGCTTTAAGCAGCGACTGGGGATACCTGCCGTCTATTATCTGTGCTTCCGGAACTCGCTGCAGGGCTTTGACGCAGGCTTCCAGCTTTGGAATCATGCCACCATCCGCCGTACCTGATGTGAGCAGCCCCTGTACTTCCTTGGGCGTTAGCCTGGTGATAAGCCTTCGCGATGAGTCCAGAACGCCCTCCACGTCCGTAAGGAAGATAAGCCGCTGCGCCGCCAGCGCCCAGGCCAGGTGGCCGGCTGCGGTGTCGCCGTTGATGTTGAGTAGAGAGCCGTCTTCACCTGCACCGTTGGCTGCGGCCACGGCCACGGGAGCAATGAGCGGAATATAGCCGGCCTTGAGGACATCCATCACCGGCTGCGGGTCCACTTCAGTGACTTCACCCACAAACCCAAGCTCCGGGTTGCTGACTCGCGCCCGAAGCATGCCGCCGTCAGCGCCGGAAAGCCCCACTACCTTGCCGTCGAGAGCGGATATGGCGGCGACTAGCTGCTTGTTGATAAGTCCGGCGAGCACTGCCACCACCACCTCCAGGCTGGGTGCGTCGGTGACGCGCAGACCCCGTATGAAACGCGGTGGCAGTGACTGCCTCTTCATCCAGTCGGAAATGACCGGGCCGCCCCCGTGGACAACCACCGGAGTACGCCCCGCCTTTTGCAACGCAACAATGTCTCGGAAAGAGGTATCGGCGCTGCCCAGAGTGCTCCCGCCTATTTTGACTACTATTGTATCTGTATGGTCAGCCATTTCTAAGAAACCTAGCTATATGATGAGCTACGGCGTCTGCATTGTCTTTGGCTAGAAAGTGGTCTCCGCCTTTGATTACCACCATCTCGGCATTGGGTAATCGTTTAGCTAGGTATTCACCCACACCTATTGGACTAATAGGATCCTTATCCCCCCAGATCAACAAAGTCGGAACAGTTATCTCGCTGAGCCGATTATCAAGGTCTGTATGATCATCAACAAACCAAGAAGGGGAATCTGGAAAGTTTCGCAGATACTCTGATTGCCAGTCACTTGCATTGAATCTTTCCATGTCAATACCACCGGAGGTTGCGGTAAGGACGAGATGATTGATTTGCTTAGGTACAGTTAGGGCTACCAGCATAGCAACCACACCACCCATAGATTGAGCGACAAGGTCTGTGTTTTGATGAATCTTGCTGGTTACCATATTAGCTAAATCACTCAGGTTATTGATTTTGGGGTTTCTATTCGCAGTCCCAAAACCGGGCCAATCAACAAGATCGACCTTCGTTAATCTGAGCCGTTCGACGACTGGCAGCCAAAACTTTCCGTTCCCCGATGCACCTGGTAGGAAAATGGTCTGCTCAGCCATCAAGCTTAGGTCGTATAGGCGCTGTTGAAGGTCACGTACGCCTCGCTGAGGTTGCAGCCCCAGGCGCTGGCGGAGGCGTTGCCCAAGTTCAGGTTGATGGTGAATTTGACCTCCGGCTGTTGCATCTGGAGGACAATGGCGTCCTTGAAGAACGGGATGGGAAGGCCGTTCTCCATGATGCACACGTCGTTGATGTAAAGCGACAGCCTATCTTCTCTGACCCGGGCGCCGCTGCGGCCCAGGGCCACCACCAGCCGGCCCCAGTTGGGGTCGTTTCCGTGAACCGCCGCCTTGACCAGGTTCGAGCTGGAAACGGTCCGAGCCGCTAGGCGCGCCTCCTTATCGTTTCGCGCTCCCACCACCTCTACCTCGAACAGCTTGCTCACGCCCTCGCCGTCCAACACAATCTGTTTGGCCAGGTAGATGCAAAGCCGTGTCACCGCTTCCTGGAACAGCCCCGCCTCGTCCGACTCCTCGGTGATAACCGGCCCTCCGGCGGCCCCGTTTGCCATGATCAACAGCGAATCGTTGGTGCTGGTGTCGCCGTCTATGGAGATCATGTTGAACGAGTTGTTTCCGGCCTGAGCGATCACCCTCTGAAGGAAGGCGCCGTCCACAGGAGCGTCCGTTGCCAGAACGCTGAGCATCGTTGCCATATTGGGATGGATCATTCCGGCTCCCTTGGACGCGCCTCCCACCGTTACAGTCCGTCCGTTGTGCTCGTATGAGACAGCCGCCTCCTTGGCATGAGTGTCAGTGGTCATAATGGCCCTGGCAAAGGCGTTGCCGCCGTCGGAAGAGGTCTGAATTTTGGGCAACGAGGCCCTGATCAAAGCCATGGGAAGCTCTACGCCGACCAGTCCCGTGCTGAGGAATCCTATCTCTTCTGGCATCAGGTCCAGCTGGGCCGCGACTAGCCTGACGACCTCGGCGGCGTCCTTCACACCCGGCTCGCCGACAACCGCATTGGCGATGCCGCTGTTGGCCACTACGGCGCGGACGTTCCCTTGCCGGACGTGCTTTTCAGTGAGGACAATGGAAGGCGACCTCACCTGGTTCTTGGTGAAAATGCCGGCGCTGACGCAAGGCTCGGAGGAGTGGATGATGCCCAAGTCCAGCTTGTCCTCCGAGTACGTCTTCATACCGGCGAACGTAGCGCCCGCCAGAAAACCGGGAACGCTGGTCAATGTCCCATTGAGAAGAAACTCTATTTTTTCATTCATTCCTGGCTCCATTGCTTGTGAAATATAGTTGGTCTGGTACCGCCTGTCCTTCTTGGATCTGATTGTGTAGCAAGCCATGACCGAGTGACGGTCCAGGATCATCGGTTTGCCCTGGCCCTCCGCCTGCTGGAGCACTTTGACCCAACCGCGTTTTACCCAGTACCGGATGGTGCCTGGTTCGACCGACAGGTCGCGGGCCGCCTCTCGCAAGCCGATCCCTACTTCTAGGGACATTTGACCGTCTCGTCAAGTTTTCCACACATTTCAGACAAAGAATTGTAAGAAAATAGCAAAGAAATGTCAACAGTGAGAGACTTGATGTTCCAATATCAGTGTATATGAGCCTATTTTGTGAGTTTTACACACTTATTGGCTTATGTCCATCTCTCTTGAGGCGAGCGGGCGTCCTGGACGGCTACGCTTTGATCCGATATGACAACTCCTCCCTCCTACCGCACGCGCCTGCCTGCCTGGAACACGCCCCAGACGTTTCGCAAAGCGGCGGGGTCAGAGTACGGGTCGCCGTCAATAAGCACCATGTCGGCAACCTTGCCGGTTTCGAGTGTGCCTGCTATATCGTCTATTCCCAGCAGAGTCGCGGCGTCGCTGGTTGCGGCGCTCAAGGCGGCAGGCGGAGACATGCCGTTTTCCACCATCAGTTCCACCTCCCTGGCCAGCATCCCGTGACGCACCGCCGAGCCTCCGGCATCCGAACCCGGCACCACCTTCACACCGGCAGCCAGGGCGCGCTTGAAGCTGGCAATGGATTCGGCAGCTCGCTCCTCCGTCCGAGCCAGCGTCTCCCTGTCTTCACCGGCCATGTATCCCTGGCTTAGGCGAGCGTCCCAGGTGGACATGGTTGGCACCAGGTACGTGCCCTTCTCCGCCATGAGGCGGGCCGTCTCCTCGCTTATGAAGAAACCGTGCTCTATGGAAGCCACACCCGCTTCGACCGCCTGATGCGTACCCTCGTATCCGACGCAGTGGGCAGCGACTTTAAGACCGGCTTCGCTGGCGATACGTACAACCGCTTCCAGTACATCCAGTCCAAGCGTGGGGAACTGCTCCCCTTCAGGGGTCATGCCGGTGGCGCCCACTTTGATCAGGGCCGCGCCCCTCTGCACCTGGTCTCTGGCGGCTAGGACCATCTCTTCAAGGTTGTGGAGAGTGCGCACAAAGGGCCCCCAGGTGCCCGGGAAGGCCAGCCAGTCGCCCGCGGCCAGGATGCGCGGTCCGAACACGTTGCCCGCAGCCACCGATTCAGCGAAGGGGATGTTGATGCCGTTCCTGGAACCGACGTCCCTCGCCGATGTGATGCCGGAAAGCAGTGCGCGGCGGGCATTGCCCACCGCCTTGAGGGTGGCCACTTCCGGCGGGTCGCTGGCCAGGATTTCACCGTTGTCAGGCCCGCCGTCGCTGGTGAAGTGCTCGTGGCAGTCTATGATGCCGGGTATCAGCGTGAAGCCGCGTCCGTCCACTTCCTCCGTATGCGAGTGGCGCGCCGGATGCGCGGCGTCCTCACCGATCCAGGTTATGCGGCCGTGCTCCGCCTCCACGGTTACGGACGGCACGGGCGCAGCCCCCGTACCATCCACCAGCCTTACGTTGCGTATCAACAAGCTCATTGCATCCTCCCTTTGCCTCATATCAATGCTTGACGAGGCCTGATTTCCTTACTTGATCAACCAATCAGTCCGTGGACACTCTGATCGGCACGACGAGTGAGGCCATAGCGGTCACCGCCACCATGGTGGCGGTGAAGTAGAAGATGCCGTCCATGCCGTACGGTCCGCGTATCCATCCCGCAATAACCGGTGACGCCGAGCCAAAGATGGCTCCCCCGGTGAACACAACGGCGGTCACAGAGCCTTCCGTGCCCCTCTTTGCGGCGTCAATGGCTGCCGCCAGCATGACGGGGTTCACCGAGTACAGAAACAGACCGAGAAGGGCAAGCACCACTGCAAAGCCAATACCATCTCCAAAGACAAGCAACGAGTAGATAAGGGTTGATATGGCTGCCAGTCCCACGAATACCACGGGGCGGCGGCCTATTCTATCGGCGGCCCATCCCATGGCCGGAGCAAACCCAATGCCGAACAGGGTGAGCAGAGCCACGTGGTACCCTATCTTGAACGATGAGAACCCCAGGTCTTCGCTCATGTAGATGACTATGAAGATATTGAGGGCGTTGTGGGCCATAGCCCGCACCGTGGTGAGCGTGGTCATGCTCAATACGGCGCTGTTCTTGACCAGCGGCCGCATGGACTTCAGGTAGGCTTTGAGCGTCAGACCCGCAGAATTTCCGCCCGGTATGTCCCGGTAGGCCAGCAAAATGGTTGCGGCGCTGATCAACGCAGGCAGCACCAGGAGTAAAGCCAGGACTCTCCAGCCAAGACCGGCCCACTCCAGGCCAAACAGGGTGAAGCCGCCCAGCAGAACGCCCACTACTACCGGAGATATGCTGTCGCCTATGGAACCTCCCATCCTGTGCACCGACAGCGCGGTGGCGCGACGGCTGGGATAAACGGCGGCCAGCGTCCCAAATGCGGGAGCATGCCAGAAAGAGGTGCCGATGCCCGTAACAGCGACGCCCAAGACCAGCAGCCAGTAGCTTGGCGCCACTCCAATGAGCAGATAGCCTATTGCCAGCGAGCTGAGGCTGGAAGCCAGGATGAGCGCGACTTTGCTGCGCCACATATCGGCAACAACTCCGGCGGGGATGTTGACTCCGGCGCTGAAAATGGTCCGGGCGGAACCAATAACGCCGATCTGCACGTCGCTGATCCCCAAGGAGGCTTTGATGGGAGGGAGCAGGAGAAGAAACGCCTGCTGGTAGAAGTGCTTCACGGCATGGCCTGCCGCCAGGCCAAGCATGAAGCCTAGAGACGGCTCTTCAGCCCTGGCGCGTCCCCTTTTCTCAACCGTTGTCGCAGCCTGCGTCAGAGGTCAACTCCCTGTTGGAAAATGCTGCCCAATACTAACCCCGTTGATGAAGAAGCACCAGAGGGCGCGACATTGTACTGTATAATCCACCGTGTAATGCGACGCGACACAACCATTCGTTTCCCGGACAAAGCGGCAATAGTGGCTGGCGATGAGCACGGCTTCTGCAGGGAAGCGGCGCTTCTCCTTTCCACAGAAGGCGCTTCATTAGTGCTCAACTCAACGGACGCCGGGGAGGCGGACAAGCTAGCCTCCGAAATCAGCGATGCCGGAGGCAAAGCCATACCGGCTTCTCACGACCTAACTTCAATGGAAGGTGGGCAGGCGCTGGTACAGTCTGCGGTGGACTCGCTTGGCAGCGTGGATATCCTGCTCAGCGTTGTGGGCGCACGGCGCTCCCAGCCCATTGCTGAGATGACAGAGCAGGGCTGGCATGGGGTTATGGAGAAAACGCTTAAAAGTGTGTTCACGGTGACCAAGCACGCCTGCGCCCAGATGCGTCAGCAGCGGAACGGCCGCATACTGTTCCTGCTCCAAGAGCCTGAATACGGCCAACCCGGCACAGCGGCATACGACACCGCGCTGGAAGCCATCGTAGGGCTGAGCCGCACTACGGCGCTGGACATGGAGAGGTACGGCGTCAACTGCAACGTGGTAATTGCCAGCGACGCCAAGAACGCCGCGCTCCTTGCCGCTTATCTCTGCACGGATGCAACGTCCAGGGTCAGCGGTCACGTCTTCGGCGCAGCCGCGGAAGAGTTCTACCTGTATTCAAAACCGGCGGTGACCCGTGCCCTCTACAGCGCCGAGATCTTCTCAGTGGAAGAGATTGAGTCGCTGGCGCCCAGGCATCTTTTCCCGGAGGTAGAGACACGGTGAGCAACACGCTGGAAGGCAGGGTGGCTGTGGTCACCGGAGGCGGAGGAGGCATAGGGGGCGCTGTCAGCAGGTGGCTGGCCCGCGAAGGCTGCTCCGTAGTGGTCAACGACCCAGGAGCCGCATTGAGTGGGACAGGCGCTTCAGAAGCTCCTGCCAATGCCGTCGTTTCACGAATAAGTGCCGGAGGAGGCCAAGCCATCCCCAACTATGATTCCGTGGCCGCGTTTGAAGGAACGGGACGCATAGTGCAGGCCGCCCTGGACGCCTACGGCCGACTGGACATCGTCTGCCACGCGGCGGGCATCCTTCGAGACAGGATGGTGTTCAATATGACAGAGGAAGAGTGGGACGACGTCCTCCGTGTCCACCTGCACGGAGCGTTCAACCTTGTACGCCAGGCCGTACCTCACATGGTGCGGCAGCGTTACGGTCGCATTCTGCTCTTTTCCTCGGTGTCGGCGCTGGGCAACCTGGGCCAGGCCAACTACTCGGCGGCCAAAGCGGGGCAGATTGGCCTTGCCCGCTCCCTGGCAAAGGAGCTGTCACATTACAACATCACGGTCAACGCCGTCCTACCCGGAGCCGAAACCAGGATGACGGAAGGCATGCCGGAGACGGCCAGAGCCTACATAGAGCAATGGGGGCATCCCTCAGACGCTCCAGTTATAGAAGACGCTCGCTCGGCGGAACGGAACGCTCCCAAAATAGCGTACTTATGCACGGAGGCCGCCGCCAGTATCACGGGGCAGGTCATTGGCGCATTCGGGCTGCCCATGACCGTCTATTCCCCAAGGCAGGTCGTGCGGACATTGCGCAAGAACGGCGACTGGTCGCTTGACGATCTGGAGGTCATCATGCCCAACTCTCTGACTAAAGACCTGGCAAGCGGTGAGGATGAATAGCGAAGAGCAGGGGCTGGACAGAGCTAAGGCGCTGGAAGCGGCGCTGGTGGCCGCCAGAGAGGCCGCGGAAACGCTGCGTCTGCGGTTCAGGCGAAAGACAGGAGAGCCCGCCTTGAACAGCTGGACCAAGGACGGAGGCGGCCTGGTTACAGAGGCAGACATGGCTTCAGACCAGGCCATAACCCAGGTGCTCAGAGTCCACAACGTGCCGGGCTCTATCCTGTCGGAGGAGAGCCACACACCCGCCGGCGACGACGGGCTGACCTGGCTGGTCGACCCGCTCTGCGGCACAGTCCCATTCAGCACCGGGCTGGCGCACTGGGGAGTGAGCATCGCGCTGCGCCAACGCGGAAGTCTGGAGCTTGGTGTCCTCACTCTACCGGCGCAGCAAGACCAGTTGACCGTGGTCAGGGGACGCGGCGTGTCAAGAAACGGGCGTATTTGGACCTCCTCCTCGCCGGGCTCCAGGTTGTCGGAAGTCACCGTTGCCTTGGAGATAGACGGCGGCGCAGAATGGAAGAGAGCGTTGGCGGGAAGCCTGGACTGGGTGGGCAGCGTGGGGCAAATCAACTCGTTCTCCTCCGCCGCTTTCCCCGTTGCGCAGATATGTCTGGGCCGACTCGCCGCGGTGGTGTTCTACAGGATTACCCCTGTGCACCTGGCGGCGGGAGCGCTCATCGCAGCAGAGCTGGGGATCATCGTCACGGATGCCTCTGGAGCCCCCCTGGATTGGAGCCAGGACGGCGAATTTCCGGTGGTAGTCATAGGCTGGCCTGAGGTCCACGAACAGATCATCAAGGCTATGTCAGGTAACTGACAGGCTCCATTCCGCCGCTCAGACCAGAGGATTATGGCCGCTGTAGGGAGAAGGCCTGTCCATGTCGAACACCTTGAAAGGCTGCCACACTGCCGCAGCGCGGTCGAACCTCATCAGAGCAACGAAGAGACCGGCCCGGCTGTAGCCTCTAGCTTGCTGAAGATGCGACGCATAGTGAGTGGCGGGACTCAGGGGAACGGCCTGGCCGTGAGTCACCTGGCGTGCTTCCCAGGTGTCCATTTGAACGGCGGGCAAATGGAGCACAACGAAATCTGGAGGAAGCAGCAACGGCTCCCAGGCATCGTTTTCCAAGGAGGTCTTCACCGCTTCCAATGTGGTGGCGTCATCAGCGGAGAAAGGGCCGGTGCGCAGACGGCGCAGCTCGGAGAGGTGGGCTCCGCATCCCAGCGCCTGCCCTAGGTCATGGGCCAGGGAACGTACGTAGAATCCGCGGCTGCACTGCACGGAAAGCTTGGCCTGCGGCGGTTGCCATTCAACCAGCTCCAACTTGAGCACTTCAACCGTCCTTGGAGGAGCTTGCACGGCAACGCCGTCACGCGCCAGCGCATAGAGACGCCTACCCTGCATTTTCAATGCGCTGAAGGCGGGGGGCGTCTGCTCCACCATGCCTCTGAACGGCGCTAGGGCTGCCTCTACCATCCCAATGGTTATGTCTGAGGCGTCTTGCCTGTGGGTTACTTCTCCTAAGCTGTCGTAAGTATCGGTGGATACGCCCAGATGGACCGTAGCCAGGTACTCTTTGCCGGTGTCGACAATGAACTGCATGAGGCGGGTGGCCTGACCCAGGCAAACCGGCAAGACTCCCGTGGCCATCGGGTCAAGCGTCCCGGCGTGCCCTACGTGCCTTTGGGAGGAAAGCCGCTTGATCTGCCTCACCACGTCCATAGAGGTGATGCCCGGCGGCTTGTCCACGTTGAAGATGCCGTGGCTGGGCCCCGTCAACTGGCAGACCTCTCCGATTGGATGTTGTCCATGTACTGAAGCATGTGCAAGCCCTTCTCTATGGACTCGTCCAGACGAAAAGACAGCACGGGAACGTAGCGCAAAGCGACTCTGGCCTTAAGCTCCCTATGCAGAAACCCCGACGCCTTTTGAAGAAGCTCGACGGTGGAGTGCTTCTCCTCTTCATGGCTCATAACACTTACGTACACTTTGGCCTGCCGCAGGTCCGCAGAGACGTCAACGTGGGTAACGCTGACCAGCAGAGGCAGCCTGGGATCGTTCATTTCGGTTGCCAGTAGAGCGCTCAGTTCCTTGCGGATGAGTTCGTTGACACGTTCGATTCGCCTGCTCATTGAATGTCCTTGGGAATTAGGAATCGAGATTAAGGTCGTAGGAGCTTGAGACCCGGGCCGATTTAGGAGACCTGTTCCTGCCGGTGGAACTCCAGGGTGTCCTCTTCCTCGAAATCGTTGAACCCGTTTAGCATCACTCCGCCTTCGTATCCCGAAGTCAGTTCGCGGACGTCGTCTTTGAAGTGGCGCAAGCTGGATATAGATCCATCGAATATAACGCTGCCGCTGCGCGTTACGCGGGCCGACGAGTTCCTGACGACACGGCCGTCTGTGACGTAGATGCCGGCTATCTTGGAGGTCCTGCCGCGGCTGAAGACGGCCCTGACCGTGGCGTGACCGTCTATCACCTCTCTCACCGTGGGGGCGGCCATGCCCTTTATTGTGCTCTGTACGTCATCCAACAGCTGATAGATGATGCTGTAGAACCTCACTTCCACGTTTTCGGCGTCAGCCACCTGGCGGGCGCTTTGCTGTATTGTGGTGTTGAAGCCAATGACAATGGCCTCTGAGGCTAGGGCCAAGAATACGTCGCTCTCCGTTATGGAGCCGGACGCGGCATGAATGATGCGGACCTGGGTCTCATCCGTGCTCAACTGGAGGATGCCGTCACGAACGGCTTCTATGCTTCCTTGCACGTCAGCCTTGAGCACCAGGTTTAGCTCCTTTGTTTCTCCGGTGCGGATGCGGCTCATTATGTCTTCCAGGCTTACCTGACGCCTGGATTCTTGCTGTCTCTGTGCAAGCTCCGCCGCCGTTCTGGCTTCCCTTTCGTTCCGCGCTACCTTGAAACTGTCGCCGGCGGCTGGGGGTTCGTTCAAGCCAAGCACTTCGACAGGGGTGGATGGCCCGGCAGAACGTATTCGTTTGCCGGCGGAGTCTACAAGCGCTTTGATTCTACCGGTGATCGAGCCTATGACTAGGACGTCGCCCACGTTGAGGGTGCCGTTCTTGACCAGCAGAGTAGCCACGGGACCGCGGCTCTTGTCCAGCTTGGCTTCCAGCACCACTCCCTGTGCAGATCGGCTGGGGTTTGCCTTGAAGTCCGAAATTTCAGAGACGACGAGGATGTTCTCCAGCAGATCGTCCACGCCTTCTCCGGTCACCGCCGACACCGGCACCGCTATAACATCGCCTCCCCACTCTTCAATGAGGAGATTGTTCTCTGAAAGCTGTCTCTTGACGCGGTCTAAGTCCGCGTTGGGGCGGTCTATCTTGTTTATGGCTACTACAATGGGGACTTCGGCCGCTTTGGCATGGTCTATTGCCTCCACGGTTTGCGGCATTATTCCGTCGTCCGCGGCTACCACCAGGATCGCTATGTCCGTAACCTCCGCGCCGCGCGCCCTCATGGTAGTGAATGCCTCATGGCCAGGGGTATCCAAGAAAGTAACGATTCGGTCGTTGTACTCGGCCTGGTAAGCGCCGATGTGTTGAGTAATGCCTCCGGCCTCTCGCTCAACTACCCTGGTCTTGCGAATGTTATCCAGCAGCGTTGTCTTGCCGTGATCCACGTGGCCCAGGATAGTCACGACGGGAGATCTCTCCTCCAGCACCGAGGCATCCTCTTCCGCCTCTTCTACAGCGGTGGACTTCCTTGCCCGTTCCTCCAAGGGCGCTACCTTGTAGCCGAACAGTGGAGCCAGCGCCGCCGCCGTGTCAAAGTCGACGGCTTGGTTTATGTTGGCCATGATCCCTGCTCGCATGAGCTGCTTCATAAGGTCTATGGGGCTGACCTTGAGCATCTCCGCAAAGTTTGCCACGGTTATGGCTTCAGGTATCCTGACCACTCGGACGGTTGTCCTGGCGCGCTGTCCCTGCTCCGCCTGGGGTTTGTCTGTCGTCTGTGTAGCCTGAGCTTCTCTTTCCATGCAAATCCAACCTATTCCTGGCTATCTAAACTCTTGGCGAATTCTTGCAGCCTTTCCCTATCATCCGCGGCGAGCTTACCCTTGAGCGAGTATTCCAGCCTACCTTTGTTCAGTCCCTGCTCCCAGCATTCGCGCGTTCCGCACAGATAGGCGCCACGCCCCGCGGTCTTTCGCCTCCCTTGGTCAACCTGTATATCTCCAAGGGGAGTCCTGACAATCCGTACAAGCTCCTTTTGTACAGCCTGCCTGCCGCAGGCCACACAACGCCTCAGAGGTCTATGACGCTGCCGCACTGCCCTCCCCCGCGAGCTTATTACCGGCTATTATGTTGCGGCGCCCTTGCGGCGCTTGCCTCGCCTGCCCCCCTTGCGTCGTCCTTCGCCGCCCCTGGGCACTACGAGGTCCTCGGCAAACCTGATCTGGGAACCTCCCCCCGTGGGAGTAAGCTGGGGCACCTGCCAAATATCGTCTGTAAGAGGAATCTCCTCCACTTCTTCAACCTCCTCAACTTCCTCTTCCTCTATAGTGAAGTCCGACCAGTCATCTTCGATAGCGACCGGCGCCTCCTCCTCTACCTCTATCACAACTGGCTGTTCCTCCGCTGCCAGTTCTTCCACCTCAGCTTCAACCGGCTCCACTTCCGCCACGGGCACGGCTGCGTCTGCAACCTCTGCCGGTTCCACCTCAACCTTTTCATCCAGGACTTCCACCGGCTCGGCTGGAACCTCTGATACGGGTTCGGCGACCGCCGGAGCAGGAGCAGGCTTCCGCAGACGCTCCAATTCAACGTCTGCGGAGCTCAGAATGTCTATCTTCCAGCCGGTTAGCTTGGCCGCTAACCGGGCGTTTTGTCCCTCCCTGCCTATAGCCAGGGAAAGCTGCTTGTCTTGCACAACCACGGTGGCGTTGTTCTCCTCTTCATTCAAGGAGACGTACAGCACCTGCGAAGGGTTCAACGCATTGGAGATGAAGGCCGACGGGTCGCGGTGCCACTGGACCACGTCTATCTTTTCGCCCTGGAGCTCGTTGACTATGTTCTGGATCCTTATGCCCCTCAGGCCGACACAGGAACCTACGGCATCTACGCCTTCCTGCAAAGCAACCACGGCCACCTTGCTCCTGGAACCGGGCTCCCTGGCGATGGCCTTGATCTCCACTATGCCGTTATATATTTCAGGGACTTCCATCTCAAAGAGGCGCTTGAGCAGGTTCCTATGGGACCTGGAGATTAGGATCTCAGGCCCTTTGGCGGTCCTTGCCACCTCTACTATGAAGAACTTCATTTTCTGTCCCTGGCGGTACCTTTCCGTGGAGACCTGCTCGCGTTCAGGCAGCACGGCTTCGGTACGGCCAAGGTCAACGATGGTCTGCCGGGCTTCGATGCGCTGCACCGTGCCCGTCACCACATCCTCCGAGCGGTCCGAGTACTCCTCGAAAACCAGTTCCCTTTCCGCCTCGCGGAGACGCTGCATGACCATCTGTTTGGCGGTCTGGGCAACAATGCGCCCGGAGAGGTTGTGGGTGGACTCTATCCTGATGATGTCGCCTATTTCGGCATCCGGCTTCATCTTCTTAGCCTCGGCGCGGGTCATCTCTGTCTTGTCGTCTTCAACTTCGCCCACTACGTTCTTGAGAACGTATACCCGGATGTCTCCCGAACCTGGATTCAGGCTGACTGCAATGTTCTGGCCGGCGGCTAGGTTATCTCTCTTGTAAGCAGAGGCCAACGCAGCTTCAATGGCGCCAAGCACCATCTCTCTGGGCAGGCCCCTTTCTGCGGCAAGCTGGGTCAGCGCGATCAAGAAGTCGCTCTTCATTGCCAGCCACCTCCTCGTATGCTCTGTTCAACAACCCCCCAACTGAACAAAAAAGTGGGGCGAAACCCACTTTTCAAGTAAAGCAATTGAGGCTGAAGAACCAATAACTAAGGGGATTATAGCACTGTCATTGGATACAAACAACCCAACGCTTCTTCACGTTTGATGTGGCAGGCTGATAGAACCCAGCGGATGCAAACATCCGAACCACCTGAATTCCACAACCTTCAAATTGGTTCAAGTCTCTAGTTGCTCCTCCTCGTCCCTCATTTCATGCGATAGGAGCTCAAGTCGGTTGACTGCATGCCTAAATCCAACGTCTTTCCATTCTGAATCTGCAACCGGCGTATATATCCAGCGATTAAAGGATCTAAGATGACTAACGACATTTTGGGCATGCCTACTCTCTTCTGAATCTCCGCCAGTTTCGGTAAGTTTCAGGTACCTTTGATAAAGTGGTAGTCCCTGCCGTAACGGACTGCTGCCTACCCGAAATTTCCAAGTGTCTATTTCTTCCCGAATAGCTTCCTGTTTCGCCCCTATGATCAGAGCTTCTATAGGAAATCGTTCGTTCGTGAGGAGTAGCTCACTTACACCAGGGTTGCTAAAGAATGCGTCAACCGCCTCCTCATCTGTAGCTTCACCTTGGATGAATCGATAGTAAGAATCAGAATCGAGGATCCGCATTATCAAGAGCACAGATAAAGTTTGCACAAACAGCGGTTCAGGGCGGACTACTGAGGCGAGCGCCAAGCCGAGGCGGTGGATAGCCTGCGCAACCCTTCTCAAACTGAGGTCAGACTTGCTGAAGATGCTCCGCAACCAGGATACGGCGCGGCTAGCGCCACCATTAGCCCCTCCCTCCATGCTCTCTATGTACTCATTAATCCCTACCGAAGCTAGGGTGGCGTCTATGAACGCTCCTCGGTCTGGTTCTGGAAGTCGAAAGTCGACGTCAAAGAAGCGACGTAGGTAACCTACAGAGTCGAACTCGGTACCGTATAGTACCTTGATCGAATGTGCCAATTGAGAGCGGTCGACTGTCAACACAAATACGATGTGGTCTACGGTGAAGAAGTGCTTGGCCACTTCGAGGAGTTCGATTGCATATGACGGGCGACAACGATCTAATTCGTCGACAACGATGACCAGAGGCTTTCCTGCTTTCGATTCTGCCAATGCCTTAGCCGTATCCTGGAGGATACTTCTAAATGAGTGGAACGCCTCTTTTGCCTCTTGGTACTCGGATGCGGCGTTCTCAGTGTGGGAAGCAGGCTTGGCTTCGAGCTCTTTAGCGATTTGAGTGCCCACCATTGGAATCGCCGAAGCAGCAATACGCAGCAATGGTCCGGGCATTGCATGCACCACATCAGCGGTGGCCTTCTTGAGATCGTCTAATCTCTGGGCTTGTTGGCCATCGGGGCGCTTTTCCAAAGTTTGGGTAATCTCGGCAGATAGGGCAACGAAAGGACTCTCAGTGAAGTCAGTCTCCCATGCATTGAAATCGACTACGTGAAAGCCCTCATTCCGCAGATGCTGAACCCACATCTTGAGAAATGTGGTCTTACCTGTGCCCCATCCGGAGTCGACGGCCAGAACACATGGGCCCTCGATTGATCCAATGATATCGGTAAGGATTTCAATTGACTCTTTCCTGGCTAGCAGGTCATTCTTGAACGGGTCGTCAGTAGGTATTTCTAGTTCTTTTGGTTGAACGCGTATTCCCATGTTTACGTTTATCGCCCACTACAGGTTATCGGCACACTCCTCTGAGAGAGCGACGGAACTGACCCTAAGGCATAGGTTCCTTGAACCCGAACCCGGTCAAAGGAAAAAGCACACTCTCCGAAGACGCTATCGCTCCCTGTGCCCTCAGTCTCTCCGCCGCCGCCAGTACCGTAGCCGACGTGGGTTCCACGAAGAGGCCCTCCATGCTGTTCAAACGCCCCTGCCATTCGACAATCTCGCTGTCCGATACGGCCAGGCTCTGACCCCCCGTCTGTCGACAGGCTTCAACGAGCTCCTGCAGCCGTGGAGGCGATGGAATCTTTATGCCTATGGCCACCGTCTCCGGCCCCGGGGTACTCGGGCTCCAATCATGTCCTTGGAAAGCGGATGCCAGCGGTTGATATGCCTCCGACTGTACAGCGTGTAGGCGAGGAATCTTCTGTACGCGCCCGTCCTGCAGCATCTCTTTGAAAGCCCACCACATGCCCAGAAGCTGCGAACCGTTCCCCACCGCGATGATTATATTGTCCGGCAGCGGGTCCATCTGCTCAGCGATCTCATAGGCCATGGTCTTGTTGCCCTCTATAAAGTAAGCGTTGAGCTGATAGGTCAGGTTCAACGTATCTGAGTCGGAGCAGAACGCGTCCATAGCGGCCGCGGCCGCCCGCCGGTCGCCATCCACCCAGTGCATCTCTGCGCCGGCTTGCCTGATGGCCTGTACCTTGCGGTTGTCCTCCCCTTCAAACGCGAAGGCGACAAAGGTGATGCCGGCGCGGGCGCAGTAGGAGGCCAGCGAGTGCCCCGTGTTGCCTCCTCCAATCTCGGCGGCGCGCTTTACCCCCGTCTCCTTCAGAACGGAGACCTGCACCGCGTTGCCCCGGTCCTTGAAGGAGCCTGTGGGGTTCATGTACTCCAGCTTGGCGTACACGGCATCGATGCCCAGGGCCTGGCTGGTATGGATCAGCGGCACCACGGGCGTATCTCCTTCTCCCATGGTCACCAGGTTGGCCTGATCATGCACTGGCAGCATGGGCAAGTGCCTGGCGATACCCCTTTCTCCTAGCAGGACCCTTGCTTCTGCCGTTGCAGGAGTGTCGTACTCTACATTTAGCAAATTCCCGCACTCGTCGCAGGTGGTCCTGTACCTGGAAGCGTCATGATGGCGGCTGCATTCCACGCATACGAGATCAAAGGACATGGTTGACCTCTCCGGTTGAGATGAACGCATTATAGCCGCACCGGCCAAGCGGTAAAAGAAACAGGCGCTCCGGATTGGAGCGCCTGTTCAGGGTGTACCTGCTGCGAGGGACTAGTAGTCCATGGGAGGAGCGGCGGGCATGGCAGGTTCCTTCTTGGGAATCTCTGTAACCATGGATTCCGTGGTGAGAATCATGGTAGCCACGCTGACGGCATTCTCCAGGGCAGACCTGGTCACCTTTGCCGGGTCCACAATCCCCATGTCGAACATGGAGCCGAACTCCCCAATCTCGGCGTCGTACCCGTAATCGTTCTCACCCTTCAGGATGGAGTCCAGGATCACGGAGCCGTCCATCCCGGAGTTGTTGGAGATGATGCGGATGGGCTCTTCAAGGGACTTGCGAACGATGCGGATGCCTGTAGCCTCGTCGTTCTCCACGTCCAGGCCTTCCAACGCTATGGCGGCACGGATCAGAGTGGAGCCTCCGCCGGCTACGATGCCCTCTTCAACGGCGGCGCGGGTGGCGGAAAGAGCGTCCTCCACGCGGGCCTTCTTCTCTTTGAGCTCGATTTCAGTAGCGGCGCCCACCTTGATGATGGCGACTCCGCCGGAAAGCTTGGCCATGCGCTCCTGCAGCTTCTCCTTGTCGAACTCAGAGGTTGTCTCCTCTATCTGCGCCTTGATCTGCTTGATGCGGGCCTGGATGGCGTCGTCGGAGCCCCTACCCTCTACAACGGTGGTGTCTTCCTTGCTGGACACGACACGCCGGGCGCGGCCCAGGTCGTCCACTGTCACGGAGTCCAGCTTACGGCCCACTTCCTCGCTGATGACACTTCCACCCGTAAGGATAGCCATGTCTTCCAGCATCGCCTTGCGCCTGTCTCCGAAGCCCGGAGCCTTGATGGCAAGGGCGCTAAGGGTGCCGCGCAGCTTGTTGACTACCAGGGTGGCCAGGGCTTCCCCTTCTACGTCTTCCGAAATGACAACCACGTTCTTGGTAATCTGGAGGATCTTCTCCAGGGCGGGAAGAAGGTCTGACACCGCCGAGAGCTTCTTGTCCGTGATGAGGATGTAGGGGTCGTCTATCACGGATTCCATGCGGTCGGCGTTGGTGATGAAGTAGGGGCTGATGTAGCCCCGGTCGAACTGCATGCCTTCAACCTTTTCGATTTCATCGGTGATGCCGCGCGACTCTTCCACCGTGATTACCCCGTCCTTGCCCACGTCGTTGACCACCTCAGCAATGAGCTCGCCGATGGCCTTGTCGTGCGCGGCCAGGGTGGCAACCTGGGCTATCTGCTCCTTGCCCTCTACCGGTTTGGCCAGCTTCTTGATCTCTTCCCTCAGCGTCTCTGCGGCCTTGTCCATGCCCCGCTTCAACACCATGGGATTGGCGCCGGCGGCCACGTTCTTGAACCCTTCCGTTACCATGGCCTGTGCCAGGACGGTAGCGGTGGTTGTGCCGTCACCTGCGGCGTCGTTGGTCTTGCTGGCCGCCTCTTTGAGCAGCTGGGCGCCCATGTTCTCAAAGGGCTCTTCCAGCTCTATCTCTTTGGCTATGGTTACACCGTCGCTGCAGACGGTGGGCGGACCGAATTTCTTGTCCAGAATTACGTTGCGGCCACTGGGGCCTAGGGTCACTCTTACCGATTCGGCCAGCGTATCTATTCCCTTCTTCAGGGAGCGCCGGGCCTCCTCGCCGAATACTAACTGCTTCGCCATTGTCCCTCCTTAAAGTTCGGACTGAATATAAACTGCTTCTAGCTGATCTTTGCCAGGATGTCAGACTCGCGGAGTATCAGGTAATCCACGTCGTCTTCCTTCAGCTCGGTGCCTGCGTACTTGGAGTACACGATCTTGTCATTGACCTTGACCTCCATTGCCAGGCGCTTGCCATCATCGCCGAGCCTGCCCGGGCCTACTGCCACGACCTCACCCTTTTGGGGTTTCTCTCTTGCGGTGTCCGGGAGAACCAGCCCTCCTTTTGTGACCTCTTCCTCTTCCAGGGGCTTGATCACTACGCGGTCTCCCAGTGGTTGGAAAGTAACTTCCACACTGCCCTCCTTTTAGATTTGATATTGCTTCCTATCGAAAGTTTAGCACTCTCAGACCAAGAGTGCTAATCCAACAAGTGATGATAGTACCCACTGCTAGGGTTGTCAAGTGGATAGGTGGAACGGCGTCTATCGTCGGACGAGAGCGGCTACCCTTCAAACAGCTCAGCTACTAGAACGTAGAGGCGTCCTCGCCTATCCACTTAGTGATGAGTGCATTCAGGGTGCCGTCGGCTTTCATCGACGCCAGGGCCTCGTCCAGCTTGCCCTTCAGATCGCTGCCCTTGCGCACGCCAATGCCGAGGCCCCGGTCCAGCGTCACGGTCGGCCCCACAATGGCCAGTTGACCCTCGTATTCGGCAAGCTTTCCCACACCGTAACCGTGGTCCACCAGGACGGCGTCCACCTCGTCGTTGAGCACCGCTTCGGCCGCGTCTATCTCGCCTTCAAGCGATACGAAAGGCCTGCCCATCTCGGTGAAGTAGTCTGAGTAGATAGTGTTTGCCGTAGCTCCAATCGTGCCTTGGACGGCTTCGTCGCCAGCGCCGACCCTTGCCAGGTATATGGAAGGCGTAGGCGGGTAGTAGGCCTCCGTGAAATCTATCGTCTCCTCCCGTTCGGCGGTGATGCTCATGCCTGCAAAGATCGCGTCGAACTCTTCGGCCACTAGGTCGGGGATCATATCTTCCCAATCGTTTTGCACCCACTCACACTCCAAATCAGCGCGTTCGCATAACTCGTCCCCAACCTCACGCTCAAGGCCGTCTATTTCCCCCTCATCGTTGATGAAGTTGAAGGGATGGTAGTTGCCGTCGGTAGCTATCACCGTAGTGTCCGCTCTGCCACATGCGGCCAGCAGCAGCACCAGCGACGCCGCCAGGAGAAGCGCGCTAAGCGTGTGTATGGACCTGCCTTTTGAAGTCAACGCTCACCTCACTTGAGCCGGTGCTCTTGTACTTCATAGAACGGCCTTAGAATAGGACTTTTGTTGCAAGGCCCTCTAAGCCCTTATACTACCACTTGTTGTTACACAAAAGAGACGGTTCCAATTCCTAAGCCAAATCCACTGGAGGGTTCCATGAATGGCGTGACTGCAATAGCCGAAATACTGAAGCGAGAAAACATCGATTTTATTGGCTGTATCCCCAGCAATCCCATCATCGAGGCATGCGCCATCGCTGGCATCAGGCCAATAATCTTTCGCCAGGAACGAGTTGGCGTAAATATGGTGGATGCCTACACCAGGGTACGCAACGGTAAGAGCATAGGCGTGTTCACTATGCAGGCACAGGCTGGCGCGGAAAACGCTTTCCCCGGCGTTGCCCAGGCTTACGACGACTCCACGCCCATCCTGCTGCTGCCGGCTTCCGCCTCTCGCGACCGGGTAGGCATCAGGCCCAATTTCAGCCCCACGCTGAGCTACCGCGAGGTCACCAAGTGGTCGGCTCAAATCAACATGGTGGAGCGTATCCCGGACATAATGCGCCGCGCATTCTCGCTGCTCCGCATGGGACATCCTGCCCCGGTCCTTCTGGAGCTTCCATCCGATGTCGCATCCAGCGAGCTTGACGAATCATTGATGACTTACGCGCCGGTGCAGCCGCACCGGGCAGCAGGCGATCCCAGAGACATAGAGAAAGCGGCCGAGGCGCTGCTAAAAGCCCAGCGTCCCGTAATCCACGCCGGACAGGGCGTCCTCTACGCGGAAGCTTGGGATGAGCTTCGCCGTCTGGCCGAAATTCTGCAGGCGCCCGTGATGACAACATTAGGCGCTAAGAGCGCCTTTCCTGAAGACCACCCCCTCTCTATAGGTTCTGGCGGCGCCACCACTACCAGAGGGGTGGTGCACTTCGTCAAACAGGCTGACCTCGTCTTCGGTATTGGCACCAGCTTCACATTGACCTCGTTTGGCATAACCATACCTTCAGGCACAACCCTGATCCATTCCACCAGCAACGACGACGACATCAACAAGGACTACCCGGCGGACTACGCCATCATTGGAGACAGCAAGCTGGTCCTTCAGCAGCTCATCCAAGCGTTGGAAGGGCAGGTATCCAAGGAACGCGCAAAGGACACGCGGGTTGCGGAAGAGATCAAAGCGGTTAAGGAAGCATGGCTGAGTGAATGGATGCCCAGGCTGACCTCGGACGAGACCCCTATTAGCCCCTACAGGGTTATATGGGACCTCATGCATACCGTCGATCGCCGCAACACCATCGTCACCCACGATTCAGGAAGTCCCCGTGACGAGATGTCTCCATTTTGGGAGACGGTGATACCCAGGGGATTCATTGGTTGGGGCAAATCTACGCAGCTGGGCAACAGCTTGGGGCTGGCCATGGGAGCCAAGATGGCGGCGCCGGAAAAACTTGCGGTCAATGTAATGGGCGACGCCGCTTTTGGCATGGTGGGACTCGACTTCGAGACAGCTGTGCGAGAACAGATACCTATTCTGACCGTACTTCTAAATAACTCCGGCATGGGGATCTACGGACCTGAACAGTTCCCTGTAGCCTCGGAACGGTACGGCACCAAGGACCTCACGGGTAACTACGCGGAGGTGGCAAGGGCTATGGGCGGCTATGCGGAACGCGTAGATAAGCCTGATGAAATCATCCCCGCAATCAAGAAGGCCGAGAGAATTGTGGCCGAAGGCCAACCGGCCTTGCTGGAGATAATCACCAAGAGAGAGTACGCCTTTTCCGAAAGGTTGAGATAGCAGCGATCAAGATGAGCAGACTTCGAGCGACAGTAGTTGCGGTACGGGAGGGGAAGGTACTGCTGGTCATGGGTAGAGGGAAAACTCGATTCTCGCTGCCTGGCGGTAGAGTGAAGAAAAGAGAGCCATCCATAGCCGCAGCGGCTCGGGAGCTTTACGAGGAAACAGGGCTAGACTCCTCAAAGATTGAGTGGCAGTTCCCCTACAAGGGTAGAGTGCGATGCCATAGGGTATTCCGTTCTACTCCGACCGGGGAAGTGCAGCTAAAGGATGGTGAACTCGCTCGGTACATCTGGTGGGACGGGAAACAGAAAATCCGGGTTAAGAAGCACGTCTTAGATATTCTTAAACAGATAGACTGGCTCCACTAGGAGTTGATGTACAGGAGAAAGGCTGAGATAGTATGGCGAGGCACAAACGGATCGTCGCCCATGTTCTACTGTTCGTACTTGCAGTCGTTGTATTCTACTTCGGGCTGGGGGTGGGATTACAGTTCAGTCCCACCTTGGGTACGCTCCTATGGTTGGTCGCCGGAGCCATAGTCGCATTGAACCTGCTCTGGCTAGTCCGATCCCGGAGCTAACGCCTCACCGGCAGATGCGCAGAGACCGCTGCAACTACTCGTCCGACCTACCCCCAGTCTTCAGCAAAAGGTAAAGGGATCAAGGAGGAGCGCGGGCATCCCTGAAACGCGGCTGTCTCGAGGTCCTTGTCACGCTCTGAACGTAGGCTACACGTCCACGGCTGTCGAACGCATCTGCCTGATCGTCCACGGGCTCCCGTATTGATTCTTCTGGCTTATGCAGCGATGTATACGCTACTACTATGTGGGCTGGTTCCAGCATCGGGTCCGGTGGGTTCGGGCTGGTTCGGCAGGCTCAGGGTCAGGGTGGCAAAGGAGTTATTGCAAGACCTCAGCGCCTCGCGGCCAATTGCCCACTGGCTTGATTTGCGGTAATATGTTAGTGGGTCAAGCGTATCCCCGGCGCGTCCAAAAGCAGCAGCCTTGTATCGATGACATGTACAGAAAAGGCCACTACCTAACCTGGGTAATTCTTGTCTCTCATTGAGGAGATCCTACTCTGGTTGCGGCTTACAAACACGCTCTGGCTAGCCTGATTCCGCTATTGGCTTTGCTTCTTTTGGCTATGGCTTGCAACGCCGGAGGCATTCAAGAAAATGAAGAGGCGTCCACGGCCCAGACGCCCTCTCCGCCAAATCCGCAGGAGAGTCCTTCCGGAACTACCGAAAGCATAGGCAATCCGGTTCAGGTGGTAGACGTGCCCGCCACCGTTTCGGCCGTGCTGACTCGGGTAGCGCCTACGCCTACCCCCAGTCTCTATCTACCGGACATCATTGAGAGGATTAAGAACGGACTGGTGCAGATAACCACGCCCAGCGCCAGCGGTTCCGGCTTTGTAGTATCCAACGACGGCCTCATCATCACGAACGCTCACGTGGTGGAAGAACATGAACTGGTCACCGTACGTTCCGTGAGCGGGTGGTCATACGCCGGGGTGGTGCAAGGCAAGGACGATGACCTGGACCTGGCGGTGGTCAAGATTGAGGCGCTCGGGGAGATACAGGCCATGCCATTGGGCGACGCATCAAGAATTAGGCACGGTGACCCCATCATAGCAATGGGCTTTCCGCTCACCGACCAGCTGGGAGAGGGGTACACGGTTACCACCGGCATAGTTTCTTCCATCCGCAAAGTCGGCTCAACCGTGCAAATCCAGACCGACGCGGCGGTCAACCCCGGCAGCAGCGGCGGCCCGCTGATCAATAGCGCCGGCGAAGTTATCGGCGTGAATACTGTCACCTTCCAAGAGTACGCCGGCATTTCCTTCGCCATCTCCATCGCCGACGTGAAGAACCATCTGGAGGCCCTGTCCGTCTGGCAGAACACTCTGGCCCATACCTTCGAATTAGAGGACTACCACAGCCAGGCGTGTCACTACTCATTGCAGGTGCCATCGGAATGGAAGATAGCCGGCGAAGAGTCCGGATGCCGGATTTCCCTGGAAAGATACAGCGAGAATTACCAGGTGGGGGCCGTCAATGTTTGGGAGTACCCGCTGAATGAAGGTGAAACCCTAGATGATTTCTCAGCCTGGTGGAGCGACTCTCTAGCCGAGCGGGCCAGTAGCTGGAATAATTTCACAAGAATTTCTTCCGAGAAATCCACAGTTGAGCGCGATGGCCATCAACAGGACTCATCCGTAATCAAATACCGCTGGCAGGAAACCGACGACCATTGCGTTTCCTTCGCCTCCGACACGATAATGATGTCCAATTACCGGCCCATCGCTCTGGTTTTCAACACCAATTTATGCGATTTCATGCCGCCGTCGGTAATGAAGGAAATCGAAGCCATGAACTTTGAAGCCTGGCCGTCGGCGCGGAGTTCCACCCCCTAAGCCCCAGGCTTACCGACAGAGCAGTTGCTCCACCTCGGCCCCGGCTCCCGTATTCATCGCAAGCTGGCATGGTGTCAGCCCGTCGCTGTTGACCACATCGATGTCGGCGCCGTTTTCAATCAGGAGGGTAATCACTCTATGAGCCGACGGGTTCTTGTACACTGCCGAGTGAAGCGGCGTCATGCCCTCGTCGTCTTTGGCGGAAATTTCGGCGCCGTTCTCCAACAGGATCCTGAATGCCTCCGGGTTGGGGTTGTGCAGTGCGGTGGTATGCAGGGCGGTACGCCCGCTGCTGGTGCGGTGCTTCACATCGACGCCGTGCTCCAGAATCAGGGACAGCATGCCCGACTCCATATTGAACGCTGCCGTGTGCAACGTGCTAGCGCCTTCGTCGGTGCGAGCTAAGGGATCGGCGCCACGGCTCAGCAGTAAACCTACAACCTCCCGGTTGGAGTTCAAAGCCGTAGCTACATGCAGCGGCGTGGCTCCGCTCTTGTTCAGGGCCTCAATATCAGCCCCGCGATCCAAAAGGATTTCAGATACCGCCGGTTCCCGGTTGAAGGCAACCGCCATGTGCAACGGCGTCGAGTAGTTGAGATCGCTCCTCATTTCAAGGTCTGCTCCGGCATCCAGAAGCAGGGATACTAACGCCGGATTCTTGGTCTGGGAGACAGCCATGTGCAACGCGCTGGTGCCAAGCTCCCCCACTTTTTCCGACAGATCGGGATTACTCCTTAGTTGGGCATTTACATCGGCCTCGTCGGCCGAAGCCCAGAACTCCGCCTCGCACAGAACGCCGCACTCCGTCGGCTCCCGCGGCGAACGGTCGAAAACGGTAAACGTGACCGCAAGGAAAACAACTGCAATGGCAAATGCCAAAATGAATGCAACCTTGGGGAAAGTCATCCTGATCGAATGGTTAATCACTTCGCCGAACCACCCCTATATAAATTCTCAGCAGCATGATAACAAGGTACACTGACCAGTCTATTGCGACTTGACCTTCAACTCAAACCGAGACACTACGGGCCCTTTGTCTTTCTGCTCTGGTCGATCAAGCTCACCATGAGCGGGAATTGCAGCGACAAGCTCTTATCTCGCCGCTGCATCTGTTAGACCAACCTTTTGATCAGGTTCATTGCTGGTATCGGGCCCTGCCAGTCTCGCCGCCGCCGGGCGATCGTGAACAAAGCCAGCGTCCACCACCAGAAAGGCAGTGACCTTAAAGGCAATGACGACAGGCCGAAATCGTCGTCTGTCACAAGCTGAGCGACAGGGACCTCCATCTGGACCAACGCATCGCTCTCACCATCCGCTGCTGAGCGAATCGGCAGATAGAGGTCGGCCCTTCCTACATTGCGCTGCGACAGTTGCCGCAGGGGCGCGTTTGGATTGGATATCTGCAACCCCAGCACGGGTGCGGCTGTTGCTGTGGACGTCGGCTCTGGCGTAGGTTCCGGCGTCGGCTCAGGTGTCGACCCAGTCGCAGAACCCCGTGCTGGCACTGGTGTCGGCTCCGGCGTCGGATCTGGCGTGGTGCCAGGTGGTTCTGGTGTCGGCTCCGGCGTGGTGCCAGGTGGTTCTGGTGTCGGCTCCGGCGTCGTGCCAGGTGGTTCTGGTGTCGGCTCCGGTGTCGGTTCCGGCGTGGTGCCAGGTGGTTCTGGTGTCGGCTCCGGCGTCGGTTCCGGCGTGATGCTAGGTGGTTCTGGTGTCGGCTCCGGCGTCGGTTCCGGCGCCGGGCTCACCTGCGGCTCAGCCGACGGGGGCGTCGACACGGGCGGCTCGTACACGTCTGTCACGTTGATGGTCACGCTGATCACGGCGTTGACAATGTGTCCGTTAGAGAGGCCTGACGCTGCGTGGGTCGCCTGCACCGTCAGGTGGTGGCGGTGCGCCGTCTCGTAGTCCAGGTGAGCGCCGTGGGCCACCCTGATCTGACCGGTCGCCGCGTCGATGACGAACTCGCTCGTGGTCCGGCGAGAGCGCTGCTTGCCCTCTGCCTCGACGAGGTCGGCCACCACACTGTAGGTGAGTGTGTGGCCGTCTGGGTCGGTTGCCGTCACCGGATCGCCCACCGGGGCGCCCGCCTGTGCATTCTCTGGCACCTCGCGCTCGGCGTCGATCTGGACGGGGCCGGTCACGCCCGTACCGCTCGCCGACCAGTCGCTCTCGCCCTCAGCGTTCACGGCCAGGATCTGCACTCTGTAGATGGTGGCCGCATCGAGGCCCTCGATGGTAGTTTCGGTGGTCGTGCCGCTGAAGGTGTGATCCGTCCAGTCCGTCGGACCTGCAGTGCGGTAGCGCACGCGGTAGCCGGTGATGGCCGAGCCGAGGTCATCCGGAGCCGTCCAGCTCACGTCGAGCGAGGTGGCGGGCTCGGATGCGCCTGCCTCGACGGTCGGCGCGGCGGGCGTCTCTGGCCCCGTCACGTCGGTGACGTTGATGGTCAGGTTGACTGTGGCCGTCTGGCCCTGCACGGTGTACTCGACCGCTCCCGTGTAGGAGTTCTTGGTCTCATAGTCCAGCGTCACGCCCGTCTTGACGGTGATCTGGCCCGTAGACGAGTCGATAACGAAAGCGTTTGCCGCACTGCCCGTCAGCGAATAGCTCAGCGTCTCGGTTCCGTGAGGCGTCCCCGTGACCGGGTCGCCCACCACCGTGCCGCCTGCGGAATTCTCCGCAACGCTTCGAGTAGCACTCGCTTGGCCGGTGATTGTCACCGTACGTTTAACGTAACCCCCGTACCCGTCATGCGCCCCGTAGGTGACAGTGGAAGCGGCGGGGTTGATGGCGGTTACACTCAGGGTATCGGAGTCAGTGCCCGTAATCGCCACCGTAAGCACACCGGGATATTCTGCGGAGGCCGAATAGCTGAGCGTGTCGCTGTCAGCGTCCGTGAACTTGCCGCTGACGTCGTAGCCCGTGGCGGTGTCAAGAGCGATTGTGGCATCAGCTAGACCCGCGCCATTGGCGGTCGGCGGCTGGTTGGCCGTGCCCTCTCCAATGTCCGACCAAGGACCCTCACCCTCCAGGCTGGTCAGCGCGCGCACCTGCACTTCATAGGTCGCGCCCACGTCCAGGTTTGGCAGGTTGATGGTGTGTGTCGATGCCGGCAGGGTCTTGGTCTGGTTGCCGCTACCATCGTCGACGGTGTAGTCCGTCCACGTGTTGGACGTCTCGCCCTGGGCAACCTTCTTGCGGTACTGTGCCTCGTAGCCCGTGATGGTCGTGCCGTTAGCCTGGGCAGCCGTCCAAGTCACGTCCAGCGCCGGATTCGACTGCTCATCGAACTCCGTGCGCGTCAGCGTCGGTGTTCCGGGCTTCCCCGCCTCCAGGTCGGTGATGTTGATGGTAAGGCTGACCGACGCCGACTGGCCCTGCACGGTGTACCCCACCGTGCCAGTGTAGGAGGTCGTTGTCTCGTAGTCCAGAGTAGCGCCTTGCTTCACGCTGATCTGGCCGGTGGCAGAGTCGATGACGAAGACGCCCGCCGCATCACCCGCAAGCGTGTAGCTCAGCGCATCATCCGTCTGTTCGTTGCCGTCGTCGTAGGACGTCCCGGTCACAGGGCCACCCACCGCCGTCCCCGCAGCAGAGTTCTCATCCACACTCCGGGTCACGTTAGCTTGCCCAGTGATCATCACGGTGCGCGAGGCATAGCCGCCGTAGCCGTCGTTCGCCCCGTAGGTGACCGTTGTCGAGGCCGGATTGACGGCGGTTGCCGTCAGCGTGCCACCTGTGATTGCAGTCGTGAGCACGCCGACGTGCGCCGAGGAGGCCGAGTAAGTTAATGCGTCGCCGTCCGCGTCTGAGAACTTGTCGCTGATGTCATAATCGGTAGCTCCGACAGCGATGGTGGCGTCGGCAAGGCCCGCTCCGCTGGCGGCGGGCGGCCTGTTGGCCCGCCCCGACCCAACATCCGACCAGGGACCTTCTCCTTCCTTGCTGGTGGTCGCCCGCACCTGCGCCTCGTAAGTCGCCCCCGCCTCCAGATCCGGGAGGTTGATGCTTAGCGTCGATGCCGACAGCTTGCTGATCTGGGTGCCGGGGTTTTCGGGATCATCGTATTTGTAGAGCGTCCATGCGTTGGCGGTTTCGCCCTCAGCAACCTTCACACGGTACTGCGCTTCATAGCCGGTGATGGTTGTACCGTTGGCGGGCGCAGCCGTCCATGCCACGTCCAGCGCGGGATTGGTCGGCTTGCTGAACTGCGTGCGAGTGACCGTCGGCGTGCCGGGCTTGCCAGCCTCGCGGTCCGTCAGGTTGATCGTGACGTTGATGGCAGTCGCGTGGCCGTTTACGGTGTATTCCACCTTGCCGGTGTAGGAGCTCTTGGTTTCGTAGTCCAGCACGGCCCCACTCTTCACGCGGATCCTGCCATGCGGCTTGATATAGAAGTTCCCGGACGTCGCCAGTTCACCGGTCAGCTTGTAGCCCAGCGCCAGGGTGCCACCATTCCAGCTAACCCCCTGTACCCGGTCGCCGACCATGGTGTCGTGCGGGGCGTTCTCGGGGACGGTGCGGGTCACGTTGCCGGTGCCAACGTATGAAGCTATGGAATCGCCGCTGACTCCACCGTAGGAGTCATGAGCCCTGTATGTGACGCTAGTTTCGCCAGGGTTCATGATGTGCACAGCCAGGACATCCGGATCTTCCACCCAGGCGTTGTTCAGGCCCGGATGCGACGGGGTGGCCGTATATGTGAGCGTGTCGCCGTCCGCGTCTGTGAAGTGGTGGACGAGCGTCAAGGTGTGTCTAACGGTCGTATTGTATTTCCACGTCGAGGTAGGGTAGCCAGTTCCCGTGCCGGTCGGTGGGGTGTTGGCCGTGCCCTCTCCAATGTCCGACCATGGCCCTTCGCCCTCGTCGCTGGTGATGGCCCGAATCTGCGCCTCGTACGTCGCACCCGCGTCCAGATCGGGCAGGTTGATGGCGCGTGTCGATGCGGGCAGCGTCTTGGTCTGGCCGCCGTTGCCGTCGTCGATGGTGTAGTCCGTCCACGCAGTTGAGCCCTTCTTGCGGTACTGCGCCTCGTAGCCGGTGATCGTCGTGCCACTGGCCGCTGCCGCAGTCCAAGCCACGTCCAGCGCTGGGTTCATCTGCACACTGGAAGGTGTGCGGGTGAGTGTCGGCGTCCCGGGTTTGCCTGCTTCGAGGTCGTTCACGTTGATGGTGAGGCTAGCAGTAGCGGTCTGGCCCTGCACTATCCAGCTCACCTGTCCGGTATAGGAACTCTTCGTCTCGTAGTCCAGCGTCACGCCCTGCTTCACGCTGATCTGGCCGGTGGCAGAGTCGATGACGAAGGCGTTTACTGCGTCTCCCGTCAGCGAGTAGGTCAGTGTCTCACTGTTGTAGGGCGTGCCCGTCACAGGCGCGCCGACAGCAGTGCCTGCGGCGGAGTTCTCGTTCACACTCCGGGTCACGCTCGCCTGCCCGGTGATCGTTACGGTGCGTGAGGCGTACCCACCATAGCCGTCGCTGACTCTGTAGGTGACGACGGACGCTGCGGGGTTGACAGCGGTTACCGTCAGGGTGTCGGAATCGCTGCCCGTTATGGAGACTGAGAGCACACCGGGATACGCCGAGGAGCCAGAGTAGGTCAGTGTATCGTTGTCGGCGTCCGTGAACTTGCCGCTGATGTCATAGTCGGTGGCGGTGTTGATGGTGATCGTGGCGTCAGCAAGATCCGCGCCGTTGGCCTTAGGCGGGGTGTTGGCCGTGCCTTCTCCGATGTTCGACCAGGGGCCTTCGCCTTCCTTACTGGTCAGCGCCCGCACCTGTAGCTCGTAGGTCGCGCCCGCCTCCAGGTCCGGGAGATTGATGGCGCCTGTGGATGCGGGCAGCGTCGTGGTTTGGTTGCCGTTACCGTCGTCGACGGTGTAATCCGTCCACGCAGTTGAGCCCTTCTTGCGGTACTGTGCCTCGTAGCCGGTGATGGTTATGCCGTTTGCGGGCGCAGCCGTCCATGCCACGTCCAGCGCCGGATCCGACGGCTGGCTGAACTGCGTGCGAGTCATCGCCGGCGTGCCGGGCTGGCCCGCTTCGACGTCGGTGACGTTGATGGTGAGATTGGCCACAGCCGCTTGGCCCTGCACCGTCCACTCCACCTTGCCGGTGTAGAACGCCTTGGTCTCGTAGTCCAGCGTTGCACCTTGCTTCACGCTGATCTGGCCAGTGGCCCCATCGATGTCGAAGGCGTCCGCCGCCTCACCGGTCAGGGTATGGGTCAGCGTCTCGCCGTTATATGGCACTCCCTGCACGGTCCGTCCGACCGCCGTGCCCGCGGGAGAGTTCTCAGCTACGCTGCGGGTCTCATTGGCGACTCCGGTTGCCTCATAGGTGCGAAACACATACCCGCCGTATCCGTCGTGGGCGCCGTAGGCGACCGTTGACCTGCCGGGGTTGACGGCCTTTGTCCACACCCCGGTAGCGTTATGTATAAAAGCGTTGATAAGGCCGGGATATTCCGGTGATGCCGAGTAGGTCAGCGTGTCGCCATCATCATCTTCAAAGTGGGGCACGATTCCACCTAACACGCCGACGGGGCCCCACGCGATACTGATATCAGTCAGGTAGACGCTGGTGAGGTGCGGCGGACGGTTGGCCGTGCCCTCCCCAATGTCCGACCAGGGGCTGGGGCCTTCTTCTTCGCTCATCACTCGCACCTGCGCCTCATAGGTCGCGCCCTCTTTCAAGTTGGGCAGGTTGATGCCGGTTATATCGGGCGGAATCTTGTAGGAGCCGGATTCGAGGATGTCGATCCATGTATTGGCCTCCTCGCCCTCGGCAACCTTCTCCCGGTATTGCGCCTCATACCACGCAATGATTGTGCCGTTTGCGGGCGCAGCCGTCCATGCCACGTCCAGCGCGGGATTGGTCGGCTCGTTGAACTGTGTGCGTGTGAGCACCGGCGTGCCGGGCTTGCCCGCTTCGAGGTTCGTCACTTTGATGGTGAGGTTGGCAGCTACCGCTTGGCCTTGCACCGTCCAGTGCACTTTTCCTGTGTAAGAACTCTTGCTCTCATAGTCCAGGGCGGTTCCCTGCTTCACGCTGATCTGGCCGGTGGCCCCATCGATGTCGAAGTAGGTCGCCGCTTCGCCGGTCAACGTGTGGGTCAGTGTTTCGCCGTTATAGGAGATTCCCTGCACAGTGCGGCCGACTGCAGTCCCGGCAGGTGAGTTCTCAGCGACGCTCCGAACCTCGTTCGCTGTGCCGGTTATCTTCACGGTTTGAGAGGCATACCCGCCGTACCCGTCGTGCGCACCATAGGTAACCAATGCCGCACCGGGGTTGACGGGCCTAACCCATAGCCTGGAGGTGGACTCGTCTATCCCGGCAGCGATCACGCCGGGATACGCCGAAGAGACCGACCAGGTCAGCGTGTCGCTGTCGGCGTCGGTGAAATAGGTTGACATGGCGGATTCACTGTATGCGGTGAAACCCCAATGAAAAGTAGCTTCAATGAGGTGTGTGCTGGCTGTCGTTGGTGGGGAGTTGGTCTGTCCTTCCACGATGTCGGTCCAGGAGCCGCTCTCGCTTCCGGCCGCCGCCTGCATCCGCACCTCGTAGGTTGAGCCCGGTTCCAGTTCAGTAATGTCGATACTGGTTTGGGTGGTTTGCGAATCGATGTCTGTCCACGCAGTGGAGCCCTTCTTGCGGTACTGGAGATTGTAGTCGGTAATGGTCGCACCGCCTGCAAACGTCGTCCAGGTTACGGTCAGGGCCGGCTCGCTGGGGCCATCGAATTGTTTGCGGGTGACCTGTAGGTTCTGCACCTGCGGCAAGTCCAGAACATTTATTGTGAGATCCACGTAGGCTTCCTGGCCCTGCACCGTCCAGCTTACCCTGCCGCTGTAGGAGGTCGTAGTCTCATAGTCCAGCGTCGCGCCCGACTTCACGCTGATCTGGCCCGTGGACGAGTCAATCGCGAAGGCGTCTGCCGCATCGCCTGATAGTGAGTATGTGAGCGTCTCAGTTCCGTAGGGCGTACCGGTAATCGCGTCGCCAACATCCGTACTCGCGGCGGAGTTCTCGGCAATGCTCAGGGTCGGGTAGGCGACGCCGCTGAACGGGAGTGTCTTGAAGGCGTGTCCGCCGTAGCCGTCACTGACCTCGTAGGTAATGTTCGAGGTGGCCGGGTTGAGGGCCTGGACTCTCATGTTGACGGGGTTACTGCCCTCTGTGGTGACCGTGAAGACACCGGGATATTTTGCCGACGCCTTGTATGTCAGCTTGTCTCCATCTGCATCCGAGAATTTGTCACTGATGGAGCGAATGTAGTCATCGCCGCCCCACAGGATCTGGGGAGCGAGTGACAGGTTTGCCGGTTCTGTGGACTGCGGCGAGCGATTGGCGCGGCCGGAACCTGTGTCCGACCAGGGTCCCGAACCGGCCCCGCTGAGAGCGCGCAATTGCACCTCGTAGGTGGCGCCCGCTTCCAAGTTAGACAGCCTGGGAATGGTGGTCCTGTCAGCGTTCAGCGTGCCGCTGTAGGACATCCAATTAGCTGCGCCCTGTTTTCGGTATTGGAGCTCATAGCCAGTGATGACCGCCCCATTGTCGATCGGGGCATTCCAGGTTACGTCGAGCGCAGGGTTTGTTTTCTCGGTGAACCGCACGCGTGTCAGCGTCGGGGCACCCAACCCGCCTGGCTTGATGCCTGATCCCTGCGCCGCCGTCCGCAGGGCCGCCTGCACAGTGATGGTGAAGTCGAACGAGGCCTGGTCGCCGTCCTCGTCGGTCGCGGTGTAGGTCAGCTCGAACTCGCCCGCCTCAGACGGTGTGCCGCCAAGGACGCGGGTACCCGCTTCGAAAGTCATCCCCTCGGGCAGGCCTGTCAGGCTGTAGGTCAGATCGCCGTCGCCGCCGTCAGCTTTGGGCAGCGTGACATCGGTGGCTTCTGCGCCTTCCTGGAATGACAGCCCGCTGATCGCCAGTTTGAAGACCGGCGCCAGGTTGTTCTCCGGTGTTGGTTCCGCGGTTGGCTCCGGCGTCGGTTCCGGCGCAGGCTCCGGTGTTGACTCAGGCGTGGGTTCGGGAGTTGGCTCAGGCGTGGGTTCGGGAGTTGGCTCCGCTGTGGGAGCGGGTGTGGGTTCTGGTGTAGGCTCGGGAGTTGGCTCCGCTGTGGAAGCGGGTGTGGGTTCTGATGTAGGCTCGGGAGTTGGCTCAGGTGTAGGGACCGGTGATGCCTGCCTCTGTGTGGGTTCGGGCGCAGGCTCCTGTGCGTAAGCCATGGACGCGGAGAACAGGACGGCGGCCAGCGCCGTTATGACGGCTATCAGCACGACTGCCGTCACGTTTTCCGACCTGCTCCTTGTAGCGCTTACGTTTATCTCGTCTCCTCCCAGTATCGGAGCTGACGCGCGCTATGGGGCCGGGCAAACGTCGACAGTGGCGAGAGATTTGACGCAAATGCGCCTGGTAGGCGGGGACTGAGGCAAAACACCTTTCTTTGGGAGCCGGGCTTCCAAGGCGCAATGAGTGGGGAGTGCTCCGGCTTAGCCCACCGGGAGAGAGGAGACACCAGCGTCACTTCTCTTGTGAGGCGGGGCGCTTTGCTGTAGTATATGGGGGCGGTAGTTCCTGATGCGTCTTTGATGTGAGAGTCGGCCGCACCGGGGCTTTTTCCGTGGGAGACCCGGCCCCTGCCGGGAGCCGGGCCTCCACAATTTGATGGTTCGTTCATTTCCTATCCTATTTATGACTCCGCTTTATGACTCCGCGTTCGCATGGAACACTAACCGTGCAGCATAGTATATGCCTGGAACAATGCTTGTCAATAGCATTTAATGTGAAATCTAATTATTTTTGTTAGCATTGATTGACAATCACAAAATTGGTAAAATGTAACCAATTGAGGCCAATGAAGAATGACGCACCAGGATTCACAAGACGAATATGACCGCGAGACCGGAGACCCGTCGGCATATCTCGGAATAGATATATTCAATATATTCAACGCGCTTGACAAGGCGCTTGTGGAAAGGGCGTCGCCCCACGGCATTACCAACTCGGAATACGCCCTCCTCTGGCATTGCCTGGAAGGGGAACGCACGGCTACTCAGCTGGCGCAGGTTCTGCCGATGGACGGCTCCCGCATAAGCCGTATAGTCACCGATCTGGTCGAAAAGGGCCTGCTCCGCAGGCGACGCCTGCAGGAAGATCGGCGCATCGTTATGCTCAGTCTGACCAACAAGGGAATGGACCTTACTTCCCAGATCTTCCAAGACATGCAACGCTACTACGCCACGCTCACGGAGGGCATTTCTCAGAAGGACATGCGGGCCTTCGTGTCTGTCAAATCCAGGATACTGGCCAAATACGACTCAATGGAGTCTCAGTAGGCACAGCGGGACGCCTCTCCGGCTCAATGAGCCGGCTGCAGAATCAGGACAGGGGCTTGTTGGCAACTATCTCGCCGTGAGCAACGCCAACCACCGCAGCGGGATGCTCCCTCCACCTGGTATAGGCATCGGCTATAGCGTCGCACAGTTCTCTGGTAGAGGCTCCATACTTTATCGCGGCCTCCGTTATTTCCGGCGAAAGGAACCACAGTAAGGCTATTCCGTAGATGAATTCGACCTCTTCAGGCGTGCTGTAGATGTCAACGGATGCAGTTACCCGGATGTTGGTGAACCCGGCGTTGAGGACATGTCCCTTCAACTCCTTGCCCATCTGGGGATGTCCCTCGTCAGCCTCCACAAGGTCCTCAAACATATCCCACGCCTTTCTGATGACGCCAAAGTCCGGTTCCGTAAAGCTGGAAGCGGAGATCATCTCTCGGCAGGCAATGAGGCCGCCGGGCTTCAGGACGCGCTTCACCTCGGCCAGCACGGCAGCGGTATCCGGAACGTGCGCCAGAACAGCGTGGCAGTGAGCAACGTCAAAGAATCCGTCCTCAAAGGGCATATCGGTCACGTCCCCTACGTGGAAGATAGCGTTCTCCACTCCATACCACTTGGCGGTTTCCCTGGCCAGGACGATCTGCGACTCTTCCATATCCACGCCATGCAGTTCGCCGGGGTCTACCGCCTTGGCCAGCCCAGCGGATATGTTGCCGGGTCCGCAGCCAAAGTCCAGAACGCGAAGGCCGGGCCTCAGATGTGGAAGCAGATGGGCAGCGTTGGCCTCAGCGGTGTATCGCCGGAGAGCCTTCAGATAATCTTCGCTGAAGCCCATTGTATAGTCAGGGGTCCCCGGTTCCTGGATTGTCATCTTTATACTCCTCTCCCTTCTTCGGACTGCACACCGATTCTGCTGAGACGGGAATCTACAGCAACCCCAAGCGGCGAAATTGGGGGGAGGAAGGGGAATCTGTCACAAGCACGGGCGCCGCAGCGACCCGCCGCCAGTGTCCGCACTGCCGCTAGCTCAGGTTGTAGCCGGTCAAGAGACATACACCCCATCTCCCACTTTGGGAAAACTAACATCAACTCTACTACATCTGTATAACTTCATCGTTACTTTTAGGCCAATTTTCTATGACTTATTGTAACCTCTCGCCGAAACTGGCATAATTGTCCTGTTGACGCCACATCATGCGAACGTGAGGGCCGGGCAACCTAACGCCCCAGCCCTGTGAGGGAGGTGACGAAATGAACCTACCGGACGACCTTGTACGAGAGATTGCAGCACTGCGAGAGCGCCTCTCCAAGCTGAGCGAGGCCAGCCTCCGCATCAATGAGAGCCTGGACTTCGACACGGTGTTGCAGGAGGTGGTGGACAGCGCGCGGGCGCTGACGGCCTCGCGCTACGCCGCGATCACCATCCCAGGCGAGGTCTTCCGCCGCCCCACGTTCATTGCCTCCGGCCTCACCGGGGAGGAGCACCAGGGGCTCTGGGACATGCCGGAAGGTCTGGGATTCTTCGAGTACCTCAGCGGGCTGGAGGAGCCCCTGCGGGTCTCGGACATAGCCGGCCACCTGAAGGCATTGAACATGCCCAGGTTCCTGCCCTC
The DNA here is from genome assembly GCA_965116555.1 of Dehalococcoidia bacterium. Lineage (GTDB taxonomy): Bacteria > Chloroflexota > Dehalococcoidia > Lucifugimonadales > QGNO01 > DAOUJH01. Next base: position 41,055 of record OZ220698.1, on the reverse strand, counting down.
AGTGCCGTTGGGCTCCATGCTGGTGGCCCCGATACGCCACCACGGGGTTGGCGTAGGCACCATCTATCTGGCTCATGGCTTTGACGGCAGGGAGTTCAGCCAGGAGGACGAGGACACGTTGGTCCTGTTCGCCTCCCAAGCCGCGATGGCCATCGCCAATGCCCACAGGCACCGGGAGGAGCGGCTGGCCAGGGCCGACTTAGAGACCCTCATAGACACATCCCCCGTCGGCGTCGTCGTCTTCGATGCCCTCACGGGAGCGCCGAAGTCCTTCAACCGGGAGGCCCGGAGGATCGTCGACATCCTGCGTAACCCAGACCAGACGCCGGAAGACCTTTTAGAGGTAATGACCTTCAGGCGCGCCGACGGGAGGGAGGTCTCACTAAAGGAATACCCCATGTCCCAGCTTCTGAGCATCGTGGAGACGGTGCGGGCCGAGGAGATAGTCATGCGCGTCCCCGATGGGCGGAGCGTCACTGTCCTGCTCAACGCCACACCCATCCTCTCCGATGATGGCGCGGTCGAGTCGATGGTCGTCACCCTCCAGGATATGGCTGAAGTTGAAGAACTGGAGCGCATGCGGGCCGAGTTCCTGGCTATGGTGAGCCATGAACTGCGGGCTCCTCTGACCTCCATCAAGGGCTCGGCGGCCACCGCGCTGGGTTCGTCCGCGGAACTGGACCCGGCAGTGGTGCGCCAGTTCTTCCTCATCATCGAGGACCAGGCCGACCAGATGAACAACCTGGTGTCCGACCTGCTTGACGTGGCCCGTATAGAGACGGGCACGCTGCCGGTCGGTCCAGAACCCGCAGAGGTGGCCGTGCTGGTGGACCGGGCAAGGAGTGCCTTCATCAGCGCCGGAGGCAGGAACAACCTGGCCATCGACATCGAGCCGGACATGCCCCTGGTGATGGCGGACAGACGGCGCATCGTCCAAGTCCTCGGCAACCTGCTGTCCAACGCGGCTCGGTACTCCTCAGAATCGTCCGCCATCAGGGTGACCGCCGTGCGGGAGGACGTGTACGTCGCGGTTTCGGTGTCCGACGAGGGACGGGGCATCCCGGCGGAGAGCCTTCCGTATCTGTTCAGGAAATTCTCCAAGGTGCAGTCCGAGGAGCAGGGAGGGGATACGGGTCTGGGCCTGGCCATCTGCAAGGGGATAGTGGAGGCCCACGGGGGTCGCATCTGGGCTGAGAGCGACGGATTGGGCCTCGGCACGCGATTCACCTTCACGCTTCCTACCATCGACGGAGCTAGGAGCGGCGCAGTAAGCGAGCTCCCACCGGCCTCAACTCGCTCCTCGCGGCGACGGCGAAGGGAGAGAGGGAAACAGGTTTCCGTCCTAGTGGTGGACGACGACCCACAAACCCTCCGCTACGTCCGCGATACCCTTACTCAATCAGGTTACGCGCCAATAGTGACCGGGAATCAAGAAGAGGCGCTCCGCCTTATGGAAGAGGAGCGGCCTCAGCTGGCGCTGCTGGACCTTATGCTTCCCGAAAAAGATGGCATTGAGCTGATGCAAGAGATCCTTGAGATAGCAGACGTGCCGGTCATCTTCCTGTCGGCCTACGGACGGGATGATCTCATCGCTAGAGCTTTTGACATGGGGGCCGTCGACTACGTGGTCAAGCCCTTCTCGCCCACGGAACTGACGGCGAGGATCGGAGCGGCCCTGCGGAAGAGGATGGTATCAGAACCGACGGAACCGTACGTGTTTGGCGATCTGACCGTCGACTACGCCGAGCGTAGAGTTACTCTTTCCGGTCGTCCGGTGCCGATGGTGGCTATGGAGTACCGATTGCTCGTCGAGCTCTCGGCCAATGCAGGACGTGTCTTGACCTATGAGCACCTGTTGGAACGGGTCTGGGGCGAGAGGAACAACGACGACGTGCGGCCCATGCGCACCATAATCAGCAAGCTCCGCCGCAAGCTGGGCGACGACGCGGACAATCCCACCTACATTTTCACCGAGTCTCGCGTCGGCTACCGCATGCCCAAGGGCGAAACGCTAGATAAGGAAGCTGGCGCCACCCCTTGAGCGCGAGCGCGCTTAGCCTATAACGGAAGAGATTTTGACGGTGTAACATCCCCGCGTAGGCCGATGGACCATGGGTCAACGCAGGACACCAAGGGCATACTGCAGTAAGTGGTGGGCTGGACTTGACAAAATCAAGAACCGAGGCCGATTCCGACATCACTCCGTCGCTCGGCATGGGGACCGTGTACGTCAGCGTCGCCTCGTCTCCCTCCACCTCGATGCCCTCAATGAAGTTACGGATGAGCACCTTCTTCTCCGGTATCGTCCCATCCATCAGGAACTCCCGGAAGTCCGCCACGTACCGCGCTATCTCTTCGGTGTTCGGAAGCTCCACTATCCTCTGCTCAAGCTGGGTCTCGGCGTCCTCTCTCGCAGCTTCCAACTGCTCCTCGCGGTGCCTCAGAGACATGATGCGGGGCGACAGGACATCAAGGGTCAACTCGCTGGTCTCGATGGCTTCATAGAGCTTCTCAAGACGCTTCCTCACGTCCCCTAGCTCTGCCTCGACGACCTCCAGCCTGCCGGACAGCTCTCCGGCCATGGCGTCGATCTCCTCGGCCACAAGTTGCACCAGCGCCACGATGGTCTCCTCGTTCAGGATGCGCTCCCTGATCTTCTCCACCACGAAGGTCTCCAGCTTCGGAGCGTTCAGGTAGCTGGCGCTGCACGTCCCTGCTCCCTCCCGGAACAGGGTGCCGCAGATGTAGTAGGCGAACTGGCCGCTCTTGGCTCCCTGGGCCGAGTAGGGCCTGCCGCACACCCCGCACTTGAGCAGCCCGCTTAGGAGATACTTGCTCCCCACTCTACCGGGCCTCTGCACCTTCGGGGCGCGCTCGCTCATCGCCTGCTGCACCTCGTCGAACAGCTCCCTCGACACCAGGGCGGGCCACGCTCCCTCCACCCTCACCGGGTCCGGGGCCTCTCCGTCCTTGCTGGTCTTGCCCCAGACCGCCGTGCCGGTGTACGCCTCGTTTCGCAGCACGTAGTGCAGACCGCCCTTGTACCAACGCTTGCCCCTGTTGGTGATGCCCCGGTCGTTCAGCTCCTTGCACAGCTCCTTCAGGCCGCTGCCTCGCAGGGACTTCTCGAATATCTCCTTCACCACGGGAGCCGTGGCCGGGTCAACCTCAAGCGAGGGGCGCTCCTTGGGGCCGTCCTGCACCTTGATCTTCCTGTAGCCGAAGGGGGCGTTGGATGCGAGGAAGAAGCCCCGCGACGCGGCCTCCCTCATCCCCCGGACGACCTCTTGTGCAAGATTTTCGCTGTAGTATTCGTCGACGCTCTCGATGATGCCCTCAAGCAGCCTGCCGGTGGCGTTGTCCTCGGCCTGCTCGGTGATGGACACCACGCGGATGCCCTTGCGCCGCAACTGGGCCTTGAACGCCACAGCGTGCTCCCGCTTCCTGGTGAAGCGGGAGAACTTCCAGACCAAAATCTCCTGGAAGGGAGCGTTGGCTCGCTGGGCCTCCTCGATCATCTCCCTGAACTGGGGCCGGTCGGCGACACGGCCGCTCTCTGCCTCGTCCACGTACTCGCGGGCCACTGAGTAGCCGTTGGCCCTGGCGTACTCCTTGAGCGCCCTAAGCTGGGCGGACACGGACAGGTCCACGTCCTGACGGTCGCTTGACACCCTGGCGTAGAGGGCCGCCGGCGTGAGCGGCTGTAGGTGCTTCTTCTTCATGTTCTCCTCCTTCGCTGCAAATGGTCGTCGCATGTAATCGGTACAACTCGGTGCCTGAAGCTAGGTCCTGGGGCTGGTTGGCGAATGCACTTCAACCCATTGCCGTTGATATGTCAGCGGGTCATTCTCGTCAGCCGCCACCGAGGGTATGGGCTCGCCGTTCGAACACGCTTCAACGAGCCATGCACGAGCGGTTGGCATGACAATGCCCAAGTTTTCATCAGGGTCAAAGCCAACAAGCTTCCAGAGAGCTTCCTCGTCTCCGAAGTCAATGTAAACAGGTGTAGTGGCCATTGCCCAGTTGTGCAGAAGTCTGCTCTTACCCCACCATTTCAAGTAGTAGGCGAGAGGATCAAAATTGGCAGGCTCTATAGTAGAAAGGCCCACGCTGAAGTAGCCAGGATCCGCAGAGCCACGGTCCCCGTCTACAACCCATATCATGTTCCCATAGAATGCCTCACGACATTCCATCTCCGCCTTTGCGATTGGAGAGTGTTGGAACTCGATCACTAGACCAAAGGGGGTTTTGACATCCGCGATATGTTTCTCACCACTGGCTTGGTCGGTGTGTACGATTTCCTGCCAATCCGCCGGGAATTGATTCTTCCAACTTCTATGCCACTCAGTCTCTGATTCCCACCAAGGATCACAACTCGCTCTACTTTTGTGCGCCCAGTGCCAGACTTTTACTCGACCACACTTAGCTATCATTACACTATCGCAGTAAGCGCAGTTTCCCCTAAGACTCGGGGATGGTACCGACCTCTCTCCATTGACTAGCGCAGATTTCATATAGACCTCGGATAGGTCAGGCTTCCGCACTATCGTCTTCTCACAACGCAGCTAGGGTTTCGGGACTAGTCTGTAGTCGCAGTGGCCTGTAGTCTGAGTCCCAGGGCGCGCACCACCTTCAACACGGTGGCGAACTCCGGGTTGCCGTCGGCCGACAGAGACTTGTACAGGCTCTCCCTGCCCAGCCCAGTCTCCTGCGCCACCAGCGCCATTTTCCGGGCGCGGGCGATGTCTCCGAGTGTCGCCATGATGAGGCTCAGGTCTCCCTCTTCCAGGGCGACATTCAGGTATGCCGCCATGTCCTCCTCGGTCTCAAGGTGCTCCGCCGGGTCCCACGGCCTCGTCTGCGTCTTTGCCATAGCTGCCTCCTAGAGTCCTCTGGCCAGCTCCAGCGCCCTTCGTATGTCCCGCTCCTGGCTGTCCTTATCGCCTCCGGCCAGGAGGACGATCAGGGCTTCCCCTCTCTGCGAGAAGTACACCCGGTAGCCGGGTCCGTAGTCGATGCGAATCTCCGATACTCCCTCTCCCACAGGCCTCACGTCTCCGGGGTTGCCCAGGGACAGCCGCCTGATGCGGCTGTCGATTCTCACCCTGGCCTGCCTGTCGCGAAGCCGCCTGAACCAACGGGCGTAGACCTCGGTCTGGCGAATCTCGACCATCACCATATTGTAGTCCACAGGATACCTAGAACGCAAGTGGTAAGGGCCGATTTCGGCAGTGGAAACGGGCCAAGCAGGGTACGCGGACAGACCCCCCTCGCAGGGCAGGAGATTCGCGGGGACGCTGGCGGTGTCATACCCGTGTACAGGAAATAGCTCTTGGCGACAAGTTGCACTCGGGGAGGTTCCGTAGCTGAAATCGGGTCGAATGCCCCTGCCTGCTAAATCGGAGCGAGCAATTTGATTCCGGGGCTCCTTCCACGCCTACAGGACAGCCGCAGCTTTGGAAGTGGACAAAACGCCGGTGGGCAGATCGGGCGGGGGTGGACAACGGCAGCTTTGGAAATGGCACTTTGTCAATCACGGCGTCGGGACGGCGGGAGTGTGCGCCGAGGGCTGGAAGCCGGGCCGGCCGGCCTCCCAGAGGTGCCCAGGAACCCCATGAGGGGTCGCACGTGTGCGCGCCCCTACGAGCTCCGCCGAAAGGAAGGGGTGTCTCGGCAATGGGGGGTAGTACAGGAAAACGGGCTCTGCTGCAAAGTGGACAAAAGGGGCCATTTCGTAGCTGAAACGGCCGGGAATATGTACCCCTACAGGAGAAGAAAAGTGAACACTTCGTGAAAGGGCGGGTTCCGGCCTGCGATGACATAAACCGGGTCGAAGTGGCAGGGGCATCCGTGTCCGTCATCGCTGGCTTTACCGCAGAAAGTGGTCTGAAGCCGCAGGGGCGTCCAGTCCCCCAGGCGACGGGTCGAAGACCGAGGGTAGGGTCGATGCCCGTGGCCTGCGCGGGGTGCATCGCGCATGATGCACCTCCCAGTCACCCGTCGAATCGAAGGGTCTCCACTATGTGCGGGGGTGGTACACAAGTTTGGCTCTGGCGTCGAGGCAGAGGAAAGAACGATTTTTTAGCTGGGACGGGGAGTGCACCTCTCCCTTCATGAGAAGAAAAGTGAACACTTCGTCCGCAAGGGTGCGTTCCGGCCAAAACCGGCGAAACTCGTTGGATGGTGGGGGGCAGACGTGCGGGCCGATCAGCGCGTGCGACGGAATACTGGGCGCAAAGGGCGTTGGATGTGCCGGCGCATGACGTGGGTTTGCGGGGCTGGCGGAGGCGCTTCCGCTCCTACCGCAGCACGAACCACCACACTAGAGCGCCGACGGCCAACAGCCCGAACAGCCCCGCGACGACCAGGCCGAGGATGAAAGCCGCTCGCCTCATCCTGTCGCGCCCGGCGCACTCCTTCCGGCAGACCTCCTCCAAACAGGCGTTCCGCTCCTGCTCCAGCGCAAGCTGGCCTTGGAGAATCTCCACCTGCTCCTCCAGCCCCCGAATCCGCTCCCGCGCCACGTCCAGCAGCGTACCCTGTGACTTGGTGTTTACACAGTTCTTCAGTGGGTCGTCGTCCAGCATCACGTATACCCGGTGCCTCCTTCCGTGCTGCTCCAGTCTGACCTCGATCTCTCCCGAGGCGATCCGCCGGTCCAGGGTGGACAGGGACACCGCCAGCTCCCGGCAGGCCTCGGCCTTCGTCAGTTGTCTCATACTCTTCCTCCTTACTCGTTCTCATTGTCACGTCAGCATGCGTCAGCCCTGACACGTCATACACATCAGGGGCCTGGCAGCGGAGACTCCGGGGCTTGCCCTCCCGGGGTGTCTTTCTATTGGCCGGGCCGTGGTTTCTGCACCCAGTTGCCACCGATTTCGGCTTTTTGGGGCTGACAGCGTTGGTAGTGGGCATTTCGTGTGTGATTGGACGCCCCCTACAGGAAGTACGGGAAACGGGGAATTGTCATTTTGCAACTGAGGCCAGTGGTACCAGGGGTCTCCGTCCGGCAGGGTGTGGCGGCGGAAGTTGCCATGAGTCACCCAGTACCCCACGCTCGTCGAGGGTCTGGAGGTTGGACGTGAACAGGATGGGGCGGTTGGAGCCCCCGGCAGCCCGCAGGAAGCCCTCCTCAGCGTCGGGATTCGGGAGCACGAACAGCACCAGTGGAGGCAGACCCCCGTGGTCTCGGTTGGGCCAGCCGCTTCGGAAGTAACGGCGGTAGTTCCCCAGGCGGGTGCGCACCCGCCTGGGGGTGGTGGCCCGTCGCTCGAACTCCAGCAGATAGGAACGGAAGCTACCCCGGTACGCCAGCAGGAATGAGGCGTCGGGATGCACCACGTAGTTGGTCCAGTCCCAGCGGTAGCCCACGGAGGAGCGGGACGTGGGCATAAGGTCGAACACCTCGTAGTCGTGGTTGTTGGAACGGGCGGCCTCGGCGCTTATCATGGCGGCAAAGCCTGTAATGGCGTCGTGGTGCTCCATCTGGGAGGCGATAGAGCGCAGGGCGGTTCCGACGTAGACCGGGACTCTCGTGTTCCTACGTCGTCGCTTTCTGGCGCTCCAGCGGCCCACCAGCGGCCCGATGGCGGCTCGGTCACGCCGGGCCAGGCATCTCAGCCCATCGTCGGTGAGGACGTGACGCTGCCCTTCGGTCCGCACCAGGGAGTGGCCGGCCAGGGAGCTTAGCACCTGGTTTGCCCTGCGTCGGGTCACGCCGCCCATCAGCCCGGCCAGCTGGTCGGTGGTACACAGAGGCCACGCTGCAAGCAGGTCCAGAGCGTTCTTCTCGGCGCCGGTGAGCCGGACAGCCAGGGAGGACCTGAGCAGAATAGACGGCTCCGGCATGGCGGCCCGCAGACGGCTGGGGTAGAGGGTCTCCGGGTCCGGCCTCGGCTCTCTCTCCGAGTCTGGACTGCGCCACTGGTGCAGCTCGTCGCGGCGCTCCGCCAAGCGGTCGGTCCAGGCCATGATGGCGTTCAGGGACAGGCTGGAGTCCACCTTCACCGGGAGGTCCATCTCCGTACCCTCCCCGCACTGCTGCCAGACCACGCCTTTGTGGTCTCCGGCCAGCAGCTCCTCCTCGGTGGCCACGAACGTCCTGCGGTGATGCGTGGGGTCTCCCAGGGTGCGTACGGCCCGGCGGTTGGCCTGGTCGGAGTTGGCCAGCACCAGGGTCGCCATGGGCCGTTCGTCGTACGACAGGCTCTCAAGGGTCCTCAGGCGGTAGCGCAGGTTGGCCGAGGGCAGCGTCGGCCCCTGGCGCAGCAGGCCCACCGAGCGGCCTCCCGACAGCGTGACCAGCATGTCGTAGGGGCCCTGGCGGTAGTGGTCCACCCTCACCGGCTTTCCCTGGGAGTCGGCGTCGGCGACCATGGCGGCGGCTCGGTAGAGCATCGCCACGGCGTCCAGCCGGTCGGCCAGGAGCTTGAACCACTGCCTGGACACGGGGTACTCCCGCAGGAAGGTCTCCGTTCCATGTTCGACCATTGCTCCGGCGTCTATGCCCTTCTCCGTGGGGAAGTAGCGCAGATGGGGGTGTGGCCCCAGGAAGGTCAGGCTGTGGGACACCGAGTCCGCCATGCCCATCCTCGCCAGCTTCTTCAGCCGGTCGCGGAGGGTGGAGGCGGGGATCCTGCCGAAGCGGGACAGCTCGTCCACGGTGGCCAGGGGCGTGGCGCACAGCAGGAGCAGCGTGTCCTCCAATGCCTGGCGTCGAAGGTGGGGTGTCAGCACGGGTGGTTTGGGAGCTGGCCTCCTGGCGAGCACACCCTCGACGGCAGTGACGGCCCACGTTGCCGCATCCAGGACCTCCACGCTGTCGCCCACGATGCTCATGACGACGCGGGGCAGGGCACGGCTCGACTGGCCCCGCCTGAGGAACCTCCAAAGAGTGTGACGGGAAACGCCGAAGGTCTCCGTCGTCCGTCCGATGCCCCGCCACAGAACGTAGATTCGTAGATACTCGCGGATGGCGTCCTCAAGGTCAGGAGCGAGGGGTGCGTTCCTGCCCGGCGTCCTTGTCTCTAGCTCTGAAATGGTCAATCGACTGCTCCGTTGCACAATGGCCCAACTTCCCATTGTGAACGGGAAATTGCTCGCAGGTAAGGCCTTGCAAGCCCTTGTATAGAAGGCATTTTTGTGGTAGCGACGTGGCTATTCCTGGGCTGCGGGAAGCGGTGATGTGGCAAAGGAACGCCGCCACATGAACTGAAGCCGGTAGTCCGAGTAGGTCAGCCGTGAAGTCTCCGTCCTGGACCACAGCTGTCGGGAGCTGCCCGTCACCGCCTACGGCGGGTTCAGTCATCCTTGAGATGTGGCTGGGCAGCCTGTCGAGGCATGAAGGACTTGCGATTCCTGTAGTGCGACCCGTAGGGACGGAGGAAGGTGAGGGGCGACTTGGCCTACGTTTCCTCCCGCTCCTGCTTCTCCCCCTTGGGCATCCGGTAGCCGACGCGGAGCTCGGTGAAGATGTAGGTCGGGTCCTCGGCGTCGTCGCCCAGCTTGCGGCGCAGTCTCCTTATCACGGAGCGCATGGGGCGAAGGTCGGCGTCGGGTTCAAGCCGCCACACCCGCCTCAGCAGGTGCTCGTAGGTCAGCACCCGCCCGCCGTTGACCGATAGCTCGGCCAGGGTCCGGTACTCGATGTCGGTCATCTCCACCGCGCGTCCGGCAAGGCTCACCCGGCGCTCTGCATAATCGATGGACAGGTCTCCCAGCACGTAGGGCGCTGAGGGCTCCGGCGTCTCCCGCCGGCGAAGGGCAAGCCTGATACGGGCCGCCAGCTCCACCGGCGAGAAGGGCTTGACCAGGTAGTCGGCGGCCCCCTCGTCCAGGGCCCGGGCCACGATCTGCTCCTGGCCGTGGGCCGACAGGAAGATGACCGGCGCCTCCGTAATTCCCGCAATGTCCTTCAAGAGCTCCATCCCGTCGGCGCCCGGCAGCATCAGGTCGAGCAGGACGACGTGGGGCCTCTCATCCTCGATTAGGCGAAGCGCCTCCTCCGGGTCCGCCGTCACGATGGGCGTGTAGCCCGACTTCACCAGGGCCTCCCGGACGTGCCGGAGGGCTTGGGGGTCGTCGTCCACCGCCAGCACCCGCACCTGCCCTGCCCGACGCGAGGAGAGGGTCGGCGGAGCGGGCAGCGCCGGGGTGACGTACCCGGCCTGCTCCACCGTGGGCATGGTGAAGGTGACCCGCGCACCCAGGCCCGGCCCGTCGCTCTCGGCCCAGATGCGTCCCCCGTGGGCCTCCACGATCCCCTTGCAGACGGCAAGCCCCAGCCCTGTGCCGACCCCCTGCTCCCCCGAGTCTATCCGGGAGAACTTGCGGAACAGGTGGGGCAGGCTCTCCGCCGGGATGCCCCGGCCCTCGTCGGAGACAGACACCGCCACGTTGACCCCATCCATGACCGCGCTAACCCGGACGGGGGAGGACTCAGGCGAGTTGCGGGCCGCGTTGGAGAGCAGGTTGCCCAGCACCTGCGTCATGCGAGCCCGGTCCGCCATCACCCAGGGAAGGTCCTCCGCAAGCTCCACCTCGACGGCGTGCCTTCCCCCGCCGCTGCGGAAGGCGCTCCTTGCCTCTCCCACCAGCATGGAAACGTCCGTGGCGCCGGGGGAGACCGAGAGCGCCCCGGTCTCGATGCGCGCCACGTCCAGCAGGTCGCTGATCAGCAGGTTCATCCGGTCGGTCTGGGCCTCGATGACGGTGTGGAACTGGCGCACGTCGGCGGGGTTCAACGGGCCGGGCGGCTCTCGCAGGGTCGAGACCGAGCCCTTCACCGCCGCCAGGGGAGTCCTCAGCTCGTGGCTCACCATGGCCAGGAACTCGGCCCGCAGCCGCTCCTGCTCCTCCAGGGGCGTCATGTCCTGCACGGTCACGACGAAGGACTCGACGTGCCCCTCCTCGGAGACGATGGGCGTGCCGTTGAGCAGCACCCTGAGGCTGCGGCCGTCGGGCACCCGCATGACGATCTCCTCGGCCCGGATCGTCTCGGCCCCGCTGAGGGCCTGGGCCATGGACAGCTCCTCCAGGGAGATCTCCGTGCCGTCATCGCGGCGGACGGTCAGGACCTCCAGCAGCTGCTCGGGCGGCTGGTCCGCAGTGCGCAGACTATCGACGATCCGCCTCATCTCCCGGTTGACGGAGACGGGTGCTCCCGTCCTCCCATCGAATACCACGACGCCAACGGGAGCGGTGTCCATCAGCGTCTCCAGGTCGGCCCTGGCCCGCAGCTCGTCCCGGTATCTGCGGGCGTTGGCGATGACCAGCGCCGCCTGGGAGGCGAAGGTGACCAGGGTCTCCTCGTCCTCCCGGCTGAACTCCCCGCCATCCTCCCTCGCCGGGAGGAAGATGTGGCCGACCCGCTTCCCCATGTGAAGGACCGGCGCCGCCAGCAGCGGCAGCGAGGGGCCGACCTCCACGGGCGGCTGAAGGCTGGGGACGCCCTGCGACCAGACGTAGCCCAGCATGTCCGCCAGTCTCAGGGGTCCCTCCGTGCCGGTGAGCAGCTCAAAGACCCGCATCCCGTCCGGCTGCGACCACATCCGCTGGGCCTCCTCCGGGGTCAGCCCCGACGACAGGAAGTCCTCTATCGCCCCGGATTCGTCCAGCAGGACGAAGACCCCGTAGCTGGCGCCGGTGAGCGACCGGGCGCTGTCCAGGACACCCTGAAGCACGGCGTCCAGGTCCAGGCTCTCGTTGATGCGCAGGCTGGCCTCGCTGAGCCGGGTGAGCCGGTTTCTGAGGTCCTGCATCTCCCGTTCCATCTATCACCTCTATCGGGATGGGCTGCGGAAGGCCCGGATGGGAGGCTCCCGGGGGGATTATAGCAGTCTGAACGGCAAAGTCATACCAATATCATGCAAATACGCCAAAATTGTCACAGCCATATCATACCGGCCCGGTAAAATAGACATGGATTTTGCCCATCGAAGGGGCGGTAGTGGTTTGCCCGGCCCGAGGTCAGGAACCCGGGCCGGGCAAGGGAGACCGATAACCGACAGAGGTAAGGAAAGTATGCGTTTCAATCATCTGCTGCAACTAATGACATTCCCAGGGAAGGCACGGTTTGAGCCGTTACACACCCCTATCAGCCTTCCAAGTCTTCCCCGGCGAATTAGCATCTTTGCCTTGATCTCCCTCACCGTGATCTTCGCTCTCGCGGCCTGCGAGGACCAGACCATCACCATCGAGCAGTCGACCCCCGAGCCTGGCAGCACCTCCCGGGTTCTGTCTTCGCCGTCCGATGCGGGGACACCTGGCCCCACGCCCACCCCTCGTCCACGTATAGACTTTCCGCCCTTGTCCGACGGGGCCGCGCTGACCGCGCTCTTCGACGCGACAGGCGGCGAGAGTTGGCAAAACAGCGACGGCTGGCTGTACCAGGAGAATCTGGGTCAGTGGCACGGCGTGACCGCCAACGCCTCCGGGCGGGTCACCGGGCTGGACCTCAGCGGCAACGGGCTCAGTGGCGAGTTGCCCGAGGAGCTTGAGTACCTGACCGAACTCACTGAGCTCAATCTAAGCAATAACGAACTGGACGAGTCCCTGCCCGCCGCGATGGGCAGCCTGGCCAACCTAGAAGAGCTGTACTTGAACAACAACCAGTTCAGCGGCGCGTTGCCCGCTGGGCTGGCGTCCCTGGCGGCCCTGACCGACCTGCACCTGCACGACAACCGGTTGAGCGGTGAGTTTCCCGCCGCGCTGGCCGAACTCTCCGAACTGGAAAGCGTCACCGTCTGGAACAACGGGTTTACCTGGGCCGAGAGCTACCCTCCGGGGCCGGTGGCGGACATGGTGGGGCTTCTTGTCGTACATGAGTCCCTCGGCGGGGAGAATTGGGGGTCCGGTTATCAATGGCTGACCGGAGCGTCCGTCGCCGACTGGGGCGGCGTGACCACCGACATCGCTGGGCGGGTAACCGAACTGGCCCTTCCGGAGGGAAGCTTGGACGGGAAAATCCCCTCGCACCTGGGCGATATGACCGCTTTGACCCGGCTGGTCATGGCGGGCAATCAGGAGCTTGACGGCGAGATACCGGCTACCTTCGGCAACCTCGGCAACCTTCAGGAACTGGACCTCAGCAGGAACGCGATAGAAGGAGAGATTCCCGCGGGACTGGCCAACGCCACCAGCCTGCAATCCCTCAGCCTTAACGACAACCGTTTGAGCGGCGAAATCCCGCCCGAGTTGGGCAACCTGGCAAGCCTGGAGATCCTGTCGCTGAACAACAACGGACTCAGCGGCCCGATTCCCGCTGAGATTGGCAGCCTGTCCGAGCTTAATGAACTGCGGCTCAGCGGCAACAACTTGAGTGAGGCAGTGCCGGTTGAGATTGGGAAACTGACCAGCCTGGATACGCTGCTCCTGGGTAACAACAACCTCAGCGGCGAGTTGCCAACAGAGTTGGGCAACCTGTCGAATCTGGAAGAGGTAACTCTTTGGGGCAACGACTTCACCGGGGCGGACAGCTACGCCGACGGCCGGTTCGCCGACCTGGTGGCCCTGATGGTCCTGTATGACGCCACCAGCCCGCAAGTAAACTGGGAAGAGCAGCAAGGTTTTCCGAACAGCAGTTACTGGGGTGGTGTAAACGAAATGTCCACCGACAACCGGGTCGCATCCCTGACGCTTTCCGGCAACATGACCGGAACCATACCGCCCGAGATTGGCCTCCTCACTGGCCTGTATCTGCTGAGGATCGAGAATCAACCGGGTCTCACCGGCCCTATACCGTCCGAACTGGCCAACCTCACCAACCTTCAAATCCTAGAACTAGACGATAATGGCCTTACCGGTGAAATCCCTCCCCAACTGGGCAACCTGGCTAAGCTTAACAAACTGGACCTCAGCTCTAACAAGTTGAGCGGCGCGGTGCCGCCAGAGTTGGGCAACCTGGTCAGCCTGAAAGAACTCTACCTGCGTGACAACGACCTCAGCGGCGAGTTCCCCGACGAGTTGAGCAATCTGTTGAATCTGGAAAGTATTGCTCTCTGGGGCAATGACTTCACCTGGGCCGACAGCTATTCCAATGGCCGGCTCGCCGACCTGGCGGCCCTGATGGCCCTCTACGAGGCCACCAGCCCGCAAGTAAACTGGGAAGAGCAGCAAGGTTTTCCGAACAGCAGTTACTGGGGTGGTGTAAACGAAATGTCCACCGACAACCGGGTCGCATCCCTGACGCTTTCCGGCAACATGACCGGAACCATACCGCCCGAGATTGGCCTCCTCACTGGCCTGTATCTGCTGAGGATCGAGAATCAACCGGGTCTCACCGGCCCTATACCGTCCGAACTGGCCAACCTCACCAACCTTCAAATCCTAGAACTAGACGATAATGGCCTTACCGGTGAAATCCCTCCCCAACTGGGCAACCTGGCTAAGCTTAACAAACTGGACCTCAGCTCTAACAAGTTGAGCGGCGCGGTGCCGCCAGAGTTGGGCAACCTGGTCAGCCTGAAAGAACTCTACCTGCGTGACAACGACCTCAGCGGCGAGTTCCCCGACGAGTTGAGCAATCTGACGAATCTGGGAGGGATAACCCTCTGGGGCAATGACTTCACCTGGGCCGACAGCTATTCCAACGGCCGGCTCGCCGACCTGGCGGCCCTTATGGCTCTATATGAGGCCACCAGCCCGCAAGTAAACTGGGAGGAGCGTTCGAATTTTCCGACCAGTTATAACTGGGAAGGTGTACGCGAGATGTCCTCCGGCGGACGGGTCGCATTCCTACAGCTCAAACGGAAAAACATGAGCGGAACCATACCGCCCGAGATTGGCCTCCTCACCGGGCTGGAGCGTCTGTGGCTCTCCGATAATCCGGGGCTTACCGGCTGCATACCCGCCAACCTGAGAGGCATCGACTACGAGGGCGACCTCCCCTTCTGCGAATGAGAAGCTAGGCGCGGACCCGGCATCCCCGACAACAGAGTGGCCTGGAGTCCGGCCCCACGCTCATCGGACTACGGCAGAGCCACCGCTGGCTCCAAGTCCGCCACGTCAAGGGCGAAGTAGGCGACCTTAGCCCGACTCAAGCCGGACGGGAAGGCCCCGGTGCAACCACTCGCCTACGCTACATCGCCAACTTGAACCTGATCTTCAAGGTTCTTGACTTTATCAAGTCTGGTGGTCGGCCCTGGTCTCTGCCTGAAGCTTAGAGAGGAACCACGTGATGCCGTCGGCGTGCTTCGTCTGCCTCGCCCACGTCTCGATGCGGTGGCCCACGTGGCGTCGGCGTCCCTGTCTGTCGGTGGTGAGCTCCGTGCTCCAGATGCCCTGCGTGGTCGGGAGCTCGGCCATGTCTTTGTGGGTGACGTAGCGTATGCCCTCGGCGGACAGCGTGTAGCGAGTGTCTCCTCGTTAGCCTCGTCGCTCGACGAGGCCCCAGGTGTCCATGAGGCTGCACATCGTCTGGCTGACACGCCCCTCAGAGAAACCCAGCCAGGTGGCAAGGTGCTCGCGGGGGATCACCGGGTGGTCTGTGATGATGTCCAGCGTCCGCTTCTCAGCCGGACTGACCCCGAAGGCTGGCGCTGCCTGCGCCATCCGCTCAGGACGAGGCAGGGACGCCCGCTTTCGTTCCGGCGATTGAGTGCGAGACCCGCCGGGGGGCGCGGGAGACCACACCCTCCAGCGAGAAGAACGGGCTGCCGATAACCCACGACGTGCAGCGCCAGATGCGGCGGGACCGCCTTTCCAGCGCGTCCCTGGACTCCACGGCGACGTAGCAATCGTCGATATTCCGGTCATCGCAGAACCTCGTCGTCAGCCTCTCCTCCCAGACGCTGGGCACGAGGACCAGGACGGCGCCGGGGCGGCGGCTGGAGTCGTACTCCGCCAGGGCACGTAGCCGGTCGTGAAGGGAGCGTCTGCGCAGGGCCAAGCCCTGGCGCACGATGCCGAAGTCGCAGCCGTCGTGGAGCGTGATGATGGAGTCGAAGCGGCCTTTGCGGTGGAACTCCACACGGGTTCGGAGTCCGTCGATGCCGAGGGACATGGAGGCGGCGAGTCGGTAGACGGCAGCCACCGCGTCCATCCTGCGGTTGAGCAGCGTCAGCCACTCCCTGGACATGGGGTAGGCGCGCACGAAGTCCGAGGGAGTCGCAAAGCTGAGGACTTCAGTGGCCTCGCCGACGCCGCTTGTCGTCAGGTGGTATCTCTGGCTCGACGGCAGATGGGCCGTGCCGTGGCTCACCCTCCCCGCGATGCCTTCGGTCAGCAGGTCGGCCAAGTTTCGGTGCACCGTGGCGTGAGGTTCGCCGAGGATGTGCGCCAACTCCATCGAATCGACGAAGGGCGTCCGGCTGAGGGCGTCGAGCAGCTGTCGTTCGGAGATCGCCATAGTACGAGCGTAGCGATTGAGCGCCCGGGTAGGCAACCGTCATGTGGCAGTGTCGGTACAGAAGAGGGTAGAAGCATTGTGGAGCCGTGAATCTGCCCCAAACCGCTTTGTGGCCATCATCCATTGGTTGTCAGCCACCTGGGAATGTACCGTCTGGACTCCTCGTCTGCGATACTCAGCCGGAACGTCAGTTCTCGTTCGAATGCCGCTGTCGAAGAAGTTCGGTGTCTATACCGTTGAGAAGTTCTAGCCGGGCTTCAGCGGAAAGGCTAGACACGTGCGCAAGTGCCACCGAGTCAAGGTCTGATCCCTTCGCGACCGACACGACCCCAGTCTCATGGAGTCGGAACACTCCTCCATCGAATGCCCTATGACAAAAGGCACATAGGCCAATTCCATTAGCAGGGTTCGCTCGATTCTTCATGTCAGTCGAATACCTGCTTATGTGGGCTACGTCGAGCACTTCTCTGAGTGTTGTACCGCAGATTGCACAGGCAAAGGCCTGGCGGACCAATACAGCTTCCTTGAATCTCTCCACATTGTGTCTGCGCCTGGCGAATGACCAAGCATCGGGTATTGCGTAATCCTCACCATCTATTGGAGCTAATGCTATGCAGTGGCGTCGGTAGGCAAGATCGACGATACTTGTGTACATATCAGGACTGATTTGCGCAATTGACCGAGACCAGCCTAGCTTGTTGACATCTGTGATGCCCAGTGACGTTCTGTTCCTCTTACCCTCGACACTTGCAGGGCGAATGTCGAGAGGGCGAGCGTATGCAACAAAGTCACCGAGTTCAGCGGTGTAAATGCGGTTTATTTTGGGTTGGTCTGGTCCTGCGGATGCCTCCATGTGTACCTGCATTACAGTGCCGTGCCCGGTGAAACCGTAGCCACGAGCCCGCTTATCTAAGTAGACAAATGAGTCTCCGGCAGCGACTCTCACGGAATGTCTGTTGTCGTAGACGTACGCCCGACCAGGTTCGTCAGGGTACTGTTCTTGTTCTGACTGCTTAAATATCCAGTAACTCATGCGATCCATTTTCACTGGCCTAGAATCCACTCTATTCTCGGCGTTAGCCAGTCGATCAACTCCCGGCGCAAGGATTCGGGGACCCACCCGGTTTCAGAAACACCATGCGCAAGGAGTCGATATCTGTCGAGCAGTAGTCCATGAGCTCGGGTGGTCTGCTGACGCAATTCTTCTTGACTGAGAGAAAAGGGGAGGGAGAATGCTTTGCTAGGCGTAGTGGGGAACTTGACTATCCTGATCCACTCATCAACATCGGGCTCTCCAAGCTTGTCGATCCAGTTTTTTCCACTGGCACACTGAGCCAGATATACCGGAGCCCCACCCTTCCTGTCGGCAAAAGGGAGGTGCCAAACGAGATCGACACCAGCCTCATTTGCTCGGTCTGAGCCATAGTCTTCGACGTATCCTATGGGTTCACTTACGTGCGATGCGATCTTGTCTACGACATCCGGCAGCTTCGAGTGATTGTCTCTGCTCCACCCCGTATGCAAGAACTGCCATCCAGTGAACCGGACTTCCATGGCTGCCTTGGTTACGAGTTCGAACAACTCGCCTTGTCTTGTATAGTCTGGTCCAAACTTGGCATGCCAGCCATCATAGAGTGGCCCGAGCGACACTATCAGACAGAAGCTATGCGCTGGTACCTCCGTCCAGTCCAAGTGCCTAACCATCCACCTGTCTTGAAAGGCAATGGGGGAGTGACCACCTAGCCATGACAAGCGGCTCTTTAGGTCAACCCATCCAAACGACACATACTCCGTTGCGAAATCCTCGTCGTCATATAGCTGTTCTTCGATCAGATATTCAACGATATTGGTCGGAGAGAGTTCCTCCTCTGCAATCAATGTAGTCGCCTCTACCCAATCTAGGAAGGTGGGACTATGGATATTGTGGGCCGTCACCGATCTTCGAAAGCCACTAGGAATACTAAGCATCGTCGTCGCCACCCCGTCGAAGTCCAATGTCTTCTGCAATGTTGGGGAACTTTAGCACAAGTTCTCTGGCATTTAGTGCCAGGCGTCGCATTGCTCTCTGAATGGAACTCGAGTCAAGATGTAGGTGTACTCGACTCAAGGCGAGTTCCATTTGGTTGCTTGCTTCCTTGAGTTGGTTCTCAATCTCTTCATCCTCTATACCGGCTTTCTGTAAGGCCAATTCGAAACTGGGCTCGGGAACTGAACGGAGGTACTCTGTCGCCTCTTCACTCGATAGAATTCGCGCAAAGTTGCCAACATTGCGAGAATCCGTGAATAGGGGCTTACTGCTGTTAGATCCGAACAGCCATGACACAAAGTCTGATAGGTTTCTTGTGTTGTCTTCGGGAATCGGTGTTCGGGCCTTCTCAGGTTCCGCTCGGATGTCAACGCCGAGGAACGTCTGAACGCCTGCTTCTCTCAATGAGAGGAAGAGCACACTAAACCGTCTGTCAAGGCCCTCTTCAGATATGTCAATATCAAGGTCGTCTATTTGGTGAAGGATACGATAAGCGATGTAGTTACGTCGCACGATGTCGGTTCGGCTTCCGATTTGCTTTCGGATGGATTCGTATGACATGGCATTTTCATCAACCATACGTGCGATAAACTCAGCCTTCTCAGCTGGGGCCCACTGCTTGATGCCAGTAACGTGCCTGAAGCCGATAAAGGCCGTGACATCCTGGCGTGAGCCAGCAAGTATGTAGGGAACATCAGTAAAGAGGTCGTCAGGCGGCTGAGCACCCTCAGCAAGTCGTCTCCAATTCCGCGGCACTGGTGCACCCTCTATTGCCCGCTTGAGATAGCTGAGCGCTGCTATTCGTCGATTCCCTTCCACTACCACTAGCGTTCCAGGTTGCCCATATAACTCCTCTTTCACGACTATTACGGCCTCTTGGGGCCAGAAGCCGTTTTCTAGGAAGGAGACGGCTAACTCCTCCAGACTCCAAGTTCGCATCTGCTCCATCAGACGCTCCTGAGTCGCTGATGGCTCTGAACGCGTACGTCCTAATCTAGGATTGCGGGGATCGAGATAGAGGTCTTCTAGCGGGCTATATTCAATTCTGGGTGCTAGGGCCATGATTCCCCCTCACTTCAATGAATCGCCAAGTAATCTGAGCCTAATGAGCAATGCTCTAGCAGCGGGCATTTGCGGCAGTTAGGAGTTCGTGTATGGCAGTACGCTGCCGCAATATCAATTAGCCCGAGGTTGAACTCATTCCCTGAGTTCTCGGGAATAACTTCTTCCACCGTCCTGAGCAAACCTTCGTCCAAATAGGCAGGCCCTGTCTGCTCGTAGCCAAAGAAACGGCGAAGAACTCGGCCAGATCCTTCATCCACCATCGGTTCCGGACGTTGGAAGGCCATGCAAAGAATGGCTCGTGCACTATACCTACCGATGCCTGGAAGGGACTCTAACTGCTTCAGGTCTCGTGGCACCTGCCCTCCGTAGTCTCGTAGCAGACGATGTGCGCACTCGACGAGTCTGTCCGCACGTCGAACAAGACCGAGAGGTCTAAACCACTCACGCAGAGCATCGACATCGGCCTCAGCTAGTGAGGCAGGGTCAGGGAATGTAGTAACGAGATGCGTGTATGGGCCGACCACCCTGGCTGCCTGTGTCTGCCGGAGCAGGACTTCTGCCATAAGAATGTGGAACGGGTTCCTAGTGTCTCTCCAAGGGAAGTCCCGTCCATTAGAGCGAAACCAAGTCACAACAGAGATTGAGAGTTCTTGGCCAACCCTCCGCTCGCGACCATTCTCCAGCTGTCGACCTTGCGGAAGCACCGCGCTCACCTACTCGCTCCTATAGGCAAAAGCCCTTGTGACCATAAACTCAGCCACTTATCAAGCTCCACCGTCGTAATCCGAGGTGCTGTAGACAGATCCACTCTGTAGCGGGTCTCCGTGACGCCTGGGGGCTCCGGCACCAAAAAATGAGGGACATCCCACGAACGAAACCAGGCGAGGCTTTCCTCTGCTTCGGCGGCATCAATTATGGGACCAGGCTCAGTTGAGGAGTCCATCCCGGCCCGACGTACTGCTTTCTCCAGCTTCAGATAATCAGGCGATCCGAGAAGTGCACCCCTACATTCCTCGATGAGTTGACGTAGGCTAAGGCCAGAGTCATCCTCTGTGGCAAGTATGGATGCGATAACGATCTCTTCTCCCTCGATGGCATATATCTGCCTATGGGAGAAGTGATGCGTGCGCTCTGGTCGTGTCGTTATCTTCACCTCAACCCGATTGCGTCCACAAGAGAAGTCGAAGCGTCGCGTAGCTTCGCTATGCCAGAAGGGTGCCCAGAACGGAAAGCCACACACACGGCTCATCATGAACAGTTCACCCCACAGGCCTCGTCGCTCTGCCTGGAGATCCTTGGCCGGCGTGACTGCGAATAGCCGGACCATAGAGCGAAAGAACGACGTTAGAGATTGTCTGCTTGCTCCACCCCCCTCTTGGCTCGCTAGGAAGGCCTCTGCCAGCAAAAGAAAGGTCTCCACATCTGATGGGTCGGAGGTCTCACAGCGCAGAGCGTGCAGCAGTTCAACCCTGGGGGAGTCATCCATACTTGCCAAGCTGTAGCTCTGCCCAATGTGAAGAGAAACCTTGTCTGTACGCAACGGAGGCTCAGTTGCCCCTGCTTCGGCTAGTACAAAGAGAACGGGGTGCCCCGTCGTGTCGAGACCAAGGAGAACATCCTGATTCCCTGGTGCTGGAGCTACAGTAAAGGCATGGCCAGATGGCATGTCCTTCAATTCTGAGAGAAGTGCGGCGAGGCTCATGGATTGCCATCCCGAACGACGTATCGGAGGTCAAAGCGTGGATCATCGCTCGGCACAAAGAGGCCGAGTGCTGTAGTGTCGACAGGGCGATCCAGGCCGTCCCCGCGAACTCGAATTATGTGTACTTGGAGCTGCACCCGACCCCCGTGGATATTCTCGTCCCCGGGATAGTAAGCAGGATGAGAAGGGTCTCGTCCCGGCGTGCGCCCCTGCATGGGATTGATCCGACCCTGCCTCTTGGTTCGCTCTCGTGTCTCGCCGCCCGACATGAATACAACGTCTAGCGATGGGAGCACTCCAGCTAGCAGCATTCGGGCCAAGTACTCACTCGTATAGGATGAGTCCCAGTCGGTCCCCTCTACTTCGATGTTGGCTAGCAATTGCGATATGACTTCCTCTGTGGGGCAGTCCTCGACAACGAGGTGTTCAACGTTTCCATATCGCTTGAGGGTGGCCGTCTGGCGCTGTGCGAAAAATGCCCTTGTGTTCAGAAGGTTACGCTCAGCAACTTTCTCATCCTCTATGAGGCGGTTTTGTATGTCCCAGCCGCCGCTTCTAAATCGCCGATAGCTCGCCACGTTCGACCTAGTCGGCTTGAGGCCCATGTTCATGTCTAGCGAGAGCATGCGGGGCCACTCTCGGATGGATAGTCGTTGTCGTTGGTTGCGGCGGAGTGCTTCCCAAAAGTCGTCCTCGTGCCTCAGGAGTTCGGTGTAGTCGTCCCGAAGCTGAGCTGTCACGAAGATGCGGCAAACATCTAGGTAGTCTCTCTTGTACCCAAACCACCGGGCTCGTTGCTCCATGGTGTCAGCGTTCGTCTCGTTCCTTGCACGACGAGTGATGTAGGTCACCGCCAGACCCTCTATAGTTACTCCTCGGCCAAGCATGTTGCCGCCTACGAGAATATTGTTCTTTAGCCTGAACGGTGTCCCAATTGGGTCTCGGCCTAACGGCAAGCTGTTGACCATCCACACCTCGACGAGCCAGATCTCATCACGCAACTGCTGACAGACCTGTTCCCAAGTTGGGGGATCATGCACTGTGGAGCACAAGTCGTCGTAGGCCACGCGCATCAGATCCATCAACTCATGCGTGGCGGGATCATCATCCGGCAGGCCAAGACTTTCGCGCCAAAGCCCAACGAGATTCCGAATCGCTGTCTGGAGTCTCTCGTGGTCGGCACGTAGGTTGCTGTTGTGAATGAGCATTGAGTGCCATGCATTGGACTCGCGCAGATGTCGGATGGCCCCACCAACAAGAAAGGTAGCTATTGCCTGTCTAAGGCCGTTTGGTATTCCCCAGACTTGCTCCTCTTCTGCCTCTGCTAGGGGCACGGTTCTCACGAAGCGGTCGCGCTCTGAGCCGAAGAAAGTCGCGCCACCACAATATCCCTGTCCCGGCTCAACCAGAATGCCAAAGTCAGGTGACAGACCATCGATTCCTGATATCAGAAGGTTCGCCTGAGGGGTTGCGGTATACGCCACATAGGCATGGACTTGGAGCGCATTCCTTAGCCTAAGGATGCTCTCGTAGATTGCAGACCGTCTCCCGCGGCGGAACTGGGTGTTCAGGGATGCTTCGTCTCCCTCATCATCGATTATGAGCGTTGGAAAGCCCCTGATCTCTGGGGTTGCCAGAACACGTCTGGCGTCTTCAAGCCTCTTGCGGTTCTTCAGCACCACAATCAGGGCATGACCACCGCCGTGGAGCACACTTCTGATGACCTCAGAATCTTGGGGGAGGGGGTTTCTGAAAGGTGTTAGGCTTGGGCGCCTAGCCTCCAAGTCGTTGTACAGCCGGGTGAAGTTCTGCTCCAAGAGCGGATTCTTGGTGCCAGCCAGAACCACTGTCAGCCGGTAGCCATTGTCTATGCCCAGTGCAATAAGGGATGTGTAGGAGAGTGTCTTGCCACTCTGAACCTTGCCAAGCGCAAGTCCAGTGACTCTTCGGTCATTGTCGGTCGGAGTTGGACACCGACCCAAGATCGACGCGGCAGTTTCTACCACGTCGTCCCACTCGTCCTCGCTGACACGCTCTTGGTATCGGCTCCTTAAGCGTCGTATCTCCTCGCCATCGATGGACGGTCCCCACAGCTCCAATGCCGTCGACAGAGGATCGATGCCGATAGTATGGCTAGGCTCGACCATACTCGACCTCGATCTCTCCAGCCCGTCTGAGCACCTTGTTCATGTACATGCGAAAGTCACTAGGGCTTACGAGTCCATTTGATGAGATTTGAAGAGCCATGCGCTCGGCCAAAGCCAGGGATAGGACAAACTTCTGAAGCAGGGCGAGGGAGTCCCTGCTGTCCAAGTACGGCGCTAGGAAGGGGTGGGCGGTATTCAGGAAGACATCTATCTCGTTCTCGCGCGGGGCGCTTAGTTGCATCCAATGTGCGTCACTGAGTTGATCTTGCCAGTGGAGTCTGAAGAGCCAGAACTCCGCACCGACCTCAAGGCGATACGAGACTGGACCATTGCTAGCAGCCCGTATCATCTCAGTGTCGGCCCGCTCTGCCTCCTTGGTCTTCTGTGGGTCGGGCAGCCGGATCTCCTCATGCACAGCGTTGCCGAACCTCTCGTCAGAGAAGACCTTTCTGAGGGGCTCGGATACGACCTCCATGACCGGCTGTGTGATAGGCTTGCCGCGCTCTCGGTACCCTTCAGCTTTCTCCATGTAGTCTTGGCACACTTGCTTTAGCTGCTCAATGAAGTCATCCTCTAGGCCGCCTGACCAGTCAAAGGCGTCCTTCGCCTGCGTGACCGGCCAAGCATCCATCTTGATCTCACCAACGAGACGCTGCGAGCGAAAGGTATTGCCTTGGCCAAATATCTCGGCCGGCTTGTAGCCTTCTCCCGGTCCCCCTACGATGACCCGTCCCCGCCTCAGCAAGGCGAACCCGGCATCCCTCTGGCTTCCTGGTGTTCTCACTCCAACCCATCCTGTGGCGTGAAGTATCGTTCCCTCAGACTCCCACGGGACGTCGATGGTGAAATCCTTTCTCCACACATTCTTCACGCCGTTGTTCAAATCCTCTTCTAGAAAGCTCGGCTCCTCGAATGAGATGGGCTCGCCGTTCCACAGGATCGCGATCTCTCCCGAGCGGAGGTCCTCTCGATACATGCTGCCAAGCTGGTCCTTGACCCGTCTTTGCGTTCTTCCCCGAATTGGCTTGTAGAGCCCCTCGATTGTGATAGATGTGTAGTGGGCCTCGGGCTGGGCAATGCCAACGTCCACTGCAATCCTCTCCAGATGACTGTCTACAAGCTCCGGCACATGCACGCGAGCCGTGTACTCCCTGTCGGAGCCAAGCTTGCTGGTGCGAATCGTCCAGGTCGTTCCGAACCAGCAGGCAGCCGTCTTGAGGCCCATGCCAAACTCACAGCGTCCCGAGGGGTCTGGCGGCGGCCTGTCAAGCACAACGGCTCTAGCAAGCTCCTCCATCTCCATCCCGTGCGCGTTGTCTACAATGGTGAGCACGTTGGCCTCGCTGTCGTAGGCCACCTCGACCCGTAAGTTGCTGGGACCTTCGTCGAACTCGTACGTTCGGATGAGTTCCGCTCGATGGTCGTAGTAGCTCTGAGTCGAGTTGTCTACGAACTCAGCAATGGCATACCACGGCTTATAGCTCAGTCGCCTATAGGTCGCATAGACGCTAACAGCCGGCCGTATGTCTATCGAAATCTGATTCTCAGAAGCAACCATTCCCCTCCCTCTAGCTGGCACCAGCAGCCACATGGCGTGGCGCACGTTGCTCGTTGCTCTCTTCGACTCGTAGAAGTCTCTTGGCAATTTCATGCACGACGTCAACGTGTACCGCGTTCCCCAGCGCCTTGAATGTCTCCGTCCTGGACTCTGGAACGCAGAAGTCGTCCTCAAAGCCCTGTAGCCTCAGCCCCTCGACCTTCGATAGGTGCCGTTGCTCGGGGCCGAGTATGGGAATCTGTGTGCTTGTCATAGCGACTAGCGACGGGCTGCTTGCGTATCTCTTGACGCGTAGCCCTGAGGGCCTGAACTGCAGTATGTGTTTCCAAAGGTCCCTATCTTCGCCCTGGCAGTTCCACTCGAGCTTTCGGAGAGACGGAGGGAACGCGAGAAGGTCTCTGAGCCATTCTTGAGAAAGGTTACTGCGAATCGATGCGAACCAATCACGGTTTGACCTGATGAACCGAACCTTCCAATCGGGGAACTTTGTGACCTCTCTCCGTGCGTAGCTCGGCAGGGCGTCGAAGTCTTCCCTAGTGGAAACCCTCCCATTCTTGCTGTGTGCGGAGCCGAATCTCACAGCTAGCAGTTGAGCCCAAGGAGTCGTTTCTTCATAGGAGTAGGTTGCGCCAATTTCATCACCCCATATGGGAAATGACGGCAATGTGACCTTCTCCTTCGGTAGGGCCGCAAGAAAGGTGTTCCAGTGTTCAATGCACCGTCGGTGCTGGTCTGCAATTTGTGCTTCGTTGCGGTCGGATTCGGATAGCTCAGCGCTCCTCTGGACAATGCGCGTCATTGAGGTCAGCGCGCTTCGCTTCCTCGGAGGAAAAATTTCCTTTGGAAGACCATCAAGCGAGGCTACTGCAAAGAATCGCTCTCGGTGGTGAGGATAGCCGAGGTGGTGCGGCGAAAGCAGCCCGTCACCACCACTCGCCATGTGCTCTGTTCCTCTGACCTCATAGCCAAGCTCTTCCAAGCTAGTCTTGACGATACACCACGTCTGTCCTTCGTCATGACGCTCAAAGTTCCCCACATTCTCTAGGATCACATACGTGGGCTTGTGCACTCGCAATATCCCTAGGATCTCATGAAAGAGCGTCCCAGAGGTCTTGTCTTCCAATCCGGCCTGGGCACCTGACTTAGAGAACGGTTGACAAGGGAACCCGGCACACAGGATGTCATGGGGCGGCACATAGTCCTTCGAGCGTCTAATGTCTCCGTGAATGGCTGGCCCTTCGGGGAAATTGCGGTTGTAGACGCCTTGGAGCGTGCCATCTATCTCAGATGCAAAGACGCACTCATGTCCGAGTCGCTGTAGTGCAAGACGGAATCCACCAAGACCTGCAAAGAGGTCGACAAACCTCATCGCCACCATCCTAGTGAGGTAAAGATATCTGAAAGCAGCGTTCTCATAGAGTCGTATTCACCGTGACAACTGTATTGCTCAAGAAGACTCCGCCCGATGCTTGTAGCCGGCGAGAATCTCATTGAGCTTCTGACCTATTGTCTTTCCCTCAAGTGCGGCCTGGGCCTTGAGCCACCGCCAAAGATGCTGATCAACACCGCGGATGTTGGTCGGACCGGCGGAGGTACGTTGAGAAACCACTGAGACACCTCGTTCCCTCTTGTCGCGATAGATGCGGGTGGTGTCCAATGTATTGTTTGTAGTGCACGCTGTCAATAGAATGGGTAGAGCACTCGAAGTGCACTTAGAGAGGTTTAGCTTGAGGTGCTTAGGCGGTCTGCGCTGAGGGAGGTCTTGCCCTACCCCCGGTCCCGTTACCTATGTGGGAGCGGACAGGCCTCCATCAGCCACCAAGTAGCTGGGCTGGTCAAGAGGGAGTGGTCCGGCGCACCCGCCCCTATGACGACGACCGGCGCGTCGTGCGTTTGGAGTTGACGGAGGAGGGATGGGCCTTCATGCCCCGGCTATCGAGACCCACCAGGACCTCAACGCTCTAGTCAACGTCGGGATCGGCGAGGAGGAGAAGCGGGTCTTTCTGGACGTCACGAGGAAGATACACGAGAACCGGTGCACTGAAACAAGTACCGGGTCGTTCAAGGCCAACTTCTCAACCGCTTTCCCTGGAATCATGCTGTCGCTTGGCATAGGCACGGTGTATCTGAGGAGAGCATCGCCGGGCATGACGACGATCTCCTTGACAAACGACTGGATGAAGGCCCTGCGCTCGGTCAGTTCGTTGCCCTTCAGGAAGTCTCTCATCTCCTTGGCGTAAGACTCGATGGTGTTCATGTCGTCCAGGACCGACCTGCGTTGGGTCAAGATCGCCCTGGCCGCCGATGCCTCGTCTTCAAGGAGCTCCTGCCGGTCGCGAAGTTCCCTGATGTGGTTTCCGGCGTCGGCCATATCGATATTGTCGGTCTCCCCGATGAAGTGCCAGATTCGGCTAAGGTGCCGCTTCACGTCCTCAAGTTCCGCGTCTATGGTCTCCAGCCTCTTGTGCTGCTCAGCGGCCACTCTATCCATCTTCTCGTCCACGGTCTTCACCAAGTCGCGGATGTTCCCCTCTGTAAGTATGTTGGCTCGAATCTTCTCCACGACGAATTTCTCGAATCGTCGAGCGTTGAGTCTCGGGGTGTCGCAGGAGCCGCTGCCCTGCTTCATGAGGGTCTGACAGACATAGTATGGAAACTTGCCACTCTTGGCGTACTGGCCGGTCAGTGCGCGCCTGCAGGTCTTGCACTTGACCAGGCCGCTGAGAAGGAAGGGGCTTGCTACCCTACGCGGGTTGACCACCTTTGGCGCGCGTGAGCGCATCAGCTTGGCCACACGGTTGAACTGGGCCTTGGAAACTATTGCGGGGAACGCATCGTCCACCCGCACTGGGTCGGCCCCGTCCTTGGCGTTCACGCCCCAGACCAAGGCGCCGGTGTAGGTCTCGTTGATGAGGATTGCGTGGAGGGTCGTCTTGCCCCAGGGGTTTCCTCTAGGGCTGGCGATACCCTCGTCGTTGAGCGTCCGAGCGATGTCGAGAGTCGACTTTCCGGCCTCCGACATGTCGAAGATGCGACTGACGACCTGGGACGAATCAGGGTCCGGCTCCAGTCTGGGTCTCTTCTTGGGCCCATCCTGAACCATCACCCTGCTGTAGCCGAAGGGGGCCCCGCTTGACATCCAGAAACCTCTCGATGCAGCCTCCCGCATACCTCTGGTGACCTCCTGGGCGAGATTCTCCGAGTAGAATTCATCCACGCCTTCGATGATGGCTTCAAGGAGCCTGCCGGTAGCGGTATCCTCAGCCTGTTCGGTGATGGAGACAACCCTAATGCCCTTGCGCCGGAGCATGGACTTGAAGGCGACGGCATGCTCCCGCTTTCGAGTGAACCTGGAGAACTTCCAGACCAGAATCTCCCGGAAAGGGGCGTTGATTTTGGCGGCCTCGTCAATCATCCTGCGGAACTCCGGCCTGTCGGCAATTCGTCCGCTCTCTGCCTCGTCCACGTACTCGCGGACGACCATGTAGCCGTTCTTGGCGGCATGGTCCCTGAGTGCCCGCAGCTGGGCCGCCACCGACAAGTCCACGTCCTGGCGGTCGCTAGAGACTCTGGCATATAGGGCCGCGGGCGTGTAGTCAGCATTCTGGATCATCGATGCGTCCTCCTTGCTCATTCCATCTGCTTTCTGCGGGCCTCGGCCCGTTGGCGGCGCTCTCTCCGCAGCCACTCTTGTTCGTCCATGTAGAGGCGAATTGCCTCACGGAGGAACTCGCTCATGGTGCGGTCTTCCTCTTGTATGAATTGCCTGACCTGCTCGTCCATCTCCGGGGGCAGAGAGAAGGTGATGGCCTTTCTGTTTCTGGGCATGGCGTTCCCCCGAGGTCATATCGGGTCATACCCTTATCATGAACGGTGAGGGGAGTCGTTGTCAATGCCAGCGCATCTATAAAGGGGGCCCTCAAACTCGAGCAAGAATGGGGGCGTACAAGTGGTCTTGGAGAGACCCCGTGAATCCTTGAAGCAGGCGGTCCCAGGCCAACTCACATAAGGCACTGCGGACGTTGGAAGAGTGAGAGAATGGACGAGTTCTCCCATATCCAGCGACGGCACTTGCTCACAATTGGCTACGGGATGGCCTCAGGGAGTTGGGAGGGAAACATTGACGCTGCTAAGTAACAGACGTAAGTGAGCTTAACCCGTTCACGCCCGAAGAACCTGTCACCACAAGTGAACGACGATAGCTAGAGCGCGGAACCGTCCAGAACCAGCCTTTCGTCGCGCCTTCCACTCATCGGGCTGTCGTCCGGCATGGGCATGGAGTACCGGAGTAGAGCCGCCCCGGGCATGACGACGATTTCCCTGACGAACGACTCGATGAACGCCCTGCGCTCCGTGAGTTCGCTCATGTCCAGGAAGTCATTTATCTCTCTGGCGTACTCCGCGATTTCGCCGACGTCGCCCAGAGCTGACCTGTGCCTGGCGAGAATCCCTCTCGCGTTCACCGCCGCTTCCTCTAGACGCTCCTGCCTCTGCTGGTACTCCGTCATGCGGGCGGAGGTCTTGGCCACATCGACGTCGTCCCTGGTGGCTATGTAACGCCAAATGCGGTCCAGCTGCCTCTTCACATCCCCAATCTCCGACTCGATGGTCTGGACCCTCTTGCGGTGCTCGTCGACCATGCCGTCGATCTCCTCGTCCACCGCTTCTAACAGGTCGGGGATGCTGCCCACTGTGAAGATGTTGGAGCGAATCCTCTCCACGACCATCTCCTCGAAGCGCCGGGCGTTGAGCCTTGGGGCGTCGCAGGACCCCTTGCCCTGTTTCATGAGGGTCTGGCAGACGTAGTAGGTGAACTGCGCGTACTTGGAGCCCTGCCCGGTAAGCGCCCGCTTACAGGCCTTGCACTTGACGAGCCCGCTTAGGAGGAAGGGGCTTGCCACCCTGCGCGGGTTGACGACCCTGGGCGCGCGGGACCGCAGCAGTTTGCTGACGCGATTGAACTGGGCCGTGGAGATGATGGCGGAGAAGGCATTCTCCACCCGCACGGGGGCGGCCCCGTTCTTGGCGTTCACTCCCCAGGTCAGCGTGCCGGTGTAGGTCTCGTTGATGAGGATTGCGTGGACGCTCGTCTTGCCCCAGGGCTTTCCCCTGGGGCTGACGATGCCCTCGTCGTTGAGGATGCGAGCGATGTCGAGAGTCGACTTGCCGGCCTCCGACAGGTCGAACATGCGCCTGACGATGTGAGAGGAGTCGGAGTCGAGCTCCAGCCTTGGTCTCTTCTTGGGTCCGTCTTGGATCATCACCCGGTTGTAGCCCAGGGGGGCCTCGCTGGACATCCAGAAGCCCCGGGACGCGGCCTCCCGCATCCCCCTGGTGACGTCCTGGGCAAGATTCTCCGAATAGAACTCGTCGATGGTCTCGATGATGCCTTCCAGGAGCCTGCCGGCGGCGGTGTCGTCGGCCTGCTCGGTGATGGACACCACGCGGATTCCCCTGCGGCGGAGCATGGACTTATAGGCGACGGCGTGCTCTCGCTTCCGGGTAAACCTGGAGAACTTCCAAACAAGGATTTCCTCAAATGGAGCATTGGTCTTCGCCTCGTCGAGCATCGCCTGGAACCGGGGCCGGCTGTCGACTCGTCCGCTCTCAGCCTCGTCCACGAACTCGCGGACGATCACGCAGTCGTTCTTCGCAGCGTAGTCCCTAAGCGCCCGGAGTTGGGCGGCCACGGACAGGTCCACGTCCTGCCGGTCGCTGGACACCCTCGCGTAGAGCGCCACGGGTATGGGGTCGTCTCTCTCACTGGCATTCATGACTTTCTCCGTGCTACGGCTCCGGTTCGCAGCCCGGGTCCCTGCCGCCGTCCTGTTCGGCGCGGCATCCGTCCGGCGAGACACGGCGACGCGCTAAGAATGAGCGGATGGCCACCCTTGCCCAGGCGCGGTAACCTTTACGGATCATCCTGCGCTGCCGGGGGCTGTAGGAGACCGCGGACCGGACAGCGGAGTTTTCCTGCTCCTCTGGTCTGTCGTTGCGGTTGTGTGTAGTGTTATCTTCCATGTTGCGTAGTCGCGGCCAAGGCTGTGCGGGGTCACTGGGTTGCTCGTTATAGGTCTGGGATTGGGGCCGCCGGCGCGGGACGGAACTGACAAACGCCGGCGACCTTTCGTTTGCGGCTCACGCTTGGGGTGTGAGCCGGATCCGGCCCCGCCGCGCCGCCGTTGCGTGTTACGCGCGGCGGGGTGCGTCCGTCAGTCCTTGAACATGGACGTCTGGAAGCCCTCGCTCATCAGGATCGCCAGGCCGTTGGGAATGCGGGCTGCGAAGAGGTAGAGGGAGTGCATGGCTCCCCCGCACGGTTCGACGCCCCTGCGCCAGCGGTGCATCTGCTTCGGGTCCACCCCGACGGCCCTGGCGAATCCGCTCCAGGTGAGCTTGCTGGCCTCCCTGAGGCGTTCGAGACGCCTGGGGAAGTCACTGGGCAGCACCCCGGTCTGGAACTCTCGCGGCAGCTCTTCGTCGTTGGACTCGTCCATCTCCCCGTCGAAACGGGGTTCAGTGTTACTGTTCATGCTTCCTCCTCTATTTGGAATAGGTGGTGAAACTCGCTTACCCGGAGGGCCTTGAGCATCCGGCGGCGAATGCGCCCGGAGGGCGTGCGCCCGCCGTTGACCAGCATCGACACGTAACCGGGGCTGACCCCGATCTCGCGTGCTAGCCAGTTCTGGGAGCGATTCAGTCGTGAGAGCCGCTCCCAGAGAGCCGCTGTGTTGAGCCGGACAACGGTCCGTCCCCTGCGCCTCCGGGGGCCTTTGGGTCTTTGGTTGGACTGTGAAGGCATGTCATCTCCTTCTTGCCGTTATCTACTGTGGAAGCAGGGCCTGGGGAAAGTCCCATTCGTTGGGGGTGCGCCAGGCGCGGCCGAGAGGCCCGAGCTCTTCGATGGCGTCGGCGTGGGAGACCCACAGGGGGACGTTGAGGGCCCTGGCCTGCATCTCCTCCCGGGCCAGGCGCAGGAAGTGGGTGTGGGCGATCTCGTCGTCGAAGACGACCAGGACCGAGGGCCTAACGCCGTGGTCGTCGGTGGGCCTGTGAGATGAGTAGTAGCGCAGATAGGGAGCGAGGCGGGCCGACATGGTTGAGGGTCGCACGGCCCGGCGCTCCCACTCCAGGAAGAAAGGGAACGTGGTGTCGCCCTTTCTGAGCACCCCGAAGGCGTCGGGGTTGACCGAGCGCTGCCCCTCGTTGTGCCGGAAGTGTCGGGAGGCCCTTCTAGGCGGGTCGACCTGTACGACCTCCCATTCGATGAGGGCGGCCTGTACGGTCAGAGCTGCAAGGAAGACATGCACGGCGGCGGAGTGCTGGAGGTTCCTGAGCAGTTGCCGACTCCTTGCGCCGGTCACGTTCTCCCAGTCGAGGGGCGTGCCGGGGAACAGCGGAGCGGCGCTCCACCGGTTCTTCGCCATGGCCAGGGAGGTGCGGTCCCTGCGGGCCAGCAGGCCGAGGGCCCTGTCGGTGAGGGTGAGGCGTCGGGCCGCGTCCGAAGGTCTCACAACGAGATTGAAGCCCTCGAGGGGTGCGACGATCTGGGACGCCCTGGGAACGGAAACGTTCATGAGCCCTGCCAGGTCGGTGAGGGCGATCCAGGGCCAGTCGAAGATGATGTCCAGGGCCCGCTTCTCGGCCGCCCGGAGAGTTGCGGGTAGGAGGTGGTTGGGGATCTTCCAGTCCGGCCCCGCGGCGGCGAGGTCGGCGGGGAGTGAGGCATGCTGGAGCTCCTCCTCTTCCGGAATCGGGTTCCCCTCCTCTATCCGCTCTAGGATCGAACGCAACTCGACCTGCGCCTTGACGGGAGGTGGAGTCCACACCGGGTCGTCCGGCGACGCGGCGAGCGCGTCCCGCTCCAGGGCGAGGTAGTAGGGCGCAGGCGCTCCCATCAGGGACCTGCGGGCGTGCCTGAGCCGCACGTCGTCGGCTACGAGCGTGAGCACGACTCCGGGCAGGGGCTGCTGGCGCATTCGCCAGAGCCGCCTGGAGAAGACCGAGCGGTCGGAGGTGTGTCCCTGCCTTACGATGCCGACGGTCCTCCCCCCGGGGAGTTCAATGGCGGCGTCGAGGGGGATGCCCCGGTACCAGCGGAACCGCACCGGATAGGCGACGGAGGCGATTGCGGCCGCCAGCCGGTAGATGGATGCCAGGGCGTCAAGACGCTCCATGAGGATGCGCCGCCACCTCGCGGAGAGGGGCCGGTCACGTATTAACTGGTCCGTCGTTCTGACCTCCATTGCGGCCAGCCGGTTGATCCCCGCGGCCGTCAGGTGGTAGCGCAGCGTCTGGGGAAGGTGGTCGGTGACGTGGGAGACGGCGGAGACGAAGCCACCGCTCTCCAGCCTGTCGACGGCCTCGTAGACCGCGCCTTTGGAGCGTCCTGTGACGGCGACCAGATCCACGCGGTCGAGGAAGGGCATCTCCGCCAGGGCGCGGAGGGTTTCGGGTTCACATCCTTGAGGTCTCACTGTTCGGTTTCCTCGCTTTCGTTCTGCATGGCGTTGGCCCGGTCCTTGAAGTCCCGGACCTTTTTCTTGTCGTCGGCGCCGGCGTCCTCCAGGTCCTGTGCGGAGAGGGTGTACGTAGGCACCGTCTGGCGGATGCGGGACGCGACCGCTTGGTCTCCATCCTCCGGCTTTCTGACCATCATCGAGAAGGCAGGCATCCGTTCGATTCCGACGGTTGCCCTGACGTAGCAGTTGTGCACCGGGAGGGAGGTGATGTCGTCCTCGGTCACCCGCTCCTTGCCCAACTCCCAGACCAGCTGCCTCGCGTCGTTGCCGGCCACCTGGAAGACGGCGAGGCAGCCGACGTTAGCGAGCAGGGTGTCCCGCATGGTGCGGGACAGGTCATCGAGCTTGGCCAGGCTCTGGGTCGCAAGCACGAAGCTGGCGCCGAACTTGCCCAGTTCGCTGAGCATCGACTCGTAGTCCACGCCGGGCATGGACTGCATCTCGTCGACCACCACCAGCGCGCCCCGCCGTTCGCTCAGAGCCACGCTCTCCTGCTCGCGGATGACCGAGTCGACCAGGTTGAGCAGGGACGCCCCCACCAAGGCCGAAACGTCCCTGCCCACGGCTCCTTGGGCGGTGGAAACGAGAAGTATTCCGCCGCCGAGGATCGTCTCCCGCAGGTCGATGGTGGAGCGCCGCTGTCCCAGGATGGCCCTGGCCCGCTTGGAGGATGCGTAGTAGG
The DNA here is from genome assembly GCA_965116555.1 of Dehalococcoidia bacterium. Classification (GTDB taxonomy): domain Bacteria; phylum Chloroflexota; class Dehalococcoidia; order Lucifugimonadales; family QGNO01; genus DAOUJH01. Next base: position 7,008 of record OZ220698.1, on the reverse strand, counting down.
AGAGCCGGGTCTGGACGGGGGCGAGGGCCTCGGCGCGGTACTGGTGGTGCCAGCTTCCGAAGTCGCGGGCCCACCATTCAAGGAGATAGGGGTCCTCGATACGCTTGAGCACGGCGTCGCGGAACTTGCGGTCAGAGAGGAGCTTCAGCCCATCCAGTATGGTGTGCTGGCTGCCTTCGTCGGTCTCGGGGTGCTCATTTGCCTCGTGGAGGGTCTTCACCGTCTGTTCGAGGATGGACTGCATCCTCGGCCCCCACTGTTCCCACAGGCCGCGGGCGACGCGCACCACGGAGTCAGCGGTGCGGTCCCGGTCGGAGAAGATGCGGGTGTCCAGCAGGTTGATGCCCGGCGCCCGTTTCTGGTCGGCGAGGTCGATGAGGCGCACGCGGTCCTCCAGAGACTCAGGCACGTGGCGGAGCAGCCCGGCCACCAGGTCGGCGTGGGGGTCGATGACGACGATGGCGTCTTCGTCCCTGCCCTCTGCCTTCTCGCGCATCTTGTGGGCGGCTATGTGGTGCATCAGGGTGGACTTGCCCATGCGTGTGCGCGCTACGTAGAGGTGGTGCCTCCTGAGCAGGTCTTCGGGAAATCGGATGGGGCGGGACTTGCTCGCCGTGGTGTCTCCCACGAGCGCGCCGCCCCTGACGCCCCTCGCCGAGGGGAGGAGGGCTCGCGCTCCGGACCGCTCCACGAGGGGCGTCTCGTCACCGGCTCCGGGCGGGTGCCACAGGCATGCGACCTCGCGGACACCGAGGACGCTGCGCCTGCCGAACAGCCCCGGGCCGGGTGGATGCAGGACTTCCGGGTCGGGCAACGCGGGCCGGACCTTGCCGACCTTGAACCGCGCCCCGGCGGGATTGTCGAAGTGCCGGTAGGCGGCGGCCACCGGACCCAGGAGTTCGGCCGCCCGCTGGGGCCTCGTGGCGGCGGGAAGGACGGCAACGACCTGGAGCTCGGCGTCGAAGGCGATGCGGGAGACCTTCTCCCGTATCAGGATGGGGTCCTCCACCCGGCTCCTAGCCTTCTTCCAGCGGTGCCAGGCCAGGCCGCCCGCCGCTAGGCCCAGGGCCGTGACGGTCCCGAGGGCTGCGGCTTGTAATACCTGGCCGTCCTGCACCCAGAGGTAGCCCTTGACGGCTACGAACGCCCCGATGCCCAGTACGGCCATCGTCACGCCGTCCATCTGGAGTGGCTTGGTCTGATAGGTGTATGACGGTTCCCTCGGCTCCATTCCGGGGCGCTTGTGTGCCTTGTCCATGTGGTGCTGCGACCAGTCGGGACCCAGGGAGCGCAGCATCAGCCGGGCCACGACGCGCTCGTCGTCTTCCAGCTCGGACAGGGCGCCCATCAGGGCGATGAGGGGGTCGGAGCCGGGGTCGAGCAGGTCGTCGTCCCGGAAGGTCCTGAGAGGGACGTACTCAGGGGCGTCGGCCCGCAGGGTGATGCTCCAGGCCTGCTCCCCGTCTCTGACCCAGAGTGGGTCCTCGCCGGGGTGCACCTCCTGGATGCGGGCCTGGGGGTAGTGGGCCGAGAGCTGGCCGCGCACCACCTGGTCGTCAAAGCAGCGGGCCATCAGGGTCACGCCATCCATGTCCCCTGCCAGCTCCAGGGAGAAGGGCTCGGGGACGGCGATGGACTGGAGGAAGTTCTCCACGCCGAGGATCGTCCGCTCCCCGGCCCTCGGCGGCGTCACCGCAAGCAGGATGGGGGTCCTGGCGCTCTCGTCGGCTCCGAAGAGGATTTGTCTGGGGTTCAGCCTCATGGGTCTACTCCTTTCTCTAGTGGCGTCCGGGCCGCCACTCGATGACCTCGGTCTCCTCTGGAGTGGCCTCGATGCGGACGGGGAAGCGGTGCCCCTTCGACAGGAGCAGTCCGTCTCCTCTGGGGCACGACAGCAGCCAGCGCTGGAGGTCCTCGGGGAGGTCGAAGGCGTCGCCAACGGTGCTGATGGCCGCGGCGTCCTGCTGGAGCAGGAGCTTGAAGGCGGCGTTCTGGAGGAGCGCCCTTCCCGAGTGGCCCGTGATCGCCCGGGACGAGTCCTCGGACAGGAGGTCTTGGACGTCCTGTGTAATGAATTGCAGTCCGAGCCGGTGCTTGCGCGCTCGCTTGGCCATGCTGACCATGAAAGCGGCGCCCTCAGGGTGCTGCATGATCGACCACACCTCGTCCACCACCAGCAGGCGGGGCTTTGGGTCCTGGGCTGCCGCGGCCCACACCGTCTCGGTGCAGACCATCGCGGCGGCGGGACGGAGCTCCGGCTCCAGCAGCCGCAGGTCGAAGACGGTGACCAGCGCCTCGTTGTTGAGAAGATCGTCGCCCTCGTCGGAGAGCAGGTGGCGGAGGCTGCCGGTGGCGAACGGCCTCAGCAGGCGGGCCAGGTCGGGGTCTCCCGCTTCGTCCTCCTGCAGGAACCTGTAGAAGTCGCGGAAGCCGGTGCGCTCCCGCGTGTGGGCGTAGTAGCCCGCAAGGGCGTGGTCGAGGGAGGCGCGGCGGTCGGCGCTGAGGCGCTCGCCCACCATCACCTCGATGAGCCTTCTCAGGCTGCCGATGCGCTGGAGCATCTCCTCGGAGTCGCCCTTGTCGATGACGAAGGGGTTCATCCCCTCGCCCGGAACTCCGGGGGACAGTACCCTGCCTCCCGCCGCCCTCGCCATGTCGGCGTACTCGCCCTCGGGGTCGATGACGTAGGCGGTGACGCCCCGGCACAGGCCTCTGAGAACTCCCAGCTTGGTTGCGAAGCTCTTGCCTGAGCCGGAGCGTGCGAGGACGGCGGTGTTGGCGTTGAGGTGGGTCCCGTCCCAGGGGTCGTAGACCACTGGGGAGCAGGCGCGCATGTCGATTCCGTAGAGGGTGCCGCTGCGGGTGTCCAGGTCGGGCGGCGAGAAGGGGAATAGTCTGGCAAGGCTGGAGGTGTCGAGGCTGCGCCACTCGGCGACGGCGTTGAGGGCCAGGGGCAGCGTGGAGAGCAGCCCCTCCCTCTGCCTGAAAGCCATGTTGTCGAGCTTGCCCAGTGTGGCGGCGAAGTGTCCCTTCGCCCGCTGGGTCATCTCCTTCAGGGACGCATCGTCCGAGGCGTGAAGGGTCACGGATAAGGAAGAGTGGAAGAGGCGCTCCCGGCCCCGCTGCACCTCGTCCCTGAGCCGGGTCACGTCCTCCAGTGCGATCTCCGCCTCTGGGGACATGGTGCGGCCCCGCTTGAAGGAGAGGGACTGGGCCGACTCGAAGCGGACCTTCTGCCACTCCAGGGTGCGTGCCGCCTGCTCAGCCGGAATCGGGCCCACGTGGACGGAGAGGTCCATGGGCGCCCCCGCCGCCATCAGCCCCTGTAGGAATCCGGGTGCCAGGGACCGAGGCCAGCGGCCCAGGTGCAGCGACCGCACGAGGCCGCCGCCAATCCGCATGTCTCGGCGGTTGACCTCGATATCCACGTCGGGCACTTCATCGAACTCCGCGGGCGAGCCACCGAGGAGGGCCGACACCAGGAACATGCGAAGCTGGCGTCCGATCAGCGGGTGGACGGAGAGTCCGGCTCTGGCAAGCAGGCCGCGCAGCTCGTCGATGCGGGGGGACTCGCACACGGCGTAGAAGCGCCGGTCCAGGATGCCGTCACGGGTCTCCAGATCCCCCAGGAGACGTCCCAGGGACTCGGCAGCCGCCCTCGTCTGCGGAGGGAGGTTGGTCGGCTGGGCTTCTTTCAGTTTCTCCTGCAGCCGTCCAAGGCGAGGTGGATGCTGCCTGACGAGCAGCTGTACGGGGAAGTCGAGGGCGTTGAGGGCTCCCGCGAAGGCTCCGAGCTTCGGTTCGTCGATCTCGAGTCCCATCACCTCGCACACTCCTAGTTTCACTCCGTCCAACCGCACCGGGCCGTCGTCCTCCAGGTGCGACAGCATGAAGAAGAGGGGCAACTCGGGCGGGGGCTTGGGAGCTGAAGCGGTAGCCTCCACGCCCGGTTCCGCCGGGGTGTCGCGCTTCAGCGGGGCGGCCTGCGCCACTCGCTTCGCCAGAAGTAGGACGCGCTCTCTGAACGCTGAGAGCGGAGGCGGCGCCAGGAGCAACCTGAAAAGTGGCCCGCTCTTCGCGACTGGTCCCTCAGCTGTGTCGAGCTTGTCCGGGGTCGTACGCGCCTCCCGCTTTGCGGAGCGTTTGACTCGCTCCAAAAGGGTGAAGGGCGACGGCAATGCTAGGGGCAGCCTGGATAGGAGCTTGCCGGTTGCGCCCGATACCGCGGGAGGGGCACCGGGAATGCCCGTCGAGTCTTCGTCCGGCGAAGGAAGCCCGACGCAGGGCCTTCGCCTGAACGTATCCAGCCTGCGCAGCAGATCCCTGGCCTTCCGCCTCACAATATGGAATCGTTCTTTCAATGGGGTGTCCTCCTCGGCTTAGGGGGTTGGGACTATGGGCAAGAGTCCATGGCGCAGAAGCGTGGAGAGGCCCTTGGCGGAGAGCACCAGGACCAGGCCCACGACCGCCAGGATGACGGCGGTCTTTGCGCTGCCGCCGCCCCGCTCCTGGGCGCCCTCTGCCATCAGGACGAAGCCCGCCCAGACGATGGCGAAGAAGCACAGGCCTGAGCCGGCGTAGGCCATCGCCGAAAGCACCCTGTCGAACTGCACGAGCATGGCCCGCTCCTCCGGCGTGGCCCCCATGAAGATGAAGGCCGCGCCGGTGAGAAGCAGGATGGCCGCGGCCCGCCTTACCACGGCCACTTCCACCCGAGCAGATCAAACCAGGAGCGCAGGCCGTTTGCGGGCGACTGGTCGGCGGACGGTTCCTCGGGCTCCGGTACCGGTAGGACAAGGACGGTGTAAGGGTCGTCAGATCCCACTGCGGAGGCGAGCTGCAGGGTTTCCTCGCGACTCCCTTCGATGGGCCCCCGCTCCACCACCTCGGCCTTGACGTGCTCCGGGTGGACGATGGTGATGGTCACGTCCTTCTGGATCGTCCTGGCGGGCACGTAGGCGTAGGCGTAGGCGGATACGGTGTGCTCCGTGGTTGTGCCGTCGTCGTGGGTGACGGTGATGGTCTCGCTGTCGCTGTCGGAATCGCTGGCCCCCGGGCGATACAGGCTCACCGTCTCGGTGCGCTCCTCCGTCCGCTCCGGGTGGTGGGTGAGCACGGTCAGCGGGGGAATTGGGATGTTCAGGACGGCCTCGAGGCCCACGTCCACGCTGACGGGATGGATCGCCTCGCCTGCTGGCACCGTGAGTTGGAAGCGAGTCTCGCCGTCGGGAACGAACGCGACGCTGGCGGTCGACCCGCCGGTCGCCGCCGAGACAGTTCCCGTGACCGCCGTCACCTCGGCGTCCATCAGCGACGTTAGGGTGACGCTCTCGTGCCCGGCCACGGTCTGCACCTCGACCGGGTGTTCGATGCGTGTCACGCACTCGGACTCCACCGCTCCCTCGACTGCGCCCGGCGTCCAACCCAGGGACGTAAGCCTGATGTTGCAGAGCTCGCCCTCGGCTTCGGGCAGCGGATACGGGATCTGCTCGTGCTCGACGGTGAGCGCGCCGGCCTGTCCCAGCCCGTCCTCCCACGAGACGGTGAAGGACGGTGTGGGTCCGTGCAGGGGGAACCTGTAGCGGCCGAACTCCCCCTCATCCAGCGTGTCCGATGCCCAGAAGCGCAGCCATGTGCCGTCCGGCCCTCCGAACGCCCGGAGTCGGATGTCCACATCCGTGGCCGCTCGGAGAGTGATCAGGGCGCGGTCGTCGGAGATGGTGAGCCCCTCGACGAATATCCGGCGTCCCTCCACCGGCTCGTTCAGTTCGAAATCGATCTCGTCGCGCCAGGGCTCGTGGTCGTCGGCCAGCACCACCTGGGGGACCGTCGCGGCCGCCGCCGCAAGAACGACGACGGCCACGACCGCGCTGCACCCCGTCCGGGGCTTGCGCCTTCTCATCTCAAGCGTCTCGGCCTTCCGGTCGGGAGCGCCACGGTTGGCGTCCGCCTTGCGGCGTCTCTTGCCGAACCACCTGTGGGGACGGAAGGGCATCCGCCCGTTGCGCCGGTCCTTCTGCCTGTTTCTCTTCTTGCGCAGGTTGCGGAGGGCGCGCTTCGACCTCCTCGCCATCAGCTTCAGCGGGCCTGGGCCGCTCTTGGCTGGCTGCGGCGGAGCGGGCGGCTCGGTCCGCGCCAGCTGGGACACGGGGCCGGAGTAGACCCGCGCTCCCATCCGGTACTTCAGAAGGTCGGCGGCCACCAGGGGCAGCCGCCGCCCGCCAATCTTCCCGACGACCGCGGCCAGGCCGACCAGCCCGAAGACGACGGCCAGGGCCATCCGCACCTCGGACGGGCCGACCGGAGCGTAGCGGTAGGCGCCGTAGGACAGAGCGCACACTGCGGTCATCGCCACGAGCTGCGGGAAAGTGAACCACAGCAGCACCCTGTCCTCGGCCTGCACGTGAGTCGGAACCTCGTGTTCTCTCATGTGTCTCTCCTCCTCACGTCCGTTCTATGAGCTCGGGGTTGGCTCGGGCAGGACGTCGTCGATGTCGATGCCGGGGTCGGTCTTCCATGCCTTTCTTCTCCTCTCTGTCTCCGAGCCTTCCGCTCGTCTCTTTCGGTCGGTGTTTCCAGACTCCCGTTACCTGCACATCTCTGAGCCTCCGTTTTGGTCTTGGTTGGCGCGGTTCCTTGCCCGCGCCCGTGGATATCCCTTGTGTATGAGGGCTATTCCCCGCCGCTCCTTGGAGTTCCGCCGCCGTTACCTCCGGCCGATGGGGTCGCCATCGAGGCGGCCGAGTTGAGTCCGCCGGCCGCCGCAGAAAGCCCCGCGCTGGCCGCCATCGCCCCCACCGCCATGCCTCCCGGCCCCCCGGCGGCACCGCCGGCCATCAGCCCCATGACTTTGGCGGAGCGCACGAAAGATGCCGGCAGGTTCATGCCGAAATAGAGCATCGAGAGCCAGGAGTCGAAGGTGCCAGCGTTGCCCAGCATCGATGGCACCCGGGTCGCCATGTAGACGAAGGCCATGGACAGGAGCAGCTTCCAGATAAGGTCCTGCAC